>NZ_RBWW01000001.1:0-3316360 GCF_003634715.1 Haloarcula quadrata
GATGAGGTTGTCGGCTTCTTCAAGCGCCGACAGTGCCTGGTCGAGGTCGTCGCCGTACTTACTCTCGCGGACGGCGCTGACCAGCTGGTCGAGGTTCGTCGACAGCTGTGCGACCTCCTGTGCGTCGAACAGCTGTCCGCCCTCGATGAAGTACTCCGAGGGGTCGATGTCCGCGCCACTTCGGGCCAGCCGGAGCGCGTTCCGAAGGTTCCGGAAGTCGACTTCCGTCTCCAAGAACTCCACGTACAGCCCGGTCGGGCTGTCGATCTCTGGGTTATCCGGAAGCCCCGACAGCAGCGTCTCGTAGAACGCGCGGTCGAGCGCGTTCTCCAGCGGCACGAGAACGCCGCTTTCCTCGTATACGTCGAACGCTTCGGCCAGCGTGTCACCGAAGATGGTGTCGTCGAGTTGCTCGACGACCTCCTCGATAGAGCCGGCGTTCAGCAGGTCCTCGATACGTCGGTCACTGAACTCGCCGGCCCGGATGAGGTCGTCTTCGACCTCGGTCCGCTCCGCGTCCGAGTAGAGCCCGCGAATGACGGTCTTGACGTTCCACACGTCGAATTTCCGCAGGTAACGGGCAATGTAGTCGTACAGCGCGCCCTCAGACCAGCGAAGCAGGTCGTCGAAATGTTTCGCGAGATTGCGGTTCAGCGCGTACTCGACGAGGTCGACGCCGTCGTACCGGGAGCCGAGCGCGTTCATCTCGGTCTCGTACTCCGTTTCCTCCATGAAGCGGGCTATCTCGCCCGTCCCCATGCGGACCAGCTTCCGGTAGTCGTCATCGTCGAACAGGGACGCACTGCGGGCACGGACCCGTGCGATGACGTACTCGTAGTTGCTTCCCTGGCCGCTCGTTCCCGTTCGCGAACTCATTGGTCTTCGAACAGGCGGTCGCTGATTGCTTTCAGGTTGTCCTCCCAGACGTCCTCAAGAATGGAATCGAACGTGTTGTTCACACGGACTCGTGACTCGTTGCTCTCGACGACGACGCCGCCGAGGCAATCCCGCTCACCGGCGTACGTCGCGCCGTCGTAGTCATTGAGTACATCCTCGAGAAGCGACTGGTCCGACGCACGGCCATACACCGACAGCTCGTCGCTGTCGTCGAATTCATCGACAGCGGCGTCAAGCAGTGCGCGTGTCAGTTCCTCTCGTCTGTCCCCTTCGAGGGCCGCAAGCGCGTCCTCGACGTCGCCGTGAACGTCTTCGAGGATGTCACGCCGGGCGTTGAGTCGAGCCTGTTTGGCCTCGAGCTTCGCAGAGGAGAGTCGCTGCTCCCGCTCCTGCTCGATGGTCCGCTCGACCTCAGCCTCGCGTTCCTCGCGGATCTGGTCGGCGTCAGCCTCGGCGTCGGCGATAATCTCCTCGGCACGTTCGTCGGCCGCGTCGCTAATCTCCTGAGCACGCGCGCGGGCCTCGTCGCGGATATCCTCTACGACTGTTTGAAGGCTCATTATTGGAAAAAACGGAGTGTTGTTAGACGACGAAGACGACGACAAGCGCGAGAATGACGAGCGTTTCCGGCAGGACTGTCAGGATGAGCCCGCGGCCGAACATGCTCTCGTCTTCTGCGATTGCGCCGACGGCGGCGGCCCCGATCCCACGTTCCGCATACCCCGAACCGAGCGCGGCGAGTCCGACTGCGAGTGCTGCGCCGGCTGAAGCCGGAATAGCTGGAGCACTGGCGGTACCTTCCTGCAGTACTGCGTTGACAAGGAGTGCGATGGTTTCGATCATGGATGTGTAGTCTCTGGAATTGCTCGTGTCCGAACAGGCGTATGTGAATCCACGTAGTTCATAAAGCTTCCCAAAACGGTTCGTCAGCGTGCTGTTCGGGCGGTTTAGGGGCTCAGCTGTAGTCGGTTGTGAGCGTGTAGCAGTCGACACCCGCGACGCAATTGGCAAAACCGGCAGTAAACAGCGACAATTAGCCCGACAAGAAAGGAAGCGCGCGATCAGTCCTCAGTCGTGTAGTTGCGTTCGTAGCCGAACGGGTTGTACCGCTTCCCGCCGCCTTCGAAGAACTTGCCGAAGAACTCCACGTACTCAAGTCGGACGCCCTGCAGTCCGGCGCTGGTGATGCCGAGCACCAGCACGAGCAGGTGACCGATCACCAGAATGAGGACGCCGACCAGCGCAGCGGCGATCCCGGAGTGAATGAGCCCGGGGAACATAATCGCTTCCGCACCGTATTCGGAGATCGCCCACTCAGGCCCGTGCCCGATGAGGAAGTGGAACTCGCCGTGGTGTGAGTAGGCGCCGAAGAACAGCAGGTTGACCACGAAAGCCATCCCTGCCTTGGCCAGCAGTACAGCGGCCAGTCGTGTGTACGACAGAACGTTCACGAGCACGTTGAGGAACTCGACGACCTCAATTGGGTCGGCAAGCGCCAGCAGAACGAGACCAGCGAAGAAGAGGATGAGCCACGCCGAGAACGGCGCGCCCAGTCCCGGAATCGTGAAGAGGTTTATCGCTGGCAGTCCCGTGAAGCCCCACGCGTACGGGTTCCCGGCGAAGACTCCTGCCTCGGCGGTGTAGAGGAAGTCAGGTGCTGCGCCGTTCGCGCCGGAGAACACCCACGCCCAGAGGCCGAATAGCATCAGCAGCCAGGACCCGCTCTCGGTGATCGCGTCCCAGAGGCCGTGATTCAGGTTCTCGACGAAGTCGAAGATCCAACCCGCAGCGAGGTGAACCGTCCCGGCGAGCAGGCTCATCGTCAGCCAGGCCAGCGCGTAGCCGGAGTAGGTCGGCTGGAGGCCCTTGTGCATCGGCGGACTGCCACCCCAGACAATTTCCCCAAGCTGGTGAAGCCCGAAGAATTCGCCGTACAGCACACCGAACAGCGCGGTGAACCCACCAGCCCACATACCGACGCCACCGAGGCTCTTCAACACGTCACTGTCGACCTTCGAGTACAGCCCATAGCCCAGCGCCAGATACAACAGCCCGTAGCCGAGGTCACCGATCATGAACCCGAAGAAGGCCGGGAACGTCAGGAAGAAGGCGACTGTCGGGTCAAACTCGCCGTACTTCGGTCGGTTGACGACCTCGACGAGATCTTCGAAGGGCCGGACACCGCTCGGATTGTCCTGAATAACCGGCGGCGCGTCGTCACCCATCGTGATGACACCGCCGTCAGCGACGGTCTCCTGCGGTTGGCTCTCGCTCTCCGGCTCAGGAGCGTCGACGGAACTGCCGACGGGTTCGCCGCCGTTGCCGCCCTCGCGCTCGACTTCTTCGTGAGACTCCGCGTGCCCCTCACTATTGTACTCGGCAATCTCGATTCGGTCGATGTCGACAGCATCGCCGACAGTACTCGAAAGGGCCCGCTCGAACGCCTCGTAGCGCTCGTTCGGAATCCAGCCCTCAGCGATGAAGGCGTTTTCCGTCGTTGCGAAGGTGAGTGGCGCTTCACCCTTCTGGGCCTCGATAGCCAGTTTCTCCTCGGCGGCGAGCAGGAACCCGGCGTGGTCGAGGCGGAGTTCGTTGAGTTCGTCCTCAACTGTCGAGAGCTTCGATTCGAGCTGTTGTTTCTCGTGTTCCAACTCTTCGAGATATGATGTCGGGTTGCCGTCGCCCTCTGGCACTTCGAGCCGGGAAAACGTCGCCCCAACCAGTGCGTCCTGCAGGGCGTCTTCGTCGGCCTGTGCGAACACGGCGACGACGCTGTCCTCGGTGAACAACTCGAACGTGCCGATGTCGCTCTCTGTGAGGACGGCCTCGATCTCGTCGCTGTCACCCTCACCGACGACGACTGACAGCGAGTCGTAGCCACGGAGCAGGTCGAGATCAATGCCCAGCGCAACGAACGGCGCCATCGTGTTGATCTGGTCCTCAACAGCCCGGAGTTCGTCCCGGACATCGTCACGCCGGTCGTCGAGTTCGTTGACCGCTGTCCGAACCTCGTCGAGTTGCTCCTCGATCGCCTCGTCGGTGACAACTCGGGTTGGGCCGGCGTCCTCCTCACTGACGTCCAGAATGGACTGTAGCGAGCGAACCGTGACAAGCTTGTCCGAAACCTCGTTGGTTCCGGTAAGCGAGTTCCCCGGTTCGAATCCGTCCCAGGAGCCATCATACTCGGTGACGTGGAGCATATCGAGGTCGTGGACGGCCTCAATAGTCTGCTCCATCGCGCGTTTCGACCCCGTCACCGAGACGCGGCACATCTTCTCAGGTCTGAGCATGCACCGCCTCCTCAAACAGGTCTGTGACGTATTCGACTACCTCGTCGATCTGTTCACTTGCCTGCTGTTCGAGGTCGTCGCGAGCGCTCTCACCGTCTTCGATGATTTGCTCGCGTTCGGCCTCGATCTCTTCGCGAGCCGATTCAAGACGGTCCTCGGCAGCCGCCTCGGCCTCTTCTCGCGCGGATTCGCGGATCTCGTCGGCCTCCTCGCGAGCCTCCGCGATGCGGTCTTCGCGGTCTTGTTCGGCCTCTTCGACGATCTCGTCGGCCTCCTGCTCGGCCTCCTGTATCCTGTCAAGAACTTCTGGCCGTGGCATTCTCTAATCATGTGAGCGTTGCCAGAGCGGCTATTTGGTAGTTGCGAAGTTTCCCCGTGTGATACAGCGGCCGAAATCCGGGGAATTATGACCGCCAAGTCCTAAGCTGGCAGTAATGGGAGTCCTCGAGAACAAAGCCCGCGCGCGGACGTTCTACAAGTATCTCTCGAAGGTGTACGACCAGATCAACCCCTTCATCTGGGACGAACGGATGCGCGACGAGGCGATCGCAATGCTCGACCTTTCGCCCGACGACAAGGTCCTCGATGTCGGCTGTGGCACCGGCTTCGCCACTGAGGGGCTGCTCGAACGCGTCGATACGGTGTACGGGCTCGACCAGAGCCCCCACCAGCTCTCGAAGGCTTTCGAGAAGTTCGGGAAATTCGGCGACGTACGCTACCACCTCGGTGACGCCGAACGACTCCCGTTCAAGGACGACAGTTTCGACGCGGTGTGGTCCTCGGGGTCAATCGAGTACTGGCCCAATCCCGTCGACGCGCTTGCTGAGTGTCGCCGACTGACCAAGCCCGGCGGCAAAGTCCTCATCGTCGGCCCCGACTATCCAAACTCGACTGTCTTCCAGAAGATGGCCGATGCTATCATGCTGTTTTACGACGAGGAGGAGGCTGACCGGATGTTCACCGAGGCCGGGTACGAGGAGTTCGAACATCACATTCAACAGTCCCGCCCGGGCAGTCCGCGTGCGATCACAACGATTGCAGAAGTACCCGAGTAATCGCTTCGGGCACGAGCAAAGCGAGTGGCCACTTTTTCGCCCACGTTTTTTCGGCGAGCGGTGACCAAGGGTCACCCGAGCCGGAAAAAGGTGGTTTGACAGTCCCGCCCGGGCAGTCCGCGTGCGATTACAACGATTGCAGAAGTGCCCGAATAACAGCGAGTCCCACGGTTCCTGCGTCGCTACACCAACCCACTGACAGGCACTCGAACCCGGTCGCCGTCCTGTGTGATAGCAGTAACCGTGTACTCCCCACGAGGTTCGACCGTCCAGAGGGCGCCGTCTGTGCCGGTCGTGCCGATTCGTTTACCGTTTATTTTGACGGTCGCATCGTCCGTAGAGCCCGTACTGTTGTCAATGACTGTGACGAGCAATGGTCCGGACTCGAAGGACTGCTGGACTCGGACGCGAACTGACTGATTCACGTTTGTCGCCACTTCCGACCGGTCGACCGTCGTCAGGTCGAGGGTCTGGGTTTCGTAGAAAACATTTGCCGTGCCGCCGTCGAGATACGCGGTCAGCCGTCCGTTCGGATGGTCGGCCTGAATCTGGTAGATAGCACTCCGGCCGTACGTCTGAACGGACGGGTACTGCTCGCTGTAGAGCCACGGATAGAGGTTCTCCGCCCGCGTGTTGACCGCACCGAGGGAGTCGTTAGTCTGTGCGAACTGGTCGACTGCCGTCTGTTCGCGGTCCTGACCGAGATACGTCTCGCGCGTGTACTGGCCGTCCGAGACCGTCGACAGCATATACCCCTCCAGTGATGCTTCGACGTACACCGCATTCGGCTCAGTCTCACCGGCGGTTTCAGCACTGATACGCTGGCTTATCGGGCCGCGATACGTCTTGAGCACGCCCCTGTTGTTTTCCAGGCGGAAGCGCTGAGCCGGTGAGAGTGAGTAGTCCGGTGCGGTGCCAGCGGTCGCCCGGATCCGGTCAAGTCGGGTGGCCAACTGGCGGGACTCAGCGTCGATCAATGCCAGCTGACGCAGGAACTCAGTCGCGGTGATTACACCATTGGCGTATTGTTGGATAGCGGCCTCGTTCCGTTGTTCCAGACTCGTTCGCTGACTTTCGATATCGGTCAGTGTCTCGTCGACGAGGCGGTCGCGGGCAGTCTCGCTGTCCTGCTGGAAGAACTGTCGTTCAAAGGTTGTCGTCGCGTAATCGCTCCGAAGGTCACTGGACCCGGCCGCAACCGCGACGCCGACATCGATCGAGGACCGGTTGTACGTCGTTGACCTGACGTCACTGGCCGGGATAGCGAGATGGTTTGTCGTGTTGTCGACGGGCGTGACCTGTGGTAACTGGTCGCTGCCCCCAGCGGTCTGGGCCGGCGGAGCGAACCCGGTCACCGGGGCAGCCACGGAAACGACCATGAGGAGGATTACACCGACTGCGGGGAGGGGACGCATCAGCGATGAATACTCACCCACCGTACAAAAATCTCCCCATTCTCCATATCTCAATAATTGCCTGAGAAGGCACGAGACCTTTCAAAGCGTCCGCTGACGTTTTATTCTTGGATGGAAAGGGTTTTGCCCCCAGAACGTTCATCGGTGAACGAGAATGACCCCGCGGGTTTCAGGTGCCCTCCTCCTCCTTGTCCTGTTTGCCCTGTTGGCGACCCCGCCGCTTGCGACAGCGGCGGCGACGGATGATATTCCCGCCCAACAGACGACCGGGACACCGGCACCGGTCGCGGAGAACACGACGTTCGCCCTCCAGATACAGTCAAACGGCGACGCCAAGTGGACGATAACGGACACCTATGCGCTTGACGAGACTGAGACTGAGTGGTTTAGAGACACCGGTGAGCAGTTCGCGGAGGAGGACGGCGAGGGAGTGTGGCTGCCGGCGTTCCGGGAGGCTAAAGACGAGGCCAGTACGGTTACCGGTCGCGAGATGGAGATCACCGATGTCGAACGTCGGTACGAGGTGTCAGACCGAAAGGGACAGCTGATTCTCGAATTCACGTGGACGAACTTCGCGGTCGTCACCGACGAGAACATCGTCGTCGGGAACGCGTTCAATTCCACGGACGGCACGTGGTTTGGGACACTGACCGCCGACCAGCGATTCGTCATCTCACCACCGTCCGGATACGGGGTGGAAAGCGCCCCGAGCGCCGTCGACGACGGAAAGCTAGTTTTCGAGGGGCAACGGACGTTCGAGCCAGGGTACCTGTCCGTTGTGTACACTGGGGAACAACCGGATACTCGAACGCCAACGGAGGCCCCGGAGTCGATCTTCAGCGGCATCGGTTCGGCCTGGATCGGCGGGGTCATACTGATGGTGCTGCTCGTCGGGGCCGTCGGTTACATGTTCAAAACGGGGTACACTGACGCACTACCATCGGTTGGAGCCGAGAACGACGACGGAGACGACAGCACCGGGACGGCAGCGCGAGCGAGCGATACCGGAACCTCGGACGATGTCGATGTCGCACTCCTGAGCGACGAGGAACGCGTCGAGCGGCTCCTCGAAGAGAACGGCGGACGGATGAAACAGGCCCGTATCGTCTCTGAGACCGGCTGGTCGAACGCGAAGGTGTCGCAGTTACTCTCATCGATGGACGAAGAGGGCCGCATCGACAAGCTCCGTATCGGTCGGGAGAACCTCATTTCGTTCCCGGATGAGGACATCACCGACTTCGACGAGTAACCCGGAGCAGGTGAGTGTAAACGGCTCAATTGAATCCGGCGAATTTCGGCGTTTCAGCGTTCAATTGCCTGCTCCACGTTGTAAACGCCGGCTATGAGCGTTATCTCCCGGAACTGGCGGAACCAGTCACGCGCTCGGACGGCGGAGCCGTGCGAGCGCTTGATTGAGGAGTTGACGGACTCGGTCTGTGATCGCTGACCATAGAGCTCGTCGTCTATTCGGGCGTTGTGTGCGTGATCGTAAGGAGCGAAAACACGGTGCTTTATCAGCGGACGAATCCCGGCGTTTCGAAGCTCCTCACGGAAGCTCATGTCATCATAGCCTTTGTCAGCGGCCAAGCTTCGAAGGTCGCCCGCGTTCCGCAGGGCGACCTTCGGGCCGATCTTGGTTTCGTCAGGCCACTTCGTGCTGCAGTGTAAGTCAAGAATTGCTCCCTCAGCTGTATCTACGAGAAACGTCGTCTGGATCGTTTTGACGGAACGATCAATCCGTCGCAAGTAGTGAGACGATGCCTGCTGACGGTCGAAGTAGGTGGCATCAATTGCGGCGTGACCATTCTGGTCCAGCAGCTCCGCCGACCGGCGGAGCAGCTGTCGCCAGACAGTCATCGATGCCCGTTTGAACGCCTTACACAGCGTCGAAGGCGCGGGAAACTCCCCGCGTTGAAGATTCAATACCGCTCGAACACGTTCCATCTCTTCGGCCCAGTCGATGATTTCCTCGTACTCCGCGCTCATGTGTTCGCGCAGATAGAGCAAGACTGCGTGCTTCCAGCCGGCAAACCCGTTGCCGGCTGGATCACTCAGTTCCATCAGCGCAGCGTCAGTAAGCTTTTGAGCGAGCGAAGCCACTTGCTTCACGAAGCGGAAGAGGGTGTTGTGCATAACATTACTCTCCCGCTTCATACCCGTGATTCTAACGACCTATCCCGGCGCCGTCTGTGGATTCAATTGAGCCGTGTAAACAAGCCGGGCGTGGTTTCTGGTTCGAAAACGTTTATTCGCTGTCCGGTCGGAGTTCGAGTATGAAAATCCTTGTCACGGTAAAGGAGGTGGCGGCCGTCGACGACGAGTTCGAAATCGACGGACTCGCTATCGACGACCGGTACGTCACAGCCGACCTCAACGAGTGGGACGAGTACGCTGTCGAAGCGGCCGTCCAAATAAAGGAGGCCCACGACGATGTCGAGGTCGTCACTGTCACCGTCGGCCCGTCCGAGACGGATGAGACAATCCGGCAGGCACTGGCAAAAGGGGCCGACCGTGCGATCCGTGTCTGGGACGACGCACTCGCCGACGCCGGCCTGCTGGACCCCGAGACGAAGGCCGAAGTACTGGCCGCCGTCGCTGCCGAGGAAGACCCCAATCTGGTGCTGACCGGTGTCCAGTCAGCCGACGACGGGTTCGGGGCGACCGGTGTCACGCTGGCCGATAAGCTCGACATGGAGTGGGGCGCTGTCGTCAACGATCTTGACCTCGATCTGGAGGCGGGTGTTGCCAGCGTCCACCGGGAACTGGAAGGCGGCGTCGAGGAACTCACCGACATCGAGATTCCGGCCGTACTGACGATACAGACCGGGATCAACGACCCACGCTACGCGAGTCTTCGGGGCATCCGGCAGGCCCAGAGTAAGGAGCTCGCGGAGCACGGCCTAGCAGATATTGGCCTCGACGCGTCCGAAATCGAAAGCCCGCTCGAACAGACCTCGCTGTACGAGCCTGAAACTGAGGGCGAGGCGACAGTGTTCGAGGGGAGTCCCGAAGAGACGGCGACCGAGTTGGCTGAACTGCTCGCGGAGAAGGGGGTGACCAGCTAATGTCAGTCCTCGCTATCGCCGAACACCGGCGCGGGGAGCTCCGACCAGTGAGCTTGGAACAGTTAGCAGCCGGTCGCGATCTCGCCGACAAACTCGGTGGCGAGCTACACACCGCCGTCATCGGCGGCGATGTCGAAGCGTTCGGGGCGGAGTTGAACCGTGAGGGCGTCGACACCGTCCACACTGTCGACATCGGCGAGGAGTTCAACCACGACGTGTACACGCAGGTTGTCACCCAGTTGACCACGGGGCTGGACCCGACCGTCCTCCTGATGCCCAACAGCGTCAACGGCCTCGATTACGCGCCGGTAGTCGCCAACCGACTGGACCGGCCGCTCGTAACCGACGTGGTCGACATCGACGCCGAGGACGGCCTCACCGCTACCAGAGAGCTGTACGGCTCGAAAGTCGAGACGACGATCGACGTCCACGCCGACCAGGCGGCCGTGACCATCCGCCCGGCCGAATGGCCGACAATTGAAACGGACGGCGACGCCGCAATCGAGGCGTTCGACGCGACCATCGACGAGAGCGCCGTCAGGTCCACGGTAAAGGGCTTTGAGGAGGTCGGCGGTGGCGATATCGACATCACCGACGCCGACGTACTGGTGTCTGTCGGCCGCGGGATCGAGGAAGAGGAGAATCTGGATATCATCCACGACCTCGCTGAGGCGCTGGACGCGACGGTGTCGGGTTCGCGGCCGCTCATCGATAACGGCTGGCTGGCGAAGGACCGCCAGGTCGGCCAGAGCGGGAAGGTCGTCACCCCGGACGTGTACATCGCCATCGGCATCTCCGGGGCCGTCCAGCACGTCGCCGGGATGAAGGGCTCGGATACGATTGTCGCCATCAACACCGACCCGAACGCGCCGATCTTCGATATCGCCGACTACGGCATCCAGGACGACCTATTCGAGGTCGTCCCGGCACTCATCGAGCAGTTCCAGTAGCCGCTACACACTGAATCGTGGGTGACAAGGTACTTTTTATGGTAGTCCTAAGGGAGCGGTAATGGAGTATCTCGAGCGCCGGCGCGACCGGGTCGAGGAGCGCTTAGAGGCGGTTCTCGACAGCGTGGAGCCGGAGGAACTCGCAGACGAAGTGCGCCACGTGGCGCTTTCTGGGGGGAAGCGAGTGCGGCCGACGGTGACAGTGCTGGTGTGTGAGGCGCTGGGTGGGGAGCCGGCCGATGCCGTCGATTTCGCAGTCGGCATCGAACTCGTCCACAACGCCTCGCTGGTCATCGACGACATCATCGACGAGTCAGAACTCCGCCGGGGGTCCCCGGCCGCTTGGGAGGCCTTCGGCCACGGCCCGGCCATCATCGCCTCCGATGGCCTACTCGGCGAAGCGTTCAATCTCTTTTCGACGGACGAGCGCGCCATGCAGACCGTCTCCGAGTCGATGGTCGAACTGGGCGAGGGCGAGGCGATGGAACTGGTCGCAGAGCCCTCCAACGAGAAGGAGTACATGGAACTGGCTCGCCGGAAAACCGGGGCGCTGTTCCGCGCTGCGGCAGAGCTGGGGGCGATTGCCGCTGACTCGGACCCGTACACGGTTGAGGCGGTCGGTCAGTACGCTGAACGGGTTGGCGTAGCCTTCCAGATGCGCGACGACGTACTCGATGCGACGGCCGACGCCGAAACCCTGGGCAAGCCGGCTGGGACCGACGCGGAGATGGAGCGACCGTCGCTGGTGGAAGTGACGGAGCTGACGACCGAGGAGGCAAACGAGCGAGCGCGGGCCGAGTCCGACGCCGCCCTCGAGTCGCTGTCGACCATCGACGCCCCGGAGTCCCAGTCGATGGAGTACCTGCGCGACCTCGCGGAGTTCGTCGTTGTCCGCGAACGGTGAAGACCGATCCGAACGGGAGGGCTTTTGCCCGCTGCTCGATTACGCCCGGCAATGACAGTTATCGGTATCGTCGGGCTGCCGGGCAGCGGGAAAAGCGAGGCAGCGAACGTCGCCGCCGAGATGGACGTACCGGTCGTGACGATGGGCGACGTCATCCGCGAAGAGTGCCGTGACCGCGGGCTCGACCCCGCAACGGACCACGGAACAGTCGCGAAGGCGCTTCGGGAAGAAAACGGCCCCGCCGCCATCGCCGAGCACTCGCTACCGATGATCGAGGCGGAACTCGAATCGAACGACACCGTCCTCGTCGACGGTATCCGGTCGGACGTAGAGGTCGAAGCGTTCGAATCGGCGTTCGGCGACGCATTCCTGCTCGTCGAGATAGACGCTCCGTTTGAACTGCGGGCCAAGCGGCTCGACCTTCGCGGACGGGACACCGCAGCGGAAAACGGTGGCGAGTCGCTCGAGGACCGCGACGATCGGGAACTCGGGTTCGGGATGGGCGAGGCCATGGAGCTGGCCGACGTGACTATCGAGAACACGGAGACGCTGGCCGCGTTCCAGCGGACCGTTCGCACACTGATTCGGGACGGCCCGGAGGCACTCAACCAATGAGCGCCGTCTACTCCGTCGACATCCGAATCGAAGCCCCCGTCAACGACACCGAAGTAACCGACCGGGTCGCGGATGCAGTTCGAAATCTCTTCCCGGAGGCCGACCCGACCCACCAGCAGGGCGCACTCGTTGCGGAGGTGCACACGATGGACGGATTCTCCGAGCTGCTCCACCGGCGGGAGATCCTAGATACGGCCCGGTCAGTCTTCTTCGACAACCTAGAGGGTGACACCTTCGCGTTCGATGTCAAAAAGCAAGCAGCGTTCGAGGGGCGAATCAACTTCGCGGTCGGTGACCCCTCGGAACTGGGCGACATCCACGTGAACGTGACCGTCACCGAACCGACGGCCGAGGAGTACATCGACTACGTCGCGCCGCCAACTGAGGACGGCCAGCCGGTCTACGACGAGGACACATGACGACGACCATCTGTTTTGACCTCGATGACACGGTCGTCCACTATCCGGAGCCGTACAAGAACATCGTCCGAAGAGCAATCGAGGCCCACGGTATCGAGTACACGGACGAGCTCCGGGCCGTTAGCAAGGAGGCGTTCTACACGGTCTTCGAGGCGCTGGAGCCGGACCCGTACCGCCAGTCGATGGCCGCCGTCGTGGAGGCGGCCGGGGCCGACACAGACCTCGACGCGCTGGTCGAGACACTCAGGGAGACCGAGTTCGCATCGACGACCGTCCCCGACGCAGCCCGGGACAGCCTGACCGCACTTGCCGCTGACAATCAGCTTGCGATTGTCACCAACGGTATCCGGGAGCGGCAGGTCGCCAAGCTCGACCATCACGGGCTGACCGACCTGTTCGACCTCTTTGTCGCCTCCTACGAGGTCGGCGCACACAAGCCCGACAGCGCACCGTTTGACCGGGTCCGAGAGGAGCTGCCGGCCGACGAGTACGTGATGGTCGGCAACGAGTACGAAACCGATGTCGAGGGCGCACGCAACGCGGGCTTCGTGCCGATTCACTACGAGTCGGGCGATGACGGCGGGCCAGACCTCTGGGATTCTATCGACGCGCTGGTATAGCGTGCGTGACTGCCGGCACAGAACACCACGGGTACTGGGAGCGGCCGACCGCTGGGGCTCAGGCCAGTACAGCCGTGAGGATAATGCCGGTGTTCCACGCTGTCACCGCAACGCCCAGTAGCGCCAGTCCAAGTGGGACGCCGATGGAATACGGCCGAAAGACGTACTTCCAGACGGCGAAAAAGCCCACGAACACGGTGGCTTTCAGGCCGGTCAGCACCAGCACCGCGTGCTCCTCCAGCAGTAGTTTGACCACGGGGCTAAGTTCGGTCACGCCAGTAATGCTGTAGCCAATGAGCGTCGTGACGAGGTCGCCGACGCCGAAAAAAGCGACGGCGACCGCCCACAGGGCGACGGCGGTGTTCGACGGACCGGCAAATCGAGCGGGGTGCCGCCAGTTCATGCCTCCTGCTATTGCGCAGCGGTACTTCGTTAGTGGTAGCTTCAGTGACAGCTACAGCGGTAAGCTGCTCTTTCGAGCGCTGACAGCGCAGTGTTGCGCTGGGCCGGGGGTCAGCGAGGACCGACAGTGCAGCGGAGTGAAACCCGTCCGAAGCAGCTATGTACTACAGGTAACCGCCGCCTTCCGAGGGGAAGGGCCACAAGGAGCGGCGACCGTGCTGCCGCTGAGGGGCTCGGACGAACTCAAAGTCCGCTCACGAATATCGCAAGCCACTCCCCGAGTTCGCGGCGCTTGCTGACTCGCACTGACTCGACCCATTTTACCCACTGGAACCCTCGACGGCCGGGCGCGACGAGTCGGAGCGGGTAGCCGTGCCCGTGGGCCAGGCGCTCGCCGTCGACGTGGGTGGCCAGCACAGCATCGCGGGCCTCCGACAGCGGGAGGCTCCAGCGATAGCCGGTGACGGAACGGAACTGGACCCACGCCGCCGCGTCGTCGGGGTCGGCGGCGTCGAGCAGGTCGCCGACGCGAACGCCCTGCCACTCGTGACCGGAGTACCAGCCGCTCGTGCAGTCAAGCACCGCCGATTCGGTCGCGTCCGGCGAGAGGTCGCCAGCGACGTAGCTTGCCTCGTGGGCGACCCGGCCGGCGACCGACAGCGACCAATCGGCCGCGTCGACCGGGTCCGGGTCGTCGGCGACCCAGCTAGTGACAGGGAATCGGTTGCCGTCGTCGGTCCCCTCCTCCCGTGACCCGGTGTACCGGCGGTCAGCGCCGGCCGTGTCAAGTGCGTCGTTGACCGGCCCCTGGACTCGCCAGAGGAGCGCCCCCGCGGTCACCAAGCCAGCGTACCGGAGAACGTCCCGGCGGCCGTCCTGGGTGGCCTGTGCCGGCGAGTAGAACCGCGCGCGGAGATGCACCAGTAGCAGTGGCGGGACCAGCAGGCCGAGCGCGACGTGGAGGTGAAACAAGCCCCACGGGCCGAGGTCGAGCGTGCCGCCGAATATCCACCAGACGCCGGTGCCGAGCGCGCCCAGTGTGACGGCGGCCAGACCGACCGAGAGGACACGAGTACCGGTCAGCCGCGACGGAGCGACACGGTGGAAGACACGACGAAGCTTCACCGGCAACAGAAGCGTCAGGACCACGCCAGAGAGTGCGTGGAGGTCGATTATCCACGCGCTGCTGGGGATGCCTGCGAAGATGGTGGCGACACCAGTGGCAAGCAGCGTCGCCACCGCCGCAAACAGCCCCCAGTCGACCGCCCGTGGCGCTGGCGTCAGCCGGCGGATGGTCATGGGTACTGTTAGCACTGGATTGATTTATACTGCCGTGGCGGCGTGACAGCGTCAGTACGACTGTCGAAAGACCGTCTCGCCGCTGGCGTTCTTGACAATGACGGTGTCGCCGTCGTTGTTCCAGACCGCCCCGTTCCGGCCCCAGTACCGCTCTGTCTCAGTGTCGGTGCCGCTGCCGGTGTAGAGAGTTACCAAGCCGTTCGAGTCGAGGGTCAGG
Organism: Haloarcula quadrata; assembly: GCF_003634715.1. NCBI lineage: Archaea > Methanobacteriati > Methanobacteriota > Halobacteria > Halobacteriales > Haloarculaceae > Haloarcula > Haloarcula quadrata. Next base: position 15,149 of record NZ_RBWW01000001.1, read on the forward strand.
TTTGTGAACATATACTGGTGGCCCACAGCGTCGCTGACCGTCCACCCGGAGAGGTCGAGGGTCGCATCGCCGGTGTTCGTGAGCGTGACGTACTCGTCGTTCAGGTTCTCGTTGTCGTTGCCTGCCGCATCGGCGTGGATTTCCGCAATTTCGACGCCGCTGGCGCTCTCAGTCCCGCCATCGGCGATAGCCGTTCGAATCACTTCGCCCGGGTCCGTACAGCGCCAGAGCCCGCGCCGGTCAGAACGGGCGGCCTCCTCGGCGGCGTAGAATAGTTCGGCTCGTTCGAATTCGCTGTCGTACACACGCGCGTGACCGGTCTCGACAAGCCGGTAGTTGAACAGCGTCTCGTCGTTGACAACGTAGGCCAGCAGTCGGTCGTAGTAGCCGCGCCGGTTCAGGTTCGGGTCGAACGCGAGCCCGACCGTCTCGCCAAGGAGCCGCTGTTTAGCGAGCGACGACGCGTTCGTGCCGGCCCCGCGGAGGCAGGATGCCCCGTCGTCAGTTTCGGGGACACCTTCGAACTCCGCGGGGTCGTTTTCCGTGTGGACTTCGGGCGTATCGACACCGACGAGCCGGACCGTGTCACCGGTCCCGTTCTCGTAGGCGACCTGTATCGTGTCACCGTCGACGACAGCCGTGACCGTCACGGTGACGGTAGACTCCGGAACGTTGACTGCCGGCTGACTGTCGACGGCGGTCCCTGCCGACTGCGACGGCGAGCCGGCGAACCCGCTACAGCCAGTAGCGACCACGAGGACAACGACAACGCCGAACACGCCCCATCGCATCACACAGATGTTAGCGGCCGGCGACACAAGCGTGGCGGTGTCGCCGGGCGGACTGTTATACGTCTGCCATGTCTGGGTCTCGGTACAATGCTCGTCCCGCTGCCAGTCAGGGAAATCATGCGGACACCTGTCAAAACCATCAGTCCCAGCGCTCCGGTCATTGAGGCGGCCCAGCGCCTCCGCGACGAGGACATCGGCTCGCTCGTTGTCGAGGACGACGGCAGCTGCGTCGGTATCATTACGGAGAGCGATATCGTCGCCGTCACCGCAGCCGAAGGAGATACCAGAGCGCTGTCAGTCGGCGACGTGATGGCCGAGACACTGGTGACGGTCGCCCCCGACGCGGACATGCAAGCGGCCGTCGACCGACTCCGGACGAACAATATCAAGAAGCTGCCCGTCGTCGAGGACGGGTCACTCGTCGGCATCGTCACGACGACCGACCTCTCGGACTACATCCCGCACCTCTCTCGGGCGGTGAGAATGTCCAGCGACCAGTCCCAGCAAAAGCGGTTCACCCGGCCGGACACGCTGTACGAGAACGAGGACTGGACGTTCGAGAGCTACGGGACTGCCGACGGTATCGACGTGGGTGACCACGTCGAGTTCAGCAAGACGATATCCAAGGCTGACGTGGAGGCCTTCGCCGAAGCGAGTGGCGACACGAACAGACTCCACCTTGACGCGACGTTCGCGGACGGAACGCGGTTCGGCCGCCGGATTGTCCACGGAACGCTCGTGTCCGGCATCATCAGCGCGGCTCTGGCGCGGCTCCCTGGACTGACGATTTACCTCTCGCAAGAACTGAGCTATCAGGGACCCGTCGACATCGACGAGGAGGTCACGGCCCGCTGTGAGGTCGTCGAACGCATTCAGGACAACCGGTTCCGCCTGGCCACAGCCGTCGATGATTCAGAGGGGAACTGCGTTATCGAGGGCGACGCCGTTGTCATCTCTGACCCGATTCCGGACACGGCCTGAGCCGATAGTCAGGCACAACCCATCACATTCGACTATGACCAGTCCGGGAGAACTCCCACCACGTTTCCTGTTTCGTGTTACCAAATAACAATTGTTAATAATCTGCTAGTAGATACACCCGGTATGGACGCTGTCGAACGGCCGACATTCGAAACGAGCGCGGCGATGGAGGTGTACCAGTACGTCGAACGACACGGGACGGCGGCACGGCATAGAGTCCGTGAGATGGTAGACCTCTCTCCCGAAGCGTTCGAGAAGGCCCTGACGCACCTTCTGTCGAAGGGGTACATCGAGGACGACGGTGGGACACTGACGCTGGCGCTCGATGTCGGCTCAGTCGAGGAACACACCACGAACGGGCTGACGTACACGATTCGACCGGCCCACAACGACGATTTCGAAGGGCTCGTCCAGACCATTCGGAACGTCTCAAGCGACGGGACGTACGTTGTCGCCGAGAGCGTCGCCGAACAGTTGCTGTACGAGGATGCCGTCACACGGCACAACACAGTCGAATCGAGAGTGTTCTTCGTCGCGACAGTTGACGAGGCGGTCATCGGCTGGTGTCACCTCGACATCCCGCAGCTGGACAAGCTTCGCGAGACGGCCCAGCTCACCGTCGGTGTCAGGGAGGAACAGCGTGGCCAAGGCATCGGCAGCCAGCTCATGCAACGCGGGCTTGACTGGGCGAAAGCCAACGGCTACCGGAAGCTGTACAACAGCGTGCCGGCGATCACGGAGAACGCGATGGTGTTCCTCGAAGACCACGGCTGGCACACCGAGGGAATCCGGCGGAACCACTACACCGTCGACGGCGAACAGGTCGACGAAGTGATGATGGCCTACACGTTTGACTGACGGGGCCACCGGCTCCGCACTACAGTAAGACGACGAGCGCCAGCGCGATCCAGACTATTTTCAGCCCCGTGTTAACGACGATGACTTTCGAGCCGAACTCCCGACCCCAGATGCCGTACTGGAACGGGATCGAGCGCTTGAACGTCGAGACGGCAAACGAGATGATGCCGCCGACGAGCATCGTCGCCACGGCGGTCCGGGCGGAGAAGGTCCCGTTCCGGATGAGCGGTGCGATGACCGTCGCCCCCGAGGTCGTATCGAGCGCGTAGGCGGCGATAACAGGGATGGCCGCGCCGGGCAAGCCAAGGAGCCCGGCGAACCCGTCAGCGGCAGTCGTCACAGACGCCCCGTTACTACCGATGAGTGTCAGCAGTTCATCGCTGTAGGCGAGCAGTAGCGAGACGACGGCGTAGATAGCCGCTAGCCGTGGCAGGATGTCCCGAACTTTGTCCGTGGTCGCGTCGAACGCGGCCCTGACGGCCGCTCGACGGGTCTCCGGACGGTCGTCGAACACGTCGGCTGCATCGCCAGCGGTCCCGCCGTCCGGGGTCGGGCCCGCACCGGCGGTCGGCCGGTCGACGTTAGATGCATCCAGCAGGACCGCGCCGGCGGCGATGCCAGTCAGCGTAATTGCCAGCGCGATGAGTCCCCGCGTCGCGACGTACAGCACCCCGACGCGAAAGCCCAGAATCGGGATGAGTATCGGCGCGTAAAACGTGATAATGTGCTGAGCGAAGCCAAAGAACGTGTTGATGGTGACGGCGATTATCGTCGCGCGGTCGGACAGCGCGCCGGACTCCCGGAAGTCGGCGAGCATGCCGTAGCCGGCGGTCGTCGATGCCGTCGTCGTCAGGATAGCGGTCCCGACCTCGTCCGGGAGGTTCGTCGGCGACGTGAGATAGCGCGAGACGACGGCGATCTTCTCGACCAGCCCGAACGCGACCGCCAGTTCGGCGAGGAACACGCCAAAGGAGAGGAAAAACGTGATACGGAGGACCCGGACAGCGACATCTCCGAGGACAGCGACTGCCGGATGGCCGAGCACTGCGGCGACGAGCGACTGCACGCTGAAACGTACGACCCTGGCCCGCAAATGCCCATCGATAGCGTCGGTCGATTTCAGGACGGTGGCTGCTGGGCAGCGGTGGCTGTGTTGGACAGCGGATACCGAAGCGCCGACGCTGACGCCTTACACGAGCACACGGACAGTGCCGAACAACACCACCACGCCCAGCACGTCACAGACGTTCGTGACGACGGGAATGACCACGTCGTCTGGGTCCAGTTCGAATCGGTAGGCGGCGTAGGTCGTCACCGTCGTGACGACGATAGCCAGCACCGCCAGCAGACTCCCGCTGACGAGTGCGACGAGGACGACCGTCCGGAGCGGGAGTGCAGTGCCGCCGATGACGGCCTGGAGGAGCCACGCGCCAGCGCCGACGAGCGGGAACAGCGTCACCGCGAGGGCAACAGTGGCGATCGCATTGCCGGCCAATCGGTCGTCAGTCACCGCAAACGACAGGAGGCCGAGGTGAAACGCCGTCGAGAACCGCGCCGCGAGGATGCTGCCGAGGTTGCCCGCCATCCCGATTGTCACCGGAACGAGCACGAGTAGCGACGGATACTGCAGCAGTGTTCCCTCGAAGGTATCGAGGACGAGACCGCTCCCGAGTTCGATTGCCGTGAGCACCACCAGAATGGGAAACATCGTCCGGACGATACCCGAAACCGACCACTGGGAGGCGAACTCCGCCATTCAGCCACCCCCCAGCGCGAGGACGAGGCGGGTCGCGCCCAACAGCGTGGCGATGCCGACCACGTCGCCCGTCGTCGTCACGACCGGGCCGGCCAGTGTGTCCGGATTAAGTCCACGGCGGTAGCCGACGAACACGACCGAGACGACGGCAATAGTCAACAACAGCCCGGAGACAAAGCCCGCAATGAGCGCAATGGCGACGAGGGTTGTGAGGGGGGCCGACGGTCGCTCGACCAGCGCGAGCAGGGCGACAGCCATCACCGCGGCGACGCCGCTGATGAGGACACCGTTTGCCAGTGCCGCCGCGACGGCGGCGTTGATACGGTCGTCGTCAAAAGAGAACCTCGGGTTGATAAGTCCCTGATGAAGCGCCGACCCCAGACGTGCGCCGAGCGAGCCGTAGACGTTCCCCCGAGTGGCAAGCAGCGCCGGCACGAGTACGAGCAGTCCCGCAACGTCCTGTAACTCCGCGTCCATGCCGCCAAGGACAACGCCCGCGAAGAGGCCGCCGACCGCACTGAGCGCCAGCACCGGTAGCGCTTCCCGGTAGGCCTCGAGTGCCACCTCGCGGACAGTCATTGCAGGGCGAAGGACGGCGAGCGAAAAAAAGCCCCCTGATAGCGCTGGCGACCCCTCAGCCGGGAGTCGACTGGGCCCTGTCGCGCCACGGTGGCGGCCCGACCGTCGTGTTCCCAACCCCTGTAAACCGAACAGTTCTGGTGACAGTGACCGGGTCGCCGCCGTCCGTGACCGTCGTGGACTCGGTCCGGTAGTCGCGGACGAGCCCTGACCGAGTGACGTGGGCGACAAGTGTTGCGTTCTCCCGGCTCGTCCACGCTGTCGATGTCGTGTTTTCCCGCAGCCGGTCGCCCCTGATGACATAGACAGTCCCATCTGGCTGCTGGGACTGTCGGGTCCGAGTGTGGAACGGGGCAACGGTCCGGGTCACGTCGGCGGCAGGACGGCCGTTCAGCGCGGCGGTATGAACCCAGTACCGCCACGTTCCGGCGTAGCTATCCGGCGGGTCGTACTCGTTGTAGATCGTTTGATTGTCGCGCGCGAGTCGGCGGAGATACCTATCGCCATCGGACCAGAACGACGCAGTCGCCGGCGGTCGACCAAGGAGCACCGGGGCCGCGTGGCCACGGACAGATATGTTAGCGAGGTGTGTCCGGTTCGCGTCCAGCGCGACGTGGACTCGAAGGTGGGACCGCAATGACCCGTTTGCATATCTGACGGTCCGGTTCATCGTCACCGTGTACCCGCTTCCGTTGAGGCGGTCCCCGTGTGCGGAGCCGAGGAGGGATGGGCTGGTGACGCCCGTTGGGCCGACGCCAGTCGGGTAGGTGGTCGCAGAACTGGTCGGCACCGGAGCAGGTGTCACCGGGTCGTCGCCGTCGCTGAACCCGAACCCGCCACAGCCGGCGGTAACGACGACGATGAGGACGAGTAGCCGCCATCCCATAGTCCTCGCCATGCTATAACAAACCATTCAGATCGGAATAACGCTACGGATCGCCATTTATCCGGGATGTGTCGGTCTACAGACGTGAAATCGTTGATTAACCTACCGAAACTATTATGATAGATACAGACACCGTATGGAACATGCCAACTAATGGCAGTTCGGTCAACCGACGACAGTTGCTGAAGAGTACGGGCGTCGCAGGTGTGGCAGGGCTGACGGGACTGGCCGGTTGTTCCGGTGGCGACGGTGGCGATGGTGGTGGCGACGGCGGCGATGGTGGCGATGGTGGTGGCGACGGCGGCGACGACTACCCGTCGCTCGGGAACTTCCCGGTCGAGGGCGACACGGTCACGTTCGGATTCAACGTTCCACAGTCCGGTCCCTACTCCTCTGAGGGACAGGACGAACTCCGGGCGTACGAACTCGCCCAGAAACACCTCAATAACGGGGGTGGCTGGGTGGACAGCTTCGAGGCTCTCAGCGGCGACGGCGTCCTCGGGTACACGGTCGACTCAGTAAACGGGGACACCGCAACCGACGCCGACACCGCCCGGCAGGCCGCTTCGCGGATGATTAACCGAGACGACGTGGTGATGATCTCAGGCGGCTCTTCAAGTGCAGTGGCCATCGCCGTGCAGGGCCTCTGTCAGACGGAGAACGTCATGTTCATGGCCTGTCTGACCCACTCGAACGACACGACTGGGAAAGACTGCGCCCGGTACGGGTTCCGGGAGATGTTCAACGCGTACATGACCGGCCAGGCGCTCGCACCGGTGCTTGAAAGCGAGTACGGCTCAGACAACTCCTTCTACCAACTGTACGCCGACTACTCTTGGGGCCAGACCCAGCAGGACTCGATGAACCAGTTCCTCTCAGAAATCGGCTGGGAAGAAGTCGATAGCGTCCCGACGCCGCTCGGAACCAGCGACTTCTCCTCGTATCTCTCGGAGGCCGCAAACAGCGGCGCGGACGTGCTCGTCCTGAACCACTACGGGCTGGACGGCGCGAACTCCGTCTCGCAGGCCGTCGATGCCGGTATCGACGAGGACATGGAACTGGTCGTCCCGCTGTACAACCGCCCGATGGCACAGGCTGCCGGTGGCTCCATCGAAGGCATTTACGGGACGATCGCTTGGGACTCCCAGATCGACAACGAGGCGTCGAACGCGTTCACGCAGGCATTCCAGGACGAGTACGACCGCGTCCCGTCCGGGCCGGCCCAGCTCGCCTACTCGCAGACGCTCCAGTACGCGGCCGCCGCCGAGCGGGCAGGCACGTTCTACCCGCCGGAGGTCATCCGCCAGCTGGAGGACTACGAGTACAGCAACATCGGCATGGGCCAGGAGACGATGCGTGCCTGCGACCACCAGGCCCAGCGGGACATTCCGGTTGCTCAGGGGCTGCCAGCGAGCGAACAGTCTGACGGGAACTTCATCGACATCGTCGAGATCACGTCCCGAGACGATGTCGGATACGCGTGCGATTCCGGGCCGGCCGCGGAGTGCGAACTCGGCGAGTACGGCGACGAATAGGTCATAATCCGGACAGGGGACCGTTCCCCTCATGATTTATAGTGCATGAGGTTGCCTTACTTGATACACAAAAACTAGCATGATTAGGAATACGCAGATAGTACGAGCAGAGTGCAGTGGGGGGAATCCGACGTGACGCTACTCGCGGATATCCTCACCATCTTGCTGAATGGGTTACAACAGGGTGCGATTTACGTCCTGCTCGCGGTTGGACTGTCGATTATCCTCGGGACGCTGAAATTCGTCAACTTCGCCCACGGGGCGCTGTACCTCGTTGGCGCGTATCTGGGGCTGTTCATAACTGGACAGGTTCCGTTGAACAACGGTCAGTTAGCGGAATGGGGAATCCAGTCATACGGTATCGGACTGGGATTCGTCGCCGCACTGGTCATCGTGCCGATTGTCGTGTTCATTATCGGACTACTGATGGAGCGGTTCATCGCACAGGCGTTTTACGACCGACCCGACACTGACCAGATTCTCGTGACATTCGGGCTCGCGATAATCGTCCAGGAACTGCTTCGGGCGCTGCTTGGCGGGAGCAGCCAGCCGTTCCCACAGCCCTCGTGGGCATCCGGTCCCATCGCGCTGCCCGTGGTGGGAAACTTCCCGCGCTGGCGACTCGGCGTCATCGCGATTACGGCAGTGCTTGTCCTTGGCGTGTACGCACTCGTTGAGTACACTGACTTCGGCCTCATCGTTCAGGCCGGTACCCTCGACGGCGAGATGGTCCGCCTGCTTGGGATCAAACTGAGCCGACCGTACCTCGTCGTCTTCGGCATTGGTGCCGCACTCGCCGGCGTGGCTGGCGTCGTCGGCGGCCCGCTCGCTAACGTCAACCCCAACATCGGGACTGAACAGTTAGTTCCGGCGTTCCTGACGGTCGTCATCGGCGGCGTCGGGAAAATAGAGGGGGCCGTGGTCGCTGGGCTGATGCTGGGCACGCTGCAGGTGCTCCTCATCCAGACCGGCTACGCCGCCTGGAGCCAGGTCGGTATCTACGCGCTCGCAGCACTGGTCCTGCTGGTGCGTCCGCAGGGGCTGCTGGGCTCGGAGGTGGATGTCTCATGAGTGACGAACCGCGCGACGCGACTGCCACGGCGGCGGCCGACACGGATGCAGAGGTCACCGGTGGCCTCGCGGACCGATGGGCTGACTTCCGCGACCGAGAGATATCGACGGTCTTGTTGACCATCGTGGGCGTTGCCGTCTTCCCGTTCCTGTTCAACAACTTCCTCGACGGCTACACGCAGCTAGCGACGCTGATGCTCATCTACGGCATCTTCGCCGTCGGGTTCGACATCCTGCTGGGGTACACCGGTCTGCTGTCGTTCGGTCACGCCGTCTTCTTCGGCGGCGCGGCCTACGCCGCCGGCATCTTCAGCGCGAGCGTCAGCAGCTCGCCGCTACTGGTGTTGCTCGCCGGCACGGCGTTTGCCGTGTTGCTGGCGTGGATTGTCGGCTTCCTGTCGCTGCGCCGCGGTGGGATTTACTTCGCCATCCTGACGCTGACGTTCGGCCAGATGTCGTTCTACCTGGCGGCCTCGCCGCTGGCCTTCCTGACGAACGGTGAGAACGGCTTCACCTCCGTGGACATCGGCAGCCTGCTGGGCGTCATCGACATCCACGGCGGGGTGCCGTTCCCGCTGTCGATGCTGGTTGACAACATGCTGTACGTGTTCGTGGCCGTCATGACGGTGCTGTCGGTCGCGATGGCGAACCGCATCCTCCATTCGCCGTACGGGACCGTGTTCCGCGCGATTCGCGAGAACGAGCGGCGGGCAGAGTTCGTCGGGCTGGACGTCTGGCGGTACAAGCTAATGGCGTTTATCATCTCGGCGGCCTTCGCTGGCATCGCCGGGAGCCTGTTCACCATCGAGGGGAACTACGTGCCCCTGCAGTCGCTGTACTGGACCGAATCCGGTCGTATCGTCATCATGACTGTGCTCGGCGGCGTCGGCTCGCTGTTCGGGCCGCTGTTCGGTGCCGGGCTGTACCTGTACATCGAGAACATCGTCAGCGGGTTCGAGACACTCGGCCCGTTCTGGCACCTCATCCTCGGCGTTGTGTTCGTCGTCGCTGTCATCCTCTTCCCCAACGGGATCTGGGGCGGTATCGACTACGTTCGTGACATGGTCGTCGGAGGTGAGGACGAATGACGGTCCTCAAAACGGAACAGCTCACCAAGCAGTTCGGCGGCCTCACGGCCGTTGATGAGGTAGATCTGGAGATAGAACAGGGCGAGGGCGTGAGCCTCATCGGCCCCAACGGTGCGGGGAAATCGACGTTCATCAACCTCGTCACCAGACGGCTCGAACCGAGCTACGGCGAGATCGCGTTCCAGGGAGATTCCATCATCGGAATGGACCCGCACGAGGTCGTCCAGCGAGGGATGAGCAAGTCCTTCCAGACAGCCTCTATCTTCCCCGAACTAACCGTCAAGGAGAACGCAACCATCGCGGCGCTGGCGGCCGAGCACGGCTCGTTCCGGTTCAATTTCTTCCGGAATCAGAACAGCTACCCGGCGGTCGATGAACTGGCGAACGAGGTCCTCGAATCAGTCGGTCTGTACGACGAGCGGGAGGATCAAGCCGACAGCCTCGACTACGGGAACAAGCGCCGGCTCGAACTCGGCATCGCGCTGGCCGCTGAGCCGGATATGCTGCTGATGGACGAGCCAACGGCGGGAATGTCGCCCGACGAGACGAAATCGACCGTCGACCTCATCAAACGCGTCAAGGATGAACTCGATCTGACGTTCCTGCTGGTCGAGCACGACATGGAGATCGTCTTCGACATCTCCGACCGCATCGTCGTCCTCAACCGTGGGTCGGTCATCGCGGAGGGGACGCCGACGGAGGTACAGAACGACCCTGCAGTACAGGAAGCGTATCTGGGAGGTGTCGAGGAATGACGCTACTCGACGTGGACAACATCAACGGCTACTACGGCGAGAGCCACATCATCCAGGATGTGTCGATGAGCGTCGACGACGGCGAAATCACGGCCCTTCTGGGCCGTAACGGCGCGGGAAAGACCTCGACGCTCCGGTGTATCTCCGGGGCGACGCCGCCTGACGTTCGGAGCGGTGCGATCCAGTTCGACGGAACGGACATCACCAACGCTCCGCCGGAGGACATCGCCGTCCGCGGTATCTCGCTGGTCCCGGAGGAACGGCGCGTGTTCACTGACCTGACCGTCGCCGAGAACCTCCACCTCGCGGACACCGTCCGCAACAAATCCAACACCTGGCGGCGGAAGCTCGATTTCCGCGACGAAGGGATGTCGGCGGCGGAGATCTACGAGTACTTCCCGAGACTCGACGAACGGCGCTCCCAGAAGGCCGGCACGCTCTCCGGAGGCGAACAGCAGATGCTCGCCATCGCTCGCGCGCTCCACCAGAGCACCGACCTGTTGATGCTCGACGAGCCATACGAGGGGCTGGCACCACAGATCATCGAGTCTGTCGAAAACGCCATCGAACGTATCAGCGAGGACGGGACGACGATACTGCTGGTCGAACAGAACGCCGTCGCAGCAATGAAAATCGCCGACCGATGTTACGTGCTTGACCGTGGGCAGGTGGTCTTCGAAGGGCCCGCTGAGGAACTGCAAAACGACCAAGAGACCCGCGATAAGTACCTAGGTGTCTGAATGTCGGACACACAATCCCCCGAATCGCTGCTCGACGCACTGCAATCTGAAGGTGTCGTCGTCATCGACGAGGAAACAGACGAGGTCAGCACGACAGAAGCGTTCGAGGCCGACCGCGAGGTGTACTACGACACCTACGTGACGATGGGCGACGCGGAGTTCCACGAGTCCGTCGCCGACGTGTTCGGCCTCGATTCGGCCACTGAAGCGGCCCAGCGGGTCGACGAACTCGACGTGTCACGCGAGGAGTTTGCCACGTTCCTGACCCTGCGGTCGAACGTCGACGACTCCTACACCACCGTGGAACTGACGACGATGGCACAGATGGCGACCGAACTGGGGCCGGAAACACCGGTCCCCGAGGGAGTCAAACACCTCGACGACGACAGCTACGAGGCGTTCGTCGACGCCCACGACCGGTGTGTCGTGACTGTGTGGAAGCTGTTCTGTGACCCCTGCGAAGCAATGAAAGCGGAGTTAGACGACGTTTTGGCCGCATTCCCGGACGGCGTCCCGGTCGGCGGCATCGCCGGCGAGCGCTCCCCGGAGTTCTGTCAGTCGGTCGGGGTCAACGCGGCCCCCGCTGTCGTGCTGTTCGAGGACGGCGAGCCTGTCGAACGGATCACTGGCCGGACAGACCCGTCGCCGCTCGTTGAGCGAGTCGAAGAAGTGTACGGCGTCTGACTGCGGCGTTACTCCTCTTCGCCGCTGCAGACCAGCACGGATCGGTCCGTGCCCAGAATCACGCTCTGTGTGACACTGCCGAACAGCACCTTGCCTGTCGGCGTCCGCTTGCGTCCGGCGACGACAATCATGTCGACGTCCTGCTCGTCGGCCAACCGGAGGATCGCGTCGGCCGGTTCGCCGCTTGACTCTTCCAGAGCCACCTCGACGCCAGCATCCTCGAGGACTTCCCGTGCCCGGCGCACGGAGGCCACCTGGTCGACGGACGCGCCTTCAGGGTTCTCCTCGAAGTCGTGTAACAGCGTGACACGGACCTGGCTGGCGTCCATCGGAATCTCGGTTATCGATTCAGCGATGGCGGTCCCACGAGCCTCACTTTTGTCTATCCCAGCGACAATTTCGTACATGCTCGCTTCATCTGTAGAACGGGCCAACCCTTAGTTCTGGCCCGGATTTCGAACATAGATCATCAAAAATAACGTCGCGCATCGCGTTCCGCGAATCGACGCAGCGGCGTCAGTCGCCGAACGGCCCCATACCGCCGCCACCCATACCGCCCATGCCGCCACCGCCGCCACCGCCCTGCTGCATCTGTTTCATCATCCGCTCCATGTCGCCGTCGCCCATACCCTGGAACTGCTTGAGCATCTGCTCCATCTGCTTGTGTTGCTGGAGGAGTTCACGCACCCGCTCCTCGGGCTTGCCGGACCCACGGCAGATGCGCTTGGTCCGGGACTGGCCGACGACACGGGGGTTCTCCAGTTCCTCCTCCGTCATCGAGTCCATGATGACATCGAAGTCCTGCATCCGCTCCTGGGTCACGTCCATCGCGTCGTCAGGGAGCTGGTCCATCAGCCCGCCGCCCAGACCGGGGATCATGTCCATCACCTGGTCCAGCGGCCCCATGTTGTTCATCGTCTGCATCTGCTTGCGCATGTCCTTGAGGGTGAACTGCCCCTCCAGCATGTCCTCGGGGTCCCAGTCCTCCTCGTCGCCTTCCTGAGTTTCCTCCATCGCGCGCTCGACGCGCTCGGTGAGCTGCTTGAGGTCGCCCATCCCGAGCAGTCGGGAGATGAACCCGGAGGGCTCGAACCGCTCGATGTCCTTGACCGTCTCCCCGGAGCCGAGGAAAGCGATGGTGGAGTCGGTCTCGTTGACCGCTGCGAGCGCGCCCCCACCTTTCGCCGTCCCATCGAGTTTCGTGATGACGACGCCGTCGATGCCGATGGCCGCCTCGAAGTCGGCGGCCTGGCTCTTGGCGCTCTGGCCCATCGCCGCGTCCAGTACGAGCAGGTCCCGGTCGGGCTGGACCTCCTGCTCGATGCGCTCGATCTGTTCGATAAGTTCCTCGTTCAGGCCGTCACGGCCCGCCGTGTCCACGATGCGAACGTCCGCGTTTTCCGTCGCTTCCAGCCCGTCACGGGCGATCTTCACCGGGTCGTCCTCGTCGGGGTCGCCGTAGAAGTCCACCTCAGCGCGCTCGGCCATCTCCTTGGACTGGTCGTATGCGCCGGGCCGGTCCGTGTCAGTCTGGATAATGGCCGGCCGGAGCCCTTTCGTCGAGAACCACCACGCCATCTTCGCGGCCGTCGTCGTCTTCCCCGACCCGTACAGGCCGGCGAGCATAATCGTCTGCTCTTCCAGCGGGAGTTCGGTCGACTCGCCGACGAGGTCGACCAGTTCTTCGTAGACGATTCGCAGGACCCAGTCCCGCGGGGTCGTCCCCGCCGGCGGTTCCTCATCCAGCGCGCGTGTTTCGATACTGTTGGAGAGGTCCTGTACGAGCCCGACATCCACGTCGGCCTGCAACAGCGACCGCTGAATCTCCTTGACGATGTCCTCAATGTCTTCTTCAGAGAGCCGGGATTTCCCCCGGAGGTCGTCAAGCGTCCCCCGGAGTGAACTCCCAAGATCGTCGAGTACCATTGTTGGCGCGAGATACGCGACGGTGCGGGTAAAGGCTTGTTGTCATGCGCCCGACTCCCCTGGAGCCGTGAGCCGACAGCAATCAGAAAAGTGGTTGTAGGGATGTCGCTATGCGCGACCGTTCAGTGGGCAGACAAAGAAGTCGGGTGGGCCGAAACCAGGGCGGCCGAGAGTGACGCTGATGTAGTCTTTGTCTAGGATATCGCTATCGGTTGCCAGCGGTGCGTCGTCATTGAACGCCGCAATGTCAGTCACCTCTGCCGAGAAGTGCGTCCATTGCCCACCGTTCCAGTCCCGGTCACCGGGTGCTGACTCGGAGACGAACGGTGAGCGTTGGTCGGCGCTCACCTTCTCGTTAGCCACGATCGGTCTGCTTCCATCATGCAGGAAGTAGATTTTGTCTTCCGGGTTGGGACGCTCGTCAAGGACGTTCACAACGTTTGTCCGCCAGAGTACGTCGTTCGCATAGACACGACCAAACTCTTTCCCCGCACCGCGCTCATCTCCCTTTCCTGGGTTCGCTGCAGTTGCTCCAGTCACAGACAGCCCAACACCTGCGACGCCGAGGGCTGCTGTTGTCCGGAGAACCTGTCGCCGTGTCGATTGTTCGCTTCCAGTCATGGTGCTCTGGAGGCTGTCTCCGCCTCCACAGTTCACCAGGGAGAGGAATATTGAGAAGATTTTTCAAAAATCCTTCAGAATCAGTTCCAATTCTCTGTGAACTCTCTCCAGCTTCTCCGCTGATACTGTTTCTGCCCGTGACGAAAGGGTCAAAAAGACGAACCGGTTGGGGAACAACATGGCCGTTCTCGGACAGCTCGGATTCATGATCGCGTTTCTTTCGGGCGGCGTCGCCGCCGGCCATTTCGGGCTGTTGACCGAGCGACGGACGGATATCCTCACCACACTCGTCTTTACCGTCGCGCTGCCGGCACTCATATTCCGGTCCACCTATGACCGCCCATTACAGGAAATCATTTCGCCGGCGTTGCTGGGGGGGTTCTGGGTTATCATCGCGCTGACGATAACACTGGGCTGGCTCGTCCACCGTCGGCTGGAGTCCGCCGACCGCCGCAGCGTCTCCGTCGTCCAGTCGTATCACAGCAACATGGGGTTTCTCGGTCTGCCACTCGTGGCGGCAACGATGGGCAGCGAAGCGACGGCCGTCGCCAGCGTCATCCTCGGGATCGGTGCGGTGACCCACGTCCCGGTGACGGTATTCCTGCTGGTCCGCATCAACGGGAGCGACGCCTCGCTGCTGAGCGAGTGCAGGAAACTCGTGACGAACCCGGTACTCATCGCGCTGGCGGCGGGCATCACAGCCTCGGTCCTGTCGCTATCCGTTCCGGAGGCACTCATCAGTGCGCTCGGCCCGCCGGCCGAACTGGCGCTGCCAGTCGCCCTGCTGTGCATCGGTGCGACGCTCGACACGGACCTCCCGGTGTCGGACCTGCAGAAGACCGTCAGCGTCGTCGGGCTGAAGGTGCTGTGGATGCCGGCGCTGGCGTGGCTGGTGTACTCCTCGCTGTCGATGGACACGACGGCGCTGGGCGCAGCGGTCGTGATGCTCGGCACCCCAACGGCAGTGTCGACGTACGTCTATACGACGGAACTCGGCGGCGACGCGGCGTTCGCTTCGCTGAATGTCTTCACATCAACAGTGGTCTCCATCGGAACGCTTTCGCTCCTCGTCTGGCTGTTCACCTGATGCCCCAGCGTGGTCACGCTTTTGCCCGCCGACGCCCCCACCGACGATATGGGCTATCACCAGATCGACCCCGAGTCGCTGTCGGAAACTGCGGACTACCCCTGTGACCGGCGCGGCATCTCCGACGCCGCCGAACTCCACGCACTCCACGCGGCTACCTACGAGATGGCACCCGGCGAAGACCTCTCGCGGACCTACCACTACCACGAGACGCGCGAGGAACTGTTCTACGTGCTCGAAGGCACGCTCCACGTCGAAACGCCCGACGGGGAGTACGTCGTCTCGGCCGACGAGGTGTTTGTCGCCGAACCGGACAGCCCGCACCGCGCGCACAACCCCGCCGATGCCGACGAATCAGTTACTGTGCTTGGCGTCGGCGCACCGCCGACCGACATCGCGCGCCCGTACGACCCTGACGCGTAACGAGCGGTCCGGCGGTTCAGACACGCTTTTCAGCCACCCCGTCACAGTTGCGCCCATGACGAGCAAACAGGCGGTACAACAGGAACTGGTCGACAGTGGTGTCACGGCAGTCCTGCGCGGGATTCCCGAGGAAAAGATGGTCGACGTGGCGACAGCCGTCCACGAGGGCGGCGTCACAGCACTGGAGCTGACGGCGGATGCGAAGCGCTGCTCGGACATGATCGCCGCCGTCGACAAGGCACTCGACGACACCGACGCCATCATCGGGGCCGGCACGGTCATGGACGCCGCCGCCGCCCGCAACGTCATCGAAGCCGGCGCGGAGTTCGTCCTCGCGCCAAACCTCAACGAGGACGTCATCGACGTGTGCAACCGCGAGGGCGTCCTCGCTATCCCGGGCGTCATGACGCCGACGGAGGCCGCCGACGCGATGGAAGCGGGCGCGGATATCCTGAAGATGTTCCCAGCGAAAACGGTCGGCCCGGCCCACATCGGCGCGCTGCAGGGCCCACTCGGTGACGTGCCGATTATGCCGACCGGTGGTGTCTCGACCGATAACGTCGACGAGTTCTTCGATGCCGGCGCGGTCGCCGTTGGCGCAGGCTCGGCGCTGGTCAATTACGAGGCCATCGAAAACGACGACATGGACGGCGTCCGCGAACAGGCCGCGGCGTTCGTCGACGCCGTAGAGGCCGCCCGAGAGTAGCAACAATCTCACCCGGCCGAGCAGAACGAGGCCCGGCACGGCGGCAGCGGCTTACGTTCCGGTGTCGTTCTCGGTCGTCTCGTTGCCTGTCTCGTTCCCAGCCGTTCCAGTCTCATTGCCGGGCAGGTCAGTTTCGTTGCCCGGAACCGCAGTCTCGTTTCCGGCCGTCCCAGTTTCGTTCTCTGATATTTCCGTTTCGTTACCGGGCACGCCTGTTTGGTTGCCTGGAGCCTCGGTCCCGTTGCCAGGCATTTCAGTTTCGTTCCCCGGTACTCCGGTCTCATTGCCGGGCAGATCTGTTTCAGTATCCGACATCTCGGTCTCGTTTCCGAGAGCATCGGTTTCGTTCTCGCCCAGTTCCGTCTCGGTATCCAGTCCGGTTTCTTCCTCGGTCTGGTCCGCAGTGTCTGTCTCGGACTCTGTACCGGCTTCCGTCATCGCGTCAGGCCCTGCTGCCGTAGATGTACCCGGCGCTTCGGCACCGCCGCCGTCGGACTCCGTACTACCGCCAGTGTCACTACAGCCAGCAAGCGCCACAAGTGCGCCGCCTGCGATTTTGATAACATTCCGTCGAGATGTGGGTCGTCCCATAGCGTTTGCCCGGAGAGAACCCGGGCAGTTTATGAATGACCTGCTAAGCGTCTGACGGAGCAGCGACAGAACGAATTAGCCACACCCGAAGGTGTGCCGGTTGGCAAAACAATCTGTTTCAGACCCTGATTAGCCCGACTCCGGTATTTCGACCGGTTCACGGGCCGTTATACGCTTCGATCACCCGATCTTCGACGTGCTACGGTGTGGTTCGATACTCGGGGTATAATTATGCACACTGTTTCCGAGCGATTATCGAGTGCATAGTATCTGCGTCCTCAGGTCGTGCTACCCTGCCCTACACTGTGAGTGAGACACCCGTTCCGCGGTCAAAACCCGGTTGGTCGCCGTTTAGCGACACGATAACCCGTGAACATAACGGGTCAGTACCTGCAGCAGTCCCCATACCTGCGGGACCTCCCGCAGCCGCAGGTGTCGTCACCGTCGCCTGGCACACCGGGCATCGGCTCACCCCCGTCAGTTACGAGCCGTGGCTCGTCAACAGGGGGACGACAGTCACCCGGGAACGGCTCAATGAGTTCAGGTGCGACATCAGCCGGCGCGACTTGCCGACAGTTGCGTCCGTCAGGCATCGCTGTCTTCCCCATTCACGACATCGCCAGACCCGTCGCGTCGTTCGATTGTATGCATAGTGTCACGCTCCAATACTGCGTGAGTTAATGATGAGCAGCGGTCGACTTCAACGCGCTCCTGTCGGCGAAAACGACCACACCTCCGTTGATGTGGTGATATTTGCTGCATCGTACGCAGTGCATTCCCGGCGAGAGCGCGCGGCCGCTCCAAGTTCTCCACAATCAGGGTCGACAATAGCTGCTCATAGCCCAGATATTGCAGCAACAATAACCGCGAAGTCTGAGGCCTACTCGCCGATGAGACTGTCGACGATTTCCTCGGGATCGAACGGGTCGAGGTCGTCGTAGTCCTGCCCGGTCCCCAGGAAGAGGATCGGCTTCCCGGTGACGTGCGCGACAGAGATAGCCGCGCCACCCTGCGGATCAGCGTCGGCTTTCGTCAGAATCGCCCCATCGATTTCGGCCGCATCGTTGAACTCGCGCGCCCGGTTGACGGCGTCCTGACCTGCGACCGCCTCGTCCACGAACAGCGTCATGTCCGGGTCGATGTTGCGGTCGATCTTCTCCAGTTGGGCCATCAGGTCGTCGGAAGTGTGGAGTCGGCCGGCCGTATCACCCAGCACCACGTCGATGTCGTTGGCCTTGGCGTACTCGACGGCGTCGTAGACGACCGCCGTCGGGTCCGACCCCTGCTCGTGAGTGATGATCTTCTTATCGAGGTTCTCGGCGTGTTTCTCCAGTTGCTCGTTTGCGCCAGCGCGGTAGGTGTCGCCGTTGGCGAGCACCGTCGAGAGTTCACGGTCCTCGAAGTACTGGGCGAGTTTCGCAATCGAGGTCGTCTTCCCGACGCCGTTGACGCCGGTGAACACGATGGTGACAGGCTTGTCTGCCTGCTGGACACGTTCGTCGAAGTCGAACTGGCCGACGTTGATGACATCGTACAGCGACTCCCGGAGCGCGTCTCGAACGAGGTTCCCGGTGCTGGAGAGCCGACGGCGGGTCTGGCCCGTGAGGTTCTCCTTGACGCCGTCGAGAATCTCGTTGGCGACGCTCATCTCCACGTCGCTCGACAGCAGCGCCAGTTCGAGGTCGTCGAGGTGGCTCTGCAGGTCTTCCTCCTCGATGACCGTCTTCCCGGTCGCCATAAGCTTCGCCTTCGCGGCGAGGCCGCGGCCGCCGTCATCGTCGTCTTCGTCAGACTCCGACTCGGCTTCGGTCGCCGCGTCCTCTTCGGTCTCCGCGGCGTCATCCGGGTGTGACTCTTCGTCGGGGACCGCATCCGCGTTTTCGACTGCCGTGGCCGACGCTGTGGCTGACTCAGCTGTCGCCTCGGAATCTGCGGCTGGCGGTTCAGAATCAGCCTGTGGCTGGTCGGTTTCGGCTGTTGGTTCCGCCGTGTCGCCTTCGGACGCCTGCGCGTCCGCCACGGGATCGGATTCAGTCGCCTGATCGGGGGGCGCTTCCCCATCCGCCTCGTCGGCGTCCGGTTCGTCCTCCGCTTCGAGTGCGTCGTCGTCGACGTCCTCCTCGACGTCACTCGTGAACCCGCTGAGTTTGTCCTTCAGTCCGTCGAACATGCGGCCTTACTCGTCTTCCTGCTCTTGCTGTTGCATCATCTGCTGCATCTGCTGCTGTTGCATCTGCTGGGCCTGCTGTTCGAGTTCCTCCATCTCGGTCTCGACTTCGGCCTTCTCGTCCTGCAGGTCGCTGATGTGGTCGTCCAGCGTCTCCTTCTTGGTTTCCAGCGTGCTGACAGCGCCGTCCTGCTCGCGCTCTGCGGAGTAGCCGCCACCGAGGGAGACGACGACCTCGTCGATGTCCTCGATCGTTGCGCGGATGTAGGCGTCGCCGCCGAGCGGGACCTGCACCGTGGACCCTGAGTCGAGCGTCTCGATGGCCTCGATGGCCTCGTCGATGTCAGTCTGCTTCTCGCGGAGGCGCTCGATTTCCTCGTCGATAGCCTCGACTTCCTGCTCCATCTGCTCGATCTCCTGTGCGACCTGCTGCATCTGACCGCCACCGCCGCCACCGCCGCCACCGCCCATCATGCTGCCACCTCCTCGATCGTGATCTGCGTGCGCTTGAGGTTGTGCTGGGAGCCGAAGTCGCTGTAAACGCGCTCTTCAGCGACGTTTTCGTTTGGCGCCTCAACCTCCTTCTCGAACTGTTGTGGGCCGTCTCGGGCCGGGAAACTACCGCGAACAGTGTACGTGCTCATACACGCAGATGCGGGCAGGGTAGGGAAGTATCTTCCCCTTCCGCCTTTTTCGAGTAACGCAACTGTCCGCGACATATCTGAGGCATACTCACCGCTGTCCGGCCCAGACCGACAGGGGCCGGACTATCCAGAACCAGATGTTTCAGAACCTATTCGCTGGGTTCTGGCGCATACACCATATCGCCGCCACACTCCGGACAGGACGGGCGGAGTACACCTGTCGAGTAGTCACACTTCCGGCAGATGAGGCTGTTCTGGTCTTCCGTGGGCGGTGTTCGCTGGACCATATGTAGTGTTCGTGAGCATACTATATTACTCTTTGACACGACCTGTCATGGTCACTGACCCCGGCGAATTTGCCGGGACACCACGTATGTCGAGATATGAGCGAAACGACCTACCAGTGTGAGTGCGGTGCGACGCTGCGGTTCAAGCAGGACCTGACGCTGGAGCGGGGCGGGACCGACCGGTCATGGACGTGTGGTGACTGCGGCGTCCCTGTTCCGGGCGTGGTGGCAGAAAAACTCAGCCACCAGCATCCGTCCTGAGCGGTAAAATAGAAGTCGCGTCAGTCGATGTAGCCGAGCGCCTGGTCGATACGGCCCAGTTCCGGTCCGGAGGTGTCCGAACCGCAGATGTAGCCGTGGTCGTTGGCGAGCAGCCCGGAACCGACGAGCGGGCCACCGTAGTTGATAGTCCCGATGTCGGCCGGCACGTCAAGGATGTCCTCAAGTGCGTCAAGTTCGCCGTCCGTGGCCTTCGGGTGGCAGAGAACGCCCTTGTTGGTGGCGACAGCGGCGGTCCCGACGGTCGTGACACCGGCGATGACGCCGCGTTCGACCGGGACGTCAAGCCCGTCTTTGACTGCCTGCACGGCGTCCCTGGAGAGGTCGGGGTGGACGTACGCGCCGTAGTCGTTACAGCAGACGACGTTGCCGGCGGCGTTGATCCGGCCGGGCAGTCGTGTCACAGGCACGTCGACGACGTCCTGAATCCGCTCAATTTCGGACTCGCGGACGCGTTCGGAGACGACGAGCCCGTTCTCGTTGCCGGTCGCGAGCGCGCCGACGGTCCCGGACCGGCCGACGGTGGTCGGCACAGCCGGAACGTCGAGTTCGTCGCTCAGGTCGTCGAGTAGCGATTCGTCTAAGTCTGGGCGAACCAGCACGCAGTCGTCGGTCGCACGGGCGAACACACCCACGTACGACGACCCGGAGAAAGCCGCGCGGAGCAACGTTACTCTGCGGTCTCTGCTTCGACGATGGCTTCGCCCTCTTCCTCGAAGCGGGCGGCGCGAACACGGATCTTGCTCGGCGTGTTGGCGCGACCGCGGGCCCAGGCCGCCTCGTTGATCGAGGGGTCGAGGCGGACGGCGTCCTCGTCGACAGAGAAGTGTTTGGCGAGGTGCTCGCGGATGAGGATCATCGCCTTGTCTGCGCGCTTGTGGTTCGGTTCAGCTCGCGCGTCTCGGAGCGGGATGGTGACGACACGCTCCTCGAAGTCACTGGCGCTCATTATTCGTCAGTGTCGTTGCGCCGCCAGTGGCGTCGTTTGTGGTTGCGCTGGACCTCGCGGTCCGTCTTGAGCATGACCCAGGCCGGGACTCGACTGTTCTGGTTGTCGAGTTTGGCCAGTCGCTTCTTCGTAGCCTTCGATTTCTTACCCATGGTATGGTGCTTGTTCCGTGCCGTGGTTTAAATTCCTTCCTTTTCGAGCCGGTCATGGCCCGTTATCAGCGGCTATAACTGCGGACGTAGAACTAAGTAACCCATAGCCCTGATTATCAAAGGATGGAGCGCCGAAAATTCCTCCAGACAATGGGTGTCGGTGCAACAGCCGTCGGCTCTGGTTGCTTGGGTGGTGGCGGGGAGGTCGTCGTCAGCGTGCAACAGGATGTCAGAATCAATCCACATGAGGCGTGGATAAAGGAGGAAATCCCGGACGTGTCCGACCCGGGCGGTGAGCTACAGTATATTGTCAAGGCTGATATCCCGTTCAACGTGTACTTTTTCACCGACCGCGAGCAGTTTGAGGAGTACGACACATATATCAAGGGTCGGGAGCCCAACCAGACACCGCCGGGGAACCCCGAGTTTAGCCAGACAGCGGTCCAACCCGAGGGGTCAGATATCTATGAGGCATCAACAGACGACGGCGGCGCGCGGGAGTCACTGGACGAACCCGGACCGTACTTCTTCGCTGTCGACCATTCGAACTACCGGATGGAAACCCGCGTTGATGACTACGACGACCCGCTGAAGGCCTTCGTCGATCTCACGGTCATCCGGAACAAGCTCCCCTTCTAGACGAACGCCAGCGGCACCATCGCCAACACACCGACAGCGATGCCAGTGAGTAGCTCGCGTTTGCCCCCACCCGGCAAGCCGTCCCCGTACTCCAGCGCCTCGGGGACGAACTCTGTGAGTACGAGGTACACCATCGCCCCGGCGGCGAAGCCGAAGCCGAACGGGAGGAACGCCTTCGCCAGCGTGACGAAGTAATACGCGATAACGGCCCCGACCGGCTGTGGGAGTGAGGAGAACACCGCCCACCAGACCATCTTCCACTCACTGACACCGAGCGAGCGAAGCGGGATGGCGATGGCAGTCCCTTCCGGAATATTGTGGATAGAAATGGCGACCGTCATAAACACCGCCAACAGCGGGACGGAGACGCTGACGATGCCAACGGCGGATTCGGGCGTAGCCGCCTCCAGCCCGAGTTCCGCGAAGGAGACGCCGACAGCCACGCCCTCCGGAAAGCTATGGACAGTCAAAATGCCCAGAATCAGCAGCAGCTTGGTGAAATCCGCCTGTTCGAACTGCTTGGGGGACTGGTCGAAATCGTCTAGCAGTTCGTGTGCTACAGCGACAAGCCCAACCCCGGCCAGAACACCGGGGACCAGCAGCACCGGCGATCCGTAGGCGAGCCCTTCTCGCACGAGGCCGAACAGCGAGGCGGCGACCATGATCCCCGACGCCAGCCCCCACAGCAGGACGTTCCAGCGGTCGGAGAACTCATCCACCAGGAAAAACGGGATCGCACCGAGGCCGGTGGCGAGCGCCGTAAGCAACCCCGCGACGAACACGAAGACAACGTTCTCGACGGCGACCATATCGGCCCTACGCCGCTCGGACCGATAAAAATTGTCACTAACCTGATTTGTTTTGGCTGACCTAAACGGGCAGCCAGTACGCCGTGGATAGCGACTCAGGTGCCTAATTGACCGATTCAACGTGGATACCGACAATGATACGACACGGTCGACGCCGCGGCCCAGTTGTTGACAGAGCTGTGATATTATCTATCCGTGGGCACCGTCCACATCGCACTCGAACCGGGAGCTGTGAGGCACACGCTCACAGCGACACCGACTCGACGGTCCGGTACGTCGGGCCGCCAGGCCCAAGCTCACTCTCTTTCAGTCGGATTTCCGTGACCTGCAGGCATCCCACGTCAGGGTCGTCGTTCTCGACGATGTTCTGTACTGTCTCTTTGCCCCCAGCGTGGTCCATTCTGGCGATGGTTGCATGCGGCGTGAACTCGTGATCCTCCGAGTCGAACCCCATCGCGACGGTCCTGTCTTCGATAGCTTCGTGCAGCGCAGTCAGTTCTGGGCCGCCCTGACCGTCGCGAACGCCGACCCAGACGACGCTGATGTAGGACAGCGACGGAAAGACGCCGAGACCGCCGATCTCGGCTTCGAACGGCTCGACACCGCTGTCTTCGACCGCGGCTTCGAGGGCGGCGACAACATCAGCAACCCGGTCCGGCGCGGTGTCGCCGAGGAACTTCAGCGTGACGTGGGCCTGCCCGGGGTCGGTCAGTCGAAGGCCCGACACGCCGTCGAACCGGTCCTGAACGGCCGCCACAGCGTCGCCCAGCCCGTCGAGGTCAACGCTGACGAACAGGCGCTTTGACATATGCGAGGATTGCGGACCGGTCCGCAAGAAAGCAATGGATACCGCGGTCAGGGCCCCGAAAACGACCGCAAGGATGTCCCTGTGAAGACGATGAGCGCATCCGGAATCAGCGAGTCCCGAATGGCCGGGAATCCGGACGCTTGCCGCCTGAATCCTGACGAGTCGTGGACGTAGCCCTTAACCGGATTGGCCGTCAATCAGGAGGTATGACAGACAACGACGACGATCACGCCTTCTCCGAAGGGCAGGGATTCGACGACCCTTACGAGGGGTTCGATCTCGAACCGCCAGAGTTCGAGGTGGACCCGG
The DNA here is from genome assembly GCF_003634715.1 of Haloarcula quadrata. NCBI lineage: Archaea > Methanobacteriati > Methanobacteriota > Halobacteria > Halobacteriales > Haloarculaceae > Haloarcula > Haloarcula quadrata. The sequence continues at coordinate 39,270 of NZ_RBWW01000001.1, forward strand.
ACAAGGTCGACCCCGTCGACTCCCGTGTTGTCACTGACCTACTGGACCAGCGGAACATCTCCTCTGACGCCGTTGACCCCGGGCAACTGCTCGATGTCGGTCTGGAGTATATGCACATCAACCGCCACGAACAGGCCGCCGAAACCTTCGAACGGGTCGCCCAGTACACGGACGACGACCGACTCAAGCAGGAAGCCTGGACGAACAAGGGCGCGGCCCACGCGGAACTTGAAGAGTGGGACGCCGCCATCGGCGCGTACAAGGAAGCCCTCAACTTCGACGAGGAGTCCGACCACGCCGCTACGGCCGAGACGAACCTCGCGTACGCGCTGTGGAAATCTGGCCGCTCCGAACAGGCGCTCGAACACGCCGAGCGCGCCGTCGAAATCGACCCCCGGTTCGGCGAGGGCTGGTACAACCGCGGCTTCTTCCTGCTCGAACGCGGGCTGGCCGACGAAGCTATCGACGCGTTCGACAACGCGGTCCGCCTCGGCTTCCGCAACGCCGACGTGCTCGAAGAAAAGGCCCGCGCCCTCGAAGAGGTCGGCGAGTTCGACCGCGCCGAGGAACTGGCCGAGGAGGTCGACGAGATGCGCGAGGAGGCCGAACAGCAGTTGCTTGAATGATACTCAACGAACGCGACACCGACGAGGGGTTGCTCGTCTCCGTCTGTGACCCCGACATCATGGGCGAAACGTTCGAAAACGGCCCCGTATCGCTCACCGTCAACGAGGAGTTCTACGGCGGCGAAACGGCTACCGAAGACGAAATCGTCGATAGTCTCGCCCGCTGTTCGGTCGCCAACATTGTCGGTGACGACGCTGTCAACGTTGCCGTCGAGCACGGCTTCGTCGACGAAGAGAACGTCCTCGATCTGGGCGAGACGCGCCACGCACAACTGCTCTGGATGTAACTTCGGTCGCGACTGGCAGCCCGACCCCGACAGTCTTTGCGCACGCCTACCGAGAGGAGCGTATGTATTCTCGGGACCACGCTATCGTCTCTGCAGCCGTCGGGGCTGCCGGCGTTGTCGTTTTGCCGATCCCGCTCCCCTGGTGGGCCGCTGTCGGCTACGCAGTGGTTGTCGGCGTCGCCATCGACTTCGATCATTTCGCCGTTGCCCGAGTAGAAACCGGCGACTGGGCCGCACTCCGCCGCTGTCTCCGGAACCCGAAGATCGTGATGTTCGACCAAAATGAAATCTTCGGCCCGCAGGACCTCTGGCCGCTCCAGCGACTCCTCAGCCATCACCTCATCGGCGGCGTGGTCGTGTTCGGTATCTGGCTCGTCTCCGAGCCGCTAGCGCTGTTTACTGCCGTCGTGCTGTACGCCCACATCCTCGGCGATCTCGTCTGGGACAACTACCTGCTTGAGACCTATCGGGAACAGCACGCGATGGCCGCCAAATCCGTGTCTGAGTCCGACTCTGACTCCGGATAGGGCAAAGAAACGGCCGCTACCGGCCGGGAAGAGTTCTAGGTGAACCGAAGGAATGTTGCCTGTTGAGCCCCTCAACAGAACTAATGGGACACGCTGAATCTGAAGTACTTGACGTGGAGCGTATCCGCGAGGACTTCCCCATCCTCCAGCGCGAGTTCGGCGGCGAGCAAGTGGTGTATCTCGACAACGCGGCCACCACGCAGACGCCCGAACCGGTCGTCGAGACCATCGCCGACTACTACCGGACGACCAACGCCAACGTCCACCGCGGCCTCCACCAACTCAGTCAGGAGGCTAGCGTCGCCTACGAGGACGCCCACGACCGCGTCGCCGAGTTCATCGGTGCCTCTGGCGAGCGCGAGGAGATCGTGTTTACCAAGAACACCACTGAGAGCGAGAACCTCGTCGCATATGCCTGGGGCCTGAACGAACTCGGGCCCGAAGACGAGGTCGTCCTCACGGAGATGGAACACCACGCCTCGCTGGTCACCTGGCAGCAAATCGCCAAGAAGACCGGTGCGACCTGCCGCTATATCCGCGTCGACGAGGACGGGACGCTCGACATGGACCACGCCCGCGAGATCATCACCGACGACACCGCGATGGTCAGTGTCGTCCACGTCTCGAACACGCTCGGCACGGTCAATCCCGTCTCGGAACTGGCGGACATCGCCCACGACCACGATTCGTACATCTTCGTCGACGGCGCACAGTCGGTCCCGAACCGCCCAGTCGACGTGGAAGCCATCGACGCCGACTTCCTGGCCTTTTCCGGGCACAAGATGGCCGGTCCGACCGGCATCGGCGTCCTCTACGGCAAGAAACACATTCTTGAGGAGATGGAGCCGTACCTCTACGGCGGCGAGATGATCAAGAAAGTCACCTTCGAGGATGCCTCGTGGAACGACCTTCCGTGGAAGTTCGAGGCCGGCACCCCAGTCATCGCGCAGGGCATCGCGCTGGCAGAGGCCTGTGACTACCTCGACGACATCGGCATGGAACGGATCCAGCGCCACGAGGAACAACTCGCCCAGTACACACTGGAACAGCTCCGTGAAGAGGGTGACGTGGAAACGTACGGTCCGTCTGTGGGAACAGAGCGCGGTGGCCTCGTCTCGTTCAACCTCGATTCGGTCCACGCCCACGACCTCTCCTCGATCCTCAACGACTCCGCCGTCGCCATCCGCGCTGGCGACCACTGCACGCAGCCGCTCCACGACAAGATGGGCGTCCCCGCCTCTGCGCGAGCCTCGTTCTACATCTACAACACGCGTGAGGAAGTGGACAAGCTCGTGTCGGCTATCGACGACGCCCGGCAGTTGTTCGCGTAATCGGGCGCTCAGTCCCTATATGGGATGTAACTGGTGGTATTTTCAGTTGTAATATAGTGCCGGTGTGCACGGCAGCTATATGACACTCCGCCGATAATTTTTGACAGGACGATGACTGATACCGATGAGATGGAGTCGTCACTGACGCCGGAATCACTCGATTACACGCACCTCCCCGAGCAGAAAATGTACAAGGTGTCGCTCGACGACGCCAGCCACTTCGAGCAGGGCGGGGATGCTATCCGGACATACCCGGTGTGTACCACGAACGAATTCAAGCTGCTGTACTTCGAGATGGACCCTGGCGCGGTCATCGACTGGCACACGCACGCGCCCAGTTTCGACGAGGTGTGTCTGTGTCTCGATGGTGCCGCCAGATACACGCTGAAACGCGAAGACGGAAGCGAGCAGGTGCTCCGGGCTGAACCACGCGAGTTCGTCTATCTACCCGGTGGGGCCCGACACAAGATCGAGGCAGTGGGTGAAACCGGTCACGAGGGACTGGTCACAATGCCGCCGGACTCTGTCGGACGCCTCGAATTGCTCGACGGGGCTGCACCGTACCAGACAGACGACTGGCCGATTGCACTGTGGGTCGACCGGATCCGTGACGAGGTCGTCAAGAAGGACGAGAACGCCGTCACGGAGTAGATCCACTGGGCATCGATCAGTGGGACTCATCTGCAGCGAGATAAATGACGGCTAGCTTATACAGCGCCGGGTTCGGAGTCGCAATCGGTCGGGCTGCCCGGACGGCCGCAAGTGCGTCAGAAAGCGGCCGGGTCTCTTCGGCAGCGATAGCTGTCGCGATCAGCGTCGCACTCCGGGAGACGCCGGCTTTGCAGTGAATCAGCGCCGGGCCGTCCGCTCGGACGAAGCGCCGGGCAGTATCGACGGCCGCTTCGAACGCCGCCCATTCGTTGCCCGAGCCATCGATAAGCGGGTGGTGGGCGGTCGTGAGCGGATAAGACTCACTCGTCGCCGAAAGCACGTGTTCGAAGGACTGGTCGTGCACCCCGCGTGCCGCGTGTTTGTTGCCGAGATACAGCGTCCGGTCGCCGATCTGGCGAATTACCGGCTCATCGCTGACGAACCCCACGGGGCGAACGGCATGGTCAGTCGGAGACGGAGCAGTGTTCTCTCCCACGGGCTCACAGAACGGAGCTAGATTAGTAAATACTACCTACTGGCAGAAGGGAGCCTGTCGGTTCTCACAGGCCGTCAACGCGGCTCCTATCACAGGACATCGGACATGCGAATCGATACCTCGGAACGTTTTTCCGACTGACAGCCGTATCATAGTTCAATTATGGGTATCGGTGGCTCGGATATGTACCGGCAGCAGATCCTCGATCACTACAAGAACCCCCGGAACTACGGGGAGATCGAGGACCCAACGTTTACCCACATCGGTGAGAACCCGATGTGCGGCGATGAAATACGGATGGATGTCGTCCTCGACGAAGACGAGGAAACCATCGAGCAGGTCGCCTTCCAAGGCGACGGCTGTGCCATCTCACAGGCCTCCGCGTCGATGCTCTCACAGGAGCTAGCTGGGATGGCGGTCGAAGACCTGAAAGCGATGGACCGCGACGATATCACAGAGATGCTCGGCGTTGACATCTCGCCGATGCGCGTCAAGTGTGCCGTTCTTGCCGAGAAGGTGGCCCAAGACGGGGCAGACATTTTCTTCGGTGAGAAAGACATCGACCGAACGGTGACCGAAGACGACGACTAACGCGGGCGGAACCACCGTCGGTATTCTTTTGACTCCATCTCGGGATAGCACAGGCCATGCCAGGCAACGACTGGGACCCCGACGACTACGACGACCGCCACGGGTTCGTCCACGAACACGGTCAGTCGGTTGTCGACCTGCTGGACCCTCACCCCGGCGAGCAGGTACTGGATGTTGGCTGTGGCACCGGCCACCTGACGGCAGAAATCGCAGACACCGGTGCCGAGGTGGTCGGCATCGACGCGTCGGCGGAGATGGTCGCACAGGCCAGAGACGCTTATCCGACCCTCACGTTCGAGCAGGCGGACGTGCGGTCCTACACCGCCGACAGGCCGTTCGACGCGGTATTTTCGAACGCAGCGCTACACTGGATTCCCGGTGAAGACCACCACGCGGTCCTGTCGACGGTTGCCGACGCGCTGACCGAGAGCGGGCGGTTCGTCGCGGAGTTCGGCGGGCAGGGCAACGTGGCGGCCATAACCGACGCACTCATCGCCGAACTGGATGTGCGGGGCTACGACGCCAGTCATCCGTGGTACTTCCCGAGTATCGGCGAGTACGCGCCGCGAGTCGAAGCGCATGGGCTCGAACTGCAGTTCTCACGGCTATTCGACCGACCGACGCCGCTCGACGGTGGTGAAGAGGGGCTCCGGAACTGGATTGAGATGTTCGGCGACGAATTCTTCGCCGGTGTCGACGACAGCGAGCAAGCGGCAGTGCTGTCGGCTGTCGAGGACCGGCTCCGCCCGACGCTTTTCGACGGTGACACCTGGGTCGCAGACTACCGACGGCTACGGCTCATCGCTGGTCGATAGCGGAGAAATAGGCTGGCTGGTGGCCGTTCGTCAGGCCAGGAACACGTGCCGCGGTCGGTCGGCCAGCACGTCCCGGCCCCAGTCAACCGTCTCCGAGAAGTCGTCGGAGCGGAAGAAGGCCATCGCATCCTCCTGTGAGTCCCACTGGCTCGCGATGAACATGTCGTTCTCGTCGTCGTGGTTGAACAGCAGCGAGGTCTCGCGGTGGCCGTCCATCTCTTTGAGCAGACCACCGACAGTGTCGAACTTCTCGACGAAGTCCTCGTGGTATTCTGGCTTGACCGTATAGAACATCCCCATCGTCCCGAACCCGTCGCCCTCGCCGTGACGGCCGACGACGCCGGGGAGGTCAGTGAGATAGTCGCTGGCGGTCTGGGCGGCGTCCTCGGTGTCCCACAGCGACGCGACGGCCGCGACATCGCCGTCGGTGTCGCCGTACACCGTGGTCTGGACGTGCGTGTCGTAGCGCTCGAACGCGCTCCGGAGGTCTGTGACTTCTTCGTCAAGCGTTTCCGCGTCAGCCTCGGAGTACACGACCAGTGCGTACACGTCCTCGCCGTGCGGTTGCCCGGCGTAGACGCCCGCCGATTCGAGCGTCTCGCGGATGGACTGGGACGATTCAGCGGCCTGAGCGTCGCTGTCATCCGCAGTCTCGCTGCCCTCGACACCCTCGCCGAGGGAGCCGCCGAGCTGTTCGTCGACACCGTCGATATCCTTCAGGAATCCGGCTGCCGTCTCGGCGGCGTCTTTCGCCGTCCAGATGCTGACGACGTACGTCTGGCCACTGTCGGCGCGCACGGCCGTCTGGACGTGGCGGTCGTAGTGGTCGAAGTTGCTCTCGAGGTCGGACACGTCGTCGACGATGTCCTCCGCGTCGGCCGAGGAGTGGAACACCAGCGCGTAGTCACCGGCGTCGTACGCGTCGCCCTCGTGCAGCCCCAGCCGACCGAGTCGCTGTGCGGCGTCGTCTATCTCCTCGAAGTCAGCTGAAACGTCCGGCCGGCCGCCTGAGCTACTCGACGACCCCGAGTCGTCCTCGTCGGACGACTCCTCGGGATGTGGATGGTCGCCCTCGCTGGCGCTCCCGGGGTGGGTGCCGCCGTGGCTGTCGGTGTCTCCGCCGGCGTGTGCTCCTGTCTGTGCACCGCTCGCCGTTGGCTCTTCGGCGTGGCTGTGACTCGCACCGGCATCGGCCGGCGCGTGCTCGTGTTCCGCAACGTCCGCCGGCGTCTCCGGAACCGACTCGTCGTCGGTGGGCACCCGCTGGCCGGCCAGCACAGCCGGTAACTCGGACGGGTCGAACTTTCGGCCGACATAGAAGGGGCCGAACTCGGCAAACTGCGAGGTCGAAGGGTCAAAGCGCATCTCGGTCAGTAGTTCCTTGATGTGGCGCATATCGTCGCTCCAGAGCGTGATGCCCCACTCCCAGTCGTCGAAGCCGATGGAGCCGGCAATCATCTGGCTCACCTCGCTCCCGTAGCCACGGCCGATATCGCCGTGCCGTTTGATGTGGGCCGCCCGCTCCTCGAAGGACGTGTCGTACCAGTTCTGGTCGGGCTGGCGGCGCTTGCTCATCGGGTAGAAGCAGACAAACTCCTCGTCCGGCACGTCGGGGTGGAGCCGGGCCTGAATGTACTGGGCCAGCCCGGAGTCGTCGTCCACTTCGCCCTCGAAGTACTCGCGGGACTTCTCGGTGTAGCCCGACGCCTCCGTCACAGAGACGTAGGAGAACTCCTGTTCGGTGAAGGCGGCGAACTCTGTCTGCTCGAAATGGCGCTCGGCCGCATCGAGGTCGCCCATCGTCGGCCGCAGGTGGAGAATCATGATGTCGGCCTTGTGGCCCATGACGGTGTACACCGCCGTCTGGCCCTCGTCGGCGTCTTCGACAGCTTCGTACGCGTCGAGGAAGCCGATCCCCTCAGAGAGCGCACGGTCGCGGACTCGCTGGGGAGCCTCGCGCCAAGCATCCCAGTCGATACTCCGGCAATCGTGCAGCGCATACCAGCCTTCCTCCGTGGCTGGCGGCTTGCGTTGGTCCATAGGTGTCGATTGCAGGTCGACAGTAAGGAAACTTCCCATGTCGTTCCGGGACGGCGACTTCTGAGCCAGCAATTCAGGCTATCCTTTTATTAGCCCAACGTGACAGCGAATCAATGTTGTCGCATGAACAACCCAATCGATAGACGGGTCGCAACTGCCCTCCAGTCGTATACGGTGCTTGCGGTTATTGCCATTCTCATTGGTGCCGCCGTCGTACCGTATGCGGCGTCGGTCGCCGAGGGTGACGAACAGTACGTCGCTGTAGTGAATATCGACGAAACGATTTCCAGTTCTAGCTCGCAGGACACGGTACAGAAGCTCCGCGAACTCCGCAGCAACGAGTCAGTCGAAGCGGTCGTCCTCCGGATATCGAGTCCCGGGGGAAGCGCCGCCTCCAGTGAGTCGATGTATCTAGCCGTCAAGCGGCTTTCGGCGGAGAAACCGGTGTACACAAGCGTCGACCAGTACGCCGCCTCCGGCGCGTACTACACCGCGGTCCCGAGCGACCGCATCTACGTGACGCCGGCCAGTCTCGTTGGCCACGTGGGTGTCATCGGAACCGCGCCGAGCGACGGTCTGAGCCCCGCCGCCACCACTGGCCCCGACAAGGCCCATCGAGGGATGACGCGCGACCAGTACTACGCGAGCCTCGAATCGATGAAGCGAGCCTTCGTCGGAGCAGTCATGACCGAACGCGGTGACAGGCTCAATGTCTCCCGCGAGACGGTCGCTGAAGCGTCGGCCTATCAGGGCGGTCGCGCGGTCCAGACCGGCTATGCGGATGAGGTCGGTGGACTCGAAGCCGCGATAGCCGGCGCGGCCGGAGCCGCTGATATCTCGGAGTATCAAGTCGTGTACCACAACCCCGCGGACCCGCGAGGGCTGCTCTTCCTCACTGGCGGGAGTGAGGCCGGCGGGAACGCTACCGTCGCCGCCAAAGGCGCACCGTACACGTTCCAGGGCGTCGACACAGTCCACTTCCTCATGATATACGGCACGCCGGAGAATCAACAGGTCGTCTACAACAGCACCGCACAGGGAGGTGCCTGAAATGGCAGCCGATAGCTCACGTTCGAGTCCGGTCATTCGAGCAGGATTTTTCATCGGGATACTCGTCCTCTCGGTGATTGTCGGCACCGTCGCGATTGGTGGCGGTGCGCAATCGGCCCCCGATGTAAGTCAGGTGAATGCCCCGTCGTTCAACAGCGGCGAATCCGTTGCGACTCCGGCGGACGAGAGCGGTGACCTCTCGATGTCGGCCGACGCGTCCGAGAAAGTCGTCGTTATCGACGTTGCTCACGCCGGCGATATCGACCGCGAAGCGCTCACGCCGCTTGTCTCGACCCTGACCGAGAACGGGGCGACAGTCCGCTACCACGTCGGTGAGCGACAGAGCGGGAGCCCGTTCAACGAGTCACTCCGTTCGGCTGACGCCCTCGTCGTTCTCGGCGCAGAACAGCGCTACACCGAGAGCGAACTGAACGGCCTCTCCGCGTTTAGCGACGCAGGCGGTCGCGTACTCTTGCTGAACGAGCCGTCACAGGCGAGTCCCGCCGGCTTGGGACTGTTCGGCCCGATTCGGTCGGATAGCGTAACCAAGCCGATGGCCCCACTGGCGAGCCAGTACGGCCTCTCGTACGGGAACGGCTACCTGTACAACATGCACGAGTACGACACGAACTACCAGAACGTCTACGCGACGCCGACGGGCGATACGGAACTCACATCGGGCGTCGACCGAGCGGTCTTCTACGCCGCGATCCCCGTTCAGGGCGGTGACACCGCGCTCACGACGACGGAACAGACAACGCTCTCGAAGACCCGGCGACAGGACACGTACGGCGTCGTTGCCCGCTCGGGGAACGTCGTCACTGTCGGTGACACGAACGTGTTCACGCAGGAGTTCCTCTACCGAGCCGACAACGAGCAACTGGTCGGGAATCTGCTTGATTTCCTCGTCACAGGCGAGAAATCACCCGCAGACGCACCACAGACCGCAGAGTCCGGCGAGTCCGGACCTGGCGGGTCGCTCCCCGGAACGGGAATGGGTGGCGGCACGGTGCCGTCGGAACCGGATTCGACTCCGGCTCCCGAACCGAATGAGACGATGATGCCCGACGAGTAGGGCATCACCGCCCGCTTTCGTCGGGGACACCGGCAGAACAGGAATAACGAAGCAATTGCCGAACCGCGGCGAGTGCAGTCAGTCGTCGATGTCGAACACGCGGCGCAGTTCGCGCTCGATCTCGTCGACGTATTCCGAGAGCACGGCGTCGAGTTTCTCGTCGTCGACGATGACCGCCGAGAGCCGCTCTGTCGGGTTCTCGGGGAGTTCGACACTGAATTCGCCGTCATCGTAGAACGGCTCTGACTCGTTGAGGATCTGCTGGTCGATCGCGTGGACGAGTTCGGAGTCGTACGTGTCGTTCATCCGCTCGAAGGCGTTCTTGTAGGCCTTCTGCAGTTCTGGGAAGTAGTTCGCGTACTTGTCCTCGAACTTCTCGGGATCGAACGTTGTCATTGCCAGAACGGTACAGGGCTGGGGATAAAGATGGCCCGATGTTCAGCGTTGTATCGTGCGTGCGTCCTTCTGCGGGAGATACATCGTGAGGTACGCGACGAAACAGATGCCGAAGATGCCACCCAGAACGAGAAAGACACGGATATCCAGCCCGGCGATAGCTGTGAGAATCTCCTGTAGCGTCGTCCGCGGGTTCGCAAAGCCGAACGTCTCAGTGTAGGCTAGCAGGCCAGCAACGACGACAAGTGCGATATCGAACAGGCCCCGAGAGTCCATCGTGGGGTGTTCGGAGAAGCGGACGTATAGCTTTTATTGCTGATACTGGCGGTGGGAGTCGGACGTTGCGCCGTCGCGCGGGATGTCTCCGCTACGACAGTTGGTCGCTGATAATCTCGTCGGCCGCCTCGATGAACGCCGACTCCTCCCCGGCAGGGATAGTCGCACCCGCCGCGATGTCGTGCCCGCCGCCGTCGCCGCCGACGGACTGAGCGGCGTCGCGCATCACGACCGACAGGTCGACGCCCCGGCCGACCAGCGGGCCGGTCGCCCGAGAGGACACCTTCGTCTCGTCTTCGTCGGTGCTAGCGAACGCGATGATGGGCTTGTCCGAATCGACACCATCGGTCCCCAGCGCCATCCCGGCGACGATGCCGACGATAGTCTCGCGGATGGCGTCACCGGCGTCGAACCACTGGACGGTCCCCGCCGGCGTGACGCCGCGCTCCTTGACCAGCGTGAGGCCCTCCGAGAGGTTCCGGCGGTGGTTCGACAGTAGCGTCCGCGCCCGCTCAAGCGGCGCGTCACGCTCGCCGAGACACACTGCCAGCCCCACGTCCGCTCGCTCGTAGCGGGCGGTGGCGTTCAAAAGCGTCGAGAACTCGCTTGCGTCCCGGAGTTCCGTCCCGCGCGGTTCCGCAGTCAGCGTGTAAGTCGTGCCGATGAGCGTCTCTATCTTGTCCGCCGGGACGCCCCGCTCGACAGCACGCTGGACCAGCCCACTGGCGACGGTCTGGCGCTCGTCATCGGAGAGGTCCGCCCAAGTGCGCCAGTTGCCGGCAGACGCGCTCCGCGCGCCTCCCGAAGCCGGTCCCTCATCGCTCGACCGGCCGCCGTCGGCTTTCAACTCCAGCCCGAGGCCTTCAAGGAACCGCGTCGCACCGGCCTGGTCGTTCGAGATGCCCGGAATCGGGACTTCAGTGGCGTATTCGAGCAGTTTCGGCAGCGGTCGGGTCTGTTTGCCGTACAGCGAGAGGTCGGTGCCCTTCTCCAGCACATCGGCAGCAATCCCCTCTTCGACGAGACCAGCGTTGGCTCCAACGAGTTCGCCGCCGACGGCCTGCATGTCCCCGACTGCGCCGACAACCGCCAGCGCGGCGAGGTCGCGGTTGTCCGTTTCTCCAGTCGAGAGTGCGCGGGCGAGGACGTACGCCGCGCCTGCACCCGAAAGCTCCGACGCGCCATTGATGCCTTCCAGCAGCGGATTGAGATGCGTCTCGAAGTCGGCGTAGCCGTCGGTGGCGACGACCGCGTCGGGGTGGCAATCATCCGGGTCTGACGGCTGGTGATGGTCGGCGATGATTGCCTCGAAATCGCCCGCGGCGACGTGCTCGGAGATCACGTCTAGCTGGCCCGAGCCGAAGTCGGTGAACAAGACAGTGTCGTACTCGCGGGCTGCGATGCTCTCGATTTCGGCGGCGTCGAGTTGCTTCTTGAAGACGGTCTCGACAGGGATGCCGGCCCGTGACAGCGCCGCGGTGGCGATGGCGGCGCTGGTCAGCCCGTCGGCGTCAATGTGGGAGGCCAGCAACACGCGGTCGGCCGCTCGGAGTCGGTCAGCGCAGGCGGCCGCGCGGTCGGCGAGCGCTGGAACGGGGCCGGTCGTAGTCATCGTACCGGGGATAGGTGCGCTCCGGCATAAAAACGTTCAGACGCGCGGGCATTTGTAGTAGAGCGGCCTGCCCGGTCAGGCGACCTTCCGCTGGTCGCTGAGTGTGACAGTCTGGTCGGCTGTCTCAACAGTTGTCCGGATGGTTATCCAGCCGTCCGCCTGTTCGATAGCGTAGGCGTCACCGAACGACAGGTCGACGCGCCGGGTCGTGGTGTAGGATCCGTCTGCTTCGAGTGTCCCGACGTCCTCGGAGCCCTCCCAGACCACGTCGCCACCAGTGGAATTCCCGGCGTAAATCCGTGTGTAGACGGTGATGTCATCCGCCGTACTGTTCTGCTGATTAGTCAGCGTGGAGGTCACGTCACGACAGGTCTGCCCGCACTCTTCGATGGAATCGACGGTGAACGCGAACGGCGGGGTGCTTGCCGCGCCGCCGTCAGAATCCCTGGTATCGCCAGTATCGGTGGTTGTAGTGTCGCTCTCGGTGGCTTCAGCTGTTTCCGTCGGGAACTCCGAGATGTCCTCGCCGCTGCTTTCCGCCTGAAACGGGCCGATACCGGCGACGAACGCCCCGCCGACACCCGCTAGCAAGAGCGCGATGACGCCACCCATAGCAAGTAGCTTCCCGTTCATGTTAGCCACCGACCTCGCCTGCCACGTCACTCATGGCCGGTCCGGGGCTGGCGTCGCTCCCGCTGGCGAGGAACTCCTGAACCGCTTCGACGATCGCCGTCACGAAGTCAGGGACCTGATCCGGAAGGCCGCCGGGCGGGCCGACGGCGTTCGTCGTGTCGTCCCCGTCGGCAGCCGGTACGGCCGCGGCCGCACCAGTGAGGAGTGTCAGTGCGAGCGCCAGCGTCCCGACCGTGCGCAGTAGGGTTCGTGTCATCGTCACGTGTTCGTTGCTCCCGGCACCCCATCAAGTAGCCAGACAGTAAGGTCGAATAGTCACTGATTTCAGTCGTTTTAGCCGATTAAACTCGTCCTAAACCGAGTGAAACCCTGTTATTATAACCGCATCAGTCCTACTCTGTGACATGAATGCTGTTACGACCAAGCCACAGTCGGAGCCGAATCGAGTTATCTGCCTAACGGAGCGGTCCCGATGAGCCTCCTCCGGCGGTTCGCGTTCGCGATCCGCGCCAAACTCAACGCGCTGCTCAATCGGACATCGGACCCGGCGGCGGAGCTAGATTACTCCTACGAACAGATGCGGGACGAACTGCAGGACGTGACTCGCGGTATCGCCGACGTGACGACTCAGAAGAAACGGCTGGAGATACACCGAACCCGGTTGCGGTCGAACGTCGAGAAACACGACACACAGGCCCGGGCCGCCCTGCAGGAGGGTCGTGACGACCTCGCGCGCCGGGCACTGGAAAAAAAGCAGGTGAACGTCAGCCAGATAACGGAGCTGACGGGTCAGATAGACGATTTACAGGAGACACAGGACCGACTGGTCGGCAAGCGGGCCGAACTGAGCAGCCAGATAGAGCAGTTCCGGACGAAAAAAGAGACGATGAAAGCCCGCTATCAGGCCGCCGAAGCGTCGGCACGGGTCTCGGAGGCGTTTACCGGTGCTGGCGATACGATGGCCGACGTACACCGCTCCATCGAACGCGCCACGGAACGCACGGAACAGATGGAGGCACGCGCGGCCGCACTGGAGGAACTCGAAGCCAGCGGCCAGCTTGAATCCGTACTCGACGAGAGCGATTCAATCGACCAGGAACTCGACCGCCTCTCGGGCGAGCGGGCCGTCGAGAACGAACTGGCGACGCTGCGGGCTGAGATGGACAACCGCAAAGCCGTCGAAGAAGCCACAGAGTAGCTCGGGGAGACGGCAAAACCGAACCGAAACGTTACTCGTGGTGAGTCGGAGCGGCCGCCTCGACAGCCTCGCAGGCCAGCGCCTCGAAGTCGGCCTGGTCGGGAATGACATCGACCGAGATGCCGGCGTCCTCGGCCGTCTCTCGCGTCGGCTGGCCGATTGCGCCGACAGTTGCCTCGTTCAGTCCGTCGATGGCAGCCTCGCGGAGACCGAGGTCCGCAGCCGCATCGAGGAAGTGTTCGACCGTGAGCGATGACGTGAACAGCGCCGCGTCGAGGTCCCCGCTTGCGGCCAGCTCCGCGGACTCGCCCGAGCCTTCCGGACGGACCAGCCGGTACAGCACGGTTTCATGGACGTATGCACCAGCGGCCTCCAGTCCGTCAGTTAGCACCGCGGAGCCGTGGTCCGACCGGGCGACTTCGACCCTTGCGCCGGCCACCGCTCCGGACAGCGTTTCGACGAGTCCCGTCGAAGAGTACTCGGCGGGGATGATGTCGACGCCGTAGCCGGCCTCGTGGAGCGCCTCGGCGGTCGAATCGCCAATAGCACATACCGTCGCCTCGCCGGCGTCCCAGCCGGCTTCGGCGGCGAGTTCGACGCCGGTCTTGCTCGTCAGGACGACGTAGTCGGCGTCAGAACGGGGCGTGACTTGCCCGCCGGTGGCCTCGGCATCGTCGGCCGTCGCCGGTTCGATCGCAAGCATCGGGTCCGGAACCGGGTCAGCGCCGAGGGATTCGATGAGTTCGACTGCGTCGTCTAAGCGGTCATCGTCAGGCCGGAAAGCGGCTACGCGCAGACGTGGTTCCTCGCGCATCAGTACCCCTCCAGGAACTCCACCACCCGCTCGCGCTCGCCGGCAACCTCGCCAATGACAGTGATTGCAGGCGGTTCGATGCCGGCCTCGTCACGAACGGAGACGATGGTGTCAAGCGTCCCGGTGGCGACCTGCTGGTCCGGCCAGGTCGCGCGTTCGACGAGCGCGACCGGCGTATCGGGGTCCATCCCCGCCTCACGCAGGGCGTCGGTGTACTGCGGGAGTTTGCCAACGCCCATCAGGACGACGAGCGTGCCGCCCGTCGCGGCCAGCGCGTCCCAGTCGACGGCCGATTCGTCCTTCGTCGGGTCCTCGTGGCCGGTGACAAAGGAGACCGAAGACGTGTAATCGCGGTGCGTGACCGGAATCCCGGCGGCTTCGGGGCCGGCGATAGCGCTCGTAATTCCCGGAACGATCTCGACGGGAATTCCGTTCTCCGCGAGATGGGCCAGTTCTTCGCCGCCGCGGCCAAACACCATCGAGTCGCCGCCTTTCAGTCGGACAACAGTGTTACCCTCCTCGGCGAGTTCGACCAGTCGGGCGTTAGTGTACTCCTGGGGCGTCCACTCGCCGCCGGCGCGTTTGCCCACGTCTTCGCGTTGCTCCTCGGGAATCATCCCGATGATTTCGGGGCCGGGGAGCTTGTCGTGCAACACCACGTCGGCCTCCTCCAGCAGGCGCTTTGCCTTGACCGTCAGCAGGTCTGGGTCGCCGGGACCGGAGCCGACCAGATACACCTTGCCGGGTGCAGCGTCCGTCATTCCTCGTCTTCCTCCCGCGCCGTCGAAGCGTCGTCGTCTGCCTCCGTCGAGTCCCGCTTGGCCTCGGCGATGAGGTCGTCAGCGCCCTGTTCGGCGAGTTCCGCTGCGAGGTCCTGTGCCGCATCAATGTGGTACTCAGCCGGGATGTCACGGCCGACCGAGACTTCTTCGGTGCCATCCTGTGAGAGGACGCGAACTCGCGTGTGGATGACGCCGCCCTCTAACTGGGCGTGGACGCCGATCGGCGCGACACAGCCACCGCCGAGTTCTTCGAGAATTGTCCGCTCGACAGTCGTCTCGATACGCGTCTGGGGGTCGTCCAGCCGGTCTTTGATGTCCAGCGCGAGGTCGCCGTCGACAGCGGTCACCGCTAGTGCGCCCTGTCCCGGAGCCGGCACGAACTGGTCGGGGTCAAGGTCAGACATCCCGACGTAGCGCGTGAGACCGGCCCGGTGAAGGCCTGCCTTCGCCAGCACGATGGCGTCGTATTCTACATCCGGGTCCCGCTCCATCGCCCGCCGTTCGAATTCGGTGAGGTCGTCGAACCACTCCTCGACCGTGCGGTCGTAGGGGTGTTCTTCTTCTTCGTCAGTGTCGGGGTCGCCAGCGTTGCCCTTCCGCTCCTGTTCGGCCTCGTGGCGCTCCTGATGTTCCTGCTGGAGCGACGGGGCCAACAGCTTCGCGAGACGCGTGTCGACGTTGCCCCGAAGCGGTTCCACGGTGAGGTCGTCGCGTTCGGCGAGCAACTGCGCCTTGCGTCGCAGGCTCGACGTGCCGACGGTCGCGCCCTCGGGCAGTTCTTCGAGCGAGCGGCCGTCGGGCGTCACCAGCACGTCCTCGGCGGCGGCCCGCTCGGGGACCGCCGCGACAACGAGGCGCTCGGGCCGTTCGGTCGGCATGTCCTTCATCGAGTGAACCGCCGCGTCGAGTTCGCCGTCAAGCACCTTCTCGTCAAGGCTGCGCACGAACGCGCCAGTTTTCCCCAGTCGATGAATGAGTTCGTCCCGTATCTGGTCGCCTGTCGTCTCCACCTCGACGAGTTCGACTGCCAGTCGGCGACTGCTCAGCGAATCCCGAACCGTCGCCGCCTGCCGCAACGCGAGGTCAGAGCCCCGCGTCGCCAGTTGCAGTGTCTCCCCGCGTGTTGTCATACCCGACACTCCTCGGTCAGCGCGTAAAAACGCACTTCTTCGCCGATTCGATGTCGCTACGCAGTCATCTCAGCGAACACAGTTCCGAGCACGCACTGTGAAACGAATCCCCCAACAAATGCCGTCACGCCGCCGGCGACGAGGGCAAAGTCGGTCAGTCTGTTGAGCATGTTGACGGGACCGACGCTGATTGTGAGGACGACGTACGCGTGCAGGAGCACGTACATGGCTGGCAGAAAGACCGCCGTACAGAGCACGCCGGCAGCCGTCGCGCGTCGAATGACCGGCGGGGCATGGCTAACGACCGGGAGGGAACTGGCCAGGGCCATCGAGTACGGCTTTGTAGAGGATACACGTAGTTCTGTGGTGCAGTCTGCGAGTCCCAGCCGCGTTACCACGGCTCGTTTTTCAGGCCGAGCAGGTAGGCGATACCGTTGGTCACGATGTGTAGCACCGGCGTCGCGACGACGACCACGACCAGCACCGGGAGCGTGAACGTCTCGGTGAACCACGACGGCGCGGCCACGAACGCACAGAGCAACGCTCCGACGACGAAATCCAACTGGTCCAGCCCGGGAAACGCCGCCCCGCGCTCGCGGCCAGTCCGGCGTTTGAGGAAGGACGCACCGATATCTCCAAGCATCGCGCCGAACGCGAGTCCGAGTCCCGCGCGGAGCGAAAACGTCGGGAGGTCGGTCCCCAGTGCGGCACTCACACTGGGCGTGACCTGCGTGAGTCCGAGCGCAAGCGCTGTTCCGGCGGCGGTGCCGATCAGCGTCCCGCGCCAGGTCTTACCGTCGCCCAGCACTCGCCGCCCACCCCACGTTCGGCCACCGTCTATCGGTCTGCCGCCACCAGCGAGTACCGCGGCGTTGTTCGGGATGTACGCCGGCAACATCGCCCACAGCGCCCAGACAACCGTGTCGACCGTCTCCATATCCCCGCCGTCTGCCCCCGTCGTCTTAATCTGTGTGACTCGCTGCGATGGGGTTGGCGAGAGTGGCCACAGACTCTGGGACTTACGCGGACACGCCGACACCCGTTGCTGGTCACGAGTCTAAAAAAAGATCGAGAACTGGCCTCAGAACGGCGCTTCGGGGCCTTCGTCATCGTCGCCGCCAACGTCGCCGCCGCGGGACTCGCCGGGGAAGGACGGACTCATGCCGCCGCTGCCGCCGGACATCCCTTCCTGCTGTTCCATCCCAGTTCGGGCGGTGACCTCGTTGATCTCCGGGATCTCCTTGGTCATACGCGTCTTGATGGCCTGAATGGTCATCGGCGAGATGCCACAGCCGGAACAGGCGCCGCCGAGGCGGATCGTGACGCTGCCTTCCTCGCGGTCGATTTCCTCGATGGCCGCGCTTCCGCCGTGCATCTGGATCTGGGGGAAGTTGCGGCGCAGGAAGTTCGTGATTCGCTCGCGCAGGTCGTTGGCGTCCTCTGTCTCAGTGCTCATAGTGAATTGTATTCCGTCCCGGGAGGGCTTAGACCTTTGGACTAACATCTATATCACGGGGGCGAAACCGCGGCCCGCGGGCACCTATCCGTAGTTACCCTGAACATACCTGAACCTTCTACGAGCGGGGCGAGTAGCCCGTCGTATGACACCCCCCGCTGACGAAACGCGGCTGTTCGAGTGTGTGACCTGTGGCGGCGTCGGCATCGGCGACAATCGGCCGACGTGCTGCGGCGAGCCGATGGCGGCGACCGAGACAGGAAACACGGCGGTCAGCGAGCCGTCACTGGAAACCCTGCTCAAGACGGTCTTCGATATGTCCGGGACCGAACTGGACATCTGTCTCTGCGTGATGGAAGGCGGTGAGTTGACTGTGGCAGCACTGGCCGAGCAAATCGGCTACGACCGGAGCGTCGTCGCACGCCATCTCAACCATCTCGCGGCGTTCGGCGTCGTCGAGAAGCGCCGCCGAATCAGGCCGGCGGGTGGGCACGTGTACGTCTACACGCCGCAGCCGCCGGAAGTAGTGCGTGAGCGGCTCCGCGAGGAGTTCCTGTCGTGGGTTCGGCTGGCGACCGCACAGTTGGATGACTTGCAGCGTGAGAAAGTCGAGGCGATAGCCGATGCCGAAACTGACGAGCGGCAGTGGACCGTGTTTCAGGAGCAGTAGCGATGAGCCAATCGCCTCAGATGCGGTCGGCAGTCACAGCGTAGACGACCGCGAGGACAGCCCCGTAGACGACGTGCCACAGCAGCGACGGCGGCGCGAAGTTCGGGAACGGCGGCGAGGCCGGCGAGCCGACCGCACCGAGCCAGACTGGCATCAAAAGCGCGGCGAAGAGCACCCATGTGGCGACGCCCCAGCCGACGCCGAGTCCAAGCAGTTTGCCGGACGATTCCAGACTGAGGACCCTCGCTAGCCCGGCAAACATTACGCCCATCACAGCCCCGTGCGAGAGGTGGACGACGAGCCCAGCCGCCGGGCTTGGCGGCGGTGCGAGCCCGTACAAGGACGGGATTGCGACGGCGAGCGTCGCTGTGTTCATCACGAGAATCAATGCGCCCATGACGGCGCTGCCGGCGATACCGCCGAGAACACCGGCTTTCCAGTTGCCGGTACTGACATCGTACGTCTGTGTCGTTTCTGTTGTCGTTGACATGCATACGAACAGTCATGCCGTCTAGCAAAAGAGCCGGCGTGGCTGTTCGACCTCGTGGCACGTCCCCGCAAGAACTATACACCGGCTCTCGCCGGCATGGGCAGGCAGGCAACCAAGTTTCAAGCCGGGGCCGGACGGACAGGTGGTATGGCAGACTCCGACACAGTGATGGCTCGGTTCGATACCCCGGACATCGACGACCTCCCCGAGGACCTGCAAGCGCGTATCGCAGAGGAAACCGACCGCGCCGGCTTCACGCCGAATATCTTCCCGGCGATGGCGTATCGCCCCTCGCATTTCCGGGCGTTCTTCGCGTACCACGACGCCTTAGTCGAGGAGACGGCGCTCGAACGAGAAGAGGTCGAGATGATTATCGTCGCCGTCAGCGGCGTCAACGACTGCCTCTACTGCATCGTCGCCCACGGCGCGCTCCTGCGTATCTACGCTGACGCGCCCAAGCTCGCCGAGCAGGTCGCCGCGAACCATCGGACGGCCGAGATTAACGAGACGCACAAGGCGATGCTTGATTTTGCCGTCAAACTGACAGAATCGCCAGCCCGTATCGAGGACGAAGACCTCGAACGGCTGGAGGAACACGGCTACAGCCGCCGCGCCATCTGGGACATCGGCAGCGTTGCGGCCTTCTTCAACCTCTCGAACCGCCTCGCACAGCTCGCCGACATCCGCCCGAACGACGAGTTCTACAATCTGGGCCGCTGATGCGGCCAGCGTGCTGACCGCCCGCTCTCACGTCGCCTCGGCCGGCCGCACCGTGTCAGCGCCACACTCCGGACAGCTCAGGTCTTCGACCGTCGCCGCGCGCTGTGCGAACTCGGTCCCGCAGTCATCACAGCGGAACCTGTAGTGTTGTTCTCCGGAGCTAAACAGCTCCGATACCGTGTCAAGCACACCCATACTAATACACTCAACGTCGAACCCCCAAAATCTTCCGGCTGAAGTACATTTCCGGCGTGGTTTGATACATATAGCATACATCACAGCGCGTATCTATACACCTAGTAGTTCTGGTCTTGCCTATCAGGGTCATCCACAGGTGTATGAACAAAACACTCTATCTGATGCAGAAGGACAGCGAAACGCGGATCGAAGTTGACGACGATGGCTACGACCGGATCATGGAGAACGGCAATGTTGTCGGTCACCATATGAGCAACCCTATCGTCAAGCTGACGTAAGTTCGACACAGTCCCGAAGCATCGCTGCTGACGCACAACATCCGGGAGTTTTTGCCGCTGGCTGTTGAACCGGTGTCCAATGAGTGACGCCGACGGCGGTCCGAAGCAGGTCTCGGACCCGGCCTACCACAGCGAGAACCACACGGCCGCCCAGACCTGCGGCTGGACGAAAAACGCCCTTCGCGGCGAAGGGAAGTGTTACAAGTACATCTTCTACGGCATCGAGTCCCACCGCTGCATCCAGATGACGCCGGTCGTGAAATGCAACGAGCGGTGCGTGTTCTGCTGGCGGGACCACGCCGGCCACGCCTACGAACTCGGCGACGTGGAGTGGGACGACCCCGCGGCGGTCGCCGACGCCTCCGTGGAACTCCAGCGGAAGTTGTTGTCGGGCTTCGGCGGCAACGACGAAGTCCCCCGCGAGGTGTTCGACCAGGCGATGGAGCCCCGCCACGTCGCCATCTCGCTGGACGGCGAGCCCACCCTCTACCCGCACCTGCCGGAACTCATCGAGGAGTTCCACGACCGGGACATCACCACGTTCCTCGTCTCTAACGGGACCAACACAGAGATGCTGGAGCGGTGTGACCCGACCCAGTTGTACGTCTCCGTCGACGCCGCAGACCGACAGACGTTCGACTCGACGGTGCAGGCGATGGAGGACGACGCCTGGGACTCGCTCATCGACACGCTGGACGTGCTGGCCGAGAAAGACGACACCCGCACCGTCATACGGACGACGCTGGTCAAGGGCCACAACATGCACCATCCCGAGTGGTACGCGGCGATGTGTGACCGGGCTGACGCGGACTTCGTCGAGATGAAGGCGTATATGCACGTCGGCCACTCGCGGGGCCGCCTCGACCGCGACTCGATGCCCGACCACAGCGAGGTCCGGGAGTTCACACGAGAGATGGGCGAGTACCTCCCCGACCACGACGTGCTGAAGGAGGTCGAAGACTCCCGCGTGACGATGCTCGCCGAGGATGAGAACACGTGGGTCCCGAAACTGGAGAAGTCGAGCGAATTCTGGGAGCGGGACGCGCTCGTGGAGTATTGAGGCGACGGGCCGGAACCCATCACAGCAGTGTGATGTGGCTGAACGTGTTAGGCAGCGAGTTAAATTGTATCCAGCACAAACGGTAAAACGCGCTTTCAGGACCAACCCTGTCTCAGTTTCTCTCCGTTCCAAAAGTGGAATGCATTCCACCTTCGGTATGCTTATCCGGCGGGAATCCCTACTGCGGCGCATGGCTGAATCAACGGGACAGGGCGTCGGTCGGGACGAGCTGGCGACGCTGAAACTGCTCGCCCTCGACGGTGCGCTCGATGAGTCGACGAAAGTGTCCTGTGCCGATCTCGCCGAACGGCTGGACGCCTCGAACCAGACCGCCTCGCGGCGGCTCCAGCGGCTCGAAGACGCCGGGCTGCTGGCCCGGGATATCGTCAGTGACGGGCAGGAGGTGGAGCTGACTGGCGACGGTGAGCGCCGCCTCCAGTCCGAATACGCTGACTACCGACGGATCTTCGAATCCGACGCCAGCGTCGACCTGACCGGCGTCGTCACCTCGGGAATGGGCGAGGGTCGCCACTACATCACGCTCCCGGGCTACATGGAACAGTTCATCGAACGGCTTGGGTACGAGCCTTTTGCAGGCACTCTCAATCTCGAACTCACGGCCGAGAGTGTTCGCAAGCGAGCGCGGATGAGCGCCATCGAGCCCGTCACCATCGAGGGCTGGGAGGACGACGAGCGGACGTACGGTCCCGCGTACTGCTACCCCGCCTCGATAGAAGGGAGCGATGGCGAGTACGAGCCGGCCCACGTCATCGCCCCCGAGCGGACCCATCACGGCGAGGAGCAACTCGAAGTAATCGCGCCCGAGAAGCTCCGCGAGGTGCTGGAACTGGCCGACGGTGACGAGGTGATCGTGCATGTCTCGGAGTGAGGAAACCGCCGTTGACGCCGACAGCGTGGCCGACGCCGTCGCCGCCTTCGCCCGCGGCGAGCCGGTGCTGATCCACGACGCCGCCGACCGCGAAGGTGAGACCGACCTCGTCTACCCGGCCGGGGCCGTCAGCCCCGACGCCGTCGCCCGGATGCGCAACGACGCCGGGGGCCTCGTCTGCGTCGCGCTCTCGGACCGCGTTGCCGAGGCGCTAGAGCTCCCCTTCATGCAGGAGGTCCTCAGCCACCCGACGGCGGCCGACCACGACCTCGCCTACGACGAGCGCTCCTCGTTCTCGCTGACGGTGAATCACCGCGATACCTTTACCGGCATCACCGACGACGACCGCTCGCTGACGATTCAGGAACTGGCCGCCGTCGCGGCGGACCCGGACCCGGACGCGTTCAGCGATGCCTTCCGGTCACCGGGCCACGTTCACCTTCTCCGGGCGGCCCCGGACGGCCTCGCTGACCGCGAAGGCCACACCGAACTCGCGCTCGCGCTCGCGGCCGCAGCCGACCAGCCCGAAGCCGCCGTCGTCTGTGAGATGCTGGACGACGAGACGGGTGCAGCGCTCCCCCCGGCAGCGGCACGGGCCTACGCCGACCGCGAGGGCCTCGTGTACGTCGAAGGTGCCAGCCTGCTAGAGCGATTCGACTGATACTGGTGGCTGTAGCTGAGACAGAGTAGTCGCCACTCCGTGCCGCAGAATTATTGAGAGAGCAACGTCCGACAGTGTGGGAAGAAGACAGCCAGTGTTTATTTCCAGCAATCACGGGACTGGACCGGTTTGCGAGTCAGAAGGGAGTATCCGCCGCCGCTGCAAGTTGTCTGAGACCGCTGGCGACGAGGTACAGCGTCGCTCCAGTGAACAAAGCGATACCCACGGCCCGAGAGAGCCCGGGCACCGGTGATTCGACGACACCGGAGAGATTTCGCGTGATGACCTCGGCCTGAATCAGGAGCAGGCCCAGCGGAAGCAACAGGACAGCGACGCTGCGGTGGAGCGACCGCTTCAGGGAGGACATGTGCGGTGCGGACGGCCAGATTCCACTAAAGCGTTTGTGCTCGCCGGGGCAGTGCTCCGTACTGGCCGTACGAGACAACGCGACCCTGACCCGCGGGGGTATCGTCAACACTCTTAACCACGGGAATCAATGGGGTAGATATGACACACGACGAGACAGCAGGAGGCACCACCCGCGGGCACCGCGACTGTCAGCTCACCGGAGGGGTCGTGCGATGAGCGACCGCCCGGAGATGTTCGAGGGGACCGACCGGATCTGGATGGATGGCGAGTTCGTCGACTTCGAAGACGCACAGACGCACGTTCTCACACACGCGCTGCACTACGGGACCGGCGTTTTCGAGGGCGTTCGCTGTTACGACACTGAACAAGGACCGGCCATCTTCCGCTGGGAGGAACATCTGGACCGCTTGTACAAGTCCGCGAAACCCTACGACCTCGACATCGAGTTCAGCAAAGACGAACTCACCGAGGCGACGACGGAACTCATCGAGACGGAAGGGTTCGAGTCGTGTTACATCCGCCCCATCGTCTACTACGGCTTCGACTCGCTCGGCGTGAGCCCGAAAGACTGCCCGACGAAGACCACTATCGCAGCGTGGCCGTGGGGCGCGTATCTGGGCGAGGAAGCGCTGGAAGAGGGCGTCGATGTGATGGTGTCGTCCTGGCGCAAGCACGCCTCCAGCCAGATTCCGACCAACATCAAGACCACGGGGCTGTACGTCAACAGTATGCTCGCCGGCGAGGAGGCCCGCCGGAACGGCTACACCGAGGCCATCGTCCTGAACAAGGAGGGGAACGTCGCCGAAGGCCCCGGCGAGAACATCTTCATGGTCCGAGACGGCGAAATCTACACGCCCGGGCTGGCCGAGAGCATCCTCGAAGGCATCACCCGCAACACCGCGATCACGCTCGCCGAAGAGATGGGCTACACCGTCCACGAGGAAGCGACTATCTCTCGCGGTGAGCTGTACACCGCCGACGAACTGTTCTTCACCGGCACCGCGGCTGAGGTCACGCCCATTCGGAGCGTCGACGACAACGAGATCGGTGAGGGGACGAAGGGGCCAGTCACTGACGAGCTTCAGTCGGCCTTCTTCGACGTGATCGAGAGCGGCGACCGCGAAGAGTGGTTCCACTACGTCTGAGAGCGCACTGAGCGGCGCTATTAGTCGTCCGCGAGGTCGTCCTCGTCGGCGACCGGAATCGGCGTCGCGTTACTACGGTCCGTGTCGCCGAATCCGGCGCTAAGGATGCGCGTCAGCGCTTCTTCGACGCGTTCATCGATTTCCTCGTAGCGGTGCGGTTCGACCTCGACGACGTAGCCGGTCGTGATGTTCGGCGCCGTCGGCAGGAAGAGTACCTCACGGCCGTCGTCGGTGGTCTGTCCCGTTTTGAACGCCGTCATCCGCATCCCGTCCCACACTTCGAGTTTCACCGGCGCCTGAAGGTCTTCGGTTCCCCCGACAGCCGTTTCGACCGCCATCTTCGAGGCGTTGTACACCACCCGGAGGCCCGGCACGTGGTTCATCGCGTCGTCGATTGCGCGTTCGACGATATCGCCGAAGGCTGTCCGCATCAGATAGCCGATGGAGAACACGATGAGGATGAAGATAATCAGCGTCGTAAACACCCGGGCAAGTTCAACAGACGAGGTACCCGAGGGAAGTCCGAGCGCCGCTAGCAGTTCGCCGTCAATCGCTGGGATAACCGCCGCCGACGCAAGGATTGAGTAGAGATAGAGGATAACGTAAATCGTCACCAGAAGGGGCAACAGGATGATGAGGCCGCTCGCGAAATCGCGCTTCCACGACGTTGAGGAGGCCATACAGATACGTATCGGGCGCGGGATATGAGCCCTTTCCTTTGCTGTGTCCCATCACTGACACAGTCGCTGCCGAGGGAAAGGGGAGAATCCCACCAGACTACCACTCGGCGACGCTGCCGTCGTCGTGTCGCCAGACGGGGTTGTGCCAGTCGACCTCTTGCTGGGACTGCTCCCGGAGGAACGCCTCGTCAATCTCGATTCCGAGGCCGGGGTCGGTGGGCACGGTGACGAACCCGTCCTCGTAGTCGAACACGGACGGGTCGGCGAGGTAGTCCAGCACGTCGGTGGTCTCGTTGTAGTGGATGTCGATGCTCTGTTCCTGAATGAGTGCGTTGGGCGAGCAGGCGTCGACCTGAACACACGACGCCAAGGCGACCGGGCCGAGCGGGCAGTGGGGGGCCATCGCCACGTCGTAGGCCTCGGCCATGGCCGCGATCTTGTACACCTCGGTGATGCCGCCAGCGTGGGAGAGGTCTGGCTGAATCACGTCGACAGCCCCGTCCTCGAACACCTCCTTGTACTCCCAGCGCGAGTACATCCGTTCGCCGGTCGCAATCGGAATCTCGGTGTGGGCCGCAAGCGCCGGCAGCGCGTCGTTGTGTTCGGGCAACACCGGTTCCTCGATGAACATCGGCTCATAGGGCTCCAGCGCGGACGCGAGCCGCTTGCCCATCGGCTTCGTGACGCGACCGTGGAAGTCGACGCCGATGTCGACCTCGGGACCGACGGCCTCCCTGACCTCCCGGAGTCGCGTCGCGGCGGCCTCGACCGTGGCCGGGTTGTCGACGCGCTCGATTTCGGGCGTTGCGTTCATCTTCAGCGCCGTGAACCCGGCGTCGACCTGCTCCTGAGCGGCGCTGGCTACGTCGGAGGGCTCGTCGCCGCCGATCCACTGGTACACCCGAATCCGGTCCCGGGCCTGGCCGCCCAGAAGCTGGTGGACCGGCGCACCGAGTTGCTTCCCTTTGATATCCCACAGCGCCTGGTCGATGCCGGCGATGGCGGACATCAGGACCGGGCCGCCGCGGTAGAAGCCGCCGCGGTACATCGCCTGCCAGTGGTCCTGGATGTTCTCCGGGTTCTCTCCGATGAGATAGCTGTCGAGCAGTTCCTCGACGGCCGCACGCACGGTGTGTGCTCGACCCTCGACGACGGGTTCGCCCCAGCCGACGGTTCCATCGGCCGTCTCTAGCCGAAGGAAGAGCCAGCGCGGCGGGACCTCGAACAGTTCGTAGTCGACGATGCGGTTCCCGGCCGCGTCGTCCGCTGTCATGCCAGTGGTCCCCTCGCTGTAGTACACGAAGCAGTCCCGCTGGGAGCACTACGCGGCGCGTCGAGCCGCGCTCCGTCGGTCTGTGGAGTCATGTGAGACACACATAGGAGACGTGTATATAGTCGTTGTGTGATTCCAGAACCTACCGCTCGCGGTGTCGCTCCCACGTACGGACGAGCCCGGCAAGCGTCTCGTTGACCGGGACCCGCTCGGTCGCAGTCTCGGCGACATAGCCGTTGATGGCATCTATTTCGGTTTGCTGACCGGCCGAGATATCCTGATACATCGACGAATGGTTGGCGGCGGTGTCGTCGACCACACGCTCGACGAGCGACACCGCACGCTCGTCGGGGAGGTCGATGCCCTGCTCCCGGGCGACAGCGGCCGTCTCGCGGGCCGCGTCCGCGGCGATGGCGTCGGCCGGCGAGTCGGCTAGCGCGCCGTTCTCCACGCGGGCGAGCGCCGTCACGGCGTTGATGCCGGCGTTGACCGCGAGTTTCTCCCAGAGGCGGGTCGGCATGTCCGCTGCGACGGTCGTCTCGATACCGGCCGCGCGGAAGGCAGCCCCGACGCTGTCAGCGACCGCAGACTGACCGCCGTTGCGCTCTCCCAGTACGACCTCGCCGCGGCCGGTGAACGCCACAGTGCCCGGTTCTCGAAGGCGTGCCCCATAGGAGCATGTCCCCGCCAGCACCGAACAATCGAGTACAGCGGCTAACTGCGATTCGTTGCCCATCCCGTTCTGTAGCGAAAGACAGGCATCAAGCGTACAGTCGGCAAGGTCCGCTGCAACGGTAGCGGTGTCGTAGGCCTTGACCGTCACCAGCGCGAGGTCGGCACGTTCCGGCATCGCCGTCTGTGCGTTCGGGTGGACCCGAAACTCCTCGGCTCCGACGACCGAAAGGCCACGCTCAGTGACCTGACTCACGTGTGGCTCGCGACCGACAAGCGTCACGTCGTGTTCACGAGCGAGCAGGCCACCGACGAGGCTGCCGAGGCTCCCGGCCCCGACGACGACGATATCCATACCGACGGGCAGGGACGGCCCGGACAAAAACCCATCACCGGCGTGCCGGAATCAGCACGCACTTGACCGCGAGCGACGAACGAGCGGCCATGAGCGACTCCGACGACGCCGAGGCGGTAGTTCGGGCCATCGACGAGATCGGTATCGACCGGCTGACCGAAACAATCGTCACGGCGTGGGAGGGCATCGGTGGCGGCGTCGAACCGGGTCCGACCTGGCCACAGGACGAGACCACACAGCGGTTCGAGCTATCCGACCCGGACGAACCGGTCGGGCTGGACCTGCTCGCGGCCGTGCTGGACGCGTCACCACGAACACCGGCAGAAGCATTCGTCCATCTCGGGTTGGGGCGACGGGACAACCCCGGTGCGGAACGGTTCGCTGTCGAGACGATTGCGGGCCACACCACTGTTTCGGCTACCGACACCCACACGACTGGAACAGTGCCGGTCACGGCAGAAACGTTCGATGCGCTGGCACAAGTCTACGGGGGGACACTGGTGTACGTGGCCATCTACGACGACGACGGACGCGCGATTCTCGAACGGGACTGGACGACGCTGCGGTTCTCGCTCCCGCCGTCGGCCGCCGAGACAGTGCAGGAGGCAGTCGGGCCGGCCGTCGCCGAGCGGTTCGAAGCGACGTAATCACCGCCACATATGCAGTCGGTGCTTCCAGACGACCACCGATCCGTTCAGTCCTCCTGCCAGTAGTAGATGTCCTCCTTGGGCGCGTTGCAGGACGGACATTCGTCGGGAATATCCTCGATCTTGCCCATCTCACCGCATTCCCAGCAGCGCCACATCAGTTCGGCCTCGCCCGCGGCCCCGGCGCTGAGATGCTCGCTCGACATGGACTCAATGCCGTCCTCGACCGTGACGTAGAAGCCGTGTTCGTCGAACCCGCGGATGGTCCCGAGTGCGTCCCCGTCCTCGTCGTACACTGTCTGTCCGAACGAATACTCCTCGCTTTCGATGTTCGTGGTCATGTCAGCCATACATAGAGCTAGTCGGTCCGAAATGTGTTAAATGCTACCGCAAATCAGGAATTGCATGATCGACGAGCCGAACCGAAGGAGAGCGAACCCACCGGTCACCGGATGATACGCCCGCGTCGCTACTGCGAGAACAGGCTGTTGTGGACGGGTGCGAAATTGCTCTCCTGACTATCCTCGACAACGGAGTCGGTGACGGCGTTACCGTCGACGCCCGCGTCAAGGAAGTCCGCGAGCGGCGGCCCAACGTTGTCTGGTTCGACGAGGAACGCGTCGTGGCCGTGGTCGGAGTCGATGACGTGGTGGGCGACGTTCGCGTCGGCCGCCCGGAGCGAGTCGGCTAGCGCCTCCGCCTGCTGGGTGGTGAAGTGCCAGTCGGCGGTAAAGGACATCACCAGCGCGTCGCCGTCGAAGGCCGCCAGCGCGTCCGCATCGGACTCGAACCCGGCGGCGAGGTCGTAGTTGTCCATCGCCCGCGTCAGGTAGAGGTAGCTGTTGGCGTCGAAGCGCTCGGTGAACTTCTCGGCGTTGTAGTCGAGATACGACTCCACGTCGCGGTACGGGAAGAACGCGCCCGCGGCGTCGGTGGGGAACGTGCGGACGGCGTCCCGACCGGCGGCGCGGCGGCCGAAGCGGCGCTCCATCGACGCCTTCGAGAGGTACATCACGTGGCCCAGTTGGCGGGCCAGCGCGAGGCCGTCGCTTGGCGGCTCGTCGTCCTCGCCGTAGTAGTGGCCCTGCTTCCAGTTCGGGTCGGTCGTGATGGCCCGGCGGGCGATGGCGTCGAGCGAGAGACACTGCGTGTCCAGTCGCGCGGCCGCGGCGATGGGAACGATGCGGTCGACGTGGTCCGGGTGGCGTTTGGCCCACTCGATGACGTTCATGCCGCCGACGCTGCCGCCGACGACGGCGTGGAGGTGGGGAATCCCGAGTTCGTCAAGCAGCGCGCGCTGGGCTTCAGTCCAGTCTGTGACGGTGACCGGCGGGAAGTCGGTGCCGTAGGGCTCACCCGTCTCGGGGTTCTCGCTTTTCGGCCCTGTTGACCCATAGCAGGAGCCCGGCACGTTCGCACAGACGACGTAGTACTCCGTGGTGTCGATGGCTTTGCCCGGCCCAACGATATCGTCCCACCAGGCGCGGGCCTGATCGGCGCTGTCGACTCGGTCGCGGCCGGCGACGTGGGCGCTGCCGGTCAGCGCGTGACAGACCAGCACCGCGTTGTCGCCGTCAAACTCCCCGTAGGCTTCGTAGGTGATTTCCAGATCCGGAATCGTTTCCCCGCAGTCGAACTCGAACTCGCCGAGCGAGACAGTGTTGTGTTCGACGTTCATGTGACTCGTTCGATGGCCTCGTCGATATCTGCGATGATGTCTTCTGGGTCCTCAATACCGACGCTGAACCGGAGGAGGTCCGGCGTGACGCCGCTGGCACGCTGTTCCGCCTCGCTGAGCTGGGCGTGGGTAGTCGAAGCCGGGTGGATGACCAGCGTCTTGGCATCGCCGATGTTCGCAAGGAACTGGGCGAGGTCCGTCTCCTCGCAGAACCGTCGACCGGCATCGTAGCCGGCTTCCAGCCCGAACGTGACGATGCCGCCGAACCCACCGGAGAGGTACTGCTGTGCCAGGTCGTGGGTCTCGTGGCTCTCCAGCCCGGGATAGGTGACCCAGGCGACTTCGGGGTGGTCTTCGAGGTGCCGGGCGACAGCCATCGCATTCTCGCAGTGGCGTTCCATCCGCAGAGAGAGGGTTTCCGCGCCTTGGAGGGTCGCCCAGGCGTCGAACGGCTTCTGGCCGTCGCCGAGCGACCGGAGCGCGCGCTGGCGGGCGGCGACAGAGAAGGCTCGGTCGCCAAAGGCTTCGGAGAAGTTCTTCCCGAAGGCCTCGTTCTCGCCACCCAGTTCCGGGAACTTCTCGGGGTACTCGTCCCAGGGGAACGAGCCGCCGTCGACGAGGACACCGCCGACGGTCGTCCCGGAGCCGTGGATCCACTTCGTCGTCGACTCCCAGAGGAGGTCCACGCCGTGGTCAAGCGGGTTGCACAGAGCCGGCGTCCCAAACGTGTTGTCGACGAAGACGGGCACACCGTGGTCGTGGGCTACCTCGGCGATTTCTTCCATCGGTGGGACGACCAGCGACGGGTTGCCGATAGTCTCGAAGTGGACGTAGGCCGTGTCCTCGTCAATGGCCTCAGCGTAGGCGTCCGGGTCGAGCGTGTCGACGAATCGTGTCTCGATGCCCCGGCGGCTGGCGGTGTTGGAGTAATACGAGTGGGTGCCACCATAGATAGAGGAGGCCGTTACGATGTTGTCGCCGTTGGCCGCGAGGACGAACGTCCCGGCGTCGAGCGCGGCCATCCCCGACCCCGTCGCGACGGCGTCGACGGCGTTTTCGAGGGAGGCGATGCGGTTTTCGAGCATCCGGACGGTGGGATTGTCGAACCGCGAGTAGACGTTGCCGTCGTCATTCAGGGCGTACCGGTCGGCCGCGGTGTCGGCGTCCTCAAAGACGTACGACGAGGTCTGATAGATGGGCGGCGCGCGTGCCCCTGTGGCCGGGTCCGGCTCCTCCTGGCCGGCGTGGACACAGCGCGTCCCGAATCCGTAGTCGTCAGTCATGTGCAGTATGCATATATCTCTAGCTATCTATAACTCATAGTTACGGCAATTCTCTCTTATTGTGAATGGGTGTCATGGAATCGGGCCGCCCGCCAGCGAAACCGAGGGAGAGGGTATTTGTCGGTGGCTGTCTACACGCCGGTATGGACCACGACACTGCCGGACGAACCAGCCGACAGATTCTCGACGCCGTCGGCAGTGCCGTCATCGCTGACGACCACTTCCTCGAAACCGTCATGACCGGGATTCTCGCCCGGGGGCACGTCCTGCTCGAAGACGTGCCGGGCACGGGGAAGACGCTCACTGCCCAGTCGTTCGCGACGGCGCTTGACCTCTCCTTCAAACGGGTGCAGTTCACGCCGGACCTGCTCCCGTCCGACATCACCGGCTCGAACGTATTCAACGAGGCCACCGGCGAGTTCGACTTCCAGCCCGGCCCCGTCTTCGCCAACGTCGTGCTGGCCGACGAAATCAACCGTGCACCGCCCAAGACGCAAGCCGCGCTGCTCGAAGCGATGGGCGAGAAGCAGGTAACCGTCGACGGCGTGACCCACGACCTGCCCGAGCCGTTCTTTGTTATCGCCACGCAGAACCCCGTCGAACAGGAGGGGACCTTCGGCCTGCCCGAGGCCCAGCGGGACCGCTTCATCGTCAAGACCTCGATGGGGTATCCCGACTTCGGCGGCGAACGCGAACTCATCGACCGGCGGGCCGACCGGACCGCACAGGCACCAAGCGTCACCAGCGTCATCGACGGCGAGCGGCTGCCGGCGCTCCAGCGGACTGTCGAATCGGTCACCGTCGACGGCACGCTCCGGGACTACGTCGTCGAACTCGGCCGCGCCACCCGCGAGGACGACCGCGTGGATGTCGGCGTCTCCCCACGTGGGATTCAGCGGCTGTTCGAGGCGACCCGCGCCGCCGCGGTCCTCGACGGCCGCGACTACGCCGTCCCAGACGACGTGAAAACTGTTGTCGAGGAGGCGTTCGCCCACCGACTCGTCCTGACCGCCGACGCGGGCGTCCGCGGCGTCGACCCGGCAACCGTCGTCGACGACGTGCTGGACCGCGTCGAAGTGCCGGCCGTCAGTCCCTAACTGCTCAGGTTCGCTCGGTCTCGCGCTGTCGCTCCCGCTCCTGTTCTCGGACCGCCGCGCTGTCTTCAATATCTTCCAGCGTCTCCGTTTCGAGCAGTCGTTCCAGTTTCCGCTCGAACTGTTCGTCGGTCAGTTTCCCGTCGGCGTACCGGCGGCGCAGTCGTTCCAGCGGTGTTTCGTCGTCAGCATCGCTTGACAGCGCTGGCTCGACTTCATCAGCATCTGCTGCCTCCTCGTCCGTATCGCCGTACAGCAACTCCGTCAGCGGGACGACCACCACGTAGCCGACGAGCAGCGCCGCGAGCCACCACTCCTGACCCGTCACGAGGGCAACGAGCCAGAACCCGGTGACTGCCAGAGAGGCGAGTTCCGTCGCGTTGTCTCTGGCCCGTCGCAGCGGGGACCGGTCGGTCATACTGCAGACTTGTCACCACACCACAATGTATTGTTCGGTGCGGTCCTACCGTATCGCGGCCACCAGTGCCAGCACGGCGACGAGACAGACCACGAGGCCGGCTACGGCGACCGATGGCTCAACAGCAATAGAGCCACGGGCGACACCGGACAGCCCCGCCGTCGCCGCCGCGCCGACGCCGCCCACCGCGACGGTCCCGCCGATGTGGACGAGTTCTGTTCGGCGCGTCGCGGCCCCGCTCCCGACCTCGTGTCCCAGCGTCGTCCCGAAGGACCCGGCGTCCCAGACGACAACGGCACCGACCAGGCCCGCAAGCACCAGCCACGTCGGCGTCGAAAGCGTCGCAGCGAAGGCGCTCGCACCGAACAGGCCGGCCGCGGCGAGCGTGACGCCGGCCGTCCGCTCTCGCAGATAATTCGTCGCCAGCGCCACCGACAGCTGTCCAGCGACACTGATGAGCGAAAACAGCGCCACGACGGCCAGCGCCAGTGTGACGGTCTCGGGGCCGTATACGTCCAGTATTGGAACGAAGAACTGTTCGACGGCCGCCGCGGCCGGCGTCGCCCGGAGCGCCGTTTCGATGGCATCGACTGCCGGCCCCGCGACCGCCACCACGGCGAGCGTGATGACGCCGCCGCCAACGTACGGCGCGAGGACGGTCCCCACGCGGTCGGCCGAACTCTGGACCGTCCGCCGGAGGAACCAGACAGCCACCGAGACGACTGTCCCACTGAGGAACAGCCACCAGAGGAGGCCACGAAGGCCCGGCGCTGCCGTGACGGCGACAATGAAGTCGTACAGCCCAGCCGGGAGCAGTCCGGCCAGTGATTCCTGACCGAGGCCCAGTTCGAACAGCCCGGCGACCGGCGCGACCAGCAGGGCGAGCCGGCCCGTCCACCGAAACGTTCGCTCAACGACGGCGACAGCCCTGTCGACATCGGGCGCGTCGCTCGTTTCCGGGACGAGTTCGGAAAGCGGCAAGGCGTCGAGTCCGCGGGCCAGCGCCGCGGCGGCAAGGGCGAGCAACAGACTGAAAATGGCGATATGCGTTCGGCCGGGGACCGGGTCGAAAATCGGTTCCAGCACCTGAGTGAGGGCCTCGCCGGTCAGTTGCTGGACGCCCGGCGTTCCGGCGTTGGACTGCAAGAAATCGACAGCCCCCCGCGTGAACAGTACGAGGGCAACAGCGAACGGAACAGCGGTCGTCCGCACGACGACGCCACCGTAGGTCCCCACCCGCTCGGTGTCGACGACGCCGCGGGTGGCCGCGGTCGCGCCGAAGACGGCGGTCAGGCAGCCAAGGACAACGATGACTTGCGACAGCAACGTGACGACCGCCGGTCGGACGCCAGCTTGGGAAGTGACGGGGAACAGTTCGGCACCGAGCGAGACGACCGTGCCGCCAGTGGCGAGGGAAAGCCCGACGGCAACTGGTAGCGCAAGGACGCTGGCCAGAACAGTTCCAACCGCCTGCCAGCGGTCCCAGCCGCTCAGCCACAGCGACAGTGCCAGCAAAACACCGGTGGCCACACCGACGAGCGCGGCCCGGTCGGCGGAAACGGTTCCCAGCAGTCCTGCGACCAGCAGCGCCGTCACGCCGACGACGGTGGCGAGGCTGGTCCAGGGCATCCGGGTCGGAAGCGAGATTGTGTCGTCCATTGTTACACGCTGAACAGGTCGGCGAGCGAGGCGCGGAGCGCCACGTCGATTGGGCTGTCGAGGTCCCAGTCGATGACGGTCGCGCCGGACAGTTCGGCCCGCTGGAGCCGGGCGGTGCGCTCGGTACTCGCGACAGCCGCGCCGAGCGAGTCCCCGCGGGCCAGCGACGGGCTGACGAGCGTCGTCGGGTACTCACGGACCGAAAGCGATGACACCAGCGAGACAGGCCAGTCGTCGGCGGCCGGGGAGAACACGACCACCTGCGCGGTCGGCGGGAGCCGAGCGAGCACCGCGAGCAGGGCCGGGTCCTCGATGGTCCCACCGTCGGCCGTCGTCGCCCTCGTAGCTTCGCCTCCGGGCTGCTCTGGTTGGTCGTCCTCGGACACATCAGCGTCACCGGCCGAATCGGGGTCTGACTGCCGAGCCGCGGCGCGGCCCACGCTGTCGAATATCTGTCTCGCGTGGGCGGCCGCGTGACCGCCAGAGGCGTCGACCCACGCCAGCCCGTCGGGGCCGAGTCCGCCGGGGACATCCTCGGAGGCCAAGCCGACAGCACAGACACTCGCGACGACGCTAGTTCGGGAGAGCGCGTCGAACAGGCGCTCGGCCGCGTAGGCAGACAGCTCCGCTCCTGTCGGGAATCCCGGCTCTGGCGTCACGCGGGCCGGCGGGCGAGCGTCGACAACCAGCACCGTCCTGACGGCCTGTTCCTCCCGATAGTCGATGGTGGTCAGCTCGTCGGTCTTTGCGTACCGCCGCCAGTCGATGCGGTTGACCGGGTCGCCGGGCTGGTAGCTCCGCGTCGAGTGGAACTCAAGCCCGCTCCCACCGGTGTCGGTCGGGAGCGTTCCCGCCCGCGGGAGCGTGGCGTCGGCCATCGGAACTTCGGAGACGGTGTTCGAGCAGGTCAGCGTCCCGTCGCCGGCCACGGGCAGGTCGACAGTTACCTCGTCGCTGGCCGACAGCGTCCGCACCCGCACCGCGGCGGCGTCGAACGTGTAGGTTCCGCGCTTTGCCATCACGGCATAGGACAGCGTCGCGCTCTCGTCGGGCCGCAGCGAGGTACAGAGCCGCGGTGACCCCTCGACGACTGGCAGTTCCTCGGGCACGCCGTCGATGACCCGCACGTCGGTCAGCGAACTGCTGCCGGTGTTCGTGAGGGTGAGTTCGACCGCGACCGGCTCGCCCGGCGTGGGCTGGGCGTCAGAAACGGACCGTGTTGCTTGCAAATCGGTTCCCGCCGGCATCCGCGAGAGCGCGCCGTAGGCGACGTAAATGAGCGGGATTGCGGTCGCCGCGAGCAACAGCGGCTCGGCGGTCAAAAGCGAGACGCTAACGAGAAACAGCGCGGCTGCGAGGCCGCCGCTCCAGCGCCGCACACGGCGGTGCATCGTCAGCGCTCACCTCCCGACACCTGTGCGATAGCGTCGACCGTCCGGCGGATGCGGCGGCGGCGCTCGCTCTCCGGGTCGAGCCACAGGCGGAGCCGGGCCAGCAGCGACTGTGGCTCCGTCGGGGACAGCATCGCCGCCGCGACGGCGTCGTCGGTCCACGTCCCCGCACGAACTGCCTGCTGTGCGGACGCCTGTGAGACACCAGCTCCGATAGCATAGGCTGTCGTCGCTGCCGCAGTGAGTCGCTCGGTAACCGTGTCCATCGCCGCGTCGTCGCCAGCGACGGCGTCGTCAATGGCCGCGTCGATGTCAGCAGCGAACAGCCGACTCTCCGTCGCTGTCACGTCTTCCGGCGGGCTGTCGACGGCCACGTCGAAGGCGGTCGGTGAGCCACCGCCCAGAAGCCCACCGAGCCAGCCGGCAAGGACCGCACAGAGTCCAACGGTCAGACTGCCAGCGAGGAGGATGGTTGTCGGGGCAACACTCCCGAGCACGGCGACAAGCGACTCGCCGGCGGCCGTCGGCGCGAAAACGAGGGAGGCCGCGACCCCGGTCGCCAGCAGCCCCACAGTCCCGAAGACGACCGTTCGCAGGCGCATCAGGGCCGCCCCTCCGTCCCGTCGTCAGTGCCGTCGGTCGCACTGGACTGCTGTCCGGCGGCCGCCTCGATAGTCCGAATCGCGTCCTCGACGGCCGCGACGTGCTCCTGTGGGTCTCGCTGACCGTACTCGACCGCCCGGAACGCGTCCCGGACCGTCCGAACCGCGGCCGGCGGGAGACCGTCCCGTTCGATAGCGTGGGTTGCGATTTCGCCGGGCGTCCGCGTCCAGTACCGCCGGAGGGAAACGTGGGTCAGGAAGCGCGTCCACGCCTCGCGGATGGTGACGCGAGCCGCGGGCGTTCCGTCGCCCCCGTTTGATTCAGTCGTAGAGACAGCCGCCACCGCATCGCTGGCTGCGTCTTCAGCCGCTGCAAAGCGTTCAGAAATCCACGCTCGCAACGCGTCGAGCAACGCTGCCGGCGACCGGTGGCCGGTGAACAGATCACGGAGCGCCGCGGCAGTGAGTTCAAGTCGCGTTCGGAAGCGACCCAGCAGGTCATCGGCCACCACCGCAACGCCGACGAGCGCCCCGACGGCGAGTTCGCGTGCGGCCCGAACCCAGCCCCATAGCGTCCCCGGCGTGACGTTCCGCCGTCGAGCGCCGACGACCGTCCCGGCGAGGAGAACACCCAGACTCAGCACGACGCCCGCGGCGTTGACGAACAGGCCATTGACGGTCGTCGTGGCCGTCTGTCCGTACTTCGCAACGGAAATTTCGGCGCTGGCCGCGAGCGGCATCCCGACCGTCGCCTGACCGGCCGCGCCGGTCCGTGCTGTCGGCTCCCCGCCGACGGTAACGGTGGCGTTCGTGACCGGGTCCCCGTCCATCGTCGCGTTCACCGTCTGGCCAGCGGCGGGGAGGGCCAGCGGGAGCGACGGCGACGTTGCTACGGAAAGCCGTGCAAGCACCACAGTCGTGTTCCCGCTGACGGCGTCGCGCTCGACGGCAACAGAGACGTTGCCGGGTTCGGTCGGGAGCGTGACCGTTGCCCGCCCCTGCCGGTCCGTCGTCGCCACCTGCTCACCGTCAAGCAGCACATCACCGTCCCGCACTGGCACGCCGTCGACGGTCGCGGTAACGGTCACCTCGCCGCCGGTGACCTGTTCGCCGGTGATGCTCACCGACGCAGTCGTGTTCAGTTCATAGCTCGCGTTCGTCGACTGCTGGGCCTGTGGGCCAGTAATAGCGAAGGAACGAGCGCTGTCACGCGGGACCGACGGAGCGATGAGTGGGTCCGCATCGCTTGCTACATCGACAGTAATCGTCAGTTCGGCTTCGTAGGGGACCGTCCCGGAAACGGTGCCGGCCGGCCCCGTCGTTCCGACCGGCTCACCGTTGAACGAGACCGTCGCGCCTTCAACCGGTGCGCCGTCGCGGGTTATCGTTGCGGCCACCGCCGCGCCCGGCGTCGCCGTCCGATTGAGTTCGACGATGAACTCACCGGACTGCGAGACCGTCTGTCCGTCGCCCGAGTCGCCAGTTCCGTCGCTGTCACCGGTCCCGTCTGCACCCGTTTCAGTACCCTCGGTTTCGTCACCGCCAGACTCCTGTTCACTTCCGTCTGTCGGGGCCTCGGTCTGTGGCTCGCCCGCCGGCGTCCCGACGGTGAACTCCTCGTCTGGGCTCCCGGACTCCGCGGCGCTGTACTCCTGACTGCTGTTTTGCATCGCCTGCTGTTCGGACACAAGGCGCTCCTGTCCCGGCGTCGGGTCAAACTTCACCCAGCCGACGCCCTCGAAGTACACCTCGACCCACGCGTGGGCGTTCATCCCGCGAACAGTGTACTGGTTCTGGCCGGTCCGCTCGCCAGTCGAGTAGCCGACGACGTAGCGCGCCGGGATGTCCTGACTCCGCAGCATCACCACCATCGACGTGGCGAAGTACTCGCAGTACCCCTCGTCCATCTGGAAGATGAACTCCGAGGCCACGTCGTCCTCGGGCGGCTGGCTGACGTTCAGCGAGTAGTTCTTGTTCGCCTCCAGCCACCCCTCGATGGTCGCCGCCGTCTCGTAGGGCGAGTCGCTGTCCTCGGTCAGTCGGTCAGTAAACGGCCCTACCTGCGCCGAGGTTGACGCCGGCACGCCCGTGTAGCGTGATTCGATGTCCGCAGGGTAGTCGCGGCCACTCGTTCGTAGCACCTCTGGGTCGTCGGGGGGTGTCACGCTGGTCGCGCTGTAGGTCGTTCCGGCAGGGAGCGGTCGCTCGGACGTGACCGCGCCGTACTCGGTGACCATCACGTCGTCTCGGGACACCGATTTCGGCCGCCAGACGGTCGGCAGCGACGTGGCGGACTTGGCCAGTTGCACCTCGTAATCGACCGTCGAGTCGGCCATCCCGTCGACCGCCATCGGTCCCTGATAGGCCTGCGGGTCCGCACGCCCGTCCCAGCCCGTGCCGGTGTAGGTTTCATATGCGCCAGTCCGCCAGTACGCCGGTTCCGAACTCGTGACGGTGAAATGCGGCTCCGTGTCCTGTGACTGATACGGGCTGTCGCCGCTGTCGCCACTATCGAGCGAGCCGCCAACATCAGTCTGGCTTCCCGGGTTCAGCGCACCGAGTTGCCCGCCGCTGCCGCCAGTCGAGGTGCCCCCTGCTGACCCGAAGGGGTTCTCCTGCGGGAGCGGAATAAGAGACTCCATCGGGCTCTGTGTCCCACCGGGTGCCAGAATCGGGAGCGTCGCCGTCGCCAACACCACGGCGACGACACAGACGGCAGTGAGCAGGACCCGAAGGTAGTCCCGGTCAGCCGACACGTCGTCAAACGGCGAGTCGTCGGAGCCCACGTCGGATTACCGTATCGTCCCGTCGCTGTCGGCATAAATCTGCTGTCAACGGTGGGGATAGTGAGCTCGGGTGTCGCGTTCTGTCGTCTGGAGTACCACGTCGCCAACAAATTGACACCCCAGAGATTCACTAGTCGGCGTCAGTCGGCCCGGACAGTTCAGGTATTGACGGGTACGTATGGTTCAGACCGCTATTATAAGCGGTTATTGCGAACGGCCGGGCAGCCATACTTGAATGACTGCTGACACAAATGGAGCTAGTACTGGGTCGCGACAGTCGGACTGGGGCGCGTCACGACGGTCCGTTCTGTCGAGTATCGGTGCCGTAGCGGGCATCGGACTGTTCAGCGGAACCGGGCAGGCACAGACTGGCGCTGGACTATCGGGGACAGGGGCAGTGTACATCGTCACGACGGGAGCCGGCCAGTCGAACAGGAACGGCAACGGTACGGAGTATCTGGTGCTTGACGGCAGCGGCAGCGTCGCGTTCTCGACCGGCGGTACTGCCGATGAGGCGTTCCAGTATGCCTTCGACAACGTGCCGGACAGCGGCGGGGCCGTTATCGCGAGCGCCGATACTTTCCGATTTGGCGAGCCGGCGACGATGGGCGACAACACCACACTGACCGGACAGCAGGGAACCCGGTTCGTTGCGTCACAGACGGGAACGGGCGAGGACCCCGCACCGTCCGAGTCCCAGTCGAACCCGCTGCCGGCCGGCCACGACCTCGTTCGCGTGCGCGGTGACAACGTCGCCGTCACCGACATCGAGTTCGACGCCAACGGGACACAGCTGAACAACCAAGCCATTCAGGCCGATCAGTGCGACGGCGTCTACATCGCTCGCAACCGCACAGTGAACGGTTTCCAGATGGCGCTGTCGTTCACGCGGTGTACCGGCGTGACGGTCGAGCACAACGAGGTCGTCAATCCGAACTGGTACGGTATCACCAGCCGGGCCGCACCGACCGGCAGCGACCGCGACCTCCGGCAGTCCAGCGATGTGGTCATCGCCGGGAACCGCGTCGTCGGCGTGAAGTTCAATAACATCGCGCCGTATAACGTCGCGAACTTCGCCGTCATCGGTAACGTCACCGTCGATGGCGGCCACAGCCTCATCGCCTGCTCGCCGGCCCAGCGCGGAACCATTGTCGGGAACGTCTGTCAGGACCTGACGGAGTTCGCACCCGACCCTGGCGGCGAGGCGGGCATCGAAATCGAGTACAAGGAGACCCACCTCCGGGACGAGGTAGCCGGGACCCCCAAAGCCCGGTCGTCCGACATCACTATTTCGGGTAATCAGGTCGACAACTGTCCGGTTGGCATCCTTGCGCGAACGGTCCCAGCGGATGCGGACAGCACCGACGCACGGAGTGCAGAGCGACCGTACAGTTTCACCATCACGGGCAACACGGTCAGCAACGCCTCAGCGGCCGGCATCCGACTCCGGTCGGGCAACGCGGGCGTGGTCGCGACGAATACGGTCCGGAACGCCGGGACTGCGGTCGACATCAACGAGGAGTTCACCGCGGACATTGAGCAAGGGCTGAACGTGACCCGGTGACGGCGGTTCGAGAGGGGGTTGTAAGATATAAACCGCCGGCACGCAAACGACACAGCAATGACCGACGACGAGGAGACGGTCCAGTGCTGGCTGGTCGAACGCTCCAGTTACGGCGACGAGCGCATGGTGACGCTCATCTACGCGCCCCCGGAGGGCGACCGCCACCTGACCAAGCAGCTCTCACCGAACCTGCTCAGACGGAAACGGATTACGGCAGCGACGGATGTCGAGGTCGACAAGCTCGAACCCGTAACCGACGAGGAGACGCGGGAGCGCTACGCCACGGAGGCCCAACGGATGGCCGAGCGCCACGACCCCGACGCCGAAGTGTAAGCGAGCGCTTCGACAGCTAGGGACCGTCTATCGAGTTTTTTGATTGATAACTGGAACACGAAAGACTATACACGCGGCCGTCACAAACCCGCCGTATGGCAGCGATAGAACTGGATGGCGTCACCAAGCAGTTCGGGAGTCTCACCGCGCTGCAAGGGGTCGACCTCACCGTCGAGGAGGGCGAAATCTTCGGCTTCCTCGGCCCGAACGGGGCCGGGAAGTCGACGACGATCAACATCCTCCTTGATTTCGTCCGCGCGACCGACGGGTCGGCGACGGTGCTCGGCCACGACATCCACGAAGAACCGAAGCGAATTCGTGCCCGCACTGGAGTCCTCCCCGAAGGCTACGACGTGTACGACCGGCTCACCGGCCGCCAGCACCTCTCCTTTGTCATCGAATCGAAAGACGCCGACGAAGACCCCGACGAACTGGCCGAGCGGGTCGGCATCGCCGATGCCATCGACCGCAAGGCCGGCGGCTACTCCAAGGGGATGCAACAGCGTCTCGTGCTGGCGATGGCACTCGTCGGCGAGCCCGACCTCCTTATCCTCGACGAGCCGACGACCGGGCTGGACCCGAACGGGGCCCGGCTGATGCGGGAACTCATCCGCGAGGAGAACGAGCGCGGCGCGACCGTCTTCTTCTCCAGTCACATCCTCGGTCAGGTCGAGGCCGTCTGTGACACAGTTGGAATCCTCCAGAACGGTCGCCTTATTGCGAAAGACAGCGTTGCCGGGCTGCGCGAGGCCGCCGCCGGGGACACCGTCCTCCGCGTGACACTGGCCGACGGCGACGGCACCGACGCCGCGGTCACGGCTATCGAGGGCCTCGACGAGGTCTCAACGGTGACCGCGGATGGAACGACGCTCACTATCGGCTGTGACAGCGACGCGAAGATGGCCGTCCTCAACGCTGTCGAGGAAAGCGGGAGCGAGGTCGCCAACTTCGAGACCGAGGAGGCCTCGCTGGATGAGGTGTTTGCCGCCTACACCGAACAGCAAGAACAGGACCGGCCGGAGGCCGACGTATGAGCGCCGAGCAAAACCCCGTCAAACGCGTCCTCGGAGACATCGATACGAGCATCAAGAACTCCGAGTTCGCCGACTGGTACCCCATCTCGAAAAAGGAGTTCCGTGACACGGTCCGCTCGCCGTGGATCTGGGTACTCTCGTTTATTTTCATCGTGCTGTTCGCGCTACCGGCGGTGCTGGGCCTGTATTTCAACATCGGCCAGCAGTTCGCCGAAGCCGGGGCGTCGCTGACGACAGACGCGTACGTCCGCTTTGCGCTGCCGATTGCGGCACCGCTGCTCCCAGCTGTGGCAATCGTCATCGGCTACGCGGCGATTGCCCGGGAGAGCGAGCGCGGTTCCCTGAAGATACTGCTGTCGCTCCCGTACACGCGCGGTGAACTGCTCGCCGGCAAGTTCGTCGGCCGGAGCGCCATCACGCTCATCCCGGTGACAGTCGGACTCCTGACGACCCTGTTAGTGTTGCTCCCGTCGAAAATCGAGATCGCGTGGGAGTCGTTCCTGCTGTTCGCGCTCGCCACGATGGCGTACGGCGTCGTGTTTACGGCGTTCGCGATCGGCCTCTCGGCGGCGCTGAAGACCGCGCGCCGGGCGATGGCAGCGTCGCTCGGGATTTACGTCTATCTGCAGGTGTTCTGGTCGAACCTCGGGGCAGGCCTCGGAAACCTGCTATCGGACCACGCGAACATTGGCCAGGTGACCCAGCTCCACGTCGAACTGTTCGTTTCACTCCTGAGCCCCATCGCGGCGTACCGCACGCTCGTCCAGGAGGTCTTGCAGGGGACGCCGATCCGCTCCCGGCTCCTCCTGACGTCGAACCCGCAGGTGACGTGTGAGGAAATGCTAGGTGGGACACTCGAAATAACACAGACCGGTGCCGAGTGTGCCAACGCCGCCTTGCCGCCCCAGTACAGCACTGTCGCGGTTATCGGCTACCTCCTGCTGTGGCTGGTCGTCCCGCTGGGGGCTGGCTACTACGTCTTCGAGAACAAGGACCTGTAACGGTCGTCGCTGTCGGCGGTCTCGTTCCGGCGACGTTTTTGCAACCATAACGAACGGCGATAGCAACAGTCCGACGGGTACCAAACCGGTCGCCTGCCGTCGGCGACCGGACGCGTGTTGGTTCACAACGGCTCCGACAGGGAGTACCATAGCGTCACAACGGATTCGTCACTCGGAAAACTCGACACCAGTGATT
Organism: Haloarcula quadrata; assembly: GCF_003634715.1. Lineage (NCBI taxonomy): Archaea > Methanobacteriati > Methanobacteriota > Halobacteria > Halobacteriales > Haloarculaceae > Haloarcula > Haloarcula quadrata. Next base: position 82,202 of record NZ_RBWW01000001.1, read on the forward strand.
TCGAACCGAGCGCCCCCGTCTTCACTGTCGGTGACGTGGATCTCCCAGCCGTGGACCTCGGCGATCTGTCTGGCGATCCGGAGCCCGAAGCCGGTCCCGTCCTCGGCGGTCGAGTAACCTGCCTCGAACACCTTCTCGCCCTTGTCGATGGGAATACCCGGGCCGTCGTCGGACACGTAGAACCCTGTTCTGTCGTCGAGGAGCCCGACCGAAACGGTTACACCTGGGCCGCCGTGTTCGATTGCATTCCCGAAGAGGTTCTCGAACAGGCCAGACAGTCGGTCGCTGTCGGCCTCGACGATCCACTCACGATTCTCGTCGGCCGCATACCGTAGCTCTGCGGCTTCGTCGCCGTCCGCGACGATTGTCCAGGCGGCGTCAGACATCTCCCGGAGATCGACGGGCTCTGTCACTCCGATATCGACTCCCTCTCGGGCCAGCCTGAGGACGTCGTCGGCGATGTCGTTCATCCGCTGGAGCGCATTATCGAGGGAGTCCAGATGCGCACTGTCACACTCCTCGTGAGCGAGCATCAGTCGGCTGCGAGCCACCTGTAGCGGATTTTGAAGGTCGTGAGAGACAACACGAATGAACTCTTCGAGGCGCTCGTTTTGTCGGGCCAACTCCCGTTTTTGCTCGGTCTGGTCCGTGATGTCTCGAAAGGCCCACAGCCGGCCAAACCGCGTCCCGTCTTCAGCGACGACGGGTGCCGTATAGCGGTCAAAGACGCGACCGTCGGCGAGTTCGAGTTCGTCTCTGGCGGTCGTCTCGGGGTCTTCATACAGTGCCTCGACATCCACGCGAAACGCCTCTGGTTCGGCGACCTGTTCCATTGCCCACTCCAAGGCGATTTCCTCGTCGCCACGTTCGACAATGTCCCGTGGGATATCCCACATGTCAACGAACCGCTCGTTGTAAGAGACGATGGTATCGTCTTCATCGACGACGAGTATCCCGTCGATCACTGCCTCTTGCTGTGCTTTGAGAATCGACCGCTGTCTGGCGATTTCCATCTCGTGTTTCCGCTGTTCAGTCACTTCGCGGGTGACACCGACCACGCCCTCAACCGTCCCGTCGATCACAAGCGGCGTGAGCCGGTACTCCAGCACCTCGTATCCATGCCCGGGGAACTCGCCGCTCACCTCCCCATGGAGTTCGTCGCGTTCACCGTCGATTAGGTCCTGATACGGGTCTCCCTCGTACTCGCTCCGGATCTTCGGCAGGAGGCTACTCGATTCCCCCTCCAGTTCGTCTCTTGTCGTTCCGTAGAACGAGGCTAGATACTGGTTAACGAGGTCGAACCGCCCCTCTGTGTCATAGATGCAGGCCGATTCCGGCATCGTGTTTACCATCCGCTTGTATCGCTCCAGTTTGCGCTCTCGCTCCCGGAGGTCGGTGATATCCGTAATGAACCCCTCAAGTATGTCCGGTTCGTCCGCTGGCCCCGGAACTCGGTGTCCGTGTTCCCACATCCACTTCTTGGTGCCGTCGGCAGTGATAATCCGATAGGTCACCTCGAACTCACCCTGGGCCGCGAGCGCGTCTTGGACCGTCTCCCAGATCCGGTCGCGGTCCTCCGGATGGAGCACGTCGTCGGCCCAGGCTGTCTCCCCAGTTTCAAAGTCTGCAGCCGTGTAGCCGGTGAGAGATTCGATCTCGCCCTCGACGGTTTCCATCTGCCAGCCTGGTGTGTTGAGACGGCGATAGGCCATCCCCGGAAGGCTGCTGATGAGCGACTCCAATCGCCGGGTTCGCTCGTCAAGCTCTCGCCGGGACCTGCTCGCGTCGACGGCGTTGCAAATCCGGTTCGCGAGCAGTTTGTACTGCTCGGTGCCTGACCCCTTCTGGAGGTAGTCGGTCACGCCAGCAGAGATCGCGTCGCTCGCGATTTCTTCGGAGCCTTTCCCGGTATAGAGGATGAATGGGAGGTCTCCGTGGCCCTCACGAACGGCTTCGAGGAACTCGATTCCGTTCTGGTCTGGCATGTCGTAGTCCGAGACGATACAGTCGAAGCGCTCGACGGAGAGCCGCTCCATCGCCGCATCGACACTTGTCGCGGTCTCGACACACAATCGGCCGTCCTCGTGTTCGAGCACCGTCGCCGTCACGTCCACGAGGTCCGGATTGTCGTCGACGTGAAGAACGCGGACTGTCTCAGCGGCGAAGTCCATAGTCTTCGAAATACTATAACAATACGCGAACAAAATAGATAGGGTCAACAACGGACCGGACACGAGACGGATGATAGCGTGACTGATTGGTCCGAGCGTACGTCCGAAGCTATCGCTAGGCCGACAGCGGCTCACTCGGGACCGTTCGACCCGCCTCTCACAGCACACCAGCGTCGTCCAGTAGTTCTTCGAACTCGTCCTCGGTGAGCGTCTCGACGCCGTGTTCGGCTGCATCGTCCTGTTTTCGCTGGCCGGGGTTGTCGCCAAGCACCAGATAGTCTGTGTTGCCCGAAACGCTGCTCGTCGCTGACCCGCCGTTGCGCTCGACCAGTTCCTGCGCGTCGCTGCGGGTGTAGCCGTCGAGCGAGCCAGTGAAGACAAACGTCTGGCCCGACAGTGCATCACCGCCAGTTTCTTCGGCGGCCTGTGGCTCGACGTGGTCGAGCAAGCGGTCGATGACGGCGCGGTTCCCCTCACCCTCGAAGAACTCTACGATGGAGCGGGCGACGGTCTGACCAACGTCAGGCACGGCCTCGAAGGCGTCGGTGTCGCCCTCGTCGGCAGCGTCGAGTATCGCCTCGAACGTGCCGAACTCCTGTGCGAGGTTTCGGGCCGTGACAGTCCCGACTTCGGGGATACCCAGCGCGACGAGGAAATCCGCAAGTGGCGGCTCGCGGGCGTCGTCCATCCCTTCGACGAGGTTCCGGGCGCTGGTCTCGCCCCAGCCCTCCAGACCGGTGAGGTCCTCGACGGTGAGGTCGTACAGGTCCGCGGGGTCCGAGACAAGACCGGCGTCGAGGAGTTGCTGGACGGCCTTCTCGCCGACCCCTTCGATATCCAGTGCGTCGCGGCTGGCGTAGTGCTCGACGCTGCGCTCGCGCTGGGCGGGGCAAGTGAGGCCACCGGTGCAGAACGCCATCGGGCCATCGTGTTCGACGGGGCTGTCACAGGCCGGACAGGTCTCCGGGAACTCGAAATGGCCGTCGCCGTCGTCGTCGAGCACTTCGACGACATCCGGGATGACGTCGCCGGCTCGCTTGATGCGGACGCGGTCACCCACGTCGACGCCGAGGTCGGCGATGAGCGAGGGGTTGTGCAGCGAGGCACGGGAGACGGTGACGCCGCCGACCTCGACGGGGTCCATGAGCGCGACCGGGGTGAGCCGTCCGGTCCGGCCGACCTGCACGACGATGTCCCGCACCGTCGTCTCCTCCTTGCGGGCCGGGAACTTGTAGGCGAAGGCCCACCGTGGGGCGCGGGCGGTCGACCCGAGGTCGTCGCAGGCGTCCATGTCGTCGACCTTGATGACGACGCCGTCGATTTCGTAATCGAGGTCGTCGCGGGCCTGCTGCTGCTCGTTTCGGTAGTCGATGGCGGCGTCGATGTCGTCAACGACAGCAGTCCGGTCACAGACCCGGAGTCCCCACTCGGGGAACCGCTCGTGCAGCTCGCTGTGGCTCTCGAAGTCGACCGAGGCGTCGAGGACGCCGAAGAAGAATATCGACAGCGGGCGCTCTGCGGTCACCGACGGGTCGAGCTGGCGGAGCGTCCCGGCGGCGGCGTTGCGGGGGTTCGCAAAGGGGTCCTCGCCGCGCTCGACGCGCTCGCGGTTGAACGCCGTGAAAGCGTCCCGTGGGATGTACACCTCGCCCCGGACAGCCAGGAAGTCGGGGTAGTCACCGCGGAGTCGCTGTGGGACGCTGGAGATGGTCCGGACGTTCTCGGTCACGTCCTCGCCGACCTCGCCGTCGCCACGCGTCGCGGCTCGCTGGTAGACGCCGTCCTCGTAGACAATCTCGACAGAGAGGCCGTCGAACTTTGGTTCGCAGAAGTACTGCACGTCGCCGTCGAGGCCATTGCGGACTCGGCTGTCGAACTCCCGTACGTCCGCTTCCTCGCCGCCCTGATCGATAGAGCCCATCCGGGCGACGTGTTCGACATCGGGGAGCTCGTCCAGTGGCTCGCCGCCGACGCGCTGGGTCGGACTGCCGTCAGTGTCAAGATCGAACGCCGATTCAAGTCTCTGAAGCCGGGAGAACAGCGCGTCGTAAGCCCGGTCACCGATGACTGGGTCGTTCTCGACGTAGTACCGGTAGTCGTGATAGCGGAGCGCCTCGCGCAACTGGTCGGCTTGCTCGCGGGCGGTCTCGGCGTCGACATCCTCAACGGACTCGAAGTCAGTCCGCGGGTCTGAAATATAGGGGTTCCCGGCGACATCCTCGGCAGTAGTCATACTGAATGAGTGTTACGTCTCGCGTACAAAAACGGCTCTGCTCCGTATCTCAGAGCCGGCAAAAGGCACTTCGTGTCGAGCGGGGACACGTATTGTGGCAGACCGACAGACCGGCCAGAACCATCGAAACGACACTCCAGAGACAGACTTAGCAGTTGAACTACTCGGAGAGGCTGAAAAAAGCGGCAGAAAAGAGTGTAAGGGCCATAGAAACTGTAGTTATCGGCCGATACTGGAACTGGGAGCCTTGATAACAAGTTCCCCGTCGCTTCGGACAGTGACCGAGTGACCGGCATATTCAAACGAGATACTGACAGGTGTCGAGCGACCTGATGAGTCAACGAGCGAATCGAGCGCCTCAGGGTCGATAGTCTCGTACAGCGGTGCGAAGTCAGTCTGTTCTCGGCCGGTCATGGCGGAGATGTACTCAGTCACTGCCGCGCTCGGCCGCGTCTCGCTCCAGTCGAACTGTTTTCTGGTCACATTCATCGGTGTTGAGGTGTCGCTGTCCCTACTCCGCCTGTTGCTTTTACTCATATGGTTCGTCTATCTATAGCAAAGTAGCAAACAGTAATATAGTCTTCCCAGCATTATCAAACTGTGAAAACACCAACTTGTGGCAGCGAACGCTCCTAAATCGACACGTAGTCCCGTCCTTCGCCGGTTTTCGCCTGAGCTACAGATCGGCCACGTCTTCGATTGCGTCGGTTAGCTCTTTGATACTCTCAACGGTGTGTTCGCCCATGTGTCCGATGCGGAAACTCTCCTCGCTGATATCGCCGTAGCCGCTGGAGAACACCATGTCGTACTCCTCGGAGACGGCTTCGACCGTCTCGGCAACGTTGATGTCCTGCGTGTTCTCGATGCAGGTCACCGTCTGGGACTCGTAGCCTTCCTCGGGATAGAGGTCGAAGTGCTCGCGGGCCCACTCGCGCGTGTACTCGGCCATCTCCTGATGGCGCTGGTCACGGGCGTCGTGGGTCTCATCAAGCATATGCTTCATCTGCTTGCGGTAGGCAAGCATGAGCGGAGTCGCCGGCGTGGAGTGGGTCTGGCCCTTCCGGTCGTAGTAGTCCAGACAGCGCTGGAAGCCGCCGTACCACGACGCCGACTCTTTCTCCAGTTCGCGCTCGTAGGCAGCGTCGCTGACGGCACAGACGGCCAGCCCGGGCGGCATGGCGAAGGCCTTCTGCGTGGACGTAAAGATGGCGTCAATGCCGTGGTCTTCAATGTCGATCTGGTCGCCGCCGAGGCAGGAAATGGCGTCGACGATGAAGTAGGTGTCCGGGTACTCTGCGACCACGTCGCCGATTTCCTCAATGGGGTTCCGGACGCCGGTCGAGGTCTCGTTCATCACGGCCCCGACGGCGTCATAGTCGCCGGATTCCAGCGCGTCGCGGATATCGTCGGGTTTGACCGCCGTGCCCCAGTCGTATTCGATGCGGTCGACGTCCTTGCCGAGGCGTTCGGCGACGTTGGCCTGCCGCTCGCTGAACGCGCCGGAGGTCGGCACGAGCATGCTGTCCTCGACCAGATTGAGCGTCGTCGACTCCCAGAACTCCGTCCCAGACGCCGTGAGCACGATAACGTCGTTTTCGGTGCCGAGGAACTCCTTCGTGTCCTCAACGATGGTGGTGTAGAGGTCCGTCATCCGGTCCATCCGGTGGCCGAACATCGGCTCGGCCATCGCCTCGATAACGTCCTCGCGCACCTCTGTCGGCCCCGGGAGATACAGCGTCTTGTCCTGATAATCGTCTTTGTATTCGCGTTTTTCGGTCACAGAACCACCTGTAGTAGGTACACTCTCGAATCGGGGGGGCATGGTAGTTTTGATACCGGGCGAAGCGAACCGGCGTGCGGCCTGAGAAGAGCGGACCGCTCACGAGGAAAAGACACAGATGGCGGTTGTACCTTCCACGAAGTATTTATCAGTTGAATAACCACATTCGACCATGGGCCACCACACCCCGCTCACAGATGTCCAGCGAGCGGCCGTCGCCGAGAGAGCGGTCGAGTAAGTCGCCGACACGCTGGTCGAGATGCACGCCGACTCGCAACTGAGCCAGCGCAACCCGCTCAGCGACGACGATACCAGCGGATACCGTACATGACCAGCCCGGCATAAATCGCCGGACCAACCAGAACCGTCGCACTGGTCGCTACCATGCCGCTGAACAGATATCCGAGGAACACGTCGATAAACACCAGCAGGAAGGGCGCGAGCGCGAGTGCCTTCCCGCCGGTTCTGAGCGCCGCGTCGAACGTCGACTGTGTCGCGGCGATTGCTCCAACGCCGGCGACGACGAGGAGATACAGCGCAGCGCCCGGCGGCGAGACGAGTGGGAGGGTGAACAGGGCGATACCGGCGAGGACGACGCCGACGATTGTCGGCCCGTTGTCGCTCCGGGTGAGCGCGTTCTGGATACCGTCGAGGTCACCGGCGTTGAGCGCCGCTTCGAGGTCCGACGTGGTCTGACTGCCGCCGGCATCGAGAACTGTCGTCCCGGTTCCGGCGTCGACCGGGCTATCGAAGTCCCGACCACAGTGCATACACCACGTCGCGGTCGCACTGACTTTCTCCGAGCAGTGAGGGCAGCGGGGATCGGCGGTCATACTGTCATGTTCGAGGGCGCACAGTTAGCGGTTACGGGGGGAGAATATACACGTGTCCGCGGTAAACGGGATGTATGGATTGGGTCGCACGGGCCGAGAGCCTCCTGTACGACGGCGAGGTGATCGAAGCGGACGTTCGGCTGGACCGTGGTGGCGTCGTCGTGACAAGCCACCGCGTCCTCGTGTTCACGCCCGACCGTGAGGGGTCGAACTATCGGCAGGTCGACCGCCCCAACGTCGAGGGCGTCGACGTTACCACGAGCGGCGACTGGTCGTTCCTCGAACTCGGCGTGAAGGCGCTGGTCGTCGGTATTGTGCTGGTAGCCGCCGGGATGACCGTAAGCCTCGATAGCCTCGTCGGCAACGTCTCACTGGACAGCGGCGGGGCCGCGAGCGCCGTCGGCATCGGCGGAATGTTGGGAATGCTCCAGACGATGCTGACGTTGATGGCCCAGTTAGACGACCTGATGCGCCTGTTCGGCGGCCTCGCGCTGGCCTTTGCCGCCGTCGTCCTCGGCGTCTACCTCTGGAGCCGCAACCGCCTGCTTGTCGTGCGTGTCGCCGGTGGCGACGATGTCGAGCTGACTGCACCAGACGACGAGAGCGTCGTCGACCGGATCGAAGCTGCCATCGTTCCGGAGGCTCCGCCTGCTGATGCCGGAAGTGCGCCCCAGTCAGCGCCAGACGACCCGCTCCCGTGACGTTCAACCCCGCCGAGTACCAACCCTGCGCTAATGGACGCCGACGAGGTTCGAGAGCGCGCGCGGTCGTTGCCACGAGAGCCCGGCGTGTACCTGTTCGAACAGGGCCGGGACGACACACGTCGGGTCCTCTACGTCGGGAAGGCCGTCGACCTGCGCGACCGCGTGCGCTCCTACGCCGACCCTCGCAGCGAACGCATCGCCAAGATGGTCGAACGGGCCGAAACCATCGACTTCGCCGTCACCGACACCGAAACACAGGCGCTGTTGCTCGAAGCGAACCTCATCAAGCGACACCGGCCGCCGTACAACGTCCGGCTGAAAGACGACAAATCCTACCCGCTGGTCCAGCTAACTGACCATCCAGTCCCCCGAATCGAAGTGACGCGCGACCCCGCGGACGGCGCGACCGTCTACGGGCCGTTCACCGACAAAGGACGGGTGGAAACAGTGGTGAAGGCCCTGCGGGAAGCGTACGGCCTGCGGGGCTGTTCCGACCACAAGTACAGCAACCGGGACCGGCCCTGTCTCGACTACGAAATGGGCATCTGTACCGCGCCCTGTACCGGCGAAATCGGCGAAGCCGACTACGCTGAGGACGCCGAAGCGGTCACGCGGTACTTCGAGGGTGAAACCGGTGTTCTGGCGGACCCGTTGCGCCGCGAGATGGAGGCCGCTGCACAGAACCAAGAGTTCGAGCGCGCCGCAAACCTCCGGGACAAGCTCGGGGCCGTCGAGGCGCTCCACGGAGAGGGAGATACCGCCGTCAGCGACTCCGGGGGGTATCAGACAACAGACGTGCTTGGGGCTGCCATCGAGGGCGAGCGCGCCATCGTCGCCCGGCTCCACGCCGAGGGCGGCAAGCTCGTCGAACGGGACCGGCATACACTCGAAGCACCGGATGGTGAAGGGACCGCCGGCGTGTACCGGGCGTTTATCCCGCAGTACTACGCCGAGCGAGAGCTCCCCGACCGGATTCTCTGTGCCGAAGCCCCTGCCGACCCGGACATCGAAGCGTGGCTTGAGAGCGAGGGCGTCACGCTCGGCGTGCCCGGGGCCGGTCGGGAGGCGACGTTGGTCGACCTCGCGCTGAAGAATGCCCGCCAGCGCGGTGGGACCGACGACGAGAGCGGTCGTCTGGCCGATGCACTGGGTATCGACCGACCGAGCCGTATCGAGGGCTTCGATGTGAGCCACGCCCAAGGACGGTCGGCTGTTGGCTCGAACGTTACGTTCGTCGACGAAACGCCAGAGAAGAGTGATTATCGGCGGAAGAAGCTCACCGAGCAAAACGACGACTACGCGAATATGCGGGAACTCCTCCGCTGGCGGGCTACGCGTGCCGTCGAAGGGCGGGACGACCGACCTGATCCGGATCTGCTACTCATCGACGGCGGCGACGGCCAGCTCGGGGCAGCCCGCGACGCACTCGCCGAGACCGGCTGGGACGTGCCGGCCATCGCGCTCGCGAAGGACGAGGAGCTGGTCATCACACCCGACCGCGTGTACGACTGGAACGATGACGCCCCGCAACTCCACTTGCTCCAGCGGGTGCGTGACGAAGCCCATCGCTTTGCCGTCCAGTACCACCAGACACTACGTGACGAGGTGTCGACGACGCTTGACGACGTGCCCGGCATCGGCCCCGAAACGCGGAAACGACTGCTCCGACGCTTCGGTAGCGTGGACAGCGTCAGAGCGGCCTCCGACGAAGAGCTGACGGCTATCGACGGTATCGGCGAGCAAACCGCGGAGACGATTCGGACTCGGCTACAGTGACGACCTCCGAAGATAGGGGTATGATGCACAGGTCCGCGGGGACAACTCGCCCCGTTGAGTATTCTCGCGCACCCCTGCTCACGAGTGAAATGCCGACTTCTCTCAAAACTGCGAGAAGAATCTATTCGGTGCGGCGGTAGGTGACGGTGCCGTTCTCGTGCTTCTTCCGCGCGACCTCGCCCTCGTCAACGAGGTACTCCAGGCGATTCCGCACCGTGCCGCGCGCTGGCCCGTACTCGTCCTCGAACTCGGCGACGAGATCCGCCACTACGTAGGGCTCGTTTTCGGCCATCCGGCCAAGAACCTCCTCGGGTAGTGGCGGGTCTCGCGGTCGGGGCACGTCTCCTGATGCAGTTTCGCTCATCTTAGTTTTGACCATGTGGCCAGAAACTCATAGTTCTTGGCCGTGTGGACAAGAACTAAGTTGTTGGCCATGTGGATAACAACACGGAGGATTCCGGTACCAAATGAGCAAAAACGTAACTGGCGGCCTCAACGACGACGCTCCGCTCGAACCGATGCACGTCGGTGTCGAGGGGCTCGACGTTGATGTCCACCGGGGCGCACACGACTTCCCCGACATCACCGCCCAGATACCCGATACAGACGGACTGCAACAGTTCGGCGTCCGCTTCGAAGACGCCGTCAAGCACATGTCCGTCCACAAGTACGAATCCGAGGCCTCGATGGTCCGAGAGTACGTCGCCAACATGGCGGCGACGTGCCTGGAGGCCCGAGAGAAACTCGGGGAGGACTACTCCCCGGTCATCCACATCGCGTACTACCCGTCCTCGAAGACGCTCATCATGGAAGACAACGGGATGGGGATGAGCAGCGAGGAGATCGAGTCGGTCGGCATCCAGCTGGGCGTCAGCACCAACCGATACAACAGCGACCGCGGCGGAAAGTACGGAATCGGCCTGCTCTCCGGCCTGAAGGGCGTCGGCCTCGACGGCGCGTTCTTCATGCACTCGCGCTCCCGACGCACCGACGAGTACGTCCGCGGCCTCTGGAGCGCGTACGGCTTCAAAGACGTCGAACAACTGCCTGATAAGCTCGAAGACGGGCAGTACGGGACGCGCTTCGAGTTCCCGCTCAAGGAACCCGAAGTAGACATCCGGAGCGCCATCGCGGAAGTCGCGCAGTGGTCCCGCATCCCGGTGCTCTACACCGAACGCAACAGCGACGGGTCGCTGATCGCGGACGACGAGTACGGCGGTCGGAGTGACACGCCATTTCAGGACCGATACAGCGATTCAGACGGCGACATCGTCATCGAGACTGATGCGTTCCGAGCCGTCCACTCTCCGAACGCGTCCGGACAGGCGGTGCTCCTCGACGTCCCCATCGAGCGGAACTTCGATGGCGACGCACTCAACGAGGGGGCGCGGGACCTCAAGTACGAGCTGCCGTACGGCGCGCGCTTCGATGCCGTGTTCAAGTCCGAAGACCAGGAGATCGTCGCCGGGCCACACGAGGGACTGACGCGAGTCGGCGATGGCGAGTACGCCGAGATGCCCGAGGACCGCCGCGAGGGCTACATCCCGGCGAGTGACTGCGCTCCCAGCGACATCTGGACGCCGTCGCCAGCGGGCGACCGGGACCGCTTCGAGGAGAACCCGGACTTCTGGCGGTGGTTGGCCAAGCAGTTCCTCGACCGCTTCGACGAGAAGCTCGAACGTGTCATCACAGACGCGGTTGCGACCGACCAGATCCTCGCTCTCCCACGCGAGGACATCGACTTCATCGTCCGGTGGATGGATCACGAGACGTTCGATGACGACTGGCAGGCTCGCAAACTCAAGTCGAATCTCGAAGACCACGGTCTCGAAGACGTAGACGACGAGACGCTGGGCGATTTCGCCCAGATGAGCAACACCGTCGAGCACTGTAAGCGCGGTCGTGACCCGTGGAGCAGCGCCTCACGAGCCAAGACGCGAATCTACGAGGTGTTGCTCTCCACGCCGGAGGACGCCGAGGTCTGGATGGCGCAGCACCCCTCGGAGAAGAAGGCACAGGCCGTCTGGGACGACCACGACGGCCACACTGTCGTCCGCGTTCAGAAGCAGGTTCAGGACCGGTACGAGGAGCTGTTCAACTGGCGGCGGCTGAACTACGTCGGGCGCGATACGCTCGACGAGTTCGACGTCAGCGAGGAGACCCGCGAACGGTTCGAACGGAACTACAACTACGAGAACCCGAACGCCGGTGCAGACGCTCCGGAGCGCGTCATCACGCTCCACTACGCGCGAAACACCGACGACAACGACCGTGGCTACAAGGACACCACGGAGAAGGAGAGCGCGCGCTACCTTCGCGCCTATCTCGAAGCGCGCGAAGCCGGCTACACGCCCGACCGGGGACTCCTCAACGGCGCAATCAACCGCCTCATCCTGTTCCCGTCGAACTGCGACGAGACCATGTCGGACTACCTCGGTGTCCTCGGCCACGGCGGCGTCCGGCTCGCCAACTGCGCCGTGAAGTCCTGGGACTACCTCAAAGACCTCGACCGCGTCTACCGCATCGAGGACTACCTTGAGGAAGCCCACCAGTTGACCGTTCCCACGTCTGCTGGCGAGATGACGCTCCCCGAGGCCAGAGAGGCTGGCGACTCCGTCGTCGTCCATCTGCTCGGTGACGACGCGCTTCGCGGGCTCAGGGACACGCCTGAGATGTCGGAGGCTGCCGCGTGGTTCGAGGAAGAGCGCGGGACGTCGTGGCGGTCGTCAGACCCTGAAGAACTCGGGGACATCGTGTACATCCCCGTCGGCCAAGACACGCTAGAGGAACTGCTTCCCGAGCTCCGACACGACGACGTGTGGCTGGCAACCCACGAGTACAACTACCCGCTTCCAGAGTCCAGCCGCCTCACCAGCGCTGACCGTGATACCGAGGTGTACGCCTACGCGAACCTCCACAACTGGCGCGACACGACCGAGTACGAAATCCTCAGCGAGCACCGGAAAGGTCTCCAGGGCGGTATGCTCGGCGTCATCGACGGGTTCGCTGAGCTTCACGACGCCGGTGTCACGGTCCCGAGCCAGCGAGAGAGTGTCGAAGGGGAGACCTACACCACGATGCTGGAGGTGCTACAGGAGTGACCTTCGACGAAGGTCTCCCGGAGGACGCCGAAATCATCGGCGAGTTCGGGAACAGCTACCTGATTGATGACGGCGAGACGACGCGGTCAATCGCCCGGACGCCGGCCTACGAGCTGGCGTACGTCCACGGCCACGCGGACCTCGTGTTCGGCGACACCGAGACGCCGCCCACGATCTTCGACGTGCCGCCGGAGGTGCGCGTCGAGCCCACCCGGAGCGACCGCGTGTTCACGCTCCAGGTCGATGATGGGAGGCCCGTGCAGAACCCGCCGTCCGAGACGGACCGGGTGCTGAAGGGCGTCCTTGAGATTGTCCGGAACGGAACTGCCGACACACTTGCTCACCTGTATGACGACCTCTGCGAGCGGCAGGTGGACAAGGAACTCCTCACCCGAGTTCAGCGGCAGTACTCGCCAGTCCCGCCGGCGAGCATCCAAATCACCGATGACGGGTGGGTCATCGAGGACATGTTCCTGCTGACGTGGCTGGGGACAGTGTACCTCGTGACCCGGAACTTCGATGACCCGACGTACCGGATCGGCGGCGGCATCAGCCGCACCGACGAGGACGTCGAGTTCATCGGCCTGACTCCCCGAGGTGACCCTGATCCGTTCGAACTCCCCGGTGATGACGAGTCGCTGGATGAGCGCGAGATGCTGTTCCTCTGGAAGGCGTACTGGCTGGCGACGTACCGGGAGCGCCACGATGACGACCTGTTCTGGGACCTCATCGAGCGCCACGTCCAGGAGACCCGCGCACAGCCACAAAACCACCGCTAACACCCGACCATGTCCGCAGAACAACTCGAACGACCTGAGGCAGAGCTCGAAACCGAACCCGCGACGACCATCGAAGAAGACGTCGGCGCACAGCTGGCTGACGCCGTCCGCGATGGGGCAGAGGAACTCCACATGAGCGAGTTCACGGAACCGTCCGCGCAGGCGGCGCACGGTCACTCGCCCGACAAGGGCGAGGGCAGTCACGACCTCCGCGGCGCGTTCAACGTCAGTGAGGACTTCATCCGCGAGAACTTCAAGGGCGGCGTCGTGCCGAACGGTCACGAAGCTGTCCACACCCTGCTCGCAGGGAAGCAGTCGTTCATCGCGGCTGACGAGGACATCTTCACCGATACGCACGACACCGACCAGGCGCGCTGGAAGGAGATCCGCGAGACGGCCGACCGCGCCCCGATTCCGCCGGGACGCCGGTCGGTCCTCGAAGCCAGCTACGCATAATCCTGGGCGACCAGGAACCTGATTTTTCTGGAGGTTTATATACGAGGGCGAAGTAATGACCGGGTAGTGACAACACGCCCGGCGCAGACCCCGACAGGGTCACGGTGGACGCGCCTCGGACCGCCGAGGCGTCTTGACAGCGCCGGCTACGCATCCACACCCAAAGACTACGAAGTAGAGGGCCTCTTCGCCACGAACAACGGCGACCTTGTCGAAGCACACGCCTTCGACATGACCTTCCGGGAGATGGTCGATGGTGCACTCAAGACCTACCCCCGCGAACAACAGGTCAGGTACGACCGCTCGGTCTCCCTGGAGGACCTCGTCGCCGAGATCCCCGCGCAGTACCTCCGCTTCTACGACACCTACGACCACGAACAGGGCGACCCGAAGCCCTGGGACGCCGTCTTCCGAGCACACGTCCTCCGCTGCGTGAAGGGCTGGAAGAACTCGACCGCCCTCCACACGTACCTCAAAGCGAAGCCGTTCCTCACGAGCGAGCTGGGCTTCGAGGACATCCCCGACCAGTCCACGCTGTGGCGGGCGTGGGAGGACCGCCTCGCCGACGTCCAGGACGCCGTTCGGACGGCCGCCGAGGTCGTCGTGGACATCGCCCGCTACCACGACCTCGCCGCCCCGGACCCCGAGTTCCTCCCCGACCAACCGACGGGCACGGTCACGCGGTCGAAGAGCAAGGACACGCTCGCCCGCGAGAAAGCGCGCGAGGTCTGGAAGGGCGCGAAGCCAATCGTCGAGGACTGCTTCCACCTCGACCGCGCACACAACGCGTCTATCCCCGAGGGCGCGTTCTGGGAGCAACAGTCCTACCTCGGGATGCGCACCGATATGCACCCGAACGACGGCGCGCAGTCGTTCGCCGAAGACACCACCCGCGACCGGACGCCGTCCGGGGACTCTCACCGCCTCCAAACCACCGACCTCGGCGTCGGCCGCATCCGGACGATGCTCCGGGAGACCAGCCGCACGCTCGTTGCTCGCGCGAAATCGAAGGACAGGATGGGGCGCAAGCAGATGGCGGCCATCGACATCACGAAAGGCCAGCCGTGGAGCGGGCACGTCGAACGCGACGACAGCGGCCAGAGTCAAGAAGACTGGATTCTCGGATACAAGGGCCACGATGGCCCGTTCTTCCAGTGGGCGGTCATCAAGCTCGTCGGCCACGACGTCCCGCTCATCCTCGACGCCATCCCGGTGCAGCGCGGCCAGAAACGCGAGGACCTCGTGGACGACCTCTTGGAGGGCGCGACCGACATCGTGCCCGGCCTCGACCTCGTGATGATGGACCGCGAGTTCGACCCGGACGGCATCAAAGACGCCTGCGAAGACCACGACGTCCACTACCTGAACCCCGCGACGGTGCGTTCCAGTAGCGACCACGAGCACCAGATCGCCAAGCTCGCCAACTCCGAGAAGGACTTCGACGTCGTCGAGCAGGAACGCCTAGACGACGGGCCGACGCGGAAGGCGGTCTACCTCCCGAAGCGCGAGTGGGAGCGCGAAGACGAGGACGACGATGGGACGGACGTGACGATTCGTCAGGAGCTCCTGGAGGAGTTCGAGGACGTCGGCGACGCCACGCCGCTATCCGAGGACCGCGGCGGTGATTCGCCGCTGAGCAGCCTTCTGGATGACGTGGCGGACGAGGAGGAGATCGAGGAGCCGACGCGTGTGGACGCGCCGACGGTGCCGTTCGAGACGAACCTGCCGTGGGTGGACGTCGATCCCGAGGACGAGCGGGAGATGAAGCACCAGATCGGGCGGCTGATGTCGAAGTACAAGCGGCGGTGGGGTATCGAGAACGGGTTCAAGAAGGTGAAGAAGTTCCTCGCGGAGACGAAGACGCCCGACCACCGGTTCCGGTACTTCAACTTCGCGTTTGCCTGCGTGTTGTACAACTGCTGGCGGCTCGTGGACGTACTCGTCCAGCTGGAACTGAACGACGAGGTCGAAGACGACCCGTCTGTGTCGGCGAACTCGTTCCTGACGCTCGCCAAGAAGAACTACGGCCTTGACCCGCCGGACTAACCCCCTCGTTTCTCCTGGGCTCGCCTCGGCCGTGAGCGGCAGCGCTGTCCTGAGCGCGGTTTCTCCGGCGGTTTTCTGAACGCTATCCGATAGGTTTCTCAGGAGCGCGTTTCGAGAGCCACGCAGACGCTTCTTTCAACCTTCTTAGTCGTGAAACCTGTGCATCATAGAGGTATCTTCGCAACATCAGTACAGTGATTTCGTATAGCAGATAATAGTTTATCACTGCCCAGCGCACAAATCCGCTATTCTGGGGTATAGGCGCCGAAGAAAGCCGCTACGCTACGACTTCAGCGGTCGGATGACGTTACGGTTCGACAACCGAGTTGCGGAGCGTCCCGACGCCGTCGTAAGTTATCTCAATTGTGTCATCGGGCGCAACCGTTCCTGGATTGGCCGGACTGCCGAACGCAACGACATCGCCGGGCCGGAACGTGAACCGCTTCGAGAGGTATGCGACCACCTCATGAGGTCCGAACAGCATCTCGCTGGTGTTGGCAGACTGCCGGCGCTCGTCGTTGATGTCGGTGTACATATCGATATCGGTGGGGTCGACAGCAGTCTCGATCCACGGCCCCAGCGGCCCGGACCCATCGAAGGCCTTTCGGGCGGTTCGGCCCTGCTGGTCCAGCGCATCAACGTCGTTCAGTATCGTGTATCCCCTGACCGCGTCGGAAACGTCAGCCGGGTCGATATCGTGACACCGTTCGCCGATGACCGCAGCGAGCTCACCGGCGTAGGTCAGCTCGTCAGTAAACGGCGGGTAGGGGATGTTCTGCTCGTGGGCGAGTAGCGCTGTCGGAGGCTTGATGAAGAAGTCCGGCTCCTCTGGGCGGTCGTAATCCATCTGGTCATTGGTAGCGGCGTAGTTCCGGCCGACGCAGTACAGCGCAGTCGGTTCACACGGCGGGAGCAGTCGTCCATCGCGGCCGACCACGTACTGGCCATCGTCAGCGTGGACGACGCCGTCAACGTATTCGCCGGTGACTGGCCCATCCTCGGTCAGAAGTCGTGCGATTCGCATACTGGATTGTCTGTGTGGCGGTGAAAAAGGCGTGTCGGCTACCGTGCGCCGCTCAACAGCCACCACCGGTTTCAAGTCCTGAAGCACTGTTCTATCGCCGTTCCGGCCGAGTATCGACCCGCGTGCTGTAGCCGGAGTAAATCTAATGTCGCTATATCAAATAGCCCGAGGACTACGGAACTGCCATCAGCATCCAACAACGGAACAGCGGTGACGCCACCGAAGCGATTTTTTCACGCAGCGACCTATTGCCGAACATGGCTGTGACCCGACGGCTACTCATGGCCGTCGTCGGCCTGTTTTCGCTGCTGGTCTATTTTACGGCGGCATACGTCGGGTATCTGCTACTGCTGCCAGTGTGGGACAGCCGCCCGTCGCCGCTAATGGCCGCTCTAGTCGTTCTCGGGACAGCGATTGCACTCGGTGTCGTGAACTACTGGGCCGCAACGGCACAGCTCAAGCGATCCCTCAATGCGGTCGAACTCCCGCGGGCGCGTGCACCAGAGGCCTACCATCGTCTCGATGCGCTTGTCGATCAGATGAACGTCGAGACGCCGACGTTGCTACTGGCGGAGCTGCCAGTCCCAAACGCGTTCGCCATCGGTGGCGGCACTGGCACTATCGTCGTCGACAGGCGGCTGTTCCGGCTGTTGTCCGCAGCGGAATTCGAGGGACTTCTGGCACACGAACTCGCGCATCTAGAAACCCGTGACGCACTGGTCCAGACTGTCGCGTACAGTTTCGTCCAGACGCTTGTCGGACTCATCGGCCTCGCGTTGTTCCCCATCGTGGTGCTAACCGGTGGCATCGCCCGTTCGCTCGCATTGCTGCGTGGCGACCCATCGTCGTGGTCGCGCTCCTGGCTTGGTCGGGCACAGCGGTACTCGCTACAGGTCGTTGCCGGTCTCGGCTTCGCCGTGACGCTACTGCTACTCGGCTACTCGAGGCGTCGTGAGTTGGCTGCCGACGACCGCGCAGTCGAGATAACGGGGAATCCCGTTGGGCTTGCCCGAGCCCTTGCAGAGATCGAGCAAGCATCGACGCCGGACCCCGGTCTCTTGCGACAGGTATACGTTCACAGTGAAGCGGATAACGAGCTTTCGCGCCTCCTGTCGACGCATCCACCGATAGACGAGCGAATGCAGCGGCTACAGGACAGAGCGCAGTATGGTAATTTCACGAAATCAAGCGAGCGGCCGAGCAGCCGTCGGTAGCTGCGTCGCTGAGCGGCGGCCGGGAGCGACATGGTATATTCAAACCAGCCATTTTATGGCCATATATGTGCATTCAGAGAGCATATAGGATAAATATAGTTGAGAAAGCGATTGTTTTCACGGCAGGTGCTGCTCGCAGCATGTCGGTTTTGGCGGCCTGTATGGCCGACAAGAGTCTCGTTCGGTGCGCAAGATAGGTCCGCAGACTGTGGACTTATCGCGGCGCTGGACCGAAGATGAGCCTGTGTCGCCGGATAGTGTTGCTTCCGAAGAGAGTCCGGTCGTGAGAGAGACTCTATATACGCATTGAGAGCGACATAGTTGTCCTAGAAACCGCTATGTTCGGCACGGATCATACGCTCACATATGCAAGCGAGCATCCCGGAGCGAGCGACCGAGGCGGCAAAGAGCCACGCATACGGATGTCCACTGTGTAACTGTGGTGCGGACAGTGAAGACGATATTTACTGCCGTCTGCTGGTTTCACACCGGAAGAGCGCAGTTGTTGGCGCGCTGCTCGAAAGAGTGGGCAACGAGTAGGCCCGTGTTTAATCCCGGGAACGGCGATGGTGTCGCCGAGTAGTGCCAAATGGCAAATTATAGGAATGGTAACTCAGATTTTACTATCATATTTGTCTTCTTGATATTATATTTTCGAGATCGAAGTCGAGTGCTCAATAGTGTCGGTAGATGAGGTTTTTGACCGATTTCGGGCGAACTAGGTGGGCTACAGCGCGTTGACTATGATTCGCTGGTCGGTGTGTTTTACTCGATAAACTTAATATCGCTATATTAAATCACGGGGGATTTCCTCACCAGCGACGACCGCTCCAGCAGTACGACTGTAAACAGCAGACCGATAACACACATACACATGTTATACTATGGGATAGATTTATATACCAAAAGCAGTCAGGTAACCGATCAATCATAGTGTCACGATAACAGAATTCGATCGTCACGGGAAACACAGTAAGGCCGAGAGAACAGTATCTCCGCGTCACAGACATCGCAAAGCAGTCACGAACGATGAGACAGATCTGCCAACACACAGATTCTGTGTTGTTTGCTGTTTTGACAGCGGTAGCTATTTTACAGAGGTTCGATTGCGAGTCCGTTATAACTCAGCTATCAGATCTGAATTGGACCGGCGACGCTGGTTACACTGGCGACGGTGCGTGTTATTCAGCATTGCCGCCGTGACACACCGACATCAGCCGGTCGTTCCATACCGTCAAACGACGCGGCACAGCGAAGCATGGGAAACGCGTAAGTATTGGGAATGAGATGAATTAAACGTATGACGCAGACATATGAGAACTATATCGACGGTGAGTGGACCGGTAGCGGAGAGACACAGGAGGTCACAAACCCAGCAGACGAGACTGACGTCGTCAGCACGGTTCCGGTGGCTTCGGCGGCGGACGCGGACGAAGCGGTTGCAGCCGCGGCAGCAGCGACAGACGAATGGGGCGAAATGCCCGGTCCGGAGCGCGGTGCAATCCTGCGTGAGACCGGTGAAATCCTGAAATCTCGGAAAGACGAGCTTGCAGAGACGCTGACCCGCGAAGAGGGGAAGCCGCTCGGCGAAGCCGAGGGCGAGGTACAGCGTGCGATTGATATCTTCTATTACTACGCGGAGAAGGCCCGTGACTTCGGAGGCACCGTCAAACAGCCCAGCGGCGGCCGTGCCGGGCTGCAGACGAAAAAAGAGCCGATGGGCGTTGCGGCGCTCATCACGCCGTGGAACTACCCCATCGCGATTCCAGCCTGGAAGATCGCACCGGCACTTGCGGTCGGCAACACTGTCGTCATCAAGCCCGCGATGCAGGCACCGACCGTCGGCGCGATGATCGTCAAGGCGCTGGACGAGGCCGGGATTCCGGACGGCGCTATCAATCTGGTCTGTGGCCCCGGGAGCGAGGTCGGCGAGCAGCTGACCACCCACGACGATGTCGACGTGGTGTCGTTCACGGGCAGTGCTTCGGTCGGCGAGCACGTCTACGAACAGGCGACGAGCAACGGAAAGCGCGCACAGGCGGAGATGGGCGGGAAGAACCCGACCGTCGTCATGCCGAGCGCCGATGTGGACAAAGCGGCTGACATCGTCGGAGCCGGCGCCTTCGGCGGGACGGGCCAGGCCTGTACAGCGACCTCCCGGGCTATCGTCCATGAGGACGTGTACGACGAGTTCCTCGACGCCATTGTCGACTACGCCGAGTCCCTCGAAATCGGGGACGGGCTTGACCGGGCCGGCATGGGTCCCCACGTCAGCGAAGACGAGCTCGCGGGGAGCCTAGAGTACATCGATGTCGCACAGTCGGAGGGAGCGACCCTCGAAACGGGCGGCGAGGAACTCACCAGTGGGGAGTACGACGGCGGGAACTTCATCTCGCCGGCCGTCTTCTCCGACGTTGAGCCGGATATGCGCATCGCACAAGAAGAGGTGTTCGGGCCGGTGCTCGCCGTCATGTCCGTCTCCGACTTCGATGAGGGTGTCGAGGTTGCAAACGACATCGACTACGGCCTCTCGGCCAGCATCGTAACCGACCGAATCAAGGAGGAAAACGAATTCATCGAGCGGTCCGAGTCCGGCGTGGTCAAAGTCAACGAGAAGACGACCGGACTGGAACTGCACGTTCCCTTCGGCGGCCTCAAGCGCTCCTCGACGAACACCTACCGCGAGCAGGGTGACGCCGGTCTGGAGTTCTTCAGCTACATCAAGACGGTGTACCGCAACAGCTAATCGAGGCGGCCACCGCCGCTAACGTGAAGTGGTTTTTTGTTACAGACTTTCTATATGATACTAATCGCTACCTCCTGTTTCTTGTCAACCGCCAGAGCGTGCAAAGTCATGCTCGTAGCCCAACCGACCAACGATGGTGGAACGGTTCTAGCACCGGCGCTGTCTGTCCCATACAGACGCTCCACTCTCGTTAGTAGCGCCCCGGTAGTCGGGGGGATTCGCTGCCGCTACTGCCATAGCTGGACCCGCCTGAGTGTGGCGAGAAACGAGACCGCTATTCGGTTGGGCACAGCGCCGTTTCGTCGTCGGCAGTCATAGCGTCCGTTCTTTCCATAGTGAACACAACAAGTGGAACGAAGTTTCAAATCGGTCCCTGTCAAACGAACCGCGGTGCTCCGCTCACGGATGGTCGTTCATAATGATGGAACACACTCCATAACGGTTGTACTGTCGTTATTCTCGATACCAAGACCGGAGTTCGTGGACGAAGACAGACCACAGGCGGCCCGTAAAACGGTATTTTCCACTCGAATTATCGACTAACCGGTATCGAAGACCTGTGGCTGAGACTAGTATCTTGTTCTACCATACTGAACAGTTGTACCGTCTTTCGGGAAACACTTACTTAAGATATGAACTATCATTCGCTACACTGGAACGGTGGGCTGATGTGGGCGTGCCAACACAAAAGATAATATCCAGCCAATTGACGACAGTGGTATGAATGTTGACGCGCTCACGGGAGGATTCGACCGCCGAGACTGGCAGGAACAGACAGCGACCGACAACCCAGTTCGGTTTGCGATGATCGGCGTCGGCTGGTGGACCACCGAACAGGCGATGCCCGCCGTCGACGCAGGGGACCTCTGTGAAACGACTGTGCTGGTCAGCAGCGACCGGGAGAAAGCGGCGGACGTGGCAGCTGATTCGGAGACAGTCGAACACGCGATTACGTACGAGGAGTTCCACGACGGCGCCGCAAGCGACGCGTACGACGCCGTCTACATCGTCACCCCGAACGCGCTCCACCTCCCGTACGTCGAGACGGCGGCAGAACTGGACAAGGCGATCCTCTGTGAGAAGCCGATGGAGGCCACTATCGAGCGCGCCGAGCGAATGGTCGAGGTCTGTGACGAGCACGACGCGACGCTGATGATCGCCTACCGAATGCACACCGAGCCAGCCGTCCGGCGAGCGAAGGACCTCATCGACGAGGGGTACATCGGCGAACCGCTGTTCGTCCACGGCAACATGACCGAACCCATTCTTGAACTCGTTCCCGACCCTGACCAGTGGCGGCTGGACGGGGAACTGTCCGGAGGGTGTGCCGTCATGGATATCGGTATCTATCCGCTGAACACGAGCCGATTCCTGCTTGATGCCGACCCCGTTGCAGTCCGGGGGACCGTTGCCTCTGTGCAAGAGGAGTTCGCCGATGTGCCAGACGAACACGGCGCGTTCCAGCTAGATTTCCCCGGCCACGTGTACGCGGTGTGTACCGCCAGCCAGAACGCACATCTTGACAGCCACATCTCCGTACTCGGGACAGAGGGCAAGGTCCGCGTCGAACCGGCCTTCTACCCCTGGGACGACCGCGCGCTCCAGTTGTCTCACGAGGGGACGACGGTCGAGATCGACTTCGAACAGATCGACCAGATGGAAGAGGAGTTCGAGTACTTCGCCCACTGCCTGCTGACCGACACTGAGCCCTACGCCGACGGCGAACACGGCCTCGTCGATATCAACACGATCAAGTCCGTCTACGAAGCATCCGAGACGGAGTCGACAGTCAGACTCGATTGAAACCGGTGCGAGATTTTTTGACCCGGCCAGGTATAGTTCGGCACATGGTTCAGTCAACGTGGGACGACTGGTTCGTCCGCGACGAGATCGAAGCAACAGACCCCGGCGACGGCGTCGTGATCTGGTATCTCGGCTGTAACGGCTTCGTCCTCCGCTCGCAGTCGACGACGCTGTACATCGACCCCTACTTCGGGACTGGCGACCCGCCGAACCTCATCCGCATGATTCCGGTGCCGATGGACCCCGCCGACGCGACCCAGTGTGATGCCACGCTCGTCACACACGAACACATTGACCATATGCACCCGCCGTCGTACGGCCCGCTGGTCGAGGACCTCGGGGCGGACCTGTATGCGCCATCGGCATCGTATGACTCCCCGGACTACGACGGTGAGATGCGAGTGCCCGACGAGCAGCGCAATGAAATCGCTGTCGGTGACGAGTTCGCTGTCGGTGATTTCACCGTGCACGTTACTGGGACGAACGACCCTGACGCCATCGAACCGGTGGGGTACGTCATCGAGCACGACGCCGGGACGTTCTTCCACGCCGGCGATAGCCGGCCCGCCGAGGCGTTTTCCGACGTGGGCGAGCAGTTTGACATTGACGTTGGCGCGCTGGCGTTTGGCACTGTTGGCTCCATCTACGAGCCCGAGCCCGACTCCGGTGTCAGAACGAAGTGGTATATGGACGAAAACGAGATCATCGAGGCCGCAAACCAGCTCCAGCTATCCCGGTTGCTCCCCTCCCATCACGATATGTGGCAGGGCGAAGCGGGCGACCCGAAGGTGCTCCACGAACACGCGGTGTCGTTTGACTACCCCCGAGTCATCGAACCGCTGTATATCGGCTGTTCGGTTCGGCTAAGTGAGCCCGGTATTCGCCGTCTTGACGCGCTGGACTGAGTGAGACCGTGGGTCCGGTCCCCGCGGTGTCGGTTGCTCAAGCAGATACCGCGGATTTGTCGCGGGGTAGCTTTAATACCCCCACCACAGTATGTCCGGCAAATGTCGCCAACAATAACGAAGATCGAAAGCCGAGAGTTCGAGTACCCTCTCGAGGACGTGGGGACCGACAAGCACGGCTTCAATCTAGTCTATGCGCCCGGCGAGACAACCACGCGGAAACTATTCGGCGTCCAGATCCACACTGACGAGGGAATTACGGGCGAGTACGTCGGCGGCAACTCGCCGGCAGCCGCCCAGTACAACATCATTGCCCAGTATCTTATTGGCAAGGACCCGCTGAAACGCGAGAAGCACTGGTCCGAATGCAAGCGCGCGCTCCGGAAGTACGACCGGATGGGCATCGGCCCCATCGACATCGCGCTGTGGGACTTCGCCGGCAAGTACTACGACGCGCCGATTCACGAACTACTGGGAACCTACCGCGAGCGGATTCCCACCTACGCGTCGACGTACCACGGCGACGATGCGGGGGGGCTGGACTCGCCTGAGGCCTTCGCCGACTTCGCCGAGGAGTGCCGCGACGAGGGCTTCGGCGGCTTCAAAATCCACGGCTGGGGCGGCGGCGACGACGCCCGGAGCCTCGACCGCGAAGTCGAAGCGGTTCACGCTGTCGGCGAAGCAGTCGGCGACGAGATGGACCTGATGCACGACCCGGCCTGCGAACTGGAGACGTTCGCCGACGCGCTGGAACTGGGCCGGGCGCTCGATGAACAGGATTTCTTCTGGTACGAGGACCCGTTCCGTGACGGCGGTATCTCACAGCACGCCCACAAGAAGCTGGCACAGAAACTCGACACACCGATTCTCCAGACCGAACACATCCGCGGACTGGAAATCAAATCCGATTTCGCCGCAAGCGAGGCGACTGACTTCCTCCGGGCCGACCCCGAGTACGACGCGGGCATCACCGGCGCGATCAAGGTGGCCCGCATGGCCGAGGCGTTCGGGCTCGACGTGGAGTTCCACGCGCCCGGTCCCGCCCAGCGCCACTGCATCGCCGCCTGCCGGAACTCGAACTACTACGAGATGGCGCTGGTCCACCCGGACTGCCAGAACACCCAGCCGCCGGTGTACGAGGGCGGCTACTCCGACCTGATGGATGCGGTCGACAACGACGGGACGGTCAGCGTCCCTGACGGTCCCGGCCTGGGCGTGGAGTACGACTGGGACTACATCGAGGACAACACTACCGGAAGCGTCCACGTCTACGAATAGCTGCGTACGCAGCCGTCATAGAGCGATGTTTTGGATTATTCCGCCGCGTAAGCCCTAACGCCGGCTTCGAGCACTTCGCGGTAACGGTCCACGTCAATGTCGACAGCGACACGGCTGTTTGGCTCGTTGTCGGTCGTGCCGTACTCGTCACAGATGACGGCCCCGTGGCAGGGGCCGCCGGTCGTGTCTACCTCAAGGTAGTACTCCTCAAAAGTGAGCACCGTTTCGTCAATGATGTCGGCGACGACAGCGGCGTCGTGGATGGCCGGCGCGTCGGCCAGTGGGTAGGTTCCGGAGTCGGGCCGGTAGTCGAGCCACTGGGCGACAGTCCCCCGGATGCCATCGGCCGTGCGGAACTCCTCGATGAACTCGGGAGAGACGGTGGCGCGGTTGGTCACATCCAGCCCGACCATCCGCGTGGTGGCGTCCTGCAGGACGCGGCTGGCCGCCGCGGGGTCGTTGTGGAAGTTGGCCTCGGCCATCGGCGTCACGTTCCCGGTCGTCATCGCCGCCCCACCCATGAGATAGATGTCGTCGACGAGGTCGGGTAACCGCGGCTCCTTGGCCAGTGCAATCGCCAGGTTCGGAAGCGGACCGACGGCCGCGATCGTCAGTTCGTCGCCGTACTCGTGGGCAGCTTCGACGATTGCATCGGCCCCGTGGATATCCCGTGTGTTGCCGTCGGCGTCGGGGATGTCGCCGTGGAGCCCGTTCTCGCCGTGAATCCACTCGGCGGTCGTGAGGTCGTCGACGAGCGGGCGACCACAGCCCCGGGACACCGGAACGTCGTAGCCACCGAGGCCCAGTATCGCGTGGGCGTTTCGCGTCGTGTTCTCGATAGTCGTGTTCCCGCAGACAGTCGAGAGACCGACAACATCGATTGCATCGTGACCGAGCGCCATCGCCAGCATGACCGCGTCGTCGCAGCCAGGGTCCGTATCAAAGAAGACTTTGCGTGACATACCTCCGAAATTCCGCCCATCGGGTCTTAAAGGCTGGTACGTACCGGATGTAACACGGAAGCACCGCTGTAGACAGACCTGTGGACGATCTGTCGGGCCATCGTCGCTACCACAATCGGTGTGTCGGAATGTGTGGCCGACAGATCAGGTGTGTCCGTCAACGCCGTCTTATACTGGCCAAGCGGTGTGATAGCAGGGGACAGCAAAGAGTCGGTCCATCCCCAGAGTCGAAATCCGAGCCACGGTTCGAAGGGACGAGGCGAAGTTGGTCGTTCGTTACAGAGTATGTGTTTACCCTGTGGATTCAACGACCGGTACAGCGCGAGCTCGTGAGATCATCTCGTTGTCCCGAACGACTCGCTTGAGTTCCTCATAGGGATTGCGTCCCTGCTGGCTCCACGTTGCCAGCAGGGAGAAGAGGGTTTCGTGGACGAACATTCCGCGGTCGTTCCGGAGTGTCCCGATGATTTTCCGAAGAACGACTGGTTCACGTAGCGCGTTTTCCGCAGCGTTGTTCGTCGGCGAGACCGCTGGCTCACCGACGAAGGTGAGCCAGTGGTCGAGGCCTCCTTCGATCTTCCCGAGTAGTGTTGCCACTGGTCCGTCGGGGACCGACCGCTCAATCAACGATTCGAGTTCTCTCCGCGCGACACGCTGTAATTCTGCCCGCTCGCGCAGTGTCAAGTCGCTCTCCAGCTGAGTCTGGAGAGCGGCATACAACTGTGTGAGCGCTCGGTAGATCGGTTCGCCTTCTTCCTGCTGTTCGGCAGCATCCTCGGCCTCCCGGAGAATGTGCGCCCAACACCGCTGGAGTTTCTTGCTGAAAGCTGGGTACGCTGTCCACCCGTCACAGATAATCGTTCCTGCGAAGTCCTCCCCGAGGACTTCCGCAGGAACATCGTGGCCACGACTTTCCCGGACGGCGTACAGCGTGTGCTTGTCCGTTCGGAACGTCCAGAGCCACGCTTGGTCTCCGTCGCGCTTGATTCCCGTTTCATCAACGTTGACCACGTCGGCCTGTTGAATCTGTCTACGTATCTGCTCGTACTCCGAGCGACCGGCGCGCGCTGCGCGCTCGGTCGCATGCCACGCGGACGCGCCCGAAAGGTCCAATCCGTGGAGTTGGTTGAAACGATCAGCGATCTTTCGGTAGGGAAGCCGGTGATCGTACCGGGAAAGAGCCGCCTGCGCGATGACGTTCACCCCGAACTGCCCCTCATCGGGGCAGTCGGGGTGTGATGCCACCGTCTCGGTTCCGCACGAGTCGCACTCGTAGTAATGGCGGTTGTACTGGGTAGCTTCCACAGGCTGCGGATCAGGAATCTCTTCGACGAGTCGCGGGCTGATGCCCTCCGACTCATCGAACTGCTCACCACAGTCAGGGCAACAGTCACACGTGACTTCGACCTCCTCATCTGGATCGGGTGCAGACCGCCACTCGGGATTATGGCCGGATTTTCGACCCGGTGTCCCGCCGTCAGTACGAGGTTCTTCGTCGTCCTCGTCGGATGAAGACGAGGACGACTCCTCAGAGTCAGATTGTTTCTGACTGGAGGGGGTGTGCGGTCCTTCGTGCCAGCGAAGTTTGGCTCTGAGCCGCTTGTTCTCTTCGCGGAGGTGTTGATTCTCCTGTTCAAGCTTCTCAACACGATTTTTGAGCGCAAGAAGTTCCTCACGCGAAACCTCAACGCTGTCATCTGAGGAAGTCACGCGACTGCACTCCCCAAAGCAGACGACACGGGATGGTCTCTGTCAGAGAGACCATCCCTCACAATCGCCTTTGTCGCCTGCATTGACCTACTGGCAGGTCAGGGGCAATCTACGAGAGAGTACCGAAATCGTTCTGGGGGTAAACCGATGCGTTACAGACAACAGTCAGTATCCAGAAATAGTGCGTCTATCACAAATTTTAACTATATAGTCATAATACTGTACGGGAAGTGATGGACAGAAATCACATACGACCAGTACTACTCAGCGTACTACTCGTTCTGTCGGTGGTCAGCACCGGCTTCCTTGGAAGTGCCGCTGCTGTACCGAGCGAGCAAAACGAGTTGGTAACGGCGAATAGCCAGACAGCGACACAGACAGCCGCAGCTGGTGGGGCGACCTGTCAGCTTGACAGTAGTTGTCCAGTGCCTGATAATTCGGTCGATCTCAACAACAGTGGGGCCGGGGTCGACGTGTTGATCGACGGGAGTCATCAGGGCTCGACGTTCACGAAGTTCGCAAACCGACTCAGCGAACGCGGGTACGACGTCGACACGAAACGGTCGACGACCGGCGGGCTGACCTCGTGGAACAGTTCGGCCGCGAACGGGCTGTCGGACTACGACGTGGTCGTTATTCCCGTCCCTCAGACGGCCTATAGCGAGGCCGAACAGGATGCGATCGACGAATACGTCAGAAACGGCGGCAGCCTGTTCGTCGTCGGGGATTGGACCTCACCGCTACAGGGTCACGCCGGCAAGCTCAACGACATCACCGACCCGTACGGACTCCACTTCAACGGCGAGAGCGACAAGTGGCTCCGGAACATTCAGGACCCGACCAACAAGACAGTCGAAGACTACGAGTGGCGAGTTGTGCTCCACAACACGGGCCAACATCCGATAATGAACAACGTGGACACCGTGGAGTACGACGGCGTCAGTCTCAACGTGACCGACACGGACAACGGGACGCAGGCCCCGTTGCTGTACGGTGACAGCGATACCTACGAATACACTTACTCCACGACAGAGAAGGAGTACCCCCGTGGCGAGCGCATCGTTGGTGCGGCCGCGACGTGGGATATCGGTGACAACGGCCGCGTCGTCGCCTTCGGCAGTCAGAAGTCGCTCACGACGTATCTCACCGACGAGTGGCAGGCCGAACACCAGCAAACCGATACGCGGCCGTTCCTCTTCCGGACGGTGAAGTGGCTGGCCTCGTCGGGCCACGTCGAGCGACCGGACAAGCCGGTCGCCGTCACCGGCGAGCGAGTCAAGGGCGGCGAGACGCCAGCAAACGAGACGATTGTGCTGAAAAACAGCGAAGTCGCCGCCGCCATCGGTACCGAGACGAACGGACCCTTCGGCACGCTGCCGGGCGGTATCTACGACGCCAACGCGTACGGGCTGACGACCGACCAGATCGGTGTCGCCGAGTTCGCGTTCAACAACTTCGGGACGTGGCCCGTCTACGAGTCCTTCGAGCGCCAGAACGCAACCGGGCCAAACGGCGCGGCAGTCGTCACCGCGACTGGCCACGTCAGCACGAATCCGAACGTCTCGATTACGACGACGTACACGCTGCCAGCCAACTCCAGCCACATCTGGATCAACACCACGATGGAAAACGGCGGCGACCAGCGCCTCCCGAGCAACGATTCCGAGCGCCTCCAGAGCGGGGCCGCACTGAGTTCCGAGGGGCAGTCGACCTGGCTCCCTGGCTCGGGAACGATCGAAGAGACGCGCTCGCCACCAGTGAGTGCCGACACGCTCGACCAGCCCTGGGCCGCGCTCACCGGTGACCGCGTGAGCTACGGCGTCTGGGGCGGGAACGGCTCATTTACCTCGTACACGGGGTCCACAACCTGGGTTGACCCGTGGCTCGAACACCGCCTCGACCCCGGCGAAACGCGGTCAGCGGAGTTCGCCTTCTTCGTCGGCGAAGATGGGTCAAGTAGCGCGACCAGCGAGTACTACAACAAGCAGCAGGGAACCGAGACAGGGACGGTGACCGGCAGCATCGAGAGTACGGACAGCGAGTCCGTCTCACAGGCCACAGTCACCGCCTCAAAGGACGACCGTGCGTTCACCTACACCGTCGGCTCGGAGACCGGAACGTACGAACTCGAACTCCCCACCGGCGAGTACACGCTGACGGCCGATGCCAGCGGGTTCGCAGCATCAGAGCCCAAGTCCGTCACCGTCAGCGGCGGCGAAACGACAACCGCCGACTTCGACTCGCTAGAAGGACCGGCTCCCGTCAACGTCACCGCAACGATAGACGACGAGGGCGAGGTCAGCCCCGCCGATGCCCGGATTACGGTGCTCGACGGCGGCACCGCGGTCCAGACCGTCTACACCCGGACGACGCCGGCCGGCACGGCCTCGTTCCAGCTTCCGCCCGGTAACTACACCTTGGTGTTCAACCACGGGACGGGCTACATCGCCGAGCCGGTCGAGAAAAACATCTCGGTGACGCCCGGCGAATCGGTCAGCGTCAACGCGACGTTCACCGAGGAACTCGACCCAAGCGAACGCAACTGGGTCGGCATCGACCCCCACGCCCACAGCAGCGTCAGCTTCGACGGCAAGACGCCCATCGACAACTTCGTCGCCATTCAGAAATCGGCGGGCGTTGACGCAGTGTTCATCTCCGACCACAACGCCATCGGCGGCTGGGGGTCGATGCAGTCACAGGCACAGGAGCGCGACATCATGTTCGTCCGGAGTGAGGAGATCACCACGGGCGACCTCGGGCACTTCAACCCCTATCCGCTGCACGGCGAGGAGATGATTGATTCCGACGGGACCCTCGTGGAGTTCATCGAGGAGTCCCGCAGCCGACACAACGCGACGGTGTTCCAGATCAACCATCCGGGTGACCGCTTCGTCAGCCTCGACAGCGCGCCCGGACAGCACGAGGAGTACCTCCCGATGGTCGACGCCATCGAGGCGTACAACGGCCCGTACGGCGAGTCCGACGCAGCGAGCGTGCAGGGGCTGTTCACCCTCTGGAACAACGGCTACGACATCACGGCGACCGGGGTCAGCGACGACCACTGTTCGCAGTGCTTCCCGGCGAAATACGGGAGCGCCCGCACC
Organism: Haloarcula quadrata; assembly: GCF_003634715.1. Classification (NCBI taxonomy): domain Archaea; kingdom Methanobacteriati; phylum Methanobacteriota; class Halobacteria; order Halobacteriales; family Haloarculaceae; genus Haloarcula; species Haloarcula quadrata. Next base: position 112,827 of record NZ_RBWW01000001.1, read on the forward strand.
CGGGCATACGTCGAAGGGACCGTCACGCCTGACAAGTGGGCCCAGTCAGTGAAAGACGGGCACACGTACGCGACGTACGGTCCGGCCGTCGAGTTCACCGTTGAGGACGGGATGCCTGGCGAGACCGTGAACACGACCGCCGGGTCGTCCGTAGAGGCGTCCGCAACGGTCCGGAACCTCGACGAACTGGCCTACGCCGAGGTCATTCGGAACGGCACGACCGTTTCGAACGTCACGCTCGACGGCACGAACGACACCATGAGCACCGACGTTGATATCGACGGGAACGCGTGGGTCGCCTTCCGTGTCGTCGACGAAGACGGCGACCGAGCGCTGACTAGCCCAGTCTGGATTTCGGCCGGTCAGCAAGCCGAATCCGGGACTGACGGCAACGGCGAGTCCGGCGGAGCCACGGCGACTGCCGCGCCAGACACCGAGGGCGAGTCAGCAGCAACGGCGGTGGATGACACTGCAACCGCGGAGTCAGAGACGACCGCCGCGTCCGGACCCGGGTTCACCGCCGTCGTCACGCTGCTTGCACTCATCGGTGCAGCGCTGCTCGCAACGCGGCGGAGGACCTGAGCCATGCGGGACACCAGCCAGCGACGGAGTCGGCGTGGGTTCCTCGGAACCCTCGCGCTGGCTGCGGTGACCAGCGCCGGCTGTAGCAGCCTCGGCGGTACACAGAACGGCCAGCCGGGCGATACCGGAGCTGGCGGCTCGGCGGCAACGTCCGAGACAAGTGAAACGCCCGCACAGGCAGGCGATGGGGCACACCACGACGAGGCGCACGGCCACACGCACACAGACGGCGGTCACGACCACAGCGATGGACACAGCCACGACGGTAGTGACGACGAAGCCGATATCGCTGCCGACACCGAACTCGCCGCGTTCGAATCCCACCTGCGCGAGTGGTTCGTCGATATTGACTCCCTCGCCGTCGAAGACAGTCGCATCAGGCTGACCTACGTCACGAAGAGCACGCGCAGCCACGAACTCGCGGCCGGCATCGAGACGGTCGTCGTCTCGTTCATCCAGGCGTACACGGACGACTGGGGGGTCGAAGGCCTCGACGCGGAGGTAATCGAGCCGTCCGGCGACGTGATGGGCTACTGGCGAACCGAATCGCGGTGGGTCGAACCGGTCGCCGAGGGCCACGAGACGCGGACCGCGCTGCTCGAACGGACGCTCGACACGTACCACGGCCGCCGCACGCGCGACCACGACCACGCTGAAACCGACCACAGCGGGACCGAAAGCATTCACCAGCACAACGGAACCGAGCACGCAGACCACTGACGGCAGCGGTGTAGTCACTGCCGTCACCGTCGTTCTGAGAACGGGAGAGAGTACGATTCGGTTCGAAAAACGCCGTGTCGTCGCTCAGACTTTCAGCAACGACAGCAGGCTGACGCCGACATCGAAGTACTCGATGAGGCGATAGCCGACGAGGATTCCGAGGATTCCCATGACACCGGCGAGGTTCGGCGGGGCCGGAATGGGAACATCCAGCAGTCCGAACACGACGCCGGTAGCGACGCCGGTCATCGTCGCGACGATGACGAGTGAGAGATTCATCGGTCGGTCACCACTGCTCTGCAGCGAGGACCCACGCAATCGGGTGTCGAAGCGCCCCAAAAGCGGCCGACGGGTGTGTTTGAAGTGTGTGCCATTGGTGGCATATAGAACGGATTCGAGCGGTAAGTATGCTCCTCATCAGGTCAGCAATGGTTGGGAGTAGCACACACCAACCGCAGACAGTTCTGTAATACCAAGAAGTATATCCAGCTATCCGAATAAGGTATTTTCGAGAGATACATACTCATTTTCTAGGTTTGTCTCTAGTATATCTAGCCACGTAGAGAGTGAAAAGCGGTAAGAGCGGTTTTACTGTAGACACTTATCTCATTATGTATGCAAATAATCTTGAAGTAGAAAGCTATAGGGCTATATACGTGCAAGCTGAATACCGCCAGAGGAGCAACCACGCTCAGTATCGTCCGGGAGGCTGGCGTTTATAACTAAGCCACGGGAAGTGATGACGATGCAAGCCGTTCAGTTCGACAGTCACGGCGACCGTGATGTGCTTGAGTATGGCGAGTTTCCCGACCCCGAACCGGGCCGCGATGAGGTGGTCATCGACGTGAAGGCGGCCGCGCTGAACCACCTCGACATCTGGACGCGGCGCGGGCTCCCCGACATTGACCTCGAGATGCCACACATTCCGGGCAGTGACGCCGCGGGTGTTGTCGACGAGGTCGGCGACGGTGTCTCGCGGTTCGAACCGGGCGACCGGGTGGCCGTCCTCGCCGGCAAGAGCGGCGGCGGCGACGAGTTCAGTCGCAAGGGTGACCAGACACTCGCGCCGGACTTCCACATCATCGGCGAGCACGTCCGGGGTGTCCACAGCGAGTACGCCGCCGTGCCGGCGGAGAATCTCACCCCAGTCCCCGAGGGCGTCGACTGGGAGACAGCCGCCGCATCGCCGCTGGTGTTCCAGACCGCCTGGCGGATGCTGCGCGACCGCGGCGACCTGAAGGCCGGCGAGTCGGTACTGGTGCTCGGTGCGTCCGGCGGTGTGGGCCACGCCGCCGTCCAGATTGCCGACCACGCCGGCGCTGAGGTGTTCGCGACCGCCAGCAGCCAGGAGAAACTCGATTACGCCAAAGAACTGGGTGCGGACCATACAATCAACTACGAGGAGACGGACTTCGCGAGCGAGATTCGGGACCTGACCGACGGCCGCGGCGTCGACATGGTCGTTGACCACATCGGCGCACAGACCTGGCAGGACTCGCTCAAGAGCCTCGTCAAGGGCGGCCGGGTCGTCACCTGCGGGGCGACGACTGGCGGCAACCCGGAAACGGACATCAACCGCATCTTCTGGAATCAGTTGCAGGTCATCGGCTCGACGATGGCCACCCCAGGGCAGGCTGATGAAGTGCTGGATCTGGTCTGGCAGGGTGAGATGGAGCCGCGAGTCCGCGAGACGCTGCCGATGAGCGAAATCGCCCGGGCACACGAGATAATCGAGGACCGCGAAGGCTTCGGGAAGGTCGTGGTCGTTCCCGACAGCGAACTGTAGGTCCGCCCTTCGTTTTTGTCGTTACTCCGCTCCGAACCGAGCCGTCGCGAACGCCTCGAAGGGAGCCGAGTACTGCATCAGCATTGTGCCGAGAATACTCATGAGAAGGACATATGCGACGGTAAACGAGTAGACGGCGTTTGCCAACTCGGTCGACAGTGACGCGCCTGCCCCGGTCAGGGCAACGGCGGCGATAATCAGGGAGAACTCACCACGAGTGACCATCCCGAGGCCGACACGCATTGACCGGCGCGGGGTGAGGGCGTACGCACGGCCACTCAGATAGCCCGACAGAATTTTTGTCGGCGTCGTGACGACGATAGCGGCGACGACGAGCTCTGCGACGCCGGCGAACAGTCGCGGGTCGGTCTCGACGCCGATCCAGAAGAAAAACACCGCCGCAAACGTGTCGCGGAGGGGCTCCAGCAGTCGTTCTAGCTTGTGCGTGTGAGTGGTCGGGGCAAAGGCCATCCCGATGAAGAACGCGGCGACGGCCTCGCTAACGCCGATAGCGAGGGCAAGCCCGGAGATGAAAACCGTGATACCGACGGCTCGCACCACGGTAAACTCGTTCGAGGTCGTCTGTAAGGCCCGCTCAAACCATGGCGTCCCGTAACGGGCCAGCAGCAGGAGCGCGACGATGAATGAGAGCGCGACGCCGACAGAGGTCGCGGCGGCCCCGAGGTCGGACCCACCGGTGACGAGCGCGGCGGCGATTGTGAGATACACCGCGATGAACAGGTCCTCGAACACGAGCGTCCCGAGCATTGGGTTGGCCTCGTCGTTGGCGATCCAGCCGAGGTCGATAAGCGACTTCGTGATGATAGCTGACGAGGAGATGTAAACGATGCCGGCGACCAGAGAGGCCGCAAGCGGGTCCCGAAACAGCGCGAACCCGAGCACGAGCCCGACACCGAAGTTGATGCCGAGGTCGATAGTCCCCGCTCTGGTGATGCGCTCCCAGCTGTCCAGCAGCCGGTCCAGATTGAACTCCAAGCCAAGGAAAAACAGCAGAAAGACGATACCGAGCTCCGCGCCGAGTTCGATAAACTCCGAGGATTCGACGACCGGAAGACCGTAGCCAGCGACGGCAACCTGCCCCGCGACAGACGGCGACAGTACCATCCCGATGACAATGTACAACGGGATCACCGACTTGTTCAGCCACACCGCGACGAGCGTAGCGGCTGCAACGGCGGCGAACAACACACCGATGCCGAGCAGGTCAGCCACGACAGCAGCCCCCCAGCGACTCGGTTCTGACCATCTACAGGTCCCCGGCCAAGAGCTTCTCAAATGACTCGCAGTTGTCGCGTTCGCCGATAACCACAACAGTGTCGCCGTCCTCGATTTCGACGGTCGACGTGGGGCCGGGAATGACATCGTCGCCGCGCTGTATCGCGACAACGGTGACGCCGGTTCGCTGGCCGACGTTAGCACCGGCCAGTGTCTCGCCGACCAGTGGCGAGTCCGCCTCGACCGCGTACCACTCGAGCAGCGTCCCTTCCGACAGCATCGTCTCGACGTGGCTGGATTCGACCGGCTGGAAGTACGCGCCTTCGAGTATCGTGCCGACCAGTCGGGCCATCCGGTCAGAGAGTTCGAGGAGTTTCTCGGAGTCTGCGTCCGCGCTCTCTTTCAGGTACAGTTCGCGAGTGCCCGTGTTGTGGGTCACGACGACCAGTTGCTGTCCACCGCCGATGTTTACCTCGTGTTTCTTTCCGACGCCGGGCAGGTCACTCTCGGTCACGTCCATACGCCGGGATTGCGTTCGACTGCGTATAAGCCTCTGTGCCCGGACCTCAGTTAGCGGGTCGCCGGCACCCGATAGGCGGGACCCAAAGGTATTAGTGGGTTCCTGCCAACGTTCAGGCAAGCCAACTTTCGCTAAAACAACTCAGCTTGTTTTAGCGTTGGGAGCTACCAATGCCACACGACACACTCCTGCTCATCGGTCGGGACACGTCACGCGCTACGCCCTTCGAGACACACGCTCGCCGCCTGCGTGAGCGCGGCGTAGCAACCGACGTGACGGTGCTGACCTACGACCACGAACCCCGTCGGGAGTTACGCGACGAACTGGTAGCCATCGATGCCGACCGCGTGTTCGCGCTGCCGATGACCGTCGCGCACGACCACTCAACAGTCACAGACGTGCCGGCGGCACTCGACGAAATCGACGCTGAAACGCACTACTGTGAACCAGTCGGTCGCAGCCCGCTACTGACCGAAGCGATCCGTGACCGTGCCGCCGCTGCGGTCCCGGAAGCCGCTGACTCCTCCGTCGCGCTCGTCGCCTTCGGCTCCAGCGGTAAACCGTATCAGCGGCAGGTGACGGAGTACCACGCCGAGCGCCTGCGCGAGCGCTCGGCCTTCGGCGAGGTCGAACCGTGCTATCTGCTCCAGAATCCGGCTGTCGAATGTGTCAGGTACAACCTCGCCCACGACCACGCTGTCGCCGTGCCGCTCTTTCTCGCGCCAACCGACGCGACCGAGTCACAGATCCCCGCCAAACTCGACCTCGATAGAGGCGGGCTCGCCTACACCGACACACTGGGTGACCACCCGCTCGTCACCGAGGCCGTCGCGACCGCCGTCGAGACGGCGCGGACGATGGCCGACACACGCACACCGCAGACCTTCGAGGCGACGCTGGCCGCAACAAACCGGCCGATGGCGACCGACGGCGAGGGTGATTAGGGCTGTCGCAGTGGCAGAACCGCGGACTCAGAACGAGAGGAAGCGATTTGTACCCACGGTACGTTCTGGCACATAGATGGTTCGCCGACGAGTAGCGCAGACGCGGGAGCAGGTCAAAGGGAAACTGGTGGCTGCGCTGATAGAAGACCACTCGCCGCGAGAAGTCGCGATGAGCTTCAGCGTCGGCGTGTTCCTCACCGCACTACCGACGCTTGGCACCGGCTTTATCGCCTTCCTCGTCCTCGCGTACCTGTTCAAACAGCTCAGCAAGGTCGCGCTGTTCGCGTCCGTCCTGATACTCAATCCGCCGGTCAAGTGGGGCGTGTACGCGTCGAGCTTCTGGCTCGGTAACCAGATTCTGGGGCCGGTGCCCGGCCTGTCGTTTGACGGCGTCTCTGTCTCGATGGGGAGCGACGTGCTGGTCCGACTATGGACAGGCAACGTCATTCTAGCCGTGGTGTTCGCGGCTGTCGGGTACGTGCTCGCGTTCCGGTTGATCAACGAGTACAGGCAGCGGCAGGCTGGGTCGGCTGCGGTCAGCTAATAGCGACTGTCGCAGTACGACCTCACTCCCGCCGCACGACAAACACCGAAAGATCCGAGAACCGTGTGTCGTCCTTGCTGTTGCCGCCAGCATCTTGCGCAAGGTCGCCGAGCGTCGTTGCGGTCCGAGCCTCGTCATCGTGGGTGAGCCGCTCGTAGACCAGCGCCGGTAGCTCGGGGTCGCTGCCGGCATCCAACAGCTCGGCTGCGATGTCTTCGGGCATCAGGTCGAAGGGGCGCGGCAGCACGAGCAGGTGTCGGTCGCCCACATCGTTCCGAAGCCGGTCGAGATCGGATGAGAGGTCGCCGCTCTTGTGCAGCGTGACAAATGTCGTGTCCTCCATCGGCGTCCGAGCACGGCTGGCAGCGATCTGGAGCGAGGAGATGCCCGGCACGATACGAACCGGACGGTCGACGGCACGCTGGACCTTCCCCACGAACTGGTAGCCAGAGTGGTTCGGGTCGCCCATCGCGACCGCAGTCCCGCGCTCGCCGCCGGCCACGCGTTCGGCAAAGGCGTCCAGCGTGTCGAGTTCGTCCCGGTAACCACAGGTCAGGAGGTCCGCATCGGTCCGGTCGGCGACGAACTCAACGACTGTCTCGAAGCCGACGACAACGTCAGCCTCGCGGATCGCCTCCTCGCCACGCGGCGTCAGGAAATCGAGGTTGCCCGGGCCGATGCCGACGGCGTGGACCGGCCCGTCCGCGTCGGGGCCCTCGGGCGCGCTCGCCGCAATATCGGCTGGGTCCGGTCCCGAATCGAGGTCGTAGTCGTCGTTCTCAGTCATCTATGGAGACCACTCCATCGCGGCTCACGGGTCGTTTCTCCCCGCTCACTCGTCTCGAGGGGGGAGGTCATAGATCGACCACCCCCTCTCGTACGTCTGAGGCTACGTGCACCAGTTCGTTCGTCAGCCCGGCGGCCAGCCCGCTCCCGCCGCGGCGGCCGACGTTCGTGATGGTCGGGACGCCATGTTCGGCGGCGACCTCGCGGAGCCGTTCCCGGCTCTCAGCAGCCTTGACGAAGCCGACGGGCGTGGCGACGACGACGGCCGGCCGAGTGCCGTCCTCAATGCAATCTGCCAGCGCGAGCGCCGCTGTCGGGGCATTTCCCACGACGGCGATAGCGCCGTCGTAGACACCCTGTTTGTCGAGTTCGAGCACTGACGCGGCCGTGCGTGTCATCCCGGTTTCGGCGGCCAGCTCCGCGCCGTTGCCGATGGCCTTCTGAACTGGGCAGTCGTGGCCGCGGCCGGTGATGCCGGCCTTGACCATCGTGATGTCGGTGACGATAGGCTGTTCGTCCAGCACCGCCTGCGCACCGGCCCGCACCGGCTCGTCGTCGTCCGCTCCGGTGAAGCGAACGAGGTGCTGGAACTCGGGGTCGCCGGTCGCGTGGACGGACTTCTGGCGAATCCGATCGGCCAGCGTCTCGTCCGGAACGAGTTCGCGCACGCGGTCCATCGACGTCTCCGCGATGTCCATTGCGTTCGAGGTGGTCGCGCCAAGGTCGGCGTACTCCTCGAAGCCGTCGTCGCTGTTCGCGTCACCGTCTGTCGCATCGTCCGTGTTAGTCGTCATCTGAAGTCACCTCCTCGTCCTGCTCGCGGGTCGCACTGCCCCCCGCTCGCTCGTTCGGAGAGCCTCGCTCCGGACCCCCCGTCGCTCGGCTCTCCAGGTCACCGTCAACTTCCAGATTCAGGTCCCGCAGGCGGTCCCGGGTCTCGTCGTCGGCGTCCCAGAGCCCGCGGTCGATAGCTTCGAGTAGCGTGTCGGTGATCGAATCCAGCGCCCAGGGGTTCACGTCCCGGAGCCAGTCCTGTCGCTCCTCGTCAAAGGCGTAGCGCTCGGCCACGTCCTCCCAGAGGGTGTCGCTGACCACGTCGGTCGTGGCGTCCCAGCCCAGCACCACGTCGACCGTCGTCGAGAGGTCCCCAGCGCCCTTGTAGCCGTGTTCCTCCATCGAGTCGAGCCAGGAGGGGTTGAGGACGCGGGCGCGCATCGCCTTCCGGACTTTCTCCTCGTTGGTGTACACGTCGACGTTGTCCGGGTCCGAGGAGTCCCCGACATAGGAGTTCGGCTCCTCGCCGGCAATCTCCGTGACCGCGGAGATGAAGCCGCCGTGGAAGGCGTACCAGTCCGAGGAGTCGAACTCGTCTTGCTCGGCGGTGTCCTCGATTTTGACCGTCGCGTCGACAGAGGACAGACGGCGCTCGAATGCGTCGTGAGCGTCGCTCACTCGGCCGCGTGACCCCATCGCGTAGCCGCCCCACTGGACGTACACGTCGGCGAGGTCCGAGCGGTCGTCCCAGTTACCCTCGTCGACGGCCTTGTTCGTCCCGGCCCCGTAGCCGCCCGGCCGGGTCGTGAACACGCGGTGTTTCGCCGCGCTCTCGGCGTCGCCCTCGTCCATGCCATCCGCGACGAGGTCGTCGGTCTCCTCCTCGACGTGTTTCTTCACGTAGTTCATCTCGTGGGGTTCGTCGAGGTCGACAACGGCGTCGACGGCGTCGTGGACGACCCCCGCTGCCGCCGGGAACGCATCGCGGAACAGGCCGGAGACACGCGTCGTCACGTCGATACGCGGCCGGCCGAGTTCCTCGAGCGGAATCGGTTCCACGTCCTCGACGCGGCCGGCGTCGGACCAGACCGGTTCGACGCCCATCAGCGCGAGCACCTGTGCGATTGTCTCGCCGCGGGTCCGAACCGTCGGCGTGCCCCAGACGACGACGCCGATTTCCTCGGGGTACTCGCCTTCGTCCGTTTCATGGCGCTCCAGTACACCGTCGGCGACCTCGCTGCCCACGTCCCACGCCGTCTTGGCCGGGACCTTCCGCGGGTCCAGTGTGTAGAAGTTTCTGGCTGTGGGGAGCAGGTCGACACCGCCACGGGTCGGCGCGCCGGAGCCGCCCGGCGGGACGTACTCACCAGCCAGCGCGTCGGCGGTGCGGGGAATCTCGTCGGCTGCGCCGGCCACCCGGGGGGCCGCCTCCTCGCAGATGTAGGCCAGCGCCTCGCGGAGGTCCTCGTGTGCGCCAGACCGCACGCGGGCATCCCCGAGCGGTTCGATGTCGACCACGAGAAGGTTCATATTCACCTCCGAGGTGTTGTCTTCGAGTTCGCTCTCGGGCACGTCGAAGTCGTGCTCGGCCAGCGTCCGGACGAGGTCTTTGCTGGTCTCGTGGACGTGGTCGGCGGCCTCAGCGTAGGTCATCCCCAGCGCCTCGTCGTACTCGCCGGGGGCGTTCCGGAGCTTGTCGTAGTCGACGCCCAGCACGCCAGCGACGCTCTCGCGCAGGGACGGCGCGCCGGGGTTCTCGAGGCGTGTGAGCGCGACCAGGTAGTCGACCAGTCGGTCGTCGGCCGGCGGCTCGCCCATCGTGTGCAGCCCCTTCCGGATCTGCGTCGTCTTCACGTCGGTGAGGTACTCGTGGACCCGTTCGACGAGGGCGTCAATGTCGAGGTCGTCGCCAGCCACGTCACCCTCAACGAGCGTCGACCCAGCTTCGTTGGGCCCACGGACGTCGGCTTTTTCGTCGATTTCGCCGGCGATACCGAGTTCGACGGCGAGGTCCAGTTCGTCCACTGTCTGGCGTATCTGCTCGGCGAGGTGCTCGCCGTCGTCGGTCCGGGCGTCCTCCATGCCGGCCTCGCGGTAGCGGTCGGCCAGCTCCTCCAGGTCGGCGAGGTCGTCGTAGGTCCCGGCGTTGGCCATCACCGGCGTCAGGTAGTCGACGATAGCCGCGTACGAGCGGCGTTTCGCCTGTGTGCCTTCGCCGGGGTTGTTGACGATGTAGGGGTAGACGTTCGGGATGTCGTCGATGAGCTGGTCCGGTGCGCTCTCGCCGTCCAGCCCGACAGTCTTGCCCGGCAGCCACTCCAGACTGCCGTGAGTCCCGAGGTGAACGACAGCGTCCGTCTCGTAGCTGTTGCGGAGCCAGCGGTAGAAGGCGACGTAGTCGTGTGGCGGCTGGAGGTCAGAGTCGTGGTATACCTTCGAGGGGTCCATGCCGAACCCGCGTGGGGGCTGGACCGTCACGAGCACGTTTCCGAACTCCACGCCGGGAATTGCGAACGGGCGCTCGGGCGGGTCGCCCCACTCCTCAACGACGTTCTCACGGAAGTCGTCGTCAAGCATCTCGAACCACTCGCCGTACTGGGTCGGCGAGACGGTGTCGACGCTCAGCTCGCGCACGTCTTCGGGCGCAACCCAGCGGTCGTCGAGGGTCAGTTGGGCGGTCAAGCGCTCGACAAGCGACTGGCCGCTCTCGGGCATCGTATCACCGAGGTCGTAGCCACGGGCGTCCAGCTCTTCGAGCAGATTCACCGTGCTCTCGGGCGAATCCAGCCCGAAGGCGGTCCCGATGCCGTCGTCACTGGGCGGGTAGTTGTGGAGGACGACGGCGACCTGCTTCTCGTCGTTCGGGGTGTGGCGCAGTTCGGCCCAGTTGACCGCCAGCCGCGCGACGTGGTCGATGCGGTCGTCGATGGGGAAGTGCTGTTTCGGCGCGCTCCCGATATCGGCGGCGTCGTCGGTCCGCTCCTTACCCGAGATGGGGTGGGTGATGACGTTGCCGTCGAACTCCGGCAGCGCGACCGAAAGTGCGAGTTCGAAGCCCATCACGCCCGTATCGCTGCTGTCGTACCGGGACCGGGAGCGCATCGTCGTCACGGTCTGGATGACCGGAACGCCGAGTTTGTCGAGGAACACGTCCTCGGCGCTCTGGCCTTCGTCGTCGGCGCTGCGGCCGCGCTCGTCCATCGACAGCGAGAACATGAACGACGAGCAGACTGCATCGACCAGCGGGTTGCCGTCAGCATCGAGGAGCCACTCCTCAGTGACCTGTTCGGCGTTCCACTGGCCCTCGGCGTCGGTCGCCGGTTCACAGAATATCGGGAGCGCGTTCGCCCCGTGGGCCTCAATGGCCCGGACCTGCGCGTCGACGTAGCGGGTGTTCTCGTGGGTCCAGTGGGACTCGTAGAACCAGACGGCGACGGTCGGCTTCGCGGGGTCGAACGTCGCCCGCAGTTCGTCGATGCTCGCGCCCGGATGGTCGGGATGGTAGACGCCCTCCGTCGGCAGCGTCACCGGGTCGTCGTAGGATGGGTCGGCGTCGCCGTACTGCGCCACCAGGTAGCGCACGCAGTTGGCGACGTTGCTCGCCCCGCCCTTGTCGAGGTAGTCGTAGACGGTGTCGCGGTGCTCGTCCGGAACCGACGTGTCCTCGAAGGCGAAGGCGTCGCCCGTCGCTTTCACCACGAGCGGGACGCCGGCCTCGCGCAACCGCTCGACGGCCATCTCGTAGCCGGGCATGCTGTCCTCGGCCCCGTGGAGCCAGAGGACGACGGCGTCGGCGTCGGTCAGTTCGTCGACGAACGCCTCGACCGCTGGCTCGTCGTCGAGGTCGCTCTCCGAGCGCACGACGAGGTCGGCGTCGACCTCGCCCGCGGCCCGCTGGACGGCCCCGAGTTCGTTCTCCGTCGCGGTGTAGAGTCCTAGCTGTGGCATAACGTTATTAAATCTCCGTTTGCACTAATACAAGTATGGTTGTATTCGGCGCGGGCAAAAAAGCTTCGCAGGGACCGACGTTCGCGGCCGTCGTCGGCCAGCGCGACCTCAAGGACGGCCTGCTCGCGGTCGCGACGGACGACGACCTCGACGGCCTGCTGGTCCGCGGCGAGAAGGGGACAGCGAAGTCGACGGCGGTGCGCGCGCTTGCCGACCTGCTGCCCGAGCAGCGCGCGGTCGCGGACTGCCCCTACGGCTGTCCGCCAGACCGGCCCGACGAGCAATGCGAGGACTGCCGGACACGCTCAGACCCGCCGGTCGAAACTCGTTCGGTTCCACTCGTGACGCTCCCCCTCGGTGCGACCCGGGACCGCGTCGTCGGCACGTTGTCGGTGGCCGACGCGCTCGACGGCGACCACGAGTTCGACCCCGGCCTGCTCGCCCGCGCGAACCGCGGCATCCTCTACGTGGACGAGGTGAATCTGCTCGACGACCATCTCGTGGACGTACTCCTCGACGCCGCCGCGAGCGGCCAAAACCGGGTCGAGCGCGATGGCGTCACCGTCACCCACCCCGCCGAGTTCACGCTCGTCGGGACGATGAACCCCGAAGAAGGCGACCTGCGCCCGCAGTTGCGGGACCGCTTCGCCCTGCAGACCGAGGTGTCTGCCTGCGAGGACCTAGAGGAGCGCGTCGCTATCATCGACCAGGCGCTCGGGGAAAGCGATGACGAGGAGAGGCAGACCGAACCGGACCGCGGTCCGGGCGAGCGCCTGCGGACCGCCCGCGACCTGCTCCCGGAGGTCGACCTCGCCCGCGAGTTCCGCGAACAGATCGCCGAACTCTGCCGGGACGCCGGCCTCGACGGCCACCGCGGCGATATCGCTACAGCGCGGGCGGCCAGAACCTTCGCCGCGCTGGACGGGCGGACGACGGTACTCGAATCGGATATCGAGCGGGCCGCCGAGTTCGCGCTCCCCCACCGGCTCACCTCCCGGCCCTTCGAGGACGCGCCGGACGTGGACGACGTGCTCGACGACCATTTCGAGGACGAGGAGGGCGAGGCTGAGGAGGAGTCCGCCGATGACGAAGAAAGCGGTGAGGAGGGGGGTGACGCGGACAGCGACGAGGAAGCGGGGGCCGGCGACGAACCGGAAGATGACGGGGCCGGTTCTGTGGGTAACGAAGACGAGAGCGAACAGCAGGACCAGCGGCCGGACAACGGAGAACAGTCCAACGAGGACGGCGACGACGAGTCAGGCGAGCGCGGCGAGCAGCCGACGCCCGCTTCGGCCGACAGCGACGGCGAGCGGCAGGAAGCAGAGGCCGGCGACGGCGAAGGAGCGGCCGGAGACGACGGTGGGGAGGGGGAGTCCAACCAGTCCGACGACCCGGAAAACGCCACCCCGCTGCTGCCGGGCCAGTCCCGCGCCACAGTCGGCGACAGCGGCGCACCCGACGTGGATGCCCCGTCGGTCGACACAGACGGTGGGAACGCAAGCGGCCGTGCGAGCGCGACAGGGACGAAACGCGGTGCAACGGTCCGAACCGAGCGCGCCGGCCGGGACGATGAGGTCGACGCCGCAGCGTCGGTCCGGGCGGCGGCCAGTCGCGGGAGCGGCCGTGTCGAGTCACGTGACCTTCGGAAGTCCGTTCGTGCAGGCGACGCCGAGACGCTGGTGGTGTTCGCCGTCGACGCGAGCGCGTCGATGCGCCCGGCGATGAAAGCCGCAAAAGGCACAGTACTGGAACTGCTGAAAGACGCCTATCAGGCCCGCGACGAAGTCGCGTTCGTCACCTTCGCCGGCGAGGGCGCGGACGTGGTACTCCCGCCCACTGACAGCGTTTCGCTGGCGGCACGCCATCTGAAAGACCTCCCCACAGGCGACCGGACACCACTGCCGGACGGGCTGACGGCCGCCTGCGAAGTGCTCGACCGGGCGGACCCGGATGCCGGCGTCGTCATCGTCGTAACCGACGGGCGGGCGAACACCGCCGACGGGAGTCCGGTCGCAGCGACCAGAACCGCGGCGCGAACGCTCGGTGAAGCAGCCACCCGGACTATCGTCGTGAATGCCGGCGAAGCGGGCCGTGCTGGATTACTTGACCTCGTTGCAGAGGAAACGGACGCGTCAGTGGTCTCACTGGACGCGCTGACCGCGGAGCGCGTCGATGCCGTCGCCAGCGACCAGTAGCTCTTGGTCGGCGCTGTATCAGGCGGAAGTTTTACAATCTTACTTGTTCTTAAGACAAACGAGATTTCAATGCAGGATGACACTGATACCAAACACGCGGCGGATAGCGTGTACGACCGTATCGAACGCGCCAGAGCATCCCTGACTGGCCCACAGATCGCCATCGCCGTCGCGCTGGTGGCGGCGCTCGGCTTCACGCTGCTGTTCGTGCAGGACCCAATGCTGCACGACTCACTGCACAACTTCCGCCACAGCGCCGGCATCACCTGCCACTGATGGCGACTGACTACCTCGAACGCGGCGCGATGGCCGGCGTGGCCGGCGGGCTGGTCTACGGCCTGTTCATCGCGACGGTCGGGAACGCCTTCACCGCTGGACTGGAGACATTTGAGCACAGCCACGGCGGGGGCGGCCCCGTCGTCTCCGAACTCACGACGACCGTCGTAAGCATCGGCGGCGGCGTCCTCTGGGGCCTGCTGTTCGGCGTTGCAGCGTTCGGGATGGTGTACTTCTTCCTCGAACCTGCAATCCCCGGCTCGGGCGCGACGAAGCGACTGGCGCTTGCGGGAGCCGGCTTTCTCACCGTCTCCGGCGCGCCGTGGCTCGTCTTGCCGCCACAGCCACCGGGCGTCGAGCAGGCGCTTGGGACAGAGACGCGCCTCGCCTGGTACGCCGGCCTGATGGCACTGGGGGCGCTGGTCGCAGTGCTCGCCGGGCTCGCGTATCAGCGGACAGCGCGCCACCACACCGCCATTCGACTCGGAGTCATGGCGCTGCCGCTCGCACTGCTCGCAGTTCCGGTCGCGCTCGCACCGGCAAACCCGGTCCACGGCGACGTGCCCGCGGCGCTCGTCGCGGCCTACCGCTGGACGGTCGTGTTCGGCCAGCTAGTGCTGTGGGCCACCATCGCTGGTGTACACACGTGGCTCGGCGAGAACGACACCGCGGCTGCGGACGAGCGGGACTATCCAGCGACAGCAGACTGACGGAACGACACGATTCAGATTTTTCCGGCAACCGTCCCGAGATTCAGCGCCAGCCCGACGATAGCGACGACCGCGGCGATAACGAGGTTCGCCGTCGTCCCGCCGGCGCTGAACGGGGCCGTACCAGCCGACGCCAGTGCGCCGAACCCGATTCCGGCGACGACGAGCGCCACGCCGGCCAGCCCGACGAGCATCGTACCGGTCGGGCCGAACCGACCAGCCGACCGGTTCTCGTACCGCTCCAATGCGTCGTACATCGTCCCGGTGACCGTCTCCTCTAGGTCCGACATCTGTTCTGAGAGGTAGGTGTTCAGCGTCTCCTCGTGCTCGTCGAGTTCCGCGGCGCGCTCGGAAAGCTGCGCGTCGTACTCTGTCAGTTCGGCCTCGCGCTTGTCGAGGTCGGTCTCGCGGTCGTCAAGCGCGGCTTCGCGTTCATCGAGCCGGTACTCCCGTTCGTCCAGTTCCGCCTCTTGCCGGTCGAGTTCCTCCTCGCGGGCGTCACTCTTCTCTTCGCGCCGGTCGAGCTCTGCGCTCCGCTGATCGAGGCCCATCTCCCGTTCATTGAGCCGGCGCTGCATCTGCGCGAACTCCCGTTCGCGCTCGGTTGGGCGGTCGTCGACGGTGCTGTCGTCGGCGCTGTCATCGACGGTGCTGTCGTCGTCGGCTTCGTAGTCCGCCGCCGGCTGTGCCTCCTCGTGGTCCGGGTCTGTGTTATCAGCCATACTGGGCTCCTATACCGAGACGCTACGGCTATCGAACGGTTAGTTTGACACCACATAACACAGTAATCGGAGCCAAACCGGGGACAGCAAAGAGTCGTCTGGAGTGCCGTTACAGCCGAGATCGCTACGTCGACGCGTCAGCGACGGGTGTCTCGATTCGATGCAATCGGTACGCGCCACGTTCGTGGCCCTCGTCGTGGTAAACGACCGGTTCCTCGACAGCAACAGCGGTCCCATCGGAGACTGCGGCTGCCGTCACGACGCCGTCGGTGTCCAACGTATCGAGGGGGCCGTCGACAACATCGAACAGTCGAAGCGCGTGGTCGTCGGCGTCGCGGTCCCGGAAGTTCTGCGCGCCGGGAACGGCCAGCAGCGAGCCATCAGTTCCCAGTCCGCTAGCGAAGCCGCCCACGGGCGCGTCCCAGCGGCGGTTACCATCGAGCGAGACACCAGCGGCGGTGTGCTCGTTCGGGTGGCGGGCGTCCGTTTCACGGCCGTCCTCTGGATATGTGTTGCCGGTGACGAACACCGCGCCCTCGTCCGTCGCGTGGACGTGGTTCGGGTACGCGTAGACGGTGTCACCGGCCACGTCGGTCGGCGTCGCCAGTGGGACGCGCCAGCGCTCCCGGCCGCCGCTGTCGAGCCGGTAGCCGCGGTAATCGCCGTGGCTGGAGACAACAGCGCCGTCAGCCAGCAGCGCAACGTCGCCGACACGACGCTGGCCGTCGGTCCCGGGGTCCCACATCCAGCGCGGGTCACCGTCGTCGGCGTCGAGGACGACGAGGCCGTGCTGGTGGTCGCCAGGACACCGGTTGTACGCGACGGCGACGCGGTTCTTGTCAGCATCGAGCGAGATGGGTGAGCCGTCGGTCCGGTATGTCCAGTCAATGGAGCCATCAGCTCCGAAGGCGTAGACGACGCTCTCGAAGTGGCGAAGGTCGTTCCCGTCGTCGTCGGTCCGGCGCTCGTATCGCCGGGCAGCGGCGTAGCAGCGGTCACCGTCGGTGGCGAGGCTGGCGACGAAAGGTAATAAGAAGCGCGTCTCCTGCTGGGCCTCGCCGAGGTCCCCGCGGGTTTCGTACCGCCATCGCAGGTCGCCGCCGGCATCGTGACAGCGGATCTCGCCGCGGACGCTGCGTTCGCCAGTGACGACACCGCCGTCGAAAGGCACCGCCGCGACGACACTCGGTTCGCCATCCGTGCCGTACTGCCAGCGCCGGTGTAGCGGACCGGCGTCCGCCGACACGTCGAACGCCTGCAGGTCCCCATCAGCGGTGCCGACGACCGCGAGACCGCTGGTCAGCGTGACCGCCGAGCGGCGGCCCTGATGGCGCGAGCGGGCCGGCGCTACGTCCCCGAGGTCAGCGGTCGGGGCGCGCTGGCTACTCATCGACCGGGAAGGCCTCGTGAAGCACGTCGTGGGCCTCACCGAGCCCGGCGAGGACATCCTCGCCCTGCATGGTGATGCGCGACACCGCCCGCTCGGCGTCGCGGACGGCGACCAGTCGCCCCCGGAGGTAGTCGTACTCGGGGTCGTCTTCGGGGGTTGCGGCGATTTCCTCTTCGAGGTCCACGAGCGCGGCGTCGAGGTGGCGCTCGATGGCGGCGAGCGTCTTCGCGCCGGCGAGGGCCTCTATCGGGCCGGTCATGTGGCCCTCCAGCTCCTGTTCCGCGTGCTGGCGCGCGTGGTCGTCTTCGGTACCGAGAACGTTCATGAGACCCAGTCGGAGGGCCTCGATTTCGTAGCAGCTCATGTGTGTAATGAATTGGGTGTGTGCTCAAAGGGTCTGGTCAACGAGTTCGCTTACGATGCGGTCGCGGTCCAGATGTGAGGAGACAATCTCGGCGGCATCCTCGTCCTCAACGCCGCCGTACCAGACGCCGTCTGGGTAGACGGCGACCATGGGCCCCTCGCCACAGCGGCCGAGACACGACGACCGCGTGATGCGGGCGTCGCACTGGTCGCTGTCGCGGGCGGCCTGCCGCAGGCGTTCGAGGACCGCTGGCGCGCCGTCCTGGGCGCAGGTCTGGTTCGTGCAGACGGCGACGTGTTTTTCCGGGGCGTCGTGGACGTGCGGGTCGTCGTCGACGTTCTCGCGGTCGGCGTGTTCGGCCTGATGGGTCAGCGCCCGGAGCATCGCGCGAGCGCCGCCCTGGTCCTCCTCGTAGCCGTCGAGTTCGACCTTGTACTTGCAGGTGTCACAGGACATCTCGACGCTTCCGGTCCGAGCTTCCTGCCAGCGGTCGCCCAGCACGTCCAGCAGGCGCGTGTCGGTCCCGAGCGGTTCGCCGGGCGCGGCGTCGACGTAGGGGTATTCCTCGTCGAACTCGCGTGCGCCGTCCTTGATGCGGCCGGTCAGCACGCCGTCCCCGAGCATGTACGGGATGACGACGACGGCATCGGGTCGCGTCTTGGCGATGTCGTGTAGCGTGTCATCGAGCAACGGCTCGGTGACGCCGATGAACGACGCCTCGACCCGCGAGAACTCGCGGCCCTCGTACAGCAGGCGAGCGAGCTTGTGCACGTCGGCGTTGGCGTCCGGGTCGCTGGAGCCACGGGCGCAGACGACGGCGGCCACATCGTCTTCCTCGCGGTCGACGCCCAGTTCGGCCTCGACGGCCGCCGCGCGGTCGTCCAGCAAGTCCAGCAGGGCCGGGTGGACACCGAGATGCGCGCCGTTGTTGATGGTCAGTTCAGGGTGGGCCTCACGGGCCTGCTCGACAGCCAGCGGCACGTCGTTTTTGACGTGACTGGCGGCAAACAGGGAGAGGTGGACCACCGATACCTGCGAGACGGCTCTGGCCAGCCCCGCGATGGCCTCGTCGATAGCCGGCTCGGCCAGTTCGAGAAAGGCCGCGTCGACCGGGATGCCGAGTCGGCCCTCCAGTTCGACCGCAAGGTCGCGGACCTGTTCGTTCGACTTCTCGCGCCGGGAGCCGTGGCCGACCAGCAGCACCGCTTCGTCGTCCAGCGTCTCCGGCGCGGTGATAGCTTCACTCATCGGACTCGTTCAATGCTTTTCTGGAGCTTGCGCCGGCGGCTCGGCGCGAACAGCCCCGTCTCTTCGCTGCCCTCGTACAGCCAGTCACCGAGGACAGGTGCCGCGTCGTCGGCCACGCCGAACCAGTAGCCCGACGACGTCTCCGAGAGGTCATCGTAGGGCGCGTCGACCGGACAGCGGTCGAGCAGCGTCTGTATCGTCCGGAGCAGTCGCTCGTCTTCGTGGACAAAGGAGATACCGACCGCCTCGTCGTCGGACTTGAAACACACCGTGCCACAGCCTTCGAGCAGGCCGCGGAGGAGCTGGCGGTCGTAGTCGGCCAGCGCGTCGAAGCGGTAGCCGCCCGACTCGCCGTCGAACGGGAGGCCAAGCGCGGCGCTGGCACGGTCAGCGAGGCTGCCGACGACCTGCACCGTGAACTCCTCCTCCTGACGGGTAATCGAGGTGTCGTGGGCATACGCCCGCTCGACGATGCGGCGGTCGGCCCGCTCCGCACCGGCGATGGAGGCGAGCCGCCGAGCGGCCGTCTCGTCGTTCGTCCGGACAGTGATACAGCCGTCCTCGCACTCGCCGTCGCCGGTGACCCGGCCCCAGAAGTACGCCGTCTCGGGGTGGGCTGCGAGCATATCGTTTGGCGCACCGGTTTCAACGCTCATGGCTGGACCTCCTCGTGGTCGCTGGCGGCAGGTGTATCGGCGGCCCCGGCGTCCTCCTCGACAGATTCCACGTGAATCGCATCGAGCGGGCAGGCCGCAGCGGCCTGCTCGGCATCGTCCCGCCGGTCGTCGTCGAAAGTGGCCTCGATTGCCGTCTGGTCGTCCGTCTCGATAGCCGCCAGTCCCTCGCTATCCTCGACGAAGCGGTCGTCGCGGACGAGACAGGCAAACACGCCGTCGCAGGCGTCGCGGTCGATAGTGATTCGGTACATTAGTAGTCGTACTTAGTTTCGTAGCCCCGCGGGGTCACCATCCGGTCGTCCCAGACGTAGGTGTCCTCGTTGCCCACGAGGAGGGTGGTGGTCATGTCCACGAGGTCAGTTTCGCCGAGTTCGGGCAGTTCGCCGAGTTCGACGATTTCGACCTGCTCGTCCTCGCGGCCGGCGGCGTGGACGACGCCGACAGGGGTCTCGGGGTCGCGGTGTTCCAGTAAGATTTCACAGCACTTCTCGTAGTTGTCCCGCCGTTTCCGGCTCCAAGGATTGTAGACGGTGATGGTAAAGCCCTCCTTGGCGGCGGCGTGGAGTCGCGACTCGATGGTCGGCATGTCGGTGAGGTGGTCCGACAGCGAGATGGAGACGGTGTCGTTGACCAGCGGCGCGCCGACGCGGGCGGCACAGGACTGGGCCGCCGGAACGCCCGGAACCACGTCGAAGTCGAGCATCGTCGCCGTCGCGCCCTTGGACTCGATTATCTCCAGCGCGAGGCCGGCCAGCGCGTACACGTTCGGGTCGCCGCTGCCGATGATGGCCACGTCGTTGCCCGCCAGCGCACGGTCGATTGCCTCTTCGGTTCGGGACACTTCACCGCACATCGGCGTGTTGTAGATGTCGTCGGCTCCCTCAGTAATCTCGTCGGGGAGCAGTTCGACGTAGGTCGTGTAGCCGACGATGTGTTCGGCGTCCAGCAGCGCAGAGCGGGCGCGGGCAGTCATCCCCTCCGGCTGCCCGGGACCGAGGCCGACGGCGATGAGCTGGCCCGGCTCGGCGTCGAAATCGTCAACGGTCGCACCGACTTCCTCCTCTTCGTCCGACTCACTGGACGAGGACGCGCCGCAGGAACTACTGCTGGACGAGGATGACGATTCGGACGACGACGAGGCCCCACACTTCGAGGCGCTGTCGTCGCTCGTGTCCGGTGTCGTTTCTGTGGACGAACTCGCCGAACTCGCGCCGCACTTGGAGGCGGTATCGGTCTCTGCTTCCGCTTCGCTCGCGGCCGTGCCGTCTTCTCGCGGGCCTTGCCCGCTCGAACGGTCCGCGGAACTCCGTTCCGCGCTACTCGCGTTCTTCGAGGCGCTGCGCGCCTCGCCAGCCTCGCTTGCGCCACACTTCGATTCTGTCTCGGTACTTGCGTCGGTGGTGTTGTCAGTGCTCATTGTCAGAAATCGTCGACGTCACGCCCGCCGCGCGGGGTGACGAGGAACTCCTGGTAGTCGTTGCGCCAGACTTCGGTCTCGTGGGTGCCGACGACGATGGACGAACCCATGCCGCCGACCTTGTCGTCGTGCTCGGGCAGTTCGCCAAGCGTGGTGATGGTCTCCGTCTCGTCGTCGAGGTTCCGGCCGGCCTCGCCGCGGCCAGAGTCGTTGACGATAGCAGCGGGCACATCGTCCGCTCGCTCCTCGCGGAGAACGTCGACGGCCCGCTCGTAATCGCGCCAGCAGTTGTAGAGGACGACGACGAAGCCGCTGATCGCGGCCGCCCGGAGCTTCTCCTCGATTTCGTCCCAGCCGCGCCATTTGTCCGACAGCGAAATCGTACAGAAATCGTTCGACAGCGGCGCGCCGAGGTTCGCTGCCCCCGACAGCGCTGCGGTCACACCGGGGACGATTTCAATGGGGACATCGTCGGCGTCGTCGGCGTCGGCCATCGTAAACAGCAGGTCGGACTTCCCGTAGACGTTCGGGTCGCCGCCGGAGACGTGGGCGATGTCCTCACCGGCGCGGACCCGCTCGAAGGCCTCGCGGGCGAGTTCGACCTGTTTGCCCATCGACGACCGGATGAGCGTCTGCCGACTGCCGTCGGGCCGCTCCAGTACGGCCCCTTCTTCGCCAGCGATTTCGCCGTCATCGGTTTCGCCGTCGAGTTCAGCCGATTGGGGCGGGAGCGTGCCGTCCTTCCGGAGGAACTCCTGATAGAGGTTCGAGGCGATGATACAGTCAGCGGTCTGGATAACGTCTTTCGCCCGCTGGGTCATGTCGTGGGGGAGCCCCGGCCCGATACCGACCACGTACAGCGTCCCGTAGTCGGCTGGACGCGTCGCCTCAGCCGCGGCCGCTGTCGACTGGCGTCCGTCGCTACTCATCCTCGGTCTCCGAGGGCCGCCGGTCGAATCTCGATACTGTGGCGCATGGTGAGTACAACGCCGCTTTCGCATAAAACAATTGTGCTTGTACTAGTCCAAGCGCAGGTGTTGGGAAGGGGTAGTTTGGTTGTATACGAGCTCGGGGAAGAGTCGAGAGCGGTGGCTGTGTAACCGTACTCACGTCGACGAATCGCAGCGCAAACAGTTCGATATCCCCCGGTCAGGTGTTCGTCAGTCCTCCGTCGACTACAACGCTCTCGCCGTTGACGTAGGAGGCCATATCGCTGGCGAGGAACGTCGCCACGTCGGCTATCTCCTCGGGTTCGCCGAAGCGGCCCGAGGGGATGAGTTCCTTCAGCATCATCTTCGTCGTGTCGTCGATGCGCTCGTCCTCGAACATCTGGGTCTTGCTGTAGCCCGGATGAATGGCGTTGACCCGGATGTTGTAGTTGCTCAGGCGGTCCGCGAGCGCGTAGGTGAACAGCCGAACTGCGCCTTTCGAAGTGCAGTAGTTGACCAGCAGGCCGGTGCCGCGGATGCCGCCGGAGCTGGACATATTGATCACGGTGCCGCCGCCGTTCTCCCGCATCGCCTCGGTTGCGACCTGCGCGCCGAAGAATACACCCTTCGTGTTCACATCCATCAGCCGGTCGTAGTCCGCCTCCGTGGTCTCGTAGAAATCCGCTATCTCGGAGATGCCGGCATTGTTGACCATGATGTCGATACCGCCCAGTTCCTCTGCCGCGGCGACAGCCACCTCCAGGTCGTCGGGGTCGGTCACGTCACACTCGACGAAGTGGGCCGTCCGGTCGGTCTCAGCTTCGACCAGTTCGTGGGTCGGTTTGCCGCCCTCGCGGGGGTCCTGCTGTCGGTCCGCAACGATAACGTCTGCGCCGTGCTCCGCGTACCGTCGGCAGATGGCCCGGCCGAACCCGCTTGCGCCGCCCGTAACGACCGCCACCTTGTCTTCGAGTAGTGTTGTCATACGCCATTTGTCATCACAGGCGCACATAATAAATAAGTTTAGAGTTGTACGATGACAGGAACTCGGGACAGCTGTGGACTCGCTGCTAAGGATAGTTCAGTAGCTGCTCGGTTGCGAAAAGCTGGAATCAAAACCCAATGGCTGACAAAAAGCGAGGTTAGCGCCCGATAGCGACGGTCACAGCCTCGTCGTAGCGGGTCTTCTCGGCCAGCAGGTCGTGTTTGCTGCCGGCGGCGATGGCCGACGCCTCGGCGATGCCCGGCCACCCGATGAGTTCCTTCGACCGCGAGGGGGTCGGTCCCTCGAACTCCTCCAACGTCTCCTTCTCGAAGGCAATGACACCTAGTCCCCACTCCTCAGCAGCGGCGAGCATGCCTTCCTCCTCGGCTTTCCGGGTGCCCGTTGCGACGAACTCCACATCGTCGCGGTCGAGGTCGGCCTCGTCCAGCGCCTGCTCCCAGGCCGCGTGGAACTGCTCGACATCCGCGCCGGTAACGCTGCCACAACCGAGCACGACGCCGTCGTCCTTGTTCCGCTTCAGGACGGTCACGTCGTCGTCGACCAGCACGGCCTTCGGCCCGTCAAGGCGCTCGATAGGGCCGAGTTCATCGTCCAGCACGGCGAGGTTCGTCGCCACGGTCGAGTCGCCGTTGACCACGTGAGCGTCCAGCGCCTTGGCCTGCTTCTCGACGCCCTGCTTGTCGGCAGCCTCGCTTGCGGTCGTCATCGCCGGCACCGCGCCCATGCTTGCGAGGTCGTCAGCGACCTGATTTGCGCCGTGGTGGCCGCCAGTTATCGGGATGGCCCACGTGAGTTCCTCGTCGACGACACAGATAGCGGGGTCGTCCCACTTGTCGTCGAGCAGGTGGGCGGTCTTGCGCATCGCGATGCCACTCGCCATCAGGCCGATGAAGCAGTCGTATTCGCCCCAGTACTCCTCGAACACGTCGCCGTGGTATTCGAGGATATCGATGGACTCGTAGCGGTCGCCGATACCGTCGACGATGTCCTCGGCCGTGTCCATCTTCCGCTCGAAGGCCACGATGGCAATATTCTCTGCTACTTCGCCGTCTGAGTCGGGTGCTTTGCAACCATGCGAGCCGGAGTCGTCGTCTGTGTCGGTGCTCATCAGTCATCAGCCTCCTGTGAATCCGCGTCGCTCCCGCGATTCGCCCAGTCGCCATAGAGGAACGACCGCTCGTAGTCCTCGCCGCCGACGGCGTCGCCGATGACGACCATGGCGGAGGCGCGATAGCCCGCGTCCTCCAGCTTCTCGCCGATGGTGGCTATCGTTCCCTCGATGACGTCCTCGTCGGGCCAGGACGCGTGGTAGATGGCCGCCACTGGTGTTTCGGGGTCGTGGCCGTCTTCGAGCAGCCGGTCCATCGTCTCGCTGACGGCGTGGGTCCCCAGATAGATGCAGGTCGTGACATCGCCCATACCGACGAACTCGGAGATGTGGTCCTCGTCCTCGTCCAGCGTCTTGCCCTGCGGGCGGGTAAAGGCGACGTGGTTGGCGACCTCGTTCAGTGTCAACTGGGTTCGCATCGTCGCGCTGGCGGCGAAGGCAGAGGTGACGCCGGGGACGATGTAGGTCGGGACGCCCTCGTGTTCGAGCGCGTCCATCTGCTCCAGGGCCGCGCCGTAGATGGCAGGGTCGCCGCTGTGAAGGCGGACAACAGTGTCGCCGGCCTCGTAGGCGTCCCGCATCAGCGGAATCAGCTCTTCGAGGTCCTTGCCGATAGAGGACACCGTTTCGGCGTCCTCGCAGTACTCCTCCAGCAGTTCACTGTTGACGAGCGAGCCGGCGTGGACCACGAGGTCGGCGTCAGCCAGCAATTCCCGGCCAGCGACGGTTAGCAGCCGGGGGTTGCCCGGCCCGGCTCCGACGAAGGGAATGCCCTCCTGCTCGTCGCCGGCACTGTACTCGTAGACGCGGTCGTCTCGGTTCCCGGCGACGGAGTCGATTGCCGTCTGTGGGTCCGTTTCGCTCGGTTCCTCAGTCATGCTTCACCTCGTCACCGCAGAGAACAGCTTCAGAGCGCTCCTGTCTCGCCAGTTCACCGATAGACTGCTCGCCACCGTCGGTCACGACACCGCTCTCGTCGGCCGCTTCGAGGAAGGCGTCGGTCGCCTGCTCGACGCGCGTCTCGGGCTTCTCGGCGTAGGCTAGCGTGTAGTAGTCTCGCTCATCGATATCGGTCGGGTCGTCGGTCACGACCGTCTCGCCCTGTTCCATGAACAGCCGGCGGCCGTACACCACGTCGTAGCCGGCCTCAACCAGCCCTTCGTGAGTGGCCGGCGCGTCGGTCACCTTGAACAGAATCATCCGGTCGGGGCCGGTCGGCGACGCGCCGCGGTCGGCCTCACGCAGCGCCAAGCTCGACCCGGCGGTGATTTCGACGCCAAGCGCGGTCGCAAACGCCGACATAGCGCTGACGCCGGGCACCACTTCGAGGTCGACTTCGGGGTGAAACGCCGCGAGCGTCCGCCGGAGATGGCCAAAGGTCGAGTAGACGTTCGGGTCTCCAAGCGTGACGAAGGCGGCATCGCCGTCGCGGGCGGTCGGCGCGATTTCGGCGGCGGCTTCCTTCCAGGCCGCCCGGAGTTTCTCCTCGTCGCGTGTCATCGGGAAGTCGAGGTCGCCGATGCGCTCCTCGGGGACGTGCTTGGTCGCAACCGACCGCGAGAGCCGCCCCGGCGAGTACACCACGTCGGCGGATTCCAGCGCGCGCTTCCCGCGGACGGTCACCAGGTCGGGCTGACCAGGACCGAGGCCGATGCCGTAGAGTGTCATCGCTGGCCTCCGTCGGTCGCCTCAGTCTCAGTCGGTGACCCGCCGTCGGCGGCAACGTCCTCGCTGGCGCTGCCGACGAGCATATACACCGGGTTCTCCGAGTCGAAGCTCGTCGCGCCGGCGAGCTCGTAGCCGTGGCTCACCTGAAACTGGACAACCTCTTCCAGAATGTCGCGCTCGCGGAAGGCCTCTGTCGCCGCGCCGGCGACTTCGAGCCGCGAGACGTTCATCACGATTCGGTCGACGCCGGTTTCGACCGCGTGGTCGAGAATGGCTTCATAGTTGCGTGACCCGCCGAGGAAGAGGGCGTCGGCGTCGTCCGGCAAGCCCTCCGGGGCCTCGGCCTCGCGCAATTCGATATCAGCGTCAACGTCGTTGGCGGCGAGGTTCTTGCGAGTCACGTCGAGTCGATTCCCCTTGCGTTCGAGCGCAGTGACACGCCCGGCCCGGCGCGCCGCCGTGATGGTGACGGCACCGGTACAGGAACCGACCTCCGCAAAGTGGTCGGACCCGGTGAGAGCGAGTTTGCTGGCGAGGACGGCCCGGACCTCCGGCTTGGTGGGACCGGCCTTCGCATCGTGTGGGAGCGAGACGCGGGACATCACGCTATACAACTACAGTAGCGCGTAAAACAATTTTGGTTGTATTAGTCCAAGTGCGGATGATAGCAGGGTTCGGCGACCGACGTTGGTCACATACGCGGGTCAGGGAGGCCAGACACGGCAGCCGTAGTGGTAGAGCGCGGCGAGAGAGCCACCCCAGAGGAGATGGGACAGCAGCGCCGCTGCGCTGAGGTTCGGGAGGCTCGCCTCGATACCGACAAGCGAGAGCCACACCGGCATGACGAGCCCGGCTGCCACAAACCAGAGTGCGAGCGACCAGCCGAGGGCGATTCCGTAGTATCGGAGCCGGTCGGAGAGATGGGCTGGCGCGGTTCGGACCAAGGCAGCGTACACCAGTCCGAAGACGATGCTGTGGAACCCGTGTGTGAGCCAGCCGACCAGCGCGTTCTCGACGCCGTACAGCGCCTCGACGACCGGGACGCCCCCGGAGAGGACCTGCATCGGGACGCCCATGACGACGGCGGCGACGAGCGACGCCCCGACAGCCACGCTCAGGCGGCGTGGCGAGAGTCCCAGCACATCGTCGGGCGTAGCCTTCACGACGCCGTCTTCGGCCGAGACACGCAGCAGTGTCAGCGTGACTGTCGTTCCGTCATCCGTGACGGTGGCCGCCGTCCGCCCACCGTAGCTCCGGACGAGCAAGCGAACGAGGTCCAGCCCGAAGCCGGTCGAGCGGTCCTCGTAGGAACCGATTTCACCGCGGGCAAGCAAGTCGAGTTGTCGCTCGGGCAGTCCCGGGCCGTTGTCGCTGACGCTGATGGCGACAGTGTCCTCGGTGGCGGTGACTCCAACCTCGACGCGAGGGCCGTCGCTGTCATTGTAGACGACCGCGTTCTCGACCAGATGCGCGACGAGGTTGTCAAGCATCGTGTTGGCCCGCACCTGCAGGTCCGGGGGCACGTCGGCCCGCAGGTCGTAGTCGGCCGACGGGTGTGTCTCGCGGACGGCGTCGACTCCCGACTCCACGCATGGGACCACAGGCACGGCGTCCAGCGACAGGTCGGCGCCGCCGTGGGTGATGTGTTTCATGTTCTCGACGACCTGCTGGACGCCGGCCGAACGGTCGTCGATGACTGACAGGATGTCGGCCGTGCTGACACCATCCCGTGATTCCGCAATCTCTACCCGACCCCGGATGACCGTCAGCGCGTTCAGGACCCTATCTCGAAGGATGCGGTTGACCAGGTCCAGCCTGGCAGCCTGCTGTTCGAGTTCGTGTTGCTGTCGGTTCGACCGCCCGGCGTAGACGCCAGTGAGTGCGCCGCCGACACCGCCCCCAATGAGGAAGTTCGACAGGTACGACCGGCTCCCCGCGGTTGACAGCGGCCCCATGCTGCCGTTACCAATCAGTGTCACCAGAACGAGGACGAACATCGCGCCAGTGCCTGCGAGACACCACAGCGTGACCGTCCGAACGAAGGCGTGTTCGAACTCACCAACGGCAAGAGCGACACCGAACGCGGACAGCCCCAGACCGAGCACCAGTGGCAACACGCCACTGAAGACGAACGCCATCGGGCCGTCGCTAACCGCCAGCGTGACCGTGAACCGGGTCAGGAAGAAGCCGAGGCCGGCGACAACGAGTCCAGTCGACGAGAAGCCACGACCCACGGAACGGATGTACTCGAACATAGTCTAACCCCGACAGCGCTACCATCGAGATACGTACCATTTCGCATCTGGGTACAAATCGGTTACCCAGTATCGGGGGCGCCGTGAACCGAGAAATCAGAACTCGGGACCGGGTGCCGGCACGCCGTCGCTGTCGTCGCCGCCGTCGAGGTCGAACTCCTCGCGCAGTTCCCGGATACGGTCTCTGATGTCCGCCGCCAGTTCGAACTCCAGATTGTCCGCGGCCTCCTGCATCCGTTCTTCCAGCTGTTCGATCTGGCGGGTGGCCTCGTCGGCGTCACTCGCGCCGTCACTCGAAATGCCGCCGGTCTCGGTCTTGCTCCCGGGCAGGTTCGTCTCGCCGACTTCCTTCTCGATGGTGGTCGGCTCGAAGCCGTGGTCCTCGTTGTACTGCTGCTGGATGCGCCGGCGGCGCTGGGTCTCTTGAATGGCCGACTGCATGGCGTTGCTGCGCTCGTCTGCGTACAGCACCACCTCGCCGTTGACGTTCCGGGCGGCCCGGCCCATCGTCTGGACGAGCGTCGTCTCCGAACGCAGGAACCCCTCTTGATCGGCATCGAGAATCGCCACGAGTGAGACCTCCGGAATGTCCAGTCCTTCCCGGAGCAGGTTGATGCCGACCAGCACGTCGATGTCGCCCAGCCTGAGCGACCGGATGAGTTCGTGTCGCTCCAGTGTATCCGTCTCGTCGTGCATGTAGGCGACGTTCACGCCGGACTCCTCCAGATACTCGGTGAGGTCCTCGGCCATCCGCTTGGTCAGGGTCGTGACGAGCACCCGCTCGTCGCGCTCGGTTCGCTCGTCGATGCGCTCTAACAGGTCCTCGACTTGCCCCGTCGCCGAGGCGATTTCGACAGCCGGGTCGACGAGGTGTGTCGGGCGGACAATCTGCTCGACGACCTGGTCGCTGTGGTCGCGCTCGTAGTCGCCCGGCGTGGCGCTCACGTACAGCGTCTGGTCAGTCTTCTCCTCGAACTCCTCGAAGGTGAGCGGGCGGTTGTCGAAGGCCGTCGGCAGTCGGAAGCCGTTCTCGACGAGGCTCTCCTTGCGGCTCTTGTCACCCTCGAACTGGCCGCGGATCTGGGGGAGCGTCTGGTGGGACTCGTCGACAACGGTGAGAAAGTCGTCGGGGAAGTAATCCAGGAGGGTGTAGGGGGCCTCGCCTGTCTCGCGGTCCGAGAGGTGGACCGAGTAGTTCTCGATGCCCGAGCAGTAGCCCGTCTCCTGCATCATCTCGATGTCGAACGTGGTCCGCTCCTCGATGCGCTGTGCGGCGACGTGGTTGCCCTGGCGCTCGAAGTAACTGATACGCTGGTCCAGCAGTTTCTCAATTTCGTCGATGGCCCGCTGGAGCCGCTGTTCCGGAATCGAGTAGTGCTCCGCCGGGTGCAACAGCGCGGCTGGCTCCTCGCTTTTGACCTCGCCCTCCAGCGGGTCGACTTTCAGCATCCGGTCGATCTCGTCGCCCCAGAACTCCACTCGGAGGGCGTAGCGGGCGTACATCGGGTAGATTTCGAGCGTGTCCCCGCGCACGCGGAAGGTCCCCTGCGTGAAGTCCACGTCGTTGCGCTCGTAGTTCAGGTCGACCAGCCGACCGAGCAGGTCGTCGCGCTCGATCTCCTGACCCACCTCGAGCGAGAGGGACATGTCGACGTAGTTGCGCGGGTCACCGAGCCCGTAGATGGCCGACACCGACGCGACGACGATGACATCGTCCCGGGTGAGCAGCGAACGCGTCGCGGAGTGGCGCAGCCGGTCGATCTCGTCGTTGATCGAGGCGTCTTTATCGATGAAGGTGTCCGTCTGCTCGACGTAGGCCTCGGGCTGGTAGTAGTCGTAGTAGGAGACGAAGTACTCGACGGCGTTGTCCGGGAACAGCTCGCGGAACTCCTCGTACAGTTGTGCTGCAAGGGTCTTGTTGTGAGCGATAACGAGGGTCGGCTGCTGGATCTCCTCGACGACCCACGAGACGGTGTTGGTCTTCCCAGAGCCGGTCACACCGAGCAGTGTCTGCCGGTCCATCCCCTGACGATAGCCCGACGCCAGCTGTTCGATGGCCTCGGGCTGGTCGCCCGCGGGGTCGAACGGGGCGTCGACACGGAACTCGCGGTCGACATCTGGTCGGTCGATAGAGAGGGGGCCGCCGGTGTCGCTCATTACCTACACATCGGGCTGGATGGACTTGAGCCGCGTGGTTCATGTAAGATCGGACCAGTCGGCCTGTGTTGTAAAGGTGATACGACAGCCCGGAGACGGAGAGAAGATACAACAGTGGTCGTCTCGAAAGTAAGCATCCGATACGGTTCAGGCGGATACAAACAGTCTTGTAGTTTTATTCTGTTTCGCACTCGAATATCTGACATGGGTGAGACAGAAACATCGACCGAGAGCGAGGAGATTCTCGACAGCGGGCGCTGGTCGGTCGGAAACTGGGCCGTTATCGGGCTGTTCTTCGTTCTGACTATTGTCGGCATCGCAATGGCTGCGGGAGCAGGCGGCCGTGAGCTACTCACTGCAACAGTCGGCCCTGGCGGGCCGGGAGTCATCATACCGGTGGCTGTCTTCCTGTATTCGGGACTGGGTGCGCTGGGCTATGTCTTCACGAAACTGATGACCTCACTCGACGACTACGACAAGTGGAGCGACTTCGAAAACCTCGCCGAGATGTTGATGCGGATTCCCGCCGCCTGGCTTCTGGCTGTCGGCGTCTACCAGTTCGGCAGTCTGGCACTCGGCTCAACGGAACTCGCGTCGTCGCAGCTGGCCACCGGTATCCCGTTTCTCGTCGGCCTCTACGTCAATGTCGCGTTCAAGTGGCTGGGCAGTCTCGCGGATCGACTACTCGGACAGCAGGTAGAGCGGACAGGGTGGGTAGATAGCAACAGCGGGCCAAGCGGTGGGCAGACCACGGCTGATCGTGGGCCCGGCGAGCGGAGTCCGGACTCCCAGGGGCCAAGCGGAGACGACTGAGGCGTCGTCATCTGGCGCTCCCAGCGAGGTGCGGACATGAAGAACGGTCAGCAGACCGGTTTCGGGTTCACGCCGAGGTCTTCGAGCGTCTCGAAGTACTCGTCGTAGGCCGTCGAGATTACGTCGATAGCAGCCGCCTCCGCGGCGTCCCAGTCATCGTCATCCTCGCAGACAGCATCAAGTAGTTCAGCGGCCTCGTCGCGGAGGGCCACCACGTCGCTGCCGGCGCTGCGGAACGTACTCGCGGTCTGTGGGTCCGCCTGGCCGGTGAAGAAGCCGGTGTACTGCTCCTTTACTTTCTTGTCGACGAGCGTCCAGCCGACGAAGCCGCCAAGGCGCTCGACGGTCCCGTCGAGGTCGTCGAGTACGTCGTGCATCGCCGGCGTTCGGTCGACCGGTTCGGCATCAGTGCTGTCACCGCGCTCGGCCGTTTCGGTCGCCGCGTCGACAAACAGCGCTGCCGCGTCGTCGTTCGCGTCGTCGCTCCAGGCATCGAACGTCTCGTGGGCCGCCTGCTCGCGGGCGGCCGCCGCCGCCAGTACCACGTCCGGTTCCATCTCGCCGCGGGTGTCGGCGTACAGCGTCTTCGAGGAGCCCAGTCGGGAGAGTTCCGTCTGCTGGTCGTCACGAACTGCGTCGATAAGGTCGGCTGCGGTCATACTCTGGCCTGTGGCCGGCGCGGGCTTGTAACCATCGGACCCGCCGCTCGAAAGCTCGTATGGCTGCGGGGAGTAAGCCCCCTTCTGTTCGGGCCAGCATTCGGCTGAGCGGCCACGTCCAGCGCTTGCGCGCGGCGTCGGACTACCTGTCGACGCGGCCTTGCACCGGTGAGGTTTCGCCGTTCCATCGGTCCGTCGCCGGAAGCGTGGGGCATCGAAGATGGCCCACGTGTGGAGCACAACTGTGGTCCACGAACGCGCGCCCCGGAGTCACCGGGTCGCGACTGCCCTCGGTGGGTTAGCTCTCCCTCGCTTTGGCCGCGTGCCGCACCGTCTGGTGGGGCACGACCAGCCTCGCTCGGGATTCGCACACCTCATCGGTCCGGCGACGACGTGTCGTTGCTGTTCCAGAGCCGACGGTCTCCCGCCCCGGGCTTGCGCCCGGTCACCTGTCCGACAGGTGGGGGGACTTTCCTCATGGCTTGCGCCACGGGAGCCGGCCTCCCGCTGCCACCAACAGGTACGCCAGTGCCGTGAATAAGGCTTACCAACGACCTTTTTCGGCGTCGGGTTCGCGCTTCGCGCGAACCACTCCTTGAAAAACGTCGATGAAAAAAGCGCGAATCGCGTTGCGATTCGCGTGAAACCGCTCGCTTCGCTCGCGGTATGCGCAACAGCAGCAGCTACTGATTTTGTGTATTCGAGCGAGCCTGCCCTTCCCCGGGTCGCGCGACGGAGCGCGCTCCCGGCCAACACTATGTTTGAAAGGTAGTAGAGAAAGCGAGCAACCGCACGATTCGCAAAAACCGAACCGGGAGTGCTCAGCAGTGCGCCTTAGTCGTCAGAGGGCAGCGGCTCGCCCTGGCCGTTCGTGGGTGCGGGCGAGGACTGCATATCGTCGTCTTCTGCGTAGGGGTACCACGTCATCTTCGTGTTGTGCATATACGGGTCGTGGTAGTCCGTCTCCTCGGGTTCGACCATGTCGGCCAGCGTCTCCTCGTCGCGGTCCGCAACGAAGTCACGGAAGGTCTCGCCGCCCTCGCGGGCGTCCTCGAAGTTGTTGACGAGGTTCTTGATCGCGCCGGGGACTTCGTCGGCCGGGACGCGCATCTCCACCCAGTCAGCGAAGCGCGGGTCGTCGCCGAGGCCACCGCCGAGACCGATATCGAGCGCCTCGACCGGTTCGCCGTCCTTGCGGGTCTTCATCCCGCGCAGGGACACGTCGGCGATCTGGGGCTGGGCGCAGGAGGCCGTACAGCCCGAGAGGTGGATGTGGAAGTCCTTGTGGTCCTCCGGCAGTTCGACGTTGTCCTTGAGCCAGCGGGCGTACCGCACTTGGCGGTTCTTCGTCTCGACGATAGAGAGTGAGCAGTACTCCGTGCCCGTGCAGGCGATGGAACCGCGCATGAACGGCGACGGGTCCGGGGAGTAGTTCTCCAGCAGGGGTTCGCTGGTGAACTCGTCAAGGTTCTCCTCGGGCACGTCGGTGACGATGATGTTCTGGCGCTGGGTCAGTCGAACCTCGCCGGAGCCGTACTCGTCGGCGAGTTCGGCGAGTTCAAGCACGTCGTCGGCACCCATGCGGCCGACCAGCACGTTCAGGCCGATGTAGTAGTTGCCGTCGTTCTGCTCGTGAATCCCGACGTGGTCGTTGTGTCCGTCCTGAGACCCAGTGTTGTAGCTGTACTGGTCGCGCATATCCTCGCCCGCAGTCGGGAGTTCGAAGTCGACGTACTCCTCCTGCAGGACCGAACGCATCTTCTCGGGCCCCCACTCGTCCATGAGGAACTTGATGCGAGCGTTGAAGCGGTCCTCGCGGTCACCGTAGTCACGGAAGAGCGAAGACATGCCGTGGGCCACGTCAGCAGCCTGCTCCGGCGGGACCCACACGTCGATATCGCGGGCGAGACGCGGTTCCTTGCGGGAGAGGCCGCCGCCGATACGGACGTTGAAGCCGAGTTCGCCGTCCTTCTCAGCGGGCTCGAAAGCGAGGTCGTTGATGTCGCCCTGGCCACAGCCCTCGTCACAGCCGGCGATGGCGACCTTCCACTTGCGCGGGAGGTTCGAGTAGTCGTCGTTGCCCTTGAACGTCTCGTGGAGGTCCTCGGCAACGGGCCAGGCGTCGACGTGCTCGTGCTTGTCCTTGCCGGCAACCGGGCAGCCGACGATGTTTCGCCAGGAGTCACCACAGGCCTGCTGGGTGCCCAGGCCGACGGCTTCGAGCTTCTCGAAGATTTCCGGGATGTCCTCCAGTTTGATCCAGTGGAGCTGGATGCTCTGACGGGTCGTCCAGTCACAGTAGGCCTCGCCGAACTCCGGATTATCGACGGGACCAGTTGCGTACTCCTTTGCGACTTCGCCGATAACTTCAAGCTGGCCGGGCTTGATGACGCCGTTTGGTGTCCCGATACGCATCATGAAATACGACTCCTGGCCGGAGCGCTGGTGGTACAGGCCCCACCACTTGAAGCGCTCGAACCAGGCGTCGTGTTCGTCTTCCGGGATGGCATCCCAGCCCTGCTCTGCGAACTCCATCAAGTGCTCCCGGATCTCGTTACCGTAAACCTCGTCCTTCCAATTCTCGACTTTCGTGGGCATAGCTAATGTGTTTTTCCACAAGTCTCGCTGACTTATACAACACACTTTGCCGTCAACCGTCTCCCCCACTCCCCGAAACAAGCAACTGTTGCCTATTCTTTGGGACTGGCGAGCCGGGTTCGCTTCGCCGGGAAATGGACGCTCTCGTGGACGACACCGTGGAACTCGCCGGAGTCTGGGTCCACGACGCGCCCGACCGTCAGCCAGTCGGTCACGCCGCTTTCACCACAGGAGATACACTGGCCGGCAATTCGCGCCTGGATATCGAGATAATCAACGCCCACTTCCACGAACCCCTCAGCGAGCAAATCCGTCGTCTCACACCCACAGAAGTCGCTTCGAGCCAACAACCACAGGTCCGAGACGTTCACTTCCCGCGAGTCGTTGACGGAAATCCAGGCTCCGTCGTCGAGCTGGTGAACGTCAGTCGTCATTACATCTCATTAGATTCTCGAAACACCTGAGGGCATCGGCGGGTGCAAGTATCACCGGGTCGAGTCGAATCCGCCGCAGTCATGCGGTGAGTGTATCACGATACTGACCCGCTATTTGTTGGGCTCTGTCCGAGATACACACATATGTTGCCTGTAAGTCGCAGTGCGGGCCAAGCTTACAGCAGAGTCCGTCCTTAAGATAGTGGGGACATTACAGAGGAGTACGACATCCCGTGGCGGCCACGCTGGTCGTCGCTGTGAGAGAAACGATGACGAACGCACAACAGACCCACGACGACGATGCCGAGCGCGAAGAGCCAACGACAGACCACCTCGACAATGTCGAGGACGGCTGTGGCTGCACAGAAATCTGGGAGCACATGAGCGAAGAACGCGAAAGCGAGAGCGCATCCGACGACTGACACCCCTGTACGGGGTACTTTTGTGCGGCGCTTCCTAAACACAGATCGATGCCAGAGGGGCCCGATAACTACGTTCCATCGACCGACCGCGAATCACCGGTCGGGAAGCCGGTCATCCGCGGAGACCCAGCACTCACGGGACAGCGACCCGAGGAGGCAATCGAGTTCGATCCCGACGACCCCGAGAGCCTCGAACTCGCCGCCAAGACAGTCAAGAAATTCTCCGAGAACACCGCCGGCGGCGACGACAACGTCTTTATTCTGCGCGGCGCGGCCGCGTGTGCAGCTCTAGTTCGCGGCGAAGGGTCCTACAAGGCCGCTGCCGAACGGGCCGGTGGCGAAGCCTCGGTCTCGTTCATCCGGAAGTGGTCCCGCGTCCACGACCTCCCTCGATCCGTCCGTATTCACGTCGCTATGGGGCATATCGCGCCAACGGCGGCCAAACACATCGCCAGAGTCTCAGGCGAGTCTCGCCTCCTGCTTGCGTGGGCCGCCCTCGACCACGACCTCACCGTCCGCCAGATCCGATCCGTTGCCAGCAGTGTCAACGACGGCGCGTCCGTAGACGCGGCGCTCGCCAGAAACGGGTACGCACTGGGCGAGATACGAACGCAACTCGACCGCGACGCCTACTGTCGACTCCGCCGGCAGGCCGCACTAGATGGGGCGTCCCCCGGGGAAGTCATCAGTGAGGCTATCGAGTCGTACTTCGACGACGGACCGTAAGGCCTTAATCGCCGCTCCCCCGAGCGAATAGCGAGGGCCGGTAGCTCAGTTAGGCAGAGCGTCTGGCTTTTAACCAGATGGTCGGGGGTTCAACTC
Source organism: Haloarcula quadrata (assembly GCF_003634715.1). NCBI lineage: Archaea > Methanobacteriati > Methanobacteriota > Halobacteria > Halobacteriales > Haloarculaceae > Haloarcula > Haloarcula quadrata. The sequence goes on from NZ_RBWW01000001.1 coordinate 148,537, forward strand.
CCTCCCGGCCCGTGCAACGAACCGACGAGCACTGCGAGTCGGTGAGTGAACCGGCAGGAAGGAGTTGAACCCTGGAAGGCACGCACAGCGAACGAATGTGAGCGAGCATGTCTTCCTCTGGTTCAACTCCCTCCCGGCCCGTTACCCTATGACCGACAGTAAATAGTGGGAACACTGTGGAGGAGTTGAACCCTGCCGGTCGCGCGCAACGGAGTGAGCACGTCTTCCTCCCGTTGAACTCCCTCCCGGCTCATTGCCCTGCGAACGACAGTGAGCAGTGGCAACAACAGGAGGGCGTTGAAGTACGCCACGAGCGAAGGCAGTGAGCGAAGTAGAGGTGGTTCAATGCCCTCCCAGCCTGGTGTGTGATGGATAAAGGCAGCGTGACAGTGCATAGTCCGAGACCAGTTCATTTACCACCGAGACAGTAAATGTTATTAATATGAACGGAAGTGCCAGTACACTTCAGCGCGTCCTCACACAGCCGTTGCGCCCGCTGGGTGTCACTGTCGGTGTATTGCTCGTCGTCGCTACGCTCGCGGCGGTTGCCGGCACACCGTGGCAGACGCACGCGTCAATGACAGCGGCGATTGTACAGATGCTTGCGGCGGTTCTGATGGGTGTGGTCGGTGTCGGACTGGCGTACATCAGCTGGGCAGCCGACGCGTAAGCCGGTCGTCGAAAAAGCCGAAAATAGATGTCGTTGTTATCCGCGGACGGGCATATACGCCATCCCTAGCATCAGCACAGCAGCGATGCCAGAGAGAATCGAGACGCCCCAGAAGCCGTTCTTGCGCTCGTGGAAGTAGTCCTGCTGGTCGAGCGTCGTCTGGTACTGGTCGTACTGCTGAATCGGGACGATCTGGACGGTGCTATGATCGGGGAAGTGCGTGAAGAACTGCTGCTCGTTCAGCGTGACGTTCCCGCCCTCCGAGAGTTCGACCGTGTTCTCGCGCGGGGCGAACCATTCGAGCGTCGCGCCGTCGGCGGTCACTTCGGAGATTGTGGTCTCCTGTGTGCCACTGTCGGTCGCGTACGGGTAGGTATCACCGGTCGTGAACGTCACTGTCTCAGGCTCAGGGAGCCACTCACTCAGCGGGACTTGCGTGTTGTTCGACTGGTAGACCACGTACTCGGTCCCGTTCTGGGTCGCAAGCGTGTTCTTGACCGAGGAGTCCTCGGCGAGGAGCGCACTGACGTTGAGTTCTTCTTCGAGGGTCACCGTACTCTCGTTGCTGTCAGTGTGTACGCGGTAGGTGTCGTTCTGGTAGGTCGTCGTGGAGTTGTGCTCTACTGTTGCAGTATACTGTGACGATTCATTCGTCCACGAGAGGTCAGCTGCCATACTGCCACCGCCACCGCCGCCATGGCCGCCACCGCCACCGCCGGACATGTGGATGTTTGTGGCTGTGTATTCCGTTCCGTCGACAGTGAACGTACTCTCGTTGGTCAGTTCGGCGTCAGCGTCGAGCGACACCGCCGGCCGCTGACTCTCCGCGACGCCGATGTAGGCGTACGCAGCAACACTGATAACGAGGAAGAACGCGAAGTACGCCGCCGCGGCTCGTCGTTGCATATCAGGAGGGTCAGTCGCCGCGCCGTTTAATGATTACTTTTCGAGCGTATCGGTACGCGGGTGGCACGGGCCGTTTCACCCCAGCAACGACGGTGTCGATGAACCGCACTGGTCAGGCTGTCTCAGACTCGCCAGCGAGAACATCGTAGCTGTCGAGCGTCCCTGCCATCGACGGGGCGTCCGAATCGTCTTTCCGCTGGGTGCCGTAATCCATCCACACGCCGCTCGTGTAACTGTACATCTCGAAGGCGGCGTCGGTTTCAACGACGATGTCGATGACCGCGTCCTCGGGAGCGTCATCGAGAACGACAGCCGACCGAACGTCGTTGTCGTGGTGCATCACCCAGACCGCGACAGCGCCGTCAATGTCATCCAGTAGGGCACTGGCTTCCGCTGGCGAAAACGGGCGGTGAGGCCAGTCGTCGACGGGTTCTGGCTCGTCCATACTGGGAGCACGGGCCGGAAGGGTATCGGTGTTCCCCCGTTACGCGGAGTCGCCCGACCGTCAGTCGGCGAAGTAGCTGGTGAAAAATCCGGAGAGGAACGACGAAATGGCAACGGCCAGAGCCATATCAGTCAGGCTCCACGGCGCATCTTCGTCGTCGGCCAGCCAGACAGTGATAGCGACACTGATTCCCAGTGAGACAATCCCGTTGAGGAGGTGCTTGTTCTTGAGCAGACTCATACACCCGTTCGTTGGTGCGGGGTTCGTATAGAGATTACCCACGGGCGGTGTGTCCGTTGATTGAAACGGAGCCACTGGATTCGCTTGACGGGTGGCTCCGGCGCTGAGACAGTTAGCCGTCACAGCAAACCGTGTACCGGACGTCTGAGTGGACGAGCGATTCAACTGTCTCAACGACATCATCGATTGTCTCGAACTGCCCGAACTTGCTCACGACCGACCCGTCCGCGCGTAACACGACCGTCCACCGGTGTCCGTTCGGGCTATCGGCCCGTTCAAACGCGAACTCGCGGTCAGGTAGTCGAGCGATGACTGGGCCGTCAGTGGTGACCGTCCACGAGACGCTATCGGCAAGCGCGCCCTCCAGTGCCGTTTCGAGTCGTCGGCCGAGTCTGGCTGTCGGTTCGTCCCGTGCGTCCATACAGAAGCATCGAGGTGTAGAAGCATAAGCCGTTGTGACACTACACAACGTTCAAACGGCCCAAACACATACTGAGAATGTGACTCAGTCGCTTCTCGTCTACGACGGCAGTACCGACCTGTTCCGGCGCGCTGCCGAGACGGTAACCCGCTGTGCCACGGATATCACGCCTGTTCCCTGGGAATCCGATGCGATTCAGGCGTTCCTCCAGGCACAGTTTGACGACCTCCCGTTCGCGTTCATCCTGATTGAAGAGGAGTCCGTCCACGTCGGCGAAGCGGCTGTGAAGGAAGCGCTGGAGGGGCTCGATGTCGCGGCCCCCGTCGCTCGGTTGGCCGAACAGGTGTATCCCACCGCCGCCGCGCCGTTCGGGCGTGTCGTCCACGGCCAAGTTCCAGCCGACATCCACGGGACCTTTCCACTGGACGAGACAGCGAAAAGCCACATCGAACCGCTCCGGCAGGTCCACACAATCCCTGTCGAAACAGAGTAACCGAGACGGGCAGTGGTATGGCCGACCGGAACAGGCCTGCCGTGCGGTCGATTTCCCCGGAGGAACCACGGCTACTACGGCTACCGTTTGCGACGTGTTTGAACGATGCGCCACCAAGTACGCTGCGTTGCGTTGAACAATCGAATTGTCCAGTCACAACAATCTACGCTTTATTCGCAGATACAGCGGGATGTCTCGGTCGGTGTCGCGGACACGTCGTTTGCTTGTCCCGAGCAACCCAATGACGAATGCCAGTACAGCCACGGTGAGCGCCGCATTAATTACGCCTAATGCCACCAGTGGATGAATGTCATGCATCGCGATAATAACGGTGGGGGGAAGCAAAACGATGTAGCGATGCTCAGAGACGGTTACAACCTTCTGTTCGCCTCGTGGCGGTGCGGGTGCATACAACGCTGTTGAGTCCGTTTCGCCGCCTGGGACATCGAGCCACCGGCTCTCGATTGTCGTCTGACCGGACGCGTTAAACACGACGAGCATTGTCACCAGTGCGTCTTCGTTGTTGGCTACAAGCGTAGCTTCAACCGGCTCACCAGGGGCGATGTTATTCCCAGTTGCGATCTCACCCGCCGGAATCTGATGGGTCGAGCTCGGAGCCACCATTGCGATGTTGGCTGGCACAATGATGATTGCGGTCAGAAAGAGCGCGGCGTACCGTGGGTCGAAGGTATCCTGCCCACGCGAACGGGCTCGTTCGCGCGAAGACCCGTTCACGATCCCACTACCGATGCTTATTGCAAACAGTATCACGCCGGAGACCAACATCACCGAGCCTGCCTGCCAAGACTCGGCTGCCTGCTCAACTCCAAGGACCGTCGTAGCCGCAGTCAGAACGTTTGTGACGACGACGCGGCCGGCAAGGATGGCCGTGCCGAAATTCGGGATTGTCACCACCTGTCCACTGGGTTGCCATGCGACCGCGACGATCTGGCTTTCAGTCACTGGGGGTTCGGCCCCATCCTGATCCGTGAATGGGTTCGCATCCCCCCTGGTAATGTATCCTTGCTCAGTTTCACCGACAACTCGGTGTGTCGTCAACTCCCCACCACGAATCTCCTGTGACTGGAACACGATGACATCGCCCTGTTCAATGTCGCCCGCAACCTGCTCCGGAATCGCAACGAAGCCGTCGCCTTCCTGAATCGTTGGCGACATACTTCCGGACACGACAAAGCTCAAAAGTACCGGCTGCCCAACCAGTGCACCTACGATGAGTGCCAGAACCAACACAAACCCGGCGATTGTCAGCCCTCTCGCCACATACGTTCGGAGCATACCAGTCTGTTGCTACGCGATGTAGACTAGCAGAATATAAATCGGTGTTGCTGAGTCGATGGGAGTGACGCAACCACCCTGTCGTCACGGGATACTGCGTTCCGAATCATCGTTTGTGGCAGCCAGGAGCAGTGTCTCCCGCTATCAGGATCTATCCCCTCCGTGGCCACAGAGTGCCATAAGCAACACAAGCTATACCGGAGCAATCAACAATTGCAAAAAGTGACCGATCAACGGCGTCATCCGTCGTTTGAATCGGACGGCTCGTTTTCATCAGGATGTGTCACATCAGCATTATCAGTCGAGTCGGTGAAAAGCAGGCTTGAAAGCGACGCCGTCGCTCCTTCTCTGTCTTCCACGGTGGGCTCAGTATCGCGTGTCGATGGTGACGCGAGCGGGTCGACAGTCGGTGGCGCCGTGTACGTGTAGATTTCACTATCAACGAGGACTGCATACTGATCGCCGTCTTCGAGGACACGCCTGTCACTATCGATAGCAATGTCAACAAGATCTACCAGCGAGTCCGTCGGGACAGGTGCCCGGTCGTCGGCATCCGGGATTCGTGCCGTCGAGATCCACTCGTCGAAATCGTTACGTGCACGCTCGAACTCGTTGCGCACTCGCTCGCGGTCGGTGACTGCAAGCCAGCCACGCCAGCGTGCTGTCCCGAGGAAGGCCATACAGAACAGTCCGAACACACAGAGCACAGGCCCGCCGTACAGTTCCAGCCGTGTCGGTTCGATGGTCCGAGTCACCTGCTCGGTCGCGTCGTAGGGGGTCTCTCCGGCTGTGGTAGTGCTAACGCGGTAGACACTCTGTCCGGGCACAATTTCGATGCGGTCGGTGCGGGTATCCGTGAACGTCTCTCCGTTGACCGACGACTCGACAGTTGTGTCGGCAACGAGGAGGACCTCTGTCTGTCCGGGGGCAGCCCCCAGATCGTTCTGTATTGCTTCGGTACGGTTGAGGATTGTCGGGATATCCACGCTAACTGTGGTTGTTGCCGCCTCGCCGTCTGCTATCTCGACGGCATCGAGTGTGTCGAGCGAGTCGCGTGTCTGCCAGTGGACCACCTGATTCCCGTTTCGCTCCTCAACAGCGCGGATGACCAGTGACAGGTTCGTCGAGGTCACTGCCGCGTTCCCCTCAGTGTTGTCGTGTGAAACCGTGTACGTGCCATCGAGTTCGGGCGATGCCGTCGTGAAATACAGCGACCGGTTGCTAAGTCGCTCACCCGCACTGAAAACCTCGGTATCACGCGAGACTGTGGCGCCGTGTTCGAACTCGCTTTCCACCGTCCACGTGCCGACGGTCTGTTGTTCAGTAACCGTTTCTGCTCCGTCAACATGGCTGTCGTACGTGACGTAGCCGCCGGCAAGCGTTAGCGTAAGTGTAACGAGTAGTAATAGCACAAACCAGCGATTGAGAGCGGAGCGGACAGACGCTGAAAAAAGGGTTGCTGTCATCTCATTCCACTTTCTTTTGATACAGGCAATACGGAACTACTGCTGTTGAAGTGATCCCGATATTAGACTTTTCCGTTCTTGTATTGTTTGGTTTTTAGATACTCCAGTAGTAGTTGCCACGACGGTTTTACACATTGATATGTTGTGTAAATAGGGTCTATATACAAATACAAAACATCAAGTAGTCGTATTTATTTTTTGCGCTTCCAATGTAGGGGGATTCGTCCGGTTGGATCGCTGTATTTATTATGTCAAGTGAGTATGGCCTCGTCAAGCATCTCCTACGGCTCAATTGAATCCGGCGAATTTCGGCGTTTCAGCGTTCAATTGCCTGCTCCACGTTGTAAACGCCGGCTATGAGCGTTATCTCCCGGAACTGGCGGAACCAGTCACGCGCTCGGACGGCGAAGCCGTGCGAGCGCTTGATTGAGGAGTTGACGGACTCGGTCTGTGATCGCTGACCATAGAGCTCGTCGTCTATTCGGGCGTTGTGTGCGTGATCGTAAGGAGCGAAAACACGGTGCTTTATCAGCGGACGAATCCCGGCGTTTCGAAGCTCCTCACGGAAGCTCATGTCATCATAGCCTTTGTCAGCGGCCAAGCTTCGAAGGTCGCCCGCGTTCCGCAGGGCGACCTTCGGGCCGATCTTGGTTTCGTCAGGCCACTTCGTGCTGCAGTGTAAGTCAAGAATTGCTCCCTCAGCTGTATCTACGAGAAACGTCGTCTGGATCGTTTTGACGGAACGATCAATCCGTCGCAAGTAGTGAGACGATGCCTGCTGACGGTCGAAGTAGGTGGCATCAATTGCGGCGTGACCATTCTGGTCCAGCAGCTCCGCCGACCGGCGGAGCAGCTGTCGCCAGACAGTCATCGATGCCCGTTTGAACGCCTTACACAGCGTCGAAGGCGCGGGAAACTCCCCGCGTTGAAGATTCAATACCGCTCGAACACGTTCCATCTCTTCGGCCCAGTCGATGATTTCCTCGTACTCCGCGCTCATGTGTTCGCGCAGATAGAGCAAGACTGCGTGCTTCCAGCCGGCAAACCCGTTGCCGGCTGGATCACTCAGTTCCATCAGCGCAGCGTCAGTAAGCTTTTGAGCGAGTGAAGCCACTTGCTTCACGAAGCGGAAGAGGGTGTTGTGCATAACATTACTCTCCCGCTTCATACCCGTGATTCTAACGACCTATCCCGGCGCCGTCTGTGGATTCAATTGAGCCTCTCCTACGTTTCACTACTAAAGACAGCTGATGTAGTGCTATATTCAGTATTGTTTCCTTCCTTCTTATACCAGAGTGTAATATGGACATCCGCACCTTTCATATCAAGTAGATCGGTTCCCCATTCTGTTTGTCTCCTGAATCCAAATAGTCCCAACTCTGCTTCTTCATTTGCGGCTAATTGACCTCCGCGGCGGGTGGCGTTTAATGCCGCTTTTTCACCAATATCATCATACCACTGATTTCTGAGGGCATCTCTATAGTCAGCGTTGACTGATGTACCATCGTTAAATGACAGATCCTCACCGACGGAAATTTCTATCTCGTAGTTGTCGCCGTATATTCTGCCAAACAAGTCCGGTTCTATGTATTCTCCAGCATATACGGTCCGAGCAAAGTCAACCCGGACAGCAGTTAGGTCAATAGGGGCGTCGTGATTGTTTGTAATCTTGAAATAGTAATCCTGATTCTGTGAGATTCCGCGTTTATTTGAGGCCCCTTTGGCGGAGAGATTTACCGTCGGTTTAGGTTCGTCTTCGCGCGGTTCAAACCGAAGCCAGGAGATTTTCGGGTTGAATGTCCCGTCTGGTGGAGTGATTTGCAGCTCTTCGTTGTTATTTACTTCAACAGGGAAACTGTATGTTTCGGCTTTGGTAGGACGCTCTTTGCTTCCGTAATCAAACGCTCGATCCCGTAGTTTGACAGTCTCAGCGCCGCCAACAACATCAAACGAGTACTCCTGATCCGAATAGGACGGGTCCCGGCAGTGCATCGTCACATCGTACCAGCCATTCGGCAGGTCTATTTCCCAGTACGGATCCTCAGAAGCGTCGTATGCAGTAGGAATATTAGTCGTAACGCTCTTGCGAAGGAGATTGTTGATAGCGAGAGCTGCGGCTGAAAGTCGAAGAGGGCAAGGGCACCGCGCCAGCGGTGCCCGATATGTTCCCAATAAGCCGGTTCGTGTCGGAATCGGCTGCAGCGGACCTGTTGCAGCAGGTTCGCTGGCGTGATGGCGTCGAGTGCCCCCGCTGCCGTTCTGACCTGGCGGTCAGAAACGGCAGCTATCGGGAGTATCAGCGGTATCTGTGTAAGAATTGCGGCCGGACGTTCAACGACAAGACCGGCACGATCTTCGCTCATTCGAAGCTCTCGCTGAAAGAGTGGTACTTCACGATCTACGTGTTCTTACGGTTCAACACGAGTATTCGCCAGATCGAGGCGGAGCTCGATCTTTCGTACAGAACGGTGAGACGGCGCGTCGAGCGCTTCGCCAGCGCGCTCGACGCGCCTTCGATCACACTGTCTGGACCGGTCGAAATCGACGAAGTGTACGTCTCTGCCGGTCTCAAAGGCCGCGAGCGCGACCAGGAGTCGCGCTCGCGTGGCCTGTCCACGCGTGGACGAGGCTCGTACGACGGCGACAAACCGCCGGTGTTCACGCTGGTCGATCGTGGCTCGGACGATCGATACGTCGTGCCAGCGAAATCCGCTGGTGAATCGACTATTCGACTCCTGCTTGCTGACCACGATGAGGAGTCGCTGACCGTCTATACGGACGGATTTCGAGCGTACGAGCCGCTCGAAGAAGACGACGCATTCTCCCGCGAATACGTCGTCCACGGCGACGGTGAATACGCTGATGGCGAAGTACACGTCAACGGTTGCGAGAGCCACGCGTCGCTGACGCGACGGTGGCTCTCGCCCCATCGAGGAGTGTCAAAGGACAAGCTAACACCGTATCTCAGAGCCTTTCAGCTCCGCTGCGAACTCTACAGAAAACCAGGTGACGAAGCGCTCAAACATGCTCTTGATGCTGCCCTCTGAAAATCAACAACGTGCTTCACAAGAGCGTAGTCGTAAAGTGTGCAAGTGTATCCTCCTCAGTAGCCTGAAGCTCGCCTCGCTCTCTGGTTGTATCAGTCTGATCACTTTCCCACCCGTAGGAGAGCGTTGATTTTGGATCGAACTCGTCGCGGAGGCCGAACTGGCTCCCCGTGTCAGGGATGAAACCCGACGGTGTGACGGTTTCCGGTTGTTCAAAGTTGAGACAGTTCACACAGGAAAGCGATATGCTACGGGTCGCTGTGATTTCAGGAGCCGAGTCAGTGGAGGTTGATAACGCAGAAATTTTCAATTCAATCTGTCCCGTCTCCTTGATGCAGTTGCTTCCCGATCCAGTGACTGTCGCAGTCACTGTGCCGGACTCGTCATCGAGCGAGTTCGGAACGCTGTCGATTTCCACGTCAAAGTCCAATTGAGCTTTATTTTGAACGTTCGCCTTTACCGTATCGAGTTTCGGCCCGATATTGTTCGTCAACGTGACTAGCTTACGGGTTTCAGTTTCAAACACGACCTGACCATCGTGCGTAGTGATGCCGAGCAATGGGTTATCAGTAGGATCACCATTGTCGTCGGCGGTCGTATTAATATTCACCTGACGGTCAGCAGTCACGTCTGTGAACCCACCAGTCCCCCACGTCAGGAGGCCGGCACCGCTACCGATCAGTGCGAGTGCACTCCGGCGAGTCCACTTCTTGCTCATATTTCAACATCCGGGGGCGTCTCGCCCGATCCAAGGCGGAGTTGCTGGCTCTGCCAGACGTGATACAGCCCGGAACAGAGAAACAGCATGACGACGAGACCAGCCCACGCGAGGTCAGGAATGCTGGCTGGGAACACATTCAGCCCGGCAGCGCCGACGATAGCACCCGACAGCACTGCCAGCCCGAGGTAGTACTGTCCCCACGGGATGGAGTCTTCCGGCACGACATCCATGTACACGTCGAGGTCCGCTGCCTGTTCGGTCAGTGTGACTGTTCCATTATCGTATTCGATCACGCCCGCGCGGTCCATCGCGGGCAGATGCGTCTGTTGCATTGACGTGTACACGCGATGGCGCTCACTGGACGTGATCTCACTCTGTGGTTTCCCGTTTTCCCACGCCGCCACCTGTTCAGCAATATCTGAGAGCTCTGAGTCGCCATCCGCCTGCTTCGCTACGTGTAGCGCGTATCGCCGGCGGTGATTACTGAGTAAGTCAAATACTTCATCCCGTGCAATCGCGTCACCAGCCCCTGTCTGGTTGCTTTGCTTCCCACCCACTGCCATTGTCTATAGACTGTTCCATAATATAAAAAGTCTTCTGGAGTGTCAATGGTAATAAATCTGTACGTATGCTAAAACGTCAGTAGATAGAACCTGCTATTGAATGCTTCAAACATGGTGTTTACAGGCTGCTATTTAGACTTATACTGAAGAAACAATAGATTGATCGGCAATAGCGCAAGCGTTCAGTACTGTTGGGTAGCGAAAAGTGTCTAACTGGTGCAGTATGACTGGCTACAGTAAACCAAGATAGAGCCGTCACCGCAGTTACATCTGATAAAGCGTATAGCGGTCCTTGTCGGCGTTTCATCACGCTCTGCCAGCGATTACCCCGAAAACTACGCCACGGTATGCCAGTCACAGCAGGCAAAAGGATCTAAATGTTTGCCCGTGCTGTCGGGCCCAGTCAGTCAGACACGTCTTATATTCGATTACTGCTCTGCAATACTGATGTCGAGATCCTCGCTATTGCCCGAACTTTCTGTCGCAACTTCGGCATCACTCGAACTGTCTGAGGAGACCGAGACGACTGCGCCGTCGCTAACCGATTCACCACCGACTTTGGTAAGCACATCGCCGCCATTGCTTCCCCCGAACGTAACGTCGAAGCTACTTTCATCACTGTTTGGAATGAATTTAAATAGATCGTTGTATCCGAGCGTCGAGTTCGGCGGGAGGCCGTTCGCTTCGCCAAAGACTATTGTTACGTCGTTGGCGACAAGGCTCACGTACTCGTGGCTCACGTTGTCGTATGTTCCGTCCGTAGCCCCCGGATTACTGGGGAACAGCTCGGTCGGCTCAACAGTGTTGCTGTCGGGCCCCTTGACTGAGACGTCAGCTGACGACGTATCAACGAGTACGTCGACAGCGTTGTCGGTAATTGTCGCCGCAATCTTGTCTTCGGTATCTTGGTTTGCATCATCCACAAGCCCGTCTGTACCACTATCTGCGCCGAACACGTTCACTTCAACCGAGCGTGTTGCGCTAACGCTCGTGAATGCACCCGTTCCGAAGAGCGCCCCACCACTGATTGCCAGTCCACCAAGTCCCGTAAGTACGTTTCTGCGATTCATATGTTAGTCAGCACGTTATGACGGTGCCGTACCAGTTACAACAGTTTCCGGGGACTTACTATTATACTGCTTGAGTGGGGTTATAGCCGTGCCTGAGCCGTTAATGGGCGGCATTAACCCCGCTCAGGCGCGTCAATAGTAATTGGTCGGATAGCGTTTTGTAGCATAACAGATGAGAGTAAATCGACGAAGTGTCCTGCTCGGGCTTGGGACACTCAGTGCGACTGTCGGCGGCGCGTTTGGCTCCGGCGCGTTCTCCTCAGTTGAAGCCACGCGATCAGTCAATATAGAGACCTCTGATGATTCAAGTGCGCTGCTGAGTTTCGAGGCGAATAAGCTAGGTACGACTAACGGTGGAACCCCCGAGGACACTAACGGCATCATATCTACGACCCCAGAAGGGTCAGATACGTCTGTTATCGAGATTAAGCAGACCAACCTCAACAAAAATGCGACGACCACATTCAAGAATGCCCTCAAAGTCATACTCACGGACATAAATACGTGAAGACATCTGGAACTTCAATTCGATCGAGTGCAGTGAGCGCAGCATCACGCAGATCGTCGAGTGTGTCGAACAGACGGTTGCCAAGTTCTTGATCGAGTTGTCGCCAGCACTCTTCCGCGGGGTTCAGCTCCGGTGAACCCCGCGGAAGGTAGCACAGTTCGATCGGCGTGTCTTCGACGAATTCCTGCACTGCGTTAGCCGTAAAATACGACGCGTTGTCCAAGATGACGCAGATTTTCTCGCCGAATTCGGTTTGGAGAGCGTCTAGCAAGCGATTCGTCGTGTCGCTGTTGAAGTTCTCCTCACAGGGTAGAAAGAACGTCTCGCCGGAATCGCTGATTGCACCGAGTAGTTTGATGCTGTCCCACGCGCCCGTCACCGGGAGTGACGGGCGCTCTCCTTCGGGAAACCACGCATAGATCAGCGTCGAGAGCACCTGACGCGTCTGATCGATGGTCAGGATCGTGTATTCGTCGTCCAGGTTGTCGCGCTTTTTTTGAACCCTTCTTGCCAGGCTTCTTGCGCTCGCTCGTCGGATTTGTAGTACTCCGGCCGGGCTGTCTTCCAGGACAGCCCGGCCTCGGACATCAATCGACGGACGTGGCGTTCACAATACTCAACGTCGAATTCTTCGGCAAGATAGTGACGGGCTAGTGGAACAGACCACGCGGGCGCGTCTAGTCCAACTTCTTCGGGTGATTCGTGGAGAGCCTCAACGAACTGGTCGTATTGTTCACCAGAGAGTTCTGCTGTTCTGCCTTCACGTGGATCGTCATAGACGACTTGCTCGACCGGCTCATCAGCGAGCCGGTCGAGCCGCCCAACCCATCGAGACAGCCATGGACCGGTGTATCCGTACCGCTCAGCTACTTCTGCCATCGTTGCGTCGTCTTCTTCGAGGTAGTTAATCACCGCCATTAGCCGCTGTGTCGGCTTCTTGTCCTCGACCTCCGCGAGAGCCTCGCGGAGGTCGTCGAGAGTGGCGTCGTCAAGCGCGGCCATACTCGACAGTCACACTCTATCCTAAAGAATTTTTAGCCGACAGTATCAGTAATGACAGCAACAAGGATGTCGGTCTTTCGGTGAATCCTGATGAGACCGAGTACGAAGAAGACGCAAGTGCAAGCGGTCTTGTTGGGAGTGCACGGCTCAATTGAATCCGGCGAATTTCGGCGTTTCAGAGTTCAATTGCCTGCTCCACGTTGTAAACGCCGGCTATGAGCGTTATCTCCCGGAACTGGCGGAACCAGTCACGCGCTCGGACGGCGGAGCCGTGCGAGCGCTTGATTGAGGAGTTGACGGACTCGGTCTGTGATCGCTGACCATAGAGCTCGTCGTCTATTCGGGCGTTGTGTGCGTGATCGTAAGGAGCGAAAACACGGTGCTTTATCAGCGGACGAATCCCGGCGTTTCGAAGCTCCTCACGGAAGCTCATGTCATCATAGCCTTTGTCAGCGGCCAAGCTTCGAAGGTCGCCCGCGTTCCGCAGGGCGACCTTCGGGCCGATCTTGGTTTCGTCAGGCCACTTCGTGCTGCAGTGTAAGTCAAGAATTGCTCCCTCAGCTGTATCTACGAGAAACGTCGTCTGGATCGTTTTGACGGAACGATCAATCCGTCGCAAGTAGTGAGACGATGCTTGCTGACGGTCGAAGTAGGTGGCATCAATTGCGGCGTGACCATTCTGGTCCAGCAGCTCCGCCGACCGGCGGAGCAGCTGTCGCCAGACAGTCATCGATGCCCGTTTGAACGCCTTACACAGCGTCGAAGGCGCGGGAAACTCCCTGCGTTGAAGGTTCAATACCGCTCGAACACGTTCCATCTCTTCGGCCCAGTCGATAATTTCCTCGTACTCCGCGCTCATGTGTTCGCGCAGATAGAGCAAGACTGCGTGCTTCCAGCCGGCAAACCCGTTGCCGGCTGGATCCTCAGTTCCATCAGCGCAGCGTCAGTAAGCTTTTGAGCGAGTGAAGCCACTTGCTTCACGAAGCGGAAGAGGGTGTTGTGCATAACATTACTCTCCCGCTTCATACCCGTGATTCTAACGACCTATCCCGGCGCCGTCTGTGGATTCAATTGAGCCGAGTGCACTAGACATTGAAACTCCGGGCACGGACAGAAGATCAATCGTCGATAGCGATAGCGAAGGTGACAACGCTGTCGACTTAGCCGCCGGTACTGAGATCACTCTTACAATTGTTGTTGATCTTCGGAACAATACTGACGCAGACATTGACGATATAAAATCGATTGTCTTCGCAGCACGGCGGGACGACTACAGTAGCGCGTAGTAACCAGTCCGGCTTATCACTGAAATGTGAAGGCTAGCACTGTCCGGGTAAGTCGCTACCTCCAGCCAGAATATGAAATGGTACTTCGCCCTTGGGCTCGTGTTCATCGTCTGCGGGACAGTCATGTCCACGGCTGCGGTCCCACTCTCCGAACCCGTTGACGAACTCGCCCCAGCGGAGGACACCGGGGTTGCGCTGGCCCCAGCTGACACGCCCAACGGCGACCGCTACGCATCGTTTGACAGCAACGGCGAGCTTATTATATCCGTTGACGTTTTTTCTAGCACTGAGACTGTATTCGACGACGTGTTTGTTGTCGGCTTTGCGGGAGTCAACGGTAGCGACGAGGAGGCGGCGATCCGGATCGTGCACGATAGCGAGTGGTTGGGCATCTACAGGAACACAGATGCAGGCGCACGCGAGTCGGTCGATGAGGCGAGTAACACGCTTACGCTTGACCCGGGCGAGCAGGCAACGCTCGGATTCACCGTGACGACAAGCGCCGACAGCCCGTCATCCCTCTCTGAGAAAGTGACGTACACCATGGAAATTCCAGATGCCGAGTCAGGCACTGGTGGAGGTAATGGTGGCAATGGTGACAGCGGAAGTGGTGGTAGCGGGGGTGATGCAGGCGGTAATACTGGTGCAGGGGGCAGCGGTGGTGGTGACACCGGGTCAAGTGACGGCGGTGGCGCCGGCGATGGGGACGGCACAGATGCAGGCAATGTTGGTGGCGGTGGTACCAACGTAAGCGATGGCGGCGACACTGGCGAGGAGAGTACCGACAGCCCAGAGGTTGCGACAACAACTGACGAGCCGGCTGAAACGCCCGCTGGCGGAGAAAGCGGTGGCGGCGGTGGCGTCGGGGCATCGACCGAGGAGCCGACTGAGACGCCCACCGACAGCGAAGAAGAACCCGAAACTGTGGCCGGCGGCGGGGCCGAACCTGTACCGCCGACACCCGAAAGCCAGCAGTCAGCCGAGCCGAGTGGATTCACCCTCGGTTTCGATCCGGCATTCGGAGTTAGCTGGGGCCCATGGGCGTTCATCGCTGGCCTGCTCGCGGTAGTGACAAACTACCTCGTCCAGACGCGATATCATGACGTCCTCCCGGTACTCCAGACACAACCGAGTGACCGCCGTCACCGGTTCCGCCGCGTCGCTATCCGCGAAGCAGCGATCGGTCTTGCCGGGATTGTGCTCACAATTCTTGTCGTGTCAGCGGTTTCGAGCGCTGGCTTCGGCTCAGTCACACAGCTGGGTGTTGCACTCGCGTTCTCCGCTGCAGTCGGCACGGTGACCGGGTACCGACTGGTCCCTGAACTCGATGCGATGCTTGAACCGCAAGCCGACGACGACGGCACCAAAGAGCAATAAAATAACTCGGTCAGTCCGATGTTTCAGCGTCACTGTTGCCCATAGTGGAATCAGTTCTGGGTTCTGGCGGAGGGTCGTACCGAAACAATCGGTCACCAGTGTACACGAGGAAATCAGAATCGCTATTTGACTCGATGATACGTTCATCGGTGTCTATTGCGATATCCACGAGCCAGACGAGCGAATCGACGGAAGTCGTCCAGACGTCGTCGACTGGATCATCTCGGCCAACGGTTATCCATTCATCAAACTCCTCGCGAGTGGACTTGTATACGAGCCATCGGCGCTCGGCGTCAGTAAGTGTGAAATAGTCGGTCGTGCGCCCGTAGACGAGGGAGTAGCGCCGCCAAGGCAACCAAGCGGGAGCACTGGCCACCGAGGGTCCAGAGCGGTACGTGCGAGCCGTGTCGACTGACTGCCCGTTACGTGTCCCCGAGAGAGTTACCTGAGAGACCACCGCTATCTTAAGTCGACCGGATGTCTGGCCGTGTTCGGAATCGATACGTCGAACGGCTTCAGCTGCGCGACTGACATTCAGCGAGAGCGGAACCGCCATATGTTCGCCCGCGGCCAGCGATTGCACAGTGCCCTGTGTCAGCGGTCGTTCGACTTCCCAGTAGACGAGAGCTCCGTTTTGCGTCGATTCAACGGACCGATACTGAACGAACACGTCAGCCGAAGCGGTGAGGTCACTTTCGTTGCTGGCACTGTACGTGTAGGTGAACGCTCCGTCCAGTACGGGAGCGACCCGCTGGAGGTACACGGATCTGTCCTCAAGCACTTCACCCTCTGGAAACGCTGAGGTCCCGTTGCGAACTGTCGCGTTGTGGGAGAACGAGCCGGACGATTGCCACGACGACACCTGCCGCGTGGTTGTGTCCGTTCCTGGAGCAACGTGCCCCGTATACGTGAGATATCCCCCAACTGCAGCGATAGCAACCAGACAAATCAGTAGCAGCTCGTAGTTGTCGACGACTGTTCGCCGCGTTTTCTGACCCAACAACCCCATTGCAACTGTAATACTGGTGCCGACAAATAAGGGTTGATACCAGGTCAGCAGCGACATATCTCTTTCTTCACCGCCCTCATCGCCGCTAGCTCCAGCGTTCGAATATCCCGGGAAGCAGTTTGTAGCTTCATCGTTACTTCGTGCGATCCCGCTACGTCGGTTGTTGCCCGTCGAAAACAGACTTGATAAACAGCCTGCCAACACTGTATCTTTCGCCAGAATCGTGTTCCTGTTTTTAACCGTTTTCGAGCAACAGTTCATAACGTCGACCCACACAAAAGGGCAGAAACCGGGTAGCTCACCGGGATTTATTGGGGGCGTAAGCAACTAAGAAGCCAAGGGCCAGATATTAGGCAGGTTTTTATATATTAGAATAGTTTACTTAGGGTTAATATTGCCAATATTAGGCGCTAAAGCCCCTCTAGCATCCGAACAGCGCCCCAAAGGTTGAAACACCTATCGAAGCTATCCCTGCATCTGTGTTCCAGTACTGAAACTGGTGAGGTCGTCAATACGCTCTTCGAGGGCTTCGATTTCCTGTCGGAGGTCGTCTGATTCTGCATCGTCACTTGCCGCCAGTCGGTCTTTCAGCCCTTGGAGACGTGATTCCTTGACATCGTCATCAACTTCGGCTTTCCGGACGTACTCGCTTTCGGAGATGTCGTAGAGATCCGACTCAGCTAGTTCAGTCACATCCAAGGCCTCAGCCACCTTACTCGAATCGAGGCTCATCACGCGCTCGCGTTCAATCCCAGCGTCTTCCAGTAAATCGAGCACGTCGTCCTCGTCTTTGAGCGAGCGGTTCCGGCGTGATGTTCGTTGGACCGACCCGTACTGGCCGTGGACCGGTTGGTCGTGATGCAGACGGTCAAGTAACACGTCGGCCACATCCTGCCGGAACTCGTTTGCGTTCCGCTGGACATCCGAACAGAGTGTATAGATGTTCACCAAGGCGTCCGTCTCAAGGTCACTGAGGTCGGTTACGTCATGCCGTTCCAGCGCGTCGATGAGGAGCAAGGCATCGGAGTAGACATCCAGTCCATCGGGTTCGATGCGGTCACTTTCATCAGGAGGCGTCGAACCGTCAACGAGTTGTGTCTCTGTCTGGCCCTCTGTTTCGACAATGACCCCTCTATCGCCGTCGATTTCGAAGCGCGGATGTAGGCTCAGGACTGCCGGATACGGATCGGCATCGGCCGGCAGGCGGTCGAGCTCGAACTCGCCATTTGAATCTTGAATCCGCCGGTAAAGTGTCTCGAACTGCTCGCGCTGGAGTGGGTGACGCTCACCGGGCTCGTCGAACGTAATGATGACACGATGCTCCTGTACGTCTATGATTCGAAATCGGTCGTGAGACAGCGGCGTAATGAGTTCAGCCCCTTCGGAGAGGTCATCGAGTTCGTCAATGAGCGTGTGCCAACTGACGCTGAATGGCATAGGAAGAAGTACGACGGCTTTGGGTAAAGTGTTCAGGACACGAGTCTATATCACTATATGCGATTGCGTACGTAGTAGGCTATAGTGGACGAGTTCGTCGACTGGGTTCGGCGTCGGGACTACTATCACGACCAGATACAGTTCCAGCGGTCGGTCGCTGCCCGGCGCCCCGAAACACGGTCATGTGAGATAAATCCTGAGGTCACCGCACAGCTCGCCGACCGAGGTATCGACGAACTCTACGCACACCAAGCCGATGCCATTGAGGCAATCCGTCAGGGCCAGAACGTCGTCTTGGCGACGCCGACAGCGAGCGGCAAGAGCCTCACGTACACTGTTCCAGCCATAGAGCGGGCCCGCGACCACGATGGACGCACGCTGTATATCGGCCCACAGGTCGCACTGATCAACGATCAAGAAGCGACGCTGTCTGCGTTTGCCGCCCCGTTCGAAGATATTGCCGTCACCCAGTATACAGGAGCGCTCTCCTCGGCGGAGCGTCAGCAGGCTCGTGACGACGACCCGTCACTCGTGTTGACGACTCCAGATATGCTCCACTGTGGCCTGCTCAGTCACGCTGAGGATCTCTGGCGGTCCTTTTTCGAGTCACTTGACCTCGTGGTCGTTGACGAAGTCCACGAGTATCGCGGGGTCTTCGGCAGTCACGTCGGGCTTGTGCTTCGCCGACTCACGCGACTCTGTGAGCGGTTCGACGGGAGCCCACAGTTCGTCTGTTGTTCGGCGACGATTGGCAATCCCCGAGAGCACGCGGCGACGATTACTGGCCAGCCCACCGACTCATTTGCCCTCGTTGATCAGGATACAAGCGAGACTGGGCCAACCCAGTGGCTGTTCTGGCAACCACCGAAATACGACGAGGGAGATGCTCCTGTCGGGGCCGGGCAACGCCGCTCCCACCATGGGGAAACGATGCGTCTGTTCGTCGATCTCGTCCAGCGTGGCTACCAGACGGTAGCCTTTACCCGTGCCAGACAGACTGCAGAACGCTACGCGACCATCAGTAGTGATACGCTCGCCGAGCAGGGCAAAGCCGACCTCGCAGAAAGTGTTACGGCCTACCATGCGGGGTTACGCGACGATCGGCGTGGGGCCATTGAGACGGCGTTGCACACCGACGAGTGTGCGGGGGTCTGGAGTACCAGTGCACTTGAACTCGGCGTTGATATCGGGAGTCTCGACGCTGTGCTGTTGGACGGCTACCCGGGCACGCAAATGGCGACGTTCCAGCGGGCCGGCCGCGCCGGGCGTGGAACCGACCCGAGTCTCGTCGCCCTTGTCGCCAGCGAAGACCAGCTCGACCAGTACGTCATCAACCACCCCGACGAACTGTTCGAAGGAACCCCGGAACGCGCCGTCGCTAACCCGTCGAACCCACACCTTCTTCGACTACACGCCCACGCGACAGCCATCGAACGACCGCTTCGAACCACTGACGAGCGGTATTTCGGCCCGGCGTTTCCCGACATTGTCAGTGCGCTCACCGACGACGGCGAACTGACCCGTCGACAGACAGCCGATGGACTCGAATGGCGACGCACGGCCAGCGGCCGGACGGTCAATCCCTACGAACGAGGACTCCGCACCATCACCGACCGCAGTGTCGTCCTCAGGGTACGGGGCGGCCAGTCAGACGAACTAGGCGAATTACCACTTGACGCCGCGCTTCGGGATGTCCATCCGGGCGCAATCTACCATCACCAAGGCCAGAGCTACGAGGTGCAGTCCCTTGACCTCGACCGCGACGTGGCGTGGCTTACCCCGACAGAGGGCGATCATCAAACCCGCGTTCAATTCGAGGAGTCGATGACAATCGAGGAAGACATCACTACCAAACCACTGGCGACACGCGAAGATGTCACCGTCCACTTCGCTGACGTAACTCGCCGAAAACAAGTCACGGGCTTCCAGCGACGCGACCACCGAACAGGCGAGATTATCAGCAACGAATCACTCGATCTGCCCGAGACGACCCTGTCGACCCGTGCGCTGTACCTAACACTCCCGCCGGGCCTCGAAGGACTCATGCAGACGATGTCCGGGTCGTTTGACGGTGGACTCCACGCCGTCCAGCATGCGCTCGTTGCGACATTCCCCCTCGTTATCCTGTGTGACCGGCGTGACGTCGGGAGTGTCTCGACGACTGACCATCCACAGACCGAGACGAGTGCCCTGTTCATCTACGACGGCTACCACGGTGGTGTTGGACTGGCACGGAACGGATACGACCAGATCGAAGACCTCCTCCAGCACACGTGGGGATTGCTCGCCGACTGTGGCTGTGCGGACGGCTGTCCAGCCTGTATCCAGTCCCCCCACTGCGGCCGGGCGAACGAACCACTCGATAAACGCCTCGCGGTGACACTCACGA
This sequence comes from Haloarcula quadrata, assembly GCF_003634715.1. NCBI lineage: Archaea > Methanobacteriati > Methanobacteriota > Halobacteria > Halobacteriales > Haloarculaceae > Haloarcula > Haloarcula quadrata. The sequence goes on from NZ_RBWW01000001.1 coordinate 168,883, forward strand.
TGGCGCTTGCCGACCCGAACCGGCAGGACGATACTGTCGAACCGAACACAAATTAGACCCGACTGTGAACGATGGGACATGAACGTCGACGAGGAAACCATCCGGAATCGGAGCACGGACGCCGTGTTCGAGCGGGGCGAAACGTACCGCAAAGAGGGACGTATTCAACAGCTTGACCGGTTCGACGACCTCGTGACCGCGGCCGTCAGCGGGTCGAAACTGTACGACGTGACGATCACGTTCGGTGGGCGCAGTCTCGATACGAACTGCACCTGTCCATACGACGGGAGCGGTGACTGCAAACACGTCGTCGCCGTGTTGCTGGATATCGCCGCAGGTCCCCCAGCAGACGAGAGCGAGGGGGTCGAAGCAGTTCTCGACGACGTGTCGGCCGACGACTTGCGTGGCTTTGTCCGGGATGCACTCGCCGAAGACGCAGAGTTGCGCGAGCAGTTTCTCGCACAGTTCGGCGACGACCACAAGTCAGTGGAGGAGTATCGTGAGGAGATCGGCCAACTGTTCGAGCAACACGCGGATCCGGTCGTCTTCGAGGCAATTGATTTCTCGCGGTTTTTCGAGATTGCCGAGCAGTACCGTGATCGGGACCGATATCTGGCCGCGGCAACAGTCTATCGGGCCATATTCGAGGAAGTCGACGAGAAGTACAACTGGATCGACGGGGCCTACGACCACTACGCGAAAACCATCCAGAGAGCCATCGACGGCTACGCCGACTGTGTCTTGGCGACCGACCCAAGCCCCGAGGAGTTCGACACATACGCGGGCGTCTTGGAAGCACGAGCGTCGACAGAACCGCCGATTAACAACGAGCAGTTCTGGCGCGAACTCGATAATCTTGAGGAGCGCTACGATGAGTGAGGTTGATGAGCGATTCGTCATAGAGATTGGGAGTGGAACAGTGGTCCATATCATCGATCTGGATGCCGATCAAGACGGGAGAAACGCTCGCTTCTCGTTCGGTATCGGTGGTCCCGGGGAGATGATGTGTAGTCACGGTAACCGGCATCCGCGCCCGCAACACGTCCCAATATCGGAGTTTCTCTCCCACAACGATATCGATAAAGATGGCTTTGAGGGGGATGCGCCGGAGGAGGTTTGCTCGTATTGTTGGTCGAACACGCGGGAGGCAGTCGGGACCGAACAGGACCAAGCTGGCGACGACGTATCTGAGCAGATCGGGACCGTTGGGTATCGGCTCCGATGGAAGCAGAAAGGCCGCGCGCGAGACGAGTGGTACGATATCGTCGTCAAGCCGGAGACGACCATTGCAGAACTGGACAGACTCGTCTGTCGGTTCACGACGCTCGATGACTTCCATCTCCGGATGTACGGGCTCGAAGACCGTTACTTCCTGAACGAGCCGAGAGAGCGCTGTCTGAACGCCACGAAACAGTCACTTTCTGTATGATTTGACGGTCAGTCTCTGCTGCTACTGCGACCCAGACTGAAATAGCTCCAATTCACCGCTCTGAACAGGCGAGATCTACCGAACCACGAGACTATCTGCCGACAGCTGTCGCTTACCGCCGACCAGACAGGCCGTGGGCTGACCCCGGTCAGCCCGCGGCCGTTGCCTGTGACGTTGGCACACCGACCCCGTTTGCTTTGATCTTCCACTGGCGGCGTAATTGCTCTTCCAGTTCGTGTCGAATCCAGTCACGGAACATCTTGAACGTGAACTCATCGGGCAGGTCGCGCCCGCCCCGTCGCGGGCGGGCGACGACCGCCCACCTGAGAACGAGCCATAGGTTCTCCAGCAATGCTGCAACGAGCATGATCGCAAACCGCACGACGGGATCACGTGTCGTCGTGATCCCGCGTGCTTGCCGGAGCAAGCGATAGGTCGTTTCGATGCCTGAGCGTTTCCTGTAGAGCCGTTCGACTTGCTTGGCCGAGCGATCAGCAAGACCACACGCCACGTAGCCACGGACAACCTCACCGTGTTTGCCCCGATCACCGTTCTGGTAGGAGACAGCGACCGCGAGCGGGAAGCGCAGTTCCCGCTCGCTGTCCTTGTACATACGATAGGTCGTCATGTACGACTTGTGGACATCGAGTTTGTCCTTCATGCGTTCCCCTTTCTTGGGCACATGGACGACCGTTGCGCCGATATCACGAGCACGGCGGATGACGCGCTCATTGTAGAAGCCGCTATCGGCAAGTAGCAGGTCGATTTCGAAGGGGTAATTCTCGACGCGGGCGAGCACGCGCTCGACCGCGTCGGCCTCGTCTTCGTCGTTGCGGACATAGGTCATCGCCAGCGTCACCGGCTTCTCGTTGGAGACGACGTACGCCGTGCAATAGCGGTGGCAGGTAGTCGTCCCGTCCTTGGGAGCCATCGAACAGAGTTCGCCTTCGTCAGCGTAGTGCTCGCCGTGATAGGGGTTGTCGATGAAGTCGATGGAGACGATTCTCGACCGGTCAGGGTCGAGAATCGTCATAGCGAGGCGTCCGAGCAGAAGGTTGGCGACAACCTCAAGCCAGTGTCGATCAAGTGTATGGAGCCACGTGAAGACGGTGTCGTCACACGGCGTTCCGTTGGTGTCGTTGCAGGTTTCCCAAATCGATGTCTGGTTGACGCAGGCCAAAATGACGACGAGCCAGATGTCGCCGGGGTCGAGGGGACTCTCCTCGACACCCGGCAACGGGAGAGGGGCAATGACTTCTTCCGCTACGTCTTTGACGTCCGATGCCGAAAGATAACCGTCTGGATCGGGTAGGTTGAACATATCCAGATCCAGACACTTTCTCGTGGTTAATTCGGCGATTCAATTGCACCGATTACGTCGGTTGGGAAGTACCGAAGACGAGTACTTAGATTCTAGTCTCAACGTACTTCCCGACCACCAGTACGAGAAAGCAGGCGACCGGTCGTACACCAAAGCAAGTGAGATGACGATTGCGGACATCGCCGAACAGGCCGGGCTCTGGGACGGCGACAGACTCAGCTTGGTCTATGATTTCGGTACGCCGTCGCACTACTATTGTATTGTCAAGGATGTCTACGAGCGTGAGGAGGTTGATGAAGTTCTTGAGAGCGGTGACGTGATCACGTCGACTGATACGGCCGCGATTGTCAGGGAAAAGCGACCATGACTAAAGAGACAGACGAAGAGCGGAACAAACGCATTCGGAGAGAGATACTCACCGACGCCTACAACGCAGATGAGATGGCCATCAGTTGGTGCTACCATCTCGAACGTGAGCTGTCTTTCCCATTCCAAGCCCGCTGTATCGAGGAACGAACAATCTCGCCACTACGAGAGGACGAAGAAGTCCCGGTCGTTGGAATGACCGACGAAGTAGTCAGCAACCGGGAGATGTTCGTCCTCGTCGAGTGGATGGACCGCGAATTTGGCGTGCCACTATCACAGCTCGAAGTACTCGACGTGGACACCGATACCAGGAAAGCGGTTGACGACTGGCATTACTGGAACGGCGACGGTGGTCGATTGGGCTGACGATGCAGTCAGTCGTGCTTCGTCTCGCTGTTGGATGCGTACGCCTCGGCTAGCTCGACCACGTCGTAAACGTGAATCCCGCTTTTGAACCACAGGACGCGATCAGACGCATTGCCGAAGTCCTCGTCGGCACAGTCGAGTCGCTCCGAGACCGCGAGCACGAAATTGTCGGCATCTACCTGCCGAATCTTCGCCAGTTTCGACTGCAAGTACTCCGGGGTCCAGAATCCCACAATCTCGATGATCGCCCGTCTGCCATCGGGGTGTTCGATAGCGAAATCCGGAATCATCACTTCCGCGCCGAGGTCGAAGACATCGTCCTCGCGAATGAGATCCCAGTCAGTGTTCGATCGCTCCCACTTCCGGGCGAGTGTGCGTTCGATATCGCTATCGAACTGCTGGCCAGCGCTGTAGTGTGAGACGAGGCCGTCGGTGTAGTCGAGTGTGAGACGGTTGCTTCCGCTGACCATATTGTCGTCCAGAATCTCTGCGTTCATCTCCCAGCGGTCACACAGCGGCAACGCGGGGAGAAAGTTCGCCATCCGAATACCGTACTTCTGCGATTTCCGAAACAGCGAGGCCGGGCCGTCGAGTTCCGCCTCGTAGCCCGCTGCAAGATCGGTACTCGAAACGCGGTTGCCGTCTCTATCGATGGGATAGATCCGATGCATCAACCCGAACAGCTTCATGTAGCTGAACACCGTCCCGAAGTGGTCCCAGACCCGAATCCGCATATTTGAGGCGTCGTAGAGAACGGCTTGGGCCAACGCTAAATTGTACCGTGCAAGTAGCCAGTCGACGGTCTGTGCTGTCTGGTCGTACGCCTGCTTGCTGTTGCCCGTCAGCTTCGTTGTTGACGTGGACTCATCAGTGCCGTAGTCCTCTACAGTCTGGTCGCCGAACCGAACCAGGAGCTTGTTATCGTCTAAATCCGCGTACATCCCCCGATAGCACTCTTCGAGGGAGAGACCGAGTTCGTCAGCGACGGCACTGTACACTTCGAGTTTCTGTGTGTCTTCCCCGAGCGTGGGTTGGCGAACGATCGGATAGCACTCGTTCGCGCGCTCGAACAGTCGCTGGCGGATCTCGTGAGGGTCAACTGCGGCCTGTTGTTCGAACTCACATTCGTCTTTCAGTAGCTTCGCCAGCCCGTGGACGATTTTATAATCGGTATTTTCAACAGTCAGTTGATTGATAGCGTCTTCGAGCTCTCCTTTCGGCTCGCCGAGGTGGCTCTCAAACAGCTCGATGAGTGTAGCCGCAGTCGACCGGTACTGCTCGTCGGCGATGTCGATGAACAGCGGATGAACTTCACCATCTCGTGTGCGTGAACGTGCGAGGTCAGCTGTCAGCACTGCTACTCACCCCATCGCGGCGTCGCTGGGAAACGTATGTCTCCATCGTGTCGGTCGTGATAATCTCGTAGAGGCGGGCTGGCTGGCGGTCATCGGTCGGTCGGAGGATTCGGCCCAGTCGTTGGGCATACTGTCGTTTCGAAGCACTGCCAGAGAGGATGACCCCGACATTGGCCGCGGGAACATCGATGCCCTCGTCGAGTACTTGAGAGGTGGCGAGCATGGAGTACTCCCCGGAACGAAACCGGTCAAGTATCTCGGTACGTTCATCGGTATCGGTCTGGTGAGTAATACACGGCAGAATGAACTCGCGAGAGATGTCGTAGGCAAAGTCGTTGTTCGCGGTGAAAACGATGATGCGGTCGTCGTGGTGCCGTTTGAGGAGATTGTCGAGCGTGTCGAGTTTCTTGCTCGCCGTGCGAGCGATCCGTTCGGCCCGTTGCTTGGCAATAAGAGCGCGGCGGCCCTGAGGGTCGTAGGACGTGCGTTTGAGAAACTCCGCGTAGCCCTGTTCTTTCCACAGGTCGAAATCATGATTGTCGACGTAGTCTCTGTACAGCTGGTACTCATCGTCGTACTCAGCCCGTTCTTCGCTGGTGAGTTCGACTGACATCTGGATGGTTTCGTACTCGCTCAGGAATTCCCCGGCGAGATTGTCGACGGCTTCTTTATATACGACCGACCCCATGCGGTCTTCAAGCAATTCTTCACGGCCGTCAGCGCGCTCGTAGGTTGCAGTGAGTCCGAGTCGGTACGGGGCAATCGTCATTTCGGGGATTTGCAGGTAGGTTTCGGCCGCCAGATGGTGGGTTTCATCGGTGATGAGAAGGCCAAACCGGTCGCCATATTCGTCGATGTAGCGGTAGGCACTGTCGTAGGTGGTCACGGTCAGGGCAGCAATCTCGTGGCTCCCGCCGCCGAGGACACCGATTCCTTCTGTCAGTTGGTCACCGAAGGCATTCGTCAGCGTGGCGTGCCACTGGTTCATCAAATCGATCGTCGGTGTGACGACGAGTGTACTGACGCCGGCGTCGGCGATGGCCTGCAACCCGAGGAATGTTTTCCCGCTGCCGGTCGGGAGGATGACAGTGCCCTGTCGGTCGTGGGTCCGCCACGCATCGAGTGCCGCCTGCTGATAGTCACGCGGTTCGATCTGGAGTGTGGGTGTCAGAGCGAGATCGGGATACTCTCGGGCAGCGTCTGTAACGTCGTGGCTGAAGCCGTCGTGGAGTGTGGCCTGGCCGTCGCTCTCAGCCCACTGGCCAGCCCATTCCAAGAGCGACCGATATCGATAGGCTTGCGCTCGGTACTCATCGACACGATCGTCCCACTCCGCGTATGGAACTGTTTCAGGTGCGTTCTCCAGCAGGAGCGTCCCGTCGTCGAATTCGAGCCGCATTCGGTACCTGAATGCATGCGTGTCAGACGATTCAATCTGTCGGGGTCCTCTGGGCAACAGAGATACGGCCTATGCTCATCAGCGACAGCGCAGCGCCACGTTTTCAGTCACCACACCAGTAGTCGCATGCAACACATGGAGTACCCGACCCGCGAAGCGATTCGGTCGCTCTGTACCGAGCAGTCCTTCGAGCGGGGTCACAACTACTACCGCCAAGATAGGGTCCAAGAAATAGAGATTGACGGCGGAGAGATCCGAGCAACCGTTCGTGGCTCCAACTATTATGATGTCGCCATCGACATCGTGGACGATACCATCAGAACCCACTGCAGTTGCCCGTACGATTACGCTGGTGATTGCAAGCATATCGCCGCAGTCCTACTGGCGGTTGATGACCGAGATACCGACACGGTAAGCGAAACTGCTCCCGAATCAGATGGGCAACTCCCGGCGACAGTTGATATCGAATCATTGGTCGAACAGACGACTGCCGACGAACTCCGGGAATTTTTTCTTGATATCCTGTCGGACGACCGTGAGCTCCGTGACCGCTTTGTCGCATTCGTCGGCGAAGACACTGGCAAGACCGTCTACGACTACAAGGAGGAGCTCAACCAACTGTTCGATGACGCTGTCAGTCAGCGAGGGATGGTCGAACACGATACGCATATCGACTTCTCGCAATACGTCGATCTCGCCGAAACACACCGAGAACGCGGTCATGTTGATACGGCAACCGACATCTATCGAGCGATTGCCGAAGCGATACGCGAGAATATGAACCGAATTGACGGCAGCACCGGGTACTACGGCCGTGAGGTAGAACGTGCCATTGAGTCGTATGCAGAGACAGTCGCGGAACACGACCTCAGCCACGAACGAAAGCGACCACATATCGAGTATCTCTGTGATGCCTTTCTCGGGGCAGACCACGGCTTTGCAAGCGACTCCTACGATGACGCGCTGCGAACACTCTGTACAGCGGATGCGGACCTCGAATACTGGCTACAATTACTCGATGAGCGGATTTCAGGTATTAGCCATGATGTAGTAGCCGCTGGAGACTCGCCCGAAACCGAGACCAGTGGTAACGACTTGAGCGAACACATAAGCAGCGATGACCCAACGAATCACTCTGAGCGAACGGACAATGTACTCTGTGCCTCTGATTTCACCGATGGGCCGCTCACCACGGACGATTTCACCGGTGGCGCACTCGATATCGAACACTTGGAAGTTGGCACACTCGAGTTCGACTACTTCGTCGGTGATGCCTTCGAGGAACTGCGTATTGACGAACCGACAACCGTCGAACAACACACTGTCGATGTCGAACCGGCTGACTCGGGTGCCGCCGAAACGGGGATATCCGCATCACTTCACACACGGCGTGTCCTCTCGGCATACATCTACCTGCTTGAGCAACTCGACAGAGAAGACGCACTGACGAACCTCTATGATGATATATACCTCGAACACACCCGCTTCTGCAAACAACACGCCCAGCGGTTAATCGAAGATGGTGAGCAAGCCCGCGCAATCGAGGTGCTCGAAGACGGCATCCACACCTTTCGGTCGCCCCGTGACCTTCGCTGGCTCGTGGCTGACCTCTACAAAGAACGTGACCCAGAGGCGTACCGGAAGACACTGAAACGCCTGTTTCTCGACCACACGGAGTGGGGAGCGTACGACAATTTGAAAACGGCCTGTAACGATCAAGAGTGGCAGTCGATATACAAGGAGTTTGAACGGCACTTCGAACGAGACGACCGGAAGAGCCTCGTCACGCTGTACGTCCACGACGACGACTTGGAAAAGGTGTTTGACGAACTGAAAGACAGCGAAGACCTCTCATTGGTTCGTAAGTACCGGGACTCGGTCGCAACCGTTGATCCGGTCGAATACTTCGAGCTCTACCGCGAACTGCTCGTCCCGTTTGCCGCCAACGACACGGGGCGACGCCACTATCGAGACATCGCCGACCACCTAGAAGAGATGCAAGGATTGGTCCCTGAAGCGCGATTCGAGGAGTTCGTCGATTTCCTGAAAGACAAGCACTCGAACCGCCCGGCGTTCTTGGACGAGCTGGAGAAAGCTGGGTTTTGATCTGCCTCTTGCATCTGATCGCCGCGCTACGAGGGTTTATTTCCGATACCGGAACCAGATGCGCGAGAGATGGATGAGACGCATCACGAGAGTTCAATTCCCAGCGTAGTACTGCGAGACACGCGCGAACAGCACCCGTGGACGTTCGACGGGTGTGCGGTCGAGACGCGCGACGTGACGCTCTCGACCGGGGACTACGCCATCCCGGCTGACTGTACTCACGACCCGGAATCGGATACCTACCACCCACGGTTTGCAGTCGAACGCAAGTCCGGCCACGATTTCCTCACTTCGCTCACTTGGGAACGCGATCGATTTACGTCCGAACTGCGGCGGGCCGCCGAGTAGCCACGGCCCATTGCGGTCGTCGTAGAGACCACTTGGCAAACCCTCCTTCGCAATCGCGGCTGCATGGCGTGGCGGGATATCCATCCGAACCAGATCGTAGGCACTCTCTCGGCGTGGACCCGCTACTACAACGTGGCGTTCCGTTTTATCGAGTCCCGACAGCAAGCCGAACGATGTGCGTTTCTCCTTCTTGTCCACCACAGTCTCATACGGCGACGAGAGTGAATCTGACGCGATATTCACTCGGTCCAGAAAGCCCGTTGTCGATCTCGCCGAGAACCATCGACAGCACGTCACGCCATTCCACCGGATGTGATGTATCGTCGCCGAGTGTTGGCGCATCCGGACCCGGGTGAACGTGGTCACGGGTATTGTGGTCGATTCCGTTATTCCGATTCAAAACTGATCAGTCTACGGTGCGATTTCACTATCCGTTTTCTGAGATATTGAAATTAGAGCGGATATGCACCAAGACATAGTCGTCTTAGGCTTTAGGGTAACGTGCTAGAGCCAAGGGCCGGATTTGAACCGGCGATGGGCGGCTCTGCAGGCCGCTGCGTTAGGCCAGACTCTGCCACCTTGGCGCAGATAGTGGTAGTCAACTCGGTCGTTTAAGCGTAGCGAATTCGATCAGCCCTCGCCCTCTGACTGGCCCGGCTCGCCAACCCCTTCGACCGGGATAGTATTGTAGATTGACGATTGCGCCTCGTCGGGAGACTCGAACTGCTCGTCATCGATCCGATCCAGCACCGCAGCTAACGGTTCAGTACCGTCTGCGTACACGAGCCGTACATCGTCGAACTCCTCCCGAGCAGTCGCGACCGACAGCGGGTACGTTGCCGTTTCAAGAAGCGCCGTGAGTTCGTTCAGTTTGACTTCGCGAGTCATGCCATTGTTTCTCGACTCAGTTACGTAGTTACGCACTGCTTATAAATACAGAAAGCCCACTCGGGAGAGATGCCTCTCCTGAGTGGGCTATGAAAGGTATGAGTGGTGGCGGCGAACCGCGTTTCCCAGAGGCTCGCGCACTCCAGTACTCCCCGGAACGCTGGTGGGCTTATCTTCCGTGTTCGGGATGGGTACGGGAGGCAACCCCACCGCTGTGGCCGCCTAACGTCGAGTCACGGAATCGAACCGCGATAGTACCAGTCTCGATTAACTCTTCCACCGTGTGATTACGTGCGATCCAGTTTGCGCCTGGACTCGTTCAGCGACGAGTTAAATCGTCGGTGAATGAGTCACAGTGCGTATGAATGATGGCTTTGGTCTGTTAGTGCTCGTGGGCTTAACGTCTCGTTACCTCGACGCGCACACCCCAAGTCTATCGACCGCGTCTTATACGCGGGACCTCAGCGGTGTCTCTTTTCCAAGTGGGTTTCGAGCTTAGATGCGTTCAGCTCTTACCCCGTGTGGCGTGGCTACCCGGCACGTGCTCTCTCGAACAACCGGTACACCAGTGGCCACCAACCGTAGTTCCTCTCGTACTATACGGTCGTTCTTGTCAGACACCATAACACACCCAGTAGATAGCAGCCGACCTGTCTCACGACGGTCTAAACCCAGCTCACGACCTCCTTTAATAGGCGAACAACCTCACCCTTGCCCGCTTCTGCACGGGCAGGATGGAGGGAACCGACATCGAGGTAGCAAGCCACTCGGTCGATATGTGCTCTTGCGAGTGACGACTCTGTTATCCCTAGGGTAGCTTTTCTGTCATCAATTGCCCGCATCAAGCAGGCTAATTGGTTCGCTAGACCACGCTTTCGCGTCAGCGTTCCTCGTTGGGAAGAACACTGTCAAGTCATCTTTTGCTCTTGCACTCTTCGCCGGGTCTCTGTCCCGGCTGAGATGACCATAGGGCGCGCTCGATATCTTTTCGAGCGCGTACCGCCCCAGTCAAACTGCCCGGCTATCGGTGTCCTCCTCCCGGAGTGAGAGTCGCAGTCACCGACGGGTAGTATTTCACTGTTGACTCGGTGGCCTGCTAGCGCAGGTACCTGTGTAATGTCTCCTACCTATGCTGCACATCGGCGACCACGTCTCAGCGACAGCCTGCAGTAAAGCTCCATAGGGTCTTCGCTTCCCCCTGGGTGTCTCCAGACTCCGCACTGGAATGTACAGTTCACCGGGCCCAACGTTGGGACAGTGAAGCTCTGGTTAATCCATTCATGCAAGCCGCTACTGATGCGGCAAGGTACTACGCTACCTTAAGAGGGTCATAGTTACCCCCGCCGTTGACAGGTCCTTCGTCCTCTTGTACGAGGTGTTCAGATACCTGCACTGGGCAGGATTCAGTGACCGTACGAGTCCTTGCGGATTTGCGGTCACCTATGTTGTTACTAGACAGTCCGAGCTTCCGAGTCACTGCGACCTGCTCCGTTCCGGAGCAGGCATCCCTTCTTCCGAAGGTACGGGACTAACTTGCCGAATTCCCTAACGTTGGTTGCTCCCGACAGGCCTTGGCTTTCGCCGCCATGGACACCTGTGTCGGTTCTCGGTACGGACACTATGCTCGTCTTTTCATGGGCCCCAGGTTGAATCACGTTTCCCTATACCGCCGTTCGTCCGCTTCCTGCCATTACGGCTTCCACGGAGTTGGACGGTTCGACCGGGCGAATGCCCGGCGTGATCGACCCCAGGGCGTCAACTTTCACTGCATAGTGGCACGGGAATATTAACCCGTTTCCCATTTCGTCATAGTCGAGTTGCGGTATGACTTAGGACCGGCTAACCCTCAGCTGATCAGCAGTGCTGAGGAACCCTTATCCATTAGGCCGTCGGGGTTCTCACCCGACTATCGCTGCTACTATGGCCAGGATTTTCGTCACTAATCGGTCCACAGGAGCTCTCGCCCCCGCTTCCACCCAATTAGAGCGCCAATCTACTCGATTACCAGTATGAGTGGTACGGACAGGTCTCGGTGGTGGATTTGAGTCCCGATCATTTTGGGCGCCTCAAACCTCGGCCGGTAAGCTGTTACGCTTTTCTTAGAGGGTAGCTGCTTCTAAGCTCACCTCCCGGCTGTCTAGGGCTCGAGACCACCTTCAGAGGATTACACTTAATCCACACTTGGGGACCTTAACCTATCTCTGGGTTGTTCCCCTCCTGGTACACAGGCTTACCCCGCGCACCGGAATCCCCGCGTCAAACAGCGTCTGTAGGTTTGGAGTTTGACAGGTGTGCCGACTCCTCTCGGAGGCGGACACACCAATCGGTCGCTCTACCCCACAGACTACCTCGGCGGAGGTCATGCTTCGACATGTTTCGATTGGAACCAGCTGTTGCCGGACTCGATGGGCCTTTCACCCCTACACATAGATCACGAGAGGGTATTGTAGGACACCAACTCTAACAGACTTCCACGTGCCTTTCGGCACGCTTCATCTTGTCCATGCGTAGATCGTCCGGATTCGGGTCGTGTCCATATGGCTCCCCGCCCTTGAAGACGGCGGCCCTCGGGCAAAGCCCTGCGGCCATGTCGGTTTCCCTGTGCCTCCCCCGATACTCGGGTTAGACTTGCCATACAGACACACTCCCTGGCTCGTTTTTCAAAACGTACGACAGAACATCGGCTTCCCGTGAGTCTTACTGGAGACTCGCGTCTTGGTCATTCGTCATGGGACCTTGTATGCCCTGTCGCTCGATCGCCAACTGATTTCATGCTCTATTTCGCCTCCCTTCTGAGGGTACTTTGCAGCGTTCGTTCACACTACTTGTTCACTATCGGTCTCAGGTTGTGTTTAGCCTTCGCAGTCGATGCCTGCGTTATTCGCGAGGGATATCCAACCCCCGCTACTCTGGCACTACCGCACGTCGTACTGGTCTCGAGTACGGGGTTGTCACCCTGTATCACGCTCTGTTCCAAGAGACTTCGTCGAGATGGTCGGACGATGAGAGGTAGCCCTGACACCACATTGCCCGTGAGGGCTTCGGTTTGGGCTGTATCGCGTTCACTCGCGGTTACTGACGACATCACATTGCGTTTTCTGTTCCTCCCGATACTGAGATGTTTCAGTTCTCGGGGTTCCTCATTGCGCGAAGCAATTGTTAGAGAGATTCTCATTCGGAAATCCATGGTTCTTCGCCTCCGTGCGGCTCCCCATGGCTTATCGCAGCTTGGCACGTCCTTCATCAGCGCCTGAGCCGAGCAATCCACCAGCTGGCATAGTAGCCAACGTCGTTGTGACTCGTTCAACTGAACGAGTCCAGTGGACGCCTGGATCGCACGTACACACGGTTTCATACTCGCCCCCAAGGTGGAGATGGTGGGCGAATCGACCCTTCCCAGGCTCGGTTTTACCCGGCCTGGTGCATCTGTCGTCGTACCATATTCCATCGCCGTCCCACACTTAAGGGGCACGGTTCGGGGCAGGCACGTCGTATGGACCCACTGGGATTTGAACCCAGGGCCTCCGCCTTGCAAAGGCGGCGCTCTCCCGCTGAGCTATGGGCCCGGCAGATCCGCACGGTTGTCAGCCCTGATAGTTCATAGGTGCCCGGTCGGCGGAGTTCTCGAACACCGAAAGGTGGGTTGGGGCAGAGCCCCAATCCCGGTCAGTAGGAGGTGATCCAGCCACAGATTCCTCTACGGCTACCTTGTTACGACTTAAGCCCCCTTGCGGAGCCCAGATTCGACCGTCGCATGACGGCCTCATCCGGACCCCACTCGGGTGCTTTGACGGGCGGTGTGTGCAAGGAGCAGGGACGTATTCACCGCGCGCTTCTGACACGCGATTACTACCGAATCCAGCTTCATGCGGGCGGGTTTCAGCCCGCAATCCGAACTACGACTACGTTTGGAGATTAGCTTCGCCTCTCGGCGTTGCATCCCACTGTCATAGCCATTGTAGCCCGCGTGTTGCCCGGTCCATTCGGGGCATACTGACCTACCGTTGCCCGTTCCTTCCTCCGCTTTAGCAGCGGCAGTCCTCCTAGTGTACCCAACTACCTCAAGGGTATTGCTGGCAACTAGAAGTGCGGGTCTCGCTCGTTGCCTGACTTAACAGGACGCCTCACGGTACGAGCTGACGGCGGCCATGCACCTCCTCTCAGTAGCGTCGAGTAAAGTCGTCAACCTGACTGTCATTACTACTGTCGGGACCGGTGAGATGTCCGGCGTTGAGTCCAATTAAACCGCAGGCTCCTCCGGTTGTGGTGCTCCCCCGCCAATTCCTTTAAGTTTCATCCTTGCAGACGTACTTCCCAGGCGGCTCGCTTCTCGGCTTCCCTAGGGCGCAGCGCAGGCTCGTAGCCTACGGCACACCTAGCGAGCATCGTTTACAGCTAGGACTACCCGGGTATCTAATCCGGTTCGAGACCCTAGCTTTCGTCCCTCACCGTCGGGTCCGTCTTCCTGAGGTGGTTTCCCCATTGGTGGTCCGTCCAGGATTACAGGATTTCACTCCTACCCCGGACGTACCCCTCAGGTCTTCCGGCCCCAAGCCTGACAGTTTCCGCTGGACGCCGACGCGTTGAGCGCGTCGATTTCCCAACGGACTTGTCCGGCCGGCTACGGACGCTTTAGGCCCAATAATATCGGCCATCACTCGGACTGCCGGTATTACCGCGGCGGCTGGCACCGGTCTTGCCCAGTCCTTGTTCCTGTACCACCTTACGGTACAGAAAAGCGAGGGCTATATGCCCTCGCACTCGGAGTCCCCCTATCGCACTGTCGTGCAGTGTAAAGGTTTCGCGCCTGCTGCGCCCCGTAGGGCCCGGTATCTTGTCTCAGATACCGTCTCCGGGTTCTTGCTCTCACAACCCGTACCGATTATCGGCATGGTGGGCCGTTACCCCACCATCTACCTAATCGGCCGCAGCCGCATCCTACAGCGCCGGAACATTTCTAACTCTCTGCACTCCAGCATGAGAGTTATATCCGCTATTGGCCTCAGTTTCCCGAGGTTATCGCGGTCTGTAGGGTAGTTTGGCCACGTGTTACTGAGCTATATGCCACGGGTCTAAGCCCGTGCGACTAGCATGGCTAAATCGGACTCCGATAGCAATGGCCTCCGGCAGGATCAACCGGAATGTATCCCGGCACAATGCCGGGGGGTTAGGCGGGATCACACCCATATAATGGGTGTGGTCGCTATCGAAGGGTGTTCGAGGACACCCGTCGACCGAGTGTCACCGAACTATCAGGGCTAACATCAGATCCCATCTTGACGGCGGACCGCAGGGGTGGAATCCTCATTTCTTCGGACCTGATTGTTGTCTCGAAGCCACCATAAAGGCTTCGAGTTTCGTTGGCGAGTCGGTCCCGCCTGGTCCGTGTCGGCAGGGGTTCGATGTCCCCGACCGAACGTCGTTCGCGTTCATTCCGAGCACCCTGTTACACTTAAGGGCGTCGGATTGGTATTGCGTCGAACCACACGACGCGAGCGACCTTTGCGTTCATTCTGAACGCCCTGTTACACTTAAGGGCGTCGGAACGAGTGCGTTCGTTTGGGGGCATCGCCCCTGACCGCGTTCGCATTTCATTCTGATGGGTGAGCCACACTTAACGCCGTCGAAGGAGGTCGCCTGCGAGACGTGATTACACGGGTGTGAGTATCCCACACGTGTACAGACGGAGAGTACGGGTCACGGAACAGCAGTGACTATGATAGACGGTTCTCGCTCGCGCGCACGTGAGCGCGCAGTTAGTTGACGACACAGACGGCCACCGAAAATGTCGGGAATGCGACCTAGATCTCGTCTAGGTGTTCGACGCCCTGCTTCGAGACGTTCCCTTTCGTGATATCGCCGGGCATCCAGTCGGGTTTGTCGTCAGGTGCCTCCTCGACCCATGCCCACGCCTCGTAGATGTGGACCTTGTGAGTCCCCTTCTCCCGTAGTCGTATCTCCTCAGGGTCAGCCTGCTCTTCACCGTCGGCCGGCTCAAGTCGACGTGCTGCCTTCAGTGCAGCCTGTCGAGGTGTTCCGCCCGAGAAGACGCTCGATTCGTCACCGTCTTCGCGCAGTGCGAAGTTGCGCTTGTCACTGTCGGGTGCCATGGATTTCACCGCTCCATGCCAATTCAGCACATGGCAGAACATAAATATACCCCCCAATCCGCCCTCCGTCAGGGGGTCCTTTTATATACTGAGGCCATCACGCGCTGTTGCGACCCCCCAGACCGGCCAGTTCAGGCCAGATATTCGGGACTAAAATCGTCACGCGCGTCCACAAAACCGCCAGCCAGCGACCGGCGGCACGGTAGACTTAAGTGTATCCTGCGGTGAAGTGCGGAGTAGGATAGCGCGATGGTGCGAAAGAAGAAGCTTAGCCCGAGTGGCGCCAAAGATGAGGACGGCGAGTACCACAACGTACATATCAACATTCATGAAGACGAGCTAGCCGTCGCTGGGATGGAGATCGGCGATGAGGTGTTCGTTCGCGTCCGTGACAACAAGATTATTATCCAGAAAGCAGACCCGGAAGAGGTCGAACACGACTTTTGAGGCACCATCGACGGTGACACAGTGCCACTGGGCGGGGCTGTTTGGGCCGACACTCGATCTCGGTCGGTCACCACCGTTCTTTGAACCAACCGGACCACCCACACAATGAGACCCTACGATATCGCGAAACCATTCCTGTTTTCGCTGCCAGCAGAAACCGCCAATAAGAGTGTCCACCGACTGCTAGAGACAGTCGACGGCACACGTGTCGCCGACGTGATGGCCGACCGCTACACCGTCGCTGACGAGCGACTCGCCGTGGAGGCGTTTGGCCACACTTTCGACAATCCAGTCGGCGTCGCCGCTGGATTCGACAAGAACGCGACAATCCCCGAAACCCTGGCATCGCTCGGCTTCGGCTTCGCCGAGGTCGGCGGTGTCACGGCCGAGCCACAGGCGGGGAACGCCCGCCCGCGGATGTTCCGGCTCAAAGCAGACGAGGCCATCATCAACCGGATGGGACTGAACAACGACGGGGCCATCGTCATCGGCGAGCGGTTGAAAAACGTCGACGCCCCGTTCCCGGTCGGCGTCAACATCGCCAAGACGGAACACGTCGGAACGGATGAGGCCCCAGACGACTACCGGACCACGTACGAACACGTCGCCGAAGGCGGGGACTTCTTTGTCGTCAACGTCTCCTGTCCCAACTCCGAAGGGTTCGAGGAGTTGCAGAACCGCGACGCGATGGAAGCGATCCTCAGTGAGCTACAGGACGCTGGCGCGGCCCCGCTGCTCGTGAAGCTCTCGCCGGACCTCCCCGAGCCGGCAGTTGAGGATGCACTTGATCTGGTGACTGAACTCGACCTAGACGGCGTCGTCGCGACCAACACGACGACGGAACGGCCCGCCAGTCTGCGCTCGCCGAACGCGGTCGAGACGGGCGGCCTCTCGGGGAAGCCAATCGAAAATCAGGCGACTGAGATGGTACGGTTCGTCGCCGAGCGTGTCGACGTGCCCGTCGTCGGCGTCGGTGGCGTCTCGACAGCGGAGGGCGCATACCGGAAGATCCGCGCCGGGGCCTCACTCGTCCAGTTGTACACCGGCTTGGTCTATCGCGGTCCGTCAATCGCCCGCGAAATCAATTCGGGACTGCGTGACTTGCTCGCCGAAGACGGCTTCGACTCGGTCGAGGACGCCGTCGGTGTAGACCTGTAGCTGGCGAGTCTTGAAGTACAGTTGCAGCGAACCGCCGACATGGCTGACACCCGCCGTACGCTGCACATCGCGTCCTGGGACGACCGCTTTCTCGCGTGGCTCCTCGACATCCTGCTCGTCGGTGCCGTCCTCTCCGCACTTGGCGAGGCCGCTGGCGTGTTCTCTCTCCTGGCCGGCGGCCTCTCGGGTACCACTCCGTTCACCGGCCTGAACGGGCTCGGCCTTTTCGTGTACTGGACGGTCTTAGAAGGCCGGCAAGGGCAGTCGGTCGGCAAAATAGTGAGGAGTATCGCCGTCACGGACGAACGCGGCGAGGCCATCGACTACGTGACAGCGGCCATCGAGAGCTTCGGCAAGGCGTTCCTGCTGCCCCTCGATATCCTCGTCGGCTGGCTGGCCTACGAGAAGGAGGGGCTGCGGCTGTTCAACAAGCTCTCATCGACCATCGTCATCGAAACCGACGAAGAGGAAGCCGAGAAGCCGAACGACGTAGAGTACGTGTATCCGAGCGACAGGTAGAGCCGAGGGAGCGCTGCGCCGGCTCGGCCGGACTTACGCCAGCGCGTCCAGCCGGAACTCGAATGCTGCGACCGGCAGCTCCAGATCGTGTTCGACAAGCACTTTCGGATGAATCTCGCCGATGACACCGACCGACTCCCCGTCGAGGACGACCTCGGCGGCGCGGCCGCCGATGAACGACGGATGCGTGGTTGGTGGCGTTTCGAGGTCCTTGTCGAAGGCGTCGGCGAGCGCCTGCAGGCGGGCCTTCGCGTCCTCGTATGAGGCGTCCGTGCGGGCGAGCGCGGCGGCAACGGTGCGGTGTTCGGCGACGCCGGTGTTCTCCGAGTCGTCGAGACCGGCGGCCAGCCCGATTTCGGCGAGGTCCTGCGGGTAGCTCCGGTGGGTGTTGTTCTCCAACACCATCATGATAGAGGGAAGCGCCCACGTCCGAAGGATGGTGTAGTCCTCGCTGTATGGCTCCTGAATGGTGACCGGGTCAGCCAGACCGACAGTGTCTGCGTCGTTTCCGTCTTCGGCCTCCGGCGTTGAGAGGTTCATCCGCTCGAAGTTCTCGACCTCGTTTGTCATGTGGAAGTTCAGCAGGTCCTCGAAGCCCAAGCCGACGAGCGCGTCGCGGGCGGCGTCCTCAAGCCGAGACCGTTCATGCCGACCGCCGACCGTCGACACGTCGGGGTAAGTCGGTTCGAGGCTGTTGAATCCGAGCGCCCGGCCGATGTCGTCGATGATGTCCAGCGGGTGGATGACATCGACGCGGTACGGTGGGACCTCAACGTCGTATGCCACACCGTCGTCGGCTTCGGTTTCGGTCGCATCGAGGCCGGCGCGCTCGGCGTAGTCGATGACCTCGCGGCTGTCCAGTGAGACGCCGAGGATGGACTCAATTCGGTCGTGCGTGACCGTCTTCGTCCGGACCGAGAAGTCCGGTCGTTCCAGCGTCTTGCCGGCGTACTCCCCGGGCGCGTCCTCAGCGTAGGACACGTCGACCTTCTCGACCTGGCCGCCGCGGGCGGCGAGCGCGTAGCAGACGATATTACACATGTGGTCGATGGTCCACTGGTCGGTCCCGGTCATCTCGATGAACAGGTCCCGGGAGTCGACGCTGACCTCGGTCCGGCGGCCGTTGATGACCGGCGGGAACGAGAACAGACCGATGGCGTCGTAGATGGCCGGTACGCGGTCGAAGTCGGCCACGAGGTCACCGTAGGTCTGGCCGGTTTCGTGAGACACCATGACCTCGCTGGGGGTCATCTCTGCGTCGGCGTCCAGCGGAACGAATGTCGCCTCGTCCGGGTCGGCGCTGGTGTAGGTGATAGACTTCCCCGTCTCGTCCGTGACCGAGTCGCCTTTCAGCATGGTGAGGTCGTGGACCCCGATCGCGCCTTTCGCCCGCTTGCGCCCCATCGTCGCGTGGAGCTTCTCCTGCAGCTGGATAAGTGACTCCAGCGCGGCCTCGTCCATATCCAGACCGCGGACGATAGCACCGGTGACATACGGGCGCTCGTCGGGCTGGTCCTCGACCTCAATTGTCCAGTCAGCGCTGTTCGTGTTGGGAATCTCCACCCCGCGGTCGTCGCCGTAGTGATACCGCAGCGACCGGGCGACCCCCTCGACGGAGAGGCGGTCCAGTCGGTCCGGCGCGAACTCCAGCTGGAACTCGTCGTCCTCGGTCCAGCCCTCGAATTCCAGCCCGAGATTGAACAGGTCCGACTTGAGTTCGTCGTCGTCTTTTTCGTCGTGCCCGGTCAGATACCGCAGTTCATCAGGGTCGACATCGACGACCGGCATCAGCGAATCACCTCCGTCTCCCGCAGCAGTTCAAGATCACACAGCGTCCCGTGCACGTCGCGGATGTCCTCGAAGCCGTACATGAGCATGAGTAGTCGTTCGAGCGAGAGGCCCCACGCCATCACGTCGCAGTCGACGCCGAGCGGCGTGAGCACCTCGTTGCGGAAGATACCGGAGTTGCCGACCTCGACGACCTCGCCGGTCTCGGGGTGGGTGCCGAACAGTTCGAAGCTCGGCTCCGTGTAGGGGTTGTAGTGGGGCTTGAACTCCAGGTCGGTGATGCCGAACTGCTCGTAGAACTCCGTGAACGTCCCCATCAGGTCCCGCACGGAGAGGTCCTCGGCCATCACCCAGCCCTCGATCTGGAAGAACTCGAGCAGGTGGGTCGGGTCGAGCGTGTCGTTGCGGTACACCTTCTCGACGCTGAAGTAGCGTTCGGGCGGGTCAAGTTCGCCGACCTGATGGCCCGAGAGGTAGCGCATCGACAGCGAGGTGGTGTGGCCCCGTAGGTCCATCCCGCGGGCGATGTCCTCGGTCCACGGCGAGTGGTACCCCTCGCCGTCGGGGCCGACACCCTCCTTGTGGGCCGAGCGGACCCGTTCGACGAGGTCCGGTGGGAGGTGACCGATCTCCTCTGGCTCCTCCAGGGCGAACTGGTCCCAGTGGGTCCGCGCCGGGTGGTCCTGTGGCATGAACAGGCAGTCGTTGATCCAGAACTGGGCGTCGGCGTGGGGGCCCTCCATCTCGGAGAAGCCCATGCCGACGAGGGTGTCCTTCACGCGGTTGGCCGTCTGGCGGAGGATGTGCTCCTTGCCGTGGCTCACGTCCTCGGCGTCGGCCTCGACGTTGTACTCGGTGAACGCCACGTCTTCCCACTCGCCGCTGGTGAGCAGTTCCGGGGTGAGCTGGTCGACGGTCTCGGCGGCTTCGACGCCCTCCATCAGCGCGGTGACACCGTCGTCGGTGAGCCGGACCGACCGAACGGTCTCCTCACGCACCTCAAGGAGGCCGCGCCGTTCCAGCTGGTCGAGCGCGTCCGCGTCGGCGTCTTCGACGCGCCCGTCGGCGACCGCCTCCAGTGCAAGCATCTCGGGGTCGGACCCGGGGTCGGCGTCTTGGTTGGCCGTGATTTCGCCGCTGTCGATCTCACCGTAAGCCTTGCGGGCGTAGTTCGAGAGCGCGATGTCGACCGCGCCGCCTTCGAGGCCAGACGCGCCGATGACCTGTCCCATCTGGACCGGACCATCAGCTGCGCCGGCGTCGATAGCTGCCTCGTAAAGGTCCTGTTCGGGCAGACTCTCGCGGACGTACTGGTCGCCTTCCTCGGTGAGTTCGTAGTGTTCCAGCGTCTCCTCGGAGACGGCAAGCAGTCCGTCGGCTTCGAGTTCGAACGCCGCTCTGGTGGCCGCTTCCGGCTTGAGGTCAGCCTCCGCAGCCACGTCGTCGATACGCCTGTCTTCCTGTGCGTCGGCGGCCTGCAGGACGGCCACCTGTGCCTGTGGTCGTTTCATACGGGTGTCTCGGTCTTGTGGGGATAACCGCGGGTCGCTCAGTTAACGGTTCTCACTTCCTGCTCGCGGTTTCGTCCGACCACGCCTCTCGACGCCGTCAGAGTCCACACGCGGTCAGGCAGCAAAAAAGAAGCCGAACCCCGAACGAGCGGACAGCTGGCAAGCGACGCCGGCGCAGTGGGATTCGGATACCATGTCTGAGCGGTTGTGACTGGCGGATATAAACGTTATGCGTGTGATCGTCTCGACACGAAACGAGTGGTGGCGGCCCAGTACTCAGTCCGCGCTCGTCGGCGCGCGGTCGGAGTCGAGGTCGATGTCGAGTTCCTCGAGCCTGTCTTCCCACTCAGCGCGTTTCTCCTGATGCTCTTCGAGGAACTGCTCCATCAGCTCGGCGGCCTGTTCTTTGCAGCCGCCACAGAGGCGTTCGCCGCCGACGCACTCGTCGTATACCTCCTTGGCGAACTCGTCGTCGTCGCCCGAGAGCAGATACGCGTACAGTTCATACACCGGGCACTCGTCGGCTTTGCCGCCTTTCTTCCGCTGTTCCTCGGCCGTGGAGCGACCGCCGGTAGTGGCCGATTTTACCTTGTCGTAGCCGTCCTCCGGGTCGTCCAGCAGCGAGATGTGGGAGGCTGGAATCGACGAGGACATCTTGCCGCCGGTGAGGCCGGTCATGAACCGGTGGTAGATCGAGGACGGCGGCTGGAAGCCGTAGCCGCCGTTGTCGAGTTCGACCTGGCGAGCCAGCTCCTCAGCCTCGGCGTGGTCCAGATCGAACGTGTCGATGTGCTCGTCGTACACCCGTTTCTCCCCGTCGACGGCTTCGATGAGGGCCTCGAAGGCCGCGTCGGTGGCGTTGCGGTCAAGGAACCGGATTCGCGGTCGGAGCGGTTCCTTTCCGGCCTCGTCGAGTTTCGCGACGACGGACTCGCGGGCGTCGGCGGGCGCTGGCTGATGGTCGCGCAGCCAGTCGGCAGCCTCGCCACACCGTGGTCGGTCGGCGTCCTCGGCGTACTCCTCGCGGGCGTCGTAGGCCTGGCGGAGCAGTGTCCGCTCAACCCCGTCGGCTTCGAAACTGGCGAACGCCTCCGTCACGCCGAAGTACCGCATCCGCGCGGCGAGGTCTCGGGCCAGCCGCATGTGCGGGTCCTGGTCCGGGCCGACGGGGATGACCGTCGGCTTGGGCTCGTCCAGTTGCGGATAGAGGATATCGGCCATCTGCGTGACGACCGACTGCATGTGGGAGATGTCGGTCTCGCCATCGAAGTCGTAGATGGCCTGCAACTCCGAGAAGTTTGCCTCTGCGCCGAGTTCGAACGCCAAGTCCTGTACCTCGCGGTTGTCGGACTGACGGTACAGCGTCCCCTCGTCGGGGTCGAATCCCAGCGCGAGCAGGGACAGCAGGTAGTTCGTCGCGTGCTCGTCGATTTCGTCCCACGACAGCCCGCGGGCGCTGTGGGCTTCGAGGTCCGCGATGAGTGCGTACGCGTCCCCGCCCTGCTGTTGATGCCAGATGATCTCGTCGAAGACGAGCTTGTGGCCGATGTGGGGGTCGCCGGTCGGCATGAACCCCGACAGCGCTGCGAAGGGGTCGTCGTTACGCATTGCGTCGGCGACCGGTCGGTAGTCCCGGTGGCCGAAGATGACGCCGCGCCGCATCAGGTAGTGGGGGTTGGGAACTTCGGGGAGCACCTCATCGAACTCCTCGATACCGAACTGTTCGAACAGCTTGCGGTAGTCGGCAATAGTCGAAGAGCCCCACGGGTCGAGCGTCGCCTCGTCGGCCCCTTCAGCCTCAGTACCGCCGTCCGGTAGCACTGGTTCGCCGCCGGAGCGGGCGTCAGGCTCCCGCCACGTTCCGCCCGACTGGCGGCGGTCCTCGTCGGGCGATGCGTCGTCGTGGTGGGAGTCGTCCGTTGTCATGGATGTGGTCGGCTCGCGGTGAGCCACGTTACAGGTGCTTTGGTTCCGGTCGGCGCAAAAAGGGTTCGTTTCGGTGCGCTGTCCGAGCCAGTAAACGAGCGGGAGTCTAGCGCTGCAATGTTCGGCCGATTCAGGGCGTTAGCCGCTCGACGGCAACCCATTCAATCTCGTCGCCGCCGTCTGTCGTGAGCGCAAACACCATCGTCTTCCGGACGCCGTGGGCCAGCCGCACGTCCAACGCGAGGTCCCGCGGTTCGAAGCGGTGGTCAGCCGGCAGTACTCGCACCAGTAGCTCTGAGTGCCCAAGGTTCTCGGCACTTTCGACGTCGGCGTAGGTCCGGAAGTCCGCGCCGAATTTGAAGCCGGTCTTTGGCGCAACGCCGCTCGCTCGCAGCGCCGTATAGACGGCCAGCCGGCGGTCGAAGCGGTCGCCCTCGACCTCGCGGCCTCGCTCGACGACAGCGTCAGCCCCACCCTCGACTGTAAGCATCCCTTCCTGTGTGAGGTACGCAGCCTCTACGAGCGAGAGCTGAACCGCGCCGTCGTCACCCAGTTGCTGCCCGTAGAACGCCTGTTCGTACAGTTCCGCCGGCGGTTCCCAGCACACCACCCGCTCTCCGAGCAGTTCACCCGCCGTCGCTGGGACGGCGGCGTCGCTGGTCCCGGAGACCTCGCGTCGGTCAGTATCGAGGTACGTCACTTCGCTCTCCTCGTCGACGACCGCCAGCACGCAGCCGCCCAGATCAGTGGCCACAGCCGTATCGCGTTCGCCAATTATCCTGACGCGGTAGGCGACCTCGTTGTCCCACGGCCCCTTCCCGCGCGGATAGACGACGAAATCCGCGCCCGCAGCGTCGTCGACCCATCCCTCGCGGGCCGGCGTGAGATAGAAGCCGCGGTCCCGCAGGTCTTTGTAGACAGCGAAATCGACCTCAGAGACGGCCGCCGACCCGAGGAATCCCCGGAAATCCATGCCGTCGATGCTCTCGATATCCCCGCGGTAGAGGAGGTGTGCGGCCTCCACCGGAGCCAGGTCGATGTCGCCGTTACGGACCTTGCCGTATCCGCGCGAGTCGTAGAACTGCTCGCGCGCCTCGTAGCCGGCCCGCACGACATCGCCCTCAAGCGTCAGTTCCATGCCCTGACGTGGCTCCCGCGGCGACAAAGCCCCTACGGGTCCGAGCCGTCAGCGAAACCGGATGGGGCGGGTGTGGAGACCCAGCTCTCACCCCTGTTCTTCGCAAGAACTGTCCAAACAGCGCGTGCCGCCAGCGGTTTCGAACAGCGGCAGGCCACAGTCACAGTTACCGACGACGACGCCGGACGGCATCGAGAAGCCAGTGTCACAGTCGGGGTAGTGCTCACAGCCGGCGAGCAGGCCGCCGCGGCGGAGGACCAACAGGTCACCGTCGCAGTTGGGACAGTCCCACTCGCGGTCAAAGGCCGCAGTGACAGCGTCGTCCAGTGAGTCACAGCCGCGGTCGAGACACAGTTCGAACGCCCGCCCGCGTTCCACCCGAAGCGTGGGGAGTCCGCAGTCTCCGCAACGGCCGCCGGTGACCGCGGCATCGCTCGGAATCCCGTAGGCGGCGTCACAGCCGGTACAGGTGACTTCGCTTCGAGCGCGAACCAAGGTCCCGGCGCAGTCTGGGCAGTCACGTACCGGGACGCCGGCGTTCGAGGCCGGATAGCGGGCACTGCCGTGTTCGTCGTGAGTGACAACCCGGAGGAGTTCGTCACCGTCACGGGCGGTCACCGTTCCGCTGTCGATGGTGACGCTTTCGGCGCGCGTGAGCCACGCAACGGGCTGATACCCCTCAGCGTCGTGAACGAGAACAGTGTTATCCGGTTTAACGACGACGAGGACATCGCCGCGCTGCTCTCGCTCGCGCGGTCCCTCGAAGACAGTCGTACACTCGCCAGCTATCACACGGGTTCCGTCGTGCATAGACGGACCTGCCCATATACCAGTATTTAAACCCTCAGTCGGTGGACGGAGCTTCGTAGCGCGGTCGTCGCTGCCGGAGTCGCAACAGCCAAAGCCGTCGCCAAGCGACAGGGAGGCAATGAGTGTCCCGCCTGCTGCGGTCTGTTTCGATATGGACGGCGTGCTCGTCCAGTCCGAGGATCACTGGGTCCGTGCCCAGCGCGAGGATATCCTTCCGACGGCCGCGCCGAACGACGACATCCCGCTGTCCGCGATTACCGGTCGAAATTACCGAGAGGTGTATCCGGACCTGAGCGCCGAGTACGACCTCGAAATCAGTCGTGAGGTGTTCGAGGGACTGTTCGAGGAGCACGGCGAGCGGATTTACGGTGACGAGGCGACCTTTCTTGATGGGGCACACAACCTGCTCGACGACCTGCGGGACGCCGGCGTGGCGCTGGCGCTGACGACCTCTGCACCGTGGGCCTGGATCGACGTGGCCGACGAGCGCTTCGACCTTCTCTCGAAGTTCGACGTCGCTATCAGCGCCGGCGACATCGACGGCCCCGGCAAACCGGAGCCGGACATCTACGAACGTGGTGCGGCGGAGCTGGGCGTCGCGCCGGAGGACTGCTGGGCCGTCGAAGACTCTACCGCGGGCGCACGGGCCGCCGTCGCCGCCGGGATGACGACTGTCGGGTTCCGCGGCGATGGCGACAAGACGGACCTCTCGATGGTGCACGAGACCGCGGACGACGCTGCATCGCTGCGACAGGTACTGTTAGGCGGTGTGTAACAACCCGGTATAGGGTCTGTGCGACGGTGGAGAGAGGACAGACTCAGAAATGGTTGGTAATGGCTCTCGGATGCAGAACTGAACCAAAGACCGGGCTGGTGTTAGGACGGTGTGCAGCGATTCAAGAACCACAAAACTGTGTACCGGAACTGCCACGTGGAGGGGGAGGAAGACCCGGCCAGGTCAGGCGGGGTCACCGTATCCGCGGCCCGCGAGGAGGCCGAAGACGTTGAGGGCAACGACACCCACGAAGATGAGGAAGCTCTGACTGTCCAGTCCGCCCAGCAGCAGCGGCGGGTATGCCAGCGGCGTGACGATAGCCAGCCAGAACGCGATGAATTGCAGGGGACGAGTGAGTGATCGGAGGGCGACGCTACTGGGGGCGGCTTCCATCGGGGAACGGAAGGGCGATGCACTGGACATTGTGGGCTTCCTCAGTTCTTCGTAAGAACCCATACCCCCATATAAACGCCAGACCCTTGGGGAGAATTCGTGCTCTTTTCGGAATATTAACCGGATTTCAGCACCTTTCAGCGATGTTTCACAGAAGCATATAACGCTTCGAAAAGTGTTTATAAATTTTATCGAGCGTTCTGAGAGCGTTTCAGCCCAACAGCCGAAACGGCGGTTATCGGACAAGCACTGACCGGGTTTCGGTAATTGTCGGGAGCGGCAGCGCGGGGAACGCGACCTCGACGGTGAAGGTAAGTTCGTCGGCATCCGCGCCGAAGACAGCAACCGGAAGCGTGGCCTGGCCGAGATACGACGGTTTGGCGGTCATCTCACGCCCGTTAACCGTGACCCGAAGGCCCGCGCGGGCGCTGCCGCCGGTGTTTTCGACCGTTACCTCCCGCATATCGTTGTCGCCGGGCGCGATTGTCTCGGGAAAATCGCCCCAGTCGATGGAAACGACGGGGAGGTCCCGCGCGTTGGCAAGCACTTGCTCGGCAACACCATCTGAGAGCCCGGCACGGACGAGGCCGTCTTCGCCGGCTTCGACCACGTCAGCGGGGGACGTGAGCCCCGCCGCGGCGAGTTTGCCCGCGCGGCCGCTGGCAACACCATCGATGGCCGTCAGCCCAACAGCGTCGGCGCTGATGCCGTGTTCGACGCGGGCCTCGACCCGACACGCGAGGTTTGCGTAGCGGGCCGGGCCGAGCGTGTCGACGAACTCCCGCATCGCCGCGAGCAGGCGCAGGGCGTTTTGGCGGATGACCCACGCGTCGCTTTTGAGTTCTGTCGGCGTCGTCCCGGTCATACCCGAGCGGAGGATGGCCAGCACCTTTCGCTGGCCGGCGTCGAGGCTGTCGTCGACACTGTCCCCGAGAACTGCGTGGACAGCGTCCTCTTCGTCGGAACGGGCGCTGACACTGTCGAACTCGGTTGCGCCGGCCACCGCGGTCAGCAGGTCGTCAGCATCCACGGAGACAGCGGAGTCCGGGTCGGCGGCGTCTTGACAGCGTTCGGCGACGTCCGCGAACCGGCGTGCGGTCGAGAGCCGGAGGTAGAACTTCGAGGCGAGCTGGCCGAGCCGTGTTGGCTCAACGTTGAGGCCCTCTTGCTCGACAAAGCCCTCGTCGACGAGCGCCGAGAGCGTGTCGCTGACTCGGTTTCGGAGGTCGCTGCCGGCGTCGTACTCATCAGGGGCCGACTGCGAGCGGGCGTAGTAAAATGTCGTGGCGAGCCAGTCCATCACGTCGTCCACGTCGTCGATGGTGCCCAGCGCGATTTCGGCGTTCAGGTGGGCGTCGAGTTCAGCCGCCAATCGGGACTCGATTTCCTTGCCATCCCGGAGGAGGCGGCGGTACTTGTCAGCGTCCGAGCGGTCACAGACAACCCAGGCGTAGCCCATGTCGTCATAGCCCGGCCGGCCCGCGCGACCGAGCATCTGGAGCACATCGAGCGGGCTCATGTCGACCTCGCCTTCGAGCGGGTCGTGGAGCTTGGTGTCGCGGATGACGACACAGCGGGCGGGGAGGTTCACGCCCCAGGCAAGCGTCGAGGTCGAGAAGAGGAGCTGAATCTTCCCCTCCTTGAACCACTTCTCAACCCTGTTCTTGTCCTCGCGCGCGAGGCCGGCGTGGTGAAAGCCTACGCCGTCGAGCACGGACTGGCGAAGCGTATCGTTCGAGAGGTCGGCGGCGTCGTTGTGAAAGTCGTAGTCCCCGCGTGCGCCCATGGGGATGTCGCGTTCGGTAATCTCATCGCGAGCCTTCTTAGCGGCCTGCACCGTGTCCTGGCGCGAGGAGACGAACACGAGCGCTTGCCCCTCCTCGCGAATGTGTGGCTCGGCGAGGTCAAGTGCCCGGTACAGCCGACGGTACTTGTCGGCAAAGGCGTTCTCGCCGTGGGAGTAGGTCTTCACGTCGGCGTTGAGTGGGACCGGTCGGTACTTTTCGCCGAAAGCAAAGGTCGTCTCGTCGGGAGCATCAAGCCAGTCGGCCACGTCGTCGATGTTCGGCATCGTCGCCGACAACGCCACGACGCGCGGGTCACAGAGCCGGCGGAGCCGCGAGACGGTGACTTCGAGCACCGCCCCCCGGCGGTCCGAATCCAGCAGGTGGACCTCGTCAATGACACAGCAGTCCACGTCAGTGATGAACGAATAGCGGCTGGTCTCGTGTTTCCGGGTGGCCGAGTCGGCCTTCTCCGGCGTCATCACGAGGATATCGGCCCGCTCGGCGCGGCGGGGGTTCAGGTCCCGTTCACCGGTGACGACGTAGACGGAGTAGCCCATCTCCTCGAACCGCTCCCATTCGCTTTCCTTCTCGTTGGTGAGCGCGCGCAGCGGTGCGAGAAAGAGCGCGGTCCCGTCCTCGGCGAGCGTCTTGCAGATGGCCAGTTCCGCCAGCGCGGTCTTCCCGCTGGCCGTCGGCGCGCTGACGACGACGTTGTCGTCGCGGTTCAGCAGGGCCGGCAGGGCCGCCGACTGCATCCGGTTGAACTCCTCGAACGGGAAGGCATCGGCAAACTCGGGGAGCACCTCCGCGACCGCCACAGTCGGCTCGCTGTCGGTTCTGGATGACACGTCACAGTCGCGGTTCCGCGACGGCAAAGGCGTTTCTATGGGGGAGCGAACGTGTGTGAAAAGCGGATGCATTCTCTGGCTTCGCTGTGCAGTTCATCGGTGTGAGTGTCCAGCACACCTGGCAAAAAATTAACTCAGCTGGCTGATAGTGCGCAGGTGTGCCTATCAGTGACCCCGAGGACTATTACGACGAGAACGACGAGAGCGAGTGGGACCGCCTGACAGCCACGCTACACGGGCAGTTGGAGTGGTCGGGGACCGTTGCACAGCTCGAAGCGAACCTCCCCGACACGGGACACGTTCTCGACGTGGGCGGCGGTGCTGGCCGGTACGCCGTCTGGCTGGCCGAACAGGGATACGATGTCACGCTTGTCGACCCCAGCAAGGGCCAGCGAGCTATCGCACAGGAGAAAATCGCCGAGCACGGGTACGAAGAGCGGGTGGCCGTCGAGGCGGGCGACGTGCGCGACCTCGGGTTTGACCGGGACGTATTCGACGCGACGCTGTGTCTGGGTGGGCCGCTTTCGCATATACTCGACGCTGACGAACGGGCAGCCGCCGTGCGGGAGCTTCACCGGGTGACGAAAGCCGGGAGTCCGGTGTTCGCCTCCGTCATGGGGCGGCTCAACTGGCTGGTGCTCTCGCTGGTCGGCAGGTCGGACCACCTCGTCCACGCGGACGAACTCGCCGAAACAGGCGACTACGACCGTTCGTTCGTGGCGCAGCTCGGTCACGACGCGGCGTTCACCGAGACCCATTTTTTCCGCGCCGATGAGTTCGAGGCGCTGTTAGAGGCGGGCGGAGTGACCGTCGAGACGCTGGTCGGACTGGAGGGGCTGGCGTCAGTACTCGCCGCTCCATCGCTCCGAGAGACCGCTGCCGACCTGTCGGCACACGAGCGGGCCGGTGTTCAGGCGCTCGTAGACGAACTCCGGACGGACCGAACTGTCGTGGATATGTCCGCACATATGCTTGCGGTCTGCCGTGCCTGAGGTGGGCACGCGGGCAGTAGCGTTGATGTCCCTGAGTGCGCAGGTGGCGGTCGGTTCGGCTGAGCCGCCTGACCGCCCGACTGGCCTTCAACAAGGGGTGTGACAGAGGACATGACCCCCGCACGTTTTTGACCGACCCAACCTAACTGCCGGTAATGAGTCGTTCGCGCAAGCCTGACTGGCTGAAGATGCGGCCACCGTCGGGCGAGCGGTTCACCGATATCAAGCAGACGCTCCGGGACCGAAACCTCAATACGGTCTGTGAGGAAGCCAACTGCCCCAACCTCGGGGAGTGCTGGAGCGGGCGCGACGGACCGGGAACGGCGACGTTCATGTTGATGGGCGACCGCTGTTCGCGGGGCTGTAACTTCTGTGACGTGGAAACGGGCGGGATGGACCCGCTGGACCCCGACGAGCCACAGCAGGTGGCCGACGCCGTCGCGGAGATCGGGCTGGACTACGTGGTACTGACCAGCGTCGACCGCGACGACCTGCCCGACCAGGGCGCGGGCCACTTCGCCGAGACGATCCGGGCCATCAAAGAGCGTGACCCGTCGATTCTGGTCGAGTGTCTCATCCCCGATTTTCAGGGTGAGCCGGACCTTGTACGGAAAATCATCGACGCCGACCCGGACGTCATCGCGCACAACATCGAGACGGTCGACCGGCTCCAGTGGCCGGTCCGGGACCGCCGGGCGGGCTACGAGCAGTCCCTCTCGGTGCTTCGGCAGGTCAACCGCGAAAGCGACTGCTACAGCAAGACCAGCCTGATGCTGGGCGTCGGCGAGTACGCTCACGAAGTGTACCAGACGCTGTCGGACCTCCGGCAGGCCGGCGTCGACGTGGTCACGTTCGGCCAGTACCTCCAGCCCTCCCGGTCACATCTGGAGGTCTCAGAGTACGTTCATCCGGACGCCTTCGACACCTGGCAGCAGGTCGCTGAAGCGGAGTTCGACTTCCTGTACTGTGCCTCGGGACCGATGGTCCGGTCGTCCTATCGTGCCGGCGAACTGTTTGTCGAGAGCGTCCTGCGCGAGGGGCAAAGTGCCGACGAGGCGCGGGCTGAAGTGCGTGCGAACGACTGATACATCGGAGTTATCGCTGATAAATTGGGTAGAATTAAAACAGCCTTAGAGTCGCTAAAACACTCATATTAGCAGTAATACCTACATCGGAGATATTTTTCAGCGCCGCGAAAGCTCTAAACGTAGTGCGAGTGAACAGTCGTCGTATGCCACTTCGACGGAGGCGGTTTCTATGAGTGTCCTCCAGCGCGACCCAGCGGACAGGGTACAGATTCTCGATGAAGACGGGACAGTGGTCGACGGCGCAACCGTCCCGGACCTCTCGGACGACGAACTGGTGGAGATGTAC
Source organism: Haloarcula quadrata (assembly GCF_003634715.1). NCBI lineage: Archaea > Methanobacteriati > Methanobacteriota > Halobacteria > Halobacteriales > Haloarculaceae > Haloarcula > Haloarcula quadrata. The sequence goes on from NZ_RBWW01000001.1 coordinate 200,037, forward strand.
CGGTATCTCAAACTCGGCCGGCACTTCGACCAGCGGGCGGTGAGTTTGCAACGACAGGGCCGGATGGGAACGTACCCCCCCATGTCGGGACAGGAAGCCTCGCAGGTCGGCAGCGCCTTCGCGCTGCGAGACGGCGACTGGGCGTTCCCGAGCTACCGGGAACATCTCGCAATGTACGTCAAGGGATGGCCCCTGTCGGACGACCTGTTGTACTGGATGGGGTCGGAGTCGGGTAATTCGCCGCCGGAAGACGTTCAGGCGTTCTCGTTTGCGGTCCCGATTGCGACGCAGATTCCGCACGCGACCGGGGCCGCGTGGGCATCGAAACTCAAGGGCGATGACACCGCTGCCCTCGTGTACTTCGGTGACGGTGCGACCTCCGAGGGCGACTTTCACGAAGGCCTGAACTTCGCTGGCGTGTTCGATGTGCCAGCGGTGTTTTTCTGTAACAACAACCAGTGGGCGATTTCGGTGCCACGGGAGCGCCAGTCGGCCAGCGAGACGCTCGCCCAGAAGGCCAACGCCTACGGCTTCGACGGCGTCCAGGTCGACGGAATGGACCCGCTGGCGGTGTATCAGGTGACCCGCGAGGCCGTCGACAAGGCGCACGACCCACCAGAGGGTGAACTCCGCCCGACGATGATCGAGGCGGTGCAGTACCGCTTTGGCGCACACACGACTGCTGACGACCCGTCGGTGTACCGCGACGACAGCGAGGTCGAACGCTGGAAGCAGAAAGACCCCATTCCGCGGATGGAGGCGTTCCTCCGGGACCGGGGCCTGCTCGACGACGAGCGGGTCGACGCCATCGACGAATCGGTTCAGGATGAGGTGGCTACGGCCATCGACGAGGCTGAGGCGACGGAGCGACCGAAACCGGAGGAGATGTTCGCGGACGTGTACGCGGAGATGCCACAGCGACTCGAACAGCAACTGGACTACCTCGAAGAACTGCGCGCGCGACACGGCGACGAGGTGCTACTGGAATGAGCACACAGGACGCGAACACACAGAGTTTGACGCTCGTACAGGCCGTCCGTGACGGGCTCTACGGCGAGATGGAACGGGACGAAGACGTGGTCGTGATGGGGGAAGACGTCGGGAAGAACGGCGGCGTCTTCCGGGCGACACAGGGGCTCCACGAGGAGTTCGGTGACGACCGGGTCATCGACACGCCGCTCGCGGAGGCCGGCATCGTCGGGACGGCTATCGGCATGGCCGCCTACGGGCTCCGGCCGGTGCCGGAGATGCAGTTCTCCGGGTTCATGTACCCCGCGTTCGACCAGATTGTCAGTCACGCCGCCCGGCTTCGGAACAGGAGCCGCGGCCGATACAATTGCCCGCTCACCGTTCGCGCACCGTACGGCGGCGGCATCCGTGCGCCGGAGCACCACTCCGAGTCCAAGGAGGCGTTTTACGTCCACGAGGCGGGGCTGAAGGTGGTCGTCCCATCGACGCCGAAGGAGACGAAGGGGCTGCTGACGGCGGCAATCCGTGACCCGGACCCCGTTATCTTCCTCGAACCGAAGCTCATCTACCGGTCGTTCCGCGAGGAGGTCCCCGACGACCCCTACACCGTCGAACTTGGCGAGGCGAAGGTCCGCCGCGAGGGGGCTGACGTGTCCGTGTTCACATGGGGTGCGATGACCCGGCCGACGGTCGAAGCAGCCGAAGAACTGGCCGAGGAGGGCATCGACGCCGAAGTGATAGACCTGCGAACGCTGTCGCCGATGGACACCGAGACCATCGTCGAGTCGTTCAAAAAGACCGGACGAGCAACCGTCGTCCACGAAGCGCCCAAAACCGGCGGGCTGGCCGGCGAAATCATCGCCACCATTCAGGAGGAAGTCCTGCTGTATCAGGAGGCCCCCGTTACGCGGGTGACTGGCTTCGACGTGCCGTACCCGCTGTACGCGTTAGAGGACTACTACCTCCCCGAACCCGCCCGCATCAAAGACGGTATCAGAGAGGCAGTGGAGTTCTGACGCATGTTCGAATTCAATCTCCCAGACCTCGGTGAAGGGGTCGCAGAGGGTGAGGTGCTGACCTGGCGCGTCTCGCCGGGCGACGCCGTCACCGAGGATCAGGTTCTTGCGGAGGTGGAAACCGACAAGGCCGCCGTCGACGTGCCGTCACCGGTCGACGGCGTCGTACAGGAACTGCACGCCGAAGTCGGCGAGATGGTGCAGACCGGCGAGGTGCTCATCACCATTGCCGAAGAGGGCGACGCCGAAACGGCCGACGCGGCGGCCAGCGATACAGACGAAGCCGAATCGGCAGGAGGCGACACAGAGGAGGCAGACAGCGCTGCGAGCGAAGCCGCAGCGGCTGACGAGCAGTCGGGTGCAAGCACAAGTACGGCTGATGGCCGCGTGTTCGCCTCGCCGAGCGTGCGTCGACTCGCCCGTGAGGAGGGAGTCGACATCGCGGCCGTCGACGGAAGCGGACCGGGCGGCCGTGTCACAGAGGGGGATGTCGAGGCGGCCACAGCGTCGGCCGACGAGGCGACTGCCAGTGACGACAGCCCTACGTCAGTCGTTTCGAAGGCGTCCGGCGACGGGGACAGTCCGACCGCAGCGGTTTCACAGGTCGACGCGGGCGACACAGACGACGGGACCGCTGTCAAGTCAGCCGTCAAAAGCGTCTCCGGCGACGGACAGGAAGCCGCCAGTCGCGACCAGACGCTGGCGACGCCGGCCACCAGAAAGGCCGCCCGTGAACTCGACGTGAATATCGACGCCGTCCCGACCGACCAGACGCGGGACGGCCAGCCCTACGTCGACGAGGCCGCCGTCCGGACGTACGCGGAGGCCCAGCAGGCTGCACAGGCGGCCGATGCCGAAGCCATCAGCGCCGAAGGCGGCGCGACAGGGAGGGCAGCCAAGGCGGGCGGCACTGGGGCCGTCGAGACAGGCGACGGCGAGCGCCGCGAACCGTACCGTGGCGTCCGCCGGTCTATCGGCGAGCAGATGGCGCGCTCGCGTCGAGAAGTGCCCCACGCGACCCACCACGACCAAGTAGTCGTGTCCGGCCTCGTCGAGGCCCGTGAGCGACTCGCGCCACTCGCCGAGGAGCGCGATGTCACGCTGACGTACACACCGTTTGTGGTGAAATGCGTCGCCGCGGCGCTGGACAAGCACCCGGTGCTCAACACGGCGCTTGACACCGAAAACGAGGAAATCGTCTACAGGGATGCCCACAACATCGGCGTGGCGGCGGCAACCGACCACGGGCTTGTCGTCCCGGTCGTTAACGACGTGGACGGGAAGGGGCTGGTCGAACTCGCCGGCGAGGTCAACGACCTCGTCGGGCGGGCCAGAGAGCGAGACATCGAGCGATCAGAGATGCAGGGCGGGACGTTCACCGTTACGAACTTCGGCGTCATCGGCGGCGAGTATGCCAGTCCGATCATCAACGTCCCCGAGACGGCGATTCTCGGTATCGGGGCGCTGAAAGAGCGGCCGGTGGCCGAAGACGGCGAAGTCGTCGCGAAACCTACGCTCCCGCTCTCGCTGGCAATCGACCACCGTGTCATCGACGGCGCCGACGCGGCGCGCTTCGTCAACACGCTCAAGGAGTATCTGTCGGACCCGACGCGACTCCTGCTGGAGTGACTGCCCGGGTTCGCAACCGAAAACCAGACCAGTCACTGGAACGACAGGGCTCGTGATGCCCTCCACAAGAGACACGTGGGTCTGGTACGGGTTAGCCACGCTGTTTGTGCTGGTTCCGGGCTGTGCTGCCCTCTCCCGAGTCGGGATGGAACTAGTCATTTCGTCGGGGTCGGCCGGTGAGGGGAGTCTCGGAACGTTCCTCGGCGCGTTTGCCCTGACCGTCCTCGCCAGTTGGGCGGGTGTGCTGTTCAGCCTGCTTCTCACGGTCGCCCTCTTTCTCGACAGTCGACACCTCCGGCAGACCGACGGGGACTGGACCCCCACACCGCTGTATGCGCTCGCCGGCATCGCCCACGCTGTGGGGGCGACACTGCTCGCGGCGTTTGCGGTGTCAGTGCCGGTCATCGGGTACTACCTGTACCGACGGCGCAGGTGAGAGACGACAGCGAGCTGAAGGGCGATAGCTTTTCACGGACCCGGACGAGGCACCGCTATGGTCGTTGGAGATGTCACTACGGGAACGGAACTGCTTGTTATCGGCGGCGGTCCGGGCGGCTACGTCGCTGCGATCCGGGGTGCGCAACTGGGACTAGACACGACGCTTGTCGAGCGGGATGCCTACGGCGGGACCTGTCTGAACCACGGCTGTATCCCCTCGAAAGCACTCATCTCGGCCTCGGATGTCGCCCACGACGCTCGGCAGGCCGAGTCGATGGGCGTATTCGCGGACCCGGCCGTCGACATGGCCGGAATGACCGAGTGGAAAGACGGCGTCGTCACACGGCTGACACGGGGCGTCGAATCGCTGTGTAAGAACGCCGGCGTCAATCTGGTGGAGGGGACCGCCGAGTTCGTCGACGACGGGACGGTCCGGGTCGCCCACGGCGGCGATGGGCAGGGCTCGGAGTCGCTGTCGTTCGAACACGCCATCGTTGCGACGGGGAGCCGACCGATGGCGGTCCCCGGCTTCGAGTTCGACGGCGAACACATCCTCTCCTCGAAAGACGCGCTCGCGCTCGAATCGGTCCCCGAGAAGTTGCTTGTCGTCGGCGCGGGCTATATCGGCATGGAGCTCTCGACGGTGTTCGCAAAGCTTGGTGCGGAGGTCACCGTCGTCGAGATGCTCGAGGACGTGTTACCCGGCTACGAGGACGATATCGCGGCGGTCGTTCGGGACCGCGCCGAGGAGCTGGGTATCGATTTCAACTTCGGCGAGGCGGCCGACAACTGGGAGGAGACAGACGAGGGCATTCGCGTCCAGACCGTTGACGAAGACGAGGCGGTCACTGAGTACAACGCCGAGAAATGTCTTGTCGCGGTCGGCCGCGAGCCGGTCACGGATACACTCGCGCTGGATAACATCGACCTCCAGACGGACGAAAACGGCGTCATTCCGACCGACGACCAGTGCCGAACGGCGTTTGAGTCGGTGTTTGCAGTCGGTGACGTGGCCGGAGAACCGATGCTGGCCCACAAGGCGATGGCTGAGGGCGAGGTTGCCGCGAGAGCCGCCGCCGGTGAGCCAGCCGCGTTCGACCACCAGGCGATTCCCGCCGCGGTATTCACCGACCCCGAAATCGCGACCGTCGGGATGACTGAGTCGGAGGCCGAGGCGGCGGGCTTCGAGCCGGTCATTGGACAGATGCCGGTCCGAGCCAACGGCCGTGCGCTCACGGTCAACGAGAAGGAAGGGTTCGTCCGCGTCGTCGCTGATGCCGACGAGGAGTTCCTGCTCGGGGCACAGATCGTTGGTCCGGAGGCGTCTGAACTCATCGCCGAACTCGGGCTGGGCATCGAGATGGGCGCGCGGCTGGAAGACATCGCCGGGACGATCCACACGCACCCGACACTCTCCGAAGCGGTCCACGAGGCGGCCGCAGCAGCACGCGGCGAAGCGGTTCACACGCGCTGAGAACGTTCTGGGCTGGTTCGTGAAGGGCCATTATGTTTTAATACAACTCTGATAGCGTTTATTATTAGAGAGTCATAATTTTGCGCCGTGCAAAAGGGTTATATTGTGGATTGAGTAAACTGTCGGTAAATAGGAACCGGTAACATATGTCTACTGATTCACAGCCCGACGACACTATCGCCCAGGCGATCATTTCGGGGTCGACGTACGAGCGACTCCGCTATGAACGCCACTCGTATCTCAGACAGACTGTCCCGCGGACGCTCGCGCTCCAGAGCGCCCTGCTTGGCGCGCTGGCACTGTTACTCCCGGTCTACGGGCTGTATCCGGACAGCACCGCGGCGTTTCTGCCATCGATTAACCCCGACCTCGCCTCGCCGAAAGTGCTGTTGCTCGGGGTATTCGGCGGATTCCTCCAGTTGTTCGGTGCGACATTACTCGTCGGGTCAGTTCTCTACCGGGTCCGGCTCGCCCCGCTGACCGAGCGACAGGCGCACGCGGCGCTCAACGCCGAGGACTTCGCGCGGTACGTCGGCCTCGGAACCGGCGGCCTGGCGATTGTCCTCTCGCTTTGCCTGTTCGCTGTGGGTCTGGGCGGCGGTGACGCAGTGTCCGCATACATCGCGTTCACGGGTCGAAACCCGTTCGTCGCCTCCGGGTTCGGGCTGTCAGTTGCGGCCGTCTCGCTGTTTGCCTTTGTCGCCAGCGTGACGGTTTTTTACGCCTCACGCTACCTCCTCGTTCACCTTGCGCTGTTCCACCGTAGCAGCGAGTGAGCGGGCTGCGTGAGGTGTCGACACCGACGACCTGCGCCGACGCGGCTATTTTCAGGCGTGCGGACAACCGTGTTCACATGGTTACAAACGAGAGTGAGACGTTCGATATCGGTGGCGAACTCACGGTCCACCGGCTCGGCTTCGGCGCGATGCGGCTCACCGGTGATGATGTCATCGGCGAGCCAGACAACGAGACGGACGCTCACGCCGTACTGAAGCGGGCGGTGGAACTCGGTGTTGACTTCATCGACACGGCGGATTCGTACGGGCCGGGCGTCTCGGAGCGGCTCATCGGCGAAGCGCTCGACACCGAACGCGAGGACCTCGTCATCGCGACGAAGGGCGGCCTGCTCCGTAACACCGACGCGGACTGGCTGGCACACGGCGACCCGGACTACCTGCGCAACGCCCAGTTGTGCTCGCGGGACCGCCTGCAGATGGACCCTATCGACCTGTACCAGTACCACCGACCGGACCCCGACACGCCGTTCGAAGATTTGATTCACGCGCTCGCCGAGATGAAGGATGAAGGGTTGATCCGCCACATCGGCGTCTCGAACGTCTCCGTCGAACAACTTGACCGCGCCCGAGACATCGTCGACATCGTGACGGTCCAGAACCAGTACAACCTCAGCCACCGCGACGACGAGGACGTGCTGGAAGCCTGCGAGCGCTACGGTATCGGGTTCATCCCGTGGTTCCCGCTCGGCGCTGGCGACCTCGGCAGCGTCGACGGTATCGATGAGATAGCCCAGCGCCACGACGCCACGCCCTACCAGATCGCGTTGGCGTGGCTGCTGGGGCACTCGGACGTGACACTCCCGATTCCCGGAACCAGCAGTCTCGACCACCTCGAACAGAACGTGGCTGCAAGCGCCATCGACCTCACTGACGAGGAGCGGGCGCGGTTGTCCTGAATCACGGCACACTGCGGCGACACAGCGCTTGCCGATGACCACGGTTCTTTTGGTTCCCACCGCTGTACCCCGGGTATGACCACTGTTACCTTAGGTCCTGAGGGGACCTACTCACACCGCGCCGCACAGGCAGTCACCGACGACGATATCTCCTTCTCCGAGTCAGTGACCGCCATCGTCGAGGCCGTCGCCAACGGCGAGGCCGAGCGCGGCGTCGTCCCCGTCGAAAACAGCATCGAGGGCTCTGTCACCGAATCGCTCGACGCCTTCGCGGAGTACGACGTTGCCGTCGTCGAGGAGGTTATCACGCCGATCCGCCACGCCCTGCTCGCACAGGACGACTCGTTCTCACTGGTAGCCAGCCATGCACAGGCGCTGGCTCAGTGTCGCGGCTGGCTCGACGAGCACTACCCCGGCGTCAATGTCGAGGCCGTCGCGTCGACGGCCCGCGGCGTTGAGCGCGCCCGTGGCGACGCTGACATCGCCGCTATCGGCCACCCCGAGAACGCGACCAACGGCACCGAACTGAAAGTGCTCGCCGAGGACATTCAGGACCGGTCCTCGAACGCCACCCGCTTCGTCGTCGTCGCCCCGAAGAGCGAGCGCAGCGAGGCCGGCGGCAAGACCTCCTTTATTGTCTATCCCGACGTCGACTACCCCGGCCTCCTGCTTGAACTGCTGGAGCCGTTCGCAGACCGCGACATCAACCTCACCCGCGTCGAGTCCCGGCCCAGCGGTGAGCGGCTCGGGGACTACGTCTTCCACATCGACATCTCGGCCGGTCTCTACGAGCAGCGCACGCAGGAGGCTCTCGCTGATATCGAGGACATCGCCGGGAAGGGGTGGGTCCGCCGGCTCGGGTCGTATGACTCCAAGACGGTCGTCAACTGAGCCGGCGAAACACCGCCGGCCCCGCTTCAAGCGTTAAGTCCCGGGCCCGTGTACCCCCGTGTATGTCTGACCGCGATCCGTTCAGCGAAATCGAGCGCGCGTTCGATATGCTGGGAGAGCAGTTCGGCGTCGACATGGGCGCTATCCCGGTCGACGTCCTCGACAAGGGCGACGCCTTCCTCGTCCACGCGGACCTGCCCGGCTACGACAGCGAGGACATCGACGTCCAGCTTGTCGAGGACCGCAAGCTCACCATCAGCGCCACATCAAGACAGGAGCGGGAATCAACCGACGGCCAGTACGTCCAGCGCGAGCGCCGTCAGCAGTCGCTGAGCCGGTCGGTTCGCCTCCCCGAAGCCGTCGACGACGGTGAGACCACCGCGAGCTACGACAGCGGCGTTCTCACTGTGCGGCTGGCGAAGGTTGGACACAACGAGGACGACGACGGGACAGATATCCCTGTAAACTGACGATGGTACTCGAACCCGGTACCGACGTACCGACGATCAGGGCGACGAACCAGCACGGCGACGCGGTCCAGCCCAACTTCGAGCAGCCAACAGTGCTGTACTTCTATCCGGCGGACGACACGCCGGGCTGTACGACGGAGACAGAACAGTTCGAGGAGCACGCACAGCGGTTCGAAGACACGGGCGTCTCAGTGTACGGCGTCTCGACCGACGGCGTCGAGAGCCACCGCGACTTTGCTGAAGCGAACGACATCAGTTTCGACCTGCTGGCCGACCCCGAAGGGCGACTGTGTGAAGCGTTCGACGTGCCACTCGTCGACGGACGGAGCCAGCGGACGACGTACGTTATCGCACGGGAACGCGTCGTCGCCGTCTACGAACGGGTCGGTCCCGACGGCCACGCGGCGAGCGTCTTCGAAGACCTCGTCGACACTGGGCTAGTTAGCGCCGAGTAGGCCGCGACAGACGAAAATCGGACGACTGCGAGCTATTCTTCGATATCGATGGCCGGTCGGCCGGGACCGGATTTGCCGACGAGGTCGGGGTCCGCCTCCTCGGGTCCCTGCACGACCACGTCAGCGCCGAACTCCCGTTCGATGAGCCACGCGGCCCGTTCGAGCGCTGCCTGTTCGCGCTCGGGCGGGAGTTGCTCGTCGAGCGATTGTGCGCGGCCGGCCAGTTCCTTGGCGAAGTCCGCGGCCGCCTCGCCCTGCTCGCGCAGGTCCTCGTCCTGCATGACGGTCCCGACGACGTTGCCGTCAGCGTTCCGGGCGAGGTCGAGGACGCGGTGTTTCCACCCCGGTGCGATCGCGAGCGTGATGGTCTGCGGGTCCTCGATACCGACCGTCTCGACGATGTCGCGGATGTCTTCGCGAGTGTTTTCGACCAGCCGGCGCTCCATCTCGTAGTCGGCGGGGGCGTCGGCGGCCGGCCACTCGGCCTCGGCGATGAGGTCGTCATGGCCCAGTTCGGCCCACATCTCCTCTGCGGCGTGGGGAGCAACCGGGGCGAGCAGTTTCGCCGCCGTCGCCAGCCCGCGCTCGAAGGTGTCAGCATCGGGGGTGGTCGCCTCCTGATACCGGCGCAGCAGCGACACCAGTTCCCGGACGGCCTGCAGCGCGTGGTTGAACCGGAAGTCCTCGAACTCCGCCGTCGCGTTCGCTGCCGTCGCGTCGATTTCGCGGGCGACGTAGTCCGCGATGTCGGCCCCATTCTCCGTGTCAGTGGCGGTCCCCGCCTCACCCTCCGCGTAGGCCGAAACCAGCGTGTACACGTTCTGGAGGAAGCTGTGGGCGGACTGTACACCCTCAGGACTCCAGGCGAACTCCTTCTCTGGCTGGGCGGCCTCCATGATGAACAGTCGGGCCGTGTCCGCGCCGTACTCCTCGATGATGCGCTGGGGTGAGACGCCGTTATCCAGACTCTTCGACATCTTGTTGCCGTCCTCGCCAAGCACCATCCCCTGGTTCGTGAGGTTGGTGAAGGGTTCGCGGACGCCATCAACCATGTCGAGGTCGTCAAGCACTTTCGTGAAGAAGCGGGCGTACAGCAGGTGCATCACGGCGTGTTCGATACCGCCGACGTACTGGTCGACCGGCATCCAGTCGCTGGCCCGCTCGGCGTCGAAGGGAGCCTCATCCATCTCCGGCGAGGTGTACCGCAGGAAGTACCACGAGGAGTCGACGAAGGTGTCCATCGTGTCCGTCTCCCGCACCGCGTCGGCACCGCAGTCCGGACAATCAACCTGCTTCCACTCCTCAGCGGCGTCCAGCGGGTTCCCAGTCGTGTGGACGAACTCCGGCAGTTCGACGGGGAGATCCTCGTCGGGGACCTCGACGTAGCCACAGTCGTCGCAGTGAATCATCGGAATCGGGGTGCCCCAGTAGCGCTGGCGGGAGATACCCCAGTCGCGGAGGTTGTACTCCGTTCGGTGCTCGCCGTCAAACTCCTCAACGAAGCGGTCGCGGGCTTCGTTACTACTGAGCCCGTCGAACTCGCCGCTGTTGACGAGCACGCCGTCTTCAGGGTAGGCCGCTTCCTGCACGTCGATGTCTTCGGGGTCAGCGTCCGCGTCGTCGGTCGGTTCGACGACCTGCACGATGTCGATGTCGTGGTGTGTGGCAAACTCGTGGTCGCGCTCGTCGTGGGCCGGCACGGCGTACAGCGCGCCGGTTCCCACGTCGGTCAGCACGTAGTCGGCGACGTAGACGGGAATCTCCTCGCCAGTAGCGGGATTGGTCGCGTACTCGCCGGTGAACACGCCGGAAGTCACGTCCAGTTCATCCTCGTCGGCCTGCTCTGCCGTCTCGATGTACTCCGCAACCTCGTCGTTCTGTTGGGCGATCTCCTGCGCGACGGGATGACCGGGAGCCAGCGAGAAGAACGTCGCCCCGTGGATGGTGTCCAGACGGGTCGTGAAGATGTCGACCTCGCCGTAGTCGCCGACCTCGAAGGCGACGCTCGCCCCCTCTTGCTTGCCGATCCAGTTACGCTGCATCTCCCGGACGTTGTTCGGCCAGCCCTCGAGGTCGTCTAAGTCCTCGAGCAGTTCCTCGGCGTAGTCGGTGATAGTGAAGAACCACTGGTCCATCTCGCGGGCCTCGATGGGCGTGTCACAGCGCCAGCACAGTTCTTCCTCGCCCTCGACCTGCTCGTCGGCGAGGACAGTCTCACAGGAGGGACACCAGTTCAGCTCGGCGGCCTGACGCTCGACCAGCCCTTCCTCGCGGAACTGTTTGAACAGCCATTGGTTCCACTGGTAGTAGTCGGGTTCACAGGTCGCGAGTTCGCGGTCCCAGTCGTAGCCAAAGCCCATCTCCGTGAGCTGGTCACGCATCGAGTCGATGCACTGCATCGTCCAGTCCCGCGGGTTGGTGTCGCGTTCCTCGGCGGCGTTCTCAGCCGGGAGGCCGAAGGAGTCCCACCCCATCGGGTGGAGGACGCTCTCGCCGCGCATCCGCTCGAAGCGGGCGTAAGCATCCGTGATTGTGTAGTTCCGGACGTGGCCCATGTGGAGGCTTCCGGACGTGTAGGGGAACATCGCCAGCACGTACTCCGGGTCGGTCTCGTCGTCGTCGATCCGGAACACGTCGGCCTCGTCCCACGTGCGCTGCCACCGGGGCTCGATCTCCGTATGATCGAACCCCCGCTCGCGTTCCTCACCGGTCGTGGTCATGATATCGGAACATCCGGCAGCGACCGTGCTATACCTTTCCCTTCGGGAGGGTATCAGGGTCCGCCGCACGAACGCACAGGCCAACGGGTGTGAGTCCGGAGCGCTGCCTGCTTACAGAGCGGTAGCGTCGCCAGGGTCGACTGACCGCCCGCTATTCGGGACAGTCGACGTTTCCGATATCGAATCGGGCACCGCCCGACTCGCTCTCCGCTGCTGTGACCGTCCACCCCTGGTCAGCGGCGACCCGTCGGGCGACATAGAGTCCGAATCCAGTGTTCTCTGCGACAGCAGTGTGACCCGCATCGAACACCCGTTCCGGTGGTTCGACATCGATGCCCGGGCCGTCATCTGCGACGAAGAAGCCGTCTGCCGTCAGGCCGACGGTGACGGTGACCGACGGTCCGGCGTGTTCAAGCGCGTTCTGGAACAGTATCTGGAGCAACAGTCCGGCAGACTCCTGATCGGCGACAATACGGGTGTCCCCATCGAAAGTCAGGCATGCCTCACTGTCAGCGAGCGTGTCCCACACCTCTCGACTGAGACGGGAGAGCCACACGTGTTCTCGCTTCGGGACCTGTTCGATCTCGGCGTGCTGGACCGGGCCATTCGGGTCACTCGTAGAGAGTTCAACGACGGTATCAATAATCGCAGAAATCTGGGACAGCGACTCGGCAATGTCGGCGGTCGGACCGTCGCAGTCAGCCAGCTCTTCGAGTCGCCCGTACGCGATCTGCAGTTCGTTTCGAAGCTCATGAGACGCCACGAGTGCGACTTTCACCATCCGTTCGTTCTGGCGGCGAAACGCGTGCTCGCGGAGCTTTCGGTCAGTGATATCTTGAGTGTGTCCGATGATACCCTGAACGTCGCCAGTGGAATCGTACCACGGCATCTTGCGAGTGCGAACGTACGACGCATCAAGGTCGAGGAACTCCTCCACTTCGACCCGGTCTGTTTCCTCCTCGATAACGTCCATCTCATCACGCAGGGCCGCTCTCGCGTGTTCCTCGGCCAGTTCCGGGACTTCGACATCAGTGAGACCGAGTCGGTCGGTCGGCTCGTTGAACCCCCGACCCATTAGGACGTGTCGGGCCTGCTCGTCTTTCGCATACAGGTGGTCCGGCAGTTCGTTGAACAGGGAGAGTAACAGCGTCTCCATCGGGGACGGTGGGCGTCCAGCGACAGTCGGTGGCTCGGCACCGAGGCTATCCCGGACGGCCTCGGCGACGGCGTCTTCGAGACGTGCCGACGGCTCAACGGCCGTCACCTCGAGGGTATCCGGGACTGCTTCCGGGTCCTCGCCGGCGATGATCACCGGTAGATCGGGAAACAGGTTCCTGACCCCGTAGGCGATATCAGTCCCGGACTGTCCGTCAACTGTTGCAGGCAGGACAAGCGCGTGAAACGTCGAACAGGTGAGCGTATCAAAGAGGGCCGTGAGGTCGCTCAATTGCGTGATCGAAGCCGTCGTCTCAGTGAGAGCGGATTCGAGAGCGGGTGCATCCACTCCGTCAGTTGTGACGAATAGAACGGATTTGCTGCCCATAGTACGTTCCTAGCTAGAGTATTCTTTCGGTTGGTTGACCCTCACTGTTTCGGCCGTTTCGAGGGGCAGAAGCCGCTCACGACTGTCAGTTCAGCGATGGCCACGGACGTTTAGCTCCAAGTGGTCCCGATCAACCCCGATGGGACGGATACGTTCGATTCGATACTGGCGGTGTCCACCGACATCACTGATATTGCCGAGAGTGACGATAAAACGCCGTCGTAGCGGAGGCTATAACGAGCCGGCGGGCAGCGAGGCAGACAAATACAGCGCCGGTATTCCGACCAGACGCCAGAAACCCACACAAGATTTTTGCCGGACTCGGCAGGTGTCAGGAATGTATGGTACACTGCCCTGATTGTGAGACCTCGCTCGAAACGGCCGACGACATCGAGTTCGTCGAAGTGGACGCGACCACCGGGTTTATCAAAGCCTCCAAGCGCTTCTACACTGCCAACTGCGCGGCCTGTGGCGTTACTATCGGTAGCGGCGTCGCCGGCGCAAAGTCCAACGGAGGTGCAGCCTGATGGTGCACTGCCCGGAATGCGAAGCGGAGATGGCCGACCCGGACGACGTGGAGTTCCTCGACATGGAGTCGACGACGGGCTTCTTTAGGGCCTCGAAACGGTTCTACCTCGTCGCCTGTGACAGCTGCGGGGCTGCCATCGGCAGCGGCGTCGCCGGTGCCATGTAGCCGCCGGGCCTAGGCTTATACACGTTTCAGCGAAAGAGACAGTATGGCAGCATCACCTGACGACGAGACGGAAGACAGCGGACGACTGCCGGCACCGCTCCGATCGGTCACGCCAGGGTCGCGGCCCCACCGCGACGAAGGGATGGACGTGTTCGGTTGGGGAGTGTTCCTCGGCCTGCTCGTCCTATTGATGCCGCTCCTGCCGTTTATCATCATCGTCTGGGGCATCTCGAAAGTGACCGACATGCTCACGCCTTCGCCGTAATCAGGAGGTCTCGGTGTCGACAAGTGAGAACGCCGTTCCGTCGCCATCGTCGCTCGCGTTCTCATAGACGACGTGTGCAGCCGCGACGTCCTGGATAGCCAGCCCCGTCGAGTCAAAGAGCGTGATTCCGTCGTCGTCTGTCCGCCCCGAGAGCGTGCCCGCGACGATGTCGCCGAGTTCCCCGTGGAGGTCGGTATCGGTCAGGGTACCCTCGCCCCACGGGACGTTGATTTCACCGGAATGGGTACACTGCTCGTAGTTGTCGATGACGAGTTTCGCGTCGAGGAGCGTGCGTTCGCTGTGTTCCTGCTTGCCGGCGGCGTCGGCTCCGATAGCGTTGATGTGTGTGCGCTCACCGAGCCACTCCCGGTCGACGATAGGCGACTCGACGGGCGTAATCGTCGACAGCACATCACAGCCAGCGGCGTCCTCAATGCTGCCCGCACGCACGTCGAACCGGTCGGTGAACGTGTCGACAAACGCCTGCTGTTTGTCCGTGTCCCGGTCGGCGACGACCACCGTCTCGATGTTCCGGACCGCCGAAATAGCGTCCAGTTGCGTGTACGCCTGCGTGCCGGCCCCGACCAGACCAAGGGAGTCCGCGTCGGCGACAGCGAGGTGGTCGGTGGCGACGGCGGCCGCCGCCCCGGTCCGCAGGCGCGTCAGGACTGTACCGTCCATCACGGCCAGTGGGAACGCCGTCTCGGGGTCCGAGTAGATGAGCGTCCCGAGGACGGTCGGCAAGTCGTGGTCGCGGGGGTTGTCCAGATGGACGTTGACCCACTTGACCGCGGCGGCGTCCCACGTTTCAGCGTTGACGTAGGCCGGCATCGACCGGAAGTCGCCGTTGTACTGCGGCAGGTCGATGTAGGACTTGGCCGGCATGATGGTGTTCTCCCTGGCATCGGCGGCGAAGGCCGCGGCAACCGCGTCGATGACTGCCGGCATCGTCGCGTGGTCCTCAACCGCGTCCGCGCCGAGAAGCAGCGTCTGCATACAGTATGTTGACACTCAACGATATTTAGCCCTCCGCCGTCACAGAGGTTATATCGCCACACAACGAGTCACCAACATGCGTCGCGGGGTGGCGATTGCTGTGGTCTGTCTCTGTCTGCTGAGCGCCGGATGTACCGGTCTGTTCGGGGACAACGCGGCCGCCAGGGAGACGGTGACACCAGCCCCAGTCCCGACTGCAGACGCACCAACGAGTGCGGCACAACGCGCCCCGGGCGTCGTCGGCGACCGCGTCGTCAACGCCACCGCGCTCGGCCGCGCCCACGTCAGGCGGCTTTCGAACACCTCCTATCGAGTCCACCACACCAAGACCGTCATGAACGGCAGCGGCCTGCACAGGCGCGTCCGGACCCGTGCCAGCATCAGCGCGGGCTACGAGTCGTACACGGCCACCCGAACGATATCCGGACAGAGTGTGACAGCGCGTGAGATACACAGCACCTGGCGGGACGGCCGTGCGCTCAGACGGACGACCGTCAACGGGTCGACATCGACGGAAGTAGTCGCGGACAGCCGCGGTATCGGTGGCCCGCCCCGCTCACCCCGGGCCGCACTGTTCTTCGAACCCACGTTCAACGGGCGTCTCATAGCGTTGCTTTCCGCCACCAACATCACATCCATCCGCCCCGGCGACGAGGTCATCAAGCAACTGTACGGCATGTCGTTGTATCGCATCAAAGGAACCGGGTCGGCCGACGGCAGCGCGGTTGCCACTCGTCCCGTCGACCGTGTGACAAACGTCTCCCTCTCAGCGACCGTGACGCCCAACGGCATCGTCCGGAGCTACGCGCTCCAGTACACAGTCGACAACGGAACGGATACCTACCGAGTGACCGAGATTCTCCGCTACAGCGACCTGGGAACGACGGACGTGGTGTTCGAAGACCGACGCCACCGAAACCGGACAACACGCCCTGAATGATTGGGGCGGCGGCTGGACACTGTCGAGTGACCGCTAAAACGAAGAGAGGCCCCCACCCACTGTCACCAGTCCGTCCCACCAAACGGACCGGGACAATCGAAACTTCGCAGAGACGCACCTAACTGTTTCTCCGGTTTCACGTCTCGATATCGGCGGTGTCACGACCTATCCGTAGCTGTGTGGAATTGGACTGTAGTCGGTCAAAAATATCGTCCGCAGGGCAGTCTGTTAGTGGTCAAAGCACACTCAGCGGGGCTGCTTCGGCGTTCGTTCGAAAAGTCTTCTTCCGGTCAGCTACAGTGCTCGCGGGTTACTGCGTTCCCGCTCGCGTATACGAGGTTCTTCGCGTTGCTCAGAACCTCGCGGTTCGCGGCTTTCGCCACTCACTATTTGAGGGCCCTCACTTCGTTCGGCCCCTCGCTTTGCTCACGGACTTCGTCCGTTCGCTCGTTCGGAGACTTCGCTCCGCTCGTCTCCTACATCATGCCGCCCATGCCGCCACCCATGCCGCCCATGCCACCAGGGGCGCCACCGGGGCCGCCGGGGCCGCCTTCGTCGCCGCCGGAGGTCGAAAGCTCGCCGGCAGCGATGATGTCATCGATCTTGAGGACCAGGTTCGCGGCCTCTGCAGCCGAGGAAATCGCCTGTCGCTTGGCGTGGGCTGGCTCGACGACGCCGGTGTCGAGCGTGTTCTCGACGTCACCGGAGAAGACGTTCAGGCCGGCGCTGACATCGCCGTCCTCGTGGGCGGCGCGCAGGTCGACCAGCGTGTCGATGCTGTCGAGACCAGCGTTCTCTGCGAGGGTGCGCGGGATGATCTCCAGCGCGTCGGCGAAGGACTCGATAGCGAGCTGTTCGCGGCCTTCGACGCTGTCGGCGTAGTCGCGGAGCCGGCGGGCGACTTCGACTTCAGGTGCGCCGCCGCCACCGAGGACGCTGCCGTTGGCAACCGTGGACGCGACGACATCGAGCGCGTCCGTGACGCCGCGTTCGAGTTCGTCGACGACGTGGTCGGTCGAACCACGGAGCAGGAGCGTGACGCCGTGGGCTCCGTCGCCGCTGCCCTCGACGTAGAACAGGCCTTCGGCGTCGTCGCGGGTGACAGAGCCGTGACCCAGGTCTTCCGCGCTCGCGGAGTCGAGATCGGAGACGATGCGGGCACCCAGAACCTCTTTGAGGAACTCGATGTCGGACTTCTTGGCGCGGCGGACGGCCAGAATACCCTTCTCGGCGAGGTAGTGCTGGGCCATGTCGTCGATGCCCTTCTGGCAGAAGACGACATCAGCGCCGGTGTCGGCGATCTGGTCGACCATCTGCTTGAGCTGCTCTTCTTCCTTGTCGAGGAAGTTCTGGAGCTGGCTCGGGTCGTCGACAGAGAGTTGCGCGTCGACTTCGGTCTCGTCGAGTTCGATGGCCGTGTCGACGAGGAGGACGTCGGCGTCCTCTGCCTCGGTTGCCATCTCTTCGTGGACCGGGTCCTTGTCGATGACTGCGCCTTCGAGGAGCTCGGAGTTGCCGGCGGAGCTGCCGGTCTGGGTCTCGATGTTGAGGTACTCAAGGTCGGCAATGACGGAGCCGTCCTCGGCCTCGACGGTCACGGCGTTGACCGCGTCGACGATGATCTGGGCGAGTAGCTCCTTGTTGAGCTCCGCGCCCTTGCCCGTCATCGAGGTTTCGGCGACCTTCTTCAGCAGTTCCTCGTCGTCGGGGTCGACTTCCGTAGCGATGTCGTCGAGTTCGTCCTTGGCCTGCGTGGCGGCCATGTTGAACCCTTTGATGATCGCCGTCGGGTGAATGTCCTGTTCGAGGAGGTCCTCGGCGTTCTTGAGGAGTTCGCCTGCGATGGCGACGGCGGAGGTGGTGCCGTCACCAGCCTCGTCTTCCTGTGTCTCGGCAACCTCGACAATCATCGAGGCTGTCGGGTTGTCGATGTCCATCTCCGAGAGGATGGTGACGCCGTCGTTCGTGACGGTGACGTCACCCATCGAGGAGACGAGCATCTTGTCCATCCCCTTCGGGCCGAGCGTCGAGCGTACTGACTCGGCGACCGCGCGAGCGGCCGAGATGTTGTGTTCCTGTGCAGACTTGTCCTTCATCCGCTGGGAGTCCTCTCCCAGGATGATCATCGGCTGGCCCTGCATCTGGCGTTGGCTCATAATCAAGCGAAGATTGCATGTGGTTCTATATAAAAGTAGGGGTTATAGGGCGCTCGCCGGTCACCGGTTGCCCAGGCCAGAACAGGTGAAATCACCCGACAGAAGGGGTAATGACCGTTAATAGTGGTAGCTGTTGGCACGCCTCACCAGAACAGCGTCGATCTGTTTATATATTCATTCGACGGGCTCAGTCCAGTGGACCGTAACCGACCCGACGACGAAAGCGTCCTTCGAGTCGGTGTTCCGCCGGAACTGAATCGTGTTCTCGCCGAGGTGGAGTCGCTCGAGCGCAATCGTATCCATCCAGAGCTGCCACCCCTCGCCGGGCGCGATATCGAACCCTGACAGCGGTTCGCCGTTGACCACGATTTCGTGGTTGAAATCCTCGACGTCGAACACCTGCATCTCGACGTACGGGTCCGCCGACGATGAGGTGGGGATGTTGAAGGAAACCGGATCAGTCGAATTCCCGGTGTATTCAGCCCAGGGAACGTCGAGCGAGTCCGCCGCCGGACCGAGGTGCTGCTGGAACTCACAGAGCGCGTAGTTGGCGCGACGTGACATACAGGCTACGTCTCTCCGGTGGCATAAAAATCAGTGGCCGGTCGACACCACACATAGCGGGAGAGAGCGGAGCGCCTATCAGGTGTCGGCTGTTGCCCATCGATATGGACGCTGCGCTTGGCCCGCCCGAGCAGATGGCCGAGCTTGAGGAGGACCTGACGCCGATGATGGCACAGTACTACGAGCTGTGCCGGCAGTACGACGACGCCTTGGTTCTCTTTCAGGTCGGGGACTTCTACGAGGCCTTCTGTGCGGCCGCGAAACGGGTCGCCCGGCTGTGTGAGATCACGCTGACTCAGCGCGAGGATTCGACCGGTGAGTACCCGATGGCCGGCATCCCAATTGACAACGCCGAATCCTACGTCGAGACGCTGCTGGACGCGGGCTATCGGGTCGCCATCGCCGACCAGGTCGAGGACCCCGACGAGGTCAGCGGCGTGGTCGAACGCGCGGTGACACGAATCGTCACGCCGGGGACGCTCACGGAGAGCGAACTGCTGGGCGGGGCGGACAACAACTACGTCGCCGCCCTGACCGCCGGTGAGCGGTACGGGCTGGCGCTGCTCGACGTCTCGACCGGCGACTGCTACGCCACGAGCGTCGGTTCGGAAAGCGCCGTTGCCGACGAACTCAGCCGGTTCGGCCCCGCGGAAGCCATCGTCGGGCCGGACGTCGACGTGGACCGGGACGCCGTCTTCGGCCCGGCCTGTCTGGTGACACGCTACGACGCGGCCGCCTTCGACCGGGAGCGCGCCGAGGACCGCGTGGGACAGTACTTCGGCCCACCGGAGCGCCTGCTCGCCGGCGACGCGGAAATCCGGGCCTGTGGCGGCCTGCTGGCCTACGCAGAGTACACACGGGGCAGCAGCGGGGCAGTCGGCCCCGACGGCGAACCGGTCGACCCGGACGTGGACCCCGCCGGCACGCTCGACTACCTCAATCACCTCACGCGGTACGACCCGCGGGAATACATGCTGCTCGACGCCGTCGCCGTCGAGAGCCTCGAACTGTTCGAACGGCGCTCGGTCCGGGGCCACGAGAACCGGACGCTCGTCGATACGGTCGACGAGACGGCGTGTGCCCTGGGGCGGCGGAAACTGACCGACTGGCTCCGCCGGCCGCTGCTCGATGCGGACCGTATCGAGGCCCGCCACGGCGCGGTCGCAGAACTCCAGCGCGACCCGGCGACCCGCGAAGCGCTCTCGGACCTGCTCGCGGAGGTGTACGACCTCGAACGGCTCATCTCGCGCGTCTCGCGCGGTCGGGCGAACGCCCGTGACCTCCGGTCGCTGGCCGCCACGCTGTCAGTCGTACCGGACATCCGGGACCACCTCGCGGACGCCGACGCTCGGTTGCTCGCGGACCTGCACGCCACGCTGGACCCGCTGGCCGAGACTCGCGAGGAAATCGAGGCGGCGATTCGCCCGGACCCGCCACAGCAGGTGACCGAAGGCGGCGTCATCCGCGAGGGCTACGACGATGAACTGGACCGACTGCGCTCGACCGAGCGGTCGGGCAAGCAGTGGATCGACGACCTCGAAGCGAGCGAGCGCGAGCGCACCGGCATTGACTCGCTGAAGGTCGGGCATACCTCCGTCCACGGCTACTACATCGAGGTGACAAACGCCAACCTCGATGCTGTCCCCGAGGATTACCAGCGCCGCCAGACGCTGAAAAATAGCGAGCGCTACTACACGCCAGAGCTCAAAGAGCGCGAGGACGAGATTCTACGGGCCGAGAGCGCGGCCGACGACCTGGAGTACGACCTGTTCTGTGCGGTCCGGGACGAGGTGGCCGACGAGGCCGAGCGTGTGCAGGCCCTGGCCGACCGTCTCGCCCGCCTGGACGTGCTGGCCTCCTTCGCCGAGGTCGCGGCACAGTACGACTACTGCCGGCCGACCGTCGGCGGCGACGGCATCGACATCACCGCCGGCCGCCATCCGGTCGTCGAGCGGACCGAGGATGCGTTCATCCCTAACGATACGCATCTGGGGAGCGGGCCAGTCCCAGCGAGCAGAGACGGAAGCGACGACGGCGTCACCGCGGACGATATACAGCCCTTCCTCGCCGTCGTCACGGGGCCGAACATGAGCGGGAAGTCGACGTATATGCGGCAGGTCGCATTGATTTGCCTGCTCGCACAGTCGGGCAGTTTCGTCCCTGCGAAAGCGGCCGACCTCCCGATTCTCGACCGCGTGTTCACCCGCGTTGGGGCCAGCGACGACATCGCCGGCGGCCGCTCGACGTTCATGATCGAGATGACCGAACTGGCGACGATTCTGGACGCGGCGACCGAAAACTCGCTGGTCCTGCTGGACGAGGTCGGCCGCGGCACGTCGACGGCCGACGGGCTTGCTATCGCCCGCGCAGTGACCGAGTATCTCCACGACGAGGTCGGCGCGTACACGCTGTTTGCGACCCATCATCACGACCTGACCGCCGTCGCCGCGGCGCTGTCCGGCGCAACCAACCGCCACTTCGAGACCAGCCGCGAGGACGGCGACGTTCGCTTCGACCACGAACTCGCGCCCGGTCCCGCGGCGGCCTCCTACGGTGTCGAGGTGGCGAGCATGGCCGGCGTCCCCGACTCCGTTGTCGAGCGGTCGCGGGACCTTCTGACGGATGCCGAGACGGCCGATACGGGCGTCGAAGCGACGAGAGAGGCGGAGGTGGCGAGCGAACCTAGACCGGGGACAAGAGCTGACTCCGAGACGGATTCCACCGCCACGGAGACGACTGGTCCGACGGAGAACGGAGCAGCGTCGGCCCCGGCCGGTGAGGCGACATCGGATGACCACACGCAGGAAGTATTTCAGACGAATGGAACCGCCGCCGAGGATGAATTGCCGGAGTCAGTGGCACAGCAGTTAGCGTCGCTTGATGTCGCGACGATGACGCCGATAGAGGCGATGAACGCGCTCGCGGACTTGCAGGACCGAATCGAATAACAGCGGCGGTCAACTGTCGCTGTCAGCAGCGTTATTCGTCGTGCGGGCAGGCGAACATGGTCGCGACGAGTTTCTGTTCGGCAGCCCGCAGGTGCTTGTGGAGCGTGGGCTCCGAGATATCGAGGAGGTCAGCCAGGTCCGCGGCCGTCGCCTCACGGGGCCAGCTGTAATACCCCGCTTCGTGGGCCGTCGCAAGAACTTCCTGCTGGCGGTCGGTCAGTGATTCGGAGTGGGACGCGTAGTTCTGGAACCCGAACAGCGGAACGATAGACTCACGCTGTTTCTTCGCCGCGAGTTCGGCCTCCGGATGGGCCGTCAGGAACGAATCGATAACCGACCCCGTCTCGATTTGACCCGGGACATCAGCTACGATAGTCCCCTGGCCATCGACACTCCGGACAGTCCGTGGTACCGCCCCGATATCCGCAAGCGAGACAACGGGACAGTTATCTCGTACGTCGATTTCGACGAGCCCACCGTCGCCGGTGCGCTCAAGCACCCGCGCCTCACCGCCGTTGGCGTCTTCGATGCGCTCGACAAGCTGGCTGGGGCGAGCACCCTCGACTGAAAAAAACTCCGCGTACATGTCGTCCGTCTGCGGGAGGCATTTTTCAAGAATTACTGCACACGATTCGGCTTCAGACACCGACACAAAGGGATACGACCCATCAGAGAGGGCAAACTCCACACGGGTTACCGCCCGGCTGTCGCCAAGCTGTCGGGACATACACAGGTGTAGTTGACATCTCATGATGAATGTTGTCATGTATCGTGGTTCGGCGTTTACTATACTAGCCACACTGAACTTTACACCTGTAGAACAAGTTCAGCATGAGGTCAGAGAACCGTGTCTGGAAGATCACCAACTGTTATAGAAGTCCACGGCACCGACCAGTCCATCGTCACGGCAGTCGTTCGTGCCGTGGCAACCGCGGAGAGACAGCCGGTCGAGACGCTCCCTCCACTGGCCGACAGTATCAATCCGGATGCACTGACGGCGTGCATCGCCGATTCGAACACCAGCGGGCACGTGGCGTTCGATTACAGCGGCTATCGTGTGGTCGTCGACACCGATGGAACGGTCACTGTAGACGAGTAGCTTCGTCATCTGGCTATGTGGCGACTGCGGCAATCAGTACGGGACACGACTGACAGCTCCGTGCGAAAGGGAAAAAGATCGGTTACGGCGGCTCCAGCGAGACGAACTCTAATCCCTTTTCCGCGAGTAACTGACGCGCCCGGTCGGTCACCGACGGAGCGACGAGGATACCCCGGACTTCAGTGTCGGCGTGCAAGTCGCGTTCTAACGCATCGACGTACCGCCCCAGCTGGCCGACTGCGTCGGGCCCCACGCGCCGGCGCTTGAGTTCGAGTATCGTCGTCCGACCGTCGGCGTCCTCGCCGTAGATGTCGACCGCGCCAGCAGGTGTCTCGCGTTCGGTCGCAAGCGGCGTAAAGCCCGCCTCGACCAGCCCCGGCTCGTCGAGGATACGGTCTTTCAGGTCGGCCTCGGTCCCGGTGAGCGCGAGGTCTTTCGAGTCGGTCACGTCGAAGGCGGCGGCGTGGGCGACTGTCTCAAAAGTCACTTCGAGCAACTCCTCGGGGGTCGACCGCGTGGAGCGGACGACCAGCGAGTCGTCGTCGACGCTGATGCTGTGCTCACACCCCGGCGGCTGCCAGTTCACCGGCTGCTGGCCCTCGTCGGTGTGGACCAGCGCAGCCCCATCGGGCTTGAGCATCACGTGGCGGTCGCCGGGACCCAGTGAACTGGCTGCTCGTCCCTCGTATTCGACCGTACAGGTCCCGACGAGCGTCACCAGCGCGCCGCGGTCGGCGTTGCGCGACGCAAGGTCCAGTGCGTCGGCGGGGTCGGGGTACGTCAGCGTCTCGACGGCAGTCACGGATGGCGGTTAGCGGTCCCCGCGTAAAAAGGACGCGTCGTCGGGGCAGTGGACGGACGAAGCCCGGTTTCGGAGCGACGCGAGCAGGGCACGCCGGACGGCCGCCGGGTCACAGCCTTCACTGTCGAGGGCGCGACAGGCCGCGTCCTTCCGGTCGACCCACCACTGCCGGAACGACTCAGGGTCGGCAGTGCGAGCGAGGGCGATATCGTCGATGGCCGATAGCATCGGGTCGAGCCAGCAGACAGCGTAGGTCCGGACCGACCCGTCAAGCACGACTAGCTGCTCGTGGGTAGCATCGATGGCAGCGAGGACGGCAGCGGGCGTCCAGTCGTTCCCGAGCGGTCGAGACTGTGCAATGGGGTCAGCGTCAACGCCCCAGTGTGCGAGCCGGCAGTCGTAGCGGCCGTCGGGACGGGCGACAGCCACGAGTGTCCGACGGCCCATCAGGGACCACCGAGCGTGTGAACGGGCATGAGTTCCCGTGGCTGCGTGGTCGTATTTGAACGCTAGCCCACAGCGCACCCGTCTGCTCGCCAGGTAGTCACAGGGGATGATTCCGAACTCGCCGAAATTGCCGTCCATTGGTAACTCGGCACAACCCTCAAGTAGTACGTTCACGTATCGTTACATATGATGGTGAGCGAGTGGCTCTACGGCGCAATCGCGCTTCTCGTGGGGCTCCACGTCCTGACTATGCTGTACGCGTACCGGCACCGGGGTGACCCAGCCGGTGCGACCGGTCAGGGCGATACTGAACCGCGCCGTGGCAGCGCCACCGACGACAGCACTACATCCATCGACTGTCCCCACTGCGGGGCGAGGAACGAGCAGGACTACCAGTTCTGCCGGCAGTGCACCGCCGACCTGACGAGCGGGAGCCCGCAGCGTCAGCCGACGGACCGAAGCCAGCCGTACTGACACCGTCGCAAGGCTGGGGTCGAACCAGCCGGCTTGAGCGCTGTTGTCGGCCAAAGGATTTATTTCTCCGACGAAATATTTGAATATACTGTCACGAACGGGGTGGACTGTGGAAACGGCTCAATTGAATCCGGCGAATTTCGGCGTTTCAGCGTTCAATTGCCTGCTCCACGTTGTAAACGCCGGCTATGAGCGTTATCTCCCGGAACTGGCGGAACCAGTCACGCGCTCGGACGGCGGAGCCGTGCGAGCGCTTGATTGAGGAGTTGACGGACTCGGTCTGTGATCGCTGACCATAGAGCTCGTCGTCTATTCGGGCGTTGTGTGCGTGATCGTAAGGAGCGAAAACACGGTGCTTGATCAGCGGACGAATCCCGGCGTTTCGAAGCTCCTCACGGAAGCTCATGTCATCATAGCCTTTGTCAGCGGCCAAGCTTCGAAGGTCGCCCGCGTTCCGCAGGGCGACCTTCGGGCCGATCTTGGTTTCGTCAGGCCACTTCGTGCTGCAGTGTAAGTCAAGAATTGCTCCCTCAGCTGTATCTACGAGAAACGTCGTCTGGATCGTTTTGACGGAACGATCAATCCGTCGCAAGTAGTGAGACGATGCCTGCTGACGGTCGAAGTAGGTGGCATCAATTGCGGCGTGACCATTCTGGTCCAGCAGCTCCGCCGACCGGCGGAGCAGCTGTCGCCAGACAGTCATCGATGCCCGTTTGAACGCCTTACACAGCGTCGAAGGCGCGGGAAACTCCCCGCGTTGAAGATTCAATACCGCTCGAACACGTTCCATCTCTTCGGCCCAGTCGATGATTTCCTCGTACTCCGCGCTCATGTGTTCGCGCAGATAGAGCAAGACTGCGTGCTTCCAGCCGGCAAACCCGTTGCCGGCTGGATCACTCAGTTCCATCAGCGCAGCGTCAGTAAGCTTTTGAGCGAGCGAAGCCACTTGCTTCACGAAGCGGAAGAGGGTGTTGTGCATAACATTACTCTCCCGCTTCATACCCGTGATTCTAACGACCTATCCCGGCGCCGTCTGTGGATTCAATTGAGCCGTGGAAACTGTTACCGATATACGCTCCTCGGGTCGACCGGAAATATTCGACCGAGTGAACACCGACGGGCTGTTCGGACGCACGCGCCGGCTTCAGCAGCCGCTAGGGCAGCACTTTCGGGAGACGGAGACGCCGCGATATCTTGCGTATAACAGTCAGTCCGGCGTCATCGCTGCCCAGGGGAACGAGGGGCTCACGCCGGCTGGCGACTACCGCGCGTATCTGCTCGCAACGAACGGCCGCGTCATGTTCGTCGTTGGCGACGACGACGGTGACCGGACAATCTCGCTCCCCTACGAAGACATCGTGGCCGTGCGCTGTACGTCGGGGCTCCGCACGTCGACACTCGAAATCGTTACCGTCGACGAAGACTGCTGGGCGTTCGAATGCAAGGGCGACCTGACGCCGGTTCGGGAGTTCGTCGACGAAGCCACACAGGTCTGGACGCGCACGCTAACCGAGCTTGACCGGGCCGAGTCGCAGGTCGAGGCTGCTGTGACGGCACTGGAGGCGACAGACCTCGAGACAGCAGCGACGCATATCACGGCCGCACAGGAAGCGCTCGACAACGGGCGAGGGCGAGTCGAAGCGCTGGGAGCGACAGCGAGTATCGACGAACGCTGCCAGTCAACGCAAGCACAGATAGACACCTGCCAGCGCCGACGCCACGTCAGCGCGGCCGAACAGCACCGCGACACGGCCCGACGTGCATGGGAGAACCGGGCGTACGAACGGGCTGCGGACGCGTACGCACAGGCAAAGACCGAGTACGAACGAGCGCTAGCGGTAACGGCACCGGAGCCACCCACAGAAACTATTGCGGACGCTCGAAACGCAATCGAAGCGGAATACGCCGAACTACTATCAGCCCCAGTCGACGCGGCACAGGTGGCTGCGAGCGCGGCCAGAGCCACGACAGACCCGGCAGCGCGGGCTACACACTGGGAAGACGCCCTCGACCGCTACCGGACGGCGTACGAACTGGACTGGGGCCGTGACCGCCGCTTCGATGGCGACCGGGCGTCGCTCCGGCAAGCGCTCGCAGACATCGCCGTCGAACTGGTCGATACACACCGTGAGGCGGGGCGACAGAAGCGACGTGAAGGCAGCGAGGAATCAAAACGAGAAACGCCCGGGGCCGCGTGTGGCAGTGCAACGGCCCATCTCGAGCGTGCACGCGAGGTAGCCACCGAACTCGTGCCCGACAGACGCGAGCCGCCAGCGGACGAACTGGCCGCCGCGTCCGAACAGGGTATCAGTGTCGAGTCGGAGTCGAAAGGTCGGTAGTTGTTTATCAACGGGGCGTCGGGTATCGGTATGCGCTTTGGGGTTATTTCAACGGCAAAAATCGCACGCGAGGACGTGATTCCGGGTATCCAGAAGTCGGACCACACGGTCGCGGCAATCAGCTCCAGAAGCCGAGACCGTGCCAGCGAGGTGGCCGAAACGCTGGGTATCGACAGTGCCTTCGGCGACTACGAAACGATGTTCGCCGAGGCGGACATCGACGCAGTTTACAACCCGCTTCCGAACGCGCTCCATGCCGAGTGGAGCCAGCGGGCGGCCGACCACGGGCTTGACGTACTCTGTGAGAAGCCACTGACCGTCGACACGGCCGGGGCAGTGGACCTCTTCGACTACTGTGCCGAACAGGGCGTCACGCTGATGGAGGCGTTCATGTATCAGTTCCACCCGCGGACCCAGCGGGCCAGAGACATCGTCGAAAACGAACTGGGCGAGGTGCACACTGTCGATGCGTCGTTCAAGTTCGCGCTCTCAGACCGCGAGGACATCCGTCTGGACCCGAAGCTGGCCGGTGGGAGCCTGATGGACGTGGGCTGTTACGCCGTCAGTGCGGCCCGGGGCTTTCTCGGCGAGCCGGACCGGGCGTTCGCGCACAGTCGGGACTCACGGGACAGTGGCGTTGACACGAACCTCAGCGGCGTCCTCTCGTACGACGACGGACGGGTCGCCTCGATTTCCTGTGGGTTCGACGGGCCGAGACGGGAGTCCTACCGGGTCGAGGCAGATGACGGCTGGCTCGAAGCGAAGGACTGCTTCGGCCCGGACCACGACCAGTCCGTCTCGCTGACGTACAGTGTCGACGGCCGCGAAGTCACCGAAACGTTCGACCCGGTCGACCACTACCAGTTGCAGGTCGAGGCGTTCGCGGACGCCATCGAGAACGGCGAAACGCCACCCATCGACCAAGCTGAGACACTGGGGAACATGCGCGTCATGGACGCGCTGGCCCGAAGCGCGGACACCGGCGAACCGGTCGACGTCGCCGGTCCCGAGTGAGCGACGAACGGGTGTGTGCCATACCGCGATGTGCGCGAAACGGTTTTGACTGCGGCGAGTGAGACACGGATGTGACACCCCCAACAGCGACACTCCCGAGTGGCGACGAACTGCCGATGGTCGGCGTCGGGACGTGGGACATCGACGGCGACACCGTACAGAAGTCCGTTCGGGCCGGGCTCAATGTAGGCTACGCCCACGTCGACACCGCCGAGGGCTACAAGAACGAGAGCGAAATCGGCGAGGCCCTGGCCGACTACGACCGCGAGGACGTGTTCCTCACCTCGAAGGTGCTGCCGAAACACCTCGACTACGAATCCGTCATCGAGGCCTGCGAGGCGTCGCTCGACCGCCTCGGGACCGACTACCTCGATCTGTATCTCGTCCACTGGCCCAACCCCGCGACCTCTATCCGTGAGACGATGAACGCCATGGCGACGCTCCACGACCAGGGGAAGATCCGCAATGTCGGCGTCTCGAACTTCAGCGCGTACCAGCTCGGGGCCGCCCAGCACGTCGCCGACGTGCCAATCGCTGTCAACCAGATCGAGTACCATCCCTGGAACACACAGGACCAAGTCGTCGAGTTCTGCCGCGACACCGACACTGTCGTCGAGGCGGCCGCGCCGCTGGGTCGGACGAAGGTGTTCGCTGACGATATTATTCAGGACCTGAGCGAGAAATACGACAGGTCGCCAGCTCAGATCGTCCTGAAGTGGGCGGTTGAGAACAACGTGGTCGTGCTACCGAAGTCTTCCTCGCCCGAACACGTCCGCCAGAATTTCGACCTGTTCGACTGGGAACTCGACGCCACCGACCGCGAGCGCATCGACGCCATCGAGCGCGAACAGGCGGTCTACGACACCGGCATCAACGACTGGGACAACGATACCTACGGTATCTCACAGTAGTCCCCGATGGTCGAACCGCCCGCACTGGACCGCTGGGACGCCATAGCCGCGGCAAGCATCGCCGTTTTACTTGTCGTGGCGTACGTTCTGGTCCCGGACCCGACAGTCCAGTACGGGACGTGGCTGGTCGTCTTCTGCATCTGGATGGCCTGGTTCGTCTCTTTCGGTGCCAAATGGTTATACGGCCCCTAGAGGGGCTCGTTGAAGCTTTTACTCGATTCCGTGTCAGCGGAGATTTATTTACTCCCGCTCTCTATACACACCTGATGCCCCGTATCGAAGTCTCGGAAAACCTGTACCGGCAGATCGAGAGCGAAGCCAACAACGACGACTTCAACGACACGCTGTGGAAGATGGTGGGCTCCTATCGGCGGACGAACAACCCGGAAGCGGACCAGACGTAACGCACATATCACAGTCGTCAGCGGCCCGTAGCGAGACAGTTCTGAGAGTTCAATCGTTCCCAAGAGTCGCTGTACCAGCGTGCACTTCGACGCCGGCGTCCCCGTCACTGTGAGCGGCAATCACTGCCGTCGGTACGCATGTTTTTACGATTTGAGCCGCTGCGTACTTGTAATGAGGCCACGAATCGCCCTGCTGAACGCGGCCCACGACGGCGACGACAATCGTCGGAACTTCCGGCGGGAACTCGACGCCGACCTCGTGGAATACGACGTGACCGAGCGCGAACTGCCCGACACCTTCGCGTTCGACGGCTGTCTGGTCACCGGCAGCCGCGCGTCCGTCTACTGGGACGAGCCCTGGATTCGGGACCTCGAATCCTGGGTGGATGCGGCAATCGACCGTGATATCGCGTTCCTGGGCGTCTGTTTCGGCCACCAGTTGCTCGCACACGCACTCGGCGGCACCGTCGAACCGATGGACGAGTACGAGATCGGCTACCGGACGGTCGAGCACGACGGCGAGAACGAACTGCTTGCTGGCGTCGACGAGTCCTTTACCGTCTTCACGACGCACTCGGACCGCGTCGCCGAGGTGCCGCCGGGCGCGACCACGTTCGCCGAGAACGACTACGGCATCCACGGGTTCCGGAAAGAGAACGTCTTCTCGGTGCAGTTCCATCCCGAGTACGACCCCGAAACAGCCAAAACGGTGACGAAAGGCAAGGATGAGCAGCTCGCCGACGAGCGCATTGACGCGGTGCTTGACGGCGTCACAGAGGAGAACTACCGCGCCGCCTGCGAGGCCAAGCGGCTGTTCGACAACTTCACCGAGTTCGCCGCGCGTCACGCGGGTGGCGTGACCGGTGCGACCACCGCTGCTGACGACTAACCCGCCGAAGGAGTTGTTGCCGGTCAGGTGAACCGACCGGTCTCGGTGTCACATTCCGCACACCGTGTTACGAGCGCGTCCCGGTTGGCCGTCATTTCGACGTAGTTGTACGTGCGACCGCCACACTCCTCGCAGTGCCGGAGCATATCCGTGTCACCCATCTCCTGTGGTGCGCCGAGCGCAAGCGCAACGACGCGCTCGTCGCCCTCGTTGTGCCCGCGTTGCCACTCGCCGGGAGCGAAGCGGATGGCCTCGCCCGCTCCGACGCGTACGTCGCCGTCCTCTGTCTCGAACGTCGCTGTGCCCGACTGAACGAGAAACACTTCCTCCTGGTCCGGATGGCGGTGATACCCGAAGCCGAAGGACTCGCCCGGTGCCAGTTCGTAGTGATTCAACGCGATATTGTCGGTGCCGAGTGGACCGGCGAGCGCCCGCTTGACCGACGCCGGCCCCATTCGCGATTCGACGGCGTCAAGGCTGACTTTCTCCATAGTTGCCATGTACGGCGGGCAGTCCTTAACGGTTAGTCAGGGCGAGCCACAGTGGTGACACGGAAGACACGCCATAATAAAAGCAGAGAGACGGAGTGTCGGTCACTCGCGTCGGTCGATATCGAGTTCCTCGTCGAGGTCTTCGAGCCAGTCGGCGTCTTCCAGTTCCGCCATCTGTTCACGGAAGTGTGTCTTGCAGACACCGACCTTGACACCGTCGTTCTCGACGGCGATGTCGGCTTCACGGTCGCAGTAGTGACACTGCATACCTGAATGGTAGACCCGGATGACATTGAACCCTCGGGTTCCGTCTGCCGGTTGTCAGACGTTGAGCGCCGTTTCGACTCGGTCCCACGCGGGCGAGTCCAGACCAGTGTCACCCAGCGTCTCGCCGTGGGAGTCACTGCCGCCCGTCGGGACGAGGTCGTATCGCTCGATAGCATCGTCGACGAGGCTGTCGTCGACAGCGCGGCCGTACGGGTACCACCGTTCGACGGCATCGAGCGACGCACACTTCGACAGTGCAGCCGCCGTCTCAGGGTATCTGAACGGATGCGCGAGGCCGACCAGCCCGCACGCGTCTGAGAGAAC
This sequence comes from Haloarcula quadrata, assembly GCF_003634715.1. NCBI lineage: Archaea > Methanobacteriati > Methanobacteriota > Halobacteria > Halobacteriales > Haloarculaceae > Haloarcula > Haloarcula quadrata. The sequence goes on from NZ_RBWW01000001.1 coordinate 231,359, forward strand.
GGCACAGCCGCGCTCGAAGGACGGGACCTCCCGTGGGAAGTAACAGGGGCAGTCGTCGCCGATGAGTTCGTCGAACGCGGACTGGAAGGTGTGGTCCGACACCTCGGCGATTCCGCGGGCGATGTGGGGCCGACCAAGGCCGTCGCGCGGTTCGACGGGCAGCGAGACGCCCAGGCGGTCTTCGACGCACTCGATGATGCGCGCGCCGCGCTCCCGGCGGTTCCGCTGGATGCGCGCACATTCGGTCCGGAGTTCGTCGGTCGGGTCGACGCCGTAGCCCAGCAGGTCCAGTCGCTGGGTCTCGGTTTCGACGCGGAGTTCGATACCGTGGAGCAGCGTCACACCGTCCCGCTGGGTGACAGGGCCGTCGAGTCCAGGCTGGAGTCGGTCGTGGTCCGTGACGGCGACAACCTCGACGCCCGCTCGTCTCGCAGCGGCCGGGACCTCGTCGAAGGAGAGCGTCCCGTCGGAGCGGGTCGTGTGTACGTGCAAATCAGCGACGACCATACGGTTCACACAATCCCCAGCAGGAAGCCGCTTCTGGTCGAATCATGAGTCGTGGGCACACGAAACGTTGGTTCCTTATACGCATTAAGGGATATTATGATTATCTATAGTGAAGGTTTATTAGGAACCATGAACTTTCGATAGGTATGCGAATGCTAAGCAACGCAACGGACGCCTTCCAATCGTACGACTACCCGGTTTCAGCCGAAGAAATCATCGAGGGCGACGGCGACATGGAACTCGAACTGCCAAACGGCACCGAACGGCTGGGCGACGCACTCAGCCGGTCGGCTCCGGAAACCTTCGAAAGCGCAGAAGACGCCGAGTTCGCGGCGTTCTCGGGCGTGTCGAGCAAGGCCATCGGCCGGAAAGGCTACTCCGACCGCGACCCGATCTGCATGGGCGAAGACGGACCGGACGAAGTCTCCTTCTAACGGTCAAAAGCGGCCTGCAGTCACCCCAGCTCTGGACGGATTTTCCGTCTCCTTCGTTTTTACATAGGCGAGCAGCAGCGCTGTTCGGGCGGTCGGCGCACACACACTGAAACGGCTATCGGTCGAGAAAGTCCGGCCTGTCGACAGCGTCAGTGCTGTCGACTGACTGCCTGTCCAGCAGCTCCGAGGAATCAAGCGCCGACGGCAGGCCGTCGCGGCCGCCAGTCGGCACCTCTCCTTCGTCGATGTACGTCTTCTCGCCGTTGATGAGGTCTGCCCAGAGGGCGTCCCGGTCGGCGTTGGTCGTCTCCGCCGCTTCCTTCGCTTCGTTGCGCCCTTCGTCGTACGCGAGTTCGACCATGCTCTTGTGATACGCCGAGTTCATCTCGGCGTAGATGGCTTCGAGTTCCTCGCGGTTGTACTCCCCGAGGCGCTCGGCGACGCCGATGGCGTAGGCCCGGTCGGTAGCCTCGTCTTTGTCGAGAGTGTCCCAGTCGGTGCCAAACTCACGCTCGTAGCGACTCATGTCTCCACTTTCCGGTCAGTGTGAACCTGCAGTCCGGCGTCAGAAAAGGAGATTTCGCGGATGTCACAGTCGATAGCGGTACCCCGCATCTTGATAACCTGAACGCCGCGGGTCATGCTCCCGTTTTCGAGGAAGTTATGGAAGAAGACGACGCCGTGGGCGAGGTAGTGCTCGTCGCTGTAGGAGGACGGGTCAGTCATCTCGGAAATGAGCAGTGTCGTTGCGTCGGTCTGTTTCAGCGCAGAAAGAAAGCCCGTAATCTCGTCTTCAACGTCGGCCATGAAATGCTGTAACAGCATCGTCGAGTCGATGACGACCCGCTGGATGTCGTTCTGTCTAATGTAAGCGACGAGTCGATTCGTCAGGCCGCCCTCGTTGCCGAACTGCGTGATAGTTCGCTTCCCGCTCTCGGTGACGAGGTTGAGGAACTGGATGGCATCAGACTGCATGGCCCGGTCGAAGCCGAAGTCGTAGCCGGCCATGTCCTGCATCAGCTCAGTCTTGGTCTCGTGCATCGTCACGTACAGGCACGTTTCGCCCTCCTTGACGCCCTGTGTAATGAACTGTGAACAGAAGGTTGTCTTCCCGCTGCCCGGCGGGCCGCTGACCACGTAAAGACGATTCGGGAGTAACCCCCCCTCAATGAGTTCGTCGAAGCCGGGGACCCCACTAGAGAGACGCATATCAGCTATCTGAGTCCGTCTGGACATATGCTTTCACATTCTATTTTCACCGGTGATAACTCATTCGGCTGCGTCAGCGTTCGATAGCGCTGGGGTGGCTATCGGCCAGTTCGAGCAGTCGCTCCGTACCGGCCTCGTCGAACCGCATCGGTCGTCGCCACCACGGGCCTTTCCCCGAGTCGGACGACAGTTCGGTGACCAGTTCGTTCGCGTCGGTGCCCCCGCTCGGTGCCGACAGCGGGACCACTGTATCGTACAGCTGTGACTCGTCGGCGTTGCCGCGAATGAGAACGCGAGCGTCGAATGGGTCGCGTTTCACGTGGGCATTCGAGGCAAACTGGGCCTGTTCTGCGGACGGGAGATCGCGGTACTCCTCACCCGAGACCGCGTCGCGGGCGAGCTGGAAGTGACCGATGACGTAAGCACCCCATTCCGGCGACGCCCAGCCCGGGCGCTCATCGGCCAGCGACAGCGTCGCATAGAAAAACAGGCAGTCGCCGGCCGACAGCTCCGAGAGTGGGCCCGCTTTCACGCCGTGTTCGTCACCGTACGTGTAGCGTTCGCCGCCGGCCTCCGGAAACTCCGGGTCGAAGTGGACCGGCTGGTCGGCCACCGCGGATACGTCGGTCCGCAGGTCGAGGTCGCCGTATGTCGGCACGGGCTCACTGGTCGGTTTCGATTCGGGAATCGGGATGTACTCGAAAGAGCCGTCAGGAAACAACGGACCGCGAAAGCCGGGCTCGTTCGTGTTTGCTCCGACGTTGATAGCGACACTTCGCATAGCCATTGTTGGTCGGTTTGCGAGAAAGGACTTCGGTTGCGGAGAAGAGAGACGTGCTGTCGGTGCCTACTCGTGGTCCGGCGGCGAGAGGTCGCGCTGGAACTCGTCGAACTGCTCCAGATTGTCGGGCAAGTCAGCCGACAGTTGCCGCTCGGCGCGGCGGTCGACGTTCGCCCCCTCAATCGGCTCTGCGACGGACTCCCAGCCGTCCTTGACTGTCAGCGACTTCGCCGGTGTGCCGGCAGCGACGTGATGGGCGGGGATATCTTTGCCGGCGATGGACTTCGCCGCGAGGATAGCGTTTTCGCCGACCTTCACGCCGGCCCGGACCATCGAGTCGTAGGTCAGGCGCACGTCGTCTTCGATGATGGTGTGGTAGTTGTCGACGTGGGTCTGGTCGACGGCGTCGTGGTCGTGGCTGTAGACGTGGGTATCGTCGGAGATAGAGACGCGGTCGCCGATTGTGAGTTTCCCGCGGTCGTCCAGATGGACGTCGTCGTGGACGACGACGTTGTCACCGACCTCGATGTTGTGGCCGTAGGTAAAGGAGATGCCCTTGAAGAAGCGACAGCCCTCGCCACAGGAGTCAAAGAGATGGTCGGCGAGCATCCGACGGAACCGGAGCGCGAACTCGACGTTGTCCGCCATCGGCGTCGCGTCGAACTGCCGCCAGAGCCACTGGAGGTGTTTCGAGCGTTTGAACCGCTCCTCGTCTTTCTCGGCGTAGTACTCGCTTTCGAGGGTCGTGTTACAGGGGTCATAGCCCTGAAGCCGGACCCGCTCGGCCGGAGAGATATCCGCGCCGTCCTGCCAGCGCTCGTAGGCGTCCCGGTCGCCGTGGAGGTCGACCAGCACGTCGGTGACAACATCGCAGGTGTCCTCGTCACCGGAGAGGCGTTCATCGACCTCGTCGATAAACGCCCTGAGCCCCTCTTCGGCGAGCGGTGGCAGCGACACGTGACGCTTCGTCATGTCGAGTACGTGGCTTCGCGGGCAGATAGGGGTTTCCGTTACGTGAAACCTACCCAGTGACACCTGTGTCACGATACCGTATACCACGGAGTTCGGCAAGCAAGCCACAGTTAAGACGCCGCCGTTCCAGACGACGACATGGTCAGGTCGGACTTCATTATGGAGATACGGCGCTACATCGTCAATCCCGCCGAGCGCCGGCTGCGGGCGCCGTGGCGGGTCACGCTGTGGCTGTTTCTCGCCGGGTTCGGCCTCGTCCTCCTCTCAGGGATGATCGCAGTGGTGTCGTCAGGAGTGCGTGTGACGCCGACGGTCGCAGTCGTGCGCCAGATTACGCTCTTTGCTGTTGGAACCGTCGTCGCCGTCGTAATCGGCTATCTACTCGACCGGCGGACGCTCCCGGATTACGGGTTGGGATTCGACCGCCAGTGGTGGCGCGACGCGGCCTTCGGCCTCCTGCTCGGGGCGGGGCTTCCCGCGCTCGTCCTGCTCGCTGAACTGGCCGTCGGGTTCGTCGAAGTCAGCGTCGCCCTCGCAACCATCGACAGCGGACCGCTCCCGCTGACCGCGTTCGGACCACCGGTCGCCGTCCTCCTTCTGGGGGCGTTCTTCCTCGTCCAGGCTACTGCCGAGGAGGTGCTCGTCCGTGGGTATCTCCTGACGAACGCAGCTGAGGGACTCGCCGGCTGGATCGGGAAGCGGCGCGCAATTATTGTCGCAACGGCACTGACGGGTGGACTGTTCGGCGTCCTCCACTGGACGAACCCCAGCGCGTCGCTGCTCAGCGTGGCCAACATCACCCTCTACGGCCTCCTGCTCGGTGCGTGTTACGTCCTGACCGGTCGACTCGGAGTCGCCAGCGGCTTCCACGTCGCCTGGAACTACACGCTGGCACTGCTTGGCTTCCCCGTCAGCGGCCTCCGGATGGGCGTCACCCTGCTCTCGACGACCGCGACCGGTCCCGAACTGGTGACCGGGGGCGGGTTCGGTCCCGAAGGGGGCCTCGTCGCACTGCCACTGCTCGCCGTCGGGGGGGCCGGGCTGTACTGGTGGGTCCGCCACGAGTACGGCACAGTAGAACTGCTGGAAGACATCGCAACCCCACAGCTCCGCATCCGAACGCGGTCCAACACCGCAAACCAAGACGGCTAAGTGGACAGCGCCGCTACGTCGGATATGGAATACGCGACACTCGGAAACTCTGGCGTCGAGGTCTCGGAAGTCGGATTCGGTGCCTGGGTCGTCGGCACGGACTGGTGGGGCGACCGCACCCGAAACGATGCCATCGACATGGTCCAGCACGCGCTCGACCAGGACGTGACGTTCTTCGATACCGGCGACGTGTACGGCCACGGCGACAGCGAAGAGATCATCGGCGAGGCGCTGGCGGAACACCGCGACGAGGTCACCGTCTCGACGAAAATCGGCTACGACTTCTACAACAATCCACAGGCCGGTCACGGTGAGCTCCCGAAGAAGGTCACGCCCGAGTGGGTCCACACCGCTGTCGACCGCTCGCTCGACCGTCTCGGCATGGACCACGTCGAACTCCTGATGCTCCACAACGCCAACGTCGACGAGGTCGACGAGGACGTGCTGGAAGCGCTCGACGAACTCCGCGAGGAGGGGAAAGTCGAGGCCATCGGCTGGGCGCTCGGCCCCTCTATCGGCTGGCTCGCCGAGGGCGACGCCGCGGTCGCAAACGAGTTTGACGCGCTCCAGACCGTCTTCAACCTCTTCGAGCAGACCCCCGGCCAGCACTTCATCGACACCATCCGCGAGCAAAACGCCGACACGTCGGTTCTGGCCCGCGTCCCCCACTCCTCGGGGCTGCTGAACGAGCAGGTGACCCCGGAGACGGAACTCGGCAAGGGCGACCACCGCTCGCACCGACCGACAGAGTGGTACGAGACCGGCTGGGAGAAGGTTGAGGAAATCCGGTTCCTCGAACGTGACGGGGCACGCACGATGGGCCAAGCCGCCATCCAGTGGCTCCTCTACAACGACGAAGTGGCGTCGGTCACCCCGACGTTCCGGACGAATGCCGACATCGACGAGTGGGCCGGCGCGCCCGACACGCCGCCGCTCAGCGACGAGGAGTACGACCGCGTGCAGGAACTGTACCGTGACAACTTCGGCATCGACCGCGACGACGGGATGGACGCCCTGCGCTCGTCGGTCGGCGGTGCGGACCTCGAAGAGACCGGTATGAAATCTGCCGGGGACTGACAGCGAGGCGTTGGAGCGCCGACGCACAGGCAGGCGGGCGACTGATTTGACGCCGCGCACCTGATTTTCGCATCGTCCGAACACCGGGGAGTGGGCACTGAAATCTCCAGTCGACGGTTTACCCTCCGCAACCATTGACGACCAGACAGCCGTCTGTCGGTTCCCGGCTGTTACCCCTCTGTTTCGACAGGAGATGTCCCGCCGTCCTGCGGTTAGGGTGTCGAAGTTTCACATTCACCACGGTGCGTCTGACGGGCGCAAGACGGCAGACGGAAGCCGGTTCGAGATGAAACGAAGGGGTTCGAGGCGAGGGAGCAGTCCACATACCAGTCCGGATGACGGCTGTAGCAGGTGTCAGAGACTGCCGCAAAAATGGTCTGCAATCGTGGGTCAACGATGGCCGCTACTGCTAGGTCCGGGTTACTCGTTCAGCAGGCCGTCTTCTTCGACACGCATGACACCCTCGCCGTCCGGGAGGTTCGGCGCGTCGACGAGCTTGACGATACGCTTGTTCCCCTTGGACTTCCGGAGGTACATCCGGAACGTGGAGGTGTGGCCAAGGATGTTGCCACCGATGGGCTGGGTCGGGTCGCCGAAGAAGGAGTCAGGGTTGGAGGCGACCTGGTTCGTGACGACGACGGCGGTGTTGTTGAGGTCGCCGACCCGCATCAGGTCGTGGAGGTGCTTGTTGAGCTTCTGCTGGCGGTCGGCAAGTTCGCCACGGCCGACGTACTCAGCGCGGAAGTGAGCGGTCAGCGAGTCGACGGCGAGCAGGCGAACGGGGAACTCCTCTTCCTGACTCTCGCTGGCGATTTCCTGTGCCTTCTCGGCCAGGAGGATCTGGTGGTTGGAGTTGAACGCCTTCGCGACGTGGATCTTCTCCAGCACGGAGGCGACGAGGTCATCGAGCTGGGCCTCGTCGGTTGGGTCTGCGTCGGCCTCCTCCTCGACAATGCCGTGGAGGACCAGCGTGTCTGCCAGTACCTCGTCGGCGAGGCCCTTGACCATCTGTTCGATACGCTCAGGTCGGAACGTGTCCTCGGAGTCGACGAAGATAGCGCTGCCCTCCAGCCCGCCGTGTTCGGCCGGAAGCTGGACGTTGACTGCGAGCTGGTGCGTTACCTGGGACTTCCCCGCGCCGAACTCACCGTACACCTCGGTGATGGACTGGGTCTCGACGCCGCCGCCGAGCAGGTCGTCGACCTCGTCGACGCCCCAGGAGAGCTTCCCGATCTGCTCACGGCGTTCGAGCACCGTCGACCCGGTTTCGAAACCACCGATGTCGGCCGCTTCGCGGGCAGCCTGAATGATATCTGCCGCCGACGACTCGCCGATGTCGGCCGTATTCGACAGTTCGCCGGGGGAGGCGACTGCAATTCCCTGATAGGAGTCGTAGCCGTTGTCTTCGAGTTTCTCTGCTGTCGCCGGACCGACACCCGGCAGTTCTTCGAGGTCCTCACTTGCGGACATAGACATGCCTTGTGCGTCCGGGGGTATAAAGCCTCGTTAACACCAGAGTGAAAGTGAAAGTGTCGGACAGCAGCAGGACGCTTCGAGATGGTATCGGGAGTTTTAGATGGGAAGGAGGGTCGGTGGGCGGTGGAAACGGATTCAGGCCGGACCCGCTCGACCGAGATAGACGAGCAACAGCGTCCCCAGCAGAACGAGTACAGTCAGCACCGTCTCGGACACCGGCAGTATCCCGTCGCCGAACGTGCCGACGAGGGGGAGCGTAATCGCAGTCGTGCCGGAAATCGGCCTGGAGCGGATTGAGCGCCAAAACAGCCAGAGCGACCACCGGAGGCCGGCAAGCTGTGAGAGAATGCGTGTGGCAAGTGAGCGACTTGCGTCCGGGTTCTCGGCGGGCTCGAACGTGTCGAGTTCCTCGCAAGCGACTGTCACTATCTCGCCGGTGTGGACCCGACGGCCGGCCGCGTCGCCGACCACCAGCAGCGTCACAGCGTCTTCGTCCGTACCGACGACGCGGTAGACACCGGCGGGAACGCGGCTGTCGCGGCCGGCCTTGGTCGGCCGGACGTGGTCACCGACAGCGACGCTGCCGTCGGCCATGTCACTCCCAGGGGTGGTAGCCGGGACGATCCGGCCACAGCGGATACCAGTACTCCTTGTCGTCCTCGACGGTGATTTCGTCGCTGAGGTTACTGTCCAGTTTGAACTCTGCGGAGGTGTTGCGCTCGTGGCTGTCGTGTGGGTCCGGCGCGAACGGGTAGTACGCGCCCCGGCGGAAGGAGTACACCCAGTAGACGGTCTGGTCGCTGCGCGCGTCCTCGAACGAGAACAGCGCCGCGAGCAGGCGCGAGCCGTAGCGCCGTTCGACGAGCGTGTCCGCCGCGAAGTGGATCGACGTGAGCAGGTCCTCGAAGTCGTTGTCGTGCAGCACGACCCACTGATAGCCGTGGTCGTCGGTTTCGAATGTCGCCCGGGTGCCCGTCTCGACCATTCCGGCGTCGAGAATGGATTCGACCTCGTCGATAGCGTCCTGAAAATCCGTACTGTCGACGTCGGCGAAACACAGCGCCGCCTCGCCAGTCGGTTCGTACCCCAGATCGGCCTCCATCGTGATGTAGGCGGTACTCATCCCGAACAGGTCGTCCGGGTCGGCGTCCCGTGTCGCGTCGGCCTCGGCTTTCACCCCGAGGACGCTCTTGAGTCCGTCGAGCAGTCCCATATGCGAGCCCCTACGGGCCGGAGACCAAGGTGGTTTGTGTCTCGACTAGTTGCTGTGGTTGCGTACGAAGACAGGGACAACTGTTCTAACAGCCAGAAAGCCCCGAGTCGCTGGGCTACTGCGACTCGCTGCGCTCCTCACCACGTTGCGGTGCTTACGTCGCCTCGTACGCCCAGCGACTCGCCCCTTTCAGTCCCACCCGTTTCGGCTGCTCAATCAGCCACAGGAGGGACTGAAAGGGGCGGCTGGCTGAACGACGGCGGACGACGTAAGCACTGGAACGAACGGAGTGAGTGAAGCGCGCAGCGAGTCCCCCGAGTTCAGACAGCCGGGGCTTTCTGGCTCTGTATAGCTGTCACGGTGAGAATCCACACTATCGCGTAGACGACTGCCGGCAAATCAGATAATAAACAGACATTACCGACTTTCGAGTTCGCGTTCGAGGTCCTGCAGGCGGTCGATGCGCTTCTCGGTCGAGGGGTGAGTGCTGGCCAGACGGCCGATCCACCCGACGTTAATCGGGATGATGAAGAACGCGTTCATTTCAGCCTGGTCGCGCATATCCTCTTTGGGGACCTTGTCCATCCGACCGTCGATTTTCATCAGTGCGTTCGCAAGGGCGGCGGGCTTGCCGGTAATCATCGCGCCGCCGCGGTCGGCGGCATACTCGCGGTAGCGGCTGAGCGTCCGGATCAGGAGGAACGAGATGACCCAGACGACCAGCGAGATGAGGATGGCGACGATGACGGGCACCTGCTGGCCACCGCGCTCGCGGCCGCCGCTGAACAGCCAGCCCCACCGGACGATGAGGAAGGCGATAGTCGAGAGGAACGACGCGATGGTCATCACCATCACGTCGCGGTTCTTGATGTGGGCCAGTTCGTGGGCGATAACGCCCTCCAGTTCGTCCTGGTCGAGCGTGTCCATGATGCCCGTCGTCACGCAGACGGCCGAGCTGTCTTTCGACCGGCCGGTGGCGAAGGCGTTTGGCACCCGCGAGTCGGCGACAGCGACCTTCGGCTTCGGGAGGTCGGCCTGCTGGGCGAGGCGGTCAACGGTCCGGTGAAGTTCCGGGTACTCCTCCGGTTCGACCGTCCGAGCCCCCATCGAATACAGGGCGAGTTTGTCGCTGAAGAAGAACTGCGCACCGAGGAACAGTCCCATGACAACCACGATGAGTGCGAGATTGCTGAAATACAGCGTGAGCGCTCCAAGGAAGACGATGTACAGCGCGAACAGCAGGAACATCGTCAGGGCCATCCGGCCACGGAGCCCCCAGTCTGTTTGCCACTCCATACCCTTGATAGACGGTCGACACTCTAAAACCTCGCTATCGTGAGAAAGTGCCACACGGCAGGGGCCAGTGGACCGTCAGCGGGCCAACGGTCCACACGCATTTACTCTCCGGGCAACAATCGGATGCATGACCGACACAGTCGTCGTCACTGGCGGGCGCGGGCGGTCCGGGCGCTGGATTTGTGACCACCTCGCCGCCGAGAACTACGTCGGTCGGCCGACGGCTGCCCTCGTGGAAGAGCAGTGGGGTGACCTTCCCGCGGAGTGTAAGCTGGACGACGACCAGTCAGCGCTCTCGACGGCAAAGGCCCAAGGGCTGTTGAACTGGGAACCCCAACACAGTTGGCGTGATGCCGTCGACGCCGATGTTGCAGCGCCAACTCTCACGGGCAAGTAATTGAGAGCAGTCCCGGGCCTGCCGGCGGCGGCCGGCCGCGGTGGCGGAACACACGGCTTAAACGGGTCAGTACAGTAAGACCGGTAATGAGCCGGTCGGGAGAGTTCTGTCCACGCTGCGGTGACGAGATACCAGAGGGCACTGACGAGCGCCCGGAGCTTGCGGGTGCCGGCGGTCAGCGCAACTCCGAGCACGTCCTCTGTGACGCCTGCTACTTCGAGGAGTTCGACCTGGTGGACGCCCCCGACACCATCCAGGTGCGGGTCTGTTCACGGTGTGGCGCGGTCCACAAGGAGAACCGCTGGGTCGACATCGGCGCGGAGGACTACACCGATATCGCCGTCGAGCAGGTCAGCGAGGCGCTCGGTATCCACGTCGACGCCCAGTCGGTTGCCTGGCAGGTCGCTCCCGAGCAACTCGACAAGAACAACATCCGGATGCACGCGGAGTTCTCCGGCGTCATCCGCGGGACGCCGCTCACCGAGGAGGTCACCGTCCCTGTTCGCATCTCCCGGCAGACGTGCAAGCGCTGTGGGAAAATCGCTGGCGGTTCCTTCGCCAGTATCGTGCAGGTGCGGGCCGACAGCCGCGACCCGACCGACGACGAGCGAGAGCGTGCTGAAGAAATCGCACAGGAGTACGTCGCCGCCCGCGAAGAGACCGGCGACCGCAACGCCTTCATCACCGAGACCAAGTCCGTCGATGACGGACTGGACATGAAAATCTCGACCAATCAGATGGGGCTGGGCATCGCCAAGCGAATCACCGCCCAACTCGGCGGCTCGTACTCCGACTCACGGCGTCTCATCTCCGAGGACGAGGACGGGCAAGAGCTGTACCGGATGACCTACGCCGTCCGCCTGCCCCGCTACCGACAGGGCGAGGTCATCGACCCGGAGGACGGCGACGGGCCGGTGCTGGTCCGCTCGGTCCAGGGGAACCTCAAGGGCGTCCGTCTGGCGACCGGTGAGGACTACGAAGCGAGTTTCGAGGCGGGCGAAACGCCCGACGCCCGCCGGCTGGGGTTCCGTGAAGACGGACAGCAGACGACTCTCGTCGCAATCGAGGACGATAGAGCCGTTCAGGTCCTCGACCCCGAAACCTTCGAGAGCAAGACCGTCCCCCGGCCGGACTATCTCGACATCGACGCCGACGAGGTGCCGGTGCTGAAAAGTCATGCGGGGTTGCACATTCTCCCTGCCGCCGACGCGGATACCGATGAGTGAGGACACGGAGACAGCGGACGACCAGCAGCTAGCCGTCGTTGTCCACAAACCCCGTTCGGAGGTCGCTATCGAGTCCCTGCGAGCGGAGGGCGTCTACGACGACACCAGAAGCGTCACCGAGTGGACCGCGGACAGCGTCGCAGTTCCGGTGACTGCCCCGCCACAGGAGACGCAGTTCCGGGAGGTCGTCCGGCAGGTCGGGAAGCGCCGCCTCCGAACGCTCGATGACCACCTCCGAGAGCGCGGCTGGACCGACGCAGAAATCGCCGCCGCCCCGAGTTCCTGGGCCGTGCTCGGCTCCGTCGTGCTCGTCGACATCGGCGACAACCCCCGACCGGCGGAGGTCGGTGACGCCCTGCTGGCCCTCCACGGCGAGGCCGAGACGGTGCTGGCCCGCCACGGCATCTCCGGGGAACACCGCGAACCCAGTGTTGAGGTCATCGCCGGTGACGGCGACACAGAGACGGTCCACACCGAACACGGCACACGCTACTCGATGGACCTCGCGGAAGTGATGTTCTCGCCCGGCAACAAGGCCGAGCGGGCGCGGATGGGTGAAATCGTCAGCGAGGGGCGGGGGACCCGGCCCTCGGAACGGGCGAGCGGTGAAGCCGCGAGCGAGGGCGGCGAGCGCGTACTGGATATGTTCGCCGGCATCGGCTACTTCACCCTCCCGATGGCCCGCGCCGGCGCGCACGTCACCGCCGTCGAGCGCAATCCCACGTCGTTTCGCTTTCTGGTCGAGAACGTCATGTTGAACGATGTGGACGAGCGGGTGCAGCCGTATCGGGCCGACTGTCGAGACGTTGTGCCGGGCTTCGCCAGTGAGGGACGCGCCGACCGGATCGTGATGGGCTACTACGAATCACACGAGTACCTCGATAGCGCGCTCGACGCGCTCACACCCGGCGGCGTCCTCCATATGCACGAAGCGACACCGAATTCGCTCGTGTTCGACCGCCCGATAGAACGGCTGGAAGCGGCCGCCGGCGAGGCCAACCGAGCCGTCGAAGTTCTGGACACTCGGCGCGTCAAGGAGTATAGCGAGGGCGTCGCCCACGTCGTCGTGGACGCTAAGATACAGTAGGGCGTTTTTACTCAAACAGTCCCGGCCAAAGCGGGAGTACCACACACGGTCGTAACGCATAATTAGGCTAGTAGTCAAGAGGGGGCATGAACAGACAGCAGATTATCGCCATCATTCTCGTCGGCCTGATGGTCGGGTCGTCAGTGGTCTATGGATTAGCCTTCGCCTTCTTCTAATCCCACACATCCGAAAGCGGGTGGTTTCCATCCCCGGACCGCGAGCGGGAGCGGTCGTGCCGGCGCTTCGTGCCCGAACTGAGCGCCGAGAGCGCCTGGTCCGGCGCAAACCGCGGCAAATCTGGCTGTGAAAGGCGGTCGACCTGCGCGCGGAACCAGTCGGGCATGTCGTGGTCAGCGCGCTCAAAGAGGTCCAGCAGCGACGTGTCCGCGAGGTAGGTCGCACCGTGGTCGTCGGGCGCGCGGACGACGCGGCCACAGGCCTGGATGACGGTCCGCAACGCGGTCCGGTAGTACCAACCCCACTGGTCGTCTTCGAGCCGTCGGGCGACGCGAGAGTCGCGAGTGTTGGGGTAGGGGGCCTTGCACAGTACCTGCCAGCGACAGAGATCGCCTTCGAGGTCGAGGGCTTCTTCCATCTTCACCGAGAGGAACACGTCGGGGTTGTCGCTGCGCTTCCAGGCGGACAGCGCCCCGTCTCGGCCTTCTTTATTATGGGTGCGGACGCGAGCGCCGACGCCGAAGTCATCAAGCAACTCCTTCAGTTGCTCCTGAATAGCATACGAGTGGCAGTGGATTAGCCCCTTCTCGTCCGTGTGCCGGGCCATGATACGCACGATAGTGCGAGCGATGTCTGGCAGCGTGTCGTCGCGGTGCTCGTAGGTCATTTTGCCCTGAGCGACGTCGTACAGTGGCCGGTTCTCGACGGGGAAGGTGTGTCCGACCTCCACGAGTGCGACGTTACTGGGGTCAAGGCCGACGTTGGCGCAGAACGCCTCCTTGTTGAGAATGGTCGCCGACAACAGGGCAAAGCGATTGCCACGGTCCCAGACGGTGTGTTTGAGGTACCGCTCCGGATTCATCGGCTTGATTGTCACCGGTGCGTGCTCGCCGTCGGCCTGGTCGACGACCCACGTGGTCGCGCTCTCGGTGTCGGTGTAGTCCTCGCGGAACCACCCGAGGTCCTGCCGGAGCGTGTTCAGCGAGTCCCGCTCGGCGACTTCCTCGCCGGTGAGTTCCGCCTTTTTTCGTAGTTCCTTCACGCGGCGTTCAGCGAGGTGTTCGACGCGCTCGGTGAAGGCGACAGCCTCGTCCAGCCCGTCGATGTCAGGCACGTCGATATCGTTCCACATCGGGATGGACTGCGGCGAGAGGTCGATGGTGGCGTACATCTCCGCCCATTCGCCCAGACCGTGGGCCTCGTCAATGACGACCACGTCGCGCTTGCCGAACACGTCGCTGCCGGCGGTCTGCATGAAATACGCGAGTGTCATCGCGGCGATGCGCCGGTTCGAGGCGATGGCACGGTCCGAGAAGTACGGGCAGCGGTGCTTGACCTGACAATCGAACTTCCGTTCGCGCACGCACGGGGCCTGATTCACCGGCGTGTCAGTCTCACCGGGAAGGATGCAGTCGTAGTTGTTCTTCCCCCGGATGACACAGAGGTCCTCAAGCAGGGCGTCCTCGGCCACGTCATCCAGTTGCGAGACCTGTGGCGTGGTGTAGTAGGCGTCGATGACCTGTTCGGCGGCGGCCTCGCCGGCGGTTCGAGCACACCCGGCGATGGCCCGGGCGAGCAACGATTTGCCGCTGCCGGTCGGGGCGCGAACGAGGACAACGTCCTTGCCGCGCTCGAAGGCCGCACGGATGTCAGCCAGAGCCTGCTTCTGGTTGCCCCGGTAAGACGGGGCTGGGAACTCGTCGGTAATCCGCGCGGGGTACACGCGAGAAAGCAACGGACGAGGCGGCCTAAACCTTTCCTGTCACCGGATGTGTGTCAGCAGCTACCCGAGATGACGGGGGTGGGTCGTGTTCACAGGCACACGGTCATGTCACTTGTACTCTCGGAACTCTTATACATATACCCCCTGTACGTATATTTGCAATGGCAAACGGTAAGGTTGATTTCTTCAACGACACAGGCGGTTACGGTTTCATCTCGACTGAGGACGCGGACGATGACGTTTTCTTCCACATGGAAGACGTTGGCGGCCCTGACCTCGAAGAAGGCGAGGAGATCGAATTCGACATCGAACAGGCCGACAAAGGCCCCCGCGCGACGAACGTCGTCCGCAACTAAGGCAGATTTCCGGTCGCCTTCGGGCGACCACATCTGACACTTTGTTTTATCAGACTACTCGAAAAGCGACAGCGCCCGGTTCGCAGTAACCCAGACAGGAAACAACGATCAGTTGTCAGTCTGTGCGGAGAGAGCGGCCACGTCCGCCGCAGTCACGTCCCGGTCGTCGGGCAGCCGGTCGATGCAGTCATAACAGAGGAAATGCTCCGTATCGTCGCCGAGTTCGAGGACAATGCCTTCGGTCGGTCTGGACTCCTGCGACCAGATGTTGGCGATACCGCCAGCTATCGAAACGTTCGTATCGCACCCGTCGCAGGCTCTGGAGGCCATTATCCGAATTTTATGCACTGTATACATTTCAAGGTAGCTGGCCCCTTCGAACAGTTCAGCCGAGTAACTCTCGGTATACTTTTGTCGTCCGATGGGCACCATCCAGATAATGCAAATACTGGTTACAGGGGGTGCCGGGTTCATCGGCGGTCACCTGGCACAGCGGTTCGCCGCCGACGGCCACGATGTCGTCGTGCTGGACAACCGCGACCCGTTCTACGATCTAGGTATCAAACAACACAACGTCGATGCCGGACAGGAGGCCGCCCGGAACAGCGACGGGAGCTACGAGTTCATCGAGGGCGATGTACGTGACGCGGAGCTTGTCACAGATCTCGTCGCCGACGCCGACTACGTCTACCATCAGGCCGCCCAGGCCGGCGTCCGCCCAAGCGTCAAGAACCCCCGCAAGTACGACGAGGTCAACGTCGACGGCACGCTGAACCTCCTCGATGCCTGCCGCGACGAGGGCATCGAACGGTTCGTGATGGCTTCCTCCTCCTCCGTCTACGGGAAGCCACAGTACCTGCCCTACGACGAGCAACATCCCACGACACCCGTCTCGCCCTACGGCGCGTCGAAGCTCGCCGCCGAGCGGTACGCCTGCGCCTACAGCGAAGTGTACGACCTCTCTACGGTAGCTCTTCGCTATTTCACCGTCTACGGCCCCCGGATGCGCCCGAACATGGCGATCTCGAACTTCGTCTCCCGGTGCCACAACGGCGAGCCCCCGGTCATCTACGGCGATGGCACGCAAACACGCGATTTCACCTACATCGAAGATGTCATCGACGCGAACATGACGCTGCTGCACGAAGACGCCGCCGACGGGAAGGCCGTGAACATCGGGTCGACGGACAACATCGAGATCAAGACGCTCGCGACGGAGATCCGCGACCAGATCGACCCGGACCTCGATCTGGTCTACGAGGAACGCCACGACGCCGACGCCGAACACACCCACGCCGCGACCGACCGTGCCGAGGAACTGCTCGGCTACGACCCGGACCACACCATCCGGGAGGGCGTCGCGAAGTTCATCGACTGGTACCGCGACAACCGCGACTGGTACGAACCGCTCGTTCGACAGTCCTGAAACGAGCAAGCGGTCCGACACGGCTCCGAACAATCAGACGGCGGTTTTAACCCCGTTCCGTTCTGCAGGAAGGGTATGCATGTGCTCGTGACCGGTGCGACGGGGTTCGTCGGGAGCCATCTCGTCCCGGCGCTCCTCGCGGCCGGCCACAGCGTCCGGGCGCTCGTTCGCGATCCGAGCGAGTACGACCCACCCGACGGCGTCGACGTGGCGACAGGTGACCTGCTCGACGCGGGCAGTTTCGACGCCGGCCTTGACGGCGTCGACGCCGCGTACTACCTGGTCCATTCGATGCGTGCCGGGAGCGACTACGCCGAGCGGGACCGGCGGGCGGCGCGGAACTTCCGTCGGGCAGCTGACGAGGCCGGTGTCGACCGGGTCGTCTACCTCGGCGGCCTCGGCGAGGAGGACGAGACGCTGTCCGAGCACCTCCGGTCACGCCGTGAGGTCGAGTTTATTCTCCGGGAAGGAGCGTACGACCTGACGACGTTCCGGGCGGCCATCATCATCGGCGCGGGCTCGGCGAGCTTTCGGATGATACGCGAGCTAACGACGCGACTGCCCGTGATGCTGACACCGCGCTGGGTGCGGACAGACTGTCATCCGATCGCTATCGACGACGTCATCGCGTACCTAGTCGACGTGCTCGACAAGCCGGAAACAGCCGGCGAAACCTACGAGATCGGGGGGCCGGAGGTACTGACCTACGCGGAGATTCTGAAGCGAACGGGCCGGCTCATGGGGTCCGGTGAGCCGACAATCGTGCCGATACCGGTGTTGACACCGAAGCTGTCGGCGTACTGGGTCGCCCTCATGACCGACGTGCCATCAAGCGTCGCCCGGCCGCTCATCCACGGGCTGAAGACGCCAGTGGTCGCAGACACCGAGGCTGCACAGGCACAGTTCGCCGTTGCCCCGACATCGTTCGGGGATGCGGTCAAGCTAGCCCTCAGCGAGTCACGGAGTCGAAACGCAGCACGGGCGGCCGCAGCTACGGGTGGTGCGGGCAGATGAGCGGGGATAGCGCCCGTCCCGACTACGGCGAGACGTGGGTGTACGAGAGCATCATCGGCGCGCTGCCGGGAATCCGGCTGCCGACGTGGGCAGCGATGGCGATTCAGCTCCTCATCTTCGAGGTTGCCATCATCGCCCTGTCGTGGTACTACGAGGTCTGGAGCGCCGCAATCGCCGGCACGGTCGTCGTGTTCGTCGCCACCATCGGGAGCGCAGAGATGCTCCGCATTAGCACGCTCATCCGGCGTATCGACGTGCCACCGACCTACCGTGCACTGCTGTTCGCCTCGAACGTCGAAGTCGTGTTGTCCGTCCTCGCATACATCGCGCTACTTACTCATCTGTTCGTCTTCGACCCACAGGTTAGCTCGATGCCGCTACTGGGCCGGCTGTTCGGGCCAGAGCCACCGGTACTGGTCGTGTATCTAACGCTGCTCATCCTCTGGGACGTGAGTTACCGCATCGGGACGGGCTGGTGGGCCAGCGTCACGGGCCTGTGGCGGTCGGCTCGCTACCGGTTCGACCCAGAGACGGCACGGGTGTTCATGCGGGCCGACTTAGAGATATGGGGCTTTGGCGTCCTCCAACTCGTGCTCGTGCCGTTCGTGCTGGACCAGCCGGTGCTGCTCGCGGCGCTGGTCGGCCATGTGATAGCCGTGACTGCCGTGACAGCCGTCTCTGTTGGACTATTGCGCTACCGGTCGAGAACGACCGCAGTCAGTCGGAGTTAATCTGCTTGAACTGGTCGAGCAGCTCTTCTGTCGACTCGTCACCGTCGTAGTCGACGCTCCCGTGGTATGTACTCCGGTCGTCGTCTTCCGACAGTTCGACCTCGCTGTTCTTACGCTCACGGCGTTCGTGTTCGTCGTCGTCGTACGCTCCCATCGACATAGGTTACCACGGTAAATCTTGGCTGCTAGTGATTATCAATGTAACGGTGGTTCCAGAAACCGCACCATACAGGCGACAGAGCAGTCGAGCGGGCCGAACGAGGGCGTTCCGATAGGGCGGAACGCCCAAGACCACTGACCGTCTACACGACCCTGTGGCTGGTCCCTTACGCCTGCGGCGGTCGAACGAGCGATGGAGCGAGAAGCGGGTCCGGACAGACCTGCTGACACCGTTGCAGAACACCTTCGGTGCGACAATGAACGGGCCGTGGTTCGCTCCGCCGGAGGGGTGGGCTGCGCGCCGGCTGGAGATGGACAACGGCGACCTGGCGCTGTTTTGCTGGAACGGCCAGCGGGCGTACTGGGTCGGTAACACCGAAACCCCGGAGACGCTGTGGCGGACGGAGAAGTACACGTTCGACGAGGTCCCAGACGAAATCAGCGAGTGGGTCCAGCGTGAACTGTTCGCACAGTTGGAGGTCGAAGACCCGTGGCTCACCGAGTACGAGACGCTGGCGCACTTTTTCCTGCCTGTGTTCCTCTCGAAAGACGGCCGGGAGTCGACGCGGACGTTCTTCCGGGACCACGCCGGCGGCTTCCCGGACGCCGACCGGGCGGACGGGCTGGCGTTCTACGACGACTTCCTCGCGACCGGCGAACTCGACGACTACCGCTACACGATGGCGAGCAAACTCGGGACCAGCGAGGGCTTTGACCTCTCGCGGATGCGGGCGACGATGGGCGAGTTCAACGTCGCCAAACTGCTCGTCGATGCGGGCAACGACATCAGGCCCGAGGTCGAACTGGACTCCGGCCACTCCGTCGATTTCCGGGTCGAAGACACGCTCGTTGAGGTCACTCGCCCGCGGCCGCCGTCCCGACGGCAGGTCGACACCGCCGTCGGCGCGGTGAAGGCGTCCGGCGATGCGAAGACACGCGACCAGCTAGCGGCCCACCCCGGTGCGGTCCTCGTGGTGGACTGCAGTTCCTTCCCGGACGACGACTGGCGTCGGGTCTACGGCGAACAGCCAGACGTGGGGTACTCGCCGACTATCGTGTTCCGCGCTCGACCGGACGGCAGCATGGAAGGATACGCCTACGGCTCGGTTCCGTTTCCACTGCCGTTCTAGGTAGGACGGACAGGTCACGTTATCTTCCTCGAAATTCGGGGCGTAACATATAACGCGCCGGACGGGTAAGGCTGAGAGAGATAGCCGTGGTGGACGACACAGAGCAACCGGGTTCTAGCGGCGCGGGACAGTCGGTCTCGGAGGTAATGGACCGCCTCGAATCGCTCCGGTCCGAAAAAGAAGAACGTGCCGAGAGCGCCGCTGCCGGCGTGCTACTGGACCAGCTACAGGAGGTCGAACAGCGGCTGCTGGCCTTTGGCGAGGCGCTGGGCGGCACGGCCGACACCGTGACAGACCTCCCGTTTACCGAGGAAGCCGGGCTGGACCATATGCCCGAACCGCTGTACGTCCGCCACGACACCGAGATGCTGAATCAGGTCACGTCCTGGCTCCTGCAGGACCAGCACATCGGGTTAGTGAGTCCCTACGGCACCGGAAAGACCGCCTTCCGAGAAATCGTGCTGCGGGACCTCTCGAAACGCGAGGGTTTTGTCATCACGCATCTGGACAATCCCCGTGAGACAACGCCCCGGAAACTGTACCAGACGGTTCTGACAGCCGCCTACGCCGCGGGCTACTCCATTGACCAGCGTAGCTACTCGCAGGTTCGTGACGGAATTCCATGGGCGACCGCTGAAGCGAAAGACGCTGTTCACGAAATCGTTCGTCGCGTGCGCGAGGACGGCAAGACGCTCTTACTGGTCGTCGACGAAATTGAAGTGCTTGAGGCGGACCTGCTGTCGCCGCTGCAGGTGGCCGGCGACGCCGGCGTTCGGCTGTTCCTCACCGGCACACCGGAAGGGAAACGGCGGGTGGCGGAGATTCGCGGGACACTCGACTCCCGGCTGCGATATTATGAGTGTATCGACCCGTTTTCGCCGGACGACGTAGCTGAGTACGCCGCCCGCTCGCTGGCGTACTTCCGAGACGAACCCTACGAGGGGCAGGCCCCAGACCTGTTCACCCGGGCCGCAATCGAAGATATCCACGAGCGGACCGATGGCAATCCCCGGGAAGTCCGCATCGAGTGTCGTGAACTGTTCACAAGGGCGGCGTTCGTCTGGTACCGGACCGGGCAGGACATCTCTCGCATCCAGATTACGCCGGAACTACGCCACCGTCGGTTCGGAATGGGCCGCTAAGCGGCAATAAACGGGTATATAAACCACCCACGTTACACGGTGTCACACCGTCGAGTGTGGCGTGTAATAGGGCGATACACCGACGGCCACCGTGGCTTTTATATAGAAGCACATTCAATCATCGTTTGACTATGGCTCAACAGCAGATGGGCAACCAGCCCATGATTGTACTTTCCGAGGAGTCCCAGCGGACATCCGGAAAGGACGCGCAGTCGATGAACATCACGGCCGGGACGGCCGTCGCCGAGGCCGTTCGGACGACTCTGGGTCCGAAGGGCATGGACAAGATGCTCGTCGACAACTCGGGCTCGGTCGTCGTCACGAATGACGGCGTCACCATCCTCGACGAGATGGACATCGAGCACCCCGCCGCCAACATGATCGTCGAGGTCGCCCAGACCCAGGAAGACGAAGTGGGCGACGGCACGACCACGGCGGTCGTCATGGCCGGCGAACTCCTCTCGAAGGCCGAGGAACTCCTCGACCAGGACATCCACGCCAGCATCCTGGCCCAGGGGTACCGCCAGGCCGCCGAGAAAGCCAAGGAAATCCTCGAAGACAACGCCATCGACGTCGACGCCGACGACACGGAGACCCTCGAGAAGGTCGCCGCGACCGCGATGACCGGCAAGGGCGCGGAGTCCTCCAAGGACGTCCTCGCCGAGCTCGTCGTCCGCGCCGCACAGTCCGTCGTCGACGACGACGGCAGCGTTGACACCGACAACATCCAGATCGAAACCGTCGTCGGCGGCGCAACCGATGAGTCCGAACTCGTCGAAGGCGTCATCGTCGACAAGGAACGCGTCCACGACAACATGCCGTTCGCCGTCGAGGACGCCGACGTGGCCCTGCTCGACACGGCCATCGAGGTTCCGGAAACGGAACTCGACACCGAAGTCAACGTCACCGACCCCGACCAGCTCCAGCAGTTCCTCGACCAGGAAGAGGAACAGCTCAAGGAAATGGTCGACCAGCTCGCCGAGGCCGGTGCTGACGTCGTCTTCTGCCAGAAGGGCATCGACGACATGGCCCAGCACTACCTCGCACAGGAAGGCATCCTCGCTGTTCGCCGCGCAAAGAAGTCCGACATCGAGGCGCTCTCGCGCTCGACCGGCGCGCGCATCATCTCGAACATCGACGACATCGAAGCCGACGACCTCGGCTTCGCCGGCTCCGTTGCCCAGAAGGACATCGCTGGCGACGAGCGCATCTTCGTCGAGGACGTCGAGGACGCCCGCGCTGTCACGATGATTCTCCGCGGCGGCACCGAACACGTCGTCGACGAAGTCGAGCGCGCCATCGAGGACTCGCTTGGCGTCGTCGCCGCCACGCTGGAGGACGGCAAGGTCCTGCCCGGCGGCGGTGCCCCCGAGACGCAGCTCGCACTCGGCCTGCGCGACCACGCCGACTCCGTCGGTGGGCGCGAACAGCTCGCCGTCGAGGCCTTCGCCGACGCCATCGACGTCATCCCGCGCACCCTCGCGGAGAACGCCGGTCTCGACCCGATCGACTCGCTGGTCGACCTCCGCAGCAAGCACGACGGTGGCGCAGTCACCTCCGGGCTTGACGCCTACACCGGTGAGGTCGTCGACATGGAAGAGGACGGCGTCGTCGAGCCCCTCCGTGTCAAGACCCAGGCTGTCGAAAGCGCAACCGAAGCAGCCGTCATGATCCTCCGCATCGATGACGTCATCGCTGCTGGCGACCTCAAGGGTGGCCAGGGCGACGACGACGAGGACGAAGGCGGACCTGGCGGCCCAGGCGGCGCGCCCGGCGGAATGGGCGGCGGCATGGGCGGCATGGGCGGCGGTATGGGCGGCATGATGTAGGAGACGAGCGGAGCGAAGTCTCCGAACTGCCGAGCGGGGAACGAAGTGACCCGCGAGGCAAGCCACATTGGCGAAAAAGGCGGAATCACCGCTTTGCGGCGATTCCGAGAACCGCGGCCTTCGGCCGCGGATGCCTGCCTCGCCCGTCGACCTCGTGAAGAATCGGTGCGATTCTCTATTTTTCTTTTCAGTATAGGTGGATAACGACGCTATGACAATAGCGTAGCCGCGGTGAACGCCGTCTCGCCCCTAAGAATCCTACTATCACGAAGTAGACGCCACGGTCAAACCGACGTATCCCTTTGAGTCGGTATGGACCTGACACGGACCGAACGGCGGTTGCTGTGGGTCGGAACAGCACTAGCGGGCGCGCTTCATCTGCTCGTTCCGGGGCTGTTACTGTCGATGGCGCAGCTGGGCTATCGCTGGGTGCTGTCGGTGGAGTTCACGCCACAGGACGGGGCCCGTCGTCGGGTCAGGCTGCTTGGCGTTGGGAACCTCATTGTTGCGGCGATACTGCGGCGGCTACTCGACTGAAACAGCGGCTACTGCACGGCAGACTCAACGTATGCGACAGCCTCGGCAGGGGTGTCGACGTGTTCGATAGCGTCGCCGACCGGGCTGTCAAGGCGGTGCGTTCCGAGCCCAGCGACCGGCCGGTCTATGTCGAGGGCGTGGCCAAGTTCAGAGAGTGTCCCGGTGCCGCCGTCGACCGCGATGACGGCCGCGCCGTTCATCACGACGAGAGCGTTGCGGGCGTTTCCGAGTCCCGTCGCAATGGCGGTCTGGACGTAGTCGTTTGCGGCGGCCCGGCGCTCGCCAGGGAGGATACCGACAGTGTGACCGCCGGCCTCGCTCGCGCCCCGACAGGCCGCCTCCATCACGCCGGTGAGGCCGCCACAGACGACATCGTGGCCGTGCTCACCGAGTCGTCGCCCAACCTCGCGTGCCTGCTGGTACTGTTCGTCGGTGACTGTCGAGCCGCCGATGACAGAAACGCGCATAGCTACTCGTGGAGCGGGAAACAGAAAAACAGCGCCGGATTACAGCTGGTCGAGCCAGTCCTGCGCGCGGGACTCGGTGGTTTCGGCGATGTCGGCCAGGTCGGCCGCGTCGTACTCGGCCAGGTCCGCGACGCTGTGAATGCCGGCGTCGTGCAGCCGTTCGGCGTAGGTCGGGCCGATACCGGAGACGCTATCCACGTCAGCGGGTTCGTCGGTCGCATCGTCTTCGGTAGCGTCAGCATCGACATCGTCGGTCGCGTCAACGTCGATGTCGGTGAGTTCCGACTGGTCTACCGCGTCGTCTTCGGCCGCTTCGGGGGACTCGACCTCGATATCGACTTCCTCGCTCCCCTTGCTGCGCTCGGAGTACCACTCGGCGACCTCGGGCCAGAGGTCAGCGTGGGTCGACGACGAGACGGAGAGACCGATGTGGCCCGTCGAGAACTCGATGGTTCGCGTGTCGTCGCTGGCGATGACATCGTTGAACGGCTTGGAGGCCTCCGGCGGGATGAGGTGGTCGTACTCACCCATGAGCTGGAGGACGGGCATATCGATGTTGTCCAGATCGACGTGCTTGCCGTCGAGTTCCAGTTCGTTCCGATAGAGTTTGTTGTCCTGATACACGTCTTCGAGGAACTGAACGTAGGCCTCGCCGGCGACGTCGATACCGTCACCGAGCCACTGCTCCATCCGGCCGAAGTTCTCGACGAAGCCCTCGTTTTCCATGTTCTCCGCGAACCGGATGTACTTCGTGACGTAGTTCTCGACCGGGTCCATCAGCGCGAAGCCGATGTCGAGCATATCCGCGGGGACGTTGCCGAACGTGTCGACGACATCCTGCGGGGAGTAGTACTCCTCGGAGCCCCACTCTTCGAGGACGCCGCCAGTGTGGTCGAAGCACAGTCCGGCGGCCATCAGGCCCAGGGTGTTGACCTTCTCCTTGTGGAGTGCGGTGTACATCACCGACATCGTGCCGCCCATACAGTAGCCGAGGATGTTGATCGCGTCCTGCCCGGAGCGGTCGCGGACCACGTCGACGCAGTTGTCCATGTAGCGGTTAACGTAGTCATCGAGAGTGAGGTGCTGGTCAAGCCGCGACGGCTCGTTCCAGTCGATGAGATACACGTCGTGGCCCGCCTCAAGCAGGCGTCGGACGACTGACCGCTCCTCCTGCAGATCAAGGATGTACGGTCGGTTGATGAGCGCGTAAACGATGAGTATCGGAACGTCTTCCTTCTCCTCGTCCGGCACCTCAATGCCAGCGGCTTCGGCGTCGTAGTGGAGGAGTTCGAGCTTGTTCTCCTCGTAGACGACGTTACTGGGCGTCTGGCCGACGTCGACGGACTCCATCAGCTCCAGTCGCTCGTCGGCGACCTGACTGGTCTCAGCGGCGTCGGTCATGTTCTCCAGCGTCTTTCGCTGCCAGTTGAGCGCGGCCTCGAACGGATTGAAGGGGTTGCTGGACATGGTTATTCTTCTAAGTGTTCGAGAACGCGGTCAAGCTTCTGTTCGACCGCGTGCTGGCGGCGCTCAAGCTCGATGAGCCGCTCAGCGATTTCGTCGACGTCGTTGCGCGTTGGGAAGCCGAGCTGTTCCAGCGTGTCCTGGCTCAGGTCGTCCGCTTCCTGTTGCATCTCCATCATCGACTCGACGAGCTGGCCGTTGGCGGCCGCAAAGGCCGAGGTGCCCATGACGTGCTTGAACGCCTCGTTTGCGGACTGCAGCCAGATGTCACGGAACTCGGCCGGGTCGACGTCCTCGCCCTGTGCGGCGTCGGTCGAGCGTTCGACCATCTGCTCTGCGGCGTCCATCCACTCCTCGTAGGCGCGGTTGTAGCCGTCCATCCCGTCGGCAAGGTCATCCTGCTCCGGGATCGTATCTTCGACGGCATCGGCCCACGACTCCACGAAGGCCGCCTGGGCCTTCATGTTCTGCTCCATCGAGTCAGCGACCGCATTGTTTATCTCCTCAACCATCTCCGTCCATTCCTCCTGAATGTTGTTTGTATTACTCATAATAGTACCTCGGCGGCGGGCGCACAAAAAAACCGACTGTCGTACTTACGCTTCGACGTCGACAGCGTCGGCGGCTTCGGCCTGCACTTCCTCGACCTGCTCCTGAATCTCTTCGACTTGCTCCTGCACTTCTTCGAGCTGCTCGCCGAACTGTTCGGCAGCCTCAACGGACTGCGCTTCGAGTTCCTCGTGGGCCTCGACGAGCATATCGACCTGATCGTTGACGGCCGTGACGTACTCGTCGGTCATCTCGTCGTAGGTGTCGACGCCCTCTTCGAGTTCAGTTTCCATGTTGTCGAAGACCTCGGCGTGGTTCTCAAGCAGGAAGTCGAACTGCTCGTCGACGGTCTCGCGGATCTGCTCGACAGTTTCGGTCATGCCGGGCATCGTCGACGCCATCGCGTCAAGGTAGCTGTGGAACGCGGTCTGCTGAAGCTCGACACCGCGGCGCTGCGCCGACTCCTGTGTGTCGAGGCTGTCGATAACCGCGCTGTTGACGTTTTGCTGGAAGGAAACGCTCTGTTCGAGCGCCTTCTGGCTCTGTTCAATCGTTGCGCGCTGCATCTCGAAGGCTGTCGTGACGGGGGTTGTGTAGTCTACCATTGTTGGGTTACTCGCTGTTGTTGTTAGTGACCGGGAGGACGACGGCTTGAACGATATCGCCTTCATCGATGCCCAGCGCCTCTCGCTCCGCATCGGGGATACTGATCCGACCCCCGCTTTGCACGCGGGTCTTGAACGTCGCCATCTGGCTCATAGCACCGAGCTGATTCATATCGAAACTCGGCATGCCACCGCTGGCGAACATCTGTTTCATCAGCTGCTGTTGCTGTTCCATCGCATTCTCGCTCGCCTGTTGCATCCCCTTGAACATCGGAGGCCACATCAGGCCATCATCCTCGTCGGCCATCGGTCATCTACATGTACTCTCCTCAACAATATAAACCTTCCGCAGAAAACCACTGAGTACCATTGAATGGTATAGAATGGTATTAGCGGTTAAGCGGCGTCGATGGGCGTGCTACGCCCTGCAGCACCGATAACTGGAACCCCAAATACGCGTCTGACGCCCGTTAGACGGCGTTTACCGACAGCTGAAGCGAAACCCAACACCAAGGTTTAATACTCCGACCAATAAATTACCAGAACAGATGAGTTCTGAATCGCCACGAAACCCGCTGTTAGACACATGGACTGAAACATCGTCACATATGTTCAACAGCGTCGTCGCAGCTAACCGGGCAGCGTTCGCCGCGTTCGGCGTCCAGCAGGAGGAGGAGAACGGCGTAACGCCCGCAGAACGTATCGAACCGGACGAAGACCTCCCGGAATGGCACGTCTCGATTTCTGAGGAGCACCCTGGCCGCCTCGGCGTCGGCGACCACGTCGATTTCACGAAAACGATCTCGGAGCACGACGTACAGCAGTTCGCCGCCGCGAGCGGCGACACGAACCCGCTCCATCTTGACGACGAGTTCGCGGAGCAGACGCGCTTCCGCGGCCGTATCGTCCACGGGACGCTCGTCGGAAGCCTCATCAGCGCAGCGCTGGCACGCCTGCCAGGGCTGACGATCTATCTCTCACAGGATCTGGAGTTCCACAACCCAGTCCGTATCGGCGACCGCCTCACCGCCGAATGTGAGATCGTCGAAGACCTCGGCGACGAACAGTACCGGCTGACCACGCGCGTCCTCGCAGACGACGAAGTTGTCATCGACGGCGAAGCGGTCGTCCTCATCGATGACCTGCCAGAGTAGTCAGCAGAACGCTCGAACGGCCCGGTTGAAACGGTCGGGATGTTCCCGCGGCGGACAGTGCCCGCAGTTCTCGAAGATTTTCAGCGTGCTGTCAGTGACTGTCCCAGCAGCCTGCTCGGACCATCGACGGGGGAGCAGTGGGTCGACGGCCCCGTGAATCAGCATCGTCGGCACGTCTAGTTCTGCTAACCGGTCGGAGTAGTCCGTCCGGAAGCCAGACCACCGGAACTCGCTGCGCTGCCAGCGCCGCATCGCCCGGACGGTCTGTCGGTCGACAGCGCTATCGACATCCTCGACCAGTTGCTGGGGCGGCTCACCGGGACCCATGCTTCGGAGGCTGTTCCGGATAGCTGATTGGGACGACCCCACGCCCTGCCAGAGCATATTGCCGAGTATCGGCGTCTGTAAGACACTGCTGGCCGCCGTTCGCCAGTAGGCGTCGGCACCCAGCCCGTAGCTGTCGACTAACACCAGCCGTTCGACGGGGCCGCCGTCAAGCGCGTGGCCGAGCGCAACTGCGCCGCCCATCGAGAGGCCAGCTAGCGCGGGTTCCTCAATGGCGAGCGCGTCGAGAAACTCGGACAGCGTCTCAAGATAGTAGTCGGTCGTGTACGTGCGGTCAGGCTTGTCACTGTCGCCGTGGCCCGGCAGGTCAAGCGCATACACCGTTCGCTCCGGCGCGAGTGCGGGCAGTGCGTGTCGCCACGAGACGGTCGCAGCGTCTAGCCCGATACCGTGAAGGAACACCATCGGCGGCCCCTCGCCGCCAGTCCGGTAGTGAATGTCAACGTCCTCGCCGTCGACGGACAGCTCGACGCGTTCGGACGAAATCCCTGTAGTCATCGGCACTCGTTCGGGACCGAGCGCGTATGAGCCTTTGTATCGGCTCAGTGACGGTGGCGGCAGTATCGGGGGCCGGTTACTCAGTTCGCTCGTAGGCGCCGTCCCGCCGGAGTCGAGCCTGCTCGCGGACGATAGCCGGCGTTCGACAGCGGCCCGGTTCGCCGGTGACCTGCGGGATGGTACAGTTGTTACAGCTCTCACACAGCGCGTCTGCGCCGTCAAGCAGGCGGGCGCCGAGTCGGGGTTCGGCGTAGAACGGGCGGGCCATCCCAACCGCGTCAGCGGCGGGGGTCGCTCCAGTCGCTCCGAGATACCGGTCACAGTCGGCACGCGTTCGAAGACCGCCCTCCAGCAGAACCGGTACGTCCACACGCTCGCGCACCGCTCGACAGAAGCCGGCGTTCCAGCCCGGGTCGCGGCTGAAACGGCGGGCTTGCAGGCGATTAAGCAACTGAACGGCACGCGCTCGTAGTCGGCCGCCGAAGACTGCTGCGTAGTCGTCCTGCAGGTCACTCGCGTCCCAGGCCCGGTCCGGAAACGCACCACGGACAATGCTCATGTCCCAGAACGGGGACACCTCGACCGGAACAAGGCCGTCATAGCCGATGGCCGCCGCTCGCGTCGCGATAGCCACGCCATCCCTCCGAGTGAGATGCTGTCGAACGAAACTCGGCGCAGCGGTCTCAGCTGGGACCTTCGTGACCAGCGGCACGTCGCCGGCGTGTTCCCGAACGGCGTCGTGGATTGCTTCGAGGAAGCGGACGCCGTCCCGGAACTGGTCGTTCCGACGGTTGTAAAACGGCGAGAGGAACTGCTGGATAAGGCTCATGTTCGCCGCAGAAAGGTGGATGCCGTCGTATCCCGCCTCGACGGCGTAGCCGGCACAGCGCCCGAACTGCTCGGCCAGGGCCCATACCTCCTCTGTCGAGAGCACATCCGGCTGGAGCGAAATCAGGCCAAGCCGGTCAAGCATCTGGAGCTGCCACGGCGGGCGGCTGACGGCGAGCTGGCGCTGGTCCGGATGCTGGCGGCGGTACTCGGCGTGCCACGTCGCCATACTCCGGAGGCCACCGTGGGCCAGTTGGAGGAAGATGCGACCGCCGTGGTCGTGAATCGTCCCGGTAAGCCGTTCGAGGCGCTCGACGAAGGCCGGGTCGTGGACCCGCGTCATGTTCGGCGCGGCACAGCCGCCGCGGTCGGTGACGATGCTTGCCCCCTGAAAGAGGAGGCCAACACCGGAGGCTGCCGTCGGTTCAAGTTCGTCGATGAGTGTGTTGACGGCGGTCTCACCGTTACCTGCACACTCCAGTACCGGTGCGCGATACAGCCGGTTGGGAACCTCGACGCCACCGATAGACACCGGCGTCTCCAACGCGGTCACGACTGCTCGCGCTCGTCGAACGTCGCCTCGCTACGGGCGCTGTTCGGCGGTGTCACCTGCTGAATTGCCGCCCGGACTTCCGTCGGCGAGTCGAACTCGCCGTCGGTGCAGTGCTCGATTGCGGCTGAGAAGTCCTCGACGGGCGGGTCGGCGCTGCCGTATTCGTCTGCCAGTTCCTCCACGCGGACCGGATACGCGGCCGCACCGGTGGTGCGGTCGACCGTTGCCGCAACCCGGCGGGCGCGCTCACTGGCCCGCTGCCGTGCCGTCCGCTGTGGGTCCATGTGCATAACTAACACATCCGTCGGCAAAAATACTGCCGTTACTTCTCGACCGGGAGCAACGCCACACGCTCCCGAACGGCGTCGGGAAGGTCGCCGGCTGTCGCAGCGAGCTCAGTGTCCGTCACGTCGAAAAACGACCGGATGCGGTCGGGGTCGTACTCGCCTAAGGTGGACATCGCGGTAAGCTCCTCACGAACGTCGTCTTCAGCTGCCTCGATACCGTTCTGTTCGCTTTTTCCTACGTGGGTATCCATCCGTTCGTGGTCGACGATGACCGCGACGACGGGACAGGCCCCCTCGCTGACGCCCATCGTCAGCGCGCGGTTGATCTGGCGGCGACCGGCCGCGTACAGCAGGATTTCGACGCCGAAATCTTCGGCGATGGCGTCGCTCCGGTCGTGAGCCCGGGTCGCGAGTTCGACAGCCAGTTGAAGATGGGCGCGGTCCACGACGTAGCGGGCGTCGAACGCCTGCACCGTGACGCCGTAGCGGTCACCGATTGCACTGAGCGTCTCGACGAAGGTGCCCACGTCGTCAATTTCAGCAGTGCCTTCGACGACCCGCATCAGAAATCACCCAGACTGGCCTGGTCGTCGTTGGCTGTCGATTCGGCGCTTGCGTCCCCGTCTGCACCATCGTTGAGGTCGACAGACACGTCGGGCGCGGGCTCGACGCCTTCCATCGACGGGTCACGGTGGCCGGCGTTTTCGAGCACGTTTTCGGCCGTTTTCCGGCGGCCCCGAAGCGCCGCCAGCACGACGGCTTTGTCCGCGTCCCGGAGCTGTGCGCGGTCGGTGATACCGGCCTGAAACAGCCGGCGGGCGCGCTTGCGGCCGACGCCGCGGACGCCGGCCAGGTCAACCAGTTCCTCGCGCACGCCGTGTTCGACACGGATGCGGGCCTCGCTGATGGCCCGTGCGGCGTCCAGGTCGACCTCGCTGGCCAGCGACTCAGCGGCCCCGAGCAGCCACTGGGCCGTCTCGACCTTCCCGCGGATGTCCCCCGGGCCGACGCCGTACCGCTCCGTGATGGTGGCCTCGTCGACCTCCGTGGCCCAGTCTTCGAGCAGTCTGGCGGTCTTCAGCGCCGAGAGCCAGTCCTCGAAGCGGCCCTCCTCGAACTCCGACGGCGTGGGGCCGAGCAACTCTTCTTCGCGCTCGAACAGCTCCATCTCGTACTCCTCGCGGTCGCCCGAGCGGAGATACAGCTGGTACATATCCGGCGTCCGCGAGACGAGATGGTACAGGCCCAGCGCGGAGATATCGTCCGGGTCCCTGTCGGCGTCGCTCTCGTCAGCGTCCTCGGCCAGTTCACTAGCGGTCGTGAAGCCGCTGTCAGCCGGCGGCTCCGCTTGCGCGTCAGCCGGCGACCCGCTCGCCGACGTGCTGTCGCTTGCTCCCCGCTCCCAGTCGCGCAAGCCGTCGACGATTTCCGCGGCGCTCATCGGGTCCAGATAGAGCCGCGAGACGGTGTGGCCCAGCGAGGTAGCGTCGAGTTCGCCAGCTTCGATTTCTAAGAAGTCATTGCGCTGGAGGTACGTGAGCACGTCGTCGACAACGCGTTCGAGCTGGCCGCTGTCGTCGGTCTGGCTGGCGTACAGCGTCTGTTCGAGGAACTCAAGCAGTCCCTTGCGGGAGCGTGCGAAGCCAGAGGCGACCGTCGCGAGGATGTGAGTCCGCAGTGCCGGTTCGGCCGCGAGTTTCGACCGGACCGGCTCCGGGTCGGCCCAGACGTAGCGCTCGAACAGTTCGTCCACTTCGTCGTGGCTGGACGCGATGAGGACCGCCTCGCCGTAGGGGTCGAGCCCCGGGCGGCCAGCTCGGCCCATCATCTGATGGACTTCGAGCACGGACAGCGGGGCCATCCCGCCGGCCGAGCCGTCGTAGCGCCGCCAGTCGCGGACCACAACGCGCCGGGAGGGCGTGTTGACGCCGGCCGCGAGCGTCGGCGTCGCACAGACGACCTTCACCAGCCGGTCTCGGAAGGCGTCCTCGACGAGTTCGCGGTGGCCCCGGGAGAGTCCGGCGTGGTGGAACGCCGCCCCGTCCGCGACGGCGTCCGCGAGGTCGTCGCTCGTCTCCGTGTCGCTCACATCCCGAATTTCCTCGGCAATGTCGGCCAGCTGGTCCCGTTCCTCGGTACTGAGGTGGGGCCGAACCGTGTTCGCTAGCCGGCCCGCTGCCGCCTCGGCGTTACGCCGGGAGTTGACAAACACCAGCGTCGACCCGTCGTCTTCCAGCGTATCGCGGACGATGGCCGCCGTCTGCTTCTCGTTGTTCTGTACCGAGAGCCGCTGCTGGCTCCCATCTTCGAGATGGAGTGCCTGCCCGTAGTGGACCCCCTTCTGGAGGTCGATGGGCCGCCAGTCCGAGTCGACGAGCCCCGCGTCGAGCCACGTCGCCAGCGCCTCGGCGTTGCCGATGGTCGCCGACAGCGCGACGGTCTGCAGGTCGGGGTTGAGCCGCCGGAGTTTCGCCAGCGTCACCTCCAGTGTCGGCCCTCGCTCCCCGTCGTCGACCAGATGGACCTCGTCGGTGACGACACAGGTGAGGTCCTCGATCCAAGGCGCGTCGTTGCGGACCAGCGAGTCCACTTTCTCGCTGGTGGCGACAACGATGTCCTTGTCGGCGAGCCATCCGCCCTCGGACTCGTAGTTCCCCGTCGAGACACCGATATCGAGGCCGTACTGTTCGAACTCCTCGAAGTCGGCCTGCTTCTCGCTGGCCAGCGCTCGCAGTGGAACGATGTACAGCGCTTTCCCGCCGCGAGCAACCGATGAAAGCATCGCTAGCTCGGCGATGAGGGTCTTTCCGCTCGCCGTCGGAATCGACGCGACCAGATTCTCCCCCTCGGTGACGCCGGCCTCGACGGCCTCGGCCTGTGGCGGGTACAGCTCTTCGATGCCGTCGTCGCGCAGGTGGTCCGGGAGCCACTCGGGCACGCCCGGCAGGTCCGCAACGTCCATTACACCCCGCTTGGGTCCTGCCCCGATTTAAACTGTCGCACTGCAACCGCATCAACTCGCTGGCGCATCGAGTGCCAAGGGGAACGCCTTTGCCCGCGAGCGGCCAACACAGGGTATGCGAGTCGAATATGACTATGACACCTGTATCGGGATGTTCCAGTGTGTCGCGGAGTGGGACGCCTTCGAGCGCGACGAGGACGCCGGCAAAGCGGTGCTGGCGGACAGTGAGGAACAGGACGAGGACGTGTTTGTTCGGGAGGTCCCAGACGACGCCGAACTGGACGCAAAGTTCGCGGCCCGGACCTGTCCGGTCGACGCCATCACGATCTACGATGACGACGGCGAACAGCTCATTCCCTGATTAGTCCTTCGACGGTCGCTTCAAGCACGACGGTTCCGGCGGGAGCACTATCTGCCGAGTTCGGGGCGGCTGTGTCAGCCTGACCAGAGTCATCGTCGCGATTGACTCGCCGGACAGCCACATCGCCCACAAGAGCGACGCCACCATCGGTATGCGGGTCAGCGCTCACAACTGTTAGTTCACAGACCAGCGTCTCACCGGTGTACACCGGGCGCTGGAACTGCAGGTCCATCCGCGAGGCAAGCACTTCGAGGTCGCCGCCGATACTGGTCAGCAGTGACGCGGTGAGCAACCCCTGAACCATCCGCCGGCCGTCCCCATCGGGTTCCGTGTGGCGGGGCTGGTCGTCTCCGGAGAGAGCGGCGAACTGGTCGACATCTTCGGGTCGAAACGTCCGAGTTTCGGTGAACGTTTCACCGACTTCGATAGCTGGCATCACTTCGGCGCTCGGTGCTCGGTGACAAAAGCGTGCCGCCGGTTCAGGGAGCCGACTGGGGGCTGGAACCGCTCACACAGGACGGCGCAGCGTCGAAGCCACGCCGGCCGCCACAGCGCTGACAACGATAACGAGCACGCTCGCCGCGTTCAGGAAGGCCGTGGCACCGATTCTGACCTTGCCGAATATCTCCAGCGGGACCGTCGTCACGCTCGACCCGGCGAGGAAGAACGTGATGAGGAACTCGTTGAACGAGAGCGCGAACGCGAACAGTACACTCGCCATCAGTGCCGGCCACAACAGCGGGACTGTGATCGTCCGGAACACAGTCCGGTCGTCGGCACCGAGGTCGCGGGCTGCAGCCGAAAGACGGTCGTCTAGCTCCGCGTAGCGGGCGGCGATGAGAAACGTCGTGAACGGGAGTACCCAGAACAGATGGCCGAGGATGACCGGAAGGTAGCCGTAGCCGAGGCCGACGAGCGCACTGGCGCGCCCGATACCAAACGCAACAACAACGGTTGGAACGAACAGCGGCAGGGCGATAATCACGGCGATGCTTCGACGGGCAAGCTGAGGGAGCTGACTCCGAACGATCACGTATGCGCCGGCCAGCCCCAGCGCAGTCCCACCAGTAGCTGTGACGACGCCGATGCCGAGGCTCGTCAGTAGCGCCCGGATGAACCGTGTGTCAGTCAGAACTGCGGTGTACCACCGCAGCGAGAACGCGTCGATGGGAATCGTCGGCTGGCCGGCCGGTGAGAGCGACAGATACCCGATGACGAGAACAGGGGTGTACAGAAACACGAGCGTCAGCGCAACAACGATGCCCGGGAGCCGGCCAGCCCCGCGTTCAGCCAGCCGCGTGACGCGGCTCACCATTGTCGTAACTCCCGTCTGACTCGCGGCGAAAGCGCCCCGAGCCCGAGCGTTCCAAGCACCAGCAGCAGGAACACGAACGATAGCGCCGCCGCGAACCCGTAGTTCGTGTACTGCCGAAACGCCTGAACGACGAGCCGTGCAATCATGACGTTCCCGGGACTGCCGAGTATTTCCGGGGTCGCAAACGCCCCGGCGATGCGTGCGTAGACGATGAGCGTCGCCGCCGCCGCGCCGGGAAGCGTTCGCGGGAGCACGATGTCGAGAAACACCCGGACATCACTCGCGCCGAGGTCTCGTGCGGCCTCAATGAGCTGGTAATCGAGCCGCTCCATCGAGACATACATCGTCAGGACGACGTACGGAAGGTAGATGTACACGAACCCGATCCCCATCGAGATATTGTTGTACAGGAGGTCAAGGGACGAATCGAGGAGGCCTGTCCCGACGAGGATTCGGTTCACCACGCCGCCCCGGGCCAGAATCCACACCCAGGCGTAGTTGAGCACTACGTAATTGAGCCACAGCGGCAACGTCACTGAGACCAGCGCGATGAGCCGGTACCGGTCCGGACACCGGTGGGCAATCCAGTACGTAATCGGATACGCGACTGCGAGACAGACAGCAGTGACGCCGACACCGACGCCAATAGAGTACAGCAGTGCGCCGCGGTACAGGGGCGACAGCACCTCCGCGTAGTTCTCGCCGCCGAGGCCGGGGCCGATGCTCTCGACGAACAGCGTCAGGAGCGGAAACACGCCCAGTGCCAGTGCCAGTAAGAGCGGGCTGCCAGCGACGAGCCAGTCCCGGAGCCGACCGGGTGTGTTAGCGACGCTCATCTCTGACGAGAACAGCCCGGCTCACGCCCAGTTCGACGGTCTCGCCGACGCGGAACGGGAGGTCTGTGCCGCCGTCAGCGGATGCTGCGGTGTCCGGTGCCGCCGTGTTGCGTTCGCGTCGGACGACCAGTTCCGCACCGCTGCAATCGACGGTCGCTTCCTCGTAGAAGCCCTTGTACGCGACGTCGGTGACGGTGCCAGTCAGGTCGCCGCCGCCGAGCGTCACTGCTTCCGGTCGGACTGCGACCGTCACCGTGTCGCCCACGGCGTAGCTCGCTGCGTCTGCGTCGGTCCGAAGTGGTCCAGCACCGGTCTGGACAACAACGTCGGGACCCTCGCGGCGGATAACGTCGCCGTCTAGCAACGTGGCGTCACCGAGAAACGACGCGACGAACCGGGTCTGTGGGTCCGTGTACAGCTGTCGAGGCGGGCCAACGTTGACGATGCGTCCGTCCCGCATCACGGCGACTCTGTCGGACATACTCATCGCGCTCTCTTGATCGTGTGTGACGTACAGAAAGGTCGTGTCGCTGTCGCGCTGTATCCGGCGGAACTCCGCCTGCATATCTTCCCGAAGCGCCCGGTCGAGTGACGCAAGCGGTTCGTCAAGCAGCAGTATCGCCGGGTCGTTGACCAGCGCCCGGGCCAGTGCGACCCGCTGGCGCTGGCCGCCAGAGAGGTCAGACGGGTCACGGTCGCCGAATCCCGCCAGATTGACCAGTGCCAGAGCGTCCTCAACGCGCTGTCCGCGCTCCGGCTCTGTAACACCACTTCGGGCCAGCCCGTAGCCGACGTTCTCCGCGACGCTCATATGGGGGAACAGGACGAGGTCCTGAAACACCATGTTCGTCGCTCGCTCGCGGGCGGGTCGGTCCGTCACGTCCTGTCCATTGAGCAGCACCTGTCCCGAGTCCGGCGTAAGGAGGCCAGCAAGCATCCGGAGCGTCGTCGTCTTGCCGCAGCCGGACGGTCCGATGAGCGAGAAAAACTCCCCCTGCTCGACAGTCAGCGAGATATCGTCGACGGCAGGCGCTCCGTCGAAGGTCTTGCCGAGACCGTCGACAGCGAGCGCATTCACTACAGATCAGCCTCCGTCTTTGCCCGGTTCCACGTCTCAGTGTACTGTTCAATGAGCGGCTGGGGTTTCGGTTCCTCGTAGATGAACTGGTCCGGGTCGTCGAGTCCGTACGCCGCCTTCTCGACGTCCTGTTCAGAGAATACCTGCTCGTTCGGGACGGCGATATTGCTCGGTTCCATCAGCGACTTGTAGCCCATCTGCGTGTGCCACTCCTGAATGAAAGTGTGTGCCAGCTCGGGGTTCTCCGCACCGTCTCGGATACAGTGCTGGATGAACCACGCTTTCGTTCCCTCAGAGGGATAAACCCGCTCGACGGGAATACCGTCGGACTGCATCGACTGGATGACGTAGTTCCAGACCGGCTGGACACCGACCTCCTCACTGCGGAGCAGTTGTTCTGACTCGCCTCCGTTGTTCCAGAGCCCGGAAGTCAGTTCCAGTCGGTCGATGAGGTCGGTCCGGAGCGAATCGAAGTCCACGTCGTCGGCACGTGTCGGGTTGAGCGGCTCGCCTTTCGCGGCGTTTCGGTACAGGACCTGTAGCCGCGCGTCGTCGCGACCACCGACGACGCCGGCGAGCGGTTCGGTCCAGAGGTCAGCCAGCGCGGTGACGTCCTGCTCGACGATGTCAGTATTGACGGCGAGCGGCGTCTGGCCGAAGCTCCGGGGAATCCCGTACACTTCGCCGTCCTGTTCGAAGTAATCCGCTTTCAGGAAGTCGAACACGTCGTCGTATGCCGGCACCTGGTCGAGGTCGAGCGGCTGGAGGTAGCCCTCTTCCATCGCCGGCGTCACCGCGTAGTTGCCAAGCGGCACCAGGTCGTAATCGGCTCGTCCGGCCCGCAACTGCGCGAGCGTCTCGGCCGACCCCTGTGCGGCCTGTCGCTCCACCGTCACCCCGTGGCGCTCCTCGAAGGCTTCGATGACGTCGTTACTGTAGACGTACCCCCAGTCGATCATCGTCAACGTCTGGTCCCCGAATCCGAGGCCTGTACACCCGGCAAGCCCGGCGGTGGCAGCAGCCCCGACACCGGTCAAAAACGACCGTCTAGAGGCGGATTGATCCATAGCCATAGAAAGGGATTTGCATAGATAAGCGCTGTGTGCAATCCTACGGGGTATCGAAGTCGTAAGCTACGTTTGCCTGCTCGCCGTGGCACAACTGTGCTCGGCGACGCCCTCCGCCGGCTGGTACGCACCGTCCCGGTCGCGCTCTCCAGATTGGATGCTGTCGACCGGGACCGGGCCATTAAGGCGACGGACCTGGCCGCGCCGGTGATGGTCACGGGCGGCCTACGAATCCTGCTGCGGCTCGCGGACTTTCTGATGGTCGGTCTGGCACTTGGCGACGCCGCGCTGGCCGGTCTCGAACTGGGATTTCAGTACTACTTCGTGGGGTTCGGACTTGCACTCGCAGTCTCCTCTGGCACAATTAGCGTCGTCTCCCGCCTGCAGGGGAGCGGCCAGCCGGACCGGGCAAATCTAGCCGTCAAGCAGTCGCTGTGGCTTGCAATCGTGCTATCGTTGCCACTGACTGCTGTCGCGTGGGTGTATCCGACTGCGCTGCTCGACGTTCTCTCCGATGACCCGGCCGCAATACAGTACGGCGCAACGTATCTCGCGATTGTGATGCTGTCGATGGTGCCGCGGTTCTGGAGTATGGTCGCCGCTCGTGCCCTCGCGGGGAGCGCCGACACGCGGACGCCGATGTACGTCCGGTTGCTGACCGTGCCGACTAACGTCGTGCTCAACGGCGTGTTGATATTCGGCTTTGGACCGATTGCACCGATGGGAATCGCGGGAGCTGCGTGGGGGACCGTCGCAGCGAACACGCTCGCCGCAGTCATCTTCTTCGGACTGTTGGCCTCCGGTCGGTACGCGACGGCGCTCCCGCTCGGTGGCAAGCAGTTCGACCTCGGCCTGCTGACCGAACTCGTCCGTGTTGCGCTCCCGCTGTCGGGAATGCGCCTGCTCCAGACGTTCGGTCGATTCCCGTTTCTGTTCATTCTCGGCGTGCTCGGCACCCCGACGCTCGCGGCCTACGCCATCGGCCGCCGGGTCATGCTGCTCGCGCTGATGCCGGCGTGGGGCTATGCGACCGCTGCGTCGACGCTGGTCGGACAGTCGTTGGGCGCGGACGACCCGAAGGAAGCGACGGCGTACGGCTGGCAGTCGCTCGGTGTCGCACTCGCGGTCCAGTTGGCCGTCGCGCTGCTCCTCGTGGTGTTCGCCCGCCCCATCGTGTCCCTGTTCGGGACCGCCTACCCGGACTTGGCGGCAACGTTTGTCCGCGTCTTCGGACTGCTCGTCGCTGGCTTCTCGATGTCACGGACGATGCGCGGAAGCCTTCGGGGTGCTGGTGACACCCGGTGGCCGCTGTACGGGACCGTGCTTGCAAGCTACTGCTACCGCCTCCCGGTCGCCGCGCTCGCATTGCCGACGGCGTTCGTCATACCGATCCCCGTCATCGGCGTTTCGTTCTCTCCGGGGCTGGGACTCGGCCTGCCGGCTATCTTCGCCGCGCTGATCGGCGATTTCTACTTAAAAGCCGCTGTCAATGTCGGTCGGTTCCGCTCCGGGAAGTGGCGTTCCGTCGCCCGCCGCGCGGGTGTCGGCAGGACTGACAAGTAATCGCGGAGAGAGTCGCCCAGCGCCTTACTCGACTTCTGCGACGGCTTCGACCTCGACAGCGGCCTCTGGTGTGGCCAGCCCGCTCACTTCGACCATCGTCGCCACGGGACGAACGTCGCCGAAGAACTCGCTGTGGGCCTCGCCGACCCGTTCCTGATCGTCGATGTCGGTGACATACATCCGGGTCTGGACCACGTCCTCGATAGCGGCATCGAGGGCTGTCAGTGCGTCCGAAACAATACCGAAGGCGTGTTTCGTCTGTTCGTACGGGTCACCCGGCGCGACGACCTCCCCGCCGTCATCCGTAGCGATGGTGCCGGCGACACGGACGGTATCACCAGTGCGTATCGCCCGCGAGTAGCCAACCTGCTGTTCCCAGGCGGTGCCCGTCGAAGTGCGTTCGCGGCGCATACTCAACACTCACTTTGGACCCCGAAAATCGTTTCTCAAGTTTTAATGTCTGGCCCGAGATACTCATTGGCATGAGCAAGGCCACAAAAATCGTCCTCGGAACAATCGGCGTGTCGGCACTACTGTCGGTCGGCATCATC
Organism: Haloarcula quadrata; assembly: GCF_003634715.1. NCBI lineage: Archaea > Methanobacteriati > Methanobacteriota > Halobacteria > Halobacteriales > Haloarculaceae > Haloarcula > Haloarcula quadrata. The sequence continues at coordinate 270,893 of NZ_RBWW01000001.1, forward strand.
ATCAACCTCGTCCTGTTCTCGGCGTAGATGTTCACCGAGCGTTCACTGACCGGCGATCTGCCGGCAGTACGTGCGGCCTACGCCCCCGAGACGCTCGTACTGAACTGCAACCGTGACTTCGAGACACTGGACCCTGCAGTCGCCGAGGAACTCCTGCTGGTGACCGACAGCCTCGACCAGATTTCCTACGACGGTGCGTGGCTCCCGACCACAGCGCCAGAGGTGCTACAGGAGTACATCGGGAATGACCTCACCATCGGGATGCCCGGCGACGGCGGCGTCGCCTGGACGCGCCAGACGGTTCCGCCCTGCGTGTTCGTCAAACCGCGGCTGGAGACCTCGCCGGACGACTTCGTCTCGTTTCTCGTCGCGGAGGCGCTCGTCGAGGTCAGCCTCGACGAACCCGAGCACTTTCTGGGCTTTTTCGGCGAACAGTACCCGGAGTTCGTGGCTGCCACAGAGGACCACCTCGATGCGAACGCCCGATACCAGCTCGCAGCGGCGGTGTACACGGCGTACCTCGGGCTCCAGACCCGTGCGGAGTTCGGCGACTGGGCCGACGACTATCCAGATCTGTACGCGGCGTGGGACGACGCCGGCGAGCGCCTGCAACCCCGCCTCGAAGACCTCCCCAGCGAGATTGCACAGGGCCAGACGGAGTTCGCCGCGGCCGCCGAACTCGCCTGCAGCGGCGTCAAGCACGGTCTCGACCTGCCCGCGCCGTTTGCCGCACTCGACACCGAGGCCTATCTGGAGTACGGCGCTGACTACGCCGTCCAGTGGGCCGAGACGACGTTCGAGAAGATGGAGTGAGGCGTGCTATTTCGGCGGTTTAATCGTGAACGGGAACTCTACGTCGAGTTCCGGAATCTGGTATGTGAACTCGCCGGCCACTCTGAATGAGAGGTCTGCTTCGTCGAACTGCTCCCGGCCACCCTTCGGGATGTTCCCAGTGATGTCCCGTTCGAGTTCAATTCCTTCTAGCTCTTGATGATCGATGAATACTGTGTCCACGACGAGGCTCGAGTCCCTGTCACTCACATTCCGGATGTTGTACGTCAGGTCAAACTCCTTGTTTACCCTGATGGTCGTCGGTTTCTCGACCAGTTCAAGTTCGACATCCTCGGGACCCAGTGGCTTAACGACATCAAACTCGACGGACATTGGGTCACTGGTTGTCCCGTAGTTTGTGGCGTTGATGACCAGTTCTACCGTGTGGCTCCCGGTGGTCCAGTCATCTGTTTCGACCGCGAACCACCCCTGCCGTGAGATGAACTCCGATTCGTCCTGTACAACTCTGTCGACATCCATCGACGACTGGGTGATCTGGGTGCCGGCGTCGTCGTACACTGTTGCCTGAGCAATAGCCGATACGGCACCGTCTTTGATCGGGAGGTTGTATTCCATCCCGACAATAGCCTCGCCGCCAAGGCCAACGCCAGTAATACTCCGTGCCAGATCGGTGTACCGGCCCCGTTCTCGGATCAACCCTGCATCGGTGATGACTGCTTTCGGGTCAGGCTCCGGTGTCGGCGTCGGTGTCGGCGTGTCGGTGGCGGTTTCCGTCTCCGTCGCTGTCGGGTTCGTCTCGCCCTCACCGCTCCCTTCTCCCGTAGCACACCCGGCCAGCAGCGTGAGACCGCTCCCCAGGCTGGCAATATAATTTCGTCTTTTCATCTGTTCAAAATACATAGTCAGATGTTGAATTATCTTTCGGAATAGTGCCTCTAACTCCTAGCAAAGAATCTATAACAGTCATAACCCCAGACAGAGTCCGGAAAGCTATCAGTTGTCTCCAAACAGGGGGCGGGTTTTCCACCGGCGTAAACAAACCAATACAGTGTCTTACAGCCGTTCCAGCACCGCGTCGGCGTCGTAGTTGAGCGTCAACTCCCGCGAGCGTCCTCGTCCCTCGACGTTAGTGTAGTCGGCGTCGATGATGTCCAGCTGGTCGAGTTTGTTGATGATCTCGGAGTACCGGGTGTAGCCCAGGTCCGTCTGCTCTGAGAAGGCGTCGTAGATGTCGCCGGCCTGCTGGCCGTCGTGAGCGGCGATGACCTCCACGAGCGCGGTCTCCGAGTCCGACAGCTCCCGCAACCGGCGGGAGAGGTGAACGTATTTTGACTTGTCGTAGGCTGCCTCGACGTCCTCGGTTTCGACGGAACGGGAGGCGCGCATTTCGGCGTTCATCCCGGCCCGGCGCAGGAGGTCGATACCGACCCGGAGGTCCCCGCCCTGTTCTTCGGTCAGTTCGGCGACGCGGTCAAGCACCGTGGGGCCGACGACACCCTCGTTGAACCCCCGGTCGGCACGCTCGCCCAGGATATCTGCGATTTCGGCCTGTCCATACGGGTTGAAATACACCTCCTCCGGGCGAAATACGGACTGAACGCGTGTATCGAGGGCGTCGATGGTATCCAGTTCGAGGTCCGAGGAGACACAGATGACGCCGATTTTCGCGCCCGAGTGAGCCTCGTGGGCGCGCAGCAGTGAGTACAGTGTGTCGCTGGCCTCGCTCTCGTAGAACAAGTAGTTCACGTCGTCCAGCGCGACGACGAGTACCTCGTCTTCCTCGACCAGTTTGTCGGTTATCTGGGAGAACAGCTTCTTGAACGAAATACCCGAGGACGGCGGCTCGTAGTCGAATATCTCGGCGAACAGGCGGGAAAAGACGGCATAGCGCGTCGAGTCCATCTGGCAGTTCACCCGGACGGTTTTGACATCCGTCTGGGCGGTGAGTTCGTCGAACAGAATCTGGACGGCCGTCGTCTTCCCCGTCCCGGGCGGTCCGCGGGCGATGACGTTGAGCGGGCGCGACCCCCGGACGGCCGGCCGAAGCGCGTATTTCAGCGTCTCCATCTGGGTATCCCGGTGTTTGAACGTCTCCGGGAGCCAGTCGATTTCGAAGACGTGTTCGTCCCGAAAGACGGACTCGTCCCAGCCGAGCATCCGGTCCTCGGGGTCGTCACTCATCACTTTCACCGAGCTTCGCGGCCCACTTAACCATTTGCCACAGCTTCACCCACAGTGACAGGTCAGTGCGTCTCGGGCAGTCGCTACTCGAACTTCCCGAGTAGATCACTGTAGAACCCATCGGCATCGTCGGCACCGTCGTCGGCGAGCTTCTCGACGATGAGTTCCGGCGTCGAGCGGGCGAGCTTCCCTTTGACCGGCGAGCGCTCAACCCGTAGTTCGCCGTCTTCCAGCCCCTTCGCCTCAATGCCGTCGATGCTAATATCGGTTTCAGCGGCCGCGCGGATGTCGCGTGCGAGGTGCGAGACGAAGATGGCCGTGGCCTGCCGTTCGCCCAGCGCTTCGAGGATGCCTGCCATAATCTTCGCGCTGGCTCCGGGCTCAGTGATCGATTCGAGTTCGTCGACAAGCACCATCACCGGGCGGTCGTCGGTCCCGGCCGCTGGGTCGTCCGAAGTCACCCCGCTGTCTCCATCCGTCTCGGCCCCCGCTGGCCCCGAACGGTAGTCGACATCCGCGACGAGGTCGCCGAACTCCCGCAACGTGGCCTCAAACGCGCCGGCATCCAGCGTCCCCTGGGTCTTGGCGTGGTAGTGGAGTTCGGAGACCCGGCCGACGCGGGCCGACTCCGCCGGAACGGGCAGGCCCATGTGGGCCAGGGTCGTTACCAGCGCCACGAGGTCCAGCGTCGATGTCTTGCCGCCGCTGTTGACCCCCGAGAGGACCGTCACACCCTCGACAGCGTAATCGACGGGCTCGACGGCTTCGAAGGGGACATCCAGCAGCGGGGAGCGCCCGCCCTCGATGGCGACGCCCTCAGACTCGGTCAGCGCTGGCATCGTGCAATCGAAATCGTCGGCAAAGCGGGCAATCGCCAGCTCTACGTCGAGTTCCAGCGCGGCGTCGACCAGCGCCGCGGCGTCGTCGCGCATCTCGGCGAGGTCGTCGGCGAGTTCCCGCTTCCGGCGGGTCGCGCGCTGGTCGCGTGCGGCGGTCAGTTCTTCGCGGAGACGGGCAACGACATCCTCGCTGTGTTCGACGGGATAGGCGGGCTCATCGGGGAACGCCCGGCGCGCCGTCGCCTCCATGTCCCGGAGCGCCAGCGCGTCGACGAGGTGGTCGCGGGCCTTCCCGACGGCGGCGGCGTACTCGTCGGCCAGTTCCCGCTGGAGCAGCGAGTCGACGCCCGCGCCGCGTTCGACCAGCGACAGCAGATCCGTCCCCTCGATGGTCACGTCCTGCTCCTCAATTGCCTCGCGGAGGTGGTCGTTGGCGACGCTCTCGGCCGTCGACACCGCCGCGTCGAGGTCGTCGACGGCGGTGGTGAGGCGGTCGAGCTCCGCGTCGCCGCTGACGCTACCGTCCTCGTCGAGCTGGGCAAGCGCCGTCAGGAGCGTCTCCAGATCACACGGTGCGTCGAGGTCGGCGACGCCGTGGACCTCGGCGGCGGCCCGTATCCGGTCGCGGTTGCGGGCGAAGAAGGTGAGCACGCGTTCTGGGACGACCGATTCGGGCTCTTCGAGCGCGTTTGGCTCCACCCGTACGTCGCCCTCGATATCGACGCCGGCGAAGGCCTCGTCCAGCGCGACGACCGTCGAGTACGAGCGGGCGAGTTCGGCCAGCTGGCGGGCGTCGTCGACGACCTCGACACTGACCTCCGGAATCGCGGCCTGCGCGTCGGCGTAGCGCTCGGCGTCGCGGGTCGCCAGACAGCGGTCCCGGACCCGCACGTCGCCGGGTTCAGCCAGCGGCTCAACGGCCGAGAGGGCGTCGAGAACTGCCGGGTCAGGCTCGCGGGTCATCGCCGACTCGGCGAACGAGCGGACTTCCTCGATACGGCTGCGGACGCCGCTGGGATAGATCGTCTCCAGTCGCTTCGCGGCGTAGTCGGTCACTGTCCGCTCGGTCAACAGGGCCAGTGCATCCTCGTGGATCTCTCGGGCGCGTTTCGTCGCGGTGAACCCACCGGGGTCGTCGTGTTCGGCCCGGATCGCACCGCGAGCGATGCGGGCGGCCCGGCCCTCGCTGATTCCCGGTGCGCGTGCGAGCGACGCCACGTCGCCGTCCCGAAGTGCCGCCTCCGGGTCGTCTAGTTCCCGGAGCGCCGCGGCTGTCTTCGCCCCGACGCCCGGAACCGATTCGAGCTCCATCTGCCCGCCCATTCGACGCCAGCGAGAAAAAACCCGTTGCCAGCGGCTCCGGCGGCGGAGTGGGCGGTCGACACCGCTCGGCCCGGCCAGCCGAACACCGAACGCGAAGGCGTTTTTGCGCTCCACCGAGAAAGAAATTCTATGTCTGCTGTTTCGGAGAAGCTAGCGGCCGCCCGCGAAGACCTCAAGTCGCGAGACGGCGTGCTGATCGCCTTCTCCGGTGGGGTCGATTCGAGTGTCGTCGCCGCACTGGCTTACGACGCCCTCGGCGACGACGCAATCGCCTGTACCGCCAAATCTGAAACCCTCCCCGCTGCCGAGCTGACGGACGCGACCCGCGTCGCCGAGGAGATCGGCATCCGTCACGAAATCGTGGAGTTCTCCGAGCTCGACAGCGAGGAGTTCATGCAGAACGACGACATGCGGTGTTACCACTGCCGGTCGATGCGGCTGGGGGCGATGTACGACCGCGCCCGCGAACTCGGCATCGACATCGTGTGTGACGGGACGAACGCCTCCGACACGGGCGAGGGCCACCGCCCTGGCCTGCGCGCCGTCGAGGAGCTGGACGCCTACTCCCCGCTGCTGGAACACAACATCGAGAAATCCGAGGTCCGGGAAATCGCCCGCGAGTACGACCTCTCCGTGGCCGACAAGCCCTCGATGGCGTGTCTCTCCTCGCGGATTCCGACCGGTCTCGAAGTCACGGAGGAGCGCCTCTCCCGCGTCGAGAAGGCCGAGCGACTCCTGCGGACATGGGGCTTCGAGCAGTTCCGCGTGCGCGACCACGACGGCCTCGCCCGCATCGAGGTCGGCGAAGAAGAACTCGAAACCGCGCTCGACCCTGACTTCGTTCGCACCGCCCGTGATCACATCGAGGACTGCGGCTTCGACCACGTGACGCTTGACCTCCACGGGTACGAAACCGGCAGCGTAAGTCCGGAAACAGAAGAATCAGCCGAAGAAGACGTGGTCAGCAACGTTTTCGACGCGGACTATCCGTCCGTCGACTGAGCAAGCCGCTCTCAGTCCAGCAACGTCCGCCAGCCGGTCATCTCTTCGCTGACCAGTTCGGGACTGCCCGCATCCAATCGAATTTCATTGGCCGCGCAGTTCGGCTGTGAGCTTTTGGCCAGCGCCGCGTCCGGGTCCACATCGGTGAGTTTCGCCAGCAAGATCTTGATGACGCCGCCGTGGGTGACCACCAGCGTCGTTTCACCGACGTCGGTGGTCGCGATTGCCCGGTCCCAGGCCGACTCGACCCGTCCGCGGAAGGTCGGGATGCCCTCGCCGCCTTCCGGGGCCGCATCGAGTGAGATGACGCTCGCGTCCCGGTCGTGGCCGGGAAACTCATCGAGCAGTTCCTCCGCGTACAGGCCCTGCATGGTTCCGAAGCCGCGCTCACGCCAGTCAGTCTCGAACTCAGGGTCGGGCAGGCCACCGTAGCCGTCGTTGGCTGCGGCGGCCGTCTCGCGGGTGCGTCGGAGGTCCGACGCGAAGACGCGGTCGACGCCGTAGCGCTCATCGAGCCACGTTCCGAGCGCCGTGGCCTGCTTCTGTCCCTGGTCGGTCAGCCGACTCGGGGCCCACCCCTGAATACGACCGTCGCGGTTCCACGTCGTCTCGCCGTGCCGGGCGACGAGGAGGGTCCCCATTTTATTCCTCCCGGCTTCGCCAGCGCGCGACGGCGATGGTCCCCTCATAGAGGAGGACGAGGCCGGCAGCGACGGCGATGGCGGCGTTTCTCGGGAGGCTGAACTGGTTGATGAGGCGGAACAGCGTCGGGTCGGGGCTGCCGAGGTAGCCGACGACGATGGCGACGGCCCACACCGGCAGGCGGGCGGCCCGGAACCCGCGCCAGAGTTTGACCGAGCCGTAGTAGTTCTTGTTCGCGTACGCCAGCGCCTCGAATAAGACGATCATCCCGCCGCCGACAAGCATCGGCGTGGCGTTCCCGAGGCCGACGGCTGCAAGCGTCTCAGTAACTGTGGCTGGCAGTTGCTCGTAGTAGCCCGTCGGGACCGGCGCGGGGCTGAGGACGTAGCCGGCGATACCGGCGGTCAGCCACGCGGCAGGGCGGCGCGCGGCGAGGTCGTCCGCCGTCGGGACCGGTGACGTGCTGCCGGTCCAGCGAAGGAGCAGCAGCGTGCCCTCGAACAGGCCGATCATCGTCACAGCGACCATGAGCGGGGCCATCCCGGTCGGGTCCGGGCTGAACAGGAACGCCACGGCGGCGAAGCCACCCCAGAAGTACAGCCGCCGGTCCTGCAGCCACTGGCGAGTCGTCACGCCCATCATCACTGCAAGCATCACGAACAGCGGAATCTGGAAGATGAGCGCGAACAGCCCCAGCATCAGGATGATGAGATTAAACGTCTCGCTCAGGCCGAAGGCCAGGTCGGCTGCGCGGTCAGAGTAGGTAATGAAGTAATCGAACATCGCTCGCAGCACGGCGAAGTACGCGAAGCCGACGCCGACAGCTGCGAGAACGAGGCTTGTCGGAACCGCGGCCAGATAGTAGCGTCGCTCGCGGGGGTACAGCCCCGGTCGCATGAACAGGTATGTCTGGTAGACGAACACCGGCAAGGCGACGATAAAGCCGACTAGCGAGGACACTTTCAGCCGCGCCAGAATCAGCGCGAGCGGGTTGTACACGTTCGGACAGTCCGCCCCTTCGACGACACTGCCATCGGCATTCGTCGCGACCTGACCGCATTGGCTTGCCGGGCCATCGAGGAAGGAGTACCACAGGAAATTGATGAGTTCGTCGGAGTACGGCAGGGCGATGACGGCGACGACGGCCATCACGCCGACGACGACGAACAGCCGCATCGCCATCTCCTCGACGTGGTCGGCCAGCGGCATCTCCTCATCGTCAGGGGCACCCTCTTCGACGATATCATCGTCGGGGTCGTAGCTCGGTGCGTTTCCGCCGCCGTGGGTCGGTGTGGCACTGCCACCAGCCGGCGAGGGCGTCGACTTGCCCCAGTCGGTCGGGACATCAGCCGGGACAGCGGCGGCAATGTCCGACGCGTCCCGGTCAAACAGCCCGGCGCTGGATTCGGATTCAGTCGGCGTGGCGTGAGAGCCAACAGCGTCCTCGTCACCGCCGGCCGGCGCTGGACCGGGACCCGTCACGTCGTCCGTTTCCCGGTTGGCATCGGCTTCGGCCACGGGGTCGGTGGGGATTGACGAATCGTCGGATTCGTCATCGGACGGTAGTGGCGGCTCATCGGGCCTGCGCCGCTCGTCGTCTGCGTCACCGTCCTCCATCTGTCCCGGGCTTAGACGGTGGGTGTTGTAAACTTTCTTTTCGAGCAGTGGCCGTCACCGGGATGAATAAATTGATAACGCCCACTGGGCTAGGCACAGAGAAGATGGCGAGTGCTATCGACGAGGACACCGTCCAGACGGTCCAGAGCGGGCGCGCGACGCTCGGCGCGATGCTTCGCTCGGCGCAGGTGCACCTCCAGAAGGTGTTCATCGTCTTCGTCATCGGGATGATCGGCACGATCATGGGACTGCAGTACGGCGTCTGGGACACGCTGCGTGCCGATCTCCTGTACTCGCAGATGGACCTCACCACACAGGAGGCCACGAGCATCGTCGCGGTCACGCCGTTCGACGTGATCCTCCTGCAGGTGAAAATCGGAGCCGTCATCGGGATTCTCATGTCATTGCCGCTGCTGATCTACTTCGGCCGCGACGGGCTCCGCCAGCGCGGCTGGTGGCCGGCCGAGCACATCCCGACCTGGAAGGGCGCGCTGTTTGTCACAATAAGCCTGGGCCTGTTTTTCGGCGGTGTCGCCTACGCCTACGAGCTGTTCTTCCCGCTGATGTTCAACTTCCTCGCCGGAGATGCCTTCAAAGCAGGCTTCACGCCACAGTACTCCATCGTCAAGTGGTTCCAGTTCGTCTTCCTGCTGGCCGTCTCCTTCGGGCTCGCCGCCCAGTTGCCGCTCGTGATGACGGTGCTTTCCTACACCGAAATCGTCCCCTACGAGACGTTCCGGGACAAGTGGCGCTACGCGGTGATGGGGATTTTCGCCTTCGGGGCGCTGTTCTCGCCGCCGGACCCCTTCACCCAGATCATGTGGGCCGCGCCGCTGTGTGGCCTCTACGGTATCAGCCTCGCGCTGGCGAAGCTCGCGATGCTGGTCCGTCGCTCCGGTGACCTCGTCAGTACCAGTGCCGTCGCCCGCGGGCACTGGAACACGATTCTCGGCGGTGCAGTGCTGGGCGGCGGTGTGGTGTACTACGTCTTGGCGACGCCAGCATTCCAGTACATCCAGCAGTTCGCCGAAGTATTCCCGTCCGACCGGCTCACTGGCGACATTCAGCCGCCAGCGCTGTTCGGGCTGCCGGTCGAGAGTACAGCAGTACTTCTCGCCGCCGTATTCGGTGTCATCGGTGCTGTTGCTGTTCTGTACTACCACGTTCTGACCGCACTGTCCGAGAAAGCCGGTCCCGGTCAGGTCGGCGACCCGACGGCCATCGACATCGAGGAACTCAACGCCTCGGCCGTCGAGGTCGCGCCCCCCGAAGTGTTCGAGGAGATGACCGAGGACGAGGCGCTTGCTCACGCCGACAGCGCTCTTGCGGACGACAACAAGGAGAAAGCTCAGGCCGTCCTCGACCGCTGGGACATGGCCCACCAGGACGACCCAGAGCCGGAGGGCGAGGGCGACGGCGCGGACGGGACCGCCGAAGCGGACGAAGAAGAGGCAGGCGTGTTCACCTCGACGACCGCCGGCATGGTCGACGCCTTCACCGAGGACGAGACCACTGAAGACGAGATCGGCGGCTACTACTACGACATCCAGTTCATCCTCAGCGCGCTGGCCTCCCGGGCGTTCGTGATTCTGGGCATCTTCGGGGCAGTGCTCGCCGCCGCGTTCCTGTTCCTCTACCAGGGCGGCATCGGGTCGATACAGCGGACGTTCGTCAGCCGGCTCCCCCCGGAGATGGCCGCCGACGTGAGCATCGTCACGCTCCACCCCGTCGAGCACCTGGTGTTCATCGTCAAGTTCTCGACGATACTCGGGGCCGTCTCTGTCATCCCCGTGGTGCTGTACTTCGCGTGGCCGGCGATGCGTGAGCGCGGCCTCGTCATCGGGAACCGCAATATCCTCGGCATCTGGGGCGGGACGCTGTTCGCCGCACTCATCGGCGGAAGCCTGCTCGGGTTCCTCTACGTGGCCCCGACGACAATCTCCTGGATCGCCTACGACCAGCTGAACTCGAACATGGTCATCGCCTACCGGGTGAGCAACTTCGGTTGGCTCGTGTTCTTCCTCACCATCGGCATCGGCCTGCTGGCGGAGATTCCAGTGACGATGTTCCTGTTCCACAAGGGCGGCATCATCCCGTTCCGCCTGATGTACGAGCGCTGGCGGGAGGTCGTCATCGCTATCGTCGCCCTCTCGGCAATTCTCTCGCCCAGCGGCATCTTCACGATGTTCATCGTCGGCATTCCGACCGGGCTGGCGTACATGCTTGGGCTCGGCATCCTCTGGGTGTACACGCTGGGCGGCCGGCGGACGACGAACCGCCGAAGCGAACCGGCTGACTGATAGCTGTGTGCAGCGCCGAGTCGTGAACCTCGACGATTATCGCGCCGCGGTCGCAGTCGTGGAACGCGCAGTGCTACTCGTAACGACCTGAAATCCCGATAGCAGCCCCGCGAGACGCTCCTCTACTGGCCGAAATCTGGGCTTTTCCGCCATCCGGCCTGTCGTGAGTGCAGTAGCCCTCGTGGTGTCTGGAGATCGCCTGCGAGTCGATACGTCCGGTCAATAAACCACAGTGGCTAAGCTTATGCCCGGTATATTCCTCAGATATGCCCAAGATAAGCGTCGAAGTCCCGGCCGAACTGCTGGACGACATCGACAAGCACGTCGGCGAAGACGGGAAGTTCGTCAACCGGAGCGAGGCTATCCGCGCCTCGGTACGAAAGACCCTTGACATGCTCGACGACATCGATAAACGCCAGGGACGACTCGACGATGACCAGTGAGCGGTCGGAGGCGGTGCGCGTCGGTCTCGTCGCGCTGTTCGTGACAGCGCTGGTCACCTCACAGGTGACGGCCTCGAAACTGCTCGCGTTCTCGCTGCCGTTCTCGCTCCCGCTTGCCGGGTCGACGCTCGTCCTGCCTGGGGCAGCACTGGCGTATGCGCTGACGTTCTTCGCCTCCGACTGCTACGCCGAACTGTACGGCCGCCGGGCCGCGACGGTCGTCGTCAACGTCGGCTTCGCGATGAACTTCGTCCTGCTGGCGCTGGTCTGGAGCACCATCTTCGCGCCCGGCCTCCCGCAGGCGGCCCAGCCGGTCGACCTCGCAGCCTTCCGGAACGTCCTCGGGGCCAGCACGGCCATCGTCGTCGCCAGCCTGTCGGCCTACGTCGTGAGCCAGAACTGGGACGTGTTCGTCTTCCACTGGCTCAGAGACCAAACAGACGGCGAGAAGCTCTGGCTCCGGAACATCGGCTCGACAGCCACCAGCCAGCTACTGGATACGGTCATCTTCATCGGTGTCGGCTTCATCCTGTTTCAGGGCGTCCCGCCGGCCGAGGCGCTGGCACTCATCGTCGGCCAGTACCTGCTAAAAGTCGCTATCGCCGTTCTCGACACGCCGTTCGTCTACGCTGTCGTCGGCTTTGCCCGGCGAAACAACGTCGTTACGACCCCGGCGAGCGCCGATTAAAAAAACGACTGGAAGCGGCTTATTCGACCCGTTCAGCGAACGCGTACCGTGGTTTCACGTCATCGATTCGGACCTCGACCGTTTCGCCGTCCTCGACGCCGCTGACGAACACAGTGAAGTTCTCGACTTTAGCGATACCGTCGCCCTCCTCACCGATATCCTCGATAGTGACTTCGACGATGTCACCCTCGCGGACCGGCCCAGTCAGGCGGTGTTTCGCCACCAGATACAGCTCCGAGGAGGAGTCCCGCGAGGCGTCGGGACGGACCTCGCGGACGTACTCGAACTCCGGTTCGATGTCGGCGATGAGGTCATCGAGGTCCTGCCCGTCGAACACCTTCGCACAGAAGTCCCCGCCAGCGTCGAGCAGGTCCGTCGCGACCTCGAAGGCCTGCCGGACCAGATGAACCGACCGAGCGTGGTCGAGGTCGTACTGCCCGGTCATGTTCGGAGCCATGTCTGAGATGACAACGTCGACCGGGCCACCGCTACCGTCGCTTTCCCCGACGATCTCGCGGATCTCGTCTTTCGTGCTGTCCTCGGTCATGTCGCCGCGGACGTACTCGACGGTCGGTTCGGGGTCCTCCAAGTCGTCGATTGTCTGGCGGTCGACGCCGACAAGCGTCCCGCGTTCGCCGATGCGCTCGGCCGCGACCTGCATCCAGCCGCCGGGTGCAGCACCGAGGTCAACGACGGTCCGCCCCTCGCCGAGGAGGCCGGCCGTGTCGTCTAACTGCTGCAGTTTGTACGCCGACCGCGCGCGGTACCCTTCCTGCTTCGCTCTGTTGTAGTAGTCGTCTTTGCCCGACATGGTTACCACACACCGGGAGCGTCTCGACTGCCGAAATATGGCGAACTCGTATTCATAGTATCACGGAGACGGTCAGCGCTCAAATGGATGCCGACTCGAAGTTTCCGGCCGAGCTACTGCACGACAGTCGCTAGTCGGTTGTCATATCTAAAAATTAAGATATGCTACCGGTTCTAGACGTCATGCTTTACCACCGACCCGAACACGTTCACTGTCGTTCTTACCGCGTAAGAACGCGTCTCAGCGGCTGAGATCTGCCGGCCCCATATATACAGGTCACGCACTGAGTCCAATCTGTAGGAAGTGACCTCCCCATGTCAACCATTCCGACGGCGACGCGGAGGCGGGTGTTAGAAGCCCTGGGCGTCGGCACGGCCGCGCTTGCGGGCTGTGCCAGCGCGCCGGGCGTACAAGAGCAATCGACCGAGGCGGAGACGACCCCTCAGGAGCCAGCTATGAACGCAGCACAACAGACCGACGTCGACCGTATCGCCGCGGACCCGACCGCAATCCCGGACCCCATCGACCGGTCGGAGCCAAAGACCGTGTCGGTCGAGATGACCACCAAAGAGCAGGTCGCAGAGGTCGAGCCGGGCGTCACCTACACGTACATGACCTTCGGCGGGCAGGTTCCCGGCCCGATGGTCCGGGTCCGCCGGGGCGACACCGTCGAACTCACCATCACGAACGAAGAAGGGAACTCGATGCCCCACAACATCGACCTCCACGCCGTCCGCGGCCCGGGTGGCGGTGCGGAGGCGTCGATGGTCACGCCGGGCCAGACCAAGACGTTCCGGTTCAAGGCCACTTACCCCGGCGCGTTCATCTACCACTGCGCCGTCCCGAACCTCGATATGCACATCTCCTCGGGGATGTTCGGAATGATACTCGTCGAGCCGAAGGAGGGGCTCCCCGAAGTGGACCACGAATTCTACTTCGGCCAGCACGAACTGTACACTACCGGCGACACCGGCGAGAAGGGGCACCACGACTTCGACATGGAGGCGATGGCGGCCGAAGAGCCGACGTACGTCCTGATGAACGGCGAAAAGTACGCCATCACGCCGGACCGACACGGTTCGCCGAGCATGTCGGTCGGCGACACCGCTCGCGTGTACTTCGTGACCGGCGGTCCGAACCTCGACTCCAGTTTCCACCCAATCGGGTCCGTCTGGGACGAGGTCTGGCAGCAGGGCTCTATCGCCGGACCGCCGAACAAGTACGTCCAGACCACGCCGGTCAAGCCGGGGTCCTGTGCCATCGCCACGCTCCACGCCGAGGTGCCTGGACCCATCAAACTGGTCGACCACGCGCTCTCCCGGGTCGCCCGCAAGGGCACGATGGCCATCATCAACCGCGAAGGGGCGGCAAACCCCGACGTGTTCGAACCGGAAGCCTGACCCGTTCAACGACGGAGCGCGCCACACTGTCTGTTCCCGGTTGGGCTTGATTACGCACAGTACGGGCCGCTGCCGACTGTCGTTCTCGTCCGCGGTCGCTCGCGCGCACGCGGTTTCAATGAGGGACTTTTTAATGGATGGGGGCATAGTCCGGTTCAAGATGTTCAACGCCATCGTGAGCGCAGACACGCTCCAGGCGACTCTCGACTCTGTGAGCGTGCTGGTGGACGAGTGCAAGATCCACCTCGAAGAAGACGGGCTGGAAATCCGGGCAGTCGACCCGGCAAACGTTGGAATGGTCGACCTGCGACTCGACGCGGCGGCCTTCGAGTCCTACGAGACTGATGGTGGGCTCATCGGCGTCAACCTCTCCCGCCTCGAAGACATCGCCGGTATGGCCGACGCCGGCCAGCTCGTCCACCTCGATCTGGACGAAGAGACACGGAAGCTCCACATCTCTATCGACGGTCTCGAATACACCCTCGCGCTGATCGACCCCGACTCCATCCGTCAGGAGCCTGACCTCCCAGATCTGGACCTCTCGGCAAACATCGTCATCGAAGGGAAAGACATCGACCGGTCGGTCACCGCCGCGGACATGGTCAGCGACCACATCGCGCTGGGCGTCGACGCGACCGATGAACTGTTCTACGTCGACGCCGAGGGCGACACCGACGATGTCCACCTCGAACTCACCCGCGACGACCTCATCGACCTCACGCCCGGGGACGCCCACTCCCTGTTCTCGCTGGATTACCTGAAGAACATGAACAAGGCCATCCCGAAAGACGCCGAGGTCGAGATGGAACTCGGTGAGGAGTTCCCCGTCAAGATGCACTTCAGCTTCGCTGAAGGCCAGGGCCGGGTCACGTATATGCTCGCGCCGCGCATCCAGAGCGAATAACGACGGATGGGGTCCGCGCCGCCGATTCCGGCCACCGACTGGCTGCCGGAAGATTCCGAGACCGAGTCGCTCTCGCTCCCTGACGGTCGGCGGCTGGCCTACGCCACCTACGGCGACGCCGACGGCTATCCGGTCCTTTTCTGTCACGGTACCCCCGGATCACACGTCGCCGCACGGCTGCTCGCCGCGCCGGCTCGCGAACGCGGCATCAACCTCATCGCTCCGGACCGGCCGGGCATCGGGAACTCCGAAGACGCAGCTGTTACGTTCGAGGACTGGCCGGACGACGCCGCGAACCTCCTGTCCCATCTCGATGTCGACACGGCCGGAGCCATCGGTTTTTCCGGCGGCGGCCCGTTCGCGCTGACCTGTCACCGACTGCCCGAGATACAGTGCGTTGCACTCCTGAGCAGCAGCGGCCCGCCGTCAGTCGGCGCGACAGGGCGCGTCCAACAGTTTGTGGGAGCACTGTCCCGACACGCTCCGTGGGCGCTCGGGCGACTCTTCCGACTGCAGCGATGGTTCGCCCTCCGCCGGGACCCGTCCTACGCTGTCGGGTTCGTTGCCGAGGAGACACCGGAAACAGACGCCCTGGCAGCCGACGAGGTGGCTCGGGTCGTCCGTGCGGATATGCTCACGTCGATGGCACGCGGTCCAAGCGGGATCATCCGCGAGCAGCGACTCCTCTCACAGCCATGGCCGTTTGCCCTCGAAGATATTTCAGTGCCGGTTACTGTGTTTCAGGGGCAAAACGACGCCAACGTCACCCCATCGACGGGGAAAGCCCTCGCCCAGCGGCTTCCGGACGCCTCGCTCGAACTCGTCGACAGCGACCATCTCGGGACGTTGACAGCTGCTGGCGACGACGCGCTGGCCGCCGCACAGCGTCGCACGCGCGTCTGACGTACCGTTTTGTGGGCCGGGTGCCAACGGGCCGGTATGGAGAACCTCGGGGATGCGTACAGCAACCGGCGGTGGGAGGGGCGCGACCCTCGCCGCGTCGTTGCCGGTGCGACCCTGGGGGGTGTCGGCGCGCTGGCGGTGGTCGTGGCGATACTGCTGGTGACGACCCCGCTGTCGGCAGTCGTCGGCGCAACTGAACCCCACGCCGCCGAGAAACTCGGCGGGACACTGGGTGGCCTTGGCATCCCCGCGATGTTTCTGAGTGTCGTCGCTGTGCTTCCCTCAAGCCGTCGTGAACAGAGTGGTGTCGCCGTCGGCGCGGTCCTCTGTCTGGTCGGAATCGGACTGTTTCAGGCCGCCTATCCCTACAACTGGACGGTCGGCGAGCAGACACTGGCCTTTGAGACGACGATGGCGTACTTTATCGGGACGTGCGTGGCGTTCTGGTTCGTCTTCACGGCGATGGCAAGCTTCCGGCGTCGCAACGACCCGCACGGAACCGTGAAGCTGGAAATTTCGCACAAAGGCGAAACTAAGACTGTGGAGGTGTCCCCCAAGGAATACAGGCGCTACACGCAGGCGGTTCGCGGCGACGGCGGCACAACCGACGAGGTCATACGGGAACTGGAGTCGCGAATCGAAGACTGAGCGCTACTCGGCGGCCGTCGTTGTGTTGCCGCGCTGGTCCGACTCCGGCGTCGAGTCCCGGTCAGTTTCCTCGATTTCTGTTGTCTCGGCCTCGGTCTCTTCGTCGTCGGTATCGTCGCCGTCCGCCTCCGTCCCGTCAGCCTCGCCTTCCGCACCGTCGGTGCCGACTTCCTCTACAGCAACGTCCTTCCCGGCAACCCCACTTTCCGAGATGACCGGCAGGAGGTTGTAGCCGCCGTTGCCCTTCTTGACGACGTTGATGTCGAAGACGAAGTCGACCGATTCGCCAGCGACAACTTCGAACGGCTTGGTCAACTGGAGCTTCTCGCTCGGAATCTTTACATCGACCGACTCGCCGTCGACGACCCCATCAACGGATTCGGCGTACAGTTCGATCTTGCTGTAGCGGCCCGCTTCGAGTTCACCATCGAGGACGCCGATGGCTTTGTCCCCGACGACTTCGGTAAGGTCGACGGTTGCGCCGTCGAGGTCACGAACCTCGAAGCCGCTGTCGCCTCCGTCGGCTTCCTCGTCCTCGCCTTCGGCTTCGGTTTCATCCTCTGCGTCGTCATCATCCGCTGTCTCAGTCGCTTCGGCCGTCTCTGCCTCGGTCGCTTCAGCCGTCTCTGTCCCGGTTGCTTCTGCTGTGGCCGTTTCTGTGGATTCGGTCTCGGTCGCGTCGTCGCCTTCGTCCGCCTCCTCGTCGCCCTTCGCGTGGAAGATGCGGGCTCTGGAGAAGGATACGTCGAGCGAATCGAAGTCACCGATAGCCGCTGGCTGGTCGCTGATTAGCAACCGGAACGTCCCGACGGTTCCACCGTCGTTCGTCATCGTGTCCTCGTCGGTTGAGCCGCCGTCGCTGGTGCCGTCACCGCTGGTCCCGTCGGCGCTGCCTGAGTCGCTCGACCCGGAACAGCCTGCGAGGAGACCGACGCTGACGCCAGCGCCTGTCGCCATAAATCGTCGTCGCCTCATTGGCTCCACCCTGTGTGGTTGGTCGCCGTCGATACTGTCCGTGCTGTTACGTACGTATTCATTCCATAATCTGGGATGGTACTGGTGCGTATATGCCCCGCGATAGATCAAATCAGTGTACGCCTCGCTAAACGGAATGAACGGTCTGGCTGTATCTGAACGGTTTTACCCCCGACGCTCCACGACCTGATAATGGCAAACTCGAACGCGAAGGGCGACCGCCGCGAGCGCGAACTGGTCAACGCACTCGACGAGGCGGGCTTTGCGGTAATGCGCGCGCCAGCCAGCGGCAGCGCGACCGAGCGGGAACTGCCGGACGTGCTCTCGGGAGACGGCGAGACGTTCTACGCTATCGAGGCGAAATCCAGCGCCGGCGACCCCATCTATCTCACTGGTGAGGAGGTCGAGGCGCTGCTGTTTTTCGCCCGGAACTTCGGCGCGAAGCCGCGTATCGGCGTCCGGTTCGACCGCGAGGACTGGTACTTCTTCCACCCGGCGGACCTCCACACGACCGACGGCGGCAACTATCGGGTCAAGAAGGAGAAAGCCCTCTCCGACGGGACTGACTTCGATGAGTTCGTGGGCAACTCCGAGAAGGTCACGCTTGACGAGGTGGGCGACGACGGCCCCGACCAGAGCGTGCTGGACGTGCTGTCGGCCTTCGAGCGCGGCGATCTCGACAAAGAGGAAGCCGCGACAATGCTGGAGTAGCGGTTCGCAGACGTTCGATTACTGGGTCTTACTGCCGACGAGTTCGGCGTCCTCGACGCGGCGAAGTCGCGACAGGGGAAAGGCGTATTCTCGTGGCTCAGTCGCGCTGACGGCGTCGGAGAGATACGTCGCTAGCACAACGAGGTCGTCAGGCGGATAGCCGTCGTTGGTGTCGTAGTCTGCAACTGTCTCATCCGTCGCCTCGATGGTCCAGTCGTCGGCTGGCGTGTCGGTGACGGCCGTAACGACGAGGCTGTCGTCCGTCTCGCGGTCCCGCACGATATCGCCGGTTTCCAGTCGGCAGTTGCCACAGAGGTGTGGCGTTCCCGCGTCCGCGGCGACGAAGGTAACGGTGCCACAGGCGTCACAGACCGCCCGTTGCTTGCCGGGCGGTGCGACCCGCCGTGCGGTGATTTCGATGGCAACGCGCCGGAGGTGTTTGCAGTGCTCGCCGCGGATGCGGTTGTCCGGGCAGGAACAGGCGTGCTGTGCGATGTCGACGAGGTATGTGCTGTCGCTTTCCGTCGTCACGGCATACGTGCTGTCCGCTCGTGGGCGAACGGCCATGCGCTCGGTCCAGGCGCGGGCGGCCCGGTCCGGGAGGGAGCGGAGGTCCGGTGCAAGTGCGGTACTCTGCCGGTCGGCTGCTGGCTCGATGAGCGTCATAGGTGCGGACACGGCTGTATTTTCCAATGTGTCCAGTTGAAACGTAGGTGCTACACAGGCCTAAATGGCTCGGCCAGCGGGCTCCGGCGCTTCGATACCCTTTTTGCCGGCCCTGTGAAATCGCAGAGCATGGATACCGAGCGGGAGACGGTCCTGCAAATCGTCATCTCGGCGGTCGCCGTCGTGCTGTTCGTCGGCGCAACTGTTACCGCCTCACAGATGTATCTGAGTGGGTCAACCGTAGAGCCAACGGGCGGCTATGCACTCATCGGCGCAATTGGGCTGTTCGTCGTGTTTATGACCGCTGCTGGCCTCTGGCTCGAACGCCAGCAGTTCTAGGCGTCAGCTTCTTCCTCGCCCTCGTCCTCGCGCCAGTCAACCAGTTCCTCCTCGTCGGTGTCGTCTAACTTCTGTTCGTAGTAGCCCATCGGGTGAGAAATCGCCTCACAGAGGTCGTCCATGTTGACACAGTCGCCGTAGGACTGCATGGTCGAACACGCCGGCGTCGAGTATTCCGTCGGGCTGGTATCCCCGCGGATGTGGTCGACCTGATAGCGGGTCGCTTCCTCGCCGAAACCGGGGTTGACCTGGAACAGGTCGACAATTTCGTCCGTCGTCATTCCGATGCCGACGAGGAAGGTCGCAATAGCAAACCGGGAGTGGTGTTCGAGGTGTTCGCCCTTCTGCACCTGATCGAGGAGGGACTTCATGCAGGGCGGGAACAGTTCCGGAACGACAGTGTCGATCTCGCGGGTGAGTTCCAGTTCCGAGAGCACTTCCTCTAACTGCTCGACCTCCGCCGTCAGTTCGTCAGCGATCGCGTCCGGGACGGTGAACGGCAGGCCGTCAGTGACCCGATGGCGAATCGCCTGTTTTAACAGAACGTTCAGTTCCTCGGCGGTGACCCTGACCTCGCCGTCAGTCAGTGGCCGATTGACCAGCCGCCAGGAATCGCCCCGCTGGTCGGCCGCCAGGTCGAGATACGCGCCAACCTCGACGCGGTACCCGTCGCCAGCGTCGCTGACAGCGCTTGCAAGGTCGAACTCCCCGAGCAGTTCTGTTCGGTCCAGTGTCTCGCGCTGGGTCGATTTCAGCTCTGTCGTCGTCGCAAACTCCTCTGTGAACCGGTCGTAGGCCGCCTCAGCCTCAGCCTGTGCGTACTTCCGGGTGCAGATGTGGACGTCGACGAGCGACACCAGCACACGGGCGACCGGGTACGACAGCAGTTCGACGCGAGTCCGTCGATGTGGCTCCCCAACAGTCCCGTCTGTGATTGCCGATTCGACCCGCTCCAGCGCGCGCGCCGTGACCGTCTCGTCCGTGGCGACAATCTCGCCCAAATCCACCGCCGCGGCTTCGACGGCCTCCCGCGACCGCGCTAGAAAGGGGTAGCGTGCGTGGAGCGGTTCCATTGCCACCACCTTTCGGATGGGAGCGAATAAAATTGCCGTCACCGAGACGGTCGGTGTCGAATTCCCGACAGCGAGAGCGACCAGACCGGGGGCTATACATATAGCCCAACGCTGGACGCAGGTGAATACAGCTAGTAGATAGACGGATGCCCGCCACTCTCCAGTGTGCAAGTGTGGTAAGGACACGCGGGTCGGCGACGGCACTCGGTTCAGTCTGGGAACTGGACCGGTGCAGTCATTGCCGACGAGGTAACTGCCAAACGAGACGCGGAGCACACTGATGACGCACGAGCACGACACTAATTCACAAGAGGGCATCCGAGCGACATTCGAAGAGTACGACGTTGGCGTGGATACAGTCGCCCATATCGGCGACCCCGAGAACCCGTCTGCGTGGATTCAGTCGACGGTCTTTGTCGACGTAACCCAGTAGGACCAGTCGACGCATCGGCGGCACCAGCGAAGCGGGCGGTTTTGCGGCTGTATGGAGCGAGTATCCCCGCCCAGCCAATCGGTCGCGGTGGGCAACCCGTTTGCCGGGAAGTGGAGGCCGGTGTTTTGTGCCGACCTCAGAGGGATCGCTGTACCGTTTCCGTGGCACTCCGGACCACTGTCTCGGGCGGGACATCTTCAGTTACAGTGGTCCCAGCCCCGATGACGGCGTTTTCGCCGACCGTGACACCCGGGAGGACCACCGCGCCAGCGCCGACGAAAGCCCCGTTCTCGAGGACGATTTCGTCGAACGTGTCGTTCTGGAACTCCATGCCCGCGTCGGTGAGGTCGTGGGTTACGCCGACGATAGAGGCGTTGGGCCCGATCTGAACGGACTCGCCGAGCGTTGCGTTCTCAACGTAGACGTTTGCGTTGATATCAGTCGGGCCGTGGATGGTCGCCTTCTTGATCGAGGCCCCCTCGTAAATCTGGACGCCGTCGTCTATGTCGGCGTCGTGGATTGTGACGTATTCTCGAATCTCGACGGTGCCCAGTGTTGCATTCTCAATCTGAGCGGTTTCGTGGACAGCCATACCGAGACATCAACGCCGACACTAATCATCGTGGTGACGAAAACCAGATATTTTAGCCACAACGCAAGAAGGACACCCGATCGGTTATCGCGTGTTAATTCCGTCGGTCGCCGCTCGCAGTTTGGCGACCTTTCGCTACGCTCGGGGTCACCATACGTCTCACGGCTTCGTCGTTCGGCGTGTTAGTGGTTCTCGCTCCGCTCGAACCACTCTATGTCCGCCACGGGTCGCTTCGCTCCCCGTTCCGGTGCGAAATTCTTCGCACCGCTCAGAATCTCGCTATGTCCCGTGCTGCCAGGAATCCATGTACTCGGCCTGCGTATCGGTCAGGGAATCGAAGTCGACACCCTCGGCGTCAAGTTTGATTTCCGCGACCTCCTTGTCGAGTCGGTCCGGGACAGCGTGGACACCGGCCTCGTAGTCGTCGCCGTTTTCGACCAGTTCGCGGACACAGACGGCCTGCACGCCGAAGCTCTGGTCCATCACTTCGACAGGGTGGCCCAGTGCGATAGGCGTCGCAAGATTGACCAGTCGGCCCTCGGCAAGCACGTTCAGGCGGCGGCCGTCGGCCATCTCATAGGTCTGGACCCCGTCGCGGGCCTCGTAGGTGTCGACAGCGAGGTCGGACAGCGCATCGAGGTCGACTTCCACGTCGAAGTGACCGGCGTTGGCGAGCAAGACGCCGTCCTGCATCGCCTCGAAGTGCTCCTCGACGATTACATCGCGGTTGCCAGTGGTGGTGATGAACACGTCACCTTCAGCGGCCGCCTCGGCCATCGGCTTGACCTCGTAGCCTTCCATGTGGGCTTCGAGCGCGCGGCGGGGTTCGACCTCGGTGACAATCACGTCGGCGTTCTGGCCGCTGGCTTTCTTCGCAACACCCTTGCCGCAGTCACCGTACCCGGAGACGACGACGGTCTTGCCGGCCCACGAGAGATTCGTCGTCATCGCAATCGAGGCCAGCGAGGATTCGCCGGTGCCGTGGACGTTGTCGAACAGGCGCTTCATCGGCGTGTCGTTGACAGCGAACACAGGATAGTCGAGTTCGCCGTCATCGTCCATCGCGCGCAGTCGGTGGACGCCGGTCGTCGTCTCCTCTGCCCCACCGATGATAGTGTCGATGAGTTCCGGATAGTCCTCGTGGATGGCCGCGACGAGGTCCATTCCGTCGTCGACGGTGATGGTCGGCTTGTGGCCGATGACAGCCTCGATAGCCTCGTAGTACTCCTCGTCGTCGACGCCGCGCTCGGCGTAGGAAGTGATGCCGTCGACGGCGTCGAGTGCGGCACTCACGTCGTCGTGCGTCGAGAGCGGGTTACAGCCGGTGATGGCGACTTCCGCGCCACCGACCGCGAGGATTTCCGCGAGAACAGCGGTCTTGGCTTCGACGTGCATCGCCATGCCGATGCGTTCGCCGGCAAAGGGCTGGTCGGCCTCGAACTGCTCGCGAAGCGCGCCACAGATGGGCATGTGCTGGATGGCCCAGTCCATCTTTCGGCGGCCGGAATCGCGAGCCTCGTCGAGGTCGTCAAGTCGCTCGGAGATAGGCGTCGTCATGTCACAACAGAGGAAGAGAGTTCCTAAAACGCTACCGAAGCCGTTCAGTTACCGCGTTCGTCCGGCGGGCCGGCGTCGTCCGGTCGGCCGCGGTCGCCGTCGTCATCGTCGTCGCTATCGGTGTCGTCGTCAGCATCGTCGTCCTCGTCTTGCTCTTCCGTCTCGTCTTCCGGTTCCTCGGTTTCGTTCTCGTCGTCTTCAGTCTCGTTCTCCACGTCGTCGTCATCGCGGTCCTCGGGTGGCCCAGCGTCTTCGGGCGGACCACGACGGTCGTCGTCCGTCTCGTTTTCGTCGTCCGTTTCATTCTCCGCGTCATCGCTGCCCGGACCGCGGTCTTCGGGCGGTCCGGCGTCCTCGGGCGGGCCGCGGCGGTCGTCTGTCTCGTTTTCAGTCTCGTTCTCGTCGTCACCGAAGATGTCGGCCGGCGGACCCTGTCGTTCGCTGGGGTGGGTCTCGTTGTCGTCGGACTCGTTCTCACCAGTGACGTGTGCGGGCGGGCCAGCGTGGTCCGGCGCGTTGCCGGGGTTGTTCGCCGTCACGAAACTGGCCACGGCCGGGCCGATACCACCGGTCCGGTTCTCGTCGCTCAACAGGTCATTCACGTAGGCTGACACTTCGAGTCCGAAGGTGTCGAACTCGGTCACGTTGGTGGCGTTCGGCGCGACAGTCAGGTCCGCCGTCGTCGTCGCAGTGTGATTGTCGGCCGTCGCCGTCACGTCGACCGTCACGTTCTGCTCGGGGGCGGGCAGTCCAACCGTCCCGTTGCTGTCGGTCGTGTAGTTTCCGGTCCCGGCGTAGGAGGTGTTTTCAGCCGTCTCCACGGCAACTGAGGCGTTTTCGACGCCCGTCTCGTTCTGTGTGACCGATACCGTCGCGCTGCCGTCGTCAGCCTGTGAGACACCGACAGCGAGGGTGTTCCCTGCGTCGGTGTTACCGGCTGAGTCCGCAGCGGCCGCCAGTCCCGGACCGACGGCCAGCAATGTCAGTCCGACAGCGGCGTACAGTGCGAAGAGTTTGGTGCGCATCGTAGCCAATTAGTTCGCCGAGAGAGCGATAAACACCCCCTCTCGTTCAACCCGTTCAGGCCGTTTGCAGAGTCGACAACACCGACTGAGGAATAGTTATACAGTTTAAAGCCAGCTCTCAGCGTTTATTCCACCGGTTCAGTCATCGGCTCGTTCGACCAGCGAAGCCGCGTGCTCGCTGGCTCGTTCGCGGACGGCCTGCTCGTCGAACACCTCGACAGTGCGGTCGCGCATGAGCACCTCGCCGTCACAGACCGTGTGGCGCACGTCGCTCCCGTGGACGGCATAGGCAAGGTGCGAGACGAGGTCGTGGGCCGGCGTCAGGTGTGGGGCGTCGAGGTCGATGACGGCCAGGTCCGCGTTCGCGCCGGTCTCGATGCGGCCGCTGTCGAAGCCCAGCAGGGCCGCACCGTTTGCGGTCGCCATTTCGACGACAGTGCCAGCATCGACCGCGCTGGCGTCGTCGGCCGCGAGTTTGCCGATCATCGCCGCGTCGCGCATCTCGTCGAACATGTCGAGGTCGTTGTTCGAGGCCGCGCCGTCGGTGCCGATACCCACGGTAACGCCAGCGTCCAGCAGGTCCTGTACCGGGGCCATCCCGCTGGCGAGTTTCATGTTCGAGGCCGGGCAGTGAGCAACGCCGGTACCCGTCTCGGCCAGCAGGTCGATTTCACTGTCGTCGACGTGGACGCCGTGGGCCACGTACGTGTCGCCGTCGAGCAGGCCGATATCGTCGGCGTAGGCGAGCGGGCGCTGTCCGTGTTCGTCGACGATAGGCGTCACCTCATCGCGCGTCTCGTTGGCGTGCAGGTGGATCGAAAGGTCGTCCTCAAGCGCCTGTGGGACGAACTCGCGCAGGTACTCCTCGCCGACGGTCGTGAGCGAGTGCGGCTGGAACGTCGTCCGAACCCGTCCATCAGCCGCACCGTCGAGTTTCCGAGCCACGTCGAGGCTCTCTTCGAGGTCAGACCGCGCGGCCTCGTCATCCTTGCCGACGGTGACTGCAGTAAAGCCAAGCACTGCTCGCATCCCAGCCTGGTCGACTGCGTCCGCGATCTCCTCGACCTCGAAGTACATATCCGACAGCGCCGTCGTCCCCGACCGTATCATCTCGACCAGCCCGAGTTCCGCCCCGGCGCGGATGTCGTCGGCGGTCAGTTCCGCTTCGACGGGCCAGACGTCCTCCTGCAGCCAGGCGTCGAGGGGCTTGTCGTCAGCGAGGCCGCGAAGCAGTGTCATCGCGACGTGGGTGTGCGCGTTGACCAGACCGGGGATGACCAGCCCGTCGCTGGCGTCGAGTTCATCGTCGCCGTCCAGTGTGCCCGGGTCGTCGACAGCCACGATGTCGCCGCTGTCCTGTGAAACCAGTACGTCCGCACGCTCGACGGTCAGGTCAGGTCGGAGGACCTGTCCGCCGGTGACGAGAAGTTCGCTCATGGCGGTGGCTTCACAACCGCGGACCTTAGTTCGCCGGGTCCACGCCGCCGTCGTGTGGCGTGTTGCCACATCTATGGGCAGGTGTCGCAGTGACAGCAGTGCCTGTTCCGCAGGGGTCTTTCGGCTCCGGTGCGTTCGGGTGGGCAAGAGAATGGCGGCGGCAGAGCAACTCCGACAGCGGGTCAACGCCATGCGGCACGGAAGCCCAGCCCGAATGCTGCTTGCCGTTGCTGCCGGCTGGTTTCTCGTCCTCGGGATGCGGTTTGTGGTTCCTGCGGTCCTCCCGACGATACGCAAGGAATTCGTCATCTCGAACGCAGAGGCCGGACTCGCGGTCACGGTGCTCTGGCTCACATACGCGGCGGTGCAGTTTCCGGCCGGGGTGCTGATCGACCGGATCGGGGAGCGGACACTACTGGTAGCCGCGGCGTTGCTGTCGGGCGTCGGGCTGCTGGGCTACTTCTTCGCGCCGGTGTTCTCGCTGTTCCTTATCGCAACGGGCGCGTTCGGGCTCGGGACGGGGCTGTACGGCCCGACCCGCGGGACCGCCCTCTCGCGGACGTTCGATGCCCGCGAGGGGACCGCCTTCGGTGTCGTGATGGCGGCCGGCTCTCTCGGAGCGGCGGCACTACCCGCCATTGCCGCGTTCGTCACCACACGGTACGGGTGGCGGCTGGCACTTGCCAGCGCCGCCCCGCTGTTCATGCTTGTCGCCGGCGCGCTCTGGCTCTCGGTGTCGGACCGTCCGACCGGCGAGTCCGAACGGAGCCTCCGGCGGGACCTCCGAACGGTTCTCACCGGCTTTCGCAACCGCCGGCTCGTGCTGTCGGTTTCGGGCAAGACACTGATGCTGTTCGCCTTTCAGGCCGTGACGGCGTTTCTCACCACGTATCTGGTCACGGTCCGGGGCCTCTCACAGGGGACCGCCGGGGCGCTCCTCTCAGTGCTGTTCGTCGGTGGCGCGCTCTCACAGACAATCACCGGCCGGCTCGCCGACCGATACGGAACGCCCAGCGTCCTGACCGCTGTCGCGCTCGTCAGTACCGTTCCACTCGTGCTCATTCCGTCCGTCCACGGCGTCGTGCCGCTGGCCATCGTCTCCGGTGTCATTGGGGTTCGGATGAGCGTCGGCCCGCTGGCAAACGCCTACATCGTCGACACGCTGCCTGACGCCGCCGAAGGGACCGGCTGGGGCCTGCTCCGGACCGGCTTCTTCGCGATCAGTTCGCTGGGCTCGACGGCTGTCGGGCTGCTCGCCGACCAGAACCTGTTTGCCCTCGCGTTCTACGGTCTCGCTGGCCTGACGCTGCTGGCTGCGGGTACCTTCGTTGTGCTTCCACGGCGGGACCGCCTGTGACAGCTCCGGCCACAGCCCCCAGCCAACCTGAGGGGAAAGACAGTTGCCCCGCGGCCTGCCAGTAGACGTATGCGAATCGCCGTCCCCAACAAGGGCCGCCTGCACGAACCAAGCGAGGAACTGCTCGAACGGGCCGGCCTCCATCTGGTCAACGGGGCCGACCGGCAACTGCACGCTGATACCGTCGACCCGGACGTGACCGTCCTGTACGCCCGTGCCGCCGACATCCCCGAGTACGTCGCGGACGGCGCTGCCGACGTGGGTATCACCGGCCTCGACCAGGTACGGGAGTCCGACACCGACGACCTCGTCGAACTGCGCGACCTGGAGTTCGGCCGCTGTCGCCTCGTCCTCGCCGCACCGGAGGAGAGCGACATCGAGACAGTCTACGACTTCGAGAGCGGCCGCATCGCCACGGAGTTTCCAAAGATCACCCGTCGGTACTTCGACCGGGTCGACGTCAACGTGGACGTGACCGAAGTGTCCGGCGCGACGGAACTGACTCCACACGTCGACATCGCCGACGGTATCGTCGATATCACCTCGACCGGGACCACGCTCCGGATGAACCGGTTGGCCGTCGTCGGCGAGGTGCTCGAAAGCTCCGTCCGCCTCTTCGCTCGCGAGGACACCGCTGACAACGAGAAGGTCCAGCAGGTCGACACTGCGCTTGGCTCTGTCCTTGCCGCCGATGACAAACGCTATCTGATGATGAACGTCCCCGAGGACGCCCTCGACGACGTGGAAGACGTGCTTCCGGGCATGGGCGGTCCGACCGTGATGGATATCGCCGGCTCCGACCAATTGGCGGTCCACGCCGTTGTGGAGGAGCGCGCCGTCTTCGAGACGATTAGCTCCCTCAAGGACGTGGGCGCGAGCGACATCCTCGTAACAGAGATAGAACGGCTGGTTGAATAGTACTTTTTTACGTCACCCCCTCTCCTCGCGCGCTCGCAGAGCGCGCTGTGGGGAGCGGGTTCGCAAAAATCTACGCTACAAACGACCTCCGAGTCGCGGCCGGCGGCCGCGCTCGGAGTGAAACCGCGCCTTCGGCGCGGTATGCAAGCCGCGCTCCACACCCGCATTCGACAGAAACTCCCACCACAGTCCCGGCTCGGAGGGTCAGAAGAACATGAAGATGTTGTTCAGCGCGAACCCGAGCACCGCCGCAAACGCCAGATGCAACGCCACAAGCGGGGCCGTCGAGCGAGTCGAGAGCCGATAAGAGAGGCTGATGGCGATCCCGTCGGCGACGAGAGTGAGAAACAGGACGACCGCGACGCCGAGGTCCGCCGAGACGACGCCGGACTCGACGCCCCAGCGCTGGAGGATGAGCGAGACGATTGCCGGCGCAAGAGCAGCCTTAGCGGCGAGTTGGCTCGGCACGTCGCCGATAAAGAACGTCGCAGCCAGGTGGAGGGTCAGAGCGTAAAAGAGCCAGGTGACGAGGACGGTCACGAGGACCGCGAGGATACCACCGCCGGTCAGGCTGGAGAACCCGGACTGGAGCATACTCGGGGTTCGGCGGCCGCTCGCTTGTGCGTTTTGTTCCCGGGCGCGACCGGCACGCTCATAGCCGCTCGCCCACACCGCTCGGGCGTGTACGTCCTCGAACTTGGCGGGCAGGACGACGCGTTCGCGCGGCGGGAAGCCGCAAGCGCCGCGAGCGCCGTCGACGTGCTCGCCCCCGGACTGGCGACGGCACGGGGTATCAGCGACCGCGTTCGCCACCTCGCGTTTACCCACCGGACCTGTGACCTGATCGGAACCTCGGACCCGGACATCGAAAGCGCCGCCGCGCTGCTATCGGCTGCGACCATCGACCGCGAAGGGAGCGTCGCCGTGCGCGCGGTCGACGTGCGAGCAAGCACTGGCATCGACACCCAACAGGCCGAGCGGACGCTGGGCGGCGTGCTCACCGACCGCGGCTTCGCCGTCGACCTCGACGACCCAGACCACGTCCTCTATGCCTATCTCTCGGACCCCGACGGCGACGAGGAGGGCGGGACCGGCGAGGCCTGCTGTGCGCTGGGCTGGCTCGCCGCCGAGAGCGTGCGGGACTTCGGGGGGCGTCAGCCGACGGACCGTCCGTTCTTCCAGCCCGGCAGCATGGACCCGCTCGAAGCCCGCGCGCTTGTCAACATCGCCGGAGCCGGCCCGGGGGCCACGATACTGGACCCGATGTGTGGCACCGGCGGCCTCCTGCTAGAGGCGGGGCTGGTCGGGGCCGACGTGGTCGGCGGCGACGCACAGGAAAAGATGGTCTCGGGGACACGCAAGAACCTGGCCTACGCACTCGACGGCGACGGCCACCCTGAGCGAGCGTCGTACCCGGACCCGGGCGAGTGGGGGGTGTTCCGCTCCGATGCGTCCGCACTGCCAGTGGCCGACGACACCGTCGATGCCGTCGTCTTCGACGCCCCCTACGGTCGTCAGTCCCGTATTGAAGGTGACCTGGCCCCGCTCGTGTCCGGTGCGCTCGGCGAAGCCGCCCGCGTCGCAGGGCGGTGCGTGCTGGTCGCCGACCGCGACTGGCGCGAGGCCACGACCGGCGCGGGCTGGGCCGTCACTGACTACTTCAAGCGACGCGTTCACCGCTCGCTGGTCAGGCACGTCCACGTTCTTGAGTGACCATACGTTCACTTTCTCTGGACAGGTGTTGTCTTTTGTTTGGGTATGAGCAAAGTTTATCCCGTGACAAATGCTAATGAGTCACAAGTATGCCAACGTGGTCAGACCCCGCCCCATGCGACGACGACGAACAGCTGTTTGAATGCCCGGACTGCGGGAAGCGTCTCTGTAGCGAGCGCTCGACGGTCTCCTGTGGCCGCTGTGAGACAGAAATGCAGAACCTCAGCGTCCCTCGGCCGGAATAAAATCAGTCCGCGCTTTTGCTAGTTAGTTCGACACGAGTGCAATCGCTCGCTCGGCGTCGCCGTCCATCCGCTCCAGCAGCGACCGGACCCGGTCCCGGGCTGTGTCGTCGCAGTCGGCCAGTACCATTCCCTCGTCCGGTTGGCCGTACACGACACTGGCACCAGCAGGCGCGGCAAGCACTGCAGGGAGCGTAGCGAGGTCCTCCTCGCCGTCGACATCCAGAAGTGTCGTCTCGTCGCTGTCGAGACCGTCTCTGAGTGCAGCAAGCAGGTCTGCGGTGAGTGTCGCAGCCGGGTTGTCGACTGAGAGCGTCCGGTCGAAGCCGTCGATTGCCGCTGCCACGTCCGCGTCGACGGCCGAGCGCTTGGTCCGTTCGTCGACTAGCGCGAGGTCGGGCGTCCGCCCGGCCTCGATGAGGTGGTACGTGACCATGTCGCCGACGGCGATGATGGGGTCACCGGCGTCGGCCAGCAGCGCCGCTGTATCAGTATAAATCCGTCCGAGCGGCTCTTTCAGCTCGTGCCGCAAGTCACTCGGGAGTTCGAGAACGACGTCGGACACGTTAGCGGACTTTCAGCGCGTACTTGCCCGGCTCGGTCACTTCCATCTCCTCAGCGATGTCGGACCGCTCCGGGTGCGCGATGACGACGTAGCCGGCCCAGTCCTCGGTCAGTGCGGTGCCGCCGCAGGCCTCACACTGGCTTTCGATCTCCGCGCTCTGGACGCGGTGACAGTCGCGACAGACGAGTCGGTCCGCCATCAGCTATCACCGGCTTCCGCCGTGCCTTCACGGCGCTCGCGCTCCTCCTGGAGCCAGCCGTGCTTGCCCAGGCCGACCTGTTTCGCCGTCAGGCCGATCTTGGAGTCGCGCGGGTTGCGCTCGTCGATACTCTTGGTGACGATACGCGCCCGGACGGCGTCGCCGACGGTGAGCGTCCGGTTAGACTCGCGGGAGGCGAGTTGCTGGTTCTCCTCGTCGTAGGCCAGATACTCGTCGGAGATCTGGGAGACGTGGAGCAGACCGTCGACCGGCCCGATGCCGATGAAGGCCCCGAAGTTGACGACCTCGACGACCTCGCCGTCGACCACTTCCTGCATCTGTGGGTCGAACGTGAGGGCGTCGAACTCGGCCTCGTAGTAGACGCCGGGCTTGTTCGGCAGCACGGCACCGGTGCCGATGTCGTGGACCTCGATGACGGAGACGACACTGCCGACGTCTTCGTCCATTCGTCCTTCGAGCTTCTCTTGCAGGAGCCGTTTGACCAGCCCCGGACTGACCTCCGCCAGAAAGCGTGGCGGGACTTCGACCGTATCGCGTAGGCGTACCCGTTTATACATGTGTTATGGTTGAGTGATACCCAGTTTGTTCCGGCCCCTTAAACTAATTACTGGAACGCCCGCGTCCAGCAGGCGTCGTTTGAGGGGCTTGTCGTTCGTGACCGCGTGTGTCGCATCGTCTGTCTGTGCCAGTTCGAGGACGGCGTCGTCCGCGTAGTCCGCCGTCGTCTCCCGAATCGCACACCGGTCGAGCAGGTCCTGCCCGACAGAGGCGGCCGTCGCTTCCGCGCCGGCCCCATCGGCCAGTTTCGCCAGTTCGTCGCGGACGGCAGCGGGCGCAACGTAGTCCGTCGCGTCCGGCAGCACCCTATCGAGTTCCTCGAACAGGCGTACGTTACATTCGACCGGCATCATCAGCGCGTTCGTGTCCAGCACGATCATCACCGCAGCGTGCCGACACCGATGAGCCGCCACCGAGCGCCGACACGGCGGTTGATCGCGATCTTCGAGCCCGGCGCCGCACAGACCGGGCGCTTGAGCGCGACTTCACATTCGTCGTCGCGCGCGCTCGTGACCGACCCGACCGTGGTGGCGGTGCCGATAGTCAGCATGAGCGGTTCGCCGGTCGAGATTTCGTCGACCTCACCGCCATCGTCACCGACGATGCGTTCCAGCAGGTCCACGTCCATCGTGAACGTCTCGTGGACCGGCGGGAGGCTCCCGGGCGGCCCGGCGACCTGTCCGGCGAGCGCGTCGCCTTTGGTGATTGCGGGGTCGAGCCCGGTCCCAACGCCGAGCAGGCCACCCGGCGTGACCGTGTCCACGAAGTCGCCGCCGGACTGGAGCGAGCGGACCGTCGTCGTCACGGGCTGCCACTCCGTCTTGCCGCCTTCCTCGACCTCGCGGCCGGGACGGAGTTCGATCTCGTCGTCGGCGTCCAGTTGGCCGCCAACGAGCGACCCGCCAAGCACACCGCCCATCAGGTCGTCCCAGGTCGTACCGGGACGGTTGATGTCGAACGAGCGTGCGACCATCATGCGGGCGTCCTCGTCCGGGTCCCGTTCCGGCGTCGGAATCTCAGACTGGACAGCCTCGATAAGCAGGTCGATGTTGGCCTCCTGGCCCGCGCTGATGGGGACAACCGGTGCGCCTTCGGCGACGGTGCCCTCAACGAACTCCTGAATCTGCTCGTAGTTCTGCATCGCCCGCTCCTCGTCGACAAGGTCAACCTTGTTCTGGGCAATGACGATGTTGTCGATGCCGATGATATCGAGCGCGCTCAGGTGCTCCTCAGTCTGGGCCTGCGGGACGGGCTCGGTCGCCGAGATGACGAGGACGGCCCCGTCCATGATGGCCGCGCCGGACAGCATGGTGGCCATCAGCGTCTCGTGCCCGGGCGCGTCCACGAACGACACCGTCCGGAGGTGGTCGGTGTCGACGTCGTGGTCGTCGCAGTGCTCGTCGACGGTAAAGGCCTCCGGCTCCTCGGCCTCCGGGCAGCGACGGAACGTCGCGTCGGCGTAGCCGAGTCGGATAGAGATACCGCGCTTCATCTCCTCGGAGTGCTGGTCGGTCCATTCGCCGGACAATGCCTGTACGAGCGTCGTCTTTCCGTGGTCGACGTGCCCGACGAGTCCGATGTTCACCTCCGGTTGTTTGTTCGATGTCATTTCGAGAGTAATCTTGGTGGAGTTTCGCCGCGTGCAACTGATAAACCTACTGTTTGCGCCCCGCCGACCCCGGTTCAATCGCCGATTTGGTCCCTGCTGACCGCGGCAACGTCACCGGATTGCTCGGTATTGGTCCCGATATAGCGACGCGACCCCGTCACTGAGCGAGCAGCGGACTGTGCGAGTCGGGTGCTACGCCGGCTATCGCCATTGCGATACTGTCGGGGGCAGCAATCAGCCCATGCTGTCGCCCGTGACGAACCGGTCGAACCCTGCTCAGTGAGCGGGACTGAAACGCTGAAGCGATCGTGTATCGTGGACATCTTCTGTCACCGATATTACGTAACTGTGTTTCTGTGAACGCTTTTGTTTATGCAGGAACAGGTCAACGTACGATGCGAGTCGATGAGTCCCCCGAAACGGATGCCGACATTGACCCGGCGACGGCGTTCTCGGTCATCGCAAGCGAGACGCGTCTGGACATTCTGGAGGCGCTGTGGCGCGCAGATGACCGACCAGTTCGCTTCTCGGAGCTGTTCGACGCCGTCGAGCTAGCCGACAGCGGGCAGTTCAACTATCACTTGCAGGAACTCACCGGCCAGTTCGTCAGCCAGGGAGCCGACGGGTACGACCTCCGGTACGCCGGGGCGCAGGTCATCCGCGCGGTGCGGGCAGGAACGTTCACGCGGACACCCGACATCGACCCGTTCCCGGTGACCGGGGCCTGTACGCGGTGTGGCGGCGGTCTGCTGGCCGAGTACGCCGACGAGCAGTTCGCCATCGACTGCGAGGACTGCGGGAAGGCCCACGGCGAGTACCCGTTCCCGCCGGGCGGTCTGGTCGACCGGACACCGGCGGAAGTCGCGACGGCCTTCGCCGAGCGGGTGCGACACCTCCACTGTCTGGCCGCCGACGGCGTCTGCCCGGACTGCGCCGGTCGGATGGGGACGGAGATATCCCGCGACGGCGACTGCTGTCTCGACGTGTCGGTCCGCGCCGAGTTCGTCTGCGAGCGGTGTCGCCACGAACTCTGTTCGCCTGTCGGGCTGACACTACTCGATAACTCCCGCGTTGCAGCGTTCTACGACGACCACGGCGTCGACCTGTCGAGTCGGCCTTACTGGACGCTGCCCTGGTGTGTCGACGACCAGTACACCAGTGTCGAAGCCACCGACCCGTGGCGGCTCGCGGTCCAGATTCCGCTGGCCGAAGCGAAACTGACCGCCTATCTGGACGGCAACCTCCAGCCGGTCGAGTTCGAGCGACAGGACTGCGGGCACTGAGCCGACCTGTTGGTCCTGTGGGGGTACGCTGTTTTTCCGCTGACTGAAATCGTTTTCAGGAGATCCCCGATGCGTGTCTCCCGCAGAAATATCATTCAGACTATACTTATCGGCGTTCGGGACCATTGTTTCACTGTAATGTACCAGCCTGCGCCCTACGCCGACCCCGAGCTGTACAGGCCGACGTATCCACCCCTGACCGGCCGTTCCCTGCTGGGAGTGCTGACTGTCTACCTCGGCTTGCTGACTCTACTCTCACAGAGTCCGGTCCTCGCGCTGGCGGCGCTGATCTGTTTCTTCGTCGCCAGCCGGTAACCGGGCGCGGGGCTTTTGCCCGTCCCAGCCCTGCCTCCGGTCGTGCGGGAGTTCGACTTCGAACTGGCGCTGTGTGCCCATCTTGAGCGCGAGGGCCGTCTGGTAAGCCGGCAGCTCGGCGGCGCTGTCCACGGCCGGCGCGTCCTCGACACCGTCGTCGTTGAGCCGGGTCCTGAACTCGACGAGCGGGCGGCCATCACTCCCGAACGGCTGCCGACGGCGGCCATTGAAAGCGACGTTGGCCCAGGTCGGGCGCGGTACTGGAAGGACGCCTTCGACTGTCACCCCGACCGCGCCGAGCGGGCCGTCAAACTGGCCGCCGAGCGAGGGTTTTTCGAGCGGGAGCGTCGGGGTGGCCGGACATACGTCCGACAGACGACGCGATATCCCGACTGGTTCGGCGAAATCGTCGCCATCGAGAACAAGCCCGACCTGAGTCGCCCCGGCGATCTGGAATCACAGTTGCGGACCGACGTGTCGCTCGCGCTCGCCAACCGCGTCGTACTGGCGACGGCGTCCTACGTTACCGGGGCGCACCTCAACCGGATTCCCGAGGAAGTCGGCGTCTGGCGGTTCGACGCCGACAGCGGAACGATAGACGTCCGTCGAGAGGCGACACCACTGTCGACAGACGACGCCGGCGTCGAACTCCTTGCGGAGCGGCCGGTCCAGACGGACGTGCAGATGGTCGGCGCTTCGGAGAAGGCCCGCGCGCGTCGGCAACTGGCCGAGCGAGCGTACGGCAAGGGATGGCGGAGTTTCGACTACCCAGCATGTGAGCGCTGTTCACCCGACAGTGACGGAATTCCGTACTGCCAGTGGAAGGACCGCGCTGTCCGCGAAAGCGACGACTGCGGCCCGGACTGCGGTGGGCACGAGGCAGCCGAGCCGCCGGCCGTCGACGGCGACTCACTCCGAGCCGAGCGGACGCCGTGGCGGGCAGACCCCGACGGGCGCAGGCGTCGCCAGTCGGGACTAGATCGGTTCGGATAGCCACGAGAAGTTGTCACCGCTACCGGGTGTCGTCCGTCGAGGGGGTGTCATCAGGAGGGGAACCGCCGTCGCCGGCTGTCGGGCGGCCGTGCTGTTCGTAGTTGTCTTCGGTCACCGCCGGTGCTTCGGTAGCGACTTTGGCCGCGTGTTTCGTTCTGGCCTGATAGTTCGCCGCGGCCGCGATACCGACACAGGTGACCAGTCCCACGACCAGCACCCAGTCGATACTGCCCACGATACCCTGCTGGACGGCGATTGCGAGGACGCCGCCAGCCAGCGACAGCCCACCGACCTCCGCGATGCCGCGCCTGTCCATACAACGGCATTAGCTGCCATGGCCTATAATCTACGGTCCGTTTCACCCAGCCGAATCCGGGTCAGAGCGTGAACTGCTCGCCGTCGAGTCCGATGTCGTCGGCGAAGGCCCTGTCCGCGGGGACGTAGTGCGCGGTGTGGACGATACGGTAGTCGTCGGCCTCGATGTCGGCAGCGAAGTCCCGCGCGCCGGGCAGGGTCATGTGTTTCGTGCCAAAGGTCCGCGGCACGCCGTTTTCGTCGTGGTGCGTGCCGCCTTTCGGGTGGTATTCGCAGGCCCCCGGGTGAACGATGCCCTCGACGAGCGCGAGGTCGGCCCCGGTCAGTACGGATTTCGAGCGGTCGGGCACGTCATAACAGGTGTCCCCAGAAATCGACAGCACTGCACCGGTCTGTGGTTCCTCGATGCGCAGGCCGTAACACAGAAGCGGCGGGTGCGTGACCGGGACGAGCGTCACCTCGAAGCCGGCGACGGTGAACGGCTCGAGCGGCGTCTGTGCGTGGACCGATACCGTGTCAAGGTAGTCATAGCGGCTCCGGACGGCCTCAGCGACGCTCTCGTCAGTCACCGGGTCCGTCTCGTCGGCGGCGTGGACCGGCAGTTCGTCGAACAAACGGTAGGCATTGCCGAGGCCGTCGAGGTGGTCGAAGTGAATGTGGGTAATGATAGCCGCGTCCGGCAGCGGGACCGACTCGCGGAGGAACTGGTGACGGAAGTCCGGACTCAGGTCGACCAGCAACGACTCGCCGGTTGCATCGTTCTCTACGGCGACGGAGAAGCGCGACCGTTCGACCCCGCCGGTAGGGTCGATGCCGCGCTCGCGAACACTGGCCCGGAGTTCCTCGTCAGGGTCGCGCGCCCGTTCGCACGTGTCACAGTCGCACTGGACAGTCGGCGTCCCCGTCGTGTCGCCGGTCCCAAGCAGCGTGACCTCCATTACCGGTCCTTCAGAGTGCGACCCGCCTAAGCCCCTCGCTTTCGTTACTGGCTATCGAACAGGTTCGCCGGGTCGATGCCCTGTCGCTCCATCGTCGCCACCAGCAGGGACTGGGCGCGTTCGTCGGCGAGGTCGTCGAACAGACACTCGAAGAATCCCTCAAGTAACTCCGGGCGGATGCGCAGGTCGACGTACTCGACTTGCTTCTCGGCGATAACCACGTCTACGTCCCACTCGCCTTCCTGCGGGTCAGTCATGCGAACGTCAACCCACGACTCGGCGGGGTCGTCTGTCTCGGTGAATACGCTGTCGTCAGCCATGGCTACCGAATGGTTCCTGCATTGATAAGTAAATCGCTCATACCGATAGCCAGAACGGGTGCCTGAGCGGGTAAGCAATCGCTCAGTGGTCGTGATCGTGGTCGTGGTCGCTGCCGCCGTCGCCGGAGAAGCCGCCGCTCCCGGCGACCAGCGCGTCGGCGTCGCCGTCCATCATATCCATGTTCTTGAGGTTGTCCCGCTCCTCGAAGTCGATGATGGCGTCTTCGAGGTCCTGTTGTGTGAGCGTCGTCCGCTCCTCGGTCAGAGCATTGAGCACGGCCTCACGGAGCACGAGCCGGAGGTCGCTGCCGGTCAGCCCCTCGGTGAGGTCGGCCAGTGTCTCCGGGTCGAAGTCGTCGATCTCCATCTGCTGGGTGACGATACGGAGGATGTCCGCGCGCATGCCGCTATCCGGCTTAGGGAAGTTGACGATTTCGTCGAAGCGCCGCCAGGCGGCGGCGTCGAGCTGGTCAGGGTGGTTCGTTGCGCCGATGAGCAACACCTCGTCCTGAATAAGTGAAATCTCGTCGATGCTCTTGAGGAGGGTGTTGACGGCGCGCTTGATCGCGGCGTGTTCGTCGGAAGAGCGGGTCTTGGCGACGAAGTCGAACTCATCCATGAAGAGGATACACGGCGAGAGCCGCTTTGCGACCTCGAACACCTTCTCGACGTTCTTGGCCGTCTCGCCGAGGTACTGGCTGGTGATCATCGAGAGCTTCACTTCGACAAAGGGGAGGTCAAGGTCATGCGCCAGCGCGCGGGCGACGCTGGTCTTGCCGGTCCCCGGCGGGCCGACAAAGAGGAGTTTCCCGATCTCGCGCAGGCCGATCCGGGCAAGGTAGTCGCGGTGTTCGATGGCCTTGACGATCTTCTGGATCTCGTCTTCCTGGTCAGTGGTCAACACCAGGTCGGCAAGCGTCATTTCCACCTCTTCGGGGGCGCGCACATCGACCAGGTCGAGCATCTCCTCGTCGTCCTCGTCGTCGGTGTCGAACGCCTCCTCGAGTTTAGCGTCGATGAACGCGCGGTCGGCGCGCGACGGTCGGTTCTGTTGGCGGGCCCGCTCGTAGTCAGCGCCCTCGACCTGGTCCTCGAAGGCTTTCGCCAGGACCGGGTTGTCTTCGAGGTCCGGGGCGTCGACCCGTTCGAGGAACCACTCCTCGGCGAGGTCGCGGTCCGTCATGGAAATACTCCCCGAGAAATCGTCGCGGTCGGTGAACATCAAGCCGGAGATGGCCGCCCAGGGCCGCTCGACACCGGTGGCCTCGCTCGCGGTTGAGTTGGTGACCGACAGCGGCCGTTCGATCTCGCCGTCGCTCCAGAAGACGGACCGGTACGAGGCCGGCAGGTCGTCCGGCTCAAGGTCCCGCCGCTCGCTGTAAATAGTGGCCGTCAGCAGAAACTCAACGACATCCAGTTCCGGATTGCTCATTCCCACTGATGTTACCACGCAACCGGTATAAGTCACTCGAAGCCCCGATGGCCGACACCAAGGTAATATACCACCTCTGTGTGTTCCAAACATGGCAGCTGATAACACATTACTCGCAGTGTATCGGAGCCGCATCGGCGAGCCGACGACCGACGACGAGGCCTACGGGTACTGGCTGTTTGTCATCGGCATCGTACTCGGAATCGTCGGCCTGCTTCTGTTTTATTTGACAGCGTCGCGGAGCACGCCCCGACAGTTCGGCTATCTCCTCGGTGCGATTGGTCTCATATCGCTGTTTGCGGGACCGACAATCAGACTGCCGCTGACACGACGTGGGCTAATAGTCACATACCTCGGGGCTGTGGTCGGACTGGTCGCGATGGTGTGGTTCACCACGTTCTACCCCTCGAACTGGACCGGCCCGGAGGGGAACCCGGCAGTAACGCTGTATATCGTCGGCCTCGGGCTGATGGCTGTCGGGGCGGTCGTCTCGCCGTTGCTGACTGGACGGAAAGAAGCGTACGATAAAGCCGTTCAAACGGCAGAGGACGCAACTGAAGTGGCCGAGCAAGCCACACAGGAGGCCGACCGGGCGTCCCGGGAAGCGACACAGCAGTCTCAGACCGCCGACCGAGCGACCCGCGAGCGCAACAGGCTGGCCGAGCAGTTAGCGACCAGCGAGGCCGCCCGCGAGGAACTGGCGACCGTGACCGAGGCTAGCGAGGCAGA
Organism: Haloarcula quadrata; assembly: GCF_003634715.1. Taxonomy (NCBI): domain Archaea; kingdom Methanobacteriati; phylum Methanobacteriota; class Halobacteria; order Halobacteriales; family Haloarculaceae; genus Haloarcula; species Haloarcula quadrata. The sequence continues at coordinate 309,701 of NZ_RBWW01000001.1, forward strand.
ACTCGCCGCGGCCCACGCCACCATCGCGGCTGCGATGGACAGCAAAGCGACGTTCGAACTGTACGAGGACAACGCCGGGAAGTACCGCTGGCGGCTCCGCCACCGAAACTCGAACGTCATCGCCGACAGCGCGCAGGGGTACTCCTCGCGCCAGAAAGCGATGCAGGGGCTTCGCAGCGTTCAGTCCAACGCCGCCGGCGTGGCCGTCGTCTTCTTCGAGGACGCCACGGAGGACGACACCGCCGAGGACGTGCCGGTCGTGCCGGCCCCCGAGAGCGACGCGACGTTCGAACTGTTCGAGGATTCGGCGGGGGAGTTCCGCTGGCGCTTGCGCCACGACAACGGCAACATCCTCGCTGACAGCGGCGAGGGGTATGCCTCAAAGTCCAACGTTCGACGGGCGCTGCAGAGCGTCCGCGCGCACGTTCCCGGCGCGGCCTACCTCAGGGTCGACCCCGTCGCCTACGAGGTGTACGCCGACGCCGCCGGAGAGTTCCGCTGGCGCTTGCTCCACCGCAACGGTAACATCCTCGCCGACAGCGGCGAAGGATACAGCTCCCGGTCGAACGCCCGGCGGGCGGCCCGTCGAGTCAGCGAACTCGCACCCGACTCCGCGGTCGATGACCGTTTCGAGGTGTATGAGGACGCTGCCGAGGAGTGGCGCTGGCGGCTGCGGGCCGACAACGGCGAACTCATCGCCGACAGCGGCGAGGGGTACGCGAACCGGTCGAAGGCGATGGACGCCGTCGAGCGGGTCCAGTCCTACGCCGCCGACGCCGACTTGCTGGCTATCGGGAGCGCGGCGTTCGAAGTGTACGAGGACAAAGGCGAGGAGTGGCGCTGGCGGCTCCGACACCGCAACGGCGAAATCATCGCTGACTCCGGTGAGGGGTACGCCGAACGCAACAAAGCCGTGGCCGCCATCGAGCGGATCAAGCGCCACGCTCCGGGTGCAACACAGGAGGAGTAGCGGTGACCGGGAATGTCCTGACGGGGAGTTCTCTGTATCGAGGAATAGCCGAATTAATTAAGCAGGTTTCGATCGAAGTTACACATATATGACAATAGACACACTCGAGGCGGCCGGACTCACGCACATGGACGACAGCGACATTGCGGCGTTTCTGTCGAACCAGCGGGTCGGTGTGCTGGGGCTGCCGACCGAGAGCGGACCGTACATGATTCCACTGTCGTTCGGGTACGATGGTGACAGCTCGCTGTATTTCACCTTCATCGGTGGGTCGGCGAGTCGCAAGCAACGGTTGACCGAGGCGGCAGCGGACGCGACCGTGCTCGTGTACAAAGTCGAATCGATGTTCCACTGGGAGAGTGTCCTGCTACAGGGCGATATCGAAGCTGTGCCCGAATCCGAGTGGGCCGATCTTGCAGAGGTGCTTGACGGAGCGTGGCGGCCGGAGGTGTTTGAGGACGCAATCAAAGACGACGATGTCACCATCTACCGGTTCCACATCGACGAGCGGGAAGGGCTCAGACACGCCGGCCTCCCGCCGGGGTTCGAGCGGGAGTGAAACGGCTGCTCGACCGCGGTCAGGCCGTCGGCCGACAACGGTTCCCCCACTGTGTCGAGTTTGTCAGGATTTAACACAGGCCGAGACGTTCCGTTGTCCATGCCCACACCTGTCATCGTGGATGCAGTCAGAACGCCACAGGGAAAGGAGGACGGCGCACTCGCCGGCGTCCGGAGCGAAGACCTCTCAGTGCCGCTTATCAACCAGTTGCTCGCGTCGACCGGCGTCGAGGCCGATGACGTCGACGACCTGCTGTGGGGGTGTGCCCAGCAGCGCGGGGAACAGGGCAACAACATGGCCCGGGTCATCGCACTGTTGTCGGACCTCGGCGAGAGCGTCCCCGCATCGACGATTAACCGCTGGTGTGCGTCTTCCGCCGAAGCGCTGATGCGGGCCGCCGACGCCATCGCGGCCGGCCAGCGCGACGTGCTCATCGCCGGCGGTGTGGAGTCGATGTCCCGTGTGCAGATGGACGAAAACACCCACAACGTCCATCCGCGGCTGGCCGAGCAGTACAACATCGGCGAGCTCCAGATGGGGATGACCGCCGAAAAGGTCGCCAGCGAGATGGAGGTCGCTCGGCAGGAGCAAGACGAGTACGCGCTCCGGAGCCACCAGCGCGCCGCCGACGCGACGGAGTCCGGTCGCTTCGACGACGAAATCGTCCCGATCGAGACCGAGGACGGACAGCTCGACGCAGACGAGGGTATCCGCCCCGACACCACGCTCGAAAAGCTGTCCCAGCTACCGACGGTGTTCAAGTCGGACGGGACGGTCACGCCCGGCAACGCCTCGCAGGTTTCCGACGGCGCGGCGGGACTGATGGTCACCTCCCGTGAGTTCGCGGAAGACCGCGGACTCGACGTGCTGGCGGAGATCGGCTCCCACGAAGTCGCCGGCGTCGACCCGACTGTGATGGGTATCGGTCCGGTCCCCGCCGTTCGCAAACTCACCGAACGAACGGACCGCGAGACGGACGATTACGACCTCGTGGAACTCAACGAGGCCTTCGCCTCCCAGTGTCTGTACTGCCAGCGCGAACTCGGCTTCGACGACGACATCTACAACGTCAACGGCGGCGCAATCGCCATCGGCCACCCGCTCGGGGCCTCTGGCGCGCGCCTTCCAGTGACGCTCGTCCACGAAATGAACCGCCGCGACGCGGAGCTGGGTCTGGCGACAGAGTGTGTCGGCTTCGGTCAGGGCGCGGCTATCGAGTTCCGACTGCCCTGAGCAGCCGCTGTCAGCGCGGTTTCAGTATTCTGCCCCAGCACGACGTTTGCGAATCCGTCGGTTTCGAGTCTGTTCTTATGAATCCGTCATTTGCGACCGCTGTGGCGCTTGCACGAGCGATATTTGAGAGAAGAAGTCGTTAATCGGCAGCCACATCGCCGGCTGTCGTCGCCTCAGCGGGACTCGTCAGGGAGTGGAGATAGTCGTCAAGATCAAGTGCGAAGGTGGCATCGGTCTGGAGGTCGACCCACGAGAACTCGAACTCTGCGCCGCGTTCCTCGCCCGTCCCGGTGACGGTGTGGACCCAGTGGTCCCGGGACTCGTGAACGGGGAGGTGGTAGAACGACCGCACGTACCGCTTCGGGGGCGACTCGCGGCGCGTCCAGACGTCGGTGGCGATGTGTTGCAGGCGCTCGAATGAAGCGAGACCACTCTCCTCAACAGCCTCTCGCTGTACGGCGACCCGCGGTTTTTCCCCTGGTTCAACGGTTCCCTTCGGTATCTGTAGCCCGTCGTGACCCGGCCCGTCGAACACCAGCAGTTCCGACCCGTTTCTGGTGATGTAGGCACAGGCTTTCTTGACGTACGTCGCCCGCTGTGGTTGCATGGCATCCGGTAGCTACGGCAAACATATAGTAGTACCCACATATCTGCCTAAAATCATATTAGGTCATCAGGGGGGCAAAGAGGGGTGCTGATAGGAAGCGGGGGCCGGTAGCAAGGCCGCTACAGTCTACCGGCATCCTCATTCTCGGTGTACGCGCTGCGATAGTGGCAGTTCGGGATTGTAGATGACTAGTCACTATAAATTAATTTTAGGTTTTATTGCAAGGGTTAAAGTAGTGTCAATAACACATACTTTGTATGGACGGTCACATCACACCGGAGGAGTGGGAGCGAATCGAAGCGTTCGCACAGAAACCGAGCTACTTGCGTCGTCCGGAGCATCTGCTCCCCGAAGAAGCCACGGAGGGCGACGAGAGCGTGGACGGAACAGTGGCAGGCGACTAACCGGGACGTGTCCTAAGAAACCGACCACGCCTGACCCGTTGTTGTGCGTTCTCGGAGGCTTATCAGACTCGATTCCGTTGGGATAGCCATGAGTCTCAAATCGATGTTCAACGACATCCCGTTTGTCAAGCAGTTAGGGATGGAAATAACGGCCGTCGACGATGGCTATGCGGCGGGCGAACTCCCGCTAGAGGACGGCCACTCCTCGAACCCCGAATCGATAATCGCACATGGCGGCGTCACGTACTCGCTCGTCGACACCGTCGGCGGGGCGGCCGTCATCTCACAGTCCGGCACCGTCTCGCCAACGGTCGACATGCGGATCGATTACCTCGCACCAGCGACCGCCGATTTACGGACTGAGGCGGAGGTGATCCGAAACGGCGGGAGCGTCTCAGTCGTCGATGCAGAAGTGTACGACACCGATGGCCATCACATCGCGAGCGCTCGCGGGACGTACAAAACTGACGGCGACCGCGGTGAGTCGCCGTGGACAGCAGGCGTCGACGAATCAGACGGTGCCCATCTTACCGACGACTAGTCGCCGCTGACCATCTTCATCCCGTCGCGCACGGACTCTCGACGGCCCAGCAGGGTCACCATGTCGCCTTCCTCAAGGATATAGTCTGCTGTGGGTACTTCGGCATTTTCGTGGAGTTCCCCGCTGACGAGCGCGACCAGACAGGCGTCGGGCAGCATCGGCCCGACATCGCGGATCGGCTTCCCGATGAGTTCCTGGTTCTTGACCTCGACCTCCTGCACATCGCCGCTCCGACCGACATCGGTCATCCAGTGGGCGATAGCGGGGCGCTCGATCTGGTTGTCGATGGCCCAGGCCGTCGCCATCGCCGAGGAGATGGTGCGAACGCCGAGGTCCTCGAAGGCCTCAACATTGTCCGGATTGTTCGCGCGGGCGATGACCCGCTCGACGCCGAACTTCGAACTCGCTAGCTGTGACACCAGCAGGTTCGCGTCGTCGTCACCGGTCGCCGCGACGACGGTTTTGGCGTTTTCAGCCCCGGCCGACCGCAACGTGTCGGTGTCGGTGCCGTCGCCGATCTCGACGGCGTAGCCGTCGTTACGGGCTCGTTCGACGATCTCTTCCTCGTGCTCGATGATGACGACGTTTTCGCCCCGGTCTTCGAGGCGTGCGGCGAGCGCTCGGCCCACCTGTCCGCCGCCGACAATGATGACTCGCATTGGTATCACATCCAGTTTTTCCGCGATGTATCGCGCCAGCCCACCCTCAAACAGGGCGGTCGCAAAGATAACGAGAAAGACAGTGCCAAGCAGGATATCGGCCTGCGTCCCCAGCAGTTCAGCCTGTGCCCCGGTGACCTCCTCGGCCGCGGCGTTCAGTTCGACGGCAAACAGCGTGGCAACAGACGCCGGAATAATACCACGCGGCCCGACAAAGCTGACGAACAGCTTCTCGTTGGTGGTGAATCTGTCACCGACGGTCGAGACGAACACCAGCAACGGCCGGATGAACAAGGCGACGGCGAGGACGACGATGATGCCCGCTAGCCCGACATCAATGAGCGAGGCGGGTTCCAGTTGCGCCGCCAGTGCGATAAACACGAACGACAGCACCAGCAGCGTAATATCGCCTTTGAACTCCTCGATGTCCTCCTCGTACGGGTGGTCGACATTCCCGAGCGCCATCCCCGCCGTGGCGGCGGCGGCGACACCGGCCTCGGTCGCTATCGTGTTCGCGCCCGCGTAGGCGATGAGCGCCCCGGCGAGCACGAGCAGTCGGGAGTTCCGCGGTGCGTCACCGGGCGAGAGGTCGACGTACTGGAGGAGGTAGTACAACACACCGGCGACGATGAGGCCGACGAGCAGGCCCGTTCCCAACCGGAGTGCGAACGCCCGCAACAGTCCCTCGCTCGACGCCACTGGATTGACCGTCTCGAAGATGACGACGGCGATGATAGCCGCGGTCACGTCGTTGACAATCCCCTCCGTCTCCAGCGCGGCGGCAACGCGGTCTCGAACCGGAACGACATTGAGGATTGGCGTGATGACGGTCGGCCCGGTCGCGACCAGCAGCGCACCGATCAGGAACGCGAGGTTCCAGGAGACGGCCGCGGAGCTGAACGCGAACTTAACGGCGATAGCGGTGCCCACGAGTGCGATAGCCGCACCGACGGTAACGAGTCTGAACGTCGCGGCCGGAGCCTCGCGTAGCCGGTCGAATCGGAGGTGATAGGCCCCCTCGAAAACGATGATTGCGACCGCTAAGCCGACGATTGCCGACAGCGCTCCGCCGAAGGTGCCGTCACCGATGATGTTCAGTCCGGGCTGGCCGATGATGACACCGACCAGCAGGTAGAAGATGATACTGGGCACCCGCAGTCGTGCTGCGAGGACCTGTGCAAGAACGCCGAGCCCGATGATACCGGCGACAAGCGGAATTAGTAGCCCCGAACTACCAGCCACAGTTGGCCTCCATCTGTCCAGCCTAACGCATCGCCCTCGTATAAACGCATTCACTCACCGGCACACGGGGGCTCCATTGGGACCGCAGTGTCAGGCCTCTGTGACGTTTGGCTATTCGTCCCGGTTATCGAGCGCCACGAGGACGCCGCGGACGTTCAGGCGCATCTCGGCGCGGCCCTTTCGCTCGCCCCAGGTATCGGTGTCGGCCCGCTCGACGAAGTAATCGATGACCGCCTCGTCGTCGTCCAGTTCCTCGCGTTTTCGCTCGACCTCGGCGACCCATTCAGGTAGTATCTCGGTGTATGTTTCCAGCTTATCGCCGGTTTCGACGGCACCGAAGTGGCCGAACATGAGGATGTCCGGGTCGAGGTCCTGTATCATCGCCACGTCGTCGAGCGCCTGGTCGAGCGTGAAGTTGACCGGCGGGGTCGTGACGTGCATCTCGTCGGTCGACGGGTTGTAGATGCCGGCGGCGTCGGCGGTGAACACACCGTCGATGGCAGGGTCGTAGAAGACGACCTGATGTGGCGCATGGCCCGGCGCGTGCAGAGTTTCGAGGGAGTGGCCACCTAGATCGATCACGTCGCCGTCAGTTAGCGTCTCGATACGGTCTTCGGCGACCGGGATCGGCTTGCCGTAGAACTCGATCTGGTCACCGACGGCGTGTTTGGTCCCCTCCCAGAGCCGCTCGGGGTCGACGAGGTGGCGCTTGCCTGACTCGTGGACGTACACCGTCGCATTCGGGCAGTCCTCGGCGAGGTAGCCGGCTCCGCCGGCGTGGTCCAGATGGACGTGGGTCGCCGCGATGACTTCCAGATCCTCGGGCGCGATCCCGACCGACTCCATCGCCGAGAGGATGGTTTCGTGTCGCGCGCCGGTGCCGGTGTCGACCAGCGCCGGTCGCTCGGCGTCGATTATGTAGACGGGCCCGTACTCGGCGACGCCGTACATCCCGACGTCGACGTAGTGGACATCTATGCAGTCCCCGACCGTCACCTCGTGAACGTCACCGATTCCCATACACTCTCTCCGAACCGGCGGGGGCAAAACCGTTATGCTGTGGCTGTCGTGACAGTCAGGCAAAAGGAAGGGCAAAGCCATTTACCCGGAATCAGAAACACCACTGTATGTACGACGCCGTACTCGTTCCGACCGACGGCTCCGAGGGGTCCGCCACCGCGGCCGAACACGCCATCGACCTCGCACAGCGCCACGATGCGAGGCTGTACGCGCTGCACGTCCTCGAAACCGAGCAGGTAGTCGACCAGATTCCCGAGTTCGAGGACAGCAGCATCTTCGACCGCCTCGCCGACGCCGGGCAGCAGGCCGTCGATGACCTGCAGGCACAGGCCGAAGACGCCGGCATCGACACGGTGACAACGGCGGTCGAGCAGGGCGTTCCCCACGAGGAAGTCGTGGAGTACGTCGAACGCCAAGACATCGACGTCATCGTGATGGCGACGGAGGGGCGGACTGGGCCGTCCCGGGAACTCATCGGCAGCGTCACCGAGTCGGTCGTTCGGGCCTCGCCGGTGCCGGTGCTGGCCGTCAAGGTCGGCGGCGAGGCATAGGGCGACGGAGGGGTCGGCGGGCAGGGCCAGCCCCACCGCGGGACCGACACGACTAATTTCTGCCGTCGAGAACCGTCGGCCATGTTATCGAGACAGTTCGTCCGGGAGCACCCCGAGACGGTCCGTGACGCTATCGAGCGGAAGGGCGTCACGGGCGTCGACCTCGACGAAATCCTCGACATAGACGAGGAGTGGCGGGAACTGAAAGCCGAAGGCGACGGGCTCCGACAGGAACGCAACGAGGTGTCGAGCAAGATCGGCGAGCTCAAGCAGGACGGCAAGGACGAGGAGGCACAGGAGGCCATCGACCGCTCGCAGGAACTCAAAGACGAACTGCAGGATATCGAGGAGCGCGCCGACGAACTGGAGTCCCAGTTGGAAGAGGCGCTGCTAGAACTGCCGAACATTCCCCACGAGTCGGTCCCGACCGGCGAGGGCGAGGCCGATAACGTCGAGCGCTACCGCGAAGGGTTCGACGACCTCCGGGACCTGCCCGACGAAGTGGTGCCCCACTACGACCTCGGCGAGGATCTGGACCTGCTTGACTTCGAGCGCGGTGCGAAAGTGTCCGGCGGCGGCTACCAGTTCGTCAAGGGCGAGGGCGCGCGCTTAGAGCACGCACTCATCCAGTTCATGCTCGATGTCCACCGCGAACAGGAGTACGTCGACGTGCTCCCGCCGATTCCCGTCAACTCCGATTCGATGGAAGGGACCGGCCAGCTTCCGAAGTTCGACGAGGACGCCTACCGCGTCGGAGCCAGACAGGACGACGACTACGACAGCGATGACCTGTGGCTGCTCCCGACGGCGGAAGTGCCGGTCACCAACATGTACCGCGGCGAAATTTTACTTGATGACGACCTGCCGGTCAAACATCAGGCGTTCTCGCCGAACTTCCGCCGCGAGGCCGGCGAGCACGGGACCGAGACGCGGGGGTACGTCCGCGTCCACCAGTTCCACAAGGTGGAACTCGTCAACTTCGTCCGGCCCGAGAACAGCTACGACCGGCTTGAGAGCCTACTTGACGAGGCTGCCGAAGTGCTCGACCGCCTCGAACTGCCCTACCGCGTGCTCGACATGTGTACCGGCGACATGGGCTTTACACAGGCGAAAAAGTACGACATCGAGGTGTGGGCACCCGGCGACGACATGGAGGACGGTCCCGACCGCGGCGGCCGCTGGCTCGAAGTCTCCTCGGTGTCGAACTTCGAGGACTTCCAGGCGCGCCGCGCCGGCCTGCGCTACCGCCCCGAACGCCACGAATCCGCCGACTACCTCCATACGCTGAACGGCTCCGGACTCGCCGTCCCGCGTGTCCTCGTCGCCATCATGGAGTACTACCAGAACGACGACGGAACCATCACCGTGCCCGAGCCGCTCCGCCCGTACATGGGCGGCCAGGAAGTCATCGAGGGCTCCGAGAAAATCGGTGAGAGCGCCGTCGGAGCCGGCGAGAAAGAGTAGGCCACCGCGGTCCGTTGCGCTCGGCCGGTGTCCCGCTTTCCCGTATGCGGTGTGTTACACGAAACCATATTTCAATACAGTATTACATTCGTTCGCCGGCACCGCCGAAGTATGCTGGACGACGCTTTCGGGCAGATGGTACTGGACTTCCACCGCGGGGACCTCGCCGAACGGCCCCGCTATCGCCGCGACGACGACAATCTGACTGAAGCACATCTTTCGGGCTACTTCGAGCCGCCATCGGCGTGGCATCCCATCGAACAGAACCTGTTCTCGACGGTGACGGGCCGTGTCCTCGACGCCGGCTGTGGCGTCGGGCGACACACGCTTCCACTACAGGAGCGCGGCCACAGCGTGCTGGCCATCGACCGGAGTCCGGGAGCCGTCGCGGTTGCCCGCGAGCGCGGCGTCACGCGTCCCGTGGTCGGCGACCTCCGACGGCCGCCGGGCAACGGATTCGAGACGGTCGTTGCCCTTGGCAAACAACTCGGCCTCGGCAGTTCGCTGGCCGACCTCCGGACGACGCTCACCGAACTGGCGGCGGTGACACAGCCCGGTGGCCGACTCGTCGCCGACATGGACACGCTCGACCGGGCAGAGCCGGAGACTGACGCGGCCCACCGCACCCAGCCCGGTGTCGCTTACCGGACCTTCCGCGTCGAGTACGACGGGCTGGCCGGCCCGTGGACCGACCTGTTGCTGGTCACGCCGTCGGAGTTCCGCGACGCGGTCAGCGAAACGCCGTGGACCATGGACACGCTCGTCGGGACCGAGACCGACGGGTCGATGTACGGCGTTCAGCTGTCGCTGCCCGGACAGTAAAATAGCAACTCCGCGACGGGCAGGATTCAGCGCGTGTACGTCTCTATTCGCTCGATGTCGTCCCCAGCGAAGGTGAACACATCGACGAACCCGACGATGCACTCGCCTTCAGCATCGAGCAAGCGGCCGCGAGCAATGACTGCCGCCGTCGTCGCGTCGTCGCTGTCGGCCGGCTCAACCGCGCTGTCTTTCTGGCGACAGTAAAGGCCGTCGAGCGGATGCGTGGTGTCTGTCTGGGGTCGTTCCTCACGCATGAACTGTACGAACCGGTCCCGGCCTTCGATGGTCCGGTCGGGGCGGTCGTGGACGAACGACGGGGCGAGCAGCGAGGCCAACTGGTCGTAGTCGTCGCCGTCGATGGCGTCGTAGTAGGCCCGTGTCCGCTGACGGAGAGCAGGTCGCGTCACGGGCCTGGTTCGGGTTCGTCACCCGTGTCTCTATCGCTCTCCGCGTCGGATGTCTCGTCAGCCGCGTCCGGGACCGAATCGGCAGCTTGCTCGGGGTCGGTTGATTCTCCCGTGTCGCCGCCGTCACCGTCGGCCATCGGGTCGGCCAGATCCAGTTCGACTGCGTCGTCAGTCTCCGTCTCGGAGTCAGTGGCGGCGTCCGATGACGCGTCGGGGGTCGACTGCTCGCCGTCCGACGCGTCCTGTGTCGAGGTGTCGTCGTCCGCGCTGCCGACCGTGTCGGGAGGCTCTTCAACCATCGCGGTCGGGGCCTCGTCCAGCGGGTCCGTCGGCTCGTTCTCAGCTTCGCTGGCGGCCAGTTCGGCCTGAATCTCCTCGATATCAGCGTCGTCGACATCCGAAAGCTCACCCTCGCCGTCAGGCGTCGGTGCCGACTCCGGTGAGGCATCGTCAACCGACGAGGCATCGGGTTCCGCCGCTGTCGACTGGTCCGCGTGAGCGGTCGCGTCGTTGGTTGCGGTCGGCGGATTCGTTGACTGGGTAGCTGTCCCCGTCGTCGTCCCCTCGGCCGATTCTGCCGTCGGCTCGTCGGCTGTGTCTCGTATGTCGTCGGCCGCATCGGCGGCTTCAGATGACGGCGTCGACTCCGGCGACTCGGTAGCCGACGACGCCGTCTCCGTCAGCTCGTTGTCTGTCCGTTCGACTTCTGCGTCGATGTCTACGTCGAGCGAGGTATCCACAGCGGTCTCGTCCTGTGTGAGGAACGTCGGCCGGTCGTTGTCCGTCTCTTTTTTCAGTGTCTCCAGATCTGGCGGCCACGGACCGTCGGGGTCGGGTGGTTCCTCGTAGCCGCGGGCGGTTTCAAGCGGCCGCTCTGCGTCGTCCCGAAGTTGCTGGCCCTCTGCTCCGTTCCCGCTAGAGTAGGCGCTGGCGGCCTGTGTGAGCCAGTCGCTGGCCTGCCACAGCGAGTTCGCCTTCGTCTTTGTGTCCTCGTAGATCGGTTTCAGGGACTCGTCGTCGACGAACCGGACAGCGGTGTCGAAGTGGTCTTCGGCGTCGGCGAACTCCTCGCGTGCCTGCTGGAAGTCGCCCTGTGCGACCATCCACTCCGACTCCCGGAAGGCCCCCATCGCCGACGTGAACGCGCGCCGTCCCTCAGTGTAGTGGGCGTGGCCGACGCGGTAGCGGGCGAACGCGGTGTCGTCGCCACCGGTGTCGGCGATAGCGTCCTTGATTTCCCCGACACGAGGGAGTTGCTGGAGGTTGTCGGTACTCCAGGCGTACTGCACGTCGCCGTCGTGGTCGATGACGACGACAGCGCGCTCGATCAGTTGCTGGCCGATATCGTCGATAAAGTCGAGTCCGTACTCACGGGCGACATCGTGGTCAGTGTCGGACAGGAGCGGGACTTTCAGGCCGTAGCGGTCGGCGAAGGCCCGGTGGCTATACACCGAATCCGGGCTGATGCCCAGGATCGTCACGTCCTTCTGCATCGTAAAGAGGTCGAGTTCGTCCAGATCACAGGACGTGTCGTCACAGGCCGGATTGAAATCCGCCGGATAGAACGCAAGGATGACCACGTCCTCGCCAAGATAGTCGGATAGTTCGACTCGCTGGCAGTCGCCATCGACGAGCGCCGGCAGTTCGAACAGTGGTGCCGCCGTCCCCTCTGAAAGCACACGTTGTACAACCAATTCCGGCTATAACAGTGTTTGCACAGTGTCACTGAACGAGTCGCTTTTATTCGCCAGCGTAGTAGCGCTGGTGTGGAACTGCACGTCCGGTACGAGGGTGACGACGACCCCGATAAATGTAGCGCACGGAAACTGGCCCGGATGGACGAGGCCGAACTCCACCGCGCGACGCGGTCGACGCCGCCCGGCATCGTGCTCAACCCCTTCGCCGAGCAGGCGCTGTCTCCGGCGGACCGACCGACCGCCGGCGACGGCGCTCGCCACAGCCGTCTGGTTGCACTCGACTGTTCCTGGGAGACCGCCGAACGGGAGGCGTTCGGCCTCGAAGGGGTGCACCGCTCGCTCCCCTTCCTCGTCGCCGGCAACCCGGTCAACTACGGCACGGCCTTTCAGCTCAATACCGTCGAAGCCTTCGCGGGTGCGCTCGCCATTCTCGGGGAGCACGACCACGCCGAGCGGATTCTCTCGACGTTCTCCTGGGGCCACACGTTTCTGGAACTGAACGAGGAACCACTGGAACGGTACGCGAACTGCGAGGATTCGAGCGACGTCATCGACGTACAGGACGACTATCTCGCCGAGGAGTAGTCATCGGGGCGTTGCTGGCTTTTCGAGGAGCGGCGCATCACAGTGTGGACAGGCCCGCCGTGCGTGTGCCTCCAGTACATCTTCGATGCGTTCTCCGCAGGCTTGACACCGCATGACAATAGTTAGCTCTCCAACAATAATGTAGCTTCGGCTTCATATTTAAGGCCGCTTACGAGAAGCTGGTGCCGATACCGGCTGGCGCGTCGGGAGGGGTGAGCGGACTCGTCGGCAGGTCCGCGTCGGGGTCGGGGTCGTTATACCCGCCGGGCGCAACGTCGTTTGGCCCATCAGGATAGCACAGCGACGCTAGCGCCTGGATATGGTCGCGGCCGACACCGAGTTCGAACTGCCCGCCGCCGTACAGGTCGATACCGTGTGCCTCGCAGTAGTTGATAGTCGCAAGCACGGACTCGACGGTCCCGCAACGGGATGGTTTCATATTGAGCCACGCCGGTTCGAAGGGCAGCGACTCGATGCTTTCAACGCCGGTGATAGGTACGTCCCAGGTGACACGGGCCTCCTGACCGTCGAAGATGGGTCGGGTCGTCTCGGTCAGGTCGGGGTCCTCAACCAGCGCGTCCGGGAGGCCGTCGACGACACGACGGTAGAACTCCGGGTCGGCCGCGACATCGACATCTGTCCCCTCGTACAGCCCTTTCAGGTCCAGCACGCGAACGTCGTAGTCCGCCAGCTGGTCGACAAGGGCGTCACTCCAAGACGGCGTCGGGTCGAGTTTGAACGACAGGTCGCCGTAGCGCTCACACAGCATCGCCAATCTGTCAGCCGTCGGTGGCGTATCGTCGGCCGCGTTCGAGAGTCGCGTCGAGACGACGAAGTTCACTGGGTCGTACTGTCGGCCGAGTGCTGCCCCGAGGTCCGTGTCATCCTGCTGCAGCGCCAGGTCAAGCGCCGCGCTCTCGAACCCCCAGCGGCGGTAGTGACGGAACCGCTCCTCGTCGGGGGGCTCGGGCCACAAATCGGTCGCTTCCAGCGTCGCCGAAAACGAATCAACGGTGTACTCGCCGGCCAGCGGGGAGTCCTCGCCCGGCAACGCATCGCTGTCCTGTAGCGCGTCGTGGGCTTCGGCTGTGTACGTCACGTCCTCGCCGCTGCCGGTCTCACCCTCACCGGAAAGGTGGATGACCGTCGTCACTCGGTCGAATCCGCTGGAGGTCGCCCGTTCTCGACGCTCGAACGAACAGCTCTCGATGGTGACCGGTAGGTCTGCGACCTGATCGTACATACTCCGGCTTCGTCGCTCGGGCATCTAAAGCCGGCGACGACTGGGAGGTGTCTCCCTGTCTTTCACCGTCGTTCCACGCTGAATCGGTCCCGGACCGAAACTCAAAGCTTAAACGCGCGCACCGGGAATGACCGCGCATGGCTAGCTTCGAGACAGCGTCCGACCGACTCCTCAACAAGCAGATCTGCATGCGGTGTAACGCTCGGAACCCACAGCGCGCCCAGCAGTGCCGGAAATGTGGCTACGGCAACCTGCGTCCGAAGGCGAAAGAAACCCGCAGCGCCTGATTTTCGGGTCAGTTGCCACCGACATCCGGTGGCAGTTCGTCACCACTCGGCTACTGCCCAGTGAGTTCTTCATCCGCTGACTGCCGGTTGAGCGTCGCCATGCGAACCGACGCGTGTGAGACGAGAAGCTCCAGCAGCTTCTGGTCTTCTTCACCGACAGTCGTCTCGTCCGTCGTAACCGAGATGACGACTGTCGTCTCGTCTTCATCGTCCAGAACCACTGCCGACACGCAATCGGTGACTGACTCGGGGATGTCGACGGGGAACGGCCGGTCGTGAACGATGACCGCTCCCTGTTCCTGTGCCCGGACGGCCTGCGCGAACTCGGCGACGACGTCGACTGGGACGGTCCGAACCGTGTTCGCGAGCGCCACCGCATCGCCGTCCCTGAGCTGGATGACGGCTGTCTCCTCCATGCCGGTCATCGTGCCGAAGGCCTCAACAACGAAGGCAGCGACGCCGTCGACGCTGGGGGCGCTGGCGATGGCGCGCCCGTAGTTGTTCACGTCGGCCGCCTTCCCGGCGAAAGCCTCGACGCGGTCGCGCTCGGCCGCCAGTTCGCGGAGCCGACTGCGGCTCCGGGCGTCGTACAGGCCGACCAGAACGCCCGCCAGCGCGCCGACAGTAACGAGGTCAACCGTCAGGTACGACGCTCGGGCGAGTGAGCCAGAGGTCACGCGCTGACTGAACAACAGGAGCGCCGCCACGGCGGCGAACGTCACAGTTCCGCCGGCGGCCCACGCGGCCACTCGGGACGTGGCCCCCTCAAATGCCGTGTCGCGGGCGAGCCAGACGCCCGCGTACGTCACCGCGAGGCCCATCGCCACAAAGGGGAGCGCATCGACCGCGACCGCCACCGGAATCCGGGTCTGCTGGACCGCGTGAAATACCTGCATCGCGGCCAGTACGACGCCGGAGACTGCCAGAGCCGCCCCCGTCAGAAGTCGCTGGTTCATAGCGTCGAATATCGGCCCTATCACTAGAGCGTTGTGCCGGTTTCGAGTGGTCAGTCGTCGGGATACTTCGGCTCGCGGCGCTCGGCCCGTTCGAGGGCGCGCTCGACGACCTCGCGGACATCGCCGTGGAAGACGCCGCCGTGACCCGAGTACATGTGTTCGACGCCTGCCGGCATTCGGTCGAGAATACGCTCGATGCTCTCGATGAGGCGCTCACGGGACTGGCCGGGGCGGTCCGTGCGGCCGAAGGAGCCGTCGTCGAACGCGCCGTCGTCGTGGACGACCACGTCGCCGGAGAACAGGGCTGACTGGGAGACGAGCGAGACGTGGTCATCGGCGTGGCCCGGCGTGTACACGACCTCACACTCTTCATCGCCGACGGTGAGCGTGTCGCCGTCAGCGAGTGCGTGGTCCCGACGGGGATGGGAGCCGTAGGCGTACAGCGGCGCGTCGAAGGCGTCGAGGACGGTATCAAGTCGCTGGACGTGGTCGCCGTGCTGGTGGGTTAACACGACGGCATCGAGCGCGTCGACGTGCTCCCGAATGACGTCGACGACGCCGCGCATCGCGCCGGCATCGACCAGCGTCGTCTGCTCGCCAGTCGCGAGATAGGCGTTGCAGGTGAACGTCTCGGCTTCGGCGGTGACGTTGTGAACGTCCATACACGAAGCCTGTGGCGCGGCCCGCTTGAGTGTACTGTCCCGGCCGCCGGTCGCCACAGCAGTTCCGAGAGTGAGACCGAAGAACATCGTATTAACGCGCTAACACGCTGGAGTCGGCGAGTGATTTTTTACTGTGAACGTCATAGTTGTACACGTACCATGGGGTTCGGGAGCTACGACGAATCGGAACAAGACAATCAGGAGTACGACACAGACTTCGAGGACGAGGACGGCCTCGATGCTGAAGAAAACGCCCACGAGGGCGACATCGAGTACGAGTTCACCGCGTCGAACGACGAACTACTCGACAGACTGGAAGACATCAAAGACAACCAGAACACGTGAAAGCAGGGGCACGGGCCCTCGGCGTCGCGGAGTCGTACCGGGCGGAAACCAGTCAGTTTGCTGGCGCTGTCGTCCGCGCCAGTAGAGTGGCCGACGGCTTTGTTTTCAGTACTGCCACGGTCGGCGGGAGCGACGCCACTGAGACAGTGTGTGCGATGGTCGACCGACTGGACCGCGAGGACATCCGCTACCTGCTGGTGGCGGGTCTCGCGCCGGCGTGGTTCAACGTCCTCGACCTCCGCCGGATTCACGACCACACCGACCTGCCAGTCGTCTCAGTCACCTTCGAATCCTCGCCGGGGCTCGAGGGGGCCATTCGTGAGGCGTTCGACGATCCCGATGTCGTACAGGACCGGCTGGCGACCTACCGTGCCCAGCCGGAGCGCCGACCGGTGTCGGTGAACGACGAGACAGTGTACGTTCGGAGCGTCGGTATCGACGACAGCGCCACCTCAGATGTCGTCCGGGCGTTCACGCCGGAAGGCGGCCGTCCGGAACCGCTCCGGGTGGCCCGACTGGCAGCGCGGGGACTGGCCGAGATGGAGTGAGTCGGACAGCGGTAGCGGCCGACCGGCGACGCTGTGACACTGGTCGTCAAGACAGTGGAACAGGCCAGAGTTATTGCTGTCAGGAGCCACAGCGAAAAGTTGTCTATTGCTAAGTCATATCTGCGGCCCGAAAGCATCCTGCTAGCTAGTACTGCCTCATCATTGTCTACAGTTAGTAATAGCTAAAGATATCCTGATTAGCTGGCACTGTGTTTGTACGAATACAATGGCAGAGAGCAAGACACAGGCGAGGAATGCTGTAGACCCCGCAGAAACGAACGAGCAGACGAATATCAACAGTAGCGTGACCCGGTCCGAGGGCGACCAGCCGACAGAACACAGCGTGTACGGCAAGCGCCAGCAGGACAGCCAGCTCATATTCTTCGACGGGCAAGTTCCGGACGCGGACACGGCTCGCAACGGCGATGTGCAGGAACAGACTCTGGCCGCACTCGACCAGATTCGAGCGATGGCTGCCGAATCCGGTCTCGAACCGCGTGACCTGCTGCGGACGACGGTGTACCTCACGGAGATGGACCAGCTACCAGCGGTCAAGCAAGCGTACGCGGCGTTTTTCGACGGACAGCGACCGTCACGAAGCGTCGTCGGCGTTGCAAGCCTGCCAAACGACGCGGCGGTGCAGATCGAAGCAACCGGTGTAAAGCGGTAGTCACGGCCAGCGTCCGCGGTCGGGTGCCTGCCGGCGGACCGCTGCGTTTGAGAGCCTTCGGTGCAAACGACGCTGCATGGAGCAGATGGACGGCCTCGATGTCGTCGGCTGTGAGCGCTGTGATGACCTCTGTGGCTCGCGCTCGCGCATCGTCAACGGCGTCGGCCCCGCGGACGCGGACCTGCTGTTCGTCGGGGAAGCCCCCGGCGCGAACGAGGACGAACAGGGCGAGCCGTTCGTCGGCCGGAGCGGCGACGTGCTCGACGCTGGGTTACGCGATGCCGGCCTCGACCGCGGCGACGTGCGCATCACGAACTGCGTCCGCTGTCGCCCGCCGGACAACCGCGACCCCCGAAACGGTGAACTCGCGAACTGCCGCGACTATCTGGAGACGGAAATCGACCGTGTTGACCCCGAAGTCGTCGTGACGCTCGGGAAAGTGCCGGCCGAGCACCTGCTAGAGCGTGATGTCGCCGTCACCGGCGAAGCGGGCGACGTGTTCGACGTGGCTATCGCCGGCCAGCCACGGCGCGTTCTCGTCTCCGTTCACCCGGCGGCGACGCTGTACGACCCGAGCCAGAAAGAGACGTTCGAGGCGGCGCTGACGACTGCCGCGGAGTTTACCGACGCCCAGAGCGGCCAGTCACGACTCGGCGAGTTTTAAAAGTCGGATAGTACGCTCGGAACCGCTAGTTCGCTGCGATGTCCATCGCTTCTGCTCTGGTATCAACCAGCGAAATGTCAACACCCGGAATCTCGCCGACCTGACTCTTGAGCGCCATTTTCTTGATCCCCTCGGAGACGATGACCCAGTCCGTGATACCGAACTCCTTGCCCGCTTCCGCGGCCTCCTGTGCTCGCGAGAACACGTCGTCGTTCAGTGACGCCTCCATCTGGAGATTTGAGATGTGCGTATCGACCGCCGGCTGTGAGGCGAGTTCTTCGAATCGTTCGTTGACTTTCGCAAACGTCTCATCCGTCATCTCCATCTCTTCGGGAAATTCAGCGATGAGAACGTTACCGTCGACGTACAGGACTTCTGTAAGGTCAATCATCAGCGGCTGTATGCGGTAGGTGGATAAAACTGGGCCGGCCTATTCTCAGCTTTGATACTCTTTCAGGACCGGACGTGTGAGCGGGGTCGAGACCGCCCGCTTGACAGTGGCGGTGCTGAAGGCTTGTTCGAACAGGAACTCACTTACCCCCCGTTCGCCTACGAGAAGGTATGAGTGTCAGACAGACGACTGCGGACGTGGTCGTCGTCGATTACGGACTGGGGAACCTCCGGAGCGTCACGCGCGGGCTCGAACGCGCCGGCGCGAACGTTTCGCTCTCGGAGGACCCCGCAGAGTTCGACGCGGCTGACGGCATCGTCCTGCCCGGCGTCGGAGCCTTCTCCGAAGGGATGGACAACGCTGGGCCGTTCCGCGAGGCGCTGGTCGAACAGGCCGAGGCCGGGAAGCCCCTGTTCGGAATCTGTCTCGGGATGCAGATGCTCCTGACGACGAGTGAGGAGGCCGACCACGAAGGACAGGGCGACGCCGAGGGGCTGGACCTCATTCCGGGGAAGAACGTCCGGTTCAGCCGCGACCAGACCGTGCCACACATGGGCTGGAACGAACTTGACGTGACGCGGGACCATCCCCTCGTCAAGGGCGTCGACAGCGTGGGGTCGAAGACCCCACGGGCAGATGGAACCGGTGGTTCCGTCGACGGCGAACACGCCTACTTCGTCCACTCCTACTACGCCGTTCCTGACGACGAGAGCGCGACGGTGGCGACGACGGACTACGGGACAGACTTCGCATCGATTGTTGCCAACGACGCCGGCAACGTCTTCGGGACGCAGTTCCACCCGGAGAAGTCGGGCGAAACCGGGCTTCACATCCTCCGGAACTACGTCGACTACTGTCTCGACCACTGAGTTCTGGACTTGGGTTCGTTTGTATGTCTACAGGAGCTTCTGTCGTGCTGCTCACCGGCGCAGCGTCGGGTATCGGAGCGGCGACGGCGCGGGCGTTCGCCGACGACGGCTGGACCGTCTACGCGACGGATGTTCGGACCGAGTTTCCAGCGGATATCCGCGAGCGCTGTCGCTGTCTCGAACTCGACGTAACTGACAGCGAGCAGGTCGAGGCTGTCGTTGACCACATCATCGAGGAAGCGGGACGACTCGGCTGTCTGGTGAACAACGCCGGGTACGGGGTCGCCGGCCCAGTCGAGGATGTTTCCAGCGACGACGTTCGCGAGCAGTTCGACGTGCTGGTCCACGGCCCACACCGACTCGCACAGGCAGTGCTGCCCGAGATGCGCGAACACGGCGGGCGCATCATCACCGTCTCAAGCGTCCTGGGCCACACCGCGTCGCCCGGACTCGGCGCGTATTCAGCCGGGAAAGCCGCCGTTGAATCGCTTTCTGACGCAGTTCGGATAGAGGTGGCCGGCGCGGACGACATCCATATCTCGCTCGTTGAACCGGCGTGGGTCGAGACGGGGTTCGCCGATGGCGCGCTGGAGAGCCTGCGTGATGCGGACCGGACGCCGACCTACGACCGGACGTACGACGCGCTGGAGGACGGCTGGGTCCTCACCGGTGGACCGCTGGCGACAACGCCAGAAGCCGTCGCGGCGACGGTACTCGCCGCAGCGACCGACGACCCGCCGAAGGCCCGCTATCCTGTCGGGGCCTTCGCCACGTTCGTCCGATGGACCCACTGGCTCCCGGCGCGACTGCAGGACCCGATACACCGTGGGTTCGGTCGAGCGAGCGCGCTTCTGGGGCGGTGGCGATGATACACCTGTCCGACGGCGACCGGGTTCGGCTCTCGACCGGCCACGAAGTGACGCTGCCGCTGGTCACCGAGGCGACGGTTGCCGGCGCGGTGCTCCCGGCGCGATACGACGTTGCCGAGTCGCTGCTGCCCGATGGACTGACACCGGTTCGAGTAACGGCCCGGCAGGCCGCAGTCGTGCTCCTCTGTGTCGAGTATCACCGTATCGGCGACGACGCGATGGCCCCCTACGACGAGTTCGCGGTGCTGATTGGCGCAACGGCGGACGAGTGGCAGCCACCACTGGTGCCACTGCTGACCCGCGATATCGGTGGCTACGTCTGGTCGCTCCCGGTGACAACTGAACCCGCTCGCGCCCTCGGCGACGAAATCTGGGGCTATCCGAAGACAGTCGCCGACATCAGCCACCACGACGACGCGACCCGCCGCGAGACGACGGTCGTCGAGGACGGCGACCGCGTGGCGACGGTCAGCATCGACTGGCCCCGGACCGGGGAACACCGAGAGCAGATAGAGAGCTACGCGGTTCGGGAGGGACGACTGGAACGGACGCCGGTCGAGTTCCAGGGGAAACTAGGGGCTGCGCCGCTGAGCAGCCGCATCGACGTGGACCCGGGCGACCACGAGCGAGCCGACACGCTCCGCGCGCTCAACCTCGGCTCCCGGTCCGTCCTTCGATTCTCACTGGAAGGACGGATTGCGTACGGGGCTGGGCGGTCAGTGGAGCGGTAGCGGGGGCAGTAGCAGGAGCGGAGCAGTGCGGTAGCAGTAGCAGAGCGGTGAGGAAGCCGTACCGCATAGCATACCGCGCGCCGACGGCGCGCGGTTTCACGCGAATCGCTCCGCGATTCGCGCGTTTTTCGCCCACGTTTTTGCCGCGAGAGGTGAGCGCTATGCGCTCACCCGAGCGGGAAAAAGGTGGTCTAGAGGAACTCCCGGACCTCAGAGTACCACATGTCGTGCTCGTCAACGGCGTCGATAGCCTCGGCGATGCGGACCGCGATAGCGTGCCAGCAAAGCTGGTCGGGGTCGTCAGCGTCGAGGTTGTACTCGCTGTCGGCACAGGTGCAGCCGCCGTCCTCGACGATGTACTCGTCGTCATGGCCGACAACGACGGTGAAATCGCGGTACTGCTTGACGCGGCCCTCGCCGACGGCCTCGATAGCTTGATGACCGCGGTCATCGTGGACGGCGACGATAGCCGACACTGCATCGGGGGTCAGCTCACCGGCGGCTTCGAGGTCGGCCACCCACTCCTCGACATCAGTCACATCCGTGCTACGGAAAGGGGTGACAAAACGGCGTCGGCTTCAGCAGCCAGATTCCAGCTGGCTCGCAACCGGCGGCGAGAAGTTATCAATGCTTGTACTGTGCCCAGAAACATAAACACGGAGTACAGATTTATTCCGGCATGAACCTCGACCTCCCGTGGCTGGCGCTGGGCTCGTTTGCCTCGGGATTCGGGTCGCTGTATCTGCTGGCCCAGCTCCAGGCACACTGGGACAAGCCCGGCGCGCGGTGGTTCGTCGCGACCATCGTCACACAGACGGTCTGGTGTTTCAGCTACGGCGCGGCACTGCTGGTGTTCGACCCGACACTGCGCCTCGCTCTGGAGATGGTATCCTGGCTGGGCATCATCTGGATTGGCTTCTGTTTTCTCTCGTTCGCGCTGGGATACACGGGCCGGACAAACGTCCTCGAAAGCGGCTGGTACCGTGGCGTGGCGGTGCTGCCGCTCGTCGAAACGGCGCTCGTCGTCACAAACCCACTCCATACTGTGGTCTGGCAGGGGTTCCGGGTCGTACCGGCTGCCGGCAGCGCGGGGGCCGACTACGCCGTCTTGCCGGTGGGACTGCTCACAATCATCGTCGCGATGCTGTTCGTCAGCTTCGGGACCCTGCTGGTGTTCGATACGGTCGTCAGCTACGGCCCGCTGTACCGGCGCGAGGCGCTGGCGGTCGGCTTGAGTCCGATACCGCCCGGGGCCGCGGTGTTGCTGTGGGCCGGCGGTATCGGGCCGGTTCCGGCAGTGAATCTGACGCCGCTCCTGTTTCTGCCCCACGTCGCGCTGGACCTGTACGCGTTCGTTCACAGCGATATGTTCGAGTTCCACCCGGCGACCCGGCGGGCCGGCGAGCGGGCAGCAATCCACGACATCGCCACGCCGGTCGCCATCGTCGACGAGCGAGGGCGCGTCGTGAATCTCAACCCCGCCGCCGAACAGATGCTCGCCGTCGACAAGCACGAGGCACTGACGGAGCCGCTGAACGGTTTTCTGGGCGGCGATGACATCGCAACCGACGGGGGGAGTTCGCGGGTGTCCATCGAGGCCGATGGTCGGCACCGCGAGTACAAGGTCCAACAGACGGCGCTCCGGGACGAGACGGGCACGCAACTGGGATACACCGTCGTCTTTCAGGACATCACCGACGAGATCCGGCGTGAACGCCGCCTCGAAGTGCTCAATCGCTTTCTCAGACACAACGTCCGCAACGAGAGCGTCGTCATCCAGGCTCGGTCGGAGTTGCTAGCGACGGAACTCGACGGCGACCACGCGGACTATGCGGCGACCATCGAGCAGTCTGTCGGTCGTCTGGTCGACTCCGGCCAGAAGGCCCGCACCCTCGCCGAAGCGGGTGCCGGGGATGCGACCCCCGAACCCGTCGTGCTGGCCGACCTCGCCGCCGAAGTCATCGACGCCGCCCGCGAGGAATACGGTGGCTCGGTCACGGTCGATATACCGGAAACACTCCAACTGACGACCCAGCCCGCCCTGCTGGAAATCCTGCTTACCAATCTCGTCGAGAACGCTCTCCAGCACGTTCCGGACGCCGTCGTCACCGTCGGTGCGAAGGTCGAGGGCGACGATGTCGTGCTGACCGTCAGCGACGACGGCCCCGGGGTGCCGGACCACGAACTCGGCGTGCTGGAGCGGGGCCGCGAGACGGACCTGAACCACGGCAGCGGCATCGGCCTCTGGCTCGTCCGCTGGACCGCGACGACGCTGGAGGGCGACCTCGATTTCGACACGAGCGACGGGACGACGGTAACCGTTCGACTGCCCCGAGAGCGGACGGCCGCCGAAGCAAGATGAGTGTGGTAATCACGGGGACAGTCTGCCGGCCGTGCTGAGTGCGACTGCACAGCCGGCATGCACAGTGCGATTACACTGCCAGCACGGGTGGGACTGGAAGGGGCGAGGCGCTGGCGGACGGCGGGCGGCGCAAGCACTGCGCGAGCGACTGTAAGGAGCGAGGCAGCGCGCAGCGAGACCTCCGATGCCAGCGCCTCGGGGCTTTCTGGCTGTTCACGCCACCCTCAAGTACGGAAGCATCAACAGGCAGGTTCGAACAACTTAACGGCACCCGCACAGACCGGAGAGTATGCGCGTCAGTGAGGGCCGGGTGACGGTCACGGTGCCGGAACAGCCGGAGGCGGGGAAGGGTGCGGACGTATTCTTCAACCCCGTACAGGAGCTGAACCGCGACATCACCGTGGCGGCGCTGCGGGCCTACCGAGAGCGAACCCCCCGCGTGTCGACGTATCTGGACGCCACCGCCGCCAGCGGTATCCGTGGCGTCCGCGCGGCGGCCAACGACTGGGAGACGACGCTGTGTGATATCGACGACGACGCAACGGCGCTGTGTGAACAGAACCTCGAACGCAACGACCTCGCGGCCTCGGTCCGGCGGTCGGACGCGAACGTGCTTATGCACTCCGAGGCGTTCGACGTGGTCGACGTGGACCCCTTCGGCACGCCGATTCCGTTCGCCGACGCGGCGGTGCAGGGGACCAAACACCTCCTCTGTGTGACGGCCACCGACACCGCGCCGCTGTGTGGCGCGCACTTCGAGAGCGGCGTCCGCTCGTATGGCGCGGTACCACGAAATACCGAGTTCCACGCCGAGATGGGGATGCGCGTCCTTCTATCGGCGATGGTCCGCACCGCCGCCCGCTACGACATCGCTGCCCGACCGATTCTCAGCCACGCGACCAAACACTACGCCCGGACCTATCTAGAGTTCGACCACGGCGCGAAGGTCGCTAACGACTGCATCGACGAACTCGGCTACGTCCACCACTGCCAGCATTGCCTCTGGCGCGACCACGATTACGGCCTCATCGCCGACCCGCCCGAGGACTGTCCGGTCTGTGAGAAGCACCTCCAGACGGCCGGTCCCATCTGGCTCGGTCGGACCTGTGAACCCGAGTTCGTCAGCGCCGTTTCAGAGCAGGTGAGCGAAGAGATGGGCACCGCCGACGAAGCCAAAGAACTGCTGGCGACGCTCGGGGCCGAAATCGACACGCCGACCCACTATGACCAGCACCGCCTCTGCAAGCGCTGGGGGCGCGGCGCTGAAGCCATGGACGAGTTCATCGAGAAGCTCCGTGACGCTGGCTACGCGGCCTCCCGAACGCACTACGGCGGCACGACGTTCAAGACGGACGCCGACGTGGTAGAGATACGCGAGGCGACGGCAGACTGAGACCGCC
Source organism: Haloarcula quadrata (assembly GCF_003634715.1). Taxonomy (NCBI): domain Archaea; kingdom Methanobacteriati; phylum Methanobacteriota; class Halobacteria; order Halobacteriales; family Haloarculaceae; genus Haloarcula; species Haloarcula quadrata. The sequence continues at coordinate 334,459 of NZ_RBWW01000001.1, forward strand.
GGGTGCTCGTTGACCGCCCGCGAACAGCGGTACCGGTACTAGCGGGATGCAACATGTTGCTGTAAGCGTCACCTCACTGTGTCCGTTCTGTGTACATATGGAACGGAACGAACACCGTTCGAACAGGAGCGTCGCAAGTACGGCTACCGTCCCGAGAAAGATGATTCTCGTGTTGTTCGTGCCGGCGCTATTCGGGGCCGCGCATCACGTCGACCACATCGTCCGCGGGAACCACGTGGGTTGGCCGCTGACCCCCGAAGTAAACGCGTTCACGCTCAGTCTCGCCGTCTACCCGCTCCTAGCAATCGGCCTCGTCCTCACGGTAACCGGGCGGACCGGACTGCGGTACTGGCTCGGATTTTTTACGGCGAACAGCGTGGTGCTCGCGTCCGTCCACCTCGGTCCCTGGGCTATCGAACCACCGTCGGACATCATTGCACCGTACAGCGATCCGATGCTCGGCTACGGGGCCTTCGGGGTCCTGCTTGCACTCATCGCTGCTGTCGCCATCGGGGCAGCGTACACCGGGGTCCTCGTTCTTCGAGGTGGCCGATGAGCCAAACGCTGTCCCACGCGCGCCCCAAGCCGGTGAGCGCAGTCGTCTCAGCAGTCATGACGGCGGCCACACTGCTCATTGCGTTCGGATTGCTGGCACTGGGCGTCGAGTCGTTCTGGCTGGTGTTCGTCGTCGGCTTTGGTGTGGTCCTCCCGGCGGCAGTGGGGGTGGTCGAATACAATCAAGACAGTGACACCCGCAATACGACCACCGACCGGGAGAGCGAGACAGAGTCGGCGCTGGCCACGCTTCGCCAGCGGTACGCTCGGGGCGAACTCTCAGAAGTTGAGTTCGAGCGGCGGCTTGAACAGCTTCTCGAAGCGCCGTCATCGCCGGCAGAACGCACACGTGAGACGGCTCACTGGACCGAGGAGCAACACGGTGTGTCCAGAGTGAGCGACCAGTAGTTGTCACTCACGGTTAGCGATTCTCCGGGGACTGCGAGGCCGCCGTGGTGAGAAACCACTTGACAATTCGCGTCTGTCCACGTCTGAGCACACGGCTCGCGGTCGACTTGTCGATATCGAGCGCCGACGCTAGGTCGGCGAGCGTGCAGTCGCGGGGCAACTCAAAGTAGCCCGCTCGGAGCGCAGCCATGAGGACGTCCCGCTGGCGCTCTGTCAGGAGTCCGGACGGATCTGTGCTGTGAACGAGCGACAGCAGCTCGTACTGCCTACCTGCGTCCTCAATCGCCGTCCGGAAGTGGTCGAACTCCGAACGGGACCCGGTGAGGTCGAACTCGTACCAGCCGTTCTCGGCAGTGACCGGGTACTCGATAGGGAGGCCGGACTCAGCGACGAACTCGTACAGGTCCGTGTCCGTCGTCTCGTACTTCGCGAGTACCCGATCGGCAGTGCGTTCCAGTTCCTCGTATGCGGTGACCGACGGATGCGTCGCGATGGCGTCGCCAGCGGTCGCGGGGTCGTCAGTCGTCACCTCGCCGAGTTCGACCGCCCTCGTCGCAACTCGAATACCGGAGAGCAACCGGAACGTGGCCTGCGGGTTCGCCTGTGAGACGTCAGCGATCCAGATGTCCTCTGGGAGGCGAATTCGAAGCCGAGCGGCAATCACGCCGACCGCCTCCCGCAAGATGTTGGCTGTGGCCACGGCATAGTGTCACCAGTCGTACCACACAGCCGGACTGTGTAAATCCCGTGGCGAGCGTCGCCGTCGGCAATCGCCTCACCGACCGTTCGCCCGGCCGACGCTCTCTCGAACCGCGGAGACGAGGTCATAGCCCAGCAGATACACCGGGCGCAGGAAGTAGTTCGCCATCCCCGCGAGCCCAAGCAGCCCGCCGATAGCCTGCACCTCGCCGGGTGTGGCCGACAGGCGAACGAGCAGCGGCAGAGCCGTAACGAGCGGCGCGAGCCACAGCGACTGGACGACGCCGTCCAGATCGACACCGGCGACGGAACCGAATCGGTCCTCGTCAGGGCGGACGGCGTACAGCACAGCCGTCAGTACCAGCAGGCCCACGGCAATCGGCAGGGACGCGCCGACCCCGGCGACGCCAAAGCCAATAGCCAGCGCGGCCGCGACGAGCAACAGGATCGTCACCTGCATCGTCCCGTTCCGGATGGCCGCTTCCGTATCCATATCCGGTCGTTGCGGCGGCGCTGTATAAACCCTGTGAGGGCGGCTCCCCTTTCTTAACGCCTTTCCTGTTCGACCGCAAAGGAGGGGCGAACACGTGCCCTCCACGTACAATCCAGTCCGTGGCGTCCTGCTGCTCGTCGGCGGCTTGCTCGCGCGGTTCGGGCTTGTCGAACGCGAGCGGGTCCGGCGAGCGACGGACCTGTCCTGGCCCCGGATCGTCACCGGACTCGCCCGGATGTCGAAGTCGACGGTCGACGTGGCGATGGTGGGGCTGGCGCTCGGACCGACCGCTATCGCCGGCGTCGGCTTCGCCGCGCCGTTCTGGGAACTGGTGTTCGCGCTGGGCGCAGGTGTTGCTGGTGGGACTATCGGCATGGTGTCACAGCGCTACGGGGCCGACGCCGGCGAGGAGCTAGCGGTCACCGTTACGACCAGCAGTGTCGTCGTGGTAGCGGCCACTGTCCCGTTCGCAGTGGTGTACTGGGTCCTTCCAGGCTTACTCGTCGATCTGGTTGGGACAGGGCCACAGGCAATCAGGTACGGTGTGCAGTACTTGCGCGTCGTCGCCCTCGGTGTGCCGTTTGCAGTGCTCAACCTCATCGGGAGCCGAGCACTCGTCGGGGCTGATGACGCATGGACGCCGATGCTGTTACGGGCCGGCGGTGCAGTCGGAAACATCGTGCTGAGCGCCGTCCTCATTTTCGTGGCTGACCTCGGTGTCGTCGGTGCGGCGCTCGGGACAGTCGTTGCGAACGTCCTCGTCACGGTCGGGTTCGCTGTCGGGCTGACTCGTGGACGACTCCCACTCGTCGGTGCACTGCCGATACAGATACCGGTCACCCGGCCGTTCTTCGATAGCGGACTGGCTCGCGACCTCACGAGGACCGGGGCCCCGCTCGTAGGGGCCAACCTTGCACGGACCGGGGCGCAGTTCCCCCGGCTGTTCATCGTCGGCCTGTTCGGGCCCGGCGTCGTCTCGGCCTACGTCGTGGCACTCCGCGTCCGGGCGCTGCTTGATACGCCGAACTGGGGGCTGAGCCTCGCATCGAGTAGCCTCGTTGGGCAGGCACTCGGCGACGATGACGAGGCCGAGGCGACCGTCTGGGCGGAGACAGTACTCCGGCTGAGTATCGGCGTGTACATCGTCGTCGCAGCAATGCTGCTCCCGTTCTCGCGGGGCATCGCCCGTCTGTTCGTTTCGGACCCCATAGTGCTCCCGCTGGTGACAGTGTTCGTCGCCGTTGCGTGTGCCAGTGTCGTGTTCCGTGGCGTCGACGGCGGCTCAGTCGGGCCGCTCCGTGCCAGCGGCGACACGCGCTGGCCGTTTTACTCACAGCTGGCCGGGATGTACCTGTTTGCCCTCCCACTGGCGTATCTCGGCTACGTCACGCCGCTTGGCAAACTCGCGCTATACGCCTCGCTCGTCGTCGAAACGGCGGTTCCCGCGGCAGTGACCTACTATCGGTTCCGGTCGGGGACGTGGCGGGTCGTGAGCCGGTCGTACCGGCCCGACGCAGCGCTCGACGACTGAGATAGCGTCGATGGCCGACTGACATCAGCCAGTCGACAGTATATTTGTGGCTCCACTCTGACGTGCTCGCGTGGACCGCACACGCGCTGTCTCCGTCGGTCGGGCTGTCATCCGAACCGTTCAGGAAGAGGAGGTCTCCTTTCTCGCCGCCGGCATCGCCTACTACATGTTCGTCTCGCTCCTGCCGCTGTTGTTGCTGACGCTGGTCGTCGGCACGCTGGCGGGCGGAGAAGCCTTCGCAGAGCGAATCGTGACGGCGGCGGGAGATGTGCTCACACCGGCGGCGTCGACACTGCTCGAAGACGCGCTGACCAGCGGGGCCGGTCGCGGTGGTGCGACTGTGCTCGGTGTCGGCGTGACGCTGTGGAGCGCGCTCAAGGTGTTTCGCGGACTGGATACGGCCTTCAGCCGCGTCTACGGGACGGACGGCCCCGACTCGATTGTCCGAGAAATCGTCGACGGGCTGGCCGCGCTAGGCGGCATCGGCATCGCACTGGTCGGGCTCGGTATCATCGGCGCGTTCGGGACGGTGCTCGGCGTACAGGTCGCACTCGGCGGGCTCGCGCTCGTTCCCGTGCTGGCAGTCGCCTTCCTCCCGCTGTACTACCTCTTTCCCGACCAGGAGATGACACTGCGGGAGGCCGTTCCCGGCGCGGTGTTTGCCGGTGGTGGGTGGACGCTACTCGGGACGGGGTTCAACGTCTATGCGGCGCAGGCCGATTCCTATCAGGTGTATGGCGTCATCGGCGGGGTCCTGTTGCTCGTGACGTGGTTCTACTTCGCCGGACAGGTGCTCCTCGTGGGCGCGGCGGTCAACGCGGCGCTCGCGGACCGGCAACTACAACAGGTATCGCGCCGACGGTCCGGCAAAGCGATGAGTGAGGACGCTGACGAGACCGACACGCCCCCGCCAGCCGGAACCGGGCCGACCGGACGAGACACTGATACGCTGACAGACGAGGAACTACAAGAACTCCGCGAGGAGTTCGAGTCGTTCCGCGAAGACATCGAGGGCCGGACGCTCCACCGTGACGAGGTGCGGTCGGACCTCAAGCAGTACGTCCGCCGCCGGATGCGCCGCGGCCACGCTCGCCAGTGGGGCCCCTACATCGTCTTGCTGTACGGCACGATCATGACCCTCGGCGCGTTCTACTACCTGAAGGGGCTCTGGGCCGTGCTGGCGATGCTGGTCATCTGGCTGTCGGTACTGGGCCTTTACGCTATCATGATTGCTGTCGGTGTGACGCTTACTGCCACCGGCCTCCCCGGACGACTCGTTGACCGCGTGCGCGACTGGCGACAGTGATACGGGCTGTCGGCGTCACCGAGGTGCTGTCGGCGCTGCCCGGCGCAGTCGTCGTGCTGTTCTCCCTAATCACCCAGCTGGGTGATTTCTGGTTCACGTTTCTGGCCTGTGGCCTGCTGTACTGGCTCGGCCCGTGGACGCCGAAACTCGGGCAGGACCTCACTCGCGACCGGACGGCGATGCTGGTGGCACTGCTCGCCGTCGGCGTCGCGCTCGTCGTGTCACTGAAAGGCGTGTTCGCGCTGCCACGGCCGCCCGGGGCGGGCACGGCCACCCACGCCGAACTGCTCCCGGCGGCGCTGCGGGGCGTCTACGAGTCCATGGCGACCGGGGAAGGGTTTGGCTTCCCCAGTGGCCACGCCACCCTTTCGCTGCTCGTCTGGGGCGGCATCGCGTGGGCGCTCCGGGTCGGCACGCGTCGACAGCGCACCGCTGTCGCCGCGACAATCATTGCCCTCGTCGGGCTCTCCCGGCTGGTGCTCGGCGTCCACTACCTCGCCGACATCGTCGCGGGCTTTGCCATCGCCGGGACAGCCCTCGTACTCGCCCTCGGCGCACTCAAAACGCCCGAGCGAGTATTCGGCTTCGCGGCCGTCATCGCCGTGGCAGGGCTGTTCGTCACCGGCGTTTCCCGCAATTCGGCCGGCGCGCTGGGTGTCGCTATCGCGGGTGCCGTGGTCTGGGCGCTCTTAGGAGATTCAATCCCGGAACCGACCCGGCACGGTGTCGGTATCACAGCGCTGCTGGGCGTTATCTCGGTTGGAACGTTGCTCGGGGTGACGTTCGGGTTAGACCCGACGCCGGGCGTCGTCACGTTACTTGCGGGGCTTGGGACCGGGGTCCTGCTGACGCTACCGCTGGCCGGTGAGCGACTCGCAGAAAAATACTGAAGTGGAAGCCGTTTAGAACTTCTCGAGGTAGCGGTCGAGTTCCCAGTCGGAGACGTCGACGAGGTACTCCTTGTGCTCCTGCGTTTTGGCCTCGACGAAGTTCTCGTAGACGTGCTCGCCGAGAGCGTCCTGAATCACTTCGTCGTCTTCGAGCGCTTCGACGGCTTCGCCGAGGTTCGACGGGAGCGTGGTGATGCCGTACTCCTCGCGTTTCTGCTCGTCGAACTCGTAGATGTTCTCGCGGACAGGGTCGTCGCATTCGAGGTTCTGCTCGACGCCGTCGAGACCGGCGTGGATGAGTGCGGCGAAAGCGAGGTACGGGTTACACGACGGGTCGGGGAAGCGAGCCTCGATACGGCTTGCGGCCGGGGTGCGGGCGGCCGGCTTGCGGATGAGCGCCGAGCGGTTACGGTCGGACCAGGCGACGTAGACGGGTGCCTCGTAGCCCGGGACCAGACGCTTGTAGGAGTTTACGGTCGGGTTCGAGACGGCCGTGATAGCCGGTGCGTGCTTGAGGATACCAGCGGTGAAGCTCTTTGCCGTCTCGGAGAGGTTGAACTCGTCGTCCTCGTCGTGGAACGCGTTCTCGCCGTCCTCGGTGAACAGCGAGAGGTGTGTGTGCATCCCGGAGCCGTTGATCTTCGGGATGGGTTTCGGCATGAACGTCGCGTGTAGGTCGTGCTCGGCCGCGATGGCGCGGACGACAGAGCGGAAGGTTGCGACGTTGTCGGCCGTCGAGAGCGCGTCGTCGTAGGTGAAGTTGATCTCGTGCTGGCCCTGAGCGACCTCGTGGTGGGAGGCTTCGATGTCGAAGCCCATGTCTTCGAGGCCGTAGATGATGTCACGGCGCACGTCGGAGGCGAGGTCCTTCGGCGCGAGGTCGAAGTAGCCACCGGCGTCGTTGGTCTTGGTCGTCGCACGGCCCTCTTCGTCTTCTTCGAACAGGAAGAACTCGGGCTCGGGGGCGGCGTTGACCGTATAGCCCATGTCGTTTGCGCGCTCGATCGCACGCTTCAGGACGCCACGCGGGTCACCGGAGAACGGTTCGCCGGTCGAGGTGTCGATGACATCACAGATGAGACGGGCACTGGAACCGCCTTCGACGTTTTCTCTCCACGGGAGCACGGAGAACGTCGAGGGGTCCGGGTCCAGACGCATGTCGGACTCCTGAATCCGGACGAAGCCGTTGATCGAGGAGCCGTCGAAGTAAATCCCCTCTGTGAACGCTTTCTCTGCCTGGTCGGCTGTGATCGAGACGTTCTTGATCGTGCCGAGGATGTCGGTAAACTGGAGCCGGAGGAAGTCGACGTTCTTCTCGTCGATTTCGTCGAGTACCTCCTGTGCCGCCTCTGAAAGTTCGCTTGTCATCTTTGGACACCCGATAGGAGCGGTGCTACTACTAAAACCCTGCTGATTTGCGCAAAGGTTTCGACGCTTTCGCCTACATTTGGACATTCGTAAAATTCTAATCCCTGGGGGGCGTCCCCCGATGTAATGACGTACGAAAATCTCGACCGTGAGCTAGTGAATGCCCTGCTTGGGGATGGCCGTGCCAGCCTCCGAAGCCTCGGAGAGGACCTCGACGTATCGGTAACAACCGTCTCAAATCACCTCTCCGATCTTGAGGACGAGGGGATCATCAACGGGTACACCCCCAAGGTCGATTACGACAAGCTCGGCTACGACGTGACGGCAATCATCCAGCTCAAGGTGGAGGGGTCGTCGCTCCCGGCAGTCACCGAAGACCTCAAAGAACACAAGCAGATGATCTCCGTGTACGAGGTCACCGGCGACTACGACATCATCGCGGTCGGGAAGTTCACCGATACCGACGGCATGAACGCCCAGATCAAAGAGCTCCTCACCGACCCGGACATCAGGGAGTCGAACACCTCCGTCGTACTCAACGCCGCAAGCGAACACGAACAGTTCGACCTCGACCTGAGGGAGTAGCGACTGGCCTTCTGCCGTCGTTCCGACCTCTCCCAGAGCGACAGCTCCCGCGAGTCTGAGCCCGATATAGCAGGGCATGCGAACCCACCCGCAGACGGTACCGACGAATACTTGACTGACCAGTCAGTTAGTAACACGTAATGGATGACGGCGATACGGCCGACGATATTATGGATGCGACCTACCGTGCGCTGTGTACGCACGGCTACGCGGATCTGACGATGCAGGACATCGCTGACGAGTCGGACAAGAGCAAGGCTGCCCTCCACTACCACTACGACAGCAAACACGACCTCCTCTGTGCGTTCCTCGAATACCTCTATGACGGGTTCGTCGACCGGATCGAGGACCCCGCCGGCGAGACCCCACACGAGCGCCTGCTTTCGCTCATCGATTCCGTGCTGGACAAGCCGGATGACGGGAGCGAAGAGTTCGGGACGGCGATTCTCGAAATCCGCGCCCACGCGCCATACGAACCTGGCTTTCGCGAGCGGCTCACGAAGTTCGACGATTACCTCGTCGACGAACTCGAAGTGATTCTCGAAGACGGTATCGCTGACGGGACGTTCAAGTCGGACCTCGACGCCGATGAGACCGCCCAGTTCATCGTCACCGTGCTGACCGGGGCTGCGACCGAGCGCGTCACGACCGGACGCCCGGTCAAGTGTACCAGACGGATGCTCACCGAGTACGTCGAGACGCACCTTCTCGACGGACAGCAGGAGGTCACAGCGTGAGCCTCCGGCAGAAACTAGGCCGCTTGGGAGCGCGACTCGGGAACCTGTTCAAGGGGCAAGAGGAACTAGAACTGACAAGCGGCGACATTGGCAAGCCGCTGCTGTTTCTCTCCTTCCCCATCGTCATCACGAACCTGCTCCAGGTGGCGTACAACCTCGCCGACACGTTCTGGCTCGGCCAGTATTCCACGACAGCGCTTGCGGCAATCTCCTTTGCCTTCCCGATGATCTTCCTGCTCATCTCGCTCGGGATGGGGCTGTCGGTGGCGGGCAGCGTACTGGTCGCCCAGCATACTGGGGCTGAGGAGCACCGCGAGGCCGAATACGCCGCCTCCCAGACTGTGACGTTCGCGCTGCTGGCTTCCGTGTTGCTCGGCACGGCCGGCTACTTCTTCGTCGAGGACTTTCTGTCGCTGCTGGGCGCATCCAGCGAGGTGCTGCCGGGCGCAACGGGCTACCTACAGGTCGTTTCGCTCGGGCTGACGGCGATGTTCGGCTTCTTCGTGTTCATCTCACTGATGCGCGGGGCCGGCGACACCATCACGCCGATGCTGGTGATGTTCGGAACCGTCGTGCTGAACATCGTCATCGACCCGTTCCTCATCTTCGGCTGGTGGGTGTTCCCCGAGATGGGCGTCGTCGGCGCGGCCGTCGCGACCATCTTCTCGCGTGGCGTCGCGCTGGTCGTCGGCATCGGTATCCTGCTGTCGGGCCGGCGCGGCGTGCGGATTCACCTCAGTGATATGGCGCCCGACCTGGAGTACCTCCGGAAACTGCTCAGGCTGGGCATCCCGGCCTCCGTTGAGGGGACCGGCCGCGCGCTGTCGGTCAACGCCATGCTGTTCATCGTCGGGACGTTCTCCGTGACCGTCGTGGCAGCCTTCGGCGTCGGTATCCGCGTGTTCTCGCTGGTGTTCATGCCGGCCATCGCGATGGACCGCGGCGTCGAGACGATGACCGGCCAGAACCTCGGTGCCGAGCGGCCTGACCGCGCAGCGACGGCGAACCACTTCGCCGCAAAAGTCTCGTTTGGCATCCTCACCGTCCTCGGCGTGGTTACTATCTTCGCCGCCCCAGCCGTCGTGAGCGTGTTCAGCGACGACCCCGAGGTCGTCCGCATCGGGGCCGAGTTCCTCCAGTGGGTCGCCCCGACCTTCGGCTTCATCGGCATCGTTCGGGCCTACTCCGGCGGGTTCCGTGGGGCCGGCAAGACGCTCACCGCAGCGGCGCTGGCGGTTACCATGCTGGGAATCATCCGCCTGCCGGTCGCCTGGGTCGCCTCCCGCCCGGTCTCGGTCCCGGCATGGCTCGGCCCGCAGGTCGTCGACCTCTTCGCGTACTCACTGGCCGAACAGGGCATCTGGCTGGCCTTCGCCGTCTCGAACGTCCTCGCGGCCGGCCTTGCAGCGGCCTGGTTCCTCCGAGGAACGTGGCGTGAGGCCGACCCCCGGAACAACAGCGAACCGGCCGTCGCCGACGACTGACGGCGCTGCTTATTGGGAGATAACCGAAAACAGTCTGACAGCGTGTCAGCGCCGGTCGGCCCGCTCGAAGCGCTCGTCGGTCAGGTACACGTCGCCGTCCCGAACCGAGACCTCGATACTGTCGAGAGCATCGTCAGCGCAGGGCCCATGCGTGCAGACGCCGTCGTCGGGTTCGAACTGCGCGCCGTGTTTGTGACACACCAGCTGGTCACCCCGTACAATCGCGCCCCGACCCGGGTCCAGCGGGACCTCGGGCTGGTGGGGACAGGAGTTGCGCCAGGCGGCGACGGCGTCGCCCGAACGGTGCAGGATGCAGTTGACACCGCGCCGACCGTCGCGCGCCTCGAAGACGAGCGTGCTGTCGGTGGGCACCGAATCGAGGTCGACGATACGGCGCGGCTCGTCACCGTCGTCGTTGTCGTCGGGTGACTGCTCGTCGTCACCGCTGGACTGCACATCGTCGCCAGTCCCAGAAAAGCTGAATCGGACGGTCGCGTCGCCGGCTTCGACCTCGCCGCCGTCGTCGTGGATGCGGACCGACTCCGACTCGTCGTCAGCGTCAACGGTCACATCCACGGGGTCGCTCATAGCAACCTGTTGGCGATTGACACACATATCGATGTCGAAGTCGTCCGCAGGGTGCCGATTGCAAAACGGAGTTATGTCAGCCCCTCAGAATATGAGTATGGACCGAGACGACGTTTCCGTCGAAGTGGAAGTCGAAGTAGAGATAGACACAGCGGAACTGGAAGCCGAAGTCGAAGACATGGCTGAGTTCGAGGCAGAACTAGAGGGCAAAGGCGTCGAAATCGAACTGGAAGCCGAAGTCGAGTTCGCTGAACACGACGAACACGAGGAGATGGATGAGACGGAGGAGGCCGAACACGAGGAGATGGACGAGGCAGACGCAGAAGCTGAGACGGCGGAGTCCGAAGCCGGCGGCGAGACGGACGAGACAGCGGGCAACGACGAAGACCAGGCGTAGTCACAGACAACGATAGCCGGGGTTGGCAGGGTATTCCGCAGTGAACGCGGGTGAAAATCGCAATGTCACAACGGACCGTCTAGCGACGTAGCCACCTATCAGAATACGTCCTGAAATCCATTTCTCAGAATACTTACTGATAGGCGGCAGCTACGAACAGGCACACAATGCACGACACACCACACGTTATCGGTGTCAGCGGCAGCCTTCGTGACGAGAGCGGAACCAGAATCGCCGTCCAGCACGCCCTCGATGCAGCAGCGGGGGCTGGCGCGACGGTTGCACACATCGACCTTCGAGAGTGGGACCTCCCGCTGTTCGACCCTGACGCGAGTGCGGCAGACTCCGGTGACGGCCCGGAACTCGCTGCCCGTGTCCGCGAGGCCGACGCGATGGTCCTCGGAACGCCCGTGTATCATGGCACAATCGCCTCACCGCTGAAGACGGCGCTCGACTACTGCAGTATCGAGGATGTCGAGGGGACGACCGTCGGCATCCTTGCAGTGGCCGGCGGCGGGTTCCCCACGCCGACGCTACAGCATCTTCGGGCCTCCGTCTTGGAGTTGAAGGGCTGGCCGCTCCCGCAAGATGTCGCCATCCCCGACTCGTGGGCCGCCTTCGAGGACGGCACCATCGCCGACGGAGACATCATAGAGCGTGTCGAAGAACTGGGCGCAAACGTCGTCGCGTGCGCAGGGATTGCGGACCAACGCGAGGAAGCGGAACAGTCGGAACTAGCGACCGGGGACTGAGGTTACTCGAACCAGTCGACGAAACTCCCCTCCAGCAGGTTCCCCTCCTGATGGCGGATGTAGGTGGCCTGCATCCCCCAGATGGCTTCGGCCAGCGGGACGTTCTCCTCGACGCGGCGGCGGACGTAGTCGTGTTTCCAGCGTGCGGGCGTGAGCCGGCGGTCGACGCGCTCGCGCAACGGCCGGATGTATCCATGGGCCTCTTCCGCCGAGAGGCCCCGCTGTTCGAGCCCCTCGCGTGCGTGCTCGAACAGTTCACCGTATATCTCTTCGGTGCTGGTCGTCGTTGCTCCATCAGCGGTGATCCACTCGATTTTCGCCCGGAGGCCGTTCCGAGCGGCGGTGTAGAAGTTCTGCTTTGCCGTCTCCCAGTCCAGTGACTGGATTGGGTGTTCGAGTCGCGGTAGGCTCTCCATCAGGCCGGCAAAGACGGCTGCAAAACCAATCGCGTCGTCGACGGTCGGCTGTGCGGCCAGCGGGCGGAACTCGATGCGGGCGTTAGCCGCCGACCGGGTGGCTCCCTCAAACACCGGCCTGACCCACCGCCAGTAGGAGCCATGCTTGTGCCGGAGGTGAACGAAGTCGTCGTCGAAGCGGGTGCCCGACGGCAGGTCGACCGGGACGATGGTGTCGTCCGCGACGATGTCGTCGATGGCATCCTCAACGGTGTCGAAATCCGGGGGGAAACAGACCTTCGGTGGCGTCGAATCGCCATCGGGCGGATTGAGGACTGACTCGAAGACGCCGATGCGGTTCTCCATGTTCGCCCCCGCAACGATCTCCGGGTCGGGCGCGTCGTCGTACAGGTCCGGCGGGAAAAACGGCGAATTGACGCCAAGCGCCAGCAGCGGCGCAGCAATTCGGAGCGCGTAGCTGAAATACTCCGGCAGGTCCGGGGCGTGGGGAATCTGGTAGTGGGGTTGAATCGAAGTGATAAGTGATTCCGGCATCACCGTCTCGGCCTGCAGGGAGACGTGGGGTGCGTCAATTTCGAACGCCGAGGGGTAGTCCGTATTGGCCATCGTGTGATAGCGGACGGAGTCCGACATGTTCGTCCCAATGCGGACACCGCTCTGTTCGACACAGTCACAGAGATACGTCTCGGCTGTCTCGCCGGCGGGCGGAACAGTCCACATACCGTCGGAGACGAGGCGGATGCCCTCGTTGCGTACCCGTTGCTGGGCCGGCATCAGCGACGCCTTCAGTTCGTTTCGCTGGGCCGCCAGTCCGTGGGTGTTCAGCGGCTGTGGGCTCGTCTGCATCTCGGCGTTGTGCAGGCCAAGTTCCTTCTCGAACCCGATGAGTTCAAGCAACTGGCGGGGAACCCGCTGGAGCGCGTCGGTTTGCTCATCAACAGCATACAGCTCCAGTTCCATACCAACGATCGCTTCCGTGTTGTCAAACGTCCCGTCACGAACAGCGGATTTGAGCGCCTGCGCCTCCTCGCGAGCGCGCTCATTGAACGCCTCGCTGTCCGTCGCAAGCACCTCTGCCACCCGGTCCGCCAGTTCCGAAGCCGACATATCTCCGGGTTTGCAGCCATGGGTGTTAAGCATGCCCCAGACAGGAGGCGAGAGCGAGAGAGCAGTTGCGACACCGTCACAGCATGTCGCCGACATCGCTCACTCCCGACCTCGCCGAAAAAGCTATTCACACACGCTCACAGCAGCTCGCCGACGTCGCTCACTCCCGACCTCGCCGAAAAAGCTATTCACACACGCTCACAGCAGCTCGCCGACGTCGCTCACTCCCGACCTCGCCGAAAAAGCTATTCACACACGCTCACAGCAGCTCGCCGACGTCGCTCATCGTCTCTCCTAACGGGTCCCGGTCCTCAGTTGTAAGCGCTCCCTCGACGGCGTCACGGGCCGCGGGCAGCGGGTCGTGCGTCTCGATGTACACAGCCAGGGCAAACTCCTGTTCAGTCACGTCAGCGAGTGCGATGGCGTCGCTGCGGGAGAGGTCTCCGGCAAGCCAATCGGCGATTATCTCACGGCCCTGTGGGCCGACCGGTGACACTTGCTCGCCGACGAGATGGAGCGTCTTTGCGGCCAGCACGGGCGCAACACCGGCGGCGCGGCCTGCATCGCCCACACTCCGACCAGCTGCGTAGGCCTCAACGACAGTTGCCGCTGCCGCCGCCGAACACGGGAGGTCGTCGGCAAACGGGGCCAGCCGCTCCGAGAGGGGCGCGTCCGTCTCGTCAACAGCAGCGACGCCGCGGTCACGCTGGCGGGTCGTGACCTCGACACCAGCGGCGATATCCGACAATGCCATTAAAAATTTCCTTCTCTACATTGGAATTTAATGCTGTCGGTATCTCGATAGGCGCTGGTGTCAATCCCAGTTCCTACCTACCGGTTACCGGTAGGCAGTTTCGCCGAAAAGCGCCCGGAAACCCGCCGTTGCATCGGCTTTTTAACTTTCCATCCAGCCGTAGGTGGAAACATGAGTACGACGGTAACGAAATGTCCGGAGTGTAACGGGTCAGTCAAACAACAGGGCGTCGAATCGGTCTGTGGCAGCTGCGGGCTGGTCGTCGGCGAGGATGCCATCGACCCCGGTCCGGAGTGGCGGTCGTTCGACGACGATGACACCGACCGGGCACGGACGGGTGCGCCGCTGACGCGGTCGCGCCACGACCGCGGGCTCTCGACGAAGATCGGCCGGTCGACACGGCTGAAAGGACGCAAGCGCCGTCAGTTCGCCCGCCTCCGCCGCGAACACAACCGGGCCCAGATCAGCTCGAAACGCGAGCGAAACAAGGTGTACGCCTTCACCGAGATCCGGCGTATCATCAGTTCGATGGCGCTCTCAGATGCAATCCGAGACCGGGCGTGCGTGCTGTTCGAATCCGCACAGAACGAGGATCTGCTGCAGGGACGAACGCTGGAAGGGTTCGCAGCCGCGGCCATCTACGCCACCTGCCGGACCGAAGGTGTTGCCCGGACAGTCGACGAACTCTGTACCGTCGCCAAGGCGACGCAGGCGGAGCTCCGCGCGGCCTATGACGCTCTGAACAGGGAGCTCGGGCTACCGACTGGTCCGATTGACCCCCGCGAGTACGTGCCACGTTTCGCAACGACGCTGGACCTGCCGACGGCGGTCCGCCAGCGTGCGGAGGAGCTCGTCGACGAGGCACAGGACCGTGGGCTGGTCAGCGGGCGCAATCCGGCCGGCGTCGCGGCGGCGTGTCTCTACACTGCGGCGCAAGAGCGGGACGTGGCGCTTACACAGGCCGAAGCGGCGGAGACAGCGGACGTAACGCCAGTCACGCTGCGTGGGACCTACACCGAGCTACAGGAATAGACGGCGTCAGCGAGCGATTCAATCGAGCGCCGAGCCGACGTGTCCGGCGCTGTTTCTCGAAGCGGCTGTCCATGGGCCTGTGCCGTCGCTAGCGGCTCACTTTTCGGGATAGCGACGGCTGGCGCACCGAACCGGTCCGCGACAGCCCCGGTCGCGGGGTTCGGACCGGCACGGTTGAGGACGACCCGACAGAGTCCGGCGTCGAGTTCGCGGGCCAGCGCCCGGACCCGAAGCGCATCAGCGAGCGCCGCGTCCTCCGGCGTCGTGACGAGTACCGCAACGTCGGCAGCAGCAAGGGGTAACCCCACGTCGGCGTGCATCCCCGCCGGCGAGTCCACAATGACCCAGCGATAGGTCCGCTCCAGCGCGGCGAATACATCTGTGAGCCCCCGCAAGTCGGCACTCCGAGCACCGGCCAGCGTTCGTCCGCATGGGACGAGAGTCACTGGACCGTCCTCCCGGACAGCTTCGTGCGGGTCGGCGCGGTCGGCAAGAACGTCGTGCAGGTCGGGACCACGACTGGACGGGAGGTCCGCCATCCCGAGGTCGCCGTCAACGACGACGCTCCCGGCGTTCGCGGTCGAGTGCGAATCCCTGCTGTCGGTCCGTTCGAGCGCGTCGAGTTCTGCCGCGAGATTGTACGCGACAGTCGACTTGCCGACACCGCCTTTCCCGCCGGTGACTGCCAGAATCATGCCAGGCGGGACAGGGTCTCAGTCGGCACCGTGGCAGCCGCTCGTCGGTCGGCGAGCCGCTCGGCCCGTCGGGCCAGCGCCCGGAGCATTTGCTCGTCGGTCTCGCCCCGTGCCGCGACCGTCCGGACGCCAGACAGGCCGTCTGCCGTGCGAACCGCAGCCGTCGCCGCTGACAGCGAATCCGCCTCGGCTAGCCGCTCAGCACGGTCGACCCGCCCAGCAACGGTTTCGAGCCACTGCGAAACTGCATCGGGGAGTTGCTGGTCCGGCTGGTGCCCGGCCGCAGTCCTCGGTTCGGCTGACGGTTGGCGTCCCGCTGGCTGCGGTTCGATGTCTTGTTCCGGCGTTGGACCGGGCGGCCCAGCGCTCGCGGCTTCGGCTACGTGCACTGACTCAGCTGTTGGGACGGCAGCAGCAGGCGGCGACGGGTCACCCAGTTCTCTGAGAACGGCGTCCGCGGAGTCGAGTCGGTCGTCCGCTATCGTCGTATCAGGTGCCGGCTCGGTACTCACCAGCTCCGCCGGCTGTGCAGACGGTGGGGCTGGCGTCGCGTACCCGAGCGCCTGCGTTTCCGGTCTGAGGACCCCTTCGAACCCGTCCTCGGACCAACCGGCTGCAGGAACGCCCTGCGTTCTCGGCGGCCAGAGAGGGCCATCGAGACGGTTCCGGACAGTAATTCGAGTCGGTTCGGCGATGTTGCCGACAGTCGCTGTGACGAGCGTCACGCCGTCGACTCGCTCGGCGCGACAGTCGAAGGTAACCATAGGAACGGTGGCCCGGCCTTCCGATTTAAAACTCAGCAACGGACGACGGGGGCGTCAAGACAGTCCGACGCAGCCGCTGGCGTCCTGAACCGGTCCGTTTCGAGGACGACCGGTGCAGGCGTTTTGGCGACCCGGAGTACGGCTAGGGCAGCCGTTACTGGGTCGGCATCGAACGGGTCGTCCGGAACTGGCCCGGGAACGGCTTCGATGGCCCGAGCGAACGTATCAGCGCACCGGTCAACGAGGGTCGCTCGGGCGCTCCGCCGGAGGTTGGCCAGTTCGTCGGTAAGCCGACGCTGTTCCTCCAGCGTGTCCCGATAGGCGCGTGCCCGCTCCCGACGGAGTTCGCGTGTCTCTCTGGCGGCAGCCTGTCGAGTTTCCCGTTCGCTCAGTTCTGTCGCCGCGTCCCGGAGAGCGGCCTGTACCGCCCCGTCGTCCGCACCGACCGCCTGCCGAGCGGTAAGGCGACCGCGGTGGGTAGCGACCGCTTCCTGCAGGCCGTCGATGGTCGACTCCGGGACTGGGTCAATGGGGTCCGGCAGCTCCGGCGGCGAGCACTCAAGTTCGGCCAGCTGGGCGTGGCACTCTGTGATGGCGTTGTCCTGTGGCGTCTCGTATCCCCGTGACCGAGCGGCAGCCGCGAGTGCAGTCCGCGTTCGCAGTCCCATCGATGGATGGACGTGCCCTGCGTAGGCGTACACGGACGGTGGTCCCGGACAGGAAACGACCGGAACGGACTGCTGCCCGCGGATGCTTGCGGCGATGGTCCGACCGTCGACGTTTCGGGTGCGAAGGTCGACGACAGCGCCCGTGTACGTGGTTCCAGCGACGTGGAGCTTCACAGGTCAACGCCTCGGAGTTGGTCCGGGTCTGGGAGGTCACGCCCCGACGCGAACCGCTCGTATGGCGTCGCCGGTTCCTCGCGTGCCTCATACCGTTTGGCCGCCTCACGGATATGCTCCGGAGCATCTGTCGGCTCGAACGGTTCGACGTGCTCGATCTGCACGTCAAGGTCGCGTTTCTCGTGGAGCCGAAGCGCCTGAAAGGCCCCGAACTCTGTTCCGGCGAACAACGCTGCTCTCCCGAACTGCCGAACGACACAGTCTTCATGGGCACGACAGACGTTTCGCAGGTCTCTGCGTGCCGCCCGGGAGTACGTGACGACGAGTAGCACTGGGTAGACATTGATATTATTACTATAAAATTTTACTGAATTGAATGGGATGTAGACTGAATATATATGCTAGTCGCCAAGAAAGATAGGGGCAGGCGGACTCGGGAGTCAGTACTGTAGGGGAGGTGTGGAGTGTGCCGACAGTACTCACGCTGCTCGAAAAGGTCTACTCGACGACTGTGACGGTGAATTCGCCGGCATCTGAGACGAGGTCCTGAACCCGCTCGCGGGCCGCTGTCTCAGACGGTGCGAGGACGACGAGACCATCCACGGTGGCTCCACCGTTTGCCCGATAGGCCTGCAGGTCGCCCTCGAACTCAGTCGCATAGGTCCGGAGCGTCCCACGAACGTCCCGTTCGAGGTCACTGAGCGACCGTGACCCTGCCTCGAACTCGGCCAGCGCCTCCTCGATGTTGCGGAGTGCGGAGATACGGTCCATATCAGGTTGTCCGAAGGTGATCCGTCCGAGGTTCGTACACCTCGCCTTTCTGTTTCAGCTTGTCAATCTCGTGTTCGGCCTTCGACTCGTCGATGCCGACCTCCTCAGCGCGTTCGATGACTACGTCGGCGGGTGCGCCCTCATCGTACTCGTCCTCAATGTCGGAAATGATGCCTTTGATGTTCTGGATGCGGTCGCGCTGAGTCTTCGACTGGCCGGTTTCGACCACGTCGGCGTCGAACTCGCCGGTTTCGGGGTCGACGCCGATCTCCTTCAGGCAGTAGTGGGCGATGTCGACCGCCCGGTCGGCGTCAGCTTCGTCGACGGTATCAGACAGCCGAATTCGAGCGGACGCCTCGGCAAGCCGGACCAGCGCCTCCAGTTTCCGGGCGGTGACCGGCACCGGTGCGTCCTCGTCCTGCCCCTTGAGCCGCAGGTCGACGTAGAAGTCTTCGATGCGCGATTTCGCCTCCTCGGTCATCGTCGGGAAGCAGTTGCGCTTCGCGTAGGCGACGTACTTCCGGAGAAGGTCTGGCTCGATAGTCGGCGCAACCTCTTCGGTGACGGTCCCAACCTCCTCCTCACTGAAATTCGACGTGGGATTTTCCGTCCGATGCGTGTGGAGTTCACCGGCGTAGTTGGTCTGGATAATGTGCTCGGCGAGGTTCCGGTCTTTTTCCTCGTCAGGCTTGTCCGTCACGGTGAAAATGAGGTCGAACCGGGAGATGAGTGCCGGTTCGAGGTCGATCTGCTCGCCGATAGGCTCGTACTGGTCGAAACGACCGTACTTCGGGTTAGCCGCGCCCAGCAGCGAACAGCGGGATTTGAGTGTCGCGTTGATTCCAGCCTTCGAGACGCTGATACGCTGCTGTTCCAGCGCTTCGTGCATCGCAGACCGATCTTCCGGAGACATCTTGTCGAGTTCGTCGATAGCGGCGATACCCTGGTCTGCGAGCACGAGCGCCCCCGCTTCCAGCGTCCACTGCTGGCCGTCGCCGAAGTCGTCACGAACGGCGGCTGCGGTAAGCCCCGCACTTGATGACCCTTTGCCGGAGGTGTAGACAGATCGGGGCGCAATATTCTCGATATACGACAGCATCTGTGAGTTATGCGAGACAACTCCGTTAGTGAGATAGTTGTGTGTCCCCTCGATTTCGAGGTCGTAGACCCACTTTTCATCGTGTTCGATGGGTTCTATCGATTCGATCCGGTCCCACGCGATGTCACCTTCGACGAGTGCAGCGAGTCCGTTCAGGTCTTGACGGAGTGGCCCCGTTCCGCCGCCGTCGCTACGCGCAGTGTCGCTGATAGGTGTGTCATTGTTCATCTCAGCCAACCGCGTCTCGAAGGCATCGAGAACCGATTCGAGACTGTCACGGCTTGGGTTTCGGCGTCCCCGCTCGTAGTGTTGATACGTCGAACGCGGAAGGCCGCACTCGGATTGGGTCAGTCCAAGTGCTTCCCGGATGCGACGGAGTTCCGGACCCAGATTGGGGACAATATCAAGATTCGTATTTCCGTGGGTTCCCTCGAATTGCCGGCACGCTTCGGTCTTTCGCGCTGTGATGAATCCGATTTGTTCGGCGTAGTCGTGGAAAGACTGCCCGGAGATTCGAAGCCGGTAGCTGCCGTTGTTCCGGGGTTGGAGTTGTGCCGTGATTCCCTGTGTGACGAGCAAGGTTCGAACGTCTTCCAGCAGCGGTTTACTCATCGAAGCAACAGTAATCTCTCTCTGTGATGTCGAAACGTGTCCCTCTCCCTCGATATAGCCTCGAATAAATCCGGTGACAACGTTGTCGCTGGCTCGCATGATATCTTGCGGAACGCGTCTCTCCGCCGAGGACTGGAGCAACGTTTCGTCCAGAGATGCGAGGAAGCTCACGAACTCGCCGGCAGAACACAACAGTTCGCGGGCGGTCTTCCCCTCGTGTGAACTCCGTTCCGTAACGTTGAGGTTCAGTGTCTCCAGAACAGATTTCGCGTCATCGAGAACTTCGCGGTCGTTATTGGTTATCGAAACATACCCCGTGTTATCCGGACGTTGCTCGACGTACCCCTCGGCAACAATATAACCGATCAGACGGGCCAGTTCGGGTGTCCACTGCGGTGGAAGGTCAAGATCGATTCTGTTGTGGGCCTGTGATTGTCGGAATGTGACATCCAGTTCGTTACAGGCATTTGTGGAAACCTTCCGTGGAACGGCAACGTGTGTCCCGCTCTCTAATTCCTCGGCTTTCCTGGCCTGGAACCGGCCGTCAGATTGGACGAACAGTGGATGGGACGGGGTTACATCGAGTTCACGACCAGTCGCGGTTCGTATCCGATACAGTGTTTCCGGTGCCTCGCGCTTCCAAACCTTGGTCGCGTTTTGCGTGGCTACTGTTCCATCGGATTGGAGTGAGGGGACATCGAAATCAACAGTGTCCCACACGCCGTCGTCGACTGGTTTGGGATCATCTAAGTTCGATTCAACGACCTCTCGTATCGGCCGTTCGTGGCCGTCTGCGAGAGTTACCCGCGTGTCACCGTGGACGCATTTCCCCGTCCCCGGATCGCCTATCAGCAACATATGGAGGTCCCCACGTATTCGAGATCCGTCAGGTAGCTCCTTCGTTACGCCGGAGAAGAGCTGGAGCATCATCGCGAGCTTCTCTTTTTCGTAGCCGTAGATAGAGGGGGCGATGGCCCCGACCATCTTGTCGTAGATGTCGGGTTCGCTGGAGAGTTCGACGATTTCCGTCTTGTCAGCGTCGGTGATCTCCATGTCCTCGAACTGCTCGTCCTCGATTTCAACGCTGACGCCTTCCATGTAGATGTCGAACATCGGGGACTTTTCGTTGTCGTTGCCCCGCTGGTCGAGTTTGAGGATACCGGTCACGCGGACGTGGTCACCGGCGGTGACGTGGCCCGTGATGTCGTCCTCGATGTTGATGTCGATTGACTGGGGCGTCTCCCCACCACGCAGTCCCTCGGGAGATTCCTGTACACGGAGCTTCTGGGCGTCGATGAACTGGGACTGGTCGGTGTTGAGCCGGAACGGCCCCTGTCGTTCACAGCCCTGACAGTCGTGCGGTTCCTGAAAGTCACCGGCGGTCTGGGGGATACGCGTGAGCGTGCCACAGCGCTGGCACTCGAAGGCCGCCTCGATGACTTTCGGGCGTACATCGGTCGCTTTCCGGATGATACCACGGACGGCGACGAGGTTGCCGTGGTGTTCATGGCGCAGGTCACGGATGTCCTCGGACTCGGGAAGGTTCCGAACGCGGACGTGGGCCTGCCCGAGTGAGACATCAACCGGGAGGTCATACAGCCGAAGGGCCTCCTCGGCGTACTCCTGAATCTGCTCTGGCTTTGTCCGGTAGTCGTCGGCCAGATCCGGGTCGAAACGATAGAGGTCGTCCCAGTCGATATACAGCGATTTCTGGTCGTTCGGATATTTCTGGGCGAGCTCACCGATCTCGTTGCGGTAGTAGTTGCGGTAGAACTCCTCGAAGCGGTCGATGAGTTCGGTGTTCTCGGCGGTCGCCATTTGAGTGGACAGTGGTTATGCCCACTGGCCTAAGAAGGTTCGCAAACCGGGGTGGAACTGAAATAAGGCGGCACGAGGGTGCTATTAATATCAGTGTCGAGAATTGGGCCCGGTAGTTTTTGCTGGCATCGCGATTCACTCAGAGTAGAATAACCGTGCGCAATCATATTACAAGGCGTCAGCTCCTCGCCAGCGGCGGCGCGGCCGCGACCGCAGCACTCGCCGGCTGTGCGGGCGGCTTCGGAGGGAGCGGACAGGGAGACGAGGGGGCCAGCGACAGCCAAGAAGCAACTGCCAGTGGCATCGACGAGAGCGATGCGGCGGCGACTGTCGGAATGGTGTACGCGCTGGGTGGGCTCGATGACCGCTCGTTCAATGATGCTGCGAACCGCGGCATTCAGCGCGCACGCCTCGATGACGGGGTCGAGTACACGAACCACGAGCCAACCAGTGTCGCCGGGTTCGGCGAAATACAGGCCGAGCTGGCGAGTTCGACGAGTCCGTCATACGACCTTATCTGTTGTATCGGATTTCTGCAGGCTGAAGGGCTATCTGAGGCTGCATCGGAGTACACGGACCAGCAGTTCATGATCGTCGACTCTGTCGTGGATGCAGACAACGTGGCGAGTTACGTGTTCCGCGAACACGAGGGGTCGTTTCAGGCCGGGAACCTCGCTGGGCTGCTCACAACCAGAGATGTCGACCTCGGTGCGGGTGCGACGAACCCGGAAGAGACGACGGTCGGGTTTATCGGCGGCCTCGACCAGCCGCTCATCCACAAGTTCGAGGCCGGCTTCAGAGCCGGCGTCGAGTACGCTAACACAGGCGTTGATGTCCTCACCGAGTACCTCGGGAACTTCGACGACGTGCAGGGCGCTCGGGACATCGCAGCCAAGATGTACGACAATGGAGCAGACATCGTCTACCACGCGGCGGGTGGCGCAGGTGTTGGTATCTTCCAGGCCGCACAGGCTCATGGCCGGTACGCAATCGGGGTGGACTCAGACCAGTCCCGGAGTAACCCTCGGTACGCGGATGTCGTACTCGCGAGCATGGTCAAGCGAGTGAACGTTGCGGTCTACGACGCGGCGACGGCGACGGTCGCGGACAGCCTCCCCGCTGGTGAGGTTGTCTCGCTCGGGCTTGATAGTGACGGCGTCGGCGTCGTCTATGGCACCTCCCTCGAGCCGGCAATTCCCGACGATATCAGGGAGGCACTGTCGACATCGCGGGAGCAAATCGCCGCCGGCGACATCGTCGTGCCCACTGAGCGCTCCAACACGGGTGGTGCCTGATGGCGGGCGGTCCGCTCGACGGACTGGCGAGTGCGCTTGATCGAGTCGCTCCCGAATTCATACGGCAACGGTTCGCTGCGAAGTTTGCTGTTGCGTTCCTCGCCGTGGTGCTCGTCATCGCGGGCGCCGGCGCGTTCACGTTTCAGGCGACATCCACAGCAGTCGAGCAACAGACAACCGAACAGCTCGCCGAGACCAGCCAGCTGGAGGGGGACTCTATCGGCTCGTGGGTCGAACAGCAACGCACGCACACCCGGTCCATTTCGCAGGGTGAACCACTCCGGAGCGACCGGCGCGCTGCGGCGTACATCCTGCTGCAGGACCAGTTACTTCCTGACGACGTTGTCAGTATGCACCTCGTAAACGAATCCCGTGGCGAGGTAGTCGCCAGCACGGAACTCCCGCTAGAGGGACGGTCGCTGTCCGAACTTGACGCGCCGTGGACGGCCGCCGAAGTGCCGGAGGGGCCCGGCAACAACACACAGGTCTGGTCGAGTAGTCGGTCGTACCGCTCGCCGGTCCTCAACGACGAGCCCGTGATGGCGTTCGCGAGCTCGGTCCCGAAGCGCGACGGCTCGCACCTCGTCGTCGTCACGCGTATCCAGAGTCAGGTCGACCGGCTCAGCGATACGAATTCGACGAAGGAAACCACGATTCTGAACACCAACGACGAGACGGTACTGAACATCGACCGCGAGTTCGATGCTGCCACCCACAGTGAGAGCCTCGCGGCAATCCGCGACGCGAACGGCACTGCAGCCCCGGTGACAGCGGTGTCCGATGGTCGCGTGTACGCGTTCGCGCCCGTCCCGACCACGAACTGGGTCACAGTGACCAGTCTAGACACGGCACAGGCGTTCAGTGTCCGGGATACGGTCGGGCAGACGGTCGGACTGCTTGTCCTGCTGGCACTCGTTTCGTTGTCGGCTGTCGGCCTCGTGCTCGGGAAACGCACGGTCGACCCCCTGAAGAAGCTACGAGACCGTGCTGAACGCATCGAGGCCGGCGACTTCGATGTCGACCTCTCGACGAACCGCGCCGATGAAATCGGCCGGCTCTACGGGACGTTTGACGATATGCGGATCTCTCTGCAGAACCGCATTCAGGAAGCGGAGGATGCGGTTGAGGAAGCAAAGACGGCGCGGTCGGAGGCCGAGGAGCTCCGCACGGAAGCGGAGGACGCACGGGCTGAGGCGGAGGAAGCCAGCCAGCGGCTTCAGAAGCGCGCCACCGAGTACAGCGCGGTGATGCAGGAGATCGCTGACGGTGACCTCACGAAGCGACTCGACGAAGACGCGGAGGAGACGGCGATGCGGGAAGTCGCAGTGGAGTTCAACGCAATGCTCGACGGGCTCGAAGCCACCGTCAGTGAGGTCGCGGCGTTCGCCGACGAAGTCGCAGATGCCACAATCGAGGTCGCAACTGGGGCCGAAGAAATCGAGACGACGAGCCAGACCGTCAGTGACCGCATACAGGAGATCGCCGACGGCGCTATCAGACAGCACGACGACCTTGAGGAGGCTGCCGCCGAAATGGACGAGCTATCGGCGAGCATCGAGGAAGTCGCAGCGTCGTCGACGACGGTCGCAGAGACGGCCAGGGAAGCCGTCGACCGTGGCGAAACGGGCCGGGAAGCCGCCGAGTCAGCCATTGACGACATGGCGGAAATCGAGTCCCGCTCGGCAGACGCGGTCGACCAGATTCTCGCGCTACAGAAGCGGATGGACGACATCGGCGAGATTGTCGACTTCATTTCGGATATCGCCGAGCAGACGAATATGCTCGCCCTGAACGCCAACATCGAGGCCGCCCGTGCCGACAAAGACGGCGAGGGCTTCGCCGTTGTCGCCGACGAGGTCAAGAACCTCGCGGAGGAGACGAAGCAGGCGGCAGCAGAGATAGAAGCCGAAATCGCGGCCGTGCAAACGGAGACGGACGAGACTGTCACGGACATCCGCGCGACCAGCGACCACATCGACACCGGTGTGAAGACTGTCCGCGAGGCTGCCGACGCGATAGCGGACACTGTCGACGCAATCGAGAACGCCAACGATGGGATTCAGGAGATTGCGGACGCCACCGAGGACCAGGCCGACGCAACGCAGAGCGTCGTCCACCGCGTCGACGGGGTGTCCGAGATCAGCCAGAACGTGACGGAAGACGCCGAGCAGGTATCGGCGGCCGCCGAAGAGCAGTCCGCGTCCGTCGCTGAAATCGCCCAGAGCGCGGACGAACTCCGCGACCGTGCCGACTCGCTGGCCGCGACCGTCGACGAGTTCGACACCAGTAGCAGGGAGGACGACCACAGCGATGTCGGAGGCCAGCGATAACACGCCACGCGTTCCGCCCCTGACGGGACTGGCGACTAGCGCGGTGTGACATCGCGACGGCTTCTTTTTGCAGTGTCGCCCGGGGAGTCGCTACGGGCATAGTGGTGAGGACGGGCCGCGGCTACGAGTGGGAGTGGCGATGACAGCAAGGGGCTGGCAAGACAGGCTGCTAGAGAAGTAGCGGTAGACGCGGCAGAAAGGCCGCGTTCGTTATCGCAGGTATGGGATCGCCCAGATTTGAACTAGGGGCGCGGGCACCCAAGGCCCGAAGGTTACCAAGCTACCCCACGATCCCGTACTACTCTCTCGATTCGACAGCCTGTAAAGCGTTTCGTTGCGAGGCGGCCATGTCACGCGGGAGCGAGGCCCCAGAAATACGCGATGCCAAGCGTCGTTGCGACGGCGAATACGGCCTGTAGCGGCGCACCAACCTTCAGATAATCGGTGAATCGGTACCCACCGGGACCATAGACAAGGAGGTTGGTCTGATAGCCAACCGGCGTCATGAACGCCGTCGAGGCGGCAAAAGTGACGGCGAGGACGAAGGCGAAGGCGCTGGCGTTCAGTTGCTGGGCGGTTTCGATGGCGACCGGGATCATCAGGACGACAGAGGCATTGTTCGAGATGATGTTCGTCAGCAGCGCCGTAACGAGGTACATCAGCCCGAGAACGACGGCGAGGCCGCCCCCAGCGGTAAGGACGCTGCCAGCGCCCATGACGAACAGCTCCGCGAGCAAGTCAGCGCCGCCGGTCTCCTGTAGTGCGGTACCAAGCGGGATGACGCCGGCGAGCAGGAAGATGACATCCCACTGGACGGCGTCGTACAGCTCCGGGGGGCGGAGACAGCCAGTGAGCACCATCGCCAGCGCGCCGCCGAGCGCCGAAATGACGATGTGAACCGGCGTCAGCGCCGCGACGCCGACGACAGCAGCGACGATGCCGATAGCGACGGGAATCTTCGACCGCCGGAAATCCGGGCGTGCGACCTCCTGGGCGACGATGAAGTCGTTGTTACGGTTGAGACGGTCGATGCTTTCAGGGGTGGCCTGCACCAGAAGCGTATCGCCGATGCGGAGTGTAACGTGGTCCATTCGTTGGCGGTACAGCTCCTGCCCGTGGCGAAGCGCCAGCACGGTCGCGTCATAGCGCTGGCGGAAGTTCGTGGAGACGAGTGTCTCGCCAATAAGCGAGGAGCCGGGGGCGACGACAACCTCAACGAGGTTTTTCCGCTCGTTTGCGGTTTCCAGTTCCGCGTCGTCGACCTCGACATCCGGAATGATGTCCAGCCCTTCGACATCGAGGAGGTCGACGAGCGTGTCTCGGTCCGTCCGAACGGCGAAGACATCACCGGCCCGAATGGATTTCTGGCCGAGCGGTTCGAGGAACGTGCGTTTCTCACGGACCAACTGGACGATGTCCACGTCGAACGCCGAAACTCTGAGCGCCTCGTCGACAGTCTGCCCGATGAGCGGGGAGTCTTCGCGAACGACGACCTCGGTGAGATACTCACCCATCTCGAACTCCTCGGTGAGGTCCTCTTCGACCGGAATCCGCGACGGGACCAGATAGCGCCCGACGGTAAGAAGATAAACCGTTCCGATGACGGTCACGATGATGCCGAGCTGGGTGAACTCGAACATACTGAACGGCTGGTCGATCAGTTCCGCCGAGAGCTGCGAGGCGAGGATGTTCGTCGACGTCCCAATGAGCGTCAGCATTCCGCCGAACATCGAAGCATAGGACAGCGGCAACAGTAGTTTCGACGGCGAGAGCTTGCCCTTGTGTGCGATGTCAGTGACCATCGGCAGGAGGATGGCAACGGCGGCAGTGTTGTTGATGAACCCGGAGATAGGCGCGACCAGCCCGACGGTCGCACTGAGCTGTTTCGTTTCGCTGTCTCCGGTCAGCGAGGCGATTTTCGCGCCGAGAATCTGGACGATCCCGGTCCGCTGGACGCCGTCCGAGAGAATGAACATCGCAAGCACCGTTATCGTCGCCGTCAAGGCGAAGCCAGAGAGCCCGCGGTCCAGCGGCGAAATCCCGTCACCGGCCTGGTGTAACACGTACACCGGCTCGGCAAGCAACCCGAGGTCGGTCGCGAGCACCGTCACCGGTTCGGCCAGCATCAGCGCGACCATAACGGCAATAGCGGTCACATCGACGGGCAGCGCCTCCGTCGCAAACAGCACCAGCGCAGCGACAATGACCGCAAACACGAACAACATCCCCGGCGTGAGAGGTGGCAGCGACACGTCTGGCCCCTGCGCCGCCAGTGACAAAAGGATGGGTCGTTTGCGAGTGGCGACATCCTCACGCGACCCGGAACCGCAGCCGACGTTTATGCCTGTCCGGGCCGAACGTATCATAATGAGCCTTTTCAACGATATCGGTCGGAAAGTCGAGACGCTGAAGCAGGAAGTCGAAAAGGCGTCTGACGACGAGGCCACCCACCAGTGCAGCGAGTGTGAAACGCGCCTCTACACGGATCACGACGAGTGTCCCGACTGTGGGAGCACGGCTGTCCTCCCCCTGTCTGACTAGCAACAGCGGGGAAACGACGGACCGGGACTCACATCGCTCACCGTGTCGGCGCCTCACGACCAAGATCGTCGAGCAGGGCGTCGTAGCTCCGGCCAAACACCGCCTGTTTTCTGAGCGACGTTATCGCGACCTCGAAGACAGGGACTGCGAACTGCCCGGCCGGCCCACCGACGACGACGGCCGCTTCGTGGTCCGTCTCGTCGGTCCAGTCGCCATCGAGGTTCCGGACGAGGACTTCGCCGAAGTAGCCGCCGAGTTCTCGCACGACGCTGGTGAACGCGCGGTCGTCGAACGACGCGTCGCTCCCGAAGGTCGTCTCGGCGAAGCGCTCGTCGTCCCACTCGGCGTCGACTAGGTCGTCGAGCCGCGAAAGCGAGGCCGGCGAGAAATCGAGGTCGTGCTCGCCCCAGAAGTCAGCGAACTCGACAGCGGTGTCGGCGTAGTCCGCCCGGACCGTGCCGGATTCCCACGAGCGGGCCATCGAGCTAGCGGTCGAATCGCTGTCACTGGGTGCAGATAGGTCACTCTCGTCGGTGTCTGCTGTCGCAGCCGTCTCGTCAGCGGTTACGTCCTGTGACGCTGCGTGCTCGCTGGTATTGGTCGCCTTGACATCTGCGACAGGAGCCGATGTGTTGGGACTGTCATCAAACAGCTCCGTGGCGTCAGAGTCCGAAACGGCTGCCGGGGTATCATCGGCCCTCGTGTCGGCGATGTCTGCAGGTGACTCATCAGCCGTCGTTTCGGCAGCCGCCTCTGCGTCTGGAACGGTATCTGACAACGCATCCGGCGAGCTATCGCGGGTCGGTTCGTCGTCCATCGATGTGTCGTCGGCTGTGCCCGTCGCTGCTTCGTCGTCGGCTGTGTCAGTTGCCGCCCGCGCGGGCGTGGTGTCATCGGTTCCATCCTCATCGCGGGAGTCGACAGCCGAGCCTTCGGACGGTGTCTCGGCCGCTGGCGTTTCATCAGAGGAGGACGCTGTGGCAGTATCGAACGACGACTCCGCTTCATCGATATACGCAACCGGCTCGTCGGCTGCGGCCGCATCGGTCGTTGTTTCGACAGCATCAGTCGTATCAGCGGCCGGTTCATCCGCAGAATCATCGACGGCTGACTCCTCGGCCAGTGTCTCAACTGTTGGCTGCTCATCAGCAGTGTCATCAGCCAACCACTCTGTGGCGGTGTCATCTGCTGACCGTTCTTGGGCGGTGTCGTCAGCCGCCGGCCTGTCACTCGGATCGGCAATCGATTCTTCTTCGGTGGCTGCAGTGGCTGGCGGCTCGCTACCAGCAGCATCTGACACTGAATCAGTTGTATCGGAATCTGCGCTCTCGTTGCTGTCAGGGTCGTCACTGCCCCGCGGTGGCTCGTTCTCCGGTTCGTCATCAACCGCACTGGCGACGGGCGTGGGGTCGGTGTCGTCCGACCGGTCGTCAGCTTCCGACTCGGATTCGACCCGTTTGACGATGCGGGTCGGCTCCGTTTCGACAGCTTGAGACGGCTCAGAATCAGTGGTATCGCCGGCAGGTGCTTCACCTCCCTCGTCTGTCGCCGTCGGTTCGGGAGGGGCCTCGCGCTCGTCCGCCTGTGCATCACCAACACGGCTAACGATCCGCGTCGGCTCGGAGACGACGCTGTCGGGGTCGGTTTCATCTGCCTCCAAATCTGCCCGCCCATCACCGTCGGGAGTCTGTATGCTATCCAGTGCCAGTTCGGATTCCAGACGTGTCACGACAGCCGCAAACACCGGCTCGTCGCCGAACGAGCGGGCGGCCACGTCGAACACCGCGACGGTCACCTCGTCGTCCGGGCCGGAAACGGTAACGCCCCATCGGCCGTCGGACTGGACCCACTCGCCGTCGTACGCCCGCACGAGGAGTTCACCGAGATAGCTCCCGAACCGAACCGTGTTTTCGGTGTAGGTCGTCGTCCCCGCGGCGTCGCCGACGGTCTCGCCGCCGTAGCTCTCCTCGATGGCCGTATCGAGGCGGGCAAGCGCATCGGGGTCGAATGTCAGCGGGTCCGCGCCATCGACGACGTTCTCGGCGTACTCCCGGAACGTCGTCGGGTCGAGCGCCGCCGTGTCTAGGCGGTCCGGCCCATCGTCGGACGGCCCGTTATCCTTTGCCGTCCGCTCGTCCCCGTCGGTCGACGAGTCATCGCCACCGACGGCACGACGGATCCTATCGAACAGGCCCATGGACACCGGAAGTACGTGCCGCTACAAGAATGTACGCCGAAAGGATATTCAGCCGACAGGTTGGACGGGCGCGGACCGCTCAGTGCTCGTCGCGTAATTCCATGTCGGCGACGATTTCGTAGGGATGCTGTCCCTTGCGGATGCCGTCGAGCAACTGGAAAGACTCGTCGGGCGCGAGGAAATGCCGGGTCACAGCCCGGCCAAGCGGCGTCGGCGAGAGGCCGTCGATAAACTCGTATTCGAGCAGTTTCCCCAGCGCGTGTTTCGTCGGCACCTCGCCGACCATCCGGTCGTTGAGCCGCTTGGCCTGCTTGCCGGCGACGGTGACGTTAGCCAGCGTCTCTTCGACGGCTGCGCCCTCGTCGTAGCGGGTGATGACCGGCTCCATCTCGCCTTTCAGCAGCTTGAACGCCACTTCGTCTTCGGTCATCTCCATGCTGTTGTGGTACGAACAATCAGGCTCGACCAGCATGTAGACGGTCCCCTTGTCGTGGTAGTCCGGGCGGCCGGCCCGGCCGAGCATCTGGCTGAACTCCTGGACTGTGAGCCATTCGATACCCATCGCCAGTGAGTCGAAGATGACCTGCGAGGCCGGGAAGTCGACCCCCGCCGCCAGCGCCGCCGTCGTCACGACCGCCGCGAGGTCCTGATCAGCGAACTGCCGCTCGACACGCTGTCGCTTCCGGTTGTCCAGCCCGGCATGGTACGGCGCGGAGCTGTACTCCAGCTTGCGTGAAATCTGGTGGCAGCGCCGCCGGGAGTTCGTGAAGATGATGGTCTGCCCGCGGTACCCCTTGCTGGATTTGTTGTCGAAGGCCCGCTTGACGAGCTTCTTTTCGGTCTCGATCTTCTCGCGGCCGTCGGCGAACGTGACGTGGCGCTCGATTGGAACCGGTCGCTCCTCGAATTCGATGAGCGTCGCCCGGAGCTGGTCGGCCAGCTGGCCGGGGTTGCCGACCGTCGCCGAGAGATAGATCCACTGCGTGTCGCCGCTGTCAGGCGCGCCGCCGGACTCGCAGTAGTATTTGAGTCTGGAAATCAGGCCGTCGAGCCGGTGGCCCCGCTCGTCCTCGCCGAGTGTATGCACCTCGTCGATGACGACGGTGCCGACGGTGCCGAGGTCTTTGCCGGTCCGGAGCGCGTGGTCGATTCCCTCGTAGGTCCCGACGATGACGTCGGCCTCGGGGTCGAACCGCCCGCCCTCGTCGGCGATGCGGCTCGCGCCCACGCGGAGCGACACGTCGACCATGTCGCCGTAGCGGTCCTGAAACTGCTCGTATTTCTGGTTTGCGAGCGCGACCAGCGGGACGAGAAACAGCATCGTGCCCTTGTTGTTCAGGACGCGGTCGATACCCGCCATCTCGCCGATGAGCGTCTTCCCCGTCGCCGTCGCGCTCACGACCAGCTGGTCGCGGCCCTCGGTGGCCCCGTGCTCGACGGCGAGACTCTGGACCGGGAGCAGGGTGTCGAACCGGGATTCGAGATGGTCCTGCATCCCGGGATGGAGGTCCAGCGAGTCGACGCGAACGGGGTCGACCTCGTCGACGGTCGCCGAAATCTCGTCGAACTTCGTCAGGTCCGGGTCCAGCTGGCCCGACAGGAGGTTCGTCACCCGGTCGAGGTCCTGCACTTCGAGCAGGAGCTCTTCGAGCCGGTCGCGGGCGTCGCCGCTGATGCTCCCCTTGAACGCGAGTTCGCGGTCGAGCTGCTGGCGAGCGCACTCCGGACAGATGGTTTCGTCGTCGGTCTCGATAGCCGTCTCGCTGGTAATCGGCGAGTAACGCCCGTCGGAGGCACACAGCCGACAGGTCCGGACGACCTTGGCCTCAATCTGGTAGGCATCGAGCATCTCTCGGACGCGCTCGCGTGCACGCGGAGCAGTCTGCTCTGAAATGCGAATGCGGGCCGCACGGCGGGCGAGGTCGACGAACTGGTCGGGCGAGCGAAGCTCCTCGCTGGTCCCGTCCTTGACGCGGAGCCGACGCGGGCGGGGGCCGGCGTCGGTCTCTTTCAGTTCGAGGATACCGTGGAAGAGCCGCTCGCCGTCCCGGTGGGCGGCGACGCGGAACTCCTCGCCGTGTTCGTGGAGGAACAGCGTCTCTACCTGTGCGGCCTGCTGTGACACAATTATCTAGTGGCGACTGCGCTACTTGAGCGGTTCGGACTAGCTGTGAGCGGGACGAATCACGCGGCTACGGTTTCGAACAGCCAGAAAGCCCCGAGCCGCTGGACTACTGCGACTCGCTGCGCTCCTCGGTCGTTGCACTCCCTGCGGTGCTTACGTCGTCTCGAACGCCCAGCGGCTCGCCCCTTTCGGTCCCACCCGGCCTGGATTGGGTAGTCGGCTCTGTGTTGGGCGCTCTGGTGCTCAGTTGTTGCTACGCCTGTGGTAGATGCACATGCTAGCAGTCACTCTTGCAGTTTGATTTCGTCATCGCCGGCGGGAACCGCACAGAGAAACGCGCCCGGTTCGTCGCCGTCATTACGATACCAGTGGACAGCGCCAGCGGGGATATGGAGGCTGTCGCCCGCCCCGACGGCGTACTCCTCGCCCTCGATGCCGACGGTGTACCGGCCAGCAAGGACGTATTGCTCGTGTTCGATGTCGTTGGTGTGTTTCGGCACGCTGCCGCCGGGGGCGAGCGTGAAGCGACGGATTGCGAGGTTGCCGCCGCCGCTCTCCTCGCCGATGAGGACGCCCTTTTCAAGCCCGTCAGCTGCGTCGACGGCCTCGTACGCAATGTCGTCCGCGCGGCGAATCAGTGGGTCGCTCATGTGCGGTCCATCGCGGGCTCGGCGCAAAGGCGTACCGGCGGCGGTGACCATGGCAGTCCCGCCAAGGGGGCTTAAGACCGTCCCGCGTCAACCTCCCGATATGCGCCGGTTTCGCATCGGAAGCGCGTTTGGAATCCCCATCCAGTTGGACCTGACGTTTCTCCTCGTGCTACCGCTGTTCGCCTGGATTATCGGGACACAGATCGAACAGACGACTGAGCTGTTGAACAGGACGTTGAACGCCGGGCTGGACGCGGCCGTCCTTACCGACGGCGCGCTCGTCTGGGTACTCGGCATCGGTGCGGCCCTCGGCCTGTTCACCGGCGTCGTCCTCCACGAACTCGGCCACTCCCTCGTCGCTATCCGCTATGGCTTCCCGATCGATTCCATCACGCTCTGGCTGTTCGGCGGCATCGCCCAACTCAGCGAGATGCCCGAAGACTGGAAACAGGAGCTGGTCATCGCCATCGCCGGCCCCATCGTCAGCATTGCTGTCGGCGCTGTCTGTTACGTCGCGTTCCAGATTCTCCCGAGCGGCGCGGCAACAGCCATCGAATCGGCACGGTTCATCCTCGGCTATCTCGCGCTAATGAACATCGCGCTGGCGGCGTTCAACATGCTGCCGGGGTTCCCGATGGACGGCGGCCGTGTCCTGCGTGCGCTGCTCGCCCGCCGGCGGTCCTACGCCCGAGCGACGACAATCGCCGCCGAAGTCGGGAAGATATTCGCCGTCTTTCTCGGCCTGTTTGGCATCTTCGTCCTCGGGAATATCTTCCTCGCCGGGCTGGCGTTCTTCATCTACATCGGGGCGGCGGGCGAGTCCCGCCAGACCTCGATGCGGGCCGCGTTCGAGGGCGTCACCGTCGCGGACGTGATGACCCCAGCGGACCACGTCACGACAGTCGCCGACGATATGTCTGTCCGGGAACTCATTCAGACGATGTTCAGGGAGCGCCACACCGGCTATCCGGTCAAGCGCAGCGGCGAGGTCGTCGGCCTCGTCACGCTCGAAGACGCCCGCGCCGTTCAGGAAGTCGAGCGCGAGGCCTACACCGTCGGCGACGTGATGACGACGGAAATCATCACAATCAGTCCGGAGACCGACGTAATGGACGCGCTGACCTCGCTGCAGCAGAACTCCGTTGGTCGCCTGCTCGTCACTGACGAGGACGGCTCCTTCGAGGGACTACTCACCCGGTCTGACATCATGACAGCACTTTCGATTATCAAATCAAGCAGCGACTACACCGCCATCGGCGAGTCAGAAACCGAGACCGTCCGGCCGGAATCAAGAATCGAGCGGTAGCGGTCACTCCTCGGCGAGATACGACATCGCCGCCTCGTCGGAGACCTGCTCGAACTGCTCGTAGTACTGGCCGACAGCGCGAAACGCCGACGGCCTTTCCAGACAGACCACTTCGTCGACCAGCGCTTCGAGGTCCGACATCGCCCGCGGCGAGGCGACCGGGACCGCGAGCACGAGTCGTTCGGGGTCCGCCTGTCGAATCTGCTCGATACAGGCCCGCGCCGTGGCCCCCGTCGCCACACCATCGTCGACGAGGCAGACTCGCTTCCCGGTAAGTGTCGGCGACGACTCCGAACTGCGGTAGCGCTGGGCCTTCTGTCGGGCGGCTTCCGCCATCTCCGCTCGTGTGCTCGCAACGTAGTCCCGGGGTATCTCGCGTTGCTCGATGACATCGGTGTTGAGCCAGACCGCTCCGTCCGCGGCGACGGCGCCGATAGCGTACTCGGGGTTGTTCGGTGCGCCGATCTTCTTTGCGACCGCGATGTCTAGCGGCGCGTCCAGCGCGTCGGCGACGGGCCGCCCGACTGGGAGTCCACCGCGCGGAATTGCGAGGACGATGTCGACTGTGATGTCCCGCTCACGCAACGCCTCTCCCAGCCGCTGTCCAGCAGCCTGCCTGTTCTTGAACGTCGGGGAGCGGTTGCGTCCCATACTAGTTAGTTCGCTGTCGAGATGCAAATATTTCCGCATTCTGGCAGCGGCGAGATAGTCGAACGAGCCGATCCCGGCAAAGCCCCGCGTTAGTCGTCGGACAGCGCTGTGGCAACCGCTTCGAGTTCGCCCTTCCGGAAGGGCTGCTCCGCGTCTGCCGGGTCGTCGTCCTCCTGCGCTCCGATTTTCCAGAGAATACCCGCTCGCATCTGTGGCTTCGATGGGAGCCGGTCCGTGTCAATGTCGTACCCCACAGCCTCGCAGATCGCTGCCAGGGCTTCCTTGGTGAAAGCAGTCGAAACCGGCCGTTCGTATCGCCCAACAGCTTCACGAATCTCGTTTCGGAGTTCGTCGACAGTCGGTGACATACGCGTACTAGCGGCGGGCCGGATTGTGTAGATTCCGGTCCGATTACACCGTCGCGCCGCCAACAGCAGACGGGTCCCATCGGGGGATGCCGGCCCGCCAGCGCAGTTCCGCCCGCGAGACACGGCCGAACTCCGCCCGACGGTGACAGCTCGGACACAGCGAGACGACATTGTCAAGCGTGTGTGCGTCCCGGACGGCGAGCGCCCGCAGTGCGGCGAACAGACGGACTGGGACGATGTGGTGCACATCCGGGTTCCGCCCCAGTTCGTCGGCATTAGTCCCACACAATACGCAAGCGTGGTCGTCCCGTGCTAAAGCCTGCTCGCGTACTGCCCGCCATCCCGGCCCGTAGTCGCCGACGCCACCGCCGCGCCAGTTCGGATGGCCGTCACCAGTGAACGCCTCGGAGAGCCACGCGGCGTGGCAGTCGCGGCTACAAAGGACGACTTCGCTCTGAATCTGGCTCGGATATCGCTCAACGGGGCTGTCACAAACATCACAGGAGACAGACAGTTTGCCACCTGACCAGGAGTGATGCGCAGTTCCGGTACGCTGTGGCGGTTCGCGCCACGCCGCAGTCTCGACGCAGTCGGGGCAGTACATGCCGTCTTTTTCCGAGGGGTAGTACTCGAACCCCGCGTCACAGATATCACAGTTCGTCTGTTCTTTCGCATCCGAGAAGTTTGGATTCGCCTCTCCTTCGTACGATACGGCAGCGTCGTGGCATACGTCCGAACAATAGGCACGGGCAGATTCGGCGTAGAATTCGGCTCCACAGCGGTTGCACTCTCTGTTTGGTAGCCGTTCGTCGTGGGCGCGACTGTGATGTACCCCGAGACCGCGGCGGCTGTCGAACACCCGCCCACAGGTCGGGCAGTCATGTTCTGCCATATTATAGACAGGAATGGGGGAGATAATAAGTCCGGGCCGAGTGGGGTGGCAGTGAAACTAGCAGGCTGAGCTTCGCCGAATGATATGTAAGAAAATTATACAGTCCGGGTGCGGGAATTGAACCCACGTCTCAGCCACCACAAGGCTGAAGGATACCACTACCCCAACCCGGACACGCTTGCTGAAGCATTCATAGATATCCCGCTGGAACAGAAATACGTTACGAATCTGGAAACCAGTGAGTCGTGAGAGCGCGTGACAGCGGTGGCACGGCGGTTCGGGGTTGGCTTCGAAACCCATCAGGTGCTTCGAGACGCTTTTACACAGGCGACACGTATGGAAGGGCACGCGTGGCCATCACGGACAAGATTTACGTCAAGAACCACCAGCAACTCGCCTCCCAGCTAGAGACGAGTTTCCCGAAAGGGGCGTTCAAGGGGGCGACGCTGGACATCCTCTTTCAGGGCGAGGGGCTGGCAAAACTCGACGAAGCCTCCAGAGAGCGAGTTCTGGATTTCGCGGAGGATTTCCTGGACTGTGACTGTGAGGCCAACCCCCACTGTGGCTGTGCTGAGCGGAAGTTCATTTCGTACCTGCTGGAACTGCGCGAGCAGGGGATGGGGCCGGACGCAATCGTCGACGTGATGAGCGATGACTACATGCTGTATGCCTATCCGGGCGACGTGCTGTCCTTCCTCGATAACTCCGTCAGAACGTTAGAAGCCGTGGAAACTCTGGCCGACGTCGATGGGCGCGACGACGTGGCCGAAGACGTACAACAGAAGCGCCAGCGGTTACTCTAGGTCGTCGAAGCTGCCGATGCGATAGGAGGCGTCCTCCTCTTCGCCCTGGTCGAGGTCTTCGAGGTGAATGACCTCGTCTTGGTCCATCTCGTCGAGTTGCTGGCGGAGTTTGGTGACGTAACGCTTGTGTTCTTCCAGTTGTTCGCGGAGGTGTTCGGCTTCGAGTTCGAGTCGCTCGTGCTCGCGGACGAAGCTCTTCGGAACTTCGACTTTCGGCGGGAAGCTCTCGGTACTAGTCTCGGTTGCGTCGTCCTCGAACTCGTGTTCCGGCGCGACCTTCACCTGACCGTCGTGGGAAACAAGCGTGTCGACGTAGTCACGAAAAACTGCGGACAGCGAGATATCGCGCTCCTCGGCGATTTCGCGGAGGGTTTCGAATTTGTCCTCGCTGACGCGAAAGGAGATAGTCTTGTTTTTGTTGCCCATAGTTATGTACTGTTTTAGCAGCAACGTATTTAATCGTTTGTCA
The DNA here is from genome assembly GCF_003634715.1 of Haloarcula quadrata. Taxonomy (NCBI): domain Archaea; kingdom Methanobacteriati; phylum Methanobacteriota; class Halobacteria; order Halobacteriales; family Haloarculaceae; genus Haloarcula; species Haloarcula quadrata. Next base: position 371,789 of record NZ_RBWW01000001.1, read on the forward strand.
GACGCTACCGGACCGGTCCCTTGGTGGCCGTCTCTGACGACAGTCGAACCGCTGTGATTTAACCGCCGGCCGACCTCGGTATCGGCAGAGATGGCGACAGACATCGACGCAACTGGCCACCACTTCGGTATCATCGTCAGCAATCTGGACCGCGCGGTCGAGTTCTACCGGGACGTGCTGGGGCTTGACGTAGTGACTCGCTTTTCCGTCGGTGACAAGGCGTTTGGAGCCGCTGTCGACATTGAGGGAGCCAGCGCCGAACTGGTCCACCTCGACGCCGGCAACGTGCGTCTGGAACTGGCGACCTACGAACCCGAGGGCGAGGAAATGCCCGACCCCGACCTCAATCGCCCGGGGGCGACCCATCCCGGTCTGGAAGTCGACGACCTCGACGCCGTCGCCGACCGCTTGCCCGACGACGTTGAGACGCTCAGCGGCCCGCAAACGACCGAAAGCGGGACGACTATCATGTTCGTCGTCGACCCAGAGGGGAACCGAATCGAGCTACTGGAGCCGTAGCAGCGGACCACTCACCAGCAGCAAAAATAGACGACTGCGCCGCGGTCAGTCCGCGCTGGCTTCGGCCTGCTCGTCCTGCAGACTCTCCAGCGCGCCGACGACCGACTGCCGATAGTTCTCGATTGACAGTTGGTCGTATTCCTCGTCAGCCATCGAGATATACTCGTCAGTGGCCGGGTCCTCCATGTCGGCTTCCTTGTACCGCTTGACCCGGTCAAGCGTTCGCTCGGCCGTTTCGACGACCCAGCGGTCCCGCGTCGCTTCGTCGACCTTCGAGATGGACTCGGGGCGAATCGAGACGTTCACTTCGCCCTCGTCGGTCTCGTAGGTGCGTGGCTTGCCGACGACAGCGACGTAGGCCGGCGGTTCCAGTTCGCGCAGCATCGACGCCGCGTCGGGCTGGTACTGCCCGGCGTACATGAAGAACGTGTCGCCGTTGGGGTCGACGACTCGTCCCTGCCAGTACTCGCTGTCCTCGCCGACATCCTCGGTCTCGGTGAGGGTGCCGACCAGGAACACGCGGTTGGCGCGCTGGCCGGTCGGCAAGAGGACGTACACCGGCGCGCGGTCGTCGTCGGATTCCTTGAACGTGTAGCTTGCGTCGTTGAACTCGCGTGCGAAGACGCGCCGTGCGACCTCGCGGGTGGGTGTACTCGCCATTTAGATCGACCTCGCTTTGATGAGAATCTCGTCTGCATCCACGGCCCCGGTCAGTCGCTCCTGCTCGTCGGCGAGCAAGTAGCGGCCAAACGTCGGACCGCGGACGCGGTAATACCGGCCGAGGATTTTCTGTCGCATCTCGTCGGCGACAACGGTGGTGTCGAGCGCGTCCATCGCCATCTCCTTCGCCTCTTCGAGTGTGATGCCGGTCAGTTCCTCGGTCGCGTCCTCGTCGAAGATGACCTCGGTGACCTCCTCGCCGTCGTCAAGGACGCCCTTGATTCGGAGGTCGAACTCGCCTTCAACCTCGCCGTGTTCGCTACAGCGGCCGTTCTGGAGGACGCGCGTGCAGTCGTCCTCCGGACAGCGCTTGATGAGCCCGGAGCCCGACTGGATGTCAACCAGTGCGCCGTCGGCCTCGACGCTGTCGTCGCCGACCTCAATTGCCTCGTCAAGTTCCTCGATAGTGGTCGTCCGGTTGAGCTTCACCGAAAAGCGACCCTGGTACTCGTCGGTAACGACGTTGCGCAGGGCGTAGGACTTGCCTTCTTCGAGCGACGGAAGGTCGGACTTCGACCACTTCGTGAACTTGATCGTGCCCGTTTCATCGCCCAGCAGGCCGACCTGCGCAACGGCGTCGGCGCGTGGCTCCCAGAGTTCGACGACCGTCGCGCGGACATCGACCCACTCCTCGGGGGCGTCGACATCAGCGACGTTCACCTGCTCGTTGCCGCCGCCATCGCCGCCACCTAGCTGGTCGCGGTCCATACCAGCCTCGTCAAGGTACGTGTTGACGACGCTCCGGCGGGCCTCACTGATGGGGACCTGATAATCGTTCACCAGCGTATCGAGACGTTCGACAACGTCGTCGACGTCGATCTCTAGCTGGTCGGAAAACTGCTCGTGTATCTCTGTCGCGTGGGTACGCAAATCTGACTCAGTCATTGGCTTTCACTGTCTCCGCCTGGTTTTCGTTGGGAGACAATCGACGGTTGGTCGCCTTTGGTTATAAATACTCGCCCAGCGGAGTGAAAGTGAATGTGGATATCGGACCCCCGGAGTCACGTCGTGCGAGCCACGCGAGAAGATTGATTTGTGGCCGGACACAACGGTCAGTATGGCCGACGACGACCGACTCGCACGGTTCATCCGAGATACCTTGCGGTCGGCCGAGCAGCAACTCTCCGATGCGAAGAAGGCCTACAAGAACGGCAAGCGGTCGGCAGAAGCCGGCCTGCCCAGAGATGAGGAAGGACGGGCCCGAATCGTCTGTCGCCGCCACGCCGAGTACCGCGCGGTGTCGATGGACGAGCAACGGCGGCCAGTGTGCTACGACGCAGAGAGTCCGGACTGTCAGGGCTGTGTCGAAGACATCAGGGACGGGACAATAGAAACGTGGTAACTCGCTGACGGCAGTGGGTTCGGGTGGTCTCCGCCTCGGTCGCCAGTATAACACTTTAGCACTGGCTGGGCAAAGCCCGAGTATGGAGCGACCAATCGTCGCGCTCGTTCTGGCCGGCGGTACCGGCACGCGCCTGTATCCGGCGAGTCGGAGCGACCGCCCCAAACAGTTTCTCTCCTTCGGGGAAGACGAATCGCTACTCGCCGAGACTGTCAGTCGGGTCGGGTTCGCCGACGAGACCTACGTGCTGACTCGGGACTCGTTCGCCGACGGGGTCCGGGAGCACGTCCCGAATGCAGCAGTGTTGACCGAACCGGAACCGAAAGACACCGGGCCGGCACTGGCGTATGCGGCCCACCGCATCCGCGAGCAGGTCGGCGACTGTGTTCTGCTGTGTCTGCCGAGCGACCACCGGATTTCGGGGCCGTTCGAGACGGTCGCACGGACGGCCGCGCGGGTCGCAGTGGAAACCGAGGGGCTCGTCACCGTCGGTATCGAACCGGACCGGCCGGCGACCGGTTACGGCTACATCAAGCCCGGACCGTCCGAGAACGGCTTCGCGCCGGTCGAAACGTTCCACGAGAAACCCGACCGGGAGACCGCGACGGAGTACGTCCGGGAGGGATTCTACTGGAACGCTGGCCTGTTCGCGTGGACGCCGACGGCTCTCCTGTCCGCCGCGTCGTCGTCACCGCTTGCACCCATGGTCGAGCGACTCGACGACGGGGACCACGACGACGCCTTTGCCGCTGTTGACCCGGTGAGCATCGATTACGCTGTGCTCGAAGACGCGGAAAACGCCTTTGTCGTTCCGGCGGCGCTTGACTGGGACGACCTGGGGTCGTGGGATGCCTTCGAGCGCGTCCTCGACGGCCAAGACGGAAACGCGGTGCTGGGTGAGGCAGTTAGTATAGACGCCGACGGGAACGTGCTGGCGAGCGACGGCCATATCAGCGCCGTCGGCGTCGAAGACCTCGTCGTGGCGTCATTCGACGACCGGACGCTCGTGGTCCCGAAAGAGGAGGCCCAGCGGGTCCGAGAGGTGGTCGGGGAACTGCGCGACGACGGGCGGTTCTGAGCGGCCCGGCGGCCGGAACTGTTAGCTCTGCATCGCCCCGCCGTCGACGGGCAGGGCCGTTCCAGTGACGTATGAGGACCGGGGCGAGGAGAGGAAGGCGACGACATCCCCAAGCTCTTCCGGTCGGCCGACACGCTGCAGCGGGGCATCGGCCCAAGATTTGATGCCCTCTTCGTAGGAGTCGTACTCGCCACGCTCGACGGCTGCTTCGACGAGTTCCTCGATACGTGGTGTCTCGTGTGCGCCGGGGAGGACGGCGTTGACGCGGACTTCCGGCGCAAACTCGTTAGCCTGTGTCTTCATCAGGCCGATAACAGCGCGGCGGACAGCGTTCGAGAGCACCAGGTCGTCAATGGCTTCCCGGACAGAACGGGAGGTGATATTGACGATGGTGCCGGCATCGGAGTCCCTGAGGTGTGGGTAGGCGGCCCGGGTGGTCCAGACGACACTCATCACGAGCAGGTCGTAGGCGCTGTACCACTCTCGCTCGGTCGTCTCCATGAACGGTCCGGGGGCCGGACCGCCAGCGCTGGTGACGACGTGGTCGAGGCCGCCGAAGCTGTCGACAGTTTCCTCGACGAGTGCCTCGATCTGGTCGGGGTCAGTAATATCGGCCTCGACGGCCAGTACGTCGCCGTCGCCGACCGCTTCGAGCCGGTTCCGTGCCTCGTCGACGTGTTCCGGCGTCCGGCCACAGACCGCTACGTTGGCACCGTCCGCAGCGAGGGCTTCGGCGCTCGCAAGTCCGAGTCCGCTCGTTGCGGCGGTACACAGCGCTGCGTTGCCATCGAGTTCGAGGTCCATATCCACAGGAAGGACCGACTGGCTCAAAGAAGTCCCGCTCGCAAACTGTCCAACCGGTGTGTCCTAGCTGCCCCAGAAGTTGTCCCGACTCCCGAGACGCCGGCCGTCATCATCAGCATTGTCGTCCGTCTCGTCAGCGTCGGCGTCGTTTTCTTCGGCTTCAGACTCGGAGGGGTCCTCGTCCATCTCCAGTCGCTCGACTTCCTCAGCCCGGGCGTGGTTCGAGTGAACGTTCGTCACCTTGACCAGCGAGCGAGCCGGGGGCAGGACGCCGTCAACCATGATGATGAAGCCGTCCTCGGTCCGGCCGACACCGGCACCGCTCTCATGGATGTCCTCAACGTCGACAGTGACTTCCTCGCCCATCTTGACCGGCTGGCTCTTGAGCTCCGAGATCGGCTGGTTGTAGTGATTGCACCACTCGGCGCCGCCACGGTCGCCGTAGTGGGTACAGCCCATCCCCTGAATTCGTTCGGTGAATTCGGGACAGTCGTCTGCGAGCGGACAATCGGCCATATCAGGGGATAACGTGGCCGCTGGCAAAACGCTTGCGACCCCGTGTCCGAGGCGCACAGCCTGTTATTACGTTTGAGATTTTCACCGGCACACACTTTACCGCCACTCGCTGGTTGTCGCGTAGCACTCGGCAACACCCAGAGCTATGAGAACGCAGCTGTTTGCAGGACTGGTCTGTCTCCTTCTGGTTTGCACGTCTCCGGTCGCCCTCGGTATCGAATCCGGGCCACCAGCGCAGGGCAGTGCCGACCACGACAGGTCGATTACCGTTCAGTACACACTCGACAGAGAGCCGAACAAGACCGGCCGGGTGCGGGTAACCGCGACGATTGAGCGACCACGGCACGTCACCGGACTGTCGGTACGGACGCCGGGGGAGGCGACAGTCCTCCAAGCCGACGGACTCCAGTCCGATGGCGACCGCTGGCGTGTCAGCAGTGATACTGAGAGAGCACGACTGACCTACACCGTGCCGGTCGGACTCTCGACAACGTTCGGCCAGCGGACCGCTGACACCCACAACTGGACGCTGCTTGCCAGACAGGAGGTGTCACTGCGTGCCCGCTGGCGTTGGCACGTCGGGCCGCGGCCCACGTGGAACGAGTCGCTCGCACTCGCACCTAGACAAAGCGGTGTCGCCGGGCGTACGGCCGCCTACATCGGCCCCCACGAGACAGAAACGAGAACGGTCGATGGCGACCGAATCACGCTCATTATCCCGTCGGCTTCGGAGCTACGACCCAACCGAACCGCCGTTCTGGACGCCATCAGCCATGCAAAGCGTGTCTCGACCGCCGGAACGGACCACGACCACATCCGCGTGTTTGTCGCGCCGAACGAACTCGCACCGGGCGGATACACCCCGTCGAACGGCGCGTCGGATGTCATCGTCAACGCCGGCGAACCCGTCCGGTCCCCGGTCAACGTCTGGGTCCACGAATACCGCCACACGCGACAGACCCTCGAGACGACACCGGCGATGGACTGGCTCAGCGAGGGAAGCGCGGACTACCACACCGCGGCCCTCACGTACAGCACGGGCGGCATCGATGCAGACCAGTTCCATGAGCGGGTGACGACCGAGCGCCACGAAACCGCCGATCTGACACAGCCCGACACATGGGCGGGACCGGGCGCACAGTACCACAAGGGAACACGTGTCGTCGCAGCCATTGACGCCCATCTCCGGCAAGCGACCGATGGCACCCGGACGTTCGAAGCGGTCCTCGACAGGCTGACCCGACACGACGACCGCATCACTCTCGCGCTGTTCGCCGAGACGGTGTCGGCTGTCGCCGGAGATGAACTCAATGCGTTTGTTCGACAGGCTGTCACTGGCACCGCGCCGTCGGTCCCGGTCGAGGTGCTCACTGACCGCGACCTGCGGCGAAGCGGCGCAGCAGATACGACCGGCCGGCGGACGAATTTCGCGCCGTCGGGCGATAGCAGTGCGACCACAGCGACCACCGCCGGCGACGGTCCCAGACGCGTCGTCGATACCACGCGGCCCGTCACGGACCGCCACGGGGAGTGGACCGTGCTTGGGACGCTCGGCCTGCTGTCTCTGTTGCTGGTTCGTCGTCAACGACTGTAGCGCGTCCATAATCGCCCGTTTTAAGAGTGCCGCCGCAGGCATCACGTCCGAGCAGCAGCGCGACGGTCGATGCCGAATCTGTTTTTCCACAACAATCATGCCGACTGCGTACCTGTCACTCGACAATGGCATCACAGTCTATTTTCGAGCGGATCGGCGGTCGCGACGCGGTCGACGCGGTGGTCTCGGATTTCTACGACCGCGTACTCGACGACCCGCTGCTCGAACCGTACTTCGAGGAAACCGACATGGACCAGCTCCGCAGCCACCAGACTCAGTTCATCAGCACCGTTGCCGGCGGCCCGGTCGACTACGACGGCGACGATATGCAAACCGCCCACGAGGGCATGGGGATCACCGAAGACGCGTTTGCCAGCGTTGCGACCCACCTCGAAGCCGCGCTCCGGGCGAACGGCGTCCCCGACGACGACGTCGAAGCGATTCTCACCGAGGTCGCCGCAATGAAAGACGATATCGTTGAGGCGTAGCCGGCCGCCGTGGGTCAGACACGGGCCCACATAGTGTTGGAGTCGGAGGCTGAAGCTGATTATGCAGCGAAACACAGTGTTGCTGTCGTCCTGTCCCAGCAAATGGGGACCATGACAGTGCAGGGAGTTTACCCAGATGTTCAAAACAGTAGCTGGGTGTGAAAATGTCACTGTTACATACGTGTTGCCGGGGAATCCGTGCGTGTGGAGGGGACGAAACCAGTGCCATCCCCCAAGTCGGGTTGCCATGCCTCTGACAAGTCATGCAAACTGACGCGGTACTGGTAGTCGTGTTCCCTTCACTGTAATACTGCAAAGGGCGGGTCGCAGAGTTCGTCTCGGAGGGAATTGGCTCTGCTAGAGCGGACAGCAGGTGGTGTCGGCACTTCTTATTTTCAGTTACAGATAACGGGCACGGTGGGATTCGAACCCACGACCGTCGGATGTCTTCCCCCGATGGCAGCGCCAGCGGAGATAGAAGTCCGACGCTCTATCCGGACTGAGCTACGTGCCCTCGATATCGTGTATTTCCGGCGGTGACAAAAGAAATGCGGAACACGGTCGCCGGTCAGTGATCGGGATCGAGGTCTTCTTCGACGTCGTCGGCCGTCGTGATAGCGTTCACGTTGCCAGTCTGAATCGCGGTCAGTTCATCCAAGTCACAGAGGGCGTCGATTTCGTCCTGTGTCGTTGAGACCAGCAGGTCGTCGAACTGGAGGTGGCGCTCGACGGTCGCGCCGGCGGCCTCCGCAGCGGCGGCGACGCGCTCAGGGTCAGCATCGTCAGCCGTTTCGAGAACCAGATCGACGGGCTCGCCGTCGAGTGGGTCCGCGCGCAGACTCTCGACGGCACGGGAGACGTACATTACTCGGATGAGGGACCGCCGGGGCCTTGATTGTGCTGTTCGGCGCGGTCGAAGCGGGCCTCCGCGACAGCGAAGCCTAAGGTACTGACCAGCCCGAGCAGCGTCCCACCAGTGAGCATTATGGCGAGGTATTCCAGGTCCTGCACCCCGAGGAAAAAGGCGCTGACAGCGTGTAACACGAGGGCGATCGAGAGGACGTAGAAGGGAGCGTTGAGATACCGCCAGCGGAAGCTCCCGTCGAGGTACTCGTCAGTCACGCGGCCGAGGCTGGAAGTGATGCCGGCGGCGGCGAACCACTGAATCGCGCCGGAGACCAGCGACGCGATGACTTCGAGGGCGTCGGGGTCCGTCTGGCGTTCGAGTTCCTGAACGCCGCTGACGCCGCCGATAGCGAGCAGTGCAGCCGCGACGACATAGGTGATGATCGTGACGCGACCGGCGTACAGTCCGGCGGTCGTTCGCTCAACGGCTTCGTCCAGTATCTTCTCAGCGCCGAGGCCCCGTGCGAGGATGTAGAGCCCAAGCAAGCCGGAAATAACACCCAGCGCGGAGCCAGGGTACCCCAGCGCTTCGACGGCGATTGTCAGCGGGTAAATCAGCAGGAGGATGCCCAGCGGAACCAGTATCGTCCCGCGGGTCTCCGGGTCGTCGAGCACCTGCTTGATGGTGTAGTACATCGATTCGAGGTTCTGGGCCTGTCGGACGACGACGCGACGAACGCCGTCGATTTGGACCCGCGAGCGGATAACGGGGACCACCGACTCGTCCTGTGCGCCGTCGGTGACCAGCAGCGCCCGCACATCCTCGCTGGCCGCCAGTGACGCGAGAACGGTATCGACCTCCTCGCCGACTGCCCGGTTAGCGGCGACATCGCTTCCGTCGACGCCGGTGACGGCTGCGACTTCGACCGGCTCGTCGGTGATGTCGTCATAGATGTGGACGCCCTCGAACAGGACGTTCACATCGGAGTCTTCCGGGTCGTTCGAGGCCAGCGCCACGGCTGCGTCTACGACGGCATCGCGCCCGATGACTGGCGTGTCGATGCCGGTCTTGCGGCCAAGGTCGTCGTCGAGGTCGATACACAGCACCAGCAGCATCTATCGGCGCTACGCCGCCTGTGTTTAACTTCTTTCGGGACCGCTCACCCTGATTCCGGGAGCCTGTCCCGGGTCCGACGCTCGACGAGCAGCAGCGCCGCGAGCCCGAGGATGATGAGCGTGTAGGCTGCGGCGGCGGTGAGCGCGGCCTGTTCGGAGCTGTACTCGCCGGTGCGGAAAATGATAGCTTTCCGGACCATCGCGATGACGCCCGTGTAGATAACCAGACGGACGATGCGGCGCGTTTCGCTTTCCTGCGTGTACGCGACGACGGTCTGGTACACCTCGACGATAATGAACAGGAGGAGCGCCGTGTCGATGAAACCGACGACGACTAGCGGGTCGGTGATATCGCCACGAAGCGCGCTCTGGAATATCTGGAGCGTCAGGTCGAAGACGCCGATAGCAAAGAGGAGAACCAGCACTAGCGCCGCGATGACCTCGACGTACCGGATGAGCGACTCGCTGACCCCCAGCACTCTATCGTCGAACGACTCCGCTTCCGGCAGTGGCCCGCCCACGGGGTCAGCATCCTCGTCATCCATACACACAGAACGGGCCCCAGCCAGTTCAAAGCGGTCCCTATCTGGCGTGGCCCACCCATGTTGTCACATCTCACTCACGAGCCGATGCGCACGCTTTTTCCCGCTGGGAGCGGTGTTTACAGGTAATGATTTCCGAGGGCTGCGAACAGTGCGCCAAAGGCGGCAAAATGGTGCTGTTCGTCTACGGCTACTGCGACCAGCGAGACTGCTTCTACTGTCCCCTCGGGGAAAACCGCAAGAACGTCACCCAGATGTACGCCAACGAGCGCCCCATCGAGGACGACGCGGACGTTATCGAGGAAGCCAAGCGCATGAGCGCGCTGGGCACCTCAATCACGGGTGGCGAACCCCAGGAAGTGCTCGACCGGACCTGTCACTATCTGGAACTGCTGAAAGACGAGTTCGGCGAGGATCACCACACGCACCTCTACACCGGTATCCCCGGCGGCCGCGAGAATATGCGCCGCCTCTCGGAAGCTGGTCTCGACGAGATTCGCTTCCACCCGCCACTGGAGCAGTGGGGCGACCTCCACGGCACCGAGTGGGAGGATATCCTCTATATCGCCCGCGAAGAAGGACTGACGCCGGCCTTCGAAATCCCCGGCATTCGCGCCGAGGAGGAGTTCCTCGAATTCCTCGACGAGGGCGCGGCCGACTTCTGTAACATCAACGAGTTCGAGATGTCCGACGGGAACTACCGCCGGATGCAGGAGGAGGGCTTCGAACTGAAAGAGGACCACATGAGCGCCGTCGAGGGGTCCCACGATATTCTGGAAAAGATGGGCGACCACGAGAAGGTGTACTTCTGTACGAGCGTGTTCAAGGACGCCGCCCAGCACCGCTCGCGGCTCAAGCGGATGGCCCGCAACATCCGCCGTCCGTTCGATGACGTGACCGACGACGGGACGCTCGTCTACGGGAAGGCGTGGACCTCCGAGGCTCGGCTTGAAACCCTCGGTGTCCCCGAGGAGTACTACATCGTCAAATCCGAGCACGTCGAACTCGCCTGGTGGCTGCTGGAGGAGATGGTCGAGGAAGGCGACGTCGAGAAGGGCGAAATCGTCGAGCAGTATCCGACCTACGACGGAACGGTCGTCGAGCGGACACCGCTGTCGAACGGTGCTGACGCCGGACGAGCGACAGCCGACGACTAGCGACCCGGTTCTGTTTGGCTTCTCGATTACCGCAAGTCCCAGGCCTGCACTGTCCAGCCGTGGCTTTATTTGTCAGCTAAGAGAAACGCCGGTGACCCTCCATGCGCTTTGCTATCGACAGCGGCAAGCTCCTGTATGCACTTGGCGTCCTGTTCGCCGCGGCAGCGCTCCTGTATTTCGTCCGCGATGTCGTGTTCAATCTCTCGATAACGGTGAAAGCGGCGCTGCTGTTGCTGGGGTTTATTGCGCTGTTCGTTGCGGGTGTGGCCCTCGAGCGGGACGTGCTAGATGTCGTCGCCTTCGCTCTCAGTGGCGTGACCTACGTCGTGTTCGTCGGCTACGTCGTCGTTCGGTATTCGCCGGGCGAGACGGGGACGTTCCTGTTGCTCGCCGCGTCCGCGGGGCTGTTCGTCGGGCTCGGCTACGCGCTCCGGGCAGGGATTCCGACACCGTCGCGGCGAACGGCGGCAGCCGCCCTCGGCGGCCTCCTCATCGTGAGCGCCGTCCTCGTGGGAGCCGACGCGCTCAGCGGCGGGGTGACCTACGATGTGCAGACAAACGAGTCTGTCACCGTGTCGGTCCCGGAAACAAGGCAGGGAGGTGGCGGGTACCCACCCGTCAGCAGGCAGATCGGAACGGTTACCGCTTCGAACCCGTCACCATTCCTGCGGGCACTCAACCCCCCGAGCGTCTCAAGCTGTCTCGTCGGACCTGCCGAGAACCCCCGGGAGGACGTGTGGGTGGATGTGGATAGAGACTGGGACGAAGATACGCTCGCCGGGTCAACCACGAAGTCCTACGCAATTACGGGCGAGTTCAGACTGGACACGAACCGCACTGGACAGGTAACGTTCGCCATCGAGCGAGGCAGCGACTGCAGCGTCGTGCGGTCCGAGCCGACAATAGCGATTCAGATCGACGGAGACGACTCGTTAGACTGACTCATCTAGTTCTGTGAGACACGACTGACAGTAGCTGGCGTCTTGTACGTTCGGCGTGCCACAGGTGCTACAGGTCACGACCGACATCTTTGTTTCAGACAGCGGTGACGACTCATCAGCAAGGAGCGTATCGGTCGACCAGTCAGGACCAGCGGACGGCTGGTCCCGCATCTCGGCGCGCTGGTGGGCCTGCTGAATGAGTTCGTCGTCACGCATCGCTTCGAGGCCGCGCCACAGCCCCAGAAACAACAGCGTCGGTGCGACAATGACGAACAGGCCAGCGATGACGCGCAGTGCCAGTTCCACCTGGCCGAGTGGCATACGATAACAATGGGCTGGAACGTAGAGTATCCTTCGCCGCATCCGTCGGCTCACGGGCCCTCAGGCAGCGTCGACGCCTTCTTGCCTCGGCTGGCTGAAGACGGGATATGAGTGGTCCTATCGTGGCAATCAGTGGCGGGCTTGCGGTGGTCTTGCTTCTCGGATTGAGTGCGTTCTTTTCCAGTTCGGAGATAGCAGTGTTCTCGCTACAGAAAGACTGGATAGCACAACAGGCGGCAACGGGGGAGCGGCGGGCGCAGGTGCTACAGGAACTGTACGACAATCCACATCGCCTGCTAGTGACGTTGCTGGTCGGCAACAACATCGTCAACATCGCAATTTCGAGCATCATCACCGTCCTCGTGGCGAGCTATCTCTCACCGGGGCCGGCGGTCGTCGCAACCACAGTCGTCACCAGCTTTCTCATCCTGATTTTCGGCGAGATCGTGCCAAAGGCGTTCGGCCTCGGCAACGCACAGGAGTGGGCCCTGACCGTCGCACCGCCGGTCCGGGTCGTCGAGCGCGTGCTCTCCCCACTTATCACCCTGTTTGACGGCATCACCACGCGCATAAACGCTCTCATCACCGTCGAAACAGACATCGAGAAGCCGTATCTGGACTGACGGTCAGTACTGATACAGCGAAACGACGAACGGGAGCCTGTTGTACATCCAGATCGCCAGCGGCAGGCCGACGATTGTCAGCGAGAGCGCGTACGCGACACCAGTCCAGACCCCACTGGCCCACCAGCCGACGAAAACGAACCAGACTGCGCGGATGAGCAGAGAGTGCTGTGAGCCGTCGTCACTCTCCGTGACGAGTCGGTCGCGTCGCTTGAGCGTCAGCACCAGCGGCACCTTGTTTATCATCTTGATGCCGAACGGGAGGCCGATGATTGTGACGTTCAGGAACCAGGCGACCGAGAGCCAGATGCCAGTCACCCACCAGCCGACGAGCAGGAACCACACCGCCCGAACGAGCAAGGACCGCTGTTCACTCATATCTGAACCTACCTTGGCCGGCATCATAAGCTTCCTGTCCGAGTTGTGAGGACAGAAACCGAGCCAGTTACGTATGCGGAATCCGGCGTTACGCTTCGAACCCGTCTTCGAAGATGAACGTCCCGTTTCGCTGGACGACCTGCACCGACCTTTGTCGGCGTCGGGTCGCCGCTGGCGACCGCTCCTTGAAAAACGTCGATGAAAAGGCCGACCGCTCACTTTGTTCGCGGTCGGTACTTAGTCCTCAAACCCGTCCTCGAAGATGAACGTCCCGTTTCGCTGGACGACTTCGCCGTCAACTTCGATGAACGAGTCCTCGCTCATGTCGACAATCATGTCCACGTGGACGGCCGACTCGTTCTGTTCGTTGTCCTCGCCAACTGTCTCGTCGTAGGCTCGCCCTACTGCCATATGAACGGTATCGCCCATCTTTTCATCGAACAGCATATTGTAGGAGAACTGGTCGATATCCCGGTTCATCCCGATACCCAGTTCGCCGAGTCGGCTCGCACCGTCGTCAGTTGACAGCACCTCTGTCAGAAGGTCCTCGTTCTTGCCGGCGCTGTGCTCAACGACTTCACCGTCCTCGAACCGGAGGAAGACATCAGTCACTTCCCGGCCCTGATGGTACAGCGGCTTGTCGAACAACACCTCGCCCTCAACGCTGTCAGGGACTGGCGCAGTGAACACCTCGCCACCGGGAAGGTTCTTCTCGCCGTAGTCATTGAGCGTCTCGTTACCGGTGACAGACATCGTCACGTCCGTTGTCTCCCCGGAAACGATGCGGACCTCATCGGCAGGATCGAGTATCTCGACCATCTGTGCCTGATGCTCGCGGACAGCGTCCCAGTCTTTGAGGACGGCGTCCCAGACGAAGTTCTCGTACCCCTCCGTAGAGGTCTGTGCGAGCTGGGCGTTGGCGGGCGCGGGGTACTGTGTGAGACACCAGGTCTTCGAGAGGCGTTCGTTCAGGAGCGGCTGCTGGGACTGCTGATAGGCGGCTGTTGTTTCGGGGTCGACGTCGCTGGTCTCGGTGACGTTGTCGCTACCCTTGATCGCGATATACGCGTCCATCTCCTCGTATAGCGCCTCGATGTGGCTCGGCGTCTCGAACTCGTCCCGGTTTCGGAGGTACGCGCGGCGGAACCGCTCGCCGAGGCGGTCCTGTACGACGAGCGGGTTCGCGCCGCGGTCGGCGGCAAACTCGTGGAGCGCAGTAACAAGATCCGCAGCCTGCGGGTGGGCGTCGATAACGAGGTTGTCGCCTTCGCTCAGATCGATAGAGTGGTCGACGATGACTTCCGCGTGTTCGCGAATACGTGGGTCCATACAGATAGGCACCACCGACGGCCCCTAACCGTTACCCTCCCGGCTACTTCTTCTTGCTCTGCTGGAACCCTTCTTTGAATCCCTGAAAGGTCCGGCGGAGCATCAGATACATGAAGAAGAAAAACAGGAGCACAGCAGCGAGGAGTGCGTAAGTGAGCAGGTCAGCCATACCGGCGGTTGTCGAGCCGACATCAAAGTCCTTTCGGGAGTCCCGCCTTCGGGCGTCTACCCGTCGATATTGGAGGGTAAAATACGGGTTTGACCGATAGCTACAACGACCACTGTGCTTTGGCAAAGACTCATAATCCCATAGAACATACAGATGATCATGTCGTTGCTGCCCTCTCGGGACCCGGCGACCCCGGACGCCGAACCCCGAGTTATCGGTGTCGACAGTGATGATGCGGACGACGTGCTGTCGGCACTCTCGGCAGAGACCGCGCGCAACTTACTGTCAGAGCTAAACAAGGAGCCAGCACCGCCGTCGGAGCTGGCTGACCGGGTCGATACGTCGCTGCAAAACGCACAGTACCATCTGAAGAAGCTCAAAAACGCCGGTGCGGTCGAGGTTGTCGATACGGCGTACTCCGAGAAGGGGCGCGAAATGGACGTGTTCGCGCCGGCCAACCAGCCACTCGTCATCTGTGCCGGTGATGAGCAGGAGACATCGGGGCTTCGGGCGGCGCTGGCGAACATTATCGGCGGCCTCGCAATCATCGGCTTCGCCAGCCTGCTGGTCCAGCAGGTGTTCGGGAGTGGGGTTGGATCGCTGCTCGGCGGCCCGACGGTGTCGTCCGGCAGTGCGGACACTGGGACCCGAGACCCGAGTTTTTACCCCGGGAACACGGCCGTGACCGACGGGGGCTTCGAGGCCACCGCGGGCGCACTCGATACCGCCGCACAGGGCGGTGCCGAGGCCGCCGCCGCTGCGATTCCGCCGGGGGTGGCGTTCTTCGCCGGCGGCGCGTTCGTCATTGCCGGCATGGCGGCGCTGTGGTACATGCGACAATAGCCGCTTGCGACCGTTTTGCTCCGTTATATGAAGTCGACCCCGACCAGAAGCGTCCCTGCAATACGCTTACCGCTCGACGATGGTCGTCGAAATCGGCGTCCCGTCCGGGGAGCGAAGGCGGACGCGTACGTCACCGGCCATCACATCCAGTTCCGCGTGGGCCGGCTGGTATCGCCGCGGGTCGGCGTAGCTGCCCGGATTGACGAGCGTCCAGCCGCCGAAGTCGGTCAGGACAGGCTTGTGTGAGTGACCGACGACGACGATATCGGCGTTTTCCTGCCGAGCCAACATTCCGAGGGCGGTTTCGGTGTGTTCGTGCCCGTGCACAACAACGATCGTCAGTCCTTCCCAAGAGACGGTCGCAACGTCGGAAAGACGGGCCCTGACTGCCGGTCTGTCGTTGTTTCCGACAACGCCGGTGAGTTCGTCGGATTCGGCGTCGATGGCATCAAGCACCTGCTCGGTCATGAAATCGCCCGCGTGGAGAACGTGGTCGGCTTCGCGGACGGCGTCAAGCGTCCGACCTGTCAGCCGATGGTTGTCTGTTCCGTGCGTGTCTGAGATAGCAGTGAGCATACTGCCGGTAGTGGAGCCAGGTATAAATCCAGAAGCATTTTGCGTCATGAATGTGACGGAAAAATAATGGCAGGGAGCAAGTCAGTCGTCATCGCTGCACTGATAGCCAACGGCGCGATTGCGATTCTGAAGTTCTTCGGCTTTCTTTTGACGGGGAGTGCCGCGATGTTGTCAGAAACGTACCACAGCATCTCGGACACCGGGAATCAGGTATTCTTGCTCATCGGAATCCGATTCAGCGAACGGGAGCGCGACCGTCGCCATCCCTTTGGCTACGGCAAGGCACAGTTCTTCTACAGCTTTCTCGTCTCCGTGTTCCTGTTCGGCATCGCTGGGTGGGAGAGCGCGAAACACGGCTATAACCAACTGACTGCCGGCGGCCATGGTGGCGGCGGACACGCCGGCGAGGCGGTCGAGTTCCTGTTTTTTTCCTTCCAGCCCCCGGCGTGGCTGGACCCGCTGTGGGTCAACTATACTGTCCTCATCGGTGCGTTCGTGTTCGAAACGTACGCGCTGATTAAGGCCCGCGCCGAGATGAAACGACAGATCGACCGGAACAACTGGTCGGGGTACCGCGAGGCCTTCCGCAAGACCAGCGACGTGACAACGCTGACCGCGCTGACTGAGGACACCATCGCGCTCGCGGGGATCGTCATCGCACTGGTCGGCCTGTTCCTCGAACAGCAGACCGGCAATCCGTTCTTCGACCGGGTCTCCGCGCTGCTCATCGGGATTATGCTGATGGGATTCGCTCTGGCGCTGGCCTGGGAGAACAAGCGCCTCCTGTTGGGGGAAAGCCTCCCCACGGACGAGGAAGAGCGCCTCCGTGATGTCGTTATGCAGAACGAACACGTGGACGAAGTCATCGGCTTCCGGACAGTCTATTTCGGGCCGAACGAGGTCATCGTCTTCGCAGACCTGCAGTTCGACCCGGCGCTGGACACGGAAGCAATCGATGACGAGATAACGACTCTTGAATCCGCGATGCAGGACACTAACGGCGATATCAGGAAAGTCTACATCGAGCCGGAGCTGTAAGGGTCGCTCTCTGCAAGCCACCACGGAATCGGGACGCGCTCAATATCGGTCGTGACCGTCATCGTCGTGTCGATATCCGGGCGGTCCGGTCGTCGTTCGGTGTGTTCGACGTACCTGATTACCCCCTGCCGGTCGACATACAGCCGCGACCGTCCGATTTCGGACCCGTTCTCGGTGGTCGGTGTCTCAGCTGTGTTCGTCATGGCAAGAACAGCGACAGGCCGTCCGTTCCACCGGACAGAGTCCACCTGCCGATGCGCAGTATCCGACAGAAGCTGTCGGAGCAGGTCAGTCCCGGCCGGCGAGGCGAGCAGGGACGTGTTCGGTGTCGCGTCTCTGGTGGCGTACGGCGTATCGGGGTCGTCGCGGACATTGGTGTACACCGTCCGGTTGGCGAGAACCACGTCATTGGATATCGGACCGAACCGACGTCTGACGCGCTGGACCTCTCGCTCACGGTCTACCCAGACATCGAGCGTGTTCTGTGGCCCCGCCTGTTCGACGTGGCGGTGGAAGCTCCGGGTCGAAAGCGCCTGTTGGTGACGGTCCAGTAGTCGGTCCACGTCGACGGTTCCGTTGCTAGTCGGGACTGTCACTGTCGCGTCCGGCGAGGGAGTGGGGACGGGCGCTGGCGTCACCGGGTCGCCGCCGTCCGCTGTCGACCCGGCCGAAAAGAGGCCGGAACAGCCCGCGAGAAGCGCGATGGCGACAGTGAGCGTGACACGCCACATACGTTTCAGGAAGGGCGCTCGCGGCAAGTAGCTGTGGGGCCGAACCCTTTTGCCGGTGAACGGCCAATCGAGAGTACGTGGCAACGACGGACGACGGCTACATGCGGTTTTTCCCCTTCGAGGAGCCGTACGACCATCAGCAGGAGGCGATGGGAACGATATACGACGCCCTCGACGAGGGCCGGGATGTGCTGTTCGAAGGGGCCTGCGGGACCGGCAAGACGCTCGCCTCGCTGGTCCCCGCGCTGGAACACGCCCGCGAGACGGGCAAGACCGTCGTCATCACGACGAACGTCCATCAGCAGATGCGCCAGTTCGTCGAGGACGCCAGAGCGATTACCGACCAGGAGCGACTGCGAGCGGTCGTCTTCCGAGGAAAAGGGTCGATGTGTCACATTGACGTGGACTACGAGGAGTGTCAGGCGCTGCGGGACACGACCCGTGACCTGGTTGAAGTCGAGAGCGACATCGCCGAACTCGAACAGCGCGAGGGAGAACTCCTTTCTGACGGCCAGGCGGGCAGCAGCGAGGCGATGGAAGCCCGCAACGCCGTCGTCGAGGAGCTCCGGGACCTGCAGGACGAGCGCGAAGAGATCGAAACCGAGCGGTCGACCTGCGACCACTACTACCGGAACCTCACCGTCGACACCAGCGAGTTCTACGCGTGGCTGTTCGACGACGTTCGGACGCCCGACGATGTGTACGAGTACGCCCACCAGCAGGGGCTGTGTGGCTACGAACTGCTGAAAGAGGGGATGGACGGCGTCGACCTCGTCGTCTGTAACTACCACCACCTGCTGGACCCGACCATCCGCGAGCAGTTCTTCAACTGGATCGGCCGCGACCCCGAAGACATTATCGCCGTCTTCGACGAGGCCCACAACGTCGAGTCGGCCGCTCGCGACCACGCCCGGCGGACGCTTACCGAGAACACGCTCGATCAGGCGCTGGAGGAACTCGACAGCGAGGAGGACGCCCGAACCGACGCCGCAGCCAACGTCATCGAGACGTTCCGGGATGCACTGGTCGAGGCCTACGAAGATTCCTTCGGGTTCGGCGGCCGCGAGGCCGTCGACGAACACTGGGACGATATCACCATCGCCAACGACGACCGGAAAGACGACCTGACACTCGCCTTCCTGCAGGGGTACACCGGCCCCGGCTTCCACGAGGAGCTGGACCACGCGCTGGCCCTCGGCCGGGACCTCGACGCCCGCTATCAAGAGGCGTTCAAAGAAGGGGACCTCGATACCAGAAAGGAGTGTCAGACCCTGCAGGCCGCCGGCTTCATTTCTGACTGGCTCGATGAGACGGACGAGACCGGCCAGTACCCCGTCGTCAGCGTTCGCCGGGACGAGTCGACCGACGATGTGTACGGCCGCGCGGAGCTGTACACCTGCATCCCCGAGCAGGTCACTCGCGACCTGTTTTCCGACCTCCATGCCGCCGTGTTGATGAGCGCCACGCTTCGGCCCTTCGACGTGACCGAGAACGTCGTTGGCGTCGAGGACCCGGTGACGATGGCCTACGGCGCGCAGTTCCCCGAGGAGCGCCGCCGGACCTACGCCGTTGACGGCCCGGCGCTGTTTTCCAGCGAACGGGACGACCCACAGACCCAGCAACGCATTGCGCGCACGCTCGAAGACATCGTTCGCTTCACGCCCGGGAACACGCTCGTGTTCTGTCCCTCCTACAGCGAGGCCGAACGCTACCACGACATGACCGCTGTGAGCGCGACCCGGTATCTGGACGAACCGGGCACGCAGGCCCGTGACCTCCGGGAGGCCTTTACCGACGGCGACGACGGCGTCCTCTACACCTCGCTGTGGGGGACACTGGGCGAGGGCGTGAGCTACGACGGCGACGATGCCCGAACCGTCGTGGTTGTCGGCGTCCCGTACCCGCACCTCGACGACCGGATGGACGCCGTACAGGACGCCTACGACGTCGCCTTCGGCGACGACGAGGACGACGCGGGCTGGCGCTACGCCGTCGAGATTCCGACAATTCGCAAGACAAGGCAGGCCCTCGGGCGCGTGGTCCGCTCGCCGGACGACTTCGGGGCGCGCATTCTGCTCGACAAGCGATACACCGAAGCCGCCGAGATGGAGATGCACGATTACGCCGTCCGCGGGACCTTTCCACCGGGGGAACGCCGAGAGATGGTCGATATCGGGCCCGAGAAGCTCAAGTTCGCGATGCTGAACTTCTATCAGGACATGGACGCCTACGACGGACCGCCGCCGAAGCCCTGAGACGGGTGGAAATAACTGTTACAGTTGGTTCTAACGCTCGGTTACGACTACGAGCCGCTAGAGGTCCGGTTCAACTTCGGTGCCACAGTCAGGGCAGACAAGCAGGAAACCCTCGTCAGCTGGTTCCAGCGCGAGGACATCGCTGTCACAGTCAGGGCAGGGCTGTGCAACGCGGCCTTCTGTCGAGTTCATGGGCGCACCGAGTGCCAACGCGACCACCCGGTCGTCGCTTTCGTTCCGGCCCTGCTGATACTCTCCGGGCGCGAACCGGACGACTTCGTCGGGACCAACGGTGACCATCTCACTTTCACCGGCGGGGTCAGTCCGGTGTTCGAAGGTGGCGGTGCCCTCAACGACGTAGAACACTTCTTCTTGATCGAGGTGTGCGTGTAATCCGCCCGAGAAGGCCTCGCCGGGGTCCAGAACATACCGGTTGATTGCGACGTCCGTCGTTCCCAGCGGGTCCGCAAGCCCACGCCGGTCAACGTCGCCACCCATCGCCTGTGGTTCGATTTCGTCGACGGAGACGTGCTCCATACGGGGACAGTAGCAGGGAATACACAAAAATAAACCCCAGTTGGTCGGCTGGAAACCGGATAGTTTGAAACCCTCCACGCGAAACGGACGGGTAATGCTAGTCGCCTTCGACTTCGACGGGACACTCTCCGATTCGGAGATGACAGTCCTGCTCGGGAGCCAGAACGGGACGGCCGAGGACATGGCCGACATCACCGAGCGCGCGATGAACAACGAAATCGAGTACGCCGAAAGCCTCCGTCAGCGGTGTGCGTTGTTGGAGGACCTCCCGGACGAGCAGGCCCAAGCAGCCTTCGACGAGGTCGCCCTGCGCCCCGGCGCGGCGGAAGTCATCGAAGCCTTGCGGAACGCCGGCGTCTACGTCGCTATCCTTACCGGCGGGTTCGAGCGCGGCGTGGAAGCTGCACTCGAAACGGAGGGGGTCGAGGTCGACGCCATCGTCGCCAACCGACTGCCAGTGGAAGACGGAAAGCTGACCGGCGAAGTTCGCGGACCGCTCATCTCCGGCACCAAAGACGACGCAATGGAGGTCGTGACCGCCGTTACTGGAGAAGACCGGGACACGACTGTCGCCGTCGGCGACGGGGCCAATGACCTGCCGATGCTCGAAGTCGCGAATCTGGCTATCGGCTTCGACCCGAAACCGGCCGTCGCACCGTCGTGTGACACGTCGGTCGAGACAATGGACGAACTGTGCGACCTGCTGGAAGCCGAAGAAATCCTGTAGCGACGCCTTCGTGTTCGGACATAGAAGTCGCTACTAAGTATTCTCATCGTTATACGACGGTTGAAAGGTTGTACGAGGGAGTGGCACGCTCCCCACGGATGCGAGCAGTCGTTGTCGGACCAATGACAGAGTATGGTTGAGCGTGAACCGACGCGTGCTCGCTATCGGCGACGGTTCATTGAATACATTAGCCTCTCCCGTAATAAGCCTAATGAACAGGTGAATTATTGCAGAACAGTGGGACGCTCGTCCAGAAACGCTCCGCAAAATACAGTATCTTTGGTTAGTTGGTTGCCTGGCCGATAGCCTGATCGAGGTCAGCTTTGATGTCCTCGACAGACTCGGTACCGACGGAGAGACGGACCATGTCGTCGGTGACGCCGGCGGCGGCCTTTTCCTCGTCAGTGAGTTGCTGGTGGGTAGTCGAGGCCGGATGGATGATGAGCGTTTTCGCGTCGCCGACGTTTGCCAGCAGAGAGGCGATTTCCGTCGATTCGACGGTCGTTCGGGCGGCGTCGTAGCCCGCGTCGAGGCCAAAGGTTATCATGCCGCCGTAGCCGCCGTCGAGGTACTTGCTGGCGGTGTCGTGCGTTTCGTGGTCTTCGAGGCCAGGGTAGGTGACCCACGAGACTTCGGGGTGGTCCGCGAGGAACTCGGCGACGCCCATCGCATTGTCGCAGTGGCGGTCCATCCGTGCGGGCAGCGTCTCCAGACCCTGCATCGTCTGCCAGGCATCGAAGGGGGACTGCTGGCAGCCCAGATCGCGGAGACCGCGGGCGATGGCGGCATAGGTGAAGGCCGCGTCCTCGAATCGCTCGCGGAAGTTGACGCCGTGGTAGGCTGGGTTGTCGCCGGCGATTTCGGGGTACTTGTCGGCGTGTTCCTCCCACGGGAAAGAGCCCCCGTCGACGAGAACGCCGCCGACGGTGGTGCCGTGACCGTGAATCCACTTCGTCGTGGAGTTCCAGACGAGGTCGGCCCCGTGTTCGATTGGGTTGCAGAGATACGGTGTTGCGAAGGTGTTGTCGACGAAGAAGGGGACGCCGTGGTCGTGGGCGATCTCGGCGAGGCGCTCGAAGTCCGGTGTGACCAGCGACGGATTCCCGATGGTCTCACAGTGGACGTAGGCCGTGTTCTCGTCGATAGCCTCGGCGTAGGCATCGTAGTCAAGCGTGTCGACAAAGCGGGTCTCGACACCGTTGCGCGGCGCGGTGTGGGTGTAGTAGGTGTAGGTGCCGCCGTACAGCGACGACGCCGTGACGACGTTGTCGCCGACGTCCGCGAGCAGGAAGGTTGCGAGGTTCAGCGACGCCATCCCGGAGGCGGTGGCGACCGCGCCGACGCCGCCCTCCAGCGCCGCCAGCCGCTCCTGTAGCATGCCGACGGTGGGGTTCATCAGCCGCGAGTAGATGTGGCCCGGCTTTTCCAGTGCGAACTGCTTTGCCGCGTCTTCGGCGTCTTCGAAGACGTATGAGGTGGTCTGATACAGTGGCGGCGCGCGAGAACGGGCCTCGGCGTCTGGCTCTTCCTGTCCGACGTGCAGCGCATCGGTTTCGAATCCGTGGTCTTGGTCGTCACTCATACTCTCTCCTTTTACCGGATGGGTCTTAATTGCGCCTCAATCGGTGAGGCCCGCCACTGCTACGAGATACCGGTGATTCTTCGCGCCGTTTCCGGACGCATTCATGCGCGGAAGGCCGTGTGGAGTCAGTATCGTGCTTCTGGAAGAACACGAAGAGAAGTACTCGGGCCGGGAGCGAGTGGTGCGACGACTGTCGCACCCGAAGCGACCCGGGGAAGGGCAGGCATGCCTCAGTTACAGATAGACATGGTTGACAAGTATACCGCGCGCCGCCGGCGCGCGGTTTCCCCGGTCGCGAACGCAGTGAGCGACCGGCCTTTTTCGCCCACGTTTTTGCAAGGGGGGTGCCCGCAGGCCGCTCCGCGGCCGAGGACACCCTCGCAGCAAAAAGGTGGGTTAGGAGAACTTCCGGACCGTCATCTCAAGCGTATCCAGGTCGAGAATCGGCGCGAAGCCGGCGTCCGGGTCGATGTTGACACTTTTCTGGAATTCAGTCTGGGCCTGCCAGCAGCCGGAGTTCAGCGCAACGACATTGTGGTACTCGCCCCAGCCGAGCTTGTGGACGTGGCCGGTGTGGAACACGTCGGGCACCTCCTCCATCACCAGATAATCGCGGTCCTCGGGGGCGAGTCGGGTGTGGCCGCCGTACTGCGGCGCGACGTGGCGCTTCTTCAGGAGCTGGTACATCGCCCTGTGTGGTTCCTCGTAGCTGGCTTCCTCGTCCGGGAGTTCGGCGATGACCTCGTCGAGCGAGACGCCGTGGTACATCAGCACTGTGACGCCCTCGACAGTGACCAGCGAGGGGTTAGAGTGGACCTGTGCGTCGTGGGCACTCATGATGTCCCGGAGTTCCTCGTCGAAGCCGGGCTGGGGCTCGGCCAGCCGAACGGCGTCGTGGTTGCCCGGAATCATCCGGATTTCCATGTCCGCCGGGACTTCCTTGAGGTACTCCGAGAACGCGCGGTACTGGTCGTAGATGTCGATGATGTCCAGTTCCTTGTCCTGCTCGGGATAGATGCCGACGCCTTCGACCATGTCGCCGGCGATGAGCAGGTATTCGACGTGCTCGGCCTCCGGCGTGTGGAGCCAGTCCGTGAAGCGGTGCCAGGCGTCCTCCATGAACTCCTGACTGCCGACGTGGACATCGGAGATGAGCGCCGCCTGAACGTGACGGTCAGCGGTCGAGGGGCTGTGCGTTCGGGGCACATCCGGGAAATACAGCGAGTCCACGAACAGGATGCCAGCATCGTCGGCCAGCGTCCCCTCAACGGCGATAACCTCGTCCATGAGCAACTGCTGGACGAGGTCGGCGATAGGGCGGTCTTTCATGACCAGGCAGGGGAATGTCCCGTTCGTGTCTTCCAGTTCGACCAGCCAGTGACCGCTGGCTGTCGAGCGGATGTCAGAGACCATGCCGATCAGCGCCGCGTCGCTGCCACCGCCCATGTTCTCGATGGCGTTGGTCGGCCGGTGGTTCACTCTGCCGCGCAGTTTGCCCGCCAGTTTCTCGTAGCGGTCTCGGAACACCGCGACGAAGTCCGAGTACTCCCCGGTCCCAGTGGACTGGCCGGTCATATCGTTTGCGACGTCGATAGCTCGGAGGGATGTGTCCACATCCCGTGACCCCCCCGTTTCAGGTGGAGCGGACGCACCCGGTTCGGTCGACGAGGCTGCGTCAGTTCCAGTTGAAACGGAGGGGTGTGATTGAGTCGGAGCGCCGGTTGTTTCGTTTCCGCGGTCTGGTTCGGTATTTGACGTTCCCTCACCGTTTTCTATCGCTTCAACCACAGATTCGACGTGGTCGGTTGTCAGCTTCAGCGCTTCATCAGGGAGGGTTTCGAGTGCGCGTTCCAGCGTCGTCGACGGGTCCCGCGTGTCGGCGATCCGAGTCACTGCCTCACGTTCCGCGTTGTAGCCGCGGCTCGCGAGTTCGCTGACGATGCGTGCCGGCGTCTCCAGAGGCACGTTCCACACTCCGTGTCTGTGGGCAAAAGGATAGCGGACCGACAGCCGTCACAAGATTGATACCCCGCTGTCGGCAATCCGAGGTAGGATGGGCCGGGACGAATCGACCAACAGCACGCCTTCAGGCGGGACAGACGAGTCTGTGGACGCCAGCCCTTCGTTTCGTTTTGGCCTGTACGTCCGTGACATCGGGACGAGTGTCGGGGCAGTCCTGCTTGTCGGCGGGTTCCTGTTTGCCGTCAGTGGGGTGTGGCCGCCGCTCGTCGCCATCGAAAGCGGAAGCATGGAGCCACACATCGACACCGGCGATATGGTCTTTGTCATGGACGCAGAACGCTTCTCGGGGCAGGAGGACCGTCACGGCGTTGTAACGGCAGCGGCCGGAGCCGAAACCGGGTATCAGACCTTTCAACAGCCCGGTGACGTCATTGTCTTCGAACCCAACGGTAACGAGCAGCGAACGCCGATCATCCACCGGTCGATGCTGTGGGTTGATGCCGGTGAGAACTGGTACGACCGCGCGAACCGAGAGTACGTCGGGAACGCGGACAGTTGCGACGAGCTTCGGAACTGTCCGGCGCCGCATGCTGGCTTTATTACGAAAGGTGACAACAAAGTGACCAACACTAAATACGATCAGGTCACCGGAGCGAGTACCGTTGTCCGGCCGGAGTGGGTCATTGGAACCGGGATCTTCCGGATCCCACGTCTCGGGTACGTTCGGGTCCAACCGTCCCAGCTATGGCACACATCAGTGTCGATGCCGGTCGGAGATGTTTCAGCGCCGGCGGCGAGCTGACCAAATCGGACGGTAGTGTTCGGTCCAACAACAGAAAGTTGATTGGCCGCCTCCGAGTATTCGTGGTACGAATGGCCGGGTCAGACCGTCGGTCGTCGGACGGAGACGAAACCGAGAGGCCGGGAGGGATGATGTACGTGACCGATATCGTCAGTAGCGCCGGCTCAGTCCTGCTTGTCGGGGTGTTACTGTTCGCCGTTAGTGGTGTGTGGCCCCCACTCGTCGCTATCGAAAGCCCAAGCATGGACCCCCATATCAAGGAAGGAGACCTCGTGTTCGTGATGGAAGAGGACCGGTTCTCCGGCCCGGGTGACCACGAGGGTGTCGTCACCGCAGCGAACGACGACAGCTATCGAGCGTTCCAGCGTCCGGGCGACGTTATCGTATACGAACCCGACGGCAACAGTCGACAGACGCCGATCATCCACCGGGCGATGCTGTGGGTTGAAGCGGACGAGAACTGGTACGACCGGGCGAACCAAGACTACATCGGGAGTGCGGACAGCTGTGACGAGCTCACCTCCTGTCCGGCCGACCACGCCGGCTTCATCACCAAGGGTGACAACAACGGCCGGTACGACCAGGTCGGTTCCAGCCCCATCAGCGAACCAGTCAAGCCCGGGTGGGTCGTCGGGACCGCAGAGATGCGAGTTCCATTGCTGGGGCAGGTCCGACTCCAGTGGAACCAGGCCGGCGCGACTGATGTGGGAGCGAACGAAACAGGACTAGCGGTGACAAACGAAGCAGAGACGGCAGCCGTGAA
The DNA here is from genome assembly GCF_003634715.1 of Haloarcula quadrata. Taxonomy (NCBI): domain Archaea; kingdom Methanobacteriati; phylum Methanobacteriota; class Halobacteria; order Halobacteriales; family Haloarculaceae; genus Haloarcula; species Haloarcula quadrata. Next base: position 398,088 of record NZ_RBWW01000001.1, read on the forward strand.
CGCGACGGCATCCGGGTAGCTCATCTCACTCAAAGGGGACTGTTTCACCTGGAACAGCGAGTACTATGGAGATCGTAAAACACGCAGATTAGTTGTCGAACCGGGCCTGAACGAACGGCTGGACATCGTCGATATCGCCGAGTCGCGAATCAGACAGAAGCACCGCCTCCGTCTCTTCGGTTGGAACTGACAGCGAGATTTCTTTCGTCCGGCCGTAGCGGCCCTTCGAGACGACGACAGCGTTGACGATGCCGAGCATATCCAGTTCGGAGATGAGGTCAGTCACGCGGCGCTGTGTCAGAATATCGGCGTCGATCTCTTCACAGAGGTTCTTGTAAATATTGAACACCTCGCCGGTGTTGATGTTGTGGACACCGTTCTTTTCGAGGAGGATGATAGCGAAGAGGACAATCTTCGACTGCGTTGGGAGCGTCCGGACGACCTCCACAACACGGTCGAGTTCGATCTTCTCCTGAGCCTGACGAACGTGGTCTTCGAGGACGTTGTCCGTCTGGTCCCGTTCAGCAAGTTCGCCGGCCGTCCGAAGAAGATCAAGCGCGCGGCGCGCGTCGCCGTGTTCCTGTGCGGCGAAGGCCGCACACAGCGGGATAACATCCTCGGTGAGCGCGTCGCCTTTGAACGCGACGTCCGAGCGTGCCTGAAGAATGTCCCGAAGCTGGTTCGCGTCGTAGGGCGGGAAGACGATTTCCTCTTCGCCGAGACTTGACTTGACCCGGGGGTCGAGGAAATCGGTGAACTTCAGGTCGTTCGAGATGCCCATAATCGAGACGCGAGAGTTCTCCAGTTCGGAGTTCATCCGGGAGAGGTTATACAGGGTGTCGTCGCCGCTTTTCTCGACGAGTTTGTCAATTTCGTCGAGCATGATGACGACCACGCGCTCGTGATAGTCGACGGCGTCGAAAAAGGAGCTGTAGACACGGTCCGTCGGCCACCCCGTCATCGGAACTTCCTCGAACTCCGACTTGTCAGCTTCCAACGATTCGATTTCGGCTTCGACATTGTCGAGGGAGCCAAACGCCGTCTCTTCGAGTGCAGCCGTGTTCTCGCGTGCCTGTGATTGAAGCTCCTCGAGTTCGGCGATGCGGTCGTCGATGAGTTGGGCATTCTTGTCGATGAACTTGTTCGCGAGCTGCGCCAGCACGCGGTACTGGGTGTCGGTCACCTCGCAGTTGATATACTCGACTTCACAGGGGACCTCGTATTTTTGTGAGGTCGTTTCGAGTTCCTCGCTGACGAACTTCGCGGACGCGGTTTTCCCCGTCCCCGTCTTGCCATAGATGAGGATGTTCGACGGTGTATCACCGCGCAAGGCAGTGACGAGAATCGTCGCCATGTTGTTGATCTGCTCCTCGCGATGGGGAAGTTTGTGCGGCGTGTACGAGGGGCGAAGGACCTCCTTGTTCTCGAAAATGGGTTCCCCTTCGAGAAGGTCATCGAACAGGCCACGGGACGCCTCGTCGGAGGGGTCGTCAGACCCAGCATCAAGATTGTCAAGAATAACATCATCGAGATCTGACGGCCCGGTCGATGTCCCAGGGTCCGTTTCGGCGTCGAGTTGTCCGTCGGACCCGTCAGCATCGTTCGACGTCTCTGTTGTCGACGGATCGGATGCCGGGGCCGGATTGTTGCTTTCGTCAGTCATAGTCGATCAAGAGGGTCCCCTTCGTTTCGTGTGGAGCGAGTTGGAGACACCGGAACAGAGGGAGCGAGGAGTGCGTCAGTACCGTTGTTAGTGAGCATCAGCGCTCTCCGGTGCGTCCAGTTGAACCACATGAACCGTACCGTGAATCGATATTAAATATTTCGGTACACCACCCATGAAAGATATATGTTATTATATTGACTTTTTCTGTCGGGTGGGTACTGTTGTCCTAAAGAGGACTATAGCTTCAGTCTCACCGAGGTCGGATGGACATGATGCAGCGGGAGAGTGACTGGATAGGAACGGGAGCGGTGGCGCAGTTCCAAGAGCGAGTACGCTGTATGAATATGCGCAGGGTGCATCATAAACCAGCACTTGCAGCGGAAACCGACTGCAACAGGCCAACCCCCCCACCCCTTCGTTTCCGGTGGAACAGGAAACAGGCCCGGGGGGAGGGGGTGGGGAGGCCGATTGTGTCTTCTAGAAATGGGAAAGACTTAATACGATATCATATAAACCAGAGCCGTACCAGATAAAACAAATAGCTAGTAGGGGTTAGTGTACAGTTTTCTAGTGTCTAGGCCGCTCTAGCTAGTGAAGTCACGAATCGCGCTGCTCTGAACAACTGGTGCACTCCCGATTCGACCGGCGATTCTCCCACCCCTCCCCAGGGGTGCATGGCGTTCCACTTGAAACGAAGGGGTGGGGGGCTAGGATGGGGCACCCAAATCTAAATTGTCTGGTTTCGGATGACCGGACTCCACCCGAACAGCTCCCCACCAACCGTTCCACACCCGTAGCAACGCCCGCACGCTGGTCTATGCCATGATATGCCTCCTCATGTCAAAAAGAAAACTCATGTCTGACGTAGGCTTAAGTGAATTCGCCTATCTTTTACGGGCAGAGCCGCCATACCGGACGACTCCGGGCGGCGGGAGGATAGGATGGGATTGTTAACAAACCTCAAAGATAGCATTTCACGTGCGGCATCGACACTGTTCTCCGAAGAGGATCCGAAGCGTATCGGAATCTACGGCCCGCCGAACGCCGGCAAGACGACGTTGGCGAACCGCATTGCACGAGACTGGACCGGCGACGCCGTCGGCCCGGAGAGTCACGTTCCCCACGAGACTCGTCGTGCGCGCCGAAAGGAGAACGTTGAAATCGAACGCGACGGGAAGAAAGTGACAATCGATATCGTCGACACGCCGGGCGTGACGACGAAAGTCGATTACACCGAGTTCCTCGAACACGACATGGAGAAAGACGACGCCGTCCGTCGCTCCCGCGAAGCGACTGAGGGTGTCGCCGAAGCGATGCACTGGCTCCGCGAGGATGTCGACGGCGTCATTTACGTGCTTGACTCCGCGACCGATCCGTTCACGCAGGTCAACACCATGCTCATCGGGATCATCGAGAGTCAGGACCTTCCGGTGTTGATCCTCGCAAACAAGATCGACCTGGAGGAGTCTTCGGTTCAGCGCATCCGAAACGCCTACCCCCAGCACGAGACGATTCCGCTGTCAGCGCTTGAGGGCGACAACATGGACGAAGTCTACGACAAAATCGCGGAGTACTTCGGGTGATATAATGGCAGAAGTCAAAGACCCAGACGACGGCGTCCAGATCGACCTCATCAGCGGCGAACGTATGGCCGGGCTGGCCTCGATGGAGAAGATCCGAATGATTCTCGACGGGGTTCGTGACGGCAACATCGTCATCCTCGAAGAGGGACTCTCACCCGACGAGGAGTCCCGCCTGATCGAAGTGACGATGACGGAGATCAGCCCCGACGAGTTCAACGGCATCGAAATCGAGACCTACCCTAAGTCCGAGGCCGCCGACGCCAGCATCCTCGACCGGCTGATGGGCAAACAGTCGACCCAGAAGCTGACAGTCATCGGGCCGGCGAACCAGATAGAGACGCTCCACAAGGACGAAACGCTCATCAGCGCCCTCGTCTCCCGGAAATAATGCCCCACCAGTGTACGGACTGTGGCCGTGGCTTCGACGACGGGTCGAAGGAGATGCTCTCGGGCTGTCCCAACTGCGGCGGGAACAAGTTCCAGTATCAGCCCGAGGGGGCCGACATCTCCGAGACGCCGGATGCGGAGCCACCGGAACCACCGGGACCTGACAGCACTGTCGCCCGTACCGTCGGCAAGACCGCCGCCTCGGTGCGCGACTTCGTCAGTGGCTCCACTACGGACGGGGACCGTCCCGCCGAGCAGTCCCATCTCGACGCCGACCGGTCGGCTGATGCACAGCCGAGTGACCCATCCCACACGTCCGGCTCGCCGTCGACCGAACCCGACCGTGCGTCTGCGGCTGAGGATTCAGCTCAGGCCAGTGCCCGCGGTGATATTGTCGAGCCAGACGAACTCCCATCCGACGCGCCGTCGGCGTCCGAATCAGAGCACCAGTTCCGTCCTGTCGGTGCGGACCCCGACCCACCGACGGAACCAGACCAGGAGGACCGACCCGACCTGGAGGAACTGCGCGCGGAGCTCAACGACCAGTTCGAGTCCATCAAGGTGCTGGAACCCGGCCAGTACGAACTGAACCTGATGGAACTGTACGACCGCGAGGAGTACATCATCGCACTGCAGGAAGACGGGCACTACTCCATTCAGGTCCCGGAAACCATCCGCTCCGAGTGATTGTCACGGTCTTCTCGGCGCTTTTTGTGATTCGCCAATCCCGGATTACCCCGTAGAACCGCTGCATACAGCATTATGTATCAATACGGGCACAACCATTATATAATATGCCGTGGATGCTTCGGATAACGCCATGAACCACCGAGAACTCTCGACATCGGACTCACACCTCGAAGAGTGGGCATCACTCCTCGGTGCTGATATCGATGACGACGGACGCGATAGCGACTTGCTTGACGAGCAGGACGAGCCCGCGTAACGGCCACTGTTTGTCAGAGAGCGCCCCTCGCAGTGACAGCCGCGTCTCCACACCGCTGGCGAGGCAAAATAATATTTGGGACGGGTGCCGTCTCGGACCCTGCCGACCGCGAGTAATATCTGGTTACGAGATTTTGTCGTACTGGTCCGAGAGCTTCTCGGCAGCGTCGGCCATCAGGTCCTGCTCGTAGTCGTCAAGATCCCACTCGACGATCTCTTCGACGCCGTTGCTCCCGAGACGGACCGGGACACCGAAGGCAGTGTCCTCGTGCCCGAACTCACCCTCTAGCTTGACCGAAGCCGGCAGTACTTCACCGGTGTCGTGGAGGATGGCTTCGACCATATGTGCGACACCGCGGGCTGGCCCCCACTCGGTCGCGCCCTTGCGCTCGATGACGTCCATCGCCGATTCCTGCAGGTCGCCGAGCAGCTGCTCTTTCTCGTCCCCGCTGAATTCGGGGTCGGTGCCGTCAACGCGGACCTTCGAGAACACGGGAACCTGTGCGTCGCCGTGTTCCCCGAGGATCGTTCCTTCGACGTTCTGAACCGGGGCGTCGAACTCCTCGCTCAGGACGTAACGGAACCGCGCGGAGTCCAGTCGGCCGCCGAAGCCGATGACCTGCTCGCGCGAGCGGTCGCCGGCCTCGTAGAGGTGGCGGTTGAGCAGGTCGACGGGGTTCGAGGTGGTCAGCGAGATGTAGTCGTCGTTGTGTTCGTCCAGTGAGGACTGGATGTCCTCCATGATGGGCGCGTTGTCGCCCGCGAGGTCGATACGTGTCTGGCCGGGCTGGCGAGGAATCCCGGCCGTGATGACTACCACGTCTGAGCCGGCAGTATCCTCGTAGCCGCCCTGGCGGACGCGCGTGTTCGAATCGTAGGCGATGCCGTGGTTCGTGTCAGCGGCCTGCCCGACCGTGTCGTCTTCCTTGTCCGGGATATCCACGAAGACGACCTCGTCAGCGATGTCACGGAGCGCGATGTTGTACCCTGCGGCTGCGCCGACCGTTCCGGCTGCGCCGACTACGCTTACCTTTGTCATACCATTCGAAAAGGCTCGGGCGCGAACGTTAAACGTGTCGAAACCCCAATTCCGACGGATATCGTTCAGGCGATATCGACATCTCGCACCCGTAAACTGTTTTCAGCCCCGTGGCGTTGTGACTCGTATGAGCGACTTCGACAAGGAAGCCGAACGCGAGAAACTCCGCGAGAAGTTCGAGCAAGAGGAGGACAACCGGGCGGCGACCGAGCAAATGAGCGAACTCCTGTTGAAGGGCGCGACGATGACGAACGCCCACTGCAGCGAGTGTGGCGACCCCATCTTCCGGCATGACGGTCAGGAGTTCTGCCCCACCTGCCAGAAGCCGGTCGCTCGCGATACACAGGCCAGCGGGGCGGACCCGTCGGATGCTGACGAACAGGAGGGCCAGACCGACGACGGTGACCAGATCGAGGTTGCCGACCCCAGCGACGAGGCCCGCGTCCAGTTCGGCGATGGTGACGAGGCGGCTGCGAGTGCGCCGGACACGACGGACGACTCGACCGCTCCACCTGAAGCGGGGGGTGCTCAGTCGACTCGGCAGTCCGACCACTCGGAGCCAGCGTCACAGACTGCTCGAACAGGTGTTTCGTCGGAGCCTAGCGGCCAGAGTTCGAACGACCAGCCGCGTGGGACAGCGTCACAGAACCCCCCCGTTTCCGCTCGACAGCCAACGCCATCCGAAGGCGGGACCGGTGACGTTGCGGCAAATCTGGATGCGGCGTCTGCGTTACTGGCTGAAACAGTTCACCGCTTCGCCGAGCGCGCCGCGGCGACCGAGAACCCACGCGAGGCCCGCGAGCATCTGCAGGCGGCCCGAGAAGCGGCGGAAGCGCTGGATGCAGCGCGGTTCTAGGGTTCGTAGTCGCTGGCGATGACTTCCCGAATCCGGTCGGCTGTTACATCGCCGATGCCGGATACCTCCAGCAGGTCGTCTTTGTCGGCGGTCATCACCGCTTCGACGCTCCCGAAGGACTCCAGTAGCGTGCGGGCGGTCACCGGTCCGACTTCGGCGATTGCGGCCACGACGTACTCCTGTTGTTCGGGCAGCGTCTTCGACTGTTTCTCGCCGTGGACGCTCACCTCGCGGTCGGCGGTCTCCTGCTCCCGCCCGGCGATGACTTCCAGCAGGTCGGCGGTCTCGTCCTCGTCGCTGGTCCGCAACACGCTCGCGCCGAAATCGACCGCCAGCGACGCGAGCGCGCCCTGAATCGCCTTGTGGTGGACGTTGCGCGCACCGAAAAGATCCTCGCCTTCGATGATGACGACGGGCCGCCCGTAATTGCGTGTGGCGTCTCCGACCTGCTCGAACATCGATCGGTCGCCGCCCGTCAGTGTATCCATGAAGTCAGCGACGGTCTTGCGCTCGACGACCACGCGGTCCGAGAGGACGTAGTCGCCGACGGCCAGCGTTTCGAGTCGGGTCTCGATACCGTCCCGTGTCGAGAGGTCCCGGGCGATGTTCGAGTCGAGTTCCCGCTGGTCGGCGACGATTTCGACGGGGTCGTCCTCACTGTCGCGGCCGGCGCTGGCGACCGTTCCTTCGTCGTCTGTCGTCGCGGCAGTCCCCCCGCCCGCAGTCCCGGCGTTCCCTTCGTCGCGCGTCGTCGCTTCGCTGTCGACTTCGGCCGCTCCCTCATCGCCATCGGCCGCTTCTAACGGGTCGTCTGCGAAGGCGTCCAGACCAGCCTGTCCGTCACTCCCACTGTCCGCATCGGCTGATTTGTTAGCTCCGCTACCCCTCTCGTTTCCGGTGGAATCACCGCTCCGTGTGGCGGTTTCATCCCCGCCGGTTCCACTCGAAGCGGTCCCCTCGCCGTCCTCGTAGTCGTCGAGACCGGTCTGGTTGAGGCGGGCCTCCAGTTCACCGGCGACGCTTTTCAGTTCGTTCAGTTCGCGTTTCATCCGCTTCTGGTCGTTGCGAGCCTTCCAGAAGTACGCCTCATCGCGGGTGTCCTCGGCCAGCAGGACGACGACGCGACCCTCGGCCTGTCGTCCGGTCCGGCCTTTCCGCTGGATGGCCCGAATCGCGGTCGGCACCGGTTCGTAGAACAGTACGAGGTCGACCTCTGGCACGTCTAGGCCCTCCTCGGCGACGGATGTCGAGACGAGCACCTCGAACTCGCCGTTGCGGAACCGGTCCAGCGTCTCCTGTTGCTGGGTCTGTGTCATCCCCTCGCTGCCGTCGGTGTCGCTCTGTCCGACGAACTTCTGTGTCGTGAAGTGGTCCGAGAGGAAGTCAACGAGCGTCTCGGCGGTGTCCCGCGATTCGGTGAACACGATGACGCGCTCGCCGTTCTCGATACCGAGCGTCTCCGCGAGCAACATCCGGGTCTGGCGGAACTTCGGGTGCAGGTCGTTGTAGGATTCGGCCTTCCGCATCGCTTCGCGGACCTTTGGCTCGCTGACGAGGCGCTGGTCGGCCTTGGACGCCCCGGAAGAGCGAGCGGCCTCCTTCAGGCGCTCGAAGTACCGCCGCAGGGACTCGACGCTCTGGGTCTCGACGTAGGTAACGGCGGTCCGGAGCTTCCGGATCTCGGCGAGGAGACTCATCCCCTGATACCCCTCGCTCTGGTCGTTGTTCATCAGGTCCCGCAACTGGCCCTGAATCTGCTGAATTTCGCGCTCGGAGATGTCCGCCGAGGACTTGTCCGTGACGCCGAGTTCTTTCAACTGCGACAGGCGGTCTTTGATGACTTCGTTGATGGCGTCGCGGATTTCCACGACGACCTCGGGGAGTTCGATGCGTTTCCAGTCGACGCTGGTGTCGTGGGTGTACTCGGCCACATCGGCGTCGTTTTCGGTCATCACGGCAACATCTGACAGGCCGAGGTTCTCACACACTTCGAGGATGGTTTCCTCGTCGTCCCCGGGAGAGGCGCTCATCCCCGTTACCAGCGGGTTCTCCGCGTCGGCGTGGTAGCGGTCGGCGATGTAGTTGTAGGCGTAGTCGCCGGTCGCCCGGTGACACTCGTCGAAGGTGCAGTGGGTTACGTCGGCAAGGGAGATGCGGTTGCCCACGAGGTCGTTTTCGACGACCTGTGGCGTCGCGATAACGATGCGGGCGTCGTCCCAGAGCGCGGCCCGGTCGTCGGGTCGGACCTCGCCGGTGAACACGACGACGTCCTCGTCGTCCAGTTCGAGCGCTTCGCGGTAGAACTCGGCGTGTTGCTGGACCAGCGGCTTCGTCGGGGCCAGCATGAGTGACTTCCCGCCGACGGCGTTGAGCCGCTCGGCGGTCACCAGCAGCGAGACGGTCGTCTTGCCCAGCCCGGTCGGCAGACAGACGAGCGTGTGGTCTCCGCTCGCCGTCTCCGCCAGTTCGGTCTGGTAGCGGCGGTTCTCCAGGAACTCCGGCGTCACCAGCGGGCGTTCGACGTGTTCGCCACCGGCGTCGGTGGTCGCCATTACCCACGCGTTTGTCCCGGCGGTGGTTAAGGGTTCAGATACCGCGGTGAAAGTGAACGAACGGGCTCAGAGCCCGATTCCGGGCAGGTACTGGACGCCGACCCACATGGCCAGTGCGCCAAGCACCGGAATCGAGAAGTTGTCGTCGACGACGTAGCCGGCGATGCGGGGCTTGACGCCGTCGGCGAACGTCGCCGCGACGCCACCAAGGATGGCGGCGGCGGGGGGAACGAACGGCGCGGCGAGCAGCGTGCAGACGCCGAACATCACCAGCAGGACCCAGGCCTGTTTGATGTTGCTGGCATCGCTGGAACCCAGCAGCCCGCTGATGGGGTCGCCGACGGCAAGCATCAGCATCGCCGGGACGGCAATCGTCTCGGTCATACCCGGGAGTTCGACGGCGAAGGCGACGATGGCTATCCCGACGATGTACAGCGCGTAGCCGGCGGGGTTGTCCTGCTCGTACTCGCGGGTGAGTCGGTCGTACACGACCCAGTCCAGTCCGGTCGTCAGCCGCACCGCCTCGAGCACACACACGACGACCAGCGCCACAGTCAGGAATCCCTGGACGACGCGCCACGTAATCAGGTCCGGCCGGAGCAGATGCGCAAGCGGGACCGCCGCGCCGGTGACGTGGACGAGCCGCCGGGAGACCTCGTCGGCCATCTACAGGTCGTCGAAGGTGCGGTCGCCGGTGCTGAGCTGTTCGAGCGTCTCCGCCAGCCCGTCGATGGGGAGCCGTTTCTGCTCGGTCGTGTCGCGCTCGCGTACTGTGACCGTTCCCGCTCGCGGCTCATCGCCGTCTTCTCGCGGGCTCTGCCCGCTCGAACGGTTCGCGGAACGAGGTTCCGCGCTGCTCGCGCTGTCCGAGGCGCGTTGCGCCTCGCTATCGTCCTCCAGGCTCTCGTAGTCCACCGTCACGCAGTAGGGCGTCCCGACCTCGTCCTGCCGGCGGTAGCGCCGGCCGATAGCCCCGGAGTCGTCGTAGGTGACCGAGAGGCCGGCGGCCCGGAGGTCGTCGGCGATGTCGGTCGCGAGGTCGTCCATTCCGTCCTTGTCCATCAGCGGGAAGACGCCGACCGTCGTCGGGGCCTGCTCCGGCGGGAGGCCGAGGTAGGTGCGCTCCTCGCCGTCGACCTCGTCGGTCTCGTAGGAATGTGCGAGGACGGTGTAAATAATCCGGCCCACGCCGAAAGAGGGTTCGACAACGTGTGGGCGGATGTGCTCGCCGTTCTCGGTGACCTCGTCGACGCTGAAGTTCGTCTTGTCAACGGGGACAGTGTGGGACTTGCCGTCAACCTCGACGGTAACCTCGTCGTCGTCGAAAGCGTCCGGATTCCGCTCGGCCAGTGCTTCGAGCGCGTCGGCGACCGCGCCGGCCGACCCGCCGAACTCCGGCCCGAGGTAGCTCATGTCGGGGTCGACGGTGGCGCGGTCGACGGTAATCGGCTCGTCGTACTGCTTGAATACCGTGTAGTCCTCGCCGGAATGTTTGGCGTGTTTCGAGAGGTCGTAGTCGCCCCGATAGGCGAAACCGGTGATCTCGATCCAGTCGCCATCAACCTCGCTCTCGGCGTCCCAGCAGTCTGAGGCGTAGTGGGCGCGTTCGCCCGCGAGGTGCTGGCGGTACCGGAAGCGGTCCATGTCGACGCCGATGCGCTCGTACCACTCTTTGGAGACGCCGAGGTAGTAGGCGACCCACTCGCTCTCGACGATATCCTCGTCGACGGCCTCGCGGACCGTGAGTTCGCGCTGGCCGCCGTCATCGGTCTGTTGTTCGGCGGCGGCGTACAGTGGGAGCACCACGTCCTCAACCTCGGCCAGCGGCGGTTCGTCTTCCTCGGGGTCGACGAAGTGCTCCAGTTCGGCCTGTGTGAACTCCCGGACGCGGACGAGCGATTTTCGCGGGGAAATCTCGTTGCGGTAGGCCTTCCCGATCTGTGCGACGCCGAAGGGAAGCTGATTCCGGGCGTACTCGGAGAGTTGCGGAAACTCGACGAAGATGCCCTGTGCAGTCTCCGGGCGGAGATAGCCCGGCGACGACGACCCTGGCCCGATGTTGGTCTCGAACATCAGGTTGAAGTTGTCGACCGGCTGGTCGGCCAGGGACGTGTGACAGGAGGGACATTCGATCCCGTGCTCGGCGATGAGGTCCATCACTTCCTCGTTGGGGAGCGATTCGGCCTCTTCGATGTCCGTATTATCCTCAACGAGGTGGTCCGCGCGGTGGGTCGCACCGCACTCGCCACATTCGACGATCATGTCGTCGAAGCCGTCGAGGTGGCCCGACGCCTCGAAGACGGGCTCGGGCATCACGTCGGGGGCGGAGATCTCTTGGTGGCCTTCCTTGACGACGTAGCGGTCCCGCCAGGCGTCCTCGATGTTCGATTTCAGGGCAGCGCCCTGTGGCCCGTAGGTCCAGAAGCCCGCCGCGCCGCCGTAGGCGCTCGAAGAGGGGAAGTAGAAGCCGCGACGCTTGGCCAGCTCGGTGAGGCGTTCGCCTTCGCTCATAGGCCTCGCAGCAGGTCGATATCCCGTACGATGCCGGTGAGTTCGTCACCAGACAGCAGCGGGATCTGCTCGATATCGTGTTCGATCATCAGCTGTGCCGCCTCCTCAGCGGTGCGGCGCTTGTTCACCGTCACGACATCGGCGGTCATGAACTCGTGGACGGGTTCAGCCGGAAGTTCGACGTTACGAGTGGGCATGTACCGTCCGCCAACGGCTTTGATGCCTTCCCAGGCCCAGTCGTCGTCCTGATTGGCGATGGAGTCGCCGGTGTCGTCCTCACCCTCGACGACGCGGGCGACCGCGATGATGTCGACCTCGGTGAGCATCCCCGACATGTCGCCATCGTCGCCGAGCACGACGCCGTATGGGACGTTCGCGTGGGAGAGCTCCCGTTCGGCGACGGTCAGTGGCGTCCCCTCGTACACGCAGTTGATGTCGCGGTTGGCGAGTTCGTCGACGACCTTGTCGCCGTCAACGTTGCCGTTGGCGATGGACCGAATCACGTCGGTCACTGTGATGATACCTTTGAGCTCGCCGTCGACGATGGGGAGGCGGCGCTCGCCGTCTTCGACCATCACCTGTGCGGCAGCCTCGATAGATGTGTCCCCACTGATCGCCGGGACTTCCTCGACAAGCAGGGCCAGCTGGTCCTCGTCGGGGCTCTCGATGAGTGCATCGCGTGAAATAATCCCTCTGAACTCCTCGCCGTCGTCGGTCTCCTTGATAACCGGGACCGACGAGAAAGCCTGCTCCTGGAGGTACTCCAGTGCGTCATCACGGGTCCCAGGGATGGTGACCGTGACGACCTCCGAGCGTGGCGTCATAGCGTCTGCGACGTTCATACTGCCAGAACTTCCTTCCCGCATCTACTAAGTCCTTAACATCCGTCCGTTTTCGGCATCCGGGTAGCACGCCGGGCGGCCATCGGCTATCGCCGACGACCGCGCAGACGCCATCTCGGAAACCCAAGGACTGCACCGCCCCGAAAACAACTACGTCTTCTGTCATATTGAAATTCCGAATCTGGGTATGAATAGAACTGCGGAGACAGACTCTAATGGTTGAGATGTAAGGCCCTGTCCGTATTGGGCCACGAACCATCTCGTCCCAGTACTGACAGGATACGAACTATTGTCAGACAGTTGGCTCTGGATCATACTCCTGCCCTCTATGGGTTTCGCTAAGTTTTTATATGGTTGTTACATATTGTCATGCATGGAGTCGGATACTGTCGCTCCGGTTGAGATGGTCGCGGACGGAGACATCATGGCGTCCGTCGAAGAGGGTCCAACGGACCAGTTTATCCTCGCTGACGTGACCCGAGACGACGCCTATCTCACAACCCCGCTCGCAGACGCTGCCTCGCTCCCGGCCTGGCGATAGGTGTTGTCTGTCGGTTCGTTTTTTCAGTGGCTCTGCCCGAGACGGTACTGCGTTAGCGGCGTTGCTGCTCCCCACCGAGTCCCTGTACGCATTTGCGCGGACGGAGAAAACAAGCGTTATGCCGCCCCAGTAAGTTCGATTCGGTATGAAGGTACTCGTTACGGACCCTATCGCTGACGCCGGTCTCACGCGACTCCGTGAGGCGGGCCACGATGTCGAAACAGCCTACGAGGTCGAGGGCGACGCACTCCTCGATGCGGTGGCCGACGCGAACGCGCTCATCGTCCGCTCGGGCACCGAAGTCACTGAAGAAGTGTTTGCGGCCGCGCCCGACCTCATCATCGTCGGCCGGGCCGGCATCGGCGTGGACAACATCGACATCGACGCCGCCACCGATCACGGCGTCATCGTTGCTAACGCCCCCGAAGGCAACGTCCGCGCCGCTGCAGAACACTCTGTCGCAATGGCGTTTGCCACTGCCCGGTCCATCCCACAGGCCCACGACCGCCTGAAAAGCGGCGAATGGGCCAAAGGCGAGTTCCTCGGCACGGAAGTCAACAACAAGACGCTCGGCGTCGTCGGCTTCGGCCGCGTCGGCCAGCAGGTCGCCAAACGGCTGGGCGGCCTCGGCATGGATATCGTCACGTTCGACCCCTACATCAGTCAGGAGCGCGCCGATCAGTTCGGCGCGGAACTGGTCGATGATCTTGAGGACTGCCTCGCCAAGTCCGACTTCATCACGATCCACACGCCACTGACCCCCGAGACCGAGAACATGATCGGCGAGGACGAACTCGCCCTGCTCGACGGCGGCTACGTCGTCAACTGTGCCCGCGGCGGCATCATCGACGAGCCGGCCCTTGCCGAAGCCGTTGAGGACGGCGTTCTGAAAGGCGCTGCACTGGACGTGTTCGGCGAGGAACCGCTGCCAGACGACAGCCCCCTCCTCGATGTCGATGACATCATTGTCACGCCCCATCTGGGCGCGTCGACGGAGGCCGCACAGGAGAACGTCGCCACCTCCACGGCCGACCAGATTATCGCTGCGGCCAACGGCCAGCCCGTTGCCAACGCTCTGAACGCGCCGTCGCTGGACGAGGCGACGTTCAAACAGGTCGGACCGTACCTCGACCTCGCCGACACTGCCGGTCGCATCGCGGTCCAGCTGTTCGGCGGCCACATGTCCGAAGTGCAGGTCACCTACGCCGGCGACATCGCCGAGGAAGACGTAGAGTACGTCACCGCCAGCGCGCTGAAGGGTGTGTTCGCGCCCTCGGACCTGCAAGTCAACGCCGTCAACGCCCCGCAGATAGCCAAGGACCGTGGCATCGACGTGACTGAGTCCAAAACCCGAACCTCCGAAGACTACCAGAGCCTCATCACCGTCACCGTCTCCGACGGCGAGGAGTCCGTCTCCGTCTGTGGGACCCAGTTCGGCGGCGAGGAGCCCCGCATCGTCCGTATCGACGACCACCGCATCGAGGCCGTCCCCCACGGGCACATGCTGGTCGTCCGCAACCGCGACGAGCCGGGCACCATCGGGTTCATTGGCACGGTGCTCGGTGAAGCCGACATCAACATCGCCGGGATGTTCAACGGCCGCGAGACCATCGGCGGGGAGGCCCTGTCCGTCTACAACCTCGACGAACAGCCGCCACAGGACATCATCGAGCGACTCAACGACGATAGCCGCATCATCGAAACGACCTACGTCGAACTCGGCGACGAGTAACACAGCGGAATTTTCTGACAGCCAGTTCCGGGTTATTCCCCGTGGAGAAGGCGCTCGTACCGGTCGACGACGGCCTGCCGATGTTCGCGTTCCTGTTCGAGCGCGGTTTCCAGCGTGGCCACCTGTGAGCGCAACAGCGCGATCTGTATCTGATAGATCGTACTGGGTGTCTGTCGGGGCGACGGTAACGGGGTCCCCGACCGGTCCCCGGAGTCGAACGACGGCGCTGAATCGCGGGACGAGGCCATACCCGAGACAGGAACGCCACGGGCAAAAACACCCGTCGGACGGCTGTCACGCGCTCGTCAGTCGCCCTGAGAGGTCCGGCGTCGGTCGTTGTCGCCGACACCGAACTCCGCAGCGAGCGGAATCTGGAGCGTGAGCGTCGTTCGCCCGTCGTGCCTGTCGTAGGCGAGTTCTCCGCCGTGACAGTCCAGTATCCACTTCGTCAGCCACAGCCCCAGTCCGGTGCTGTGTCTGAGCTGCGTTATCGGCCTGTCGCCGAACAACACCGCCCGCTCGTGTTCGGGCAATCCCGGGCCGTTGTCGCTGACTTCGACCACCGCCACCGTCCGCTCGCACCGCACCGTGACTGACAGCTCCGGCTCTCCGTCGGTGTGTTTGATTCCGTTTTCCACGAGCTGTGTCAGCGCTATTTCAAGCCGGTCGTCGACGGCGACGGTCACCGTCTCGGAGTCCTCGACAGCGAGGTCAACTGTCGCGGCGTCGTACCGGTCGAGGACTGACTGCACGCTCTCGACGAGGTCGGTCCGTGACGCCGTCGTCGCGGCCGCGCCCATCACGTACTCTATCTTCCCGGCCATCTCGCT
Organism: Haloarcula quadrata; assembly: GCF_003634715.1. Classification (NCBI taxonomy): domain Archaea; kingdom Methanobacteriati; phylum Methanobacteriota; class Halobacteria; order Halobacteriales; family Haloarculaceae; genus Haloarcula; species Haloarcula quadrata. The sequence goes on from NZ_RBWW01000001.1 coordinate 413,572, forward strand.
CAGTTCGGCCAGTTCGCTTGCCGCCGTCGCCATCAGGGATGCCTGCGCCCCGAGGTCGCCCGACAGCTCCGCCGCCAGCGTCTCTGTCCCGTCGAGCAGCGGCACGAGCTTGTTCCTGAGGTTGTGCCGTAGCACACGGTGGAGCACCTGATGGTGTTGCTCTCGCCGTTGTCTCTCGGTCAGGTCGGTGTATATCGTCAGCGCTCGGTTCGCTGTCGTCGGAACGACCCGACAGGACAACTGCCGGGGGCCCTCGACTGTCTGTCCCGTGACGGTGCCCTGCTGTGGGTGGGGGTCGCCTGGCGCTCCGTCGGACGCTTTCCAGCCGTCCCGTTCGATTCCCAGGACGTGCTCGGTCAGTGGTTCCCCGCGTATCTGCTCGCTGTCGACACCGAACAGTTCGACGAACGCCGGATTTACCGCCCGGATTATCGGCTTGTCGTCGATGAACTTGACCTCGGCGACAGCATCGTCGGTGTGCTCGAACAGCGCCCTGAAGCGCGTGGCATCCGGCTCACTCATCCCTGTACTGGGTGGCGGCGACGAACTCAAAGCGGGCACCGCCGGTCCCGCTTTCGGTTACGGACACGTCCCAGTCGTGTGCGCTCGCGATTTCCTCGACGATTGTCAGGCCGAGCCCCGTCCCGTCGGCACTCGTCGTGTAGCCGTTGTCGAAGATGCTGTTTCGCTCCTTCTCCGGGATGCCGACCCCGTCGTCGGCGACGTAAAACCCGCTGTCGAGTGGTCCGACCCGGATGGTCGACGCCTGCCCGTGTGTGACGGCGTTGCGAAACAGGTTTTCGAAGAGGTGTTTGAGGCGGGCGTCGTCCCCGGAAACAACGAGGCTGTCCGCCTCGACGACCAGTTCCGTGTCACAGGAACTCACGTGGGTCCAACAGGAACGCGCGACCGCACCGAGGTCGACCGGTGACGGGTCTTCGACGCGGTTCCCCTGCCGTGTCAGCGTCAACACGCCCTCGATGACTTCTTCCATCCGCTCGTGGGCCTGCCGCAGCCGGTCGACCCCGGCAGTGCTGTCATCGAGCTGGCTCAGCGTCCCCTTGGCGACCTGTAGCGGGTTCCGAAGGTCGTGTGAAACGGTGCTTGCGAACTGTTCGAGCCGGTCGTTCTCCCGCTGTAGCTCCCGCTCTTTTTGCAGGCGTTGCAGGGCGACTTCCGCGTTGCTCGCAATAATTTGGACGAGGTTCAGGTCCGTCTCATCGAACGCATCCGGGTCCGTCTGTCCCACGCTGATGATGCCGTACTCGCTGATTGGGACGTACAGCCACGAGACGACCGGATCAAGCGCTGTGCCGCCGTCGTGGTCACGGATATCCGTGTAGACGCTTGCCTGCTGTTCCTCGAAGGCTTCGCCGGGGAACCCCTCGCCGACGTCGTATGTCGGCCGCTCCGCTAGCAACTCCTCGGCCTTGTCGTTGACGTGCACAGGCTGGAGTTGCCCGTCCCGATGGACGCGGATCACGTTGATGCGGAACTCCAGAATCGATTCGATGGCCGAGCCGACTTCGGCGGCAACCGTCGACGGGCTGTCAGCGCCGAGCAGGTCCCGTGTCGCCTCGTGTAGCGCCTCTATTTTCTCCTCACGCTGCCGCTTTTGGGTGATATCCGTGTTGATAGCGACGTAGCCGCGCGGCTCGCCGCCGCGTGGAAGCGGCGCAATCGTCTGCTCGATGACGTAGCGCTCACCGTCAGGGCGCTCGTTCACCAGTTCACCCCGCCAGACATCGCCAGCATCGATGGTGTCCCACAGGCGCTCGTAGAAGGCGTCGTCGTGTTCACCCGAATTGAGGACCCGCGGCGTGTGACCGATAACCTCCGATTCGGCGTACCCGGTCAGCTCCTCGAACGCCGGATTGACGTACTCGATAACCCCGTCTCGGTCGGTGAACACGACGGCATGGCCAGCGCTCTCGACTGCCTCCCGGAACTTCCAGGGACTGATATCCACGCTTTCCAGACGGCTCCCGCCGGTCTCTCCGCCGTCGGCCCGCGGTGCCTGCCGCTCGTCAGTAGCGCCCCGTATCAGGTCGAGGTGGGTAGAGAGGATATCGGCGTCAATCCGCTCAATCTCACACAGAACCTCCGGCCTTGCGAGTTCGCGGAGTCGCCGACGTGCGTCGTGGACCGCCCGACTCTGTTCGAGTTCGCTGCCTGAATGGGCCGAATCAAGCACGTGTACTTTTCGCGTCAGTGATATCGCCTCCCGGAGGTCACCGTCCGAGAGCCCCATCGCCCGCTCGACTGCCTGCCCGAGCGCCGCCCCGTCGACCGGTTTCCGAAGGTAATCGGTACACGGGAGCGACAGGAGTTCCGGCGTCGGCTCCGCCCCGGTCACGACGAGCACGCAGTACGACCCACCGATGTCTCGTACCGTCTGTTTCAGTTCTGGAAACGCCATCCCCGGCCGTCCGTGGTCGTAGACGACGACCTCCGACCGAGCAAACGAGGGGGCGATGTCGTCCACTGTCTCGGCCAGTGTGTAGCTGTATGCTGGGTTGAGGCCCCTTTCATACACCTGACGGTCGACTGAATCGTCGATGACCAGCACGTCTCGGTCCATCTCTTGCCTCGCCTTCTATCAGGATTCATCATATATCCCGCTCGGATTGCACGGAGCTGAGAACGCGGTTCGAATTTAAATGCCACCCCGAACGCGGACGCGCCCGCTGACACACGCCGCCCGATGGGCGGACCCGGTCGGGCGTCCCGAAGGCGGTCCCGGGACGGCTCACATGAAGTCCGCGATACCTGACTGCTTGTTGTGGTCGTTCTCGAACACCGACTCGATTTTCCGTTCCAGTATCTTGAGCCGCTGTTTCGTGTAGTCGCGGGCACCGAACTCGTCGGCGACGCGGATGGCTGTGTCGATGTACTTGTTGACCGACCCCTCGTGGACGGTGAGGTTGACGCGGCCGCCACACTCCCGGCAGTCGCCGGTCAGGGGCGCACGGCGGAACGACTCCCCGCAGTCGAGACACCGGACCTCCTGTCTGGAGAAGGCCCGGAGGTTGCCGATGAGGTCCGGCAGGAAGTGGTACTCGATGATTCGTTCGGCCACATCGCTCTCGACGACGGCCCGCAGCTTCCGGGAAATCTCCAGCTGGGCGTCCATCTTGTCCTCCATCGAGCCGAGCGTCTTGTACGCCGAGAGGTCCGGCCCGGCAGCGATGTTCGCCGTGTCGTGCGTATGCCGGAACTCGGTGTACTCGCGGTCGGTCCCCAGCGTCTCCTCGGCGATTTTCATCACGTCCTCGACCTCGGTCGGGTCTTTCATCTCGCGGGTTGCCTCGTAGAACTCCCTGGGATAGGCGTCCATGATGTCCATGTTGTGGGCCTCGTCGTCGATTTCGCTGGGGTCGATACGCGAGGACATCACCAAGGGTGCGTCCATCTGGCCGCCACGCTGGTTCGGGAGGTACGACTTCGAGAAGTTCAGCAGGCCGTCCATCAGGAGCATCACGCAGTCCTCATCGCCGTCGCACTGGCCGACGTAGGTCCCTTCGACGGCAACCCGGTGCGTGTCAGCGACTGTGAGACAGTAGACGTGGTCGACATCGCTTTCGACGTACTCGACAGCCTCGACGGTGTCTGTCGGGGCTGCGCCGTCGGTAGCCGCCGTCGAGGCCTCGCCGCGTGCCGTCATCGTCGTCGTCTCGCCGCCGTCGTAGGCAGGGAGGTCGTCGCCGGCGGCTAAATCGCTGGCCGGGACCTCCTCGATTCCATCGGGACCGGCCCGGAGCATCGTGTGGTCGGGCGTGACACGGAGCGTCCGGTCGCCGACGGTTACTTCCACGAGGTGGTCCGGCGCGGGGTGTTTCGAGACGGCGTCGACGGGCTGGCGACAGGGACCGTTCTCGCCCAGCGACGACACGGTGAGGTCGCCGTCTAACTCCTGCACGAGCGTTCCGAAGTCGTCCTCTTGGGGGTCGTCCAGTCGACTTTCGACCAGTTCCTCGATGGTGCCGTATTCCCAGTCGTCGTTCTCGTCCTCGTACCACAGCCGGGTGTCCGGATGGAAGCAGTTCCGTCGCTTGGCGGCGTGGAAGTACGGGTGCGCGTAGCCGACGGCGGCGGAGGTGAAGCCGACCACACGGCCGACCGTCGCCGCGCTGGTGTGGGGGGCCATTCCGAACACGAGTTCGCCGACGAGGTCTTCGCGGTCGTCGAACTCGTAGAACCGCTCCAGCCCATAGTACTGTTCCAAGAGGTCGTCGACGAACCGGGCGGTCTGGAGCATGTGCTCGGCCGCGCCGTCCGAGAGGACGATATCCTGGACCTTTAGCTCGACCAGCTGGTCCTCGTGGGTCAGCGGGTCGCCGTGGATGTCCTCTGTGTAGCCCAGTCCCCGGAGTCGCTCGGCAGAGACATCCAGTTCTGAGGCTCGGACCGCCGTCACCGGCAAGTCGGTCATATCGTAGCGGACGGTGCCGTCTTTGAACGCCGAGACGTCGTGTTTTGCCCGGAGGATTCCCTTCTCCATCGGTTCCGGGACTTTCTCCTCGGAGGTGAGTCCTTTGACTGCTTTCAGTTGTTCGAAGGCCGTTTCGCGCTCACCGACATTCTGCAGGGCGTCCCGATACGCTTCCTGCAGGTCGAGCACTTTGTACTGGGTCGGTGAGGCGAGTGTCTCACAGCGCCCACACTCCGCGCGGCCGGACTCGTCGCGCTCGACCTCGGCTTCACAGTCGGGACAGACGTACACTGGCTCGGTGGTTCCGCTGCATTCGGCACAGTTCGCCTGGTGGGTCTCGGTCCCGCAGTCAGGACAGCGCCGCCGGGCTACTTCGACTTCGACCTGGCCGGGCGTATCGCTCATGTCGTCGGCGTGTTTCGTCGCCTTGGCCACGTCTCGCTGTGCCCCGCCGGCCTCGCCGATGGGGCTGAGCGTGTGGACGGCCGGCGAGAGGTCCCGCCGCTCGGATTTCTCGGGGCGACCCATTCGGTTGCCGATGCGGGTCGGGGCGCGCTCCCGAACCTGAAATGGCGCAACCTCGTTTATCGCCTTGATGGCGTTCTGGCCGTCTTCGCGCTCGGCATCCTCGGCAACGCCGATAGCGTCGAGCGACTCACTCTCGCCGTAGGTTCGCGCGTGCTCGGAGAGGTCTTCTCGCGTCCAGTCCCGCTCCAGCGACCGGGAGAACCCAAGCGTCCGCACCAGCGGCACCCAGTCGGTGACCGTAATCGTGTCCTCGTCCTGCGTGTGCCCGATGAGAAGGCGTTCGAGCGTCTGTTGGACGGCATCGCTCCGTGGCAGGACGAGCGCGCCGTCGTCGCTGTGCGCATCGCCTGCTGTGCCGTCCATCTCCGGGTCGGCGTACGCACCGTCGGCCTGTGCGACCTGTGCGTCCTCGACGGCGTCGGCGAGCGCACACACCTGTTCGATGCTCACGTCGTGCCAGAGGTAGGTGTATTTCGGGTGCAGCGGGGCGTCGTAGTCGGTCGCCCACTCGATGGCTTCCTCGGCGCTCGGGTCGGCGAGGTCGATGTGGGGCGAGTCCTGCATCGCCTGCACGTCCGCGCCGGCGGCCGCGAGGTCTTGCTCCCACCACTCGACGGTGTAGGAGGCCGGCGCGAGCGGATGGTTGTTCTCGACGAACTCGCCGTAGTTGACCAGATACTCACCAAGGTCGAGTATCTTCTCGACGCCGTTGCGGACTGCCAGTGCCTCCTCGGCGTCGTCGATGCGGCGCACGTCGCCATTAGCCAGACGTACGGTCGGCCCCTCGATGGTGTCGACCGGCACGACGCCGGCGGCTTTCCCCGGCCGCTCGGTCTTGATCTGAGTCCCCGTCGCGAGGAAGTCGTCGACGAGGTGCATCGTTGCCGGGTGGACGCCGGCGGTCGCAAAGCCGTGGTTGCGTGACCGGCCGTAGCGAAGCCGGAACCCGCCCGCTTTCGACGGGTGGGAAAACACCGGGCGGCCGGCGATGAGGTCCCGGAGGTATTTGTCGGCGGGTTCGACCCGCGGCGGTCCCGCCTGCTCGTCAGCCTCGTCCCCGCCGTCGTCGTCCGCGCCGTCGCCACCGTCGTCGTCGTTCGCGTCTTCTGCGCCGTCCCCCTCGTCGGCTTCGTCCTTGCCGATGGTCCCGTCGATGAGGTCCTGCAGCCACGGCCAGTCGACCTCGTCTAGGTTCCGGGTGTAGCGCTGTATCTTCGGCGCTTTCAGCGCAATCCCTTCGGCCAGTACCAGACACATCCCGCCACGCGGGGAGTTCGAGTCGACGCGTTCGAGGTCCCGATAGCCCGACACCTCCTCGTCGCCGGTCGCCTCGCCGTCGAGCATGATGGGCATGTGCTCGGCGATGAACTTCGTCTCCTTTTCTTTTGGCGAGTACTGGAGGCCGGTGTCCTTGTCGTAGAGGTCGATCTCTTCGGCGTAGCGGCCGATCTCGTCGTCGCGGGCCTTGTACTGGTCGATGCCAAGCAGTGCGCGGGCGTAGTCGGCGACTAGCACCGAGAGCGCCTGTGCAGTTCCGCCGGCCGACCGAATCGGGCCGGCGTAGTAGACGTTGATGAACTCCGTGCCGTCGTCGTTTTCCAGCAGTTCCACGCGGTCGATACCCTCGATTGGGGCGGCAACGACACCCTCGGTCAGCAGGGCAACAGCAGTCCGGACCGCACCCTCGACTTTCCCCTCGCGGCTGTCGTAGTCGCCGACAGTCCCCTCGACGAAGTCCTCGACCAGTTCCAGTGCGGCTTCTTCGCGGGACATCTGTCCTTCCAGTTCCCGCACTCGCTCGGCAACGCCGTCGATGCCGAGGATGTTCTCGACCCGGTCGGCCATGTCACGGGCGGTCGGAATCTCGACTTCGGGCTTTGGGTCGCCACCGCGCTCTTTGGCCCGCTCGGCGACGTCGAAGGCGGCTTCGAGCTGGGTTTCGAGCGTTTCGAAGTACTGTTCGTCGGCCTCCCGCATCTTAGATATTCCAGAGGTCCAGGTCGGTCGGCTCGTCGTGCTCCCGCTGGAGTTCCGTATCGAACCCGCGGACGTACAGTTCACCCGCCCAGACGGTGCCGGCGTTCAGATGGCCGGCGACCGCCTCGCCGTCGGGCCGCGAGAGGACGGCGTGTGTATGGGCGAACCGCTCCCCGTCGAGATGCGAGATATTGCCCATACAGGCGGCGACCTCAAGCGGTTCGTCGAAGGTCAGCGAGTCGTACTCGGTCCGGTCCTGGTCGTAGAACATGAGTTCCGCGTCCTGCACTGCCCCAAGCCCGTAAAAAAAGCCGGCGTCGATGCCCTGTTCGTCCGCGAAGGCCTCGATCTGCGCGCGCCAGTCCCCACCGTGCTCCAGTCGGCAGACGAACTCGGACGTACTGTCGACTTCGCGGTAATCCATATCTGTAGTGGATGGTAGGCCGCTCCAAAAGCATTGCTTTCGGTCCAACCGTTTATATCCGAAGCCGAGACCACGGCCGCTGTGACGTAACCATAGCCCGGCGCGAATAGCAGTTGTGCGGCACCACCGCGCCGGAACCGACGCGTGCCGCCTGTTCGCCACTGTGCCGGGACAGACAACTGAGCAGCGCTACGCCGGCAACGACACCCGGCTGACCGGCTGGTTTCGGTCGGCGTCATAAAAGGCGAGTTCGTCGACGGTCCACCGAATCGGTTCGATGTCTCGCTTGACCAGCCGTGCGGCCGCGTCCAAGTCCCCGCCGCGGGCGACGGTCACGTGCGGGACGTACGCGTCGCCTTCCATTTCGTCGACCGGGTCGACCCGCTCGCAGAGCCGCTCGTGCAAGGCGACCAGTCCGGGGCTCTCGACGGCGAGATACACCACCGGCGATGGCCCGGTCACGGCTGTTTCGAACTGCTCGACGCCTGCAATCTTCGCCTCGAACGCCGGTTGGCCGCGAAGCGCCTCCCGACCCTGTGCTTCCAGTCGAGCGTAGGCCGCATGGTCGCCACCGCCCAGCCGCTTGGCGACCAGCGTGTGCTCGCCCCGGCCTCGTCGCTGTGCGAGCGGCAGGTCCGCCGCAAGGTCGGCCGCCAGCGACGTGACTGCTGACGGGAGCGGGACGTTGATGCTGTACACAGTGAGCGGGTCGCTTGCTGTCGGGAAAAAGAGCGCGGTCCTACAGCCGGTCAAGCAGCCACAGGACGATGAGGACGACCAGAACCACGCCGAGTATCGGCTGGAGCGGCCCCAGAAGCCAGCCTAACAGTCCCAGAACCCCACCGATAATTTCGAGCACCAACCAGACGACAATGAGGACGAGGACAATCTTCAGCAGGGTGTCCACGTCGAGTTTCGCTCTGTCCATGCTCGACAGGACTCCCTCACGGGGCAAACCCCTTGTGGCCACAGCGGCCGGTGATTCAGGCCCCGGCAGCGATGCGACCTGAGCTGTAAGGCCGCAGCGTATCAGTTCACACAATCGGCAATAAACGATATACCTGCTGAGAAGGTAGCCGCGGTAGGATGGGCCGGAGCGCTGGAACGCTGGTAGTCGTATTCGTCGCAGTAGCACTGCTTGTACCGACAGCGACCGGGGCCGGTTTCGGTAGCCTCGGCCAGCAGTCTGTCGATGCAGACGTGGTCGTGATGACCGCTGACGTGGGACCAGATGGGGCCGCCGACTGGACGGTCGCCTACCGCATCCGGTTAGACGACGACAACGCCACGCAGGCCTTCGAGGACCTGCGAGCGGATATCCAGGCAAACCCTGCAGCGTACACGGACCGCTTCGAGAGCCGGATGCAACGCACTGCCGGGGCCGCGGAGAACGCGACCGGCCGCGAGATGGCTATCGAGAACGTCACTGTAAGCGCGCGCGAAGACACGTTCGGCCAGACGTACGGCGTTATTACCTACCGGTTCCAGTGGACAAACTTCGCCGGCGTCTCCGGTGACCGCCTCGAAATCGGCGACGCGCTCTCGGGGCTGTTTCTGGACAGCGAGACCTCACTGACTGTCCGCTGGCCGGCAGGCTATCAGGCCGACTCCGTCGCGCCACAGGCCGACGAACGGAAGAACGACTCTGTCACCTGGCGGGGCCAACAGACGTTCGGGGAATCGGAGCCACGAGTGGTTGTCACTTCGGGGGACAGCGCTGGCGGTGACAGCGGGTCGAACGGCCTCCTCGTCGGCGGACTCCTCGCGCTGGTCGGCATCGCCGCCGGAGCGTATGCCCTTCGACGGTACGGTGTCCTTGGCGGCGGTGAGTTGGCCGAACCACCGGCGTCGATGGTCGAATCTGACGATTCAAACACGGAGGCCCCCGCCGGCACGGACGCCGACGCTGGCGCACCGCCGGCCGAACTCCTGAGCAACGAGGAGCAGGTCCTGCAACTGCTCGACTCGAACGGCGGGCGGCTCAAACAACAGCAGGTGGCCGGCGAACTCGACTGGACCGACGCCAAGACGAGTCAGGTCATTGGCGGCTTGCGCGACGAGGACAAGGTCGAAACGTTCCGCATCGGCCGGGAGAACGTGGTGACACTGCCGGACACTGACGTGACTGGTGGCAACGGCGGCGAGGGCGACGGAACCGACAGCGACGGCGAAACACAGTAATAAAGACACCGACCGTTCACCGGAACCTGTCAGCTGGTTCGAGCGCAGTATTGCGGTTTTAATCCGGCTTAATCGGCGCTAACCCGGCATCACTGACGCCTATTTATAGGGTCTTGGGTGGACAAGTACTGGATAGAATGAGACGAGCCACCCCGGTATTGCTGGCGTTGCTGCTCGTGGTGAGCACGCTCGCCGCAGTGCCCGCCGCAACGATGGCACAGGAAACCGAAGCGGTGACCGAACAGGCCAACGAGAACTCGACGGCCCCCGGCGCACAGCTGGCAGGCGTCGTCAGCGTGCAGGAAGCTGAACTGGACGGCGAGGTCCAGTCACGGACCTTCGGGGTCCGCATCGCACAGGCGAACACTGACGATGCGAAGGCGTCTGTCGTCGCCGAGCAGGTGAACGACTCCGAGGCCCGACTTGACGAACTCCAACAGCGAAAGCAAGCGCTGGAGCAAGCCCGCGAGAACGGCTCGATGAGTGAGGGCGAGTACCGGGCGAAGGCCGCCCAGCTCCACGCGGAGACGAGGAACGTTCAGCGACTGGCTACCGAGACGAACGAAACCGCCAGTCAGCTCCCCACTGAAGTGCTAGAAAAGAAGGGAATCAATGCGACAGCGATCAAGGCCCTCTCACAGCGCGCGAGCGAACTGAGCGGACCGGAAGTCGCCGCTATCGCACAGGGTATCGCCGGCCCGAACGTCGGGCAGCAGGCTCGACCTGAGGTTGCCGGTGACCGCGGCAGTGATGCGGCGAACCGAACCGAAGTGGGTGACCGCTCGGGGGCCGGGCCGGAGCGGACCCCGGCGGGTGAACGGACGGACGTTGCCGACGCTACGCCAGCCAACGAGACGGCCACCAATGGCGAGGAAACCGAGTCGCCGGGTGGCGGGTCCGACACTGTCGATGCTGGCCAATAGCTAGACCGAAGACGAATACACCGTTTAACGCTCGTCACACGCCAGTCTGTTGTCGATGCTGGTCGCTATGGGCGACGCGGTGACTGCTGATGTCCGGTGTTTGTTGTCTATACACACGCCACTGTGAACACGGAAACTATTAGTACCCGAGTCACACAGCAGAAAGTACATGATGCGGACCCCTCTCTCCACGATGCTCGCTGCGGACAGCGAGGGGTCCCTCCGTTTCTCCCCACGACGACGACCGGGCCGTTTCTAGGCCCACTACTACTTACTCTTCAATTGACAGGTTCACTTCGTCGCTAGACGCCGTCGTCGTCGGTTCGATGGGATACTCGATCCATTGTTTGATCGAGAAACCGACAGGCACACCACGGAACCAATCCAGAACACATCCATGCCAGAAGGAAACGGAACCGTCGCGCTCGCCTTCTCGGGCGGGCTCGACACGACAGTTTGCGTATCGCTGCTGAAAGAAGAGTATGGCTACGACGAGGTCATCGGCGTTACCGTCGACGTTGGCCAGCCCGACTACGAGTTCGAGGAGGCGGAGGAGACCGCCGAGGCGCTGGGCGTTGAACAGCACGTCGTCGACGCCACCGAGGAGTTCGCAGACCTCTGTATGGAAGCCGTCAAGGCTAACGCTGACTACCAGGGCTACCCGCTTGGGACCGCTCTCGCGCGCCCGGTCATCGCCAAAGCCATTCTCTCAGTCGCCGAAGAGGAGGGCTGTTCGGCCGTCGCACACGGCTGTACCGGCAAGGGCAACGACCAACTCCGCTTCGAGTCCGTCTGGCGCGACTCCGACCTCGATGTCATCGCACCGGTCCGTGAACTCGGACTGACCCGCGAATGGGAAAACGAGTACGCCGCCGAGAAGGGCCTGCCCGTCGAGGGTGGCGACGGCGGTCGCTACTCGATCGACACGAACCTCTGGAGCCGCTCCATCGAGGGCTCCGAACTCGAAGACCCGAGCACTATTCCAGCCGACGACATCTACAAGTGGACGGACAACCCCTCAGACAAGGATGCCGAACTCGTCGAGGTCGAATTTGAAGACGGCGTTCCCGTTGCCGTTGACGGCGAGGAACTCGGCGGGGTCGAACTCATCGAACAACTCAACGAGCAGGCGGGTGCCCACGGTATCGGTCGCACGGACATGATGGAGGACCGCATGCTCGGGCTGAAAGTCCGCGAGAACTACGAGCACCCCGCGGCCACCGTCTTGCTGACGGCCCACGAGGCGCTTGAGGGGCTCGTCCTTACACAAGAAGAACGCCAGTTCAAGGCTCAGGTCGATCAGGAGTGGTCCCAGAAGGCCTATCAGGGCCTCGTCGATGCGCCGCTGACGGGCGCACTCGAAGCGTTCATCGACGACACCAACGAGCGCGTCACTGGCACTGTGACGGTGAAACTCGAAGGCGGCCACTGCCGCCCGGTCTCGCGCGAGTCCGACTACGCCGTCTACAGCGAGTCGGCGGCCTCGTTCAACGAGGAGGATGTCTCCGGCGGTATCACCCAGCAGGACGCGACCGGCGTCGCGAAGTACCACGGCTTCCAGTCCCGCCTCGCGAACAAGATTCTGGACGATGCGAAAAAAGGGGCAGCCGTAACGGACGGCAGCGGCGACCACGCCGCGAGCGAGGACACGGAGGAGTAAGCGAATGAGCGACGGCGAGGACCACGAGACGGCAAACGCCGACGACCACGACGAGACGGTCGTCCGCCGTGACCGCTTCGCGGGCGGGCCCGCCCGGTCGTTCCTCTCCTCGCTGTCAGACGACGAGCGCATCTTCGCGGCCGACCTGGCCGTCGACCGCGCCCACGTCGTGATGCTGGCCGAACGGGAGATCATCGACCGCGAGACGGCCGGCGACGTGCTGGCCGCGCTGGCGGACGTGGAGGACGCAGGCCATGACGCGCTACCCGACGGCGAGGACGTACACGAGGCGATAGAGAGCGCCGTCATCGAGCGCGTTGGCCCGGACGGCGGGAAGATGCACACTGCCCGTTCGCGCAACGACGAGGTGGCGGCCTGCATCCGCTACCGCCTGCGTGAGGACATTTTGGACCTCATTGAGACCGTCGTCGGTGCCCGCGAGCAACTCATCGAGGTCGCTCGCGCCGAGGACGGGACGGTGATGCCCGGCTACACGCATCTCCAGCCCGCCCAGCCGACGACGGTCGCTCACTGGGTGCTCTCCTACGAACAGGCGCTCCAGCGCGACACCGGGCGCCTGCTGGATGCCTACGAGCGCGTCAACCAGAACCCCCTCGGGTCGGCCGCCTTCGCGGGGACGCCCTTCGACGTGGACCGCGAGCGCACCGCGGCACTGCTCGGGTTCGACTCGGTGGCGGAGAACTCGATGGATGCCTCGGCGACGCGCGACTTCCTCGTCGAGACGACCAGCGCCGTGGCAACGCTGGCGACGACCCTGTCGGGGCTGGCCGAGGACGTGGTCGTGATGGCGAGCAAGGGTCACGTCGCCCTCGACGACGACTACGCCTCGACGTCGTCGATTATGCCCCAGAAAAAGAACCCCGACACACTGGAACTGGTCCGTGGACGCACGGGCGACGCCGTCGGCGGGCTGAACGGCCTGCTGACTAACCTGAAGGGCCAGCCTCGCGCGTACAACCGCGACCTGCAGCGCGCCGGTCGCCACGCTTGGGACGCCATCGACAGCGTCACCGAGAGCGTGGCAGTCGCCGCGGGCGCGGTCGCAACCGCTGACTGGCCTGCCGAGACGCTCGAAGCCGCAGCCACTGATGGCTTTGCGACGGCGACTGGCGTGGCGGACTTGCTGGCGATGGCCGGTGTCCCGTTCCGCACGGCCCACGAGGTCGTTGCCGAGGCCGCCGCCGGCCTGGGGTCCGAGGAAGACGCGCCCGACTACGAGGCACTGTCGGCTGTCGCCGAGGACGTGCTGGGCGAGCCTCTGTCAGCCTACGTCGACCGCGACGCGCTGGAGGACGCACTTGACCCAGCGGAAAGTGTCGCGATGCGGGACTCTCGCGGTGGCCCGGCCCCCGACGCCGTCGCCGAGCAGGTGTCGGTAGCCGAAGACGCACTCGCCGCCGACAGCGAGGCACTGACTGGCCGCTGGCAAGCGGTTTCACAGGCGGCTGACCGCCGCCAGACGGAGGTGGACCGATATGTCTGACCGACCACCGTCCCCTCGCGGGACAATTATACCATACTTCTGATACACGATTCGGAAACGTGGCGGATTTGGAGCTTTGATACGATTAGAGGGCAGTATATTTTGTTAAACTATTCTGATATGTTCGAAGGCTTTAAGTGGATCCCTGTCACAGGATGAACTACAATGGCAGAATGCATCGAGTGTGGGGCGGACGTGTCCCTGCACGACAACCTCGAAGTCGGAGAGATCGTTGACTGTGCCACCTGCGGTGCCGAACTGGAAGTCGTTGGCGCCGACCCTGTCGAGCTCGACAGCGCACCCGAGCTCGAAGAGGACTGGGGTGAGTGAGGTGTTCGCGGTGGCGCGGCGCTCGGCGCCGTACGTGACCGTGGCGCTCGACGCTGCGAGCCGCGAACCCACGGAGGACTCAGTATGAAAGTCGGACTCCTCTACTCGCGCATCCGCCGGGACGAGAAGCTGCTCCTGTCGGAACTGCGCGAGCGCGACCACGAGATCGAGAAAATAGACGTTCGCAAACAGCAGTTCAATATCCACGAGGCCCCCGAGGCCTTCGAGGATCTGGACATCGTCGTCGACCGCTGTCTGGCGACCAGTCGTAGCGTGTACGCGACGAAGTTCGCGGAGGCCTACGGCGTGCCGGTCGTCAACGGTCCCGAGGTCGCCGACACCTGTGCGGACAAGGTCAACAACAGCCTCGCGTTAGAGGCCGCGGGCGTGCCGACGCCCAACACCGACGTGGCGTTCACGAAGGACGCCGCGCTGGAATCCATCGAGAAGTTCGGCTACCCCTGCGTCCTCAAACCCGTTGTCGGCTCGTGGGGTCGCCTGATGGCGAAGATCGACTCCCGCTCGGCCGCTGAGGCTATCCTCGAACACAAGGAGACACTTGGCCACTACGAGCACAAGATCTTCTACGTACAGGAGTTCGTGGAAAAGCCCGGCCGCGACATGCGCGTGCTGGCTGTCGACGGCGAGCCCATCGCGGCGATGGTCCGCTCCTCGGACCACTGGCTCACCAACGCTGCCAAGGGCGCTGAGACCAACGAGTTCGAACTCGACGACCGCGCACTGGAACTAGTCGAGAAGGCTTCCGACGCGGTCGGGGGCGGGCTGCTCGGTATCGACCTGATGGAGGTGGGGGTGTCCCAAAGCGACACCCAAGACGCGAGCGGCGAGAGCGAGGCGCAGCGCGCCTCGAATGCGAACGGCGACAGCCGTGAGCAAGGCGAGCCGCGAGCGCGTGAGTTCGAGGACTACACGGTCCACGAGGTCAACCACACTGTCGAATTCAAGGCCTTGAACGAGGTCACCGACGTGGACGTACCCGCGAAGGTTGTCGACTGGCTCGAACAGAAGGCGGCGACCGAGACCGACGCCGAGGTGACAGCATGACGTACACGGCAAGCGTCGTCGGCGGCTCCGGCTTCACCGGCGGGGAACTGCTTCGCCTGCTTGACGGCCATCCCGAGTTCGAACTGGCCCAGGCGACCAGCCGCTCGAAGGAGAACAAGACTATCGGGCACTCGCACCCGAACCTTCGGCACTCGGACCTACGCTTTAGTTCGCCGGAAGATCTGGAGTCGGTCGACGTGCTGTTCGCTGCGACGCCCCACGGCGTCTCGATGGAGCAGATAGACGCGTTTCAGGAGGCCGCCGGCACAGTCGTCGACCTCTCGGCGGACTTCCGCCTCGAGAGCGAGGCCCAGTACGACGAGTGGTACGACGGGCACACACGCCCGGAACTGCTTGACCAGAGCGAGTACGCGCTGCCGGAACTCAACCGCGACAACCTCGAAGGCGCGGACCTCATCGCCTCCGGCGGCTGCAACGCCACGGCGACGATTCTGGGCCTGCTCCCGCTGTTCGAGGCCGACATCCTCTCCGGCGACGAGCAGGTCGTCGTCGACGTGAAGGTCGGGTCAAGCGAGGGCGGAGCCGGCGGCGGCGAGGCCTCCAGCCACCCCGAGCGCTCGGGCGTCGTCCGTCCGTACGCGCCGACGGGCCACCGCCACGAGGCCGAGATCCAGCAGTTCCTCGGCATCGACGTGTCCTTCACCGTGCATGCGGTGGACATGATTCGCGGCGCGAGCGCGACCTGTCACGTCTTCCCCGAGGGTCCGGTCTCGAAGGGCGACCTCTGGGGAGCCTACCGCGGCGAGTACGAGGACGAACCGTTCGTCGAACTCGTCGCCGGCGGCGGTGGCGTCTACCGCTACCCCGAACCCAAGTCGGTCGCGGGGACGAACCGCGCCGAGGTCGGCTTCGAACTCGACCCCGGCAACAAACGACTGGTCGTGTTCTCGGCCATCGACAACATGATGAAAGGGTCGGCGGGCCAGGCGGTCCACGCGGCCAACGTCGCCCTCGGCATCGAAGAGACGGCGGGGCTGGAGTTTCAGGGGCTCCACCCCGTCGGCGCACCGTAACCCCTGACCTGAGTTTTTATGACAGTCGTTATCAAAGTCGGTGGCGCTCGCGCGGTCGACCCTGCGGGGGCGCTTGCGGACGTGGCATCGTTAGTGGCCGATGGTGAGCAGGTCGTCGTGGTACACGGCGGCTCCACCAAAGTCGACGAGACGCTCGAACGGCTCGGCGTCGAGCCTGAATACGTCGAGACACCGTCGGGCGTCGTCGGCCGGTTCACCGACGAGACCACGATGGAGGTGTTCGAGATGGCCTTCGGGCATCTGAACACCCAGCTCGTCGCCGGCCTCCAGAGCGAGGGCGTCGATGCGGTCGGGCTCACCGGCGTCGACGGCAAACTGCTCTACGGACCGCGGAAGTCCGCAGTGCGGGTCGTCGAGGACGGGAAGAAGAAGATTCGCCGCGGCGACCACTCGGGCACGATCAAGCAGGTCAACGGTGACCTGCTGGAGACCTTGCTCGGCGATGGGTACACGCCGGTGGCTGGGCCACCCATGGCGGGAGACGATGACGGTGAGGTAATTCCAGTGAATACCGACGCCGATCGCTCGGCGGCGGCCATCGCCGGCGAACTCGATGCGCAGTTGGTGCTCCTCACTGATGTCGAGGGCGTTTACGCGGACCCCGATGACCCGTCGACGCTCATCGAATCGGTCGAGACGGCAAGCGACTGGGACGCTCTTGAAGACGCTGCAGAGGGATTCATGGGCCGGAAAATCATGGCCGCCGAGGAGGCGCTCGACGGCGGCGCATCGGAGGTCGTGGTGGCAGACGCCAACGCCGAGTCACCGATTCTCTCGGCGCTTGACGGCGGCGGAACCCACGTTCACGCGAGCGCACTCGAACAGGACACAGACCAGACAGCGACGGAGGAACAATGAGCGGATTCGTTTTCAACGAGAAACCTATCCAGATCGAACGTGGCGACGGTGCCTACGTCTACGACGACAGCGGCACAGAGTATCTAGACATGGGCGCATCCTACGCCTGTGTCCCGCTGGGCCACAAGCACCCGGCGGTCCACAGCGCCGTCAGCGAACAGCTAGAGAAGATAACGTACGTTCAGGCGTCCTATCCGAACGCCGAACGGACGGCGCTGTACGACCTGCTCGCCAAGACCGCACCGGACCCGATTGACAAGACCTGGCTCTGTAACTCCGGGACCGAGGCCAACGAGGCCGCGCTGAAGTTCGCCCGGTCGGCGACGGGGAACTCCAAAATCGTCGCGACGATGCAGGGCTTTCACGGCCGGACGATGGGCGCGCTGGCGACCACGTGGAAAAACAAGTACAAGAAACCCTACGAGCCGCTCATCGGCGATGTTGAGTTCGTCCCCTACGACGACAGCGAGGCGCTTGAGGAGGCCGTCGACGAGGACACCGCCGCGTTCATCGTCGAACCTGTTCAGGGCGAAGGCGGTATCAATCCTACCTCGGACGGCTACCTCGAAGACGCACGGGAGATTACCGAAGACGCCGGGGCAGCACTCATCTTCGATGAGGTCCAGACCGGGATGGGACGGACCGGTGCGCTGTGGAACTCCCAGCGCGCCGCCGTCGCGCCGGACATGATAACCGCGGCGAAGGGCCTCGGAAATGGTCTCCCTATCGGCGCGACGCTGTGCCGGGACTGGATCGCCGAGGACTACGGCTCCCATGCCTCGACGTTCTCCGGCGGGCCGGTCATCTCGGCGGCTGCCGGCGCAACAGTCTCGACCATCATCGAGGACTCGGTGCCCGGCAACGCCGCCGTTATCGGCGATTACCTCCTGACTGAACTGGAGGCAGCTATCGGTGACGACGTGCGGGACATCCGCGGCGAGGGGCTGATGATCGGCGTTGAGGTCGGCCGCGGCGCGAACGCGGCGCTGAAAAAGCTTGCATTGAACCATCAGGTGCTCGCGCTGCCGGCCGGCCGCACGGTTATCCGCCTGCTCCCGCCCCTGACCATTGACAAGGACCACGCTGACGCCGTCGTTGATGCGATGGCGGAGGTGGTGGAATGAGCGAAGCCGCGAGCCGCGAGGCTGACACCGAGGCACGCGACCTGCTCGAAGCTGTCGTCCGCATCCCGTCTGTCTCGCGGAACGAGACGGAGGCGGCCGAACGGTTAGTCGAGTTCTTCGAGGCCCACGGCCGCGAGGCGTGGCTCGATGAAGTTGGCAACGTCCGCGCGCCCGCAGATGACGGCGTCTTGCTCACCTCTCACATCGACACCGTCCCGGGCGACATCCCGGTTCGCGTCGAGGAGGACGATGAGGGTGACGTGCTCTGGGGCCGCGGCAGCGTCGACGCGAAAGGGCCGCTGTGTGCGATGGCCGTCGCCGCCGTCCGCACCGGAGCCTCCTTCGTCGGCGTCGTCGGCGAGGAGGTCGATTCGAAAGGTGCTCGATTCCTCGTTGAGGACCGCGAGTCGGAACCCGGTGCCGTGATCAACGGCGAGCCCTCCGGCTGGGAGGGCATCACGCTTGGCTATCGCGGCCTGCTGGCCGGGACCTATGTCGCCACCAGCGAGTCCGGCCACTCCTCCCGCCCGGAGAACAACGCCATTCAGGACGCTATCGACTGGTGGTCGTCGGTCGACGACGAGTTCGCTACCGACGAGTGGCACCCCGTCTTCGAGCGCGTCACCTGCAAGCCAGTTGAGTTCAACGGCGGGACATCGAGCGACGGACTGAGCGTCGAAGCGACGATGGATGTCCAGCTTCGCGTCCCGCCGGAGTACAGCACCGGCGAAATCCGCGAAATCGCCGACGGGTTTCTGGAGAACGGCACGGTCAACTGGGACGACAAGGTCGAACCGGTGATGCAGAGCCCCCGAACTAGCGCCGCCCGGGCGTTCCGGGCCGCCATCCGGCAGCAGGGTGGCGAGCCCACGCTGCTTCGCAAGACTGGCACCAGCGACATGAACGTCTACGCGAAGACGTGGGACTGTCCGATGGTGACATACGGGCCTGGCGACTCGGACCTCGACCACGCACCGAACGAGCACCTCCCGCTCGACGAATACGACCGCTCCGTCGCGGTGCTCGAAACCGCGACCGAACGCCTGCTGGAGGACTGAGATGGATATACTCGACGTCGACGACCTCACGACCGACGAACTGGTGACCGTCCTCGACCGCGCCGCGGCCATCAAGGCCGACCACGGCGAGGGGAGCACGAGTGACCTGCTCGACCAGCAGACACTCGGGATGATATTCGAGAAGCCGTCGACGCGGACCCGGGTTTCCTTCGAGACGGGGATGACGCAACTGGGCGGCCACGCCGTCTTTCTCGGCCCCGACGACATCCATCTGGGCCACGGCGAACCGGTGAAAGACACCGCCCGTGCGCTCGGGCGCTACGTCGATTTCATCATGGCCCGCGTGTTCGACCACGCGGACGCCGAGGAACTGGCTGAATACGCCGACGTTCCGGTTATCAACGGACTGACCGACGACGCCCACCCTTGCCAGACGCTCGCCGACCTGCTGACCATCCGTGAGCAGTTCTGCGACTTTGAGGACGTTTCCGTGGCGTGGGTCGGCGACGGTAACAACGTCTGCCAGTCGTTCGTCATCGGCGCAGCGATGGTCGGCCTCGACCTCACCGTCGCCACGCCGGAGGGCTACGGCATCTCTGATGATGTGGCCGACCGCGCCGCCGGCTTCGGTAACGAGCCTGAGACGACCCACGACCCAGAGGCCGCCGTGGCTGGCGCGGACGTGGTGTACTCCGATGTGTGGGTCAGCATGGGCCAGGAGGACAAACGCGACCAGAAACTCGCGGACTTCGAGGGGTTCCAGATCACGCCGGACCTGCTTGGGGACCGGCCGTTCATGCACTGCCTGCCCGCCCACCGCGGCGAGGAGGTCACCGACGCTGCCATCGAATCGGAGAACGCTGTCGTCTGGAATCAGGCGGAGAATCGCCTGCACGCCCAGAAGGGACTGCTCGTGTGGCTGTCCGAGCAGGCGTAGTAATCGGTCGGCCCGAAGATTTAGAGTGGTTAGCCGGGTGGAAGCGGTCTGTGGCGATGCCACTGTACCGCGCGCCGACGGCCCGCGGTTTCACGCGAATCGCGGAGCGATTCGCGCCTTTTTCGCCCACGTTCACAAGAGCGAAGCTCTTGTGCAGCCCATCAGAAGTCTCCGACTTCTGAGGACGTTTTTGCGCGGGGGTTGAGCGCTCGCCAGCGGCGAGCGCGATGCCCCCGTGGAAAAAGGTGGTAGGCTAGAAGTGGCTAAATTTGTCCCGGCGGAACACGTCGATGCTGTTGATGGTGGTCGGTGGCTCCTGTCGCATGGCGAAGGCGATAGCGTCGGCTACCTCTTCGGGCTCGGTCACCTCGCCCGGCTCGAACCGCTCGTTGAACGCCGTTCCGTCCTCGGAGTTGAACTCCGACCGGACCTCTGAAGGATTGACAACCGTGACGCCGATGTCGTCGTCACCGACCTGGCCGGCGAGGCTATGTGCGAAGCCACGGAGCCACCACTTCGTCGCGGCGTAGACGGGGTTGAACGGCCGGGGATACTGCCCGGCGAAGCTACCGACGAACACCAGCGACCCGGCCCCGTCCCGGAGATAGGAGAGCGACTCGCGGGCGGTGTAGAACGCGCCGTCGACGTTGACGTCCATCATCGTCCGGTACTGCTCGTCTGACAGCGTCTCAACGTCCGACCCGCGGCCGACCCCGGCGTTGACGACAACGCCGTCAAGTGAGCCGAACGCTTCGACGGTCGATTCGATAGCGGCCGTGACCTGTGCCCGGTCGCTGACGTCGGCTGGCACGACGTGGGTACCGACGGTGTGGTTGTCGGTGATTTCGTCGGCCAGTTCAGTGAGGCGGTCTTCCCGGCGGGCAACTAACGCCACGTCAGCCCCGTCGCGGGCCAGCTTCCGGGCGGTCGCCGCGCCGATACCCGAACTCGCTCCGGTGACGAGTACAGTTGTCTCTGCGAGTGGTCCCGAATCCATGGTCGGACCCACGGGCGTCTCGTGGTTAGCGTTTGGGCCCACCGGAGGCCGTGGCAGGTGACCGCTGCAAATCAGAGAAACACCGACGAAGCCCGCTTGACGAAGTCGACGGGGTCCGACCTGAACTGTTCGACGTATCTGAGCGGGTCGGATTTGACGGCTTCAATAGACATCTGGCCGTTTCTGGTGACGCGGTTCAGATACCCCTGCTGGAGCATCCGGTTTTGCTCCTTGCTGTAGACGGGTTTGTTCGTCTGCATAGCGATCGTCCGCGCCTGAGAGTGTGAGCTTTCGACGAACAGTTTGGCGTCCGAGGACTGGTACACCGTGGCCTTGTACTCGCCGTGGTTGCCTGCGGCGACCCGCGTGGCTTTGTCCGGGTACTGCATCATCACCAGTTCGTCGTACTCGATCCCGTGTTCCTCAAGCCAGGCGGCAGTCTCGCTGCGGTACTTCTCCAGCCGACAGGTGACGATCTTCCCGATTTCCACCGAGGGAACACAGATCGGATCGACAGTCGAAATAAACTCCCGGTATTTCGGCCCGTCGCCGTTCTCTTTGGGTGTCGGGTCGCGACAGAGGATGCCATCCAGGTCGACACAGGAGTCCTCGAGGAAGTCGTGGTGCATCATGTTCCACTCGAATACTCTCGGGAACGCCAGGGTCTGGGCGTACGTATCGACGAACTGCTCGGAGCCCTCGTCCACGTACACAGCGCCGTAGTACACGTCCGCGGACAGATCAAACCCGCCAATCGTCGACTGCGCCTCGGTCATTTCGCTTCCGGTGTAGACGGTGTCGTCGACCACCAGTATCTTCGAGAACTCCGAGAGGTCGAACTCACCATCATACCGCTCCCCCGTCTGCAGGAGTCTGCCCTCCCGCAACCCGTCGATATCTGTCATCGGGAGATTGAGATGCAGTGAGAGTAAGTTTGACACTAACATGCCACTTCTGGGTATTCCGACGATCAGATCCAGGCCGTCTGGTAGATCGACGATCCACTCCTGCGTATCAGCACTGAGATGGTCGAAACTCCTGTAATTCATTGGTTTCTGGGATCGGGAAGTATTAGCATCCTCATCGTAGCTCGAACACCACGACGGGACATGCGCTTACTTCTTTTTAACTGACACCCGTCGATGAGTGTTAATACTTCTTATCTGTAACTATATAGTATAGTCTTTTGAGGGTGATTGTAAATTGAGACAACAACAATTCCGTCTCGGGGAACTCTCCACCTGAAACGGCACCCTTTTTGCTAGCATTGACAACGTTCCTCACAGCACCAGTTGCTGCTGGTGTCCGGCTAGTTTGTAGTCCACCCTGAAACAGTAGACGATTTGATATGTCCGAAATCGGGCAGCACCGACACCAGAGCGGTGAGGTTGAGGTAACGACCCAGTTTATCCGGGTCGGAAGTATACAGGTGGGTATGTCTGTCAACCCATCTCCGGACCAGTTCCACGAGCTGATGGTCGACGACGAACCGAATCTCTCGGATGTGATGGCCTGTGTGTTCGGCGTTCAGGAACACGAGGTACGGACGTATCAGACATTGCTCGAAACACCTGCAAGCACTGTCGAGGAACTCGCTGACGAACTTGGTCGGGATCGCTCGAACGTCAACCGGTCGCTATCGACGCTTCGCGAGAAGGGGCTTGCGACGCGGAAACGGCGGTTGCTCGACGGCGGCGGCCACGTGTACCAGTACACCGCGACACCGCTGTCGGAGGCCCGCGAACTGATGCACGAGACCCTCGACGAGTGGACTGTCGCGGTCCATCACCGTATCGACGAGTTCGACGCCAGGCCCAGCGAGTGATAGCTGCCGCGCCGTGAACGCTGGCAGTATAGCCGACAACCGTCCGACTTTTGCCCACTGGGAGCATGGTCCCGACAATGGCTGACCTGCAACTCACCGATGACGTGCCGCCGGTTGCCGATGACGGCGTCTGGCTGGCCTGCATCGAGTGTGGTGAGACGTTCGCTCCCTTCGACGAGATTCGCTACACCTGCGACCATTGCGACGGCCTGCTCGAGGTCCGCTACGATGACCTGCCGACCTTCGACGAGTTCGAAGGCTCGGGGGTCTGGCGGTACAACGCTGCCCTGCCCTTCGAAGAGGGTGTCACGCTCCCCGAGGGTGACACGCCGCTGCACGAGATGCCCCGCCTGAAAGACGACATCGGCGTCGACGCGCTCCGCGTGAAACACGAGGGGATGAACCCCACTGGCTCGTTCAAGGACCGCGGCATGACCGTCGGTGTCCGGGTCGCCCAAGAGGTCGGCGTCGACCGACTGGCCTGTGCCTCGACGGGCAACACGTCTGCGGCACTGGCGGCTTACGGCGCTCGCGGCGGGATGGAGACGCTCGTGCTCCTGCCTGCCGGGAAGGTCGCAGCCGGCAAAATCGCTCAGGCAAGTCTCCACCGCGCGCGCATTCTCGAAGTCGACGGCAACTTCGATCAGTGTCTCGACATCGTGCAGGACCTCGCCGCCCGCGGCGAGGCCTACCTCCTGAACTCGCTGAACCCCTTCCGTCTGGAGGGTCAGAAGACCATCGGGCTGGAAATCATGGAGGAGTTCTACGCCGACAACGGCGGGTACCCGGACCGAATCGTCCTGCCGGTCGGCAACGCCGGCAACACCGCGGCGCTGTACAAGTGCTTCCGCGAACTCGTCAAGGCCGGCGCAATCACCGAGGAGCAGGTGCCCAAACTCACCGGCGTGCAGGCAGAGGGTGCCGCTCCGATGGTCGAGGCTATCGAGAATGGATACGAGGACACCCGCCGCTGGGATGACGTCGAGACCCGCGCGACCGCCATCCGCATCGGCAATCCGGTCAACGCGCCGAAGGCGCTGCCGGGCATTCGGGAGACCGGCGGCACCGCCGTCGCTGTCTCCGACGAGGAAATCACCGAAGCGCAGCGTGACATCGCCGGGGAAGGCGTCGGCGTCGAACCGGCGTCCGCCGCCTCCGTCGCTGGCCTCCGGAAACTCCGGCACGAAGGCGAGGTCGATAGCGATGAGTCGGTCGTCTGCCTGACCACGGGCCACCTGCTCAAAGACCCCGAAGCGGCCGCAGAGGCCGGGAACGAGCCGGAGCCGGTCGCTAACAGCACCGAAGCCGTGCTGGACCTCATCGAAGAACCGTCGTCAGTCACTGAGACGATTCGGCGACAGGCGTCGAAGGCCGCCGACGCGCCGCTGGTCCCGGCGCTGGTCGCCAGCGGTCTCGGTGTCGCGTATCTCTACCGCAAACTCCGCTCGAAGAAGTAACGTCGGCGAACGGGCCGCCAACGGCGAGGCCCTGCCCGACTTTCTGGTCGAAAACTGACTGCGCTGGCTCTTTACTCAGTATTTTCCGTCTTCTACCCAGTAGAAATATCCATCTTCCCCGGGAACAGCCAACTAATGGACACACAGACGCGAAGTGCAGTACGACTGAGCGCTGCCGTCGAACCGTCGATTGCGTTGCGGATGCCACCAGCGCGGGTGAGACTGTGACGGGCGTCTACGAGCGGGCGCTGGGCGAGGCCGCGGCCGACCTCCACCCGAAGGTCCGCGACCGGTACAGCCTCGCCCCGGACGACGGGACGGTCTGTGTCGGTCGCGGCGAGATGGATATTACCCGCGGGACGCTGGTCCTCCCGGCGCTGTACGCGATGACGACCCAGAATATGCTGTTCCCTGAAGCCGGCGAGGACGTGCCGTTTTCGGTGACGACGGTGGCCTACACGACGGACGGCGGTCACGAGGCGATGACGACCCGCCGCGCCTTCGACTTCGGCGACACCACCCGCCTGTTCGACTCGCTGACCGTCTGGGACGCCGAGGCCGGGCGACTGCTCGATTTCCTCGGGACACAGGGCCGGATCGCCAGCGAACTCCACCCGCGGGTTGAGGACGGCGCGCTCGTGGTCGCTGGCGGCCGCCAGTGGGCTCGTCTGGGCGACCGCTATGTGCCCTTGCCGGGGCCGCTGGCCGCCGATGTCGAGGTACGTGACCGCTACGACGAGGATGATGAACGCTACCACGTCACCGCGACCGTCGAGAACGACCTCGTGGGTCACATGCTCGGCTATCGGGGGACGTTCACGCAGGACCAGACTGCCAGCGACGGGACGCCCGACGACCTCCGAATCGTCCGCGGACTCGACCGACTCCCGCCGCGATGAGCGACCGCGCCGCTGGGCCCCGGCAGCCAGCACTCGCCACCGTCGCCAAGCCGTCTATCCGGGGCATCGCCGTGGCGGACCTGAGCGCGGTGCTTGGTGCGGTGGTCTGGCTGGCGATGACGGCCACTGGCGAACTGGACGCTATCGAACGGGCGCTCGCACTCGCGCCGCTCGTGCTGGTCCCGCTCGCCCTCCGAACGGCGGTGAGCGGAGCGTTCGAGGCACCTGTCAGTCGGCTCACGACCACAGCCATCTGGCTCCAGCCGGTCGGCGCACTCCTGTTTGCGGTATCGCTGGTCGTTCCGTCACCAGCACTGCTGGCCGCCGCGCTCGCAACGCCGTGGCTTGCGGTCACCGGCCTCCTCGGACTCGCGGCGTTCGTTCGGACTCGGGCTCGGGGCGGCCTAGTGTTCCCAGAGACCGCTATCGATGCTGGCTTCGCCTATGTCTCGGTTGGCGCGGTCGCACTCCTGCTGGCCCATCTCGACCTGACGCTCTGGTTCGACCGCGTCATCATCCGACTGACAGCGGTCCACTTCCACTACGCCGGGTTCGTCCTCCCGGTCGCAGCAGGACTGACCGGCCGATACCTCGGTGACCACTCGTGGGAATTCCGCACCGTCGTCGGTGTCGTCCTCGTCGGTCCGGCGCTCATCGCGGTCGGAATCGCCTTCTCACCGCTGGTGGAGGTCGTCGCAGTGAGTCTCTTCACTGTCGCCGTCGCGGCCTTCGGCGGTGTAGTCCTGCATCGTGTCGTCCCTGCCTGCTCTAGACCGCAGGGGCTCTTGCTCGGCATCGCGGCGGTCGCGCTTCCAGTTTCAATGGCGCTCGCGCTCGGCTACGGGGTGTCGACGTTCACCGGCCGGTCACTGGGGCTGACGATATCGACGATGGTTGCGCTCCATGGTTCGCTCAACGCCTTCGGGTTCGGGCTGTGTGCGACGCTCGGCTGGCGGCTTTCGGCCCCCTGACGCCGGTCAGTGTTCTGCTCGTTCCGGCTCTAATCGGTACCGCGTCGTCTCCTGCCCGTCGAACCGGGGACCGTTTCCAGTGGAGGTGAACCCGACCGCCTCAACAGCGGTCCGGACTTGCGATTCGTCCTCCGGAAGCAGTAGTTCGACCGTCATGTGTTCCCGGCGCGCGAACTCGATAGGGTCGGTCAGGAGTTCCTCACAGGCGTCGCTCGACCCGGCCAGTTGGGTCACGTGGACGGTCCCACGTTCGGCGTCGAAACTCACGAACCCCACAATGCTGTCGTCTTCCTCGGCCACGCGGACAGTGCGGTCGTGGACGAGGTTTCGCATCACGTCCGGCGGCCCGTCAGCGAGGGCGGCCAGTCGCTCGGCGTCATCCTCGATAGCGTCGCGGATATCCATACATGTGCGTGGGAACCCCACGCAAATAAACGGTGTGTCGGACGCTCCGGGCTGTGCCCGCCTTCGCAAAACAGGGCTTCGCACGACGGAATCTGCCGGTCGCTGTCGACAGTGAGACGCGGTCACAGATGAACACAGTTATCCCGAGCGACGGATAACGCGAGGGCAATGGTTCACGTACACACGGGCACGGTGGTAGCATGCGCGTAGTCGCCAAATTCGGTGGGACGAGCCTCGGTAGCGGCGACCGCATCAACCGGGCCGCGGACTCGATTGCCGCTGCCGTCCAGCAGGGCCACGAGGTCGCGGTCGTCGCCTCGGCGATGGGCAACACGACCGACGAACTGCTCGAAGAAATCAACTACGACGCCGACTCCGCGGACCGTGCGGAAATCGTTTCCATGGGCGAACGGACATCTGTCCGGATGCTCAAGGGTGCACTCGCCGCCCGCGGTATCGAGGCGGTCTTTCTTGAACCCGGCAGCGAGGACTGGCCGATCATCACCGACGAGTACGGTGAGGTCGACGTTGAGGAGACACAGAAGCGCGCCCATGCGCTCGCCGGCCAGCTCAAGGATGTCGTCCCGGTCATCACCGGCTTCCTGGCACAAGACTATCAGGGCAACGTGACGACGCTTGGCCGTGGCGGCTCCGACACGAGCGCCGTGATGATGGGCGACTACATGGACGCCGACGAAGTCGTCATCGTCACCGACGTTGAAGGCGTCATGACCGGGGACCCGCGCGTCGTCGAAGGCGCTCGGAACGTCGGCAAAATCTCCGTCGACGAGCTCCGTTCGCTGTCCTTCCGCGGGGCCGAGGTGGTCGCGCCGTCGGCGCTGTCGTACAAGAGTGAGGACCTCGGTGTCCGCGTCGTCCACTACCAGCACGGCGACCTGCTCTCCGGTGGCACATCTATCGAGGGCGAGTTCCAGAACCTCATCGACCTGCAGGAACAGCCAATCGCCTGCGTCACCGTTGCCGGCCGCGCTATCCGGAACAGCCCGGGCATCCTCGCGGACCTGTCAGGCGCTATTGCGGACGAGGAGATCAACATCGAGGCCAACTCATCGGGAATGGACTCGTTGACGTTCTACGTCGACGAAGACGACGCCGAGGAGGCCGAAGCGCTGCTTCACGCCCGCATCGTTGACGACGAGACGCTTTCGTCGGTTACTGTCGAAGACGAAATCGCGGTCATCCGTGTCACCGGCGGCGACCCGAGCCAGTCGGCGCTCGCACATCAGGTCGTTGCACCGTTGGCCGACGCCCACATCCACCTCTATGACGTGATTACGTCCGCGACGTCGGTCTCCGTGTTCGTCCCGTGGGAGGACCGCGAACAGGCTCTCTCACTCGTTCAGGACGTGTTCTAACGGCCGGGGACTTGTTAATCGGTTGAGGAAGCCTGCTCGAACCGGCTCGCGGGCAGCAGTAATTCGCTGACTTCGGGGAGGTGTTTCAGGTTGTAGACGATTTTCGCGTCGTCAGACACCGGTGCGGCGATACACGACAGGCGAATCCCCTTCTCGGTGAGTTCGGGCGGGAGGATGTGGCTCGCCGGCGACGGCATCTCGCCGTCGACGACCGCCACCGCACAGTTCGTACACGCGCCGCCGCGGCAGGCAAAGGGCCACGCAAAGCCGTTCTTCTCGGCCGCTTCCAGCAACGTGTCGTTCGGGTCGACGTAGAACCGCCCGAAGTCAGTCGATTGCAGGTTCGCGTCGGCGGCTTTCGCGAACAGGTCTTCGTCTTCGAGTGCCCAGCCGTGGTCCTCAAGCACCTCGAAGTTGAGAAACTCCACCATCGGGTCGTCCGGTTCCGACGGGGCCTCTTCGGCTTCGGGCTCCGCTGTCTCCTCGGGAAGCGGGTCCCCGGGCTCGTACCCGTTCTGCAGTCGCTCGTAGGCCGTTTTGACCGTCTGGAACTCGGCCGCCGACCCGCCCTGGTCGGGGTGTGCTTCTTTTACCCGCTCGCGGTACGCGTCGACGATCTCCCCGTCGTCGGCGTCCGGTGTAATTCCGAGGACCTCAAATGGGGACTCCACGCCATACAGTAGCGGTCACGGACATAAATTCTCTCGTCCCGCTGCAGTATCTGCAGGCTGCCGCCGACGGACGACGTGCCGTTCCTGTGGCTACCGGCCCTGGGTCAACCGGAAGCCGATTTGCCGCGGCAGGTCAGCGTCCTCTACCGCGTCAATGACTGCGCTCGTGTCGTAGGCCACGCGGTGCTCCTCGACAGTTAGGTCCGCGAGGTCGAGCACGGCGTAGGCGGCCCGGTGGTCCCTGTCGCGGGGCTGGCCCACGCTGCCGGGGTTCATCACGATACCGTCCCCGTACACCTCGTGGTGCTGATGGTGCGTGTGGCCCATCACGAGGACGTCCTCGTCGCCCAGCAGGTCCGGGCCGAACTCTTCGGGGTACGTGTAGTGGTCCGGGTCGTCAGGGTGGCCGTGGACGAGTTTCACCCGTTCGTTACAGACGCGGCGCTCATCGGGCAGTGCCGCCAGCCACTCGATTTGCTCGTCGGACAACTGTTCGGTAGCGTGTTCGACGCCGGCCTGTGCCATCCCGTTGAACGCGAACGGCGTTTCGGCGGCGACGGCCCGGTCGTGGTTGCCCATCACTGTCGGGACTTCTTCGGTCGGCCAGGAAGCGTCCGCAGGGAGCGCGTCGGTGTGCCCCCGCATCGCGTCGACACAGTCGGCGTGCCAGGGGTTGTAGCCGACCACGTCCCCCGCACAGACCAGCCCGTCAACTGGCGGCATATCTGCAAGCACCGCCGTGAGCGCCACCCGATTGCCGTGGATATCAGAGAGGATGCCGAGTTTCATTGTTCGTGTCTATCCCCTGTGGGGTCTTGAGTGTCGGTCCTAGCTCAGTATCTGTGTCCGCCATCGTTCGCGGTCATCCGCTCACTCCCCGTTGTACACTGCCACGTCGAACTCGCCCGCCGACCCCGCGACGCCGGCCGAACAGACGGCGTGCTCGTACTCGTGGTCATACACCTCGCGGGCCACATCGCTGGCGTCGGTCGCGGCCAGGTCGAACGCCGTCGGACTGTTCTCCTCGTAGGTCGCCACCAGCGTCGGCTCGGTGACTTCCTCGACGAGCAGCGCGGCCCGACGGACGGTCCCGATGACTGCGCCCGGGCCGTCGGCGTTCGTCGTCGGGTCCGCCGCGTCGACACCGACGATACCGGCGACCCGCGGCGTGTCGTAGTCGTCCTTCTCGAAGTCGAGCGACAGGAGCGGCTCCGCGATAGCGTCCCGCGCCGGATAGCCCAGTTCGAGCTTTTCGGCGATGGGTTCGACGTGGGAGCCGTTGCCGACGACCGCGCCGCGCTCGGTGACGCGGACGCCGTTGTAGGAGATGTATGGGTTGTCCGTCTCCGGCGCGTCTGGCGTCGGCTCGACGGTCACTGTCCCGTCGCGCTGGACTGCCTGACGGTTGGGGAACGAGCGCGAGGAGACTCGGTACGCACCGACCTCGGAGCTGACGACGACGAATCGTCCAACGTACATACGCGAGTGTGCACAGCACCCCGAAAAAGCGCTGTCGATGTCTTGCCGTCTAGCATAGGCATGACGCTATTGTTCTCCTGGCGGTGTTGTGTGGGCTGCTGACACGCTTCATGTCCGACCGAATCGCGCAACGCTTACAAAGGGGCACCCGATACTGTAGAGTGCACACAGTCCATTGGGGTAGTGGCCAATCCTGAAGCCTTCTGGGGGCTTCGACCCTGGTTCGAATCCAGGATGGACTATTTTTGTGGCGAGCAAACTCGCGAGCCACGAAATCGTAGTTACTGATTCGGGCCCTGCCAGTCGCGCACAGCGAAGCGAGCACGTCTGGTTCTGGTTCGAATCCAGGATGGACTATTCTTGTCGCGAACAACCCGTGAGCGACAGCGTCGTGATTAGTGGACTCGAGCCTTGGAAGACGAGCGAAGCGAGTCTTCCACTGGTTCGAACTCATGTGGGACGGGCTTGACACTCATCTGGCAAGCACCGACTTGCCCCTGACTACTTGTAGCCGCCTCCCAGAGAGAATATATGACACCGACACACGTCCTCGTCCCGCTGGACGGGTCACCGCTGGCTGACGAGGCGCTGACGTACGCGCTGGAGACGTTCGACTGCCGGATTACAGTTCTGAACGTCGTTGCGCCGCTCGATACGGGGATGAGCGAAGGCGGGGTGCTCGAACCGGACGCGGACCGCCAAGCGGCCGCCGACGAGCGGGCCACGAAGCTCGTTGACCGGGCGTCACAGCAGGCCAGTGAGGCCGGCCAACAGGTCGAAACGGCTGTCGAGACCGGTGACCCGGCCGAGACGATTCTGGACTACGTCGAGGCGGTCGACGTGGATCAGGTGGTGATGGGTGGCCACGGCGGGACGCGAAACGAGATCGCCCGGCGGTTGCTGGGGACCGTTGCGACGGCGGTCGTCAGCGAAGCGCCGGTGACGGTAACGGTCGTCCGGTAGCGCGTGGCTGGCCGACCACACCCTTCTCAGACCTGGCTACCGAGCGCCGCTTCTAGCACCTGATACACGCCGAAGCCGATCACGACGCTTGTGACGAGTGTGATGAGCCAGAACCCGACAGTCACACCTATTTTCCGGCGCGAGACGCCGGCGGAGCCGCCGGCCAGGCCGCCGCCGATGACCCCGGAGATGATGATGTTGTTGAACGAGATGGGGATGCCAAGCGCGATGGCGGCCTGCGCGATGATGAAGCCGGGGACCAGCGCCGCGATGGAGCGGCGGACGCCGAGTTGCGCGTACTCACGGGAGGTCGCCTGTAGCAGGCGGGGTGCGCCCATCCACGCGCCACCGAGGATACCCACTGCGCCGAGCGCCAGCAATACGAACCCGGGCAGGCCGAGTTCGGCGCGGTAGAGGTTCTCCAGCGGGCCGGTTGCGAGGCCGACCTGACTCCCGCCGCTAGAGAAGGCGACGACGCTGCCGAGAACGACGAGAAAGGTCTTGATACCCTTATCGACGGAGGCCTGGGTCTGTCGGCGGATGTAGTAGAAGCTCCCCGCGGCGACCAGCAGCGTCGTGGCGACGGCGGCGATATCCGTGCCAGCCACCATCGCGGCAAAGCCGGCCAGCGAGCCCTGGTCGGTGCCGGCGGGCGAGGGGATGATGCTCAATTGAACGTTTGCGACGATACCCCCGACGACGCCGGCGAGCAGCGGGACCCCGACCGTTTCGGGGATGTCGTCTCGGCGCAACACCGTCGCGGTGAGATAGGCCAGGCTCCCCGACACAGGTGGGACAAGCAGCCAGAACGTCGCGATACGACGGTAGGTGTCGAACACCGGCTGTCCACCGAGCGAGAGGCCAACACCGACCATCGCGCCCGTCGTCGCGAACGCCGCCGGGACGGGGTAGCCCGAGTAGATGCCAAACGCCATGAATCCGGTCGCGGTCAACAGCCCGGCGACGGCTGCGAGCGATGTGATCGTGGCGCCGTCGATAAGGCCGGCCCCGACCGTTTCCGAAATGCTCCCGCCCTGGGTCAGTGCCCCCATCGCGGCGAGGATGCCGATCAGGAAGGCAGCGCGCATCGTCGAAATGGCGTTCGCACCGATAGCCGGGGCGAATGGGGGTGAGTTGCTGTTCGCACCGAGGGTCCAGGCTGTCACCAGACCGGTGATCGTCGCGAGGGCGACCAGCGCCCAGAAGACGACGGTCGTCACCGCCTGCTGAGCCCCGCTGGTGTCTGCCAGTTATTGCTGTGTGAACGCGACCAGACTGTCATTGCCAGCCGTTCACACCCAGTACATAAAATGTCCGCGGCGTCGGTATCGAACGGTGATCGGTCCGCCTTGCCATGATTTGTCGCCGATGTGGCTAATGTGCGACACCGAAGTCTTTAACGCCTATCGACACCGCTGGTGGGACATGTCACAGCGAAGGCGCACGTTCATCAGTAGTGTTGGTACCGCAACCGCAATCGGGTTAGCTGGCTGCCTCGGTGGCGATGGCGGCGACGGCAGCGGCGGCGACGGCGGGGACACCGACAGCGATGGCGGGGACGGTGGCGACGGCGACAGCGGTCCGGCCGCTCGCATCGGAATGGTGTATGCGACGGGTGGGCTCGGTGACGGGTCGTTCAACGACCAGGCCCAGACCGGAGCTATCCGGGCAGCAGACGAGCTCAACATCGAATACGATGAGTCGCAGCCGGAAGCGGTACAGGACTTCGGCAGCCTTCAGCAACAGTACGCACAGTCCTCGAACCCGAACTACGATCTTATCTGCTGTATCGGCTTCCTGCAGGCGGACGCCCTCACGGAGAACGCCGAACAGTACCCCGAGCAGGACTTCATGATCGTTGACTCCGTCGTTGACGCGGACAACGTCGGCTCGTACGTGTTCGGTGAGCATCAGGGCTCGTTCCTCATTGGACTGATGGCCGCGAAGCTGTCCACTCAGGACTTCTCGGCTGGAGCCGGCTCCACGCAGAGTGACTCCGCGAGTGTCGGTTTCGTCGGCGGCGTCGAGGGCGACCTCATCGGTCGCTTCGAAGCTGGCTACAAAGCCGGCGTCAAGCACGCAGAGGAGGACGTCGACGTCCAGACAGCCTATGTCGGCGACTTCAACGACCCCTCCGGCGGACAGGAGGCGGCCCTCTCGATGTACGAATCCGGCGCGGACATCGTCTACCACGCGGCCGGCAACACCGGAACCGGTGTGTTCCGGGCGGCGCAGGAGGCGGGGCGCTTCGCCGTCGGTGTCGACCGCGACCAGTCGGTCACGAAAGAGAACTTCAGCGATATCATTCTCGCGAGTATGGTCAAGCGGGTCGACAACGCTGTCTACGCCGCCATTGAGTCGACGACGAACGATAACTTCGATGGCGGCGCTGTGAACACGCTCGGCCTCGAACAGAACGGCGTCGAAGCGGTGTACGGCCAGCAGCTCGGCTCGGAAATCCCACAGAGCGTCAAAGACGAGGTCTCCGGAGTTCGTCAGAGCATCATCGACGGCGACATCAGCGTGCCGACTGACCCCGACAACGCCTGAGGCGGATTGCTGGAGCGATTTGCCGGCCCATTCCGGCCTTGCGGTCGGAACCTTCTGGACATAATATACAACAGCGCCACCGCGGCCACACACGCAGTTGCCGCAGATTTTTGCCAGACATGTGGAACCGTGAAGTTAAAACAACGGGACGGTAACGGCTCAGAGTATGGAACAGGCCGTCCACCTCGATGGAATTACAAAGCGGTTTCCGGGGGTAGTCGCGAATGACGATGTCGATCTGGCGGTCGAGAAGGGGACGGTTCACGCACTGCTCGGCGAGAACGGTGCGGGCAAAACCACCCTGATGAACGTCCTCTACGGGCTCTACCAGCCCACCGAGGGGACGGTCAACGTGCACGGCGAGACACAGCAGTTCGACTCGCCGCGCGACGCCATCGACGAAGGTGTCGGCATGATCCACCAGCACTTCATGCTGGTCGATCCGATGACCGTCACCGAGAACATCACGCTTGGGAACGAGCCCCGCAAGTGGCTTGGACTCACAGTTGACAGCGAACAGTCCCGAAAACAGGTCCGTGAACTGTCTGAGCGGTACGGGTTCGACGTGGACCCCGACGCCAGAATCGAAGATGTCGGTGTCGGCGTCCAGCAGCGCGTCGAGATTCTCAAAGCGCTCTACCGCGGCGCGGATGTTCTGATTCTGGACGAACCGACGGCAGTGCTCACACCACAGGAAGTTGAAGACCTCTTTCGCGTGCTCGAAGAGCTGACTGACCAGGGGAAGACGATTATCTTCATCACGCACAAGCTCGGCGAGGCGATGGAGGCTGCTGACGAAATCACTGTTCTGCGAGAGGGGAAAAACGTCGGGACAGTGCCGGCCGACGACATCACTCGGGAAGAACTGGCCGAGATGATGGTCGGTCGGGAGGTACTGCTGGACCTTGACCGGGACCCAGCCGAGCCAGGCCGGTCTATTCTTGAGGTTTCGGACCTCGTCGTGGAGGACGACCGGGGCGTCCGCGCGGTCGACGGGATCTCGCTTGACGTCCGGGCCGGTGAGGTGCTCGGTATCGCTGGCGTCGATGGAAACGGCCAGTCGGAACTGGTCGAGGCGATTACCGGGCTCCAGATGCCTGATGAGGGGACAATCATGTACGACGGCGTCGACCGGACCACCGACAGCCGTCGGGAGCGAATCGAGTCCGGGCTGGCCTACATCCCGGAAGACCGACAGGAGCGGGGCTTGGTGATGGACTTCGACCTCGTCGAGAACGGCCTGCTGGGGAGCCAGCACGCGGCCGACTACACCTCGAATGGACGCATCGACTGGAACCACACGCGCGACCACGCGGAGGAGATTATCGAAGAATACGACGTTCGGCCACCGGACGCCAACGCCCACGCGAAGTCCCTTTCCGGTGGGAACCAGCAGAAGTTCGTCGTCGGTCGGGAGTTCGCCCGGGACCCGCGTCTCGTCGTTGCCTCCCACCCCACTCGCGGTGTGGATGTGGGGTCGATGGAGTTCATCCACGACCAGATCAACGCGCTCCGAGAAGCGGGCCGAGCCGTGTTGCTCATCTCCTCGAACCTCGATGAGGTCCAGTCCCTTTCGGACCGCCTCGCCGTCGTCTACGAGGGTGAGATCGTCGACATCGTGGATCCAGAGCGCGTGACCGAAGAACAGCTCGGGCTGTTGATGGCCGGGCAGCAACCTGACGCCGTCCCGACCATCGCGGCGAACGGGGAGGGCCACCAATGAGCGATGGTGGCCCGTCGCAGAACGGGGACGACCCGCCGACACCGGACTCGGACGACCGGTGGTCACAGTACCGCCAGCGACTGATCAGGCTGGGCCAGACCTCAGTCGGCGAGCGGATTCTCATCGCTGTCTCGGCGCTATTGCTCTCTCTCGTCGTTGGGACGGTTATTGTCACTGCCGCGGGACTGCTGGCGACGTGTCGGTCGCCGGCCCTCACGTTCGGTTCCACGACGCTGTGTTACGACCCGTTCTACGTGTTCAACCGGCTGTTCCTCGGCGCGCTGGGCGATCCCTTCGCCGGCGGCTGGTCGCCGCTGAACGCACAGTTTGCGGCGACGCTACGCGAGACGACGATACTGGTGTTTACCGGGCTTTCGGTAGCCTTAGCGTTCCGTGCGGGCATCTTCAACATCGGGACGCAGGGCCAGCTTATCATCGGCGCACTGGCAGCCGCACTGACGGTGCTGTGGGCCGGTTCGCTGGTCTCCGGGACGATCGCGCTCGTCCTGTTTATTCCGCTCGGGTTGCTCGCTGGCGCGATCGGTGGCGGCCTCTATGGTGCGATCCCCGGCGCGCTGAAAGCTTACGCCGACGCGAACGAGGTCATTACCACTATCATGCTCAACTTCGTCGCGGTACGGGTAACGCTGTATCTCGTCCGGAACCACTTCGCCGACCCGACGAGCCAGGCGACACAGACCCCGACCCTACCCGTTGAGGGACAGTTCCCCTCGATCCTGTTTGACCCGCGGACGGACTTCTCGCTGCTCGCACTCCTGATAGCACTCGCGTTCGTCGGCAGCGTCTACTACCTGCTCGAACACACTGCCTTTGGCTATGACCTGCGGACCGCCGGTATCCAGCCCGCGGCCGCGGAGTACGGTGGCGTCGACTCTGCCCGGACCATCTTGACCTCGCTCACGCTGTCGGGCGCACTGGGCGGCATCGGCGGGGCCGTATTCGTGATGATGACCCTTGGAAAGTTCCAGACTGGGATTCCGAGCTACGGTTTCGACGGGATCACCGTCTCTATCCTCGCCGGCAACAACCCGATCGGGGCCGTCTTCGCCGCGCTGCTCTTTGGCGTCCTCAAGTCCGGCTCGAACGTGGTGGCGTTCGCGACCGACGTGCCGCCACAGCTTGTCGGCGTCCTCCGTGGACTGATCATCCTGTTCGTCGCGATGCCGGAGTTCTTCCGTATCATCGGCCGGCGGCTCGCAGCACGCGAGCCAGACAGTCCGGCCACCGCGACCGCAGGAGGTGGTGCTGATGACTAACGACAGTGCTATGGATCGACTCCGCTCGGCTTCAAGTCGGGTCCTCATCGCCGCCGCAGCGTTCCTCACACTGGCTGTGCTTGCCGGATTCGGATTCTTCGCGCCGGCGTCGACGCCCGGACAGATATTCTGGGTTCTGGCCTCGAAATCGACGCTGTCATCGACACTGCGGCTCTCGGTTCCGATCGTGCTGGCCGCGCTGGGCGGCATCTTCGCCGAGAAGAGTGGGATCATCAATATCGGGCTGGAAGGGCTGCTCATCATCTCCGCCTTCGCAGCCATCTTCGGAGCCGACGCCACCGGTTCGCTGTGGCTCGGGTTCCTCATCGGCATTGTTGCGTCGACGCTCCTCGCGGGCGTGTTCGCCGTTGTCTGCATCGAGTTCCGCGCCGATCAGATTATCGCTGGGCTGGCGGTCTGGCTCATCGCACTCGGACTTGCGCCGTTCGCCTCGCAGGTGTTCTACGGCGGGCCAAACACCAGCAGCGTCGGGACTTTCGACACAATAACCGTTCCGACGCTGGCCGAGATCCCGTTCTTCGGCGCGCTGTTTGACGCCTCGCCCGCGGTCTACATCATGTTCCTCGCCGTGGCGGCGTCGTGGTACGTCCTGAACCGAACCACGTTCGGCCGCTGGGTCCGGGCCGCCGGCGAGAACCCGAAGGCGCTTGACACCGCCGGCGTTGATGTGTCTCGCGTCCGCTACGCCGCCGTGCTCCTCTCCGGTGTCTTCTCCGGCATGGGTGGGGCCGCGTTGGCGATCAACATCGGTCAGTTCACCGGGAACGGCCCGACGATGGTCAACGGCAAGGGATTCATCGCCATCGTCGCGTATCTGTTCGGCAACTACAATCCGGTCGGCGCGCTGCTATCGACCACGCTGTTTGCCGGCCTTGACGCCGTCCAGTTGCGTCTCCAGACGGCCGATGTCATCGCCGTCCCCGATTCGCTGGTCCAGACGATTCCGTTCGTCGCCGTCATCGTCGTGCTCGCTCTGGTGGGCAAGACCCGCCTGCCGGAAGCCGCCGGTGACCACTACGAGTCCGGCGAGGAATGAGCTAGACACAACCTTCTCTGGACTTGTTTCTGCCCGCAGCTGTTGATCGAATGCGAACAGCCAGAAAGCCCCTGCCGTCTCGGCTCCCGCGACTCGCTGTCGTCCGAAAACCGGAGATTTTCGTGATCACGAGAGAGCTTCGCTCTCTCGAACGACGCTCCGGTAGGTGCTTGTGTCCTCGGGGTTCGCCGAGACGGCAGCCCCTTTCAGTCCCACCCGTGGATGGTTGCCCAAACTATGCTGGGTGGGACTGAAAGGGGCGGCTGGCTGAACGACGGCGGACGAAGCAAGGACCGCAACGCAGTGAGGACCGCAGCGAGGCCCCCGAGTTCAGCCAGGGCGAGAGCTTCGCTCTCGCGGGCAATCGGACGCTGCGCGTCCGATGACAGCCGGGGATTTCTGGCTGTACACAACCACTGTCTCACTACGACTCGCCACCTTTTCTAGCCGAACACTGATGTGCGCGGCAAGCACAGGACGAGATAGCAAATGTCGCGCCGATATGACCACGCTCGGGTTCAGGAGTACTGGCAGCAGGCCTGGGAGCGAGAGGGCGTTTTCGAATGCCCGACCGACGCTACGGACCCGACGTACGTGCTGGGAATGTTTCCCTACACCTCCGGCTCGTTGCATATGGGACACATCAGAAACTACGCCATTACCGACGCCTACGCCCGGTATCGGCGGATGGCCGGTGACGAGGTGCTTCACCCGATGGGGTGGGACGCCTTCGGCCTGCCGGCGGAGAACGCGGCCTACAAACGGGACACTGACCCCGAATCCTGGACCCGAACCTGTATCGACCAGATGAAAGACGACCTCCGGGAGATGGGCTTTGGCTACGACTGGTCCCGGGAAATCACTACCTGCGACCCCGACTACTACCAGTGGAACCAGTGGCTGTTCACCCAGTTCTACGATGAGGGGCTGGTCGACTACGGCGCGGCGACGGTGAACTGGTGTCCGGACTGTGAGACAGTGCTTGCTGACGCGCAGGTCGAAACGCCGCCGGAAGCCGATGAAGGCGAAACGACTGCTGGCACTGGCCACAGCCACACCCACGGTGGCGGTGTCTGCTGGCGCTGTGGAACGGACGTCGAGCAGCGTGACCTCGACCAGTGGTTCTTCGCCATCACCGACTACGCCGAGGAGCTGTATCACGGGCTCGACGACTTGGAGGGATGGCCCGACGGCGTTCGGGACAGTCAGCGTAACTGGATCGGTCGACAAGAAGGTGCTCGCGTCGCCTTCTCAGTCGGTCACGACGACCACGGGACCGTTGAGGCGTTCACGACGCGGCTCGACACGGTATATGGCGCGACATATCTGGCGCTGTCGCCGGGCCACGACCTCGCCCGGGCGCTGGCCGAGGCGGACGACGATGTCGCCGACTACGTGGAGTCGGTGGCGAGCACGGACGACGCCGGAATGAGCGGCGTCGAGACGGACCTCACCGCAACCCACCCGTACACCGGCGAGGAACTGCCGGTGTACGTTGCCGCGTACGTGCTTGACGACGTGGGCACGGGTGCGGTGATGGGCGTGCCGGCTCACAACGAACAGGACCACGCCTTCGCCGACGAACACGACCTGCCCGTCGAGCAGGCTGTCGAACCGGTCGACGGCAGCGGAACGGACCTGCCACACGCACCCTACACCGGCGACGGGATGCTCATGGACAGTGGCGAGTACGACGGCCTCGCCAGTTCCGCCGCCCGCGAGCGCCTGCGCGAGCACGAGGCCGCCGAGTCCGCGGTGACCTACCGCCTGCGGGACTGGCTCATCTCGCGGCAGCGCTACTGGGGGACGCCGATCCCCATCGTCCACTGCGACGACTGCGGTCACGTTCCGGTCCCCGAGGAGGACCTCCCGGTGGAACTGCCCGACTACGTCCAGACGACGGGGAACCCACTCGACGCCGCAGAGGAGTGGAAACAGACGAGCTGTCCCGACTGCGGGGCCGACGCGGTGCGGGAGACGGACACGATGGACACGTTTGTCGACTCCTCGTGGTACTTCCTCAGGTATCTCTCGCCGCACTTCGCGGACGCGCCCTTCGACCAGAAAACCGCCGACGAGTGGCTCCCGGTCGACGTGTACGTCGGCGGCGAGGAACACGCAGTGCTGCACCTCCTCTATATACGCTTTTTCACCCGCGCGCTGTCGGACATCGGCCTGCTGGACCGGGAAGAACCGGTCGAGCGACTCATCAATCAGGGGACGGTGCTTCACAGCGGCGAGAAGATGTCCAAATCGAAGGGCAACGACATCGCGCCCCACGAGTACGGGGCCGAGACGACGCGGCTGTTTGTCCTCTCGGCGGCCCACCCCTCGCAGGACTTCGAGTGGACCGTGAAGGACGTCTCCACGGCCTACGACTTCCAGCAGACGCTGTATCGCCTTGTCACGGAATACACCGACCGAACGGAGACACGGACCGAGAGCACCGACCACGACGCGTACTTAGAGCGTGAAATCGACCGGACTATCGCGGCCGTTACCGAGGAGTACGACCGCTTTCGCTTCCACCGCG
Source organism: Haloarcula quadrata (assembly GCF_003634715.1). Taxonomy (NCBI): domain Archaea; kingdom Methanobacteriati; phylum Methanobacteriota; class Halobacteria; order Halobacteriales; family Haloarculaceae; genus Haloarcula; species Haloarcula quadrata. The sequence continues at coordinate 453,772 of NZ_RBWW01000001.1, forward strand.
TTATCGGCGAGATACAGCGCTTCGCCCGCCTACTGGGGCGCTACGCGGGCTACGACCGTCCCTACCAGTTCGCCTACAGCCGCGGCTTGCGTGTGCTCGCTGGCCTAGTTGCCCCGATCGCGCCGTTCCTCGCCGAGGAGATGTGGCAGCTGCTCGACGAGGACGGCCTCGTCGCCGAGAGCCGGTGGCCAGAACCGCTCCGTGACGTGGACGATTACCGCATCGAGCGGCAGGTCGTCCGGCGGACGCTCGACGACGTGCGCGAAATCACGGAGGTCGTCGACATCGACGAACCGAACGAGATCGAACTCGTCGTTGCCGCCGACTGGAAGTACCGCGCCTACGAAATCGCCCGCGAGTCTGACCCCGACGACGCCATCGTCGGCGAAATCATGGCCGACGAGGGTATCAAGCAGCACGGCGACACGGCCGCCGATTTCGCCGACCGGTTGGCCGACCGCGGGGCAGGGCTCGAACCGATTATCAACGGCGAGCGCGAACTCGACACGCTCCAGCAGGCCGCGTGGCTGTTCGAAGACGAGTTCGGCTGTGACGTCGTCGTCCGGCGGGCCGCACCCGACGACGACCTCGCGGCAAAAGCGCGACCGAACAAGCCCGCGATTCACATCTCCTGACTACTCTGTCGCGGCTGTTGTCTCCTCTTGAGCGGCCTCGTGGGCAGCAGTCACCGCGCCGACAAGTTTCTCCTGCTGTTCGTGGTGTATCAGGTGTGAGCGACAGTCACAGTCAGAACAGCCGAAGGCGTCGATACGGTCGAACCCCGCCGCTGTCGGTCCGTCGACCCGCTTGGCGACGGCGCATTCGATATCGGCTTCGGTCGTGACGACCCGGGCGATGGTCGTCGCCGCGTCGCCGAGTAGATAGTCGATGTGCCAGTGCCGGGTGTCGTTGTCGCCTTCGGCGACGGCGCGGTGGCGGTCGATGCGCCCGAAGCCGTCGCTGCCCAGCGCACTCCCGGTGTAGGCGTACCAGCCCGCCGGGAACTCGATTTCGCCCAGCGCGCCGACCTCGATTGGCCTGCTGGTGTCCCGTTCGAGAACCAGCGTGTAGGTTCCGCCAGGCATGTCCCCTCAGGTCCCGATATCGGGGTCAGCGGCGAGTTCGCCGAACCCGTCGATACGGAACGGCCGGGAGTCGGTGCAGTCCTCATTTTCAGCGGCGAGTTCGCCGATGACCCAGTTGAACTGGCGGTCGAACCCGTCGTAAGGCGCGTCCGCGAGCAGGTCGGTGACGCGGTCGCTCGTCAGATCCTCGTCGTACTCCTCGGCGAAGTTGGCGATGTTCTCGGCGGCCGTCTGTGCGATTTCGTCATCGGTCTCGTCTGCGAACGCCGTGGTGAGGGCGTCGGTCAGTTCGGACATACGCGACATAACGCGACGATGCCACGTATGCGTTCTGAAACGGAGGGCTGTCCGAGCGTTTCTTGTGTTGAGAGCGACAATATCGGCACAATGAAGTCGTTGCGACAAAGCCCAACCGTGGTCACGCTGGCGGTCATCGGTGCTGTGTTCCTCGCACAGCAGGCCGTCGGCGTGGTGACCGCCCCGCGGAGCCTGTTCGCCCTCTCGCCCCCGCTGTTCAGTCGTCCCTGGACACTCGTCACCAGCGTGTACGCACATGCTGGCCTGTCGCATCTCATCGCAAACGCCGTCGGAGTGGCGCTCGCCGGTGTCGTCCTCGAACGCCGGACGTCGCCGCTCCGATTCCACGCCTTCTTCCTCTCGACCGGCGCACTCGCCGGCGTCTCGCAGGTCTCGATTGCCAGCCTTGTCGGCCCGCTCGTTCCTGGGATGGTCAGCCACGTCTCCGTCCTCGGGGCCAGCGGCGCGGTGTTTGCGCTCTTTGGCTATCTGCTTGCCGCAAACCGCCTGACTGACACTGTCATCGGTGGGTTCGAACTCGCGCCGCGCGTCCAGTTGGCGCTGGCCGGCGGCGTCGCCGCGGCGATCACGCTCGCGACCGCGAACCCCGGCGTCGCGCTCATCGCACACTTCACCGGCCTTTTGTTGGGGTTCCTCGCCGGGCGCGTCCACCTGCTGCGACCGACGGACTCGCCACAGACGCCCGAGACCGCGAACTACTGACCGGCGTGCCGTCGTTCTGAGCTAGCGACGATATGCCCTGTCCCGTGGCACGTAGTTGGTAAGTGGTACCAAATAACTCGGCCACGTAGACAGACGGAATGGTACGGAGTCCCCGTGTCGAGTCCTTGGCAGTCGCGGCGCTACTGGTGCTTGCCGGCTGTGGCGGGTTCGTGGCAAACGGCGTGGACGGCGGTGCGGACCTGTCGACCCCCACGGAGACGGCGACCCCGCCGACTGCAACGCCGGACGCCGGTTCCCCGGCCGCGGCGAACGGGACGTTAGAGGTCCACTTCATCAACGTCGGCCAGTCGGTGGCGACCCTGCTGGTCAGCCCAGACAACGAGACGATGCTCATCGACTCCGGGGACTTCACCGACGACGGCGAGTACGTCCTCCAGTACCTCGACCGACAGGGCATCGACCGCATCGACCACTTCGTCGTCTCGCACAACGACGCCGACCACATCGGCGGCAATGCGGCCGTCATCAGGCACTACGAGACCGAGAAAAACGGCGTCGGTGCGGTGTACGACCCCGGTATCGCCGCGAGCACGCAGACCTACGAGCGGTACCTCGACGCCGTCGAAGCCCACAACGTGACGCTGTACGAAACGCGCGAGGGCGACCGGATTCCGTTTTCCGGCGTCGAGACGACCGTGCTCGGCCCGCCGGAGCCGTATCTGGAAAACGCGGCGCGAAACGAGAACAGCATCGTCCTCCGAATCGAGCACGGTGAGACGAGCTTTCTCTTTACCGGCGATGCGGAGGACGACCAGGAGGCGTATCTCGTCGATACCTACGGAGCGGCGCTCAGGGCCACCGTACTGAAAGCCGGCCACCACGGCAGCGCGTCAAGCACGAGCGGGCCGCTACTCGACGCCGTCGACCCCCGGACCGTGGTGGTCTCGAGCGCCTACGATTCGCAGTACGGCCATCCGAACAACGAGACGCTCCAGCGCCTTGCGGCGCGTTCGGTTCCGGCACACTGGACCGCAACCCACGGGGACACCGTCTTGACTAGCAACGGGACCGCTGTGACCGTCAGCACGCAGCGGGCAGCGCCGACCGACCCGCTGTCACTCCGCACTGGGGACCCGATTGCGCCGGGTGCGACCGAATCGGTTACGCCGCGAGCGACCTACCTGCCCCGCTCGTCTCCGCGGACTGATACACCGGGCCCAACCGTAACTGACGGGGGAACGCCCGCCGAGAACACAAGTGGCGACCTGATTATCGACCGGGTGCGCGCCGATGCGGCGGGCGACGACCGGGACAACCTCAACGACGAGTACGTCGTGTTCCGGAACGCGGGCGCGGAGCCGCTGGAAATGGGCGGCTGGACGGTCAGCGATGACGCCGACCACAGCTACACCGTCCCCGACGGATTCACTCTCGGCCCGGACGAAACCGTGACGCTGCATACCGGCAGCGGCACCGACACGGACACCGACCTTTACTGGGGGTCGGGGCGTCCGATATGGAACAACGGCGGCGACACAGTCACTGTGACCGACGCCGACAACGAGACCATACTGAAACGGAGCTACTAATGCTACCTGACGGAACCTACACCGCCGTCGTCGACCGGATCGAAGACGGGATCGCCACGCTGGAAGTGGACACCGAGGACGGACTGTCTGCCCTCGACATTGCGGCGACCGAACTGCCGACCGAGGCGCGGACGGCCGACGTGGTTCTGGAAATCACTGTTGCAGACGCGGCGCTTGTGGATGTAATCCATGAGCCCGACGAAACCGATAACCGGGCGAGCGAGACACAGCGTCGGTTCGACCGATTATCCGAGCGGCCGCCACAGGACAGCGACGACACGTAAACGTGCCGCACACTCCGTAGGAGCCTGATAACAATATGTATTGAGTGCGTAGGTCGATGCATGTGGGACAGTGACACAGAAACGGTTGACCCACCGCTCGGGCAGTGTCCTGCCTGTGACGTGACGATTCCCGCAGCGAATCTCGTCATCGCGTACGACAGGGCCGGCGACTGGCCGCGGATGCTCGCCGCGTGCCCGGATTGTGGGGACGCCGTGAATCCAGTGTAATTCCTGTCACAAAATGACAGTACCTGTGGACGTGAATACACATAGACGCGCTGGCGCGGTCGTCTATCTGTGTAGTGACCATCGATTAGGTGCGGTATACTGTTGATTCGATTAATGATACCGAGGCCAGACAGGGGGAGTGAGGGTGGGGTCATCAAGCGGTGATAGCCCTCCGCTCCCGCACCGGAGCGACGCCGACAGACTGCGACTGACAGACCTCGGTCAATACCTCGATACGCTCGTGTTTGCGGCTCGCGGGGTCTGGACCGTGACACTCGTCGGTGTCCGACCGTTTGCGTTCTGGGGTGCGGTATTGCTGCCGCTGCTGTATCTCCCGTCGCTCTACGGCATCGGTACGGGGCAGAATACGGCGCTGTTCCTCGACCTCGTTGTCTGGCACGTGGCTTCTATCGTCCTCGGCCACGGCCACACGCCGTTTTGGAGTCGATAGCTCGGTAATACTCCCGCTAACACTCCACGGCTGCCAGCCACCGCCTCCGCTCCACCTGAAACAATGGGGGTGTGGTGACGATTCTCGTCCCTAGAGTCAGCCAACAAAAATCTGCTCATCAAGCCGCTCGGTGGCGGTTTCGGCCAGCGTCTTGAGATTCACCGTATCCTCACGATTGTATGACACCAGTGTTTCGAGTGCACCGTCGCGGCCCTGCTCGTGTTCCCGCCAGAGTCGCACCGCGTCTTGGCCCGAGATGTCCGGCCGGTCCCGCTCGATACCGATGTCCTGCTCGACCTGTTTGAGCCCGCCGGAGAGTCCGATTTTCTTGCAGGTGTACATCAGGTCTAGATGCGGGCGGTCAAGGTCGACATCGAAGTTCGCTTCGAGGAAGGGCACGTCGAAGCGCTTGCCGTTGAACGTCACCAGTAAGTCCGCACCGTCGAACGCGGCCCGGAGGTTCCCGGCGGTCAGGTCGTCACCGGCGATGAGCGTCTGTGTGTCCCCGTCCTGATGGAGGCTCACCGTCGTCACCTGGTTGCGGTCCTGGTCGAGTCCGGTCGTCTCGATGTCGAAGAAGCAGGCCCGTTCACGGAAGGTCTCGTACAGCCGCCAGCGCTCGCTGCTGGGAAACGCGTGGTCAAAATAGGTAACGTCGGTCTCGGCCACCCGGTCCCGTCCCTCGTCGATGAACTGCTGGATGCGGTCGCCGCGCTGGCCGCCGACGACGGACGGTTCGAACTCGTCCCAGTGGGTGACGCCCTGCTCCCAGATGGACCGCTCGGTCTTCTCCCCGACGCCGTCGGTTCCGATGAAACTGTTCTCGACGCGCACGCTCTCGGGTACAGGTTGGGCTGTATGTAAGCCCGTCGGTGCGACTGGAGTCGTGAAGGGCCTGCAACGCGTTCGACTGGCCGGCCTATGTCCCGCACATCGAGAGGATATCGCGATACACGAACTGGTTTTCCAGCGGGACGACGACGGTGCTATCGCAGTTTGCACACGTCGATTGCGGCTGGTCGAACGTCTGCTCGCAAAACGGACAGACGAACACCGACACACCGGTTAGATGGGCGTTGGACATATCTCTCGGTGGGATACCGTGTACGAGTGTTCGTCTGCTATACGTATGCGGTGGCTACGAGCCCCTGACTATGTGTATAACACTCCCCGCTGTGCGCAGCTACTGACGAGCGAAAGCACGAAGCCGAATGGAACCCATGGACACACAATGACGACGTTTCTGCTCGCCACCAGTTCCGTCCACGTCACCGCGGCCGCCGCTGACTACCTCCAGCACCGCCTCGACCCGGCAGCCGATCACGATATCGTCGTGGTCGCGGTCCGCGACCCCGATGCTCCGTCCCGCGACGCCGGTGACGCCGTCAACGTCGCCCGCTCGCGGCTCGCAGCCTTCATGCCCGCGACGGAGACGCGAGACGGAGCGCCCGTAACGGAGATACTGGCGGCGGTTGACGAGCACGACCCGGACGAACTCCTCATCGGCCCCCACCGCGGGACCGACGACAGCGACGGCCTCGGGTCGACGGCCCGGGACCTCCTGACAAACGTCGACCGCCCCGTTATCGTCCTCCCGCTGCCCTAACGGGAGAACAGGCCGTCGTCCTCGAAGGTCAGACCGAGGTCGACATCGAGCAGGTCCTCGGCCATCGCGGCGACAGTTGGAGCGACATCCGACTCGGGGTCCGTCGCAAGTGGTCTGGGTGCGCCCGGTCCGATGTGTGGAACTGTGTGTGCCGCGTCTTCGACGGATTCACCGCCATCGCCGTGCACGCGGGTGGCGACAATGGCCGATGCCGGTGCGCCGATGTCACGGAGTCGGCCTCGTTGCCTCGGAAACAGGTCGCTGCCGCGCTGGCTGGCCGGCACTACGAGCGCCCGCCGCTGTGCGGTCGTGGCAGCGGCGACGGCCTGATTCGATGCGATCGGCGGCACGTCGAGCAGGACGTGGTCGAACCGGCCGGCTACCTCTTCGATAGCCTGTTCGAGCGCCTGTGCGCTTTCGGCTGACTTCGCTCGCGCGAGGCGCTCAAACGGCGCGTGGGCCGGACAGAGCGCGACCCGCCCGTCGGCGTCGATATCCCACTCGAACAGTGCCTCATCGACTGACGCGTCGCCGACGGCTACCGCGGTCACGTCGGCATCGAGCCGCCCGTCGACGTACGTCGCCAGCCCCTGTGTGCCGAAGGCTGCGTCGACGACAGCGACGGACCGCCCACCCCGGGCCAGTGTCGCCGCTGTCTCGACTGTCAGCCTGGTTGTTCCAGCCCCACCAGTACACCCGACGAACGCAAGCGTCGAAACCCCCATGCGTTGCTGTTGGCGTATCTTTCGGTAAAAAGATGCGGAATTTTACGCTTGCTCAGCGACGATGTCGTTCTCGATGTCGTCCAGTTCGTCGTCAGAAATGTCGGGACGGTCGTTGACCAGCACGTGAATCGGGCGGCCGCCGTCGTCCTCGAACCGCGGGATAATGTGGCCGTGGACGTGGGGGACCTCCTGACCGGCCACCTCACCGTTGTTGAACGCAACCGTGCTGGCGGGGGCGTCGACGGCCGACTCGACGGCGGGGACGAGTTCGTGCAACCTCGACATGACTGCACTCGCCACATCGGCGGGCGTGTCGTTCAGCCGCTCGTGGTGGGCCTTCGGAATGACGAGCGTGTGGCCTGGCGAGAGCGGATTGGCGTCCAGAAACGCCAGCACGGTGTCGTCCTCGTAGACGGTGCGGCCGGGGATGTCGCCGGCAACGATCTGACAGAAGATGCAGTCCTCGCTCATGGTCGTCCCTGCGTCCGGCGGTCACAAGAAGGTTCTAGGTGTCGGCGACGCGCGCGACCGTCTCGGCGATGGCGGCAACGTACTCCTCGTAGTCGTAGCCCAGCCGCGAGAGCCAGACTTCCTGATACGACGGATGGAGCAGCGGAACCACGGGGACGCCAAGCGCGTCGCTCCGACGGGAGTTGAGCACGCTGTCGAGGAAGCCGTCGAGGGTTGCGTCGTCCAGCGCCAGTACTGTCTTCGTCGCGTGTTTCCCGGTCGCCACGACCGCAGTCGGCTCGATCGCCTCGACTTCTTCGACGAGGTAGGGCCGGCAGTTCGCCAGTTCCGCATCGGTCGGGTCGCGGTTCTCCGGCGGGTGGCACTTCACGGCGTTGGTGTAGTAGCAGTCGTCGTGGCTGAACCCGGCGTCGGCGAGCAGGTCGCGGACCTTCCGGCCGGAACGCCGTGACGTGTAGGCCATCCCGGTCAGATTGCCGCCCTGCCAGTGCTCGGCCTCGGAGTCGCCCTCGGCTGGGGCCTCGCCGACTACCACGAGGTCGGCGTCCAGCGGACCGTTGCCCCACGAGATGCAGGTCCGGCTCTCGGCGAGTTCAGGGCAACGCCGACAGTCCGCTGTGAGGGTATTTCGCTCCGCTCCGTCCGGAAACGTTGGCACATCTGTGGTAAGGGCTGTGCGTGGCAAGTCGGTGGCGGTACCGACGTACTGTCTGGGCCACCACAAGACGTTTATCGCCGGTGGCCGCTCCAGCATCTGTATGCCCTCCTACGAGTACCGCACTATCGAGGTTGACAGTGATGTCATGATCGCCGGACTCGGCGGCGAGGTCACGCCGCCGATCGAGCAACTGAACGAACTCGGAGCCGAGGGGTGGCATGTCGCCGCTCCGCTCACGGACAAGACCGGCGAGACGGTCAGCTTGCTCCTTCAGCGTGAGCGCGAGCGCTGAACGGCACACATACAACCGATTGTCCTTTATTGGAGGCGGCGAATGTGCCGGTATGGAACGTTTCGCCGCTGTCGATGACCAGTACGACCCCGACGCCGTCGAGGACGGCGTCTTCGAGTACTGGGACGACGTCGACGCCTACGAGCAGACGAAGGCCCACCGGGCCGACGGCGAGGACTACTTCTTCGTTGACGGGCCGCCCTACACCTCCGGCGCGGCCCACATGGGGACGACGTGGAACAAGACCCTGAAGGACTGTTACATCCGCTACCTGCGGATGCAGGGCTACAACGTCACTGACCGGCCGGGCTATGACATGCACGGCCTCCCCATCGAGACGAAAGTCGAGGAGCGCCTCGACTTCGAGAACAAGAAAGACATCGAGCAGTTCGGCGAGGAGAACTTCATCGAGGAGTGCAAAGACTTCGCCGAGGAGCAACTCGAAGGCCTCCAGACGGACTTTCAGGACTTCGGCGTCTGGATGGACTGGGACGACCCGTACAAGACGGTCAACCCGGAGTATATGGAGGCCGCCTGGTGGGGCTTCCAGCAGGCTCACGAGCGCGACCTCGTCGAACAGGGCCAGCGCTCCATCAACCAGTGCCCGCGCTGTGAGACCGGCATCGCCAACAACGAGGTCGAGTACCACGACGTGGGCAAGCCGTCGATTTACGTGAAGTTCCCGCTGGCGGAACAGGATGGCAGTCTGGTCATCTGGACGACGACGCCCTGGACAATCGTCGCCAACACCTTCGTCGCCGCCGACGGTGACCTCGAATACGTGGGCGTCGACGCCGAGAAAGACGGCGACACCGAACGCCTCTATCTCGCTGAGGCCTGTGTCGAGGATGTACTGAAGGCCGGCCGGTACGACGACTACGAGGTCGTCGAGGAACTGTCCGGCGAGGAGATGGTCGGCTGGGCGTACGAGCACCCGCTGGCCGAGGAAGTGCCGGACCACGCCCAAGGCGAGGGCTCTGGGCAGGTGTACACCGCCGACTACGTCGAGGCCGACCGCACGGGTCTCGTCCACTCCGCGCCCGGCCACGGTGAGGAGGACTTCGAGCGCGGACAGGAACTCGACCTCGAAATCTTCTGTCCGGTCGGGAGCGACGGCGTTTACACCGACGACGCGGGCAAGTACGCCGGGACGTTCGTCCGCGACGCCAACGACGAGGTCATCGACGACCTCGACGAGAACGGCGTCCTGCTCTCCAGTGAACCTGGCCACACCGTCCGCGAAGGGCAGTGCTGGCGCTGTGACACCGACATCGTCCGTATCGTTACCGACCAGTGGTTCATCACGGTGACCGACATCAAGGACGAACTGCTTGCGAACATCGAGGACAGCGAGTGGTACCCGCAGTGGGCCCGCGATAACCGCTTCCGGGACTTCGTTGAGGACGCGCCGGACTGGAACGTCTCGCGGCAGCGCTACTGGGGCATCCCGATCCCCATCTGGCTCCCTGAAGACTGGTCCGGTGACATGGACGACGCCATCGTCGTCGGCGACCGCGAGGAACTCGCCGAGCGGGTCGACCAGGACATCGACCCCGAAAACGTCGACCTCCACAAGGGCACGGTCGACGACCTCACCATCACCGAGGACAGCACGACCTACACCCGTGTCGGCGACGTGTTCGACGTCTGGCTCGACTCCTCCGTCGCGACGTGGGGGACCGTCAACTACCCCGAGCAGACGGAGGACTTCGATGAACTGTGGCCCGCCGACCTCATCATGGAGGCCCACGACCAGACCCGCGGGTGGTTCTGGTCTCAGCTGGGCATGAGCACCGCCGCGACCGGCGAAATACCGTACAAGCAGGTGCTGATGCACGGCTACGCCAACATGCCCGACGGCCGTGGGATGTCCAAGTCCAAAGGCGTCCTCATCGACCCCCACGAAGTCATCGAGAAGCACGGCCGCGACCCGATGCGGCTGTTCCTGCTATCGGTGACTGCTCAGGGCGAGGACATGAACTTCTCCTGGGAGGAAACCGCCGAGATGCAGCGCCGGCTGAACATCCTCTGGAACGTCGCCCGGTTCCCGCTGCCGTACATGCGCGCCGATGACTTCGACCCCGAGGAAACGACGGTCGAGGACCTCCGCGACGACCTCGAACTTGCTGACGAGTGGGTGCTCTCCCGGCTCCAGAGCGTCACCGAGGCGATGACCGACTCGATGGACGATTTCGAGAACGACAAGGCGGTCGACGAACTGCTCGAGTTCGTCGTTGAGGACGTCTCTCGCTTCTACATTCAGGTCGTCCGCGAGCGGATGTGGGAGGAGGAAGACAGCGCCTCGAAGCAGGCGGCCTACGCCACCCTCTATCGCGTGCTCGAATCCGTGGCCGCGCTGTTTGCTCCGTTCACGCCGTTCGTCGCCGAGCAGGTGTACGGCGCACTCACCGGCGACGCCGGCCACCCGACGGTCCACATGTGCGACTGGCCCGAGGTCGACGCCGACCTGCACGACCCCGCACTCGAACGCGAAATCGAGGTCGTCCGCGAGGTCGAGGAGGCGGGCTCGAATGCCCGCCAGCAGGCCGAACGCAAGCTCCGCTGGCCCGTCACCCGCGTCGTCGTCGACGTGGACAGCGACGACGTGGCCGACGCCGTTCGAGCCCAAGAAGCAATCATCGCCGACCGGCTCAACGCCCGCGCCGTCGAGGTTGTCGGCGCTGACGACGAGTGGGGCGAACTCCAGTACTCCGCCGAGGCCGACATGAGCGAACTCGGCCCGGCCTTCGGCGACGACGCCGGCCGCGTCATGAACGCGCTCAACGAGGCCCGCGTCGCCGAGCAATCACTCGATACCCTCGAAGGTACAGTACGCGAGGCGCTCGGTGAGGACATCGACCTCACCGAGGAGATGGTCGCGTTCCGCCGTGAGACGCCCGAGGGCGTCACCGGAACGGAGTTCACCGCGCTGGACAGTGGCGGCGTCGTCTACGTCGACACCGCGCTCACCGAGGACATCGAGAGCGAGGGGTACGCCCGCGAGGTCATCCGCCGAATCCAGGAGATGCGCAAAGACCTCGAACTGGACATCGAGGCGCGCATTGCCGTGGATCTGGCTATCGACGACGAGCGCGTGGATTCGCTGGTCCGCGAGCACGAGGCCCTGATTAAGGAAGAGGTCCGGGCTGATGAACTCGGCGGCGTTGAGGACGGCTATCGGAAGACGTGGGACGTCGAAGGAACTGATATGGAGATTGCGATTGTAGCGGTGGCAGCTACGGAAGCGTCGGACTGACGGCCGGTAGCTGCCACTTTCGGCGAGCGATCACGCAGTATCGGTTGTGCTGTACAGCGGAGCGATCCGAATAGTTCTTGATTCAGGTCTGTACCTACACTTACTTATACAGAACGCTATACTTACTGAGAATTGGGGACACCGTCGAAGCGAAAACTGTCTACAGTAACCTGAAGTAACGGCCAGCGGGTTTTTTGAGGTTCTCATAAAATATCGTTTGTTGAAATCCCACGCCGTAATTTATGTAAATGAGTACACTATGGACAGACAGTGCAGAGTAATACGTCAGACTCAGGCGATTACACGCTTGGACCGTCAATTTCTGAAGCTGTCACGGAAGAAGAGCGGTTACGCGCGGAACGCGACCACTGGAAACACCTGTTCGATCAGCTTGTCGAACAGTTCCCGGAGCCGGCTCTCGCTGTCGATAATGACGGGCTGCTGACTCACTGGAATGACGTCCAAGCTGAATTTCACGGCGTTGATTCCGAGGTAGCGAAAGGAGAAGTCGCACACGAGATTATCGGAACCGACGACGTGACTGAAACGCTTGCTGAGGAAGTCACACGAACCGGCGAACCGGTACGGGAAACAGATGTTCGGTCCGGGACCCATGACGACGGAACGAACTGGCACGTCAGGGCAACCGCTGTCCCGCTTGTTTCACCGACCGGCGACGTCGTCGGTGCCTTCGAGTATGTAAGCCGTGTGACGGATCTCGTCGAGCAGCGGAAATCGATGCGGACGGTACAGAAGCAGGTTCAGGGCGAACTCGAAACGACGGTGACGGACCTGGAGTCGGCGGCTGAACAGGTCACGACGAACGCAGAGGAGATCGCAGACATTGCCGACGAAGAAGCAGCGCACATCGACGATGTCGATGACGAAATACAGACGCTCAGTGCGACGACTGAAGAAGTGGCCTCTAGCGTCGAAACGATCAGCACACAGGGCGAGGAAGCGGAGACGCTCGCCGAAGAGTCGGAAGATGCGACCGAAGAACTTCTAGAGACACTGAACACAGTCACCGCAGCCAGCGAGCAGATGGCGGCGGACGCGGATAGCCTCGCGTCCCGTGTCGATGAAATCGATGCGGTCGTCACGACGATCAACGACTTGGCTGAGCAGACGGCTCAATTGAATCCACAGACGGCGCCGGGATAGGTCGTTAGAATCACGGGTATGAAGCGGGAGAGTAATGTTATGCACAACACCCTCTTCCGCTTCGTGAAGCAAGTGGCTTCACTCGCTCAAAAGCTTACTGACGCTGCGCTGATGGAACTGAGGATCCAGCCGGCAACGGGTTTGCCGGCTGGAAGCACGCAGTCTTGCTCTATCTGCGCGAACACATGAGCGCGGAGTACGAGGAAATCATCGACTGGGCCGAAGAGATGGAACGTGTTCGAGCGGTATTGAACCTTCAACGCAGGGAGTTTCCCGCGCCTTCGACGCTGTGTAAGGCGTTCAAACGGGCATCGATGACTGTCTGGCGACAGCTGCTCCGCCGGTCGGCGGAGCTGCTGGACCAGAATGGTCACGCCGCAATTGATGCCACCTACTTCGACCGTCAGCAAGCATCGTCTCACTACTTGCGACGGATTGATCGTTCCGTCAAAACGATCCAGACGACGTTTCTCGTAGATACAGCTGAGGGAGCAATTCTTGACTTACACTGCAGCACGAAGTGGCCTGACGAAACCAAGATCGGCCCGAAGGTCGCCCTGCGGAACGCGGGCGACCTTCGAAGCTTGGCCGCTGACAAAGGCTATGATGACATGAGCTTCCGTGAGGAGCTTCGAAACGCCGGGATTCGTCCGCTGATCAAGCACCGTGTTTTCGCTCCTTACGATCACGCACACAACGCCCGAATAGACGACGAGCTCTATGGTCAGCGATCACAGACCGAGTCCGTCAACTCCTCAATCAAGCGCTCGCACGGCTCCGCCGTCCGAGCGCGTGACTGGTTCCGCCAGTTCCGGGAGATAACGCTCATAGCCGGCGTTTACAACGTGGAGCAGGCAATTGAACTCTGAAACGCCGAAATTCGCCGGATTCAATTGAGCCGAGCAGACAAATATGCTGGCGCTAAACGCGTCAATAGAGGCCGCTAGGGCGGGTGAAGAGGGCGATGGGTTTGCGGTCGTTGCAGATGAGGTAAAAACGCTTGCCACAGAATCGCAGGCCGAAGCAGAACGTATTGATGAGCTGGTTTCTGATATCGCGGAGATCGCGTCGCAAACCGTCGACAGTGTTCAGCAAACCACGGGGCGTATTGCTGAAATAGAACGGCAGACGCGAAACGTCTCCGAGAACCAGCAACGCATACAGTCGTCGATCTCTGACATTGCTGGCCAACTGAACCAAATCGCTGATGCGACGGACGACCAGGCCGCAAGCGCCGAGGAAATCGCCGCGGTACTGGACACGACTGTCGACGGTGTCCAACAGGTAGCCACTGAAGTTGCGGAGCTTGCAAAAGCGAACAAGCGACAGACTACACAGGTCACACAGATCCGGGAAAGCGTCGCATCTCTAGAGGAAAATCTTAGTACTGTTGTCGACGACTAGCGAGACTGTTTCTTTCGCTGTCGTTGTGACAGCGTCAGAGACCGCTCACATCAGGAGTGTGAACACGGCCACCTGTATCGGAACGAGGATCCCAAGCGTTGCGATCGAACAAATACTCGCCATTCGTGTGAGTTCCACAGAATTGACCATCCCACTGCCAAGGATAGCGACAAGGACTGCCGACTGGTACGGGAAAAAGTAGGTGTTGAGTGCGACCGCTTCCATCATTGCGATGGGAACAAGCGGAAGTCCGGCGTTTCCGGCGAACGTAACTAATACTGGCGTCAGGACGCTGGCGACCGCGAGCCCCTCCATAAGCAGGGTGAGCGCGAGCGCAGACACGACGACCGCGGCGAGCACCAGCGGGAGCGACGGGTCGGATGGAAGCACGGATAACAAGGTGGTCGCTGCGGCGTCGGTGAATCCGGTCTGCCGGAGCCCCTCGGCGATAGCGAAGATCGCACCGAGGAAAAACATGATCGAGAAATCGGCGTCGCCGACACTCTCCGGGGCGGCAACACCGATTCGCGGCATAAACGCCAGTAACACCACGACAACTGCACCGAACAGCGGATGCAAGCCGTGGACGAAGTCCGTCGCCCAGATCACGGCTCCGACTGCGAGAAAGACGAGCATACGCCGCTCGCGTGCGCTGACGGATAGCCCGTCCGCTTGTTCGGGTGTCTCAACGCGCTGCTGACTTGTTGGCCGATACAGAACGTATGCGATGCCAATAACGAGAATCGTTCGCCCGAGACTCATCGATGGCCCGAGCCACAGCAGCCACTCTCCCCACGCGATAGTTGGGCCGCCGCTGGACTCGATCAGTCCAGTGATAATGATGTTCGCTAGCGAGCCTGTGAGTATCCCTGACGCCCCGTAAAACGTGACAAACAGCGGCCCGAGAAAAATACCGACCTTCGCCCGTCGTTCGCTGAAGAGGTCGCCGAGTGACGCGAGGATCGGCGCGAGGATGAGCACGCGAACCAGCGCCGATGGAATGAGCACTGCAAGCAACAGGCTCCCGAGCGAAAGCGTGACAAGCAGGTATCGATACACCACCACAGCATCCTCTACTGCAGTTGTCGGGAGCAGATAGAGCGCCGCTCGCTCAACGAGGTCGGCGAGGCCGCTTTTCCGGGCCGCCTCGCCAATAAGAATGCCAGCGACAACTAACCACGTCGCGGGGGACTGGAACCCGGTCAGGGCCAACTCCGTGGAAAAGCTGCCACCGATGAGTCCAATACACAGCAATGCAGTAAACCACGGCTCGACAGGCGACCCGACCCACAGTGCGACACAGAACAGTGTAATCGCTAACATCCGGGTTGCGTCGGCTGAGAGCGGTGCCACCTGAAGTACGACTCCCGCGGCTATCAGTCCAACTGGCACCACCAACCATGACGCATCGATATCGCTGAACGGCAGCGATGTACCGACACTCCTCTCCGACATCGTGATCAGTTACCTCCGAGGTGTGTGCGCGTTTTAGCTTATCGATATCCCGGGTATCGGATGAGATCGGTGATAGATATCTCGGGGCAACACTGCCAAGCCGGCTTTTGAGGAATAAATCCCGCGACCAGGGCAGTCAGAAGGGGAACTCGCGTGCCTCGTGTTGCAGCGATATCCACTTCTTTTCGGTGACCTCTGCGAGGAAGTCATCGCTGTTGTACCCGCCGACGCCTGACGCGCCGGTCCCACTGAACGGGACGTGTGCCTCGTCGTTAATCGGCTGGTCGTTGACGTGGACCATTCCGGTCTCCATCCGCTGTGCGATGCGCTTGCCTGCACCAACGTCACCGGCGTGGACTGACCCGGAGAGCCCGAGTGGCGTATCGTTTGCGAGCGCGACAGCCTCGTCGACATCCGCCGCTTGAATGATCGGAACGACCGGCCCGAAGTGTTCGTTGCAGGCGGCAGCCATCTCATTTGTCACGTCTGAAAGCACCGTCGGTGCCACCACCAGCGAGTCATCGACGCCATTGAGCTCGACAACGTCGCCACCTGTTTCGAGCGTGGCACCCGCCTCGATGGTCTGCTGTATATACGTCAGTATCTCGTCACGCTGTGACTCGTCGATAATCGGCCCGACAACGACCTCGTCGTGTGCGCTCCCCGCGGGCAGGTCCGCAACGCGCGCCGTCAGCTTCTCGACGTACTCGTCGTACACGTCCGCTTCCACGATATGGCGATTGATCGAGATACACACCTGGCCCTGGTGAGTGAAGGAACCGAACAACCCGGCATCGACAGCCGCGTCGATGTCTGCGTCGGCTGTCACGATATGAGCGTTGTTGCCGCCCAGTTCCATGGCAGCCTCCGAAAGGTTCTCACCGGCTGTCGCGGCGACCCGACGACCGACTTCGCTCGACCCGGTGAACGCCACTACGTCGCTGTGCTCGTGGCCCGCCACAGCATCACCGATTTCGGAGCCCCGCCCGGTCACAATGTTCAAGACGCCGTCCGGGAACCCGACGTCTTCGAACAGACGAGCAAACAGGAGGCCGCCAGTGATCGGCGTGTTCGTCGCGGGTTTCAGTACAACCGTGTTCCCGGCGGCAATAGCCGGTGCCAGCGCCCGGACAGAGAGGTTCAGTGGGAAGTTCCACGGTGAGATTACTGTCACCACGCCCTGCGGTTCACGCTCGACGATGTGCTCCTTACCGGGGATGTTCGAGACGGCGTGTTCGCCCTTCATCCGCCGAGGCATGGTCGCGGCCTCGGCGACTTGGTCGGTTGTGAGGTCGACTGACGTGTGCCCCACTGGCGGGACCTGTCCGGCCTCGGCTGCAAGGAGCGAGACAATCTCCTCTCGGCGCTGTTCAATCGCCTGGAGCAGGTCCTGTGTCAGCTCCTCGCGGTGCGCGGGCGGCGTCTGCCTCCATTCCTCCTGAGCGCGTTCGGCCGCTTCATAGGCTGCGTCGACGTCTGCTTCGTTCCCGCGGGGAACCTGTGCAACCGTCTCCCGCGTCGATGGGTTCTCAACGGCGAGACTGTCGCCCGAGTCGGGCTCACACCAGTCTCCGTTGATATAGAGCTCCTCCCAGTTCCCCTCAATACCGTAGCGCGGTCTGCTGTCCTATGCCATGTTCCTGCACAACGCTTGCCTAGAAATCAACCTTGCGACACGTTATCAGAATTGGTACTGAGGGCTGTCTGCGACAGACACGGCTCTGCGCTCCGTGTTCACTATCGGATTGCCCGCCGCGTGATTCGACTGCTGGCTGCCAGCCGTACAAACGGACAGCGCTGTGCTCCAATCATTCCAGCCTCTCCGAGAGGACCGGCGCGGCGCTGACCTCGCTGACGGCGCGTTCGAGCGTGTCCGTCCCGTAGACGGCTTCGACGCCGGCACTGTTGAGCTTCGTCAGGGCATTGCTGGCGAGCATGGGGTGGACGCAACTGACGAACACACGCTGGGCGTCGCGGTCGTCAAGGACGCTGACGGACTCGCTCATCGTCGACCCGGTGGCGATGATGTCGTCGACAAGCACCACATCCCGGCCCTCGACCGGTGCGTCGCTGGGGCTGATTTCGATGTCGCCGGTGTTGTAGTCCCGGTCCTTCTCGAAGAAGTCCGTCTCGCCCTCACCGTATGCGTCCCGGACCGTTGTCGCGAGAGCGATTGCGCCTTCGTCGGGCGAGAGAAAGAGCGGGTCCTGCAGGTCCGCAGGCAGTGGGTCGGCGAGAACACTCGCCGCGTCAACGTTGGTAGCTGGCACGTCGAAAAAGTCACAGACGGCCGGCTCGTGTGGATTTACCGTCAGCACGCGGTCGGTTCCCGTTGAAATAGCGCGGGCCATTGCCCGCGAGGAGACCGGCTCGCCGGGCTTGAACGCCTCGTCCTGACGGGCGTAGCCCATGTATGGAATGACGGTGATAACCTCACTTGCACCGCTTTCGCGGGCCGCGTCCTGCAACTGGAGCAACTGGAGGTGTGCGTCGCTGTCGACGGTTGAGGCGACGACGACGGCACGCTCGCCGGAGACTGCCTCTGGGACCTGAACGACGTGTTCTCCGTCGGGGAACCGTTCGTACTCGACCCGTCCCAGCCGCTCGCCGGTCGCCTCGGCGAGGGTCGCCGCGAACGCCTGTGTGTCCGCCCCGGGGATAATCATATCCGGTGGGTGGCTGCCCGGGCTAAACCCTGTTTCGGTTCCCCGACATCGTGGCTGACTCTGCCCTCTAGTAACCATGTGTTGTATTTGATACCAGCAGATACGGCGCTCGCCTGCCCTGCACACTCATGTCTATATAACGACGCAATGAAAACCTCTCATAATATAATTTATAGCTAGCTGAAATATTTATGCCCGCTCGATTCCAATGAACAAGTTGAACGGGTCTCTCCAAAGTGATGAAAATATTACATTTAGACGATGAGCCTGATTTTTTGGATTTGACCGCCCAGTTTCTGGAACGGGAAGACGAACGGTTCGACGTTCGAACAGCGACGAACGGAACCGATGGCCTTGCAATTCTTCGGGCAGAGGACATCGATTGTATCGTCTCAGATTACGACATGCCAGTAATGGACGGACTGGAATTTCTGGCTGCAGTCCGCCAAGAGTATCCCGACCTGCCGTTCATTCTTTTTACTGGCAAAGGGAGCGAAGAGATCGCGAGCGAAGCCATTACGGCTGGCGTAACGGAGTACATCCAGAAAGAGTACGGAACTGACCAGTACGCGATCCTTGCCAATCGAATCACGAACCTCGTCGAGCGGTACCGTGCCGTCCGCACAATCGACCGTAGCTACAGGGCGATGAAGACTGCCAGCGAAGGGATTAGCCTCATCGACCCGGACGGCACGTTCTCGTACGTGAACCCTGCCTTTGCGGACCTCTTTGGATACGAGCAGGATGAAATGACCGGCGAGCACTGGACAATTCTGTACCACGATAACGAAGCGGACCGGCTTGAGAACGATATCCTCCCAGCGGTCAAAGAGAACGACTACTGGTCGGGCGAAACAGTGCGACTGATGAAAGGCGGCGACAGGCTCGTCACGAACCATCGCCTGGCGCACGCTGACGACGGGGTAATCGTGTGCACGGCGCGGGACATCACGTCCGAACGGACGCAACTGCCGGAGCAGAGCACTCAATTCGACGTTCTTATCGATTCCATGGACGACCACGCCTTCTTTACCCTCGACCATGAGGGCTACGTCACTCGCTGGAACGACGGTGCTCGACGATTCACCGGCTACGACGTGGAAGAAGTCCTTGGTGCGCACGTTTCGATGTTCTTCGGGGAGTCAGACTCGGCAAACGGCCTCCCCGAGCATCTCCTCGATACAGCGAAAACAGAAGGGACTGTTTCCCATGAGGGGTGGCAGGTCCGACAGGACGGCACGCGCTGCTGGACAGACATGACACTCTCTGCGAGTTTTGACGAGTCCGGGGCGCTCCGGGGCTACGGGATTATTTTGAAAGAAGCTGATGAACAGCAAATACCGCAGTAAGAGGGTATGGCCGCCGGCCCACGCTACGCTACTTACATGAGCCGGATAGAACTGTAAAGGCCTGCTCAGCGACCACTGACCGAATCAGGCGACGGCAACGCCGACGACGTCGGGGACGCCCAGCGAACGCTGCCGCCAGCCCCCCTGTCCGTCGGCGGTCGCCTCGGCCGCGGTCGCAACGAGGAAAGTTCCGTTCTCGGTGATCGCGTAGGTGTCGTCGCCGCAGGTCACGTCGACGACGCGCTCGGTCGCCGGCAACGTACAGGGCTCCCACGCGCCGTTTGCCAGTTCGTACAGGCCGTCCGCCGCGGCGGCGTGGACCTGCTCGCCGTCGCTTGCAACAGCCATGTGTCGGCCCGGCCGGACCTCGGTCCACTCGCCGTCGCTGTCGGTGCTCCCGCTTTCGTAGCGGTACAGTCCGCTCTCGGTCGCGGCGTAGTCGCCAGCCACGTCGGTCACGTCCACGAGACCGAGTCGGTCGAGCGACGGCAGGGCGTACACGCCCTCGGCCGCGGCGAGGCGGTCGCCGTCGATGGCGCGGACGTCCGCGACCTCGCCGATACCTTGCCACTCCCCGGTGTACCGAGCGACGCGGCTGTCGCCGGCTGCGAGCAGTCCGTCGCCGTCGTAGCCGACGGCGGTGGCCGGCCCGAACCCGGTCGGGACGAAGCCGTCATCGGTCAACACGAGCACGTCCTCGTCGGTGGCGACCGCGACTTCGCCGCTCGCCCCGGCCACATCACGGGCATTGCACCGCTCGCTCAGACTGAACCGCCCGATCTGGCCACCGGCCGTCTCGACACGGGTGACGCCCAATCCTGACGCGACGTACGCGTGGGTCTCCGGGCGCTTCGCCCCGTACATCCGCTTCTCCGAAAGTGCGATGTCGTCGTCGCTCACCTCATATCGCCTCTTTGTATGCTTCGAGCGCATTCTCAATGTCTTCACCTGTGTGGGCATCACAGATGAACTGTGACTCGAACTGGTTCGCCGTGAGGAACACGCCCTGGTCTTTCATCGCGGGCCAGAACAGCCGCTCCCACCGCTCGGTCTCGGCCTGTGTCACATCGTGGCCGGTCTTCGGACAGTACTCGAAGCGCGGACAGGACTCCTGTTGCTGGCAGCCAGCCTCACATTGCCCCTCGAGCGAATCCGGACCATCACGGGTGAAGATGACCTTGAACATCGAATCCCGGCCGACGACGGTATACTCGGGAGCTTGGTCTTCGAGGATGTCCTGCAAGCCTGCTCGGAGTCGTTCGCCGAGGCCGTTGACGTGGTCGTATACGTCGTGTTCAGCCGCATACCGCAACGTCTCCAGGCCGGCCGCCATCGTCACGGGATGGCCCGAGAACGTCCCGGACTGGAACACGTCGCCGGCAGGGGTGAACTGCTCGATGATCTCGCTTTTGCCGCCGATTGCCCCGACCGGGAAGCCGCCACCGACGATCTTCCCAAAGGTGGTGATATCGGGGTCGATGTCGAACGCGCCCTGGGCACACTGGAGACCGCCGACGCGGAAGCCGGTAATGACCTCGTCGAAGATGAGCAGGGAGCCGTGGTCGTCACACAACTGCCGGAGCGTGTCGTGATAGCCCTCGACCGGGTGGACGATGCCGTAGTTCCCAAGGATGGGTTCGGTGAGGACAGCCGCGATGTCGTCGCCGTGCTCCTCGAACACCTCGTGGGCGGCCTCTTCGTCGTTGAACGGGACAGTTAGGGTGTGTTCGGCGAAGCTTTCGGGGATGCCGGGGCTGGACGGGGCCGTGTGGTCGCCTTCGCCCTCGACCAGCGTGGATTCCTGTGCGCCGTGGTAGCCGCTCTGCATCACGACGATTTTGTCCCGCCCCGTGTAGCCACGAGCCAGTCGGACCGCCGAAACGGTCGCCTCGGTCCCGCTGTTGACGAACCGCAGCATCTCGACGCTGGGGACGTGCCGGGTGACGAACTCGGCCAGTTCGACCTCGACTTCGGTGGGTGCGCCGTACATCGGCCCCTCAGCGGCGTGTTGCTGGATGGCCGACTGGACCTGTTCGGGCAGGCTGTGGCCCAACAGGAGCGGGCCATAGCCCATGACGAAATCGATGTACCGGTTGCCGTCGGCGTCGATGACGTGCCCGCCGTCCCCCTTCTCGACGAAGAACGGATAGGGTCGTGTCGCTCGCACGGAGGAGTTGACGCCGCCCGACAGCACCGACAGGGCGCGGTCGTACAGCGCTCGTGACTGCTCGTGGTTCATACGTCGGCGTTTGGCCGCTGTCAGAAAGAAACTGTTGTTACTTCGCGGCGCCTCCAATCTAGTGGACGGATGTCACGCGCTTGCCGTTGAAATAAGTATTTCGTAAAGAGTCACTGTTATACAGTGTGTGTTCATCTATGGAAATACGATAATGGCATCCGAACATACTGTAATATCATGCCAAACTGGACAAATGGGCGTCGAGACGGCGCGTGGGCGGCTGTGAGCGACTGGGTGCCGACGACGTGTATGCGGTGTGCCGTTGGCTGTGGCCACATGCATCAGGGCGCTGACGAGGGGTATGGTATCGACGCTGTTCGCGGCGACGCCGCGCATCCAGTCAGCCAGGGGCTCGCCTGTGCGCGTGGCCTCCGGGAGAGCAAGGCCCCCGACGGGGAGTGGCTCACCCGGCCGATGGTCCGCAGTGACGGCGAACTCCGCCAGACCCAGTGGGACGTGGCGCTGGCTCGCGCCGTTGAGGGCCTTCAGGCTGTCCACCAGCAGGACCCCGACTCTGTCGCCGTAATAGGCAGCGGCCAGCAGACCAACGAGGCCGCTTACGCGCTAGGGAAGGTCGCCCGCGGCGGCTTCGGCACGATGAACTACGACGCTAACACGACGCTGTGTATGGCGAGTGCCGTCACCGCCTACTACCAGTCCTTCGGTAGCGACGCGCCGCCGTGTACCTACGCCGACATCAGCGACGCCGACCGACACGTCGTCTGGGGGGCGAACCCGGCGGTCGCCCACCCCGTGCTGTTCCGCTGGGTTCAGCAGTCCGCTGACGAGGACGGCGTCGAAATCATCGTCGTCGACCCTGTCCGCTCCGAGACTGCAGAGAACGCCGAACATCACGTCGCACCTGACCCGGGGAAGGACCTCGCACTGGCTCGCGCCGTCCTTGCCCGTATCGTCGAAACAGGGCGGGTCGACCGCGAGTTCGTCGATGAAGCGACCGACGGGTTCGAGGACCTGCTTGCGACGCTGCCCGATGCCGACGACGCGGCCGACGAGGCCGGCATCGAAATGGCCGAGGTGGACCTGCTTGCCGACGCGATGGACCAGCAGGCGCTCATCTACTGGGGCATGGGCATCAATCAGCACGTTCAGGGGACCGAGACCGCACGGGCGCTCATCGACCTGACGCTGGCGACGGGGAACCTTCGACCCGGCGGCGGCCCGTTCTCGCTGACCGGCCAGGCCAATTCCATGGGGACCCGCATCTGCTCCTCGAAAGGAACTTGGCCCGGCCAGCGGGCCTTCGAGGACCCAGACCACCGCCGCCTCGTCGCCGACCACTGGGACGTGCCGGTGGACCGCCTCCCCGACGACACCGGCCCCGGCCCGGTCGGGATGCTCGAAGGCGAACCCGAGGCCGTCTGGGCTGTCGCCACCAATCCTGTTGCCGGGATGCCCGAGTCCGAGAGCGTCCGCGAGACACTGGAAGACGCCTTCGTCGTCGTACAGGACGCCTTCCACACCGAAACGACGGAGATTGCCGACGTGGTCTTGCCGGCCGCGACGTGGGGCGAAAGCGACGGCACGACAACGAACATGGAGCGGACCATCTCCCGCGTCCGGTCGGCGACCGACGTGCCAAGCGGTGTCAGATCGGACCTTGATATCATCGCTACCATCGGTTCGCGGCTGTTCCCCGGGCTGTTCGAGTCCACGTCGCCGAACCCGTCGGCTGTGTTCGATGAGTTCACCGCCCTCACCGAGGGGACGGTCGCTGATTGCTCGGGCATCACCTACGAGCGCCTCGACGACAGCCACGCCGTGCGGTGGCCCGCGCCCGACGACGACAGCGCCGGCGGCTACCGCTACTACGACGACGAGTCGTGGTCGTTCCCGACCTCCTCGGGCCGCGCGCAGTTCTCGACCGGCCGCCAGGGGACGCTTCCGGAGCCGACCGACGACGACTACCCGCTGACGCTGACCACCGCCCGTGAGGCCGACGGATACAACACCGGTGTCCGCTCCCGCGGCGGCGAGGCCGGGGCCCTGGTGGCCCGCATCCACCCCGAGACGGTTGCGGAACACAGCGAACTCGTCACCGACGAGACACTGACCGTCGAAACCCGTCGCGGCTCTGCGACAGTCGACATCGACCGCGATGCGGGCGTTCCCCGCGGGATGGTCTGGCTGCCGATCCACCATCCGGCGACGAACCGGCTGACGCTTTCAGACCGGGACCCCCAGTCCGACGAGCCGAACTTCAAACAGTGTGCTGCCCGCCTCGTTGCAGCCGAGGCGGAACTGTCGCCGGCGACGGCTGACTGATACTGTTGGCTGTAGCTGAGACCAGATACTCGCGGTGGCGAAAGTCCCGAAAGCCGTACAGCTGACAGGCGTCCAGCTACCACGCAGCCCAGTTAGTTCGTCTGCATGATGACATCTCACTCAGTGTGAAATAACCCAATGTATGTCCAACTATACACTCGTGTGGTGGGCGTTCAATGGCCTTAAACAGGTGATATTCGATGATATATTTGATACCTTTCCACTCAGGCGCTTTAGAATAGCCGTTATGTAAAGGGGTACTGTTATTAAATGACGAGTCTTTTGCTTACCATGTACTGATGTGGGCACACATCCAAAATATAATAGAATTGGTGGACAAAAAACCGGTAATAATCGTAAATGGCGTGCAGTCCGTAACTGAGGTGTCGGCATGGGACTGATCAAGATGACGAAGTACCGGACGCTGCTGCTAGCGACCATCGGCTTCAACTTCTCGTTCCTTATCTGGTTCTCGTTCGCGCCGTTTACCGGCCCGATGGCCGAGGAGTTCGGACTGTCGACGGCGGAGATCGGGATTCTGGCGAGTTCGGCCATCTGGATGGCTCCGTTCGGCCGAATGCTCACCGGCTGGCTCTCGGATAAGTTCGGTGCACCGGCTATCTTTGCCATCGTGCTGGCCTACGTTGGTGTGTTCTCGATCGGGAGCGCCTTCGCACAGGACTACTCCGTGTTCTTCGTGCTCCGACTCATCGTGGCCACGGCCGGCATCACGTTCGTCATCGGCATCCAGCACGTCGCCGAGTGGTTCGAGGAGGAGAACCTCGGTCTGGCGGAGGGCATCTACGCCGGTGTCGGGAACGCCGGTGCCGCCGGCGGCGCGCTGATTCTCCCTCGCGTGTTCGGGTCCGGGTGGAACGGGCCGCTGTTCTCGACCAACTGGCGAGCCGCGTTCTTCTACACCGGCATCGTCTCCATCCTCCTCGCAATCGCCTACTACACACTCGGCGAGGCCGCCAAGACCGAGGCGAAACGCCAGGCGACCAAAGAGAACACCAACTTCAAAGGCTGGCTGCACACGGCCACGCGGTACGGCACTGTCGTCCTTGCCGCCGCGTACATCATGTCCTTTGGCCTCGAACTGTCGATGAACGGGTGGCTCGCCACCTACTACCGCGAGGCGTTCAACCAGGACAACCTCGTCATCGCGAGTACCTTCGCCGCAACGTTTTCGATTGCAGCGGGACTGCTCCGGCCGTTTGGCGGCTACGGCAGCGACCTGCTGGCCCGCAAGGAGAAGAACATCCTGCCCTTTTTGAAGGGCCAGTACCGCGAACAGTGGACGTTCCTCGGGCTCTGTTTCATCGTGCTGATGATGTTCGCCATGACGCTGGCCGGCCTCTCCGGGGTGCTGTTGAACGCTGTCGTCATCGGCTTCCTCGTGGGCACGGGCTGTGCCTGGGCTGAGGGCGCTATCTTCGCGCAGGTGCCTGCGATGTTCCCCAACGACTCTGGCTCGGTCGCCGGTGTCGTCGGCGGCGTCGGCACTGTCGGTGGGATTGTCTACCCGCTGTTTTACTCTGCGCCGTGGCTGGCGAACCTCCACCTGGGGTATTCCGTGGCCGCTGTCACGATGATACCCATCGTCGCCCTGTCGGCGTGGGTGTTCCGACCGGAGATTGCGAAAATCGCTAACACGGCCGGGTTCGTCGGAAGTACGCAGGAAGGTCCGACTGTCGCCTCCGGCGACGACTGACGCCCTCTACGGTCTCTCGTTTACTTCACGCGCGTTCACTGCTACAGCCGCTGCGTTGCGTGTCGCGTCCGTCCGGTTCTGGTTTTGCGCACGCGCGACCGACACCTCAGTTCTACGGGTCCACCCCGGTTGGGCGACCTATCCTCGGGTCGCGTCTCTGAAAGCGAGTTCCAGGCTCGGCCGGCCAATCGACTGCAGTACTGCGGTTTTATCCCTTTCGACGGTGTGGTGTATAACTTCTTTAAATACCTCCCAGACGGTATAATTCTGGACAGCTGTTTCCGAACCCACTCATACTCTTTACTTCTTTAACGATTAGGGTTATAAGACAGCAAGCTGAGTAATTAGACGTGAATTAGCGGACATTCAGATACCTATGGGAGATAAAAAACCACATCTATCAAGAGCGAGGGTGCGCGAAGATGGCACATAAAAAAGAGGAGTACAAGGCGGAGCTGTACGGTGATGAGGTACGGGAGAAACTAGAGGAGTTCGCCGAGAAAGGCTGGGACTCGATTCCCGAGGACGAACGCGAGAAGTGGTTCTCGCGGTTCAAGTTCTGGGGTGTCTTCCACCACCGCGGCGGACAAGAGTCGTATTTCATGATGCGGCTGACAAATTGCGGCGGCGTTCTGGAGCCCGACCAGCTCCGGGCTATCGGCGAAGTCGCCCGCGACTACGCGAAGGGGCCAGCGGAGAACCCTGAGTTCGGCAACGGCTGGATTGATTTCACGACACGACAGTCCATCCAACTGCACTGGCTCAAACTCGAAGACATCCCGGAAATCTGGGAGAAACTCGAAGCAGTCGGCGTTTCCTCGCGCTCTGCGGGCGGGGACACGATGCGGAACATCTCCGGTTGTCCGGTCGCCGGCAAGGCCGAGGAGTACGTCGCGTCCCGCCCGATTCTCGACGAGATTCAGGAGACCATCCGCGACGATAACGACCTCTCCAATATGCCCCGGAAGTTCAACATCTCGGTGACGGGGTGCAAGCAGGGGTGTGCCCAGGACAGCATCAACGACATCGGGCTGGAGCCGGCCCACAAGTTCATTGACAGCGAGGAAATCGAGGGGTTCAACGTCCGCGTCGGCGGCGGCCTCGGTGGTCGCGAACCCCGCGAGGCCCGTCCGCTGGACCTGTTCATCCGGCCCGAACACGCCGTCGAGACGGTCCGTGCTTTTGTCGAGTACTACCACGAGGCGGGCAACCGTCAGAACCGCTCGAAGAACCGCGCCCGGTTTTTCGTTGACGAACATGGGACCGACGCCATCCGCGAGGAACTTAACGAGCGGCTGGATTTCGAGTTTGAAACCGCTGGCACTGACTTCCGCGGGGAGTACACGTACAACGCCGGCAAGTCTGCTGAACACGGTGCCCACGACCACGTCGGCGTCTACGACCAGCAAGACGGGAAGAACTACGTCGGGCTCTCGGTGCCCGTGGGCCGACTCTCCGCAGAGGACACCATCGAACTCGCGGACCTCGCCGACGCCTACGGCTCCGGCGAAGTGCGCCTGACCCGCCGGCAGAACCCGCTCATCATGGACGTCCCCGACGGGAATCTCTCGAACCTCCTCAACGAGCCGCTGCTGGAGAAACACTCGCCCGAGCCGAACCCGTTCGTTCAGGGCGCGATGGCCTGTACCGGGACGGAGTTCTGCTCGCTCGCGCTCACCGAGACAAAGGCGCGGATGGCTCGCCTGCTCCGCTGGCTCGGTGACAACGTCGATGTGCCCGATGAAGTTGACCGCATCAAAATGCACTTCTCGGGCTGTACGGCTGACTGCGGTCAAGCGATGACAGCCGACATCGGCTTACAGGGGATGCGCGCCCGCAAGGACGGCCAGATGGTCGAAGCCGTCGATATCGGTGTCGGCGGCGGTATCGGCGCGGAGCCGACGTTCATCGAGTGGGTCCGCCAGCGCGTCCCTGCTGACGAGGTGCCGGGCATGATCGCCAACATCGTTGAGGCATACGCCGCGCTTCGCTCGGAGGGGCAGACCTTCCGGGAGTGGGTCGACGCCACCGGCCACGAAACAATCGTCGAGCTGGCCGAACCAGAGGAAGTCGAGGGGTACACCGACCCATGTCTGGCCGACGGCAAGCAATCGTGGTATCCCTTCGACGACGGCGAAAGCCCGGCCCCGACCGACGCCGAGGGCCAGCCGATTTCGGCGGACGACTGACCATGGCTGAGACAGACTGTCCGACCGACAACGACGGTAACGACCCGTCGGAATCCGCGGTCAAGGGGGTTGCATACGACGCGGCACCGGAGCTACTGGAGTAACGCGGCCCCGGCTCCGAACAGCCGGATGTGCCGACGTGACGTGTCCGTTTCAGGGCGCGTCCGTCTGCCTCTGACAGTTGGGGACTGCTTGTGTCCAGTCCCCGCTCGGTTCTCCGTTTTCCGTATTTTCCGTTTCGCAGTAGTCGCTGCGCGCTGGCTCTAGTCCCCGTAGTCTCCGAGTTCGCACTCGGCGGCCGGGCCGCCGTCACAGTCGTACCCGACCGCTTTCGTAACCCTGAGCAGGTCGTAGAACCGACCGAGGGACTGCTCGGACTCGGGAAGCCCTTCGACCACTGGCACGCCACGCTGGGCCTGATGGTCACAGCGCCGCATCGTCTGGCTGCCCAGCCCGACCGAGTATTCCTGGTCTTCTAGCTCTCGGATAACCGCCGGCGGATAGAACGTACCGGCCCGCTCGACGGCCGCGGCGTACTGGAGCGTCTGTGCGTAGGCCAGATGGGCCACGCCGGAGGGTCGCTGTGCGTTCCCGTGCTCCGCGGTGAAGGCGTTCTTGAACGCATTGGAAAGGTCAGACGGCTCAATTGAATCCACAGACGGCGCCGGGATAGGTCGTTAGAATCACGGGTATGAAGCGGGAGAGTAATGTTATGCACAACACCCTCTTCCGCTTCGTGAAGCAAGTGGCTTCACTCGCTCAAAAGCTTACTGACGCTGCGCTGATGGAACTGAGTGATCCAGCCGGCAACGGGTTTGCCGGCTGGAAGCACGCAGTCTTGCTCTATCTGCGCGAACACATGAGCGCGGAGTACGAGGAAATCATCGACTGGGCCGAAGAGATGGAACGTGTTCGAGCGGTATTGAATCTTCAACGCGGGGAGTTTCCCGCGCCTTCGACGCTGTGTAAGGCGTTCAAACGGGCATCGATGACTGTCTGGCGACAGCTGCTCCGCCGGTCGGCGGAGCTGCTGGACCAGAATGGTCACGCCGCAATTGATGCCACCTACTTCGACCGTCAGCAGGCATCGTCTCACTACTTGCGACGGATTGATCGTTCCGTCAAAACGATCCAGACGACGTTTCTCGTAGATACAGCTGAGGGAGCAATTCTTGACTTACACTGCAGCACGAAGTGGCCTGACGAAACCAAGATCGGCCCGAAGGTCGCCCTGCGGAACGCGGGCGACCTTCGAAGCTTGGCCGCTGACAAAGGCTATGATGTCATGAGCTTCCGTGAGGAGCTTCGAAACGCCGGGATTCGTCCGCTGATAAAGCACCGTGTTTTCGCTCCTTACGATCACGCACACAACGCCCGAATAGACGACGAGCTCTATGGTCAGCGATCACAGACCGAGTCCGTCAACTCCTCAATCAAGCGCTCGCACGGCTCCGCCGTCCGAGCGCGTGACTGGTTCCGCCAGTTCCGGGAGATAACGCTCATAGCCGGCGTTTACAACGTGGAGCAGGCAATTGAACGCTGAAACGCCGAAATTCGCCGGATTCAATTGAGCCGGTCAGACGAGACGCTGGTGTCCCACGCGACCGTCCCGACGACACCGCCGAGCGCCGTCGAGGCGTTCTGTGCCACGATACGGTTGTACAGTGGCACCACAATCCCCACCTCGTCAGGGAGAATTTCTTGGGCCGTTGTCAGCGAGTTCGCGGCGTCGAGTCCGTAGTGGTCGAGGAAGACGACCTCCGCACCGGCGTCCCGGGCCTGTTTGAGCGGTTCCTCGTAGTTCGTCGTCCCGAGGCGCGTCGGGATGCTCGTGAGTTCGACCCAGCCACTCGAGGTGAAGAAATCACGGATCGACGACTCCATCGTTTGCCCCCAGTTGTAGTCCGCGTAGATCTGGACGTACTGGGCCTCCCGGCCGAACCGTTCCTTGAGTACCGGAAGCAGCGCCTGTGCGGTCATGTACGCGTTGAACATCTCCCGAAAGCTGTAGCGGACACAGTCCGTCCCCGTCGTGTCGTTCGAGTGGGTCAGACAGCACATATACGGGACCTTCTGGGCCTGTGCGACCTCCTGCTGGGCGATAGCAACGGAACTGGACGAGCCACCGGAGAACATGATGACGTCGTCCTGCTCGATCATTTCCTTTGCGTTGGCTGTCGCAACATCCGGCTTCGTTTCCGTGTCTGCAGTGACGTACTCGACGGTCTTTCCGAGCACGCCGTCGCCGCTGAGTACGTCAAAGGAGCGCTGTCCAACCCAGCCGCCACCCTCGTTGAGGTGTGTGACAGCGAGCTCATATCCCCGGAGTTCGTCGCGCCCTTCGGCGGCGTACGTCCCTGACTGTGGCACGTTGAAGCCGAGTGTGACCGCATCGCCGTCGACCGGATAGTTCCCGAGCGGTGGGTGCTCCGGTGTGTTTTCGGCTCTCGACCCCCCGCCCTGGCACCCTGCCAGCCCGGCGAGCCCCGCGCTGCCGACCCCACCGGCAATCTGTAGTACGGACCGCCTGTCAACTGCCGCTCCCCCATTTTCCAATCCCATACCAGCTGTTTTGATGATAAATATATATAATACTTATTTCAATAGAAATGGGTGAACAATTAGCATAGTCGGACCTGGTGTCAGGTATTGAGGGACCGAAGGCTGTTTTCTCGGCGATTAGACTTACTCTGGCCACGCGGTGGACAGGGGTGCAGAAATAGCGTGCCGCTGTCAGTCAAGAATGTCGCTGGCTTCGGTGTCTTTCGCCACGTCAGTGTCGAGGTCGATATCTTGAATCAGTGCGACGAGGTCCTCCAGTTCGGGGAACGTGTACACGGTCATCCCGAGGTCGCCGTCGTCGACGGTGATACGCGAGTCGACGACGAACACCAGATCGGAGTCCGGCCAGCCGCCCATCTCGTCGATGATGCCGTCAGCCGGCCCGAACACGAAGTTCGGGGTCCCCATATCGATGGTCGTCTCCAACACGTTGGCCCACCCGTCGATGAACGCTGAGGTCATGATGTTGCCGATCTCCTGCATCGCCGACTGTTCCATGTCGGAGAACCCTTCACCTTCGCTCGGTTCGCCCATCCCGCCCATCATCGCGCTGGCCATCTGCTTGCTGTCGGCCGGTTCGAGCAGAAATAGGACGTAACCGTAGGGCGGTTCGTTCAGTTCGACGTAGATGCCGACGCCCTTGTCGTCGCCGATGTGTGTCTTGACATCCTCGATGTCGAGAAAATTGATCTGTGAGGTCCGAACTGTCGCGTCAAGCCCGGTCAACTGACCGAGGTTCTCCGCGACTGTCCCGGACCCCTCTTTTGCCATCTGATTGAAAAGGTCCAGCTTCCGCACGTCGACTTTCAAGCCCATATCTTCTGGAACGTCGCAAGCGGCTTAACGCCACCGCTGGGAGCCACACTCACCAGCGGATAGGGTCTGGTAGCCGTCTGTCGCCGGTTCCATCGGACATGAGGGAGGACATTCAGTCACCACGTACTCACTACAAACACGTCCCGGTGCACCTCATAGCGTGTCTCACCGTTCCAAACTGACAGCGAAAACAGGACTGCAGGCGTCTTCAGGCGTCAGTCCCGTCGACCGGGAACTGCTCGTGTTCGCACACCGTGTTCAGCACGACTGATGTCGAGGCAGACCGGATGTCCTCGTCGGTCAGCAGCGTCTTTATTCGCTCGTTCATCGACTGCGTGTCGGTGAACTTCCCGACGGCCACGATGTCGTGGTCGCCGGTCACTTCGTAGACCGCGACCATTTCGCGTCGATCACGTAACTGGTCCACCACCCGTCCAAGCCCGTCGCCCTCGACAGAGAGCTGGAATACGGCGGTCACGTCGTAGCCCAGCGCCCCGTAATCGATGTCGACGGTGTATTCGTCGATCACACCGGTCGACTCCAGGTCGTCCATTCGGCGCGACACCGTGGTCGCCGCGATACCGGTTGCGGCGGCGATGTCACGGGCGCTCGCACGGCCGTCCTGGAGCAGTGCGTTCACTACCTCTCTGTCGGTATCATCGACCATTTCGTCCGCTCAGACTGCCTCTGGACCTTCTTTACCGGTTCGGACCTGGTAGGCGTTGTCCACGGGAAGGACGAATATCTTGCCGTCACCTTTCTCGCCGGTGTGGGCACCGTCGGCGATAGCGTCGACGACATCCTCTGCGGGGATGTCTGCGACCACTGTCTCGACTTTGACTTTCTGGTGCAGGTCGACGACGTACTCCTCGCCGCGCCACTGCCCCTTCTTTGCGGGCTGTGAGCCGCGGCCGGAGACGTTCGTCACTGTCAGCGAGGGCGCACCGACTTCCGCCAGCGCCTTCTTCACATCGCCGAGCTTGTCCGGTCGAACCATTGCGACCACCATCTTGATTTCAGAGTCGTCGGTTTCGTCAGTCATCTTTGGAACCTCCGTCAGTACGCACGTTCGTGTTCACTTTACCACCATCGGCGACAACGCCTTCGCCGCCACCGAACTCGGGGTAGGTCTCGACGCCGTGCTCGCTGACGTCCAGCCCTTCCTGCTCGTGTTCGGGCGTGACCCGGGCCTGTCCGGCTGCCTTGAGGCCGTACCAGATGAGGCCGGTGGTCACAATCGTCCAGCCGGCGATAACGGCGACGCCAACAACCTGCACGGCGAGGGCGCTGCCGATAGAGCCGACGGTACCGGAGGTTGCGACGAGTGGGTACATGATGGTGCCCAGCACACCGGCACTGCCGTGGACCGGGAACACAGCGCACACGTCGTCAATTTTCATACGGTTCTCCATGAAGCTGAACACAATCGGAAGCTGACCGCCAGCCAGGAGGCCGACGATGAGTGCACCCCACCAGGTCGTGGTGTCGGGGATCGCCGTGATACCGACTAGCCCGGCGAGCAGTCCGTTTGCGACGTACAGCGTGTCGACCTTACCGGTTTTCAGCCACGCGACCAGTGCGGCACCGATTGCGCCCATCGCCATCGCAACGGTCGTCGTCATCGCGACGCGGCCAACCGTTGCGAAGGCACCGAGCGCGAGTGCGCCGTCTTCGACGACGAAGACACTCGCTGCGGTCCCGACATTGAACCCGTACCAGCCGAAGGCGAGGATAAGCGTCCCCAGCACGGCGAAGGTCATCGAGTGACCCGGAATAACGTTCGCGGAGCCATCCTCGTTGTACCGGCCCATGCGTGGGCCGAGCACGTAGGCGGCCGTGAGACCGGCAATACCGCCCATACCGTGGACAATCATCCCACCGGCGAAGTCCTTGAACACGACGCCGCCGAGGCTGATGTGGGCACCGGCCCACGTGAGCCCGGTCACAACGGGGTAGATGACTGCGGCCAGCAGGAACGTGTACGTGATGTACGCACGGAGCTTGGCCCGGCCGGCCACCGCCCCGGAGACGATGGTCGCTGCCGTCATCGCGAAGACGGCACCGAACAGCCACCCGACGTAGTCGTTCGCGGCCTCAGCGCCAAACGCCGGCGCAAAGGACCCGGTCCCGACGAGTGACGAGATGCCAGACCCGATGAGGAAGAACACGACGACTCCGACCGACCAGGTCAGGAGGTTCTTCGTTAGCTGGTTCGCGACGTTCTTCGAGCGCACCTGGCCCGCCTCGAGCATGGCGAAGCCCGCGTGCATGAAGAAGATCAGGAACGATACTGTAAGCACCCACAGGAGGTTGACACCTTCTGCGAGCACGTTCGGATCAACTTGTAGTGCAGTGTAGCTCATTTCTAGTTCACCTGTTTCGTTTTGTTATCGGCTGCCGTCTGCATGTCCAACTTTCCCCCACTCTGGCTCAACTTCTTCAACTCTTTCACGAGAAAGGTTCTGGTAACAACACTACATAAGGTTTGCCTTTATGAATGCGGAAATTAGAGGGGATGTGGTAGACGACCGTCCAGATTATGGTATGATATTATGGATATAAGGTTGTTCTCCGTAAAGAAAGTCCGTATATGTATACTGGAATTTTGGACGTTTGTCGACCCCAGTTCCGGCCACAGGGGGCCAAATAGGCCGTTTTTGCTTGCGCGCGCTCTCGGCTGGCGGGTGTTGCCAGCGACAACAGGGTTATACTTCGCGACCACAGATTCAGATTTAGCATAAATGTCCGGAAAACAGTGGATAGTCGTGGCACAAAGCCTCGATAAACTATACACGACGGTTAGACCCCAGAGGGTATCTAGCTGACTATGGCTTCGGACCACTACCCATCCGTTCCGGACCAGTCGACGGCTGTGACAGAGGAACGGGCCGTCGCGAACGCACAGGGTGCACTGGATGTCGTTCAGGCGGCGTCGGTGACCGTCGGCGAGCAGCTCGCGGCGATCGACGACCGCGCGACGGCACAGGCGACCGACGCACAGTGGATCGCCGACGAGGTCTCATCGCTTTCGGCCACAATCGAAGAGATCGCTGCGACCGCGACCGAGGTCAGCGAGCAGAGCCAGCGGGCAACGGACGCGGCAAACGACGGACGGGAGGCCGCAGCCGACGCCATCGAGTCGATGGACGAGGTCCGCGAACTGGGGCAGGCGGTCGCCGAGGAAGTGGCCGCCCTGCAGGACCGGGTCGACAGTATCGCCGATGCGCTGGCCGGCATCGACCGCATCGCCGACCAGACGAATATGCTCGCGCTGAACGCCTCGATAGAGGCGGCGCGGGCGGGCGATACCACCGACACAGACGGGTTCGCCGTCGTCGCCGACGAAATAAAGAGCCTCGCTGAGGAATCACAGCAGCAGGCCGAAGAAATCGATACGACGCTGGCGGCGGTTCGGGACGCCACGGACGACACCGTCGAACAACTCGATGCGGCTATCGACGGTATTGATGCCGGCGCCGAACAGGTCTCCACGGCGATGGCACGCCTCGACGACGTAGCCGACACTGTTGCGGAAACGGCCGACGGCATCGCGTCCGTCTCGGCGGCGACCGACGAACAGGCGACGACGAGCGAAGCGGTCGCCCAGCGGTGTGAGACGGTGTCTGACCGCGCCGCTGCTATTGAAGACGACCTCTCTGAGATACGTGCCGCCCGCTCCGAGCAGACTGCGATGCTCGACGAGATTGACGACGTACTCGCCGCTGCAGAGGCCGACCGGCAGGACCGGCTGGCGGATGCGCCGACAGTCCCGACCGGTATCGACGGCCTCGACGACCTCTGTGGCGGCGGCCTCGTCATGGGTGGTCAGGCAGTGATCCGGTCCACCGACGAGACGCAGGTCGACGGCGCTGTTGCCCAACTGTGTGCGACGGCCGTCGCCGCCGGCCGGGCGGTCTCGCTGACGCCACCACCGTCCCTCGACCGGTCGACGCTTGCCGCTGCGTTCGCAGCAACCGACCAGTCGCTCGAAGACGCGCTTGATGACGACGCCCTGTTCGTCCTCGATATGTTCGGACACTGGGACGCGCGGTACAACGTGTTCGACCTCGACCGGACTTCGCTCGGTGCTGCCAACGAGACGACGGCTGCCAGACGGGACGCCCCGCTGGTTATCGTCGGGAACATTCAGGGAGAAATACAGCAGATGGGTGAACAGGCCGCCAGAGAAGCCCGGTACGAAAACGACGACGGCGTCTTCGAACCCCACGACACAGTGGTCAACGTCATCGACGACGACGCGGTCCCGGCCACGCTCGCGGCGTTCTACTCGGGCGCTGCCGATCAGGAACTCACGCTAACACAGACTGATGGTCGCGAGTATCTGACGCTTACCGCCTCGCCGCGTGGCACCGTGGGCGAGAAACAGCCAGTATCACAGCTTTCGGGCCCACCCTTCCTCCGAATCAGAGACAACTGATGTTCGGTCTCGATGACACTGGTCGGCTCACGTTTGCGACGAACGAGTTCGCTGCACTGCTCAACCGAACGCCTGATGAACTCGTCGGCACACCCGTCGAAGCGCTGGTCACAGCTGAGGACCGCGAGACACTGACGGCGACCAGACAGGCCGTCAGCAGTGCCTCGGACCGGATGACACGGACCTGCCAGGTCACACTCCCGCAAAGCGGCCGTTCTCGTCCGGTTACGCTCGAACTCGCGGCCACAGACGACGGCTCCGTCGTCGGCTCGCTCTGCCGAACGGCCGACCCGTTCCAGTACCTGTTTGACCTCATCCAGGACGCGGTCGTCGGCTTCGAAATCGTCAATTTCGTTCCGATTGTCCGCACGGTCAACCCCGCGTTCGTCGACACCTTCGGCTACGACCGCGAGGAAATCGTCGGCGAACCGCTCAACGAGTACATCGTTCCCGGCGACCGCGTCGAAGAGGCGGTTAACTACGACCAGCGGACGGCCTCGGGCGAAATCAACTACGCCGTCGTCTCCCGGAAAACAGCCGACGGCTGCCGCGAGTTCATTTATCGTGGCGTTCCGTACGACACAGCTGATGGCCGTCGCTGCGGGTTCGCCATGTACACGGACGTCACAGACAGCCGGCGGCAAAAGCGCCGGCTCCGCGTTCTTCATCGCGTCCTGCGGCACAATCTCCGCAACGAACTCTCCGTCGTGTTCGGGATGTCCGAATACGCCCGCGCCAACGCAGCCGAGTCGGCTGTCTCGCTGGCTGCGTCTCGCGCTCTCGACGCGGCTGACCGCCTCGCCGCGGTCAGTGAAAAGGCCCGGTGCGTCGAAACCGCGCTTAATGGAGATTCAGACCAGCCGGTTGACGCGGCGGCACTGGCCCGGTCTGTCGCCGACAGTTACCGTCCTGACGCACCGGTCGAAACGGCACTCCCGAGCACACTCCCTGTCACTGGCGGGACAGCCGTCTACGACGCCGTTGACAACCTCGTCGAGAACGCGGTCGAACACACACCGCCGGACACAGCCGTCCGAATCACAGCCGAACAGGCCAACGGTGACGCGTTCGTCCGTGTGCTCGACGATGGCCCCGGTATTCCCGCCATCGAGCGGGCCGTCGTGTTCGATGACGAGGACATCACGAACCTCCAGCACGGGAGCGGCCTCGGTATCTGGCTCGCCCGGTGGGTCGCCGAGACGGCCGACGGCGGCATCGAGTACGACCGAGCCGACGGGTGGACGACCGTCTCACTCCGGCTTCCGCTGTCCGATGCCGATGACGTGCTGACGCTGGTTGATGCCCCGGAATCAGCGTCTGAACCGACGCGGTAGTCGCTGCGACGTTCTCAGAAGGACCCTGCTCAGTAGCCACAGCCGGCCGTGACCGAAACAGCCTCGGCCGCTATCGCCTGAGCGCCGCGGTCAGTGCAATCGCGCCCAGCACGACGCTTGCCAGCGCTAGCGGCGACAGCGGCGGCACATCGAGCTGAAAGAGCAGCGTCGTCACCACGACGCTGCCCCCGACCAGCCCTGTCGTTCCTGCGACGTGGGTGAGTTCGACGGGCGTCCCGGGTGCCGTTCCGAGGTCCGCATAGAGGTCGAGAGCCCCGTGGGCAAACGTCCAGGCCAGCACTGTCGCGCCGCCGGCGACCAGCACCGTCGTCGTCGTTGCTCCCTGAAGCGCGGCGACCAGCAGCGCCACAAACAACAACGCGCTGGCGAGGTCGACCAGCCGCCCGGACTGAATCAGTTGCCCGCCGACGAGCAGCACGACGCCGACGAGGGCGGCGGCAGTCGAGACGGCGCTGAT
The DNA here is from genome assembly GCF_003634715.1 of Haloarcula quadrata. Classification (NCBI taxonomy): domain Archaea; kingdom Methanobacteriati; phylum Methanobacteriota; class Halobacteria; order Halobacteriales; family Haloarculaceae; genus Haloarcula; species Haloarcula quadrata. Next base: position 491,489 of record NZ_RBWW01000001.1, read on the forward strand.
GCCGGCGACGAACAGCGTCACGACGCTCGCCGCCAGCGCCGCACTCCCACAAACGACCCCAGTCCGGGTGCTCATTGGCCACCCCGCCGGACCCGTTCAGTGATTCGTTCCAGCGGCTCCGCCGCAGGCCAGTCGTGGACGGCGATGTCGGCGGCTCGCAGCCGACGGAGGCGTTCGCGGCGTTCGAGCCGCGCCAGCCGGTGGCCCGCCGTGTCCGTCGCGGTCGGGTCGGGACTCAGAACCGTCACCGGGTGGCCGGTGGCGGCGAGTCGGCGGACCAGCGCCTCGCTGTCATCGTCACACAGCGGGCCGAGGAAGACGATGTTCGCCGCCGTCGGCAGTTGTGCGATGAGCTTCGTTGTGTCCGGTGTTCGGGTGACCGATGTCGCGGCGAACGCACGGTCGGTCCTGAGCAGGTCGCGGGCCTGTTGCTGGTGGGCGGCGCTCGTGCCCGGTGCGAGCCACGCGTCATGTGGCGAGTACGCCGCGACGCCGACCTCGTGGCCGTCCTCCGGGAGCCCCTCGACGAGCGCGACGGCGGCCATCGTCGACCGCTCGATTGCCGTCTCGGCGTCCGGACGCGGCGCGAGCGCGGCGGCTGCTCGGGCGTCGACGACCACGACCACCGTCGCCGACTGTTCGCGGCGAAACTCGACGGTCCGCAGGTCGCCGGTCCGGGCGTACTGGTTCCAGTCGACGCGCGAGAGCGGGTCGTTCGAACGGTACTCCCTGACCGCGTAGAAGGAGACCCCTTCGCCGCCCTCATCGACGGGCACCGTCCCGGGCCGGCGGGCTACCGCCGGGATCAGCGGCAACAGCGCCGAACTGGCCGGCTGCTCCCACGTGACGGTGTCGGGTTCGGCTGTGACGGACGTTCGTCGGGCGACGACGCCGACCACGTCCCTGACGACGACCGTCGCGGGGTCGAACACGCAGCGGTCGGTTCCCCCGGTAATTTCGTAGGTGATTGTCGTCGACGCGTCGGGGCGTAGTGCCGTCCCCAGCGACGCCGACCCCTCGACTACACGAACGGAGTTGGGCACGCCGTCGGCGAGCCGGAGGTCCGGAATCGTCCGTGACCCGTTGTTGTGGACGGTGAGCGCGACAGTCACCCGCTCACCTAGCGCCGGCTCGGTCGGTGTGATGGACCGCTGTATAGATATGTCCGCTGCCGGCGGGACGGCGACGCGGTCGTACGCGCTCAGCGTGACGCCGAGCCCGCCCAGCAACACGAGCGCAGGGACCTGGCCCACCAGTCCGACGCCGACGGCGACCATTGCGGCCCCGGCCAGCCCGAACCAGCGGCCGGTGCGGTGGACCTCGCTCATCGCTCCTCGTCGCGCTGCCGGAGTTCGGCCGTCGCGTGGGCGACGCGCCGCTGGAACGGACGGATACCCGAGAGCCACCCGGACAGCCGCGCCCGGAGCGATATCGGTGTCCCGTCGAACAGCTTCCGGGCTTGTTCCCTGTCTGTCCACGTGCCCGAGCGCAGCGCCGTCTTCGCCGCCTCGGGCGAGAGGCCGTCACGCTGGAGGACGGTGGCTGCGACCCCTTCGACGCGTTGCCGGATTGCCTCTTGTCCGGCCCCAGCACCAAGCGCCTCGTCAACATCGTCGCCGGGGACCGTGACGTACTGGCTGTCAGTGTCCGGGAGCGCCACGCCCCGGTCGCTGTCGAGGGAGCGAACGAGGAGCGCCAGCAGTGCGACACCGCCAGCGAAGACGGCGACCGCGAGTATCGGCAGATCCGAGACAGCGCCGGCGGGCAACAGCGGCGCGCCGAGAGCGGCGAGACTGACGCCGATGGCTGTCGCGACGAGGCCGAGCGCCAGCGGAACCCGGCGCAGTGTCACGTGTTGGCCTCCCCTGCGGACTCGTCTGCGTCTTTGTTCTCAGAAGCCACATCGTCGGGATTCGCCACGATGTCGTCCGTACCGTCGCTCGCCCGTTCCAGCGCCTCGCGGGCCTGTGATTCCAGACCCGCATCCGGCTGGTCCCGGCCGTAGCGAACCCGCTCGAACACCGACCTGAGCGAGGCGACAGCGTCGGGGTCGGCACCGGCAGCCGTCGCGTCCGCCTCGATGTCCTCTGGCGTCGAGGAACGGCGCTCCGGGGCCACTGCGTTTTCGAGGGCAGCCCATGCCCGGTACACGTCGTTTGTGAGCGGAATATCGATCTCGGCAGCGCTATGCGACGGCTGCCGCGCGGATTCCGCCGTTGCGACGGCCGGCGTCTCGCCGCCCGTTTCGTCGATTGTCCGGCTCTGGCCGGCCAGTCGCCAGAGTACTGCGAGCCCGACTGCGAGGCCGACGGCGAGCGCGCCGACCGCCGGCGCGGGGACACTCGGCAGCAGCGCGCGAGCGCCGTTCTCGCTTTCTGGCGGGTCGATGCTACCCGGCGGGTCGCTGAGGCCCTGTCCGTCGGGGTTGTCGATCTCGCTGTCGTCACGGGTCATTTCCGCCTGGTCGGACCCGGTTGCAGCGTCGAGACTCGCAGCGCCGACGCTGAACGACAGCAGCGCAATCGCGGCGACAACCGCCACGAGGAGGGACTGTCGCTGCATACGGCCACTCCGCCCCTGGCACATGAATAGGTTAGGGACCTGTCGCTCGCCGGAACGCTCCACCAGCGCGGTTCAAACGGGGACACACGGGAAATAGCCCCGCTCAGAGTTCGTCGGCGAGGTCCTCTGCGAAGTAGGTCAGAATCAGGTCTGCACCGGCCCGCTTGATGGACAGCAGCGACTCATAGGCGACCGCTTCGAGGTCGAGCCAGCCCTTCTCGGCGGCGGCGTGTAACATCGCGTACTCGCCGGAGACGTTGTAGGCGGCGACGGGGTGGTCGTAAGACTCCCGGATCTCCTTGACGATGTCCAGATACGGCAGGGCGGGCTTGACCATCAGCACGTCTGCGCCCTGCTCGACGTCGAGGTCGACCTCGCGGCTGGCCTCGCGTGCGTTCGCGGGGTCCATCTGGTAGTGGCGGCGGTCGCCGAAGGCCGGCGCGCCGTCCGCGGCGTCCCGGAACGGGCCGTAGAAGGCCGACTCGTACTTCGCGGCGTAGCTCATGACGGGCACGTCGGTGTCGCCTTGGGCGTCCAGCGCCTCCCGAATCGCCCCGACCATCCCGTCGATCATGCCCGACGGGGCGACCATGTCGGCCCCGGCCGCGGCGTGGCTCGCGGCGATTTTCCCCAGCAAATCGAGCGTCTCGTCGTTACGTACCGTCAGCCGCGGGTTCTCGGCAGCGTCATCTTCGAGGACACCGCAGTGGCCGTGGTCGGTGTACTCACAGAGACAGACGTCCGTGATGATGTAGGCGTCCGTCTCGCTCGTGATGCGGCGCGTGGCTTCCTGCACGACGCCGTCTTCGGCCCAGGCGCGGCTCCCGCGCTCGTCTTTCGACTCGGGGACGCCGAACAGCATCACCGCTTCGACGCCGGTTTCGAGGACCTCCTCGACGCGGTCGACCGCCTCGCCGACCGGGACCCGTTCGTGACCCGGCATCGTCTCGATTGGGACTCGCTCGTCGGTCGTCGCGTCGACGAACACCGGCGCGATGAGGTCAGACGCTGTAAGCTCCGTTTCACGCACCAGCGGTCGCACGCCGTCGGTTCGCAGCCGGCGCGGGCGCTGTGTCAGGTTCATACTGCCATTTCAGTCCGTGGCCGGCATGAACCCACCGCTTACCGACCTACTCCGTCTCGATTCGCTCGCGGAGCCAGGCCGCCGCGTCGGCGACGGTCGCCGGGTCGTCGCCGGTAATCTTCACCCGTCCCGGCGCGTCGTCCTTGCGCGGATAGCTTCCGACAGCTACCTCGAACTGCTCGCGGGCCGCCGTGATGTGGGTCACCAGCGCCCCTTCAGGTGCAGGCGTGTGAATCGTCTCTGTCGTCCGGTCGCCGTCGAACTCGTCGGCGATGGTCTCGTACATCGCTTTCAGCTCTTCAGGGATGCCCGGCAGGACGTACACGCGGTCGATGACACAGCCGGCGGCGAAGCTCTCGTCGGTCAGCAGTGCCTGCCCACCTTCGGGAACCGACGCCCACGCGTCGAGGTCAAGGTCCATGTCGTAGCGGTCTACCATCTCGGGGTTGTCATCAGCGAACCGCTCGGCCTTCGCTTCGAGGTGTGCCCGCACGTCGTCGGGAACGACGAGGTCGCGGCCGAACGCCCGCGCCACGGCGGCCTTCGTGATGTCGTCGGGCGTCCCGCCGATGCCACCGGTGACGATGACCGCGTCGAAGGCGTCGTGGTACCGCGCCACGGCGTCGGCGATGACCGCCTCGTCGTCAGGAATCGTCAGAACCCGGGTGACGCTTGCACCGGCAGCGGTAAGCTGGCGGCCCAGCCACGACGCGTTCGTGTTCTCCGTGTCGCCAGCGAGCAGTTCGTCACCGACCGTGAGCAGTGCGACCTCCATTATCTCGCTGTGAGAGTCTGGTGGCGTTAAGCATTTGGCTGGCTGGCAGTGACTGGTTGGGTATCCGATGCGACCACCAGTCTCGTACCTGAATACATATTAATGGTGTATTATGCCATTAGATTTGGTCTAGCCATATTCCGGCAACATACATATGACAGCTCTGCTTACCGTTTAACATGGTACTTGTCACCAATTGTGCTGACTGCGTCAAACGGGTCTACCCGAACCGGAACCACGTGCCGAACACGGACCGCGGCGATGTCGCGTCCGCCGCGGAGCCACACACAACTCCCACCGAGACGCTGACAGACTGAGCTCGGCGGCGAACCACGCCAGCGTCGGTTTCGGCGGCGCTGTGCCGCGACCTTCGGTAGACAGCTACAGCAATGGAACGCAGCGACAGCAGTGCAGACACGGACCGGTCGTTGCTCCGGCAACTCTTGAAACCGGTTCTCGCGTTCGTCGGGCTGGTCGTCGCCGGCGTGGCCGGTTTTGTCACGTTTGGCGGGGTCGGCGTCGTCAACGCGCTGTTCTGGCTGCTCGACCCCACGAGCATCGAACTCCACTTTCAGAGCCACGACGGGCCCGCGAGGCTGGTCAAGGGCTACGCCATCGTAGTGCTTACTGGTCTCGTCGTCGCCGGGCTGTGGACCGGCGAAACAGCGCTGTCGGCGGCCTTCGGCGGCCAGATTCAGACGGAACTCACACGCATGCAAATCGCACAGCGAATCAAGGAACTGGACGACCACGTCGTCGTCTGTGGCTACGGGACGTTCGGACAGACCGTCGCGGAGCAGATAGACGACACGGATACCCGAGTGGTCGTCATCGAACAGCAGATGGAACAGTACGAACGGGCGCTTGACGACGGCCACCTCGCGCTGGAGGCCGACGCGAGCCGCGAGGACGCGCTGACAGATGCGGGTGTCAAGCGAGCCGATACGGTTATCGGCGCAATAGATGATACGAACGCGAATATCCAGATAGCGGTGCTGGCGAGCCAGCTCGCGCCCACGGTCCACCTCATCGTTCGAGCCGGCGACCGGCAGGACGAGACCGTGGCCCGTCGCGTCGGGGCCGACGAGGTCATAATCCCCGAGGTTGTGAGCGGGAAACAGGTCTGTGAACGGCTGTAACTCAGCTCTCGCTGACGGCCTCAGCCAGCAGTTCTGTGACGCCGACGATTTCGAGGTCGTCCTCGTACCCGCCGGTCTTGCGTCCGTCCTCGTACATCGTCATGCACATCGGGCAGGCGACGACGAACTTCTCGACGGCCGCGCCCGCTTCGGTGTCTTCGAGGGCCTCGCGCAGGCGTTCCTCGCTGGGTTTCGTCTCTTCTTCGAGGTCCATCCAGAGGCCACCACCGCCACCGCCACAACAGAAGGAGTCGTCCCTGTTCCGGGGCATCTCGTGGAGGTCAGCGCCGGTGGCGCGGATGAGGTCCCGCGGGGCCTCGAACTCGCCGTTGTACCGCCCGAGGTGGCAGGGGTCGTGGTAGGTGACGGTGTAGTCGAGTTCGGTCCCGGCGAGGCCGAGCGCGCCGGAACTGGCGAGGTCGGCGACGACCTGCGTGTAGTGGAACACGTCGTCTTCGCCCCACTCGCAGGCCTCGAACTCGGGGTACTCGTTCATGAACGTGTTGTAGGCGTGGGGGTCCGTCGTGACGATGGACTCGAACTCACAGTCCAGAATCGCCTCGGCGTTGTCCTCGACAAGCATCTCGTAGAGGCCCTCCTCGCCGACGCGGCGCACGTCGTTGCCGTCGGTCTGTTCGGCCTCGTAGAGGATGCCGTAGTCCACGCCGGCGGCCTCGAAGACGCGAGCCAGCGCCTGCGCGATTTTCTGGTTTCGCTCGTCGTAGCTGGGGTAGTCGCCGACGTACCAGAGGTACTCCACTGGTTCGTCGCGAGCGTCCGGCACCTCGAAGTCGAGGTCCTCGGTCCAGTCCGGCCGGGCGCGCTCGGGGTCGCCGAAGGTGTTGCCGTGCTGGAACACGTTCATCATCGCGTCCTGCACGTGTTCATCCATCTCGCCAGCCTCGGTGAGCCGACGGTTCATCTCGGTGAACTGCGTGACGTGTTCGATGTCGACCGGACAGGCGTCCATACAGGCCATACAGGACATGCAGGACTCCATCGTGTGAGCATCGATGACCGAAGTCCCGCCGTCGGCGATGATCGGCACGTCCTCGCCGCCGGCGTCACGCTCTTCGCGGTAGCGTTTCAGGTCCAGAATGACGTTTCGCGGGTCCAGCGGCCGCCCGGAGGCTTTTGCCGGACAGACCGAGGAACAGCGGCCGCACTTGGTGCAGGCGTCGTGGTCGAGCAACTGTTTCCAGGAGAAGTCGTCGATGTCGCTGGGGCCGATTTCGTCGGGACTCGCGTCGCTTGGCACGCCGGGCAGTCGCACCCCGGCCTTCTCATCGCGGGCGACAAGGTTGGCAAAGGACGAGAGCATGTGGAACGGCTTCGCGTAGGGTATCCAGGCGACGAACCACAGCGCAACGAGCGAATGGCTCCACCAGACAAAGGGGTACGCACCCGCTGCCATCTCCGGTGTCATCCCGGCCATGACGAGCACTTCTTTGACTGACCAGCCGACGAAGCTCACCGTCTCGAAAGAGACGTCCCGGACCGTCGAGGTGCCGAGAATCCGGATACCTTCGGTGAGGTAGCCGCCGACGCCCAGCACGAACAGCGCGCCCAGAAACAGGTCGTCTTCGCGGGAGGTGTGGCGGTCGTGGAGGCGGTCGAGCTTGCGGCCGTAGCGTCGCCACAGCGCGACACCGACGCCGACGACGAACAGCAGCCCCATCGCGTCCATGACAAACGAATAGGAGAGGTAGAACTGGCCGACGAAGAAGGACTCACCGGTCAGCGGCCGATAGAAGTCGATATCGATACCCAGAATCGTCGTTCCGATGAGCAGCGTCAGAAAGCCCCAGACGATGAACGCGTGCATCACGCCAGCGACGGTGTCGCGGTCCAACTGCTTCCGATTTGACAGCGCTAACTGCGCCGCCGCAACCGTCCGCTGGGGCAGTTCGTCCAGTCGCTCAAATGGGTCCTCGCTGCCCTTGGCATAGCGGGTGACGCGGTTGTACACACCGTACAGAAAGACGATGACAGCAAGCGCTGCCAGATAGTAAAACAGCGCCTTCCCCACGTCGCCGATACGCCAGAACGTCGGGCGCGTGGTCGTCTGGAGTATAGATGACATACGCTAACACGTGCTTCGTGTCCGCTTAAATCTTGCCACGCCCCGCTGCAGTCTTGCGAGAATTAGGGAACTGTTGAAAGTTTCCGTCGCATTACGTTGCCCATCCGACAGATATATGCCTCCCGAGGAGTAGTATCATGTTCGATGGACGAGAAGACCGAAGAACTCCGTGACATCTTCATGGACGTCTCCGGCGAGGAAGCTGTGACGGAGTCTCAGGAGGCGTCAAGAGGGTCTCTAGCCGATACTGACGAGGCCGGTGTCACGGACCGACTCGGTGATGTCGTCGCGCGGATGCGTGAGCGGTATGAGTTCCAGACCGAACTCGCTGATGAGGATCTGGTGACAGTGGTCCGACTGTTCTATGAGGGGAGCGACGAGGAGACTATCGCGGCCGAAATCGGCACGGACGAGTCTGCTGTGGTCGAGGGCCGACTTGACTTGCATCTCCTCCGTGACAAGGACACAGAGGCACCGTTTGACCTGCCCGAGTTCCGCCGTCGTGTCGCCGACGACGACCCGTCCGTCACCGAACTTGCAGCCGAGTTCGATATCGACGAGTCCCGGGCCGCCCACTACCGGCGCGTCGTTGCCGCACAGGACGCCGCCCGCCGTGTCTCCCACCGGTTTCAGAGCCAGTTCGAGGACGTACTCACCGACGCTGGCCTATCAACACAGCACGCCGCTGGCCTCCGTGATGACGGCCTCGACGAGGCCACTGAAGACATCGATTCGCTTGACTCCGGCGCTGACGTGTCGATGTGACCCTCGGATACCTTTTGTAGTCGTTTCCAGTCGTGGCAGGGGTAGCCAACTGCGCAGTTGTTTCAACGGCGGCGGCCGCCGAACCTTCTTGTGGGAGAACACGACCACGTAGGCTCATGTCGACCCACACGTTCAGGGAACTGGAAACGGCTGCCTACTGCCCGCGAAAGCTCTACTACCGCCGCCGCGACGGCGCAAGCGAGATTCCCGACGAAATCGAGTCGGTTCGCCGACTCGCCCGGGAGTACGAGCGGTTGCTGACCGACGACGCCGCCCTGCTGGCAGCCCCCATCGAAGTGGGACCCGACGAGTACCGCGACCGACTCAGAGGGCTTCGAGAGCGGCTGGCTGACTGGGACGGGCTGGTCGCCCCGACAGCGACCGACGCGTATCTCGAAGGGAAGGACGCCCGCGGTATCGCACACAAGGTCGTCGCCGGGCGGGACGGTCCGGCGCCGTCGCTCGTGTTCGCCGGTCGACCGCCCGAGAACGGTGTCTGGGAGCCCCAGACTGTGCGGCTGGTCGCCGCCGCGAAGGCGCTCTCATGGGAGCGCGAGTGCGACATCGACATCGCCTACGCGGAGTATCCGGCGTACGGCGTCATCCGACGCATCGAGGTGAACACGCGGCGAGCCGGGATCTACCGTCGCGCGGTCAGAACCGCCGACAGCATCGACGGGCCGCCGGGGCGGGTGCGAAACGACGCCAAGTGCAAGCCCTGTGAGTTCAGCGATGACTGCGGGGTGAAAACGCGGTCGCTACGGTCAATCCTACGCTAAGGCGGCCAGCACCCGGACAGTTCCGGGCGGATATCAGCTCCGGTCGTTGAGCCACGACTCGACGGCGTCGGCGCGTGCGCCGCGGCGATGAATCGTCCCGCTGTCGACGTTCACGACCGTCGAACCGGTCCCGCCGTCGGTCTCGCCGGCGTCAAGTACGACAGCAGCGCGCTCGCGGATCGCGTCGAGGTCGTCGACGGTGCGAACGCTTGGATTCCCGGATATGTTAGCGCTCGTTGCCGTGAGCGGCCCGGTTTCAGCGAGTAGTTCCAGCGCGAGGTCGTGGTCGGGGACCCGGACCCCGACGCGGTCCCGGCCAGCGACCAGTACGTCCGGGACGACGTCGCGGCGCTCCACGACGACGGTGACCGGGCCGGGAAGGAACTCCCGCATGAACGCCAGTTCACGGTCGCTCAGGCGCGTGTACTCGCGTGCGGATTCAATATCGGGGACGGCCAGCGACACCGGCTTGTCGCGCTCGCGGCCCTTCGCGTCGAACACCCGTTCGACAGCGGCAGCGTCGAGTGCGTCCGCGCCGAGACCGTACACTGTCTCCGTGGGATAGACGACCAGCTTTCCGTCACGGACCGCTGCCGCGGCGTCGTCGACTGTCGCCATCGTTAGAGCTGGGCTTCGACGTCGTCGTAGTCCGGGAAGTCGGGCCATTCCTGAGCCACCCACACGTACTCAATGGTCCGGTTGCTATCGAGGACGAACACCGACGGGCGCGGCTCCTCGATACCGGCCATCCCGTCGAGGGCCATGTCGATGCTGTACTGCTGTGCGACACCGTTGGCGGGGTCCGAGAACAGCCGGTAGTCTCCCTCTATTTCTCGCTCTTTGAGCAACTGCTTGTGCTCGTATGGTGTCGAGATAGAGATGCCGACGACGGTGGCCTGCTCGTGCCACGCGCGGTCACGGATCTCGTTCCAGATGTACGTCGCCGGGAACGCGCCGTCCATCGCGTGGAACACGAGGACGACCCGGTCGCTGTCGGCACACACCGACGCGAGCGATTCGTCCTCCCAGAACTCGTCGTTGACGAGTGGGCGTGTGAAATCCGGCGCGGTGTCGCCTTCCTCGGGGTGGTCGACCGGGTCGAGGTCGACGATATCGAAATCAAGGTCCATCAGGCCGCACCCCCTGCCGTCTCCTCGCCTTCGCCGTACGTCCGCTCCAGATACGCGACGATGTTCGCGCTCTCGGACATCGTGACGCCAGTGCTCTCGTCGACGATGGCTGGGACGGTCCGCTTGCCGGACAGCCGCTTGACCACGTCGCGGTCGGCGTGCATCGGCTCGACGAACCGCGACTGGTAATCGAGACCGTATTCGTTCAGCTTCCGGACGACGCGCTCGCAGAAGGGACACGCCTGCAACCGGTACAGCGTGATGTCGGACTCGCTCATACTCTATACGGCGATACGCGTGAAAGCCGGGTAAGGGCTTCGCTGGCAACCCCTCCATGACAAGCCTTAATCCCCGCCCATTACAACTTCGACCGTTGATGGCCCTGGATCCACCTGCGCCGTTCGAGCTGTCTACAGCGATGCTGCAGGCTATCGAATACGCCGGCGTCACGATCCCCGAAACCGTGGTGCTGGCCGGTGGTACTGCCGTTATCGTCTTCCTCATCGTCCTGTCGGCGTTCTTCTCGTCCTCGGAGATTGCCATGTTCTCGTTGCCGGCACACCGGACAGAAGCCCTCGTCGAGGATGGCGTTCCGGGCGCGAAGACGCTCAAGCAACTCAAGGCGGACCCGCACCGCCTGCTCGTGACGATTCTCGTCGGGAACAACCTCGTCAACATTGCGATGTCCTCTATCGCGACCGGGCTGCTGGCCCTCTATCTCTCCCAGGGGCAAGCCGTCGCGGTCGCGACGTTCGGCATTACCGCCATCGTGCTCCTGTTTGGCGAAAGCGCGCCAAAGAGCTACGCGGTTGAGAACACCGAATCCTGGGCGCTGCGCATCTCTAAGCCGCTCAAGGCCGCCGAGAAGGTGCTGCTTCCGCTTATCCTCCTGTTCGACTACCTCACTCGCGTCGTCAACAAGATAACCGGGGGCCGCTCCGCCATCGAGACCTCCTACGTCACCCGCGAGGAAATACAGGACATCATCGAGACGGGTGAGCGCGAGGGCGTCCTCGACGAGGACGAACGCGAGATGCTCCAGCGCACGCTGCGGTTCAACGACACCATCGCCAAGGAAGTGATGACGCCGCGGCTGGACATGACCGCCGTCGCCAAGGAGTCGTCTGTCGAGGAAGCGCTGGAGACGTGTATCCAGAGCGGCCACGCCCGTATCCCGGTCTACGAAGGCAGTCTGGACAACGTCATCGGCGTCATCCACATCCGCGACCTCGTTCGGGACCTCAATTACGGCGAGGCGCTGGCCCGCGACATGGATCTTGAAGACCTCATCGAACCGACGCTGCACGTCCCCGAGTCGAAGAACGTCGACGACCTGCTGACCGAGATGCGGGCCGAACGCCTGCACATGGTCATCGTCATCGACGAGTTCGGGACCACTGAGGGGCTGGTGACGATGGAGGACCTGACCGAGGAGATTGTCGGCGAGATACTCGAAGGCGAGGAGGAAGAGCCGATCGAGTACGTCGACGACGACACGGTCACGGTCAAAGGCGAGGTCAACATCGAGGAGGTCAACGAAGCGCTGGATCTAGACCTACCTGAAGGCGAGGAGTTTGAGACCATCGCCGGCTTTATTTTCAACCGGGCGGGGCGACTGGTCGAGGAAGGCGAGACTATCACCTACGACGGCGTCGAGATCCGCGTCGAACAGGTCGAGAACACGCGCATCATGAAGGCTCGCGTCGTCCGCCTCCAAACCGACGAGACAGAGCCGGTCGACGCCGAAGAAGCCTCGGACTGAGCACTTGCGGGAGCAGTCGTTTTACGTCGGTCGCTGTCGACAGGGATGACATGGGTTATCACCACCTCGCGGTCGACGACATCGAACCGACACCGGACCGACCGAGCATCCAGCGGTCGATAAGTGATGCAGCTGACCTGGAAAATGCGGCCGTGAATCTTTATGAGGTCGCCCCCGGCGAGGACATTCCGCTCGCGTACCACTACCATGACAATCAGGAAGAACTGTTCTACGTCCTTTCCGGAACGCTGGCTGTCGAGACGCCCGAGAAGACCTACGAAGTTGATGAAGACGAGGCGTTCGTCGTCGAACCGGACAGCCCCCAGCGGGCGCACAACCCTGAGTCGGCGACCGAGCCAGTACGGACGCTCGTCGTCGGCGCACCTGCGGTAGACGACGTGCACCCCTACGACCCCGAGTAAGCCGAGTGTCGCGGTCGTACTGCAGAACCGCTACTGGAGCGTGGCGCAGGCCCGCTACTGAAGTGTGATGGCGTAGGTCAGCGCGAACAGCAGTATCGCGCCGGTCGCGACGTTGATAGCCGTGAGATCTGCCGCACCGATGACGCTCAGCCCCCAGACGAGAGTGGCCGAAAACACCGTCGAGAGCACGACGTTCATCGCGATAAGTACCCGCGGGTCGCCCTGTGACCCGCTTGCCCCCTCCTCGAACCCGTTCGCGTCGCTCATGCCCACGAACACGGACGGGACGCCCCTTAGCTCTTTGGCAGTCCCCGGTGCTTCGTTCTCTGGCCGGGCGCGGCCAAGTCGCGCAACTAAACACATTCGAAGCCTAACACGACGCATGAACGTTCGAAATCGCCATGGGGACCCGGTCGACCCGGTCCCATTTCTCGTCTGCACCGCAACGGCGGTGATGCTACTGTTTTCTGTTGGCCCGCTGTACGGCCTCGCCTACGGGCTTCCCGTCTGGGCCGGTCTGACCGTTTCGACAGCCGGGACCGTCGCCGTGGCCGCCGTCGCGTACCACCGCTTGGTGTGGACGGCCCCGCCGCCATCGGTACGGATAGCGCCGGAGCTTCGTTTTCAACGCCTCATCTACATTGGCGTCGGCTTCGCCGTTCTGCTGGTGGCTGTCTCGGCCCCGCTGGCCCTGTGATTTACCACCCCGGTACGCATGTGGACTGGTATGCGCGAGGTCGAACGCTCTCGGTTCGTGATGGCACGGCCGCCGGCTGTCCACCGCACGCTCTCGCCGGAGGCGGTCGTGGCGGCGGAGGGGACGTTCACAGTGACGGCTGTCGAGGAAACGGAGACGGGAACGCTCGTCACCGCCGCTGGCCCGGGGATGTCAGTCCCCCTGCGCTTCGAGTCGCACGACGACGGGCTCCGGTACACCGCTGAGGGCGAGGTCGGCCCGTTCGACCATCTGGAGACCCGGATTACCGTCGTGCCGGAGGAAAACGGCTCTCGGGTCACGATGCGGTCGACCGTTTCGCTGAATCTGCCACTCCCCTTTGCCGACCGCATCGCCGCCTGGAAGCGCGGCAACGAAATAGAGCGAGCTATCGAGGAACTGGCGGCGGATGTGCCCGGAGGCTGAATCGGCCGATACCGCTACTGTCCGGCCGGGTTGTCGATGCCCGTGAGACGACCGCGCACAACCACGGCACGTTTAGTAGCCTCAATGTACACATACAACCATGAGCATCCTCGACAGCGTCAAGGAGGCACTCACGTCACAGCCGGACGCGAAGTCCCGCCCCGACGATGGCTCCCAGGGCGCGTACTGGTGTGACGACTGCGGCGTTCGCATCAGAGATGTCGACTTAGACGGCGAGCCGGTCTGTCCGGACTGTGGCGAGGAGATGCGCTTTGAGCGCTCGGCAGGCCGTGACTGCGCCTGCTAGGGGCTCCGAATCACCGCCTCCTCGCCCTGCTCCGCCGGGAACGGTCCAGTGAGTGACTCGCTTTCCGTCCATTCTTCGTCTGTCACCAGCGCGTCGTCCAGTGCCGTCCGAAGGGCGCTTTCGTCGTAGTCCGTCCCGATGAACACCAGCTCCGTCCGGCGATCGCCATGCTCGTCGTGCCAGTCAAGTTCTGGTCGGTTCGAGCGGTACATATCCTGCTCGACTTCGGGGAGACTCGCAATCCATGGTCCCTGTGCTTCCGCCCGTATCGAAGGACCGGCCTGGCCGATGACGACCCGTCGCTCGCTGCCCGCCAGCCAGACGGTCCCCTTCGAACGGACGACGCCCGACGGCAGGTCCTGCAGTACCTCGGCGAGCCGGTCGGGGTGGAACGGCCGGCGGCGGCGGTAGGTGAAGGACGTGACCCCGTACACCTCCTCGGGATGGTGGTGGTCGTCGTGTCCGTGCCCGGTGTCGCCTTCGTGGGCATCGGTTTCGTGGCTGTCGCCGCCGTGGTCGTGACTGCCTTCACCGTGACCGTGCCCGCTTTCGGCCAGCGCTCGCTTCCAGCCCGGCAGGTCGCTGATTTCGGTCTGGTCGAACAGTGCGCGGTCGAACAGCCGGTCGGGGTCGACCTGTGAGAAGGTTGTTCGGATGGTCTCGGCGTCGGGCTGGAGCGCCCGCACCAGTTCCTCGGCTTCGTCCATTTCCTCGTCCGTACAGAGGTCCGTTTTGTTCAGCACGACGAGGTTCGAGAGTTCGACCTGTTCGACCATGAGGTCCGAAAGCGGGCGGTCGGCTCCGTCGGCTTCTGTGTCGTCGCCGTCTCCATCGGCACTCGCTTCGCCGCTTCCGCGGCGTTCCGGCGTCTCGCCGGCGAACGAGTCGAGAAACAGCCGGGTGTCGAGTACCGTCACGAGCGTGTCGACGCGATAGAGCGCCGCCACGCGCGATTCGGTTGTGAACAGCCGCGCGACGGGCGCTGGCTCGGAGATGCCAGAGGACTCGACGACGAGCGCGTCGAAGTCACGGTCGTCCGCCAGCCTGACGACTGCCGTTTCGAGGTCGTCCTGCAGTTCACAGCAGATACAGCCGTTCGACAGCTCCGCGACCCCGTCGTCGACGTCGAGTTCGGACCCCTCGGCGATGAGTTCCGCGTCGACGTTGACGGTTCCCATGTCGTTGACGAGGACGGCGATGTCGCGGTCACCGGCCTCAGTCAGCAGATGGTTCAGTAGCGTCGTCTTCCCGGCCCCGAGGCTCCCGGAAAGAATCGTGACGGGAATGGTGTCGCGCATACCACCCGTTGTGGGCCGGCTCCCTTCAAATCGCGCCTCGTTTCCGGCGGTCAAACACGACCGCTGGCCCGTCACCGCGGCTGGGTACTATCGACGGGTAACTGCGACAGCTTTTACTCTGTGCCTCTCGCACACATGACCCACGATGGAACTGGCCGACCGAATCGAGCGCTTTCGCCGGACACTGCGGGAGTGGGCCCGCGGACTGTACCACGGCATGATAACGCACCCGGCCTACGAGAAAATCGAGAAAGAGGCCGAGGACATCGAGGACGCGTTCATGCTGGCTTGTTTCCCCGACGCCTTCGGCATCCCGTCGCCGGTGTCGTACTACACCGCCGAACTGCTACCGTACCTCGAAGACACCTTCGAGGCCTGGGAGCGGCGGCTGTGGGACAGAGGCTCGTACATCGAACGCAAAGGCCAGCAGTACCACTTCTGATGGAGCCGTTCGTCTTCTTCGGCGGGAAGGGCGGGGTCGGCAAGACCACCGTCTCCTGTGCCTACGGCGTCAAGTCAGCGCGGGCCGGTCTTGACACGCTCGTCGTCTCAACGGACCCGGCCCACTCCGTCTCGGACGTGTTTGACCAGCAGTTTGGCGACGAGCCGGCTGCCGTCGAAGGTATCGACGGCCTCGACGCGATGGAGATCGACCCCGAAACCGAGACTCAGCGCCACCTCGATGGCATCCGAAACGACCTCTCCGAGCAGGTGTCGGCAGCGATGGTCAACGAAATCAACCAGCAGCTAGAGATGGCCCACCAGACGCCGGGGGCCTACGAGTCGGCGCTGTTCGACCGCTTCGTCGACGTGATGCGCAACGCCGACCCGTACGACCGGGTCGTCTTCGACACCTCGCCGACTGGCAGCACCCTTCGACTCCTCGGCCTGCCGGAGTTCCTCGAAGGATGGATCGACCGGCTGATGCACAAACGCGAAAAGAGCATCGACCTCTTCGAGAAGGCCGCCATCGGCAACAACGAGCCCCGGCGCGTGATGGACGGCGACCCGGTGCTCGCCCGCCTGCAGGACCGAAAGGAGTTCTTCGAGTTCGCCAGCGGCGCGCTGGAGGCCGACGCCGCCTTCTTCCTCGTGCTCAACCCCGACCAGCTCTCGGTCAACGAGACGCGGCGCGCCATCGCCGAGATGCGGGAGCGTGACCTCTCGGTTCGTGGCCTCGTCGCCAACAAACTCACGCCCGAGCCGGACCCCGACGAGGACGGCCGCGGGGCCCGGTATCTCCGAGACCGCGTCGCGACTGAGAACGAACGGCTACAGGAGGTCCGAGAGACGCTCGACCCGCCGCTGGTCGCGGAAATCACAACCCGCACGGCGGAGGTGAAAGGCGACCTGCTCGACGACGTCGCCGCCGAACTCGACGTCGAGACGGATGCCGAGATGCCGACGTTCGTCTGAAACACCGACCGCCGCTTATGTGCGGGCCGCGCATAACCGATAAGTAATCGGATATTAGATTTTCGCTGACAGTCGAAGCTGTGTGACCGAGCGGATTCTGACGGACTTGAGAAGTATAAGAAATATATAATAACTATTAATAGCTTGATGTTGGTTATCATTCATGCACACACATGACACAGGTAATCTGGATCGTCCTGGCAGTACTGGTGACATTCAGCGTGGGGTATCTGGGGTATTCGAAGTACCTCGCGCGGTTCCTCGAACTCGACGACGACAACGAGACACCGGCGCACAAGTACGAAGACGGGCAAGAATACGTCCCGTCGAAGAAACCGGTGTTGCTGGGTCACCACTACTCCAGTATCGCGGGTGGGGCACCGATTGTCGGACCGATTACGGCGGGCGCTGTGTGGGGGTGGGTTCCCGCACTCCTGTGGATTGCCATCGGTAACCCGCTGATGGGGAGCGTCCACGACTTCGTCTCGCTGTCGGGGTCGCTCAGACACGAGGGGAAGTCAATCGGCTACATTATTGGCGAGTACATCGGGGAAGGGGGCAAGAACATGCTGCTGTGGTTCGCGTTCCTGACCATCATCCTCGTCGTCGCGGTGTTCGCGCTGGTGGTCGCCATCGTGTTCGACGCGTTCCCACAGGTGACGACCGCGAGCACCGTCTACATCGTACTGGCCCTGCTACTGGGAGTGTACCTCTACCAGTTGAACGGACCGTTCCTGCCCGGGACCGTCGTGTTCGTGACGCTGGTGTTCGCCGGCGTGTACGCGGGCATTCAGTACCCGTTCGCGCTGTTCCCGGCCGTCGGCGAGGCGAGCTACCCCGCAGGCACGCTCGTGCTCGCGGACGTGCTGAACCTCGGCACTGGACAGTGGATTCCCGGGTCGTCTGCGACAGCGATGAACCCCAACCGTGCGGCGTGGGTGCCGATAATCATGGTGTACGCGGGCATTGCGAGCGCGCTCCCGGTGTGGGTGCTGCTCCAGCCGCGTGACTACCTCTCGTCGTTCCTGCTGTACGCCGGCGTCGGCGGTTCGCTGGTGGCTGTCATCGTCGGCACGATTTTCGGCACGGCTGCCACCGAGACCGGCTCGCTGGTCATCGCGGACTCGATGGGTGCATTCAACGGCTTCTGGGGTGTCGAGGGCGCGGGCCTCGCACCGCTGTTCCCGCTGCTGTTCATTACCATCGCCTGCGGGACGATCAGTGGCTTCCACTCGCTGGTGTCCTCTGGGACGACAGCCAAGCAGCTGAACAAGGAGACCGACGCCCGCCTTATCGGGTACGGTGGGATGCTCGGCGAGGGACTGCTGGCCGCCGTCGCACTGTCGACGCTCGCCGTGGCCGGCTTCGCTGATCCCGCCGGCGGTATCGGTGCTGCGTTGCCGAACTTCGCGACGGGTGGCGGCATCATCTTCACTAGTCTCGGCATCCCCCAGACCTTCGGCGCACCGTTCATGGCGCTCGTGTTGGTGAGTTTCCTGCTGACCTCCACGGACACGGCCGTCCGACTCGGCCGGTACATGATGGAGGAGATCGTCGGGCTCCGGGCGGGCGAAACGGCTTCCGGATTCAACGTCGGCGGCGGCATCCGTTCGACCCTCGGCGAAATCGGGCGCGGCCGCTACACGAACCCGCTCGTGCAGGCCATCCCGGCCTATCTGATGGTTATCTCCGGCGAGTGGCTCACGCTCTGGGCCCTGTTCGGCGGTGCGAACCAGCTGCTCGCGGCGCTGGCGCTGCTGACCGCGACTGTCTGGCTCGCAAACTGGGACGACAACAAGCAGCTGTACTCCACGGGCGTGCCGATGGCCGTCATGACGACTATCACTATTCTGGGGCTGTCTTGGCTGGCGTTCTACAGCAACCTCTACCAGAACCTCATTCAGGGCGGTGCCGAGGGGACTGCGGCCATCGCGTCCTCGACCGTCCAGATGGTACTGGCGCTGGTCCTCATCGGCCTCGCGCTGGCCCTCGTGAAGAAAGGGTACGACAACATCAGCACGGTCCGTGACCGTGGTCCCGCCAGCGCGGTCGAACCAGGCGACGACTGAACCGCGACTCCGTTTCCGTTTTTTTATTGTCGACAGCGACAGTTACGCGTCCCGCGTGACCGCGCCGAACGGCGGCGCGGCGTCATCCGAGATAGTCGCTATCGCCGTCACTGAATCCTCGCCGGCACGGACGCGAATTCGCGCGAGCTTTCGCTCGGTCCCGTTGAGCGTTGCCGTCGCTGTCGTCCGCGTCGTTTCGGTCCCGAGAAGCGTCTCTGAGCCGCGTTCGCGCCACTCCGAAACAGTGTCCACGTCGGTATCCATCGCAAGCGAAACGACCCGGGTGCTGTCCACCGCCGTCAGCGGGTCACGGACGACTTCGGGCTGGTCGATGACTCGCACGGCTGGGGCCGTCAGGAGCCCGAACTGCTCCCCGTTTGCGGACTGGTATACGCGCTGGAACACCGTCGCGATCACGTCTTGCCGCGACGTTAGTTCCACGTCCCCAGAAAAGTCGACGGTCACCGTCGTCTCGATGGTGCGGCTATCTTCGGCAACGAGCGAGTAGCCGCTGGACTCGGGGAGCACTGCCGGCGCGGCCGCGCTGGCTTCGATGGGCTCGCGCTCCTCCGGCAGGACGCTACAGCCGGCCAGCGTCGCCGCACAGCCGACGACGAAGCCACGCCGGGTCGGGAGCGTCATTTCCAGAACCGCTTGGCGAGCCGCGACAGCACTCCTTCCTCGGGCTGGGTCACGTCCTCCCAGAGAACGAACGCCTCGACCACGTCGGCGGCTTCGCCGGCGACGGCAACCTGTTCGTCCGGCACCACGACGCCCAGATTGACCTCGTAGTGGCCGTAGTAGCCGTACTTCAACAGCGTCCGCTCGCGCTGACCCTCGACGAACGACCGAACCTCGTCGGGTATCTCGTCGGCGACGAGGACGAACGTGAAGTCCGTTCGGTAGTGCTCCTCGTTGCCCGACACACGCTCGTCAGCAAGGTCGTGGCCCAGTTTGACCAGTCGCTTCAGTTCGCCGACTGTCGGCCGGTCGACGCGGCGGGCGTAGAGGTACTCCTCGGATTCGTGGTCACCGTAGGACAGCGCCGGGTGGAAGAACTGTTTCTGATTGAGAACCCGCATCTCGCCGTAGAGGTCCCAGCGCTCGCCCCGGAACCGGTGGTCCCGCTCCAGCGTGTAATTGTACATCAGGCGGTCGCCCACCCGGTCGAAGTAGGGGTCATCTGTCCAGTGTGGGACTTCCTCGACGATTTCGTCGGGAAGCTCCGATTTTGGGACTGCACCAGTCATGGGGTCTTCCCAGCTCTCCGCGCCATAGTCAGTCGGGTCCTCACCCGACATGGACTCGGATTCCTCGCTCATCGTCGTGAGTCACGTAGGTGTTCAGTTCGTACTGGTCCCCCGCCGCGGTAGGTCATACCATGGCGATGCCGTGTCGGGGTCTTAAGGGCGTCGGTCAGCCGACGGTCGTCCACGGGCCGTACACGACCGCCGCGGCAGGTTTTTGACGCTGGCCTCCAAATTAATCACTAACAATCATGGCGAAAGACACTGAGGCCTGTGGCCGGTGTTCGATGAGTGTCGTCGTCGACGCCGTCGACGAGAACGAGGGCGAAAAACCCCACGACCCCTTCGGCGACGACCGAATCGAGGTCGACCAGCAGGACATTGAGCGCGTCTCGCCTGAGGTCTGGATGGGCCGGCTCTCGACCCGCATTGACGAGGCCGTCAGTCGCTACGTCTGGGGTCGCTGACCGGGTCAGAGTGCCGCGTCGATAATCCAGAAGAGCCCGTAGCTTAGCGCAAACGCCAGCGCCAGCGACCCGATCCAGGCAAGCACCGTTTTCCCCATCTTCTCCCGACTGACTTCGCCACCGCCGGCGGCTGCGCCAGAGCCGACAATAGCCGAAACGATAATCTCGTTGAACGACACCGGAATGCCGAAGAAAACGGCCGCCTGCGCGATGATGAAGCTCGGAATCAACGCGCCGATGGAGCGCCGCGGCCCAAGCGAGGAGTAGTCCTGTGCCAGCGCTTTGATCATCCGCGGCGCGCCCGTCCAGGACCCGACGAGGAGGCCGAGGCCGCCGAACAACAGAACGCCGGTGATGGGGATGGCCGCAGTCGGCCCCTCGCCGAGCAGGGGCACCAGCGGTCCCAGCGCCAGCCCGACCTGGCTCCCGCCGGCGGAGAAGGCCACGAGCCCGCCCATCACCAGCAGGAAGTGCCGCTGCCCGGCGGCCGCGTCCGCTCTGATATCTAGATACAGCAGTCCCCCCGCGAGCACCCCGATAAGGAGCGTCACGACGACCATCGACGGGAAGATCGGTGTCCCGGCCGCCCTTGCGACGGCGCGGGCCACAGAGGCCTGCTCGCTACCCGGTGCCAGCAGCACGAACTCGATGTTCGCCAGGATCACACCGACCAGCCCGCCCAGCAGCGGCACGAGCCGTTCCTCTGTCGTGGCCTCGTGCCGGAGCGACCACGCCGTCCCGAAGGCGATACCCCCGCCGACGAAGGGCGTGAGGACCCACAGCGAGACAATTTCGATGTACTTTGCTGTCGCCGGCTGGCCGCCCATCGCCAGCCCGACGCCGACCACTGCGCCGGTGACGGTAAACGCTGTCGCGATGGGGTAGCCGGTGAAAATACCGACGGCGACCAGCACCGCCGCAGTGAGGAGGGCGACGATAGCGGCAATAGCCGACAGGCCGCCGTCGCTCGGGAACAGCACGAGCTCGCTCCCGACGGCTTCTGTGACGTTGGCTCCCTGCAGGATCGCGCCGGCCAGCCCGAGGATGCCGACAAAGAACCCGGCCCGCATCACCGAGATCGCGTTCGCCCCGACGGCCGGCGCGAACGGTGTAGACCCGGACGACCCAGCACCGATGGCCCAGGCCATAAACAGACTCGCGGCTGACGCGATAACAAGCGTCGCAATCGTACTCGTCGCGACCATCTGTCACGGCGTTTGCCCCGCCCTGCAATGAGCCTACCGTTCGCGCGCCCTTGTGTGGCCGACTGCCGACACTGACGCGGCCCTCACGGGCAAACGTTCAGGTGGCAGCGCGTGGTTCGCTCCCGTATGTCCGCCACTGAAGAGACTGTCCGCGTCTGGCTGGTCGAACGAACCTACTCCGACGACGAGCAGAACCTCATCATCCTCACGTACGCGACGCCCGACGGCGAACAGTACTTCCGCAAGGAGCGCGCCCTGACCTCGTTTTCCGACGTGCGAGAGACCACGGCCGCTGTCGACGCGGACCCGGACAACCTCGGGTCCGTCGACGACGAAGACCTGCAGGCGCAGTACGCGGCCGAAGCGACGCGGATGGCGGAAAAACACGACCCTGACGACGCTATCTAACCGTCTGTGCGGCCATGCTCGTGCTTAGTTCGTTTTTGCGTCGACGATGCTGGAAGCCGATGCCGCTCGCCCAGCGGCGAGCTTAGTTCGTCTTCGCATCGGTCTCATCCCCTGTCTCGACCGCATCAACACCCTCAGCGGCCTCGACAGCCTCGGTGACTTTCTCGGTGTCGACGTGCCAGCGGTCGACGGCCTGCTCGAAGTCCGCGAGCTTGTTCGAGACGCGCATCTTCAGGTCGTCGTCGTTGACGTTGACCTCGAAGACGTACTCGGGGCGTTCCTCGTCGCCGACGCGACGGAGGTTCGCGCTGATGAGGTCGTTGTCGAAGTAATAGGGCGCGATCTGGGTCATCACGTTGCGGTAGACGGTGTCCTCGACCTTTCGCAGGGCTTTCCGGCTGGCGGAGTCAGCCGCGCGCGCCACGTAGTCGACGGACTCGCTCCAGCGCTCCATCGCCTCGTCCGGCTCGTCGAGGTTCTCGTAGGACTCGCTGAGTTTCTCGCCGGCGGTCTGGAGGTCCTCGTCCGGCCCCTTGCCGGCCTGTTCGCCTTTGCCCTCGTCGACGCTTGCTTGGTCAGCGGTTTTCTCGTTGACGTCCTCGTCCAGTCGCTCGTGGCTCTTGGGTCGCCATTCGTCGAACTCACTGAGGGCGTCCTCGTCGACAGTCTCGCCCGAAGCGATGTCTTTCAGCGCCTGCGTGATGCGCTCGCCGTGCTCGACGACGTCGACCCAGCCGCCTTTCGCCTTGAATCCTG
The DNA here is from genome assembly GCF_003634715.1 of Haloarcula quadrata. Classification (NCBI taxonomy): domain Archaea; kingdom Methanobacteriati; phylum Methanobacteriota; class Halobacteria; order Halobacteriales; family Haloarculaceae; genus Haloarcula; species Haloarcula quadrata. The sequence goes on from NZ_RBWW01000001.1 coordinate 514,304, forward strand.
AAACGCTCTCTTCGATGTCTGCCATGGTATAATAGATCGGTCTATGACAGCCGCGGGACCTGCTGCAGTGGGCTGTCCATCTATACACACCGGATTGCTGCTCAGTGGGGTTAAACGTTTCCGCCGTGGCGGCAGCCGTGATACTCTCCCGCGAGCCCCCTCCCCAGCCCTTGATGTCGGGGTATAAACGACGCATTCTTACTGTATAGCGATCTTCCCGCTCGCCCCGCTTCGCTCAACACCAAACGGCTGCTTATAAGGATTGCACGCGAATGGTAGTTTGATGTCATCCGCACTATTCGTCGTAAGCGAACACGGGTACTGGGGCGAAGAATGTATTGAGCCGCTGACAACTCTCACAGACGCCGGTCTGGATATTACGGTGGCGACACCGACCGGCGAGCCGCCGGTGCTTGACGAACGTTCCGTCGACCCCGATGAAGTCGGCGAAGACCTCTCGGAACACGTTCGGGAAGTCCACGAGACCGACGAGCGCCTGAACAACCCGATTCCGCTGGCACAGGCTGACGCCGCGGACTACGACACCGTCGTGTTCCCCGGCGGCCACGGCGCGGAGTGGGACGTCACGCAGGATGTCCACGCCCGTGAACTGCTGCGCGAGAGCGTCGCCGGCGACGACGGCAAGGCACTCGTCGTCTGTCACACGGTCGGGATTCTGGCCTTCACCCGTAATAGCGACGGCGAGTTCCTCGCCGACGGCCGCTCGGTCACCGGCTTCCCGAACGCCTGGGAGGAAGGCATTGTCGACGAGAACGACCTGCTCCCCGACGGCCGGAAGCTCCCGTACTGGGTCGAAGACGAAGTGAAGGCTGTCGGTGCGGACTGGGACGCCGAACTCGATGCCGACACCAGCGTCACGGTCGATGGTGACCTCATCACGGCTCGTGGCCCACCGTCCTCGGCTGCAGCTGCCCGCACGCTTCTCGACGAGCTTGGTATCGAGACGTCCGCGTAACGGGTCCTGACGTGGCGGTTGTTTGCTGAAATATAACTAGAGCTGAAATTCTCGAAAAATAGAACACTTTGCCTGTCCGTCTTTTCTCATCTCTATTCCGTCCGGTGAAATACTCTGTCACACGCTATCGCACAATATAGTCAAATAGCGACTGTATACTAGCTAACATTCTTGAATACCCCGTGTGACGTAGACATACGTATGACTAACAACTCCACACGTAGGCGGTTCCTCAAGACAGCAGGCGTTGCAGGTGTCGCAGCTCTCGCCGGCTGTGGCGGTGGCGGCGACGGCGGCGACGGTGGCGACGGCGAAACGACCGAGGGTGGCGACATGACCGAGGGCGAAATGACCGAAGGCGACACCGAGACCCGCCTCTCGTGGCACGCCGGCGGCACCGGTGGCACCTACTTCCCGCTCTCGAACGAGTTCAAGACGGTCGTAGAGGACAACACAGACTTCACGCTGAACGTCCAGTCGACCGGTGCGAGCGTCGAAAACGTCGGCAGCCTCGCCAGCGGCGACGCCGACTTCGCGCTCATCCAGAACGATATCGCCTCGTTCGCAAAGAACGGCACTGGCATCGATGCGTTCCAGGACAACGCCGTCGAGAACCTCCAGGGCGTTGCGACCCTGTACCCCGAAACGATCACGGTCGTCACCCTCGCGGACACGGGCATCACGCAACTCTCCGACCTCGAAGGGGCGACGATCAACACTGGCGACCTCGGGAGCGGAACCCAGGTCAACGCGAACCAGATTCTGGAGTCAGTCGGCATCTCCGATTACACCGAGCAGAACGCCTCGTTCTCTCAGGCTGCCGACCAGCTCCGGAACGGCGACATCGACGCCGCGTTCGTCGTCGGTGGCTGGCCGGTCGGCGCAATCGAGGACCTCGCAAACACCAACGACCTCGTCATCGTCCCAATCTCCGGCGACAACCGTGCCGCAGCGAAGGAGGACGCCTCCTGGTTCGCTGACGACACCATCCCCGCCGACACCTACACCGGCGTCGACGAGGCTGTCGAAACAATCGCTGTGCAGGCGATGATTGCGACGAACGCCGAACAGCCCGAAGAGACGGTCGAGTCGGTCACCGCGGCCATCTTCGACAACGTCGACGACCTCTCTATCAAGACGGACTTCATCAGCGCGGACTCCGCTCAGGACGGGATGTCCATCGAACTCCACCCCGGCGCAGCGGCCTACTTCGACGCGTAACGCCGCTGACTGACGCTATCCGTATCGTTAACTAACGACCTTCTATTACTCACCAACTGGAATGAGACGACGATACGTCGCTATCGCGGTGCTCGGTGCCCTCCTCCTCATCGGGACTGTAGCAGCGCTCCCCGGCGGACATGCACTGGTCGTCGAAGACGCCGAGACCGGTGAGCAGTATCTAACGGTCTCGGTTGAGGACGGCACGACCGTGGCGCTGGAATATATGCACAGTGTCGAAAAAACGCGTGTCTACGACGAGTACACAGTCCGTGGCGACCATCTTGAGATGACCCGTATGGAGTTCGAATCGTTCGGCTGGGGGCTCCCGAGCGGAGCCAACGTCACTCGTGAGGATGGGATGTATGTCTTCGACCCCCCAGGCAACTACACGCGCGTGACAGTCTCTCCCGGTGATGTTGCAGGACATAAACTTCACGTCGGAGCCGAAACCTACGACTTGGTAGCCCGCACCAACGGCCGCTCGGTCCACCTCTATGTGACCCAGCGCTCGTCGTTCGGTGCTGCGACAGACCAGCTCAACACATGACTGAAAACACACGATCTGACGACGACGGGGAGGCCGTATCGGACGAGGAAGTTGACGAAGTACTGCAGGAGATAGAGCGGAAACGCTCCCTTACAGGGTGGGCAGTTGTCCTCGTCGCGCTCATCGGCATCTCGTTTTCGGTGTTTCAGATGTGGCTCGCGGCGAAAGGCTTCGTCCTCTCGATCTCGCTTCCCGGCGTCGGTGATGTCGTGTTCGCGTCACTGCAACTCCTCCAGATCAACGCTGTCCACGTCTCTTTTGGCCTCATTCTGACGTTCTTGCTGTATCCCGGCAGCACCGGCGACGGCCCGCTTTCCCGGCGCTGTATCGCGCTCGGGTCACTGGTCGATGAGAAACTCGGCGCGGAGCATCCGGTGTCTCGTGTCGTTCACGCTATCGGAAGCGCCCTCGCCTGGGCGTTCCTCGACGCCGAGATGGACCGCGTGACACCCTCGGATTTCGTTTTTATCGTCCTGTCGGTGCTGTCGGCCGCGTACTTCATCACTGACTTCGACGAGATCCAGCGTATGCGTGCGCTGGGACTTGAACGCGGCCGACCGATTCAGGAAGTATTCACCTTCCTGGAGCCGATAGCGGGGCTTCTCGGGCCGCTCGCCGACACCTCCTACGCGTTCGTACTGGGTGCGGTCGGCGTTTTGCTCGTCCTCGAAGCGACCCGTCGGGCGATCAGCCTCTGGTTGATGGTTATCGTCGCGGCGTTCGTCGTCTACGCCCGTTTCGGTGTCCTCATCCCACAGGACGCCGCCTACATTGGCGTCCTCTCGATTCCGGAGCTGTCTTGGCCCTCTATCATCCAGAACCTCTGGTACAACACCGAAAACGGGGTGTTCGGAATTCCGGTTACCGTCTCCGTGCAGTTCATCTATATCTTCATCCTCTTTGGCGCGTTCCTCGAAATGTCCGGCGCGGGGCAGTGGTTCATTGACCTCGCGTACGGCGCGACGGGCACCCGGAAGGGTGGCCCGGCGAAGGCGTCCATTCTCGCCAGCGGATTTATGGGGACCATCTCAGGCTCGTCCATCGCAAACACGGTGACGACCGGCGCGTTCACGATTCCGCTGATGAAGCGGTCGGGCTACTCGCCGGAGTTCTCCGGCGGTGTCGAAGCGTCTGCCTCATCGGGCGGCCAGATTCTCCCGCCGGTGATGGGGGCCGCTGCGTTCCTCATCGTCCAGTACACGGCGACGCCGTTCGCTGATGTCATCGTCGTCGCGACGATTCCCGCTATCGTCTTCTTCTTCGGCGTCTGGGTGATGGTCCACTTCGAGGCCGTCAAGGAGGACATCGGTGGTCTCGACTCTTCAGAACTGGTCAACCTCCGGAGCCACTTCAAAAGCGGGTGGTTCTACCTCGTCCCGCTTGGGCTGCTGTTGTACTACCTCATCATCGAGCGACTGTCTGTCTCCCGCTCGGCGTGGTTTACGCTCATCGCAATCGGAGCGCTCATCGCACTTGTGGCGGCTTACGGCGACGAAACGCGTGCCCGCCTCGGAGCGATTCTCGGCGTGCTGTTCGGCGCATCGCTGCTTTCACAGTTCCTGTTCGGCGCTGGCGTTCTGGGTGCACTGGCCGGCGACGGGACGGGGTCCCAATCTCTCATAGACGCGTTCTCGGCCACCGTCGGTAACATCGGCACGCTAATCATTCTCGCTGGCGTCCTCACGCTGATTACCCGACCCAGACTCGACTCGCCGTTGCTGTCGTTCGACGGTGCTGTCGACGACACCGCCGAAACGACTGCTGACGCTGTCAGTCGCCCAGATCTGGCCTCGAATGGGCTGTACAAGCTCGGCGTTTTCGTCGGGAAGTCGATGGAGAGCGGGGCTAGAACCGCGGTCCCGGTTGTCATCGCTGTCGCCGCTGCCGGCATCATTCCGGGCGTCATCAGCGTCTCCGGCCTCGGCCCGAACCTCGTCTCGCTCATCACAGCCGTCGCCGGCGGCTCGCTGGTCTTGCTGTTGCTCGTCACCGCATTCTCCTCGATTATCCTCGGGATGGGGATGCCGACGACGGTGACCTACATCATCCTCGTCTCCCTGCTCGCGCCGGCGCTGACCGAGTTCGGTGTCCCGCTGCTCGCGGCACATCTGTTTATCCTCTATTTCGGCGTCATCGCCGACATCACGCCGCCGGTCGCAGTGGCTGCCTACGCCGCTTCCGGTGTCGCAAAGTCCGATGCCTTCGAGACCGGCATCGAGGCGTTTTCGCTCTCGCTCAACAAGGCAATTGTGCCGTTCGCGTTCATTGTCACGCCGGGCATCATTCTGCTTCGGCGCAACCCTGACGCTGCCAACCTTGATGTCGGGGACAAATATCGGGTTGTTGAGGCTGCAGACTTGCTGGATGTCGGCTACGCTATCCCTGAGATCCTGATACCTGTGATCGGCGTCTTCCTCGGCGTCGTCGCGCTGGCCGCGACGGTTATCGGGTTCGCGTACGCGCCGGTCTCCCGGGGCGAGCGGGCGGCGTTCGCGTTCAGTTCGCTGCTCCTGATGGCCCCCGGCCTCGCAGTGTCCGGCGTGTACGACATCCTCGGCCTCATCGGCCTCGGCGGCGGCGAGATGACGCTCTTGCTCGACGTTGTGCTCCGCGGCGTCGGTCTCGCGCTGTTCCTCTTCCTCATGGCAAAGAACCGCCAGCGCGGCGGTGACCCTGCGGTACGGTCAGGCACGGCTGAGCCGGCCTGAGTGAGAACCGTTTAAGCCATCGGGTGTCAACGGGCACGATATGCCAATCGAACAGCGCGGCGACGCCTCTGTCGTCACGCACGCGCTGGCGCGAGATGAACTGACTCGGATACGAAACGTCGAGACCGAACAGGTCGCGTTCCGGAAGGGACTGGTCCGCCTCGGCCGTATCTGTGGCTACGAAATCATTGACGGGCGGATGGAAACTGAGTACACGGAAATCCAGACGCCACTAACTACGACGATGGGGGAACGCGTCAAAGGACTCGACGATGTGGTCATCGTCAACGTCCTCCGCGCCGCGACGCCGTTTGTCGAGGGGCTGCTCAAAGCGTTCCCCCGCGCCAGACAGGGCGTCATCTCCGCCAGCCGTGATGAGGAAGCCGGAATGAACGACGACGGCGAGTTCCCTATCTCCGTCGAATACGTCAAACTGCCCGAAATCACCGAGGACGACACCGTCATCATCGCGGACCCGATGCTCGCCACCGGGTCGACGATGGCCACGGTGCTCGATTACATCACCTCGGAGAAGACAGAGCCGGAGAACCTGCTTGTTCTGGCCGCAGTCTCCGCGCCAGAGGGTATCGTCCGTGTTTCGGAGGCGCAGCCGGACGCTGACATCATCAGCGTCGCTATCGACGACGAACTCGACGAGGATGGGTTCATCGTTCCGGGGCTCGGCGACGCCGGTGACCGGGCCTTCCGGACGACGTAAGCCGTCCCGGCCCGCTCGACCTGTCGGCTGAGGGACAAAACGCTTTTATTCAGGGCCCGAATCAGCCGATGATGTCGCGATTTTCAGTCCCTTCACAGCCGCTGTACCCCCTTTCTTCACTTGGAAACCGAGGGACAACGGCACATTTTCGGTCCAGTTGAAACGAGAAGGGAAGCTGTGAACCGCTCCGTAGCGACTGGACATTGGTCCTGTCGGACAGTGACAGACCGGGAGACTTTCGTGCTGACGGGACAGCAACCCGGTATGGGTCGACGCCGATACCGGGTCGCGGACACTGCCCAGCAACTCGTTGGGGGGTTCCTGCTCGCGGGGCCGTTCGTCGTGACAGAGGAGGTGTGGGTCCTTGCTGAGAATATGTCCTGGTATCACGCAGTGCTTGTCGTCGGTATCGTGTTCGCTATCGGCTACGGGGCGCTGTACAAAGCTGACGCCGACCGCGACGTGGACACCGAGGCGGAGGTGGCCGGTATTCCGGTCCGATTCGTCTCGCTGATGTGCGTGGCGTTTGGCTCGGTCGCCATTCTCGCGGTGGCGTTTACGGCCCCGGACACGTTCCTCGTCAACGGGGGGATTCTGCTGGACCCGACGCCGATGGCGGTCACCCTGACGACCCTGAAAGCCATCACTGTCGGTGCAATTTTCAGCGTCGTTGGAGCTGCGACGGCGGACAGCGTGTTCTAACCGGGACCCGCACACTTAATTGGGTTCCACTCTCCTTGATGTGCATATGGAATATACGCTGGCTATCGACAACGCACCGGAAACCGTTCCGGGTGGCACGGGGGTACTACTCCTGCATCCGAGTACCGGCGAGACGGACCGACTGGACACGGATTTCCTTGCGACCGACACCGACTCGATGCTCGTCATCTCGACCCGGACCACCGCCCGGGAGGTCAAACAGAAACTGGAGTACTACGAGGTCGACGAGTCCAAAGCGACCATCCTCGACACGCTGTCGGTCGAGCGCGGCTACACCCGTCGCCAGTCCGAAAGCGTCCGATACGTCTCCGCGCCGGACGACCTCTCCGGGATTGTCTCGGAGGCCGAGACCTTTCTGCAAGAACACGACGGGAAGCTCCGCGTGACCTTCGACTCGCTGACGGAACTCATCTACTACGCCGACGAGGACGGCGCGCTCTCGGCCGTCGAAGACATCCTCGACCTGCTAGACGAGTACGACGCTGTCGGGATGTTCCACCTCGCCGACGAGGTCCACGACGAGGAGACGGTCGCGGCGTTCCGGGAACTCTTCGACGGTGTCATCGAACTGTCCGAGGACGGAACCATTACCAGTACCTTCGAGGCGTAACCGGACACGCTCCGTCCCGAATCTGGCGCTCCTTCGATGAGTTTGTGGCAACTGACCGACACTCCACTGGCCGGTGTGTCCGTCGGTGGCGTTTCCTTCTTTCGAACGAAATGGCGTTTTCACCCGGTAGCGCCGCCAACACCTCGTATGCGAACACTTACCAGACCAATAACAATTAAGAGGGTATAACCCACATACAGGGTTGTATGCCGGAATGCCAGAACTGCGGTAATTTTGTAACGGCTGACTACGCGCGTGTGTTCACGCCGAACGGGGTCGAAAAGCCCAGGGTCTGTCCGCAGTGCGAGGACAAGATTCGCGACGGGGCAGACGTCCGTGAGGCCCGGTCCACACGTCGCGGATAGAACCGATCAGGAACTGCCGCCCTGTGACCTGACGGTTGCGGGGACGTTTTCCTCGCCGGCTGCACTCGCTACCAACCGTTGTTTTGCCGGGACTCCTGTTTCAGGCTCTAGACTACTGCGTCTGTCAGGCGCGCCCGTGCCTCCTTGAACACCGCGTCAGCACGGTCTGGGTCGCGGGCCTCGGCGGTGATCCGAACGAGCGGCTGGGTTCCGCTGGCCCGCAAGAGGAACCACGCGTCGACGAGGTCGACGCGGACACCGTCGAGCGTCGTCACGTCGTCGTAGGCGTCGGTCACTGTCTCTCGAACGCGGTCCATCACAGTCTCCTTCTGGTCGGTTTCGACGCTATCCCGGCGAATGGGGTACTCCGGCACGTCGGCGGCGCGGTCGCCCAGCGGGCGCTCGCTGTCCAGCGTTGCGGCGGTACAGGCCGCCAGCGGACCGTCCGGACACAGCGTCCGCTCGGGCCAGATCCACGCACCGCTTGGCTCGCCGCCGAAAGCGACCCCGTCCTCGCTCGCGGCCTCGGCGACATACACGTCCCCGACCGGGGTGTACTCGACGGCCACGTCGATATCGCTGAGGTGGTCCTCGACGGCGAGGCTCGTATCGACCGGGACGGCGACCCGCTCGCCCGGTGACGCCGCAGTACGGGCGAACACGGCCAGCAACACGTCGCCCGAGAGGAAGGTCCCGTCGGCCGAAACCGCCCGCATCCGGTCGGCGTCGCCGTCGTGTGCGATGCCGAGGTCGGCGTCGGATTCGGCCACTAGCGTCGCCAGTGACTCGCAGTTCTCGGCTTTCGGCTCCGAGGGCCGACCCGGGAACGCGCCGTCGGGCTGGCCGTTGAGCGTCTCGACGGAGCAGCCCAGCGCCGAAAGCGCGTCGACGCTGACTCGACCCGCGCCGTTGCCCAGATCGACGACGACATGGCTATCGAGGTTTCGCTCACCGATTTCCGTGACCAGCGCGTCGACGTGGCGTTGGCTGGCATCCCGGGACACCAGGCCTCCGCTCTCGTCCCACGCCGCTGGCTGGAACGCATCCTCGTCCAGTCGCTGTTCGATCGTTGCTCGCAGGTCCGCATCGAAGGCCTGGCCGCTGGGTTGCCAGAGCTTGATACCGTTGTCTTCTGGCGGATTGTGACTCGCTGTCACTGCGACGCCGGCGTCGGCGTCCTGCCACGCCACCGCCCGTCCGATAGTCGGCGTCGCCGCGCCGCCGAGGTCTATCACGTCGACGCCGCTCTCCCGAAGCCCGGCCACCAGCGCCGTCTGGAGGTACTCGCCGCTCGCTCGCGGGTCCCGGCCCACGACCACCCGCTCGCAGTCGATGCCAAGCGCTCGCCCCACCGAGAGCGCCAACTCGGCTGTGACCGTCTCGCCGACGGGACCCCGAATCCCGCTCGTTCCGAACTGTGTCATTACTGCTCTCTGGGTCGGGCCGCCCCTAAAATCCATCTGGCATCGGACAGGTACTGTGGACCGATGGTGCTGACGCTCGCTCCGTCGCTGTGTCGGTGACCACCCACAGACCGCGCCGCTACTGCGTCGGTGACCACTCACAGGTCGTGCCGGTCGTCAGGGCTGCCTCGTCGATGTGAGCAGACAGGCAGCCGTAGTTGCAAAACTGCGTCGTCGACTTCCCGTCGGGCGTCTCGCTGACGTAGACGGAGTCGTGGTTCTCGACGGGACAGCCACAGTACGTGCAGTCGACCATTCGAACGCTTGCGGCCGGGAGAACAAACGTTTTGTCCACGTCTGTCGACCCACCGCACATGAAACAGGGCGGCTCCGACGCGGCGAAACAGGCAGCGGGGGAATCAGCGGCCGAAGCGGTCGAGGACGGCACAGTCGTTGGCCTCGGCACGGGGTCAACGGCAGCCTACGCTATCCGCGCTATCGGCCAGGCGGTCGACGCCGGCCTCGATGTCGTCGGCGTCCCCACGTCGTTTCAGTCCCGCCAGCTGGCCCGTGACTGTGGCATCCCGCTGGCGGACCTCGACGACGTGTCGGTCGACCTCGCCATCGACGGGGCCGACGAGGTGGCCAGCGGCAACCTGATCAAAGGCGGTGGCGCGGCGCACGCCCGGGAGAAGATAGTCGACGCGAGCGCCGACCGCTTCCTCGTCGTCGCTGATCCGACGAAAGAGGCGGACGTACTCTCACATCCTGTCCCCGTCGAGGTACTCCCGATGGCCCGCTCGACAGTCGTCACGGCAGTCGAAGAATTGGGTGGTGACCCAACACTCCGCCGTGCAGAACGCAAGGACGGCCCCGTCGTCACCGACAACGGAAATCTCGTGCTCGACTGCGACTTCAATTCCATCCACGACCCCGCCGCACTCGCCAGCGACCTCGCCGCGCTGCCCGGTGTTGTCGAGCACGGGCTGTTCGTCGGTATGGCTGACGAGATTCACGTCGGCACTGCTGATGGCGTCACCGTCCGAACACTTTCGAAATAGCTGTCGCTGGTCGGCTTGCGTCAAAAAAATACGCTGCTTGAAACGACCTTACAGGTCGCGCGGCTGGACCGTCTTCCGGTCGTTCTCGTCGGCTCGTCGGGCTGCGTCCTGAAGCAGCTCCTCGACTTCCTCGTCGAGTGCGTCGTAGAAGTCGGACGCTACGTTCATGTCGTTGAGCTCTTCCTTAACGGCGGCTTTGACGATTAGGTCTGCCATACAGACGAGGTATCGACGGGGGTTACTTATATACTTTCTCCAATTAGTTCGCTCTCGACCCTATTACCGGCAGTTTGAGGCATTATACGACACATAACCCGTTATAAATCCGGGATTGTGTCCGCGAGAATCCATCAGAATCCGGCTTTTTGTCTGCCCCAGACGGCTATTGTCGCGTTACTCCGGCCGAGCGTCGCTCACGCGCGCTCCCACGGATCCGACCCTGATGTGAGCAACACGCTTGTTTCGGACCGACGGATAGGAGTGGCCGTACCACTGAATAGGTTCTATGCGCGATATACTCGATTCGGTTGCGGCGGGTGACCTCTCCCCGACGGAAGCCGAGGCGGCGCTCTCCGGCTACGCGACCAGCGGGGCCGGTCGGTTCGACGCCGCCCGGGAGGACCGTGCCGGCGTTCCTGAAGCCGTCCTCGCGGACGGGAAGACACCGGGAGAAGTGGCGGATCTGGCAGCAACAGCTATTGAGACGACGGACCGGGCTATCGTGACACGACTCGATACGTCCACTGCAACGGCCGTTCGGGAGCGGCTGGACGAAGCCGCCCCCGATGCGACAGTTCGCTGGGACGACCGCTCGAACTGGCTGGTCGCGACGACCCCCGCGTTCGAGCGCCCGTCGCTGGACGCGTCAGTGGGTATCGTCACCGCTGGGACATCCGACGCCGTTCCGGCCGGTGAGGCCGCGCTTATCGCCGAGGAGATGGGTGCCACCGTGACCCGTATCGACGATGTCGGGGTTGCGAGCCTTGCCCGGACGATAGATGCGGTCGACGGCTTCCGGGACCAGGATGTGCTCATCGTCGCGGCGGGCCGCGAAGGTGCGCTCCCGACGGTTGTCGCCGGTCTCGTCGACGTACCGGTCATCGGCCTGCCCGTCTCGACCGGCTACGGCCACGGCGGCGAGGGTGAGGCCGCTCTCTCGGGACTGCTCCAGTCCTGCACTGCACTCTCTGTCGTGAACATCGACGCCGGCTTCACCGCCGGGACACAGGCCGGCCTAATCGCCAGACAGCTCGACAATGCGCGGGAATAACCACCCTCGCCAGCCACGGGTATACCCAAGTATTTGGGTAAAGAGCTATGCGAACAACGCGCGTACGCGTATACGTCGGCGGTGGTGTCGCCGACGAACACGATGCCTGAATGTGATCATTGCGGCGCGCACGTCTCAGACCAGTTCGCCCGAGTGTTCGCGGATGAACGTGGACACATCCGGGCGTGTCCCAACTGCTCGGCAAACGCTGGCATTGCCGAGGTATCGAGAGAGCGCGCCCAACAAGTGTGAGGCCCACTGGGCCACCAGCATCGTGCGATGACTACCGCGCGGAGCCCTTACCACGTGTACGTCCTCCGTTGTAGCGACAACACGTTTTACACCGGTTACACGACCGATGTGGAACGCCGCGTCCGAGAGCACGACGCCGGCGATGGCGCGAAGTACACGCGCGGCAGAACCCCGGTCGAACTGATTCACGTCGAATCATTTGACTCACAGTCCGACGCGATGAGCCGTGAGTACGAGATTAAGCAGTACTCCAGAGCGGAGAAGGAACGACTCGTCGAATCCAGCGACGCCGAAGTAGCGTTCGATATCTGACCCGCCGCTCACTTCTCGCTGTCAATAACAGGAAAAGTGACAGCTCACCGATGAGGCGTGACTTTTTGTCTGGGGGCCGAGAACCGCGGGATATGGACAACGACGCGGATGTCGACGCAGGCGCAATCGCTTTCGGGACGGACGGCTGGCGGGCGACGCTGGACGTGTTCACGAAACCGCGAGTCCGGATGGTTGGTCAGGCTGTCGCCACGACGCTCGCCGAGCGCGGGGCGAGCGGGACCGTCGCCATCGGATACGACGCCCGCGAGACCTCGCCCGGGTTTGCCGACGAGCTCGCACACGTCCTGCGTGCGAACGGCTTCGACGTGCTCTTGCCGGACCGGGACACGCCGACGCCGATCCTCGCCTGGACGGTGAAAGACCGCGGTCTGGCCGGGGCGCTCCAGATCACGGCCAGCCACAATCCGCCGGAGTACAACGGCGTGAAGTTCATCCCTGGCGACGGGTCGCCGGCGCTCCCCGACTGGACGGCCGCCTTCGAGGAAAACCTCGCCGTCCTCGACCCGCTCCCCGAAGACGAGTGGGGCGAGCGAACGGAAGAAGACCTTATTGGCCCGTTCCACGACCACGCGCTGGACTTCGTCGACACTGACCTCGATGACCTGTCAGTCGCCTATGACGCGCTATACGGCAGTGGCCGCGGCGTCACCGACGCCCTGCTCGAAGCGGCCGGGGCCGATGTGACTCGTCTCAACTGCGAACAGGACCCGGAGTTCGGCGGTGGGTCGCCCGAGCCGTCGGCGGAGAACGCTGAGGGACTCGTCGGCGAAGTCAGCGAGGGTGACGCCGCGCTGGGGATTATCAACGACGGCGACGCCGACCGCATCGGCGTCGTCACACCAAAGCGGGGCTATCTGGACCCCAACCTGTTTTTCGCCGCGATGTACGACTTTTTGCTTGAGGACGGGACGGGCGATGTCGTTCGGACAGTCTCGACCTCCAGCATCGTCGACCGCGTCGCCGAGGCCCACGGTCAAGACGTCCACGAGGTCGCCGTCGGCTTCAAGTGGGTCGCCGAGGCGATGGCTGACCACGACGCGTTGTTCGGCGGCGAAGAATCTGGTGGCTTCGGCCTGCCGGACCACCTGCGGAACAAGGACGGCGTGCTGGTGGCGCTGGCCGCCGCCGCCGCCGAGCGCGAGGAACCGCTTGATGCTCGTGTCGACAGATTGCTGGACGAACACGGCGAAATCCATCAGGACCGGATCAGCGTCGACTGCCCGGACGACCGCAAGGAGCCAGTTCTCGAAGACCTCGAAACCGCACTGCCCGACACGCTGGCGGGGGTCGCCGTCGACGGTATCAACACGGTCGACGGGTTCAAAATCCGACTCGAAGACGGGACGTGGGTGCTCGTCCGCCCGTCCGGGACGGAACCGAAGCTCCGCGTCTACGCCGAGGCCGGCAGCGATGCCCGGGTCGGCGAACTGCTCGATGCCGGTCAGGAACTGGTCGAACCCCTCGTTTAAGCCCGCGGCACGCGTCGTCGACGCATGGACACCGACATCGCGTTCGCCTACACAGAGGGGATGCCTGACGACATCGTCCGCGACCGCCTTGGCGAGAGTGAGAGCGGCGTGCTCGCGCTGGCTGACGGCGACGACGCGTACGCTTTCCCGGTGTTTCACCACTACGAGGACGGGTCGCTGTACTTCCGCCTTGGCGAGACAAGCGGGAGCGAGAAGTCGGCGTACCTCGACGCCACTGAGACGGCGACGTATGTCGTCACGGAGACGGAGCAGACGCCGGACGCGGAGGCGTGGACCGGCTGGAGCATCGTCGCCAGGGGACCGATAGCGGCTGTCCCCGACGGTGACCCGGCCTACGAAGCCGTCGAAATAAACGAGCGCTACGCGCCCATTCGGGTGTTCGACGAGCCGACCGATGAGATGGATATAACGCTGTATGAACTGTCCATCGAGGAACTGACCGGTCGTCAGAACTGACTCCGACGGGACGACTACTCGCGAGCCCCGCGAAAGCGGGCGTCCTCGTCGTCGAGGGGCATTACGTCGAACCCCAGCGCCTCGTAGAACGGCCGAACGTCAGCGTCGAACTCGGCGGTGACACAATCTCGCCGGTCGAGCGCGGCCTCGACGAGCGCCGTCCCGATACCCTGCCCGCGACGACGCCGACGGACAGCGACGGCCTCGATGTGAGTGTCATCGAGTACGAGTGCGCCGAGTATTCGGTCGCTTTCGGGCGTTGCGTCTGCCCCGGAACCACCCGAAACCGAGATGAGCGTTCCGTCGCCGGCGATTCCTGTACGGACCGTTGGCACACCGATTTCCAGCGCCGCGCCGTCGAGAACGTTCATCACTTCCGGCAGGTCGGCCTCGGTCGCTTCGCGGACACGCATTGGCGACTCACCCGCCTTTGATGAGCCTGACAACCCGAACGTGGTCGTGCTCGACGGGCTGGTCCGTCGGCACGTGCTCGCCGTCGACGAGGACTGACACCTCGTGGGGGCTCAGGTCGACCGGTGCGAGCAGGTCGCCATACGTCGCGTCCGCGTCCACCTCCAGTTCGTGGGTGTCTTCGCCGGCGATTTCGACGGTGACGTGCATACCCGGCCGTACTCCGCCGACGCACCTGAGACTGTCGACTCTCGCGGGGTTTAAGACCGGCCCACGCTTCCAATCGTCCATGAGTGAGGCCGAGTCCGAGTCGCGAGCGGGACGCGAGGAGGTCTGGATCGAGAAGTACCGCCCGCAGACGCTCGACGACGTGATGGGGCACGAGAATATCGTCGGGCGGCTCAAGAGCTACGTCTCGCGCAACGACCTGAGCCACATGCTGTTTTCCGGGCCGGCAGGGACGGGGAAGACGACGTGCGCGACGGCTATCGCCCGTGAACTGTACGGCGACGACTGGCGCGAGCACTTCCTCGAACTGAACGCCTCCGACGAGCGTGGTATCGACGTGGTCCGGGACCGTATCAAGAACTTCGCCCGGACGAGCTTCGGGGGCGTCGAGTACCGTATCATCTTCCTCGACGAGGCCGACGCGCTGACCAGCGACGCCCAGTCGGCGCTGCGCCGGACGATGGAGCAGTTCTCGAACAACGTCCGCTTTATTCTCTCGTGTAACTACTCCAGCCAGATCATCGACCCGATCCAATCGCGCTGTGCGGTCTTCCGGTTCTCGCCGCTTGCAGACGACGCCGTTGCCGAGGAAATCCGAACCATCGCTGCCGAAGAAGACATTGAACTGACCGAAGACGGACTCGACGCACTCGTCTACGCCGCCGACGGGGATATGCGGAAAGCCATCAACGGCCTGCAAGCTGCATCGGTCAGCGGCGACACGGTCGACGAGTCGGCAGTGTACGCTATCACTTCGACGGCCCGTCCCGAAGAGATCCGGACGATGGTCCAGTCGGCGCTGGACGGCGACTTCACCGCCTCGCGGGCGACCCTCGATAGACTCCTGACCGAAGAGGGCATCGCGGGCGGCGACATCATCGACCAACTGCATCGCTCCATCTGGGAGTTCGATATTGACGACGACGCAGCCGTCCGAGTGCTCGAACGCATCGGCGAAACCGATTATCGGATCACCCGCGGCGCGAACGAGCGTGTGCAACTCGAAGCGATGCTGGCCTCGCTCGCACAGGGCAAGTAAGGGCGCCTTTCGGTTGTAGTCCGACTGCATCTACCTGACAACAGTGACTCCCGGCTCAATACTCGGCCCCTTCGGAACAGTTTTAGGCGAACGTGGGCCAACTGAACACCAATGAGCGACCTCGACGAGGCCTACCAACTCGACTACTTCGAAGAGGAAGGCTTCCACAGACAGGAGTGTGTCTCCTGTGGCGACATGTTCTGGTCCCGTGTCAAGCGCGAGACCTGTGGCGAACCGCCGTGTGCGGAGTACGACTTCATCGACAACCCCGGGTTCGACGAGTCCCACTCGCTGACGGAGATGCGCGAGGCGTTCCTCTCTTTCTTCGAGGACCGTGACCATGAGCGCATCGACCCGTACCCGGTGGCAGCCAACCGCTGGCGCGACGATGTCCTCCTCACGCAGGCGTCGATTTACGACTTCCAGCCGCTGGTCACCTCGGGGACGACGCCGCCGCCGGCGAACCCGCTGTGTATCAGCCAGCCCTGCATCCGGATGCAGGACATCGACAACGTCGGGAAGACGGGCCGGCACACGATGGCCTTCGAGATGATGGCCCACCACGCGTTCAACGCCCGCGAGGACATCGAAGACCCCGAGCAGTACGCCTACGAGGGCGAGGTGTACTGGAAGAACGAAACCGTCCAGTACTGTGACGAACTGTTCGAGGAGATGGGGGCGAATCTGGACGAGATCGTCTACATCGAGGACCCGTGGGTCGGTGGCGGCAACGCCGGTCCGGCTATCGAGGTTATCTACCGCGGGGCCGAACTCGCCACGCTCGTCTTCATGTCCATGGAGCAGGACTCCGACGGCGAGTACGAGATGAAGGACGGCAACCGGTACTCGCCGATGGACACCTACATCGTCGACACCGGCTATGGGCTCGAACGCTGGACCTGGATGTGCCAGGGGACGCCGACGGTGTACGAGGCCGTCTACCCCGACATGATCGCCTTCCTCAAGGACAACGCCGGCATCGAGCTCACCGACGAGGAAGAGCGAATCGTCCACGAGGCCGCGAAGCTCGCGGGCCGGATGGACATCGACGAGGCCGAAGACATCGAAGCCGAACGCGACACCATCGCCGCTGAGGTCGGCGTCGAGGTCGATGAGATGCGGGACCTGATGGCACCGCTTGAGGACATCTACGCCATCGCCGACCACTGCCGGACGCTCGCGTACATGCTCGGGGACGGTATCGTTCCGTCGAACGTCGGGACAGGCTATCTGGCACGGATGGTCCTGCGCCGAACGAAGCGACTGGTCGACGGCGTCGGCGTCGACGCACCGCTTGACGAACTCGTCGACATGCAGGCCGAGCGCCTCGACTACGAGAACCGCGACACCATCCGCGATATCGTCCGCACTGAAGTAGAGAAGTACCGCGAGACGCTTGACCGCGGTGGCCGGCGCGTCCGCCAGTTGGCCGACGAATACGCCGAAAAGGGCGAGCCGATTCCGACGTCGGAACTGGTCGAACTGTACGATTCCCACGGGATTCAGCCGGACATGGTCGAGGAGATCGCCGCCGAAAAAGGCGTCGCGGTCGACGTGCCCGACGACTTCTACGCGGTCGTCGCCCAGCGTCATGGCGGCGACGATACCGCCACCGAGGAGTCACAGACGCCCTACGAGGACCGACTCGAAGAACTGCCCGAGACCGACCGGCTCTACTACGAGGACCAGCAGCGGACCGAGTTCGAAGCCGTTGTCCTTGAGGTGTTTGACCGCGACGACGACACCTACGACGTGGTGCTCGACCAGACGATGTTTTACCCGGAGGGCGGTGGCCAGCCCCCGGACAAGGGGACGCTGTCGACCGACGACGTCTCCGCCGAGGTGACCGACGTCCAGCAGTACGGCGATGTCATCGTCCACACCTGCGACGACGACCCCGGCAAGGGTGAGTTCGTCCGTGGGCAGGTCGACGCCACCCGTCGCCAGCGCCTGATGCAACACCACACGGCGACCCACATCGTCATCCACAGCGCCCGGCAGGTACTCGGCGAGCACGTCAGGCAGGCCGGGGCCCAGAAGGGCACCGACTCAGCCCGCATCGACATCCGCCACTACGAGTCGGTGAGCCGCGAGGAAGTCAAAGAGATTGAACGCCTCGCAAACGACATCATTCAGGACAACATCACCGTCTCACAGGAGTGGCCCGACCGCAACGATGCCGAGGAACGGTACGGCTTCGACCTCTATCAGGGCGGGATTCCGGCCGGCGAGCAGATCCGCCTCATCACTGTCGGCGACGACGTGCAGGCCTGTGGTGGCACTCACGTCGCCCGAACCGGCGACATCGGGGCTGTCAAGCTCCTGAACACCGAGCGGATTCAGGACGGGGTCATCCGCCTGACGTTTGCGGCGGGCAACGCGGCCATTGAGGCCACCCAGCGCACCGAAGACGCGCTCACCGAAGCCGCGGATATCCTTGACGTTGCGCCCGATGCCGTCCCGGAGACTGCCGAGCGGTTCTTCGACGAGTGGAAGGCCCGTGGCAAAGAAATCGAACAGCTCAAAGAGCAACTCGCTGAGGCCCGCGCGAGCGGCGGTGGCGACAATGAAGAAGTCGAGGTCGGCGATGCGACCGCCGTTGTCGGGCGCATCGACGCCGACATGGACGAACTCCGCGCGCAGGCGAACGCTATCGTCGAGCAAGGCAACATCGCGGTGCTTGGCTCGGGACTCGACGGCGCGCAGTTCGTCGTCTCAGTGCCCGATGGCGTCGATGTCGACGCCGGTGAAGTCGTCGGCGAACTCGCCGGTCGCGTCGGCGGCGGCGGTGGCGGCCCGCCGGACTTTGCACAGGGCGGTGGTCCCGATGCGGACGCGCTTGACGACGCGCTTGACGACGCGCCGGAGATCCTGCGAACTGTCGCAAACGCCTGAACCGTCTCTGGTTTTCTCGCCGTTAGTGCTGCTTTCCGCTCCGTTGCTTCGGACAGTTGTCCGATTGTGGAGGAATATTCTGCTCGAACGATTCGAATACATCCAAGGGATACAATTACATTTACTTGTATTAGGTATATCTGGATGAGTTTCCAAAAGTATTTTTAGTAACTGCCCATCTATAGCAGATATGAGCGGAGAACGTGACATCGCACACATTCGGACTCACACCGAGTACGTTCGGTCACAACGGACGTGTCGGCGCTGTGGGACCAGTGTGCCCGCTGCCAGCGGCCGTGCTCCCGACGAACTGTGTACAAACTGCAGTGCTACCCACGCTACCTGAACGATGAGTGCTACCACGACGCCCCCGTCGGACACCGATCTGAACGAAGCGCCGGAGTTCGAACTGGATTACCTGTACGACGACCCCGAGAACCCTTCGGAGCTGACTATCTTCCCCTCGGATCGCCAGCAGTCCGTGACAGAGTGGGTTACCGCGGACCGTTCGGCGACCGTCTCGCTCGACGAACTGCGCTGAGCGGTACGTGCTGTCCGGCTAGCCGCCCTGACACAGTCTTCTGGCGTCCTGCATCGCTTCGTTGGTCTCGCAGACGAGCGTCAGGTGATCGCCGCTGGCGAGGCGGAAATCGCTGTCGGGGACTCTGTCTGTGCCGTTGCGACTCACCATTGCCACCAGACAGCCGTTCGGAAGCTTCTCCGCGGTTTCCTCTATGGTCCGGTCGACCAGTGAGTCGTTGCTGAGTTCGACTTCCAGTACGTCCCCTGTTCGGCCGGAGTCCGACAGCCAGTGGGCCAGCGCTGGTCGCTCGACCGCGTCGTCGATTGCGTCGGCGACGGCGAAGCCGGCGGATATCGTCTCGACGTCAAGGTCCTCGAAGGCCTCGACGTTGTCCGGCTGGTTCGCTCTGGCGACCACGGTGTCGACGTCGAACCGGGTCGTCGCCAGCTGTGCCACGAGCAAGTTCACGTCGTCGTCTGCAGTCGCAGCGACGACGACGGATGCCCGATTCGCCCCTGCTTCTTCGAGGACGGTCGCGTTCGTCGCGTCCCCGTGAACGACGCGGTGGCCGTCGGCCCGGGTCCGCTCGACGGTGTCCTCGTCGCTGTCGATGAGGACGACCTCTTCGCCGCGTGATTCATACCGTACTGCCAGCTCCCGGCCGACACGACCGCCACCGACGATGAGTGTTTGCATAGGAAGGATGTCAAGCGCTTGCGCGAAGTGACGGGCCAGCCCGCCTTGAAACATGACGGTCGCGAAGATGACGAGAAAGACGGTCCCGACGAGAACCGTCGCGGCTTCGGGGTTCTCGGGACGCAGTTCGATGGCAAACAGCGTGGCGACGCTGGCCGGGACGATACCGCGCGGCCCCATCCCGCCGACGAACATCCGCTCTCGAACTGTCAGTCGGCCACCTAGCGTCGAGAGGAACACGCCAAGCGGGCGGACGAGCGCAGCGACGACGATGACGACGACGAGCCCGCCGACCCCGAGCGCACGCAGGTCGCCGAGTGAGAGCTGTGCCGCCAGCACGATGAACACGAACGAGAGCACAAACAGCGTAATACCGCCTTTGAACCCGGCAACCTCCTCTTTGTGGGGGATCTCGGCGTTCCCCAGTACGATACCGGCAATGGCGGCGGCTGCGATACCGGCTTCAGAGAGCCACATACTTCCGAGCGCGTACGCCAGCAGTGCCGCGGTCAGGACCACGACCCGGGCGTTCTGAAGGGCATTGTCCGCCGACAGGTGCCACCGCTTGAGCAGTAGTGCGGTGCCGCCACCGACGGCGATGCCGACGACGTGGCCGACGGCCAATCGGGCGACGAACGCCTCGATGACGACCACCGGCGAGGACTGGCTCGCGATGACGAATTCGAAGGTCGCCACCGCGAGGATAGCGGCGGTCACGTCGTTGATGATACCTTCAGTCTCCAGCGCCGCGGCGACCCGGTCCCGCACTGGAACCACCTGCATGATCGGCGTGATGACCGTCGGCCCGGTGGCGATAAGCAGGCTTCCGACGAGGACGGCGACCGGCCATGTCGTCCCGAACACGACCTTGACGGCGACGGCGGTTCCGACAAGCGAGACGAACGCGCCGATTGTCACCAGTCCAAGCGCCTCTCTGGACGCTTCACGGACGCGCTCAACAGTGAGGTGGAACGCCCCCTCGAAGACGATGATGCCGACGCTGAGGCCGACGATAGCCTGCAGTCCGGCCTGCCCAAATATCGCGGGGTCGACCAGCCCGAGCGCCTGCGGGCCGACGAGGACGCCGGCGACTAGCAGGAACGCGACGCTCGGGATCTGGAGCCAGTCGGCAACCAGTTGCGCGGCGACACCTAGGCTCACGACCAACACGACGGCGCCGATAAGTGATTCTGCACCGGACACAGGACTGGCGGTCCTTCGATAGCCAGTGTGAAAGAGCTACCTACCGAAAGAGACACACCGCCGGCGCGGGAATCGACGGCCAATGCCGACCGCACGCAACCGCGACGTGTCCCTTTACTACGAAGCCGACGGCGATGGCCCCACCGTCGTGTTCATCAACGACGTGGGGTACGGCGCGTGGCTCTGGGGCTGGCACTACGACGCCGTCGCCGGCCCCTACGAGACGGTAGTGTGGGACCTCCGCGGGACCGGCCGGTCGGACGCGCCCGCGGGACCGTACGATGTGGGAACGCTGGCGGCCGACCTCGAAGCCGTGCTGGCCGACCACGGCGTCGGGAGCGCCCACCTCGTTGGAGCCGGGCTTGGTGGGATGGTCGCGCTCCAGTATGCCCACCAGTACAGCCGCGCCCGCTCGCTGACGCTGTACTGTACGGCGGGGTCTGGCGATGCGATTGACCGGGACGCACTCGACGCGCTTGCGCTCAATGCCCCGTCGTCGCTCGACGGCGCGTTCTCGCCGGCGTTCCGCGAACACGACCCTGACCTCATGGAGCAGATCGCAGGCTGGCGCGCCGAGGAGGACGCGACCGGCGCGGCTCGTGACGCGCATGCCAACGCAATGACGGCCTTCGATGCACCACCGCTGTACGAAATCACCCAGCCTGCCGAGGTGTACTACGGGCTGGACGACCCCGTTGTGTCACCGGAGGCCGCACAGTCGCTTTCAGCCGACCTCCCCCGCGGCACTGGGGAGGCTGTCGAAGGTCGCCACTGCTGTTTCATCGAACATGCGCCGGCGGTGACCGACCGATTGCTGGCGCTGCTTGACGAGCAGACAGAGTAACTATTGGACCGGGTGGCCGGACGCAATCCACAAATACACGGCCTGATACGTGATACGTATGACTGACCGGACAGCAGCCGTCACCCGGACCACGGCCGAGACGGATATCGAGGTCACGCTCGACGTCGACGGCGACGGCGACAGCACCATCGACACCGGCATCGGCTTCTTCGACCACATGCTCGACTCCTTTTCCACCCACGGGCTGTTCGACCTGACCGTGCAGTGTGACGGCGATCTGGACATCGACGACCACCACACCGTCGAGGATGTCGCTATCACGCTTGGCGAGGCGTTCACCGAGGCGCTGGACGACAAGCGCGGCATCCGCCGCTTCGCCGACCGCAAGGTCCCGCTTGACGAGGCCGTTGCGAGCGTCGTCGTCGATATCTCCGGCCGGCCGTACTTCGAGTTCGACGGCGAGTTCTCACAGGCCTCGGTCGGTGGGATGACCAGCCACATGGCCCAGCACTTCTGTCGCTCGCTGTCGATGAACGCCGGACTGACACTGCACTGTGGCGTCGACGGCGAGAACGCCCACCACGAGATCGAGGCGCTGTTCAAGAGCCTGGCCCGGTCGCTCGATGACGCGACCCGGATTGACGAGCGCCGGTCCGACGTGGCGAGTACGAAAGGCGAGCTATAGCCGACTCCAGCGCGCGACCGCGCCTGTTTCAACTGCTGCCGGCACCGATTAGTGGCCCCACGTCCACCACTCCGTATGTTCGACGAGATTATGCAGAAATTCGAGGACTCTCCCGGCCAGCAGGACGTCATCCGCTTGCTGCTGGAACGGGGGTTCTCGGTCAACGAGGACGGCCGCGTCGTCTCCGGCGGTATCGAGATTCCGAACACGGGTATCGCCCGCGAGGCCAACGTCGACCGCCGGGTGGTCAACGCAACGACGGACGCGATTCTCGACGATGACGACCTGCGGCGCATCTTCCGCAACATCTCTTCTGTGCCGAGCCTGCTCGACCTCGCCCCAGTGCTCGACCTGCACGCAGTGACTGTCACCGTCCGGGCCGCCGACGAGTCCGGCATCGTCTCGATGGTCACGTCGGCTATCGCCGACCACGGTATCTCCATCCGGCAGGTCCTGAGCGAAGACCCCGAGTTCACCGACGAACCGAAACTGTACGTCATCACCGACGAGGAACTCCCCGGCGACCTCATCAACGAAATCCGCCGGCTGGCGTTCGTTCGGACTATCGAACTGGCGTAATGCCAGCAACGCTCACCGTCGAGACGCCCGCGGGTGAAACCCACGAACTCACCGCCGAACGTGGGGCCGTCCTCCGGGACGTACTCCTCGACGCCGGCCTCTCGCCACACGGCCGCTACGCGGAGCGGGTCAACTGCGGCGGCCGCGGCATCTGTGCCACCTGCGGCGTCCGCCTTGCCGAGCCGCCCGACCCCGACCACTGGCACGACGACCTCGCCGACCGGTTTGGCTATCCCCGGCTCTCCTGTCAGTTACAGGTTCGGGACGGAATGCAGGTCAAGCTGCTGGACAAGCGGGTCTGGGGGTCGCGACAGGCCGGCGACGAGACGGACTGACTTGATGCCACACGCAGGGAGCGAACGACAAACGCTATTCCGCCGCCGGGCGTACCCCAGCCCGTGACGGACAGCTATCGGACCGTTCCGGGCCGCGGCGAGGCGCGCTTCGAGGTGCGGGGTTCGGAGTTCATCGGCCACGTCGCCCCAGCGACAACCGTCGAAGACGCCGAGGCGTTCGTCGATGCCGTCGGAGAGGAGTACGCCGACGCGACCCACAACGTCCCCGCCTACCGCGTCCGATCCGATCCCTTTCGGGAGTATTCCAGTGACGATGGCGAACCAAGCGGCAGCGCCGGCGACCCCGCGCTGAACGTCCTCAAGCAGCGTGACATTGAGAACATTGTCGCCGTCGTCACGCGGTACTACGGCGGGACGAACCTCGGTGTCGGCGGCCTCGCCAGTGCGTACTCCCGAGCGGTGAAGGACGGCGTTGACGACGCCGGCGTCGTCGAGGAAGTACCCCACGAGCAGTTCACCGTGACCGTCGCCTACGACGACTCGGGCAGTGTTCGGAGCCTGCTCGAATCGGCGGGCGTGGAGTTTGAGGCCGACTACGAAGCCGAAGTCGTCTTCGACGTTCGAGTCCCTACTGTGGAGGCTAGTGAACTGCGAGACCGGGTCCGGAGTGCGACCAGCGGGCGAGCCGTTATTGAACTAGAGTGACCGACGCTACTCGTAGGTCGGCAACCGTGCCGACTGTGCCGAGCCATCAATAAAGGGCAGGTCGACCTGTTGGGCGCTGACCGGTTCACCGTCAATGCGGATTTTCAACGCTTCTTCGGGCCGTTCCCAGCTGAGGTTTGCCAGCGCGATAGGGGCTTCCCGCATCGGACTCTGTGCGGCGCGGGTCACATCGCCGACGTGCTCGTCGCCGGCGAACACCGCAGCGCCGGGGTCCGGGCACGCCTCGACGGCGAGGCCGACCAGCCGTTGTGTTGGGTGGCCGCGGTTCTCGATACGCGAGACGACCTCCTGCCCGACGTAACAGCCCTTCTCGAAGTCTAGGGCGTTCCGCAGGCCAAGATCGTTCGGGAGCGCGCCCTCGATTTCGGTGTCGAACAGCGGTGTCCCGGCCTCAAGCGTCAGCGTCTCCCAGGTCTGGTAGCCGAAGGGGACGGCGTTGAGCCCGCGGTTGACCAGCGTGTCGAAGACGGCCTCGGCGTCGTTGGCGCTACAGACCACGTCGTAGCTCTCCTCCCCAGCGAGGTCGTCTGTCCGGATGACGGAGACGCCGGCGTCACCGAGTTCGCCCCGCTCGAAGGTCAGCGGCGCTGGTGGGGTACCGGTCTGGTGGAGGACGCTGGCGATTTTCTCTGTCGCTTTCGGCCCGTGGACGCCGAAGACGGCGAAGTCGTCAGTCGCTTCCTCGAACTCGACGTCCTGAATGAACGTTTTATCCGCCCACTCCGCGGCCAGTTCCTCGGCCTTCTGGGGCGGCGTGAACACGAGCAGGCGCTCGCCGGCGTTGTACACATACATGTCCGTGTCGACGCGGCCGTCGGGGTCGAGCAAGAGCGCGTAACAGCCCGCGCCGTCCTCGTCCGGGACGCGATTCGAGACGGCGTTGTCGACGTAGTCGACGCGGTCCTCGCCGGTGACGACGATGACGCCGTAGCCGTACTCCATCGCGCCGACGACGTTCCGAACCGCGCGGTGGGTCCGCTCCGGTCGCCCGTAGTTGTCGACGACCTGCCGACCACCGACCTCCCTGAACGTCGCTCCGTGGGCCTCGTGAACGGACTCGAGAACAGTCATTGTACGGGTATGCGGCCCTCGTGGGGAAAAACGTCCCGTTAGCGCCGTCGGTGTGTGCGGGAAGGGGCTACAAGCCGTGCGGCCATCGTCACGGCGGCGGTGACGCGCTGACCGCTGCCGTCTGTCGCGTCCACGGTCTAATTGTCACCGCGTCACGGCGGACGTCCCTGGCTAATAGCGGAGTAAACAGAGATCGGTACGGCCGGCCGGTACGTGCCACCTACGGCCGTCTGGACTGCTGTGAATCGACGAGACGCTCAACCTCGGACGGTTCGAGCGGCGTCAGCGGCCCGGACAGTGTTCGAGACAGCGCTGCTGCCGCGACACCATGGAGCAGCACTTCGTCCGTGTCAGCACCGGCGGCAAGTTGCTGGAGCGTTGCGCCGATGAAAGCCTCGTGTTGTCCTGCTTCGTCTACTGCGGACGTTTCGATGGCATCTTGCTCGTGAATGACGCCGTCGTGGTAGGCAACCGCACCGTACTCGCTCCGTGTGAGAATCACGCGGGTGAGGTCGTACTCCGTTGCGAGCGTGTGCACGACCTCGCGCGGACTCCCTGTCGTATCAAACACCGCGGAAACCTGCTCTTCGGCGGCAAAGAGGGTATCGACGGCTGGTAGCAGGTCTGCAAGGGCGTCGAGAGCATCTTCGGCGTCCCACAATCCGGGGTGGAAACCGAGGTCGAACGCCCGCATTCCTGCGGCCGCTCTGAGCAATGCCCCCGTCGTGTCGGCGGCTGTCTCAGAGAGCGAGAGAGTTGCGCCCGAGAGCGTGTCATAGAAAGGGTCACATACGAAGCAGCAGGGTGCGGAAAGTGTGTCCAGCACAACCGCAACCCTGCAAGATTTGGATTCGGTAGACGCCTTCTTGAATGTCGCGGCTACCGAGACAGTACCGCTGTTTGAGCATCTTGAGTTCGAGTTTCTGCTAGAGTACGACGTGTTCGCCCCCGCTTCGAGGGGGCGAACACGGGTGCATCAGCCACCAGACCTCTTTCGCGGCTTTCTGCACTGCTACTACGAGGATGTCTACGGTACACGCCCGGTTGCACGAGAACTTCAGCACGGCCTCGTCTGGTACTATTGCGGGCTCGACAAACCGCCATCCAGAGACACAATCGACCGGTTTCTCACCGACCTAGAACACGTCATCGATGATGTTTTCCAGAGGCTCGTCGAGCAGGCCGCCGCCCGCGGCCTGCTCAACTCAACGTACTCTATCGATTCGACGCACGTTGAAGCGATCCAGTACAACGACGATGCGTCGTGGAACTACGATTCAACGGCCGAAGAGCACTACTACGGGTTCGGCTGTACGATCGTTTCGACCGGTTCAAAGATCCCGATTGCAGCAGAATTCACCCAACGCAAGCAGGCAGACGCTGAGACGGCGATGCGCGTCACAAAAGACGCGCTCGCCGTCGGGACACCGATCTGGATGCTTGGAGACAGTGCCTACGACATTCTTGAGTGGCACGACTTCCTGCTGGAAGTAGGGATTGTACCAGTCGCCCCGTACAACCCACGAAACACTGATGACCCGCTCGATATCGAATACAGGGTCGAAGACCGTATCAAGGAACACAGTGAGGAGGTTCAGCTCAAGCAATCAGTCTTGGATGAGACGTACAACCGCCGTACAGGAGTCGAACGCACCAACGATGCGGTGAAGGACTGCGGCCTCGGGCACGTTCGCGCCCGAGGCCGCGTCCACGCACGAACAGAGGTGTTCATTGCGCTGTGTCTCCGCATCGTTGTCGCAATCACAAATTTCGAGCGAGGAGACGACCCGGGTCGTGAGAAGCTCACACTATGAGGAGGATTCTATGACACGCTCCCCGAAGTAAACACCACGTCCGCGTTCTGTATCTCGCCCATCGGCAACTCGCCGGGCGTCAGCGTCGCCATCGCGGTGTCGCCGCGGTCCTGCAGTAGCCGTTCGGCACGGGGTGGGTCGGCGTCTTCGTGGAACGTGAGTCCCTGGCGGCCGGTGTCTGGGTCGGCCCAGACAACCTCTGTCTCCAGACCGAACTCATGGAGCTCCGCGACGACACGCCGCCCGAGCGGCGTGTCCGGGACCTTCGAGAGCCACTGTGCGTCAGCCCCGAGTCGACCGGCTGTCGCCGCAACGCTGCTCGCGGTCCCGTCGACGCGAATTGACGCTTCGCGGGCCGTCTCGAATCGCTGTCCGTCTGGGGGTGAAAATCTGAGAGCGGTCTCGCCGAACGTTACAAGTGACATACCGCGTGCATCGGGAGACGAAGGTTTAGTTTAATCGGCTGTATCGACTGCTGTGCCGGGGGACGGGCCGTCTTCCTTCGCTATCGCCGGCGACCGCCGTGCCCGGGGTAATCACGCTCGAACCTGTCTTCGAGTTCCTGCCGGTCGATGTGAATGACCGTCGGTCGCCCATGGGGACACGCGTAGGGGTTCTCACAGTCGTCCAGTGCGGCGAGTAGCTCCCGGACGGAGCCCTCGGTCAGCGACGTGTTCCCGGTCACCGAGGGGTAACACGCTAGGTCGCCGAGCAGTTCGTCGGCCGCCGCTTCGACCGTTGCCGCCGCTTCGTCGTCGCCGGCGACGAACGCACCGAGTACGTCCCTGACGATGTCCGGCCCGGCCGCGTCGGCGATGACGCCCGGGAGGGTCCGGACTTCGACGCTGCGCTCACCTGTGCGCGCCGTGTGGAACCCCAGACTCGCCAGCGCGTCGCTACGTCGGTCGAATACTTCGGCTTCGCGCGCAGTCAGTTCGAGTTCGACCGGGTTAGCAAGTGCCTGCGTCGTCGTTTCGCCTTCGAACTTAGCCTTGAGCCGCTCGTAGTTGACCCGCTCATCGGCCGCGTGCTGGTCGACCAGCACGAGGCCGTCATCTGTCTCCGCGACGACGTAGGTGTCGGCTAACTGTCCGAGAATCCGCATCGAAGGCAGCGATTCGTGGGTCGCCTCCGGGTCGTCGCCGAGACGTGCCTGCTCCTGACCGCCGGTAAACTTCCGTTCCCCGCGCTCCGCCGTTGTCTGGCCCGCCGCGGACGCGCCGGGGCGTTCACCGTCACTATCTCCACCCGAAACGCTACCCCCTGTCTGACCAGTCCCGGATTCGCCCGACGTACCGTCCGTCCTCCCGGTTTCAGAGGACGGCTTCGTATCGGCTGATTGAATTGATGGGGCTGTGTCGGATGACTCGCGGTTCCCTGTCTCCGTCTGGGTACCGTCCGGTCGGGCTGTGGGCGCAGTATCTGGCTCCTGTGCTGGTGCCTCAGCACTGTTTTCCGTTGCGGTGGTGTCCGTCTGTCCCGACGTTGTTGCGTCGTCTATGGCATCCCGGCCGTTCGGGGCTGCCCGCTCGCCTCCGCTATCGGTCGCTCCGTCCGATTCCGGCGTTATCTCTGTCTGCTCCGGTGCTGACCGGCCACGCGGTGCTGTCGAGCGTAGTAGCCCCTCACGCAACAGCGCGTCCTCGACTGCAGTCCGGACCTGTTCGCGAACGCCTTCGTCGTCAGCGAAGCGGACCTCCATTTTCCGGGGATGGACATTCACGTCCACGTCGCCCGCGGGAACGTCCAGAAAGAGGACGGCGAAGGGGTAGCGGTCCGGCGCGATCTGGGTACCGTAGGCGTCGATAACGGCGTCCCGGACAGTTCCGGCCCTGACGTAGCGACCGTTGACGTACGTCGAGAGGTACTCGCGGCCAGCGCGGTTCGTCTCGGGGTGGGAGACGAGGCCGTGGACGCCGTCGAGCGGTCCATCTGGGAAACTGTCCATCTCGTCGCCGCTCCTTGTTGCCTCCGAGCCTGCACCGACCGAAATCATCGACTCGGCGACTTCCCGGCCGTAGACCGACATCACTGTCTCGCGCAAATCGCCCTGGCCGGTCGTCGAGAACGTCTCGCGGTCGCCGTGGGTCAGCGAGACGGCCACGTCCGGGTTAGCCAGCGCGTAGCTGGCGACGACGGTGTTGACGTGTGCGAACTCCGTCGACTCTTGTTTGAGGTACTTCCGGCGGGCTGGGACGTTATAGAAGAGGTCTTCTACCGCCATCGTTGTCCCCTCCGGACAGCCGGCGGGGCTGACTGACGTGACGTCACCGCCTTCGAGCACCAGTTCGGTTCCCACGTCGCCGCCGCGGGGTCTGGTCCGGATCGTGAGCCGTGAGACAGCCCCGACTGCGTGCAGGGCCTCGCCGCGGAACCCGAGTGTTCCCACGCCACCCTCCAGATCTGCAATGTCGCGGATTTTCGACGTGGTGTGTTCCTCGACGGCCGTTTTGACGGCTTCTCGGTCCATCCCGATGCCGTCGTCCGTGACACGAATCCCGTCGGTTCCGCCAGCTTCCACAACCACGTCGACCCGGCTCGCGTCGGCGTCGATGGCGTTCTCGACCAGTTCCTTGACGACGGAGGCCGGCCGCTCGACCACCTCACCGGCCGCGATGCGTTCGACGGTCTGGTCGTCGAGTCGTTGGATGTCGGTCATACGTGCCTCCGCATATGATTGCGACCAGCTAACGGGCGGAGCGACTTGATACTGTCTGCCCTCGCCTGCGTGTATCAGCCAGCTCATGAAAATAGTTAACACAACACAGTCCTGAGCCTCGCATGGTGACGACCCATGTGCCACCACAGAGAACGCTCCTGGACCGAAGCGACGGCGGACGACGAGGCAACTGACGAGGACGAGGAGGAGCTGCCATCCTTCCTCAACGAGGAGGCGACCGAAACCGAGGTGCTGACGGACGGCGGCGACGAGGCGTAGCAGCAGCGCACCCTCAGTAGCGGTGTTGGCAAACCAGCCGTTTTTTGTCGTGTGTGAGGACCACAAACCCGATAGCTAAAGTACGCTCGCCGTCAGTCGCCACTATCCTGTGGACCTCGACATGGAACAATACGACCAACTTTACCGTCTCTACAAGAGCGTAGACACGACGACGCTTCGCGGCTATCAGGAGTTCGTTGATCTGTTTCCTCCGCTCAGCTCGACCGTTGCGCTGGAACAGTGGGAAACCGCCAGTGACCGCCTCGACGCCCTCAAATCGGATATCACTGACGAGTTTCCCGGAACCGGCGAGACCTACGCGGAAATCGCGGCCCGGCTGACTCGCGACGAGGCTTTCACCGCACTCGACCTCTACTCGAAGTACGACCGGTCGGTGAACGTGCTCGTGCTGGATGTCGATGAGACGCTCCGGTCGGCTGGCGACACCGACAACGAAATCCCCCGCGATACGCTGTATCTCCTGACGCAGTTTCACGAAGCAGGAATCCCTATCGTCGTCTGTACCGGCCAGACCTTGGAGAACGTCAAGGGGTTCATGATTCAGGGGCTGGGCAACGACCTCGTCTCCTCCGGACAGATGAGCATCGTTTACGAGTCTGGTAACGGCGTGTTCACACCCAAACACGGCGAGGACACGAAGCGACTCCTGTACGAACGCCTCGACGGCGCGGTCGTGGATGTGTTCGAAACGGTCCGTCGGCGGGTCCTCTCGGAGGCCCCTGACGCCGTTGGCAAGCGCTGTCATCTTCAGGGCAACGAGTTCAACGTCACGCTGAAACCAAACGCCGAGGTCGGCAGCGACAACGCCGTCGAAATAATCGACGAATCGCTGTGCTACCTCTGTGGCCTCGTCGGCGACGCCATCGCCGCACAGGTTGACGCTGAGATCGACGACCCTGCAGGCTACGCACGGGCCTACTTCAGCCGCGACCCGGAGATTCTCGATGTGCTGGAGGCCGGCGGTCTGCCGACTCACGCCGACATCGAGGACGCGCACGAGGCGTTCCGCGACATCCTCGAACGCGTCGACCTGGGCTACTACGAGGGCGATGCGGCCGAACTCGTCAGCCTCGAACTGGACAAGTCAGCCGGCGTTGAGGAGGCCTTCGACGTGCTGGGCATCGACGACCCGTTCGCGCTCGTGATGGGCGACAGCAAGAGCGACCTGCGGGTGATGCGCTGGGTGGACGAGAACGACGCCGGTATCGCCGCCGCCCCCGCCCATTCCTCGCCCGACGTGCTCGACCACGTCAGTTCGAGAGACGATCTGGTGTACGAGGCCGGCGACGCTAGCACGGTGTTGCGGACTATCTACGGTATTAGCCTCGTCGAGCAACTGGACGAGCAGGGCGAGTGAGCCACCTCCCTACGTATTGACCACACTGTCGCCGCTGCGGTGCTGCTCGGGCCACTCGCCGGCAGTGGGGCACTGCGGGTCGATGTCAGCGACGAACCGCATCGTCGTGATATTGAGTACGAGCCCTAGAAACCCGCCGCCCACGATTCCGATGAGAAGGCCGACCGCAGAGACGTTGACGACAACGGCGGTCGCCACCGCTGAGACGAGCAAAACGAGTCCCAGATAGCCGACTGTGTAGGAGAGATACGGCCCGCCGTCGACAGCCAGTTGGTACGAGCCTCTGGCCGCTGCCACAAACCCAGTCCGGCGCAGGACAACCAGATACGGCGTGGCCCAGAACAGATACCCGGCAGCTACGAACGCTGGAATCAAAAGGAACACAGCGCCGACTATCGCGCCCCCCTCACCGAGGCTCCCGAAGCCAAGCAGCCCCAGTGCCAGTGGGACGAGAATAACATATGGGAGGGCAGTTATCACCAGAAACGGGACAAAGTATGCTAGCACGCTCATCGCGAAGCCCTCGTGGCGACCGAGGAGTTCTGCCGCGATAGTTCCGAAGTAACCCGCACTCAGACCGGCACGTAGCACTAGTACTCCCGGTATGACAACCACCGCAAACGGGGCCGACAGTGGGAGGCCAACATTTGCTGTGACACCGCTACCGGGCAGACTCACAAACTGCCAGATGGTCACAACGGACGCAGGGACGCCGAACTTAATGCCGATGTGCGCCCCGTCGTAGGTGAGTACTTGCCGGATATTATCCGTCTGCATGACCGCCAGCAGTATCGGGACCAGGATTAGCGATATGTGGTCGCCCGCTTTCTTCCAGCCATCGGCAAGTCGAGCGGTGAACGTCGGCATCAGTTGCGTTCCCCCGCTAGCGTCGGGTGTTCGCTTGGCACTGATCGTGACACATGACGTGCCACCGATTCGAGGCGTCGCTGTGCGGTTGTCGTGCGATTGGTGGAGGGCATCGGCTCAGATGTATGTACACGATATAATATGCGTTCTGGTGGGGCCGCTCCGGCGTCTCGCGCCACCCAACAGTTAGGCCGCCGCCGACCGAACTGCCCCCATGAGTCTCGATACCGTGTTCGGGCAGGTGCCGGACCCGCAGTCGTACTCCTTCCCGGATTACGCGCTCCCGCAGGGTGACCCTGTCAAACCCATCGCGCTGACCGACGACGAACTGACGGCGCTGCTCGACCTGTACGACGCGTTCAGTGGGGTGGACCCGACGGGGATGGACTCGAACCCGTTCCTGCGGGCGACGAGCGAGTTCCTCCAGCAGACGCTCGGTGCGCCGCTCACTCGGCCCGACGAGCAACTGAACGACGATATTGCCGGTCTGCTCAACGACTTTTCGGACGATCTGGGCGGGCAATCGATGGGTGTCGTCGACGCGACGCCGTCCCACCACCGGACGCTGTACTTCTTCCTGACCAGTTGCAAGGCGTACCACACCGCGCCGCACCTGCAGTTCGACCCCGACCCGGCCGCCGTCGAGACGCTGTATGCCGTCTACGAGCGCGTCACCGAGCAGGCGTTCTACCTCAAGCGGCCCAAGAGCGTCCTGGAGTGACTGCCAGGTGCGCCCGGCTGACGCTCCGGTCCGTTTATCGGGGAGCGAGCTAAACTGCCGCCAATGACAACCGACCAGCCCGAAATCCCGGTCGTGTGTGAGGCCTGTGGGACGCGGACATCGGTCGCGTTCGAGGATGTCGAGGACGCCGTCGCGCGCCACAACGAGCAACTTCACGACGGTGATCCGGTCGCTGAGGTCGACCCCGACGTACTGGAAGAACTTGCTGACCGCCTCGCGAAGGATATCGGCTTGCTGGAATAATCAGTCGTCCAGCGGGAGTCGCTCGTAGGCCTCTCGATCAGCGCTGGCAGCAAGCGTCCGCGGCCGCAGTCGGCAGACGTTCTTCACGGTTCGCGGGCCGAGCACGCGGGGCGAGACGAACCGCGGTCGCCCCGGTGCAGTTCCGGGGCCGTCGCCCAGTGCGAGTACTGCGCCGTTGAGGTCAGCGAGCGGGATACACGCCAGGTCGCCGTTCACTGATTCAAACTGGACGTGGGTCGTGTCGCCGGGCATCGCCGCCGCCTCCAGTAGGTCGAACACAGCGACGCCGGTGTACTCCCGTTCGATCCGGTCGCCGGAGGCACACTCGAACGCGACTGGGCCGCGGACGACCTCGAACGAGAGCCGTTCGGCTGCCACGTCCCAGGGGAGCAGCAGTGGGTCAGCCCCGTCGATACGGACCGTCGGCCGCCCCTCCGGCGTTTGCGCCATAGTTATGCCTTCCGACCGGATGGACTTGAGATATTCGGCGTTAGATTGCGTGGCACACCAAGCGGCCAAGCGGGGCACTCACTCCCGGGAGTGGAGCGAGTACGCGATAAAGAGGACGCCGACGAACTGGAAGGCGCGCGTGACGAGTGTCAGCGGTTGCTGGAACTGACTGGAGAGCAGGCCCTGGCGAAGGAGGACTGAGCCGGTGAACGCGACGACGAAGGCTACCGCCGTGAGACAGAACAGCCCGACCGAGAGGTACTGCATCGTGCGGCTGTTGTGCCGGCGATACCCCCGATAGGCTTGGTAGCCGACGTACCCACCCAGTACAGTCGAGCCAAACGCCAGGGCAGTGATGAGCCAGTTCATGAGCGTCTCTATGGCGACCATGTCAGAGATTCTCCCACATTTTTGTGAATCGGTCCGCGGTGTCCTGTTCGTCCTGTCCCGGGAACGCCGGCGGTTCGGTCCGCTCGATTTCGGTTTCGAAGTCACCCTCAGCAAGCGCCAGCGAGAACTCCGAGAGCGTGGCAGCGAACACGCTGTAGTCGTTGCCGCCCGTCTCTATCTGGGTCTGCTCCTCGATGAGGCCGTACTCCTGAAGCCACTCGACCCGTCTGTACACGGTCGGTTGTGACATCTCACACTGGTCGGCGAGCTGTTTCGCGGACATGGGTTTGACACTCGCTGCTGCGAGGATATCCCGGGCGTACTCGTCACTGAGCAGGTCGAGGATGTCGCCCACGGCCGGGTCCTCACTCACGTACTTGACCAACGTCCCGTCCCCGAATAAAAGGTCCTGTCAGTTTCCGAGTCAGAAGTCAGTCGCGGTAGAGAAGGGCGCAGTGTCAGCGGGGACCGGCGCAATCAGGGCATTCCTTCGGGCGAAGGTGGGGCGAGGAGGGGGACCAGTTTGCAGGCGGCCCGGCCCACATTCCTTCCCGGGGTGGCAGCCCGGGGAACCATAGGGCGGTGTGGCGGACAGACAGCGGCCGTCGCCGGAGGGCGCTGGTGGCACGGTGTTGTCAGGGCCGCTGCACTCGAAGTAAGGAGGGGTTCCATCATATAACGTGCAGTCGAACTTCTGACCCAGAAAACGGCGGCTTGATATGCCAGCGTGGCTGTTCACTCGCCGCTGGGACAGCCGACTGACTGACCGATTGTGATGAGTCGGTCCGCGGACACGCCCTCACCGCGAATCGTGTACCGGTAGCGTTCGCAACTCCACGACACTGATGTTGTCAGCCCGTAGCTGACCTGTGCTGGCTGTCCGTCGATTGTTACCCCTTCGCTGGCGTTGTCCCCGACACCCGGCCGGTCGTACTTGGCAACAGTGATCAGACTGGTCCGGTTCATGTAGCGGAGGCCGACGCTGTGGACCCGTCCCCGTGTCTGGGTCGCATAGGTCAGTTCGTATCCCGGCGGAATGTCGGGCTCCGGAACCTGGACCTCGGTGTCGGCTTTGAGCGCACCGACCGACTCGTAGGTCTGTCGTTCCGGCGTCTCCGGGACCTCGACAGTCGTATTGTCCGGGAAGCTGGGGGTAAACACGTCTTCAGGCACACCGGTATCGTAGGTGACGTCCGTGTACGTCGTTGTCACGACTGTGCGCTCACCGTCGGCTGTCCACGCAGTGCGCTTTTTGACCGGGAAAAACTGTTCCGTGTCTACCCATATGGTCTGCTCGTAGGTCGCTGTGTCGTCTTTCGGTGCCACGTGGATGACGTACACTTCACGCCCATCGAGTGATTCAGTACCGCGGTAGCTGACGGTCATTGACCTGGCAGATTCGGTCGGCCGTTGCTCGCCGCGGGGAACGACGGGTAGCGGCTCAACTGACTGTGAGTCGGTCGCCGCGTCGGCCGCCGTGGCCATGTTGAGGCTCGCAAACAGGCGCTGGAGCCGCTTCCCTCGGTCTGACCCGGGGCTGCTGAGAGAGATACGTGTCGCCTTCGCGCGGCGCTGGTCGTACAGCCACAGTGCCGACCCGTTCGACACCCGGAGGTCGTATCGTTCAACGGTGCTGTTGACGACTGCCAGCCGTTTCTTTTCGGTCCCCGGCTGGAGCACGGTGTCGTAGGTCGTCCGACTTGCGACCGTCCCATTCCGGGTAATAGTCGTCGTCTGTGTCGCGTTGATGCCATCTATCGACTCGTAGCGTTGCTGCACGTCCGCATCGATCTGCGGCTGATCGGCGGTCCCGGTACTCGCGAATGCGAGCGACCAGATCGCAACAGCCAGTACACCAACGACGACGACCGTCGCGATGGTGAGCACCAGTCGTTCCGATGTGAGGTGTCGAGTGACCATATCTCGGGTTACCAGGCGCAGGGGACTGTTCGGCGGCGTTCAATCTGTCTGAGCGACAATATTATGTAGCACATAACTGGCAGCGCAAGTAAAACCTCCTATCTGTTGGTTCTGGAACGCTGACAGTTGTGTCGTCCGGGGCGTCGGGGGAAAACACGTCACTGGACACACCAGTGTCGTACGTGACGTTCGCGTACCTTGTTGTCACAACTGTGTACTTTCCATCTGCTGTCCAGACAGTCCGCTTTTTTGTCGGGAAGAACCGCTGTGTTTCGACCCAGACTGTTTGCTCGTATGCTTTTGTCTCATTTCTCGGCGTCACATGAATGATATACGCCTCACGTCCGTCAACTGGTTCCGTGCCCCGGTAGCTGACGGTCATCTCCTCGGTTGAGTTGACCGGCCGCTGTTCGCCTCGGGGGACAACAGGCAGTGGTTCAACCGGCCGCGGGTCTGTTGTCGCCCCGTCAAGTTTCGTGAACAGACGCTGTAGCCGCTCACCTCTGACAGACTCAGGCTCGGAGAGAGGAACTCGTGTCGCACTCTCACGACTGTCGTTATACAGCCATAGCGTTGACCCGTCCGATATCCGTACGGTACCCGCCTGTGACGTACTATTGACAGGGACGAGCCGTTTTTTCTGCGTGCCCGGTTGGAGCGTAGCGTGGTAGGTCGTCCGACTCGCGACCGTCCCGTTCTGTGAGACGATCGTCGTCTGTGTCGCGTTGACGCCATCTATGCTCTCGTAGCGTTGCTGCACGTTCGCATCGATCTGGAGTTGGTCGGCGGTACCGCCGCTCGTGAGCACAAGCGACCACGCCGAAATAGTTAGGACACCAATAACGAGGGCTGTCGCGATGGCAGGGACAAGTTGCTCCGTTGAGAAGTGTCGAGTGACCATAGCTGGAGTACGAGGCAGGGACTTTCTGGCGCTGTATGTGCAGTCTGAGCGACAGTGTTACGTATCAAATTAGTGGCAACATAAGTAAAACCACCTGTCTCCTTCAGTCAGTAGTCACCGAGTACGCCGAGCTGTCTGGCCCGTCGAGTCGTGTACTGAAACACGACATACCCCAGCAGTACATAGCCGGCCGGGACACCGATGAGGAGGCCTAGATCGGTAGCGGAGAACTGCCAGATCCGGGTCCCGTCGACCATCGCTCGCTGGAGGAGCGCGCTCCCGTGGGCCAGCGGCAGGACCCGCGTCCAGCCGAGTTCGAACACGGGCGCGGAGATGAGAATAATGAATCCGAACTGGAGCAGATTGAGCCAGTTCCCGATGCGCTTGTACAGCACCGCGACGCCGCCGGCAGCGAACCCCAGACCCAGTACCGACGCGATGGTCAGCGACGCGACGACGACCACAGTCAGGACGTTCAACTGGAGTGTCGTCCCGGTAATCGCAAGCATCACCGCCAGCACCACGGTCGAGGTAATGAACGTCCGTACGACTTTCGCGACGCCCTTGCAGAACGCAACCGGCGCGAAGCCAAACGGCGTCATGACGTGCCGTTCGAGCGTTCCCCACTGGGCCTCGCTCCCGATGTCGTTCGAGATTGACTGGTACGCGCCGACGGAAAGCGACCACAGGAAGTAGCCGACGATGATGCCCTCGATAGAATCCGTTACCGCCTGCCCGGCAAGCATCCGACCGCCGTAGAACAGCAGACCGAAAAAGAACACCGAGATGACGATGCCGCCGACGGCGTTAGCCGGATAGCGGACGAAGATGAGGTACTCGCGGTACAGCACCGCTCGCGCGAGGTCAAGATAGCCCGCCTGCATGGCGGCACTGATAGTCTGGGCACTGGCACCATCACTGTCGTCCGCGTGCGTGTCGGCGCTTGCAGTCATCGTCCTGACCCCGCCTCCCTCATCGTCCTTGACCCGTGATTTCGACGAACACGTCTTCTAGGTCCGGTTCAACCGTGCCGACGGCTGAGAGCGTCACGTCGTGGTTCCGGCACAGGGCCAGCAGGCGATAGAACCCGTCGCTGTCGGTCGCTACCTCGACGCGCCGGCCCCGCTCGGTGCTCGTCACCTCGACCACCTCGAAGCGCTCCCGGATGATCGCAAGCAGACCATCGGTGATGTCGGGACTGGTGACGGCGAACGCGTTCGCGGTGAACTGGTCGAGCACGGCCGGCACGCTGTCGTCGGCGATAATCTCTCCTTCGTTCATGATGATGACCCGGTCACAGACGTCTTCGATGACATCCATGTCGTGGCTGCTAACGACAGCCGTGAGGTCGCGCTCGTCGACAATTCGGCGCAGTTCCCGTCGCAGCGTCAGCGAGCTTTCGACGTCGAGTCCCAGCGTCGGTTCGTCGAGAAACACCAGGTCGGACTCGCTGGCCAGCACACTTGCCAGCGACACCTTCTGTTTCATCCCGCGGGAGAGGTCTCGAACCGGCACGTCGGCTTTTTCGAGGAGGTCGAGTTTCGCCAGCAGTCGCTCGTGCCGGTCGGCGACGGCATCCGGCTTGACGCCCTTGATGGTCGAAAAATAGCGCAGGTTCTCCCGGACAGTCAGCCGCCAGTAGTCGTTTCGCGCCCCTTCGAGCATCCCGTCGACGTGGCGGTAGGCTGCCCGCGGGCTCTCGCTCATGTCGATACCCTGCACTCGAATCCTCCCAGAATCAGGCAACACCAGCCCGAGAATCGATTTTATCGTCGTCGTCTTGCCCGCACCGTTGGGGCCCAGCAGGCCGACGACCGTCCCCTGCTCGATGCGAAACGACACGTCGTTGACGGCCGTCACCGCGTCCGCACCGCTACCGAACTGCTTTGACAACCCCTCGACGGCGAGTGCGGGCGTCGCTCCGTCCTTCGCTGTGGACGGTTGCTCGGCGGCCCGCGAGCCCTGCCGCGGAGGGCGCTGGGATGACATAACCCATACTGAGGGCTTCAGAACCAAAAGGCCAGCCACGCCCCGCGGTGGTCTGTCGATGTCGCTGTCCCGTACCGGTGTCTTTCTGGCCTGTTCAGGCAGGTTCGAGGCCTGTCACCTCAAACCGCGCGCCGCCGGCCTCGCTCTCGGTGGCTGTGACCGTCCACCCGTGGACCTCGGCGAGCCGCTGAACGATTTTGAGTCCGAACCCGGTCCCGTTCTCGCCGGTCGAGTAGCCCTCTTCGAACACCTGCTCGCGGTCGTCCTCCGGGATGCCCGGTCCGTCGTCGGCGACGTAGAACCCGTTTCGGTCCGTGTCTTTGATGACACCGACTCGCACAGTTGCGCTCCCGTCACTGTGGTCGGTGTCGTCGTCAGCCGGCGCCTGAGCGCCTGTAGACCCATGTTCAACACTGTTCCGAAGGAGGTTCGCTAACAGCCGCCGGAGTTTTGCCGTATCTGCCTGAACCTGACGGTCGCCTTCGACGACGAGCGTCGCCTGATCACTCTCGACGCTTTGCCAGCACTCTTCAACGATGCCGGTAAGCGCAACGGATTCGAGGTCAGTCGCCGTTTCGCCGGCGCGTGCAAACGCCAAGAGGTCGTCTATCAGCGCTCGCATTCGCTCATGGGCACGCGACACCTTGTCGAGTGCGTCGCTGTCGTATTCTGCTCTGGCCAGTTCCAGATTCCCCTCCGCGACAGTCAGTGGGTTTCGGAGGTCGTGGCTGACGATGCTTGTGAACTCGTCGAGGCGCTCGTTCTGGCGTTCCAACTGCTGTTCGTACGCCTTGCGCTGGGAGATATCCCGGCCGATACCCACGGTCCCGACGGGCGCCCCATCAGCATCAGTCAGCTGTGTTCCGGCAAACTCGTACGGAATCCGCTCTCCATCGGCAGTCAGAATCTCCGCTTCGACAGTTACCCGGCCGCTGGCCCGCGTTTTCTCTACCGCCGCGGCGACCGTCTCGTGCTCGTCGGCGGGGAAGAACTCAGAGACGGACATCTCGTCGATCTCGTCGTCGCTGTATCCTGTGACTTCGGGGATGCGCTCGTTCCATCGCTGAAGACTGCCGTCCGTGCCGATAACATAGAACAGGTCATACAGGGTATTCAGCGCCTGATCGATGAAATCGCGCTCCTCGCGGAGCTGACGGTCACGGTCGAGACGGTTAAGCGCCGCCGTCGCGTGGACTGAGAGCGTCCGCGCGAGCGTGACATCTGTGTCATCGAATGCACCTATCTCGCATGATCCGATGAGGAGGACACCATGGTCACCGAGCGGAAGGATGAGTTCGCTCTGGATGTCCGTGTCCGGATTATACCGGTCCGGACTTGACGCGACATCGTTGTGAACCCGCGTTTCGCCGGTTTCGAAGGCCTGCCATGCGAGGCCATCTCCGGGCTCGAAGACCGGCGGCATCCCGATGAGCTCTTCTACCTGATTGGTCCATGCGGCCGGATACAGACCGTCGCCGTCGGCGAAGTGAACCGCGTTGGCCGGCATATTGAGGATCGTCCGAGCCGCGTCCACGGTGACCTGTGCAACCGCATCAGCAGTCGTGGCTCGCATGAACGCCCTGGCGGTGGAGTGTAGCTCCTCGATAGCACGCTCTCGGCGTGTACTCTGTGTGGGTTCGATATCGTCGGCTGTCCGTTCGACGGCGTTGACGACGGTGTGTGCGAGTCGTGCGTACGGTTCCGCGCCGCCGTCAGCCCGGAGGTACTCGGTGACACCGGCGGAAATCGCGTCACTGGCGGCTGCTTCATTTCCCTCGGTGGTGAACAGAACGAACGGCATGTCCGGCGATTGCTTGCGGACCGCATCGAGGAACTCGACGCCGGTCTGTCCCGGCAGGTCGTAGCCGGCGATGACACAGTCGAACGTACCCTCATCGAGTCGCTTGAGGCCGTCGGCAACGTTCGTCTCCGTCTCGACCGTGATACCACAGTGCGCCTGTTTCAGCGCACCTGTGGCCGCTTCGACGACAGCCGGGTCGTCGTCGACGTGGAGAACGTAAATCCGGTCGCTCATTGCCTTCTAGCAGTGACAACTCCCGTATACACCTTCCGCCGTGAATATCTTCGCTGAAAATCGGGCGCTGTCTGCTACTCGTCGTCCAGTTCGGCCTGCCACTCCTGTACTTTCGCCATCAGTTCGACCGGCGGCGTCTCGTTGACATCCAGTTCTGTTAGTTCCGAGAGGACGGCCTCGGTCTCAGAATCGAGCGACGCTGCCCTCTCGTCGCCTTCGGGGCCTTCAGCTGCGGCCTCGCCGGGCGCGTGTTCGGGGTCACCGTCGGTCGCAACCGGCTCAGCCGTGGAACCGGCTGCTGCGTCCCCGGACTGGACCGCGCCGTCCCTGAACTGCCCCGAATCCAGGTCGAAGACGGCCTGTGTCGTTCCGCCGTCATTCTGCTCGCTGCCGCGAATCTCGATAGCCTTGTCGTCGCGCAGTCGGTCGAGCACCGCCTGTGAGCGGTCGACGACTGGCTCGGGGACGCCGGCAAGGTCGGCGACGTGGACGCCGTAGGAGCGGTCGCTCGGGCCGTCCCGGACCGTTCGGAGGAACGTCACGTCGCCGTCGCTGCCCGCAGACCGGGGCTCGCCGTCGACCGCGACGTGGACGTTTTCGACAGTCGGCAGTTCCTCGCCCAGCGCCGTCAGCTCGTGGTAGTGAGTCGCAAACAGCGTCTTCGACTGAATGGAGTTAACGATGTACTCCGTCGCCGCCCAGGCGATTGAAATACCGTCGAAAGTAGCCGTCCCGCGACCCACCTCGTCCAGTATCACGAGTGATTCGTCCGTGGCCGAGTGGAGAATGTTCGAGAGCTCCTGCATCTCGACCATGAACGTCGAGCGCCCCTGCGCGAGTTCGTCCAGCGCGCCGACGCGAGTGAAGATGCCGTCCACCAGTCCAACCGTCGCCGACCGCGCCGGCACGAAACTGCCCACCTGCGCGAGCAGCGTGATGAGCGCAGCCTGGCGCATATACGTCGACTTCCCGCTCATGTTCGGCCCGGTGACGATGAGGAACTGCCGGTCGTCGTCCATGTAGAGGTCGTTCGGCACGAACTCGGTGGTCTGCTCGACGACCGGGTGGCGGCCGGCCTCGATGGACAGTTCGTTGCCGTCGACGACCGCTGGTCGGGTCCAGTCGTTCTCGACGGCGTGGACCGCCAGTGACGCGAACGCGTCCAGTTCCGCCAGCGTCCGGCCCACGTCCTGCAGTAGCGTCGCGCGCTGGGCCACGCGCTCCCGAAGTTCCTGGAAGCGCTCATACTCCATGTCGTGGCGGCGCTCCTCCAAGCGTAACACGTCCCGTTCTTTCTCGTCGAGTTCGGGCGTCGTGTAGCGTTTGGAGTTTTTCAGCGTCTTGATGTGCTGGTACTTGTCCGGGACGGCGTCGGTCTCGCTCTTCCCGACCTGGATGTAGTAGCCGTCGGTCTTGTTCCGGTCGACCGAGAGATGGGTGATGCCGGTCCGCTCCTTCTCGCGGTCCGGCAGCGTTTCCAGCCACTCCAGCGCGGCCTCGTGTTCGTCGATAATCTCGTCAAGGTCGCCGTCGTACCCCCGTTTGAACAGGC
Organism: Haloarcula quadrata; assembly: GCF_003634715.1. Classification (NCBI taxonomy): domain Archaea; kingdom Methanobacteriati; phylum Methanobacteriota; class Halobacteria; order Halobacteriales; family Haloarculaceae; genus Haloarcula; species Haloarcula quadrata. The sequence continues at coordinate 556,816 of NZ_RBWW01000001.1, forward strand.
CGCCCTGGCGCACCGTCCCCGGCGGGTCTGCGACCAGTGCGCTGTCCAACTCGGCGGCTAGCGAATCGGCAGCCTCGCGGTCAGCTCCGTCGAGCGCGTCGGCAAGCGGCGACTCGGCCAGCCGTTCGGTCTCGGTCACGGCGTCGGCGACCTGCCCCAACAGTGCCAGCGTTTCCTGAACTGCTCGCAGGTCCCGCGCGTCGGCGCTCCCCGACGTGGCCCGTGCGGCCAGCCGTTCGAGGTCGTAGGCGTCCGACAGCGTCTCTCGAATCCGCTCGCGGGCCATCGCCGCCTCCGACAGCGCCGCAACGCAAGACTGCCGGCGCTGGAGTTCGGCCTGGTTTCGTCGGGGCCGCTGGAGCCACTGCTGGAGCAGTCGCCCGCCGGCGGCCGTGACCGTGTGGTCGATAGTGTCGAACAGCGACCCCGAACTGTCGCCCTGCATGGTCTCTGTGAGTTCGAGGTTGCGCTGGGTCGTCGCGTCGAGGTCGACGTGGTCGCGCTCGCCGTACGCTTGCAGGCGCGTGACCGCCGCCAGCGTCCCGACGCCGGTGTCCTCGACGTAGGACAGCACTGCGCCGGCGGCCCGGACTGCTACGTTCTGGTCACCGATGCCGACGCTGTCGACCGTCTCGCTCCCGAACTGCTCGCGGACAGTGTGGCTCGCCCGCCCCGGCTCGAACGATGCTGAATCGTGGAGCGTCAGCGCCGCGTCCGTCCGCTCGCGCAGGCGGTCAAGAAATTCGTCGTCGTTCCGGAGCTCCGGGCCGGGGAGAATCTCGGCCGGCCCGAACGTGTACAGCTCTGTCAGCGCCTCGCCCGCGTCGGCGTCGTCCAGTTGCGTGACCTGAAACTGGCCCGTGGTCACGTCCGTCGCGGCGATACCGTAGGTGTCGCCGCCGTCCCTGCTGGCCTCCCGGACGACCGCGGCGAGGTACTGCGCCGACTCGTCGCCGGTCTCCAGATGCGTTCCGGGCGTAACGACCCGCGTTATTTCGCGAGCGTGGCCGTTCTCGGTCTCGTGCTGGTCGGCGATGGCGACCCGGTAGCCCCGCTCGACCAGCGCGGAGACGTACGGCGTCAGGTCGTCGACCGGAACCCCTGCCATCGGGTACGACGAGCCATGCGAGGATTTCTGGCTCACCTTCAGGTCGAGTTCGTCGGCGACGATCTCGGCGTCCTCGTCGAAAAACTCGTAGAAGTCGCCACACTGCATCGCCAGCAGGTCCGCGTCGGTCCCCTCCTTGAGCGTGAGGAACTCCCCGACGATTCCCGTCGCCTCTGTCATACACGTCCGTGTGGCCGTCCGCGGCGTAAGGATTGCGGGTCGGGAGAGCGTGGTCGCGGCCGCCGGGCGTGGCCAGTGAAGGGGCCACAGGCCGTAGGGCTGAGTATGAACGCAGCAGAGACTATCGCGGCCTACTACGCCGCGCTCCGGGCCGGCGAGCCGCTCGGCCCCTTTTTCGCCGATGACGCAGACCGCTCGGTCGTCAAGTTCGGCATCTCTGAACAGCTGCTCGGGACCAACGCCATTAGAACGGGACTGCAGGACCAGACCGAGACGACGGCCGACTGGACTGTCGAGAGCCATGCGCTCCGGGTGACAGAACGCGAGGACTGCGCGTGGTTCAGCGACGACGTGACACTGTGCTGGACTGACACGGAGACGGGAACGCGACACGCGTACGACACCCGCTGGAGCGGGACGCTGGTGGCCACAGACGAGGCCCGCCCGTGGCAGTTCGTTGGGATGCACGTCAGCACTGCCGACGAGCTGGGGGAGTAGTGAGTTACTACGCGTCGGCGAGCGTGGCGAAGACGAACTCGCTATCGCTCCCGAGGGGGTCCGTCGCAGTGACGGTCTCCGTGTCGGTGAAGCCGGCGTCGGCCAACTGGTCGAGCGTCGCCCGCCGACCCGGCGCTGAGAAGAACATCGACCCGCCCATCCAGCCGCGACGGACGGTCTCGAACTGGCCGCTCGGCAGCGTCATCAACACAGTGCCGCCCGGCCGGAGGACGCGGGCGAACTCCCGGTAGACCTCCGGGTGCTGGTCTCGCTGGACGTGAAAGACGGCGTGGTAGGCCGTGACGGCGTCCACGCTGTCGGTCGCAACCGGAAGCGCCGTCATGTCACCCTGCACGAGCCGGCTGTCCGGTACTGTCTCGGTGGCGAGGTTCAGACCCGCACGCGAGAAGTCCAGACCGACGCTGTTCGGCGGGAGGTTCGCAAGCGTCCGCGCGCCGTCACCACAGCCTACGTCGAGAACTGTCGGCGCTTCGGGGAGCCGTTCGAGCAAGTCCTCAAGCAGGGCTGCGTCCGACCCGGTCGGGTCGCGCCGCTCGGCGTAGGTCTCGGAGACACTGTCCCACGCGTGGCGCACCTCGTTGCGGTCCATACGTCTTGTGAGGGCGCCACACGGTTATGCGTTCAGCCGGCCCGGGTTATTCCGATGACTCGCCGAGCGCGTCAATCGCCGCATCGAGCGTGAACTGTCCCTCGTAGAGGGCGCTGCCGACGACGACGGCGGCGGCCCCCGCTGACCGGAGCGCCAGCACGTCATCGATGGTCGCGACGCCGCCGCTGGCGATGACGGGGATGTCGACGCTATCGACCAGACGACGAACTGGGTCCGTTCGCACCCCGTCGAGCTGTCCCTCCACGTCCACGTCGGTAAACAGGATGCCACCTGCCCCGAGGTCGGCGTACCGCCCGGCGGCGTCGGCGGGGTCCAGACCGGTCCCCTCGGTCCAGCCCGACACCACGACCTCGCCGTCCTTCGAGTCGAGGCTCACGAGGACACTGCCGGGGTGTTCGTCGCTGATTTCGCCGACGATTTCCGGCGTCTCGACGGCCGCTGTGCCGAGGATAACGCGGTCCAGCCCGCGGTCAAGCAGCGACACGGCGTCCTCGGCGGTCCGGATACCGCCACCGAGTTGCACGTCCACGTCGGCTCCCACCGCGTCGAGGACGGCGTCGATGGCCGCCGCGTTCTGTCGCTCGCCCTCGAACGCGCCGTCGAGGTCGACGAGATGGAGTGTCCGCGCCCCGGCGTCCACCCACCGCTGTGCGGCCTCGACCGGGTCGCCGTAGGTTTTCTCGGTGCCGCGTTCGCCGCCGACCAACTGGACCACCTGTCCGTCCTGCATGTCGACCGCGGGAACGACCTCGAACTCGGGGTACATGGCCGGTGGTCCGGTGGCAGCCGTCGAAAGCGTGTCGGTCCGAGACGTACGGCGGCTGTCTGACCCAGTGTACCCCCATGCTTTTACGCTGTGATAGGAAAGGTCAGCTATGGTTATGGCAACATTCGTCCTCACACCGCTCGCCCGTCGGCTCGAAGCAGTCATGTTCGGGCGATACGAGCGCGAGTACCGACTGTTTGAACAGGCCGTGCTGGTCGTCGCTGTCGGGCTGGCGCTGGCCTGGGGACTGGCCGCGTTCGGTGTTCTACCGCTCGGTGCCGGGACGGAATCAATGCTTGCGACCGCTGCGAGCATCGCCATTTCGGCGTTCGTCGTTGTTGGTCTGTTACAGTTCCTCGTCCTTGCAAACGTCCTCGAGCGGACAAACGAGGATGTCGCTACCAAGGCCGCTGAACTCGAAGAGGCAGCCGAGCAACTGGAGACGACCGCCGAAGAACTGGAAACGACCGCTGACGAGGTCGAAAACGCCGCTGAAACGGTCGACGAGGCAGCCGAAGACGTCGAGCAGACAGCGGACGAAGTCGAGCAGACGGCCGACGAGGTGGAACAGACTGCGGGCGAAGTGGAAGAAACCGTCGACGAAGTCGAACAGACAGCCGAAGAGGTCGAGCAGACGGCCGACGAAGTCGAACAGACTGCGACCGAGACCGGCGACGAGGACGCCGCCGAGAAGGTGACGGAAGTCAAAGACAAGACGACTGAGGTCAAGGACAAGACAACGGAAGTCAAAGACAAGACGACTGAAGTCAAGGACAAAGCGACGGACGCGAAAGACAAGACCACTGAAGTGAAAAACAAAACGACCGAGGTCAAGGACAAGACCAGCGACGCGAAACAGACCGCTGAATCCGTCACCGACGAAGTCGAAGCGGCCAAGGAAACGGCAAACGAGGTCGAGGAGACCGCGGCGGAGGTCGAGGAGACCGTCCCGGCTGACGACGACCTTCTCGCTGACGAGGGTGGCGAGTCCGACACCGACGACGGTGGCTCGGCCGAGCAGTCGCCGTAGCGGCTGCCGTCGCCGCTCGTCCGAGTACCTGTTCGGTACGTTTTAACCCAGTGAGGGACTGGCACCTGTATGGTCGAAGTTCTCTTTGCCCTCGGTGTTCTGGTAGCTATCTTCGTCGGCTTCAATATCGGGGGGTCGTCCACGGGTGTCGCGTTCGGGCCCGCGGTCGGGTCGAACACGCTTTCGAAGCTTTCGGCGGCAGCCCTGATGACGATATTCGCGATGGCTGGCGGCCTCATCGTCGGGCCGGCCGTCGTCGAGAGCCTTGGCAGTGACCTCGTCGCCACGCAGTTCTCACCGCTGATCAGCATCGTTGTCCTGTTTTTCATCGGCGTCGCGCTGTTCCTCTCGAACGTGGTCGGGGTTCCGGCGTCGACATCGATGACGGCCGTTGGCGCTATCGCCGGGCTAGGCCTCGCCCGCGGGACATTGAACGCCGCCCTGATGCTCGAAATCGTCTCGTGGTGGCTTGTCTCGCCGATTATCGCCTTCTGGGTCAGCGGCGTCATCGGGCGGTACTTCTACCCGACACTCGTCGAGTGGTTCGCCGTCTCACAGAGCGAAGGAGCGCTGCTGGATTTCGATCGGTCCGGTTCGATTCCGCGGCCGGGGCTCGGCGAGAATACGACACAACGTGAGTTCGTCGGGACCGTCGTCGTCATCGGTATCGGCTGTTACATGGGCTTCTCGGCGGGGGCGTCGAACGTCGCCAACGCTGTTGCGCCCCTCGTCGGCAACGGCTCACTGGAGTTGTACCCGGCTATTCTGCTCGGCGGCGGCGCTATCGGCCTCGGTGCGTTCACCATCGCTCGCCGGACGATGGACACGGTCGGCAACGACCTGACCGACCTCCCGCTGGTCGCTGCCATCGTCGTCGCGGCAGTCGCATCGACCATCGTCACCTTCCTCTCCGCGCTGGGTATCCCAGCGAGCTTCGTCATCATCGCCACGATGAGCATCGTCGGGCTCGGGTGGGGCCGTGCGACGCGAACGACGAGCCTCTCTGACACTGTGCAGGGCGAGGCACCCGTCGCATCCGTCGGTGCGCTGACCACCGACGCGGACGCCGCGGATGCGCCGACTGTCGGCGGCAAGAAAGGGACGCCGAAGCCGGCCGAGACCGAGCCCATCGGCGAGGAATCGCGCGAGGACATCCCGTCGGCGTCGGACCTGTTCGAGCCCGGCACGACTGCCAGAGTGATATTCCTCCAGAACGTCGTCCCCTCGATTGCGACGCTCGCGGCGTATCTGGTGTTCCGGTTTCTGCCCATCGCCTGAGGGGTAATCGGCCCCGAACAGCCGTCGTAAATTCTCGATGAATCCCCGCGCCGTCCCTCATTATTTTGCACGGCCTAAAACGGAAGGGCAAAGTCTAACAGGGCGGGGTTCAAACAATCAGGTGATGCCCACGGTAGAGTACCTTAACTACGAAGTAGTGGACGATAACGGCTGGGACATGTACGACGACGACGTCTTCGGAGAGGCGTCGGATATGGACCTCGACGATGAGGACTACGGGTCCCTCAAGGTGAACGAAGGCGAGTACATCCTTGAGGCCGCCGAGGCACAGGGCTACGACTGGCCCTTCTCGTGCCGCGCCGGTGCCTGTGCGAACTGTGCCGCCATCGTTCTCGAAGGCGACATCGACATGGACATGCAGCAGATCCTCAGCGACGAGGAAGTCGAAGACAAGAACGTTCGCCTGACCTGTATCGGCAGCCCGGACGCCGACGAGGTCAAGATCGTCTACAACGCCAAGCATCTCGACTACCTGCAGAACCGCGTCATCTAACGCGGCTCCTGTAGCGCACTACGCTTTCTTCTCCCGGTAGCAACTGCTCAGGAGAACCGTCGTATCGGAACCATTAGGGGCACCCCTGTACTGCGTATAGCCGTGCTCGGGTCGATACCGGACCTGCTTCGACTGGTCGCCGTCCCGGTGTTTGGGTGGGCGGCCTACCGCGACGTGAAAACTCGCCGGGTGCCCAACCGGACTTGGACCCCACTTGCCGCGCTGGCGGTCGTCCTCCTGCTGTGGGACGCCTACACCGTCTGGACCGGCCCGACAGCGGTCGGCCAGCGGCTGTTTCTTATCAGGGTTGCAATCAGTCTCGGCTTCGTTATTCCGCTGTCGTACGGCTTCTGGCTCATCGGCGGCTTCGGCGGGGCCGATGCGAAGGCGTTCATGCTCATCGCCGTTCTCTTTCCCATCTATCCGGTGTACTACTTGCCCATGCCAAGCGTCGCGCTCCCGCTTCAGCAGACTGCTATCCGCGTCTTTTCGCTGACGGTACTCTCGAACACCGTGCTTGCCGGCGTCGTCTACCCGCTGGCTGTCGCCGCCGGGAACCTCGCCCGGGGGCGATTTTCGCTGGCGATGTTCATCGGGCGGCCCGTCGCTGTCGCCGACGTCACCGAAGAGTACGGCCGACTGCTCGAATCGCCTGACGGGTTCGACCGTGGCGGCCTCGACCTCGACGCGCTCCGGATGTACCTCCAGTGGCGCGGCTGCTCGCTCGCTGATATCCGTGCCGACCCAGCGCAGCATCGGCTTCCGACCTCCCTTCCGGCAGTCCCGAACGACCCCGGCGACGGGTCTCTGGCGACCGATGGCGGCGACTCGGCGTCCGGCGATGTGGCCGAACCGTCAACGAACGACATCGGGGCCGATGGGATGGACCACCCCGACCAAATCGACGACCCATGGGGTGCCGAGCGGTTCCTTGACGATATCGACCACTCGGCCTACGGCACCTCACCCCAGCAGCTCCGTGATGGGCTGGACGTGCTGGTCGAACAGGACGAGGTGTGGATTTCGCCCGGGATTCCGTTCCTCGTCCCGATGTTCGCGGGGCTGGTCGTTTCACTCACCTACGGCGACGTGCTGTTCTCGCTGTTGCAGGCAGTCGGGCTGGCCTGACCGCTGACAGCAGAAGACCTATTTTGCGGACACACCTCGGCCCGAGTATGACCGACGTCGACCTCGCGTTCGACGAGCAGGAGTACATCCCGGCAGTCGCGCAGGACGCAGACTCCGGTGACGTGCTCATGCTTGCCTACGTCACCGAGGAAGCGCTCCGGAAGACCCGCGAGACGGGGGAGGCCCACTACTACTCGCGGAGCCGGGACGAACTCTGGCACAAGGGCGGGACGAGCGGCCACACGCAGGCCGTCGAAGAGGTGCGGGTCGACTGCGACGGGGACGCGCTGCTGTACATCGTCGACCAGACTGGCGGGGCCTGCCACACCGGTTACGAGTCCTGTTTCCACCGGACCGTCGACGGCGAGACGGTCGGTGAGCAAGTGTTCGACCCCGACGACGTGTACTGATGGCGCGATCCGATACTGAGATCGAAAGCGGTGCGGGACCCCCCGACGCCGTGGAACGCCTCGAACAGGCCGCCGACGCGTACGCCCGGGCACACGAACGCGTTGATTCGGTTGGCGCAGACGCGCTCCGTGACTGCCGTGACATCTACCGCGAACTGTGGAACCTGCTCGAAAGCTACGACGGCCGAGCGACCGGTGGTGGCGACTTCGAGGCGTTCATGGAGTTTCAGGGCCGGGTCGGGACGCTGACCGACGACCTCTCCGAAGACCTGCCCGAACGGGATACCTTCGAAGAAATCGACGACTTCCTCCAGCAGCGGCGGCTCACCGAAAGCGACTTCGAGCAGGCCCGGGAGATGCTGTCTCCCATCGGCGACCTCGTCGGGCGACTTGACGAACTTGACGACGCACGCGAGCAGTACAAAAAAGCCCGAACGGACGCCGGCCGTCGACGCGACGAACTGAGCGACCGTATCGACGAGCTGGAACGCCTCCAGCGGCTCGGTGATGCCGACCTTGACGCGCCGGTCGAGCACCTTCGTGAGCCAATCGAGCGCTACAACGACGCCGTTACCGAGGCATTCACCGATTTTCGGCGCAACACGCCCGCTAGAGACGCGCTGGTGGTTATCGAGCGAGCGGACGCGTATCCGCTGGTCGAGTTCCGGTCCCCACCCGCGGAACTGCTGACGTACGTTCGCGAGCACGACGCCGGGACCGAACCGATTCCGAAACTGCTGGAGTACGCCGACTACTCCGCCTCGAAACTGGACCACTACGTCGACGACGCCGCAGCGCTCCGCAGTGCTGTCGCCACCCGGCAGACGTATCTCCGGCGGCTTGACGCCGAGCCGGTGCGGGTCGACTGGCCGCCGCCATCGGCGACCGCTCTGCCATGGCTCTGCCGAGCGTACCGCTCGGTTGTTGCCCGCTTCGCGGATGAGTCGGTCGTCGCCGCGCTCCGGGAGGTGCGTGGACTCGCGGAGCGAGACGACTACGAGCGGCTCCGGGAGAGCGCTCTCGCTCGCTCGGAACTCACAGAAGCTGAGCGCGAACGGCTGGCAAGCGGTGCTGTCGAACAAGAACTGTCAGCTGCCCGCGAGGCCAGAGCGGCTATCGACGACGCGCTGGACACCTATTCGCCGCTGTAAGTATTCGTTTGCTGGGTCGCGCGGCTGACCATCGTTTCGGCGAGTTCCTCGGCGCGGTCAAGTGTGCGCGCTTCGGCGTAGACCCGGACGACGGGCTCCGTGCCAGACGGTCGAGCAAGTACCCAGCCGTCGCCGTAGTCGAGGCGGTAGCCGTCTGTCGTATCGAGGTCGGCCGTCGCCTCGTTCGCATGGGCCTCGATACCTTCGAGCATTGATTCGCGCTCTTCCTCGGTCTCGTATTCGAGGTTCCGACGGACGTTGTAGTAGTCGTCGTAGTCCGCGGCGACCTCGCTTGCAGGCCGGTCAGCGACGAGTTCGAGGAACTTCGCGGCGGTGAACGCGCCGTCTCTGGCGATGCGGTAGTCGGGAAAGAGAATGCCGCCGTTGCCTTCGCCGGCAATCGCGACGTGGGTTCCCTCGTCTTGCAGTTTGCGGATACGGCTGACGATGTACGTCGAGCCGATAGGAGTCAGTGAGAGGGTCGCGCCGGCGTCCTCGACCACGTCGACCAGGCGCTGAGAGGCGTTGACCGCCGAGACGACGCCGTCGCCGGACTCGATTTCCGCCGCCGCGAGCGCGGCCAGCGCGGCGTCACCTTCGATATGGGTTCCGGTCTCGTCGACGAACATCCCGCGGTCGGCGTCGCCGTCGTGGGCAAAGCCGAGGTCGGCGTCGGTCGCGCGGACGAACGCCCGCAGGTCTTCGAGGTTCTCGGCGACGGGTTCGGGGTCACGGCCGGGGAAGTGGCCGTCGGGCTGGGTGTTGACGGTGTGGACTTCACAGCCGAGTTCGCGGAACAGGTCGGGGCTTGTAAGAGAGCCAGCTCCGTGGCCGGAGTCGACGACGATAGTGAGGTCGGCGTCGGCGATTCGGTCGCGGTCGACGGCAGCAAGCACCTGCTCGCGGTATCGGCGGCGGGCGCTCTCGATGGCGGTGTCCGACCCGACTGTCTCCCAGTCTGCGTAGTTTGGAGTGTCGTCCCGGAGCGACTGCTCGACGCGGTCGAGCGTGCTCCGTGTCAGTTCAACCCCGTCGGCGCCGATGAGCTTCACGCCGTTGTACGCGGCCGGATTGTGGCTCGCAGTAATCATTACGCCCGGGACCGCCTCACGCTCGCAGTAGGCCTGCAGTCCCGGCGTCGGCACGACGCCGAGGCGGTCGACATCGAACCCGACGGTCGTTAGGCCGCTGGTCGCGGCGTTGATGAACGTCCGCCCGGTCGTCCGCGTGTCCCGGGCGATCGCCACGCGGTCGTGGTCGTCACGCCAGACGTCCCCGGCGGCCTGTGCAACCCGAAGGACGTACCGCGGTGTCAGCTCATCGCCCGCGACACCTCGGACGCCGCTCGACCCGAACACTTGCATTCGAGCGAGTGTCTGAGGCGGAAGGGCTTAGGAATGTCGCTGTCTGAATCCAACAGTCATTAGCCCCGTGACCGTCCAGTGAGCGTATGGCAAACGACGAACTCATCGCGGCGCTGCGAGACGCTGACGCCGTCAAATTCGGAGAGTTCGAGCTCTCCCACGGCGGCACGTCGAACTACTACGTCGACAAGTACGTCTTCGAGACAAATCCCGACTGTCTGGACCTCATCGCCGGGGCCTTCGCCGAGCGTATCGCCGAGTGGGACACGGACGCCACGCTCGCCGGCGTCGCCCTCGGCGCGGTCCCGCTGGTCGCGGTCACCAGTGTCGAAACCGACATTCCATACGTCATCGCCCGCAAGCAGGCCAAGGAGTACGGGACGGGCAACCGAATCGAGGGCGACCTGACCGACGGCGAGGAGGTCATCATCCTCGAAGACATCGCCACGACCGGCCAGAGCGCGGTCGATGCCGCCGAGGCGCTCCGCGAGGCCGGTGCTGTCGTCAACCGCGTGCTCGTCGTCGTCGACCGCGAGGAAGGAGCCAGCGAGAACCTCGCCGACCACGACCTCGAACTCTCCTCGCTCGTGACCGCCTCTGACCTGCTCGCCGACGCGCCCGACGACATCGACGTGTAGCGCTGGCCGGAACGCTTTCGCCCCTGCACAGCCGGGACACACCACCGATGTGTTCTTGACGCTGGCTCGCCTACACGTGGGTGCAATGGCCAATCTCGAACTCTACGAACTCGAAGGCTGTCCGTACTGCGCGAAGGTAACGAAGAAACTCGACGAACTCGGGCTCGACTACGAATCCCACATGGTCCCACGGTCCCACGGCGAGCGGACCGAAGTGAAGGAGGTCTCTGGCCAGACCGGTGTTCCGGTACTCATCGACGAGGACAACGGCGTCGACGGAATGCCTGAGTCCGACGACATCGTCGAGTATCTCGAAGAAACGTACGGCCAGTAGACTCGGCGCTTGCGGTGGTTCTCGTTTTTACTTGGCAGCAACGACGGTAAGCGACCGCTCAGGCGACTTCCTCGCGGTCCTCGCCGCGCTCCATAATGAGGTCGCGCAGGTCGATGGCGTCCTCGATGTTCTCCATCTCTTCCTTTTCGATAAGCGCGGTCCCCTCGACGGACTCCCGTCGGAGCTCGTCGACGACGTACACCGACCGGGTCCGGGTCACCTCTCCGACCGAGGACATGATTCGGGCCCGTTTCTCGGCCGTTTCGGTGAACGCCGAGTGGCCGGCAAGGACCTGCCCGTGCTCGTCGTCGCTCTCGTTGACGCTCTTGAACGGCGCGCGGTCCGTCGGGTGGACCTCGAAGCCGATGCGGGTGAACACCGTCACAATCGGCTCGTCCTCCGGTGCGACATCGGGGTCGTCCGGTGTCGGCTCATCATCACGGACTTCCTCGGCGCCTTCGAGGACGCTCACCGGCGATGTCAGCGGGGCGTCGAATAGGTCTTCGAGTTCGGCGGCTACCTCGACGGAGGCGTCCATTCCGTCCTCGTATTTTGAGACCGTCCGCCGGGAGACGCCCAGTTCCTTCGCCAAGCGGCCCAGCGACCAGTCGCGGTCCTCGCGCACGTCGGCGAGAATTTCGGAGTCGATGTTGACGTAGAGTCCGCCCGGGGCGGCGTAGATGAGTGGCGGGACCTCCTCGACGAACAGGTCCATCGCGGTGTCGGGTGACAGCACGGGAACGCCGTGCCGGAAGTAGACGACACCGGGTTTCAGTTCCTCGTCGCGCGTTCGGAGGCCGATCACGATCGGGGTGGCATTCAGATACGTGCCCAGTCGCCGCATCTCGCCCCCGGTCTGTGCATCGAAGGCGTCGATGTTGCCCAGTATCTTCAGGAGCAACACGTCCTCACCGCGACGGGCAGCGATGTCGAAACTCTTCGGACGAATCGCACAGCGGTCGCTGACGAGGAAGCCAGCGTCTTCGAGCATCGCCATGACGTTTTCCACCAGCGCCGACCGTGACATAGTACTCTGTACCTCTACTGAGTCTAGCCCGCTCACCCATTATATGTATTGCGCCGTTCGTTGAGGTTCCAGGCCCGAAACTGGGACGTGACGAAAGGGGTTTGACTGTTTCGGGGCTACAGGCGCCTGTGACTGTCGTCGGCCTCGATGATACGGACTCGCGCGAACGGGGAATGTGTACGACCTACGCCGCCGCCACGCTCGCCGAGTCGATCCGGAACGCCGGAGGGACCGTCGAGCGACTGCTCCTCGTCCGGCTGAACCCCGCTGTCGAACACAAGACCCGCGGGAACGCGGCGCTGGCGGTGCATACGGACCTCGATGCCGATACAGCGCTTGGACTGGCCGAGGACGTGCTCGACATGGCTGAAACCGATGACCCACGGACCAATCCCGGCGCTATCGTCGCTGACTGCGACCCTGAAGATGTCCCGCCGCAGGGCGCAACGTTCGCCCGCGAGACCATCCGGTCGATACAGGACCCGATGGCCGCGACGACGCTAGCTGACGTGGTCGGGTTCGCTCGCTGCCAGCGGGGCAACGGCCGCGGACTCGTCGGTGCGCTCGCGGCGGTTGGTGCCTGGGCCGCGCTATCGGACTGGACGTACGAACATATCGCCTACCGGGAGCAAGACCGGTGGGGCACTGAGCGAGCGGTCGACAGCGAGAGCGTCCGCGCGGCGGCTGAGGAGCACTACCCCGACGTGTGGGATACCGTCGACCGCGAGTCGGCCTATCCGGTCTGTGTGCCGCGGACACCCTGCCCGATTCTCTACGGGATTCGCGGCGACGACCCGACCGCCTGTCGCGCCGTCGCCGACGCAATCGACAGCGAACCCATCGCTCGCCGAGCGACGTTCGTGACGAATCAGGGAACCGACGTACATCTACAGGACGCGTCCCTCGACGCGGTCACGGCCGACAGCGCCTACCGTGTCACCGGCGAAGTCGTCGAGGCCCCCGAAACGCGGGAAGGCGGGCACGTGTTCGTTCCGCTCCGGGGCGACGATACGACCCTCGACTGCGCGGCTTTCGAGCCGACAAAGCGCTTTCGCAACCGGGTCCGCTCGCTCAAAGCCGGCGACCGAATCACTGCCTGTGGTGAAGTGACTGATGGCACACTCAAACTGGAGAAGTTCGCGGTCCGTGACCTCGTCCGGACGGAAGCCGTTACGCCGGACTGCCCGGACTGTGGCCGGTCGATGAAATCCGCCGGCCGGAACCAGGGCTATCGGTGTCGGGACTGCGGGACCAGTGCTGACGGCAAGACTGCGCAGTCCATCGAGCGGGGACTGGAACGCGGATGGTACGAAGTCCCGCCGGTCGCCCGCCGTCACATCGCGAAGCCGCTGGTCCGTGGCGGATTCGACGCGCCCACGCACCCGTCTCGCTGAGACGGAATGCTGTCTGGAAGTACCGGTCTGAATCGACCCCGGGCCGACACTATCCCGAAATAGGCTCCAACAATTCGCACGCGCCGTGGCCTCGTCGTGTACACTTCTCACCCAGCGACCGAGCGCGGCTCTGTTTCTCTCTGCTATCTGGTTCGGACTGGCTACCGGTCAGTAAGCACCACGAATATTCCAGTAATAGGGAGATATATCCCGATTTAGACTACGGATAACAATATTGCAATACTGTTATCTGCGGCTATGTGCCCTGAGCGGTCAGATGCCCAGCAGCAAAATACGACGGACGGCGACGCCGCCGAGAAACTACTGACTGTCGAACACGAGCCGGCTGCGGGTGGCGGCCAGCGTTCAATCCTGTATCCGCCCAATAGCACGGGCTCCGAACTGGAAGCAAACTGGCTGGCCGTTTCGTCTGACCTTCTCGTTTCTCTCGACGACGTTCAGTAGCCCTTACACCCGATAACCGACAGGTAACAATAATAACACCTGTCGTGAATCGGAACATGGACTCCGATACCCGGTCGACGAGCGAGGTGACGGCGGCGACTGACGCTGACGATGGCACGCTGCCTGCCGTGGTACGCTCCCGTCCCGACGGCAGCGAGCGACTCATCTGCTACGCGCCAGATGTCGACACGACAGACGTAGAGAAGCAGTGGCTTTCTGTCGATGCCGACTTCGCAGTATCGACACTGCTGATGCGTTAATCGTTTCGCCCGGTCAACGCTACAACGACGTCGTCACCGTCCTGGAGTTCTCCTCGCTCTCTGAACTCGGGTAGCGCCGCTGTCGCCGTCGCACACGTCGGCTCGACGTGAAACCCTGCTGCACCGAGCCGGTCGCGTTCGCGCTCCGTTGCCGCCGCGGAGACGGCGACGGCGGCACCATCGGTCTCGTCGATAGCGTGCTGGATTTGCCGGCTACGCGGCGGGTCCCGGATGTGGATACCGTCGGCGAGGTCGTTGGCGGCAGCGTCGTCCGGCACAGTCCCGCCCTCGTCATCGTCGGCGATGGGACTGTACCCGACCGCTTGCGTTCCCAGTATGCGCGGGATAGCGTCTGTCCATCCAGCTTGCTCCAACGCCTGAAATCCACGGTAGAGACCGAGAAACAGCGTCCCGTGACCAAGCGGCGTGACGACGGCGTCCGGAACGCTCCAGTCACGCTGGGCGGCGATTTCGTAGGCAGTCGTCGCTGTCCCGGCGAAGAAAGCGGGATTCCAGGCGTGGCTGGCATACCACCCTGCCCCGTCCTCCACAGCGTCGATACAGGCTTCGGTTACGGACTCTCTACTCCCCTCAACCCGGACGACATCGGCCCCGGTTCGTTCGATGCGGCGAACCTTCGCGTCCTTCGCGCTCGCGGGGACGTATATCTCCGCGTCCAGCCCCGCTCGCGCCGCGTAGGATGCGACCGCCAACCCGGCGTTGCCCGAGGAGTCTTCGAGCACGCGGTCGGCCCCAACTTCGAGCGCTTCGGCGATAACCGTCGCCGCGCCACGGTCCTTGAAACTTCCCGTCGGGTGGAGTGATTCCAGTTTGAACGTGGCGTCCCACCCGGGCGCGTCGACCAGCGGCGTCCAGCCCTCGCCGAGGCTGACTCGCTCGCCCACAGGGAGGAACTCGGCGAAGTCCCAGACGCCGCTGGTCCGTGAGAACTGCCCCGGTTGGCTGTCGGGCAGCGGCTGCGTGGCGTAATCAAGCGGTGCCCCACAGGAACACTGCCAGGGGTCCTTGCGGGGGTACTCCCGGTCGCAGACGCTACAGGTGCGCATAGGGGTACTGGGGCACTGCCCGTTCAAAAACTGGCGGCATCTTCGGTCGAAGTCGTCGGTGTCTGTGGCCGCGGCGGAGTGCGCAGAGTGGCGGAGCGAACACAGCGGTGGCCGGGCGGCCGCTCCGTCGGCCGCCACCGGGAAAGGCAGTTTTGCGGGCGGACATACGCGGCGTTCTGTGCCAGTGAGCAGCGGGCGGTGCCCACAGCGGCCCGTTGCGCCGCAAGGACACCCCTGCAATAGAAAGTGGTTCTCAGTAGGTATCGATGTTCGTCCCGACCGAGCAGACGTACTCACCCGTTGCGACCTGTGGGAGCCGGCGCGCACGCCAGAATACGCCACTGGAGTCGGCAGTGATTTCGGCCTTCGGATCGCCGAACACGTCGGTCACTTCAAACAGCGTCTCGCCACGGGCGACGCGGTCACCGAGGTCGGGCTTGAAATCGATGAGGCCGCCGACTGGAGAGCCATACTGTTCGAACCCGGTAGCGCGGGTCTGCGGGCGCGTGTCGTAGTGGCCATCGAGGAAGCCGTAGTGGTGCAGGACGTTGAAGACGCCGTCGACGCCCCGTTGGATGGAGTCCTCGTCCCAGCCGACACAGCCGCCGAGTTCGGGGTCGATTGTTGGCACGCCCTCGTCCGGGGCAGCGCGGGCCAGCTGTCCGTCGGGGCCTTTCTGGTCGAGGATGTAGCCACAGCCGAACACTTTGGCGAGTTCGAGACACTCCTCGTGGAGGCGATGGCGGGTGCCACACCGGACCCGCACCTCGTCGATCATCTGCGAGGTTGAGCCCTGATGCAGGTCGAGCACGTAATCGGCGCTGATGGCGGCGTTAAACGTCGCCGCGGCGATGCGCTCGCTCGATGTCCCTGTTTTGTCGCCCGGATACGCCCGATTCATCTTCGTGTCGTCGACCGGGTTGCGGTGCTCGGCGACCTGAAACGCGTGGTAGTTGACGACGCCACAGACCAGAATCGTCCCCGATAGCTCCATCGGGTCGAGCTGTGGGAGCGTCCGCTGGATGACGCCGACACCGTTCAGTTCGTCACCGTCGCTGGCCGCCTGGATGTAGAGCGTCCGTCCGTCGTCGATACCGTTGACGACGGCGACCGGTAGCCCGAACGTCGACCCGTCGCGGGTCTCACCGACCTCCAGCCGCCCCGTGTCTTTTTCACCGGGGGCGGCGGTCGCCGTACCGAAAGTAACCATTGTTCTCACGTTTGCCTTGGGAGCCTTTACTGGTTCGGATTTCGCCAACAGTTGCGCCGGACCGACGGCATCTTGGGGCCGCCGACCCTACCAGTCGGTATGTCCCAGTCCGAGCCACAGAGCGGCAAAGCGGCGATGGTCGCGGCGCTGAACGTCCCACGCAACGCGAAAATCGGCTTCGTGCTCGCTGGCCTGTTCACGGCGGGGCTGTTCGCCCTGTTCGTCCTGCCGGGAGCCCAGCGACCGATTGGATTCTACGTGGCGCTGGCGTTCGTCCTCGCGACATCGCTGGGCGGGCTGCTGACAGCGCTGTTTACGGCCGTCTCGGCCGTTCGACTCGCCAGACAGTAGATAACGCTATGCGCTCTTTGTCAGGTCCGTAAGCCGGTCGCCGCCGGTTCGAGTCCCCTTCGCGATGAGTACATCGCCCGTCTGAATCTGTGTTTCCGGGCCGGGCGAAACGACCCAGTCACCCCCCTCGCGTCCGGTCCGCTCGCTCTCCCCGGCGCCGCGCCGTATCGCGATGATTCGCATGCCTGTCGCTGTCTTGACCTCCGCGTCGCCGATGGTCGTTCCCGCAAGGTCGCTGTCGGGGTACACTGTGGTCCGGACGATGACCTCGTCGGACTCCTGTACGGCCTCGGCGACGACCGGATGCGTCGATAGCCCCCGCAGGACGCCTTCGCTCATCTCCAGTGCGGCGTCAGAGATGACCTCAGTCGACCGGGCCAGATGGACAAGCCCTCGCAGGGAGACGGGGTCGTCGATGTCGGCGGCAGCCCGGAGCGTCCAGGCCTCGAACCGGGACTGCAGCGCGTCGACCTCGGCTTCGAGTTCGACGACTTCCTCGGCGACCTCCGTGCTGTCGAACAGGACTGCACCATAGGCCAGGTCGACGGCCAACTCGCCCATGTCTTTCATCAGGACGATGGAGTCAACGGCTCGTTCGAGGTCGCGGACGCCTCCTTCCGGCGGCTCCGGCGGTTCGTACACCTCGCCCGTCGCGTCCTGATACACCTCGGCGATACCGTCCTCCGGTCCCCGGAACAGCACCACGTCGCCCGCTTCGAGGCGCGTTTCCCGCTCGGGGTTGAGCAACCAGTTCCCCTGCCGACGAATCGCCAGCGCGCGGACACCCGTCTCGGTTTCGAGGTTCAGACCGCCCAGTGTCTCGCCGGCCAGCACGGATTCAGAACTGATTGTCGCCCGCACGAGCGTCTCGACAGCCTCGGGCAGGGCCGCCCGCATTGTATCCGGCAGGCCGATGTCCTCTAGCACTATTTTGGCGATGTCGCCAGCGGCGTCGCTGATTTTCTCCGCGGCCCCAACCATTCCCAGAACCGGGGCGAGCGATTCTGCGTCCGCCGTCGACCGGCAGGCCATCAGGAGGCTCATGCGTGCGCGCAACTGGAGCACGTCCATTTTCTCCTCTAATTCCAGCACCTCCGCAGCCACGTCGTCGCTACCCAGCAGGACAGCCGAGTACGAGAGGTCAATGAGCAACTCGGCGGTGTCTTTCATCTCGGCCAGCACCTGCTTGACGCTGACCGGTTCGTACTCGACCGTCCCTGTCGGGTCCATAGCCGCCGATTCGATGGCCCCGAGCAAAAACGTTCCTCACTGTGGGGCGAGATAGCGCGCCCCGATATGGGGCGTGACTGGCCGTTTGCACACTACTATGGGTGATGTGTTGGAACACCGCCCCGGATTTGACGGGAAGCTGCTGGACAGTCGTCCAATAACTATTCTCTGACATTGTGCCACACACGCTCAGAAAGAAAATGTTTTTCCCGGAAGGTAGGGAACTGATTGCGTATGTCCGACGACCTCAAGAAGGGACTCGAGGGTGTCATCGTCGCCGAGTCCGAACTCAGCGTTATCGACGGCGACGCTGGCAAACTCGTGTATCGGGGGTACACCATCGAGGACCTCGCGAAGGGTGCCAGCTATGAAGAGGTGCTGTACCTGCTCTGGCACGGCCACCTGCCGAACCGGGACGAACTCTCCGAGTTCAAGCAGGCGATGGTGGACGCACGCGGTGTGGACGACGACGTCATCTCGACTGTGCGACAGCTCGCCGAAGCAGACGAGAACCCGATGGCAGCGCTCCGGACTGCGGTGTCGATGCTCTCTGCGTTCGACCCTGCGCCCGAGGACGCCGAACCGACCGACGAGATGGTCAATCTCGAAACTGGGCGACGGATCACGGCCAAAATCCCGACGATCATCGCGGCATTCACCCGCATCCGCGACGGCAAGGAGCCTGTCGAGCCCCACGACGACCTTGACCACGCGGCGAATTTCCTCTACATGCTCAATGGTGAGGAGCCAGACGACGTGCTCGCCGACGTGTTCGACCAGGCGCTCGTGCTCCACGCCGACCACGGCCTCAACGCTTCGACGTTCTCGGCTATCACGACGGCGTCGACGCTGTCGGACGTTCACAGTGCGGTCACCTCCGCTATCGGGACGCTGAAGGGACCGCTCCACGGCGGGGCGAATCAGGACGTGATGGAGATGCTAAAGGAGGTTGACGACGCCGAATCCGACCCGCTCGACTGGGTCAAAAACGCCCTCGACGAGGGCCGCCGCGTCTCCGGCTTCGGCCACCGCGTCTACAACGTCAAGGACCCGCGGGCGAAGATTCTCGGCGAGCGCTCGAAGGAACTCGGCGAGGCCGCCGGGACGCTCAAGTGGTACGAGATGTCGACCACCATCGAGGACTACCTCATGGAAGAGAAAGGGCTGGCCCCCAACGTCGACTTCTACTCGGCGTCGACGTACTACCAGATGGGCATCCCCATCGACATCTACACCCCCATCTTCGCGATGTCCCGCGTCGGTGGCTGGGTCGCCCACGTCTTCGAGTACATCGAAGACAACCGCCTGATTCGCCCCCGTGCCCGGTACGTCGGCAAGAACACCGACGAGACGGAGTTCGTGCCGCTGGACGAGCGATAGGCCCGCTACCGTTACTGTTCGTCTGAAGAGTGGATTACTGATGGCCGTGAGCGCGTTCCATCGCGCGAACCGGGGAAGGGCAGGGCGGCCAGTATCCGGCGGCGACGCCACCGGTGCCCGGAGTCAGTATAGAATCCTTCTCCTGTCGAGTCTCTCCAATATCGAACTCTGCGGTAACGGACGCGTAGTGACTGTCCGCGAACGGAGTGAGCGGTTCACCGAACGCGAGCGTAGCGAGCGTTCGGCCTTTTTCGCCACCGAAAGACTCGCGAGGCTCGTCTTTCGAGCCTTGCTTTGCTCCGCTCAGCAAGACCACGTTTTTGCGCCGAGGGGTGCGCGAAGCGCACCCGAGGCCGAAAAAGGTGGCTAGCCAAACACCGACTTGAACCGCGTCACGCCGTCGTCGGTGCCGGCGATGACGAGCTTATCAGTCGGTTCAATAGTCACGCCAGGACTGAGGTCGGTGATGACAGCGCCGTCGCGTTCGATGGCGACGACCGTACAGCCCGTCCGTGAGCGGACATCGGCCTCGCCGATCGTCGTATTTCCGAGGCCGTTAGCGGCGACGCGGATGACTTCGACTTGCTGGTCCATCGAGATAACGTCCTCGTCTTCGAGAATTGTGGAGGCGAGCATCCGGCCACTGACTGTCGACAGCGCGAGGACGTAGTCAGCGCCTGCCCGGTACATCTTCTGGACGTTCTCGCTTTCCTCGGCGCGGGCAATGATTTCAACGTCCGGGTTGAGATCACGGATAACAAGCGTCGCGAACTCGGTATCGGTGTCCGCTGACAGGGCGAGAATAACCGTCCTGGCTGTGCCGACACCAGCGTGACGTAGCTCTTCGGGATCTGTGGCGTCGCCGACAACGTCGACCCCCGGCTCGTCAGCCTGGTCGAGCACCGTATGCGGCACTCCGGCGTTCGTAAGCGCCGACGTAATCGTCTGGCCGACCTCGCCAGCACCGATGATAACCGTTTCCCCGCGGCGGAAGCCACGCACGCTGGAGAGGGTCATCTGCTTGAGCTGCTCCAGTTGGGACTCGGTCCCCGACACCAGTAGGACCGTACTGCCGTCGAGTTCAGCGTCGGGGTCGGGTGGACTCACGAACTGGCCGCGGAACCACGCGCCGATGACGTTGACGCCGGTCTGCTCGCGGATGCCGCTGTCGGCCAGCGTCGTTCCGACGAGGTCGCTTCCGCGGTGGATCGGCAGTTCGGCGATGTCGAAGTCCTCGCCGATTTCTATTGAGTCCCCGAGCGTCGTCGAGACGCCGGTCGTGACCTTGCTCGCGAGGCTCTCACCGAGCAGTCCACGCGGCGACAGGACGGCGTCGGCGCCGGCGAGGTCGTGATACTTCGCGCGGTCGGGCTCCTTGACGACGCTGATAGTCTGAACGGACTCGTCGACCTCGCGGGCGGTGAGGATGATGCTGGTGTTCACCTGGTCGGAGGCGTCAGCGACGAGTGCGCGAGCGGACGACAGATGGGCTCGTTCGAGTCCATCGACGGACTGTGGGTCGGCGTGGATGACGTAGTACCCGTCTTCATAGAGGTCGTTGGCCAGGTCCCGGTCCGGTTCGACGATGACGTAGTCAACGTCCCAGGTGTCGAGTTCGGTGACGAGCGTCTCACCGCGGGGGGAGAACTGACAGATGACGACGTGGTCGCTGAGGCCGTTTTCGACGGTGTTCGGGGCCTTCGTCGCCATCGCCTCTTCGAACAGCGGAAACAGCAACACCGGCAACGCGAGAAAGATGAGCACGACGCCGGTGATGTCCATCACGATGACGAGCAGCCGCATCTCCGTGGTGCTCCACGGCGCGTCCGAGCCGTACCCGGTCGTAGTGAACGTTTCGACCACGACACGAAGCGACCGCAGGAACGGTTGCGGGTTGTTTTCGAACACTGCCATTCCGTAGTCGTATGCGAACGCATACCCCAGAATGATGCCGCCAAGCGCGACGATATACAGCAGCGTCCGTCGCAGCCAGGTATCCATCTACTACTTTCTGGGATACCGAGTGTAAAACAGTTCTGTCCGGCTAGCGAACTCCACCTCATGGGACGAGCAGTAGCGGTGTGCAACTGTATCCGACTGCTGTCTTGAACTTTCACTTTCACCGCGCTACGACGGGATTTAAGTCAATCGCGTTCGTTCTCCCGCGTGCAGTCACACGCTCCCCCCTTTCCGTTTCAAGACATTACCCGGATAGTTGCGACTGTCCCAGCCGTCGCGACCGCATAGTCGGCCCACAGTATAACATGGTCCGGTGAATAGCCACTCCCATGCTCTCATTTGAGGATGTCCTCGCGGCACAGGACACCGTCTCCGAGACGGCCAGACACACACCGCTTGCTTACTCGCACACGTTTTCGGCGATGACGGGCGCGGATATCCATCTCAAACTCGAACTGTTCCAGCGTACGGGGTCGTTCAAGATACGGGGTGCGACCAACCGTATCGCGTCGCTTTCAGATGCTGAACGGGAGGCTGGCGTCGTCACAGCGAGCGCCGGCAACCACGCTCAGGGGGTCGCGCTGGCCGCCACGCGAATCGGCGTCGACTCGAAGATTGTGATGCCGGAGCGGGCCCCGGTATCGAAAGTGAAGGCCACCCGGAGCTACGGCGGTAACGTGGTCCTTCACGGTCGGGACTACGACGCGGCCGCCGAACACGCCCACGAACTCGAACGCGAGGAGGGCCGGACATACGTCCATGCGTTCGACGACGAAAAAGTGATGGCAGGGCAGGGGACCATCGGACTGGAGATCTACGAGGACCTCCCCGGTGTTGATACGGTCGTCGTTCCCATCGGCGGCGGCGGACTTATCAGTGGCACCGCCACGGCGCTCAAAGGCAAGGACGAACGTATCCGCGTCATCGGCGTGCAGGCCGAGGGAGCGTCCAGCGTGGCCGAATCCTTGGAGAAGGGCCACCGCATCGAGCGTGACAGCGTCGAAACTATCGCCGACGGTATCGCCACCCGCACTGTCGGCGAGCAGACGTTCGAGGTCATCAGCGACCGCGTCGACGAGGTCGTGACGGTGTCGGACTCGGAAATCGCAGTCGCGCTGACGACACTGTTAGAGCGCTCGAAAACGCTTGCCGAGGGCGCGGGTGCCGTCGCGCTGGCTGCCGTCATGGAAGAGAAGTTCGACTTCGAGGACGACGAGACGATCGTTCCCGCGCTGTGTGGCGGGAACATCGACCTGAACACCCTGACCAACGTCATCATGCGCGGCCTCGTTGAGACTGGCCGGTATCTCAAAATCCGGACCGTCCTTCAGGACCGGCCCGGCGCGCTGGAAGAGCTCGTCGAGGTCCTGTCACGCGAGCAGGTCAACATCTACGGCATCGAGCACGACCGGACCAGTCGCGACGTGGCGATGAGTTCGGCCGAGGTCGAACTGGACCTGGAGACCCGCGGCCACGACCACGTCGTCGAACTCATCGACGCGCTCACCGACGAGGGGTATGAGGTCGACGTGCTCGTCTGACTGTTCCGCTCGATGCACCAGATGGCCTGCATATGAAAGCTCTGTTGGGCCAATAGAACCTGACGTATCAGTTCCCGCGCCATAGTGACCCAGCGGGACCGCCTCCGACCGGTTCCACTACACACTGCCCCGCCCTCGCAAGCACAACACTGGCGCTGCAACGGCCAGAACAGGTGTGTATGTCATCACTGGCATCGCTGCACACTAGTACTGCGCTCCAGCTTTCCCGACATCCCCGTAACCGGTGGTATGGATGGTAGCGCTCCCGTTCGCTGCGCCATCGACTGTGACCGTGCCGCTGCAGTCCGGTGGCGGGCTGTTGTACTACGCGGTCGTCTTGGTGATTCTCGCCGTCGTCGCTGGGATTGCCGGGTTCCGTGGCATCGCCGGGCTGAGCTTCCGCGTCGCGAAGTTCCTCATCGTCATCTTCCTCGTGCTGGCGCTCGTCACGTTCCTGCTCTGATTCCGGCGATGTTTTAGCCACAGCGACCACCGTTTCGTGTATGGGATGGCCTGCACGTACAGTATCTGCCGACACAACAGCACGGAGCGGAGGGCGCTGATGGACCCGCGAACGAAGGCCAGTCTCCTGTGGGGCGTCGTCGGGGGTCTCGCGTTTCTGGTTCTGATTCAGGGCTACGAACTGCTGGCCGGGGTACCGGTGTCGATACCGGCCAAAGCTGGTGTCGCCGTAGCTGTCGGTGTTGGGGCGACGCTCACCTCATACCGCATGCAACCGCGGCTGTTCGGAAACGAAAGCCCTTAATCGCCCGCCCTCACACTTTCGAAGTACGTGCCAGAATGGCCGAATCTGGTAAGGCGCACGCCTGGAAAGCGTGTTCCCATTTGGGATTCTGGGTTCAAATCCCAGTTCTGGCGTGGCGAGGTTCGAACGAAGTGAGAACCTCAAAAACGCGGAACGGTGAACGAAGTGAGCCGTGAGCGGACGTTTTCTGCGACTGACTGCGAGTGAGGAGTGACGGCGACGACCGAGCCAGCAGTCCTGAAACGCTGCCAACTGGGATTTGAGCACGGGAGTCGCAGCCCCGGAACGGCCGAACGAAGTGAGCCGTGAGGGGGCGTCTTCTGTGACTGACTGCGAACGAGGAGCGCCCGCTTCTGGCACATTGGTGTGTCTCTCGCCATCGAACCACCGCACCGTTTTCCCGCCCCCAGTACTGATACTTGCTCGATGGTCGAACAGCGCGACGGTGACGAGATAGACCTGCTGGATTCCTCGATTCGGACAACCAGTGGGGCACTGGTATCAACGACGCTGTTCGTTCTCAGCGGCATCGTCTACGCGTTCGTCACGTCGCCTGCAGCGACCGGGACGTATTTTTTTATCGCCCTCTCTGTCTCGCTGGTCCTGCGTCCGATTCGGGGTATCAGCCAGGCGCTGAAGAAGGTCGGCAGCGAACGGGGCGAACTCGTCGGCCCGTATCTCGGCCTCGCCGCGCTGTTTGCCCTCGGATATCTCCTCATCGTCGGTGTAATCGTGGCCGCGCTGGCCGGCGTAATCGTCCGAAATACGGTGGTTTCGCCGGGGCTGCTCGCCCCCATCGGCCTGTTTGCGGTTTCGGTCGCGCTGTCGATGATTGTGTCGAGCCTGGTCGGTGCCATCGGCTACCCGAGCGTGGAGACATGGCTCACCAGTACGCAGAGCGCTATCCAGCTCATCATCCTGCTGGCGCTGGCCCCGACACTGGCGACCGCTGTGGATTTGCTGCTTGTCGTCGCCGGAGTTCGGCTGGCGGTGCTCGGTCCTGTCGCTGTCGCGCTGGGTGTCGTCCCGACCCTACCGGACCGACACGCTGTCGAGCGCGCCTGGGACTTCGCCAAGTGGAGCATCCCGGACCAGATTTTCGACCGCCTATCGTACAACATGCCGGTGTACGTGCTGGGTGTCGTCGCGACCCCGGCGGCCGTCGGTATCTACGAGGCCGCCGACCGGTTTGCTGACTTCGGCGCGACGATTTCCTGGCATCTCTCCTCCCCGCTGCTCACGAAGGTCAGCGGGGACTCCTCTGTTGGCGACACGCACCTCGCCTATCTCGACGGCGCGGTCACCGGCGGCACGGGTGTCACTTTCGTCGTTTTCGGCTACTTGCTGGCCGCCCACGATGTGGTTGCGCGAATCGCCTTCGCCGGTTCGGAGACCGTCTTCTCGGCGACAGTTTTGCTTGTCGGGGGCGTGAACATTCTCCGCGGCTTCTGGACGCTCACCTCACACGCCATCGAGGGTGTCGGGAAACCGAGCGTGAGCTTCCGCACGAAGCTTTACGGACTGGTGTTCAGCGTTCCAGTCCCAGCGATACTCGGTGCGGAGTTCGGAGCCGTCGCCGGGGCCGCCGGATACGCCGTGATGAATTTAGTCATCTTCGGGTACGTCCTTTACTACTCCCGGTCTGTCTTTGGACGGATTCCGATCGAACCCATGGTAGCAACAGCCCTCACCGTCGGCCTCGGCGTCTCGTTTGTACTCACGACCGGCGCCGTTGCGGGGCTTTCGCGTGCCGGCCTCTCCCCGATTGTCGTTGCCAGCGTGGCCGCCGTGACGTGTCTCGTCGGTTTCGGCGGCTTCCTCGTTGCCGTGTCCACATCGGCTCGACTCGTCGCCGTCCGGGCGGCAACGCTGTGGCGCAGTCGCGCTCGCTCGCTGTTCGGGTGACTATCACCCGCTCGTTCGTACGGACGCCGCTACTCAGAGCCAGTGGTAGAACTCCAGCGTGTACCCCTCGGGGTCCTCGACGAAGGCGGCGAAAGCGTCGGCGGCGTCGACTTCAGTCGGTTCGAGCACCGGCGCAGCGCCGGCGTCGATGGCCGTCTCGAAGGTTTCCGCAACATCGTCGACGGTGAACGCGATGTGGTCCACGTCGGCGCGGTTCGGCGCGACCGGGGTGGTTCGGTCGGGGTCGTGGCGCAGTTGCAAGTCTCCGTCGCCGTCCCGGCCGAGATAGACGTTCTCCACGCCGTCTAGCGTGAACCGATTCGTCTCCTCGAAGCCCAGTGCATCGTAGAACTCCATTGCCCGGTCGAGGTCTGAGACGCAGATAGCGGTGTGTGCGAGGTCCATGCCGCGGCGTTGTGGACGGGGCGAAATGAGTGTGCCGGAAACCCGGCTGTCACGGCCACTTAGAGCAGGTCGCCGCGAGCGACGGCGACGACGCTGCCGCCGACTCGGACGCTGATATCCTCGCCGCTGCCGTCAGTCGAGAGATGCAACAGCGACGGTCGCCCTATCTCGTAGCCCTGCTCGACATGGGCCTCGACGGCAGGGCTGCCGAGCATCTCGTGTCGGGCGAGATACGCGGCCAGACAGCCGTTCGAGGAGCCAGTCGCGGGGTCCTCCAGTACGTTGTAGAACGGTGCGAACACGCGGACAGCGAGGTCGTTGTCGTCGCTCCGCGGCTCTCGGCAGACCGCCAGAACGTTCTTTGCGTCGCGGTCGCCGGTCACGGCGTCGTAGGCGTCGCGGTCCAGGTCGATGGCTTCCAGCGCGTCGCGGTCGGCCACCGGGACGACAATCGTCGCCAGCCCCGTGGAGACGATTTCGACCGGCCAGTCGTGGTCAAGTCGGTCAGCCGGCAGGCCGAGAACGGCGGCGAGGTCCTCGTGGGCCAACTGCTCGCCGAACTCGGGGGCCTGCTGTGTCATCCACAGGGTCACGCGGCCGTCGCGCTCTCGCACTTTGACCGGGACCTCGCCGACAGGCAAGTCCAGCGTCACCGTTTCGGGATTTCCGTCGGCCAGATGATCCCGGATGACCTGGACCGTCCCGAGCGTCGGGTGGCCAGCGAAGGGTATCTCGGCCGCCGGAGTGAAGATGCGGACCGGCCACGCACCGTCGGTCGGCTCGCCGGTAACAAACGTCGTTTCGGAGTAGTTCATCTCGGCGGCGATGGCCTGCATTTCGTCCTCGTGGAGGTCGCCGGCATCGGTCACGACGGCGAGCTGGTTCCCGGCGTATCGCTCCTGTGCGAATACGTCGACGATGTGAAACGGGTGGGACATACCTATTCGCTCGGCGTCGCTCCCAAAGAACACTCCGGATGCCTGTCGGATGGTACCGAGTCGCTTGAAGCCACCGGGCTATTTCTCGCCGTCAGCCGTATCGAGGGCATGGACACTGTTGCAATCGCCTGTTTCGACGGATTCGACGAACTGGATGCCATCGGCCCCTACGAGGTGTTCGAGAACGCGGCGCGCTTTGGCGCGTCGTGGGATGTGACGCTCCGTTCAGCCCGAGAGAGTGACATCGTCACTGCGAGCCATGGGCTCCGAATCGAACCTGACGGGCCGCTCGCCGACGTGGCCCCGGACCTGCTCGTCGTGGCCGGCGGCGGGTGGAACGACCGGAGTGAGGCCGGCGTCTGGACGGAGACCGAACGCGGCGACCTGCCCGACGTCGTCGCGGCGGCACACAACCGCGGCGCGACTGTTGCCGGCGTCTGTACCGGCGGGATGGTCCTCTCCCGGGCCGGCCTGCTCGATGGCCGGCCAGCGGTGACACATGGCGGCGCAATCGAGGACCTGCGGGCGACCGACGCGACGGTTGTCGACGCCCGGGTCGTCGACGACGACGACGTTCTGACCTGTGGCGGCGTCACGTCCGGGCTGGACCTCGCTGTCCACCTCGTCGAACGCGAGTGGGGCGCGGACGTGGCCACCGCTGTCTGTGAAGAGATGGAGTACGAACCCCGTGGCGACATCTTCAGGGGCGAATCGGCCTAAGAGCGCCGGTAGACGGGCGTCTCAGGCGTTCGAGCGGGCGTCGTCGAGCAGCGCCTGCACGTCGACGGCCTCGCCGGTCGCGCTGCTCTCGATGGCGGCGAAGACGATAGCCATCGACTGGAGGACGCTGTCGACGTTCGTCGGCATCGGCTCGCCGCCATCGACCCAGTCACAGAACTGCTCGATGAGCCAGGCGTTCTTCCAGTGGGGCCGTTCGGCCAGCGGCACCGCCTCGCCGTCGCCCTTGCCGATGCTCTCGAAGTTCCCGGTGTCGTACGCGTCGGCGTGGAACCGCTCGACATCGCGGCGGTCGAGGAGGACCGTCTGGTCCGAGCACTCGGCGCGGAACTGCTCGTGGCCCCAGCCGTTCAGCGTCGTCGCGTTGGCGTAACTGCCCTCGTACTGTGCACGGGTCCCGTCGGCGAAATGCAGCGTCACGAGGCCGCTGCAGTCTCCGTCGTAGTCGGCCTCCTCGGGCGTCCACGTCTCGGCGTACACCCGCTCGCAGGGTGAATCGGCCAGCGACGCGAGGATGTCGAGGTGGTGGATTGCGCCGTCGAGCAGGAGCATGTTGTCCATCTCGTAGACGTAGTCGGCGTAGAAGCCGCGTTCGCGGACATTGCCCGTGTACCGGGCCGTCAGATAATCGATGTCGCCGGCTTCCTCAACGGCCCGGCGGAACGTCGTCTTGTCCCGGTCGAACCGGTGGCTCATGGTGACGCCCATCTTCTTGCCGGCCTCCTCGACCTTCTCGGCCACGCGGACCGACGCCTCCAGCGTGTCGGCAATCGGCTTCTCCGAGATGATATGCAGGTCGTGGGCGAGTGCCGTCTCCACCACGGCCTCGTGGGTCGACGGCGGTGTCACGATAGAACAGATGTCGGCCGGCCG
Source organism: Haloarcula quadrata (assembly GCF_003634715.1). NCBI lineage: Archaea > Methanobacteriati > Methanobacteriota > Halobacteria > Halobacteriales > Haloarculaceae > Haloarcula > Haloarcula quadrata. Next base: position 585,355 of record NZ_RBWW01000001.1, read on the forward strand.
CTCCGAGAGCGCGGTTTCGAGGTCGGTGTAGCACTCCTCGGGCGACAGTCCGAGTTCTTGCTCTGCCAGCTCGTGTCGTTCCGGGTCGGTGTCGACCGCGGCGACGACCTCGATTCGGTCGTCGTGAACGTTTGGCGGAATCGCGTCTGTCGCCCAGGTGGACCCCTGGCCCCCCAGACCGACGTGGACTAATCTGTGTGTCATGGCTTCGTTATCGCTTCGAGGAATAAATGCTGCACTATCTCATCAGTACTCGTCTGCGTCCGGGAACTCGACACGGCGCTCCATCCCGTCTTCGGCGAGCACGACCTCGCCGTCGAACGCGTCCCGGGCTTCGTCGACTAGCTCGTCGGCGCTCGCGGCGTAGCGGGTCGAAATATGGGTCAGTGCCAGCGTCGACGCGCCGGCCTGCCGCGCCACGTCGGCGGCTTCCCGGGCGGTTGAGTGCGCCGTCGCCTTCGCTCGCTCTTTCCGGTCCTCGGCGAAGGTAGCGTCGTGGACGAGGAGGTCTGCGTCCTCGCTCGCTTCGATGACGCTCTCTGTCGGCAGCGTGTCGCCGGTGTAGACGAATCGCCGGCCGGGACGGGCTGGACCGACGACGGCCTCCGGCTGGATAGTCTCACCCTCGTGTTCGACGGCCTCACCGCGGTGGAGCTTGGAGTACTTCGGCCCTGGCGGGATACCGAACTCCTCTTCGGCTTTCTCCCGGTCGAACTTCCCCTTCCGGTCGTCCTCATCGAGGACGTATCCGACGCTAGCACAGCGGTGGGCTGTCTCGATTGCCCGAATCTCGTACTCCGACCGGTCGAGGACTACGTCGCCGGCCGACACTTCGTTGATGCGGACGGGAAACGAGGGGGTCGTCCCGTTGGCCTGGATGAGCTGTTTGATATTCCCGCGTGTGCCCGCCGGCGTGTGGATGGCGATGGCGCGCTCCCGTTCGTTGAAATCCCACGTCTGGAGCAGCCCCGGAATCCCGAGGACGTGGTCGCCGTGGAGATGCGTGACGAACAGGTGGTCGATAGCGAAGCCAGTGCCGTAGCGCATCATCTGTCGCTGTGTGCCCTCGCCGCAATCGAAGAGGAGGTAGTCGCCGTCGCGGTTGACGAAGATGCTGCTCGTGTTGCGCTGGGTCGTCGGCACGGCCCCACTCGTCCCGAGAAACGTCACGCGCATGGTCATCGCATCCTCTACTGTCGACGGGTAAACCGGTGTCGAAAGGACGGCGCTACGGGTATGGTAGCACTCATCGTCTGGTGCGGTCGGGTCGCTGGGACGGGTGTTTGTGTGTCTAGCGGTGAGATAGCTATTCGTACTGATCGCAATAACGGCTGCTTTCAGCCGTCTCTGGCCGTCTAGTGCCCTTCTCTGCCGAGGGTTTAACCACCAGCAAAACAATTTACCACTGGGTAAGTGTCGGCCATCCTTACGTTACCGACCCGGATGTAACAGGGGAACGGCTTAGCAGGTTATTATGTTCTGTTGAACTGTCTCGCCAGTTTATCTGTTACTCATTCGTTGCAACGTTCGCATTGCCTTCCGATCACCGCAGAACCGAATCATGATACGCACTCGTACACTTGCCGTTTTCGCTGCGTTGCTCGTCGTCGGCGGCCTCACCGCACAGGTTGGGGCTGTACCGGGCGTGACAGCGCAACAGGAATCGCCGTTAGAACAATCTGGGAACACAGGGGTCGCTGTCGACTCTCTGACCGCACCGCAGAGCGTCGCCCCGAACTCGACTGCTGATGTGGCCGCGACGGTCACGAACAACGAGAACGCCTCGGTGACTGAATCCGTGGCGTTCCGGTTCGACGGGGCTGTCGTCGACCGGACGCTGGTCACGCTTGCGCCTAACGAGAGCACGACTGTCCAGTTCTCCGCGGACACGACAGACATCGAACCCGGTGACTACCGCCACGGTGTCTTCACCAGCGACGACGGGCAGGTCGCCCCTGTTACCGTCTCCGACTCGTTTACGCTGGAGACACTTGACGCGCCGACAAACGCCACCGCCGGCGATAACGTCACCGCTGACGCAACCGTTGCCAACCCAAACGACTTCAACACGACACAAACCGTCGAGTTCCGACTTGGCGGCCAGCCGCTCGCCTCCGAGTCCGTGACCCTCGACGCGAACGAATCTACTGACGTGACGTTCACCGTCGACACGACTGATATCGAGCCGGATACGTACACCCACAGCGTCTTCACGCGCGACGACGGTGCGTTCGCCGAGATCACCATCGAGTCTGCTATCGACGCGCCTGAAGAGCCGACCGAAAACGAGACCGAGGAGCCGCCAGCGGACGAGACCGAGGAGCCGACCGAAAACGAGACCGAAGAACCGCCGGCGAACGAAACTGAGGAGCCACCCGCGAACGAGACTGAAGAACCACCAGCGAACGAGACCGAAGAGCCGCCAGTGAACGAGACTGAAGAACCGCCAGCGAACGAGACTGACGAACCACCAGCGGACGAAACAGAGGAGCCGCCAGCGGACGAGACTGACGAACCACCAGCGGACGAAACCGAAGAGCCGACCGAAAACGAGACTGACGAAACGGACAACGCGACCGAAGAAAACGCGACGACAGAAGGCTAACCCGCGCCACCCTGTCACCCGTTCACATTTTTAATGGTGGCCGTCGTACCGTAGTCCATGAAGTTCGTTATCGTTGGCTATGGCCGCGTCGGCATCCGGACCGCACGGATTCTACAGAGCGAGGGGCACGAAGTCGTTATCGTCGACAACGACCCTGTGAAGGTCGAACGGGCCACGGAAACCGGGTTCGAGACGATCCAGGGTGACGGCAACGAGGAAAGCGTCCTCGTCGATGCCGGTATCGAAAGTGCGGACGCTATCGGCGGTCTCACGGGCGACCTGAACACGAACTTCACTGCCTGCATGATCGGCAAAGAGTTCGGCTGTCGGACGGTCCTGCGGATCGACGCCGACTACCGCGAGGAGATCTACGAGAAGTACGCCGCTGACGTGGATGAGATAATCTACCCCGAGCGACTGGGCGCGGCTGGTGCGAAGACGGCACTACTGGGCGGTGACTTCAACGTCCTCGCCGACCTGACCGAACAGCTTTCGGTCGCGAGTATCCGCATTCCCGACGACTCGCCGTTCGTCGGAAAGCGGGTCGTCGAGGTGGACCTTCCCGGCGATGCTCACATCTACGCACACGGGACGGACCACGAACCGATGACGATTCCGCTCCCACAGACTAAAATCGAACCCGGCGACAGTGTCGCGATCATGGCTGATCCCGGCGGGCTGGACGACATTCGAGCGACGCTCCGGGGCGACGCGTCCGCCTGAGACTCTGGAAGTCGGGCCCGCTCTGTCGCAGTTTCTCTCAGACTGACGATACCAGCTGTCTTCGACGAAAGCCGGGGAGAGTAGAATATGAAAGGGAGGATCGCGGTGTCCGGGCGCGCCTGGGGAGGATAGGATGGCACGCAGTGTCACCGACATCCACTGGGGCCGTGGAAGCGCGCCCGTACCGGGTGGAATGCTACCGGTAGGCATAAATGCCCGTCAGACAGGCGACAGACGGATGACAGACGGCACGGCTTTTTGCCCGTTCAGCCACTGCCTCCTGCTATGACCTGGGCGACGCTGTTTGAACGTGCGGCGGACCACCAGACTACGGTCGACGCTGTCTGTGCAGCGCTCGACGAACATCGGGTGGAGGACGACAGCGATGCGTGAGCCGTCGCCGGCGCGTGTCGTCGCTGATGCCGATGTCCTCGCCGCCGATCTGCTGTGTGGACCAGACAGCGATGCACGTGCTGCCATCGACCATATCCGTCGGCACTCATGGGTCACGCTTGTTGCGAGTGACCACCTGTTAGACGATGCTAGCGCCGTCATCGCCGACCTCGCCAACGACACCCTGGCGGCTGACTGGCGGGCGCGAATTGAGCCCGACTGTGACATCGTAGATCACCCTGCCGGTGACCATCCCGCGCTGGCCTCGGCCTACCGGGGCGGCGCACAGCACTTGCTTTCCTATGCGGACGACCTGCGTAGCGCACAGACTAGCGCGTCGCTCAACCGTCATATGTCGCTAAGTGTCAGACCGCCGGACGCTTTCGCTCGCCTGTTCGACCCAGAATCACTGTACCCCGTTGTCGAGAACGGCGAGTATCCCGGTCCAGACCGGGATCCACGCGCGTAGCGAGTAGCCCTGCTTAGTCGTCAGCCGTCGTTACCGTGGCTGTCGAGACTGTCCTCGATGGTCCAGCGCCCTCGGCGATATCGAACGCCGCAAGCACCTCACGCAGGTCATCGGTCTGGGCCGCCATCTCCTGTACTTCGGTGGTCACTTCGGTAATCGTCGCTGTTTGCTCCTCGGTGGCAGCGGCGACAGCCTCGGACTCCTCGTTGGTCTGTTCGCTCACCGCCGCGACCTCGTCGACCATATCGACGACCTCCTGCGTGGTCTCTGCCTGCTCGGCGGTGGCACCCGATATCTCCTGAATCGAGGCGTTGACTTCGCCGAGCACGTCGACGATATCCTCGAAGTCTCGGAGCGCAGACTCGATAGTCGCGGCACTGTCTGTCACCTGCTGGTTTGTCGCTTCCACGTTGCTGACGGTTTCGCTGGCCTCGTGCTGGACCGCTTCGATGCGGTCCGACACATCCGTCGCGGCATCGTGGGTCTCCTCTGCGAGTGTCTTCACCTCGTCGGCAACGACAGCGAATCCGTCGCCGCTTCCGTCCGCACGGGCCGCCTCGATCGAGGCATTCAGTGCGAGCATGTTGGTCTGCTCGGCGATGTCCGTGATGACCTCCACGATGTCGTCGATTTCGCTGATCTGGTCGACCAGACTCTCGACCGCAACGGCGATGTCGTCGATACGAGCCTCCATCTCGTCGAGTTCGTCGATCGCCTGCTCGGCGTCCGCACGCCCCTCTCGGCCTCGCCGTGTCGCCTTCTCGGCGGTGTCGGCCGCGTTTTCGGCGGTCGCGGCGATCTCTTCGACGGTGGCAGATAGCGTGTTCATCTCGGACGCGACGTCGTCGTGGCGCGACGCCTGCTGGCTGGCTCCAGCCGAAATCTCCTGAATCGACCGGGAGATCTCGTCACTCGCGTCATCGATCTCCGTGACGCTCCGGGTGACGTGGTCGCTCGTCTCGTCGACGTCCTCTGCGAACGCGGCGACGGTTGCGACCGTCTCTCCCAGCGTCGTCACGAGGTCGTTGTAGTTCTCGACGACGGCGTCAAACTGCTCGTCGTCGGCCGCGAACTCCTCGTCGATAGTGGCTGTCAGGTCCCCGTCTTTCGCCTGTTCGGCAGCGTCACCGAAGGCGACAACAAGGTCGTTGAGTGCCTGCGAGCGCCGTTCGAGGTCGCTGGTCATCGTCTGGAGTTCGGTGGTGTACTCGTCCATACTGGCGGCCATCTGCTCCAGTGACTGTCCGAACGTCCCAGGCACGTCCTCATCGAGAACATCGGCGTCGAACTCCTGCCGAGAGAGCGCGTCGGCCTGCCGAGACACTGTCAGCAGATAGGACTGCATCGACCGAAACGACGAGAGCAGTTCGGCAACCTCGTCGTCGCGCTCGCTCTCGGGCAGTTCGACATCGAGTTCGCCGGACGCGATGTGGTCCGCACCCGCGGCCATCGCTGTGACGGGTTCGACGAAGTCTTCGCGGGTGATGAACACCGTGTTGGCGAACGCGACAATAGCGCCAGCGAGCAACACGCCAGTGACGACGAACCGGACCGTCCCGGTGGCAACAAGCGAGACAACTGCCAGCGCGACCGAAGCGCCAAACTGCAGACCGACGGCTGCGAGCACCTTCCGTTCGACCGAACCGGAGACGCCAAAAACATCAAGCGATCCACGTATCACCGCTTTGTATTTTCTGATAGGGTCTGTGAGCATACGCACCTTTTTCTTACAGTGTTTAATAAGGTTCGAGTCCAATTCTCGGATATTGAAAAGGAATCAGTCAATGAAAATCGACATGAGTGAATATGAGCGGCGAAGCCAATGACAGTCTCGGAACTGATTCTCTACCGGTCCTGATTGACCAGCGCTGCAACGCGCCGGACGGCCCAGCGCGGTGTCACCCTCACCAATCGGTCGATAAGCCGCATCGACCGGCGCGGGATAACGATAGTCTCGCCAGCGGCGGCCCCCTCGTAGGCCGCTGATGCGACCGCATCGGGCGTGTTCGTGGCGACCGACCCGACCGCCGAGTCCGTCATTCCCGCTCGTTCCTGAAACTCCGTGTCGACCGGGCCGGGACAGACCACCGTCACGTCGACCGATGTCTTCCGTAATTCCTCGGCCAGTGCTTCGCTGAAGCTGTTGATGTACGCTTTGCTCGCGTAGTAGCCAGCGAGGTTCGGCCCCGGCTGGAACCCGGCGACTGAACCCATGTTGATAACCGCGCCGCCATCGTCGAACTCGTCAATGAACAGCCGGGTCAGTTCGACCGGGAGCATGACGTTCAGGCGCAACTGCGTTCGCTCCGCGTCGAGGTCGCTTTCGGCGAACGGGCCGTAGGTCCCCACCCCGACGTTGTTGACGAGCACGTCGATGTCCAGACCGCAGTCCTGCACCTCCTCGTACAGCTCTTCAGCGGCCGCCGGGCGGTCGAGGTCCATCACGACAGAGGTCGCCGTGACTCCTCTCGTTTCGAGGTCCTCGGCCAGCCGCTCCAGTTTCCCCTTGCTTCGGGCGACCAGCACCACGTCGTGCCCGCGTGCGGCGAACTCCTGTGCCAGCGCTCTACCGATGCCCGCCGACGCACCGGTTATCAAGGCGGTGCCGCCGGTCCCGACGACCGGTACGTCGCTACCGCTCACCGTACCACTCCGCGACCGTTGTCGCTTCGGGTTCCAGCGCCGTCGGTCCCTCGCCGCTGGAACTTCCGAGGGATGGGTCCCATCCCTCGACGGACGGTTCGCTACCGCTCACCGTACCACTCCGCGAACTTCGCTAACGCCCGGCCGCGGTGGGAGATCGCGTTCTTCTGCTCGGTGCTCATCTCCGCGAACGTCGTTCCGTCGTGCTCGAAGATGGGGTCGAAGCCGAACCCGCCCTCGCCGCGCGGGGCGACGATTTCGCCGTTCACGCGCCCCTCGAACAGTTTGACCGGGACTGTCTCGCTGCTCTGGGCCGCGCTTCCGTCGTGGACCTGCTCGTCCGTCGTCGCCGTGCCGCGGTCGTCAGCCGACAGGTCCTGTCCACGCCGGTCCTCGCGGTCGATACCGTCCGGGTCCGGCGTCGCTTCGAAGCCCTCGCCGTCACAGTAGGCGATGACCGTTTTGAACGCTGCACCGCGGTCGTCCTCCGGTTCGGTCATGCGCCAGACGCGTTCCACGCCGACAGTATCCTCGACGTACGAGGAGTACGGGCCGGGGAACCCATCGAAGGCGTCGATGAACAGCCCCGCATCGTCGACGATGACCGGCCCGTCAGCCGCGCGGTAGGCTGCTCGCGCTCCCTCGGCCGCGACCGTTCGCAGGTCGTCGGCTTGCACCTCCGGGTAGTCGAAGTCGAACTGCTGGACGTCGTCGCCGAGATACTCGGTCGCCTCCCGGACTTTCCCGGGATTGGTTGTGACAAAATTGAGCATACCGGCACACAGCGACCGGCGATAAAAGAGCCGTCGAAACTCCGCGCAGGCGGACTGCTGTAGATTATTTCCGGCCGTGCCAGGCACGTACCGGTCCCTCGCTACACCCCGTCTCAGTCGACGACGACTTCGACCGGTTCGTCCTCACTCTCGGACTCGAACTCCTCGCTGCTGCCGCCGCGTTCGAGATACAGCATCACGCCGGCGACCGCCAGCACGACCCACGAGCGCCAGTTCGCTAGGTTCAGGGTGTAACCGATCCCGAACGGCTTCTCCACCAGCATATCATCGCCTGGCTTCCAATAGGACGACACCAACCGCTTAAGACTCGGTCGTTCAAAGTTGTACGGCACGCCGAACAACGTTCCCGACTGGGGTTTTTCTGCCATACTGCGTTCTATTCGGGCCGAGGTTAAACCATTTGTCCACCACCTTTTTGCTGCGAGGGGTGTCCTCGGCCGCGGTGCGGCCTGCGGGCACCCCCGCTTGCAAAAACGTGGGCGAAAAAGGCACGAATCGCGGAGCGATTCGCGTGAAACCGCGGCCTTCGGCCGCGGTATGCTTACCTCCCCTGGGTGTCTACTGCCCCCGCCACCGCACAGCCCTACTGATACCGGCCCCGACCCTCGATGTCGTCGAGGCTGGCGAACACCGCGTCGGCGTGGTCGCTCTCGGTCCGGTAGGCGTCTTCGGCGGCCAACAGCAGCCGTTCGGGGTCGTCGGCAGTGCCGGCCAGCGACTGTGCGAGGACGTGGAGGTCCATCGCGTGGTCCTCGGCCTCCTGCGTGTAGTACCCGAGGCCGAAGTCGATGAGGGTGGTCCGGTCCGCCTGCTCGCCACGCCCACCCACCCGGACGTTCCGGGTCGTCGGGTCGCCGTGCACGAAGCCGGCGTCGTGGATGCGAGCGAGCCAGCGGCCAACGTCCGCGACCCGCCCCTCGGACAGCCCCTCGCGGAGGTCTGTGTCGCCCACGCGCTGGAAGACAATGCGCGACTCCTGTGGGTCGACATCTCGGACCAGCGGCGTCGGGACGCCGTTGCGGCGCGCCTCGCTGGTGAGCCGGGCTTCCTGCCGGGTCCGCTCAGTCCTGAGACGCTCGTCCAGCGTCGGGTGGCGGTAGCTCCGCGGCACGCGCTCCTTGATCACCTGGTCCCCATCGAAGCGGACGGTCGCCTCTGCGCCCTGAACTTCGTCGCCTCTCGTCCGGTAGCTGTCCACCGACTCCTCGGGTCCCCGCCAGGTGACGGCCACTTCGTCGGGCCGGAAGTTCGAATCGATGCGGGAGTCCTCGATGGCGATGGTGTCGCCAGCCGCGTACATCTTCGCGCCGAGCATCGCTATCATCCCGGCGTTGTCCCGCAGGAAGCGGTTTTCCGGAGCGTAGAATTCTGCCTTGCGTTGCTCACACATCTCACCGAGCATCCGCTGGAGGCGGTCGTTCTGGCCGACGCCACCGCCAAGCACCAGTTCGTCGGCCCCGGTCAGCGACAGCGCCCGCTCGGAGACTTCCGTCAGCATCGCGAAGATGGTTTCCTCCATCCCGCGACAGACATCGTCCACTGGGACGCCGTCGTCAACAGCCTGCTTGGCGGCGCTCATGATACCCGAGAAGGAGAAGTCCATCCCCTTGACGACGTAGGGCAGTTCGTGGTACTCGCCGTCCCGAGCGTGCTGTTCGACCTTCGGCCCGCCGGGATGGGACCAGCCGATGTGGCGCGTGAACTTGTCGATGGCGTTGCCAACGCCGGTGTCCATCGTCTCGCCCAGCACGCGGTACCGGCCGTTCCGGTAGCCCAGAATGTGGGCGTTCGCGCCGGAGGCGTTCAGGCACACCGGCGAATCGAAGCCCGAGCGGTGGCGGCCCACTTCGAGGTGGGCGACCATGTGGTTCACGCCGACCAGCGGCACGTCGAACCGCTGGGCGACCGCCCGGGCAGCCGTGGCGACGATTCGCAGGCAGGGTCCCAGCCCCGGACCGCGGGCGAAGGCGACGGCGTCGATCGGTGCGCTGTCGTCTCCGTCCCTGCCGGCTCGCCCATGTGCGTGCTCGATGGCCGTCTCGACGACGGCCGGAATGGCCTCGCCCATATGCTCGGCGGCCTCGCGCGGGTGAATGCCGCCGCTGTCTGGCGCGTACGCGTCAGTTTCGATGAAAACATGGTCGTCGTCGGTTACCTGCGCCGGGTCCGGCGTCTCAAACACCGAAGCACTGGCTGCCCAGGCAGTACCTTCGATACCCAGAATACGCATCGGGCGGCCTTACTTCCACTCGGTGTAGCCGCACTTACCGCAGTGCTGGCGGTCCTCGTGCTCGGCGAGGACGGTGTCACCGCACCGGGGGCAGGTCTCGCGGTCGAGTTCGCCGTCGTCGTTGTAGTACTCGTTGTGTGGCATCTATGCTTCCTCCGCTTCCTCTTCGCCGTCGGCGACGATCTTGTTGCGTTCGAGCATGTGGTCCTGCTCGACGTCACGGGCGTACTCGGGGTTGTCGTAGACCTTCGCGTAGCCGACCGTCTTCCGCATGCCGAACTTGGTGTCGAGCTTGTGGATGACGACTTCCTCGGCGTCCTTGTTCAGCGTGGCCGCAAGAGAGTCGCGGACAGAGAGACGGGATGGGGTGGCTTCGTCGTGGACGACCTCGAACCGGACGTCCGTGCGGTGCAACATGGGATTCTCGTCTTCTTCGATGATGTCGATATCCATGGTTCGTTGTCCGTATCTACCCGCCGAAGCGCGTAAAAGGATTTCGAAGCGGTTGACGCCGTCTCCGTCCGCGATTCCGTGTCACCGCGCTGTCCCGCGGTTCGGTGATGAGACGGGAACGTGCTGCAGCGGCTAGCTGTGTCCGGTACAGCACTTCCAGAGCGATATCGGCTGGACGCCGTCCCTTACCGCTCGCCCAGCTGTGCGAGGAGGTGCGAGAGATGGATTCGCTCGTTCGCCGCGTCGACGAGCGCCATATCCGTCTCGCCGGCCATCGTGTGAATCTCGGCCAGTCGGTCTCCGGAGTAGCGCGACCGGGCCACTTCTAGCACGTCATCGAGGATATCGGACGCGCCGTACCCCTCGTCGACGAGCAGGTCATCGAGTGTCGACCGGGCGTCGGTAAAACGCCCGTCTTCGGCCGCGTCGACCATCTGCTCGACCTGGTCGTCGGCTTCGACGGCGTTCAACGTCTCGAAGGCGGCGTCCATCGTCACCTCGCCCTCGGCTTCGGCGGTCGTCTGGGCGGCCAGCACTGCCGTCCGGAGGTCGCCTTCGGCGTACCCGGCGACGTACTCGATGCCGTCGTCGTCGTGGTCGACACCCTCCGCAGTGACGATATCTTCCAGGACGGACGCCGTCTCCTCGTGGGTCGGCTCGCGCATCACGACCGGGAAACACCGCGAGCGAATCGGCGGGATAACAGCCGAGGGCTGACGCGTCGCGATGACGAACTGCGTCGCTTCGTAGTACTGCTCCATCACCCGACGTAGCGCCTGCTGGAAGTCTTCGCGCATCCCCTCGGCGTTGTCCAGCAGAATGGTCTTGTAGCTGCCCGACACCGGCGAGTAGCTGGCGGACTCCTTGAGCACGTGGTTGATGAGGTCGGCCTTCGAGGACTCGCGCCGTCGCTTGCTGTCGATGAACGACGCGAACCGCGGGTCGTTCGAGACCTCTTTTTTTGTCATGCCGAACACGTCGGCCATGTTGAGTTCGGTAAAGTCCGCGTCGGGATTCTCGTGGACCTCCCGGGCAAAGGCCCGGACAGCGGCCGTCTTCCCGCTTCCCTTCGGCCCGTGGACCAGAAGATTCATCGGCTCCTCGATGGCTCCCTGCAGGTGCTCGCGGGCCTTCGGCTGGCGGATATCCGACAACTCCGGGGCGTGTGTCTCCGTCCACAGCGGCGCGTCCATCTGTTGGCTCTGGGTATGCCCGGCCCCGACAAGTATCCCGCGGTCCGCGGGTTGTGTCGCTCATAGCGGTAAACGACAGAAGGGAGTGCGCCGGCCGGGAATTGAACCAGACTCAGACGTTCCGGGTCGCTCACTGCGTTCGCTTTCCGGGCTGCGACTGATAGGGTGCAATTCCCGGCTACTGCATTTACTGCTCGCGAATTACTCGCAACAAAATGCGCCGGCCGGGAATTGAACCCGGGCTATTGCCTTGGGAAGGCAATGTCCTACCACTGGACCACCGGCGCTCGTTGCAGTCGCGCCGAGGCTCGCGGTTCCTGCGGAACCGTTCCCCACCGGCGCGCTGTGGTAGACTGCAGGTCGGTCGGACCTGCGAACCCCGTACCGAACTGTCAACAGCGACTGCACTTGAACGTAGCGTTTTGACTGGACGCGTGTCCGAAAATATCAGGTCGATAGATGGGTATTAGTTCCGTCCGTCCAACTAGAAGACATGGCAACGGCCGAATCCATTGTCCGTGCCGATGAGCCGCTGAACCTGACGTTCTCCGAGGCTGAGTTGGAGGCGCACCGCGACCATATCACCTCGTTCATCGAGGCACAGGTCGACGCCGCCGGTGTCGACACCGTGGTGATGGGGCTCTCGGGCGGCATCGACAGCACGCTCGTCTCGCATCTGGCCGTCGAAGCGCTTGGCCGTGACGCCGTTCACGGGCTCGTAATGCCCAGCGAGGTCAACCGGGCTGACAACATGAGCGACGCCGAGCGGGTGGCTAACGACCTGCTCGGCATCGAGTACGACGTTATCGAGATCAATCCGCTGGTCGACACGTTCCTCGATGCATACCCCGACGCCGAGGGCGACCAGCTCGCCGTCGGCAATCTCCGTGTTCGCTGTCGGGCGGTGCTAAACTATCTCGTCGGCAACCACGAACAGGCGCTGGTCCTTGGGACCGGAAACCGCAGCGAGGCACTGGTCGGCTACTACACGAAGTACGGCGACGGTGCGGTCGACTGCCACCCCATCGCGGCGCTGTACAAGCAACAGGTCCGACAGCTGGCGAAACACGTCGGCGTCCCCGACGACCTCGCCGAAAAGACCGCCAGCGCCGAGATGTGGGCCGGCCAGACCGACGCCGACGAGATGGGGATGGACTACGACACGCTCGACTCCATTCTCGCCCTGCACATCGACGGCGGTGTTCCGGCAGCCGGGACAGCCGACCAGCTCGGCGTCCCGCTCGATGTCGTCGAGACTGTCCGTGAGATGTACGAATCGAGCGCCCATAAGCGAGCGATGCCGCCGGGTCCGGACCCGCTGTACTGAGTCTGTTTTCGTTTCAGTCGCTATCGAACCGGGTTCTCCGGGCCGCGACCCAGATACTCCGAGAGGAACGCGTGGACCGTTTCGGCGTCGTAGCTGTCCATCGTTAGCTCGTGCCGCCACGCCGTCACAACATAGGTCGCCCGCGGGTCGTCGTTGGGGTTCGGAACGGCGACGACGCTCCGCCAGGTGCCGGTATGAACACTGGAAAACTCCCGGAGGCTCTGTCTGGCTTCGGGGGAAATCTCGTCGGGGTCGTAGTAGACGATGACCGCGCCGTGTTCCAGCGTATGGACGAGTGAACCGAGCAGCGGCGTCGCTTCGTAGAAGCCTGCACTCACCGTTGACGCATAGTGTGTCCCGGAGAGTGGCGGGACTCGCTGGTAGTCGATAGCACTGCCTTCTTCGACATGGTTGTTCCCCCGGTCCGGGAACTGTTCCACACTGGACAGTCGGTCACTGTCGCCGGTCTCGTCCAGTGACGACGCTTCGACCCCGGTGGCCTCGACCGCGGAGAGCGGCTGTGCACCTGTTGTCCCGACCAGGTCCGCGTCACTTCCGCTGCCGCCGTCGCCACCGCTCAACTGAGTCACGTACACTGTGAGCCCAATAGCGAGCACGACGACGACGCCGATAACAATCGGCCCGACCGGGAGGGCGTTCCCCTCTTCGCCACCGGTATGATCTTCGACGCGCCGTCGATCAATCGCGCCCAGTTCGCCGTCGTGGGCGTCGGCGAGATGGTCAAGGTAGGCGTCGTCGCCGTCGAACGATTCCCCGCAGTACTCACAGTCGACCATTGGCGGTCCGTATGCGAGGCGTCGTCTTGTACCCTTTCCTACTCAGTCTTCGCGTTGAGGTCGGCGAAGGCCTGCTGCTCGCGGCGCTCCTGTGTTTCCCTGTCTGCATCGTCTCGCATCCGTGCTTTCAGCACTCGAAGCGCGTCCGCGTCGACGGCTGCTATCTCTTCAGCGACAGCCCGAGGCTCCGCAGTCACCCGTGAGACCAGCCCCATCTGCAGCGCCGTCTCGGCGTCAAGCGTTCGGCCGGAGAGTGCGATGTCGAGCGCGTCGCCGGTCCCGACGATGTCGGGGAGCCGCGCCGTCCCGCCCCACGCGCCGAACAGGCCGAGCTTGACCCCTGTTTCCGCCAGCGTCGCGTCGGGCGTTGCGACACGGATATCACAGGCCAGCGCCAGTTCGACGCCGCCGCCCCGTGCTGCGCCGTCGATACCGGCAACAACAGCCCCGTCGTAGGATTCCAGTGCGTGAGCGACGCGCTGGCCCAGCGCCGCGAACGCTTCGGCGCTCTCTGCATCGAGGGCCTTGACCTCGTCTAGATCCGCGCCGGCACAGAACGCCTCGCCAGCGCCATGGAGATACAGCACTGGTTCGGTCGCTGACTCGACGGCTGCTTCGAGGTCACGTAGCGCCGCACTGGTGAGCGCATTGCGCTGGTCGGGCCGGTCAAGCGTCAGGGTCCGGATACCATCGCCGTTCGTGGTCTGTACCATGGCTGCTGTGACTCTGCGGTTTCCAAAGGTCTTTGCCCTTCCCGTCGCTAGACCCTCATAATGGAGGAAGTGGCGGCAGTTCGCCGAGCGGCGTTGGCGGCAGTCGACGATGTCGAGCCTGACCGGCTTCACGAGCGGATCGACGCTCGCCTTGACGACGCGTCGCTGGCGCCCGGCGTCCTGACGCTCGTTAGCGCGGGCGCAACCAGCGACCCACCGGTTGACCTGGCTGACGGCGTCGCCGACAGAGCCGCCGGCGTCCAGCTTATCTACGAGGGGCTCTCGCTTACTCGCCAACTGGCCTACGACGACCCCTGGGTCAACGGCAACCGCGATACGGCTGACTTGGATATTCTCATCGCGGACATCCTTGTCTCGCGTGGCTTCTACCTGCTCGCCAGAACCGAAGCCGCCGATGCTGCCGTCTCTGTCGTCCGTTCGTTCGGCCACGACCAGACCGTCCGTCAGACGACCGACGACGAAAGCCTCGACACTGCGCTTGAAACGGACATTCTGGAACTCGCCGTGGTCGCCGGCGTCACCGCCGCTGGCATCCGGCCCACCCCGACACTCCGTGAGTACGCGACCGAACTGGCCGCTGACGGCCTCCCGCAGAACACCGAGTTGCTCGGTGAGGAGGTCGCTGACGCCCTTCGGGCCCGCGCGGGAGCCGAACAGCCATCCGGCGACGGGACCGAGGCCGCCGCCGACCACTGATACTAATCGACACACCGGTCTCGAATCGAAACGACTTTAGACAATTGCCGGATACACACTGTTGCGTGCCTGGGTAGCTTAGCGGTAAAGCGCGTCCTTGGTAAGGACGAGACCCCGGATTCAAATTCCGGCCTAGGCTTCCGCGTGTTTCAGCGCCTCTCCCACCATTTTACGCCCTTCTTGGGAGAGAACAAATGGAACTCAAGAACGTTACGTCTCACTACACGAGCGCCCCCGCGCCGTCTTGCGATTCGTATAGCTGTCAGGACACCATAACGTCAGACATTGCGCTGTCTTGCGATTCGGGAGGTGAACCTTCCCGATGAACCGGACTGACCCACTCGACAACCTCGGTAGCGGAGACACCGTATCGGCGGAGATACCACCCGCGCCCGAGGACTACGAGTTCGAGTACCCGTTGGTCAGCGAACGCTCGAAGCGCGACCTGCAAGAGTTCGGGCTGAACATGGTAGACGACTATCGGGACTTCAAGCACGAACTGCTGTCATGGCTCGCCAACTACGGAAAGAACCCCGAGAAGCACGAGGGTCTTGCACGTTCGACGCTCGAATCCACCCATTACAAACTCGAAACTGCCTTCCGGTGGCTGTGGCGGTATGAGAACCAGTACACCACACAGTTCACGCCCGACCATGCGGACAAGTTCGTTCGCGTCCTCGACCAGTCGGATGGGATGATTGATTCGACCGTCCTCCACCACGCCAAGGACATTAAGCGATACTTCCGCTTCAGCAACCACGTCCGAGGAACGGACTACGAATGGGAACTCGACGTGGAACTCTCGCAATCCAACGGTGATGAACGGGACTACCTTCGACGGAGTACGTTCGAGCCGCTGTATCAGGCCGCGCTCGAACACTCGTCGGTGAAAAGTTACCACTCCGTCTCGCCCGACGAACGTAGTCAACTGAAGTCCTTCGTTGCACAGCGGCTTGGAATCCCGAAGGAGAAGGTCGGCCCGGCGGAGTTCAAAGAAGCGAACTCGTGGAAGTATCCGTCCATGATAGCGGTCACGCTCGACACCGGACTACGCCCTATCGAGGTTGGACGGGCGAAGGTGTCGTGGGTCAATCTCGAAGACAACGAACTGAACATCCCGAAAGACGAGGCCACGAAGAACGAGGCGCATTGGAACTGTGCCATCAAGGGTCGGACAACCAAGGCCCTGAAACGGTGGCTCGATGAACGGGCGTCGATGGACAAGTACGACGACAGAGACGAGTTGTGGCTAACGCAGAAATCGTCGCCGTACAGTTCCAAGTCGTGTAACGCACTCCTTCACCGGGTAATCGAGAGCGGTGATGTTCCGATACCCGAGCATAGGGAAGTCTCGTGGTACTCTATCCGGCACGGTGTGGCGACGTATTGGGCGAACCATGTCGGCCCACACCACGCGAAAGAGCAACTGCGACACAAGAGCCTGAACACGACGATGAAATACCTACACTCGGACGCAGAAACTCGGAACAGCGCCGTAGAGCAAATCTGGTAGGCGGGATTTCCTACCTGAACGTTTTATCTCGCCTGTTCGCACTCGGTTCCGGAATCTCCGGGACAGCGTGGCACAATCCTCTTGGAAGAGTCGAATCATAGCTTGTCGTCACCAATATTTTAACGAGTGGTGTGCGAACGTCAACCATAGATGAACTCTCACGCCCTCGAACAGGTACTTCGGCGGAAGTCGATTCCACGCGGCCAAATCACTCTGCTGAAATATCTCTACGAACGCGACAGAGACGAATGGGTGGCAAGTAGTGAACTCACCGACCAGATTCGATGGGGTGAGACAGACCAGTTCAGGGGCGTCGTCGGTGCTTTTGGAAAGAGGGTCAATGCGACACCTGAAATCACAGGAGAACCGGGTACGAGTGCGTTCTTTGAACGGGAGAACATCGACGGCAAGACTCACTACCGACTTCGACCAGAAGCACGAGACGCGATTGAATCGGTGAGCGTCCTACTCGACAAAATCACCCACCATTCCATGTCGGAACTACTCGAAGAGGGGACAGAAGTTGAAGCAGAACGACTGGCTACAAATCCATAGTGCAGACATTCCGACCATTCCGGGTGTGATATTGCCGAGTCGATTGACCAACGTAGCCGGTGTTTTCGAGCGTGCTGTTGGTTAATCACTATCGGTCACGTCGGCTTGCCTGACCGGAAAAGGACGAGCGTCTATAACGACGTTCCGGCTCTGATTTCGTAGTCAGTGATTGCGGCGGCGTCCTCACCGATACCCGGATACTGCACCTCGAAGCCCCACGTCTCGCCTGCCGACCAGCCGTTGATGTTGTCCAAGAACGACTCGGCCAGCGTGTCGCCCTCGTAAAACTTCACTTCGACCTCGGCATACGAGAGTTCGCCACCGCTGACGTTCTCGGCTTCACCTTCTACCTTCACGCTTTCAGCGGGGCCACCTTCGTCTTCGCGCACCATCTCGTGCGAAAGCAGTTCTATGTCGTTCGAGGAACCGTCGCCGCCACTGCCACCACTGGTGGTGTCGCCGCCACTGTTCCCGTCGTTGTTGTTTCCATTGTCGCCGCCACTGCCTTCCTCGAAATCGCCACCGTCGTCTCCGCTACACCCGGCGAGAGCGATAGCACTGGCAGTGGTTCCGAGAGTCGTAAGGTATCGCCGTCGGTTCAATTCCATTTCATTATGGCAATTAAGCGGCAACTACTTATATCGTTCTCATAGTCACTTTGAGTTCTTCAGTTCACTATTCGTGGGTGCTAACGCCTGACTCCACTATTCTCGGATTAATGCGTCTCTCGGCGGAGTGGACTACCCTCGCAGACGAGCGAATTTTGGAGTATCTACAAGAGCATAAGAGTGGAACGCCGACGAAAATGGCGAACCACCCGAATATCCACTTCTCTCGCTCTTACCTTCACAAGCGGTGCGACGTGCTGGTCGAGAAGTCCCTTATTGCTGACTACGGAAACGCGGTGTTCGTTCTTACCGACGAGGGAGAAGCGTACCTCGCTGGCGAACTAAATCTCAATGAACTCGAACCCGACGGCGAAGAGTAGCGCTGGCCAGAGACTCGTCCCCTATTCGGCCATGAACGGCAGTCTTGAGTTCTCTACCCCACCGTTCGGGAACACCTGTGTCACCAGCGGAGCCGTAGACCAGCCTGTGACTACGCTCACGACGCTCGTCGTCCAACCGAGTAGATTGGGGCGTCGTTTCTGACGTGCGCTCTGCGGCTCTGTAGGGCTGTGTGAGTGCGCTCTAATTCATCAAAGTAATCTTGAGTTACTTATTAATACCCAAGAATAATAAGATTATAGAACGTAGTATATAGTAGACGCACTGTCTCTGTGGGGCAATTTCGGTAAAAGCCCGCCTGCTGAAGACAGGCAGGCAGTGGGTCTTCGGGAGTGAAGACCAATGCATACTACGACCGCCGAGAGGCATGAGAGTAACGACCTCGAAGAGCGCGACGTGCGGGCGCTCACCGAGTACATGGCCGTTCTCCCTGAAGGCGGCGACATTTACACTGTCGTCGGACAGAACGAGAACGGAGAGTACCGCGTTGACGCCCGTGAGGGACGCTGTACGTGTCTTGACCACCAATACCGGGAAGTCGAGTGCAAGCATTGCCGCCGTGTCGCCTTCGCCACTGGCGAGCGTCCGGTTCCGGCATGGGTTGACGCCGACGAGGTAGACGCCCAACTCGGTCAGCACGTCGAAGGGACGCCGAAGTTCGCCGCGACCGACGGGGGCGTGACCCTCGAAGAGTTCGGTGCCGACGACCGCGACGACGACCGTCCCGAAGACTGCGACTGTAGCCCGCTCTTCGAAGACCTGCCCTGCTGGCCTTGCTACAGGGACGGCTTCGAGACGCCGAACCCGAACGTGGGTGACGACGAATAACCGACTATCGAGACATCTATAGTATTAGGTTGACCCTTACAGTTTTTAACCGTCCGTCATTAGGGTGTTAGTATGGCAGATGCGGAACAACAGGATTTAGGACTTTTATTTGAAAACGGACTATTTACTGTTCCAAAATACCAACGTGGATATTCATGGACTACTTCAGAGGTGCAAGACTTACTTTCTGATATTGAACATCTTCACAGAGACAGAAGAAGAAACGCAGATTTTGAAGGTTTCCATTATTTTGGAACGATTGTTCTTCAAAATGTTGGGACAAAGACGGTTTCACGACGGAAATTAAGCCAATATAACGTTATCGACGGCCAGCAACGACTTACTACTGTCACTATATTATTGCAATGTGTCAATGAACGATTGAAAGAGTATGAGGATGAAGAGATTGATGATGAACCAGTAGTGAAAATCATTGAGGATAATGAAGAGACATTTATTGATTTCCGTGGGGAAGCCCGGATTCGGCCACAAGAAAAGACAAAAGAAGTCTACGACTTGATAATTATTAATACCGAAGACACGGATAGTGTATCTGCGAGTATCCCTTCGCAAGGATATCTTCTTAATGCCAAAGATGTCATACATGATTGGTTAGACGAAAAGGAAGATGAAGAAGACAATTTCCTTGAATTCTTGTCCGGATTGTCAGAGGTGTTATTTTCGAATATTCAAGTTACAACATACACTATCGAACAGACAAGCGAAGCAGGTCGCTTTTTCGAGGTACTAAACGATAGAGGGCGAGACCTGACAACTATTGACAAAATAAAAAGTTACTTGATTTTCTGTGCAGACCGACAAAATGACGAGTCGCTCGCTGAAGATATTTACCAAAAGATTGGGGCTGTAATTGAGAAAGTTTCACAAAACGGTGGCGAAGAGTCTGTTGATAGATTTGTACGAGAACACTGGCGATTATTCTCCGGCGAATACAGTTTCGAGACAAGTACAATCACAGATATACACCGTCGAGTGAAGCGGATTCCGGCTCATATTCCACAATCCCGTCCACCCGAAGAACAGAAGGTTTGGATTGATGCGTATATGCAAGATATGAGAACAGCGGCGGAAGAATTCCGCAAAATCACGAATCCAGACGTTATAATTCGGGAAGCCAATAATCCAACAAAGATTGAAAGAGAAATAGTATCTGCACTAAAAAGTTTCAACGCTATAGGGAAACAGACCAACTATCTGTCTTTGCTAATGAGTGCAGGCAGGACGTTTGGGCATAGTGAAGAGTTTTTGAGAACGATACAGTTGTGCCGAACTCATGCGTTTCGATTATATCAAATATCTAACTCTCGGGCGGATAAGAGGCGTGCCCATGTGCGAAAAATGTCTTACCCGGTCTCATGGGTCGGACGAAGTGAGACTGCAAAGGATATTTTTGGCGAAGGCCATACTCCCCCGGAAGAAGTCTTTGAGACAGCGGAAGCCGCTTATGAATACGTTGTAAAGGAAATTGAGGATGACCTTGGTCGATACTGTCCAGATTATCTTATCGCAGACTATCTTCGCCAACCAGATGTTGTCAACGGTAATGATAGGTGGGGCGGAATTGGCGAGACCTCGATTGTTTACCTGCTGTATGAATATGAAAGATATTTGAGAATGCAAAACAGTGGCGAGTCGCCAATTGCCGATTTCCGTGAGTTCACGGGTGTTGGTATGGGAAGTCGACGGGTACAACTCGAACACATTTGGCCACAAAACCCGAGAGAGTTACCGGAAGAACGCATTGAAGAGCATGAAGAATGTGTGAATTCCTTGGGTAATCTCGCTCTCATTAGTCCTGATGATAATCCACACGCAAGCAACAAACCTTATCGACAAAAGTGGGAAGAGACCTATGATAATTCAAACCAACAGCACTTGAGAGAACTTCCGCACCCTGATGATGTTGAATGGGGTAGAGAGGCAATCGAAAACCGTACCGAAGAACTCGTTGATTTTGTTCTCAAATGGTGGTCAGGTGTGAGTGAGGCCTCTGTTTGTATAGAGAGATACCACGAGTTTAGTACGGAACAGAGGCAAGACCTTCAAAATAGAATTTCCCAGTCTGTTCGTGACAACTACCATAAAAGAAATGGACAGTCTATCGCAAGTGTTGGAATTCGGAATCAGACATTCAATGATGGCGAGTGGACAGAAGTGAGAGAGTGTGACTGCGGTTCGTTATCAATGAAAATCCAAACAGATAGCGGGGAAGTACGATGTGCAGAATGTAATTCTGAATTGACTGCTCCCCTATATCAAGTCCGTTCTGAAGTGTAGTCGCTCTCAATAGCCCTATCAGAGAAATCCTATGCGCTCGCGTGAAGCCTTGAGGTACGCCTGTACGACACTTTTAGTGTCCCGAGAAAGTAGGTGAACCAACCACACGACACGCACCGCTATCCGTTCGGTTGCGAGGAAGAGGGAAGGGCGACCTTGGCGGGCTGGCCCGTTCCCCTGTCGTGGACGTGAACGACAATGCAAAGTACGAACGCTATCAGTAAGAATCCACCGTATAGGCCCCCCACTTTGGACGGCGTTCGACGCCGCGTGGAACAAGCAATCAGAGGAATCTACAATGGACACGGGAATGTGCTACTCGAAGCACTGCCCGCTTCGGGCAAGTCATATTCGTCCCTGAACGCCGCCAGTGAGACAGAAACGTTGTTACTCTACCTTGCGTCCCGAGACTACCTGAAGAGAGACGCTGAAGAGTTGTGCGACCAGTTCAGACTCACTTACAAGCGCATACCGACACCGTACAAGGACTGTCCTGCGTTTGATAAGAGCGACCAAGACCACTACGACGGTCGAGCCGTGAAGGCATACGATAACGGCGTCGGTGGCCGTGAAATCCATGACCGACTTGACGATATACGGTGTGGTGGGGACTGTAGGTATCTCGAACTGCTTGACTTCGACCCGTCGGCACCTGACGTTCTAATTGGCGACCCGAGCCATGCCTACAGAGACGAGTACCTGAAGGGGCGCTTCGTGGTTAAAGACGAGTTCTCGGTGAGTGAGTTTGAAACCGAGTTCGAGAACCCGGAACAGGTCGTTAACCGCTTCCTTCAGAATGTCACCCTAC
The DNA here is from genome assembly GCF_003634715.1 of Haloarcula quadrata. Lineage (NCBI taxonomy): Archaea > Methanobacteriati > Methanobacteriota > Halobacteria > Halobacteriales > Haloarculaceae > Haloarcula > Haloarcula quadrata. Next base: position 607,421 of record NZ_RBWW01000001.1, read on the forward strand.
GCTACGACAGTTATCAGGACGTGCTGAACGCACAGCCTGACAACGACCGGTATGCTGAAGCCCTCAATTGGCTCCGAGAACACGGCCTCTATCAGGACACCAGCAACGTTCTCAAATCTCCGAACAAAGAGTATCATGCACTCGCCCCAACCCTGACATTCGCGCTACTGGCCGGGCATGAGTTAGGGAATGGGTGGGAACGGCTACCCGTTTCAGATTGGGCTGACTTGCATGGTATCGACCCCTCGGGTATCAACTCAAACGCCATCTGCGTGCGCGACCGAGACGAAGATACGATGTACCTTCTCAATCCACCGAATTTCGATATTGCCGACGGCTTCCTTGGTTTAGACGGGACTCCGACGCCCGCGATGTGGCGAATAGCGACCGGACTCGACCTTTCGCACCGTGACGTTCTCGAAGACCGCGCGAAGCGAAAGTACGTCTCGGACGTGCTGAACCAGACCATCATTCGGACGAATGACCACCTGAAGCCATACCAGAATGACGCAAAAGGGCGTATCACCGCAAAGAAAGACACCAAAATCGCGCATTGGATACACCGAAAAGAAGGCGATAAACCGGGCTTAATCACGAGCAAGAAGGCGATTGATAACGTGTATCCGGGGTACAACAGCGGCGAGTTATTCGACTATGTTGGTACCTCTCGGAACTTCAGCAACGTCTTGAGTTACCGAGGATTCAAGGACAAACACCTCGGGTTCGTCTCCGGCTCTCGGCACTACGGCGACCCCTACATCAAGAAATGGGGTGCGTATGCGGGCGAGACAGTCAGGTCGAACGGGAAGCGCGGGACAGCGAAGAGTTACGGCGAGTTCGGCAACAAGATTCACCGACACATGAAGCGGCAGACGCTTCAGGACGTGCTTCGGTTTGGACGCGACACCGAACCAACGACGGTCTACGTGAACACGGCGGCGCTTCCCGAATGGGTGCCGAGCGAAGCGGCGCACCTCGTTCTGTTCAGCGAGGACACCCGAGAGGTAGCCGAGTTCCTTCAGGACAGAGGTGGTAAAGGTGGAACAGTGACCGAAATCGAAAATGGGACGAAGGTCAACGAGCGAAGCGCCCAAAAGAAGGCCAAAGCCCTCGCAGAGAACGGATTCGTGACCAAGTACGACGACCTTCCCGACGCGGCGGCGTATGTGTGGAACGACGCCGAATAACTCAAAGTGATATCCATATCAGAATATATTATAGTGCCCGAACAGCCCTACTCATAATTGTTATTAGAGGGTGTGTTCGACTCTGTTAATAGAAGTCGGTGCGGAAATTACCGAAAGTTATTCTCCGGTAGCGGCTCTCCGATTGAGGTGTCGGAGTCCCTTCAGGGCTTGTGAGAGAGGTACCCCGTGTCATCCCAAGTGAGGGGATGAATCAGACCCCGAATCGTCTGTGAGAGTTCGATTCTCTCTACGGTTATCCCCCATTTCGGAATGACCCCCGAAACAGGAGAAAACCGGTTCTAAAGAGTTCCAACAGCGTTTTAGACGGCGTGAGAGGGTCGTAGCACCACTCTACGGGCCACGGGGGCTGTCTCTATGGTGGGCCAGCGCCACCTGTATCACACCCTGCTACACACGCACATATCAGATACAGGAACCAGAAGAGCGCAGAGAGGCAGGGGTAGGGTGGGTACCCGTAGACCGGGTGGGCCGAGTGAGGGTGTGGGACACCGGGGGGACTGGCCCCGGCGGGGGACGGGGGTCGCCAGCACCGGGCGGGCCGGGACAGCCGGGGGCAGGGGTGGGGTGATTCGAGAGGGGTCGAAATGTGTGAGCGGTCACGCTCTCTGATTGAGAGTCCGTATCAGCGATGGTCGAACCCACCGATTTTCATGCACTCGTGAAGCAGTATTGTGGCTCGTACAGGCCGCGTAGCCGGTCGTGACGGTCGCCTTCGACAGCATGGCCCACTCGGGCGGCAGACTTCGAGGGCGGGAGCGCAGAAGTGAGGGGCGAAAACGGGCCGCTGACAGTCATAAAGTATCCCGTTCTGGTGAACTCGTCCAACAGTGGCTTTCTTATATTTTTAGTAGCCCTGTCATTGCTCCGAACACTTCGGTTCCCAACGTCATTCATCTGGTCGGCTTGAAGCGAACGCACTCTTGTTGAAAATGTATTCGTAGGTAATCTCATTAGGCCGTGTTTGAAAGAGTTTCTTCCCTTCTTCCGGTTCAATATCAAACCAGCGTCCGGGAACCGTTACAGGTACACTCTTCTCTTCGCCAAATTCCGTCTCATATACCACATCAATCCAAAAACAGAACTCAAAGACTTCATGTCGCAGTGACTCACCAACTCCCGACTGAAAATTCCCGTAGCCTTGACCATTCGGGTCGGGGAATGGTGGTTCCCCTCGAAACTCGACTTTTCTTTCAGTACCCATAATGTCGCGTTCTCTCAATTTCTCCCCTTCTTCGTACCGGTGTATGTTGTGTTCGACTGTGACCACCTCGACGCTATCCCGACTTCGAGAATCGGAAACCATGTTCACGTCGTCTTCCGTGGGAAACTCGACCGTTGTACGAAGACGTAGATTCTTGGCTAAACCCTCACCGAAATTTGAAAGGTAGAGCGTAATCTCGTCTCCGTTCATCTCCCAATCCGAGACTTCAAGCGAGGGCATCTGTTCTATTTTCAACAGTTCATACTGCTGGTAATAGAGCCACACAAGTAGACCGCTCAAAATAATCGACCCGAGCGCTCCGAGAACTTGACCCCATTTCAGTAACCAGTTGAAGAACGGAGCATATGGCGAAAGGAGTGACATGAACGAAGCAATCGGGGCCACCGACAAGAATCCCAAGGGCGGAATAGGAGACTACACGGTCACACGGAGTTGAGTTCGTCCAATCGGCCATAGGTCACGTCGTCGGGGTCTTCATTGGTCAGGCCGTATCGAGAGAGATACTTCCGGACAGTCGTCGGGGAACAGTCGAACTCGTCGCGGGCCGCTATCTCGTCCGCTGAAAGCCCCTGTTCGACATGCAGGCGACGTAGGGTATCCTCGTGTCGCCACGGTCGGAGTATCCCGAGGCTTTCCATGTAGACGGTCACGCGGGCCGTCTCTACGCCCAACTCGAAGGCAATCGTCCTTGGCGACAGCCCGCGCTCATGGTACGCCCAACGCAGAAACTTACGGTCGCGCCACGGCTCTGTTTCGGGGACACGCTCTTCAGGTAGGCGGAAGGTCATATTCGCTACTACGGGAGTTTACCAGTAATGGGTTCGGTAGTGATGACCACTTTCACCGTGGTAGCAGGAGGTTTTTCTCGTCTCTGTACAACAATCACACAACATGAACGATTACGTTCCACCACAGGCAGACGAAGACGCATTTCACTGTCCACATTGCGGAGTTTTCGCTCACCAGCGCTGGCAAGACCTTCAGGCCCGGAATCGGCAAGGAGGTCGGAGTCAGATTTTAGACGGACAAGTGGCACGTTGCACGAAGTGCGATAATCACCACCTATGGGTAGATGAGGAAATGATATACCCACAAGCGTCCTCGGCCCCGAAGCCGACTGACGATATGCCGGACGAGGTATGTGAGGACTTCAATGAAGCCAGACAGATTGTCGATGACTCTCCCAAGGCCTCCGCCGCTCTTCTCCGCCTCGCTATGGAAAAATTGGTACAAGACCTGACCGGGAATGAAGACCAGAGTCTCTACAACGGTATCGGGGAACTGGTTGAGGAAGGGCGGATTGATGAACGGATTCAGAAAGCGTTAGACGCTGTTCGAGTGACCGGTAATGACTACGTTCACGCAGGGGAAATATACAGTCCTGACGACCGCGAGACTGCCCTTCGTCTATTCGAGTTGGTGAACGTGATTGTTGAACTCACGATTACTCGTGAGAAGATGATAGAAGAGGCGTACAGTGAGATTCCGGGGAGCAAGATGGATGGAATCGAACAGAGGGATGGAAACTAATCGGTTCTACACATAATGATTCCAATGCAGACGCTTCCTGCTCTCGGTGATGTTTCTGTTATTGACGCTGTTACTGTAGCCACTTTGTTGGTGTCGGGATACATCGCGTATCGGAGTAAGGCTAATTCCTTGACCACCGTTCGAGAGCAAGAACGATTTCTGGCAGACCGACTTCAGGAAGGAAAGTTCGTGGAGGAACCGTTTGTAGTTGCTATAGACCGCGTTGAAGTTAGAGAGAAGGAAACCAGATGGTATCGTCTGAAGCGTCTTGTCCTTCGTCCGTTCGAGGGAAAGGCGCTTCTTACAGTTCGGTGGGAACATCATGGGATGGGAGAAGGATGGTGGGAGAGCGAATACGGCGATGTTCTCGCGGAACCGTTTGATTTCGACGTTCAGCATATCCACACAGAGCAGGTTGCGGATACTACACTCACTCAATTTGAACTCGGCACGTTGGATTCAGACGAGATTGCGCAATTCGCAGGGGCGCTTCCGAGATTCGCGCAAATCGCTGTCAAAGGGAATGAGAACGTTCAGATAGAGCCGGTCAAAACCCGGTTCAGCCTGTCCTAAATCACAGGTCGCCAATTAGACGAGCCTGTGCGACTGCGAGGTTCTTTTCCTCGTCTGTCTCTGCGCCAGCCATTTCGATTACTTCCTCTTCGTCGGCTGGTATGCGAATCTCATTCTGGTTCTGTTCGTTGCTCATGCCTGTACTATCAGTCGGGATACGTGAACTTCTTTCGCCCGTCGGAGAGAGGCTATTACCCCGAAAATTATCGAAACGGATTGGTCTTGGTTCGACATACACCGCTCCCACCCCACGATTTATAAAAACAGAGTTACTATAATATCATAAGAAGGGCCGAAGTGGAACACTCTCCGGCAATAACTGCCCGAAAACAGGCCAGAGAGTGCTTGGGTAAAGCGCGTCCTTGGTAAGGACGAGACCCCGGATTCAAATTCCGGCCTAGGCTTCTCACGCAAACTATCTGCGCAGAGTTCCATCTCCGCGCGACTCCCGTGAGCGTGTGACACGGGAGCGGGATTTGAATCCTTGGAAGACGACCACTGAGAGTCTTCCTCTGGTTCAACCGGCCCATGCTTTCTGCAACGAACGAGCTTCGCGGAGGTCCATCTCTGCGCAACCTCGCCGTGTGTCCCGCTGAGGCTTTTTACGAGGAACCAATTGCGCAGGCTTCTGGCGGTTCGTAAGTGGATGGTGTGCCAGTGGCAGCTATAATCCCGAATATCGGTCTCCTATGAGGTTTTGAGGCCGTCAGTTCTGCTGACCCCTTGCAAAGGGATATACCGGAGTAGGCCTAACGTTGCATGTGAGTACCACGCAGGGAAAGGGAGACGCGGCGTCGCAATCGGAAAGCGACCGCCGCTCTGGCGTCCGTTGCGCTGGCGCTGTATTTCTACGCTGTCCGCGGCGACAGACAGTCGGCCCAGCTCCTCGGTTTCTGGCCGACAACCGTCTTCGGCCTCCCTCACTTCGCACCGTGAAATCAAACGGCTGCTCCAAGCGGACGCTAACTGAGCAGGGGTTGCCGTCGATTCACAGCAGTGTAGCAAACGACGCGTAAGCACGGCCCGACCAGCCACCACCACATGAGCTCAACCTTCACACAGACCATCGCACGCATTGACCTCGACACACGAATCCAGTACGGCATGATGCTCCTCTTCGGAGGGCTCTGTCTGATAGCGGCGGCCTCTCCACTTGGCACCCTCACCAAAGCTGTCGTCGTCTCCGCTCTGTTCGGATTTACCGGCGGACTCTGGGTATCGCATCTCGTACAGATTATTCAGGAGGCAGCGACGGCACAGTCTGAGGCCGACAATGAGTGAAGACGTCGTTGAGGAACAACAGCCACAGACGTCGGGCTTCCTCAATGGCCTCGAATTTCTCACCGGTGAGGACCCAAGCGCAGGCTCGTTTCTCCTGGTCGTCGGGATGGTCACCTGCGTATTTATCGCTGGCTTCCAGTTTCTGCTGAACCCACCGATTTCGACGCTTCTCACTGGGCTTGTTCTGGTCATCAGTGTCATCAGCTTCATTATGGGCGCGGTGCTGGATATGCTCGATTACTTTGAAACCCCGTAGCAGTCGCTACTTGACTGCAGAAAACCGTAGTTAGTGGCCAAGCGACGATGTTTTGCTATCGGTTTCCGGGTGCTACCGCTCCGGCTCTTCTGCAAGTGCCGTTTCGCGCAACCGTTTGCACTCCTCGCTTTCGGCAGTTAGCTCAGGGACCGGCGTTGGTTTCCCGTCGTCGACTGCGACGAAGGTGGCGTACGCGCTGGTCGTCTCCTCTGTTTCGCCCGTGTGTGGCTCCTCGCGTGCGACCTCGATGCGGACCCGGACGCTGGTTCGGCCCGTGGCGTAGGCGTAGGAGTCGATGAGAGCGGTGTCGCCGATGGGAATCGGGCGCTCAAAATCGACGCGGGACATCTGTGCGGTCACGCAGGTCTCTCTGGCGGCCCGCATGGCCGACATCGCGCCGATTTCGTCCATCCACTTCATGACGATGCCGCCGTGGGCGCTCTGGTAGTTGTTCGCGTGAGTGGGCTGGACGCGCTCGCGGTTGATGATGTGCGTCTCGGCGATGGTCGGCATACCTGCCTGTAGGGTCTGTTCCGGCAAAACGCTGTGGTGCGCCCCTGATGGGACCTGATAGCGACCGTGCGCGCGTATACTGCTCCATGGCGCGCAATCGCCAGTCACGCAGTCGAACTGCCGGCGTTACCCGGTGAACTGGTGGTATTCGAGACCTTTGTGTTTCATCTCGTTGTGCTTGCGTTCGAGGAACGAGTAGACAGAGCCGTGGGGAGCCCCGTCCAGAATCATCTCGGCGGCCTCCCGGACGGCGTCGACCTGCTCCGGGCCGCCGATGATGCCCAGCGTCGACCCGTAGATGACGACGGCCGCGCCGGAGAGTTCCTGCATGAGCTCCCGCGTCCGGCCGCCCTCGCCGATGAGCCGGCCCTTCTGGCGGCGGAAGTCGTTCTTATTGCGGGAGGCGGCCTCGATGTCGATGAGTTCGAACATCATCATATCGTCTTCGAGCAGCGCCAGCGCGTCGTCGGGCGCGAACCCGCGGCCGATGGCCTTCACGATGTCGGGGCCTTTCAGCGCCGTCACGGGGTCGCCGACGGACTCGACTTTCACCGTGCCGTCCTCGGAATCGATATCCAGCCGCACTTCTGCACGCGACTCGATTTCACGCATGGTCTCACCGCCTTCACCGATCAACACACCGATACGGTCCTGCGGAATCTTCACGTGTTGCATAAGTATACTACCCCGTAGGAGGTTCTGCCTGTTTAAAACTTCGGCAGTCGCGTGGGTCGTGTTTAGTTAAGCGTGAAAAGTGAGGCGAGAGTGATTTCAGCTGTCCATGGCAGAAATCACGCGCCTCAGCGGATGTAGAGACTGGATTGATTTGGGTTTTGTGGAGCGCGAGCGGACACCCGAGCCAGCGATGGCGTTGGGTATTCAATCGCACGTTGCGGGCCTCTCGCTATCGAATACCGTTGAATTACTCGAAGATCTGGGTGTCCAACGCAGTCGCAAAGCCGTCCACGATTGGGTGCAGAAAGCCGATCTACAGCCCGACTCTGGAAAATCTCCGAATCAGATTGCGATTGACGTATGTGTTTACCCTGTGGATTCAACGACCGGTACAGCGCGAGCTCGTGAGATCATCTCGTTGTCCCGAACGACTCGCTTGAGTTCCTCATAGGGATTGCGTCCCTGCTGGCTCCACGTTGCCAGCAGGGAGAAGAGGGTTTCGTGGACGAACATTCCGCGGTCGTTCCGGAGTGTCCCGATGATTTTCCGAAGAACGACTGGTTCACGTAGCGCGTTTTCCGCAGCGTTGTTCGTCGGCGAGACCGCTGGCTCACCGACGAAGGTGAGCCAGTGGTCGAGGCCTCCTTCGATCTTCCCGAGTAGTGTTGCCACTGGTCCGTCGGGGACCGACCGCTCAATCAACGATTCGAGTTCTCTCCGCGCGACACGCTGTAATTCTGCCCGCTCGCGCAGTGTCAAGTCGCTCTCCAGCTGAGTCTGGAGAGCGGCATACAACTGTGTGAGCGCTCGGTAGATCGGTTCGCCTTCTTCCTGCTGTTCGGCAGCATCCTCGGCCTCCCGGAGAATGTGCGCCCAACACCGCTGGAGTTTCTTGCTGAAAGCTGGGTACGCTGTCCACCCGTCACAGATAATCGTTCCTGCGAAGTCCTCCCCGAGGACTTCCGCAGGAACATCGTGGCCACGACTTTCCCGGACGGCGTACAGCGTGTGCTTGTCCGTTCGGAACGTCCAGAGCCACGCTTGGTCTCCGTCGCGCTTGATTCCCGTTTCATCAACGTTGACCACGTCGGCCTGTTGAATCTGTCTACGTATCTGCTCGTACTCCGAGCGACCGGCGCGCGCTGCGCGCTCGGTCGCATGCCACGCGGACGCGCCCGAAAGGTCCAATCCGTGGAGTTGGTTGAAACGATCAGCGATCTTTCGGTAGGGAAGCCGGTGATCGTACCGGGAAAGAGCCGCCTGCGCGATGACGTTCACCCCGAACTGCCCCTCATCGGGGCAGTCGGGGTGTGATGCCACCGTCTCGGTTCCGCACGAGTCGCACTCGTAGTAATGGCGGTTGTACTGGGTAGCTTCCACAGGCTGCGGATCAGGAATCTCTTCGACGAGTCGCGGGCTGACGCCCTCCGACTCATCGAACTGCTCACCACAGTCAGGGCAACAGTCACACGTGACTTCGACCTCCTCATCTGGATCGGGTGCAGACCGCCACTCGGGATTATGGCCGGATTTTCGACCCGGTGTCCCGCCGTCAGTACGAGGTTCTTCGTCGTCCTCGTCGGATGAAGACGAGGACGACTCCTCAGAGTCAGATTGTTTCTGACTGGAGGGGGTGTGCGGTCCTTCGTGCCAGCGAAGTTTGGCTCTGAGCCGCTTGTTCTCTTCGCGGAGGTGTTGATTCTCCTGTTCAAGCTTCTCAACACGATTTTTGAGCGCAAGAAGTTCCTCACGCGAAACCTCAACGCTGTCATCTGAGGAAGTCACGCGACTGCACTCCCCAAAGCAGACGACACGGGATGGTCTCTGTCAGAGAGACCATCCCTCACAATCGCCTTTGTCGCCTGCATTGACCTACTGGCAGGTCAGGGGCAATCTACGAGAGAGTACCGAAATCGTTCTGGGGGTAAACCGATGCCGATTGACGAAACAGTGATTCGGATCAACGATCAGCAGTTCTGGCTGTACGCCGCGGCCGATCCGCAGTCGAACGAACTGCTTCACATCCGGCTATTTGCGACGACTACGACCACTCTCACAGAAATTTTCTTGCGCGAACTTCGGCAAAAACACGACGTCGAAACTGCCGTCTTTCTCGTCGATGGCGCTCAACATCTTCAAACTGCACTGCAACGAGCTGGACTCCGATTTCAGATGTCTCGCCACGGAAATCGGAACGCTGTCGAACGGATTTTTCGAGAACTAAAGCGACGAACCTCGTCGTTTTCGAATTGCTTTAGCCATGTCGAACCGGAAACAGCCGAAAATTGGTTGCTGAGTTTCGCTCGCTGGCACAATGCTACTAACTAAACACTACCGTCGCGTGACTGACAAGTGCCGGGCGGCCGTCCGCCGGCAGAACCCGCTTCAGTCCAGAAACTCGACGCCGGTGATTTCGAACCGCGCGCCGCCCGTGTCACTGTCGGTGACGAGGATGTCCCAGCCGTGTGCGCCCGCGATGGTCCGGACAATCGAGAGCCCGTAGCCACTGCCATCCTCGGCAGTGGTGAAGCCGTGGTCGAACACGTTGTCCTTGATTTCGTCTGGGATTCCCGGGCCGTCGTCTTCGACGTAGAAGCCGTTGTCAAGTGGGCCGACGCGGACGATAACGGCCCCGTCGCCGTGTCGAATGCTGTTCTGAAAGAGGTTCTCGAACAGTTCGATGAGGCGGTCGGCGTCTGCGCTCACCGAGCCGATGTCCTCGTAGTGGAGCGTGGCTCGGTCGGTGGTTTCGCCGTGTCCCTCCCAGGCAGTGTTAACAACGGCCTGAACGTTCGTCGTTTCCGGGTCGGTGACGACGTTTCCTTGCTCGGCGACAGAGAGCAGGTCGTCAACGAGACGGGCCATCCTGTCGCTCGTTTCTTCGAGGGCATCAAGATGTTCCTCATCACCCGTCTCGCGGGCCAGATGCACCCGCGAGGAGATGACGCTGAGCGGGCTCTTCAGGTCGTGGGCGAGGATGTCGGTGAACTCCTTGAGCCGGTCGTTCTGTCGTTCAAGCATCTTGTCGTACTGGTGTTTCTCTGTCGTGTCCTGGCTGACTGCGACGAACCCTGTCAGCTCTCCGTCCTCGAGTTGCGAGAGCGAGAGGGTGGCCCAGAACACGGACCCATCAGCCCGCCGGTGCCAGTGCTGTGTCTCGACGGGGCCGCTCGCCACCTCGATCAACAGCGATTCAACGGTTGTCTCCATCTCCTCGGGGTCGGCAAACAGCATGTCAACGTGCTGGCCGACTGTCGCGTCCCGGTCGTAGCCGTACAGTGACGCTGCCGGCTCAGGCCACGTCGTGATGGTGCCATCTGTGTCGAGCATGAACACTGCATGCGAGGACAGCCCCTCAATGAGGCGTTCAGAGACCGAGTCGTCGCTGTCCGCTGTCTGTTGGTCCGAACTGCTGTCTGCTGGGTCGGTGTCCATCAGTCGCACCTACTCGGGCCAAACCAGTGACGACTCACCCGGTATGAGAAGCACTGTGACAGGTCACACATGCTGAGATATACAACATCTAACACCTTACATACTGTGGTTTTCACAATCAAAATAAGTTGTGAGGAAATGGGTGAAAACCGCGCAGTACTGCGATTTCATCTCCAGAAAGCGTCGGAATGACTGGTACTGATAGCAATTCACTTATCGCTACGGCAATACGTTCTCACCTGCCGAAACCGCTCCGTGCGAACAGAAAGCTGGTGACTACTCGTCGTCGCGGCGGTCGGCTGGTGTTCCCTGCGGGACGGCGTCGTCGTCGCTGCCCGGCGCGGTGTCGGCCTTGTCTTTCGGCGTCGCGTACTCTCGGACATACGCGAGCAGTTCCTCCGGCGTGGCGTCGACGCCCTGTCTGGCGAAGAAGTTCGCGACGTTGCGGCAGTCCCGTTCCAGAAAGTCGTCGGCGTTAGGATGGTGGATGGTCACCGCTTGCCCGAGGTCGATGATATACAGCTGACCTTCGTGGAAGACGATGTTGTACTCAGAGAGGTCGCCGTGGACGAGGCCGGCGTCGTACAGCCGGCGGGTGTACTCCTTGACAACCTCGTAGGCCGTCTCGGGGTTCTCGATGTGAACCTCGCTGAGACGTTTGCTACGGCCCTCCTCGGTCCCGAGATACTCCATCACGAGAACGTTCCGCTCGACGGCGATGGGTTCCGGCGTCCGGACGCCGGCCCGGCGGGCGCGCTTGAGATTCGACGACTCTTTGCGGACCCACGCGGTGACGACCTTCTTTTTGTCCGAGCCGATGCCCTCGAAGCGGGGGTCGCCGTCGAGATAGCTCCGCATATCCTTGAAATCGGATGCGTTGATGCGGTATACTTTGACTGCGACCTCCGTCTCGCCCGACAGCGCCGTGTAGACGTTGGCCTCCTTGCCTGTCGAAATCGGCCCGCCGAAGGCGTCGATGTGGCCGTCCTGCACGAGCTTGTACAGCGCGCCGTAGGTGGCATCGTCGAAGACGCTGGCCTCGACCTTGAACTGGTCTGCGTCCTTGATGCGCTTGCGGAACTCGCTGAACTCGCGGTCCCGTTTGCGGGCGATACGGTCGGCTTCCGTGTCGGAAACGTCGACCTCTTCCCATTCGTCACCCGGTGAGTCGACGTCGTCCGTATCGAGCAGGCCGAACTGCCCCTCTGTCACGCTTGTGCCTCCGTCGAGCGCGCGGCCAGATACATATCAGGCTACTCCTGAATGTGGCCCTCCTCGCGCAGTTGGTCGGCGTCCTGTTTCTCATAGCGCCACGTGATGTCGGCTTTCTCGTCTTGCCAGTCCCATGGTTCGACGAGGACCACGTCGTCTTCGCGTATCCAGATCCGCTTTTGCATCTTGCCCGGAATCCGGGCTGTGCGCTCGACGCCGTCCATACAGCGTACCTTGACGCGGTTCGCGCCAAGCATGTCCATGACGACGGCGAACACCTCGTCCTCTTCCGGCATCCGCAGGTTCTTCCTGCTGTCGTTGTCGCTCATAGACGGTACTTCGACGGGGAGAGGTTTAAGGTTTGGAAAAGTTGGACCGTGAACCCAGTCCATGGCCCCCGTCACGGTGTGGGACAGACGCTGGGGCCGTACAAAAAAGCGTGGTCGTCGCGTCAGTCAGCGCCGAGGCAACCGACCCACGAGCAGTCGGTGCACGTCTCGATGCCTTTCGCTGTCGTCGTCTCGCCGCGACAGCGCGGACAGACGGACCCGACCTCCGGCGACTGGACGGACTTACTCATCGGTGATGATATCGGCTGACAGACCCTGTGCCATCTCGATGTCCTTGGAGTTGTTCAGCGTCCAGGCGGTGCGCTCGGTGACGGCCTCGATGACCTCGCGGCCACTCGGGAGGCCGTTCCCGGACTTCTTGACGCCGCCGAAGGGCAGGTGGACCTCCGCGCCGATACACGGAAGGTTCCCGTAGGCGAGACCGATTTCAGCCTCGTCACGGAACTGGTTGATCTGGCGGTAGTCCTCGGAGATGATGGCCCCGGCGAGGCCGTAGTCGACGCTGTTGTGCATCTCCAGCGCCTCGTCGAAGTCACCCGAGTACTCAAGCAGTGCGACGTGGGGACCGAACACTTCCTCGTTGATGCAACGCAGGTCCTCGTCGTAGTCGACTTCGTAGACGAACGGGCCGACCCAGTGACCCTCCTCGTGGCCATCGGGAATCTCCTCGGCACCGAGGTCGGCACGGTCGACGAGCACGTTCGCGCCCTCCTCGCGGGCGAGGTCGTTGTAGCGTTTGAATTTCTCGACCTGATCCTCCTCGATGAGCGGCCCCATGAACGTGTCTTCCTCCAGTGGGTCGCCGACGGCAATGTCCTCGGCGATGTCGACGAACCGTTCCTTGAATTCGTCGTAGAGGTCTTCGTGGACGATGAGGCGCTCCGAGGAGACACAGCGCTGGCCAGTCGTCTTGAAGCTCGACATCACGGCCGAGTGGACGGCGACGTCGAGGTCAGCTTCATCTGTAACGACGACGGCGTTCTTCCCACCCATCTCGCAGGCGGCGATCTTGCCGGGCTCGCCACCAACCTTGGAGGCGATCTTGTGGCCGACTTCGGCGCTCCCGGTAAAGAGGACCGTCTCGACGCGGTCGTCCTCGACGATGGCGTTGCCGGCGTCGCCATAGCCCTGCACGAGGTTGAACACGCCGTCCGGGATGCCCGAGTCCTCGAACATCTCGGCGATGATGTGGGCACACCACGGGGTCTGTTCGGCGGGCTTCCAGACGACGGTGTTGCCCTCGACCAGCGTCACTGCGAGGTGCCAGAACGGGATAGCGACCGGGAAGTTCCACGGGGTGATACAGCCGACGACGCCCTTCGGCTTCCGCCGCATGTAGGCGTCCTTGCTGGCGATCTCCGACGGTACCACGTCGCCGTGGGGGTGGCGGGCGTTGCCGGCGGCCCACTCGACCATGTGCCAGGACTCGGTGACGTCGGCCAGCCCTTCGCTGATCTCCTTGCCACACTCCATGGTGACGATTTCGCCGAGTTCTTCGTGGCGGTCACGCAGCTCGTGGTAGATGTCCCAGAGGTATTCCGCGCGGTCGATGTGCGAGAGCGAGCGCCACTCGTCGTAGGCGTCCTCTGCCGCAGCCAGTGCGTGGTCGACATCGTCCTCCGTTCCGCGGTGGAACGAGGCGAGGGCCTCGCCGGTGGCCGGGTTCTGACTTGTGAACGTTTCGTCGCCGGTGCCTGTCGTCCATTCACCGTCGATGTAGTGTCGACGTGAGTCGTCTGTACTCATGATAGGTACTGTACGCGTCCCCCACCAATATGTTCCACCGTCCATGGTCAGGGGTCGGCAATAACCTGATATATCCTCTACAATCCGGCATTATCTCCCATGGTCGGTGTTCCCCTTATCAACCGCACCTTTATTTGCGTCCATATCGTGACTATCCTTAGCACCCCTTCATACGGAGGGCGCTCAGTATGAGTAACGCACAATCACAACACGGGGGACTCCAACTCACCCTGAGCATCTGGCATCCTGACTGCTGGACGCTCGAAGTTACCGACAAGACGGCGGCGGGTCTGCTGGCCCACGGCGTGTACAACACACAGAACGGTAGCGTGAAGGGTCTGTTCACCGCGTACGCCGACAGTATTAGCGACGTTGAAGCGCTCATCGACGCGACTCGTGACTCGTCACTGACTGACTCTGTGCTGGAGTTGCGCGAGCGTCACGGCGCGACTGGAACGGGCTCGTCGCCGGGGAACACGACCCGCGAGTTGTTCGTCGAGTACAACCCGGACAACACCATCAGCGATAGCCTGCTCTCGCGCGGGTTCATCCACAACGACCCGGTTCGGGTCCGGCATGGTCGCGAGCACTGGCCGGTGTTTTTCCCGGACTCCCGCGACGAAGCGGAGTCACTCCTCGACGAGATCCGCGAGGAGCAATCGGCCGATATCGAGGTCACACGAATCACGTCTGCTGGCGGCGGCAATCCGAAGCAACTTCGCCGGATGGACCGGCTTTCGGACAGCCAGCGCGAGGCGTTCGAACTTGCCCGACAGGAGGACTACTACGCGTGGCCACGGGGTATCTCGACGCGCGAACTCGCGTCGAAACTCGGCGTTTCGAAGACAACGCTGCTCGAACACCTTCGGAAAGCAGAAGCAAAACTGCTCGACCCGGACCAGTAGTTTAGCTCAGCACGGCTCGGACGGCGAACAGCGCGTTTTCCTTGCGCTCGCGGACGCGCCGATAGAAGTAGGAGAACCACTTGTCGCCGTAGGGGATGTACTGCCACATCGGGATGCCCTCGGCGGCGAGGTCGCGTTGTTCGTCGTCGCGGACGCCCATCAGCATCTGCACCTCGTAGTCGGTGCCGTACTCGTCGTGGAGGTCTTTCGCGTAGTCTATCATCGCCGGGTCGTGGCTACCGACGCCGATGCCGCCCTCAAACTCCTCGAACATCAGTTCGAGACAGTCCCGATAGGCTTCGTTGACGCGCTCTTTCTTCTTGTAGGAGACCTCTTCGGGCTCGGAGTAGGCTCCCTTGACTAGCCGGACCTTCCCGGGAAGGGGTGCAAGCCGTTCGAGGTCCTCGGGCGTCCGCTTGAGGTTCGCCTGCGTACAGACGCCGACGCCGCCCTCGTGTTCTGTGACGAGCCGTTCGTATGCGTCGAGGGTTACGTCGGTCGTGGTGTAGTCCTCCATATCGACCCAGACGAAGACACCGTGGTCGTCACCCGCCGCGACGATACGTTCGAGATTCTCGACGAACACGTCGTCCCCAACATCGAGACCGATCTGTGATGGCTTGACCGAGACAGCGCAGTCAAGGCCGCTCTTGTCGATTTCCTGTATCAACTCGACGTACTGGTCTGCGTCCTCGTCGGCTGGCTGGCGCTCGTCGTAGTGTTCACCTAACAGATTCAGAATGCCCTTGACATCGTCGTCATTGAGCGAAGCGACGTGGTCGAGCGCCCCCGGCGCTGTCTCCCCGGCGACGAAGTTGTTCGCTATCGGCGGAATCATTATCGAAACTACGCCACTATATCAGCCTAAACGCACCCCCTACCAAAAAAATCACACACCTGAAGCCTGAAATCAAGAGAGAGTGAAACTGCCGAGCGTATCGTCGTCGTTCTGATAAAACGTGTGCTCGCCCGTAATATGCGCTGTGCCCGAAACGACTGGACTGGTCACGGTGACACCGCTGTTGACGCTGGTGTCGGTAATATACCCCTCGAACGTCGACCCAACTGGACCGGTAACTTCGACACGCTCGCCGACGGCGAGGTCGCCGTCGACATGATGGAGCGTCAACCGCGCACACGTGCCTGTTCCACAGGGGGAGCGGTCGACGGAGCCGTCGGCGAACACCACACAGCTCCGGTCGCTGTCGTCGCTAGCGGTGAGTTCGACCGCTGAGACGGTTGCCCGCGTTCCGGTGACTGGGTCCTCGGGTGTGGCGTCGTTGACTGCTCGGCGGAGTTCCAGTGCGGGGTCGATACACTGCGTGGCGTCCTCGCTGTTGAGCACGACCCCGAGGCTGTCAGCGTCGACCACGGCGAAGTAGTTCCCGGAATAGACGATACGAGCCTCGACCGGGACGCCATCCTGTTCGACGGTAACCGTCTCACAGACGTAACTGTCGACGTTTTCGAACGCAACGCGACGGACGACGCCGTCAGCTATCTTGACCGTCACGTCGACGAGCCCTGCAGGGGTTTCGACGGTCAACTCTGGCGCTTCGGGAAGCTCGCCCCGCTCGATGAGTGCGGTGACGACCCCGATGAGGCCGTGGCCACACATATCCAGATAGCCGTCAGTGTCCATGAAGAAAACCCCGAGGTCGGCCCGGTCAGTCGGGACCGGGACCGCGCCGAACATGTCCGCGTGTCCGCGGGGCTCCTGCATGAGGAGTTTCCGGACGCCGTCAGCCGTGGCTTCGAACCGGTCACGCCTCTCTCGGACAGTCTCTCCGGCAAGCGTGTCGGCCTCGATACCGTCGAGTACGATGCGTGTCGGTTCTCCGCCCGTGTGCGTATCTACTGTGATGAACTCCGTTCGTTCCATAGCCGTAGCGATACTCTATGCGGCAAACGCGTTCCAGAAGTATTAATTCACGGCTTCTCGTATGCTGTCCAGAACATGGTGCCTACCATGGACGGGGACACGGTTATACAGGGACTTGCGAAAAAGGATATCAGTATACCATGAACGAACATGACACGCGTTCGATTGACAGGCGAAGCGTAATCAAAGCTGCTGCCAGTGCCGGACTTGTCGGCCTTGCCGGCTGTTCCGGTGGTGCTCCCGACGAAGGTGATGGGGGCGACGGTGGCGACGGCGGCGACGGCGAATCGACGGATTCCTCGACGGACTCAGGCTCCGAAACCTACACCATCGGGATGGTTGACAGCCTCTCCGGTTCGCTGTCGGCGTTCGGTCAGCGGAACCAGCGCGGCAAGGAAATCGCGCTTGACGATATCAACTCCGTCGGTGTTAGTGGCGGCGAACTGGCGATCTCACAGCAGGACGACCAGAGTACGAGCCAGGGTGGAGTCAGTGCAGCCCAGACACTCGTCAATCAGGAAGAGGTTCCGCTGCTCATCGGTACTGTCGGGAGCGGCGTCAGCACGGCCATCCACGAGAGCGTTGTCCAGAACACTGATGTCGTCCAGATCAGCCAGAACAGCACCAGCCCGAACCTGACGAACTTCCCGGACCTGCTCCGGATGCCGCCGGCCGGCAAGGCTCAGGCGGAGGCGATTTCATCGCTCCTCAACGAGGATGGTAATGAGTCCGCCGCGCTGGCCTGGATCAACAACGATTACGGGCAGTCCGTCGGTGAGGCCTTTATCGAGGCCTACGACGGAGAAATCGTCTACAACGAACCCCACGACCAGGGTCAGTCTTCTTACAGCAGTACAATCTCCTCGATGTCTGACACCGACGCCGACGCGTGGGTGTTCATCACCTACCAGCCGGAGTTCGCGACGATGTCCCAGGAGGCGTTCGACCTGGGTGTTACCGATCAGGCCGCCTGGTACGGCGGCGACAGCGTCAAGGGCCCGAAAGTCCTCGAATCCGCTCCCGAGGGCAGTCTCGACGGAATGAAAGCCGTGGTTCCGAGCGTCCCGCAGGACGCCGAGAACTACCAGGCGTTCGTCTCGGAGTTCCAAGAGCGCTTCGGCGAAGAACCCACGTCGTGGTCGGCCTACGCCTACGACGCGGTGGTCGTCAGCGCGCTCGCTATCGAAGCCGCCGACGAGTTCACGGGCTCGGCGCTCATGGAAGTCGTCCGGGACGTGACCCGTCCCGAGGGTGAGGAGGCGACCTCATACGAGGACGCACACGAGATTCTGGCGAACGGTGGCTCACCGTCGGACGTGGATTACACCGGCGTGAGCGGCCCCATCGACCTCGACGAGAACGGTGATCCCGTCGGGTTGCTGCAGGTGTTCGAAGTCGTGGACCACGCGTACGAATCCAGCGGCTTCATCGAGGGCTAAGGCGGCCACGACCCTTTTCCATTTTCACCAATGGCGCAGATATTACAGTACCTGGCAAACGGGCTCGTTTTCAGTAGTATCATCATCCTCGGGAGTATTGGGCTCTCGCTGGTCTACAGCATCGCCGACTTCGCGAACTTCGCACACGGCGATACGATGACGCTTGGTGCCTACGGGGCGTTCGTCGCGTTCGGTGTGTTTGGCGGCCTTGGCGGCACCGTTCTCGGTCTCCCGATCGGGTTCTTCCTGTCTCTGGCGGTCGGGATGGCGCTTGCGGCGGTCGTCGCCGTCCTCACTCATATTCTCGTGTACAAGCCCCTCGATACGGACTCGATCGGGCTGCTCATCACGAGCATCGGCGTGGCGTTCGTCTACCGCGCAGTGCTACAGGCGACCTTCGGGACGGACTTTCTACAGTACGATATCAGCCGCAGCGGACCGATTCCGGTGCTGCTTGACACGCTCAATGTCGCAGTCACACAGCGAGACGTGGCGATTATTGTCAGCGCGGCGGTCCTCGTCGCCGGCCTGCATCTCCTGCTCCAGCGGACGACGCTTGGGCGGAAGATGCGCGCGACGGCCGACAACCCCGACCTTGCACGCGTGAGCGGTATTCGAACTGACCGCGTCATTCTCGTCATGTGGGTTGTCGGCAGCGCCCTGGCCGCCGCCGGCGGCGTCTTCCTTGCGCTGTACAGCCAACTCGACCCGCGAATCGGCTTCAACATCCTGCTGGTCGTGTTCGCCGCAGTCATCCTCGGCGGTATCGGGTCGGTGTACGGCGCGATGCTCGGTGGACTCCTCATCGGGATGCTCCACGAACTGACGCCGCTGCTCAGCGATGTCGGCCTTCCGGTCAGCAACGCCTACGCGCCGGCTGTCGCGTTCGTCATCATGGTCGCGGTCCTGCTTGTCAGGCCCCGCGGCATCGCGGGTGATATGACATGAGCACACTCGATGTCGGTACGTACTCGCCGCGCGAGAAGGGTGTCGTAGGACTGCTCGGCGCGCTCGCCGCGCTCCTGCTCGTCGCGGTTTTGACCGGCTTCCTTGCACCAGCGTACCTGCTGTATCTCATCGGGCTGTCGGCGATGTACATGCTCCTCTCGATGGGGCTGAACGTCCAGTGGGGGTACGGTGGCATGATCAACTTCAGCGTCGCGGCGTTCTTCGGCCTCGGCGCGTACGGGACCGCATTGCTGACGGCGTCCGGCTCGCCTATCTCCGGCGGCGTCAGCCCCGTCATCGCGCTGTTTGGCGGTCTCGGACTCGCCGCGGTGCTCGCGGTGATTATCGGATATCCGACGCTGAAACTCCGCGACGACTACCTCGCAATTGCGTCGCTGGGCCTTGCAGAGGTCGTGCGTATCTTCATCCTCAACGAATCGCAGTGGACGGCGGGCAGTGCCGGTCTGACCGGCATCCCGCTGTTTTTCTCCGACTGGCCCGTGCTCGGCGACCTGACCTATCCGTACGTGTTCAACGTGGGGGGGACGCCGGTGTTCAACATGAGCCAGTCGGTCGTCACCAGCCTGCTGAACGTCGTTCTCGTCACGGTGATTGTCGCGGCGGTCTATCTGTTCCTCCGGCGCATCCACCAGTCGCCGTGGGGCCGCGTCCTCCGAACGATTCGGACCGACGAGGACCTCGCGGAGACGCTGGGCAAGAACACCTTCGCGTTCAAGATGCAGGCCTTTGTCATCGGAAGCCTCATCATGGCGCTTGCGGGCGTGTTCTACTCCCACCTCGTGTTGTTCGTCAGCCCGCAGGACCTCCAGCCGATCACGACGTTCTACGTCTGGGTCGCCGTTATCCTCGGCGGCACTGGCAGCGACCGCGGCGCAATGCTGGGTGGGTTCACTATCGTCGCCATCCAGCAGGGGACGCGCTTCCTGACCGACACCGGGGCGCTGCCAATCGGCGCGGCACCGCTCCGACTCATGCTGGTCGGTTTGCTCATCATCTTTATCGTCAGGCTCCGCCCGGAGGGGATTCTCCCGCCGGAGCGCGAACTTATCTGGCCCGACTCGATGGGTGGTGGTCGCGATGAGTGAGCAGTCGCTCGTCTCCGACGGCCCGGTTCTCGGGAAAGACGACCCCGTTCTCCGTGCTGAGGGGCTGGAGAAACGCTTTGGCGGCCTCGTGGCAACGGACGACGCGTCCATCGAGGTCGAACGCGGCACGATTACGGGTCTCATCGGTCCGAACGGGGCCGGCAAATCGACGCTGTTCAACCTCGTCTCGGGCTTCTACGAGCCCGATGCGGGCTCCGTCTCGGTCAACGGCGTTGACGTGACCGGCCAGAAGCCCCACGCGATCGCCGATCAGGGGATGATCCGGACGTTCCAGACGCCGCGAAAACCGGAGGGGATGACCGTTCGGGAGGCGCTACTGGTCGGACCACACAACCAGACCGGGGAATCGATTATCCCGCTGTTCACCTCGCCGAGTACCGTTGAACAGGAGGAACGGCGCTCGCTGGAACAGGCCCAGCAGATGCTCGAACGGTTCGAAATTGGCGATCTGGCGACCCAGCCAGCAACGGACCTCTCGGGCGGACAGATGAAACTGGTCGAACTGGCCCGCGGGATGATGGCCGAACCCGACCTGCTGTTGCTCGATGAGCCGGTCGCCGGGGTCAACCCTGTGCTGGCCGACAAACTGGCGGGGTTCATCGAGGAACTCAACGAGGAAGGCATCACCTTCCTCATCATCGAACACGATATGAACTTCATTATGCGGCTCGCCGACCCGATTATCGTCCTCAATCAGGGGAGTGTCCTCGCCGAAGGGCCGCCCGAGGCGGTCCGGAGCGACGAGCGCGTCATCGACGCCTACCTCGGAGGGCCGTCGGAATGACCGACCCTATCCTCACCGTCGACGGCGTCGACAGCGGCTACGGTGAAGTGCAGGTACTCGATGACCTCTCACTGACGCTCGGCGAGGGGGAGATCGCTTGCCTCGTCGGCCCGAATGGGGCCGGCAAGTCCACTGTCCTCAAGACGGTGTTCGGGATGCTGGAGCCATGGACCGGCTCGGTACGTCTTGGCGACCGCGAAATCGGCGGGATGGCCCCGGAAGATATCGTCCGAATCGGCGTCGGCTACGTCCCACAGACCGAGAACGTGTTCGGCTCGCTGACCATCGACGAGAACCTCCGGATGGGTGGGGTCGCTCGCAACGACGGCCTCGACGAGGTCGTGGCCGAACTGTACGACCGGTTCCCCATCCTCGACGACAAACGCACCGCGAACGCGAAGACGCTCTCGGGCGGCCAGCGGCAGGTGCTGGCCTTCGCCCGCGCGCTCGTGATGGAGCCCGACGTGTTGCTCATCGACGAGCCAAGCGCCGGTCTGGCACCCAACACTGCGAAAGAGGTGTTCGACGACGTTGAGACGGTCAACGACCTCGGCACGTCGATCCTCATGGTCGAGCAGAACGCCCGCGAGGGTCTGGGCATCTCCGACCGCGGGTTCGTCCTCGACCAGGGGACAGTCAAGTTCGAGGGCGAGGCTGACTCACTGCTCGACGACCCCGAGGTGTCTCGACTGTACCTCGGCGGCGAATCGCGCCGCTAAGCCCCCGTTTCGCTGTTTTCCTCGCGTTCTTCGCGGAGCCACAGCGACGACTTCCCGGGGGTTGCACTCGAACGGACAAGGCAACACAGAAAAGCCCCCCTTGCATACCGCCTGCCAATGACTGTGACGCTACCGACCGAGGCCGACGACTGGGCCGCTGCGTGGCGCGACCGAATCAACGAGCGTGCTGCGTTCGCCGACAGCGCTGACGACTTCACCGCCGTATTCTGTTTCGAAATCCGCGCTGACGACGCCTATACCGGCGAACCGATACAGTTCGTCGTTGTCATCAAGGACGGTGCCTGTACCGCTGCTGGGACGGTCGCGGACCCCGAGTACGACTTCGCGTTCCGTGGCCCCTACAGCGAGTGGGTCACGATGTTGCAGGGCGACCTCGATATTTCTGCCGCCGCGATGGACGGAACCTTCGACGTTGAGGGCGACACGATGTGGCTGCTTCGCCGGCAGGACACCATCGCCGAGATGGTCGCGGCGGCGCAGAACGTCGACACCGAGTTCGAGCACTGACCGACGGGCTTTTGTCCGCCCGCTTGGCCTACACGGGTATGTTGGACAAACTCGGTGCGGTTGGCATCGGCGGCATCGTCGTGTTGCTCGCCGGCATCGGTCTGGTCGCGTGGAAGGCACCCATCGTCGCCGTCGGCATCGCTCTCGTTGTCGGGGGCCTCGGACTGGTCGTCTACGGCCTCGTCACGAGCCTGCTCGGCGCGTTCGGACTCGGCGGCGGGATGGGCGGTATGGGTGGCGGCGGCATGGGCGGTGGCGGTATGGGCGGCGACGGCATGCCCTGAGGCGGAGACGACTAACAGGCGGTGTCCGCATCAATATCGAACTCGAACCGTGCACCGCCGTGTTCTCCAGCTGTGGCACGTACTGTCCAGCCGTGGGCTTCGGCGATTGCCCTGACGATATAGAGACCGAAGCCGGTTCCGTCAGCCGCCCGTGACGCGCCCGGTTCGAACACCCGCTCCCGTTCGTCGGGAGCGATTCCCCGGCCGTCGTCCTCGATTGCGAAGCCGTCGGGCGTCGGTACGACGTGAACCGTTATTTCGGTGGTGTCGCCGCCTCCTTCCTCGTCGGATGCTCGTTCGTCGCGTCCAGGCCCGTGTGTGACGGCGTTAGCGAAGATGTTCTCAAACAGTCGGAGCAATCGCTCTGGGTCGGCTTCGAGCAGTATCGATGGCGGCGGCTCCAGTAACGCCCCGTCGGTTTCGACGTACGCCCACGCCATCGTTGCCACGTCAGCGATGTCGACCGCCTGCTCGTCGGTTGCAAGCGTTCCCTCTCTGGTCGCGGTTCGCATGTCCTCGATAATTGATTCTAACCGCTGTAACCCGTCTCTGGCGGCGTCGATACGCTCGGGCGACAGCTCCTCGGCAGCGAGTTCGAGGTGGCCGCTGGTGACGGCAAGCGGCGTCCGGAGGTCGTGTGCCAGCAGGTCGGCGAACTCCGTGAGCCGCTCGTTTTGTCGCTCAAGATGCCACTCCCGCTCGCGCCGGTCCGTGATATCTCGACCGACACCGCTGAACCCCTGAACTGTACCGTCGTCCCCCGCGAGGAGCCGACCGCTGAGCTCGAACGTCACCACCCCTTCCGTCGTCTCTGCTCGCGCTTCGACGCTCGTTTGACCCGACTCGAACACGTCCTCAATAGCTGCTTCAACGGCTTCCCGGTCGTCTGCAACGAAGAACTCGGTCGGGCATCTGTCTTTAGCTAAGAGACGAACCACGTGACAGCAGCGGCTTATCGAGGCTACTTTTCGAGAGGAATGAGGAGGAGTCCGCTGTGCACACTGACACCTCCTCGTCGAGAATCATGCGTCGGCTCACTACACTGTTTCCCTCCGAGTTCCTCGAAGAGCACGCCGAGGAACTCGGCGTGGTCGAGCGAGAGGGCAAGCTTCAGATTCCTGTCCTCGTGTGGGCGCTCGTGTTCGGCTTCGCCGCAGGCGAGAGCCGAACACTCGCTGGGTTTAGACGCTGCTACAACGCTACAGCTGACGAACCGATCTCTTCTGGCGGTTTCTATCACCGGTTGACGCCTACTCTTGCAGAGTATCTCCGCGACCTCGTCGAGGCCGCGCTCGACGAGGTCGCTGTCCCTGATGCTGTTGACGCTGATATCGACCGATTCAGGGACGTGATGATCGCTGATGGAACCGTGTTGCGGTTGCACGAGTTCCTCTCTGATGAGTTTCAAGCCCGCCACGAGGAGCAGGCTGGAGCGAAGCTCCACCTGCTCCACAACGCCACCGACCAGACGATTGAACGGATCGATGTGACTGATGAGAAAACGCACGACAGCGCGCTGTTCAAGACGGGATCGTGGCTGCAAGGACGACTGGTTCTGTTTGATCGGGCGTACTTCAAATACCGCCGCTTTGCGTTGATCGACGAGAACGACGGCTACTTTGTGAGTCGGCTGAAGCAGAACGCAAATCCGGTGATAACGGCGGAATTACGGGAATGGCGCGGCCGCGCCATTCCCTTGGAGGGCAAGCAGATCCACGACGTGGTCAATGATCTCTCGCGGAAGTACATCGACGTAGAGGTGGAAGCAGAATTCAAGCGCGGCCAGTACGAGGGAACTCGGTCGCTGGACACGAAGCGGTTTCGCGTCGTCGGCGTCCGCAACGAGGACGCCGACGACTACCACCTGTACATCACGAATCTGCCGAGAGAGGAGTTTCTCCCGGCGGATCTAGCGACGCTGTATCGGTGTCGATGGGAGGTAGAAACGTTGTTCCGTGAGTTGAAAACGCAGTACGAACTGGACGAATTCGACACGAACAACCCTGATGTCGTGAAAATTCTACTATACGCTGCGTTGCTGTCACTGCTGGTGAGCCGAGAGTTGTTGGATCTGGTCACCGAGCAGGCCGACGATGAGATCGTGTTTCCGCCGGAACGCTGGGCGGCGACCTTCCGGTCGCACGCCCAGCTCATCCTCCACGAACTCGGTGAGTACCTCGGCTACTCGCCACCGCCGTTGCTGGAGCGGCTGATCGAGGATGCTCAGAAGATCCACCAACAACGACCGATCTTACAAGAGACGCTCGCTACCGCTACACAACCGAGGTGTGAGTCTTAGCTAAAGACGAATGCTCGGTCGGGTCCATTCCCGACAGTTCGCCGTCCGTCAGGCCGAACAGTTCGTTCAGCCGAGCGTTCCAGTACGCAAGTTTGCCGTCTGCGTCGTAGACGTAGAAGACGTCGTCGAGAGTCTCGACCGCGGCCGCCAGAACACGACACTGGTCTTCCATGCGAGACAAACGCACCCGAAGACCATAACTACTCAGTACGGCTGGCTCGCCGTTGTGCCACCGACACACCGAACGGAGTGCCATGTCGCTCCGTCCTGTTCGACGGACGCCAGCGTCTAGTTCTCGCTCGTCGGCCGGTCGGCCCGGTGTTCGCTGATGATCTGGTCGACCATCTCCGCGTTCTGCTCCTTCCGGCGGTCGGCGGCGCGTTCTTCCCAGTCTTCGATTGCCGCCTCGATTTCGCCTTCACGGGCGACAGCCAGTTCGTCCACTTCCTGTACGGTGACCATCTCGGCTGGCGCGACGGGGATATCGCTGTCGAACAGCACCTGATCGGCAATGTCGGAGAGGTTCCCGTTCCGGAGGACGATTTTCGGGTCGATATCCGCCAGTTGCTGGGCCGTCGACCGGCCCGCACCCGAGGCGTCCCGGAACATGACGATGTCGTCCTCAACGAGGCCAAACCGCTCGTCGGCGTCGGCGATAGCGTCCTTGGTGAACTGTTCGACCACCTTGACCGGGGTCAGCCCCTCCTGTTTCTCCGAGACATCGGCGAAGTTCGAGTGGTCGAGCTTCCACAGCGCTTTCAACCGTTCGAGCTTGTCAGCCAGCGCCTCGCGTTTCTCCTGTTCGTCATCGACTTTCCGTTCGAGGGCCTCGTTGCGCCGCTGGAGCCGCGTCACCTCGCGGTCTTTTCTGACCTCGCGCCGGCCCTCGCTGCGGGCCTTCTCCAGTTGTTTGTCCTTTTCCGAGAGCTGGTCGTCCTTGCGCTTGATAGTCTCTTTGAGGTCGTCGACGTGTGACTCAAGGCGTTCGATGCGGGCGTTCAGCCGCTTGATTTCCTTCTCGTCGTCGGTGAGTTCCCGCGGTTCGTGGGCCGTTGTGTCCTCGTCCTCGCTGTCGTCGTCTTCGAGGTCCCGCAGCACTGTTTCGACGCTCTCCTCGCCGGCGACGACACGGTCGATGACCGGTCCCACATCGTACTGTGGCGGGACCTTGCCCGCGACACGCTCGAACTGGTCGGCGTGGTGGTCGAAGGCGTAGAGCGCGGCGGCCATCGCGTCGCGTTCGTGGTCGTTGTCGTACGCCTCCTCCCGAGTCCGGTGTTTCTTCTCGTCGACCGGAAGGTCGGTGTCGGGTTCCCAGCCGGCGGCGCTAAAGGAGCGCCGGAGTTTCTCGACGGTTTCGGGCATCGGCGTCACGTCGGCAGCAACAACGACGGGCCGTCCGCGCTCGATAATCCACTCCGTCGTCGCGGCAGCGTCGTCGGTGCGCGAGGAGTACACGTCCAGTACAGTGCCGTCGAGAGAGACGATGGCAACAGCCGTCGTCGTTCCGGGGTCGACGCCGACGACGACGTGGTCGCGCCGTTTCGCCAGCGGCTTGAACTCGATGCCGTCCCGCCGCTGGCGCTCGATTTCGACGCGCGTGTCGCCCGACCGGGCTCTCGACACCGGAATGTCCTGTGGTCGGGCCGAGACCTGAAACACGGCGTTGGAGAACCCGCCGTACTTCTCGGTCACGTCCCGCTCGTACTCCAGACCGGCAGCGTCGAGCTCGGACTCGATTTCGCGCGCTCGCTTCCGGACTGCACCGTGGATGCGCCGGGTGTAGCGGTCTTCTGACCACCCTCCCTTTCCGGTCGAGCGGCCCCGCGAGACCTTCACCTCTGTTGTATCGGTGAAGGCGGACACCTCCTGCCCGACGTTGGCGGCGGCCAGCCGGGCCGCGGCCTCGGCCTCCTCCATCGGGTCCTTGCCGTAGGGGACCCCGTGGCGCTTGGCGACCCGGGAAAGCGGCTCCGGCCGCTCGTCGCCGGTCACCTGCACCAGTTTTGTTTCGTCGGGGAGGGACCCGAGGACGTGGATCAGGGCATCCTTGTCCTCGGCGAGTTCGTACATGTTATCCGTCGCGACGATGGCCGGCTCCTCGTCCTCGATACGCCGGCGGAGCTTCCGCCGCGAGACCACGTCTCGCTCGACTGATTCCCCGTCGAAGACCACCAGCGCGTACGACGGTGCGTCACCGCGCACGTCGCCGCTCTGGATGTCGACACCGAAGACGACTGCGTCGAGCGCTGCCGTGCGGTTCACGAACCATGGTAGGCGACGGTCGACTATAAATCCGTTCCGGGCTAGCAGGGTGGGTCGTGTTTCGGGACGCGATGGCGACTTCGAACAGCCAGAAAGCCCCCCGACCCAAACATCTCTTACCGGGGCGCTCCGACAGCCCACTATGACCATCCCTCGCCGCGCCGCGAGAGAGACTTCAGAGGTGGGTCGGAATGGCGTCTGAACGGGAGAAGATGCTGGCGGGCGAGCGCTACGACGCGAGCGACCCAGCACTCGTTACTGCCCGAGAGCGTGCGAACGAACTCACCCGGGAGTACAACCAGACCGACCCATCTGAGGCCGACACCAGACAGGCGCTCATCGAGGACCTCTTTGGCTCGGTCGGTGCGGACTGCCACGTCGAACCGCCCTTCCGGTGTGACTACGGCGACAACATCCACGTCGGCGATGGGTTCTACGCGAACTTCGACTGCGTCGTACTGGATGTCTGCCGGGTCGATATCGGCGACGACTGCCTGCTCGGGCCGGGTGTCCACATCTACACCGCGACGCACCCACTTGACCCGGATGAACGACGTAGCGGCGTCGAGTACGGGAAGCCGGTGACTATCGGCGACAATGTCTGGGTCGGTGGGCAGGTGGTCATCAACCCGGGCGTCACCGTCGGCGACGATGCCGTCATCGGGTCCGGTGCGGTCGTCACCGACGACGTTCCTGCTGGCGTCGTCGTTCAGGGGAACCCCGCGTCGGTCGTACGTGAAATCGAGGATTGACAGCGCCGGACAGTAGTTGCGGCCGAACGGGTGTGACCCGTCGCGGGGTTCTTCGCGCTGTGGCACGTACCGTCTCTATGGACACGACGACGGAACACAGCGTTCGGACGGTGGAAACGCGAGACGAACTTGACGACGTGCTGGCCACGGCCGACCACGTCTTGGTGATGGTCCGGACGACTGGCTGTACTATCTGCAAGTCCATGGAGCCGATACTCGATATCGCTGCGAAAGCCACTGACGCCACGGTGGTCGTGTTCAATCCGAAACACGACCTCGATGCCGTCGACGCGTTCGATGTCCGGAGTGTCCCGACGTTCCTGTTGTTTGCTGACGGGGACCTGATTCACCGCCGTGCTGACGGGTTCGTCCCGGCCGAGGACCTTATCGAGTTCGTCGAACGCGGGCTGGAATCGCGTACGTGAACTGGGTTAGATTGTCACACTGAGGCAACACTTTTGTCATTGCTTGTCGAAGCGGTCCGACGATGGCCCTCCAAATTGGCTCCGCCCTCGAAGAGGCGGGGTACCGGCTGCTCAGTCGTACCGGCGCGATACTACTTGTAGCGTTTTTTGCCCTGATGGCTAGCTTTCAACTCCTGTTCAATTCAATTCTGGCGACGACCTACACCAGGATGGGATACGGCGAAATTGCCGCAGCCCTGCCGCTCACCTTCGACATCCCGCTTACTGTTGCTGGTGCCGGTATCGCTGTCACCTCCGTCGTCTCACTGTATCTCACTGTCGTGTCCTTCCGGACGTTTGTCCCCGGAGCGCGCGAGAGCTTCCCTGAGGGTGCGTTCACGCGGAACGTGCCACTCGCGCTGGTGAACGTGTTCGTCGGCGGGATCGTCTACAGCCTGCTGGTGTTCATCGGGTCGATCTTGTTCCTCATCCCCGGCATCTTCGCCTACGTCGTGTTCATTTTCATGATGCCGTACGTCATCGTCGAAGACCGGAACTTCGTTGCGGCGCTCAAAGAGAGCTACCGGCTCACCAAGGGTGACCGGCTCGCGCTGTTCGGCCTGCTGTTGATTGTTGGTGCCGCCGCGGCGGTCGTTGGCGGGATCATCGGATTCATCGGCTCGCTGGCGCTTTCGGGACCGGTTTCGCAACTGCCAACTATCGTTATCCAACCCCTGGCGTCGCTGTATGGCACCGCGATTATCGCAGTCGCGTTCGAGCAACTGCGGACGGCTGACGGGCGGCCGCCGTCGGCCCCGAGCGAGGACGACACGACGATGACGGCACTCTGACCGCTGTCGTCCCCACTCGGGACGACTCTGTCGGACCGTGACTGTCTTATCCGTCCAGTTTCCTACCGGGAGCAATGCGACGGCACCGGGTCGGGATGAGCCTGTACGCTGGCGTGCTGTTCGTCGTCCTCGGAACGCTCGCGTGGGCGAGCGGCCAGCCATTCATCTTCCCGAGTCTCGGCCCGTCTGCGTTCATTCTCGCATTTCAGCGGGACGGCGACCGGACGGGGCTGGCCAGTGTCGTCATGAGCCATTTCATCGGCGGTGTTGCGGGGCTGCTCGCGTACAGCCTGCTTGCTGGCGGTGTCTCGCTCGTCGCGGACCCAACCGCATTCTCGATGGCCGGGCTTCGCCTCGTCGCGAGTGCGACCCTCTCACTCGTCGTGACAAGCTGGGGGATGATTGCGACCGATACGGTTCACGCGCCGGCCTGTGCGACGACGCTCATCGTCTCGCTATGGCTGCTCTCGACCCCGCTGCAGGTCGCAGTCATCGTCGTCGGTGTCGGTGTCCTCGTCGCGTTCCACGCGCTTGTGCTGTCAGCGTACCACCAAGCGACCGATCCGTCCCGGCCAAGTCTGGTCGATGGCTGATGCAATCACACAGACCCCTGCACCGCGCTCACTCGTCCGATAGCTGGACGGTCAGCACTGGGACCGGCGATTCGCGGACGACCGTCTCTGCGACGCTGCCGATGAGATAGTGGTCCAGTCCGGTCCGGCCGTGGGTCCCCATCACGACGAGGTCTGCCGGAACGTCCGTGACCGCGTCGACGATTTCGGTCTTCGGAACGCCCTCTCGCTGCGTGGTTTCGACAGAAACGTCGTCAGGGAACTCGGCGACGGTCGCTTCGATGGCCGACCCGGCGCGCTCGCGTTCTGCTTCGAGCCACGCGTCAGCCGAGAGGCCGCTTGACGGACTTTCGAACCGGTTTCGGGTGTCGACAACCGAGAGCACGTGGACCGTCGCGTCGAACCGACCGGCAATTTTTCCCGCGTGTCTCGCGGCCGCACCGATACCGTCGCTGCCGTCGGTCGGGAGGAGAATCGTGTCGTACATCGGCTCAGACACCACCCGTCGCCATCAGGAACAGCGCTGCGGCGATGACTGCGAACAGCCCGCCGACGAACTTCTTGATGGTCCCGGTATCTAGCGCGGTCGAGACGTACGGTGCAATTTGGCCGCCGGTGACGGTCGCAGGCACGGTCCAGACGACCATGTTCCACGGCGTCGACGCGAGGTCGATGGAGTGCGCGCCCGGGACGAGGCCGCCGCCGAAGACGTGGACCAGCGAGGCCAGAACCGCGGTCAGCGCCACGACGATGTGGTTCGTGCCGATGGCGACTCGGACCGGGACATCGGTTCGGAGCATCGAGATGATGCCCAGTTCGCCGACGCCAAAACCGGCCAGTCCCTGGAAGACACCGCCGATGCTGTAGTTCGCGAAGCGTTCGAGATAGCCGCCGCGCGTGTAGCCGTAGTCGTTGCCGTCGCGGTCGACGCGCGTCACGGTTCCGTTGTCGGCCGTTTCGACGCCGGCCGGCCCGAGTTTGTTGTCGTCGTCGGGGAGCGTCGCATCGCCACCGTCAGCCGACACCTCTGGGTCATTGTTGCCTGCCTCACCCGGTTCCTCGTGGCCGAGGTCGGCCTTGAAAAGCAGGTACGACGCCGCCAGCAGGGCGATACCGAGCAATGCGTGAAACACCGGCTCCGGGATGACAAACGACAGCAGCGCGCCGGCGACGACGAAGGGCACGCTCCCGAGGACGAGGCTTAGCGCGAGCCGTCGGTCGACGAGCCCGTACTGGATGAACGCGAGTGCCGAACTGGAGAGGCCGAACGATTCGCTGATGAGTCCGACCTTCACCAGTGTCTCCGGTGTCAGCGTCTCCCCGGCGAGTACCGGGAAGATGAAGATGAGAAACGGAACGAACAGGGCCGACCCGCTGATACCGACCGTGTTGACGATGGTGGCACCGGTGACGAATGCGATACAGAGCCACCAGTACTCGAACCAGTAGCCGGTGCCCGCGTCAGCGGGCGTCGGTGCAGCGGTGTACACACCGACGACGAACAGCAATGGTGCCAGAAATACGAAAACGTGCTGGTACTTGAGAAACCCCTTCTGGAGTCGACTGGACGGTGACGACGTGGTCATTGACGCGTGAACCCAGCATTGTGAACTATCGCTTAAATCCCTTGTTGTCTGTACTTGTTTCAAAAATGATGGCAAAAATCGGTGAAGACGGCAAAAACGCATGGCCTCTCCGTCGCCCTAATATCCCTAATATTTATTTCACACCCCGTGATAACATGTATCATTATGAGTTTTCCAGAGGGACCAATGGAGTCGGGCGGTCGGTCGAGTTACGATGAAGACGTTTCTGCCGACGCTACAGACACAGACGGGCTCTTTGGACCCCTGCGTCGGTTCTCGAAGCGGTGGTCCCGCCGCTATATCGAGATGCGTGTCGACGCGCTCGAGAGTCGCTGGGACTGACTGGCTCGCCGTCGTGTCGCGTTCCGGAAAAGGACTATACTGCCCCCGGCGCAGGGACGGATATGGATATCGCCAGAATCGCCGTCCACGAGTCGGTTGCGAAGGCCTGTCCGCTGGAAGCGATGGTCGCCGCGTTACAGGGGCCCGACATTCCCGTCGAGATTGTCGGCGACGACGCCGCATTCGATGCCGGTGACTGCGTCGTCACGTTCTCCCCACGGAACGCGTTTCTGGACGCCGCCTGGGTCCACGGCATCCGCGCGGGCTACGATGAGTTCGATGTGGCTGCCTATGAAGCGGCTGGGACTGCATTGACGAACAGCACTGGCATCCACGGCGACACCGTCCCAGAGACTGTCGTCGGCTACCTGACGGCCTTTGCCCGCCGCCTCCACGTCTACCGGGACCGCCAGCGCGACAACGACTGGACGCAGGAACCGTACGACGCGCCGTTCACGCTGACCGGCGAGCAGGTGTGCGTGGTCGGGCTGGGCACCATCGGCCAGGGCGTCGCCGACCGGGCCGACGCACTGGGGATGGATGTCGTCGGCGTTCGTCGCTCCGGTGACCCCACCGAGAACGTCGAGCACGTGTACACCCCCGACGAACTGGACACTGCCGTCGCCGACGCGCGCTTCGTCGTGCTGTGTTGTCCGCTCACCAAGGAGACCGACGGCATGGTTGACGCCGCTCTCCTCGCGCAGATGCGGACCGACAGCTACCTCGTCAACGTCGCTCGGGGACCGGTCGTCGTCGAAGACGCGCTACTGAACGCCCTCGATACCGGGACGATTGCGGGGGCGGCTCTCGACGCCCACTGGGCGGAACCGCTTCCGGACGACCATCCGCTCTGGGACCACGAATCGGCCATCGTAACACCACACGTCGCCGCGGCCACGAGCCGGTATCACGAAGACATCGCGGCACTCGTTCGGGAGAACGTCGAACGAGCCACACGCGGCGAGTCACTGCGGAACCGCGTCGCGTGAGATCGAGCGCAGACGATGCCGCCTTGTGCCACGTTCAGCTACCTTCGACCAGCCGTTCGAGCTGCTCGGGCGGGACCGCGCCGCGGGCGGCGTGACCATCGTAGGCGAACGTCGGGACGCCGGTGATGCCCTGGCGCTTGGCCGCCGTGAAATTCTCGCGGACCTCTGACCGGAGGGCGTCGTCCGCGAGCGCCGACCGGATCTCGTCGCCGTCGACGCCCGCGCCCTCGGCCAGCTCGACCAGCAGGTCTTCGTCGCCGATGTCCTGTCCGTCCTGCCACAGCGCCTCGAAGACGGCCACGTCGAAGGCCAGCCACGTCTCGTAGTCGTAGTGCTCTTTGACGTAGTACGAGGCTATCTGGGCTGGCAGCGAGTCGATGTCAGTGGCGATGTCCAGGTCCATCTCGACGTCGTATTTCGCCTGCAATCGGCGGACACTCTCTTTGGCCTGCTCGTAGTACTCGTCGTCCTTGCCGTCGTCGACGGAGTGGTCGATGGAGCCGTCGGGGTTGCGCTTCCCGCTCCGGAGGTCGAAGGGGTGCCAGTCGACCTCCAGTTCGTCCTCGCGCGTCGACTGGTACTGCCTGAGCGATTCGCGTCCGAGATAACAGAACGGGCAGACGTAGTCCGAGAAGACCGTAATCCGCTCGCTCGACTGTGTTTCACTCATACGTCCGGGTATGCGTTGCTCGCGGTTAAACGCGGCCACCGTCTGTGTCGAACCAGCGCACGACCGACTGACCGGCTACACGCTGTCCTCAACGGTCCCGTGGACGGTCTCCATCCGGGAGACAAGGTCGTCGGCGTCCGCTGCGAACAGTGTCACGCGCCCGTCAGTACCCACGCCCTCGCGGCCGACGACGGCGACCGGTGTCCCCTCGCTGGTCTCGAAGGCCCGGTCGACGCCCCACGCGATACCGTCGTCGGAAACCGCGTCCGGGCGCTCGTCGGGGTCGTACGCAGCGACAGGCCTGTTCAGCGACGACAGCGCGTCCTCGATGGCGTCGGCCAGTCGGCAGTTGGCGGCGAACCGGACCGCGGGGTCATGTTCACGGGCGGCCAGCAGGGCACGAGCCACCGTCGTGGACGCGCCGAAGCGGACGCCGCGGTTCGGCCGGATACCGTCCATCGTGCGGGCGATGCGGCCTTCGACGGCGGCGACCGCGTCCGGTGTCTCTGCGTATGGTGTCGCACCAGCGATTGTCATCCCTCGCTCTGGGACCAGCGCCGACACGTCTGCATCGACGAGGGCCGACACGGCTCGCTCGACGGCCTCGCTTGTCGGACGGCGCGCGGCGTCGTTGCGGGTCTGGACGAGGTGGTGGACCGCGCCCGGACCGTCACCCACGTCAACGTTGTACCGGACCGCGCTCGCAAGCAGGTCGATACTGCTTCCGACCGCCGCCGGCAGGTCGTCGCCGTGGGCCAACTGCGTCGCGATGGCTGAGGAGAGCGTACAGCCGGAGCCGTGGGTGGCCTCGGTGTCGATGCGGTCGTGGCGGAATGTCGTCACCCCGTCATCGGTCACGAGGGTGTCGACGACGGCGTCTCCCGGGACATGGCCCCCCTTCACGAGCGCGCTGTCGGCTCCCATCTCAACGAGGTCACGGCCCGCCTGCTCCGCGGCCGCAGGGTCGTCGACATCGCGCCCGGTCAGGACGGCGGCTTCGTCGGCGTTCGGCGTGACGACCGCCGCTTCGGCGATGAGGGTCTCGTAAGCGTCTTCGGCCTCGGCAGCCAGTAACCGGTCGCCCGAGGCCGCCACCATCACCGGGTCGACGACGAGATTCGGCAGGTCGGCGGCGTGTTCCACGACCAGAGTGATGACCTCTCTCGTTGCGAGCATGCCCGTTTTGACCGCGGCCACGTCGAAATCTCCCGTGACCGCCCCAATCTGGGCCTCAATTTCGTCGACCGGGAGCAGATGCTGGCCCTGCACGCCCGTGGTGTTCTGTGCCGTCACGCTCGTGATCGCGCTGGTCCCGAAGCCGCCACAGGCTTCGATGGTCTTGAGGTCGGCCTGGATGCCGGCCCCACCACCGGAGTCGCTGCCAGCGACGGTCAGCACGACTGGCGGCGTTACTGGGGCGTCCGTTCGTGTCATATCTGATGCCTTTGCCGGCGGCCACATATCGGTGCTGGTCTCTCAGTAGGACTATGTTATGCGGACAAGTCCTAGTATGCTAATAATACTTCATACCACATCTGAGAAACCTTTATGTAGCGCTGTGCCGGATGTGCCCTTGTACCACAATGGAACCAGCGTCGCGCGATACTACCGACTCCGACGAGCAGTACGGCAGCTTCACTACTGGCGGCGGCGACGTCGTCGTCTACGACACCGAGAACCCGACCGCATGGCTTCAATCGAGCTATGCGGTACAGGTTGGCTGCTCCTCGGAACGAAAGTCGGCCTGACCTTTCTATCCGACCGATATCATTGCGATACCGACGATAGCCAGCCCCGCAGCGGCTAGGCGTGCTCGGAACTGCGCCTCGTCGAGAATAATCGCGCCCAGAATAACAGCGACGATAGCCTGTCCGTTGACGATAGGCGAGACGATACTCGCCGGGAGCAACTGGAAGGACAGCAACACGATGTGGTTCGCGTAGGCGACGAACATCGCCGCGACGACGAACTTCGGGAGGTCTGCCTGCCACCCCGGCGGGATCTGATACCGGAACGCGAACGGCGTCATCAACGCGGCGATGCCGACAGCCATCACCGGGATGTATGTCGTCGGTTCGATAGCCAGTTCCTGCATCAGCACCCGCTTGCTTACATCGACGAGCGCGAACGCCGCAGCCGACAGTAAGGCCAATTGCGCGGGCCGGGACTGCCGGGCCCGTTTGAGCGGGGCCAGTAACGCTGTGCCTTGCCAGTTCGCGACATAAACGGCGGCGGTCGCGACGACGACGCCGCCGACCTGCAGCGGCGAGAGGTGCTGGCCCAGCAGGCCGACTTCCAGCGGCAACACGAACACAGGAACGATTTTGCTGATCGGCGAGACGTAGGAGACTTCGCCGACGCGGATCGCCCGAAAAAGGGTGAGCAGTCCCACTGCCGTCACCGCCGTCACAGCGAGTATCGACAAGAGGACATTGACGCGGTTTCCCGCCGGGAGGAAGGGCTTGTTGCTGATGAAGACGACTGGGAAGTAGACGATGGGGACCAGGCTGTACGTAAGTAGCAGGAACACCGGCGACGGGTATTCGGTGAACCACCGCTTCATCACGAACAGGTACACCCCAAACACCAGCGCCGACAGGACGGCGTACGCGATTCCGACGTTCACGGTTGACAACGGCCGGCCGACCTCAATAACTGTTCCCTTCGGGCTCGTGTCAGGAACTACGCTGACGGGCAATCAGCGCCGCAAGTAACATTGCGAGACCGGTCACGAGCGCAGTAAAGCCGTTGCCCTCTCCGGCTGTAGTCTGTGTCTCTGTGAGCGGCTCCGTGGGAGTCTGCGTCGGCGTTGGTTCGGCTGTCTCCGTTGAGACGAGCACCTCGACCGCCGTCGTGGTCTGTCCGTCACCCGCTGACAGCGACACCGTTCCGGGTTTATCGAGGGTGACCGTCCGCGTGACCGTTGTCGTCGTCTGTGGTGGGAGATACAGCCGCTGCTCGGCGAACACGACATCGCTACGGCGGAACTCGACCGCGATTGTCCCCGGAATCTCGTTGTCGTTGGCGACAGTGGCGGTCACGTCGACCTCGTCTCCCTGTCTGACCTCTTTTGGACTCGCAGTGACATTAGTCACACTGGCGGCTGCCGGCTCCGTCACCACGACAGTGACGGTGTCGCCGTCGACGCTGATGGCGTATCGGCCGGGGTCGGCAAACGTGTGTGTCACTTCGACCTCGGTCCGTTCCCCCGGTTCGATCTGGCCCTGTTTCGCGGCGACGACGGTCTCGTTGACTGCGAGCGTCACGTTGTACGCCCCCGCCTCACCACCGGCGTTCTCGACGACCGCGTCGACCGCGAGCGTCTCGTTGGTCACCAGCCGGATCGGTTCGCTCCCGCCAACCGGTGCGTTCGGCCGGTAGAGACTATCTGCACGGTAGGCATCTGCCCGGTCGACCGGTGGCAGGCCGTAGCCGATACGGGCGGGAATCGCACCGAACAACTGTCGGTGTGTCGTCCCGTTCCACATCGTCACCGCTGCTGTCGTTTCAGTCTCCGTCGCGGTCGTGTTCCGGACGGTTTCCCCGCCAGCGGCCTCGACTTCGGTGAGGAACTGCGATTGCGTGACCGGGTCACGGTAGCCGTTCAGCGACTGAAACACGCTCTGGAGTGTCTGGTTGCGGCCAGTAGCCGAGCGGATATGGACGTCTGCCCGCCCGGCGACGAGCGCGCCCTTCCTGTAGTTCGCGTTGCTCGTCCAGCTTGCCCTGTCAGTCAATGTCACGTCGCTGTAGACCGGCCGTCCACCCACCGCGAGCTGTTCCCGGAACTCGTCAAACCCGATCCGGTTCTGTTCCAGCGTCAGGACAGCGGCGTAGTACGTCGCCCAGCCCTCGACCGTCCACCGCGTCTCCTGTGTCGTCTCGTAGGCCTGCCGGCTGTGGACGTACTCGTGAAGCCAGACGTTGTTGGCGGTGTCCAGCGTTTGCCGGGACTGGACCCACATATCAGCGTCACCGATCTGATACCCCTCGACGCCCCACTCTACGGCCCCAGACGGCGCGGCGACGACGAACACCTGCTCGTCACGGTCGCCGACCCGGAGAGCGTTCGATGCGTTCGCCATCGAGTCGAGAACCGAAATTGGCGAGGCTGTCATTGCCGACCGCTCTGGCACAGCCAGCGTGAACGTCTGGTCGTGCGCTGTCTCCTCGAACGTCGCCACTTCGCCGAGGTACACGATTTCCTCGCCAGCCGCACCCGGGCCTGCCGTCCGGAGCGTGCGGTTGTACCTGACGGGGTCCTGACCAGTGTAGCGCCAGCGCGTCGGCGTCAGTGACCGTGTGAGCAGCGCCCACTCGCCCGTATCGACGCTGAGATATCGGCCCTCGGACCCCTCCGGACCGCTCTTCTCGATGGTCTGGTTCGGGTTGATGCGGTAGCTGATCGTCGCCGTATCCGTCGTTTCTTCCCACTCATACACGGACTCGTTGACGCGCTCAAACCCGTCCGTTCCGGTCACCGTCCCCGCCGCCGGGACGTGCGTTTCGAGGTCAACGACCCGGTCCGGGACTTCGTAGGCCACGGTCACCGCGACTTCACCCGGCTCCTCAGGCACGCGCGCGTAGGTCTGTGTCTGCTGAATCACGTCACCGTCCTTGGTCTGTGTTGCACCCGACGTGGCCGTCCCTGTCTCCATGCTGGCCGCCGCTGGGGCTGCCGTTCCGGCTGTGTCCCCACCCTGTCCCCGCGGCTGGCGTCGATGCATGTCGGCGCTTCGTATCCGGACCAGCGAGCCATTCGACTCGGTCGTGGCTGTCGGCGACTGTACTGTCTCAACTGCCGGCCCACGCTGACCCGACGCCGTCTCGGCTTTGTACGTGCAGTTCTCACCGACGCCAGCCGCCGCTCCGTCGCTAGCCCCGGTCACCGCCCCGTGGTCGGCGGTCGCCGCCACCGGGAGCGACGCGATTCCCCCACCAAGGAGAAGGACCACGAGTCCGACGGCCACCACCCGCCGGGGTACACCGAACATTGCAAACAGTTACCGCCCCGTGGTTGAAATAGTTGACCGCCGATTATGCGTGCTGGTATCATGCAACAAATTCTGTCTCTACCGGTCGCTACCCGAATCTCCCACGACGGTAAAAAGCAGCCAGACCTGAATCACTCATAGCCGATCGCAGCGCACACTCGCACGCAGACCGAGCTGAAAAGCTGGCGAGCAGGTCACAGCAGCGGCTTGCCACGGCGCTCTCACGAGAACCGTTGGCAGTCAGGAGTTCAGGCGACGTTGAAACCTTTGTCGCGGAGGAAATCCTCGACGCGGCCCGTGTGATTGCCCTGGAGCTCTATCTGCCCGTCCTCAACAGTGCCACCGCAGGCGAACTTCGATTTGAGGTCTGAGGACAGCGAGTCCATGTCGACGTCTTTCGGGTCGAATCCCTCGATAATCGTTACCTCCTTCCCGTAACGGCGCTCGTCGATGCGGATGTTAATCTCCTGGGACTCCTTAGCGACGTCCTCACAGACGCAGAGCTCCTCAGGCAGCCCGCACGTCGAGCAGACTTCCGACATTACAATCGCGCCTACGAACACGACCTATTAAACACTGTCGGGGACTATCGCTCGGAGACGATCCCGTCGGCGATTTCGACGGCCTCGTCGGCCATTGCCTCGCTCACTTCGCCGCCGTACCGGAGCCGTTCTCGTAACGTCGCCAGCCGCCTGACCCGGTCGTCGGCCCCTATCGCGTCGAGATACGCCCGTACCGTCTCGCCGCTTTTGCGGCCCCGGTGTTCCGTCGCAAGGACGTACATGGCCCGCTGGAACGCCCGCTCAACGTCGGTCTCGGGGTCCACGCGGCGCTGGTAGCGCAGCCACACCGCCCGGTAGGCTCGCTCGCTGAGGCCGGACCGGCGCGCGCCCGCTGCGATGCCGAGCAACGCGACGACGCCCAGCGTCAACTCCTCGCGCGACGGGAGTTCCGGGATGCTCAGCTCCGTCCCCTCGTCTGTGTCCGACGCCTCTGTTGTGCCGGTGGGTGTGTCCGTTCCGGTGGCCGTTGGTGTCTCCGTCGGCTCGGTCTCGGTACCATTGGTCTCGGTCAGTGGGGCAGGCGTTGACGTGTCGGGTGGCGTGTACCGTTCTACCGGGTTGCCGTCGCCGACAGTGGGCGACGATCCGTCCGAACTCGCGTCTTCGATACGTTGCTGTCTGACTGCCTCTCGCGGCCCGGACGGCGTCGGGTCGAACTGTACCCAGCCCTGACCGGGGAAGTACACTTCGACCCAAGCATGAGAGTTGAGCCCGCGCACGACCCACTGGTCTTCGTCGATGCGCTGGCCGGAGGTGTACCCGACGGTCATGCGTGCCGGGATGCCCTGGGTCCGGAGCATCGTTACCATCGTCGTTGCGAAGTAGACGCAGTACCCTTCGTCCATCTCGAAGAGGAAGGCGTCGGCGACGTTGAAGTCGGGTCGGTCGACATTGAGTGAGTAGCCCTTGGTGTTCTGCAGCCAGCGCTCGACGACCAGCGCCGTCTCGTAGGGGTTCTCGGCGTTCGCGGTGAGAATAGCCGTCCGTTCCCCAACCCGGTCCGGCGTGCTGTCGGGAAGCTGCGTGTACAGCTCCGTAGTCGTATCGTCGTAGTCAGTGCCGGCCGCACGCAGCCCGTCGGGAGTCGCCACGAGCAGTTCGCTCCTGACCTCGTAGGTGTCGCCAGTCGACAACGGGCCGTCTGGCTGGAACCCGCCCTCGCTTGAGACCGATACCGACGGCTCCCCAGAGTAGCGGACGGGCTTCCAGGCGGCCGGGACGGTCCCGATGCTCGACTCCGCCCGGAACTCCTGTCGAAGCGTCCGGGTTTCACCCGGTGGGCTGTCGAGGCGCTGGTCGTCGTACTGGCGTGGATTCCCCGTCCGCACCCACCCGTTGCCGGTGTAGCGGTCGTAGGAGGCGACCCGCCAGTAGCGCGGTTCCTCGCTTTCGACCGTGTACCGGATCTCCGGCGTCAACGAGATGCTCCCGCGTACTGAAAGGGACTCTCCGGCGTCGAAGAGGCTCCCTTCGACGGTCTGACCCTCCGACTCGTCGTCGTAGGACAGCAAACTGTCCCGGGTGATCGGCACCTGTGACAGCGCCGCTGGGACGACGATTATCGCCGCCAGCTGTTCGAGGACAGCGCGCCGCCCAGCGTCGATGCCGTCGCCGTCATCGTCCGCGCGCTCCGTCCCGTCACTGCCAGTCATCGCGTCCGGTCGCTTCGTCAGGTCCGCCGGCTCGTCCGTCGACAGCGTATCGAGCGTTCCGAAGCCGATCGTCGCTGCGATGCCGACCACACCCAGCAGTGTCGTCACCACACCGGCGTCAGTCGTCAGGGCGAAAAACGCGAGGGCCGTGCCAGCCGCCACCGTCGCCGTGACGTACCAGCGCCGCAGCGCGAAGTACCACGTCAGAAACACCGGTGCCGGCGCGAACGACAACACCCACAGCCTGACCTCGGCTATCTGGAGCAGCGACCGTCCGGTCAGCAGGGCGACGGTGTCGCTCAGAAGCTCCGTTATCGCCGGATTCGTCGAGAGGTTCAGGATGTACGCCCCGACCCCGCCGGCGAACAGCACTGCGCCGACAGCAACCGCGAGGGGCGGTCTGAGCACGCGGGCCAGCAAGGTCGCACCCACGAACGAGAGGGCGGCCAGCGCCAGAAACAGGGTGGGGTCGCCGACCACGTCGCTGAGATAGTACATCGTCCGAAGCGGCGCGCCGATTGCCAGCGCCGTCGCAAGCAACGCCAGTATTCGTGACCCGCCCCAGGGGACCCGGTCGCGGACACGCTCTGTGACCGGGGCGCTCATCCGTTCACCTCGCCTGCGATGGGGTTGTCCCGACTGGCGGTCACAGCAGCGAAGGACTGGCGGCGGCCGTCGACCGACACCGTGACCCCGTCGCCGTTGGCTGTGACAATCACGTCGGCGTCGTCTGTCCGGCCGGTCTGGCCCGCGTCAGCCCGGGCCAGCAGTTCGAGCAGTCGCGTTCGGTGGGTGTCGCCGTACCCCTGTTCGACCGCGCCGTTCGGGACGGCGAGTTCGACGGCGAGACCACTCTCCAGCGCGGCCATCGTGATCGTCGCCGCCGCGGCGGCCATCTCGTCGGCGTGGCCCCGCTGGGCTTCAGCGGCAACGAGCAGGGTCCGGTCGCTCCGGTTGTCAGTGAACTCCTTGACTAACAGGTCCTCGCGCTTGGCGCTGGATTTCCAGTGGACGTTCCGCAAGGAGTCGCCGCTGACGTACTCTCGCAGTCGGTCAAACGACTGCCGGTCCTCGTTCTTCGGTGTGAACGTCCGCGCGA
Source organism: Haloarcula quadrata (assembly GCF_003634715.1). Classification (NCBI taxonomy): domain Archaea; kingdom Methanobacteriati; phylum Methanobacteriota; class Halobacteria; order Halobacteriales; family Haloarculaceae; genus Haloarcula; species Haloarcula quadrata. The sequence continues at coordinate 649,076 of NZ_RBWW01000001.1, forward strand.
ACGCGTCCGTGCCGCCCAGTCGGTAGACGGGCGGATACACCAGTACGTCGGCCTTGCTCTCGATGGTATAGCTCTCTTTGATGAGTCCCAGTGCATCCGTCACCGTTGCCTCGATGGGGCCGACCCGTTGCTCACCCCGGGCCGTGTAGGTGACCCGGTATGTCACCGCCGCTGGCAGAGACTTGGTGACCGTCGTCTTTCCATCAAGCCCCTCTGAGAGCCGAGCGGTGACCGTCGCAATGCCACTCCCGTCGACGTGGAACTCCACGGGCTTCGTCTCGCCGGGAAACCCACGGCGGAGGTGGCCCAGTTCGACGGTCGGCGCGCCGCTCCAGCGAACCTGCACAGCGGCGGCGAACACGCCGGCGAACAGTGGGCCGGCGACGGCGGTGAGCCCGGGCTGGCCGAACCTGGCACTGACCAGGAGGGCGGCGACGGCGAGGGCGAGGACGGCGAAGCCGCGTCGTGTCGGTCTCATTCGACGTAGACGGTATCAAGTGCCTCCGCGACGAGTGCCCGGGCGTCCTGCTCGCTGCTCTCAGTGCGGATACGGTGTGGGAGGACAACCGGCGCTTCCGTCTGTACGTCGTCGGGAATAACGTAATTGCGGCCGTCAAGCACGGCCCGGGCCTGTGCTGCCCGGAGCAGCGAGATGCTGCCTCGCGGGCTGACGCCCAGCTGTGCGTTCTCCCGCGTGTACCGCGCCAGCCGGGTCGTGTACGAGCGGATAAGCTCCTCAACGGCCACGTCGGCCACCGTTTCCCGGGCCGCGGACAGCGCATCGAGGGTGGCGACCGGCGTGAGATCCTCGATGGGATGGTGGCCCACCACGTCACCCAGCATCTCCGTCTCCGCCGCCTCGTTCGGATAGCCGAGATGCAGTTTCGTCATGAACCGGTCGAGTTCGGCCATCGGCAGGTCATAGGCCCGATTCTGCTCAACCGTGTTCTGCGTGGCGATGACGGTAAACGGCTGTGGAACGGGATGTGTGGTCCCATCGACGGACACCTGCTGTTCCTCCATGGCCTCCAGCAGTGCCGACTGCGTCTTCGGCGGCGCGCGGTTGATCTCATCGCCGAGGACGACGTTGGCGAAAATCGGACCCGGCCGGAACTCGAACTCCTGTGTCTTCTGGTTGTAGATGTTGACGCCGGTCACGTCGGTCGGGAGGAGGTCCGGGGTGAACTGGACGCGCTTGAACTCGCCGTCGAATGACGCGGCAACAGAGCGAGCAAGCATCGTCTTGCCGACGCCGGGGACGTCCTCAAGCAGGACGTGGCCGCGGCCGAGCAGCGCGATGACAATGTGTTCGATGGCGGCGTGTTGCCCGACGATGACCTGCTCGACGTTTTCGATCACCTGATTGGCGACGCGTGTGGCGTCGCGGAGGGGACTGTCCGACTGTTGACTGTGTGGGGTATCAGTGTCTGTCATAGTCGCGCTCTTGTGGGACGACGCCTCGGCACGGGGACTGGTGGGATATTCTGCCCTGTCGACCAGTAAGTGTCTTGTGTGGGTGCCACATCCTCCGGGCCGTTCAATTGTAGCTACGATTACGGCGTGAGCGTATGTAACTCTGTGGATGGATGAGAACAATACACATCCGTTTGACGGCCGGTAGCGCCGTTCACCAGGACTTACAGGCCCCACAGACGAGGTGTCCGTCCTGTGTCCACCGCCGCTCGACGACCTCGCCACACTCGGCACAGGCCGCTCCGTCGGGCGACCACGCGTAGGTCGTCACGGCCGGGTCGACCGCGTCGGTCGAAGCTTCAGAGCCGGAGGCTTCGCTTTCTGGCTCTGTAGTATCGTCTCCCGCAGACGCACCACTCTCTTCCTCGTCCTCGCTTTCGCCGCCGGCGTCAAGAAAGTCCTCCAGCGAGGTTTCTTCGGCCATACTCCTTGATATTGCCCGCGGCTACAAAATACCCTGTCGGTCGTTCACTCGTAGTCCGCGTTTTGACACGCCGTCCGGGCCGTTATTCGGTGGCGACGCCGACGGTCAGCAGCGTCCCCAGTTCGCGGTAGCGCTCGACCATCGCCTCGCGCGTCTCGAACTCGTCCGTGGGGAACGTGTCTGCTGGCGGAATCTCCACCTCGCGGTCGGGGATCGTGTCCTGTGCAGCTACGGCCAGACCCGCTTCGCGGAACGCCTCGCGGTACTCGTCGGCGCTCCAGCGGGTCATCTCGATGTCGATGAACTTCTGCCACTCGTGGGAGTGGACGTTCTCCTCGTAGTAGTTCACCGCGATGTTGGCGGTCCCGCCGGGTCGCAGCACCCGCGCGATCTCTTCGAGGGTGTGTGGCGGGTCACTGGCGTAGTAGAACGCCTCCATTGAGAACACGTGGTCGATGCTGTCGGTCGCAAACGGCAGGGCGTCGAAGTCCCCGCGCAGGAACCCGATGCCGTCGTCGTCGGTGTACTCGCGGGCGTTCCGGAGCATCTCTGGCGACCCGTCGAGACCATAACAGGGACCGGCGTCGTTGGTGTCTCGGAGCGCACGGAGTGCGTAGCCCGAGCCCGTCCCGAGGTCGAGCACCGTGTCACCCGGTTCGACCGGCATCCGGGCGAGAACGTGCTTGGCGGTGTGCCAGTGTCGGTCCTCCATTCCTCTGTCCTTGCCTTCGGCCGCCCACGCGTCGAATTCCTCGCGAACGCTCATACGTCCCTTCAGCAGTTGCGGCCTCAAAATGCCCGCTATTTCGGCCTCATAGCAACACGTGTCCACCGATACCCGTACCCGTCTGGTGATGGACATCTCAGCCCACTTCCGTACACAAAATATCAGGCAGGAGATAAGTCGGTCGGCGTACTGCGACACAGCATGCGCTCGTACAAGGCCAAATCGGTAACCTCGATACAGCTTCCGCCCCGTGAGCGACGTGAGACCGTGCTCACCGAGGCCGGGCACAACGTCTTCAACCTCGCTGCGGATGACGTCTTTATCGACTTGCTAACCGATTCGGGGACTGGCGCAATGAGTGACGACCAGTGGGCGGCCGTGGTTCGAGGGGACGAGGCGTACGCCGGTTCGCGCTCGTTCAAACGCTTCCGTGAGACGGTCGCCGACGTGATGGGGTTCGACCGCGTGGTCCCGACACACCAGGGCCGCGGCGCGGAGAACGTCCTGTTCGGGGCACTGCTGGACGACGGTGACGTCGTTCTCAACAACACGCATTTTGACACCACCCGCGCACACGTGACAAATCAGGGTGCAATCGCGGTTGACTGCCCGGCAGAGACGGACCTGACCACTGATACCGTCGGGACGTTTGCCGGAAACTTCTCCACAGACCGGGGGTGGGACGCCGTCGAGGAGCACGGGCAGGACGCTGTTTCGGCCGTCGTTCTGACAATCACGAACAACTCCGCCGCCGGCCAGCCGGTGTCGATGGCGAACATCCGCGAGACAGCCGCCTTCGCCACGGAAATCGATGCAACGTTCGTCATCGACGCCTGTCGGTTCGCCGAAAACGCACAGTTCATCAAGCAACGGGACCCCGAATACGCCGATACGCCCCTCAGTGAGATTGCCCACGAGCAGTTACGTCCCGCGGACGCAATCACGATGAGTGGCAAAAAGGACGCACTGGCAAACATCGGCGGGTTCACGGCTGTCCGAGACGTTGCCCTGTTTGAACAGTGCAAACAGCGCGCGATCCTGTATGAAGGATTCCCGACCTACGGTGGCCTCGCAGGTCGTGATCTTGAAGCGATGGCGACCGGCCTGCGGGAAGCGGTTCAACCGCCGTACGTCGCCGAGCGAATCGAACAGGTCGCGACCCTTGGGGACCTCCTGCGTGATCGAGACATCCCGATAGTCACGCCGACCGGCGGTCACGCCGTCTACATTGATGCGGCCGCCCTGTTCCCGGATATTCCCGCCGACCAGTTCCCCGGGCAGCGACTCGTCTGCGAACTCTACCGCGAGGGCGGCGTCCGGACAGTCGAACTCGGCTCGTTTGCCTTCCCCGGGACTACCCGTCCGGAACTCGTCCGTCTCGCCCTTCCTCGCCGGACGTACTGGCACGAACACCTCGAACACATCGCGGAGACTGCTGCACGAGTTCGTGACCGCCGCGACGAGTACTCCGGTCTGGAAATCGTCTGGGAGCCCCCAATGGAAGAACTCAGACACTTCTCAGCGGAACTTGAGCCTGTTGCGTAGGGCCATTCGCCCGTGGCGCTGCGCGACAGCAGCTCCCGGGAGTCCACGTGGTAGCCGGGAACGCAAACGCAAAGTAGGGCCACGCTAACGTTCAGGTAATGCAAGGACTGCTGTCGGAACTGCTCCAGAGCATCATCGACATGCCCGGCTGGTTCCTCGGCGTGGCACTGAACGACCCGCTGGCGGCACTCATGCTCGCTGTCGGGGCCGTCATTACGACCGTCTCGGTCGCCGCCTTCGGGTATCTGTCGCTGGGGGCCGCGCTCTCGCTGTTCAGCGGCTCCGGCGGTCGAGGACCGCCCCAAGCAAATCGATAGCCGTCTCGACATCCGGCCCAAGCGGCGACGCGAACACCACGCTGTCGGCGTGTTCTTCTAACGCCGCTGTCCGTTCGGCCACCGCTTCTGGCGTCCCGGCGATACAGAACGCGTCCAGCATCGCCTCGGTCACGCCATCGAAGGCGGCCGTGAACTCGCCGGCCGAAATCGCCTGTCCGATGTCGTCGGCGGCCTCATGGTCGATGCCGTGGCGGTCGAGCACCGGCGGTGGTGACCCCGCGGCGACGAACGCGACCGGTGGGCGAGCGGCCTCCCGCGCTTCGGCCTCGTCTTCGGCGACCGAGACGCTGGCGTAGGCTGCGAGGTCGAACTCACCGTATTCTTCGGGTCGCTCGTCGGCCATCTCTTCTACTTGCTCGCGTGCCCACGCGAGATCTTTTGGATGCGCGCCGTTGTACAGCGCCCCGTCGGCGTGTTTCGCCGCCATCCGGGTCATGTGCGGCCCCTGCGCGCCGACGTACACCGGAATCTCATCGACCTCGTAGTTTAGCCCGGCGTCGACGGCCTCGAACGTCCCGTCGTGGTTGACTCGCTCGCCGTCCCAGAGCTTTCGGGCCGTCGTGAACGTCTCAAGGACGCGTCGCAGGGCGTCGTCGTGGTCGAAGCCGAGGTTGCTGAGCGTCGATTTATCCCCCGGCCCGATGCCGAAGACGGCCCGCCCGTCGCTCAGTTCGTCGAGCGTTGCGACCCGCGAGGCCAGCGTCACCGGGTGCGTCTCATACGGGTTGGCGATGCCGGGGCCGAGCAGCACCTCATCGGTCCGCTCGGCCATCGCGGTCAGCGACATGAACTGGTCGCGGTTGTTGTAGTGATGGCTGACGTACACGGCATCAAGCGCGTTCGATTCGGCCTGTTCGGCAAACGAGGCGAGCTGTGCGACCGGGTGTTCCGGGGTGAGTTCAATCGCGTACATGGGACCACTCTCTGAGTGCTTGTCTGACTACGTCCTTCTCCGGGTCGCGGAACAGTTGCTCGCTGCCCGCGTGGTCGCCGAAGTCGAAATCGCGGACGACTGCGGCGGGTGTTCCGCCGTCGCCTTCGCCGGTGACGAGGTTGGCTGCGGCGGCGAGTTCGTCGACGACGGCCTGAACGGTGGCTTCGAGTTCGCGGCCGTCGCGGTCGTGTTCGCCCCGCCAGTCCCGCGAGGCGGAGAGCCCGGCCCAGCCTAGCGCGACGCCGCGCTGGCCGAGGCGAAACGGCCGCCCCGACGTGTCGGTAACGATGACGCTGGGTTCGACTCCCGCGTGTTCGCGGATGCCGTCGCGGATCGCTTCGGCCTCTGCCGTCGGGTCCTCGGGGAGCAAGAGAAGGTCCGCGCCGGGCACGTTCGAGCGGTCGATGCCCGCATTGACAGTGATGTGCCCGAACTTCGTCACGCCGAGGATGAAGGGGGCTTCGACCAGCACCTCCTCGCACTCGTCGAGAATCGCCTGTGCCATCCGCGGGTCTTTCTCCTCGTCGGCGATGTCTTCGATGGTTGCCGCAATGCGCTCAGCACGCCCGCTTGGCTCGTACGATGACAGCGACCGCCCGCGTCCGTTGGCCTTGGAAACGATGGTGCTGGCGACACAGACCACGTCGTCGTCCTGCAGGTCGGCCTGCTCGACGAGCAGTTCGGCCACGTCATCGCCAGGGCGGACCTCGGGCACCCCCTCGACCGCGAAGACTTCCATACCGCTCCTGCGGTCTCTGCCGGAAAAAGACCCGCGTTCGCTGCAAAGCCGGCCAACAGTGGCAACAGCTGCCGGTATATCCGGAGTAAAACAGCGCCCACCTAGCCGTGCTACAGTTGGTGCTGGGCCACGTCGAGCGAACCGTCCTCGACTGTCGCGGTCAGCATCGTCGGGCGGTCTGCCGGCGAGGCCCCTGTGACGCTGCCGGGGTTCAGGAGCCAGACGCCCTCGTAGACGATGTCTGTCTGTTCGTGGGTGTGGCCGGCGACGCCGATGGCGTTGCTGTCGGCCGCTTCGCGGACCGCAGTGGCGACACGGTCCGCCCAGCCTTGGTGTGGTCCAGTGCCGTGTGTCACGACAAACGTGACGCCGCCGAGTTCGACTGTCGCCCGCTCCGGCAGCCCTATCTGCGGGTCGATGTTGCCCGAAACGGCGGTCAGTTCCGCCGCCATATGGCGGATGTCAGCGAGCGCGCCTTTGCTGTCGAAATCACCGGCGTGGATGACGTGGTCGGCGACTTCGATGCGTTCCCGGAACGACGGGGGAATCTCATGTTCCCGGGACGGGATGTGCGAATCGCTGATGAGAGCGACATCCATACCGATGCATCACGTCGGCGTTCGAAAAGGGTTACTGCCACGGAAACGGGTGCCGACTGGTCGTCCGGCTATTCTGCGGACGCAAACACGTCTCGCAACCCGTCCAGCTGTTCGACCAGCCGGTCGATGCCGTTGTTGATCGTTGCGACTCGCTCGTCGATGTTGTCCACCGGAATCGCCCCCTGCGGTGTCGGCTCGATGAGTTCGTCGTCTTCCAGCATCCGTAGCGAGTACCGCACCTTGTGTTTTGGGACATCTGTCTCCTCGGCGAGCCGAACGATACCGATCGGCCCGTTCTCGATGACGGCTTCGAGGATCGACAGGTCCCGCCCCTCCTTCTCAACCTGATCTTCTAGTCGGTCCATTCCCATAGCAAATCGTACCTGTGCATTTACGGTCGTGACACATAAACGCCACAGTTGCGGCACTGTGATTCGGGTTTGCTCTCTGTCCCGCTCTGTGCCTCTGGTTTCGAACCGTCAGTCCCTATTCGTCTGAAACCGGCGTCCGCCGAAGCTCGTCGAGCTGGTCCCGGAGCTTGCTCAGCTCTGTCTCTAGTTCTTCGCGGCGGTCAATAAGCGCGCTCAGCTCTTCCGTGTTGACCGAGTAGTCGTTGTCCATCGCCACATCCAGCGCGTCGGTCGTTGCGCTCGTGAGGTCGGACGCGACCCGCAACACCTCGCTTGGCGTCCCGCGGGACTCGTACAGCTCCTGTTCGCCCGATAACGGGCTGTATGTCACCATTGGCGACTCAATGCCGCGGTGGTAGCTCACCGCGTAGCTTGTGTCTGTCACCGGATTGAGCCGGTCGTCCGCTCGCTCCGTCCGAACGATATTGAACGGCTCGGCCAGTGCGGGAAACGTGTCGGCGAGGTCCCGGAGCCGGTCCGCAGCGGTCACGTCCAACTGTGCTTCCACGTCGCCGAAAAACTGCCGCGAGTTGGTGAGACTGAACGCCACGGTGTAAAACACCGACTCGTCGCTGTCTGCCAGATTGCGAACACGGTCGCGGACCTCCTCGTGGCGGCCCTCGATAGTGAGCTTCTCCAGTTCCTCAAGCAGCGCCCGAACGCCCTCCTCGCGTTCGAGGAACGCCTCGACAATCGCGCCAGGCATTTCCTCGCCATCCACGTCCTCCATGGCCCCTCTTTTGCGGGGCCTCGTAAACAGTTTGTCGCCCGCAGTCGCTTATCGGCACGTCTTACAAGCAACACAAAACATATGCCAGCCCCCGTGGAGTGATAGCACGTCCGACCCCGGTGGACGGACACTATGACAGGCCAAGGGGGCACTCCCCGGCCGTCTGCTGTTGCCCTGCTCTTGTGATATCAGTATGTGCTGTTTTCTCAGCAAGTATGCGGTGTTTACTGCCTACTGAATAGCTACTAACGCGTGTACTGGGTTGAGATGTAGAACGAAAGCGACGCGATGAAACGCATCGTTTGTCGAGTTAAAATCAGAGAAACGCCCGGAGCGGGATTTGAATCAGAGCAAGACGTGCTCGCTCACTACGTTCGCTGTGCGCGACTTCCAGGATTCAAATCCCTGTTGCGCGTGTCATCGCTCACGATAACGGGCACACGCTAAGCGGTGCTCGTTGGGATTGTTCACAATAGGAACGCCCGGAGCGGGATTTGAACCCGCGTCACGACCGTGACAGGGTCGTATGATGGGCCACTACACCATCCGGGCAGCCTGCGAGCACACACTGCATGGCGCTCGCCAGTTTGGTTGCAATAGGAACGCCCGGAGCGGGATTTGAACCCGCGTCACGACCGTGACAGGGTCGTATGATGGGCCACTACACCATCCGGGCCTTCGTTGCATTTCTTCGTACCTTGGTGTCGGTATTAAGACTTTCCAAAGAGACCCGCCCCGGGATGAGTGCACATGACGGGACCCAAAGTTCTATGTCCGGTCTGCTGCATGTGGGTGGTAGGAGCAACCACGCCCGCAGTCCGCGAGGGTGGGCGGGTCCGATAGCCACAGCAGAGCGACTTGGTAAGTGTTATATGCACCCCGACAGTACGGCCCTGTAGTATCTCGTGACAGCCACCTTCTCCAGCAGCAGGCCAAACGCACACGCACACACATGGTAGATGTAAGTCAACACGACCTCGTCCCAGACCACAGCGTCGTCGACGAGGATGACCTCGAAGCAGTACTCACTGAGTATGAAATCAAGAAGACGGACCTTCCGAAGATCAAGCGTACCGACAAGGCGCTGCCCGATGACGCCGAAGTCGGTGACGTGGTCCGGATCGTCCGCGACTCCAGAACGACGGATGAAGCCGTCGTGTATCGACTGGTGGTAGAATAATGGACACACAAGATCGCCGCGCTATATCGCGTGAATATTTCGCCAAGGAACGGCTCGCCGAACACCACTTCCGCTCGTTCAACGCATTCCTCGACCGGGGAATGCAGCAGGTCGTCGACGAGAAAGAGACCATCGAGACCGACATCGGTGACAAGGAAGGGCAGGAACCGGTATGGGTCGAACTCGGCGACGTCCGCGTCGTCACTCCACGGGTCCGCGAGGCTGACGGCAGCGAGGAACTGCTGTACCCGCAGGAAGCCCGACTCCGAAACATCACCTACTCCGCGCCGGTGTTCATGGAGATGGCCATCGTCCGCGGTGGCGAGGAAGAACCGGAGGAAGTCGTCGACCGGACAGAGACCAAGATCGGACGAATGCCCATCATGGTCGGGTCGAACAAGTGTAACATCGCGGGCTTCACCGACGAGGAACTCATCGACATCGGCGAGGACCCTGCAGACCCCGGTGGCTACTTCTGTGTCAACGGCTCCGAGCGGGTGCTGATGACCAGTGAGGACCTTGCCCCGAACAAGATTCTGGCCGAGTACGACACCAAGTACGGCGACGAGGTGCAGGTCGCCAAGACGTTCTCCCAGCGCCGTGGCTACCGCGCGCTGGTGCTGTGTGAACGGACCCGGGACGGGCTGCTGGAAGTCTCGTTCCCGTCCGTTTCGGGCAGTATCGACTTCGTCACGCTGGTCCGCGCGCTGGGGCTGGAGTCGGACGAGGAGATCGTCCACCGCGTCAGCGAGGACCCGGAAATCGTGAAGTTCATGCTGGAGAACTTGGAGGAGGCCGAAGTCCAGACGACCGAGGAAGCCATCGAGACGCTGGGCAAGCGTGTCGCCTCCGGGCAGGGCAAGAACTACCAGCTCAAGCGAGCTAACTACGTTATCGACCGCTATCTCCTCCCGCATCTACATGAGGAAGGCGTCGAGGAAGAAGAAGTCCGCATCAACAAGGCGTTTTACCTCTGCCGGATGGCCGAGGCGTGTTTCGAACTGGCACTGGGCCGCCGCGAATCTGACGACAAGGACCACTACGCCAACAAGCGGCTGAAGGTCAGCGGCGACCTGATGACCGACCTGTTCCGGACGGCGCTGAACAAGCTCGCCCGGGACGTGAAATACCAGCTTGAGCGGGCCAACATGCGAAACCGCCAGCTGTCCGTCTCGACGGTCGTTCGTTCTGACGTGCTGACTGAGCGACTCGAACACCCGATCGCGACGGGGAACTGGGTCGGCGGCCGTTCTGGCGTGAGCCAGCTGGTTGACCGGACAGACTTCATGGGGGTGCTGTCACACCTCCGGCGACTGCGCTCGCCGCTCAGTCGCTCCCAGCCACACTTCGAAGCACGGGACCTGCACGCGACCCAGTGGGGTCGCATCTGTCCCTCCGAGACGCCTGAAGGCCCCAACTGTGGGCTGGTGAAGAATTTCGCCCAGGCGATGGAGCTGTCACAGGACGTATCGGACCCACAGGGTCTCAAACAGGAGCTTGCCGAGATGGGGGTTCAGGGCATCCCCGGTATCGAGTCGATCGAACAGCAGCCCGCGGACGATTAATATGAGTCAGGGACGCGAAGCCAAAGTATACGTAAACGGTAGTCTGGTCGGCACACACCCCGACCCGGAACAGCTCGCAGAACAGGTACGACAGGCGCGACGACGGGGGGACGTCTCCCAGATGGTCAACGTCTCGGTCAAGAACCGGACCGGGGAAGTCATCATCAACGCCGACGCTGGCCGTGCCCGACGCCCGCTGCTGGTCGTCGAGGACGGCGAGCCGCTGATGACCGACGAGGAGGTCGAGCAGGTCAAAGAGGGCGAGCTCGAATTCGAAGAGCTCGTCGAACGCGGCCTCGTCGAGTTCATCGACGCTGAGGAGGAAGAGGACATCCTCGTCGGGGTCGACGAGGACGAACTCACGGAGAAGCACACGCACCTGGAAGTCGACCCGCAGCTGATGTTCGGTATCGGTGCCGGGATGATTCCGTACCCCGAACACAACGCCTCGCCCCGGATTACGATGGGGTCGGGGATGATCAAGCAGTCGCTTGGCCTGCCGTCGGCGAACTACCGCATTCGCCCGGACACGCGCCAGCACCTGCTGCACTACCCGCAGCTGTCGATGGTCAAGACCCAGACCACCGAACAGATCGGCTACGACGACCGCCCCGCGGCACAGAACTTCGTCGTTGCCGTCATGAGCTACGAGGGGTTCAACATCGAGGACGCACTCGTGATGAACCAGGGGTCGGTCGACCGCGCGCTCGCCCGTTCACACTTCTTCCGTACCTACGAGGGCGAGGAGCGTCGCTACCCCGGCGGTCAGGAGGACCGCTTCGAGATTCCTGACGACGAGGTTCGTGGCGCACGCGGCGAGGAAGCGTACACGCACCTCGACGACGATGGCCTCGTCAACCCCGAAACGAAGGTCGGCGAGAACGCCGTCCTGCTCGGCAAGACCAGCCCGCCCCGGTTCCTCGAAGAGCCGGACGACATGGGCGGTCTCTCACCGCAGAAACGTCGGGAGACGAGCGTGACGATGCGCTCGGGCGAATCCGGCGTCGTGGACACGGTCACGCTAATGGAAGGCGAGGACGGCTCGAAACTTTCGAAGGTCTCTGTGCGTGACGAGCGCATCCCCGAACTCGGGGACAAGTTCGCGTCACGGCACGGCCAGAAGGGTGTCGTCGGCCATATCGCCCCGCAGGAGGACATGCCCTTCACCGAGGAGGGTGTCGTCCCGGACCTCATCATCAATCCGCACGCACTGCCGTCGCGGATGACCGTCGGCCACATCCTTGAGATGATTGGCGGAAAGGTCGGTGCGCTCGAAGGCCGCCGCGTCGACGGTACCGCCTTCACCGGCGAGGACGAGGATGAACTCCGTGGCTCGCTTGAAGAGCACGGCTTCGACTCTAGCGGCAAGGAGACGATGTACTCCGGTGTGACCGGTGAGAAGATCGACGCGGAGATCTTCGTCGGCGATATTTTCTACCAGAAGCTGTACCACATGGTCTCGAACAAGCTGCACGCCCGTTCGCGCGGGCCGGTGCAGGTCCTCACCCGCCAGCCGACCGAGGGGCGCGCCCGCGAAGGTGGCCTGCGTGTGGGTGAGATGGAACGGGACGTGCTCATCGGGCACGGTGCGGCGATGGCGCTCAAGGAGCGCCTGCTCGATGAGTCCGACCGCGAGTGGATCAACGTCTGTGGACAGTGTGGGATGACCGCCGTCGAGAACGTCGAGCAACGGCGCATCTACTGTCCGAACTGCGAGGAGGAGACCGACATCCACGAGGTCGAGATGTCCTACGCGTTCAAGCTCCTACTCGACGAGATGAAGGCGCTCGGAATCGCCCCGCGGATCGAACTGGAGGACGCAGTATGAGCTCACAACAGACACCCCAGGAAATCGGGCAGCTCAGCTTCGGGCTGATGGACCCAGAGGAGTACCGAGAGATGTCGGCCACGAAAGTGATTACGGCCGACACGTACGACGACGACGGCTTCCCCATCGACATGGGGCTGATGGACCCGCGACTCGGTGTCATCGACCCCGGTCTAGAGTGTAAGACCTGCGGGAAACACAGCGGGTCGTGTAACGGCCACTTCGGCCACATCGAACTCGCTGCGCCCGTCATCCACGTCGGGTTCGCGAAGCTCATCCGCCGACTCCTGCGCGGGACCTGCCGGGAGTGCTCCCGGCTCTGTCTCGACGAGCACGAGCGCGACGAGTTCGCTGACCGACTGACACGGACCCAGGACCTCGGTCGCGACCTCAACGACGTGACCAAGGCCGCCATCCGGCAGGCCCGCAAGAAGGACCGCTGTCCGTTCTGTGGCGAGAAGCAGTACGATATCAAACACGAGAAGCCGACCACCTACTACGAGGTGCAGGACGTGCTGGCCTCGGACTACCCCGAGCGGATCGCCGCCGCGATGGAGGAGTCCGAGGACCCGATCTCGCCGATCGACCTCTCCGAAGAAACCGGCATCGACAGCAGCCGTGTGCAGGAGATTCTCAGCGGCGAGTTCCGACCCCGGCAGGAGGACCGCCGCGCTCTGGAAAAGGCGTTGTCGGTCGACCTGACCGAGGAGGACATGAACAAGCTGATGCCCAGCGACATCCGGGACTGGTTCGAGGACATCCCGGACGAGGACATCGAAGTGCTGGGGATGAAACCGGCCCGCTCCCGACCGGAGTGGATGATTCTGACGGTGCTGCCGGTGCCGCCGGTCACCGCTCGCCCCTCGATTACGCTGGACAACGGCCAGCGCTCCGAGGACGACCTCACCCACAAGCTTGTGGACATCATCCGCATCAACCAGCGGTTCATGGAGAACCGCGAGGCGGGTGCGCCACAGCTGATTATCGAGGACCTCTGGGAACTGCTGCAGTACCACGTCACCACCTTCATGGACAACGAGATTTCGGGCACGCCGCCGGCGCGACACCGCTCCGGCCGGCCGCTGAAGACCCTCTCCCAGCGCCTGAAAGGCAAGGAGGGCCGATTCCGTGGCTCGCTGTCCGGGAAACGCGTGAACTTCTCCGCTCGGACCGTCATCTCGCCGGACCCGACGCTCTCGCTGAACGAGGTCGGTGTGCCGGACCGGGTCGCCAAGGAGATGACCCAGACGATGAACGTCACCGAGCGCAACCTTGAGGAAGCGCGACGGTACGTCTCCAACGGGCCTGAAGCCCACCCCGGCGCGAACTACGTCAAGCGGCCGGACGGCCGCCGACTGAAGGTGACCGAGAAGAACTGCGAGGAACTCGCGGAGAAGGTCGAGCCGGAGTGGGAAGTGTCCCGCCATCTGGTCGACGGTGACATCATCATCTTCAACCGCCAGCCGTCGCTGCACCGGATGTCCATCATGGCCCACGAGGTCGTCGTGATGCCGTACAAGACGTTCCGGCTGAACACGACGGTCTGTCCGCCGTACAACGCTGACTTCGACGGGGACGAGATGAACATGCACGCCCTGCAAAACGAGGAGGCCCGGGCCGAAGCCCGCGTCCTCATGCGCGTGCAGGAACAGATGCTCTCCCCGCGCTTCGGCGAGAACATCATCGGCGCGATTCAGGACCACATCAGCGGGACCTACCTGCTGACCCACACCAATCCGAAGTTCAACGAGACGCAGGCGCTTGACCTGCTCCGGGCGACCCGCATCGACGAGCTGCCCGAGGCCGACGGCGTCGACGAGGGCGGCGAGGAGTACTGGACCGGCCGCTCGCTGTTCTCGGAGCTGCTGCCGGACGACCTGAATCTGGAGTTCACGTCCTCTGCTGGCGACACTGTCGTCGTCGAGGACGGCCAGATGACTGGCGGCACCATCGACGAGGACGCCGTCGGGGCCTTCGGTGGCGAAATCGTCGACACCATCGCCAAGGACTACTCGCGGACCCGTGCCCGGATTCTCGTCAACGAGGTCTCGGCGCTGGCGATGCGGTCGATCATGCACTTCGGGTTCTCCATCAGCATCGATGACGAGTCTATCCCACGAGAAGCGGAAGAGCAGATCAATGACGCCATCGACAGCGCGTACGACCGCGTTGAGGAACTCATCGAGACCTACGACCGTGGCGAACTCGAATCGCTGCCTGGCCGGACCGTCGATGAGACGCTCGAAATGAAGATCATGCAGACGCTGGGCAAGGCGCGTGACTCCGCCGGTGACATCGCCGAGGACCACTTTGGCGAAGACAACCCGGCCGTCATCATGGCCGAATCCGGTGCGCGTGGGTCGATGCTGAACCTGACCCAGATGGCCGGCTGTGTCGGCCAGCAGGCAGTCCGTGGCGAGCGGATCAACCGTGGCTACGAGAACCGAACCCTCTCACACTTCGAGGAGAACGACCTGTCGGCCGACGCCCACGGCTTCGTGGAGGCCTCCTACCGCTCCGGGCTCGGCCCGAAGGAGTTCTTCTTCCACGCGATGGGTGGCCGCGAGGGGCTGGTCGATACGGCCGTCCGGACGTCGAAGTCCGGGTACCTGCAGCGCCGGCTCATCAACGCCCTGTCTGAACTCGAAACGCAGTACGACGGGACCGTCCGGGACACCTCAGACACCATCGTCCAGTTCGAGTTCGGCGAGGACGGCACGTCGCCGGTCGACGTGTCCTCGAATCAGGACGGGGACATCGTGGATGTCGAACAGATCGCCGACAGCGTCCTCGACGAGGAGTTCGAGAGCGAGAAGCAAAAAGAGAGCTTCCTCGGGACCCGCACCGAGCGGACCAACCTCTCGGAGCACGCGGACGACTGGTGGATGGCCGAGGGTGACGACTAACAATGACAGCACACGACGTATCAGCAGACATCGAAGCCGTCGTCGAGGACACTGAGCTGCCGCGACGGCTGAAAGACGAAGTGTACAGCACCATCAAGGAACGTGGCGTCGGCGTCGACGACGCCGACCGCATCGCCAAGGCTGTCGAGACCCGCTACCTCGACACGCGCGTCGACCCACTTGACCCGGTCGGGACCGTCTCGGCTCAGTCTATCGGCGAACCGGGAACGCAGATGACGATGAACACGTTCCACTACGCGGGGGTCGCTGAGATCGACGTGACACAGGGCCTGCCGCGGCTCATCGAGCTGGTGGACGCCCGGAAGACGCCGGACACGCCGATGATGACGGTCCACCTTGATGAGGAGTACGCGACGGACCGCGAGCGCGCCCACGAGGTCGTCTGGAAGATCGAGGCGACGCGCATCCTCGCGCTGGGTGACATCTCGACAAACGTCGCGGATATGCTCGTCGAGATCGACCTCAACGAGGACACGCTGCTGGAGCGGTGGCCGACGGTCAACGACACGGACGCCATCGCCGAGGAGATCGCCGAGACCATCGAATCGAATCTCGGCGTCTCGACCCGGCAGGCCGGCACGCTCATCGAGTTCGGCCCGGAGGAACCCAGCTACCGCGACCTCTTGCAGCTGGTCGAGGAGCTACGGGAGATCGTCTTCAAGGGGATCGAGGAGATAACCCGCGTCGTTATCCGCAAGGAGGAGACGGACAACGGCGAGGAGTTTGTCCTCTACACCGAGGGCTCGGACTTCGGCGAAGTGCTGGACATCGAGGGCGTCGACGCCTCCCGGACGACGTGTAACAACATCCACGAGATCTACCGGGAACTCGGCGTCGAAGCGGCCCGCGAGACGCTCATCAACGAGACGATGAACACACTCGAAGAGCAGGGGCTTGACGACGTGAACGTCCGGCACCTGATGCTCGTGGCCGACATCATGACCAACGAGGGGACTATCGAGTCCATCGGCCGCCACGGCATCTCGGGGTCGAAAGACTCCGTGCTCGCCCGTGCAGCGTTCGAGGTGACGGTTAATCACCTGCTCGACGCCGCCATCCACGGCGAGGTCGACGAACTCGACGGCGTCACGGAGAACGTCATCGTCGGGAAGCCGATCAAACTCGGCACTGGTGACGTCAACCTCCGGATGGGTACGACTCAAGACTGATGCGGGTCGAACTCTCGGACGAAGCACGTCGACTGGTCGCCCTCTTCGAGGACGAGGCAGCCGTCACCGTCCGGGATTGCGTCGTCGATGAGGACCACGACCAGGTGGTGTATCTGGTCAAACGGGGGCAAATGGCCGACGCCATCGGCCCGGGCGGCCAGACGGTCGAGCGCGTCGAGGAACGCCTTGGCCGCGAGGTCAAACTCGTTGAAGCCGCCGAGACGGCCGAGGACTTCGTGGCTAACGCGCTCGCGCCGGCTGCGGTGTACAACGTCACCGTCTCGGAGAACGACGACACCGTTGCCTACGTCGAAGTGGCACAGGAGGACCGCGGAGCCGCGATCGGCCGTGAAGGGCGTAACATCGATGCCGCCCGGCAACTGGCCAAGCGGCACTTCGAAATCGACGGCATCGAACTGACCTGAGCAGGGCGACCTGTTCAGTTCGCCTTTTTCAAAACCGGACTGGAGAGCGACCGCCGTTCAGTCGTCGCCCACTGAGACGTCCGACGCGTCGTGCTCGTACACGTCGGTATCGCTGTGTGTGGTTCCGCTATCGACATCGAACGTCTGCAGGAGTTCGCTGAGGTCGCCAGCCTGATCCGACAGGGATTCGATGCCGCTGGTGACCTCGTTGATGGTTGCGGTCTGTTCCTCCGCGGCGGCGGCGACGTTCTCGGCGCTGGACGCGGTTTCCTCGCTGATTGTTCCGACTTCGTCGGTCATCGCCACCACCTCCTCCGTCGTCGCGGCCTGTTCGTCGGTAGCGTCGCTGATGGACTGAATGCCGTCGTTGACTTCCTCGACCCGGTCGACAATGGCCTCAAGCGATTCGATTGCGTCGTCGACGGTATCGATGCCGTCCGTGACGGAGTCGCCCATCTGTCTGATGTCGGTCACGGCGTCACCGGTGGTGTCCTGCACATCTTCGATAACCGTCGAGACTTCCTCGGTGGCTTCGGTCGTCTCCTGTGCGAGGCCTTTGATCTCGTCGGCGACGACGGCAAACCCTTCACCCGCTTCACCGGCCCGCGCGGCCTCGATGGAGGCGTTCAGAGCGAGCATATTGGTCTGTTCAGCGATGTCGTCGATGAGGTCGACGATGTCGCCGATCTGCTCCATTTCCTCGTCGAGGGACTCGACGCGGTCGATTGTTTCGTCTGCTCGCGTCTCGATGTCGTTCATCACATCGATAGCCTCCGATGCGCGCTCGCTGCCGGTTTCGCCGATCTCGGCCGCCTCGCTCGATGTCGTCGCGACTTCGTTGGCCTGTGCTGCGACCTCTTCGACCGTCGCGGAGAGGCCTGACATCTCATCAACTGTCTCCTCGATGTTCTCGTACTGCGTTTCCGCGCCGTCGGCGATCTCTTGGACGGATTCACTGACCTCCTCGCTGGCGCCACGGACCTCAGTAGCGCTTGCGGTTATCTGGTCGGCGGAGCCGTCGACGTCGTCGGCGAACTCCCGGATTCGCATGACCGTCTGGCCGAGCTGGGCGAGCATATCGTTGAACGCAGCGGCGATGTCGGCCATCGCGTCGTTGTCCGTGTCGGTGTCAAGTCGCTGGGTGAGGTCGCCGTCGGCTGCCTGCCGCATGACGGCCGAGAACTCCTCGGCCTGCTGTTCGAGCGTTCCTGCTATCTCTTCTGCCTCTGCTTTGGACTCTTCGGCCTCCTGCTGGGCCTGTTCGAGGTCGCTGATGAACGATTCGAGGTTCCCGTGCATGCTCGATAGCGACGCGCCGAGTTGACCGGGCACGTCCTTGTCGAGCGCCGGGTCGTCGAACGCCTGTCTGGAGAGTGCGTCGGCCTGTGCGGCGACGGTGTCGAGATAGGTCTTCATCTCGTAGAAGGCGTTCTGGACGTCGCCGACCTCGTCGAGGCGGTCAGATTGTTCGATATCAGTGTCGAAGTTCCCTACCGCAAGGGCTTCTGCCTGCGTCGAGAGCCGTCTGAGCGACTGCATGATGCCACGACCGACGAGAACGCCAATAAGTGCGAATCCGGCCAGCGAAATGCCGATGATGGCGACGAAGCTCCCCTGAATGCTGTCACGGAGCGCGAAGGCGGTCGATTTCGGGGCCTGCTTGACGACGATCCACGGCGTGTCATCGACAGACTCCGCGGCGACCAGGTACGGCCCGCTCCGGGCCACGCCGCTGTCTCCCGTTGTAAGTGCGCTCAGGTTGGCGGAGACGTTGTACTGCGTGCCGATGGTCGAGGCGTCCTCGGCGAACTGGACCGTCCCGTCCTGTCGGACAATCCGCGTTTCACCGCCGTCGATGGAGTTGCGGAACTGGGCCGTCCGCGCGGTCACGTTGTGGACCACAACGACCAGTTTGTCGCTCCGGGCGACCGGGCTCGCGAAGGCGATGTATTTCCCTCCGTCGTAGGTGTACACTGTCGACATATCGACCGAGTTCGACCCGGTGACCGAGAGGACCCCGCCCTCCCACTCGAAGTCGTCCGTCCGGAGCGATGTCTGGCGTCGGTCGCTCAGCGACGACTCCTTGATTTCTAGAGTCTCTTCATTGACGTAGTGGATGGCGTACACCGACTCCGGCTGGTAGAACGCTTGCCGCTGTAACGCGCCACGGATCATCGTCGGGCTTCCATCCTGGACGTCGGACAGCGTCGAGAGGGTTCGTGCGGCGTTTCGCTGGCTCCGAACCCAGTCTGCCGTTGTCGTGGCTGTCTGGACGGCCCCGGTCTGCAGTTCGTTCTCGCGCTGTTCTGTCAGTTCGTCTGCAACCGTCCGCTCCGCGGTGACGCTCACACCCGCAACGAGCAGGGCGATACAGAGAATGATAAGCGCCAACTTCCGGAGATACGTTTGCCGGACGACATCTGGGAGACGTTGTTCAAGTTTCATAGCTACTACGGCAGGTCTGTCTGAATAACTCAAGTGCCGCTACTAGAAACCATCTGCCCAGTTATCACACCTGATTCCGTGCACGCGCGCTATCGCCCTGTTAACGGGTTGTGGCACCGGGACCTGTGGCTTCTGAGACACAGACTGTCGGCTGTACGGCTGCGAATGGGCTTGTCAATTCAGGCTGACACATCCATCGAACCAGTCACCGCCGATAGTGTCAGCCGACTCCGGCGTGCGGTCGAAGTCGTGGTGCGTGGGTTCCCGACGAACAGTGGAAGTGCCGCGTTGCGCCTCACATTCGACTGAAACACCGTGCTGACCGCTTCTTTCCCGTTGTCGTGGCACTCCCCTCACGTTATCTGCCGCACTTTTCACCTGTCTATGGCACAGAACACCACGCACGCCGGCGCTACCGGCTGAGTCCGAAAGAGGAGTCTTAAGTACCTCCGAAAGGTACCAGTGCCTACTATGGCGAACGGCAAGTACGCCGCGCGCAAGCTCAAGAAGGACCGCCAGAAGCACCGGTGGTCCGACACTGACTACGCGCGTCGCGAACGCGGCCTGGGCAAGAAGTCCGACCCGCTTGAGGGTGCGCCCCAGGGACGAGGTATTGTACTGGAGAAAGTCGGAATCGAGGCCAAGCAGCCTAACTCCGCTATCCGGAAGTGTGTCCGCGTCCAGCTCATCAAGAACGGTAAGCAGGTCACCGCGTTCTGTCCCGGTGACGGCGCTATCTCTTTCATTGACGAGCACGACGAGGTCACGATCGCAGGTATCGGCGGGGCGAAGGGCCGCGCGATGGGCGACCTCTCCGGTGTCAACTACAAGGTCGAGAAGGTCAACGGTGTCTCTCTCATCGAACTCGTTCGCGGGAACGCGGAGAAACCGGTCCGATAACCATGAGTGCCGAAGACACACCCGAGGCTGACGCTGACGCGGCTGAGGAAAGCGAGCCGGAGACGGCCCGTGCGAAGCTGTTCGGCGAGTGGGAGATCACGGACATCGAGTACTCCGACCCCTCGACCGAGCGCTACATCACTGTCACGCCGATCGCCCACACAATGGGGCGCCACGCGGACAAGCAGTTCAAGAAAAGCGAGATCAGCATCGTCGAGCGGCTGATCAACCGCCTGATGCAGACTGACGAAAACACGGGCAAGAAACAGCTTGCGACCTCCATCGTCACTGAGGCGTTCGAACTCGTTCACGAGCGCACCGACGAGAACCCGATTCAGGTGCTCGTCAGTGCTGTCGAGAACAGCGCCCCCCGAGAGGAGACCGTCCGCCTGAAATACGGTGGTATCTCGGTCCCGAAGGCCGTCGACGTCGCGCCACAGCGCCGCGTTGACCAGGCCCTGAAGTTCCTCGCTGAGGGCGTCTACGGTGGCTCGTTCAAGACCACCACGACCGCCGCCGAGGCGCTCGCACAGCAGCTCATCGGTGCTGCCAACGACGACGTCCAGACCTACGCGGTCAACCAGAAAGAAGAGAAAGAACGCGTCGCGGCTGCCGCTCGCTAACTCGGCTGTCTCCGACATCTTTATTCTTCCATACTCGGCAGAGAAATCTATGCGAAACCCCTGCCGTGACGCCCGCTCCCGCCGCCAGTATCTCGCCGCGCTTGGCGGTATCGGGGCGACCGCACTGGCCGGTTGTCGCGGTGAGTCCGGGACACAGACGGAGCCTCCGGATCCGACGCCAACAACCACAACGGCGGCAGGCCCGACTCGGGCGCTAGATCGCTACGACGTATCCCTTAGCCACGAGCGTAGCCAGTTATCCGACACCGACTGGACGGCCCCGACCACGTCGCCAACGGACACGCCGCTCGCCACCGAACCACTCATCGAGGATTTGGAGATCCCGTGGGACCTCTCATTTGCCGCTGACGGCACGCTATTTCTCACTGAGCGGGTCGGTCGCGTTCTCTCGTTTGTGGACGGCAGCGTCCGAACAGTCACCGAACCGGCGGCAGTCATCGACGCGGAGTCGAGCGACGACGGCTGGTGGGTCACCGGCGGTGAGGGCGGCACGCTCGGCGTTGCCGCACATCCAACGTATCCCGATCCGCCGGTGGTGTACGTCTACTACACGACGATGACTGACGACGACGAGCGGGTCAATCGGGTCGTCGCAATGGACGTGTCGGCCGAGGACCCGGCTGCCACGGAGTCCGTCCTCGTCGACAACATTCCCGGGAGCAAGATACACAACGGCGGGCGGCTCACGTTCGGCCCCGAGAACTACCTCTGGATTACGACGGGAGACGCGGGCGACGGCGAACTGTCTGCCGACACCGACTCGCTCGGCGGGAAGGTCCTCCGCGTGACGCCTGCGGGGGACCCCGCTCCCGGGAACCCGGATCTGGGCGGGGACCCGCGGGTGTTCACCTACGGCCACCGGAACCCACAGGGACTGGCCTGGCTCCCCGACGGAACGCTCGTCGCCTCCGAGCACGGCCCGACCGGGCGGGACGAACTCAACCGCCTCGAAGCTGGGGGCTACTACGGCTGGCCCGACACTCGCAAGCACGCGGAGTACCTCGATGCTGACCCCGAGGTCCGCCGGCCGCTCGCCAACACGGGCAACACTGGTGGGTGGGCACCCTCTGGCTCGCTGTTTTACACTGGCGATGCCGTGCCCTCGCTCCGGAACCGACTGCTCACCGGCGGCCTGAATGGGCAGACACTCCTCGTGACGACGCTAACACCGGCCGGTGCGGACCTGCCACCGAGTGCCGACGCCGAGATGTATGACGCGGACTGGACCGACGACGCCTACACCGCGACGACCCACTCCCTGCTGGCCGACGAAATCGGTCGGATTCGCCACGTTGAGCAGGGGCCAGACGGCGGGCTGTATCTCGTTACGTCGAACCGCGACGGGCGGGCTGGCGACGGCTTCCCGCGGGAGCACGACGACGTGCTCGCCCGCGTCTCCCCGGCCGAGTGAGCGACGCGCGCGCCCAGCGGAAACGCGCTCCGTGAACCACTGGCTATATTTTGGTTGACGAGAGAGGGAGACCCATGGCAACAGAGCAATCCGTCGACCTTGTTGATGACGACACTGTGGGCTTGTTCACGAAGGCGGTGCTGCTCGCGGCGCTGACCGCGGCGCTCGCACAGATATCTATCCCGCTCCCGGGGACGCTGCCGCCGTTCTCGCTGCAGCCCTTCGGGATGTTCTTCGCCGGCCTGCTACTGGGGCCGCTGTGGGGCGGCGTTGCCCTGCTGTTGTACGTCCTTGTCGGTATCGCCGGCGCGCCGGTGTTCTCGAACGCGAACGCGGGCCTGGGCTACGTCATCGCCGGGCAGGGGACCGGTGGCTTCCTCGTCGGCTTCCTCGTCGGTGCGGTCGTCGCTGGCGCTATCGCACACCGGAGCCTAGCGCCGAAACCGGTCGCTGACCTCTCTGTTCCGGTGCAGGTCGTCGCGTTCGCCGCAGCAATCGCCGTCGTGTACGCTATCGGCATCCCGTGGCTGGCAGTGGTCACCGGACTGCCGCTCGCTCGCGCCGCGGCCGTCATGGCTCCGTACATTCCGCTTGACCTCCTGAAGCTCGGTATCGCGATCGCCATCGTGCAGGGTGGGTATCTCGCCGGTCGATGATCGAGGTCAGCGACCTGCGCTATCGGTACGGCGATGTCGATGTTCTTGACGGGGTCACGCTGTCGATACCTGATGGCCAGTACTGTCTGCTCGTCGGCCCCAACGGGAGCGGCAAGACGACGCTCGTCCGGCATCTCAACGCCCTGCTGACCCCCGACGCCGGAACGGTCACCGTCGACGGGACGGACGTGACGGACGACCCCGTCGTCGCCCGGACACGTATCGGGATGGTGTTCCAGCACCCACGCGACCAGTTCGTTGCTGCGACCGTGGCGGCTGACGTGGCCTTCGGCCCGGAGAATCTTGGGCTCGACAGGGCAGAGATCGACCGCCGAGTCGAAACGGCGCTTGACGCTGTCGACCTCGGTGATGCCGCCGAGAGCCGTATTGACGCCCTCTCCGGCGGCGAGCAGGCCCGCGTCGCCATTGCCGGGGCACTCGCCATGGAGCCGGACTACCTCGTGCTCGATGAACCGCTCGTCGGGCTCGACTGGCCGGCACGGAAGTCAGTACTCGACCACCTCGATGCGCTGGTCGCTGATGGCACGGGCGTCATCGTCGTCACCCACGACCTCCGGGGCCTCCACGAGCGGGCCGACCGTCTCGTCGCGCTGCACGCGGGGGAAGTCGTTCTCGACGCGTCGCCAGCCGAAGCGCTCGATGCCCTCCCGGACCTCGGCATCCGAGACCCGCGATGTTGAGCTACCGGCCCGGTTCGACGTTCGCGCATCGGCTGGACCCGCGGTCGAAGCTGCTGGTCCAGTTCGGGCTCGCTATTGCCGCGGTCGCACACCCCACGCTCCTGTGGCTTATCGGGACGACCGCGTTTGCGCTGGGCACGCTCGTGGCGGCGCGACTCTCGCCGCTGGCCGTCCTGCGCTCCTATCGGGTTGTCCTTGCTGTGCTGGCGCTGGCCCCGTTCGTCGCCGGCGTAGCGCTTGGCCCACCGTGGTTTCGAGTCGACCCGGCGCTGCGCTCGGCGTTGCACGTCGGGCGCATCCTCCCGGTGTTGCTTGTCAGCGCTGCCTACCTCACGTCGACGCCGGTTCGGGACACGCGGGCGGCGGTCCAGCGTCTGATACCCGGAAAACCCGGCCAGATTCTTGGCATTGGGATGGCGCTCGTCGTCCGATTGTTTCCGCTGGTGCTCGCTGACGTTCGCGAGGTGCGCGATGCGATCCACGCCCGTGGTGGCGAGGCTCGCCCGCTACGGGACCGCGCTCGGCTGCTCGCCGTCCGGTCGCTAGAACGGACGCTCGACCGCTCGGACCGGCTCTCTGTCGCCCTGCGGGCTCGCTGTTTCGCGTGGAACCCGACACTTCCGCCGCTTGCCTTTGACCGACGCGACTACCCGGTGCTCGCCGTCGGCATCGCGCTGGCGGCGTCGCCGCTCATTCCGATGTAGCTGTTCGACACTCTCTCACTCGACGATATCGACACCGGTAATTTCGAACCGTGCGCCGCCCTCGCTACTCTCGTCGATGGTCACCGTCCAGTCGTGGGCGTCGGCGATCTCCGCGACGATCCAGAGCCCGAATCCAGTTCCGGCGTCCGACGTCGAGTATCCGGTCTCGAACGCGCGCGACCGGTCTTCCTCGTCGATACCCTCGCCGTTGTCCTCGACGTAGAAGCCGTCGTCAAGATCGCCGAGCGTGACGGTCACGTCGTTGCCGCCGTGTTCCACGCTGTCGTCGGCCCCAGGCCGACTGCTTGTGGAGCCATGCTCCACACTGTTGCTGAACAGGTTCTCGAGCAGTTGTTCTAATCGGCTCCTGTCGGCACGAACGACGGCGTCCGTCTCGACAGTGAGTTCGGCGTCGTTGGTTTCAACGTTGTGCCAGCACTGCTCGGCCGCATCCGAGAGCGCCACTACGCCGGTGTCAACCGCCGACTGCTCGTCGCGTGCAGCCGCGAGCAGGTCGTCGATGAGCGTCCGCATCCGCGCGAGTGCGTCGCTGGCGCTGTCGAGGTGCTCACTGTCGTATTCCTGCTGGGCCAGTTCGATGCGTCCCTCGGCGACAGATAGCGGGTTCCTGAGGTCGTGGCTGACGATGCTGGTGAACTCTTCGAGGCGCTCGTTGGTCTCCTCCAGTTCCTGTTCGCGGCGCTTGCGCTCGGTGATGTCACGGTCGATACCGAGTGCCCGAACCGGTGTCCCGTCGCTATCGGATTCGACGCGCCCTTTCGCCTCCATCCAGCGAACCTCGCCGTCACGGATGATCCGGAACTCGGCTTCGTACATTCCGGTCTCGGCCGCCGATTCGATGCGGGTCGCCACCTCCGCCTGATCCTCGGGATGGACCAGCGGTAAAAACTCGTCCAGCGACTCGATGTCAGTGCCATACAGCGTCTCGGACCCGGGGTAGTACGCCAGGTCGCCGGACTCGAACTCTCGGTCCCAGACGACCGTCTTGGTCGTCTCTAGCGCGATCTCCATTCGTTCGCGCGCGCCCTCAAGTTCGCGCTCCCGGAGCTTTCGGTCGGTGATGTCCTGGACAGAGCCCCGGAGTTTGACAACGTCGCCGTTCTCGGTGACCGGTTTACACAGCGCGCGAACCCATCGGTAGTGGTCGCCGTCGCCGATACGCACCTCCATGTCGTACCCCTCGGCCGTTTCTATCGCCCGATGGAACTCAGTCCTGACAGTTTCCCTGTCGTCGGGGTGGTACAGATCGATGATAGAGTCGATGCTCAGTTCGTCGTCCGGCGTCAGCCCGTGTATCCGGTAAAACTCGCTTGTTACCGTCATTTCGGGGGAGTCGCTCGTCACGTCTACCTCCCAACCGCCGACGCTTGCGATTCTTTGAGCCTGGCCGAGAAGTTCCTTCGTCCGCGTAAGTTCCTGTTCGCGTGCCTGCCGTTCAGTGATGTCTCGGCCGATGCCGGCGAGCATCGGATTCCCGTCGGGGTCCTCGACACGGGTCGCCGTGAACTCGTGCGGGATCTGGTCCCCCGATTTCGTTATAAACGGCACTTCCACGCGGGTGGTCCCGCCCTCAAACACCGATTCGATAGCGGCCGAAACGAGGTCTCGATACTCCTCTGGGAAGAACTCGGCACCGTGAGTCCCGGCTACTTCCGCGGCTGAGTAACCGGTCACGTTTAGCAGACTCTCGTTCCAGCGCCGGAAGCAGCCGTCGCTGTCGAGGACGTAGAACACGTCGTCGATGGCATCCAGCATCTCGTCGGTGTACTCCTTGTATCGTTCGAGGCGCTGCTCGCGCTGCTGGCGTTCGAGTTCGTAGCTCACCCACTGCGCTGCGAGATGGACGAACGTCTTCTCGTCCTCGGTGAAGGGGGTCTTGCGGGCCTCCCGGTCGACGAAACAGAGGCTCCCTGAATGCGCGTCACAGACACGGACCTCGGCGCTGATGTACGTCTCGTATTCCCAGCGGTCGTATGCCGGGTCCGAGGCCCACCCCTCTTCGGACGCTTCCGCGATTGCCATGACGCTCCCTGTGTCAATCATCTTCCGGCAGTACGCCTCCGACAGCGGTGTGACGGTTCCTGGCTTGAGCCGTTCGTCGCTCCCGCTCGCATAGCGGACGGTGAACTCGTCGCGGTCAGTATCGTTCGCGGACAGGAACGCGCCAGCGGTCCCAAGGCGCTCCCGACCGAGGTCCAAAACCGCCTGTATCTTCTCTTCAAACGAGGCGTCGGGGTCGGCGCTGATCTCGTAGAGCTTCCGGAGCGTCTGGTTGTGCTCAGTGAGCTGGTTCTTGGTGGCTTCGAGTTCGCGCTCGCGGTTCCGCCGCTCGGTGATGTCACGGGCGAACCCGGCCACGCGAACGACCTCGCCGGCGTCGTTCGTGATCGGCTCGCCCTGTATCCAGACCCACCGTTGATACTCCTCTGTTGCGTTGACACGGCACTCGACGTCAACCGACTCGCCGTCCATGAGGCTCTGCATCGTGTCTTTCATGAGTTCGCGGTCCTCGGGATGGATACCGTTCAGGAAGTCGTGGGGGTTCTCCCGGAGCTTGGCGACTGACCGTCCCCAGATGTCCTCGTAGGCGGAGTTGATGACAAGAACCTCGCTCAGGTCGGCTGTGAACTCCCAGAGGATATCGTTGGTCGCTTCCGTGAGTTCGCGGACGCGGCGCTCTGACTTGGCGGCCTGTTGCTTCGCGCGATACTCGGAGACCGCGTTTTCGATGCGGTTCGCCAGCAGTTCGTACACCTCGACACCGAACGACTTCTGCAAATAGTCGGTTACGCCCACCGAGATGGCTTCGCTGGCTACCTCTTCGCTCCCTTTGCCGGTGAACAGAATGAACGGTAGATCCGGGTTTGTCTCCCGAATCGCATCGAGCAGTTCGACGCCGTTCATCTTGGGCATATCGTAGTCGGAGACGACAGCATCGAACCCGTTCTGGGCGAGCCGGTCGAGCCCGTCTCGTGCGCTAGTCGCGGTTTCAACGGAGATTCGGTCGTCCGCGGCCTCTAGAGAATCCGCTGCGACAGCCACGAAGTCGGGGTCGTCATCGATGTGTAGTACCCGAATTCGGTCGCCGACAACATCGGTTCCCCCGCCGAGATGCCGACCACGAAGCGCCTCGGTCATAGTCAACTAGTTCACAAGTCCACGCAAAAACAGTTCTGCCCGTTACTCTACGTTTGCGCGTGAGCGAAGCCTGCAGTCAATGATGACGAGAGCGTCACCTGTGTGTGACAACAACGGACCGTCAGCGACCCGATAGGACAGGGATATTCGGCTTCAGTCTGCTGCGCGGCTGCCGCCGCCAGCGTATGCGCGAGTCACGTCGACGAGCGCCTTCCGGAACTCGGACTCATCTGGCTCGGGCGAGAGTGCTGCGAAGTGGCGCTTGAACTCCGTCAGATCGACTGATTCGGCGTCCTGGGCCGCGGCATGGGCGAGGTCGTACAGCCGGTGGTCTGTCTCGACCAGGTCGTGGCGTTCACACAGCGCAAGGGCGAACGCTGCGTTGACGGCCGTGATATCCGGGTCTGCAGCGGGCGTCAGCCGCGCGGCCGGTTCGCTTGGCTGTCGCACCCGGGTTGACGATGTCGAGCGGTCCCACGTCGGTGGGTCGCCGGGCCGGTCCGCGACGGCAGCCGCGAGGCTGGCTTCCAGAAACGGCACCAGTTTGTCGCCGGGCACCACTGGCATCCAGATATCGTCGGCGTAGACGTCTTTCATGTGGTTGGCGATCTGGTAACAGTGCGTGAGCTTTCGCTGTTCGACCGAACGCCCTGCCAGCGCGAGGTAGATGGCTTCTCGCGTCGATTGTGTGTGCGATGGATGCCCGCATTCGTGGTGGTGCATGTGTGCGTACTCGTGTAACGCCAGCTCGCGGGCCATCGCGCTCGTCGCGGCCTGACGGGAGATTGTCAGCCGGTGGGCGTCGTCGCTGTGGCTGACGCGGGTACGTTCATCAGGGTCTTCCCGGACCCGGACTGTCACTGGTCGTTTCAGGTCGTGTTCCGTCGAGAAGAGGTCCCTCGCTCCGAGAAACGGTTCGGCCGGCCCACCCTGCACGTGCACGTCCATGTGTCACTTTCTCATGGGCCACAGAGCTATTAATCCACGGGTGGGGGCAGCGTTCGCACGCAGCGCTCAGGACTCAAGCGCCGCGAAACCGCGCTCCAGATCCGCCCGGAGGTCCTCGACATCCTCGATACCGACTGAAAGGCGGATGAGCGTATCAGAGATGCCGAGTTCGTCCCGCGCCGCCGGTGAGAGCGGTTCGTGCGTCATCGCCGCCGGAAGCTCCGCCAGACTTTCCACGCCGCCAAGGCTGACTGCCAGCGTCACCGTCTCTAGAGCTTCGAGAAATTGTTTTGCGTCGGCCATGTCTCCGGCCAGTTCGAACGAGAGCACGCCGCCAAAGCCCTGCATCTGCTCGCGAGCGAGGTCGTGCTGCGGGTGGCTCTCTAACCCTGGGTAGTGGACCGTTTCGACGTGCTCGTGGTCGTCGAGGTACTGCGCAAGGGCCATGGCGTTGTTCTCGTGGCGAGTCATCCGAACGCCCAGCGTTTTGATGCCCCGCGAGATGAGATAGCTGTCGAACGGGGCGAGCATATTCCCGAGGGCGATTTGCTGGCGGAACTCTACCCGCTCGGCGACCTCGGGGTCGTCGGTAATCAATGCGCCGCCAACAGCATCGCTGTGGCCGTTGAGGTACTTCGTTGTGCTGTGGACCACCAGGTCCGCACCGAGCGACAGCGGCTGTTGGAAGTACGGACTCGCGAAGGTGTTGTCGACCCCGACCGTCGCGTCGTAGTCGGCGGCGACGGCCGCAATCGCATCGATATCACACAGTTTGATGCGTGGGTTCGTTGGTGTCTCGACCCAGACTAGCTCTGTTGCCGGCGTCATCGCGGCCGCTACAGCGTCGGCATCAGTCGCATCGACGAACTCCACGTCGACACCAAGCTGGTCCCGGAACAGCGTTTCGAACATCCGGCGCGTGCCCGCGTATAGGTCATCAAACGCAACGACATGGTCGCCCGGCTCGACCAGTGAGAGCACCGCTGTTGCAACGGCTGCCGTCCCCGAACTGAACGCATAGGCCCGCTCGCCGCCTTCGAGCGCGGCTAACTCCTGTTCGAGGCCGTGTCGTGTCGGGTTCGACAGCCGCGAGTAGAGAAACTCCCCGTCCCCGGGGTTGATGTCTTCTAGAGACAGGTCCGTGTCGAGCCCGGCCAGTTCGTAGGTCGAGGAGAGATGTATCGGGAGCGTGACATCCCCTGCTGTTGACGTCGTCTCAGTATCGACTGCGATTGTGTCGAGGTGTGGACGTCGAGTCATACGCTCCCGTCTGCTGGCTGGCGCTAATACCTTTGCAATCATTACTCATCTGCCTGCAAATAATTATAATCGCTGCGCATACCTCTCTGGCTACCGACGGGCCGGAATGCCAGACCATGCCACGCGAACGGCCGAATTTCGAGCGGTCACGGCCGTAGTGAAACACTATCCTTTTGACCCTGCTGTTGATAGAAAGCTGTATAATGGGCCGACGTAAGAAAATCGTCCAAGAATGTGAGACACTGATGGACGATCCGGAGCACATCCGGAACATCGCCATCGCTGCTCACGTCGATCACGGAAAGACGACACTGACAGACAATCTGCTGGCCGGTGCCGGCATGATTTCCGACGACACTGCCGGCGAACAGCTGGCGATGGACACCGAGGAAGACGAACAGGAACGTGGGATCACCATCGACGCGGCTAACGTTTCGATGACCCACGAGTACGAGGACCAGAACCACCTCATCAACCTTATCGACACCCCTGGCCACGTCGACTTCGGTGGCGACGTGACCCGCGCGATGCGTGCCGTTGACGGCGCGCTGGTGGTCGTCGACGCCGTCGAGGGCGCGATGCCCCAGACCGAGACGGTGCTCCGGCAGGCGCTCCGCGAGGGCGTCAAGCCGACGCTGTTCATCAACAAGGTCGACCGCCTCATCTCCGAACTTCAGGAGGGCCCTGAAGAGATGCAGAAGCGCCTGCTCGCGGTCATCCAGGACGTCAACGACCTCATCCGCGGCATGACCGAGGAGATGGACGACATCGAGGACTGGACGGTCTCCGTCGAGGAAGGGACCGTCGGCTTCGGCTCCGCGCTGTACAAGTGGGGTGTCTCGATGCCGTCGATGCAGCGGACCGGCATGGACTTCGGCGAAATCATGGAGCTCGAACGTGCGGACAACCGCCAGGAACTCCACG
Organism: Haloarcula quadrata; assembly: GCF_003634715.1. Classification (NCBI taxonomy): domain Archaea; kingdom Methanobacteriati; phylum Methanobacteriota; class Halobacteria; order Halobacteriales; family Haloarculaceae; genus Haloarcula; species Haloarcula quadrata. Next base: position 679,841 of record NZ_RBWW01000001.1, read on the forward strand.
AGCGCACGCCGCTGTCCGACGTGGTGCTCGACATGGTGTGTGAGCACTTCCCCAACCCTGTCGACGCCCAGCCGATGCGCGTTCCGCGTATCTGGCGTGGTGACGCCGAATCCCAGCTCGCTGACGACATGCGGCTGGTCAACGAGGACGGCGAAGTCGTCCTGATGGTTACTGACATCGGTGTCGACCCTCACGCCGGCGAAATCGCCGCCGGGCGTGTCTTCTCCGGCACGCTGGAGAAGGGGCAAGAGCTGTACGTCTCCGGGACTGCGGGCAAGAACCGCATCCAGAGCGTCGGCATCTACATGGGTGGCGAGCGCGAGGAAGTCGACCGCGTCCCCGCCGGAAATATCGCCGCCGTCACGGGCCTCAAGGACGCCATCGCTGGCTCCACCGTCTCAAGCGAGGAGATGACGCCGTTCGAGTCCATCGAGCACATCTCGGAGCCGGTCATCACGAAGTCCGTCGAGGCACAGAACATGGACGACCTGCCGAAGCTTATCGAGACGCTCCAGCAGGTCGCCAAGGAAGACCCGACCATTCAGGTCGAAATTAACGAGGACACCGGCGAGCACCTCATCTCCGGGCAGGGTGAACTCCATCTAGAAGTCATCGGTCAGCGTATCGAGCGCAATCAGGGCATCCCGATCAACACCGGTGAGCCGATTGTTGTCTACCGCGAGGCCCCGCAGGAAGACAGCCGCGAAGTCGAAGGTCGGTCGCCAAACAACCACAACCGCTTCTACATCAGCATCGAGCCGCTCGGCGAGGACATCGTCGAGACGATCAAGATGGGCGAGGCGTCGATGGACATGCCGGAACTGGAGCGCCGTGAAGCGCTGCAGGAAGCCGGCATGGACAAGGACGACTCCCAGAACATCGAGCACATCCACGGGACCAACATCCTGCTTGATGAGACGAAGGGTATCCAGCACCTCAACGAGACGATGGAGCTCGTCATCGAAGGTCTCGAAGAGGCCCTCGACGACGGTCCGCTCGCGTCCGAGCCGGTCCAGGGGTCGCTCATCCGTCTCCACGACGCCCGCCTCCACGAGGACGCCATCCACCGCGGTCCGGCCCAGGTTATCCCGGCCGTCCGCGAGGCTGTGCACAACTCCCTCATTGACGCCAGCATCAAGCTGCTGGAGCCGATTCAGCAGGTCCGCATCGACGTGCCCAACGACCACATGGGCGCTGCGAGCGGCGAGATTCAGGGTCGCCGTGGCCGCGTCGACGACATGTATCAGGAAGGCGACCTGATGGTCGTCGAAGGCGTCGCCCCGGTTGACGAGATGATTGGCTTCTCCTCAGACATCCGCTCGGCCACTGAGGGCCGTGCCTCCTGGAACACCGAGAACGCCGGCTTCCAGGTCCTTGCCGACAACCTCCAGCCTGACAAGATCAGCGAGATCCGCGAGCGCAAGGGGATGAAGCAGGAACTGAACCCGGCCATCGACTACTTCTAAGTACCTTTTTACTTCGTCGGGTTTCCTCGCGCCGCCAACGGCGGCGCTGCGGGAACCACTCCTCGTAAAAATCTACGCTAAAAACGACCTCCGAGTCGCGCTCTGCGAGCGCGCTCGGAGCGAAACCGCGCTCCGACGGCGCGCGGTATGCCGTCTGCCCGCTTTCTCTTGTCTCTCCCCCGCTACAGGACTGCTCTCATTCTCCCGCTTGTTCCCGTAACCGGTCGATTCGGTTCCCCAGCGGCGGCGATTTCGAGAACGGGTTCGCGAGTCGTCGTCGGGGCGGCTCCATGTCGTGGACGTCGGCGTACCGTTCGAGGGCGTCCGCGACGGCATCCGGGCCAACGCCCTCGGCCGCGTAGTCGTCGGCTGCCCGGACGCCGCGGCGAGTGACCCACAGGGTGACGACGAGCAGTCCGAGACTCGCGCCGACAAGGGGCCACAGCGGGCCGATGTCAGCCAGTGCCGCGAACACCGGGACCAGCGCGATGAGCAGGCCACCGATAAGTCGAGCACGCACGCGGGCCTCCTGACGGCCAGCCTGAACTGCGAGCAGGGCCGTTGCCATCTCGTCGTCAAACACGTCGAGGAACGTGTTCGTCACGAACAGGCGACGGTAGCCCGGGGCTCCGCGGACAATCACGTTCGCGGTTCCTTCCTGTTCGGTGTCAAGCACCCGAACGTCGCGGACGGTCAGTCCTGCGCGCTCCCGGAGTCGGTTCAGTGTTTCCGTCGTTTGGTCGTCCGGTGTATCTACCGACCGCACTAGTGGGATAAACCACGGGGCAATGACCTGTACGCCGATGCCGAAAGCGACAAGAAGTGCCAACACCGCGACTGACGACAGTCCGGCCTCAAGCGGTGCGACGACGACAGTCACCAGCACGGTGATTCCGAGGATGTACCGACCCATCCGGATGACCGCCTGACTGGTCGATAGTTTGATGTCCCGAACGCTGCGGATGCCCGGGACAGCCGGCGCGTAGGCGGCCAGCCCGACGAGACCAGCTGCGAGCAGTTCGGCGAACGTCGCTAGCACCGCTCCGACGACTCCGGTCTGTCCGCCGGCAATTAAGTGGCCGAGTCCAAGTAACAGAAAGACGACGTACGACAGCAGCGTGAACGGGAGAACGATACCGAGCAACAACTGCCGGTATCTGACGACGGGGTTCGAGAGGCGCTGTACGACCGTGCTTCCGATCCCGCCGATGCCTGCTCCGACGACAGCGAACAGTCCGAAGACGAGCAACGCTGCGCCTGTCGACACTGATGTAGCTTGGAGGGCGTACACATACAACTCCCTCTGCCCTGAGTCAAAAAAACGTAGCGTTCACCTGCCTGCATCCGGCACGAGCATGGTTTGCCCCACGTTTAGGTCCACCGGCGCTGAACAGAGCGGTATGAGCGACCGCCTGCATCAGATTGTGGACCTTCTCGTGGCTGCTGTCATCGCCGGCACGTCGACGTTCATCTGGAGTTTCGTTCTGCCGACGGGGCTGGCGCTGACGCTTGCGGGGATGTTCGCGGCGATGTACTACTTCTCACGTAACCCCTGGGGGTCGCCTCGCGGCGAGGCGTACAACGAGTGGATCGATGACCTGTATGACCGGTTTCTGCCCTGAGACCAAACGAACGGTTTCTTATACGTGCCCCTGCTGAGTCATCCACAATGAGCCGAGATACTCAGGAGGTGAGCGGGCGATGAGCGACTCGACCGACGAGGTACGGTCCTACACAGTTCGGCTGGAACTGGTCGACGAACCGGGCGAACTGCTGCGGGCGCTCGAGCCCATCGCCACGAACGGCGGGAACCTCCTCTCTATCTTCCACGAGCGGGGGAACGTGACCCCGCGGGGGCACATCCCCGTGGAGGTCGACTTGGAGGCGACCCCCGAGCGGTTCGACGGGATCGTCGACGCACTCCGGGACGCAGGTATCAACGTCATTCAGGCCGGAGCCGAGCAGTACAGCGAGGCGCTGACGATCATCCTCACCGGCCACCTCGTCAACACTGACCTCTCCGATACACTCTCGCGAATTCACGAATCGACGGACGCGACCGTGACCGACCTCTCGCTGTCGGCCCCGGAGGGCACGGACGATGCCTCCAGCGCGCGCATTCGCCTGGCGACAGAGGAAGGGGCAGTCGACGAGACGATGTCCGCCATTCGTACCGTTGCTGACGAGAAGGGACTCCACGTCATCGAGCCACTCGCTGCGGGAGGTGAAGCATGAAACTCGCCGTCATCGGAGCTGGTGCCGTCGGCTCCTCAGTCGTTGAACTGGCGAGCGACCACGGCCATTCAGTTACTGCATTTGCTGACTCCAGTAGCGCCGTCATCGACAGCGCCGGTGTCGACACCGCTGCGGTTCTCGACCGGAAACGAACCGACGGCGTCGTCGGGGGCGGTGCACCCGAAGACGCGCTTTCGGCTGAGTACGACGTGCTTGTCGAGGCAACGCCGACGACGCTCGGCGACGCCGAACCCGGCTTCGGACATATTCAGGCCGCGCTTGAACGGGACCGACACGCCGTGCTGGCGAACAAAGGCCCGGTCGCCGAGCGGTACGCAGACGTTCGCGCGCTGGAGCGCGAAAGCGAGGGGTCCGTGCTGTTCGAGGCGACTGTCGGTGGTGCGATGCCGATTCTCTCGACCATCGACGACTTCGACCCGAGCCATATCACGGCCGTCCGTGGGGTACTCAACGGCACGGCGAACTTTATCCTCTCACGGATGGCGACTGAGGGCCTCGATTACGAGCACGTCCTCGCGGAAGCGCAGGACCTCGGCGTCGCTGAGGCTGACCCGACCTTCGACGTGGACGGCACCGACGCGGCGCTGAAAGGCGTCATCATCGCGAACGTCCTGTCCGATGACGAGACGGAGTACACACTTGACGACGCTGAAGTGACAGGGATTCAGGAGATATCCGGTAGCGCGCTCGAACTCGCGCGGGCGGACGGCCGAACGGTCCGGCTCATCGCCGAGGTCGTCGAGGGCTCTGTCCGCGTCGGCCCGCGACTCGTGCCGGACAACGCGCCGCTTGCCGTCTCCGGGACCCGGAACATTGCGCAGCTAGAGACCGAACACGCCGGCCAGCTCAACATCTCCGGTCGTGGTGCCGGCGGCCCGGAGACGGCGAGTGCGGTGCTCGCCGATATCGGCCGACTGTAGCGCCGAGTCGAACAGTTCCGTTTTTAGCGGCGTTATCTACCAGAAACGCCTTTGAGTCAGCCTTATTTACGTGGATAGACGGTATTATTATACACTCTATTATATTAAAATATATGACAAGTCAAGCGACGGTAACGAATGTGGGTGCGGAGGCCGACGATGTCGTGTTCGGTCTCTCGGCAAACATCGCTGCGGCAGTCGCCTACCTCCTGCCGTTCGGTATCATCTTTCTCCTCACCGAGGACGACAACGAGTTCGTCAGGTACAACGCAGCACAGAGTGTTGCCTACACCCTCGGACTGTACCTGTTCCGTTTTGCCCTCAACTTCGTCTTCGGCATGATGCCAGGGTTCGTGTCTCTGCTGGTCGCGCCGTTCATGATGGTATTTAACCTCGCCATCTTCGCCGGCCTCGTGTTCATGGCGTACAAAGCCTTCTCCGGTGACCTGTTCGAGGCTCCGGTCTTCGCCGACATGGCGCACTCGCTCGAAGAATCGATTTAAGCGGCCGCCGTGTCTTTTGCTACCGTCGAACGACTGGCTCACCAGTCCGATGTCGGTACCTGAGAGTCCCTGGAAACGGCTGACACTGGCGCTACCGGTCAGTTGTCGAAACACACGCTCCGGGTGCCACACTACCATGCCATGGCGTGGCGAATCGCAAGAAAGCGACGGCCTGACGCTTACACGCTTTCGAAATCGTTTTATGAACCACCAGCTAATAAACCCGATACAGCGCCTCTGCGCGTGAGAGATAACAATGAGCGACGAACAACACCAGAACCTGGCCATTATCGGCCACGTCGACCACGGGAAGAGCACGCTCGTCGGCCGACTCCTGTACGAGACAGGATCGGTACCGGAGCACGTCATCGAACAGCACAAGGAAGAAGCCGAGGAGAAGGGCAAGGGCGGCTTCGAGTTCGCCTACGTCATGGACAACCTCGCCGAAGAGCGTGAGCGTGGTGTCACCATCGACATCGCCCACCAGGAGTTCAGCACCGACACCTACGATTTCACCATCGTGGACTGTCCTGGTCACCGCGACTTCGTGAAGAACATGATTACCGGCGCGTCCCAGGCCGACAACGCCGTCTTGGTCGTCGCCGCCGACGACGGCGTTCAGCCGCAGACTCAGGAGCACGTGTTCCTGGCCCGCACCCTGGGCATCGGCGAGCTCGTCGTCGGTGTCAACAAGATGGACCTCGTCGACTACGGCGAGTCCGAGTACAAGCAGGTCGTCGAGGAGGTCAAGGACCTCCTCACTCAGGTCCGCTTCGACCCTGACAACGCCAAGTTCATTCCGCTCTCGGCGTTCGAAGGCGACAACGTCGCCGAGGAGTCCGAGAACACGGACTGGTACGACGGCGAAATCCTGCTGGAAGCACTCAACAACCTGCCGGCTCCGGAGCCGCCGACGGACGCGCCGCTCCGACTGCCGATTCAGGACGTCTACACCATCTCTGGTATCGGGACGGTCCCGGTTGGCCGTGTCGAAACGGGTATCCTGAACACCGGCGACAACGTCAGCTTCCAGCCGTCTGACGTCTCCGGTGAAGTGAAGACTGTCGAGATGCACCACGAGGAAGTCCCGAAGGCCGAGCCCGGTGACAACGTCGGGTTCAACGTCCGCGGCGTCGGCAAGGACGACATCCGACGCGGTGACGTCTGTGGTCCGGCCGACGACCCGCCATCGGTCGCCGAGACCTTCCAGGCCCAGATTGTCGTGATGCAGCACCCGTCCGTCATCACCGAGGGTTACACGCCGGTCTTCCACGCTCACACGGCACAGGTCGCCTGTACCGTCGAGTCCATCGACAAGAAGATCGACCCGTCCTCCGGCGAGGTCGCCGAGGAGAACCCTGACTTCATCCAGAACGGGGACGCTGCCGTCGTGACGGTCCGCCCACAGAAGCCACTCAGCATCGAGCCGTCCTCCGAGATTCCGGAGCTCGGCTCGTTCGCTATCCGCGACATGGGTCAGACCATCGCCGCCGGCAAAGTCCTCGGCGTCAACGAGCGATAACGTATGTCCCAGCAGGCACGCGTTCGGCTCGCGGGCACAAGCCCCGAGGACCTCGACGACATCTGCGCGGACGTGCGAGAGATCGCGAACAAGACCGGCGTCGAACTCTCCGGTCCGGTTCCGCTCCCAACCAAGACGCTGGAGGTTCCCAGCCGCAAGTCCCCTGACGGTGAGGGGACTGCGACGTGGGAACACTGGGAGATGCGCGTCCACAAGCGGCTCATCGATATCGACGCCGACGAACGGGCACTGCGCCAGCTGATGCGCATCCAGGTTCCCAACGACGTCTCCATCGAGATCGTCCTCGAGGACTGATCCCCGGGGGCTGTCGCTTCGCGACAGCGTCGGTGTGCCACCCGTCCGAACCGCTGGCCGGGACAGTGTGAATCGCTATCGAAGGCCGCTCTCACGCGCAGGGTTTTTATAACTCCGCGTTCGAGTGGCAGACCACGCGGGCTCGTAGATCAGTGGCAGATCGCTTCCTTCGCAAGGAAGAGGCCCCGGGTTCAAATCCCGGCGAGTCCATACGCGCTCCGCGCGTTCGGTAATCGCAACACGTCGCCGCTTCTTTATAAAACCATTACACCGTTTGAGTAGTGTGTTCGCTCCGTCGCGCGGCACGCCTTGCCGGTAGTGTTTTGATGACTTTTTTGAGCGGTCGTTTCCCCGTTAGGCGGTTTCTGAAAGTTACAGAATATTGCCCTCAGAATTTGAGATTATATATCCCCATCCGAGGTAGTATTCTCTCCCCTCTTAGACACCGAGAAGGGCGCGAGTAAGTCACCTCTCCTGACTCCACCCTCATTTTCGAGAAGCTACATCTCAGGCGAGCGTATCCAGAGCTACCGCCAATCTTCGAAGTTCATCTGGCGGCTCCGGTCTTCCTTTCCTTCGAGTACGTCTGCGCCATGTCGAAAGAACGCAATTAGGTCCCTAATCTCTCCATCTTCATCTGTCCGACTCTCCAGCCCTGCTGCAATGTCTCTGGCCTCGTCAGAAGTGTAGTGTGCTGACTCTCCACGGCAGGAGACTGTGATACCATCTTCCTCTATGCTGGCGGTGACACTCTCGTCAGGGTTGTCTGCTTGGCGCTGAGTCAACAGAGCTTCGTACAGCTCTCGGTGAGGGATGGTATTTCTCAGGGGGCGAGAGTCTGGTTCAACACCGAGAAGGTCCCGCCGAACTCGGTTAGCAGTCTTTGTTTGACCGTCAGCAATAAGATTGGCAGAGCGTGTCATAGAAAGGGTCACATACGAAGCAGCAGGGTGCGGAAAGTGTGTCCAGCACAACCGCAACCCTGCAAGATTTGGATTCGGTAGACGCCTTCTTGAATGTCGCGGCTACCGAGACAGTACCGCTGTTTGAGCATCTTGAGTTCGAGTTTCTGCTAGAGTACGACGTGTTCGCCCCCGCTTCGAGGGGGCGAACACGGGTGCATCAGCCACCAGACCTCTTTCGCGGCTTTCTGCACTGCTACTACGAGGATGTCTACGGTACACGCCCGGTTGCACGAGAACTTCAGCACGGCCTCGTCTGGTACTATTGCGGGCTCGACAAACCGCCATCCAGAGACACAATCGACCGGTTTCTCACCGACCTAGAACACGTCATCGATGATGTTTTCCAGAGGCTCGTCGAGCAGGCCGCCGCCCGCGGCCTGCTCAACTCAACGTACTCTATCGATTCGACGCACGTTGAAGCGATCCAGTACAACGACGATGCGTCGTGGAACTACGATTCAACGGCCGAAGAGCACTACTACGGGTTCGGCTGTACGATCGTTTCGACCGGTTCAAAGATCCCGATTGCAGCAGAATTCACCCAACGCAAGCAGGCAGACGCTGAGACGGCGATGCGCGTCACAAAAGACGCGCTCGCCGTCGGGACACCGATCTGGATGCTTGGAGACAGTGCCTACGACATTCTTGAGTGGCACGACTTCCTGCTGGAAGTAGGGATTGTACCAGTCGCCCCGTACAACCCACGAAACACTGATGACCCGCTCGATATCGAATACAGGGTCGAAGACCGTATCAAGGAACACAGTGAGGAGGTTCAGCTCAAGCAATCAGTCTTGGATGAGACGTACAACCGCCGTACAGGAGTCGAACGCACCAACGATGCGGTGAAGGACTGCGGCCTCGGGCACGTTCGCGCCCGAGGCCGCGTCCACGCACGAACAGAGGTGTTCATTGCGCTGTGTCTCCGCATCGTTGTCGCAATCACAAATTTCGAGCGAGGAGACGACCCGGGTCGTGAGAAGCTCACACTATGAGGAGGATTCTATGACACGCTCTTGGCAATCAGACGGAACACGCGGGCCATTGGGACTGAGTCCTCTTCGCGGCTGTCAGTTGGGTTCACCTGTGGGCCAGCGACTTGCTGAACATTTCCTTCTGCGTCCACCTTCACGCGAGGAAAGTCCCCGGGTTCATGCCGGTCTTTCGGGTTGGCAGGGTGGTTCTTCCGGCCTGCCGTCTGCCCAAGGTGAATCATTAGACCCTGCGTGCCGGAGAACGTCTGATTGCAGTACGGGCAGAGGCGCGCGTGTTTCTCATTGTCGCGCTTTTCGGGATAGTCCATCTCAACCTCGCGCTCGCCGACAGTCTCCAAATGGTCCAGCGAGATATCATCTGGAACCTCTCCACGCGGGCCATGCCCGTCTCCGCTGGACCTGTTGATGTGGAGATTGACACCGCGCGCGAGCGGCGTTGCGTCACATCCTTCGACTGGACAGCGCACGGTGCGCTCGTCGTTAGAGTGGTCCGTCATTGGTTCACCTCGAAGTAGTTGAAGCAGGGAAGCCCCGTACCGTCAGGGCCGTTACAACGTTCGTCACCGTTCTCACAGGAGTCCGAGTCGTTGGTGACGGTTACCGTCCCGCCGTCTGTTTCGAGTTTGTCAGCCCCCGTCGGGACGCTTTCCGAGGTTGTCACCGGGAAGCCCGCCGCGGCGTTCTCGAAGTCCACAGCGGCTTGTAGGACCACAGGGCCACCAACTGTTGCGAGCGCGACCTTGTGCTTGCAGTCGTGGTTATCATCATAACGGTCGGCCTTACACTCACACTCTGCGGGGACGTGCAGGCCCTCACGCTCTTCCACGCCGACGAGGTAGGAATGGTCATTCTTCTTGAAGCCGTAGCTGGCGTTGGTTACACCTACGAGATGAGGTGCTTCGATGGAGAACTCGAAGGCTTTCCATCCGGCCCTCCGCGCTGTCTTTGCGTCGAAATTCAATTCCTCAACGACACGCTTTTCCGAACTGCTATCTGTAGATTGCATTGGTCTTTGTCACCACGAAGACCACCTGTCCGGTGTACCAGCACCGGGCGTTTTCGAACTGCAATGCCCCATGAGATAGGCGACCTTCGTATTTCTACCTTAGACGGTAAACAATTAAAACCACCGATTGTAGACCTTGGGGTGCGCACAAACAGGGTTAATCCCGTTCACGGTAGTTATTTACAGCCCACAGAACAAACGATAAGACATGAGTGACGGTTCAAAATCCGGACGGAAGCCCCGAGTGACTGACGAGGAAATTCTACAACTTTTCGAAGATACTGACGACCCTGTCCTTTCGACTGCCGAGGTGACTGAACAACTACCTATCAAGCGGAGTGCCACGTATAAGCGGCTATCAGCCCTCCAAGACGAGGAACAGCTGACCGGGAAAGACATAGGGGGTAGAAACAGCATTTGGTGGATTCCAGAGGAATAAGGTACGTTGCCGTCTGAATTCCGAAGATATGTACTGAAATAAAAACGGTAGTCATGGAGGATATGGCTTCATCTGATATTCAGTAGGCGGTTGGCACATTGGCGACCACCCCTGCCCCATACTTTTAGTAGCCAACCGCATTCAATGCTCAGTCTATTTTGCCGAATTTCTCAGATGTAGAATTACAATATTAAGAAAATATTGGGATATAACATCAAATAAGAAGGGTTATTTGTGCGGGTCTACTGTTTTTTTGATAGAGGCAGTTTCTCGGAGGATTTTAACCAATTCCGTCTGAGAGCGATGTGAGTTGCGCTACATCGACCGGAGCGTGTCATAGAAAGCGCCACATGCAAAGCAGCAGGGTGCGGAAAGTGTGTCCAACACAACCGCGACCCTGCAGGACGTAGGTTCAGTCGATCACATCGACAGCCGCGTAACCCCGTTTGATGACGGTGAACCAAACCGAACTAGCTGTGGAGCATCTTCGAACCGCTAGTGAGCATGATTTTCGGGATGGACCGTCGCTGTCGGCGGCGGACTGCCGCCGACGCGACAGTGTCACCACTGACGACCGCTGTCCGGACAGATGGACAGCTACCGGAAGAACCGGTCGTCAAGTGGCTGGTTCGCTGGAACAGTCCTGCGGACACCAAGTGCTGTCCAAGCTGCGCGGAGCGTCATTTCGCAAAACTCCGTGAACGACCACTGCAAGAGGCGGCGGCCCCCACGGCGGGGCGCCGCCACGTACCTCCAGTGGAGATATCGCCAACTGTTCTGAAGCAGTAGGCTCACTACAAACATTACCAACCGCAGTCCAGCATCCTGAGAACTAGTGAAAGCGAGGCTCTGCTTGGCTAATCGGTAGCTTGATTCGATGCCGAAGCGCTTGCTGTAGTGCTCTCGTGCATCTCGTGGCGTGTCGATAAAGGGCGCGTCAGCGGCGTAGCCGTGACGCGCCACCCCGTGTTCGTCGTACCGTCCCTGCTGGTACACGCAGTCGATGAACACAGGGAACTCCACCTCGCCAGCGAGATCGTGTTCGATCTCGCGGCTCCAGCCTTCGCTGAGTTTGTTTTGAATCGTCTCACCCCACTTGACGATCGGCATCACATAGGCGTAATTGTGCGCGTACAGCAGCTTGAGACAGGTGCTGTTGTAGAAACCCCGATCAAGGTAGACGGCCTTGACGCCGAGGTCAAGGCCGTCAAGGAGTTCCAGGAACTCGGCGAGGACATCGCTGGTGGTTTCGCCAGCGACGAGCTGGCGAACCGCCAGCGTGTACCGCTTGTTGCGTACGCGCACGTAGAGCGTCGCATAGGCGTGAAACGTCGTTGTTCCACGCTTGGCCTGTGAGGAGTACAGAGCCTCAGTTTCGTCCTCATCACCGTAGTAGGGATCGAGGTGGAGGTCTGCGCAGACCTCCACCGGTCGATCTGGCAGTGTCGCAAGCGCATCTCGTTGTAACAGTGTGTCTCCAACCGCCTCAACCGAATCAAGCTCAAACTGATCGGTAAGATGTCCACGCACGGTATTGGCGTGCGGTGAGTCGTCAGTCGTTTCGCAGACGTGGTTGATTGAGGTCCCGCCGGCGCTGGCGCCGGCGAGGACCTCGCACAATGTCTCTGTCGTGACCTCTACGTTCTCGTCGAGGTCTACCGTGAGCTCCTCTTCGAGACTGTTGACGACAAAATTAAGCAGGTGCTCTTCCTCTATCTCGCTGTCTGCTTGGGTTGACTGCACATCCTCTCCAAGCAGACGCTTACTCTAACCCGATGTGATCGACTGAGGTTCGGTTAACGACTTCTTGAATGCGGCGGCTACCGAGACAGTACCGCTGTTCGAGCATCTTGAGTTCGAGTTTCTGCTGGAGTACGACGTGTTCGCCCCCTCGGGGCGGGGGCGAACACGAGTCCATGAGCCACCAGACCTCTTTCGCGGCTTTCTACACTGCTACTACAAGGATGTATACGGCACACGTCCAGTCACACGAGAACTCCAGCACAGCCTCGTCTGGTACTACTGCGGACTCGACAAACCACCATCCAGAGACACAGTTGACCGGTTTCTTACCGATCTCGAACACGTCATCGATGATGTCTTCAAGAGACTCGTCGAGCAGGCCGCCTGCCGGGGCCTGCTCGACTCGACGTACTCCATCGACTCAACCCACATCGAAGCGGTCCAGTACAACGACGCCGCCTCGTGGAACTACGACCCAACAGCTGAGGAACACTACTACGGCTTCGGCTGTACGATCGTCTCGACCGGTCCAAAGATTCCGATAGCAGCGGAGTTCACACAGAGCAAACAAGCGGATCAAGAGACGGCGATGCGCGTCACGTGTGACGCGCTCGCCGTCGATACACCCATCTGGATGCTTGGAGACAGCGCATACGATATCCTCGATTGGCACGACCACCTGCTGGCCGCAGGGGTCGTGCCAATTGCCCCGTACAACCCGCGAAATACCGACGATCCGCTCGATATCGAGTATAGGGTCGAAGATCGTATCACCGAACACAGTGAGGAAGTTCTGCTCAAACAGTCCATCTTGGACGAGACGTACAACCACCGGATAGGAGTCGAACGAACTAACGATGCCGTCAAGGACTGCGGCCTCGGGCACGTCCGCGCCCGAGGCCGCGTCCACGCTCGAACAGAAGTGTTCGTTGCGCTCTGCCTACGGCTCGTCGTTGCAATCACCAACTACGAGCGAGGAAACGAGCCGGGCTGTGAGATGCTATGAGATGGATTCTATGACACGCTCTCGACCGTGTAGGTGTGGTCTAACTCATTCCCTGCTTCGTCCTAAACTACACTTGAAACCTGCAATCAAGACCGTCGGTAGTGACGTACAGAACATCAATTGGTCAGCTGTTTTCAACCTCGCCTTTAGCCGCTCATTGAACTTCGAAGCGGGCGATGCTCTGAAACGTGGAAATCTTGTGGCTGCTCTAAAAACCAGCGGGAAGGTCACTAACAACGCAACTGCTGGAAGAGTCATCCAAGAAGCCGTCAAAAACGATAAACTGCGGGAAACTGAAGATGGATACAAAATCGTCCGCAAAGGTCCCAGTACAGGCGATATCAGGCAGTCACTGAAGACGAGACTTCGGACAATGATGCAGAATGGCAAGAACGGCGTGATTAAGTCGCCGACCTCGTCGGGAAAGACGCACACTCCGAGTACTACCCGGTGGCGAAGCCATCCGAAAATTACTGAGGAACAACCCGTCGTCTTCCTATCCGGTACTACTGACGCTCGTGACGATGCAATAGCGAAAAGCAAAGATTCACACGCAACTGCTAAAGTCTTGTACGGACGTAAAGACGCTTGCCCACTCGCCAGAGGGGACTACGACTCAGATAATAAAGAGGGTAATACTCCTATAACCTCGCCGGATGGAACGGAGCCATCGGAGTGGTTCAAAACTATGTGCGAAAAGCGCGGGCTACATATTTCGGTCGTTCATGGCGAGTTTGAACGCAAATACCGCCATACTCTTCCCTGCTGTGAGAACGGTAAGGACTGTCCGTCAACAACGCAATGGACAGATGTCCCTCGAAACGGCGACGGGGAGATTGAGTATGATGTTCTCCATGCGACCCATCAGTTCGCTCGTGTCCCGCAACTCATCGAGGACTGCAACCTGATTATAGACGAGCGTCCAGATTTCACTCAAGACATAGCTCCCGGACGGTTGCACCAGATGGTCAGTAGCTATCTTGACGAAATTGACGCGCCTATAAAAACATGGGAAGACCTGATGGCAGGAATAACCGGAAACTTCGATGTTGACTTTGAGCCGCTTCGCAACGCACTCAAAGAACCGGATACCGGCTGGTTTATGACCGATTCCAATGCCCATGCTCTTGCCCCCGGCATCGTTAAAACGATTCTCACCGCCGAGAAGCGTCCTCACGACCGATGGGTTGGGACAACAGAATATACGTACCCCACCCTCAATCCCCATTTTGATGGACCAGACCAGCAGGTAACTATCCGTGTTGTGTTCAACGACCAGAATGATATCCGCCTTCTGCAAGCGATTCCTGACTTTAGCGAAGCCCGGTGTGTCATCGGTCTCGATGCCTATCCAACACTGCCGAAGTGGAAGGCAAACACGGTTTGGGATGTCGAAATAGAGAATATTGTCGACACTGACAACTTGCACAACTGGCGTCGAAATCAGCGGAATCTGACTATCGTTCAGGTAGGAGATAACAAGTACTCATGGACGAGAGAAGGGTACAATCACTCGAAAGTGAGCGTTCTCTGTAACACCCTCCGGCGAGAGTATGGGGCTGGATTCACAACGGGAATTACCTCAAAACGGTTCGTAGACGACCTTGCGGAACAACTGTCTGAAGCTGGGATAAATATACCCGAGACCATCTACTTCGGGAATGAAAAATCAGTCGAACACTTTGACTCAGAGCAGGCTGGCGTTGTTGCGGGTTGTATCAGCCCCAGTGACGAAGATATCAGAGACTGGATAGCACTTCTCGATAAAAAAGCATTTCCGAGACGTGACGAAGACGACAATTATCAGGGACAACAGTGGGTCGGAGAAGACGCTAATATTGCCATGGAACTTATTGCTGACGTTCGGGAAAAAAGAGTCCTGCAAGCCTGTGGGCGATACGCCCGTTCACCACAGCAACCAGACAACGGAGCAACTGTGTTTGTAATGACAAACGTTCTGCCTGACAAGTACATTGATAAAAAAATAGACAACGTAAGCGTGTTCCGAACGAAAGAAAAGGAGATTCTTGATTACGTCAGTTCAAGCAATGGAGTGGCCCCTCGGACCATTGAAGAAAACACAACCAGTAGTCGGAGACACGTCTACGATACACTCAAAAAGTGCCGTGACTACTCATGGATGCAGGTCAAGGAGCAACCGGGTCACAATGACCCAGATATATTCCATGCGGACTACAGCCCAGACGGATATATAGAAGTGTAGAATATCGTAGGTGTGAACTCACTCCTATTAAACATCTAATACCACATAATTCACACCCCACTGTTATTCCTCGGGAAGGGCGCGGGTTCTCCACCGAGGTTTTACCTAACAGCAACGCGCAGGTAAACCCCCGGCGGACCTTCCCGCTGTTAAAATTGCGGGGTGTAGCAGACGAAGAGACCAGAAAACATGACTTCATAATAAAGAGACTGTTGTAGACCGAAATTAGTAATTCAGCTCATACAACTTTAGGTAGCTCAATGATTCGATGGCGGGCTTCAGAGGTTGGCACATTGGACGGCGCTCGCCTCCAGTACTTTGGTAACTCCGATTACAGTACAGATGGCTCTCAGCCAGATTTTCGAGCTGTATTCATCGGGAAGGACCAGCGACGGCGCGGAGCTGGGGCGGCCTGTGGCCCTTCCCGCGGCTGACATTGCGATAGGGATTGGAGTCTTGCCTCTCTTCGAGTGACTCGCTGAACAAACTCTCGCTATTCATTCACTTCGGCTTTTGTTGACCAGTTTCGACTCCGCGTCAACGTTCCACACGAAATCAGGGGGATGAATCGTAGACCATGTTTCGGTTCAGGCATTTGCATACCGGCCCGCGTTATCGCTGTCTCACAATCTCAGATGCAATGGACAGGACGAACTTCATTGATAATAGAACGGTCGGGTCGGAGCTTGTAACTACCCCTCACCGAAGCTCTCGATGTTTTGGACAGTTTCCAGTAACTCTTGATTGTACTCCTCCCCATTTTCTCCGTGGTGAACTCGATAGTGACAATTTGGGCATAAGGCGACAACAGTTTCTATAGTATCTTCTCCTCCTTCGCTAAGCTCGTATATATGATGTGCGTGGAGATAAGGCTCGCCAGTCTTGCTTGTGAACGGGGCAGGATTCCCGCATCCTTCGCAGGTCCCATTGGCGCGCGCTTTTACGTATTCTCGGACCTTCGAGGAGCGACTGTATTCTTGAGTGGGATTAGTATTACACGTGGTACTTATTGAGGCATTTCCACTATTCTTCGCCTGTTTACGGAGCTTTTCAATGCCATCCAATCCTGTGACGTTTCCAGCTAACGTGGTTATTTCTCCAGAATTATTTTGACCCTTTTTATTAGCATCTCCTTCGTTTTTTTCTGGTAGTGGGAAAGCAGGTGATTTGGATTCCATATCGACGATATCTGTCTCTTCAGAAGTTCTTGGTTCTTCAATATAACGGTGAAGATAATCTGGAACAGGTGTATCAAGAACGTCTCTGATGGCTGATTCCCTGTCTCTGAACCCAATAGCCTGCCGCCAATATGTCCTACCTTCTCTTGACTCCTGATGATAATTGTACGGCCCGAAGTAACTGATTCCGCGTTCCTCAGCCCTGTCTATCAGGATATTCATCCGATTATTTATCAACTCCTGCGTAGTCGCAAGGACGGTGATTCGAATGTAGGCCATCCTTCATATAGAGTACACCGGTAGCACTGATATAATTACACCTGCCTGTAATTCTCTGAATAATGGTTGAATACCCGCCGAAAGCTAGTCAAGCCTGCTCATTTATACCTATGTATAGACAAATGTAGCCCCTCTGTTCATTGTCAGGCCGAAATTTCTAACCGGTTCAGTGAGCGAACTTCCAACGGGTTAGTCTCGTGTTCTCTCAAAGACGATGATGCCAAGAATTGACCCTGCTACTGTGGCAGCCGCACCACCTGAGCCTGCGATGAATACTGGCATTGAGTTTAGTAACTGAAAAGCGATGAATAGGAGAGTATTCCTGTCAATTTTGTCCCCATAACGTTCTAAAGCCTGATATGTACGCTGAAATGTAATCTGGGTTCTTACCTCATACAGATAATCTTCAATTTCTGACGCTGCGGTGTTCGAGTCCTCAAACGGCTCCTGAATATCATTTGCAGGTGAAACTGATGACTGTGAACTGGTTCCGACTGCACCAGATGCTTCAGGACTAATTATCAAACCAGTTTGCACACCGTTGCCAACATTATCAATTGCGTTGAATCCCGAAAAGATGGATGCATCAAACTTGCTTGCTGCGAGGATTGTAGGGAGGAGTGTGGTTTCCAAGCTATCTATCGCGCTCATCGTAGAGAATAGTGTGGAATCCAGTTGGCCCGTAGGATAAACGGCAGAGTCCAACTTCCCTATGGCACTTATAGTGGAGAATAGCTCGGAACCTAATTGTCCAATTACAGGATATTGAAGTGTGTCTAACTCACTCATCGCACGCAGAGTAGAAGATATTGAAGAATCAAGACTATTCAGTGAAGCCATAGTCGAATTCGTCACAGGATTCCTGAACGAACTTATCCTATTCATTGTTGATATAAGTCCGGAATTATTCAGAGAATCCATCGCCCCAAGAGCCGAGAATATCTCGGAGTACTCTAATGTACTCATCTGATTCAACACTGAGAACCTGCTTGAATCGTTCAAGGACTCTATCGGTTGGAGAGCAGAAAACGTCCCCGAGTTTTCTATAGAATTGAACGCCGCAATCGCTGATACTGACTCTGGTATTTCAGTAGTATCCGTGGGTTCAGAATCATCTTCGACTGGATTCGAATCCTCAGATTGATTCATATCTGCCTCAGACTCATCTTCACCGTCTGTCATTATTCAGGGAGAACTACCCTCGGAGAGTATATATGTGGTTTCCTGAGGTGCTTGAAAAATGGGACTTTTCCGCCTTGTTACGTGGAAACGTTCGTTACGCCACTCCAACTAGCGAAACAGACTGGTCTTGGTTCGGCATACGTGAGTCTACCCGGATTGAGTATCAGACCCAACAATGTATGATAGACAGTCCACCTACTCGTGTACTGACTCATTCGAGTGAAACAGAACGAACTTCCAACGAATTAACTCTGTCAACAAAACAATGAAAAATATAATTTCAATAGGCATTCGTCTTTAGCTAAGACTCACACCTCGGTTGTGTAGCGGTAGCGAGTGTCTCCTGTAAGATCGGCCGTTGCTGATGAATCTTCTGAGCGTCTTCGATTAGCCGCTCCAACAACGGCGGTGGCGAGTAACCGAGGTACTCGCCGAGTTTGTGGAGGATGAGCTGGGCGTGCGACCGGAAGGTCGCCGCCCAGCGTTCCGGCGGAAACACGATCTCATCGTCGGCCTGCTCGGTGACCAGATCCAACAACTCCCGGCTCACCAGCAGTGACAGCAACGCAGCGTATAGTAGAATTTTCACGACATCAGGGTTGTTCGTGTCGAATTCGTCCAGTTCATACTGCGTCTTCAACTCACGGAACAGAGTTTCTACTTCCCATCGACACCGGTACAGCGTCGCTAGATCTGACGGCAGGAACTCCTCTCTCGGCAGATTCGTTATGTAGAGATGGTAGTCGTCGGCGTCCTCGTTGCGGACGCCGACGACGCGGAACCGCTTCGTATCCAGTGACCGCGTTCCCTCGTACTGCCCTCGCTTGAATTCCGCTTCGACCTCTACGTCGATGTACTTCCGCGAGAGGTCATCGACCACATCGTGGATCTGCTTGCCCTCCAAGGGAATGGCGCGGCCGCGCCATTCCCGTAATTCCGCCGTTATCACCGGATTCGCGTTCTGCTTCAGCCGACTCACGAAGTAGCCATCGTTCTCGTCGATCAACGCGAAACGGCGGTACTTGAAGTACGCTCGATCGAACAGAACTAGCCGTCCTTGTAGCCACGAACCTGTGTTGAACAGCGTGCTGTCGTGCGTTTTCTCGTCCGTTACGTCGATCCGTTCAATTGTCTGGTCGGTGGCGTTGTGGAGCAGGTGGAGCTTCGCTCCAGCCTGCTCCTCGTGACGGGCTTGGAACTCATCAGAGAGGAATTCGTGCAACCGCAACACTGTTCCATCAGCGATCATCACGTCCCTGAATCGGTCGATATCAGCGTCAAAAGCGTCTGGAACAGCGACCTCGTCGAGGCCGCGCTCGACGAGGTCGCGGAGATACTCTGCCAGCGTCGGTGTCAACCGGTGATAGAAGCCGCCAGAAGAGATCGGTTCGTCAGCTGTGGCGTTGTAGCAGCGCCTGAACCCAGCGAGTGTTCGGCTCTCGCCTGCGGCGAAGCCGAACACGAGCGCCCACACGAGGACAGGAATCTGAAGCTTGCCTTCTCGCTCGACCACGCCGAGTTCCTCGGCGTGCTCTTCGAGGAACTCAGAGGGAAAAAGCGTAGTGAGCCGACGCATGATTCTCGTTGAGGAGCGAGGGTTGTGCACAGACTTCTCCTCCTCATTCCTCTCGAAAAATAGCCTCGATAAGCCGTCGCTGTCACGCGGTTCTCATCTTAGCTAAAGACGGATGGTGAACCCAATTGATGCATCTCGACCATATTAAAATGGTTCCTGAAACTGGGCGACATGCCGAACAAGTGCCATCAGAATTCTTTTACTCCCGAATTGTAGAAAAGAACGAAGAAGACTTTCAGAAGGTAAATCCCAGAGAGGAATTCAATCAGCGTGTTAGGGAGTTAATAGAAGAGCAGAGAGAGCAAATCTCTGAGCAGGTTGAGGAATTTGGAGAACCAGTTTCTACTTTGGCACAAGAGGTTCTATTTTCCAACGAAAGAATAACAGTAGGGTTCAGAGGCCGACCTCCGAGTTCGGAGAGCGTTTACGCTACGAAATATACCGGGGACAAGACAGAAGAACCTGTTCTCTTGTTCGTATTGGGTGAAGAAACCAAACGGCGTCGGCGACCAGATGAGCGTTCGAAAGAACTTCGGATAGCGCTCTTATCGAAGTCTGCTCACGATGCTGAAAAAATGGTTGGGTTCTTCGGGTCGGAAATACAAGAGATAGAAACATATGTCGGCGATTATGCGGATATGAAAATATTCAAAAACGGCGGCGAAATTGTCCATGACTATTTTGACGAACGTATAACTGAGAATTCTAACTTAGAAGGCTGGCATCAAGACATCCATGAAGATGATTTTGAGGAAGAAGTGTTTGAAACTGTTCAGGAATTAACATCTGTGGCTTTGGATAATATTCGTATTGAGGTTGATGTTGGAGATAATCCTGATTTTGATGTTGCTGCATTACCGCTTGGCGGCTTCGGAACGACCTATGCAATTGAAGTTAAAGATTATTTACAAGAAGGTAATGATGAGGTAAGCGAAGCACCAGCAAACAATAAAGACGCAGGAGAGTTGCGCTCTGAATTAATTCGAAAGCCGAAAGAGTACGCCGAACAGGCTGATTGCGACCTGATTACAATCGTTAAAGGCCTATCTGAAGAACAGTATGGTGATTTAAGTCGATTAGCCGAATCCTCAAGCGTCGTACTTCTAAACCATGATAACTACCAAGAGGAACTGAGAAAACTCTTGATTGAAGAGAGTTTTAAGGAAATGTCTGAGTATATTGTTTAAATATCTTTCAAATAATCCTCCCGTCGCTCCATCTGCTCGTTCTTCGTCGCCTTGTCGTAGTGCTTCTCCATGATGTCGTGAGTCATGTCCACCCTATCCGCAGTCACCTCCTTCGGCTGTCCAGCGTTCAACGCTTCGGTTACGTAGCCGCGCCGGAGCGCGTGCGGGCTTATCGAGGCCGGACATTTGCTTGCGGTATTGTACGAGGTCGCCTCGCACTCGTCAATGTCGCGGTCCATCGGACACTCCCCGGTGTAATGACAGGGACGAGTCACGGTGTAGACGTTCCGCTGGATAGTCGAAGGTTCACACCGCTTCCCGTGCGTGGACATGAGTAACGGCGTGCGTCCGTGGTCGTCTTCCTCATCGGGATGGTTGAACCGGAGGTAGTCACGGACGATGTCGGCGACCTCGCCGCTGATACGAACGTCACGCTCGCCCTTTCGCTTGTTCTTGAGCGGTGTCTCGGTGTCCGGTCGGTGACGAACCCGGAGGTAGGGACTCGCGCCGTCTTCGAAATCGCGCTTATCGAGTGCATACAGCGAACTCCGGCGCATCCCGGTCTTCCAGAGTACCGCGAAGATGACGTGGCGCAGGCTGGCGTACTCGTGCTTTTCGAGGTAGTCCAGTATCTCCGTTGCTTCGTCCCGGGTGAGGATGTCGTCGGACACCTCGTCTTCGGGGTTCGGCTTCGGGATACGCACCAATTGGCTCATGCCATCCGGTACAGCGTTGATGTGTTCGCAGAACCGGACGAAGCCCTTGACGCAGGTCATGTCGGTCTTGAGGGTGATGGTCTGGACGTTCTCAAGCCGCCACTCTTTGAATCGCTGGATTTCGTCGCTCGTCAGTTCGTTCAGATTCTCTACCCCGCCCTTATCGGTGAGCCAGTCGCAGAAGACGTTCAACGTGGTCTGGTAGTTCGACAGCGTGGAGTCGGTAACGTCGGTGGACTTGTCTTTGAGATAGCGGTTCATCGCTTCGTGCGGTGGAGTTGCGTTCATCGTTGGGTTTCTCCACCGAACGCGCGTGTGGCGTGGCAGACTCGGGTTGGCTCCCCGCCGATGGGCA
This sequence comes from Haloarcula quadrata, assembly GCF_003634715.1. Classification (NCBI taxonomy): domain Archaea; kingdom Methanobacteriati; phylum Methanobacteriota; class Halobacteria; order Halobacteriales; family Haloarculaceae; genus Haloarcula; species Haloarcula quadrata. The sequence goes on from NZ_RBWW01000001.1 coordinate 701,674, forward strand.
ACAGCCCGATGTTTCGCGTTGCACACGCCGAGGCGGCCTCCGTTCGGTGCGGTGGAGGCCGACCGCCGAGGCGTAAGAGGCCCCGGGTTCAAATCCCGGCGAGTCCATACCAGATTTTCGTCATGTAGAATGTGATGGAGGAGCGACAGCGTCACGCTTGCAGGACAATTCCGATGCTACCTTGGTGTATTGTAAACTTTGCACTGATTACGTACCGTTGCTGTTGCGGGTAGGGAGTCTGTTCGCCCTATCGGCACGGCCGTCTAGTATTTTCCCGTAGGAATGCTTTCCACAAGAACCGGCTATCGTAACACCCGCGTTCGGGGCGGAGGGTTCCGCTGGGCAGAATGAAGTGGAAACGACGGAGTATCTGTAGCCGCGACGACGGTCGCGACTCACTGCTCTCCTTCCCGTCGATAGCCGAGCCAGCCAAGCAACAGCGACAGCGAGACGACAACGGCGGCGAGACTGAAGCCGGGGCCGGAGCCGTCCGTTGTTGGCGTCTGCGTATCCGGGCTGGGTGTTGTCGTGCCGGTCTCAGCCTCCGAAGCTGTCGTCTGTCCAGCAGCCTGTGATGTGGTGGCCGTCTTGGTGTCGGTTACAGTGGCCGACGCCGTCGAGTCCGGCGTGGATGGTACGGTCACGGTTGCTGTCCCAGTCGTCGTCTTGTTTCCGGTTGCGTTCGTCGTCCCGTCCGTCGTACTGTTTGCCGCCCGAACGGTCACGTTACCCACACTGGTCGTGTTGAGTTTCACGGCGTGGACACCGGAGGAGTTGAACCGGACTGTGAGGTTCACCTGACGCTGTTCTCCGTTCGGGATTTCGACGCTCGCGTTCGTCCCGGTCACTGTTCCGTTATCATAGACACGCGCCTCAAACGTCCCGTCCCCGTCACCAGCATTCTCGATGGTTCCAGACACCATGACCGGCTGTCTGGGCGCGACCGATGTTCTGTTGAGCGACGTGTTTATGACCGAGAACGATGGTTCAGGTGGGGAGATAGCACCGCCTCCGCCCCCACCGCCACCGCTGTTGTCATCGTCATTATTGCTATCGTTGCTGTCGCTATTGTCACTGCTACCGCCGTCGTTGCTGCCGTCAGAACCGTTGGTATCGTTTCCATCTCCGCCGCCATTAGTGTCGGTCGCTGTTTCGGTAGCCGTTGCCGTGTCTGTTCTCGACGGTGTCGAGGTCGCTGAACCATTGTCGACGCGTAGCTCAATACTGTTGAAGCCTGCAGGTGCGACAGTCTCGCCGTCGCTGTTCGACAGTTTCGTGTCCGCTTCGATGAAGGCGAGTTGTGTGGACCCGGCCGCATCTGCTGGCACTGTGAGCGTGATTTCGGCGAGAACAGGGTCGCTCGTCTCTCTGGGCCGAAGCTGATTGAACGCCACCCATCCGGCCTCGTTGTTCACGTTCTTGACGGGGCTGTCGAAGTCGTCGCTGCCGGCAACGCTGTCGATCTCCGCGATGGTGGGGTCGAACGTAACGTTGGTCTGGTAGCCACGCACCGCTGTTGCGTTGGCCCAGACCTGCACGGTGACTGTTTCACCGGGAGCAACGGAGAGCGCGTCGCCGGATGCTCCCGGGACTGTGTCATCGAGCGAAATCGCGCTTGCAGACCCCGGTGCCAGTGCGGCGACCGCTATCGGGAGCGTTCCGACCACGACCGTGAGGGCAACGGCGACGACAAGCGTTCGGCTGGTTCTCATTGGTCGTCCCCCGCCAGATTTCGGGCGGAAACAGCATCGCCGATGTCGACGTCACCGTCGCCGTCGATGTCTGCCGCGTCCCGGTCAATATCACTGTCCTCGCCGGCAACCGACCGCTGGATCCGGTCTACGTCGTCAGTGTCGACGTCACCGTCGCCGTCGGCGTCGCCGGCCACGGTTTCTCCGGGGGTGTAGCTGACAGTCAGCGTCGGTGGTATGGCGTTGTCGGCGCTCTGGATATCCCAGCCGTCGTTCCCGAGCGGGCGAAACACCCATCCGGCGTTCTGTGCGCCGTTAACCCACGCGTCTACGCTCGCCGTTACATCAATCGAAATCTCACCTGTTTCTACCGCGCCGGTCCGTGCGACCGCATCGGCGACGGCCTGGGACCCATCCGCCTGGACGCCGCCGTCCAGCGACGCCCATGTCGAATCAGCGCTCCAGTCCGTTCGCAGTCGGTGGACCGCTGCGCCATCCCCTGCGTCCGACGTCTCAAGCGTTACAGTGGCCTGTTTCACGTCCGACCCGGGCGGTATCTGCCCGCTCTCTGTCCCGGTGATACTACCGAACCGGAGGAGTGCCTGCGCGCTACTACCCGACCCCTCTGGGTCGCTGTCGTCGATAGACAGTGTTTCAGCGGTGCTGTAGCTCGTCTCCGGATCAGCGGCGCGTATCATCGTATCAGTTGTCCCGCTGTAGCCGTCCGTCCCCTGCTGGAACGTGGCTGTCGGTCCGTCTGGCGTTTTCGGCGTCTCCGTCGGCTCCGGCGTCTTGGACGACGACCCAAACCGGGCGTCGAAGTCGAGGTCGAACCCGAACTGCGAGTCGCTGTCGGTCTTTTCGGCTCCCGTACTCGGCGAGTACGTCCGAACCTGAATCCGGTCTGGCGCGTCTGCCACATCTCCGGGACGGAACTCGATGCGGCGCATGAAGCCGTTCCCGCCCTTGGGTCGGAACTGGTAGTTCGCCAGTAGCTCGTACACTGATGCGCCGGCGTCGTTTGTTGACACCTGATGGGCCTCTCCGCCACTCTCGCCTGTGCCCTCGTGCCAGTGGCCACAGAGGACCATGAATATCTGGCTGTTCTGTGAGACGAGGTCTTCCCAGACGGTCTGACCCGTATTTCCGATTTCGCTCGCTTCCTGCAACTTCCGGGTCCGTCGCTGTGGTTTGTCGCGGAGATACGAGTGCGTTGTGAGTATCGCCGCCCGGTCCGGATACTGGTCGAGGACGCTCTGGCCCCATCCAAGTGGGGTCGATGGGTCGTCTACGGTTCCCGGTGGCTCCCACTCTAAAGCGAGATGCAGGAAGTCGTAGCCGCCGGCCGAAAACAGCTGGTAGGTGTTGAGGTTATCCCGACCTTCGTCACCGTTGCTCGGGCCCGCCCCGCCGAACCAGTCCCGTCCCTCGTACCGTGACGGGCCGAAGTACTCCCGGTACTTGGCAACAGAGGAATTCCGGTCCCATAGTGTCGGGTAGTCGTGATTGCCCGTCACGGTGGCGTAGGGGACTACCCCGTCGAGCGTGGACATGGCCTCATCCATGTACTGCCACTCCGCGTCGTCGTCGCCGTGGTCGACCACATCGCCTTCGTGGCTGACGAACGCGATGTTCTCTGCGGCCGCGTTGTCGGCGATCCACTGCGTCTGGTCCTTGGCGTAAGGTGTCCTCTCTTTGGCGTACACCTGCGTGTCCGGCAGTGCGACGACCGTCCAGTAGTCCGGCTGCTGGCCGGTACTGGCGGTGGTTCCCAGCGCGGTAAGGCCGACGCCAGCACCGGCGGCTTTGAGCACCCGTCGTCTGGTCGTCGTGGCCGACCGTTCGAACCTGTCGCTACTGTCCATACGCACACCCGGGACAGGTCCCGTGGTCAGTCAGGGCACAACCCGACCGCTTCCCTGTGGTCCATCCGTTGTCTCGCCCGCCACGATGGCACCGTCGCATCTGCCATCTGCCGGCAGTTTCGGCATCCGATCGATACATTGCTAGGCTCTCGAACACAGACCCATCCGCCGGACGGCGATTAGTTATTGCTCGGTTACTGCGAGTATGCCGTTGTTTTTCCGCGCTATCGTTACAGGGACTCTTCGTCGCATCTATTCCCTTAGTCATAACCAGGGATTTCAGTGTCACTCTCGGTTTCACTCCGTTTTCACGACGCATATACGATACTCGGCTCAGTCCATCGCCTGTATCACACGCGGGGAGTCAAGCGATTCGACGGCCTCAACGATGGCGGTGTCGAGGTTGTGGTCGCCCCAGTCCCGTGTCCGGGGGATGTGTGCGCGGTAGGTCGCAACGTCGTCGAACAGTTCTCGGAACGTCGCTCGCTCCTGTTCGACGACCGCATCAAGAGCGGCAACCATCGAGCCGTCGTCGACGAGTGAATCGTAGGCGTGGAAGTATTCCCTGAGCCGTCCATCCCATTCGAAGTTACAGATCGACGACGTGGCCGACATCGCGGTGTCGGTCGAGATGCCTTCTACAGTGATTGTATCCGCGTTCGGCGCGGTCTGGAGGAACACGACGTTGTCGACTGTCGATTGCTCGACGTATTCTGCGCGCGGATACAGGTCTGAGATATTCGTGAAATCCCGGCTATCGTCGCCGAGAAACGTCTCATTCAGGAAGTTGAGCGCTGTTTCCGGGAACGAACCGGTTCTGTCGACTCGCTCGTCGATAGCCTTGTGGAGTTCACTGCACAGTCGGTCCCGCTCTGTGTCGTGCTGTCGTTTTATTTCGGGGAACGACTCGATATTGAACGGCTGGAGGTTCACACCGAGCGGGTAGCCGACAGCCGTGCCGTCCGCGCCGACCCAGAGCCGGTCGTCGGAGAGAAAGTCCGCGCCCTCGCGCAACAGCGACAGCAGGGTGTTGGTCTTGCCGGCTCCGCGCCAGGCCGGGAACAGCGTCGTCTGGCCGTCGAGTCGCACGCCCGAGGCGTGTATCAGTGCCTGCTGTCGCGCGGCCCGCTGCTGTCGGATGCGGAATTCGACCGGATAGATTGAGTAAAACGGCTCAAAACCGCGTGTCACTCGGAAGTGTTGCCAGCCCGGCGTGACGGCGATAAAGTCTGCCCCGTTCCGGATGACGAACTCGTCGCCAGTCCATGCGTAATGGTCGCTGGGGTCACCGAGGACGATCTCCGCGTGGACTTCCTCCGTCGTTTCCTCGATGACGATGTCAGGGTCGTTCGCGGGCGTGTCAGTCTCGAACTGATCGTACATCTTCCGGTACTGCCGGCTCGTCCGCCCGCCAGCCCCGAGAACCGTTACGACAACGTCGCCAAAGAAGTCGTACGAGCGTTGGTTCATAGCCACCTCGATAGATGCCGGCCCGGCGTCGGACCGAGATAGACAATCATCTGACTCATCGTGCTCATCTGTACGCGTATACTGCATATTGTTATATATGCGACAATATGCCACGGCTCACTACTAACGACTGATTAGTGCTTGAAAGCCACACATACGGTTCGGGACGAAGCATGATACGAAACGCCGGAGTCATGCTGTTCCACGGTGGGTTTTCGGGTAAGGCTGGGTTATGAACGATTTAGCCGCTTAAAAGAACTGAAACAGGTCGTCCCGCTGGACCTCGTGGAGGTGGTGTCGGACGGCTTCGTTCAGTGGCTCGGTGGAGCCGTGCTTTGCGCTGATCGGTGCGATAGTCTCCTGCCACTGCTGCCACGGCGGGTGCAGTCCGAGGCGGTCACAGAGTTCATTCAGCCGCGCATCCTTGTCGTCGACCTTGTCCATCTTGTTGACGGCGACGACCGGCTCGACGCCAACCTCCCGAAGGAAGTGAAACATCTCCACGTCGTGTGGAATCTCGTCGGGACCGGAGTGACGGTCGATGATGTCGATGACCGACTTACCGTCCACGACGAGAATGCCGACAAGAATGTGCTCGGCGTTCCGCTCGACGTACTGGACCACGTCGGTCTTGATTTCCTCGCGGACGTCTTCCGGGACGCCCTTCATGAACCCGAAGCCGGGGAGGTCACTGATAACGAAGTCGGCGCTGGCCCAGTCGAAGTGGTTGGGCGAACGCGTGACGCCGGGCCGCTGGCCCGTGTCGAACGTGTGGCCCGTTATCTCGCGCATCAACGTCGATTTCCCGACGTTTGACCGACCGATGAGCACCACCTCGGCGTCCCGGTCTGGTCGTGATTCGAACATACCCCGTATACTCCGTCGGCGGGGAAAAGCGCGTCCGTTTAGCGGGGACTGACGGTCCCGAGAGGAATAACCGTGCTGCCTTTCAGCACCGTGCCTGAGACCAGCTGACTAGCCGCCTTTTTATTGCCGGCGGTCCCATCCGGAGCCGTGCGGCTGGTACAGCTACTGATTCCGACCGGGAAGCGCGACGCCGTCCTGGGCGTGTTGGCCGAGGAGGGCATCGACTACGTGCTTACCGACGAGACGAGCGGTCGGGAGTTCACTGCTGTCGTCACCTTCCCAGTCCCGACTAACGCGCTTGAACCAGTCCTCGAAGCGTTGCGGGATGTCGGTATCAACGATGACGGCTATACCGTCGTCGTGGACGCGAACACTGTCATCTCTAGCCAGTTCGAGGAGCTAGAGGAGACGTACGCCGAGGAGGAAGACGAGGACCGCATCGCCCGCGAAGAACTCACATCGAAAGCAAAGGACCTCGCCCCCTCGCTGTCGAACTACGCGCTCATGACCATCATCAGCGCGATTATCGCGACCGCGGGGCTCCTGCTTGATTCCCCGGCCGTCGTCGTCGGTTCGATGGTGATTGCGCCCCTTATCGGGCCGGCGATGACCGCCAATGTCGGGACCGTCGTCGACGACCACGAGATGTTCGCCCGCGGCGTCAAACTCCAGGCTATCGGGCTTGGCCTCGCCGTCGCAAGCGCGACTGTCTTTGCCCTGCTCGTCCGGTACGCTAACGTTATTCCGCCGCTCGCCGACGTGACCGCGGTTGGCCAGATACGCGAGCGGGTCGCCCCTGACTTCCTCTCGCTGATCGTCGCGCTTGGCGCTGGCGCGGCCGGCGTTGTCAGCCTCACCAGCGGCGTTTCGACGGCGCTCGTTGGTGTCATGATCGCCGTTGCGCTCATCCCGCCGGCGGCGACAGTCGGCATTGGCATCGCCTGGGGCCAGCCGCTCGTCAGCCTCGGATCCGCCGTGCTTCTGCTGGTGAACGTTCTTTCGATCAACCTCGCTGTGCTCGTCGGACTCTGGTATCAGGGCTACCGCCCGGAACACTGGTTTCAGGAGAGCAACGCGCGGTCGGCGACTGTCAAACGCATCGGCGTCCTCGCCGTCTCGATACTCGTTCTGTCGGCGTTTCTCGGCGGCGTGACGCTGGACTCCTACCAGCGAGCGACGACGGAGTCGGACATCCGCGAGGGCATTGAGGAGAGCGTCGACCCGCCGGCGAGTGTCCTGTCGGTCGAAGTCGAGTCGACGAATACTGCGATTTTCCAGCGGCCGCGCCGCGTCGTTGTCACCGTCGGATTGCCGCCGGATGCGGAGCAACCACTACTTGCTGACCAGATCGATACCGTGGCCGACGACGCGGCCGGCCGAAACGTTGCGACGGAAGTCCACTACGTCACTGTTGAACAGAACGGCTGACGCTCAAAGCCGCGTTTGAGCGTTCGACGGCATAAATACCGCTGGGTGTGTCGGCGACAATATGGTATCACGACCACTCGCAATCGCTGGTGTGCTGACATTGCTCGTCGCCGGTGGCGTCGGGTTCGCACTCGCAGACACTGGAACTGTGGCACCGTCGACGAATTCCACTGTGAGCGTCAACGCCGACGCGACCGTCGAACGCGCGCCCGACCGTGCAACTGTCGCCGTTGCCGCCGTTGGCCGCGGTGAGACCGCCGAAGCGGCGCGCAACAATCTCAGCGGTGATGCTGACGCCATTACGTCGGCGCTGGAGGACGAGGGCGCAACCGTGACCTCCTCGCGGTTCCAGATCCGCCCCGAGTACGAGGAGAGCCGCGACGGTCGCGAACAGGTCGGCTACGTGGCGATTCACACCGTTGAAGCGGAAACGAGCAACGTTTCGACTGCCGGGACATTCATCGATGCTGCAGTCGACGCCGGCGCGGACCGCGTCGAGGGCGTCCGATACTCCCTGAGCGAGGAGACGCGACAGGACGCCCGTGAAGAAGCGCTGACGACTGCTATGGACAACGCCCGGACGGACGCCGAAGTCGTCGCCGCTGCGGAGGATCGGTCCGTCGGTGACGCAGTCACGGTCCAGACCAGTAACCACGGCCGCCCCGTCGTGTACGCGGAAGCGATGGTCGCCGATGCCGGCGGACGGATGAACATCCAGCCCGGCGAGGTCACTGTCGACGCCTCCGTTAGTGTCACGTACGAACTCGAGTAAGCCGCTCTGATTCGCTATACCGCTCCCTGTTCGTGTTTTCAAACGACCGCTTGGGAGTGACTGCAGTCATTCTGAGAGTGACCACAGTCCTCGCGGGTCGCTGCGCTCCCCGCTCGGAGTTTTCGAGACGCCTCCCGCTGGTCGGCGTCTCGCTACCTCTCGCTACTCGTCAAACGGCAGTTCGAGTTCATAATCCACTGCGTCGATAGCGGCCTGCAACACGCCGTCGACGTTGTCGTCTTCGGTGACGCTCATGTAGTGGTCAGCCTCGACGTCCGTCGAGAGGTCGCTCTTGTTCGCGATGGTCAGCACGGGCACGTCGAAACGCGCCTCGATGGCGTTTCGCAGTTCCAGCTGGTCCGCGAGCGGATAGCCACACTCGCCACTCGGGTCAATAAACACGAGGACCGCGTCGGCGAGGTGTTCGAGCGCGCTCACGGCCTGTGACTCGATCTCGTTGCGGTCTTCCGGCGGCCGGTCGAGCAGGCCGGGTGTGTCGACGAGCTGGTAGCGGATACGCTGGTCCTCGAAGTGGCCGACGCGGATCTGCGTCGTCGTGAACGGATACGAGGCGATCTCGTTGTCGGCCCGCGTGACGCGGTTGACGAACGACGACTTACCGACGTTGGGGTAGCCGGCGACGACGATGGCTGGCTCGTTCGGGCGGATGTCGGGGATGTCTTTGAGGGCGTTGTGCGCGGTCGAGATAGCGGCGAGGTCGTCTTCGACTTCTTCGACGACGTCGGCGATACGGGCGAAGGCCTGCTTGCGGAGCTTCCGGGCGGTGTCGATGTCGCCGCGGGCGACGCGGCTCTCGTACTCCTGACGGATCTCGACGACCTTGTCGGCGGCCCACGAAATCTCCGAAAGGTGCTGTTTCAGCGCGTCGATACCGGGGTCGTCGTCCGCGGGGTAGGCCTCGCCGACGACGGCGTCGGCGAGTTCGACGTAGAAGGGGTCGAGGTCGTCAATCGTCGGCCACGCGGTCACCACGTTCTCCATGTTGTCGGAGGCGATGTTCGACGCCGTCATCAGCATCGACTGCTGGGCTTCGTTCCCGTCCTTGGCCCCGCCGGCGCGTGACGCCCGCGAGAAGGCTTTGTCCACGAGCTCCTCGGCAGTGGGCGTCGTCGGCAGACCCTCGAAGGGATGGCTCATAGGTCACGTTGACGGCCGGAGCGTAAAAGCGCGTTCAATCGCGCCCCAAACTGTTGCGAGTCACGTTTTTGAGCGTCCCGGACACAGTTCCGGCATGGCACAGATTGACGCCGGCGAGATTCTGCCCAACGACCACGTCCAGCAGATGGCTGCTGAGGGGCGGGTCACTCAGATGCACCGCGGCCACCAGTACGCCGACGAGGGCGACACGTTCGAGATCGACGGCACCGAGTTCGAGGTGACAGACGTAACACACCGGACGCTGGGCGACATGACTGACGAGGACGCACAGCGAGAAGGGTCGGAAGACCTCGCTGCGTACAAGAACCGGATGAAGAAAGTCCACGCCAGCTTCGAGTGGGACGACGACAGCGAGGTCGTCCGCCATCGGTTCGCACCTGCCGACGAGTAGCGCCCCGACGACTGAGCGCCCTATTACTCCGATACCACGTCGACGCCAGTAAACTCGAAGCGTGTGCCGCCGCTCGCGCTTTCCGCGAGCGTGACTGTCCACCCGTGCGCAGTGGCGATCTGTGAGACTATCGAGAGTCCGAATCCGGTGCCGTCAGTTGTCGTCGAGTAGCCGCTTTCGAACACCGCCTCCCGGTCGGCGTCGGGGATTCCCGGGCCATCATCCGAGACAGCGAACCCACCCGGAATCTCACTAATCGTCACCGTCACGCCCGGACTCCCGTGCTTGTCGGTCTCGCTGGACTGCCTCCGACTGTCCGCAGCGCTGTGCTCTATGGCGTTTCGGAGCAGGTTCTCCAGCAGCTGTTTGAGCCGCGTCATGTCTGCCTGTACCTTGCGGTCAGTGTCGACCACCAGCGCCGCGTCGCCGGTCTCGACGACCTCCCAGCAGTCCTCGACTGCCGTTCCCAGTGCCACCGTTTCCATCTCGGTGATGCTGTCGCCGGTCCGGGCCAGCAACAGCAGGTCGTCAATCAGCGCCTGCATCCGGTCGAGTGCCTGTTCTATCGCAGCGATGTTGTCGTCGTCACACTCCTCTTTCAGCGCTCCCAGCCGGCCGATAGCGACGTTCAGAGGGTTGCGAAGGTCGTGACTGACGACTGTTGCGAACTGTTCCAGACGGTCGTTTTGCGTCGACAGTTCCTGCTCACGGTCACGGAGCTGTTTATCGCGCTCAACGGCGGCGAGGGCCGCCTCCATGTTTGCCGCGAGGACCCGTCCAGCGACGATGTCTGCTTCGTTGAAAGCGTCGACAGCCGCCGATGCGGCGATGAGAAGGCCGTGTTCCCCCAGTGGCAGATATAGCTCGCTGCGTATCGGCGTCTCGGGGTTCTGCACATCCTCTTCCAGCCGCACGTCTGGAACTGCAGTCGCCTCGCCACGTTCGTACACCCGCCAGGCAATGCTGTCGCCCTGCTCGAACGTTGGGATATCACCGACCAACTCCCGAGCCGACGCGGTCGCGGCGACGGGTTCTAACTGCCCGTCATCGTTGATGAGGTGGACGGCGTTTGCGTCAAGTCCGATAATCTCTGCGGCAGCGTTGACACCGATACCGGCGACTTCGTTGTGGACTTCGGCGGCCATCAAGTGCCGGGTGGCCTCGTGTAGCGCTTCGAGTCGATGCTCGCGCTCGTCAGTATCGCTTCGGTCGCTGATGACCGACACTGTGCCGTCGTCGCCGTCCCAGGTCACGTCACACGCTGTGATGCTGGCTTGGACGCTGTTGCCGGCCAGCGTCCGTATCATCCGTCTGGCCTGGCCAGCCGTTTGGTCGTCCTCGACGACACGTTCGACGGTCTCGACTCCGCCGTCAGCCGTCGGTTCAACGAGGTCAGTCAGCGGCCGGTCGCGGAGTTCGTCGCTGTCGGCGGCACTGAACAGATCAACTGCCGCCGGGTTCGCGTACACGACGGTGTCGGCGACGCTGACGAGGACCGCATCGCTCGTTGCGTCGAGAATCCGTTTCGTCCGTGCCTGTGTGGCGTCGGCCGTCGCTTTCGCTCTGACTCGCTCGACCGCGTTTCGGACTCGCTTCGCGAGGACGGCGTACTGCTGGGTCCCGTGCGATTTTTGAATGTAATCGGTGACACCGGCCGAGACTGCCTCGCTCGCAAGCGCCTCACTCCCCTGACTTGTAAACAGTAGAAACGGCATGTCCGGGTCTCTGGCGCGGACCGTTTCTAGAAACTCCAGTCCGTCGGTACCGGGCATATCGTAGTCACTGATGATGCAGTCCACGTTGTGCTCGTCCAGATACGACAGCCCGTCCGTAGCGCTCGTGACCCCGGTAGCGTCGATTAGCTCGTCGTTGCGTTCGAGATGTGTCGCAATGAGGTCGGCGTACGATGGTTCGTCATCGACACAGAGGACTGTAACGCCCGACACCACATGGCCCATACACCATGATATGCACCGTGTTAGTGTCAATCTGTCGTGCGGTGAACCTGACGAGAGGGGGTCCTATCGTCGCTTTGCCAGTTCCGCCCGCAAATCGTCGATATCCATCTCCTTCATCGACAGTAGGACGAGCAGATGATAGACGATATCGGCCGATTCGTGGGCGAGTTCTTCGGTATCGTCGTCTTTCGCCGCCAGAATCAGTTCCGTGGTCTCTTCGCCGAGCTTCTCCAGAACGGCGTTTTCGCCCTTCTCGTGGGTGAACAGCGACGCCGTGTAGGAGTCTTCGGGAAGGTTCGCCTTGCGGTCCTCGATGACAGCGAACAGTTCGTCGATAACGTCGCCGGTGTCGTCGCTCATAGCCGTCGTTCGGTCAGCGGGGCCTTCAGGCCGTCGCTACGACTCCACGGAGTCGAAAAAGGCCAGATCGTGGATGCGCGGGTCCTCGGTCAGTTCGGGGTGGAACGACGTGCCGACGACCGGCCCGTCACGGACCGCGACCGGGCGGTCGTCCCACGTCGCCAGCACTTCGACATCCTCGCCCACGTAGTCGATGACTGGTGCGCGGATGAACACCGCCGGGAATGATTCGTTGAGCCCGGTCACGTCAAGCGGGGCTTCGAAGCTGTCCCGCTGTCGACCGAAGGCGTTGCGTTCGACGGAGACGTCGATGACATTCAGTGTGTCGACGCGGTCGTCCTGTGCGTCGGTCGCGCTGACGATGAGCCCGGCACACGTCGCCAGCACCGGCTTGCCCGCCTCGACGTGGGACTCGATTTCCTCTGCGATGCCTTCGCGGTGGATGAGCCGCGAAATCGTGGTGGATTCCCCGCCCGGTAGCAACAGGACATCGCAGTCCGGGACCAGTCCCGCCTCGCGTATCTCGACGACCTCTGCGGTCCGGTCGTGGGCCGCTGCTGCCCGCTCGATTGCGTCCCCGTGTTCAGAGACATCGCCCTGAACCGCGAGTACACCCGCGCGTAGCGTCATGTGTCCCTGTTGGTGGCCCCGTGCGAAAAGCCTCTCGTCTCCTGCAAGTGTCCGTTCCGGCAGGGGGTGTCCTGACTGAGCACCGTATCGTCGCTCCCGCCGCCCAGTGCTCCTTGGTTATACCCGAACCAAACGGTTAGGTGAGACGGGATGCAGACGTGAGACATGGGAAAGCGACGGCAGGACCCGGTCGAGGCAAACGCTGACGGGTCTGCTGATCTCTATGAGATATCGACTTGGGAGCCCCGGTCGACACTGGACCGGTTCGCCCACTGGCTCTACCATATCGGAATACGAACCCTGCGGTATCTGGTCATCGTTGCGGCCATTCTGATTCTCCTCTTGCAGGTGGCGTTCGGGAGCCTCGGCGCAGTCGGCGACCAGCCGTTGTTTGCTGGGATGGCGATTCTCTCTGCCGTGCCGGCGCTCGGACTCGCGGCCTACATCTACTACGCTGACGTGACCACGCCGGAGCCGCTGACGCTGCTCGTGGGGACATTCCTGCTGGGCGTGCTATTTGCCGGCTTTGCCGGCATCCTCAACGGTGTTTTCGGCACCCCGGTGCAGGCAATCGGCTCCGGGTTCGGCCTAGTGCCGTTTCTCGGACAGGTGTTTTTCTTTTTCCTTATTGTCGGCCCCGTCGAAGAAACAGTGAAACAGCTCGCGGTGCGGCTGTACGCCTTCCGTGACGAGCGCTTCGATACTGTCGTCGACGGTGCCGTGTACGGTGCTGCCGCCGGTCTTGGCTTTGCAACTATTGAAAACGCGCTGTATATCACCCAAAATGCCGAGATGGCCGCCGGGACTGTTGAGTTACTCGCCGCCAGCAGCGACATCACTGCGGTCAGAGCGCTCGCGGGGCCGGGCCACGTCATCTACTCGGCCTTCGCCGGCTACTACCTCGGCCTGGCCAAGTTCAATCCGGACGACGCCGGCCCGATTGTCCTGAAAGGGCTGCTCATCGCCTCTGTCATCCACGCCGTCTACAACACGCTAGCTGGCCCAGTTACGGCCATTGCGGCGACCATATACAACGTTGACTTCCTCGTCGCGTTCTTCGGCTTTGTCATCGTGTACGACTCGATCTTCGGCCTCCTGTTGCTGAAAAAGGTTCGCGCCTATCGGCAGGCGTACACTCGTGCTCACGAAGACCCGGACGAGACCGAGCTTCGCCCGGAACAGACCGAGTTCGACCCTTAAGCAAGCTGTTCGACGTACTTTGCGACCACGTCGACCTCCAGATGTACCGGATCGCCGACCGACTTCTCCGACAGCGTCGTCTCGGCGTACGTCGTCGGGATGATCGCCACATCGAACTCTTCGGAGCGACGGTCGGCGACGGTGAGACTGATGCCGTCGACTGTTATCGACCCTTTTTGAACCAGATAGTTCCGATGGGCCTCGGGTAGGGAGAACGTGAACGTCCAGTCCTCGCCTTCCTGCTCGATACCGACGATTTCGGCCGTCGTATCGACATGGCCCTGCACGATGTGGCCGTCGAACCGGCCGTCGGCGGGCATCGCCCGCTCAAGATTCACCTGGTCACCACCGTCGAGATCATCGAAGAACGTCCGGGCGAGGGTTTCCTGGGCGAGAAACACCTCGAACCACTCCCCGTCAGCCGCCTTCTCGACGGTGAGACAGACGCCGCTGACGCTGATCGACTGGCCGTGGTCGAGTCCCTCGAACGGCGCGCCGATCCGCATCCGGCGCCCGCCCTCGTCGTCAATAACCGCCTGCACCTCGCCGGTCGTCTCGACGATTCCGGTGAACATATGTCAGATACGGCGCGGCTGGCGGAAAGCACTTCGCTTCCCGGAGACGTAACATAGACTCGGAATCGAGTAATTATTTACGCTAATTTTGCAGAAGGAATTTACACTCGCCGCTGGTAACGCGGTGTATGGCAGCCACGCCCGACGCTGACCACGACTGGACTGGCCGTCACGCACGGACGGAGCCGACCGAAACCGGTCGAATCGTCGAGGTGCCCGACGAACTAACCGAGGACTGGGACCTGCGACACGCTGAGACGAAAGGCCGAAGTTAACGCTGCAGCACTTCGACGCCGACCAGTTCCGCGCCGGTCAGTGCCCGGATGTAGGCCCCGCCCGCGATAGAGACGTGGCCGAACTCGTCCTCTTCCATCCCGTACATCTCGATAGCTCGCGAAGTGTCGCCGCCGCCTACGACGGAGAAGCAGTCGGTGTCGGCGATAGCTTCGAGCACGCCGGCGGTGCCGACAGAGAACCGCTCGTCTTCGAACATCCCCAGTGCGCCCTTCACGAAGACGGCCTCGGAGTCACGGATGATCGGTGAGTACTCCATGACCGTCTCGCTCCCAACGTCGAGGTAGGAAACGCTCTTCTCCTCGATGTCGTCGACGGCCTGCTCGGCGCGGTCACCGTCGTCTTCGTAGGCTAGATCGACCGCGAGCGTGATCTGGTCGCGGTGGTCTTCGAGCATCGTCTCGATCTTCTCGCTGTTTGCCTCCCACTGCTCGTCGTAGAGGTTCGCGTCGTCGATGTCGTAGCCGACCGGGTAGCCAGCGGCCCGCAGGAACAACTCCCCGGCGATACCGCCAAGCAGGAAGTCGTCGACCTTCTCATCGAGGTGGGTCATCACGTCGATAACGTCCGTTGCCTTCGTTCCGCCGACGACCATCGTCACCTGCCCGTCGAACTCCTTCTCGGCGATGGCGGTGTTGGCCTCGTACTCGGTTTCCATCACGCGGCCGGCGTAGGCGTCCATCACCAGCGGGAAGCCGACGAGTGAGGCGTGTGAGCGGTGGGCCGCAGAGTAGGCGTCGTTGATGTATGCGTCGAACTCGTCTTTCAACGTCTGGACGAACTCTGTCTGTGATTTGACTTCGGGGTTTTCCTCGGGCAGTTCATCGTCGCACATCCGCGTGTTCTCAAGCACGAGTACGTCGCCGCCGTCGAGGTCAGCGATGTCGTGAATCGCCTGTGGCCCGTAGGTCTCGTCGACGAAGTCCACGTCGTGGTCGATATGGTCGGCGAGGATCTCGGCGTGTTGCGCAAGCGAGACGAAGTCGTCGCGGCCCGGGCGGCCCTGATGGGCCAGCACCGCGACCTCGAACCCACGGTCGACGAGTTCGTTGACCGTCTCCGCGTGGCGGTCGAACCGTCGATTGTCCTGTACCGTGCCGTCCTCCACCGGTGAGTTGAGGTCGAGTCGGACGAGAACGCGCTGTCCGTCGTCGAGGTCATCGAGCGTCTGGAAAGTCATCACTCGAGAGGAAACCTGCCGGCCGCTTAACGGTTTCCGAGTCCGAACAGCGAGCGGCCTGTTGGAGGAGTAGCACCGCTATCTGCTCTGGTTGCCAACGCAAAAGCGAGGGGTGGGAGAGTGGGGTGGGGACACCTGCACCGGACACAGCCGACACCGGGTCAGGGTGTGTCAACTGCGGGCACAGTCGTCTGTCCGATACACAGAGACGGCCAGTGGTCAGGCACTGGCTCGGGCTCTGTGTGTGGCATCCTTAGTGAATAATAATTATAAATCTTACTGGCGTCGAAAACCGTTTCCGCGCTTACTCGGTGATGTACTCGGCTACGTCGAGCATCCGATTCGAGAAGCCGTACTCGTTGTCGTACCAGGTGAGGATCTTCGTCATTCCGGAGACGACGTTCGTCGACTGCAGGTCGACCTGCGTGGAGTACGGGTCCCCGAGGATGTCGGAGGAGACGACATCATCGCTCGTGACGCCCAGCACGCCTTCGAGGTCGCCGGCGGCGGCTTCCTCGAAGGCAGCGTTGACGTCGCTCTCCGTCACGTCGTCGTCAAGGTCGACGACGAACTCGGTAATGGAGCCGTTCGGCACCGGGACGCGGATGGCCATCCCGTCGAGCTTGCCCTCAAGCTCGGGCAGGACCTCGGTGGCCGCCTGCGCAGCACCGGTCGAGGTCGGAATGATGTTTTCGGCGGCTGCACGGCGACGGCGGGGCTTGCCGTTCGGGCCGTCCATCAGGTTCTGGGAGCCGGTGTAGGCGTGGACCGTCGTTAGCTGGCCGGCGTTGATGCCGAACTCCTCGTCGAGGACCTTCGCGACCGGCGTGATGGAGTTGGTCGTACAGGAGGCGTTCGAGACGACATCTTCGCCCTCGTATTCGTCGTGGTTGACGCCGTAGACGAGCTGCTTGACCGGCTCGTCGCCCTTCGGCGGGGCGGAGATGAGGACCTTGTCGGCCCCGGCGTCGAGATGCTGGCTCGCGTCCTCCTTGGTGCGGAAGATGCCGGTCGCCTCGAAGGCCACGTCAACGTCAAGGTCCTCCCATGGGAGCTGTGTGGGATCGGTCTCGTGGAAGATGCCTGCCTCGAAGTCGGTGCCCTCGACTGTGAGGACGCCGTCGTCGACGCTGGCCCCTTCGAGTTCGCCCATGACGGTGTCGTACTGGGCGAAGTAATCGATCTCGGAATCGTCCATGACGTCGTTGATACCGACGATCTCGACGTCGTCGTTGTGTAACGATGCGCGGAATACGTTGCGGCCGATACGGCCGAAGCCGTTGAGGCCGACGCGGACTGGCTTACTCATTGGTGTCTAGAGAGGCAGTCGGTCAGTGTAAAATGTTTTCGGATTTGTTGTAAATTTGTGTTTGTTTATGCGTGTTCGGGCGCGAATGATTAATAGTGATGGTGCTAGCCCGGCTGAGGGTGCCCCCTCGACAGTGTCAGCTAACAGGGACTAGGTTCGTCCGAAGGCTTTTGAAACGGACGGACGTACTGACCTATAGGAATGAGACGCGATGACAGTGACGACCCGTTCGACGAGTTCTTCCGGGAAATAGAGCGGATGATGGACGAGATGATGGGGGCCGAAGGCGACGTCCATATCGACCGGGACACCGGTGGCGGTGGGGCCGACCTCCACGTCGACGTTCACGAAACCGACGAGGAGATCCGGGTCGTCGCTGACGTTCCGGGTGTCGACAAGGACGCGATCGACCTCAAGTGCGACGGCACTGTCCTCACGATCAACGCCGAAAGTCCGGAGCGCGAGTACCATGAACGACTGACCCTACCGACCCGCGTCGACGAACACTCCGCCGCCGCGACGTACAACAACGGTATCCTCGAAGTCACCTTCGACCCCGAAGAGGACTCCGCGGACATCGAACTGTAGCGCGCACAGTACACCGTCTGTTTTTAAACTGAGAACAGCGCACTTGCTTCGCTACTGCTCCGCTGTTTGCCGTATCAATGCCGCCAGGTCGTCCCAGAAGCCGTCCTCGTACTTCGTTGCCGAGTCGATCGTCGGGCGGGCGTTCGTCTCGTTGACTACTGCACGGTTCTCGGTTACCAGCAGGTCGACGCCGAGGTACGGAATCGCCAGCTCGTCGGCCGCGTCTTCGGCTAGTTCCCGCAGCGCTGCTGGTAGTGCCTGCCCTTCAGCTTCGGCCCCGCGGTGGACGTTGTGCTTCCACCGGCCCTGCTCGCGGCTCGCTTCGGGGAGGCGGCGCTCGACCGCCCCGACGTACTCACCGTCGACGACCATCACGCGGTAGTCGGCAGCGTCGGCGATGTACTCCTGCACGAGAAACGACTGGTCGCCGACCGCGCGGTAGTCGTGGACCAGGTCGAGGTAGTCGACGATGCCGAGAAACGAATCCAGGTCGTGGGCCTTTGCGACGCCGACGCCGCGGGTCGTCGAGTTCGGCTTCACGACCACGGGCGGGTCGAACCGCTCGAACGCCGCGGTCAGCTCGGCCTCACTCGCCGGGTTCGACACCACGACGGTCTTGGGAACGGGCACGTCCGCACGGCCGAGGCGCGCCAGTACGTCGGCCTTGTTTCGTGAGCGGAGGATGGCCTCGCGGTCGTTGACCCACGGCACGTCCAGCATGGCGTCGGCGACCGCTCCCTCCATGATTCGGGAGGGATAGACGAAGCCTACGTCGTATTCGTCGAAGGGGCTCTCATCAAGCGGCAGCGTCCGCTCGGCCGTTTCGACGTGGCCCACCTCAATATCCCGGGCCGCCAGCGGGGCCTGCATCCGCTCGAAAGTCTCGGCGTTCGTGGCGACGGCCAGCCTGTGCATGGCTTTTCGTTGTCGTGGAGAGATAAAATACGCTCGCAGCCACACAGTCGAGGCCCTGTCGCGCGCCTCGTTCCGACCGCCACAATCCACAGAATAGCGGGTAGAGTGGATGAATACGCAACTATCTTCAAAATTGTCAGACAAATACTAAGTATGTTGGGGAGAATAGGCCACGCGTGTACGACGATATCCTCTTTCCGACAGATGGGAGTGACGGCGCAGACGAGGCGCTCGCACACGCGCTCGAACTGGCAGCGACGCACGACGCGACGATTCACGTGCTCTCTGTCGTCGATTCGACGTATCTCGGAAGCGCCGCGGCAGAAGCAACGACCATCGAATCGCTGCAGGAACAGACCGAGCAGGTCATCGACGAGACTATCGACGATATCGCCGCCCACGGCGCGGCCGTTGTTGCCGAGCACCGAATGGGCGACCCCTATGAGGAGATTATCGACTACGCTGAGACTGCGGGTGTCGATATGATCGTCATGGGAACCCACGGGCGGAGCGGTCTGGATCGGTTTCTGCTGGGGAGCGTCACCGAGAAAGTTGTTCGGACGGCGGACGCGCCGGTGTTGACGGTCCGACTGTCCGGCGATACGTAGCGGGCACCCGCTAGCAGCGCCGGTCACCCGTGTGGTGTGGCGGGCCGTTCTGCTGAGTCACTCGCCGCTACGACTTCGTCGGAGTACCCACAGCACGAGGAGCGCGCCCTCGACCCGGGCGGCGCTGTACACCCACGGGCGCAGGTCTATCTCGTCGCCGTTTGTCGTTGCAAGCCCCATCCAGAAGTCGACGACTTTCCGGGGCCGGAGCAGTTCGAGGACGCCAAGAACCAGGAGTGCGAGTCGGAACGCCATACGTGATGGTACGCTGGACCGGTCCAAGAGTATTGTGGGTACTGGTAACATACAACAAGACCGCGGCTACGACTGCGTTATCCAGCGACTGGGATGGGACTCTTTGGAGCGACGCGGAAAAACGAGGCCGGGGCGGTTGTCCCGCCTGTGAAGGCAAGAAAACACCGCTGTCCGACTTACGCGGTACGCAGTTTTTCGCCACGTTCTGCGAACGGCGAGTGGCCGTTACTGATTGACTTACGCAATCAGCAGCTCTTCGCCGCGCTCGACCTTGATGCGGCAAGAAGGAGTGATCTTGTTGTAGGCACGGCGGAACGCTTCCTTGACGTGCTCTGCGTCTTCGACGTTACAGTAGGCGGTGAACAGCTGTTCGCCGGCCTGAACGCGGGCGGCGGTGCCGACGATCTTCCCGAAGGCGGCACGCATCCCGTCGGAGACACGGTCGGCCCCGGCACCGGTCGCCTGCTTGTTCTCGCGCAGGACCTGGTGAGGGAACTTCCGCAGCGTCATCTTGTAGTCACCCTCTTCGCCGAGCTCTTTGATCAGGTGGCGGTTGGCCGACAGGCGGGAGGCCTCCAGCGAGCCGTGACGGAGCTGGACAGTCTCCTCAACGATGAGGCTGATCTGGACGGGGTAATCGTCGGCGTCCTTCTGTTTACGGCCCATCTTGTGCTGTGCGATCTTCGACCCGGGAATGCCTGTGATGTATTCGCGTCGGGTGTACGCGGGCTTGTCGATGTCCCGGTACATTGAGGCGGGTTTGTCCGACATAGGTACTCTTGGAGAATACGTCGCCGAGCGGCCCAATAAGGGCTTCGAACCCGCCCGGCGGCGTGCTGGTGTGTCCCACACAACCGTGAGCGGGCCCAAACTGGCCGTTGCTGTGATGGCTGTGTCGGCAGTTTGCTGTCCGTGTGGGTGTCAGTGTGTTCTGGTAACACCGCTGTCACCGCGTTCTTTTACGCTTTGCGCACATATCATAGATACCATGAATATGCTCGTTGACGGCGAGTGGCGGACTGACGCATACGAAACTACGAACGAGGACGGGGCCTTCGACCGGCAGGACACAACCTTCCGTGACCGGGTCGAGGACGACCCCGACGCGCGGTTCCAGCCCGAAGCCGGCCGGTACCACCTGTACGCTTGCCGCGCCTGTCCGTGGGCCCACCGGATTCTGGTCGCCCGGAAGCTGCTGGGACTCGAAGACGCCATCACCGTCGACTACGTCGACCCGTTCCGCGGCGAGGACGGCTGGCAGTTCACGCCCGAGAAGGCGGGCTGTACGCCGGATACGGTCAACGGGTCGGACTACCTCCGCGAGGTCTATGTCGAAGCCGACCCCGACGCGACCTGCCGCGTGACAGTGCCGGTGCTGTGGGACAAGCAGGAAGAAACCATCGTCAACAACGAGTCCGAGGAGATCCTCCGAATGCTCGATACCGAGTTCGACGACGTGTCGGACAACGACGTTGACCTCTACCCCGAGGGCTATCAAGACGAGGTCGACCGCATCATCGACGACATCTACGAGCCGATCAACAACGGCGTCTATCGGTCTGGCTTCGCCGATAGCCAGTCGGCCTACGACGAGGCCGTCGAGGAACTGTTCGACGCGCTGGACCACTGGGATACTGTCCTCGAAGACCAGCGTTTCCTCGCCGGCGACCGTCTGACCGAGGCGGATATCTGTCTGTTCACGACGCTCGTTCGCTTCGACGAGGTGTATCACACCCACTTCATGTGCAACCACAAGCTCATTCGCGAGTACGACAACCTCTGGCCGTACCTCCGGGACCTCTACCAGCTCCCCGGTGTCGCCGAGACGGTGAACATGGACCACATCACGGAGCACTACTACACCACCCACCCCGACGTGAGCCCGAAGCGTATCGTCCCGATGGGTCCCGACCCTGACTTCGAGGCTGCCCACGACCGCGACGAACTGCCGGGCGACCTCCCCGAGACGCTCTTTCCGACGGCGTAACCGGGCAGTATCGCTGTCGGATATCGAACGCTGAGTCGACGCTGTCCCTTTTATACACCCAGTTCTCACCTGTGTTCAATGAGTCGGGTAGATGATCGAAGCCGGGCTGTGAGCCCGGTCATTGGTGTTGTTATTCTTGTCGGCATTGTTGCAATTCTCGCCGCCACCGTCGGCGTGTTCGCGCTCGGCTTCAGCGAACAGCAGCCGACACAGGCCCCACAGGTCGCTATCGTGGCTGACTACAACGAGCGGACCACCGGCAACGGGGAGTATCTGAATCTCAGCTTCAGCAGCGGTGACACCGTCTACAGGAACAATCTCTCTGTCGTCGTCTCCGGTGCCAAGAGTTCCGGCGGCACCGACGTGACGCTTGACACTAATCCAATGCAGGCACAGGCCTCGACGCGGATTACGTCGGGGACAGAAATTACGATACATCAGGGGCAGTTCACCGGCATCCCGAGCGGGGACCATCTGGACCTGCGTGACGCGACGCTGCGACTCGTCTGGAACCCCGCTGACGAACCGGAGTCAGAAACGTACGTTATCTATCGCTGGCCGGACCCGAGCCAGCGCAACTGAGCCGCTTGGGTTTCAGGTGGGACGAAGTCCGTCACTCGGCCAGCGAGAGTGTGACTGCGTCGGTTTCGTAGTCCTCGAGGAACGACCCGGAGCCGCCCAGCGAGACAGTCCGGTCGCCGATATCGACGACCAGCGTGTGTTCGATGGGGTAGGAGTTTGTCTCCGGCTCGACGAGGCCCTGTTTCGTCTCAACGACGGTCCCCTCGATGGTGGTGGTGTCGTCGTCGGCCTGTACCGCCCGCACGTCTGCGGAGACGTGGATATCGTGGTCGGCGCGCAGGTGGAGCGTCGCCTGCAGAACGGCGTGACGGAAGTCGTGGTAGGTGGCCGGGAGCGGAGCCGGGTCGGTGACGGCCACCTCGGTGGCCATCAGCCAGTAGTTCCCGAGGAACGACCCCGACAGTACCGGGACGAGTTGTTGCTGGACGAAGGCGATAGCGCGCTGGTCGGAGTTGGTGCGTGTCACCATTTCGGCCGGCGAGACGAGGCCGAACTGGGCGTCGACGGTGAGCATTATTGGCATCGGCTGGCCCCAGGACCGGACCACGGAGGCCAGCCCACTCGCGTCGTCCGAGCGCAGGTCGTCGGCGCTGCTGACGACCAGCATCACGAGGACGCCGCGGTCGACGGCCGCACCCAGTTCCTCCGAAATCTCCGGGAGGTACTGCTGCGGAACCGACAGCATGATCTCGCGCTCCGCGTTCCTGATGTACTCCGTGAGCCGTTTGATGACCGTCACCCGCGACTTGATGACGTCGAACTGCTGGGGTTCTCGCGCACTCGCAGAGTATCGGGAATCGAGTGCCCCGCTCATCTCTTCGAGCCGGTCGGTCAGGGCGTCGATGACCTCCTCGGGTGGCCGGGCGCGGATCGTCGTGGGCACGACGTGGTCGTTGACCTCGACGAACCCGCGGTCTTCGAGCGATTCACTGATGCTGTAGACGTACCGTTTGGAAACGCCGGTGTCGTCGGCGATTTCGCTTGCCGTGGCCTCGCCGCTGCTGAGAATCGACAGGTACGTGTCGACTTCCTTCTCCGACAGGCCCAGTTGTTCCAGCCTGTCCCTGAGAGTCGAATCGTCCATCTGTTCACATCTGGTAACGGCGGCGGATAACTGTGTTTCGGTGCTGTGTAACCCGGAAACGCCTTCGAAGCTGCCGGCACGGGTATCTACCTTCGACTGCCCGACACTGGATTTATAAGAATGAAAAACTATTACACCACATTTTATATCCCCTGCAGTGGTGTCTCTCTCTAATGACGCTCCGGACGGCACTCAACGACTTCAAGCGGACGCGGGACCGGCGCCACCAGTTCCCGGGTGAACTCCGCTCTACGACGGGCAGTTTCTCCGGACTTGACAGCCGCTTGGTGCATGTTGACAACGACGGCTCGCTGCGGGACTACTCCTATCCGCTGTGTGGGCTCACAGGAATCGACCGCTCGCGGTTCGGCATCGAAACGGGTTCGACGACGTGGTTCAGCGCCGACGCTGACCAGCGGTATCGCGGTGACGCCGGCGTCGTCGAGACGATCCACGACTGCGGCGACTGGGCCGTTGTCCAGACGGACTGCACCATCGAGCAGGCCCACGTCACCCGGTTCGAACTTCGCGGCGACGCGCCCGCCGACGTGTCGCTTCGGGCGTTCGTCGATTTCGCACCAGACGGACGGACCGGCCAGCAGAGCCTGCTGATGCACGGAAACTCCGTCGAGGCCTACCACCGGTCCGAACACGACTTCATTGGCGTCTCTACCGAACTCGACACTGTTGCGGGCCAGATTCCCGAGCGGTTCTCCGAACTCGTCGACGACGACCCGGTCTCGTTCCCTCGGGACACCGGTGCGCGCCGGTACGAGGATACGACGCTCACCGGCGGTGTCCTGCTGTCCGCGCCGTTTGTCGACGGCGGCGTCACGCTGACGACGCTGCTGACGGACACGAACGAAACTGGGCGTGACGCGGCGCTGTCAACCATCAACCGGCTGGTGAGCGACCACTACACCGCTGAGACGCTGCTCGAAGCCGGCCAGGCGCAGCGGCGATGGCGCGTCCCCGCGGAGACGCCGAGCCGCGAAAGCGTCGTGGCCGACCTCAGGGTCCTCTCGCTGCTATCGGCCGCGAACGGGGCCAGAATCGCCGCGCCGGACTTCGACCCGTACTACGTCACCTCCGGCGGCTACGGCTACACGTGGTTCCGCGACGACGCCGAGATATCGGCGTTCCTGCTCGAAGCCGACGGGACGTTCGACCTCGGACTCGATTCGTGGCACCAGCGCTCCGCCGAATTCTACTGTCGCACGCAGCAACCGGACGGGAGCTGGCCCCACCGTGTTTGGCCCGGCGACGAGACGCTCGCGCCAGGCTGGGCGAACGCCCGGCTCGAAAGCGGTTCTGACGCCGACTACCAGGCCGACCAGACCGCGAGCGTCACCAGCTTCCTCGCGACGTATCTCCGGACCGGCGAGCCGGCCGACCCTGAGTGCATCGAAGCCACGCTCGGGCGCGCCGTCGAGAGCATCGACGACACGCTGGCCGACGACGGCCTCCCCATTGCCTGCCAGAACGCCTGGGAGAACATGCAGGGTCGGTTCACGCACACCGCTGCGACCTTCCTGCACGCCTACGCGGCCGTTGCCCGCGCGCCCGTCTGCGCCACGCTCCGAGACCACGCCCGGTCGCAGGCCGAGACGGTGTTGTCTTCGCTGGACGCGCTGTGGACCGGTGACCGCTACGCCCTTCGTGAACATGATGGGACCATCGACAACCGACTGGACTCCGCGACGCTGGCCCTCCCCGCTGCCTGTCGCGTCGCTGCCGAAGCTATCGACCTGCCAGCGGAGACCCGCGACCGGCTCTACACCCACGTCGAGACGACACTTGACGGGCTGGAACGGGACACCGGCGACATCCGCGGTCTCATCCGCTTCGAGGGCGACGACTGGCGGCGTGGCTCGCAAGACCGCGAGAAAATCTGGACCGTCTCGACGGCGTGGGGCGCAAACAGTGCCGCCCAGCTGGGTGCCCTCCTGCGTGACGCCGACGACAGCAGAGCGGCGGCGGCCTACACCCGGTCCCGGGACCTGCTGGGGGAGATTCTTCCCGGCGGCTCACTCGTCCAGTCCAGCGGCTACCTCCCCGAGCAACTGTTCGACGACGGGACGCCGGACTGTGGGACGCCGCTTGGCTGGCCCCACGCACTCCGGCTGGCCACTGTGGCCCACCTCGATGACGCCGGGGAACTCACTGCCGAGCCGCTGAGCGTCCGCGAATAACTCCTTCTACGCGGCCTGTTCACTTCGGAACATCGCGAAGGAATGGAAGAATGTCTGCCTGACGGAAAACAGTGACTACGTCCGGGACCGGACCACTGACTGCTGCCCTACTGTGGCGTTGCAACGGGCGCGTCCTCGCCGGCCGTAACAGCTTCTCCGGTCTCCGGGTCGAACAGATGGACGGCGGATTCGTCGAACGACACCTGCACACGGTCGCCGATGGCCGGCTCAACGTCGGTGCTGACCCTGGCGATGAAATCCGGCGCGCCATCGCCCTCGAATCCGGTCTTCGATTCGCCCAGGTCGAGATAGAGATAGTTGTCGCTGCCGATGGGTTCGAGCACGTCGACTGTCGCCGGGACGGCGTTCTGGTCGCCGCCGTCGCTGACCGAAACGTGCTCCGGTCGGATACCCAGCACGTACGACCCGCGCTGGATGTCGCCGAAGGCACTGGCGCGGCCGCCCGTGAGGTCATAGGAAAAGTCGTCGTGCGCGCCGGTAAGCCGTACGCCGCTGCTGAGCGGCTCCGCGGTCACGTCGAGGAAATTCATCGAGGGCGAGCCGACGAAGCCGCCAACGAACTGGTTGGTCGGGTTCTCGTACACCGTCTTCGGCCGGCCGGCCTGCTGGAGCTTCCCGTCGTTGAGGATGACGATGCGGTCGCCCATAGTCATGGCTTCTTCCTGGTCGTGGGTGACGTAGACAGCCGTAATTCCGAGCTCCTCTTGCAGGCGCTGGATTTCCGTCCGCATCGTTGTCCGGAGCTTCGCGTCGAGGTTGCTGAGTGGCTCGTCGAAGAGGAACACGTCGGGCTCGCGGACGATGGCGCGCCCGAGCGCGACCCGCTGCTTCTGGCCGCCGGAGAGCTGGTCCGGCGTGTCATCAAGCAGGTCGCCGATACCCATCATCTCCGCCGTCTCGGTGACTCGCTCCTGCCGTTCCGCCTTCGAGAGGTCCGTGCTCATCCGGAGGCCAAACGCCATGTTCTGTCGGATGGACTTGTGCGGGTACAGCGCGTAGTTCTGGAACACCATCGCCACGTCGCGCTTGCGGGCGTGGACGTCTGTTACGTCCTCGTCGCCTATGCGGATACGGCCGCTCGTCGGCCGCTCAAGCCCGGCAATCATCCGCAGTGTCGTCGATTTCCCACACCCCGACGGGCCGACGACCGTTACGAACTCCCCATCGTCGATGGACAGGTCGATGTCGTCGACCGCCACGATGGAGCCACCGTCGAACTCCTTGCGGAGACCGTCTAGTTCGAGACTCGCCATTACACGGAGTCTCACACCCATCGCTAATAAGTTTGATGGGATTTTTCATAGAAGTTCTAGCAGAGTCGGTTCGGTTGTGGAACCGAGCGCTGTCAGCGCTCTCTCGTCGCCGGTACCACAACGATATCGCCGACCTCGACTGTCCCGTCGCCGCCGACCGGATTGCCGCTGAGAAGGTCGGTCTCTTCGTCGATGGTGTCGAGTGAGACCTTCGCTGTTCCGTCGCCGAAGTGCAGGACGACCACCAGCGTCTCATCGCCGTCGGTGCGCTCGTACGCGACGACTCTGTCAGCATCGCCTGTCTCGACGGTGTGGGCAACCGGGCACACCCCGGGCGCGCGCAGTGCCGCGTGGTCCGCTCGCAGCGCCACCAGTTGCCGGTGGAAGTCGGTTAAGTCGTTGTCGCCGTCGTGCCAGCGCATCGTCCCGCGTTGCTGTTCGACGCCCCGTTCCTGCCCGGCGTATATCATCGGCGTCCCGGGGAGGGTAAACGTGGCCCCGACAGCCGCCCGTAGTGACGCGGCCCCGTACTGGTCGAGGTAGCGGTCTTCGTCGTGGTTGTCGACATACCGCATGTGGCCGGCACGGTCGGGATAGCCGTGCTCGGCCGTCGCGTCGAGTGCTTCGAACAGCGCCGACGCCGGTTCCGCGCCCGTCCCGATGTCACGGAGCGTGTCGAACAGGTACGTGTCGTAGTGGAGGTCGAACTCGTTCTCGGCGAAGGCGGCGTCACGCGGCACCGTCTCGTCGAGTAGCAGGAACTCCGGGTCGTCGGCTTTCACCCGCTCCCGGACCTCCTTCCAGAAGCCGTGTGGTACACCCCAGGCAACGTCACAGCGGAACCCGTCGACCACGTCGCGCCACTCCTCGACCACGTCGAGCATCCAGCGCCGAACGTCGAGCGAATCGTAGTTGAGGTTCGGAATCCGTGTCCAGTTGAAGTAGTAACCCGGCGCATCCGTTCCTGCCCAGTCGACGTCGGAGACATCCTGTGACACCGGGATTCGCTCGTAATAGTCGGCGTACTCGGGGACACCGGCCCGGTGAAGCTGGAACGCCGGGTGGTCCCACGAGCTGTGGTTGATGACTAGGTCGAAGACAACCCGAATCCCGGCGTCGTGGAGTCGGTCGACCAGCGACTCGAACTCTTCGCGTGTTCCTAGGTCCTCGGCAGTGTCAAAGAAGTCAGTAATGTGGTAGCCGTGGCGGGTCGGACTTGCCTGAACAGGGGTGAGCCACACTACGTCGACGCCCAGCGACTCGATATAGGGGACCCGCCGCTCGATAGCCTCGAAGGTCGTGTCGACGGTTTCGCCGGCGAACGACCGGACGAATATCTCGTAGATGGTGGCGTCGCTGGCCCAGGCCGGCGGGTCGGCCGGCCGCGAGACGGACACCGTCTCGTCTGTGTCCGCGTCCTCGCTTTCCCTGCCACACTCCACGATTAGCGTGTCCGCGACACTGTGGCGCTCGGCGACAGCGACCGCGTGAATTCGGGCCGTTTCAGGCAGTGCTTCGCGTGGGACCCGGGGTTCGTCGCCGTCGACAGCCACGGCCGACTCTTCCAGTGAGTCTCGACCGTCAAGATAGAACTCGACTTCCGGTTCGCTCCCCGACGGGGCCGCGCGGGCGTCCGCCGAGACGACGAAGTCTCCGTCCACCGTCTCGCCGGTGAGTTCGACCCGGGGGCGACCGGGGCCTTCGACGGTGACCTCGTCGGTCGCGGTCGATTCGAAGGAGCCGTCGAAACTGAAAATGGCGTGGTGGGTTCCCGGTGGGAGGTCGGCCTCGATGACCCACTCGTCGCCGTCGCGCTCGGCCCAGTGGGTTCCCATCGTGAAGTCGTTGAACGTTCCGATGACGATGGCGCGGTCGGCGACGGTGAGCTCGTCGCCGTCGAAGTCGTCCGCTGTGACGCTGAATCGAGCCGTCTCGGTGACGCCCGGGAACGCTCGGATGACTTGCTCGTGCGTGCCGTCCGGCACGATTAGCTCGGCTCGATAGACGCCCGGTGTGTCTGGTTCGAGGTGACCGATTGGGCCGTCGCCGAGCGTTGCCGTACTCGCAGCTGGCCGCTTGACTAACCGCCACTTGGCAGCCATGTCGGGGTCGGGCTGGCGCGGGGCCAGTTCCACCGATTCGCCGACGGTGGCGAACCGCGGCGGTCCTGGATGATGCATACGCCTACGGTGCGGGGTCGGTACTGTGAGTGTTACGCTTCTGGTTAGATTTTAGAAAAAATATTACTTCGTTTATTCTACCACGGCCGGTTTACTGAAACCGATACACAGCGAGACGATTTCACACCGACTCTCGGAATCTATCATCATTGTCTCCTTCTATTTCCGAATGATTTAAGTTGTGAAGGACTATTTCATCCCATATCTACCCATGACAATGGAACGACGGACGGTGCTCAAACGGATCGGCGGTGTCGGGGCGGCTACAGCCCTTGCTGGCTGTAGTGTGCAAGAGCAGGGCAGTGGCGGCTCAGAGGGGGAAACGGCTTCCGGCGACGGATCGGGCGATGGGGCAAGCGGCGGGAGTCAGCAGTCCGGCGGGACCGCGACGGCGTGGTACCAGCTTCAGGATTCAGAGATACCTGCCCGCGAGGACGCGATGGAGACGTTCGCGAGCGAGACGGAGTTCGGTGTCGAGGGCTCGGACATCTCCAACATGGAAAAGAAGACCACGAGCGCGATTCCGGCCGGGCAGGGGCCGGAAATCTTCGAGTGGGCACACGACTGGGTTGGCGACTACTACCAGCGGGAGTTCGTCGTCGACCAGTCCGAGGAACTCTCCGTGAGCCTCGACCAGTTCACGGACGCCGCCGCCTCCGCCGTCCAGTTCGACGACGCCGTCGTCGGCCTCCCGCACTCGGCGGAGACGGTGACGCTCATCTACAACGCGGACATCGTCGATGAAGCGCCCGAGACGGTCGACGACATGGTGGCGGCGATGGAGGAGTACCACGACCCGAGCAGCAGCCAGTACGGCCTCGCTGCGCCGTTTGACCCATACTTCACGAGCGGGTGGATTCAGGCCTTCGGCGGCTACTACTTCGACCCGGCGCAGGACCCGGCGCTCGGGCTGGATGCCGACGAAGCTATCGAGGGGCTCCAGTTCGCTCTCGACACCCTCCGTCCGTACATGCCCGACGACCCGAACTACGAACCGCAGGCCGCGACATTCTCGGAGGGGAACGCCGCATTCGCCGTCAACGGGCCGTGGTATCTGGCGACGCTGAACCAGAGCGACGTGAACTACGAGGTGGCGACGTTCCCTGCCATCGACGGCGGCGAGGTGACGCCGTACACCGGCATCTCGATGTGGTACTTCGCGGACGCGATGAACGAAGGCGGGGCCGACGCCACGGCCGCCCGGAACTTCGTCGAGTGGTTCGCCACCAACGAGGACCACGCGACCCGACTCGCTCAGGAGCAGGGCGCGATTCCGGTGCTCGACAGCCTCGTCGGCAGCGATGAACTCCCCGACCACGTCCAGACGTACTCCCAGACCGTCAGCCAGGGGGTCCCGATGCCGACCGACCCGCGCATGAACAAGGTGTGGTCGCCGCTTGAGAACGCTCTTATCGAGGCGTTCAACGGCGATTCGAGCGCCGAAGACGCACTGACGACCGCCGCCGAGGAAATCCGCAGCAACTGGGAGTGAGAAACGCCCATGAGTACGGTTTCACGAGCGGCGGACCGCATCGAGTCGGTCCCGTTTCTGACGCGGGACGACGCGTCGTTACTGTTAGTGCTCCCGGGGCTGTTCGTCTTCTCGGCGTTCATGCTGTTCCCGGTCCTTTATCTGCTGGGGATCTCCTTTACCAACGCCCAGCCGGCGAATCTATTCGCCGGCGAGGGCGTCGTTGCCGTGCTCACGTTCGGTGACGCGCTGTTCGTCGGGCTGGAGAACTACGCTGACGTGCTGACTGACGGCCAGTTCTGGAACTCCTTCGGTGTCACCTGGCTGTTTGTCGCCACGAGCGTCACGCTCAAAATCGGAGCGAGTCTGGCTATCGCACTCGTCGTGACCAGCGAACTCGTCCGTGGCAAGCGCGTCCTGCGCTCGCTCATCATCTTCCCGATGGGGCTGCCGCCGATCTTCACTATCACCGTGTGGCGCGGCATCTTCAGTTCCGCCGAGTTCGGGCTGATGAACCAGCTACTGACCGCGTTCGGGGCGAGTTCGGTCGCGTGGCTTTCGGGCCGCTGGACTGCCTTCGTCGCATACAACGTCACGGAGGCGTGGCTGGCGTACCCGTTCATGGTCATCATCACCGTCAGCGCACTCCAGGACGTGCCCGAAGAACTCCACGAGGCGGCCGTCGTCGACGGCGCGGGGTTCCTGGCACGCTTTGCCCACATCACCCTGCCGTCGATCAAGCGGCCCGTCCTGTTTGCGTCGATTCTGACATCTGCGGCGTCGTTCCAGCAGTTCCTCATTCCGTTCGTGTTCAACCAAGGCGGCCCGGCACGGGCGAACGAACTCATCGTCGTCTACGGCTATCGTGAGGCACTGTCGTTCCAGCAGTACGGTCGTGGTGCGGCCATCAGCATCATCGCGCTCGTATTCATCGGCGCGTTCATGTGGCTCAACGTCAAGAAAGGGAAACTCGCCGACGGGGTGAATGACTGATGCTACTCGGTGCAATCGCCCGGAAGCTCAGCGATGACATCAAGACATTCGCCACGATGCCCGCCCGAACCGTTCGAAAGTGGTCCTACACTGTGCAGGCGGTCCGTCGCGGCGAGCTACCCGCGTCGGAGGTTCTGAAGGTCATCCTCTCGACGATTGGCGCGACACTGGTGGTGCTGGCACTCCTCTTCCCGATCTACTGGATTCTGATGGCGGCTCTCTCCGGCTCCGGAAGCTCGCTGTACACCTCAGAGAGCTTCTCGCTGTTTCCCGCGAACCCAACGGTCAAACCGTTCATCTGGGTTATCGGCGACCTCATCGTCCCGTCGTATTCGATCTCCGCCGCCATCCCGTTCACTGACCTCGCCTTCGTGTTCCAGACGCCGGGGATCGAAATTCTGGACGCCTCCGACTACGGCGTCGACCGTCCGTCGGATTTCAAGCACTTCCTCTGGAACAGCCTCATGGTGGCGATTCCAACAGTCCTGATTGCGATGTCGCTCATCATTCCGGCGGCCTATGCTCTCTCGCGCCGGGAGTTCATCCTCCGTCGGAAGGTGCTGTTCCTCTACGTGCTGATGACGCAGGTCGGGGGCGGCCTCGGGGTTGCCCTGCTCATTGGGATGTACGCGCTGTACGTCCAGTTCGGCATCAACGACAGCAAGCTGGCGCTTGCGGTGTACTACGCTGCGACTGCCGTGCCGTTCAACACGTGGTTGCTGAAGACCTACATGGACGGCATCCCGGTCTCCTACGAGGAGGCCGCCGTCGTCGACGGCGCGCCGCCGTGGCGCGTGGTGACGGAGGTCATTATCCCGATGTCGACCGCCGGGCTGGCGACGGTGTTCATCTTCGTCTTCCTCACCGGCTGGACGGAGTTCGTCGTCGCCCAGACGCTGCTGGGGACGGAGAACTACACGCTACCGGTCGGCCTGTACGCGATGGTCGACGAGTACTCCATCCCGTGGGCGCGCTTCTCGGCGTTCGCGCTCACCTTCGCCTCGCCGATCATGCTCGCGTACCTGTTCGCCCAGCGCTACATCGAGGGCGGCCTCTCCTTCAGCGGGATGGAAGGTTAGGCCGGCGCGACGCCTGCCGTCATCCAGCAGCCCTCGTAGGGCGCCTCGGTCTGCTTTTCGACTGTCCACCGGTAGCTCGTCGTCGCTCCGGTCCCGTTGACGACCGTCACCGGCTGTGAGGCGGTGTCGCCGTCGCGGTCCAGCGGCCCGTACCGCACGCCTGTCGCGTTCAGGAGCGGTTCGAATCCGCTCTGGATTGTTCGGACGAAGTTCGCGTACGGTCCTGTCAGGTCCCGGTTCGACGGGGACGCGAACTGCCAGGTGGTGTTGATGCCCTCGTTCGTCGCCGGGTCGTTGTTCTGCAGCGCCAGCACCTGAATGTGGACGACAAGTCCCGGCGGCCGCTCGCAGTTCGGTCGTAGTTCGAGGACCCGCGGCTGTGTCACGGCCGACCTGTTGGCGTCGACGGAGACGTTGCCCCAGTACCCGCTCGTCGTTTCCGCCGCTTCCGGCTCATCCGTCGGCACGGCGGCGGGCGTTACCGTCGCCTCGGAGGGTGCCTCTCCGCCGCTGCCGAACAGCGCCCCGCAACCGGCCAGCGAAACGAGAACGGCGATCGCGACGAGCACGAGCGGCCGAACGGCTGTCATACCCCTGTATTGGGGTGGAACCCCTTCGGTGTTCTGTCACCGTGTCCGCGCGCTGTGTCGCCTGGCAGCGGCCGAGCTGTCACGCGAGCCGGTCCTCGACCGCGTCGATGTCGCCCGGCTCGTTGACGTTGTAACACCAGCCGTCGAGTTCGACCGCCTCGACGCGGTGACCGGCACTCAGCAACAGGTCGATTGCGTCGGGGAGTTCGTACTCGCCGCGTTCGGAAGGTCGCGTCAGCACGCAGGCGTGGCCGATAGCCGGTTCGAAGACAAAGAAGCCCCGCGTGACCAGTGTCGACGGTGGGTCCGATGGCTTTTCGACGAGGCCGGTCACCCGGCCCTCGCTGTCTGTCGTGACGACACCGGTCGACCTGGCTTCCGCCCGCGACACGCTCTCGACGAGTAGCGTCGCGCTGGCGTCAGTCTCGCGGTGACGGGCAATCGCGTCGCTCAGGTTCGCCCGGCAGACGTTGTCGCCGTTCAGCACGACGAAGGTTCCGTCGACGGCGGATCTGGCCTGTTCGAGCGCATGGGCAAGCCCCAGTTGCTCGTCCTGCCGGACGTACGCTATCGGCGTGCCTCGGTACTGCTCGCCGTAGTGAGACAGGATGTCGTCGGCGCGGTAGCCGATAACGACGACCAGCCGGTCGACGCCGACTGACCGTAGCGTCTCGAAGCAGTGTGTCAGCAGCGGCTTTCCGGCCACCTCGACCAGTCCCTTCGGCTTGTCTGCAGTGAGCGGTCGCATCCGCGTCCCTTCGCCGGCAGCGAGCACGACGCCGTCCATATTTGGTCCCATGCTCGTGCCGGCTAAATGCCTGTGGACGAGCGGGTTCTGTCTGTGGCCCGCCAACAATCCGTATGGCTGAGGAGTGTGATACCTGCGCCCGGTCGGTCACCGTTGAGGAAGCCATTCGCCGGGCGACGTTCGGTGACCTCGACATCGACCGCTGGCAGACGCTGTGCTGTCCAGATTGTGGTGCGCGGCTCCGGACGGCATTCGTTGGGGCGCACTCCTGACGGGGAAAGAGACAGGTGGGAGTGGCGTGTGACTCTAACACATGGAAGACGAAGCGTGGCGCTCGGTCGACATCATCCGGGACAACGACGGCATACCGCACGTCCTCCAGCAGAAGATGCTGGTGTTCACCAGCGGCGTCTCCGAGGAGTCGGCTGGCTACACCAAGCCGGCGATGGAACACCGGCTCGTCCCGCTCAAGGACCTCACGAAATTCCGGCGGTCATGACCTTCCGTCGGGGCAGTCAGCGCTTTGACCGATAGCCCGAAGACCGACTGGTTGGCGAAAAAACACCTCGGGATACACTTTTGCGCCCGTCGGAACGAGTATTCATAATGGCGGAACCGCTGTACGTCGGCGTCGACCGGAGCGACGAGTCCTGGGTCGCTGTGGCGTTCACCGGCGACGGCTTCGACCACACGTCCGTGTTCGATAGTATCGGCGCGTGCTGGGCAGCTTACGAGGAGCGCGCCCGCCGGATTCTGGTCGGGGTGCCGATCGGACTTGTCGAATCCGGCGAGCCGGACCGCCGGTGTGATGAACTCGCTCGGTCAGTTCTTGGTGAGCGAAGCACGACGGTCCGCACGCCGCCAGTGCGAGAAGCGACCCGGAAACAGCGATACTCGACGGCCAATCGCGTCCACAAGCGCAAGACTGGACACGAACTCTCCGAGCGGGCGTTCGCACGGAGCGACAGCCTCGCCCGAGTCGACGAACTCCTGCAGGAACTGCCCGAGGCCGCCGCTGCCATTCGGGAGTCTCATCCGGAAGTCTGCTTCCGAGCACTTGGCGGCGAGCCGCTCACTCACCCGAAGCACACTGCCGGAGGGTACGCTGAGCGGATGCGGATTCTCGCGCATTACGACCGTGACGCCGCCCCGACAGTCCAGAAAGCCGCCGAAGCGACCGGTGGCACAGCGGTGGCCGTCGACGACGTGCTGGACGCCGTCGCTCTCGCGTACACAGCACAGCCGGGTGATGGAGAACTGTACACGCTCCCGCCCGAGCCGCCGCGAGATGCGACGGGGCTGCCGATGGAAATCGTCTATCGGGCAGCGTCGCCACTGATCACGTAGTGACGCGCTGGCGAGCGCTGTTGCTCGTCGTGAGTTATGTACGTGCCAGCGACACTGCCGTGTACGCTATGGTACACCGCGACCGCTGACAAGTGATTATAATGCTAGACTGAAGACAGATGCCGTCTTACAGTCGCGTGAGGTTGGTCGCACGCGGACCCTTGTCCGCCTGCTCGATGTCGAACTCGACTTCCTGCCCCTCTTCGAGGTCAGGGCCGCCGACGTCTTCCATGTGGAAGAAGACGTCTTCGTCCGCATCGTCGGTTTCGATGAAGCCGTAACCACCAGTGTCGTTGAAGAAGTCGACAGTGCCTTCCGCCATTGTTAGAGCCTCGTGACGTTGTTGGCGCGCGGACCCTTGTCCGCCTGCTCGATGTCAAATTCGAGCTCCTGTCCTTCCTCGAGGTCCGGGCCGCCGATGTCTTCCATGTGGAAGAAGACGTCCTCGTCCGCGTCCTCAGTGTCGATGAAACCGTAACCGCCAGTGTCGTTGAAGAAATCAACCGTTCCTTTCGCCATTGCAACCAAAGAGATGCCAGCACCACGGATAACAGTGTCGGTACGATGCTCTGGTGGGAAACAGAAAGATCCGACCGCTGTCTGGCGATTAGGGGGTGTGTAATACTGTCATGGCACATGCGCCGCCGGCTCTCCCGGCTGGCTATAGACGCTACGGCGTCGCATTCGGTCTTACCGGATCACTAACCAAATGGAATTAGCCGTTCGAGCACAAGTCATAATTATGTACCGTGGTGCCCGGGCCCGCCTTGCGCCGTGGCTGCTTGCTGGCTTCGGACTCGCGTTCACAGGTGCGGCCATCGTCTGGCACCTCGGTATCGAGACACAGCGTATCGGACAGGTCGGCGGCCCTGCGCTCGCGTTGGCCCTCGACGGGCTACTGCCGCTGGTGCTAGTGTATGGCAGCTATCGCCTCGTCTCGTCGTCGACACCGGGTGCGCAGATCTGGACCGTCTTCGTCTGGAGCGTTATCGGCAGCCTTGCAGTCGGGGCTGTCATCGGTTTGAGCGTCTTTATCCGCATGATGGAGGGTCGAACAATCGCCGAACCGGTGTTCGTCACCCTGTTGGCGATGGAGACGGGCGCTGTCACGGGACTCATCGCGGGCACGCTTGCGGTTCGGGCCCGTCAGGATGCCAGTCGCGCGACCCGAACCGCGAACACGCTGTCGTTCGTCAACGACCTGTTTCGACACGATATCGCGAACGGACTCGTCGTTATTGATGGCCGCGCGACAATCATTCGACGGAACGCCGACTCGGACACGGTTCAAACGGCAGCGGACGCGATCCACGAGCAGGTAACCGAACTCGATAGCTTGGTCGACAACGCCGGGGCGGTCGTTGAGACCCTCAGTTCCGACCCGGCATTCGAACCGACCGACATCGTCGGGATTGCCGAGGCGGTGATACAGCGAATCGAGCAAACACATCCCATCACCATCGAACTTCAAGCCCCGGACAGCGCAATGGCATACACCAACGAGGCCGCTCGCCCGGTTCTCCGGAACCTCATCGAGAACGCTATCGAACACGGGACGCCGGCAGCAGAACTCTCCGCTGAGGGGACCGCGACGGACGGAGCAGCGCTGCCGAGCGAGGCACAGCGGGCGGAGACGACAGAGTTGACGGGAGACAGATATCATCAGCCATCGGTGTTCGTCGCAATCTGCGAGACCGACGATGTCATCGAGACCCACGTTGTCGACGACGGTCCGGGAATTCCCGACGACCAGCGTGACAGCGTTTTCGACCCGCGGGCGGGCGACACGCACGGCGGCGGACTCCATCTCGTCGAAACGCTCGTTACGAGTTTCGGCGGCGATATCTCCCTCGCTGACACCGCCAGCAAAACCGACGCGGCCTTCCCCGACACCGACCTTGACGGCGCGCACTTCGTCGTCGAACTCCCGCGAGCGTGACACCTGTCCGCACGACCGACGTTTCTTGATTGTGGGGGGCACAGTGAGGCGTATGTTCCCTCGCTTGCGTGCACAGGGTCCGACCGTCCTCATCCCGCTGGCGTGGCTGCTCGTGGGGCTGGCCCATCTCGATGTGGTCACTGACCGGACCGTGCTGATATTCCACGTCGTTGCCGCCGTCCTCATCGCTGCGTTCGCCGTCCTTTCGTGGGATGAGATGGTGACGGGCGTCCTCCGGATCTGGCGCGATATTCTGCTCGTTGGACTCCTGCTCACCGTCGGCGGCATCGTCGGTTTCCTCTACTCTCCGCTCCGGGTTCCGTTCCTGACGACGACACTACTGGGGTGGATGGCTGTTCCGGGCGTCGGCCTCTACTACACTGGGAAGCACGTTCCGGCAGGCCAGCGGGCGTACACGGCCGGCGCAGTGCTGAGTGTTCTCGGTGCGGCG
Source organism: Haloarcula quadrata (assembly GCF_003634715.1). Taxonomy (NCBI): domain Archaea; kingdom Methanobacteriati; phylum Methanobacteriota; class Halobacteria; order Halobacteriales; family Haloarculaceae; genus Haloarcula; species Haloarcula quadrata. The sequence goes on from NZ_RBWW01000001.1 coordinate 739,126, forward strand.
GTGTACGCTGGCGCGCTGTTCCCGCCGGCGGAAACCGCGTTGCTCGCCGGCATCGGACTTGCGCTGGTCGGCCAGACGGTCGGCATCGTTCAAGCGGTTCGCCAGCCCGACGAACCGTCAGGCTAGGGCCGCATCGAGCTTCTCCACCGGATGCGGCGGTTCGCCGTCGCTTTCGTCCCAGTCGTCCAGTTGCGTGCGACAGGATGCGCCGGGCGCGACCACGGTGTCGCCGCGACTCTCGCCGATCTGATCGAACAGGATCGAGCCGATGGCCTTGCTCATCGAGAAGTGCTCGGCCTCGTAGCCGAAAGAGCCGGCCATGCCACAACAGCCCGAATCCAGCGGGTCCACGTCGTAGCCGGCCCGTCGGAGGACGCCGACAGCGTGGTGGTCCTTCTTCGTCGCCTTCTGGTGACAGTGGCCGTGGTAGGTCAGCGTCTCGGCCGGCACGTCCCAGTCGGCCCCTTCGTCCAGCCGGAAGGTGTCGAGGTACTCACAGATGCCGTAGGCGTTGGCGGCCAGCGTCTCCACGTCCTCGCCCGACAGCAGGTCCAGATAGTCCGACTGGAACATCACGGCGTCGCTTGGTTCGACCAGCACCACGTCCCAGCCCTCCTTGACCGCGGGCACGAGCGCCTCAACGTTGTCCTTCGCGGTCGCCCGGGACTGGTCGAGAAAGCCCTTTGAGTGGGCCGGCCGTCCGCTGTCGGTCCGGTCGGCCAGTTGGACGTGGACGCCCGCGGCTTCGAGGACGCGAACGGCGGCTTTCCCGACCTCGGGATGGCTGTAGTTTGTGTACGTGTCGGGAAACAGCAGGGCTTGCCGCTCGGCTTCGTCCGCCGGGATTTGCGGGCCGCGTTCGTCGAACCAGTCCTGCAGCGTCGTGCGCTGGAAGCTCGGCAGCGTGCGGTCGGGGGCGATACCGACCGCCTTCTCCAGCACCGTTCGAGCGCCCGGCACCTTCGTCGCGAGGTTCGACAGTGGCGCGAAGGAACTGCCTAGCCCGGCCAGCGCGTCGACGTTGGCGAACACCTTGTCCCGCAGGCTGGACCCGTGTTCCTGATGGTAGGCGTGTGTCACCTCGGCTTTGAGTTTCGCCATGTCGACCTCGCTCGGGCAGTCCTTCGCACACCCCTTGCAGCCGATACAGAGGTCGAGCACCTCGTGCATGAACTCCTCGTCCGTAGGGTCGTCCGGCAGGTCGCCGCTCATCGCTTGCCGGAGCATATTCGCCCGCCCCCGCGTCGTCGTCATCTCCTCCTCGGACGCGCGATAGGTCGGGCACATCACGCCACCGGTCGTCTCCTGCGGGCCGCGACAGCCGCCACAGCCGTGACAGAGTTCGACCATCCCCTGCATCCCGTTGTCGTTGTCCCACTCCAGTGCGGGGTCGAAGCCGGTGTCGAACTCGTATTCCGGGTCGAAACGGAGGTTCTCGGTCATGTCGACAGTGCGCGCCCGCTCGGGCATCGCGCCGGACTCGACAGCGGCGGCGTCGACGCCGACGACCTGCCCGGGGTTGAGCAGCCAGTCGGGGTCGAACACCGACTTGAGTTCCTGGAAGGTCTCCCAGAGGTCCGCGCCGTAGAGCTTCTCGTTCCACTGCGTGCGGGCGCGGCCGTCGCCGTGTTCGCCCGAGACGCTCCCACCGTATTTCACGACGAGGTCGGTCACCGCGTCGGCGATGGATTCCATGGTTTCGACGCCTTCGACCGACTTCGTGTTGATGAGCGGGCGGATGTGGAGCACGCCGGGGCCGGCGTGGGCGTAGAAGGAGGCGAAGGTGTCGTGCTCCTCCAGAATCTCCTGAAAGTCGGCGACGTACTCCGGGAGGTTCGCCGGCGGGATGGCGGTGTCCTCGATGAACGAGCCGTGTTTCTCGTCAGTCGTCCGCGAGAGTAGTATCGGGAGGCCGGATTTGCGCATCTTCCAGAATTTCTCGCGTTTCGCCTCGTCGTGGGCCTCCATGGCGTCGAACGCCCGCACCGGCGCGTCGACGACGGTCCGGCCCGCAGCCGGGTCAGCGGCGGGGTCGACGCCGTTCGTTCGGTCCGCAAGCAGGTCGGCGACTTTCTGTCGCCCGCTCTCCTCGTCGTCGGCGTAGAACTCTACGATGAGGACCGCCCGAGTCCCCTCGGGCAACATCCCAACCACGTCTTCGAACTCGGCGGTGTCTTGGGCTAGGTCGATGAGTACGTCGTCGAGCACCTCGACGGCAGCCGGGTCGTGTTCGAGAATGTCCGCCACGTCTTCCATAGCCTCGATGAGCCCCTCGTAGGCGAGCAGGCCCATCGACTTGGTTTCTGGAATCGGCTCCAGAGACACCTCGGCCTCGGTGACAATTGCGAGGGTCCCTTCGCTGCCGGCCAGCAGCGAGGCGACGTTGATGGTCCCGTCCTGTGCGTCGTCGAGCACCCAGTCGAGGTTATACCCAGAGACGTTGCGCTTCAGGTCCGGGTAGTGGCTCTCAATCTCCTCGCCCTCCTCGGCGAGTATTCGCTCGATTTCGGCGTAAATCCGGGCTTCGAGGTCACCGTCGGGGTCCGCTCGGTCGCGCAGTTCCTCGCGGGTGACCTCGCCGAACGTGGTGACGGTGCCGTCCGCGAGGACGACCTCGCACTCTTCGATGTAGGCGTCGGTCTTGCCGTACTGCAGGGAGTGTGCGCCGGTGGAGTTGTTACCGATAGCGCCGCCGAGAACGCTCTTGTCGCCCCACGCCGGGTCCGGCGCGAACTTCAGCCCGTGGTCGGCCAGCTCCCCATTCAGGTCGCCGAGCTTGATGCCCGGCTGGGCTCGCGCTCGCCGGTCGTCGGGCCGGGCCTCGACGAGGTCGTTCATGTACCGTGAGAAATCCAGCACGACGGCTTCGTTGACGGTCTGGCCGGCAAGGCTCGTCCCGCCGCCCCGCGGCAGAACCGGAATCTCACGCTGGGCGCAGTAGGACATGACCGTGGCCACGTCCTCGGTTGACTGTGGATAGACGACGCCAATGGGCAGCACCTCATAGAGGCTGGCGTCGGTCGCATACAACTGCCGCGAGTACTCGTCGAACCGGACCTCGCCGTCGACGCGCGCCTGCAGGTCGTCGACGAGGCCAGACCGAGCGACAGTCTCATTCTGGTAGTCGTAGTTCGATACCTCGTCAGCCGAAGGGTCTATCCGGGTGCCGGAATCGGTTGCCATGGTGTGTTTCGTGTCCAGTCGCCCGGCCACCGACGGACCGGGTACTCGGCGGTTATCTGTGGCTGTTCTAGCTGTACGCCTGACAAAACAGTTCCGCTACGGTATCTCATCACGCATTTTCGAGCCGGCCGAACGCAGCCTACGGACGGCACTTCCGTCTCCCCGTGATAGCACGTGTTACGCAATTGTTAATATCAGTACGAGCTTATATAAGGTGATTATGACACACAGCAACGATCCCTTCGAGACAATGTTCCGACTCTTCGCACAGACGCAACGAGAGATGACGGACGACAATCTGGGCCGGCGGATGGATGACGATTCGAGACGCCGAATGGCTGACAGTCCCGGATACCGTGCCGACCGACCAGCCGCTAGCACGCGCTCGGTCGACCACCGCCAGCACGGCATCGACACGAACCTTCATGTCGACGAGACCGACGACGGGTACGCCGTGATGGTCGACCTCCCGGGCTTTGAGCGCGACGACCTCGCCGTTCGCTTCGAGGATGGTGTCCTCAGTATCCAAGGCGAATCGACTGTCGCTGCGGAAACGAGCGATGGCGCTCGCCGACACAGCCGACGAGTCACCGAACGTGTCACCGTTCCCGAGCCGGTAATGGACGATGACATCACGGCCACCTACCACAACGGCGTGCTCGAAATAACGCTGCCGCGCGCGGACGATGCCAGTGACTCGAACCGAATCGAAATTGAGTAGCCCTCTTTTTTCGACTGTTGCTTGCCGATGTTAGACGGCTTCCCCAGCGAAAGCGCTCTTAGTACCCTGCTATCCCGCTATTCCTCAGCTACTGTGATATCTTATCCCCTCTATGGTCGCGTGCGCCCGCTGTCGACTCCGTAAAAACAGACGCTCGGGTCGCAACTGATGCTCGAAGCATCTCCGAGCCGACTGCGCCGGCGCGGCTTCCCGACCTGTATGAACGCACGGAGCGCGTCAAGTGGTGGAAGTTCGTGTGGGCGAGTGTCCCGAGTCTGTCGCGTGACTACAGGTCGACAGTCACACGCAGTTCGCTGTCAGTTATCGTTCCGATGGCGTCGGCGGCGACCTCAATGTCGTCCTCGTCGGCGTCACCGAACCCGAGCCCCTGCACCCAGGCCTCGGTGAGGTCCGGGTCCGGTTCGACGTACGCAATCTGCCCCTCCGGGTCAACCTCGGTCACGATGCCGATCTGTTCTCCCTGTGCGTCCATGAGAAATTTCCCCTCGTCTTCTGTCGATAGTACTGCCATTTCGTCTGACACCACAGACTGGACCAAGTAATAAACGTCGGTCACGCCGACTCCGTCCCTGTGCCCTTTCCCGCCTGCCGTCGGCTGGCATCCGCCCTTGTTCGCTAATATCGCGAGAAGTTCTCGTCGGGGTAGACCCCTTCGTCAGTGATATCCACCACGTCCAGCGTCGCCAGTCGACTGAGGCGGTCTGCCGCGTCTTCTTTGTCGACACCCAGTTCCACCGCCCGCGCTAGCACGCGGTCGCGGCTGGGCACGGACTCGATGAAGCCATCCCTGTCTGTCTCCGTTTCCTCTGCGATGATCGCCTTCAGGATGGCCCCGTGTTCCCGCTTCGAGGGTGTGGTACTGTCGCCGGTCCAGTCCACGCTCAGCGTCCCATCCTCGTTGACGTGGGAGACGACGAATCCGTCCGGCAGCGCTTCCGTCACCGCCGCCACCAGCGCCGCTCGATCAAGCCGCGCCTCGAATCGAAACCGCTTACGGTCTTTGGACTGCCCGAGACTCCCGACGTTCGTCCCCGCTTTTGCTATGGCCTCCGAAACCGCGTCGGCAAGCCGGTCCTGTACTGACGCCGCAACGGCATCCCGCTCCGCATCGAGGTCTGCGAGTTCGTCGGTCAGGGTCGCATGGCGCTCCATCTGCTCGTGTGCTGGCTCCTCTGTCATACCCATGCTACTCGTCGCCACGGAAGTACCTGTTCCGGCGACTGTGCCGAGTCAACGGGGCAACCAGTGGTCGCTACTTACTCACCTCGTTCAAATCCGCTCGAGAGCGTTTTCACTGTTCACTTTGTTCGTAGGAAAATGCCGCCTCCCGGATTTGAACCGGGGACAGCCCTCACGTCCGGCGGTTCCACCGCCTTGGGTGGGGCCGGTTCACACCCTCGCAAGCGGGCGTTTCGGTGGTCGAAATGAGTCAGGAACTCCAACCCATCTCACCGGAACGCGCGAAGGAAATGTACCTCAACGCTCGCAAGCGCGAGGTATCCCAATCGACCCTTGACGGCTACCACTACCGGTTGAAGCACTTCATTCGGTGGTGTAACGAGGTAGCCGACATAGACAACATGAACGACCTCACCGGACGGAAACTCCAAGAGTTCCGAACGTGGCGGCGCGACGACGGGGACCTGAAGCCTGTCACCTTGGAAGGGAACCTCGACGCACTCCGCGTCTTCATCCGGTGGTGTGAGTCCATCGACGCAGTGCCGCAGGGGCTTCACGAGAAAATCATCATGCCCACGCTTTCGAGGGAGGACGAACAGAGCGAGAGCATTCTGCCAGCCGAACAGGCCGAGGCTGTGTTAGAATACCTCCGACAGTACGAGTACGCCACCCGAGGCCACGTTATCCTCGAAATCCTGTGGCACACGGGGATTCGCCTCGGAGCGTTCCACGCGCTCGACCTCGGGGACTACGACTCGGATAACGAAACCCTCGAAATCCGGCACCGACCCGAAACCGGCACTGCGCTGAAGAACGGGAAAGAGGGCGAGCGAATCGTCGCATTGAGCGGCACGGTGTGTAGCGTTATCGACGGCTACATCGAACACAACCGACCAGACACGCGGGACGACTACGGTCGGAAGCCGCTCGTCACGAGTCGGTACGGTCGCCTCTCGCGGGGCAACGTCCGGGAAACGGTCTACAAGGTCACTCGGCCCTGCTACTATGGTGCGGACTGTCCCCGGAACCGTGACCCGGAATCCTGTGAGGGGACGCACTACAACGGCTATAGCAAGTGTCCGGTCAACGTCTCACCACACGATATTCGGCGTGGCAGTATCACGGAACATCTCTCGAAGGATGTGCCGGAAAAGGTCGTGAGCGACCGTATGAACGTCGGCCCGGACGTGTTGGACAAACACTACGACAAGCGAAGTGAGGAACAGAAGGTCGAACAGCGTCGGGGGTATCTCGAAGGGGTTTAGTCGCCAAGTTCGTCTCTATCGGGCGAAGGTCCGGTAAACTCGCTGAAGCTCTTCTTTCCAAAACTCGCGTTTCTCGTTTTCGGTCAGGTGGGTAGGGTCCGTATCCAATCGACCAATGTCGTAAGCAAGAGTATAGAATCCGTCTCCCGGTGTGTCATCACCTTGCCCGACGATTACAGCACTAATCATTGGATGGCCCTGCTGAACCATTTCCTTGCTTATCGCGGCAGACCAGTTGTTCATATTTACGGCGATAACACCAATTAGCTCACCTGCTGTTTCGTAATAGATTGTTCCCCGGTGTTCTGCTACTTCTACACACTCCGATAGAAGCCGGTAGAACTCCGGTGGTTTCTTATTCAGTATCTCGTCTGAAGTCGGCATAGGTCAGTCCACTTGGTGTTGGCTGTTAAACCTTGTCTGGTAAAAGAACTTGAGCCTGCGTTTCTTATCGGGGTATATGACTGATGTTCAAATTCCGGAAGGAGAAGAGGAAGTGATTGATATGGCTGGTGCGGAGACGGATGAAGAGAAGAACCTCGCGGTCGCACAGGCTCGTCTGATTGGCGACCTGTAGAACTGCGAACTCTGCCTATATCTGAAAGCGCTCGTAGCTACTTTCAAAGAAGACGTTGAGTTGTCCTACCCACCAGTTCCAACCCGCTTTGATTGGCCGGTCGGCCTCTTCGAGTTTGTTTCTTATGAGGTCGACTGTCAACTCATCACCAGTGTCTTCTTTGAAATTTCCGGACTGGTCTAATTTCATCGCCTGTCGAGTCACCCTCTCAAGGTCGGCATGAGTAGGACTGAACTCTTCTTCAAGAATGCTCCGAAGGTGGTCTTCTTCCATACTGACAACGGCTTGAACTGACACTGGCTTAAAGTTCAGTATAGCTTCTTGGACAGCAAAGTCAAGTGTTCTCCCTTGCGTATCCCGCGTAAGACACTACTGATGGAAATACCCGACCAACTTCGCTGTCTGTTCTCTGTTACCCTCGAAGAGCGCGACGGTTCGTATGTGGTTGAGGTGCCGGAACAAGAGGTCCAACTTGGCGACCTTCAGGACGGCGAGACGTACCGTGTGGCGCTGTTCGAAGCGCCGTCCACAGACGAGGCCGACGAAACCGAACGCAAACCACTGCCCGAGCAAAGGCCACAGACGCCCCCTGTCGAAGAGGGAGAGCAACGCACCGTTAAAATCGAAGACATTGGAGAACAGGGCGACGGTATCACTCGCGTCGAACGTGGCTTCGTCGTCATTGTCCCCGACACAGAACAGGGCGAGCGTGTCACCGTCGAGATTACCGATGTGCGCCAGAATGTCGCCTTTGCCGAGGTCGTCGAGCGTGTGAGCTACTACGACTAACATCCACCTCCGAAATTCGTTCGCAGGGTTTGATAAGCCGTCCCTGTGACGTGACAGAACAACATGGATAGGGACGCTGTTAGGGAGTATGTCGAACAATCTGACGCCGTTTTCGACTCTTCTCCACAGATGGACGAGGCCAACACGAAGGCCGCCGTTCTACGTGACTTTTTAGACCTTCTTGATTGGCAGATTCCGCAGAACACCCAACTTGAATACTCCGTCGAGGCGTTCGGGCAGACCTACAAGGTGGATTACGCGCTGATTCTCGATGGAACGCCGGTCGCTTTCCTCGAAGCCAAGGGCGCAGACACAACCCTGACCGGCGACCACGAAGACCAGTTGTCGTCGTACATGACGAACAAAAACGTCACCTACGGTATCCTCACGAACGGCAAGCAGTACCGATTCTTTCAGCGCCGTGTGGACGCCTCGAACGTAGACGTTCAGAAGGTCGGTGATGTAGCCCTCGAAGACCTTCCCAACCGCCTTCCCGTTCTGAAGGCCTACCAGAAAGACGCTATCGAGTCAGGGGAATCAGGGAAAATACTCGGGCGTATCAACGAACTCCGTGAAGCCCGCCGAACCCTTGAAACCGACAAGGACGACTTGGCAGTCCAACTCTCGAACACGCTGGCCGACGAGATTTCAGACGCTATCTCGTCGCTCGCGGAAACACAGGCGAAGGAAATGATTGACCGACTCGTCTCGGATATTGAGTCGGAGATTGATGCCGATGGGAAGAAGTCAAAGCAAGAAATCGCTGATTCACTCAATGAAGCACCCGAAAGAGTAGAGGATTCCGATGTAGACGGAGAGTATGTTATCGAGATACAAGGAGACGATAGTGCTCTCGTTGTCCTTGATGGTGACAACCAGAGCGACGTAATGGCTGACGCTGTAGACTATCTCATTGAGAGTCACGACCTGATTTCCCGTATCGAACCACTTCCGTATGTCCCCGGGAATAAAAATGCCTTAATCAATGACCAGCCAGTTCATCCCGACGATGAACGCGATATGAGAACATATCGTGAGTTGACGAACGGCTACTATCTATTCACGAGTTTCAACAAGCGGGACAAGAAGCGCCATATTCAACGACTGGCAAACGAATGTGACCTCGAAATTGAGTCAAAAGGTGGGTGGTAGCCGATTCCGGGAATACCGTCACCGAACGAATTACTGGCGAGAATCGCGTAGTTTCGTACATGACCTTCCGTCTTCCCGACGAACGCATACCGGAATCCGAGCCGTGGCGCGACCGGGAGTTCCTTCAGTGGGCCTACCACGAGAGGGGACTATCTCCTCGCACTATCGCTTACGAGTTGGGCGTCTCGAAGAGCCGCGTCAGTGTCTACATGGAACGTCTCGGCGTTCTCCGACCGTGGCGGCACGAGGACACCCTACGCCGCCTGTACGTCGAACATGGCCTTTCTGCGTCCGAGATTGCGGCCCGAGACGAGATGAACTGTTCACCCGTGACGGTCAGGCGCTATCTTGCCGAGTATGACATTTCGGGAGACGACCCCGACGACGTGACCTATGGTCGCTTGGACGAACTCGGTGAAGCGGAAGTAGAGCCAGAACAGGGGAAGGCGTAGGTTCGTTGGTTCCGACTCATCACTCCCAACTCTTCCCGCAGTCTTGGCAACTCTTCATGCCGTGCGTTCGAGTCACGTTGAAACTGCCACAACGGGGGCATTTCGGGTTCCGAGCCATGCTATTCGAAAAATGACGACAGACTACAATAAATCCACACGGCGGCCTACTTTCACCAGTCAACCTGCTGGTCGCATGAACGAATTGACGAAGAGGAAGAGGCCCTTGGCCGGTGTCCCGGCTACGCTACGGCGTGTAGGAGTTCCGGATTCGCTATCAGGACGACACCAAGTCCGTAGACAGGAAGCGACTTAATGTCGAAGAAGTTCCACTCCGCTGCTTTGTTGACCCCGAGCATACCGAGGACGAGAATCGCACCAAGGAGTTGACCGGACGGAATGTACGGGAGCGACCGCGCCCACCAATCACCCACCATCGGCGTAATTAGGGAGGAACCGAATAGTGCGCCCACGAAGACCACCAGTGCAACGTACTTCCCCCTGAACTTACCCAAGAAACGGAAGAAGCCATCCCGCGCTTCGTAGACGCCAATTCCGACCACCGCCATAGTCAGACCGGTCATGATGGTGTCGAGGTGGTTCGACACGTACTGAAGGAGTTCTGCTATCATGCCTGTACCTGACGAGTCACTGGCAAATAAGTGTTTGACAACCAAGGTGAAAGTGGAATTGAGAGGTATCCGGAGCCTTGGAGCCGAGCCTGAAAAATTACTTAACCGCCACCACACCCTAACTCCGCGAAGAGGCCGTTCCTGAAGGCCGCCACCTGCCTGTTCTCGACCAGCAGTCCACCGCTCTCGCCCTCAAAGACCGATGCTGACGAGTGGGCCACGCTCTCGAAGACGACCTTCACAACCCCCACATAGCCAGCAGGGCGGCACGAACGGAGTCAATCACCGCGCGAAAATCACACATCTCTACGGAGTGCCTGCCGCTCTGAAAATTCTCGCCACCGCTCAAACCCCCCATCCCTACCCCCGGCGGTCCCGGCCCCCACCCCCTACCAGCCCCACCCGGTCCCCAAGGGGGTACCCCACCGGTCCCTGCCCCTCTGTGCGCTCATGTGGTGACTATGCCTGCCGTGCGCTTACACAGGTCGGGTGACTACGGGTTGGGTAGGGCCACCAGAGACGACCCCACATCCTCGTAGAGGGGCGCTACGGCGTTCTACTGTCGCCTATAATGGCTTTAGAGAGCGTTAGAACCGGTTATCTCCCGATTCAGGGGTTGTTTCGAGAATGAAAGCGTTTCGCAGAGCCAACGACCTGCTTCAAACAAACCGACCCCCACACATCCCGACATGGGGGATGAACGAAGAGACGCCCCCGGTAGTTTCTAAAAACACCCCCGGTGTCGATTTCACAGCGACCGAGTAGGATTCCTACACCCCAACCTAATTTTGACCGGTTCGGTTCAGCGCTCTGCTATTATCCCTATCAGTAGGTACCGAAAACGGACTTGTAGTGAGTATTACCGACAGTATTATTCCTTTTCGATGCTATGCTCCCAATGGGTTCACCAGCCGTCCCCTTCTCACCTTACAGTCGTAATCTACATGCGAGCGTATAGGCCGCTACCGAATGTTTAAGAACCTCTAACCACCAATTAGGATTAAGAGCAAAAGCCTATGAGAAGGGGACGGCTGGTGAACTCACTTCCCTTCTTGTAGTTCCCCGACGACCGCCTCGGACTGAACTGTCCAAACCCTATCCGCTGGCGAGGGTAGGTTGGAAGGTCGGGTAGGTGCAAACCTGTCGAGCAGGAATACCCTCGGAAGGGGCAATCGGTACTCGTCTATACGACTGAAGACGAATTGAACGGGAATACCTCTCAAAAACGTCTGGCAGAAACGCCAGTCGGCTCGTTCGGCGTGGAGTTGACACAGTGGGATTGCAGTGGACACGCGATAACAAACCTGTCCTGCTGTGTATGAGGCTCCACACGGCGGCTATGGAACCGGTTTTGAGGCAACGTAATTCCCCGAGAACCCAACCACTACTCGGTCGGCACTGTTCGGGATGGGTTCGAACAACTATCGAGGTATGTTGGACTTGGCTCGGGTGAATCCCAACGGCCTGACTTACTCTGGCATGCACCTATTCGGCTTCAGTGGGCGTGGCGTATCAGGTGCCACAGAATCCGAGGCCTGCGAAGGCTCGGAGAGTTATTCTAAAACCCTGAACGGGGGAGAGTCTGTCCACCGCCTCATCAGTCCGCACTACCCCCTCGTCGGTAGGACCCTATCCTTCGCCGTGAAACTTCCGGGGTCGTGGATTCGTACCAATACACAACAAAGCATTTGGGGCAGAAGGTACGATTTCATAGTAGAACTATGCCCGAGAAGGCTAAACTCAACGACATGATAGAGTATCTTGTGAGTAACTTCTCGGGTAATGCACTCACCAGAACCAAGCTGGTGAAGCTTCTCTACTTGGCTGACCGAGAATCATATATCGACCGCGATAGGCAGATTTCAAATATAAAATATATCAAATATCACTATGGCCCGTACTCTGAAGACATAGTAGACACTTTGCAAGAGATGGACGGTGACGAGATACGGGAACTGTCAGGCCGTTCGAAGAATGGTACCTACTACCGGTATGAGGCTAACAGTGACTACGAGGGTTCAAGCCTAACTCGGGAGGAACGAGCTATGTTGAAACGGGTTCTCCGCGAATACGAGAACACCCAAACGAAACAGCTCGTCGAGACAGTTTACGACTTGGACGATTTAGATAGTGTCGATAAATACACCCCTCTGTTGCAGGATACTACTGTGAATGCCGGAAGAAGAGCAATTAACGTCTGATTCACTCACGCTCATTCCGGATTCAGACGGTGAAAGGCTTCAATCAGCCTTTTCGAGTCTTCTACGGGATAACGGAGTAATTACACGGAGTTCTGAAAGTTACACTATTTCAGAACGAACAGTATTCGATGATATTGGTCGCTTGGGACTTTTTTCGTTCTATTACGAGGCATGGAGCGGCCAAGGAGACTTATCGCACATTATCTTGGATGAGGACCTGATAGCCTCAATCTGGTGTACAGACGACGCCGCCACCCCATACGGACGAGGGAAAGTTCGAAATCCGCTACTACATCTTGGTCACGCCTATGGAAATTGTAGCGTCTGTCCTGCCAAATCACTACTTGGATTCAATTCTGCCCATTCGAGTTTCTCTTTCACATTGGAGGAAGGAAGGAGAGAAATTGACACGCCAGAGACAACAGAATACGCAGAAGAGGGTACGAGCGAAGCCTGCGAGGATTGCCAGACTTATATGTCCTCTTGGTTCTCCGAAAAAGTCAGAGAGGACCCGGATTATTTGTGGATGTTAGGTGGGAGCGGATTATTGCACAGAATCCCAACCGACTATACTGTTCCCGGTGAGTTCGAGGATTACGACATATTGGAACTGGCAACGGGTTCGGACCCACCGTCAGAGATTGAGACTGATGACGATTTCATCGCCGGTCATGATGGTCGAATGGATTCACACGGGTTGGATAGCGAGGGTGAGTTTCTGTTCAACGCCGTCCTTGCTTTCCAACTCCACGTAGACTCTGATTTTGATGACATTAAATTGAGTTGCAGTTGCGAAGAACCAGTCAAGATGGTCCATGAGTTAGATATTGTATTGAGTGACTTCGAGAACCAACAGATAGTGGTCATAGAAACGACCGCTGAAAACGAGGTAAACTCGGCGAAGCTCCGGAGGAAGCACAACGTCATATTGCAACTTCACGCCCTACAGAACAGGTATGAAGACCTCGATATACAGTATATTTACTTGACGACGGGGGCGTATCCCGACGACTTACACGAAGACTCTGCTACGTTGGACGCACAAGAGAATCTGTCCGACTTGGGTGTCTCCGTGGACGTTATTTCTCGTCCCAATGATGTGAGCCAGACAGATTTAGACCCAAATGCCCTGAATCACCACGGGTCCAAAGAGTACATCGAGAATTTTGATTCTCTATATGACAGCTTACTCTCGGAATGTAGAGAGAAGGTAGAGCAGTTCATGACATAGCCAAATACGTGGGTTCATTCACGGGTATTGAGCATAGCAACGTTCTCTTCCAACTGTTCGAGAGCAGGGGCGGCTTCAGAACACAAATTCTTCCACGACTTGTACTTGTCAGCGTCAAGTGGGGACAGCCGGAATCCTAAAATTCCTTCTCACCTTATGATATGTACGGAGCCACCAGTGAGCAACCACATAGAGACGACTGAACGAATCGTCCTCTGTTTCGACAGGGACAGCACGGTGTCGGTCAACGGCCACCCCGAGAAGCGAGCGGTGCCTATCGGGTGGATACAGTGGTGGGCGCACTGTACGGACATTCCCGTGTGGGCAACAGGGAACCAGCACCTCAAGAGCGAGGCTGAAATCCCCGGACTGGCCGAGGCCGAGTCCCTATGGGAAGAGTACCTGTGCAACGGAGAGTACGAGTACGAAAACTCGGAGTTCGAGAACCACATCAAGCCACGCCGTCGGGACGGCCTACGGCTCGTTCAGGACGTGTACGAAGAGACGTTCCCCGACGAAGACTTCCGGTTCGTCGCCGTTGACGACGCGGACGTGAGCGACCTGTCTGACGAGGGACCGTGGAATCACTACTTCCCGTGGGACTTTGTTACGGCTGTCGAGTCGGACGAAGCCGAGGTTGAACAACCCCCTTCGGACGCATTCAGAAACGAGGGCGTTCCATTCAATTCCACAGACGAACCGGACTTTGAGATTCAGGAACAGACTGTGACAGAGATTAAAGAAGAGTTGCGTACCCCCATCAGTTCCGACAGATAACAGAGCGCCCCATCTTCTGAATCAGAACACGCGCAGGTAGACCCCAACCACTTCGCTGTCGGCGTCGGTCTGGTTGGTTAGTATCGGCCACCCGAGTCAAGGAACGCTTCCAATACCTTCCCCCAAGGGATTGACGCACCGACTGTCACCAGACCGGCTCCAAAGACAACCATCCAAAAGCCCGCCTCGCTTTGATGATAGAGCAGCTGTGTCGCCCCTGCTGTTTCGAGTAGCGCACCTACGAATCCGAACGGCCCCGCAACAAGGGTCGCGGCCATAATTCCGGCGAGCGTGACGAGTCCCGGAAGGGATGTGATTAGCCCGAGCGTCAGGTCGATAGATAGCGACGTAGCAGGTTCAGTTGCCGGTGTGGCTTCTCGGGCGGAACGAATCATCACGCCCCCAACGGTTGCCATCAAAGTCAGAATCATAGCGCCGAAGGCTTCTGCCACGCGTGTACGGAAGCGGTCAACGGCGTTCATATGGGACGACATGTTGTGAACACAAATAATCCCTCCCGGTAGACACGACCAGCGCGAATGACGGTAATCGAGGGGATTGAAGAATGTCTACCGAAGAATGTGACACAATGGGTAGTGAGATTGTATCTCGGGCAACTCGCGGTCTTGTGGAGCGCTATAATCGCGGACGGGAACGTGCTGGCCTAAACCGAATCGGCCCACGAAAACAACGACACTACCGCAGTCTACTCGGATACGTTGGAGCAGGCGGTGTTTTGATTCTAATTTTGACCGCTATCTTCGCCTTCTTTCCATCCCCTGTACTTTCTCTCGTGAGCCTCACACTGGCGATTTTATCAATTTCTCTGGCGATTTTCTCGTTCACCCAACCCGAATACTGGTACCCCCGTGATGTGGAACACCTGATTAAGTCCACGGAACCCGACGAATGGGAGTACCAAGAAATAGATGAGGAAAGCCGGACTCAATTCGTCTACAAAAATAACAGAGATATAGTGCTGAAATTTCAGCCCTACAGCGAGCGCGAAGACTTTCACGAAGAGTGGGTAGAGAACTATGCAGATAACACAGCGTACAAACGACAACTCGAAGTAACCCATCGAGGCCGTCGTTTGGATAACGTATATATCGTATCCGTTGACGGGGGAAGGGATGATATTCCAATTCCATCCCGCTTTGACCGAACTCTATCTGAATACGAGTATGAGTTGGGGCGCATACTCAATTGCGCTCAAGCGGAACACCTCGCGCGAGATTTAGAGGATTATGATAGAGAGTACCACCAAGCGCTCAAGCATGGTGGAATATCGGCTGAAAACGATTCGTTCGAGATTGATTGGGACAAGGCCACCCTCTAAACCATCTTTCAAAAAAGGATAGTAGAGGATTCTCCGACCCCCAACCCGGCGCTCCTATCAGGCCCTATCCAACACAGCCAGTTCGTCTTTCAACTGTTGAACAGCGGATTTCGCTTCGCTCCTATCGGTCGTTCCACCGACAATGATTTTCCCGCTGGCGAAGACCAGCAGAGTGACTTCGTATTCGGGCGGTCGGTAAATCAGGCCGGGGAATTGCTCGGGTTCGTACTCGGTGTCTTCCATCCCGAGCGCGATAGTGAGCGCTTCCAAGTTCACCTCTCGCCCGAGGTCTTCCATGAAGACCGAGGTAACGTGCCTGAACTCGTAGTCGGGAATCTCGACGCCGATTTCGGACAATACCTCACGGAACCGGTCAGCCGATTCGGTCAGATGTTCTTCGTCGGTTGCACCCCGAATCTGAAACGTTCCTGTCCGATAGAGAGTGTAGGCTGGCCCGCCCTCTTCTAATCGAACCGTTGCCATCCCGTTGCTCGTGAAATTGGCGTCGATAGAAGAGTTAAGATGGTTCTGAAGACTGCTGACGAGGACTTCCAAATCCAACTCTCGACCAAGAGAGCCGCTTCCCATCGTGCTGACGATTTCCATATCAGGCGCTTCTGGTAGACCGTAGAATCCGAGAGGTGTATATATCCCTGTCTCCCGCTCTTGAACTTCACCGGAGCAAATAACACGCTCGCATGAATTGAGAGGAATATGCCCATCTCTTTGGACGAACTCGAAAACCACCTCTTCAAATGCGCCGACATAATTCGAGACGCAGTTGACCCGACCGACTACAAGGAGTACATTCTACCGCTCGTCTACTACAAGAGTATCAGCGACGAGTTCGAGAAGCAGTACGAACAGAATCTCGACGAGTACGGCGATGATTTCGCTCGCCGGAAGAACCTCTACGATGTTCCCGTTGTCCCCGAAGGACACTCGTGGGATGACGTTCGCGCCGTCTCGGACAACGTAGACCAAGCCCTGAACGAAGCCTTCGACGCGCTCACCGAGGAAAACCCGGAACTGAAGGGTACATTCGTCTTTAGCTAAGACTCACACCTCGGTTGTGTAGCGGTAGCGAGTGTCTCCTGTAAGATCGGCCGTTGCTGATGAATCTTCTGAGCGTCTTCGATTAGCCGCTCCAACAACGGCGGTGGCGAGTAACCGAGGTACTCGCCGAGTTTGTGGAGGATGAGCTGGGCGTGCGACCGGAAGGTCGCCGCCCAGCGTTCCGGCGGAAACACGATCTCATCGTCGGCCTGCTCGGTGACCAGATCCAACAACTCCCGGCTCACCAGCAGTGACAGCAACGCAGCGTATAGTAGAATTTTCACGACATCAGGGTTGTTCGTGTCGAATTCGTCCAGTTCATACTGCGTCTTCAACTCACGGAACAGAGTTTCTACTTCCCATCGACACCGGTACAGCGTCGCTAGATCTGACGGCAGGAACTCCTCTCTCGGCAGATTCGTTATGTAGAGATGGTAGTCGTCGGCGTCCTCGTTGCGGACGCCGACGACGCGGAACCGCTTCGTATCCAGTGACCGCGTTCCCTCGTACTGCCCTCGCTTGAATTCCGCTTCGACCTCTACGTCGATGTACTTCCGCGAGAGGTCATCGACCACATCGTGGATCTGCTTGCCCTCCAAGGGAATGGCGCGGCCGCGCCATTCCCGTAATTCCGCCGTTATCACCGGATTCGCGTTCTGCTTCAGCCGACTCACGAAGTAGCCATCGTTCTCGTCGATCAACGCGAAACGGCGGTACTTGAAGTACGCTCGATCGAACAGAACTAGCCGTCCTTGTAGCCACGAACCTGTGTTGAACAGCGTGCTGTCGTGCGTTTTCTCGTCCGTTACGTCGATCCGTTCAATTGTCTGGTCGGTGGCGTTGTGGAGCAGGTGGAGCTTCGCTCCAGCCTGCTCCTCGTGACGGGCTTGGAACTCATCAGAGAGGAATTCGTGCAACCGCAACACTGTTCCATCAGCGATCATCACGTCCCTGAATCGGTCGATATCAGCGTCAAAAGCGTCTGGAACAGCGACCTCGTCGAGGCCGCGCTCGACGAGGTCGCGGAGATACTCTGCCAGCGTCGGTGTCAACCGGTGATAGAAGCCGCCAGAAGAGATCGGTTCGTCAGCTGTGGCGTTGTAGCAGCGCCTGAACCCAGCGAGTGTTCGGCTCTCGCCTGCGGCGAAGCCGAACACGAGCGCCCACACGAGGACAGGAATCTGAAGCTTGCCTTCTCGCTCGACCACGCCGAGTTCCTCGGCGTGCTCTTCGAGGAACTCAGAGGGAAAAAGCGTAGTGAGCCGACGCATGATTCTCGTTGAGGAGCGAGGGTTGTGCACAGACTTCTCCTCCTCATTCCTCTCGAAAAATAGCCTCGATAAGCCGTCGCTGTCACGCGGTTCTCATCTTAGCTAAAGACGGATGCTGAAGGGTATCTTCGAGGGGACGGACTACATCGAGGCTGACGCACTTGGCGACGAACGGCTCGGGAGACTGGTCGAACACCTCTCGAAGTACGACTTCGACCGGGACAGCGTTCCCCCGGACATGCTCGGAGAGGCCTACATGGACTTGGTTCGGCACTTTGCCGAAGAGGAAGGGAAGTCCGGCGGCCAGTTCTTTACCCCGCCCCACATTGTGAACCTCTGCGTTCGGCTTGTGGACGAGTTCGAGGACGGCCACACCTTCCACGACCCGACCGTCGGCTCCGGTGGTATGCTTATTGAGGCCGCCCGCTACTACCGCGAGGAACAGGGTGGCGACCCCTCGAAACTTGAACTCACCGGGCAGGAAATCAATCCCGACATAGCCGCCATCGCCCGAATGAATCTCTCTATCCACGGGCTAAATGGCTCTATTGCACGCGAAGACTCGCTGGCGAGTCCGGAGTTCACCAACGACGAGGACAACGAACTGACACGCTTCGACCGAGTGCTGGCGAACTTCCCGTTCTCGGCCAATTGGGCCAAAGACGAACTACAGGACGACCCGTGGGGACGCTTCGACTGGCACGAGAAACTCCCTCGCGCCGACCGTGGCGACTACGCGTTCGTCATGCACATGGCGAAGCAGTTGAAGCGGCCCGACCGCGATGGAACGGGTGGGAAGGCGGCTATCGTAATTCCTCACGGTGTACTGTTCCGGAAGCATGAACAGCGCTACCGGAAGCCGATGTTGGAGAACGACATGGTGGAAGCCGTCGTCGGCCTTCCCGAGAACCTCTTTCAGAACAACAGTATTCCATCGGCCATTCTTGTGTTGAATACCGCAAAGCCCGACGAGCGCAAGAATGAGGTACAGTTCATTCACGCCGCTGACGAGGACTTCTACCGAGAACTTTCGAATCAGAATGAATTGACCAAGGAAGGCCTTGACCACATCGTAGAGAACTTCCGGAGCTGGACGACCGAAGAGCGCGTCAGTCGAACGGTAGCGCTAGACGAGATTAAAGAGAACGAGTACAACCTGAATATCGCGCTCTACGTCGATACGACCGAACCTGAAGAGGACATAGACGTACAGGAAGAACTCGGAAAATTGCGTGAGTTGCAAACCGAGCGCGACGAGATTGAATCACAGATGAATCAGCACATGAAGGTATTGAACTATGAGTGAAGAAGCAACCTTGGATGACTTCACCGAGACTGCCGGAGAGGCAGAGTCAGGAGAAGAGAGTGAACAAGAACTATTCGGGTTAGGTAAGATTCCGATAGATTGGTCAATTGAGTCGCTCGCGGATATAGCCGAAATTATTCCGGGGAACTCGCCTCCCTCGTCTACTTACAACGAAAAGGGTGAGGGACTTCCATTCTTCCAAGGCAACTCCGAGTTCGGGCACTTTCATCCTGTGGCAGACACATGGTGTTCGGAGCCTCGGAAGGAAGCCGCAAAGAACGATGTACTGATGAGCATTCGCGCTCCGGTTGGCGATTTGAACATCGCGGATAGGAACTGCTGTATTGGCCGTGGACTTGCGGCTCTTCGACCCAAGAGCCTCAATGGTCTCTATCTCTTCTATAACCTTGCCGAACGAAAGCCGTGGCTCTCTCGTCTTGCGACTGGCAGTACATTCAAGTCTGTCACCAAGAGCGACCTACAGTTGCTTGACATTCCGGTTCCGTCACTTCAGGAACAGCGCAAAATCGCTACTGTAATCCACAACGTTGACCGGGCGATTCAGAAGACTGAAAACATAGAATCGCAGATTCGCCAAACCAAGAAAGGAATTGTTCAAGACGTTCTTGAGCGTGGGTTAGGGGCCTCGGAGACTTCAGACACAGGTACAAAACTTGGAAGCATTCCAACCCACTGGGAAGTGACTACAATCGAGAATATTGTTGCCGACGAAGAAAATGCGTTTACTGACGGAGCGCGGTATTCTCTTTCCTCCGCAGAAATTCACGATGAGGGAGAGGCAAGAGCGATTCTCCTACAAGAAGTGGGTGAAGGAGAGTTCAATGACGAAGACCCGAAATTTGCGACAGAAGAAAAATACGAAGAGATTACCCACAGGGCAATCTACCCCGGTGAAGTAGTCGTCGCAAAGATGGCAGAACCCGTTGCAAGGGCCTGTATAGTGCCTGAAAAGTACGATAAGTACCTTCTCGGTTGTGCGGACGTTGTTCGGGTTCAGACGAACGAGGAGTTCGATGAGAGATTCCTGATGTACTGTATGAACTCACACAAAGTCTGGCGACAGGCCGTTGCCCATCTCCGTGGAACCGGTAGAAGTCGAATCAACCTCGAAAATATTGCAGAACTAAAACTACCGAAGCCACCCCTGAAAGAGCAGGTTGAGATTGCGGATACACTTGAGAAATTTGACCAAAGAGTCGAAAACGAACAGGATTACCGTGACCGACTTCAGCGCCTCAAGCAGAGTCTCATGCAAGACTTGCTCTCGGGAACAGTCCGAACAACCGACACTAACATAGAGGTGCCCGACGAAATCGCACAGCATGGTTAATATCCCATCTGAACAAGGCGTCGAACGCTCTCTTCTCTCTTGGCTTGACGGCGTTGGATGGGAGACACACGGCCAAGACGGTGACCGAGGTTCGAACGTCCTTGACGACGCTTACGAACGCAAAAGCCACGAAGTCGTCTATTGGGACTTACTGGCCGAACAGGTCGTCGCGCTCAATGAGGACGTGACCGACGAAAACGTAGACAAGTTCATCTCGTCACTGAAGCGCGACCTCGACACCGAGAACCTGATGGACGGGAACCGAGCGTTCCACCAACTGCTGACGAAGGGCAAGACCTTCTCCGTCCAACGCGACGACGGTTCGACCGAGACGGTCTACGTTGACCTGATAGACTACGACGACCACGAAAACAACCGCTTCCACGCCGTCAATCAGTTTTCCGTCTCCCGTGAGACGACTATTCGCCCCGACGTGAGTCTCTTCGTGAACGGGATTCCGCTGGTCACGATGGAACTCAAGAGCCAAGCACAGGACAACGACTGGCACGACGCCGTCCGTGACCTTCGGAACTACGAGAAAGACGTATCACGACTCTTCGTCCCCGGCCTGTTCAACATCGCCGCCGACACCTTTGAACTCCGCTACGGCGCGGTCGGCGCACCCAAGGAGTTCTACGAGCCGTGGAACGACGCCCCCGAAGAGTTCGAGGACAGCAACGACGTGAGGCAGGCCATCAAGGCTCTGTGTAACCCCAAATCTATCCTCGACCTGCTGAAGAACTTCGTCTTCTACGAGCGCCGAGCCGGTGGAGACGCGAAAATCGTCCCCCGGTACATGCAGTACTACGCGGTGAACGCGATTCTCGACCGCGTTCGTGAGGGCGTCCACAAGCGCGGCCTCGTCTGGCACACCCAAGGGTCGGGCAAGTCGTTTACCATGCTCTATGCCGCCGAGAACCTTCTCTCGCGCCCCACTGTGGCCCGCAATCCGCAGGTGTTCATCATTGTCGATACGGACAAGTTGAACTCCCAAATGCGCGACCAGTTGGCGAACCTCACCCTCGAACAGTGGACAGAGGCCGAGAGTATCGCCCACCTTGAGGAACTTATCGAACAAGGCCAAAGTGAACTGGTTCTCACGACGATTCAGAAGTTCGAGGACGTTGACCCCGACGAACAGGGCAACGACGAGGTAATCGTCATGAGCGACGAGGCCCACCGCTTTATGGAAGCCGACCTTGGCAGTCGTCTCGACGCCGCCCTTCCCGACTGCTACCACTTCGGCTTCACCGGGACGCCCGTCCGTGAGGGTGAGCGTCATGAAGACCGTAACACGTTCCGTGAGTTCTCACCCGAGGACGAGGACTACCTACACCGCTACTCGGTCAAGCAGGGTATCGAGGACGGGCTGATTCTTCCGGTCTATTTCACGCTCCGTCACGAGATGGAGTGGGAGATAGACGAAGCAGGGCTTGACGAGGAGTTCGAGCAGGAGTTTCGTGGATTGAGTACGGACGAGAAGCGCGAGTTCATTCAAAAGAACGTAACCGCTCGGACACTGGCCGAAATCGAACCTCGCGTAGACCGCGCCGTCGAAGAAATAGACCGACACTACGACGAACACGTCGCGCCGAACGGGTGGAAAGGGATGGTCGTCACACCGAGCCGCCGGTCAGCCGCCATGTACGGCGAGCGGCTCATTGACTGTCGCGGCGAGGACGAAGTGGAAGTTCTCTACACGGCGACCAACGACGACCCCGACCTGATTCAGCAGTTCCACACCGACTCCGAAGAGCGTGACAGTATCATCAAGGCGTTCAAGCAGACCGACGAGGAAGCCGAGGAAGTCACGCCGAAACTGCTGGTCGTCCACAACATGCTTCTGACGGGCTTCGACGCACCGATTATGAAGACGATGTACCTCGACCGGAATCTCAAAAACCACAATCTCATGCAGGCTATCGCCCGCACGAACCGGCCTGCCGAGGGCAAGGAGAACGGTGAGATTGTAGACTTCCAAGGTATCTTCGAGAACATCGACGACGCCCTCGATTACGACGCCGAGACGAAGGCCTACGCCGCCCGCGACAAGGACGAACTCTACGACGACCTGAAAGACCAGTTGGAAACGGTCATGGGTATCTTCGATGGCATACCCAAGGACGACACCCAAGAGGCCGCCTACGAGGCCGTCGAACGCATTAGCACCCATCCCGAGCGCCGCGAGTTCAAACAGGGCTTCCGCCGTCTACAGAATCTCTACGAAGCCGTCGCTCCGGACAAGCGGCTCATTAACGAGGGTATCGAGCGCGACTACAAGTGGTTGAGCCGGATTCACGTCGCGTTCAAGCGCACGACCGGGGGCGAAGATGACCCCGAAGACGACATGCGCGAGAAGACGCGAGAGATTATCAACGAGAACGTCGAAATCACGGAAATCAAGGACGACTTCCCGACCTACAAACTCGGGGAAGAGTACCTCGAAGACGTAGAAGGATTGGACAACCCCGGCGTCAAGGCCTCACAGATTGCCCACGCAACCCGCGAACACCTACACCCTCGGGAGAACCAGAATCCTCGCTACAAGCGGTTGAGCGAGCGCGTGACGGACATTGTGGAACGCTGGCAGGGTGATGAAATCAGTGACCCCGACGCCGTCGAGGCGCTGAAATCGGTCGAAAAAGAGGTTCTGAACGTCGAAGAGGAAGCCGAAGAGCAGGGGATGGACGACGCGGAGTTCGCCATATACACGCACCTCACAGAGCAGACTCCCGACGCTATCGAGTCTGAAGAACAGGCCGAGGAAGTGGCCGAAGAAATCGTCTCACAGTTCCGCGAACGCGTTGACCGAGGATACCACGGGTGGAAGACGAACCAGCAGACCATCGCGGAAATCGAGCGTATCCTGTTGGACGTACTGGTGAAGGAAAACGAACTCGGCCACCTGATTCGAGACGACGATGGGTTCGTAGACTCGATACGGAACTACCTTATCGAGAATCATGGCTAAAGCCCACAGTCGGAACATCGACCTGTTGGGGAACCCCGTCGAGTACGAGGTACGTCATAGCGCCGACGCCAGTGAACCGCGTATCGACGTTGACATACACGGCGTGACGGTCGTCGTTCCCGAAGACGACGACGTTCAGCCCACAGAACTACTCAAGGAGAACGCGGCATGGGTGGTAGACCAGCAACGGAAGTACGACGCCTACCGAGAGCAAGTCCCCAACCGGACATTCGAGGCTGGCGAGCGCTTCCCATTCCTCGGTGAAGACCGGGAACTCGTTATCGAGCCACTACAGAAACAAGAGGTAGACGAGGATTCGATTCGACTCCGAAAGAGTGCCGTCGGGCAATCTTCGGTCAAGCAAGTTCTCGAAAACTTCTATCGGAGCCGGGCGCGGGACTATCTCACCAACCGCACAGACCACTACGCCGAGCGCATGGGTGTCGAGTACGAAAAACTCGAACTCCGAAACCAGCGCACACGGTGGGGTAGTTGTTCGACTGGCGGAACGATTAGCCTGAACTGGCGGCTCATTATGGCCCCACCCGACGTTGTTGATTACCTCGTCGTCCACGAACTCGCTCACCTGACCGAACAGCACCACGGACGAGAGTTCTGGCAGTTGGTCGGAGAACATATCCCGGACTACAAGGAGAAGGCCGAGTGGTTAGAACAGAACAGCGCGAAGCTGGTGTTTAGCGAAGAAGACGTGTGACTACACAACTGCCTGTAGCCGGGATTCCATTTGTTCAATCGCGTCGGTCACATCTGCCACATCGGTAAGTCCGGTGCAAAGCAGTTTCCCGCTGGCAAAGACCAACATGACGTAATCCCCTTCTCGATACATGAGCGCCGGGAACTGTTCGGGTTCGTATTCGGTGTGTTCCATCCCGAGTTCGAGCGTCAGGGCTTCCAACGGGATTGGTGAGCCAATATCCGCCGTTGCGACGATGTTGCTGATTTCTACGGTCGGCTCGTACTCGAACTGTAGAATGTCCCGCATGAGAGTATTAACCCGGTCTGCTACCTCATGAAAATGTTCGACCGAATTGCCGCCTGCTATTGAACAGCGACCGCTCCGATAGAATGCGACGTAGGTATCATCGGGCGCGAACCGAGTCTGTAGCCAGTGATTCTCGGCAGGTTCGTATGTTACGTCAGAAATCTCACCACGGCGAGTGAATGTGTCTGCCAACGCGTCTAATGCAATCTCTTGCTGATAGGTGATTGTCCCGACGACGTTGACGACCGTTGGCTCTACCACTATTCCGAGAAAGGTGGCTGTCGGGTATAAGTTCGGTTGGTCTTGGTCAAGGCCGACTGCGGTCAACGGTCTTGACACTGACGAGCCATCCCGACCAGTACACGGCCTCGACAATCACCTCATCGGCCCCGTCGGTCGGCAGTCCGATAGTACGACTTCCGCAGTCACACATCATGCGCCGGACGACCCACCCGTCGGCGTTGTAGTAGGTCGCGTAGACGACGGCTTTGTCGCCCGTCCGAATCCGTCGGTTACAACGGTCGCAGATGTTGCCCACCTGTACGCCGTTGAGGGCTGCCGCCGGGGATGGACGAGTCATTCGCCTTCACCCGGCAGGTCACGGCGACCGTCTCGGACACACGGCCAGCACGGGAAGTCACCGGAGAGTTCGGCACAGTCGCAGTCCTCGGGACGGTCGTCGGCACCGAACGAGTCGAGGGTGACACCCCCGTCGGTCGCGGCAACCTTCGGCGTCTCTTCGACGTGCTGACCGAGTTGTGCGTCTACCTCGTCGGCGTCAACCCACGCGGGAATCGGTCGGTTACCGGTTGCGAAGGCGACACGACGGATGTGCTTACACCGGACTTCCCTGTAATCGTGGTCGGGGCAAGTACAGCGCCCTTCGAAGGCGTCCACACGGTATTCTGACCCGCTCTCGGTCGTAACCGAGTACACGTCGCCCCAAAGCGGAAGGGTGGTCATGTATTCCGTCAGGGCGCGTACATCGCGCTGTTCGAGGTCGGTACTCTCATGCCTCTCGGCAGTTGTAGTTGGCATTGGTCTTCGCTCCCGAAGGCCACCGCTCGCGTGCCTCTAACACGCGGGCTTTCTGACGCGAATCAAGCCCCGAGAAGCGGTCGCCCTCTATTGATTACTACGTTCTATAATATTATAATTCTTGGGTATGTGAGGTAGATATTTGATTACCTTTGCGAATAGGCGTATGCTCACACTACCGCACAGAGGCGCTGAAGGCACTTCAGAAATGACGCTCCAATCTACTCGTCCGCGCCTCGACCGCGCTCACGCACCACTCACGCCGCTCTCACCGCGTGCTGGTGGCGTGGCTACCATAGAAAAGGACAGTAGAACGTTTCTCGTTCCGGTTTAGGGAACGACCAGTGTTACTCTTCCTTGGGTTCGAGAGTCGCCGCGTCGAGTTCGCCATCGAGGTACTGTTGGCCTTCTTCGGAAAGCGTGTAGACTCCGTTTCCGAGGTGACGGAGCATACCGTGGTTCAGTAATACCTTGGCTCTCTGCGTGATATACGACCTGCTGAATCGTACAAGGCCGCTATCTTCCATTTGCTTCGGAGTTCCCGTTTCGTTCTCCGAGAGGTATTCGAGAATCCGTTCATCGCAGATTACCATGAAATCACCCGAGAGGCGCATGATAGTGTGAAACGCGCCGTTGAGTGGTGACAACGCCGAATAGTTGAGTATCAAAGCTAAAGTTTAGTACCAAACTTTCATTATGCGACACCTCGCTACTACGAACTGGTATGAAATTGAACCGAAGACGCTACCTCGCAACGATTGGTGCGACCGTCAGCGGCCTCGTGCTCGCTGGCTGTTCTGAAAGCGAATCAGGCGATTTCGAGGACGGCAACGGTAGCGGCACCAGCACGTCCGGGAACGGTGGTTCCAACGGAAACAGCGGTGACGGGTCCTCGAAGGACGTGGAATTGCTGAATCACGAGATGGTCCGAGAGAACGAAGGCAAAATGAGCGAGACGGTGAAGGTTGTCGGTGAAGCCGAGAACGTCAGCGGTGGCGAACTCTCATACGCCGAGGTAGAGGTGAAGTTCTACGAGGGCGACACGCTGGCGGAATCGTTCATGGACAACATCAACGGCTGGTCGGCAGGCGAAACGTGGAGTTTCGAGGTGCAGTATCCCGGCATGGGTGACGACGCCGCCGCGATTGACGACTACGAGATTCGTGCTGGCACGTCGCTATAGACACCCTCAATTTTCTGTCGAAACTATCGACAGGTAAGCGCTTATCAAGTCAGTATCCGGGTATAGGTGCATGACCGAACAACCCGAATCAGGCGAACTTCTCGTCGGCTCATACCTTCGACTTGTAGAGGGGTGTGAGTTGGTCATGTACAATCAGCGCTCGCAGGAGCAAGGCGACCAACTCGAAATTGACGTGATAGGGGTAGACAACACTGACGAGGGTGAACAGGTCGTCTATACCTGCGAGGTTGTGACCCACATCGACGGGCTTCACTATTCGGGAACACCTGATACTAACCGGTGGGCAGAGTACGGTAACGAGGACTACCAGCATACTCTTGAACGCCTGTGGCAGAAGTTCACTGCGGATAGGGAGTACGTCACCGACCTGTTTGACGCCGATTCCTATGTCTTCCAATTCTGGTCGCCCGTCGTGCGCGGGAACCGTGACGAAAAGTACCTACTGACAGGCCTCTACAACATGGCCGACGAGTTCGAGGTGGAAACCGGCGCGGAGCTTGAACTCGTAATCAACGAGGAATACACCGAGCGCATAGAAGCCTTGCGCGAGAGAGCAGGACAGACCGAGAAGGATTACGGGGAACTCGGCTTTCGCATCCTTCAGATACTCGAACACCTTCGGTGAGCGCGCGTCAAGCTCGGTATAGACGACTACCCTTGGAAACCCTAACCCCTCGAAAACGCCACTCACAGCAGTCAAATCCATACAATCCATTCCGTAACAGGGGAAGGACTGAAAGGGCCTCGGTACGTACAATCTAATGAAACGCCCGACGGCGAAGGGTGCGTTCGTGAGCCGGTTCAAATCTCCCCGCGATTCGCGGGGGCGAACCTGCCGAAATCCGCCGCTATACGGTCAATAGGGAACGAACCGCAGGAAAATGCCGCCTCCCGGATTTGAACCGGGGACAGCTCGATCTTCAGTCGAGTGCTCTCCCAGTCTGAGCTAAGGCGGCGCGCACTCCAATCGATGACGAGGGTAGAAAAAAGCATTTCGAAAGCGGGCGGAGGTTTTGTGGCATCCGCCGGGAGGGTCGACCGCTGATTACGGGAGAAATAGGTCCGCGCTGTCGAACGTCTCGCCACAGTCGTCGCATTCGTACTCAGTGCCATTAGTCGTCGAGACGTCCCCGCTGCAGGCCGGACACGTCGAGCCATCTATCATGTCATGCACTACCACCACTCCGGATATATGGATTACGGGCGACTATCAATCGAGATAGAGGGCCCCGTTTCTGCTGGCTGTGGGTGTTTGCCCCGCTGTAGTTGGCTCTCCCATAGACTGAGCTTGGAATTGAATGCCCCGAGAAGCCCAGTTGGTCCAGGCGTCACAGGCTGGGTCTGAGCGGATTCGAACCGAAGGAAGACTCACTATGTTCGTCTTCCGGGGCTCGAACCAACATTTCCCACACAGACACCGCTGGCTCCGCGTTACACTCGTCGCAGTCGGTGTCAGAAGTGGGTCTGAACGGATTCAAACCGAAGCCAGACGTGCTCACTGCGTTGCGCGCGACTGGCAGGAATCGAATCCACAGGAACCAGCCGCTCCTCACGTCCGTTCGTCGCAGAATGGGTCCGGGCGGATTCGAACCACGGTCACTCCGCGCTGCTTCGTTCCCTGATTCGAACCGCCCGGGTCGCATCACACACGCGGCGCTCGTCAGTGAGCGCCGGGAGAAGTTCAGTGGGTCCGGGCGGATTCGAACCACCGGCCTCGGCCTTGTAAAGGCCACGTCATAACCAACTAGACCACGGACCCGTACTCCACTGTTTTCCATCGGCAGGAATAACGCTTTCTCTCTCGGTCGACAGTGGGCACCGACAGTATTACCCACGACCTACCCCTCACACGGAGTATGCAGCGCCCTGCCGTGGTTGTCCTCGGACTGGTTGGCCTGCTCGTTGCCGCCGCCGTGGTCCTCCAGACCGGCCTCTGGGTCGAGGTGCTTGGCACCGGCGAGTACGAGGAGGGCACAGTAACGGTCCGTGAGGGGTCAGACGCGGTGACAACAACCGCAACACAGCCTTCTACGGATGCTTCGACGCCAGGGACGACCGTCGCGGTGCGTGAAAAAAATGCTGGGGAACCGCTGGGGACGGTTGAGGTTCGCATCGCACAGACGTTCGATCAGCGGTACGTCGGCCTGAGCAACACCGAGTCGCTTGGGCCAAACGAAGGAATGCTGTTCGTCCACGACGAGGCGGGCCAGTACACCTACGTCATGCGGAACATGTCGTTCCCGCTTGACATCATCTTCATCGACGCCAACGGCACTATCACGACCATCCACCACGCGCCGCTCCCGCCGGAGGGGACCTCCGAGAGCGGCCTGACAGGCTACGCGGGGCGGGGCAAGTACGTCCTCGAAGTGAACCGCGGGTGGACAAACCGGACCGGCGTTGCGGTCGGCGACCGGGTCGACCTGCCGCCCGAAGCTACGTAGCCCGACGGCCTTTTGCGGGTTCGGCCCCTGAATTCGATAATGGATTTCGACGCGGGTTCGGACGACGACGTGTTCGAAGACGCCAGGGAACGCGTCGACCGGCCGATGCTTCGACTGTTCACCGGTTACGGACAGGGCCACTGGGGAGCGTTCGTCGTCGGCCTCTGCAGTTCTATTGTCGCTCGGATGCTGGACCTACTGCCACCGATCCTCTTGGCGCTGGCTATCGACGCTATCTTCCTACAGGAGGCCGAATACGGCCTCTTCCTGATACCCGACGCCTGGATTCCCAACGGGCAGGGGCCACAGCTGTGGCTCACTGCCGGCATCATCGCCGCCTCGTTCGGCCTCGGGGCCGTCTTCCACTGGAGTCGGAACTGGGGCTGGAACAAGTTCGCCCAGCACGTTCAACACGCCGTCCGCACCGACACCTACGAGACGATGCAGCGGCTGAACATGGACTTCTTCGCCGATAAGCAGACCGGCGAGATGATGTCGGTGCTGTCGAACGACGTCAACCGGCTGGAGAAGTTCCTCAACGACGGCCTCAACTCCGCTTCGCGGATGATAATCATGGTCGTCGGCATCGCCACGTACCTGTTCTACATGAACTGGCAACTGGCGCTGGTCGCGCTGTTGCCCGTCCCGATTATCGCCGTGTTTACAAAGCGGTTCATCGACGTTATCCAGCCGAAATACGCCGAGGTCCGGTCGACGGTCGGCAAGCTCAACTCCAGACTGGAAAACAACCTCAGCGGCATCCAGATAATCAAGACCGCCAACACCGAGCCGTACGAGGCCGACCGAGTCGAGGACACCTCTGAGGACTACCTCGACGCCAACTGGGACGCCATCGAGACGCGTATCACCTTCTTCCCTGGCCTCCGGCTCGTCTCGGGCATCGGCTTCGTCGTCACGTTCATCGTCGGCGGACTGATGGTCACCGGGCAGGCACCCGGACCGCTGACGGCGAGCCTCTCCCGCGGGCAGTTTGTCGCCTTCATCATCTACACCCAGCGGTTCGTCTGGCCGATGGCGCAGTTCGGGCAGATCATCAATATGTACCAGCGGGCCTACGCCTCCGCTGAGCGCGTGTTCGGGTTGATGGACACGCCCGGTCGCCTCGAAGAGGCCGAGGACGCGCCGCCGCTTGCCGTGACCGACGGTCGCGTCGCGTACGAGGACGTGGTCTTTAGCTACGATGGCGACGACGAGCCGGTGCTTTCGGACATCTCATTCGAGGCCGACGGCGGCGAGACAGTCGCCCTCGTTGGCCCGACCGGCGCGGGGAAATCAACCGTGCTGAAGCTCCTGCTCCGGATGTACGACGTTGACTCCGGCACGGTTCGCATCGACGGCCAGAACGTGCAGGACGTACAGATACAGAGCATCCGTCGCGCCATCGGCTACGTCAGTCAGGAGACGTTCCTGTTCTACGGCACCGTCCGCGAGAACATCGCTTACGGAACCTTCGACGCGACCGATGAGGAAATCGTCACCGCCGCGGAAGCCGCCGAAGCCGACCAGTTCGTCCGTAACCTTCCGGACGGCTACGACACGATGGTTGGCGAACGCGGCGTCAAGCTCTCGGGCGGCCAGCGCCAGCGCATCGCCATCGCCCGGGCGATTCTGAAAGACCCCGAAATCCTCATTCTCGACGAGGCGACAAGCGACGTGGACACGGAGACGGAAATGCTCATCCAGCGCTCGCTTGACGACCTGACCGCCGACCGGACCACGTTCGCCATCGCGCACCGTCTCTCGACGGTGAAAGACGCCGACACGATTCTCGTCGTCGAGGACGGCCGTATCGTCGAACGCGGGAGTCACGCCGAACTGCTCGCCGCCGACGGCCTCTATGCCAACCTCTGGGCAGTTCAGGCCGGCGAAATCGACGAGCTTCCGGAAGAGTTCGTCGAGAGAGCGATTCAGCGACGGGCGCGGACGGATGCCGACGATTGAAGCGGTGAGAACGCAATGTTCGAACCGTCAGTGGTCGGTATTGGCTAATGCCTGAACCAGCGAAAACACCGGTTTCTGGTTGGCCGAGCACAAACGATTATTACATCTTGTATTGTAATGCTATCATATGACAACCACGTACCTCGCTAGCATGGCACTGATGGGTGCGTTAGTGGTGGCGGTGGTCACATGGATGGTCCGCGGGCGAGGGTGGTATCACTACAGCCCGGGGTCGTCAACGAGCGGCCGGTCTCCAACGAGTGACCGCGAGAGTCACTTCGAGACGTATGCCGACCAGCCGATGGTCTGGGTCGGCGCGTTCGCGGTGCTGGTCGTCGGCCTCCTCGTCGGCGTCGTCGCGTCTATCTCCGGCCCCGTCGAGACCCAGTCGATAGCGGGGCTTGCGGTCGCCGTGGTCGGTGGGGCGGGCCTCTGTGGCTACCTGCTGTTTGGGGTGTATCTCTCGGCGACGCGACGGGGACATCCCCGCTCGCTAGCGGTCGCCGAGTCCGCGACTGTCGCGGGCGTTCTCTTTCTCATCGCGGTCGGTTTCCAGCTTGTCGGGGCCTGAGACCCTCACAGTATCGAGTACGCCGCCGCGCCGGTCAGCGCGAGCGCAGCAACAGTCCCGCCCAGCACGAGGTACGTGACGGCCCGTGGTTCCCAGCGGAGGTGCTGGTAGTACGCGGCGACGCCGACGGCCTTGACGACCGACAGCACCATGATGAGCGCGAAGGCGGGCCAGTAGGCGCTGTCGACGAGGCCGGTGAACTCGACGACGGCCTGCGCGGTCGCGAAGACGAACAGTACGACGTATATGACGGTGTAGCCTTTCCAGTCCATTGTTCTAGAGGATGTAAAACAGCGGGAACAGGAACAGCCAGACGATGTCGACGAAGTGCCAGTACAGCCCGAAGTACTCGATGGCCCTGTCGTCGCCCTGGTAGGCCCCGTTCCAGGCCCTGATGGTCATGTACGCACAGATAACCAGCCCGATGGTGACGTGCGCGCCATGGAGCCCCGTCGTCAGGTAGAACGTCGACGACGCGATGTTCGTCGAGAGGTTCCACCCGTTCGGGAACGCCTCTGTACTGATGTGGAACAGGTGCTGCCACTCCAGCCCCTTATTGATGAGGAAGCCCACGCCGAGCGCGAACGTTCCCATGAGTGCGGCGACGGTCCCGCGCTTGCTCTCGCGTTCGGCGGCGACCATCGCCAGCACGACGAGGAAACTCGACGTGAGCAACAGATACGTGTTGATGAGGCCGGGCATGGTCACGTGCTCGGCGGGAATGAGGTCGTGGTGCCAGGCCGTCCAGCCGTAGGCGACCCGAACGAAGGCATACGAGCCGATGAAGGCCCCGAACAGGACGATGTCGCTGGCGAGGAACGTCCACATCCCGAGTTTCATCTTCTCGACGCGCTCGAAGGGCCACCGCTCGGCGATGGCCATCTCCGGGGCGTGGAACGGCTCGCGGGTCATCCCGACGAGCGACCCGAACGTCGCCACCCCGCCGACGGCCGCCATCGACAGGTAAAACACGCTCCCCGTCCGCACGCCCGAGAGCCCGAGGAACGCGATGAACCCGCCGAGGCTGACGAGAAACGGCCAGAAACTGGCGTGGCTGGCGTGTTCCTCGCCGCCGACCTCGTGGGCCGGCTCCATCGTAGTGGCCGTCGCCGTGGCCCTCGCCGTTACCGCGCCACCGTCCGTCGCGGTCCCGCCGTCGGCCGCCGCGTGGCCATGCGCCGCTGCTCCGGGCATGCTTTCGGTCCGCTCGGTGACTGTCTCGTCGTCAAGGAACTCCAGCTTGCCGGTGGCGTAGCTTGGGACGCCGGGGAAGTTCTCCAGCGGCGGCGGCGAGGAGACGGCCCATTCGGCGGAGGTGGCGTACTCCTATGGGTTGGGGCCAGCGTCCTCGCCGCGCCAGAGGCTCACAAAGAGGTTGTAGAACATGAGCAGGAAACTCGCGCCGAGAATGAACCCGCCGACAGTGGCCATCGAGTGCCATATCTGCAGGCCATCGGGGTAGACGAACACTCGCCGCGGCGTCTCCCAGGCGATGAACATCGGGAAGTACAGCAGATTGAACCCGAGGAAGTAGACGCCGAACTGTATCTTCCCCAGCGTCTCGTTGTACATCTTCCCCGTTATCTTCGGATACCAGTAGTAGAGGCCGCCGAACAGCGCCGTCGCGCCCGCGACCATCACGTAGTGGAAATGCGCGACGACCCAGTACGTCCCGCGGAACTGGTAGTCCAGCACGATTGCGCCGAGGAAGACGCCGGTGATGCCGCCGATGATGAACAGGATGAGCGCGCCCAGCGAGAATAGGAACGGCGTTGTGAACCGGACCCGCCCCTTCGCCATCGTGTAGATGAGCGAGAACACCATCAGGTCGAATGGCAGGGAGATGCCGATGGTCGTCGCCATGAAGATGGTCTTGATTGGGAGGTTGATGCCGGTCAGGAACATGTGATGCATCCAGACCACGAAGCTCTGGAGCGCCACCAGCACCATCGAGATGATGAACCACTTGCGGCCGACCAGCCGCCGGCCGGTGAAGGTCTGGAAGCACTCGGCCATCACGCCCAGCGCCGGGAAGAAGACGATGTACACCTCCGGATGGCCGAAGAACCAGAACAGGTGCGCCCACAGCAGCGACGCACCCGGATTGTCCGCGTCGGTCGCCATCGTCGTCCCGTCGATGGAGTACTGGAAGTAGGTTGTCCCGAGGATGTGGTCCGAAGCGAGTATCATCAGCGCCGCAAGCAGCGCCGCGAAGGCAAACAGCATCATCCAGACGGTGAGGTTGATAGACAGCGAGAAGATGGGGATGTCCCGCATCCGCAGGCCCTCGGCACGCATGCGGTACATCGTCGTCAGGAAGTTCACCGACCCCAGCGTCACCGCGGCGGTGAACATGATGAGCGCCAGCACGACCGAGGTCGCCCCCAGTCCCTCGCCGGGGATGTACGCCGGCGTGTTCAGCGGGGCGTACATCGTCCACCCGCCCGCGAAGGTGGTCCCCTGGAAGAAGGAGACGCCCATCAGAATGCCCGAGAACAGGTAGAGCCAGTACGACAGCGCGTTCAGCCGCGGGAAGGCGAGGTCGTCCGCGCCGATCTGTAGCGGGACGAGGTAGTTCGCAAAGCCGAAGGCAAACGGCGAAATGAACCAGAACACCATCAGGAGGCCGTGGGTCGACACTGCCTGATTGTACCCCATCGACCCCAGCAAGTCAGCGCCTGAGGAAATCAGTTCCAGGCGGAATAGCAGGGCGAGAACGCCCCCAAAGACCAGAAAGAACAGCGCGGTGATGAGATACAGCACGCCGATGTCCTTGTGGTTGGTTGTGAGGAACCATCGGCTGACCGACGACTTCGGCGGGAGGCCGTGGTCGTGGCTCATGCTGGGGCACCTCCGGTGGTCGCGGCTACGTCGCCTGCGGTCGGTGTCCCGAGGCTGGTCGATTCGGTTGCGGTCCCGTTCGCGGCCGGTTGGTCTCCGCTCCCGGCCGAACCTTCAGTCCCGTTGTACCACTCCTCGTACTCGTCCTGTGGCATCACAACCACGTCTGTCGTCATCAGCGAGTGGCCGCTGCCACACAGTTCGTAGCACTTGGCGGCGTAAGTTCCCGTCTCGTTGGCCGTGAACCAGGCTGACGTGTACTGGCCCGGAACGGCGTCGGTCTTGACTCGCAACTCCGGGATCCCGAAGTTGTGGAACACGTCCGTCGAAGTCACCTGTAATCTGACCACGCGGTCCTGTGGCACCCGGAGCGTGTTGGCCGTGTGTCCGTTCGGGTAGATGAAGTCCCAGCCGAAGCGGTACCCTTCCACGTCGATTTCAAGCGCCTCCTCCTGGGCCGGGTCGGGACCCTGTTCGATGTACAGCAGTTGCGAGTACGTCCAGGCGATGAGCGAGACGACGATGATGGCGCTGATACTGAACGAGTAGAACACCTTCCGCCCCCCCGTGCCGCCGGTTGGCAACTCCCCCATCTCGGGCCGCTCGACCTTGTCGGCGTACGGGTCCGTTCCGCTCCCGTCGTCGCGGTACTTGAGCGCGTGGTACATGGTGTAGGCCACGACGACCACCCCGACAGCTGTCCCCAGCAGCAGGAACACCTCGAATATTTGCTCGAACACCGCACTGGGTGCCCTGACGTCGCCACCGTGCAAGGGGAACACAACCGTGGCGTATGTTATCAAGGATGTCGCCATTTCTTCATGATTCTTCCCACCCTGTAATAGGTATTGCGGACAGAAATCTGACACATATCCTTTGGTGGCCTAACGTGTGCGGGAACCTTTTTGTCCACTGCCATGTTACAACACACCATGGAAGATACGTCATCCGGCGTCGAGGACCCGCCCGTCAACGACGACGGTCTCACCGAGGCCGAGGAGTTCGATAGTCTCGCCGGGATTCTCGCTGACGGCGTCGTCGGCGCCGCCGGTGGACTGGTCGGGACAGCGATGATGACGGTCGTCTTCCTCATCGCCCAGTCACTGGGCGCGTTCAACCTCGAGGACTTCGCCATCCTCACCGAACTCGTGGGTCTGACTGGCTACGTACCGGAGGTCCTGTTCGGCTTCTTCATCTTCCTCGGCGGCGGGATGTTCCCGTGGCCGCTGCTGTTCGCCTCGCTGAAGGCGTACCTCCCGGGCCAGTCTGACCCCGTCAGCGGCGTGTTTTTCGGCGCGGCCATGTGGACTGGATTCGTACTCGCCTTCTATACCGGTCAGTCCGGACTCATGTTGGTGCTGTACGCAGTGCTGACACTCGTTGCTCACATCGTCTACGGCATTGGCCTCGGCGCAGTGTTCAACTACTTCTCGACGCGCCCGGACTCTATCGTCTGAGCCGGACCGCCGGCATACTTGAGCGATTAAAGGGTGTCGCAACGACCACCTGAACAGCAGTCAGGCTTGGCTATAGAGCCGAGCACGGTGGTATATCGGTCCGAAAAAACGCTGGACGACGCGAGCGACGCGCTAGCTACCGGCGGAGCACGCGGCGGGCATTCGCCGGAACGTGGCTGTCCCGAACTCAGGCTTCCGCTTCCGCGTCGGCGTCGCCGTCCGCCTCCGCGTCCGCCCCGTCTTCACCCTCGAATTCTTCGAGCGTGCTGCGAAGCTGTGGAATCGTCGCTGTGAGGTCGCCGACCTGCTCGCGGGCATCGTCGACATCGTCGATGAGGTCCGCGATGGTCTCGATTTCTTCAGCGAGGTCATCAGCGTCCTCGAAGGCGTCCGCGCGTTCGCCCATCGTGTACCACTTCTTTGCGTCGCGGAGGTGGTCCTCGGCGTCGCCCACATCGAGTGCTGTCTTGAGCGAGTTCAGCACACCGAGCGTGTTGTCGGCTTCCACGTCCCAGACCGAATCGGCCGCTGGGAGTGCGTTTCGGGCCTCTGCGAGCGACTCCTCGACGTCGGTTCGCATCTCGTTTGCGGCCTCGCCGAACAGTTCGTCGTCGTCCAGACTTGACTGACTCATATGGGACGATTTGTGTGGTAAGGGATTAAAAGCACGCCTGAAAGTGAAAGTGAAACCGCAAGACGTGACCGACTGGTCAGTCCTGAAACCGAAAAGCCATTCTAGTTACTCGGCCCGGATGTCCGAGCGCACCTCTGGAATCGGGTCCATGTCGGCGTCGATGTCACCCAGCACGAGCATCGCGTAGTATCGCAGGAACGTCGTCAGCGGGACCTGAATGAGTGCACTGAGGACGATGAAAACCAGTCCGCCTAGCAGGCCAATAACGCCGGCTACAGCGATTCCGACAGTCCCCTGAATGACAAGATAGAGTGCGAACGCGCCGAGTCCGACCGGAATCCCAACGACGATGAGTGCGATGATGCCGAGAATCGCGCTGACGATACCGACACCAATCTGAAGGACGATAGAGAAAAACAGGTAAGCGAGGTACTGCTTGGGGTGGCGTTTGATTGAACCCCAGAGTCGCGACCAACCCGAGAGAACGCCGCCGTTGTCTGCCGTCATCAGCGGGACGACAAACACCGTGGTGAAGCCAAAGACGATGCCGTAGCTTATCGCGAGCACCGCGAACACAGCGATGAACAGTCCCGATAGCGCGAGGACGCTCGATGCCCCGACGTTTGCGGCCTCACCACCGAGCACGAGGAAGAACCCGGCTGCGCCGATTACGAGTGCGATGCCGAGCCAGATAATCCCGAGGACAAGTCGAAACAGGAACAGCCGTATGCCGTTCCCGACGTGCTCGCTGAAATATTGGCGGACGTGTATCTCGCGGTCGATGAGCGCCTGGGTCAACACGAACTCCATGAAGTTACTCAGGACACCATACGCGAGCGCTAGCAGAATGAACAGGCCGATAACGGCGAACACGAGGAGCCCAGCCCCGGCGAGTAGTTCGTCCGGCACACCGGACGGGACACCGGGTTCGGAGACTTGCAGAGCGAAGTCCCCCGGCAGGGACAGCATAGTTTCGAGTGGCGCGGTCAGCTGAAAGTCGCTTCCCGGACCGCTGGGGCCGCCCTGGCCGCCGTTCCCGCCGAAATCACCGAAGTTGCTGAACGACTGGACGTTGTTCAGTCCGACACCGCCGCCACCGATGAAGAACACGACGAACGCCATCCGCAGCCACGTCCATTTCTCGAACGGGAACAGAAACGACTTCGTCGCGTCAATTGCGTCGTCGATATCGTCGACTGCGTGGAGGGCCATGTCGGAAGTCTCACAGCCCGCTCTGGTAAAATTTTCGGGGCTGTGCCAGGGATTCAGGCCGCTCTCTGGCTATTTCATTCCTGCACTGCGTCGACCTGCATCAGCGGGTACCCGTCCTCCATCGCCATGCTCGTCTCGACCGTGACCCCCTCGTATTCGATGCGCATCTCGACGTCGATGAACCGCCCGGTCAGTTCCGTGTAGTCCGCCCCGCCCTCGGCGATAGCGCTTTCCAGCGCCTCCATGCGGACGCTGACGGTGACCGCCTCACAGAACGGCTGGTTCTCGATGGCCTCTTCCATTGCAGCTGTGAGCGAGTCGGCGCTATCCGGGCTGATTGGTGTCCCCGCGAACTGGTGATACAGCGAGCCGAACTTGACGCCCGCTTCGAAACACGCCTCCTGCGGAGCTGTGGGTTCCATACAATCGGTCCGGCTGGGCGACACAAAAGCGAACCGCAAGCTACCTATTGCGTGCGACGTATCGTCTCATACGAATGGACGACCCGGTTCTGCTCACCGGCGCTGGCGGCGCTGTCGGGGCGGCCATCCTCGAAGGACTCGAGGACGCCTACGAGTGGAAACTCATGTTCCACAGCCCACCCGCCGAGGAGCCCGACCACGAGTACCTCGTCGGGGACGTGTCCAGCGAGGGCGACGTGGCCGCGGCGATGGACGGCGTCGGCGCTGTCATCCATCTGGCCGGCGACCCCCGGCCGGAAGCCCCCTGGGACTCCGTCCTCGAAAACAACATTGACGGCACCCAGAAGATGTACGAGGCCGCTGTCGACGAGGGCGTCGAGAAGTTCGTCTTCGCGTCCTCGAACCACGCCGTCGGCTCCTTCGAAACGGACGAGCGCACACCCGAGATGTATCGCCCGGACGACCAGTACCGCCTTGACGGGACCGAGCTCCCCCGCCCCGGCAACCTCTACGGCGTCTCGAAAGCCACCGGCGAGGTGCTGGGCCGCTACTACCACGACGAGCACGGCCTCTCCGTCTGCAACATCCGTATCGGCAACCTCACGCGAGGCCACCCGCCGATAGACTACGAGCGCGGCCAGGCGATGTGGCTCTCCTACCGGGACTGCGCCCACATCCACGACTGCGCGCTGCAGGCCGACTACGAGTATGAAATCGTCTACGGCATCTCCGACAACGACCGCAAGTACTACTCCATCGAGCGCGCCAAGGACGTGCTTGGGTACGACCCACAGGACAACTCCGCGCACTTTGACGGCGAAGAACGCGTCGCCGAACCGGAACCGTAGCCGTCTCCTACTTACCGTCGCCCGCTATCCCGAGCCGTCGAACAGCCCACGGACGTCGTCGTCTTTCTGCTGCTCTAGTTCGACGTGGTCCCGAAGCCGCTGGTAAACGACGGGCCGCTGGTCGCGCTCGCGCACGAACGAGAACAGCATCCCGACGAACTGCGAGTTGCCGTTGCCTCCAAGTTCACTCCGGGCGCGGGCAACAGCGTCGGCGATGACCGCCCTGTCGTACCGGCCAGTCTCTGCCAGCACCTCGGCGGTGATGACCGTGGCGTCGAAATCCAGCGCGCCGTAGCCGATGGCTTCGCCGTCATGTGTCAGCGTCGGCGGGTCCGTCGCTGCGTGGTGGGGGTCAGCCGCTGTTGCCGCGAGGAACGACCGGACCTCGTCTAGCGCCACGCTGTGATACGGGTCGGGCAGGCCGTCGAGGTACTCCGCCGCGCTCTCGGCCAGTCCCTGCGCGCCCGACCAGTTCTCCTCGCTGGCGTGGTAGACGACCGCAGTGAACTGGATGAGGCCGTGCAGGAATCGTTCATCGTCGCCCGGATCGAGGTCCAGCCAGTACTCTTCCCACGCGTCATGTGCGGCGTGGTAGCGACCTTCGTTGTACACTGCGATGCCGGCACGGAGATGGTCGCGCACACAGCGAGTTGGATTCGCGGTCGGAAAACCGCATTGGCGTTTCGAACAGAGTTGTTGCTGTGGATTCTTCTCTTGTATCGGTCGGAGTGATCCACAGCACTGACCGCTCGCTACGCTCGCGGTGTTGTGCTGTAGAGAAACGTCCGGACGGAGTTCCACGCGAGCACCGTGAGCGTGGAGCACGTCCGGTGGTAAACAAAGTGAATGTCCGGACGGAGATTTGAACAGGTGACAGACGGTCCTTCCCTCCAGTTACGCTGCGACTATCGTGTTCAAGTCTCCGCACAGAGCTTCGCCAACGCAGTCGCCCTGGCTGTCGCTCGGCGGTTTGTGTCGGCAGAAACGTCCGGACGGAGATTTGAACTCCGGTCCCTGGCTCCGCAAGCCAAGAGGATAGTCCACTACCCTATCCGGACTCATATCGAGAGAGGGTGGTGCACCTAAAAAGGGTGACGATTCGCGTACCGTCACGCGACTGGTAGGCACACTTCGCTACAACGCTGGCTTGAACAACCGGGAGTCCCATTCAACGACCATATATTAGGGCGAATATGAAGCGCCACCAACTCCTGCAATACGGTGGTCTCGGTTGTTCGATAGCGCTTGCTGGCTGCTTCGGCGGTGCGTCCGGTAGCGGGGAAACATCCACGGAGGGTGCGTGTGAATCCCAAGTGTGAACGAGACGACATTCAGTATTATCAGGCGACAGTCCGGCGCACAGACAAGTTCGGCGACGGTGGCTTTCGACGGGGATCAGGTCGTCGTTGACGGGACTATCTGGGGGTCTAACGGGTGCAAAACGGCCGACCTGACAGACATCTCGTATGATACGAGTGCCGATGAACTGAGCCTCAGCGTTGGGACGACAGAGATGCCAGATGCCGGCGATATGTGTCCGCAAGCCATTATGGAAATCAACTACCGGGCTACGGTGACGTTCGAGAACGGGCTCCCTGGTACGGTGTCTGTCTCCCACGACAGTGGCGACGGCCTGAACCCTGTGACAACAGCGACACCCTAACGGCTACCTGCGCCGCTCTCACCGTGGTGGAATGTGAGTGTCTGCTGTCGAGCCAGCGGACGAGAGTTTATATCCCATCCCGTGACCACTTTCGAGTCATGGACGAGATACGACCGAAATCGACCGACAACGGCCGCTCGCTCGCCCAACGACAACGCTTAAGCGCGCCCCAGCCCAGCGTCCCATAGATAGATGGGTGCGATAGAGGACATTTACGAGGACCTAGAGACGGACGTCCCCGAGGAGGAGTTCCGCGAGGCCGTCGAGGAGAAGGTCGAGCAGATGGGAGGGCTCGCCGACGAGGAGACGGCCGCGATGCTGTTGGCCCACGAACTCAACGAGAATGAGGTCAACGCCATCGCCGATATCGAACCTGGGATGGACGAGGTCAAATTCCTCGCCAAGGTGATGGCCATCGGCGACCTGAAAACCTTCGAACGCGACGACGAGGACGAAGACGGCCGGGTCATCAACGTCGAGGCCGCCGACGAGAGCGGCAGCCTCAGGCTCGCTTTTTGGGACGGACAGGCCGTCGACATCGACGAGGGGCAACTGGAGGTCGGCGACGTGCTCCGGGTCAAGGGCCGGCCGAAGGACGGCTACAACGGGCTTGAGGTGTCCGTCGACAAGGCAGAGCCGGACGAGGACGCCACAATCGACGTGGAGCCGGGCGCTGGCTCGTCCATCGACGCGCTGACGATGGGACAGTCCGACGTGACGCTGCGCGGGCTCGTGCTTGATACCGATTCGATTCGGACGTTTGACCGCGACGACGGTAGCGAGGGCCGCGTCTCGAACCTCACACTTGGCGACGAGACGGGGCGCATCCGGGTGACGCTGTGGGACGACCGAGCCGACCGCGCCGACGAACTCGATGCGGGCGCGGCCGTCGAAATAATTGACGGCTACGTTCGGGAGCGGGACGGCTCGCTTGAACTCCACGTCGGCGACCAGGGGGCCGTCGACGAAGTGGAAGACGACGTGGCCTTTGAGCCCGACGCCGACCCAATCGCAGAGGTCGAACTCGAAGAGACGGCCGATATTGCTGGCGTCGTGCGCTCGGCCGACCCCAAGCGGACGTTCGACCGCGACGACGGCAGCGAGGGGCAAGTCCGGAACGTCCGCATTCAGGACGCCACCGGCGACATCCGCGTGGCGCTGTGGGGCGACAAGGCGGACAAGGACATTGCACCGGGGGACGAGGTGCTCGCGGCCGATGTCGAAATTCAGGACGGCTGGCAGGACGACAAGGAGGCCTCGGCGAGCTGGAACTCCACGATTGTCGTGCTTGATGACGGTGCGGATCTGGCGACTGGTGGCGCAGGCGGGGGAGCCAGCGCCGAGACGACCGATGCCGAACACGCTGGCCTGTCCTCCTTCGGCGACGAAGGGGACGACACTGACGCTGATAGCAGCGGCAACGAGGCGGCCGCTGTCAGCGCCGGCACCGGCGACACGTCACCGGACGGTGGCGCACAGAGTGCCGGCCAGCAGGTTGAGTTCACCGGCACCGTCGTCCAGACTGGCGACCCCGTCGTTCTCGACGACGGTGAGCAGACGATGAGCGTCGAAACCGGCGAGCGCGTGCAGTTAGGGCAGGAAATAACTGTCCGTGGGGAACTCCGTGACGACCGGCTTCACGCTGAGGACGTGTTCTGAGTCGCCGAGCGACGCTACGGAAACTCTTAAGACCGCAACACTCCCGGGTTTGGGTATGAGTGTCGAGCTACCGTTCGCACCGGTGGATGCGGTCATTCGGCGGAACGCGGGCGGGCTCCGGGTGAGTGCCGACGCTGCGGAGGAACTGGCTCGTCGAATACAGGACCACGGCGCGTCGCTTGCCGTCACGGCAGCCACGGAGGCCACCACGGACGGGCGAAAGACGCTGATGCCGGCCGACTTCGGCATCGAGCAGGTCCCCGAAAAGGACGGCCTTGAACTCCCCGTCGCGCCGGTCGACCGCATCGCACGGCTCGACATCGACGACGACTACCGCGTCGCCATGGATGCTCGCGTCGCGCTCGCGTCTCTCCTCGAAACGTACGCCGACGAAACGGCCGCCGCGGCCGCCGCGTTGGCTCGTCATGCTGACCGCCGGACGA
This sequence comes from Haloarcula quadrata, assembly GCF_003634715.1. Lineage (NCBI taxonomy): Archaea > Methanobacteriati > Methanobacteriota > Halobacteria > Halobacteriales > Haloarculaceae > Haloarcula > Haloarcula quadrata. The sequence continues at coordinate 781,998 of NZ_RBWW01000001.1, forward strand.
TCAAGGCAGCTGACGTTGAAACGTACTTCGAACTCGAACAGTACTACTGAATGAACTTCGGCTACCGCGAGGTCTGTCTGGACCACGACACCGGGCCGCGACATCCGGAGAGTCCCGACAGACTTCGAGCGATACGGCGCGCGCTCAAGGAAAATCACGGTGTCGAGTACGTCGCCGCTGACGACGCAGACCTCGACCTCGTCCGTGCGGTTCATGACACCGACTACATCGCGGAGTTCCGCGAGTTCTGCGACGACGGTGGCGGAAACTGGGATGCCGACACCGTCGCGGTCGAGGAGACGTGGGACGCCGCACTCGCGTCAGCCGGCCTCGCTGTCTGGGCAGCAGAAGCCGCGCTTGACGGCAATACCGGCCGTGACACGCCGTTCTCCTTGGGCCGACCACCCGGTCATCACGCAGTGGGCGACGACGCGATGGGGTTCTGTTTCATCAACAACGCGGCCGTCGCGGCACAGGCGGCCCTCGAAGCCGACGCCGACCGCGTCGCCATCTTCGACTGGGACGTTCATCACGGGAACGGCACGCAGGACATTTTCTACGACCGCTCGGACGTGTTCTACGCCTCGATACACGAAGACGGGCTCTACCCCGGTACCGGTGATATCTCGGAGACTGGCACGGGCGACGCCGACGGCACGAATCTCAACGTGAAGTACAAGCCCGGTGCTGATACTGCCGACTACCTCGCCGCAATCGACGAGTGCATCGCGCCGGCGATCAGGGACTACGATCCCGACCTGCTGCTCATCAGCGCCGGCTTCGACGCGCACGAACACGACCCGATTTCACGGATGCGCGTCTCTACGGAGGGGTACGGCGCAATGACTGACCGGATGCGCTCGCTCACAGACGCCTGTGACGCTGCACTGGGAATCATCCTCGAAGGCGGATACGGACTTGACACGCTCTCGGATTCGGTTACAACCGTTCACGAGGTCTTCGACGGCTACCAGCCGATGGAGCCCGACGACGATGTCAGCGACGACGCCCGCGATGTTCTCGATGACCTCGCCGATCAGGGCTTCGGATCGAAGTAGCTCGCCAGATCGACACCGAAGCCGTCGGCAAGCGCTGCGATATCTGTACCGACCAGTACCTCGTACCCGTTCTCCAGCGCCGACTCGATCCGCTGTCCCAGCCCAACGTCGTAGACGGCAGCACTCGACAGGAACCCAGTCGCTGTGGTAAACGTTCGCTGCCGTTCGACAACGTATCGGTCGCCGTCGATGAAGGGGCCGGCCACCTCGGAGTTGTCGTCGTACTTCTGGAAGAACCCGCTCGCGTGCTCGCGGACGTGCACTGGTGGCCCCTCGTGACGCTCAACAGCCGGCTGCTCGGCGACAGCGAACTCAAGCAGCAGGACGGCGTCTCGTCCCCGGGTTTCGGTGTCCAGCGTTTCCGGCTCACCGCTGTCGTCCTCAACGAATGCGGCCGACCGCAGGACTTCAAACCCGCGTCGGTCGAGTTCGCTGCAGAGCCCGTCGAGGGACTTCCGGAGCTGTGGCCAGAGCTGGTCATCGACGACATCCGGGGCCGCGAAGCGAAGCGCGACCGGCGTGGTGCCCCGCTGTGATACCGCGGCTTCAACGTCCGCTGCTTCGAACGGGCACGGGTCGTCTTCGGTGAACAGCGACACCCGCGGCTCGGCGAGGAGGTCCCGGGCGTAGTGCTGGAGTGTGGCGACGTTCGTTTCGGACAACACTGCCGCGACGTTGCGCTCCGGGTCCGTCGGGTCGATGACGACCAGCGGGTCGTCGAACGTCTCGCTCCCGTGGTCGTCCGGGTCCAGTCGAACTGGCGGGTGCCAGTCCGCGACCGCTTCGAGGAACGCTCGGAAGCCACCGAACTCAAGCACCAGTAATTCCGTTAGATAGCCTGAGAACCCGCGTGTCCGGAGGTCGCTCCCGTAGACGCCGATCCCCTTCAGGAACTGCTTTGCCACCCGCACCTCTGCCGCGCTGTTGTCGTCCAGTCGCTCCTGCAAGTATCTGGTGTGAAACGGCGTCCGGTCCACCGCGGACTGGATTTCTGTGGCGTCCTCGACCGCATAACAGGGCACCAGATCCACGGCGTACCCCTCGCGCTCGCCGACGACGTAGGGGTGTTCGGCGTACTCCTCACGCCCATCGGGCAGGACATCGTGCCCGACAGCCAGTCCGTACTCCTCCAGCGTTTCGCGGTCGATAGACGGCGGAAAACAGACGAACACGTCCACGTCTCGGTCACCGGCGGTCCACGTCCCTCGCGCCGTCGAGCCGACCTGCACCACTTCCGCCTCAACTGGAAGGTCAGCGATAGCTGCTTCGGCGTCAGCCATCACCGCGTCGGCGACCCGCTGTAACTGCGCTCGTTCGTCGTCGGTCGGCGAGGCCCGTGCTCGCACCTTCCCGACGACGGCGTCGAACTCATCGCTCATACCGCCGCTTGCGCACAAGTGCGTGAAAGCGTGTCGATGCCGACTGGAAACGAAAGCCCTAATTACCAACTCTGGCAATGATTGAATGCGTTCGCGCCGCCGTAGCTCAGTTGGTAGAGCACCTGGTTGTTACCCAGGTTGTCCCAGGTTCGAGCCCTGGCGGTGGCGTCGTTCTTTCACTCACAAACCGACGAGCGCTGCGACTCCGTCACTGCGGCTTTCAGGGCCGCTGGACGGTGAGATATGCAGCCGATGCACGAAACTCTCTGTATCGACCCACCTGTCTCTCCGAACCCTACCACTCCAACCCGACAGGCTAAAGATGCGGACTCATCAACACCATTCTGAAGGGCCCTTAGCTTAGTCTGGTTAAAGCGATCGGCTCATAACCGATTGAGCGCTGGTTCAAATCCGGCAGGGCCCATTTCTGCTGTCTCAAAACTTGTAATATGGCTATCTGCTGGACTGAATAGCGTTATTGCTTCGGGCCCGCCTCCGCTCACCGTCCGCTGCTCACTCGTCGACAACGACGACCTTGACCTGTTGGACGCCACCAATTGCCCGGAGTCGGTTGGCCAACTCGGTGATTGTGCCACCCGCGCCCTCAACGACCAGCGTCTCCATACAGGTATCGTGGGAGAGATGAATGTGCTGGACAGAGGTGATGATGTCGGCCATGTCGTGTTGGACTGTCTGGAGTTCGTCAGCGATGCCTGAGACGTGGTGGTCGTGGACAATGACAATGGTCCCATGGTGGTGTTGCTCGTCACCGGACTCCCACTCGTAGGTCGCAAAGAAGTCACGCAGCGAGTCGCGTATCGCCTCCGACCGACTCGCGTATTCCCACTCGTCGACGATGCCGTCGAGCCGGTCGACCATCGACGATGGAAGTGTCAGACTTATCCGGTCGAGATCGTCACTCATGTGTGTCGATAGGGCGGGGCCCGCATATGGATATCCGGGCTTCGGTAATACTCACCCGCCGGCAGTAATACTGCCCGATGAAAAAGTATTATTACCGCGCCGGGACCAGACTTGGGTAGCATGCATATTCCCGATGGATATATCGATCTCCCGCTTGCACTGCTGTTCGGTGCGCTTGCGGTCGTCGTTTTGAGCGTCGCTGCAAAACGCGTCAACGGTGAGATATCCGACGCGCGCGCACCGTTGCTCGGCGTCGTTGCGGCGAGCATCTTTGCTGCACAGATGCTCGACTGGCCCATTCCGGGCGGGACCAGCGCCCACTTCGTCGGCGGCGCGTTCGCGGCGATTCTCCTCGGCCCGCATCTGGGCGCGCTCTGTGTCGCGACCGTCGTCACGATTCAGGCGCTCGTCTTCGGTGACGGCGGGCTCGTGGTGCTTGGCGCGAACGTGTTCAACATGGCTGTCGTCGAGGTGTACGTCGGCTACGCCATCTATCGCCTGCTTGTCCCCTACGGTGAGTTCCGGGCCGCCTTCGCTGCGGGGTGGCTGGGAATCACGGCCGGTGCACTGACCGCCGCGTTCCAGCTTGGCCTCTCCTCGGCGTTCCAGTACCAGTTGCTGACAACGCTGTCGATAATGGGCGTCGGGCATCTCGTGCTCGGGCTGATTGAGGGGGCCATCACCGCCTCGGTCTACCGCTACCTCGCTCGCGCTCGCCCCGACCTCCGGCCGAACGCCGCTTCAGAGGTGAGCGCGTGATGGCTCGGAACCGCCTCGACTGGCTGCCTCGTGCCCTCACCGCGTTGCTGGTCCTGACATTGCTCGCGCCGGTGTTCGGGTGGGCAGCCGGGCAGGTCGGCTACGCCGAGCCCCTTGAGAACGCCGCCGAGACGACAGGTGCGACAGAACACGCCACCGCCGTCGGTACCGCCCTGTTCCCCGACTACGGTGTCCCCGGACTCGGCGGCGCGACCGGGACGTTCGTGTCGGCTGTCGTCGGAACGGCACTGACGCTCCTCCTCGGTGCTGGCATCGGTCGTCTGCTCGGGGCGGATACCGACCAGCGGCAGTAGCTGATGTCCGGTAGAGACCTGCTTGACCGGACCGTCGCGGCTATCGCGGCCAGCGCTCAGTGGTTCCTGCTCGCGGAGGACCTCCCGGACCGGGACGGGTTTCTTCAGGCCGTTACGCCGACGGTCAAGCTCGTCGGCATCGCAACGCTTGTCGCCCTGACCGTGACACAGCGGGCGCTGGCAGTCGTCAGCGCGCTCGCGCTTGTTGCCACGGTGCTCGCGGCGCTGTCGCGGGTCCCCGTTCGGACCTTTCTGGGTCGCCTGACTGGCCCGCCGGCCTTCGCGCTCGTGGTCGTCGCGCCGCAAGCGTTCTTGATGGGTGGCCCCTCGCTGGGGTCGCTCCCGCTCTCGGCCGCTGGCGTCGACTACGTCCTCACGTTCGCCGTCCGCGTAACCGCGTGTGTCGGTTTCCTGTCCGTGCTGCTGTTGACGACCCGCTTCGCCGACCTGCTGGCGGCGTTTCGCCGGCTCCGAGCGCCGCCCATTGCCGTCTCACTGCTCGGAATCACGTACCGCTATTTGCTCCTCTTTTTCGCGGAACTCGAACGTATGGTCCGGGCCCGCCGGAGCCGAACCATTGCTGAGCCGAGTCTTCGCCGGAACTGGCGCGATTCGGGACACTTCGTTGGCTCGTTTCTCGTCCGGAGCTTGGAACGCGGCGAGCGGGTCCAGCGGGCCGCTCGTGCCCGTGGCGGGACTGGCTCGACACCGGCACAGCCCCGGGAACCGCTCGGGCGGGCCGATTTCGCCTTCGGATTGGTCGTCGCACTCGCCGTCGTGGTGGTGGTCGCGTGACTGCCATCGAGGCGACTGCCCTCCGGTACGCCTACCCCGACGAAACGCTGGCCGTCGACGGCGTCGACGTGTCCATCGAGCGCGGCGATCGCGTTGCACTGCTCGGCCCGAACGGGGCTGGCAAGTCGACCCTGCTGGAACTGCTGGGTGGGTTAGTCGACCCCGACGGCGGGCAGGTACGGTACTTTGGGGCGACGACCGACGCCGATACCGTCCGTAGTCGGCTGAGCGTCCTCACGCAGAACCCCGCGGACTACCTGTTCAATCCGACCGTCCGCGAGGACCTCGCCTATGGGCCGGCACAACTCGACTGCGACCGCGCGGAAGTCGACCGCCGCGTCGAGCGAGTCGCGGACCGGCTTGACCTCGATGGCCTCCTGTCGAAGCCGCCGTTCCGACTCAGCGGCGGCGAGCAGCGTCGAGCCGCCCTCGCCAGCGCGCTCACCGTCGAGCCCGACGTACTGCTGCTCGATGAGCCGGTGAGCAACGTCGATGCCGCGAACCGGGAAACGATTCTTGACCTGCTCGATGAACTCGCGGCCGATGGCGTCACGCTTGTCGTCTCAACGCCGGACACCGAACTCGTCCCACACGTCGCAGACCGGGTGCTGTTGCTCGACGATACTGGCACGATTGCTGCGAGGGGGACGACCCGACGTATCCTGACCGACACTGACCTGCTGCGGGACTGTGACCTGCGCCCGCCGCAGGTCGTCAGACTGTTCGAGCGTCGAACAGTAGACGTGCCGCTGACTGTCGATAGTGCCGCCGAACGGCTGGATGCGGCTGGGTTAGATACCAGAGAGTGACGGCATAGCGCGTGGAGACACTGGAGCCTATCAGCTGGATCTCATTCCGACGCGTCAAGCAAGCGGCCGTGCACGTCGATTTCGCCGTTCCGAATCCGAGTACTGCTGATTCGTGTGCCGTCTTCGGCGACGACGAACGGCGGCGTGTGGATTTCCAGCGGGTGGAGCCCCGACTCCCGCCGCTGCTGATTGAGTTCGTAGGCGCGGCGCTGTGCCTTTGCCTCCGGCGAAGCGACGAGCGCATCCACGTCCGCCCGTGTCGCGGCCGGTCCCTGCGTGTCGTCTAACCGGACAATCTCATACGTGGCGGTGTATGGCTCACCTAGCTGGTCTAGCTCAGAAGCGAGCGCGCTCCGACGGTCATCGTACGCACCCAGCTGCTTGACGTGTGTTGGGTCGCTACGCGTCTCTGTGGCCAGTTCGGGGCTCGTCAGACCGACGATGACGTGGCCGTCGCCACTCCCGTCGTGGCTTGCGGTCTGAAACGCTTTGTGTAGGAGCGCCCGGTGGCCGTTGTGAATCGGTGTGAAGGTCCCGCCGAGAATCGCTGTCCGGTCCGCGTCTGCCATACGCGAATGTCCCACCAGCATCATATATAGCTGCTGTCCGTCGTATGACTCGTCAGCGCCAACTGCTTCCATCGACTGTAACCCGGTAACACTCGCGTCAGCAGTCACTCAAGTAGTTCCGGCACGTATTGATGCTAATGACCGAAGTCACCCCCACACCGGGTATCCACCACGTCACATGCATCGCGAGCGACCCGCAACAGAACATGGACTTTTGGGCCGAAACGCTTGGACTCAGGCTCGTCAAGCGCTCGATCAATCAGGACGACCCCAGTACGTATCACTTCTTCTTTGCCGACGCTGAGGGGAACCCGGGAACGAGCATGACGTTTTTTCCGTGGGAGGACCACGCACAGGGGAAGGTCGGCTCCGGACAGGTCTCACGCACCGCGTTCCGCGTTCCCGAAGGGAGTCTCGATTACTGGGAGGGCCGCTTTGACGAGTACGGCGTCGACTACGACGACCGCGTCGAGCGGTTCGGCGAGACCGTCCTCCCGTTTCGCGACCCCGACCGGCTCCCGGTCGAACTAGTCGAAGTCGAGATTCCCGACGACGACCCGACCGAGCCATGGACGGAGGTCGTCCCAGAAGACGCCGCCATCCGCGGCTTCCACTCCGTGACGCTCTGGCTCGCTGACCCCGAACCTACGGAAGACCTGCTCCAGAAGATGGGTCTGGACGAAGTCGGCACCGAGCAGGCACAGGGCGACACGCCCGGCGACGAGCGAACCCGCTTCGCCGCGACGGGGTCCGTTGGGAAGTACGTCGACGTGTTGCCGACTATCGAGGGCGGCCGGCAGGGCCACGGCACGGTCCATCACGTCGCCTTCCAGACGCCAACCGACGAGGACCAGCAGTCGATGCGCGAGGCCGTCCGCGGTGCGGGACTGCGCCCCACCTCACAGATCGACCGCCACTGGTTCCGGTCGGTCTACTTCCGGGAGTTCGGCGGCATCCTGTTCGAACTCGCCACGAGCGGCCCCGGCTACGACAGCGACGAACCGCTTGACGACCTCGGCGGCCGACTGGTGCTGCCCGGGAAGTTCGAGGACCGCCGCGAGGAAATCGAAGCAGGGCTCACAGACGTGACGATTCCCCGGCCAGCGCCGGCCGAAGCCGACGACTAACGCCAGCGAAACGACCGGTATACGCCTCCTTCTTCCTGTTAGTCTGTGAGTAAATATGCGTGCCCGGGGCGACCAGTTGCACATGTCCACTGACGGGCAGGAGTACGTTATCGCGCCGTGGGGGGAGAGTGGGTGTGAGACGACCGTCGTCACGGTTGATCTTCCGTCGCGGGACCTTGCCGCCCAACTCGAAGTACCGACAAGCGTGCTAGACCGCATGGCACAGCTCGGTGACGAACACGATATCCCGGTCACACAGGCGCTCGGGGAGCGGCTGGAAATCAACCGAGCGCGGGTGTCGCTCTGTGCCGCGAAGTCGGTTGACGACGTGGCCGCCGTCCAGCAACATCTCACGGACGCCCGCGAGTACCTCTCCGGCGTCGAGACGCTCGATACAGCCGACCTCGAAGCCGACATCGAACACCTCTGGACGAACGAACTCGGGAGCGCGTAACCACGTTGGTGAAGCCAACAGTGGCGACGAGAGTTGCTATTTGTATGCACAGACACCTTGGAAAGTAGTTTATTGGCAACGCCAGATAGACGATAACGAACCGGGGAATCGGTGACTGGATAACACGAATGGCAGCATCACACCCCCAAATAAACGGGTAAAAACACTCTTGGCGTGTCCGTTTCCAATTCTTTACCGATAGCCGCGAGTTTACAGCAAGTTTAATTCCCTGAGTTTCTCACCTGCGTTCGTGGTATTATCATGAACGATGATAGACAACTGTGGCTCGTGGCTGCAGTGTCGCTACTCCTGATATTCGGTGGGAGCGGGCTCGCATGGACAGTACAAACAGACGCCGGATCCGTGGAAGTCCGCGATGTGCGGTTCTCCGGGACCAACGGAACGATGATGAGCGGGACGCTGTACATCCCTGAGGAGGCGAGCAGCGCCAGCCCACAACCCGGAGTACTGGCCGTCCACGGCTACATCAACTCGAAGGAGACGCAGTCGCCGTTCGCTATCGAGTACGCGAGACGGGGCTTCGTCGTCCTCGCTATCGACCAGACGGGCCATGGCTACTCGGACCCGCCGGCGTTCCAGAACGGCTATGGCGGCCCCGATAGCCTCGAATACCTCCGGTCGCTGGACTACGTTGACAACGAAAACATCGGGCTCGAAGGGCACTCGATGGGCGGCTGGACCGTCGTCACGGCGGCCGCGGCGCATCCGGACGGGTACGAATCGATGGTCATCGAGGGCTCCTCGACGGGGTCGAACCGTGCCCCCGAAGGCACCGATTCGTTCCCACGGAACCTCGCCGTCGTGTTCAGCGAGTACGACGAGTTCTCCCCGTTGATGTGGGGGACAGCGAGTGCGTCCGACGTTGAGCAGAGCGACAAACTCCAGACGGTGTTCGGCACGGACAGCGCCGTCGAGGAGGGGCGTACTTACGGCAGTGTCGAGGATGGGACCGCAAGGCGGCTGTACACGCCGGCGACGACCCATCCCGGCGATCACTTCTCGACCGCAGCCATCGGCGCGTCCATCGAGTGGCTCCAGCTAACGCTCGAGGGCGAGGACGAGTTGGACCCCGGAAACCAGGTCTGGTACTGGAAATCGCTGGGGACTTTTATTGCCCTCCTCGGTGGCGTGCTGTCGCTGTTCCCGGCGGGCGGTCTGCTCATCGAGCGGGCATCGACTGACAGACTCCGACGAGAGTACCCTGACGGGAAGGGGATGACCGGCGCGAAACGCTACGGGGCATCGCTGCTCGCCGCGGCAATTCCGATTGTGACTTACTTCCCGCTGCAAGACGCCGCACCGGCGATTATCGGCCTCAGTTGGCTGTTCCCACAGCAGATCAACAACGGCGTGATCGTCTGGGCGCTGGGGAACGCGGCCATCACGGCGGTGCTGTTCGCGGTGTGGCACTACACCACTAATGCGGACGACGCGTCGGTGTCGCTGGCGAACTACGGCCTCGATACGGGCGACGGCGCGCGGACGGTCGGCGTCTCGGTCCTGGCCGGCGTCGCTACCGTCGCCGTGCTGTACCTGCTGGAAGCCGTCGTGGCGTTCCTGTTCCAGACGGATTTCCGTATCTGGGTGTTCGCCATCAAACTCCTGTCCCCGGCGCAGTTCCGGATCAGTTTCTCGTACCTCCTGCCGCTGTTTGCCTTCTTCGTCGTCCTGGGGGCGCTCCTGCACGGCCAACTCCGTCCCGAGGGCGAATCCCGGTCGCTCCGCCGTGCGATGGCGACGAACTGGCTCATCGTCGTCGGTGGGTTCGTCGTGCTACTGGCGGTTCAGTACGTCCCACTGCTGTCCGGGCAGCCGCTTCCGCTGGGCCACCCGCTGTTGACAATCCTGGCGCTCCAGTTTGTCGCCCTGCTCAGCATCGTGGCCTTCGTTAGCACCTACTTCTTTAGAAAGATGGGTCGGGTCTGGGTCGGCGCGACGATCAACGCCGTCCTCGTGACGTGGGTCATCGTCGCCGGGACGGCCACGCAGTTCCCCGTCTAGACCCGGCGTTCACTTCCCTATTCGCTCTCGGTGACGGTCGTGCTCCGACTGTGAGGACGCACAGCCGAAAACCGGCGGTGACTCAGTCGTCGCTCATGACGCCCTCCGCGACGGCCATGTCCTCGACCGTGGGGTCGTCCTCGGACGCCCGGAGGACGAATCGCTTGCGGATCAGATCGGCCGCGTAGATGGCCGTCCCGAGGATGATGAGCGTGTCACCGGGGAGCCTCGCCCAGAACAGCGTCTGGACGAGCGGCTGGTTGTAGAACGCCACGCTCCGGGCCGCGGCGTAACTGCCGGTGAACGCCGCCTCCAGCTGGAGGAAGCCCACGGGCAGGACGGAGACGAACACCATCAGGGCCAGGCCGACGTTCCAGCACCAGAACGCCGCCCGGAGCCAGGAGCCGTCCCAGCGACCGGGTTCGATGGCGAGCTGGAGCATGTAGGTGACCATCCCCAGCGCGAGGAAGCCGAACGCCCCGAACATCGCGGCGTGGGCGTGGCCGACCGTGAGGTAGGTGCCGTGCTCGTAGTAGTTGATCAGCGGGAGGTTGATGAAGAACCCGAGCACGCCGGCCCCGACGAAGTTCCAGACGCCGCTGGCAATGATGAACATGAACGGGAGCTTGTAGGGGAACCCACCGGTTTCCGACATCGCCCGGTACTGGCCCAGCGCCTCGTAGAGGATGAACACCAGCGGGAGCAGCTCTAGCGTCGAGAACACGCTCCCGATGGGGACCCACATGTCGGGCATGCCGACCCACCAGTAGTGGTGAGAGACGCCGATGACGCCCGTGCTCATCACCAGCAAGGCCTGGAGCATGACCGCCTTCTCGGCGCTGCGGCGGCTCAGCAGGTTCATCGACACCAGCGTCAGCCCGATGATGGCGACGATGAAGAACTCGAAGGCCCCTTCGACCCACATGTGGACGACCCACCAGCGCCAGAACTCCGTGACGGCGATGTTGGTCTCGGGGGTGAAGAAGAACCCGGCGGTGAACAGCAGGGCAATCGAGCCGCCGGCGTACAGGATCATGTGCGCGAGGCCGAACACCGGCTCGCGGTCCAGCAGCGGCTTCAGGCCCCGAATCGAGAGGACGGCCCACAGCCCGAAGCCGACGAGCAGTCCAACCTGCCAGACCTTCCCGACCTCGAGGTACTCTAGCCCTTCGTTGCCGAACAGCCACCAGAGGTCACCGAAGTAGCCATGGGAGCCGAGCCAGATGCCGCCGAGGCCGCCGACGGTGACGACGACGATAGCCCCGAGCAGGATGTCGATGTACGTCGACTGGCGTTTGGGCTCGTGGCCGGTCAGCAGCGGCGGGAGGAACAGTCCCGCACCGAGCCACGTCGCGGCGATCCAGAGAATGCCGAGGTCGATGTGCCAGGTCTTCGCCATGGCAAAGGGCAGTAGCTGGAGGATGTGGACGCCGAAGATCTCCTCGATGCCGAAGAACCCGGCCCGTTCGATGTAGAAGTGCGCGAGCAACCCGCCGAGCAACACCTGTGCGAGGAACAACCCGGCGGCGACCGGGATGAACCGCAATGCGGCCCGCTGGCTGGGGAAGATGCTCACGTCCCCCGGTTCGGGAACCGAGAGGTCGCCGGCGGACGGTTCCGGGAGGCTGACGGACTGGTACAGCCAGATGCCGCCACCGGCGGCGGCGACGAGCAGGACCATCGCGATGACGCTCCAGGTCATCGCCGCGCCGGTCGCGTCGTTCCCGGCGGCTGGCTCGTAGGGCCAGTCGTTCGTGTAGGAGTGTTCGCCGCCTGGGCGGTCGGTGTGGGAGAACCACGCCGTCCACATGGCGAAGTCGGCGAATTGCCGGGCGTCGGCTTCGGAGTCGATCATCCCCTCGGGAACGCCCCGTTCGTGGCTCCCCTCGTGGTACCGCTCAACGTACTCCTGACGGACCTGCTGGTGGGCGTACAACTCCGCGGCGGAGTACTCGATGTTTCCGCCCTCATACTCTCCACTGAGGTCCTGTTTCACGTCGTCATTGACGGCGGCCTGTTCAGCCGTCGACAGCGATTCGTACTCGGTCCCGTAGCGCTCCTCGGCGTAGTACGTCCGCATATGCTGGGTTTTCAACTCCAGCGAGTCAGCGGTGTAGTCCGCACCGTAGTACGCGCCGTTCCCGAGAATCGACCCGTGGTTCATCAGCCCGTTTTTCTGGAACGCCTTCTTCCCGTCGCGGATGTCCTCACCCGTGACGAGTGTCTCGCCGTCGGGTCCGACAACCTGCTCCGGGATGGGTGGCGCTTCCTGATACGCGATCCACGCGCCGGCCCCCATGACGATGAGGTTGAAGACGAACGCGGCGGCGATCACCTTCGCGATTGTTTTGCGTTTGAGCTTCATGTTGTTGGACCTCCAAGACCCCAAAATAAGAAGGGAAGAAGACGTTCTCAGTCGCTGGCGACGGGAGGGAACATGTTCGCCCTGATAGGGACTAGTGGTGTCCCGTCCCCGGATTCGATGTGGGACGTGGCGGGGTATCACAAGGCAAATTACTACCTGTCCCTCCCACTCTGATATGCGCCGTCGCCACTTCGTCCAGACACTCGGGGTGTCAGCACTGGTCGGGAGCGCGGGCTGTGCCGAGCAGTCGGACGACACAACATCGGCCTTCGAAGTGTCAAGCCCCGCGTTTAGTTCCGGAGACGAGCTTCCGGCCCGATTCACCTGCGATGGCGACGGTGTTTCGCCGCCTTTTGTCATCGAGCGCGTCCCGGAGCCGACGGCAGCGCTTGCCATCACAGCCGAGTACGACGGTGGTGTGTTCAGCCAGCCGGTGTTCTGGACGCTCTGGAACGTCCCGCCGGAGACGGAGCGGATTCCCGCAGGGCTCCCGCGCGAGCCGACCCTCGACACGCTCGGCGGCGCTCGACAGGGAACACACCCCCCCAATGATCCGGGGTACGAACCGCCGTGTCCACCGGCCGGACAGCCCTACGAACACCGGTTTCAGGTGTATGCACTCGGCGAGGAGCTGTCTATCGAGGGTGGAACCGAACAGGAACCGGCGACGGAGGCCATCGCAAACGCACTCATCGCTAGCGCCCGTCTCACTGTGGACTACACTCACACAGCTGCGACCGAAAGCTAACGAGCGGCACCCGGACACGAGCGGATCCAGCACGCCGTCTGAACGACTCTCATTTGTTGCTGTCTGCTGGGTGTACGGCTCCTGAGTGGCACAACCCGCTGTAACTGACCATCTCGTCGCACGTGGCGCGCCGCTAATTATGGCAATGTTTCACAATACCATTAAACCTATATACTGATGTGCTATACCATATCATGTATGGCGTCCGCACCGAGTAGTGACGATATGTTCGACGAGTTCCTCTCCCAGCGTGGCCACGACGTGGACCAGAGTGGTTGGGAAGAGAGCTATAACAAGAAGCAGTGCCCTGATTGCGGCGGTCTTCACGAGTCGACAGCGGCACAGTGCTCGGTGTGTGGCTGGACACCGGTACGGTAAGGATACTCCGCTTTTCGGTCTTCCACCTTTCATCCGAGAGCGACAGTACCGACCTGCAGAACCGGCAGTTCGCTCTCTGCCGAGCTGTGCCTCACGCCGTCGCTTGTCGTGACAGCAACGGTATAGACAGTCGGAACTGCGTTACAGTGCGCAGAAAGGAAGTGGGGAGTCTTTGCGTGGCCAGCCGGCGGTTGGGGGGTCGTGTGCCAGCGGGCCGACCGGTTCGTAGCCGACGATTGGGGGGTCGTGTGTCGGCGAGATAACCGGTTTGTGGTGGTTACAGCGCATCGAGCGACGCATGGAGGAACAGCCCGAGCGCGAGATGTTGGTATGCGGACGTCGCAATCTGCTCTTTTGCAGCCGCATCGTCCGCGATTCCGTACTGTTTCGTCTGGACGAGTTCGTGCATCTGGAGCGTGCCATCCGCTTCTAACTCGTGCAGCCGGGGGTACACTGTCCCCGGGCTCAGTTCGGCACCGAACTGGGCTTCCAGTTCCTCCATCAGTCCGGTCCCGTGGGTGCCACCATCGGCGACTGCGATCATCGCCAGTAGGATCTCTTCCAGACTCTGTGTGACCAGGCCGTCATCGACCGCGGTCTCGCCGTCGACGACGTCGTCAATGACCGGGTCCAACAGCGACTCCGTGATGGCGTCACGACTGGGTGGGTCATGCGATTCCGGGCGCTCTGTATCGCCGACAGGGGTCACTCGCTCATCGGCGTTTCGGCCCTGCATCTTGCCCGTCGTCACGCGACGGAGGTTGTCTCCGGACATCGTCTCACCTGAACGCAATCCGCACTGAGGGTTACAGAGGCTATCGTGATATAAACGGGGCAGTGTTTTCTGAACGTGAAACCACCACAGTGCTCGAAAACGGTTATATAATATGACGCGAATCTTGGTGTAGTGGCTGAGGAACAGAGCATCGAGGAGATTCTCGATACGATCGGCGACCAGCACGCGCGCCGTGTACTCGCCGCAATCAGTCGAGAACCGCAGTCGGCAAAGGAACTCGCAGAGGAGTGTGACCTCTCATTGCCGACGGTGTATCGACGTATCGAACTGCTCGACGAGTACGACCTCATCACCGACCGGACGCTCGTCGCCGAGGACGGAAACCACTACAAGGTGTACGAGTCCAACTTCGAGTCGACGGTCATCTCGCTCGAAGACGAGGAGTACAAAGTACGCATCTATCGGGAGGAGAACCTCCCGGACCGGTTCAGTCAGCTCTGGGACGAGCTGAACCCGGAATGAGCTTGCCGACCAGTGGACGGGTGACCGCATGACGACTGGCGTGGCTATCGCACGTAGTGTGCTCATCCTGATGCGGATGGTGGTGTTCGGGCTGACACTCGGTATCACCCTGATTAGCTTTCAGGCCTACCGGAAACGCCCGTCAGAACGCCTCCAGTACGCGTTTGTCGGTTTTGCGTTCATCAGTATGGGCGTCGCTATCTCCAGCGTTATCACGCAACTGAGCGCCGGTGAGACCGGTGCCATCGTTCGCGTGTTCTTCCAGATGTCGGAGACGATCCCGTTTATCATCGGGTTCGCGATGTTGTACGTGTCGCTGTACCGGTGAGAAATCTGCTTGGGATCGTCTGTCACTTGCCGTCCTCCTAAAGCACGTTGTTTATTTGGCCGCGGTCCCACTACATGTTCAATGACTGATTCGACCACCGAGGTTGTCCGCCTGTTCGGTGGGCCCGGTAGCGGGAAGACGACGGCGCTGCTCGACCGCGTCGACGAACTGCTGGAAGACGACGACGTCGATTTCCGTGACGTACTTGTTGTCTCGTACACGCGTGCGGCGGCCGCCGAGATCCGTGAACGGCTCGCGGACCGACTCGGGCTGTCCCCTCGTGCCCTTCGCGGGAACGTCTGTACGATGCACGCGAAGGCGTACGAACTGCTGAACCTCTCTCGTGGCGATGTCGTTGGCGAAGACGACAAGGAAGCCTTCTGCGAGGAGTTCGGCATCGAGTACGAGGACGAATACGAAGGGTCCCGGCGTCGGTCGGCCCGCTCGACGACCCTCGGGAACAAGATCATCGCAACGAGTCAGTGGCTCCAGCGGACCCGCCGTGACGTCGCCGACTGGTACGATGTCCCGTTCAAGTGGGACGACGAGGAGGTCCGACTCCCACCCGAGATCGACGACAACGCCCAGACCGGGAACAAGTACACGCCGACCTGGCCAACCGACGACGACCGTGTTGACGTGCCAAGCGTCATCCGCGGCTGGCGCACCTACAAAGGCGAGAACGACCTGACCGGCTTCGCAGATATGCTCGAACGGGTCGCCCAGCGCTCGCTGCTCCCCAACGTCGACTATCTCATCATCGACGAGTTTCAGGACATCACGACGTTGCAGTACGACGTGTACGACGAGTGGAAACCCCACATGGAGCGGGTGCTCATTGCCGGCGACGACGACCAGGTCGTCTACGCCTGGCAGGGCGCTGACCCCGACCTCCTGCTTGAGGAAGTCGTTACCCAGGACGAGGTCCTTCCGAACTCCTATCGGCTCCCCTCGCGCATTCTGAACGTCGTCAACCGCGAAGTCCGCCACATCGAGAAGCGCCAGGAGAAAGACCTCAATCCGCGCAAGGAGGGCGGCCGCGTCGAGGCGGTCCAGAACCCCTCGATGTTTGACCTCTCACGGAATGTCACGCGGACCATTGAGCAGTCCGACGAGACGGTGATGGTGCTGTTCCGCGCTCGCTACCAGATGTTCCAGTTCATCGACGAGTTCATCGACAACGGGATCCCCTTCTCCTGTCTCACTGACCAGCGGATGTGGACTGACCGCCTCACCCAGTACGTCAACGGGCTCGAAGCCGTCGAAGCTGACGAACCGCTCACGGTGCTCGAAGCGCGCCGGCTCGCTGATATGCTCGTTGACTCCGCCTTCGGGACGGGCGAGCGCGACGACCTCTTTGACGCGCTCGAAGAGATCGACGAGTCCCACGAGGACGAAGACATCGCCGATATCGAAATCGAACCCGACGTCGTTCAGGAGCACGTCCCGTTCCTCCCCGATTTGGCCTCGGCAGGCGACATGCTCCGGAAAGTGACCAACTTCCAGGAGCGGACCGTCGACGCGTACTTCACCGGCGACTACACCGGAATGGACGCCGACCGTGTTCGTGTGGGGACTATCCACTCCGCGAAAGGTCGTGAGGCCGACCACGTGTTTGTCGCGACCGACCTCACGGAGAAGGTCGTCGAACAGATGGCCGCGACTGTCGACCAGCAGGGTATCGAGGTGCCCGGCATGGAAGAATTCACGAAACACACCAGCCCCATCCCGACGCTGACCGACAACGAACGGCGCGTGTTTTACGTTGGGATGTCCCGCGCCCGCGAACGGCTTGTCCTGCTTGAGAATCTCGTCGACGGCGCGCCGACGCTACCCATCGACGTGTTGCTGGAGAACGAGCCAAGTGACCGCTCTATCGAGCAACTGCTTGACGACGCCAGCGAGACCCTCGCGGCTGACTGACGCGGCCGATTTCCTTACTCGTCGATTGTTCCACCCTCCAGGTAGTACCTCGTCTTATCACGCGTTGACTGTGCGATCTTTGTAAATGTGACCACCCGCTGGTCACCGTCGGCTTCGTCGTGCTCGACGTGGAGTTCCAGCCCCTGGTCGTGGAAGTACGACAACAGGTCGTCGATGGTTCTCGGGTCGCCGCGAACGGTGTGCGTTTCGCCGACCGGGTCGCCCGCGTCAACCGCCCGTACCGTCTCGACTGCAGGCTCGAGGATGGCCTCGCCGAGTTCTCGTGCCCGCTCGCGGACTGCTGCCGGCGACTCGCCGCGTTCGACCGCCTGAAAAGCTTCCCGTATGACACGCGTGAAAACGAAGTCCCGCCCGTAGTCGAAGGGTAGTTCGAACGCGTGTTCGAGGTCGGCCCGGTGGATAGCGCTCGTTGTGTACTTCAGCGCCGTCTCCCCGTCGGCCGATTTCAGGACTACGCCTTCCCGGCCACGGGCGTTCAGGTCGTCGATCCGTTCGCGGGCAGCGTCGACGGCTGCCGTCGGCGTGAACGTCCCGTAGTGGCCGACGCTGTCGAGGCCGTAGGTCGTACACCGGTCGAGTCGCCGTTCCACACCCATCGGTGTCCCGGTCTCGCGATGGCGGATCCCGAACACGTAGAACCCGACCTCATCGACCTCGCTGTAATCGTGGTCTGTGTAGGGATTCGCCGGCCCGACGAGTTCGCCACACAACATCTGCTCCGGGTGGTCATCGAAAAACGCCTCGGCGTCCAGCAACGCTTCGACCTTCCGCGTGGTGTAGGGGCAGACGAACCCGCTCCGGGTGAACGCCAGGAGGTCGCCGTCGATCCGTGCAACTCTGACGTTGTAGCCGTTGAGTTTCTCCTCGATGGCGACGGGGCCGTCGAACGTCTCTCGGATCGCCGGTTCGAGGACGAGCGCACGCGGCATCGACGGATAGCCGCGCACGATCACGTCGCCGACGAGCGCCGTCCCGCGCTCGACACCGTGACGCTCGTCGCTGAGATGTCGATACCGCTGTCCACGAAACCACTCGGTATCGAAGTGTTCCAGCAGGTCCTCGGGGTCGGTGTCGATATCGAACAGCGACCCCCAGTCTCTCGACATACGTGTTTCTTGTTGACATGACACTAAAATACTGCTGGCGAGCGTTACTACCGTACCTGTCAGAGAGCATTAGTGGCCGGCTATCGTAGCGCTAGTATGGTCGACCGCCCGCTCAAACAACGGTTCGTCCTCGATACGTCGCTGTTTCTCACCCCCGAAATCAGGAGCGGCGACGAGGACTTGGAGGCGGCCTGTCTGGACCTGCTCGGTCTCATCTCGGAGGCGAAACTGGTCCACAACATCTCCTGTTACATGCCACCGTCGATACAGGCGGAACTGACGACAATGCTCGAAGACCGGGCCATCAGCGACGAGGTGCTGACGAAACTCGACACATGGGTCATCACGAAGTCACCGGCTCACCACGAGGTGCGGATTCCGGCGGACCTCGTCTACGAGTTTATCGACGAGATGTCTGAGCGGGTCGACCGTGGGCTGCGCGTCTCGGAGAAGGCCGTCCGGAAGGCCGAGGAGTCGCGGGCCGAAACGGTCGAGGAACACGACCACATGACCGAAGTGGACAAAGTCATCTCGGACCTGCGCGACGAGTACCGGGACACGCTCCGACAGGGCGTGCTCGACTCCCGCGAGGACTTCGACCTCCTGATTCTCGCACAGGAACTGGACGCCGGCGTCGTCACGGAGGACCAGGGCATCATCAACTGGGCAGAGGACTTCGGACTGCGGTATCTCAAGGGCCGGAACTTCCCGCCGCTGCTCAGGGAGTATCTCGCCGCCGACGATCCGGACCGCTGGCGCGACGAGAGTTAGTCGTCGTCGCCACTGTCCGGTGGGTTTCCGCCGGGGAGCGCACTGCGCGCCCGCCCAGCGATTGCGCCGGGGATATCTGTCGGGGAGGGAGCGACCCACTCGATAACCAGTAAGGCGGCGGCTAACCCGAGAAAGACCGCACCGATCGCTGTTTGGCCGCGAGCGAGGTTGTCGACGCCGAGGAGGGTGACCCGCGCAGCGAGTACGACCGCAACCATCAGCTCGATTGTCCCGATGAGTCCCCGTGCCATCGGCTGCCGTAGGCGGTGACTAAACAAAAACATCGCGCCTGCGTGACGACTTGCGTCCGCACCAGCGCCGAGGGACATACGTTCAAGTCGCTGCCGGCTGAACCTCGCTGGTATGCAAATCGGCATCGTCTCGGATACGCACGACAACGCGTCGGAGGTCGAAGCCGCAGTTGAGACGTTCGCTGACACGGGCTGTGAGACTGTCGTCCACTGCGGCGACTTCGTTGCGCCGTTCTCCGTGACACCGTTCGACGGCGACTGGTCGTTTTACGCTGTGCGCGGCAACAACGACGGCGAGTGGGCGGTCCAGTCCACCGTCAAGGAGTTTGGCACGTACTTCGGCGAGATGGGTGAGCTGACAATCGACGGGCACACAATCGCAGTCTATCACGGAACTAGCGGGGAAATCGTCGACGCGCTGGTCAAGTGCGGAAGCTACGACTACGTTTTCCACGGGCACACGCACGAACGCGGTTCCGAGGAGCGTGGGGGTACGGTCCGAATCAACCCCGGCGGCATTTCGATTCCGCTGGCGCCCGAGCCGTTTTCGGTCGCGACGCTCTCGACGGAGACTGGCGAGGTCAAATTCCACGAACTGGGGTGAGAATCAGTCGTCGGCGTGACTGTCGACGCGTTGCGGGCTCCCGTCGTGTTCGACGAGGCCGCGCCCGACACCGAGGGCTTCGTCGGTCCGGCGGATGCTCTTTTCAGCGCTTGCGGTCCGCTCTGAGAGCGCGCGAACGGCGTCGATGTTCTCCGGCACGACATCGGCTTCCTGGTGAATCGCCTGGAACAGATAGAGGTCCCGCCCCTCAACTGTGATGGATTCGGCCCAGATACAGTTCTCCCACACGTCACCACGCGGGCGACCGGCGTCACGGGTGTACTCCTTGAGTTTCCCTGCGCCGTCGATACCGAGCGTCTCCGGGATGAGGAACAACCGCGATTCGTCGGCGAGCAGCGCCGTGACCTCCTCTGTGGTGGGTTCGCTTTCCAGCGTGACGTTGACGCTGTGGGTGTGCATCTGCGTCGTCGGGACCTTCATGCCCATCGTATCGATGTCAAGGTCGGGAAAAATCGTCTGGACGTCGGGACCGTGGTGGGAGGGGATTTCGACGGGGTCGGGGAGTGTGTCGTTGATCGGGCCACGACCGGTCTGGCCCGGGTCGGCACCGCGCCGTACCAGTGTCACACGCGATTTTTCAACGCCGTATGATTCCCTAAGCGGTGCGAGCAGGCGTGAAAGGCCCGTTGTATTGCATGACACGACGCGGGCCGTATCAGCCCCGACTGCCTTCTCGTAGTTGGCGCGAGCGTTGAAGCTCACGTCTGCCACATCGGCATCCTCTCCACCCTGGAAGATGGCCGGCGTGTCATGTTCGGCGTATAGCGACGCGTTGGCCGCGCCGACGCCACTTGGCGTGGTGTCGACGACCACGTCGCTCGTCTCGATAAGGTCATGGACCGTACCGGCCGTACCGAGATCGGCTTCATCGAACGGTTCGCGGCCGTCCGCGGCGTAGAGATCATAGCCGCGGTCGTCCGCGATAGTTGCCTCGAAGTTCGGCGAGCGCTTTGCGACGCCCGCAACTGTCATATCTGGCTGGACACGCACCGCGTCAGCGACGCGTTTCCCGATGGTGCCGAAGCCGTTGATGCCCACGTGGAGCATACACGTCCATCTCTTCGGGGAGAGTATATTCTTTGTGATTAATTTATGGAGAAATTAACTCAGATAGTTGTACCTCTGGATATTGTGATCTTTTAGCACGAATTACCAGAAAACACTGAGATGGTGCGTGTTTCGCCGGCATACGCCGGCAGTCTATCAAGAGTTATTCAGCCGGAGTACGCAATCAGTTGTATGGACAACTCGTCGCTACGCGCGCCCGCAGAAACCGCCGTCAAACAGTGCCTGAACCTCCAGTCCGACGAGTCATGTGCCGTCATCACTGATGACCAGCGGAAGGCGATCGGCGAGGCGCTGTATCGCGTCGCCGCAGAGATTACCGACGACTCTGTTTTTGTGCGCTACCCGCCGGGCGAGCAACACGGTTCGGAACCGCCTGCGCCGGTCGCCGGCGCGATGGAAACCGCCGATGTCGTGCTCGCGCCGACGACCAAGAGCCTGAGCCACACCGAGGCCCGGACCGACGCCAACGAGGCCGGCGCTCGCGTTGCGACCCTGCCCGGCATCAGCGAGGGCGTGTTCCTCATGGGGTTAGACGCCGACTACCACCTCATTGAACAGCACTGCGAGGACGTGCTGGCACAGGTCGACGACGCCGAGGAGATCCGGGTCACGTCCCCCCAGGGGACCGACATCACGTTTGGTATCGGTTCCCGTGAGTGGCATATGGACACCGGCATTGTCCACGAGGCCGGCGAGATGTCGAATCTCCCTGCCGGCGAGGTGTTCCTCGCCCCTGAAACGGCCGACGGAACGTTCGTCGTCGATGGGACGATGCGCCCCCACGGCAAACTCGACGGGAAGCAACTCACCTTCGAGGTTGAGGACGGGTACGTCACGGACATCGACGACCCCGATATTCGCGCACAGGTCGAGGACGCCGCTGACGAGGTTGGCCGAGACGCCTACAATCTCGCCGAGCTCGGTATCGGCACAAACGTCGCCGTGACCGAACTCGTCGGTTCCGTCCTTCTGGATGAAAAGGCCGGTGGCACGGTCCACATCGCTATCGGCGACGACCACGCGATGGGCGGCGACGTGCACGCGCCCATTCATCTCGACGGGATTTTGACGGAACCGACCGTGTATGCGGATGGAGAGGAAGTGAAACTTCCTCGGGTGGAGTGAGCGGTAACGCCGCGAACGTGGGGAGTTCGTAGACCTCCCGAAGACGAACGGCGACTGACGGGAGCCGTGAGGACGGCGAGGAAGTGGAACTTCCTCGCGTTGTATCGTGCCACGCGACGAGAACGGACTCCACAGTAACGCAAAGACCCGTGAGTAGCGGACGCTGACTGACAGCCGACCGACAATATCAGTCTGCATATTCCGTCTTCAACGCGTACGCGACCATGACAACCGTCCAGACGAGCGACCCGATGAGGACGAGGTCGAACGGCACTGGGTAGCTGAGGTTCCACGCAAGCACAAGCCCGTGTACCGCACCCATGAACGCCATCGTTGCGACGGTGATAGTGGCCGCCACCTGCGGCGCGTCTGGCGGGTCGTAGCGGAACGCACCCTTTAGGACGAGGAGGGTTGCAAGCATCAGAACTGGCATGAGAACGGCACCGACCGGCTTCGAAACGTAGGTATCGGGCGTGCCCGACGCGGAGAAGTGAATTGCGATTTCAGCGGGGAGGCGCGACCAGACTGTGAGACCAGCTATGGTTGTCAGGCCGATGATGACACCGCTTGCGATGTCGGCACGGCTCTGTTGGCGTGCCATACTCGGCGTTTGGTCCGGCGGCACAAGAAGGACAGCGTGACTGTGCGAGTGAGAACCACGAGCAGCGCCGTGGCGACGACCATTTAGGGGAGCACAGTCAACGGCTGTATATGACAGACGCTACACCGGGCGACCGCATCGCCCTCCCGTGTCCGGCCTGTTCGCCGGACCTGGAAACGGTTCACGAGGTGCTGAAGCCGGGCGGCCACGTGACGGTTCGCTGCACGGACTGTGACCACGTTCACAAGGAACAGCTCCCGGAAGAAGAGACACTGCAGCGTAGTGTCGTCGTCTCACAGGACGGGGACTCCTTCACCGCCGAGGTTGACGTGCCGGCCGAAGAAGAACTGTCCGTCGGCGAGGAGTTCCTGCTGGAGACCGAAGAAGCGGTTGTGACTGCGCGCATTACCAGCCTTGAGACCGCGGACGGCCGCGAGGACGAGGCGGCTGCCGAGGACGTCGAGACCATCTGGTCGCGGGCCGTCGGAAACGTCTCGGTCAACGTTACGATGCACCCGAAAGACGGGACTCACGACGAGACTGAGAGCTTCAAACTCCACGTCCCCGGCGACTACGAGTTCGTCGTCGGCCAAACCGAGGAGTTCGGCGAGGAGGAGTTCACCGTCGAGGGGATTCACGTCCGCGACGACGCCCACGGCTACGACCACGAGAACATGGACCACGACGGCGACATGGGTATTGCGAAGGATATCAACCGACTGTACGTCAGGGACGAGTCGACCACGGCGTGGTCGGCCTGGTAGGATGGCCGACTGGGACCGGCAGCGGTCGCGGCTGTCCGACCGTCTGCGAGAACGGGTCGCCGACGAGGATGTTCTCGCGGCGGTAGCGTCGGTTCCACGCCATCAGTTCGTTCCGGACGACAAGCGACACGATGCCTACGCCGACCGTCCGCTCCCGATCGGGTCGGGCCAGACGATTTCTGCGCCGCACATGGTCGCAATTATGTCCGAGTTACTCGACCTGTCTCCCGGAGATCAGGTACTGGAGATCGGCACGGGCTGTGGCTACCACGCCGCGGTGACTGCTGATACTCACGGACATAAATACGTGAAGACATCTGGAACTTCAATTCGATCGAGTGCAGTGAGCGCAGCATCACGCAGATCGTCGAGTGTGTCGAACAGACGGTTGCCAAGTTCTTGATCGAGTTGTCGCCAGCACTCTTCCGCGGGGTTCAGCTCCGGTGAACCCCGCGGAAGGTAGCACAGTTCGATCGGCGTGTCTTCGACGAATTCCTGCACTGCGTTAGCCGTAAAATACGACGCGTTGTCCAAGATGACGCAGATTTTCTCGCCGAATTCGGTTTGGAGAGCGTCTAGCAAGCGATTCGTCGTGTCGCTGTTGAAGTTCTCCTCACAGGGTAGAAAGAACGTCTCGCCGGAATCGCTGATTGCACCGAGTAGTTTGATGCTGTCCCACGCGCCCGTCACCGGGAGTGACGGGCGCTCTCCTTCGGGAAACCACGCATAGATCAGCGTCGAGAGCACCTGACGCGTCTGATCGATGGTCAGGATCGTGTATTCGTCGTCCAGGTTGTCGCGCTTTTTTTGAACCCTTCTTGCCAGGCTTCTTGCGCTCGCTCGTCGGATTTGTAGTACTCCGGCCGGGCTGTCTTCCAGGACAGCCCGGCCTCGGACATCAATCGACGGACGTGGCGTTCACAATACTCAACGTCGAATTCTTCGGCAAGATAGTGACGGGCTAGTGGAACAGACCACGCGGGCGCGTCTAGTCCAACTTCTTCGGGTGATTCGTGGAGAGCCTCAACGAACTGGTCGTATTGTTCACCAGAGAGTTCTGCTGTTCTGCCTTCACGTGGATCGTCATAGACGACTTGCTCGACCGGCTCATCAGCGAGCCGGTCGAGCCGCCCAACCCATCGAGACAGCCATGGACCGGTGTATCCGTACCGCTCAGCTACTTCTGCCATCGTTGCGTCGTCTTCTTCGAGGTAGTTAATCACCGCCATTAGCCGCTGTGTCGGCTTCTTGTCCTCGACCTCCGCGAGAGCCTCGCGGAGGTCGTCGAGAGTGGCGTCGTCAAGCGCGGCCATACTCGACAGTCACACTCTATCCTAAAGAATTTTTAGCCGACAGTATGAACTGGTCGGCCCAGAGAACGTCTTCAGCGTGGAGTACCACGCGACGCTGGCAGACGAGGCACGCGAGACACTAGCAGCGACCGGATACAGCAGCGTTTCTGTTCGAGCCGGTGACGGCAAGCAGGGGTGGCCAGAACACGCGCCCTACGACCGGACGTATCTGACCTGTGCCGCGGCGGATTTCCCCGCCCCGCTCGTCGAGCAGACCCACGATGGTGGCGTCCTGCTGGCTCCGATCGGCGACAGCCAACAGCGACTCATCCGAGCGAAGAAACAGGCTGGCGGCACGCTCGAAAAAGAGGATCACGGCAGCGTCCGGTTCGTCCCGTTGCAGTAGGGTTTTCGACAGACACGGCCGTTGTCGCGCCATTGATATAGCTCCGGCCGAATACACTAATATGGATCCGGCGGTACTGCGGGACGACATGGTCGACAGCCTCCAACACGAGAGTAAGGGTGTCGTCCGGAGCGCGTGGCTGTCGACAGCGATGCGTGCCGTCCCCAGAGAGGCGTTCGTCGGCGAGCAACAGGCTTACTCCGACCGCCCATTTGAACGCCTCGGCACGCGCGTTCTTTCGCCCAGTACCGCCGGCCGGGTGCTCGAAACCCTGTCACCCGAGGAAGACGACGATGTGCTCGTGGTCGGTGCCGGCGTCGGCTACACGGCCGCCGTGCTGGCAGAACAGGTCGGCGCAGCGAACGTTCATGCGATAGATATCACGCGCCGCCTCGTCATCGAAGCGCGCCAGAATCTGGCAGAAGCAGGCTATGATGCCGTCCTCGTGGACCGTCGTGACGGGGCTGACGGACTCCCGGAGTACGCACCGTACGACCGCATTCTCTTGGAAGCCGCCGCAATCGACCCACCCCGAGCGCTCCTCCAGCAACTAACCGACGACGGCCGCCTCGTGATGCCGCTTGGCACCGGCGAGCAGTCACTGGCCGTCGTGGAGGCCGATGGCTCGGTCAAGCGACACGGCACTGTCGCGTTCCAGCCGATGCTCGTCGAGGGCGAACAGGCTGATACCGTCGAGCGCAACCGGACTCACCGTGAAGACCGCGAGCGTGCCCGCCGGGCCGCCCAGTCCCGCGCCGGCTGGGAGCAGGAATGGATTGACTGGGACGGCTAGGGCGACTCGACGACGAGCAGGTCGGTGTTCGAGCGAGCGTCTTCGTAGTTACTCCCTGCCGGTGGTTTCACTTCGAAAGTGACGGTGCCGTCCTGTTGGTTCGGCCCAAGCGACGGCGACAGTGAGAGGGTCACGTTCCCCGCACTACCGGTCTCACCGGTCGTGACCGACGAGAGCGTTGCTGTCCCACTTTTGGCGACCACTGTTGCACCGGACACGGGCGACCCTTTTGAGTCGACGACGGTGACAACTACGTCCTGCGTCCCCGGATTCGTCACCTCTGGGTGGGGTTCCACATCGACCTCGGTTACTTGCAGCGTCTCGATCCCGGAGATGGTGCTCATCATCACGGAGAGGCAGGCGACACCGACCACCAGCGCGATAACGAGACGAATCGGTAGCCCCTCGATGGCACGTTCGTCGCGCCACAGCGAATCTGACATGGACAGGCGTGGCTCCGAACTCGTATTTGAACCCTCGGACGAACGTTCAAGTGCTGGAACGGGCCAACCGGCGGCATGGTCGTTATCGGACGTGAGGCAGCAACGGGGCCAACGACGCGGCTGGGTCACTATCGGGCCCGCGACGGGAGCCGCGGCGCTGCGGTCGATATCGATGTTGACCGGCCACACGTCGGCCTCGTCGTCGGCAAACGCGGGTCAGGGAAGACGTACACGCTTGGCGTCCTCGCCGAGGGACTGATTGCTGCTGCAGGGGTCGCCCCAGTCGCCGTCGACCCGATGGGGGCGTTCACGCCGCTTGAAACTGCAGACGTGTCTGCGATGGTCGTACATCCAAGCGTTCGTGCGGACGCACTCGACCCGCGCCAGTGGTGTACGGTGCTCGGCCTCGACCCGGAACAGGGCGCGGGAGCGCTTGTGTGGCGGGCGGCGAGCGAGTGTGCGACCCTCGACGGGATGCGCTCGTGGGTAGCCGATGCGGATGCAGCGGCGAGCACCGTCCGCGCGGCGGCGAACTATCTCGCGCTCGCCGCGTCATGGGACATCTTCGATGATACGGGTATCGAGATGCAAACGCTGTGCAGCGATAGCCTGACTGTGCTCGATATGTCGGGACTCGCTTCCCGACCAGCCGGCGCGATCCTCGCCGCTGTCGCGACTGCGCTGTACGATGCTCGGATAGCTGAACAGACAAGCCGACTGCCGTGGCTGTTGGTCGACGAGGCCCACGTGTTCACTGACGGCGTCGCCCGGCGTCCGCTCCGGCGACTTGTCACTCGGGGCCGCCAGCCCGGGGTAAGTTGTGTGCTGGCGACACAGCGACCCAGCGCGGTGCCAGCGACGACCGTCTCCCAGACTGACCTGCTCGTCGCCCACCGACTGACGAGCATGGCGGACATCAACGCCCTACAGGCGGCCCAGCCAACGTATCTCGACGGCGATTTCGCGGCTCGATTACCAGAAACAACCGGTGACGCGCTCGTCGTCGACGATGGCACCGAATCCGTCCATCACGTGACCGTCCGCGAACGGCGGACACCCCATGGCGGTAAGACACCGCGGGCAAGCGACTTCGCAGCAGACAGCGCGCACGAAGCCCCTTCAAGAAATTGTGAAACCCGATAGCGCGGCGGGAATTAGATGATCCGCACGATGCCCCAGGCAAGCCCGATTCCGACCAGCGCACAGGCGAGGTTCCCGACAGCGTTGAGCGCGGCGAGGGCCACGTAGTCGTTCTCCCACAGTCGGACCGTCTCGACCGAAAACGAGGAAAACGTCGTGAACGAACCGCACGCACCGACACCGACAAGCAGTGCCGCGTCACCGGTCACACTAGCGAAGGTCAACAGTCCCAGAGCGAAGCTCCCGAAGGCATTCACCGTGAGCGTCCCGAGCGGAAACGTCTCTCGCTGGATTGCACCCGCCAGATAGTGGCGACAGAGTGCGCCGAGCGCCCCACCGGCCCCGACCAGATGTGCCGATTCGAGAGCGACCATTACTGACCACCTCCGGCGAACAGCCGGACGACTTCACGGCCGACAAGGACGCCGGCAAAACCCAGAGCGTAGCTTCCGACGACGTTCGCGACCGCCCACTCGGGTGTCAGAACCGTCTCTACCGCGAACGTGCTGTAGGTGGTAAACGACGAAATGAACCCAGTTGACGCGGCTAGCTTCGTTTCGCTGGCCAGCGCACCGACCTGAAGCCCCTCGTACACCAGGACGCCGAGAGCGAAACTGCCGCAGACGTTGACCAGCAGCGTCCCCTGTAAGCCCGGGAAAAAGAGGCCGACGAAGTACCGGAGGTTCGAGCCAGCAAAGCCCCCCAGACTCACGAGGACGATAGTTTCGACCGTTACCAGCGGGTGGGTGTCTGCCATCGTTACTCCCCGAGTATCTCCGCCAGCCGCGCTTCGCCAAGGGTGTCGATGAGTTGTGCGAGTTCGATAACCCGATCTTCGCCGAGTGTTTCAACGAGTTCACGGATCTCTGCCGGGTCGAACGTCCGGGCGACGTAGCCGAGGTTCTCTACCATCCGCGTGGTCCGGTCGAGCGTCTCTTCGTCGGGGCGTAGTGTCAACGGTCGGTTGGTGAACTTGCCGTTTTCGTTGAAGTAGCAGAACCGTAACTCGGCGGTGTCGCTGTCATCCGGGTCGACGATCTGCAAGACACCATACCCACTGTCCCACTCGTCAAGTTCGACCTCAAGCAGCGTTTCGTAACGGGTCATACGACCAGCTTCCAATCACGCCGACTTATAGATTGGCATATTGGAAGCGGTTACAAGCGGGAAATATTACTATACACAACAAAACAGCAAGACTGGAGAAACAGCCTATCTGTCTTCGCCAATAGCTCTAGCTCGGAATAATATTGGTACAGGTGTTATTCCAGAACCGATTGTCGGTCCGTTCGCTGTCTGCTGTGTAATACCACTTCTGACGTATTGGCCCGCAGTAGGGACATCAATCTGTAACTTGGTTTCCAGCAATGAAACTATTTTTATATCCTCTCCGACTACGGCAGAACAATGCCAGAATCAAAGCAAGGCTCTAGTATCGCCCATTTCGATGTAACCAACATCGGTGGGATCGACGAAACCTCCGTCGATATTCCACCGGGTGTGACGGTGCTGACGGGGAAAAACGCCACAAATCGGACGTCGTTTCTGCAGTCTATTATGGCGGCGATGGGGAGTACACAGGCCACGCTGAAAGGCGACGCAGACGAGGGAAGCGTTGCCCTTACTTACGTGGATGAGGTGTACGAACGGACGCTCACGCGAGCGGGGGACGCTGTTCAGTTCGACGGCGACGGATATCTTGACGACCCTGCGGTCGCCGACCTGTTCGCGTTCCTCCTCGAAACCAATGAGGCACGCCGGTCCGTGGCGCGCGGCGACGACCTCCGCGAGATCATCATGCGGCCGGTCGATATCGACGCGATCCGTTCGGAAGTCGAACAACTGGAAGCGGAGAAAGGCGATATCAATGACGAACTCGCCACGGTTGAATCCCGTCAGCGCGACCTTCCGGATCTCGAACAGCGCCGGACCGAACTCCGCGAGCAGATCGAAGAGAAACGCGAGGAACTGGCCGAGCGGGAAGAAGAGATCGACAACAGCAGTCGAGATATCGAGGAGAGCCGTCAGGAACAGGATGTCCTCGAAGAGAAGCTTGACGAACTCCGCTCGACGCGGTCGGATCTCGAATCTGTCCGGCGTGATATCGAGGCACAGGAAGAGAGCATCTCCTCGCTGAAACGCGAACGGTCCGACCTCGAAGACGAACTGGATGACCTGCCGGAGACGCCGATGGGCGACCAGCAGCACCTCGAAGACGAGATCGCAAGCCTGCGCGACCAGCGCCAGCGGCTGAACAGCGAGATATCCGACCTCCAGAGCCTCATCCAGTACAACGAGGAACGGCTCGAAGAGGAAGACTACGATGTCATCCAGTCGCTCGAAGACGCGCCCGAGGGCTCCGACGGCGCGGTGACAGAACAACTTCTCGAAGGCGAAGACGAGGAATCCGTCGTGTGCTGGACGTGTGGCTCGACGGTTGACCGCGAGCAGATCGAAGACACCGTCGACCGCCTGCAGGACCTCCGCCGGCAGAAGGTCGAGGACCTCAACGACATCAAGTCGGAACTCGACGACCTCAAGACCGACCAGCGCGAGGCCGAAAAGAAGCAGCGCCGTCGCGAGGACGTCGAGCGGAAGATCCAGGAGACGGAAACGGAGATCGAACGCCGTGACGAGCAGATCACTTCGCTGAAGGACCGACGCGAGGAACTGACGGAGGATGTCGAGTCGCTGGAAGACGAGGTCGACAATCTCGAATCCGAGGACTTCGACGAAATTCTCTCGCTGCACCGGGAGGCAAACCAGCTCGAGTTTGAGATCGACAGCCTGGAGTCCGACCTTGACGACGTGTCGGCCGAAATCGAGGAGATTGAGGAACTGGTCAACCGGGCCGACGACCTCCGCGACGAACGCGACGCTCTTGTCGAGGAACTCACCGACAAGCGGACGAAAATAGACCAGATCGAGGCCAACGCTGTCGACGAGTTCAACGAGCACATGGACGCTATCCTCGGGATCCTTGAGTACGAGAACCTCGAGCGCATCTGGATCGAACGCGTTGAGCAGACCGTCCGTGAGGGGCGCCAGAAGGTCGACCGAACGGTGTTTGAACTCCACATCGTCCGGACCACCGAGAACGGCGCGGCTTACGAGGACACCATCGAGCATCTCAGCGAGAGCGAGCGCGAGGTGACCGGCCTCATTTTCGCCCTCGCGGGCTATCTGGTGCACGACCTCCACGAGAGCGTTCCGTTCATGCTGCTTGACTCACTGGAAGCCATCGACTCAGCGCGGATCGCCGAACTCGTCGAGTACTTCGCCGACTACGCCGAGCATCTTGTCGTCGCCCTCCTGCCGGAGGACGCGCAGGCGCTTGACGACGACTTCAACCGCATCACCTCGATCTAACCCCGTAGTCTTTTAGTTCCGGTTACCGTACGTGGGAACAACAGATGGCGAATACGACAGACGGCCGGCCGTCGAGCAAAGTCGCTCGACTCATCGACGAGTACGAACTTGATGGACTCGGTGCGGAGATGGAGGCGCGCTGGACGGGTGACGGTGAAGAGCGTATGAGTCTTCGTGACCTTGCCGAGTTTTTCAACAAGCGCCTCCTCGAACGCGAACTGGTCGATGCGGGCCTGAGCGCGCTTGAAAGCGACGTGGAATCGACCTACGAGAATCTCACCGGTGACGACATCAGCACAGGCGTTCGGACTGACACCGTCAACCGACTCGAACGCAACGGCGTCGACGTCGACAGTCTCGAAACTGACTTCATCACCTATCAGGCCATCCGGTCGTATCTGAAGGAATGGCGCGGCGCGGAGTATCAGGGGTTGTCCGACGACGAGAAGATCGAAAAGGATCTGGAAAGCATTCAGCGACTCCTGACCCGAACGCTATCGGTCACCGACCAGCGCATCGAGAAACTACGCGACACGGGTCGCATCGACATTGCGGACTTCGAGGTATTTCTGGACGCACAGGTGCTGTGCCAGTCGTGCGGTAGCCAGTACGCCGTTGCGGAGTTCTTCGAGCAGGGCGGCTGCGAGTGTCAGCAGGACTGAGTCGCCACTCTGGCTCTATCTGACTACATCGAGCATCTGCAATGGCTCGTAGATATTCAAACAACCGAGAAAGATTGCGAAACACAACAAGATAGGCAATTCAGTCCAATAGTCGGCCATAGAAATAGAACCGTGCTGTCGTCTCGGGAATCCGCCGTCGAATCCGCCTGCTGGGTCACACAGGGCTGAAGGCGTCGGGGACCATCGGAACGGACATGGACCCAGTCGAGCTCCGAGCGTCGATTCCGGCACTCGAACGGTGTACGTACTTCAACACGGGGGCAAGCGGGCCGACGCCGCGCCCCGTGGTCGACGCTGCGACGGCGTTTCTCGAACGCCACGCCTTCGACGCACCCGCCGATGAAGGGCCCTATACGGTTGCGTGGGACGCTATCGCGGCGGCTCGCGAGGTCGTCGCCAGCCATATCGGGACTGACGCCGCCAACGTCGCCTTGACTCGCAGTACCGCAGACGGGGTCAACATGGTCGCCGGGGCCATCGACTGGCAGCCCGGTGATGTGGTGGTCCGGACTGACCTCGAACACCCGGCTGGCACACTCCCCTGGGACCGGCTGGCCGACACCCACGATATCGAGGTCCGGGTGCTGGAAACAGACGGCGGTCGGCTCAACATGGCGGAGGTAAAAGACGCTGTGGCCGACGCCAGACTGGTGGCGCTGAGTTCGATCTCCTGGACCCACGGGACCAGACTCCCGATTGCGGATGTCGTTGCGGTAGCCCACGACGCCGGCGCACAGGTGCTCGTCGATGCTGTCCAGTCTGTTGGGCAACACCCCGTCGACGTGACCGAATGGGGCGCGGACTTCGTGGCCGCGGCGGGCCACAAGTGGCTACTGGGCGTCTGGGGTGGCGGGTTCCTCTATGTCGACCCGGACGCGTACGACCGACTGCGCCAGACTCGTATTGGTTACCGGAGCGTCGAAAACCCCGGTGCGGACGGATACAAGTATCACGAGGGCGCGCGCCGCTTCGAGGTCGGAACCACCTCACCGGTCCCCTACGTCGCGCTCGCGAACGCCATTGAGACGGTCGAAGCCATCGGATTCGATACAATTCAGCCCCGTGTCGAGCGGCTGACCGACCGGCTCAAGGACGGCCTCGGCGACCGACTGCTGAGCCCCCGCGACTACGAGTCGGGACTTGTGACGTTCACCGCCGACGACCCCGAGGCGACCGTTGAGCGACTCGCGGCTGAAGGTATCATCATCAGGTCACTCCCTAACCCTGATGCGCTCCGGGCGTCCGTCCACGCGTTCAATACGGCCGACGACATCGACCGCTTACTCGACGCGATGTAGTTCCTTCAACGTCCCCGCCTCGACTGCGGCCCCACTGGCCCGGACTTTCTTGCCCCGGCCGGTCGTTCCGTCTCGTATGGAGACACGCCCCGTCGTGACGTGCTTCCTGCGTAGCGAGGGCGAAGTGTTGC
Source organism: Haloarcula quadrata (assembly GCF_003634715.1). Classification (NCBI taxonomy): domain Archaea; kingdom Methanobacteriati; phylum Methanobacteriota; class Halobacteria; order Halobacteriales; family Haloarculaceae; genus Haloarcula; species Haloarcula quadrata. The sequence goes on from NZ_RBWW01000001.1 coordinate 815,095, forward strand.
TGTTGCGCCGGAGCGATGCGGTCGGCTCGTATCGGGGCCAGTGGAGCGGGGTCGCGGGACACGTCGCCGACGACGCCGGCCGGGACCGGGACCCGGAAACGGCCGCGCGGGCCGAAGTTGACGAGGAAACCGGGCTGGCCGACGCGGTGACGCTCGTCCGGCAGGGCGACTCGTTTCAGGTCGCTGACACCGACCATGGGGTTCGCTGGCAGGTCCACCCGTTTTTGTTCGACTGCGAGGCCCGCACGGCCGAGACGAACGAGGAGTCGACCGAGACCGCGTGGGTCCACCCGCCGGAAATATTGACTCGTGAGACGGTCCCGCGACTGTGGACCTCCTGGGACCGCATTCGCCCGCGAGTGGCGGCCGTTCGCGAGGACCGGACCCACGGCTCGGCGTGGCTGTCGCTCCGGGCGTTGGAGGTGCTGCGCGACGAGGCTGCCTTGGCTGACGCCGGACGGAGCGACGACCTGGAGACGGCCGAGCGGGACGGCGACGACTGGGAGGCGCTTGCCGCCCTCGCCGCTGAAATCCGGGAGGCCCGCCCATCGATGGTCGTCATCGCGAACCGCCTCGACCGGGCGATGGCTGCCGTCACTGACGAATCGCCGGCGGCTGTTGAGCGGGCCGCGACCGAGGCGCTGAACCACGCGGTGACCGCAGACCGGGTTGCCGCGGCCGTCGCCGCCGAACATGTCGGCGACCGTATCGCAACGCTGTCTCGGTCCGGGACAGTCCGTGCAGTGGCCGCCGCCGCTGCTCCCGAGGCTGTGCTCGTCGCCGAGTCACGGCCCGGCGGTGAAGGCGTCGGCGTCGCCGAAACGCTTGCTGAGAGCACCGCGGTGACGCTGACCACCGACGCGGCCTTTGGCCACGAACTGGACGCGTGGAGCACCGACACGCTCGTCGTCGGGGCCGACCGCGTCCTGCCGGACGGTTGCGTGGTCAACAAAGTCGGGACCCGTTCGGCAGCACTGTCGGCGGCCGCCGCGGACGTGGACTGCTACGCGGTGTGTGCGACGGACAAGATTACACCACGCGCTGCGTGGGACAGGGAGGAACGTGACGCTCAGGAGGTGTACGCCGGCGCCGCCGACATCGCGGTGTCGAATCCCACCTTCGACATAACGCCGGCGTCGGCAGTGACGGTCGTCACCGAGCGTGGCGTGCTGGAGACTGACGAAATCGGTGGGATAGCTGACGCCCACCGGGACCGGAGCGAATGGACCGAGCGCCGGTGATATCCGAGACTGGTGGGCGCTCGGTCACTGCTCGTCTAGCACAACCGGGACGCCGGCTTCGGCCACGTCAGCGGCGAACTCACGGGAGTCGGCTTCAAGATTAGAGAAGGTGTTGTAGTGGACCGGCATCACGAGGTCCGGGTCGATGGTCGCGGCCAGCGAGGCGGCCTCGTGGCGGTCCATCGTCGCCCGCGGGCCGATTGGCGGACACAGTAGCGATACCTCAAGGGTCCGATGGCCCGGAAGGACGTCCGAATCGCCGGGATAGAACACTCTGGTGCCCTCGACGGCAATCATGAAGCCACAGCCGAAACCTTCGGGGTGGTACGGTGTACCATCGGGTAGCGTATGCCGGCCGTCTGGCTCGTTGTACGCCGGTGTCGACCAGATCGGCACGTCCTCGACCGTGGTCTGTGATTTCATCCCGACCTCGACAACGTCGTAGGGCAGCGAGGACAGCGGTGGAAGGTCCCGGTCGCCGACGCGTTCGTCGATACTCTCGTAGGCAACGATGGTCGCGTCCTCGCTCGCGACGCGCTCGATACCGTCCGGGTCGTAGTGGTGGACGTGGGTCACACAGACAATGTCGCCGTCTTCCGGCCGATAGTCGCTGCTTGGCGGATGGCCGATACCGTCCGTGTGGGGCTCCCACTCGCCGGTGAGCACGCCGTACCGGCCCGGGTCGACGTACACCACCGTGTCGTCGCCGGCGAACCGGAGCGTCGCGTACCCCAGCCAGTCGACGGTCAGCCCGTCGTGTCGAACTGTCATTAGATATCCGTTCACGCTACACCCTGAATAAGGCCGCTACTCGTCGGCGTCGCCCCGGCAGAAGCTATACCCGGCCACTGTTCGTTGGGCGTCACGTGCGAAACTTCCACATCACGACGATCTGGGGGATTCCGATACGGGTCAACGTCTCGCTGTTGATTTTCCTGCCGGTGCTGGCCTGGATTATCGGCAGCGGGGCTCAGATATCGGTGTACGCTGGTATCGTGAGCGTCCTCTCCGGCGTGACGCTTGACCTTACAGTGCTGACCGCGGGCCAGACGCCGTGGCTTATCGGGACCGCCGCGGCCGTTGGCCTGTTCGCAAGCGTCGCCCTCCACGAACTGGGCCACGCCTGGGCGGCGATGCGCTATGGACTCCGAGTGGAGGCAATCACGCTCTGGATTCTCGGCGGCCTCGCCAGCCTCGAAGCCATGCCAAAAGAGTGGAACCGGGAGCTCGTCATCGCGCTGGCCGGCCCTGCTGTGAGTATTCTAACCGGGCTCGCCTGCTACGCCGCACTGTTTGCCCTGCCAGCGAGCGCGCAGGTGACGCTGTTCGTTATCGGCTGGCTGGCCGTCACGAATATCTTTCTCGCCGTGTTCAATATGCTGCCGGCGTTCCCTATGGACGGGGGCCGCGTGCTCCGGGCGCTACTCGCGCGAACGCGGCCCTACGCGACGGCGACCCGCATCGCCGCTCGGATCGGGACCGGGTTCGCTGTGCTGTTCGCTGTCGTCGGCGTCCTCTCGTTCAGCCCGTTGTTGCTGCTACTCGCGCTGTTTGTCTACGGGGCTGCGTCGAGTGAATCCCGTACCGTCGCGCTGGCAGCGCTGCTTGACGGGCTAAGTGTCGATGACGTGGCCAGCCCACTCGATGCGACTATCGAGGCCAACGCCAGCGTTGAGGACCTTGTCGACCGGATGTTCGCCGACCGCCGGACGGAGTTCGCAGTCACACGCGGTGGTGACGTAGTCGGCGTCGTCACCGTCGACGATTTCAGGGAACTCTCCAAGGCCGAACGCGAAGCGGACACCGTTGCCGACCTGATGGAGGCGGATCTGCCGCGATTCCCTGCAGCGATGGCTGCTTTCGATGTGCTCGTCGAACTCGACACTGCCCGGGCTTCCGCCGCCTTCGTCGACGGGCCTGAGGGAACCCGTGTGGTCTCTCGGGACGACTTCTCCAGCGCGATGGAGATGCGACGGCTCGTCGACTCGCCGGAACCGTTCTAATACAGCGTTTAATCGCTCGAATACGGTCCCTACCAGCCAGAAGGCCCTACCTGAAGCCGGCTGGACGACCTAAGCGAACTAGGACTTTCCGGCGTCGCACGCTTGTCGGTCGGCTGTCCGTATTCGTTGCGGGGATTGCCACTGAAACAGAGACGACCGTTCCTGACTGCCGGTACACCCAAGAGGGGCCGACGTACACTACTCGACAATGCAAACCGGGTTCGTCGAACTGTTTGTCGACCTCGTCGGCACCGACCCGCTCATAAACGGCCTCGTTGGCGGGGTCATCATCGCGACGATGAACCTCTTTGGTGCGTCGCTCGTGCTGGTCTGGCGTGACCCCTCGGAGCGGGCGCTGGACACGGCGCTCGGGTTCGCTGCCGGCGTGATGCTGGCCGCCGCGTTCACGAGCCTCATCATCCCCGGCATCGAGGAGTACTCGGGCGGAAATCCGATTCCGACGCTCGTCGGTGTCGCACTGGGGGCGCTGTTCCTCGACCGCGCGGACGGCCTCGTCCCGCACGCCCACTACCTCCTGACCGGAAGCCGCCGGTCGGATGCGGCCAACCCCAGCCAGGACCTCTCGGTTGACGAGTCGAAACTGGCGGGCGTCGTCCTGTTCATCCTCGCGATCACGCTCCACAACATCCCTGAGGGGCTGGCCGTTGGGGTCGGCTTCGGCGCGGCCGCCGGCGACCCGCTCCAGATCGGCAGCGCGCTCTCGTTGATGCTTGCTATCGGCATTCAGAACATTCCCGAGGGGCTGGCCGTCTCCGTTGCGGCAATCAACGCGGGTCTGGACCGTCGGCTCTACGCCGTCTTTTCTGGGATTCGCTCGGGCGTCGTGGAAATCCCGCTGGCGGTGCTCGGCGCCGTTGCCGTCGTGACCATCGAACCGCTCCTGCCCTATGCGATGGGCTTTGCGGCGGGCGCGATGCTGTTCGTGATTTCTGACGAAATAATCCCCGAGACGCACCAGCGCGGCTACGAGCGCGTTGCGACGCTCGGGCTGATGGCCGGCGTCATCGTTATGCTGTATCTAGATATCGCGCTTGCAGCCTGAACTGCCGTCACTCTTCGTAGGGCCAGTTCGGGTCGCGGTCAAGGCCTGTCGGCTCCTCGCAATCCCCGGCCTCATCAGGGGAGCACGCCCCGTGCTCGCGGAAGTTCTCGCGTGCTTCCGTCAGTGACACGTGGTTCGTATCGCTGACGAACTCCGCGTCGCCGAACTGGATCGGGTCATCGAGCCAGTGACACACCGAACACACCTCGTATGACCCGGGTCGGCCCTCCGGGAGCGTCTGGTAGCCACAGCACGGGCAATAGCCCAGTTCCCGTGCGGCTGGATTACCGGGCGTCTCGGTTGACATATTTCGTGGTATGTGTCTTCACACCATAGAATTATCGAACCGTCGCGATACATGACGCTGAGCGGGACAGATTACTCAGACTGTGCGGTCTCGACCTTCTCCGCGTACTCCTCCAGCTCGGCAGCCAGTTCGCGGGCCTGTGCCGCCGAGAGCGTCACCGAGTCCGCGTGTGGCTTCACCGCGTCGAGGTCGGTGTTGTCCATCTCCAGTTGGAGTTCGACGTGGTCCGGGTTCTTTCGCGGCGCGGTCACGTTCAGGACAGCCAGAGCCTCCTCCTCGAAGCCGTGGCCTTCTACCTCACCGTCGAGCAGGTCGAAGGTCGTGTACGCGTTGACCTTCATGATGCGGTCGACCATACCGCGTGTTCGCGGCCCGGAGACTTAACGCCCGTTACTCGGCCACGGTCACGCCTTCGTAGCCGACTCGTTCGGCGTCCGCCGCCGCGCGGTCGATGGCTCCGTTGAGGTCGAACTCCCTGACGATTTCCCCATCACGAATCAGTGGTTCCAGTAGCGACTCGGCGTCCGCCGGCCCGTCGCGGTCGGCCAGACCGATGTGATGGCCGCCGTCGGCGGTTCGGTACACCGACTTCGTCCCAGTGAGTTTCCCCCGCTTGGCGGCCGGTTCGCCGTCCAGTTGGACAATATCCAGCGCGAAATCCAGCGGGTCGGCGTTGGCGACGTACCCCCCGACGCCGAAGCCGTCGGCCACATCCCGAAGCTCTCGCAGGGTTGTCGGGGTGATACCGCCCGAGAGGAACAGGTCCACGTCCTCGTGGCCGTAGGCGTCCAGCGTCCAGCGTACCTCTCGAACGATGTGGCGGAAGTCCCCACGGCGGGAGCCGGTCGTGTCCAGTCGAACGCCTGTGAGGTCATCGACGGCTTCCGCTGCGCGGAGCGCTTCGTCGGTCTCGTCGCTGTAGGTGTCCGTCAGCGCGACGCGGGGCGTCTCTTCGGGGACGGCGGCGTCGAACGCCTGCCACGCCTGTTCCTGATTACCGCGGCCGAAACAGATCATGAGCGCGTGGGGCATCGTCCCACCAGCGTCCCGGTCGATGACCTCGCCCGCAGCGACGTTCGAGATGCCGTCGAGACCGCCCAACAGCGCTGACCGCTCGACCATCGCACTGATCGATGGGTGGACGTGGCGCGAACCAAAGGAGAGCACCGTCGACTCGGGCGCGGCGTGACGGGCCTCCAGTGCCCGCGTTGCGATACCGGTCGAGTGTGAGAGAAAGCCAAGGAGCGCGGTCTCCAGCCGGCAGAACTCCCGGTACGCCCCCTCGATGCGCATCACTGGGCCGCCGTCGAACAGTTGTCCTTCGGGGAGCGCGTCAACGTCGACGCTCCGTCCTTCGAGCAACTTGGCGGCGTCTTTCAGCCCCGCCAGCAGCTTCCACTGGCCCGTCGCGAACTGATTTGCCGTCACTTCGGCGACCACGTCCGGGTTCTTGCCTGCGTGTTCCAGCGCCTCCATCGTCCGGTCAAAGTAGGCGTCGGTCGCCCGCCCCTCGCGAATCGCCTCTGGCGAGACGACGTCGAACTCCTCGGTCATTAGCTGTCCGTACGACCGGGGGACTGAAAAAGCGGTCCGATTGGTACGCGTGGGGTGCCGCTCTCAGGGTGCCGCCGTCTCCGGAGGATGGAAGCCGCTTTCTACGGTTCCACAGATAGCCGCCGAGTGTGTCTATCCGCAGTCGCCTTCGCTGGAAACGGTCACGACCCCGTCCTGATTGACAGCGACTATGCAATCCAAGTAGTCGAACCGAACAACTCCCCTGCTCTGCTTGAATAGATTGTCGAGAGCGTCTGGATCAATGACGTTGTACAGTGCCCGGTCCAGCGCAAACTCGTTCACTCCCTTGTAATCCGCGACAGCCGACACGACAGTAGCACTGACGCTTCGTTCGCCACTCCGTGTCCTCGTTGATTTTCTATTCATCAATCTATTCTCAGCCGTGACAATAATAATATTTAAATAACATTTTCCTTAGTGACTGGCTTACTTTCGAGAAAGTCGGTCCTCGGAACTACTGCCGGACGTCCGCGGTCGGCTATGCTTTGGTCGCGGCCCGCATTACTGTCACTGTCATCGGATTCGGCCGCTTCGCGTACTGTCGCACGCTCGGCTATCCGGTGCTCGCCCGCTGACGCGCCGCATTCAGCCTGCTGGCTGGTGAATCTCGTCGAGATTGTTCACTGTCGGGCCGTTGACGATGCGGACGGTCTTGCCGGACCGGACGACGCGGAAGGCGTCGTTGAACTGTGATTCCTCGGGGACGACGTAGACGTTACTCCGGGGCTGGCTGGCGTCGTGTTCCTCGGTCAGCGCCGCCCGATACGCCTGTGCGAACTCGCTGGCGTCCTCCTCAGTATCCCAGCGGGTCTCCCAGACGTACCCGTAGCCGCCGGAGCCGTTGCGGTAGGGCACGACGAGATCACCGCCCCAGCCCGCCGAGATCTCGCTCTCGTAGCTGTAGCGGTCGCCCTCCGTCTGGCCGTTGTGGTACATCATCGCGTAGATCGACGTTTCCCCGACCGTGTCGCCGACCGGATCGTGGTCGAAGCGGCTCCACTCGTCGGATGAGCGGTCCGCGACGCTGACGTTCACGGGCTCTTCGTCGGGATACTTCTCAGGGTGGAGCACCTGCTCGGTGCTGTCGGGGAAGTCGTCGTGGAGGGCGTCGACGGCGTCCCAGCCGCCGTCAGAGCGCACCTGGTCGACGAACCGCGGCCCGGTGACGTACGGCTGGTAGAGAACGGTGAACAGCCCCTCGTTGTAGCTTGGTTCCTGACTGTCGCCGTCTCCGCCGTCGTTGCCTCCCCCGTCGCTGGTCTGGTCCGGGAGTGCGATACAGCCCCAGCCGTCACCACACTGTCGCTCGTAGAGGATGCGAACATAGTTGGCCTCGCCCTCGGTGACGCCCTGCCGTGACAGTTGCGTGTCCTGCGTTTCCGCGGAGCCGTTCAGCCCGAAGTGCTGGTCCTGCAGGGCGTGAACGAGTTCGTGTGAGAGCGTTCGCCGGTCGATCTGTGGTGTCTCCGTCGGGCTGACAATGACGATTTCGTCCTTGCTCGGCGAGTAGTAGCCCTGCACTGTCGTCGAAAGCGTGTCGTCGATTTCGTCGCTGCTGCCGGAGTCCTCGCCGATGAGCAGGAGCGCTTCCCACACCTGGTCGTTCCAGGGGTCCTGTGGCCGACTGCTGCCGCCGCTGTTGTTGCCCCCCGAGCGGTTCTGGTACTCTGCCCGGGAGATGACCGAAACCGGGACTGGCTCTTTGAATTCCAAGTCACGGACCTGCTCGACGCGGGCCATCGTCCGGGCGACGACAGCCTCTCGCTCCGTCTCGTTCAGGCCGTCGCCGGTCGTCACCGACACCGAGTCGTCGTACCAGTAGCCGCTCTCGTAGCCGATGGCATCGTCACCGGTCGGTGTTGCAGGGTGGTCGCTGCCGCCGAAAGACGGGACCGTACAGCCCGCCAGAACGACCGTCAGGGCGATGACTAGTTCCTTACGCATCGTGGACCTCGTCGAGTTCGTCGCCTGTCGGTGCGTTCACGATAGTGACGGTCTGTCCGTCGACCCTGACCGAAACAGCGTCGGTGTAGGGACTGCCTTCTTCGATGACCCAGTGGCCTTCAGCGGTTCGAGTGCCGCCCCAGTGGGCAATGACCGCCGCCCAAGCGTCGGCGAACTCGCGGGCATCGGCCTCGCTGGCCCAGGTCGTTTTCCAGACGTAGGCTGTCTCGTCACCGCTGGCGTAGACGTGCATCCGGCCGCCCTGCCAGCCGTCGGTCGCGGGCAGGTCGTAGTTGTACGGGTCGTCGCTGTCCAGTGACCCGTCCTCGTAGTTGATGACGTCCCCCGTCTGGACGACGCTCGACTCGTTGTAGTCATCGGCGATGGTGTACGCCATCGACCCGGCGATGGCGGAGGGCCCGACAACGGCGTAGTCGGGTCGGTCGCGGTCGGTCGAGGGTCTAACCCGTTCCCAGTCGTCGCTGGACCGGTCCGCAAGCGAGACTGACTCGGGTTCCCACCCGGGGTAGCGCTCTGGGTACGTTACCTCCACGGCCCCATCGGGGTGGTCGTCGTAGGCGTCATTGACCGTGCTCCAGCCGCCGCGGTCCCGGAGATTCCCGATCAGGCCAGGGCCGTCGCTGTAGGGGAAATACTTCATGAAGTTGATGCCAAAGTGGCGGTCACCGCCGCCACCGCCGCTCTGGGCGGGCCTGTCGATACAGCGCCATGCCGCACCACAGCGGTCAGTGTAGGTCTGGGTGACGGCGACGGCATCACCTTCGACCACGCCGTTCCGACCCTGCACCTGATCCCGCGTCCGCGCATCACTTTCGAGGCCGAACTGCTGGTCCTGTAGGGCGTGGACAAGTTCGTGGGCCAGCGTCCCCCGGCTTATCGTCGGCGTCTCGGAGTCGCTGACGATGACGATTTCACCGCGCTGGCTGCTGTAGTAACCCAGCACGCTCTCCCCGCGGTTGCTGTTCTGGACGGCGATAGAGTCGCGGTCCTCGCCGATGAAAAACAGCGCCTCGAACTTCACGTTGTCAAACCGACGCAGCGAATCGCCGGTCTCGCCGCCGCCCGTGTTATTACGGTACTCGGATCGCGAGATGACAGAAACCGGCACTGTCTCCTCAAATTCCAGACCGCGAATTCGCTCGACGCGGGCCATCGTTCGGGCAACGACGGCTTCTCGCTCGGTCTCGTTCAGCCCGTCCTCGGTTGTTACCGACAGTGACTCGTTGTACCAGTAGCCGTTCTCGTAGCCCAACTGGTCCGTCGCAGGCGCTGGCGGGGCGGAGTCGTTGTTCCCGTAGTCGGTCGCGGGTTCGCTTGGCGTCAGATCGGCATTGTGTGACTCCGTCTGATCGGGCGACACACTGGGTGCCTGACAGCCCGCAAGTAACAGCGCAACGGCACAGAGAATGACGAGGGCGAAAGGGCGACGCATCTACCTTCACGGTAGGTTACCACAGTGAAAAGTCACACGCTAATCGTGAGTCCATTCGCCGGCCAGAAACAATTTCTGCGTCTGTTTGAGCCGACCCCACCGTGGGAGTAACTTTCGTAGTCGCGCCCTGCCAAGGTTCCCGTATGGAACTCGACCCAGCACAGACCGCCCTGATTGTCGTTGATATGCAGAACGGCTTCTGCCACCCCGATGGGAGCCTCTATGCACCGGACAGCGAAGCAGCCATTGAGCCCTGTGCCGAACTCGTCGACCGTGCCCGCGAAGCCGGCGCGAAGGTCGTATTCACCCGCGACGTGCATCCGCCCGACCAGTTCGAGGACACCCACTACTACGACGAGTTCGACCGATGGGGCGAACACGTCGTCGAAGGGTCCTGGGAGACCGAACTCGTCGATGACCTCGACCCACAGGACGAAGATCTGGTCGTCGTCAAGCACACCTACGACGCCTTCTACCAGACGGAACTGGAGGGATGGCTCGACGCTCACGGCGTCAAGGACCTGGCTATCTGTGGCACGCTCGCGAACGTTTGCGTGCTCCACACTGCCTCTAGCGCTGGCCTCCGTGACTACCGACCAGTTCTCGTCGAGGACGCCGTCGGCTACATCGAGGACGAGCACCGCGAGTATGCACTGGAGCACGCTGAGTGGCTGTTCGGCGAACTGACTGACCGAGGCGGCCTCACGTTTGCCTGACGGATGGCTGAAGACCTGGCCTACGAACAGGCGGAGCAGGCCCACACCGAGCGCTACGGGAAGTCATAGCTACGTAGAGTCGTCACCGGCCGCGCCCCGTTCGATAGTTACTCGGACTTCGTCGCCACGGGCGAGGTCGATGTCCTCGCCAACGAGCTTCGCACCGAAGCGCTCGCGGCCACAGAACAGCGCGATACCGGTTATGGGCTCGCCGTTTGCCAGCACGGCCACGTCGTCCCACGCGACCGTACGGCCGTCGGCTGTCCCGACGTGCTGGCCTGCAAGAGCCGCGGCGCCAGCATTATCATCGCCCAGCAGGCCACCGCCCGAGTAGTGGGGCAAGCCGCCGTCGAGAACGCCCGAACCGTCGCCGCCAACATCGTTGGCGATGCCGACGAAGGAGTCACCGGGGGCCGGATGGGCAGGTTCGTCGAGCCGGGCCCACGTTTCGCCGCCGTCAACGACGGTGCCGGTCCCGTCCCAGAACACCGGCGTCACGTCGGCGGCCACGTCGACCGGCAGCGACCCCGACGCCCGGTAGGGGTTCGCATCAGGGTCGCGGAAGCCGAGGTGGATGTGGTTGGGGACCCACGGCGCGAAAAAGCCCGCCCGCACCAGCGCTCCGAGGTCATCGCCGACAGCGACCGTCTCGCCGGGTTCGACGGCCGGGTTGACGTGCAGTAACCGCGCCACAGTGTCGCCGGTATCAATCAAAATGAGGTGGTCGTGCTCGGCCGCGTAGGCCTTTGGTGGGGCCTGAACCGTCTTCGTATCGACGACCTCGCCGGCGACCGGCGACGGCGCACGTTCGCCGTCGGGGTAGAGGTCGATAGCACATCCCTCGTCGTGGGCGTCGAACGGCGAGTTGTACAGGGAGAACCGGTAGTACTGGAAAAGCACATCCCGCGATATCGTGACGGGCATCGACGGCGATTAGGGGTGTATCGGTATGGCTCTGTCGTCCGAAGGTTCAAGAGCTATCCCGGGGCCACCGCTTCGTGTGCGCTGACGACGACCGCGGCGGGGGCAGCGGGTGTGCGACACGTCCCGCCGCGACGGCCATGTGTCGCCTGTTCGCTATCCACCGCTGCGGGGTCACCTGTTGGACCGGCGGACTGTTTTAATCCGACGGGACCGTACCGCTCGGTTATGCGTCTGCTACGGGGCCGCGCCACCGACCCCGAAACCGACTTCGAGCGGACCCGCGAGATAGCCGAAACGGTCGCCGAAGACCGCGAGCCAGCCCTGCGAGTCTGGCGACCGCACAGACAGGTCGCGTTCGGCCGCCGTGACGCGAACAGCGACGGCTATGACCGGGCGTGCCGGGCCGCTCGCGACCGGGGGTACACTGTCATCGAGCGCGCCGTGGGAGGTCGCGCCGTCGCCTACACCGGGTCGACTGTCTCGTTCTCCCTCGCCGTCCCGACCGAGGACCCGCGAGGAACTATTGATGACCGCTACGAGTGGGCTAAAACTGCTGTGCAGCGCGCACTTGAGGACTGCGGCATCACCGCCTGGACCGGGGAACCGGACGCCGCGTTCTGTCCGGGGAGCCACTCGATTCAGGCCGACGGGAAAATCTCGGGGCTCGCCCAGCGTGTCCGCCAGTCCGTCGCTGTTATCGGCGGCATCGTCGTCGTTCGAGACCACGAGGCTATCGCTGAGGTGCTGGCTCCCATCTACGAGTCACTCGATGTCCCGTTCGACCCACAGAGCGTCGGGAGCGTCGCCAACGCTGGGGGGACCGACGACCCTGAACAGGTCATCGCGGCGCTGGAGCGGTCGCTGGCTGACGGCCGCGACGTGTCGGTGAGCGCTATCCGAGAGACTTAGGGGCGCGCCCGGCCGACTGGGCGTATGCTCATCCGTAACGCGACGCTGCCGGACGGCCGCCAGCGGGATGTCCGGGTTCGTGGCGAGTCCATCGCCGAGGTCGGCCGCGACCTCGACGCGTCCGACCAGCACGTTATCGAAGCGACCGGCAAGCGGTTGTTCCCGGGAATGATTGACGTTCATGTCCACTTCCGCCAGCCCGGCTACCCCCACAAGGAGACGTGGGAGAGCGGGTCCCGGTCCGCGGCGGCCGGTGGCGTTACGGCTGTCGTCGACCAGCCAAACACCGACCCGCCAACCATCGACGGCGAGTCGTTCGATCAAAAAGCCGAGTTCGCTGCCGACTCTGTCGTCGACTGGGGTATCAACGGCGGCGTCACGGCCGACTGGATTCCGAACGTCCTCCTGCGCCGTCGGCTGTTCGCACTCGGCGAAGTGTTCCTCGCGGACTCGACCGGTGACATGGGTATCGAGGCCGACCTGTTCGCAGACGCACTGGAAGCTGCCACCGACAACGACGTGCCGGTCACCGTCCACGCTGAGGACGCCGATTACTTCAACGACGACGCCAAGGCCCGCGACGACGCGGATGCCTGGAGCGCGTTCCGGACTGCAAAGGCCGAAGAGAAAGCCGTCGAGCGGGCCTGCGAAGTCGCGCAGAAACACGATGCGACGATACACATCGCGCACACGTCCACCCCGGAGGGTGTTGACATTGCCAGCGAGGCCGGGATGACGACCGAGGTGACGCCACATCACCTGTTGCTCTCTCGGCGCGACCTCTCGGAGCTGGGCACGTTCGGGCGGATGAACCCGCCTCTGCGCCGCGAAAAACGCCGTCAAAAGCTCTACGAGCGCGTCGTGGACGGCACCGTCGATATGATCGCGACGGACCACGCGCCACACACCCGCGAGGAGAAAGACGCCGGCATTTGGGACGCGCCGTCGGGCGTCCCCGGTGTCGAGACGGTCCTCCCGCTCCTACTGGCTGAAGCTCGTGACCCGGACAGCGGGCTCACCTACGAGCGTGTTCGGGACCTCACTGCACGCAACCCGGCCGACGTGTTCGACATCCCACAGAAGGGTGCCATCGAAGCCGGCAAGGACGCCGACCTCGTGCTCGTGGACACGACCGAGACGAGTGAGATCAGCGGTGCGGCGCTCCACTCGAAATGCGACTGGACGCCGTTCGAGGGCCACGATGCGGTGTTCCCTGAATGGACGATGGTCCGGGGGACGGTCGTCTACGAGCGCGGCGACGCGCTGGAAGCCGACGACAGCACTGCTCAAGAGGACGTGTTCTACGATCATCAGGGCGAAAACGTCCGCGGTGCGGACAGCGAGCGGCTAGAGTAACGCCGCGACGACTGACGTCCCGACCATTATCCCGCCACCACCGCCACAGAGCCGGGCCATTGCCCGCCGCGAATCGCGTTCGGTCCAGTTGCTTCGCGTGTCCATGTGTTCCTGCATAGCTTCGATGCCGCGGCCGGCGAGTATCGACCCAGACCAGCCCAGCAGGCCAAAGCCGAACACCAGCGCGCCGAGGGCGAACACCGTCGCTTCACTCGACCGCGCATCACCGGTGTAGAGCGTCCAGCCTGCCATTCCCAGGCTACCAAGCAGGAGGCCGACGACCAGTCCGCTCCCCACCAGTCGCGCACGGACCGCGACGTACTGCCGGAGTCGGGGTGGGTCACCGCTCTGTTCCATCAGTCAATCGCGTCGCGCATCCGCGGATCGAGTGCGTCCCGCATCCCGTCACCGAGCAGATTGAACCCGAGCACGGTGATTGCGAGGAACAGCCCTGGGAAGAAGGAGAGCCACCACTCGCCGGTCAGGAGGCCGTTCTCGACACCGCGGGATAGCATCAGGCCCCACGATGGCGTCCCTGCCTGCGCACCGAACCCGAGGAACGACAGCGCCGCGAGGTCGATGATGGCGAGCCCGAAGTTCAGCGTGGACTGGACGGTAATCGGCGCGAGCGTGTTCGGCAGGATGTGCCGGACGAGAACTCGCGGGTCGGTCGCGCCAAGCGCAACTGTGGCGTCGACGTACTCGTCTTCGAGCACTTTGAGCGCGGCCCCGCGGACGACCCGGGCGAACCGCGGCGTGTACACCAGCACGAGCGCCACCACGGCCCGCCAGAGCCCGAGGTCCCGCGGGAAGATGGCGACCAGCGCGAGCGCGAGCAACAGTGGCGGGAACGCCAACAGCACGTCCATCGTTCGCATGATGACGTTGTCGGTCACGTCGCCGTAGTACGCCGCAATGATACCCAGGCCGACACCGACGGTAGTCGAGGTGCCGACGGTAATCGTCCCGAACTTCAGGGCCAACCACGCACCGTACAGGCTCCGCTTGTAGATGTCACGGGCCGCCGCGTCCGTGCCGAACAGTTGCTGGTTCGCCGGAGCGGGACCGAGCCAGCCGGGCGGCGCGCGGTCGGCGATTTCGGTGCCGAGCTGCGAGCTCGTAAGCGCGCCGAAGTCGTAGGTCATGCGGGCGTAGATGGCGACAGCGGCCATGCTGAGGATAATCGTCAGCCCGACGACGGCGAGGCGGTTCGTCAGCAGGTCGGCGAGGAACGGGGACGCCCGCAGGCGTCCCAACGTGCCCCGTGTCTCGGTGTCCGTACTCATTGTTGAATCCGTGGGTCGAGATAGCTATAGGTGACATCGACGAAGAGGTTCACGAGCGTGAACAGCAGGGCGAAGGTGAGCACCGTTCCCTGAACCACCGGGTAGTCAGAGACGCCGATGGCGGTGACGATAGTCAGCCCCATCCCGTTGATACCGAACACGGTTTCGGTCAGGACTGCCCCGCCCAGCAGCGTGCCGAACTGGATGCCGATGACGGTGACGACCGGAATCAGCGCGTTCCGGAAGCCGTGTTTCATCAGCGTGATCTTCGCGCCCTGCCCTTTCGCCCGCGCGGTCCGGATGTAGTCCTGACGGATGACTTCGAGCATCGAGGAGCGCATCATCCGGGAGATGAGCGCCGTCGAGTAGACGCCGATGACCACCGCCGGCAGGAATAGGTGATGGGCCGCCGAGAGGAACGCCTCGGTGTTTCCAAGCAGGATCGTATCGAGCGTTATCATCCCGGTCAGGGGCAGCTCACGGCCGAACAGCGTCCAGGTGTCGGGCAGGAACAACGTCGAAGCGATACGCCCGCTGGTCGGGAACACGTCGAGGTACGTCGAGAACAGCAGGATGAGCAACGGTCCGGACCAGAATATCGGGACCGAGATACCAGTCAGCGCCCCGATCCGAGTGACGTGGTCAGTCAGTGAGTCCTGCTTGACCGCGGAGATGATGCCCAGTGGCAGTCCGAGCAGGATGCCCGCCGCCTGGCCGTAAATCGCGAGTTCGAGCGTGATGGGGAGTCGGTCCGAGATGACCGAGCGGACGCTGTTCCCGCGGCTGATGCTGTAGGACTGGCCGAAGTCGAACCGTGCCGCGTCCCACAGGAAGCCCAGATACTGTTCCCAGAGCGGCCGCCGAAGTCCCAGCTCAACACGTATCTGTTCTAGCTGTTCGGCCGACGCTCGCTGGCCGGCAATAATGATAGCCGGGTCCCCCGGAGCCAGGTGGAGGATCGCGAAGACGACCGATGCGACGCCGAACAGGACTGGGATGAGCAACAGCAGCCGCTTGATGACGAACCGTGGCGGTACCACCGGCTCGACCAGCCTGAAAAGAAACTGTGTCCAGTTCATTCGAAAGTTCTCTTAGAGCGCTACTGCAGCTCGACCGTGTTAAGATACGGGCCACCGACAGAGCTGACGGTGTAGGAGTCTTCAACGACAGTCTCGTTGACTGCCCGGAGTGTCTCGGCGTAGTCGAGGAACACCCACGGAGACTCGTCGTAGGCTAGCTGGCTGGCCTCTTCGTACATCGTCTCGCGGTCGCCCTCCGCGTAGGTCCGCTGGGCTTCCCGGACGAGTTCCATGTAGTCGGTGTTGGCCCATCCGGACACGTTGAGGGTGTTGTACCCGTCGGAATCGAAACTGACCCAGTCCTGCCCGTCGGGGACGGCGTCCATCTCCACCTGCGGGTCCAGCAGAACGTACAGGAAGTTGTCCGGATCGGCGTTGTCGGTGTACCAGCCGAGGAAACAGGCATCGTGCTTTCCGGCCGACGTGTAGTCCAGATACGGCCCGAAGTTGGAGAACTGGTTGATGTTGACCGTCAGACCGATCTCTTCTAGGTCTGATTTCACCTGATTCGCGGTGTTGACCGGGCTGGGGTTGTATCCCCGAGGGTTCGAGAACGTCGCGAGTTCGAACTCGAAGCCGTCGCCGTAGCCTGCCTCTTCGAGCATCGACTGGGCCTGCTCCTTGTCCGTCGGATACGGGTCGAGGTCGTCGTTGTGTCCGAGCACGTCCGGCGGGAGCGGCTGGGAGGCCTGCGTTGCAAAGCCCTGATAGATTTGGTTGACGATGGCCTCGGTGTTGACAGCGTGGGCGATGGCCTGGCGGACCTGCCGGTCACGGAACGGCTCGAACCGCGCCATGTTCATCGCCATGTAGCCGTGGTTGATGCCGTCCTTCCGCAACAGGGTCGCCGTTCCGCTTTCCTCGGCGCGCTGGAATCCGGAGGAGTCGAGGTTGTCCGTGATATGTGAGGCCCCGTTGATGACGTCCTGCACTCGCGTGCTGTTTTCGGTGATGGTCTTGAAGATGACCGTCCCGACGTTCGGGCCGTCACCCCAGTAATCGTTGTTGGCCGTCAACCGAATACGCTCGTTCGGGTTGTCAAGAGTATCGAACTGGAAGGCCCCAGTGCCTGCGGGTTCACTTCCGAGGTCGGCCTGACTGTCGCCCAGCGATTCGATCTGGGCTTTCGAGAGGACTGCCGAGGCGAACATCGCGAGGTTCCGCAGGAACGGCGCGAACTGCTGTGTAAGCTCGATTGTCAGCTCGTAGTCCTGACTCGCGTCGACGCTTTCGATCCAGTCGCCAAGCGTGAACGGACCGTACCCCGACCGGGTATCATCGCCGAGGTAGTACTCGTAGTCGCTCTGGGTGAACCGCTGCCAGGTCGCCTTGAAGTCTGACGCGGTGAACTCCTCGCCGTTGTGGAACATCACACCCTCTCGGAGGGTCAGCGTTGCGGTGGTTCCCTCGAGAGTGTAGTCGGTTGCGAGCGCGTCTTCGAGCTGGCCGCCGCTCCCGGCTGCGAACTGGATGAGGGTGTCAAACACCTGATTGGTGACTTTCGCCACCTCGCCGCTGGTTGACTGCTGTGGGTCGTAGTTTTCGGGGTGGTCGCCACGGGCGTACACGAGCGTCTGGTCGCTTCCGCCGTCGCCACCGTCGCTCCCAGTCCCGTCGCCACCGTCTCCACCTTCGGTTCCGCCACCATCACCGCCGTCGCCGGAACAACCTGCGAGCGTTGCGGCTGCCGCGGCACTGCCGGCCGCGGTAAGGAAGCTTCGTCTGTCGATAGAATCACCGGATGACATGGGACTTTGTTCAAACAGATCTATTATAATTGTACCGGATAGAACAATGATTCTGCTATATATCTCCTGAGAGTTATGTGCAGCTAAGTAATATTATTCAGGTACTGTCGCTGTCATTCTGGTCGTAAAGGTGACACGCTGCTGGGTGGGAGTCCGGCTGGAGTTCGGGGTGCTGTGTCTCACAGACGCTCTCGAATCGATCCTGTAGCACCGATGCGGCGGCGTCCCAGTCCTCGTCCGCGAGATGCTCAATCGACGTTTCGACGACGCGGCGGTTCTCTCCGGCCAGGTCCGTTTCGAAGAACCGGTCGAACATCGTCTGTTTGAACGCGGACATCGGCACCTGTCCCCTGCCGCTCGGCGGCTCGGTGAGGTTCGCGCCGCCGTCCGTCGCCGCTGTGGCGCTGTCGGCGTCTCCGGCCTGCTCCCGAACTGCATCGATGGAGATGGCCTCGTCCTCGACCCGTTGCCGGTAGTCCATTACCTCGCGGTACGTCTCCTGCTCGATGTCGATATCTGGTGGGATGACCTCGGGACAGCGAGTCCGGAAGTGACAGCCCGACGGTGGGTCAATCGGTGATGGAACGTCGCCCTTCAGCAGTATCCGGTCGGCTTCCACGGTCGGGTCCGGTTCCGGAATCGCCGACATGAGCGCTCGCGTATAGGGGTGTTTCGGGTCCGCAAACAGGTCCGGCGTGTCGGCGACTTCGACTACCTCGCCGAGATACATCACCGCGACGCGGTCACAGATGTGGCGAACCACGCTCAGATCGTGAGCGATGAACAGGTACGTCAGGCCGAACTCATGCTGGAGGTCCTCCAGGAGATTGATTATCTGGGCCTGCACGCTCACGTCCAGCGCCGAAACGGGCTCGTCACAGACGATGAAATCGGGGTCGACGGCGAGCGCGCGGGCGATGCCGACGCGTTGGCGCTGTCCGCCGGACAGTTCGTGCGGGTAGCGGTCGTACTGGTCTGGGTCGAGTCCCACCGCCTCCATGAGGTCCGCCACGCGCTCGACCCGCTGCTCGCGGCGTGAGCCGTCACCGGTGTCTTCCGGGAGGTCATGAATTTTCAGCGGCTCCATAATCGTCTGGCCGACGGTCATCCGTGGGTCGAGGCTGGACATCGGGTCTTGGAAAATCATCTGCAGGTCCCGACGCACCTCTCGCAGGCCACTTTTATCAAGCTCCGAAAGGTCTTGCCCGGCGAAAACTACTTTCCCATCTGTCGGTTCGAGTAGCCGGAGGATGGTTCGCCCGGTCGTCGATTTCCCACAGCCGGACTCGCCGACGAGCCCCAGCGTCTCGCCCTCGTAGATGTCCATCGAGACGCCGTCGACGGCCTTGACCGACTCCGGCTCGCGGCCAATGTACTTGTCCAGCAGGTCGTCGGCCCGCGAGAAGTGTTTTTTCAGCCCGTCGACTTCCATGAGCTGTCTGTCCGTTCGCGTCGTCTCCGTCGCGGCAACGCCGGTGTCGCCGGTGCCGTACTCGCTCGTGTCGAACGATTCGTGGATGCACTTCGAGCGGTGGGTGACATCGTCCGGACCGTGCTGGAGAGACGGAATCTCGCCCTCACGACACTCGGGTTCGGCCCACGGACAGCGGTCGGCGAAGTGGCAGCCACTGGGCATGTCGATGAGGCTGGGGACGTTCCCTTCGATTGGCGTCAGTCGCTCTGTCCCCTCGCCCGGTATCGATTCGAGGAGCGTGTACGTGTACGGGTGTGATGGGTTCTGGAATATCTCCTCGACCGGCCCTTCCTCGACGATTTCGCCGGCGTACATCACGGCGACGCGGTCGCAGGTCTCCGCGACGACGCCGAGGTCGTGCGTGATGAACAGCACCGACATCCCGAGGTCCGCCTGCAGGTCGTCGATGAGGTCCAGAATCTGCGCCTGAATGGTCACGTCGAGCGCCGTCGTCGGCTCGTCGGCGACCAGCAGCTTCGGGCGACACGCCAGCGCGATGGCGATGAGCACGCGCTGGCGCATCCCGCCGGAGAACTCGTGGGGGTACTCGTTGACACGGTCGGCTGGTTCCGGGATACCGACCTCCTCCAGCAGCGAGATAACGTCAGACCGGATCTCCTCGTCCATCTCGCTGCCCCGGCTGATCGAGGGCGTGATCTCACGGACGGCGTTGAACCACGAGTCGTTTCGCTTGCTCCCGTAGCGGTGAAGGCGCAGGCTCTCCGCGACCTGTTCCCCGACCGTTATCGCGGGATTCAGCGAGGTCATCGGGTCCTGGAAGATCATCCCCATATCGCCGCCGCGGATGTCCCGCATCACCCGCTCCGGGGCTGCCGTCAGGTCAACGTAGCCGTCGGTAATCGTGACGGGCGCGTCACCGGTCTCCGGGAGGGCCTTCTTTGGGGCTTCCTGAATGAACTGCTTTGCCAGCGTCCGGTCATCGGCCGTCGTCTCAAGCGACGCGGGGAGCCGACTCCGGTCGACCGTTGCCGCGTCGATGGTGATGAAGCCGCTGCCCTCGTCGGCTGTCCGTACTGCCTTCGGATACTGCCGGGACAGCCGTGTGACTGTCCCAAGTGCGCCAAACCGGATCTGCCCGCCGGCGATGTGTCCGGGCTCGTCGACGATATCCATTGCCGATAACGCTGTGACAGATTTCCCCGATCCGGATTCGCCGACCAGACCGACGGTTTCCCCCTCCCTGACAGTGAGGTCGATGCCGTCGACGGCTTTGACGGTGCCGCGGTCCGTCTCGAACTGGGTACGGAGGTCAGATAATGTTAAGAGGTCGCGCATCTGTCCCCTTCTTCTCAAAATACCAGTAAAACTGTTGTGCCACTGTCCCACCAACAATTTATCCCGGCCGCCGCCACACTCGACGTATGAACGACCCTGCCGACCCCGAATCTAACCCCTTCGACCGTGTTGTCGGTCACTGGGAGCAGGTCATCGAGGATATGGCTGCGACGGCCACACAGTACCGAGACGACGGGCGCGAGGCTATCGAACTCCACCCCGGCGACGTGACGGTGCTGACCGGTGAGCCGCGGACGATGGCCGAACAGACCGACGAGTACGAGCCCGAAACCCGGCGACTCGGCTTTGATGTCGTGGTTCCCGGCGATGAGTTCCGGCGCGTCGCCGACGCGCTCGAAGACCGCACCGTCGACCGCTCCGAGGTGTTTCGGGCGACCGACGACGGGATGGTGTTCCTGCTTGTCGCGCTGGAATGTGGCGACGACCTCGCCGTGCTCGTGCCGCTATACTACGACCGGACCGAGCGCGCGGACCTCTCGCAGGTCGCCGCCGACCACGGACTGTACTCGCATATCCGACCGCTCAGCGACGACGAGGTAGTTACCGTCACTCACGAGGACCCTGAGCCGTTCTTCCCTGACTGAACGCCAGTCTAAGACCGGTCCCCAGCTGCGTGACTATGACTGCTCACGCACCTGGGTCAATCGGTACGCCGGCACGTCGAAGGCGATGCCATAGAGCACCCGGTTACCGATGACACCGACACCGAAGCCCGAGAGGACGGCCGCGAGTACGAGTGTTATCGGCGCATCGGAGAGCGTTACGAGGCCGGCAACAGCCCCGGCAAGCACGACGAACGACGCCAGTGCGGCGACCTCCGGATAGACGCCCGGGACTGCGTCGTGTTCGACGACAGCCACTGCGATACCCGTCAGGAGACCGAACCCGACAACTACCGGCAGTACGTCGAACAGGGCTGTCCCTGCCTCAGCATAGCCAAGCACCGCGCCGCCGATGCCGATGGCCAGGTCGGTCCGTAGCACTTTCTGTGTCGCTTCGTGGACCGACATCGACGGCTGGGCGTCGGGGTCGATGTCGTCCATCTCAGCCGTGGCTACTCGTCAGCTTGGAATTCATTGCCACACTCCGGACAACACACCTCGTCGTGTCGCAGCGCCGCCGACTGCTCGCGGACCTCCCGCATCACCGAGGAGATCCGGTCTTCGGCCTCCATCTCGTCCTCGACGGCGAGGTCGACGCCCTCGACTTCGAGGAGGAATTTTGCGACCTCGGTGGCCTCGTACATCACGTCGTCAAGGTCCTCAGCGGTGAAGAAGTCACACATCGCGCCGTAGAGGAACGTTGCGCCGGCCTTCCGGACTTTGTCCTCGAAGGCAGCGCGGGCCTGATTGACCGCCTGTGGCGTGTACGTGTCCGTCATGAACGGGACGAGTTCTGGGAGGTTCTCCCCGATTTTCGTCATCTCGACGCCAGTTTCGGTCCGGAAGTCAGCACAGAGGCGGGCGATGGCCCACTCGCGGGCGGTGATGTACGTCCGGTCCCGGAGGAAATCGTTCGCGCGGTCGTAGGTCCCGCCCTCGATTTTCTTGAAGCGGTCGTACTTCTGTACGTCGGACGGAACGTCACTGGCTTCAGAAACCGCTGTCCCGCTGGTTGGCTCGGCCGGTGCTGTCTGTTCAGTGGCCGCAGGGCCGTTGTCCGTGGCGTCGGCCTCGTCGGCCCCGTCATCCGCGGCCGCCGGGTCGTCCGGCTGGTGGCCGGCCGAACCGTCGTCTGCCGCCTCGACATCCGTCTCGTCCGGCGGTGCGCCCTCAGTCATAGCCGAGCATGCGTGCCCGCGGTGAAAAAGGGTATCGCCGCCGCCCCGCTGTCATGGTCTTTCCCCGACAGTTCAGCCGGGTGGCTTTTTTACCGCTCCCATGCATGGCCCGACTATGAAAATACTGCTCGGTGTCGGAGGCAGCGAACTGTCCTACCAGGCACTGACCGAAACACTCGACCGCGTCGCGGAAACAGGCGACGAACTGACCGTCGCTGTCTTCGACAACGAAGACAACGACGCCGACCTCGAAGCGGTCCAGCAACGGATACAGGAGCGTATCGACGAAAGCGGGCTCGAACCCCCGCTTCGCCGTGTCGAAGGCACCTCACCGGGAAGTGAGCTGGTGAACATCGCTGAGAGCGAAGGGTTCGATAGAATCGTCCTCGGCGGCGGCGGCCGCTCGCCGCTCGGAAAGATACAGCTCGGCCCCATTGTCGAGTTCGTCCTGCTGAACGCACAGACGCCGGTGACTCTCATCCGATGACTCGAACCTACCCAGACGAACCCGCCGAAGAGTTCCCACAGCCACCGCGGACGATCACCGACCGCGAGGACCGCTCCATCGACGTCATCCCTGCGGACGACGCCGATACGGAGAGCCTCGTCGAGATGTACCTCGACTTCGACCCCGCCGACCGGGCGCAAGGCATCCCACCGGTCAAAGAGGAAGCTATCCGCGAGTGGCTCGACACGATCCTCGACGGCGACTGTGTCAACGTCGTTGCCAAACACGACGACACTGTCGCCGGCCACGCGACGCTGGTCCCGGACAACGAGGACGAGCACGAACTCGCTATCTTCGTGTTACAGGCCTACCAGGGTGCTGGTATCGGGACAGCGCTGGTCGAGACGCTGCTGGGTCAGGGACAGAGTAAAGGCATCGACCACGTCTGGCTCACCGTCGAGCGGTGGAACGACCCGGCGATCTCGCTGTACGAGAAGGTCGGGTTCGAGATCAGTAGCGCCGAGAGCTTCGAAATAGAGATGGCGATCCGAATCTAAACGGTGAGGACCGGCTGGCTAGCGTATTCGATGACGTAGATCGCCGCGCGCCCGACGGCCTCTTCGCTTCCTTCCTCGCGTGGGACGACGATGAAATCCGAATCGAGGTCCTCCGCCACGTCGAGGACGACGCTGCCCGGCGTCTGCATGAGTCGTGTCTCTGAGAACGCGGTCGCGGACGACGTTTCGAACACGCCGTCGTGTGCGTCGCGGAACCGGTCTCGGATGCTCTCGGTGAACGCCTGGTGCTCCTCGGCGATCGCGGTCGCGCTCACGTCGCCGCTATCGATATCCTGGTGAAGTCGTTCATCGATGACGAACAGCAGGTGGAGGTCGGCGTCATACCGCTCCGCAACGGCGATCGCGTACTCGGCCGCTCGTTCCGACTGGTCGCTGCCGTCGACCGGCGCGAGTACGAGGTCGATATCCATCACTCGCCACTGTGACCCCGGTCGGCAAAAATCCACCGGGGTTCGAGCCGGTAACGTCGTGTCATACGGCGAGTCCCTCGCCGTGACCAACAGTGTATTTAGTCGCGGCTTCGATGCGTGGTGTATGTTCGATACGGTGGTCATCGCCACGGACGGCTCCGGCAGCGCAGAGCGGGCCGTCGAGGCGGCGCTGGACCTGGCAGCACGCTTCGACGCAACTGTCCACGGGCTGTACGTCGTCGACACCGGCGAGGTTGAGACGACTCCCGAAGAGGTTCGCGAGGCGCTGGAGCGCGCGCTGGCGACCACTGGCGGCCGCGCCCTCTCGTTCATTCTGGAGGCCGCCGACGCCGAGGCAGACGAGGAACTCGTTACTGCTGTTCGGGAGGGCGACCCGGCCGACGAAATCTGCACGTACGCAATGGAACACGACGCCGATGTCATCGTCAGCGGGACCCGTGGCCGCCACGGCGAACACGGCTATCTGCTGGGCAGTGTCGCCGAGGAACTCGTCCGGGAGGCTCCCATGCCGGTGCTGACGGTCCGCCAGCTCGAAGGCGAACCAAACCCCGAGCGCGAGGGCGTGTAACGGAACCCGACGGCTTCTTGACGCCCCACCCGCTTGCTGTGGCATGGACGATTGGCTCATCGACGACGACCGCCTCTCTATCGGCCGCAAATCTGTACTCCCCGGTGAGGGGTTTTTTATTCCGGATTCCTACGAAGAAGAGCAAGCCGAAGCCGAAGCCGCAGAGACGCTGACCGACGCTGGCGTCATTGTTATCGCCGACCCGGACGCTGACGGACTGGCCTGTACCGCGCTGATTCGTGAAGCTCACGGCGAAGGCGCGCTGCTGCCCGCCGGCCCGCATGAACTCACGGAGGCGCTCGAATGGACCGCCGAGTACGCCGACCCCGACGCGACCGTCTTCATCTGTGACCTCTGTCCCGACCGCGAGTCCGACATCGCCCCGCTCGATTCACTGGTCGACACCGCCGAGCGGGTCGTCTGGTTCGACCACCACCAGTGGCCCGACGACCTCGCCGCCGACGTGGACGCGTCCGGTGTCGAACGCACTGTCGGCGACTCTGAGGAGGTATGTACCGCCGACGTGGCGCTCTCGGAACTCGACTACGACTTCGACGAGCAGTGGGCCGACCTCGCCGCCGTCACCCGCGACCACGACCTCTGGATCCGTGACGACCCCCGAAGCGACGACCTCGCAGACCTCTCGTACTGGAGCGAGCCAGAGGAGTACATCGAGGCAGTTCGGGACCACGGCCCCGACCTCTCCCCGGAGTTCCATGAGTTCCTTGACGAGAAGCGCGTCGAGAAGGAGGCACTCATCGAGAAGGCCGTCGACCGGGCCGAACTCCGCGATGTAGGCGAGTGGACAGTTGGCGTCACCTACGGCCGCTGTTCGCAGAACGAGGTCGCCGAAGCCCTCCGCGAGCAGGGCGCGGACGCCGCCGTCATCGTCAAGCCCGCTGGCTCCGCCTCCATTCGTGGGACGGACAGCTTCGAGCGTGCCCACGAGGTCGCCCAGCAGGTCAACGGTGGCGGCCACCCGAAAGCCGCGGGCTGCAAGCCCGACATCTACGACGACATGATGGATTACGCCCACCACTGGACGACGCAAGGGGCCGTTGCGAAACAGGCCATCGTCGACGCCTTCCGGCGGTTGCCTGAGGAAGAAGAGGAAGGTGTCGATACCGACCGATAGGTGGACTCGCGAGTGAAGTGGGCGGTGTATCGTCGCCCGACGCAACGTTGATTTGCCCCTCAGTCGTCACTTCTGGGTGATGCCCGAGTCCCTCCATACTCGAATCTGGCGCGAGACAGCCGTCCGACAGCGTCTCAGTAGCGCTGTCGCTGTCGGCGCGACGCTGCTGGTCCTCGACGGCTCGATACGGTACGCCGCGGCCGTGGCGGCGATGGCCTTCTGTGTCTGGCTCGCTGCCGACGCCGCTCAGGTCGCTGTCGGCGACTACGCCGACCACGTAGTGTTTGGCCTCCTCGTGTTCGGGTTCGTGGCGTACACGGTCGCGGCCGCCGGCCCGACGTGGGTCGTCGTCTCGGGAGCGCTCCTCGGCTGCTGGTTCCTCGTCGACGGCGTCCAACACCTCCGTCACGGCATCACCCGCGACGAGGTCGGGATTTCATATGCGCACGACGGCAGCCCCGTTACGGGCCTGGTGAAGGCACTGCTCGTCCGACTGGCTGAACCGTTCCTGCTGTAAGTTACTCCCCGACGACCCACTTGTCGCTGTACCGTTCCCCGCAGGCACACACCGCGTAGGCGTGGACCACGTCGCCCTCAGCGTAGAGGCCGCCCACGTCCTCGTTCTGTTCTTCGGCGAAGGCGAAGACAAACCGGGTCGTGTGGTTGCTCTCCGGTTCTTCCTCGGCGACCGGACAGACCGCGTCGGTCAGGTCGTCGTGAATGTCGCCCTCCGTGCCCATCGCCTCTTGAGCCAGCCCCATCGGGTCGATGCCCGTCGCCGACTGGAACGCACTTCGGCCGTCGTCACCCGGCAGGACGAGGATGTGCCCGTCCTCGACTTCGTCAGCGTACTCAGCCAGTGCGCCCGGGTTCGAGACGGCGTCCTCGTGCAGGAAGAAGAGCACGTCTTCAGGCCGCTCGCCCGCCAGAAACTCCGTGTGTTTGGTCATGCAGAGAGGGAGTCACTCGCCGGGCAAAAGTGCCGCGTTCCTCCTGCAAGTCACTATCCCGTCTCAGCCTCACTTTTAGGCACACTCGCCGAATACAGTCGCATATGACAGACTTCGGCGAGTACGTCACGGATATCGTCCACGAACCGACCCAGACCGACAGCCCGGGGTTCGACCTCACCGTCGCTGCGGTGTATGAAGTCGTCGAACCGGGACGAATCGACTTCGGCGGCGGTGAGCTTGATGCGGCTGAAGTGGTGCCTCACGCAAGCGAAAAGCGGAACCCGGACGACGATTACGAGTGGTGGACGCTGCGAGGCGGCCAGTACCTTGTCGAGTACAACGAGTCGCTGACCGGCGAGGCGACGGTGACGCTCCAGGCGCGGACGGCACTGCTCGAACGTGGGGCGACTCACCCGACGCTGCACGTCGACGCACTCCCGCGCGTGCCACTGTCGGTCGGCGGCGCGGGGCTGAAGCTCAAAGAAAACGCCAGAATCAGCACGATTGTCGGAGCCGAGGAGTAAGACGACGGAGGCAGTCGCCTGTCAGGCGTTCACATCTTCCAGGTGACGGCTGGCGACGACCTTCCCAGTCGGCGTGAGCGTCGGCCCGTCGGAGCCGTCCTGTACGAGCCCGTCAGCGGCGAGATCTTGGAGAATCATCGACACCTGCGAGGAGTCCTTCCCGAGAATGCTCGCAAGCGGCATTCCGTCCATGTCGCCGGTCGAGTACATTGCGACCAGCACCTCCTTTTTGTCCTTCGTGAGGTCGACGTCTTCGATCTCCTCCATGAGCTCGGCGTACTCACGGCGGAGATAGCGCCCGAGGATGGACATCTTGCGGTTCGATGCCATCGCAGCCAGCGTCGTCATGGCCGTCCCGTCTTTCATGTGCCGGACTGTCAGCACTGGCCGGCCCTTCCCGTTAATCTCCCGCGTGTTCCGGTCGAAGTCCGACACTGTCTTCAGGTCGACGTTGAACGACCCGTCGCTGCGTCGGAACTCGACGTTACCGGGCGTGAGAAACAGCTTCGCGGTCTTGAACGACTCCTCCGTGACGCGACCACCGACACGGGCGCGCTCTTTGACCGTTGTCTCGGTCCCATTGATGATGGCCTTGAACAGTACCGTCCCGAACTTCTCTATTTTCTCGTCGCCGGCTTCGATGGCTGCGACGAGTCGCTTTCCCCTGTGCTCGAAGGCAATCGTCACTGTCGAGTCGAAGAAATCGCCCAGATCGGGCGGGACCTGCCCGACGGCGATGTCGAAAATCGAATCCAGTGGAATCGTCAGCTTGTCGTCCTCGCTTGCGGCCAGTACCAGCCGCTTCTGGGAGAGGACGACCCGACCTCTGATAGGGTCGCCCCGACCGGCCACTTCGGAGTTGAATTTGCCGACGAAATCCGCGATCACTGATTCCGACATTCGTCCGTTACCCGAAGTACAGCAGCACTGATATTGAGCGTTTCGCGCGAGTATCAACAGCAAAAATCGGATCTATTCAGGAGAACAGCGGCCAACGGCGTCAGTTGTCGAGATTTCGAGCGATATCTGACAGCGAGGAGTCCGGTCCGTCGGTCGCGGTATAGACGACGCGCTTGCCCGGCGTTCGGAGGCCGTACTCCGTTCCGTCAGTGACCACGTCGAGATGCGCTGAGCCGCCAAGTGAGACATCGCTATCGGCGACCCACTCTGCGAGGCGATTTGTCCCGTCCCGTTCGCGGGCCAGTCGGCGGTTGTCGGCAACGTGTGAGAGTACCGGCTCGCCGTCAAGATTCGTCTCGACGACGGCGTGGTACCGGTCGCCGTCAAGTGCGAGGCGGATGGTGTCACCGTCGTCGAAAGCCAGTTCTTCCGGGAGCACGACCCGTGGTCGGTCAGTTCGACCGACCGACTCGACGGGAACGCGATGCGTCTCGACGGTTTCGTGGTCACTGGGAACGCGGTCCGACACGTGACTTACTCGTCGTCGCCGAGGAGGTCGGCCACATCGTCGCTGCCGCGGGCCGTAATTTTTGCGTTGATCTGGCGCGTGTCGTCGCTGACCTCGCGGCCGCGGACGGTGATCCGCTTGCGCTCGCCGTCGGTGGTCGGCTCGAAGCCGACGCCGCCGTCGGACATGATTTCTTTCGTCGTGACGCCGCGAACATCAGGTCGCATCGGTCGACCCGAAGTGTCCGAGCCGCCGGTCAGTTCAAGCGAGTAGCCATCGAGGCCAACAGCGCCGCCGTCGACCTCGTCGCCGAGCTCGCGGCCGATGAAGCGGTTTGCGTCCTGTCCGTCAACGTCAATCTGGTAGGTGTGGCCGTCCTCCGGGTCGGAGACAGCGACCGTGAATTCTGCCATACCTGTTCTCAATCAACCGCGATTCAAAAACGCGTCGAACCGTCCCGCTCACTGGAGTCGGACCGACCGTCACACGCTCGCGGACAGGCCGGTGATATCCATTGAGACAACCATGCCGAGCTGTTTGTCGCTGCTACCCGTCACTGGCAGCGTTGACAGCCGGTACTGCCTGCCCTCATACTCCTGTGTCCAGACCTGTGTTTCACCGTCAAGTGCGGCGCGGTACTTCGGCTTCTGTCTCTCGACAACCGCAGGCGGAAACACTTCTGTGAGGGTCTTCCCTTCCACGTCGGCCGGCGTGAGACCGAACGCGCTGAGCCCCTCACCGCGAGCGACAAGGTATCGAAGGTCGTCATCAAACAGGAATACGCCGCCGCTAGGGAAGTTCTCCAGCAGGGTCTTGTACCGTTGCTCTGCCTGCCGGAGGGTTCCTTCGAGCTGTTCCCGCTCGATGGCATTTGTGAGGGTGTTTGCGACGCCTCTGACAAACGTGATGTCGTCCTCGGTAAAGGGGCGCCGCTCACTCGTATGCGCCCCGAGCACGCCCCACGGCTCGGTGGTTGTTCCGATGATGACACTGATACCACTCACGACACCGTGGTCCAGTAACAGCGACGGACCGCTGAACCGCGATTCCGTCCGGAGGTCTTCAACGACGACCGGCTCTTCGGTCTGGAGCGTGTATCCGGCCTGTGATTCCTCGCCGGCCCCGACTGCTGCCTCGCCGACCAGCCCCGACTGCCAGCCGACACCAGCACGCAACAGGAACTTGTTGTCGGCCGGCCGGTACTCAAGCACCTTGCTGTACTCCGTATTGAGGCCTGCTGCTACGGACTCGACAGCCCGTTCGAACAACGCATCGAGGCCACATCCTGTCAGCGCGTACTGGCCGAGGTCAGCGACGGCTTCTTGCTGCTGGACCCGTGTCTTGAGGCGCTCTTCCGCACGGTGTTGTGTGACGAGGTTCGTGATACGGTTCGCGAGCAGCGTGTATCGCTCGGTCCCGCCCCGCTTCTGGAGGTAGTCGCTTACACCCGCCGAAACCGCTTCACTGGCGACTTCCTCGCTTCCCTTCCCAGTGAACGGCTCAATTGAATCCACAGACGGCGCCGGGATAGGTCGTTAGAATCACGGGTATGAAGCGGGAGAGTAATGTTATGCACAACACCCTCTTCCGCTTCGTGAAGCAAGTGGCTTCGCTCGCTCAAAAGCTTACTGACGCTGCGCTGATGGAACTGAGTGATCCAGCCGGCAACGGGTTTGCCGGCTGGAAGCACGCAGTCTTGCTCTATCTGCGCGAACACATGAGCGCGGAGTACGAGGAAATCATCGACTGGGCCGAAGAGATGGAACGTGTTCGAGCGGTATTGAATCTTCAACGCGGGGAGTTTCCCGCGCCTTCGACGCTGTGTAAGGCGTTCAAACGGGCATCGATGACTGTCTGGCGACAGCTGCTCCGCCGGTCGGCGGAGCTGCTGGACCAGAATGGTCACGCCGCAATTGATGCCACCTACTTCGACCGTCAGCAGGCATCGTCTCACTACTTGCGACGGATTGATCGTTCCGTCAAAACGATCCAGACGACGTTTCTCGTAGATACAGCTGAGGGAGCAATTCTTGACTTACACTGCAGCACGAAGTGGCCTGACGGCATCGGTTTACCCCCAGAACGATTTCGGTACTCTCTCGTAGATTGCCCCTGACCTGCCAGTAGGTCAATGCAGGCGACAAAGGCGATTGTGAGGGATGGTCTCTCTGACAGAGACCATCCCGTGTCGTCTGCTTTGGGGAGTGCAGTCGCGTGACTTCCTCAGATGACAGCGTTGAGGTTTCGCGTGAGGAACTTCTTGCGCTCAAAAATCGTGTTGAGAAGCTTGAACAGGAGAATCAACACCTCCGCGAAGAGAACAAGCGGCTCAGAGCCAAACTTCGCTGGCACGAAGGACCGCACACCCCCTCCAGTCAGAAACAATCTGACTCTGAGGAGTCGTCCTCGTCTTCATCCGACGAGGACGACGAAGAACCTCGTACTGACGGCGGGACACCGGGTCGAAAATCCGGCCATAATCCCGAGTGGCGGTCTGCACCCGATCCAGATGAGGAGGTCGAAGTCACGTGTGACTGTTGCCCTGACTGTGGTGAGCAGTTCGATGAGTCGGAGGGCGTCAGCCCGCGACTCGTCGAAGAGATTCCTGATCCGCAGCCTGTGGAAGCTACCCAGTACAACCGCCATTACTACGAGTGCGACTCGTGCGGAACCGAGACGGTGGCATCACACCCCGACTGCCCCGATGAGGGGCAGTTCGGGGTGAACGTCATCGCGCAGGCGGCTCTTTCCCGGTACGATCACCGGCTTCCCTACCGAAAGATCGCTGATCGTTTCAACCAACTCCACGGATTGGACCTTTCGGGCGCGTCCGCGTGGCATGCGACCGAGCGCGCAGCGCGCGCCGGTCGCTCGGAGTACGAGCAGATACGTAGACAGATTCAACAGGCCGACGTGGTCAACGTTGATGAAACGGGAATCAAGCGCGACGGAGACCAAGCGTGGCTCTGGACGTTCCGAACGGACAAGCACACGCTGTACGCCGTCCGGGAAAGTCGTGGCCACGATGTTCCTGCGGAAGTCCTCGGGGAGGACTTCGCAGGAACGATTATCTGTGACGGGTGGACAGCGTACCCAGCTTTCAGCAAGAAACTCCAGCGGTGTTGGGCGCACATTCTCCGGGAGGCCGAGGATGCTGCCGAACAGCAGGAAGAAGGCGAACCGATCTACCGAGCGCTCACACAGTTGTATGCCGCTCTCCAGACTCAGCTGGAGAGCGACTTGACACTGCGCGAGCGGGCAGAATTACAGCGTGTCGCGCGGAGAGAACTCGAATCGTTGATTGAGCGGTCGGTCCCCGACGGACCAGTGGCAACACTACTCGGGAAGATCGAAGGAGGCCTCGACCACTGGCTCACCTTCGTCGGTGAGCCAGCGGTCTCGCCGACGAACAACGCTGCGGAAAACGCGCTACGTGAACCAGTCGTTCTTCGGAAAATCATCGGGACACTCCGGAACGACCGCGGAATGTTCGTCCACGAAACCCTCTTCTCCCTGCTGGCAACGTGGAGCCAGCAGGGACGCAATCCCTATGAGGAACTCAAGCGAGTCGTTCGGGACAACGAGATGATCTCACGAGCTCGCGCTGTACCGGTCGTTGAATCCACAGGGTAAACACATACGCCTGACGAAACCAAGATCGGCCCGAAGGTCGCCCTGCGGAACGCGGGCGACCTTCGAAGCTTGGCCGCTGACAAAGGCTATGATGACATGAGCTTCCGTGAGGAGCTTCGAAACGCCGGGATTCGTCCGCTGATAAAGCACCGTGTTTTCGCTCCTTACGATCACGCACACAACGCCCGAATAGACGACGAGCTCTATGGTCAGCGATCACAGACCGAGTCCGTCAACTCCTCAATCAAGCGCTCGCACGGCTCCGCCGTCCGAGCGCGTGACTGGTTCCGCCAGTTCCGGGAGATAACGCTCATAGCCGGCGTTTACAACGTGGAGCAGGCAATTGAACGCTGAAACGCCGAAATTCGCCGGATTCAATTGAGCCCAGTGAACAGAACGAACGGCAGGTCCGGATACTCCGCCCGGACGGCCCTGAGAAATTCGATTCCGTCCATGTCTGCCATGTCGTAGTCCGAGACGATACAGTCAAACGGCGCTTCGGTAAGACGCTTGAGCCCCTCGCTGGTACTGGTCGCCGTCTCGACGCTGAAACCGTCGCTCTGCTGTCGGAGAAATTCGGCTGTTGTCTCCGCGAGCCCCGGTTCGTCGTCGACATGCAGTACCGATATCCGGTGGCTGTCGGGCCCGTCCATGACAATCTATGACAAACTGAACGTATGTCCGTCTTGTGGTACACTGTTTCCAAAACCACGCTCATTCAGGGTGTCATCGCCGCTACTGGTCAGCCATTGCGTCGCTTGCGATCGAGCGGCCGCGGGCCTCCAGTTGGACCTCCCGGCGTGTCCGGACCGGTTCGAGGATATCGGACTCCATCAACCGGTCGTACACGTCCTCGACTTCCTCGATCTCCATATCGACGAACTCCGGGATCTTGAACGGCGAGATGCCGGAGTACAGCGCCATCAGGACCTGCGTCTCCTTATTTGAGAGGTCCACGTCGTCGGCGATGTTGCGCTGCTCGCCTTGTCGGACGAGCCCCTCGATGAGCGAGACGTGTCGGGGCGTCCCCGAGATGTGGGTTTCGACGCTGGTGCCCTCGATGGTGTGTTCGACCTCTAGCAGTGGTCGCTCGTCGCCGCGGATCGTCTTCTCCTTGGCCTCGACGGTCCCCACGTCGTCGATGTCCAGTTCGACGAACGTGCCGCTGGCGATGGCCAGATTGATGCAGTCGCCGTCGAGCTTGAGCCGCCCCTTCTCCCAGCCGCCGTCCTGAACAACGCCACCCTTGACTGCGGGGTGGTTGACGAGGACGACAGTCTGGTCGAGTAGCGTGCTGTACAGTTTCTCCTGAAACTCATCGGCTTTCTTTGCCGAGATGAGCGTCACGTTCCGGCCGGCCTGCACCTTGATGTAGCTGTCCACCTGTGCGAGTGGCTGGTTCATCTGGCTGGCCGTGACGCTGCTGACCTTCGACAGCGGGATGGTCCGCTTGCCGTCGTTGGTCGCAAGGACGAGCCGCTTGTTCGAGAGCAAAATCCGACCGGGTAGCCACTCGATGTCGTTTCGCTTCCGCCCGTCCGAGACGACCTGAACGAACTTCCCCTTCGTATCGACCAGTGCGTGTTCTCCGTCGCTCATCGGTTAGCCAGCTATCGCTCTCGTGTACGCCCCGCCACGTCTTAATCCACTCGGCTGACTCATCCGCGGCCACCGAGCTTCGAGATGGCCGAGAAGGCCTTCTTCCTGACCACGTCGTGTTCGGTCTCGTCGATGAGTTTATCCAGCGTCTTTCGGGACCGCTCGCTGCCGACCTTCCCGAGGGTGAAGATAGCCTGTCCGCGGATATCGGGGTCGACGCCGTCGTCTTGCACGATTTTGAGCAGTCGTCTCTCCACCATGTTGTCGTCGTCACCGAGTTCAGCGAGACTGGTGGCGGCGAACTGCCGGAGCATCTGGTCGTCGTCGCCGAGCGCGTCGACCAGCGATTCGATGACGCGGTCACGCTCTTCTTGGCTGGTGACCCGGCCGAGCATCCAGG
Organism: Haloarcula quadrata; assembly: GCF_003634715.1. Classification (NCBI taxonomy): domain Archaea; kingdom Methanobacteriati; phylum Methanobacteriota; class Halobacteria; order Halobacteriales; family Haloarculaceae; genus Haloarcula; species Haloarcula quadrata. The sequence continues at coordinate 848,947 of NZ_RBWW01000001.1, forward strand.
CGGTGTTGCGCCGCTGGGCGGCCTGCGTGCTCTCTTCGAGAATTTCGACCAGCGGCACGACGACGCTCCGGTCGTCCGTGTTCGAGAGCTTCTCGACGACGGTGTCCCGTATCTCGTGGCTCTGGTCAGTCGGGACGTTCGATAGAAGTTCGATGAGCGAGTAGACGGCCGTCCGGCGGACGGCGGCGGAGTCGTCCGAGAGGGCTTCGATGAGATAATCGACCGGCCGGTCGTTGCCGAAGTTCCCGAACGCCCCGACGGCGATGCGCCGGACTCGCTCGTCGTCGTCCTCGTACAGCGGCAACAGCGCCTGAAGCGCCTGTCGATTCCCGATATTCCCCAGCGCATCCGCCGCCTCGCGCCTGACGCCAGCTTTTGGGTCCGACAGGACGGACTCCAGCGGCGTCGTTGCCCGCGAGTCGCCGATCTTTCCGGCCGACCGGGCCGCTCGCGCCCGCACTCGCGGGTCGGCGTCCTCGAAGCGCTCTGCGAGCTTCGGGACCGCGTCGGCCTGGTCCAGATTCCCGAGGCCGTTTGCTGCTGCCATCCGAAGTTCCGGCACGTCGGCGTCGAGCACCTGCATATACGCCTTCGCCTTCACCCAGTCGGCGGCGTCGTCTTCGAGGTCGACGCCGGCCATACTCCCGATGAGCTGTGTGATCGCGTCGTCACCGAGTTCGTCAAGCGAGTCGATAGCCGCCCCGGTGATCGCGTCGCTATCGCTCTGTGCCGCGTTCACGAGCGCGTTGACCACGTCGCGCCGGTCGTCGTGGTCCTCGAAGTTCCCCAGTAGCTCCGCGGCACGAGTCTTGACCCGCTCGTTGTCGCTCTCCCTGAGGAGGCGGATGAGTTCCTGTGCATTGCCGTCCCGTTCCAGTTCGTAGAGGCTCATTGGTCGCTACACACGCCGGTAGATGCGGTGTCGTTTGTCGACCGCTTCGAAGGAATCCCGGCACTCCGCGGGCAGCGTCTCAGTCATGCCGATCATGAGATAGCCGCCCTCACGGAGTGACCCGCGGATCGTCTCGAAGATGGGGACCTTGAACTCCGAGTCGATGTAGATGAGGAGGTTCCGGCAGAACACCAGATCGAAATCGCGCTTGGGGTCGCCTCGGATGAGGTCGTGTTGCTCGAACGTGACCATCTCTTTGACCTGGTCCCGAACCTGAAACGTGTCGCCGTCCTGCTCGATGTATTTCGTGTAATCGTCCAGCGGTTCCAGTTCATCGGCGATGTCGGTCGTCTGGGAGGTCGCGTAGGTCCCCTTGCGGGCCTCTTCGAGGATGTCGGCGTTGATGTCTGTCGCCGTGATCTCGACCCGACGGGCATCGATCTCGGGGTCGTCGAGTGCCAGCATCGCCGCCGAATACGGCTCGCGGCCGTCGGCACTCGGGGCCGACCAGAGCCTGACGCGACGGTTGTTCTCCGTGAGTTCTCGGAGGACCGGCCGGAGTCGCTCCCACGCCTCCGGATTCCGGAAGAAGCTGGTGACGTTGATCGACAGCGAATCGAGCAGTTCCTCACGCTCGCCGTTGTCGCGTTCCAGCAGTCGCTGGTAGGTCTGGTAGTCCTCGGTGTCGGTCCGACGCATCCGCGCGGTGATGCGGCGGTCGAGATACGAGTCGTTGTAAAAGCCCGACTCGAAGTCCATCTCTTCGCCGATGAACTCTACAAGGTCGTTGAAAGTCCGCTCGCTGCCTTTGTTCATAGCGTCACCACGTCGAGGATGTGGACGATGTTCCCGTCGCCGAGGACGGCCGTGCCCGAGAGGCCGGGTGTTCCCGAGAGGATACCCTCCAGGGGCTTGACGACGACCTCTTCCTGGCTGTTGACCGAGTCACAGTGGAGTGCGACCTGGCGCTCAGACTCGCGGATGCGGACGAGCATCCCGTCGCCGTTGGCTGTCTCGCCCTCGATGTCGAAGGTGTCATCCAAGTGGATGACCGGGTAGATCTCGTCGTTGTGCTTGATGACTTCCTGACCGTTGACCTGCTTTGCCTCTTCCGTCCCGGTAATCTCGTCGACGTTCTTGATTGGGACGCCGTACTCCTCGCCGCCGACCTTGACGAACAGCACCTTGACGATCGCCATCGTCACCGGGAGGCGCAGTGAGACAGTCGTTCCCTCACCCGGTTCGGAGTCGACGCTGACCGACCCGTCGAGCTGGGAGACCGTGTCGTGGACGACGTCCATTCCGACGCCGCGCCCGCTGGTGTCGGTCACTTCGTCGGCCGTCGAGAAGCCGGGATGGAACACGAGGTCATACACCGCGGAGTCGTCCATCGCGTCCAGTTCCTCTGGCGAGCGGACGCCTTTCTCGATGGCCTTCTCTCTGATGCCATCCACGTCAAGCCCGGCCCCGTCGTCTTCGACTTCGATGATAACGTGGTCGCGCTCGCGGGAGGCCCGGAGCGTAATGTGGCCGGTGCGTGACTTGCCCGCCTGTTCGCGCTCTTCGGGCGACTCGATGCCGTGGTCGACTGAATTCCGCAGGATGTGCATCAGCGGGTCCGAAATCTCGGTGAGGATGGTTCGGTCGAGTTCGATGTCCTCGCCCTCGATTTCAAACTCGATGTCCTTGTCGAGTTCGCGTGCGAGGTCCCGGACGAGCCGCGGGAACTTCCCGACGACTTTCTTCAACGGGATGAGCCGCATATCCATCACTGTGTTCTGGAGATTCGCCGTGATCTTGTCCAGTTCGTTCAGCGTCTCGCCGGTGGAGTCGAGGTCGTCTTTCTCGACGCCACGCCGGAGCTTGATTCGGCTCGTGACCAGTTGCTCGACGAGCCCGTGAAGGTCATCGAGCTGGTCCACGTCGACGCGGACGGACTTGATTTCGTCGACGCTGTGTTCTTCCTCAGCCTCTGGGTCGGGGTCCGAACCCGAATCCGAGCCCGCCTCGCTATCGTCGGCAGCATCGGAGTCGGTGCCTGTGCCGCTGACCAGTTCGTCGGTCACGTCCGTTACGTCGAAGCTGTCGACCTTCCCAGTCGTTCCCAGTTCGGCGTCGACAGTCGCCGCGTCGGGGCCGTCGAGATACAGGACGAACGCGTCCTCGAACTCGCCGTCCTCGATATCGGCACGGCTCGGACTCGAATCGAGAATGTCGAACCGCCCCTCGATGGACTCGACGGCCAGCATCGAGTCAACGCCGAGCATATCCGACTCTCCGACACTGATTTCGGCCTGCAGGACCCGCTCGTCGACGGCATCGCCGTCGATGTCGGCATCGCTGACGCCCGCATCCGTGGTGAGCGACTCGTCGCTGTCCGACGAGCCGTCGTCTGTCGTTTCGGTGCCACCCGCGGCGGCGGCCCCCTCTTCGAGGACGGCCCGGAGCTCTTCGACCATCTCGTCGGTCTCTGTCCCCGATTCGCCGTGCTCCTCGATCTCCCCGACGATAACTTCTATCTGGTCGACGCCGGCAAAGACAAGGTCCATCAGGTCCGGCGTGACCTCCATCTCGCCTTGGCGCATCTCGTCGAGAAGGTCCTCCATCGCGTGCGCGAGGTCTGCTGCGTTGTCAAAGCCCATCGCTCCGAAGTTGCCCTTCAGCGTGTGGGCTGTCCGGAAGATCGAGTCCATCGCCTCCGTGTTGGAGGGGTCAGACTCGAGTTCGAGCAGTGAGTTATTGAGTTCGGTAATCGCTTCTTCACTTTCACGGATGAATGCGTCTAAATACTGGTCGTCCATTGTCAGGTCACCTCAGTGGTAATCGTGTCGATAACGCCGTCCGCAATGTCGTCGATAGGCAAGACAGTGTCCACACAGCCCGTCTCGGCGGCGCGTTTTGGCATGCCGTACACCGCGGACGTGGCCTCGTCCTGTGCGATGGTCTTGCCACCAGCCTGCTTGATGCGCCGAATCCCGTCCGCGCCGTCTTCGCCCATCCCGGTGAGGATGAGCCCGACGAGTGGGTCGTCGATGGTCTCTGCGGCCGTCCGCATCGTCACGTCGACGGCCGGACGGACGCTGTTGACCGGTTCGTCCTGTGTCAACTTCGTCCGCAGTCGGCCGTTCCGGTAGTTTTTGACCTCCATATGCCGGTCACCGGCGGCGACAAGTCCCTCGCCGCCGCCGATGCGTGCCCCGTCGGTGGCCTCCTGAACCTCGTAATCGCTTCGCGTGTTGATCCGCTCGGCGAACCGGCCGGTGAACCCTTCCGGCATGTGCTGGATGATGAGCACCCGCAGGTCGGCCTCAATGGGGAGGTTCTCCATAACCTGTTCCACCATCTTCGGGCCGCCGGTCGAAGAGCCGATGACGAGCGTCGGGTTCGCGACGTAGGTCGTCTGGCCCGACGAGCCTCCGGTCCCTCTCCGGTCAGTGGCTGAACCGCCGGCGGTTGTCGGTGCCGTTCCGCTGTCGCTGCCTGTCCCGCTGCGGCTGCCCGTCGCGCCGACATCGACTGCCGCGACAGAACTGACCATCTCGACCAGCTGGTCTTTCAGGCGTGACATCTCCATCGACACCTCACCACCGGGCTTGGTGAAGAAGTCGACCGCACCCTTATCGAGCGCCTCGAACGTCACGTCGGCGTTCTCGTCGGTGTGGGCTGACAGCATCAACACCGGCGTTGGAGACTCAGCCATGATGCGCTCGGTTGCCTCAATGCCGTTCATTACCGGCATCTCGACATCCATCGTCACGACATCAGGTCGATGTTCGATAACGGCCGATACTGCCTCCTCGCCGTCACGCGCCTGCGCAACGACATCAATACCGCCATCACTGAGGATATCAGAGATGACACTCCGCATGAAGTGAGAGTCGTCTGCGACCACGGCGCGGACACCATCTGCCATATCACCAACGCTCCCGTCGGACAGGAGACATCGGCGAACGAGACATCCTCATACCTACTTCCAAATCCCGTCCGGCCCCGAAATAAATACTCCGCCCACGTAATCAAAGTTGATAGCCCAGCAGGCACCTTTATGCGCCACTATCCGCGACAGTTTGGATAAGAACTGCAATGGCAGCACAGTCAGCCACCACCGGCCAAGTACTCGAGTTCCAGCTCGGCTCGGAAACGTACTGCGTGAGTATCGACTACGTGACTGAGATCGTCGATATCGGCGAACTCACGTCCGTCCCGAACGCCCCGCCGCACGTCCGTGGCGTCATGGACCTTCGCGGGCGCACGACATCGATTGTTGACCCTAAAGTCGTCTTCGGCATTGGAGACGAGGGTGCGGAGAAGCGAATTATCGTCTTCGACCCGGATATCGTCGAGGAACAGGGTGCAGCTGGCTGGCTCGTCGACGAAGTGTATCAGGTAGTCCAGATCACTCCTGAACAGGTCGACCGGTCCCCCGCGAACGACGCCGGCTCAATCCGGGGCGTCATCAAGCGAGATGACAGTTTTGTTATCTGGGTGGACCCCGCCATCGTCCACGCTGGTGACTGATTCCAGTTTGTTTAGCGACACACCAGCAAGACTTTTTAACATTCCCGACAGAGGAGTATCTAATCAACTTCCAGTTCCTTCCGAAACTATGATTGAGCAAACCAAAACGGGGATCGAGGGCCTCGACGACATTCTGAACGGCGGCATTGTGAAGAACTCGACGACACTGGTGAGCGGCAACCCTGGTGCCGGGAAATCGATCCTCTGTCTCCAGTACATCTACAACGGCGTCGAAAAGTACGACGAGAAGGGCATCTACCTCTCCTTCGAGGAAGACGAGTCGGACCTCCGGGAAGCCGCCGAATCTCTCGGCTTCGACAACTGGCAGGACCACGTCGACAACGGGAACATCAAGGTGTACGACAAGCAGGTGCTCCTGCGCGAGAATGACTTTACGTCCTCGCTGGATATTCTTCTGGAGGAACTCGAAGACGGTGACTACGACCGACTGGTGCTTGACTCGCTTGCCATGTTCGAACTGTTCTTCGAAAACGAGAGGGAGAAGCGGACGTATCTCCTGAAGTTCACTGACATCCTCAGCGACAGCGGGCTCACGACGCTGATGACCAACGAACAGGGGGCCGTCTTCCCGGACACCGAGATCGGACTGGAGAACTATCTAACTGACGGCAACATCTACCTTATCCAGACGCCGACTGACACCGGTGTGAACAGATACGTCTGGGTCGCCAAGATGCGAAAACAGAACATCGAGACGGACATCTATCCGATGGAGATTGACCACGGCGGCATCGATGTCCACCAGAACGCCAGCGCCTTCTCGATGATGAGCGAGGAAGAATCACCAATTTAACGATACGATAGAGCCATTATTACTCCGTAGAACGACGGATACAGCGACACAGACCGCCGTTTTCGCACGGACGCCCCGCAGTGCGTGTTTGTCTTCCTTTCACTCGATATCACAGGCGATACCTTTATTATTGACTGAATTTATGATTTGATAACGATGGATTCAGGGGAGATTCTTCAGACGCTTGGCAATAAATACAGTGCCGAAATCCTTGACGCGACGGATGAACCGGTCTCCGCACAGGAGCTCAGCGACGAACTCGGAATCCCCATCGCGACGTGTTACCGACGGATCGACGAACTGACCGAACATGACCTGCTGGAACTCCACGACAATATTCTCTCTGACGACCGCCGACGTATCAAAGTGTACCGGCGGAACGTGGATGAAGTCCGGGTCGACTTCGACGATGAACTGACTGTCCACATCGAAGAGCGGTCGGAAGTGACCAACAAACTTGACGAGGCGTGGCGGACCCTATCCGAGCGATAGAGCCCCTCTTTTCGCCGTTATCACGAAAGATATTTTCGAGCATGGATTTAATAACGGGTTCGCTGTAGCACTGTACAGTGCTGATGATAGAACTTCTCTATGCCATATCGACGCTGGTGTTCGTCGTGGCCGGACTGACAATGGTTGGGATGGCCATGCGGGCGTACGTCCAGACATCCCGGGAGGCGATGCTTCACCTCTCGGTGGGGTTTTCGCTCGCAATCGCGGGCGCAGCCGCGACCATGATTAGCGCGTTCATCAATGACTTCGAAGGCGTCCGCTCGTTGCTGCTGGTCAACAGTGGGTTGACGACCTTTGGCTACCTGTTTGTGATGTACAGTCTCATCACGTACGAATGACTGTCCCTGCGTGTGACCCGACCGGTCGACCGGCCGCTTTCAGCTTGCAAAATTAATTTTCAATACTGATTCCGGGTTTTTCGACGATCGCTATACGACCGTGAAATCGGTTCAAATCGACGCTGAATACTATTGAGAAGTACCGTCTAAACCGGCTGAAACCATCGTTATCAAGAATAAAATTTTGAGGGATGATGTTATTACGTGGTACGTACTCGTTCCGATAGGGTCAGAGCGACCCGGACTACACATGTTCGAACGCATTACAAATCCAGAAGACCGAGGCCAAGTGGGGATCGGGACCCTCATCGTGTTCATCGCGATGGTGCTTGTCGCCGCAATCGCGGCAGGCGTCCTGATTAACACTGCTGGCTTCCTGCAGAGTTCAGCTGAACAGACCGGCCAAGAAAGTAGCGACCAAGTGACCAACCAGATTCAGGTGGCGTCTAAGATTGGATCTGTTTCTGGAAGCGGTCCAGCAGACACGATCGTATTCGACAGCTCAGGGGCAAGTTCAGACACCCACGGTGAGTTCGCAATCGACGACGGGTCTCAAGTGGATGTCCTTGTCACTGAAGATGGTGATGGCAGCATTGTTCTTACTGCAGCCAGCAGTAACGAAATTGCTGTCGAAGATGGTGACACCCTTACTTTCACGAAGGCAAGCGCCTCCTCAGTGGAAGTGCAGAACGATGCAACCGGTGCATCGATCACTGTTGACACCAGCGAAGACCTCTCGATAGATGCTTCGAACGCAGCTACCAGCGCTGACAGCATCCGTCTCCAGCGCACCTATGAGGACCCGATCAACGGAGAGGTCACTCTACAAACGTTGAAGCTAACGGACAGCGACGCAACTCCCGCTGACCAGACTCTCCCGATAGAGGTGAGCGAAAATACCGAGCAGTACATCCCACTTACCAGTAGTTCCTCATCCGATCAACTTCTGGTCAGTGATGGCGAAGTGCTGACCGCTACGTCGAACACCGCTGATGGTGCGGAACTTGCGCCTAGCGGATCCGGTGGCGCTCTCGATGTCGACGCTGGCGACGAAATCCGCTTCGATGTCCTCTCCAACAACGAGGTCGAGGTAATTAACGTCGAATCGGGTGCATCGTTCACCTTCAACCCGTTCGAAAACGAGCTCTCTGTCAGCAGTAGTACCATCGAGTTCGAGAACGGAGATGGCGACACTATCACCGTTTCAGGTGGAGGATCCTTCTACGGGCTCGAACCTGACGACGTTGACAGTGGTATCACCATCACTCAAGGAACCGCTGCGGACTCCGCACTCCTCGTGAACGCGGAGTACAACAGCGGCGGCGGCGGCGTCTCTGAAATCAGCATCATCGCGATCAAAGGTTCCGGTGCAGACCAGATCAACCTCGAACAGACGACCATCACCACAATCGGCCCCAGCGGGACGAACACCCTCACCTACGGCGGCACCAGCGCCTCACAGGGTGAGACGTTCGGTGTTCAGGCCGTTCAGGACGAGGACGAGTCCATCCCGGTGATGACCGACGCTGACCGCTTCCGCATCATCGTTGACCCCGGCACGCTCGAAACCGGTGCGACGATGACGCTCGAAGTGACGACGGAGTCCGGCGCGACCACGGAAATCCGCGTTAGCGTGCCCAACACGCTATCAGGCGAAACCGCAGTGCAGGTCTAACGCGAGCCGTTCTTTCGCTTGCAGAACTTTTCTCTCTGTTTTCCACCCGCGACCAGCAACAGCCATCTCGTGGGGGCGTCGACTATGCTCTGTGGTCGGTTCTATCATGTAAGCGAAGCTCTACTGCATGCACCTCTTTGCAGGTACGACCTCGATTCTGTTACGTCGTGTCAGTTTCACATTCCCGTCCAAACATCCAGACAGTGACAAGAAGCCCACGCCGAGAGCCCGATACATTTGCGACGTGCTTCGGTTGGACGGATCGAACTCATACACGGGTCAGTGTTTCACACTGTTTCTGTCGCTGTGCGGTCTGTTTCTGTGCGTCGGTACGTTCGTCAACGGCGACATAGCGAACTGCGTCGGCTCGCAGTTATCGTGTGACACACCATATTTCCTCCCGACCAGACTCGGGAGAGACGATTGTAGCAGCCGCCGGATGCACAGACGGCCAAACGCCACGCGGTATGGCTGTCTACTGGTCGAAGTCGGGCGTCAAGAACTCGGGTCAGCACGCCTCTCCGCATCGATATCCGTGAGCCGGCTCACACTGTTCGGGTGGTCGGCTGCTACTGCCGGCCGTCAGAGCGGGACCGTTGTCTTCCCGTTGAGCGACGATGGGACCGAGACTCTGACCGTTGTCGTCGCGCCGTCAGGTGACAGCAACCGTATCGTGCCGCTTTCGCTCGGCTGGAGCTCGACCCCTGTCAGTGCCGCGAGGTCGATACGCAAGGCTGCCCGGTCGCCGTCGTCGTTCAGGATGTCCCGCGAGAGTGAGTCGTCGTCATCTCTGAGTGGGGTAACCGTAACCTCAGCAGCGGAACCCACCGGCGCGTCGGCCCCGCTCCCGATTGTCGTCCCAACGACAACATCGCTAAGGTCCATGTTCCCGCCCCCTTCCGCTCGCTTCACCACGAGCGTCACCGCTTCGATGCTCTGTCCAGTCGTGTTAACGTGGCCAGTGCTCCCGACGACTTCGGTCCGCGCAATGACCCGGTCGGCGCTTTTGTCGCTGGCCGTGGCCGCGTCGGACTGAAACCCACCGACTACTTCGAACAGTACGCCAGCCGTGGCTGCGGCGATCAGGAGCGCCGCAATCAGGAGGATAATCGACCCGAGAGAGCTCTGTGCCCGCCGTTTAACGGTCGCTCGCTCCTCTCGCCGGTTCGGTTCGCTCACACTGTGAACGTATCCACGACCAGTCAAAACCGTGTCGGCTACCCCTGAGCAGCGACGGAATTATATCATCCCATCTCTCATGTATCTGCATGGCCTCGGGGTCAGACGAACCGAATCCAGAGGACGGTAAGATCCTCTCTCCGGAAGAATTAGACATCGCGGATGACGAGCACGTCACAGAGATCGACGAAGGACGGTATGTCGTCTCCTCTGATGTTCGAACCAACGATTCCTACGGCAATCAGGTTTCGTCTGACTCCACCCCTGACCCGGACCCAGCTCCCGAGCCCGACGCTCCTGAGTTTACCGACGCGAACGTTCACGAGTGGCTCGCCGAGCAAATGGCGAAATCAAACAGCCGGTATGGGTTCGATGTGACCGCGAAGTTTGACGGGAACGTTGACCAGCAACAGGTTGTGTCCAACGACATCATCACCGCGTTCGAGAGTTTCATGCTCTGGTACGGCCGGCAGATGGACGGGTCGACATCGGTCGAGAACGTGCTCGGCATTCTGCTCTCGGAGTCCAACGTCCCAGTCAAACACCCGCCAGAGAGCTTCAAGCGGATGGTCCAGTCGACCGGTCTCTCGCCGGACGACAGTATCGCAGACCTCGTTGAGGCTATCGAAGCACGAGACGGTGCGAAGTTCTAAAGCAGGCACCAGCACACGAAGGCGTTGTACCTGTCATCGCGGTCAGAATCGGAACGCAGTTGCCCGGTTTCGGGTCCCACCGATATCACACGCGATAATTTACGGGACACCTTTATCTAACTCATCACGATATGTAGGCTTGATAGGCATGCCAGACGTACTGATCGCCGACGATTCAGAGTTTATGCGTAACCTCCTCCGCGAGATTCTCGAAGAAGACCACGAGATTGTTGGGGAGGTCGAGAACGGAGTCGAAGCTGTCGAAGTGTTCAAAGAAGAAGGGCCAGACCTGGTGATGATGGACATTGTGATGCCCATCCGGGATGGTATCGAGGCCACGGACGAAATCAAATCTTCCAATCCCGATGCGAACGTCATCATGTGTACAAGCGTTGGTCAGGAAGAGAAGATGAAGGAGGCCGTGAAAGCGGGGGCCGACGGGTACATCACCAAGCCGTTCCAGAAACCCAGCGTGATGGAGGCTATCGAGGACGTCGTTCCCTCATAGATGAACGTCGATATTCAGTCGCTCGGCACGTTCAACCAACTCGCTCACGAGGGGGCTGAACAGGCCACGCAGTCGATGGGCCAGATGACTGGCATCGATGCTGTCGTCGACGTCACCAAGATCACGCTGCTCGACAGGGCTGATGTCGGCGAAGAACTGGCTGGCCGGGACTTCGTCGGAGTCGAGTTCTCTTTCGATGGCGTTCTAGAGGGCGATACTGTGCTTGCCTTCGACGTTGACAGCGCCGGGACGATCACCGAGGAAATGATGCCCGGTAGCAGCGACGACGAGGCGATGGCCAGAAGCGGTATCGAGGAGATCGGCAACATCATGATGAGCGGGTTCATCGACGGCTGGGCCGACTACGTCGGTGCGACCATCGACCACTCGCCGCCGGAGTATATTGAGGAGTCCGGTAGCGACGTGCTCCCTGATGCGCCCGAGAGCGGCGACCACCAGCAGGTGTTCGTGTTCAAATCGGAGATCGAATGGATCGACGAATCGGTGAATTTCTACATCTACATGCTCCCTGAGTACGAATCACTCACGGAGATGATGGTAGAGCACGTCGACACGGACGGCGATGCGATCCCCATCGACAAGCTCCAGACGTTCAACGAGATGACGACCAGAGGCACTCAAAAAGCCGCTGACAACGTCGAGATGATGACCGGCATCCCGACTGAATCGGAGGTGACACAGATCAGTTTCGCTCCCATTGAGGACGTGCCAAAGCAGATCGGAACGGACACATTCGTCGGGACGGTCGTCGAGTTCACCGGGACCCCCAGTGGCTACCTCATGGTGCTGTTCGACGAGGTCTCAGCAATCAACGTTGCGGAGGCGATGATGCCCATCGAAATGGACAGTGATGAGCTAACTGACCAGCACAAGGCTGCCATCGAGGAGCTGGGGAACATCATGACGAGCGGGTTCGTCGACGGCTGGGCGAACGTCCTCCAGACGTCAGTCGAACACACGCCGCCGCGGGTCGTCCACGATATGGGCCGGGCGATTATGGACCCGCTTGCGGCGCAGGTCGGACAGTATCAGGAGCATGCGTTTATTATCGACTCCCAGATGCAGACCGACGACATCGAGTTTCAGGCTGAGATTCACGCTCTCCCCAACGAGAAAGAGTTGCGCGCCGCCCTCAACGACCTCGATGTCGAGCGGGCGACCGAGACGGGCGCGGACGTCGAACAGATATTCAAATAATGAAAGTATACGATGGTAGCCAAACAGAGAGTCCCGAACAAAGTACGCCCGAGCGCATCAAAGTCGGCATCGCGGAGTACAAGGTGACCACAGAGCCGGCCATGCTAACCACAAGCGGACTGGGCTCCTGTATCGGGATCGCAATATATGATACCCGTAACACGGTGGCCGGACTCGTCCACGTCATGCTTCCGTCGGCGGCTGATATCGACGGCGGCAACCATGCGAAGTTCGCGGACACGGGCATCGAAGCACTCATCGAGGCCATGGCGGATGCCGGGGCGTCGACGGAGGCCATGGAGGCCAAAATCGCTGGCGGGAGCGATATGCTCGACTTCTCCGAGAACGGATCCTCCATCGGTTCGCGCAACGCCAAGAAGGTGCGTGAGACGCTGGACGAACACGGCGTTCCCGTTGTCGGCGAAGATCTGGGTGGCGACCACGGCCGGTCCGTCAAACTCGAAGCGGACACTGGCAATTTCATTGTCAAAAGCGCGAACACGGACTCGATAACACTGTAATGTCTGCGAGCAGTAATCGTGTCTAACGTCTGGCGTCAGACGGGTGACAGCCGTTCGTCTGCCGGGGGCGCACTGCCACACTCTGTTCCCCGGCTTTCAGCTCGAAATTAATCTGAAATGTAACAGGCTAGTACTTGGATCGTTAATTTACCCCATCTGAGCCGGGAAAATGGGATATTATTATCAAATATGATACGCTAAGGAGAATATTCAAGAGTAGAAAAAGCGTGAGATACAAGAGATGAGTAGTCTCGCTCTCGTGCCACTGGCTCCAGCCGTCTCACCGGAACTGGCTGGACTGGCACCCGCCCTCTTTGTTCTGCTGACCGGCGGGCTGGTTGGTATGAGCATCAAGAATATGTTCGATTCGATTCTATCGGACGACGAGAGCGAGAACGCAAGCGACGACGGTGGCGGCGGGATGGCCGACGGCGGCGGCCTGATGGGTGACGACGGTGGCGGTGGCGACGATCTCGGTGGCCTCGGCGGCCTCGACGACGACGGCGACGACATGGGTGGGTTCGGTGATGACGAGTTCGGCGATATGGAGGACGCGAGCGGGCCTGACACTGACGAGCTGGAACACCGACTCGACGAACTGGAAAACGAGGTCGGTAGCCTCTCCTCGACGGTCAACACGGTGCGGACGGAAAACGAGAGCATCTCCGAATCTGTCGAAGAAACCGAGGAGAACGTCCGGAAGCTGCTCGACATCTACGAGATGGTCACCCGTGGCGTCAACCCCTTCGCCGATGATGTCGACGGCGGCATGGGCGGCATGGGCGAAGGCGGCGGCTCTTTCGGCTTGTTCGACGACGACGGGAGTGACGATACCGACGAGGACATCGACGACGATGTCGCCAACGCCGACGCAGAAGGGTTCTTCGACGAAGACCTGACGGATGACACTGGCGGTGATATGTCGATGGACGATGGCGGTGTCGACGATATGTTTCCCGATGACGGCGGCGACGACATGGGCGGCTTCGAGGACGACGGCGGGTCGTTCGACGAGGAGTTCGACGACTTCGACGACACGGAGGACGACATGAGCATGGACGATGGGATGAGCATGGACGACGGGGAGAGTATGGACGAGGACAGCGACGATGGTGACGGCGGCAAATCGTTCGCAGAGCTCAAAGACGAGTACGAGTCCGGCGACGCCGAGTGGGCCGAGGGCGAGGAACCTGAGGGCGAATCGGACGACGATGACCTCCTTGCTGACGACGATGACGACCTGCTGGCCGACGAGGGCGATGATCTGCTGGGCGAGGACGATTCGGACGGCGACGCAGGCGGGCTGGAAGACGACGACCTCTTCGACGAGGTCATCGAGGACGATGGGATTGATGAGGCCGAGACGGAAGCTATGGAAGCCGAACCAGAGCCTGAACCGGACCCAGAGCCGGAACCGGCCGCAGAGCCAGAGCCTGAGCCGGTCGCGGAGCCTGAACCCGAGCCAGAGCCGGAACCGGCCGCAGAGCCAGAGCCTGAACCAGAGCCGGAACCGACTGACACCGCGGCTACCGGCAGCGGTGATGCGGCAACGGCAGACGATGGCTCGGACGCGGACGATGACGGGAAACCCTACCTGGCGACGATGCCGGAAGGGTTCGCGGCGGACCTCATCATCGTCGAGTGGCTCGAGTTCCTGGTCCAGCACTCGGGCTACCGTGAGACGGCTCGCGCTATCGACTATTATGAGACTATCGACTGGATCGACGAGTCGGTCGCGGACCAGCTCAAGGAGTACCTCCGCGGCTTCGACGGCGTGAACGACACCGGGGATGGGCTGTCTATCGACCACCACACGGAGAGCCTGCACTACATCTCACAGCTTGACAGTGACAGCGGCGCTGACGCCGTTGCGCTCTCGAAACTGGTGGGGGGTGGTTCCGATGGGATTCAGCGTTAGCGGCTCGGCAGCCGTCATTTTCGTGGCCGCGTTCATCGGCTTCGGGATGTTCTACTCCGCAGCCGCGAACGGCTTCGAACGCGTCAACGACGCCCGCGAGGACCAACGCGACCGGCTCCTCGACCAGCAAAACACCGATATCTCGCTTGTGTCGGCGACGTGGAACAGCAGCGGGAACGACAACCTTGTCGTGACCGTCGACAACACCGGTTCCGAGACGCTGTCGGTCGAAGCGACCGACCTGCTGGTCGACAACGATTACCGCACAGGCTACGGCACGACGGTCGACGGTGACGGTTCGACGGACATCTGGGCGTCACAGGAGCGATTAGAGATTACCGTCACCTCACTCAGTAGTCAGCCCGACCGGGTGAAAGTCGTCACCGAGAACGGTATCGCCGAAACGATGGTGGTGAGCTAACATGGCGAGCGTTTCCGTCTCCCACCTGATTCTGTTCATCGCGTCGATGGCTATCGCCGCGAGTGTGGCCGGCGTCTTTACGACCAGCATCGGCGAACTGAGCAACGCGGTCTCGGAACAAGGGCTGGACGTAAGCAGCGACGTCCGAACCGACGTGGAAATCATTTCCGACAGCGGTAGCGACACCATCTACGACAGCGGCGCGAACACAATCACGGTTCACGTCAAAAACACCGGTTCAGAGACGCTGGCTCCGGTCCCCGGGCAAGTAGATGTGTTCGTTGACGGGACCTTCGCCAGTGATTACACGGTAACGCTGGAGCCAAACGGTGGCAACAGCTGGCGGCCCGGTGAGGTCGTCCGCATTGACATCAACGACAACCTCAGCGGCGGCGACCACCGGCTCAAGCTCATCGTCAACGGCGACGAGGAGGTGTTCGAGTTCAACACATGAGTATCGCAAGTACTGACCTATTCTCGCTCGGACTGGACGATCACGACCGGCTGAACAAGGAACTGGGCGGCGGTATCCCACCCGGCAGCATCATCCTCGTCGAGGGTGACTACGGGGCCGGCAAATCCGCCATGAGCCAGCGGTTCACCTACGGCCTCTGTGAAGAGGGCCACGAAGTGACCTACCTCTCGACGGAACTCACTGTCGGGAGCTTCCTCGACCAGATGCACTCGCTGTCGTATGACATGGTCGACCACATCCTCGATGAGGACGTGTTGTTCCTGCACGCCGACATCGGCGAATCGAACGCCCTCACCGGCGGAGACGACCAGACCGACCGGAAGGAACTCCTCAAGCGGCTGATGGAGGCCGAGGTGATGTGGGACGCCGACGTCGTCGTCATCGATACCTTCGACGCTATTCTCAGGAACGACCCCAAGTTCGAAGCTCTCGTCCGGCAAAACGAGGAGCGACAGGCCGCTCTGGAGGTTATCTCCTACTTCCGGGACGTCATTTCACAGGGTAAATGCATCATGCTCACTGTCGATCCATCGACGCTGGATGAGGAGGCTATCGGTCCGTTCCGGGCCATCGCTGACGTGTTCATCGAACTGGAGATGATCGAGGTCGGGAACGACGTGCGCCGGCAGATCAACGTTCTCCGATTTGCCGGCATGGGCGAACAGGTCGGTGACACCATCGGGTTCTCGGTCCGCTCGGGAACCGGCATCGTCATCGAATCGCGCAGTGTCGCCTAGAGGTGACTAAGATATGACAGATCACGGACGTGCGAAGCCGTCGGACGAACTTCGACAGATGGCAGCGCGGCGGCCCCACCTGCGGGACCACCTGAAGAAGTTCAAACAGATCACCGGTGAGTTCCCGATGCTCATCGACGAGGCCGACGACGACTACGAGACGAATCGGCCGAACGTGCTGTACCCGGTCGGTGGCCCTATCTTCTGTCATATCTACGGCGACGTGGGTCAGGACATGAAGTACTACGCCATTGAGCCGGAACTTGATGAGGACGAGCGGGCCGTCTTCGGGAAGGTCCGGAACCGCCTGCTCCAGCGCAGCGTCAACAAGCCCGCGCCCGAAAACGAGGCCCAGTTCGACGACCGTATCGAGGAACTCCTGCAGGAGACCACCAAAGTCCGGGACGAGGACAGCGACAGTGGCGTCCTCACGCGCCTGTCGAACCTGACCGACGTGAGCAGCGTCGAGGTCACACAAGAGACCTACGAGAACATCCTCTATCGACTGAACCGCGACATCGTCGGCCTCGGCCCACTCGAACCGGTCATGCGCGACCCGGCCAACGAGGACATTCACGTTATCGGCCGCAGCGAATGCCACGTCGACCACGGGGTCTACGGCATGCTCGAAACCACCGTCGAGTGGGAGACCGAGGAATCGTTCGACCAGTGGCTCCGGAACATGGGCGAGCGGATGGGTGACCCCGTCTCCGATTCGGACCCCATCGTCGACTCGACGCTGCCGGACGGGTCGCGCCTGAACCTCATCTACTCCGACGACGTGAGCCTCAAAGGCCCCTCGCTCACGATTCGGCAGGGCGACGACGTCCCGCTGTCCATTTTTCAGATTACCAAGTGGATGACACTGTCGCCGCAACTGGCCGCGTATCTCTGGCTCTGTCTGGAGAACGAACAGACCGTGTTCGTGGTCGGGGAGACGGCGTCCGGGAAGACGACGACGCTGAACGCCATCACTTCGTTCATCCCCGACGACGCGAAAATCTACACCGCGGAGGACACCGCCGAGGTGCTGCCGCCGCACAACACCTGGCAGCAACTGCTGACCCGTGAAGGGGAAGACGAAGGGACCAGCATCGACATGTTCGACCTGGTCGCCGCCGCACTGCGTTCTCGTCCCGACTACATCATCGTGGGTGAGGTTCGTGGTGAGGAGGGACGGATGGCGTTCCAGGCCGCCCAGACCGGCCACCCGGTGATGCTGACCTTCCACGCGAGCGACATCGTTTCGATGATTCAGCGCTTCACCGGTGAACCGATCAACGTCCCCGAGACGTTCATGGACGTGGCCGACGTGGCGCTGTTCCAGAACCGCGTCAAGCAGGGCGACCAGGTCCTTCGCCGCGTGACGAGCGTTCAGGAAATCGAGGGCTACTCCAAGGAGATGGACGGTGTCGTCACTCGGCAGGTGTTCAACTGGGACCCCGTCGAGGACGAAATCATCTTCCAGGGAATGAACAACTCCTTCGTCCTCGAAGAGCAGATCGCGACCCTGCTCGGCTACGAGGATACGCGTGACATCTACGACGACCTCGAGTTCCGTGCGAACCTCATCGAGCGGGCCATGCAGGAGGGAATTCTGGGGTATCACGAGGTCAACGACTTCATCTCGGACTTCCAGCGCGACGGTGTCGAAGGGATTCCGTTCAATATGGCCAGGCCCGACTAACAATGTCACAGGGTGAAGCCGAGAGCAACATCGACCTGACGATAACCGAGACGATCCAGTCGCTCGTTGAGTCCTACCGCCAGATGACGATTCCGATTGAGCGGTATCTCTTTCTCATCCTGCTACCGGCTGTTGCCTTCTTCATTATTTCGACGGCGGCCGCCCTTCTGATTGATCTCCCGCTCGCGATCCGTGGGCCCATCCCGTTACTCGGACTTCTGGTGATGGCGTCGGCAGTCTTCTACCCCAAAATCCTGTTGAGCCAGCGCAAACGAGAACTCAACAACCGGTTTCACCTGCTCATCACGCATATGACCGTGCTGGCGACGACGAAAATCGACCGGATGGAGGTGTTCCGAACGCTGGCCGAGGAAGACGAGTACGGCGAACTCGCGATGGAGATGCACCGAATTGTCCAGCTGGTCGACACCTGGAACCTCAGCCTCGACGACGCCTGCCGTCGCCGCGCCAAACAGGTCCCGAGCCGCGCGGTTTCGGACTTCTTCGACCGCCTCGCGTACACGCTTGGGGCCGGACAGGGACTCGATGACTATCTCCTGACCGAACAGGAGCAGATCATTCAGCACTACTCGACGGTGTACAAGAGCTCGCTCGACAGTCTAGAGGTCATGAAAGACCTGTATCTGTCGATGGTCCTCTCGATGACGTTCGCGCTGGTGTTCGCCGTTGTCCTGCCAGTCCTGACCGGAACGAACCCGACGATGACCGTCAGCGCCGTCATCGTGATGTTCGTGTTCGTCCAGACCGGCTTCTACCTCGCTGTCCGCTCGATGGCTCCCTACGACCCGGTGTGGTTCCACCCAGTCGAGTACCCGTCGCCGATTGAGTCTAAGCTCAACAAATCGATGGTCGCCGGCGTGGGGCTGTCGATGCTGCTCGTGTTCATCACGCTGGGCGGGATGCTCGGCATCTCGCCGATCACGCTGAACGACCTCTTTTTCATGTTCGACGAAGTGCCGCTCCCGATGTATGCTGCTGCGCCGATCACCCCGATGCTCATCCCCGGTCTCGTCTTCCGACAGGAAGAACAGCGTATCAAGGACCGGGATTCGGAGTTCCCGAATTTCATCCGCGCGCTCGGTGCGACCGAAGGCGCGAAGCAGTCTACTACCGGCACGGTGCTTCGCACCCTCCGCAAGAAGGACTTCGGCGCACTCTCGCCCAACATCGATAATCTCTACAAACGACTGAATATGCGAATTGAGCCGACCTCTGCCTGGCGCTTTTTCACCGCGGACTGCCGCTCCTATCTCATCCAGACCTTCTCCGAGATGTACCTCATCGGCCGCGAGATGGGTGGGTCGCCAAAGCAACTGGGCGAGCTTATCTCCGAGAACATGAATCAGGTGCTGCAACTCCGCCAGAAGCGCAAGCAGGCGGCAACGACGCTTGTGGGCCTCCTCTACGGGATGACCGCCGCGTCGACCTTCGCCTTCTTCATCGGCCTGCAGGTCGTCAACATCCTCGCTGATATGTCGCTCAACCTGAGCACCGGGAGCCGGCTCGACGCTGCCTCGCTTATCAACACCAGCGTCTACAACATCCCGCTCATCGAGTTCCTGCTTATCATCATTATCATGTTCGGCGCGATGCTGTCGTCCCTGATGATCCGGACCGTCGACGGCGGCCACAACGCCAACACGTACATGCATTTCGTGGTGCTCTCGTGGATCGGTGCTATTACTGGGACGTTCACGAAGTGGCTGGTGTCGCAGTTCCTCGCAATCTGAAGTACCTTTTTACTGCAGGGGGTTTCCTCGCGCCTGCGGCGCTGCGGGAACCCCCTTTGTAAAAATCTACGCTAAAAACAACCTCCGAGTCGCGGCCTGCGGCCGCGCTCGGAGTGAAACCGCTCGCTCCGATCGCGGTACAGTAACAGCGCTACAACCGCCGGCAAACCTGCCCTTCCCCGGGTCGCGCCACGCAGGGCGCTCCCGGCCCACAGAATCATGACATCTATTCCCGGCCCACAGCACCGCAGTCCCGCGACGCTACCCCTCGAAGCCGTCTTCCCAGCGGAACATGCCGTCTTGCTGGATGACTTCGCCGTCGACTTCGAGGTGCGACCCCTCGCCCATCGTCGTGATGAGGTCCTCGTGGACGGCGCTGTCGTTGCCGGACTCGCCCTCGGGCAGGCAGGCATCGTACGCGCGGCCGAGCGCGAGGTGGACTGTCCCGCCCATCTTCTCGTCGAAGAGGATGTTGTCGGTGACGCGGTCGACGCCGCGGTTCATCCCGATACCGAGTTCACCCAGTTGGCGGGAGCCGCTGTCGGTCCCGATGATTTCGTCGATGACTACCTCGCCCTGTTCGGCCGACCAGTCGACGACGACGCCGTCTTTGAACGTCAGCTCGACGTTTTTGACGCGACGACCCTGTATCGTCATCGGCACGTCGAAGGTGACGACGCCGGCGGTATCGTGGGGCGCGGTGAACACCTCGCCGGAGGGGAGGTTGTGGGAGTCGTAGGCCACGCTGGCGGCGGAGTTGACGGCGATACGGCCATCGATGAACAGCGTGATGTCAGTGCCGTCCGCGACGATACGGACCTCCGAACCGTCGTCCAGAATCTCCTTCAAACGAGCCTGTTCATCCGCCAGCGCCTCCCAGTCCCGTAGCGTCGCGTCGTAGACAAAATCCTTGTATTCGGCGTACGCCATTCCGGCCTGCTGGGCCATCGCCCGTGTCGGATGCTGTGTCGATACCCAGTCGGTATCCAGCCGAGCCTCTCTGATTTCCTGTCGAGCCGTCGAGTACGCCTGCCGCTGGTCGCTGTCCACGTCGGCCGTCTCGGTGGTATTCCGTGACCCCTTCAGGAACAGCACGCTGTCGGCCCGCTCGTACAGTGCCAGTTCGTAGTCTGGGTTCTCGGTAAACGACCCGTCGTGCGCCTGCAGATAGGCCCGCGTGAGTTCGTCTGACTGGTACGTCGATATAAGATTCGCGCCGCGGTCGCCCAGCTGTTCGGCCACGGCGACTGCGAGGTCGTGAGCACCGTCCTCAACGGCCAGCACCACGTCGTCGCCCGCGTCGATGCGAGCGCTCCAGTCAACAAGAATCCGGGCGTGTTCGCGTATTCGGTCGTCCATATCCCCACCAAGTGTGGCCGGAACAAAACGGCGGTGGTCCCCGGGTTGGCACGGCTGATGTGAGTGTATTCCGTGAATTTTTTGCGTTCCAGCGCTGGAATACTTGGTGCAGTACGGGACAGGACTCATGGCGATTCTCTCAGGGCCGTTTCCGGGACAGCCGATTGACGACGGCGTCAGGACTGACGACGGCACGGATGGTGTTCGTGCCACGCTTTTCTGTCGAACCGCAACCCCTACCTGTTCGGTCGGCGACTCCTCGGTATGGAACTTGGCGTCATTGGACTCGGACGCATGGGCCGCATCGTCGTCGACCGCGTACTCGAAGCCGGCCACGAAGTCGTCGTCTTCGATATCGACGAGGAGAGCGTCGCTGACGCGGCAGACGCCGGCGCTCGACCGGCATCGTCCATCGCGGATCTCGCGGGGAAACTCGGCTCGGAGAAACGGATCTGGCTGATGGTCCCGGCCGGGGACCCGGTCGACGCCGCGCTGGATGAACTGGCTCCGACACTCGACAGCGATGACGTCGTGGTTGACGGCGGCAATTCATACTTCGAGGACTCGGTCCGGCGCGCCGAGTCGACCGACGCGGCATACCTCGACTGTGGCACCTCTGGCGGTCCCGCCGGTGCAGAGCTGGGCTTCTCGCTGATGGTCGGCGGCCCGGAGTGGGCCTACGACGAACTGGTCCCCGTCTTCGATGCCGTTGCGACCGGACCGGACGGCCACGACCGGATGGGGCCGGCGGGCTCCGGGCATTACGTCAAAATGATTCACAACGGCGTTGAGTACGCGCTGATGCAGACCTACGGCGAAGGCTTCGAACTACTGGCTAACGGCCGGTACGACCTCGACCTCGAATCAGTCGCCAACACCTGGAACAACGGCGCTGTCATCCGCTCGTGGCTGCTGGAGCTCTGTGAGGAGGCGTTCCGCGAGGAGGGCAATGACCTCGGCGACGTGGCCGACCGAGTGGAGGGTGGGTCGACTGGTACCTGGACCGTACAGGAAGCGCTCGAACAGGAAGTTCCAGTGCCGCTCATCTACCAGTCGCTGGCCGAGCGGTTCGGCTCGCGGGCTGACGACGGTCGCTTCGCGCGCCGCCTCGCCAGCCGACTCCGATACGGCTTCGGTCGTCACGAGGTCCCACGACGGGAGTAGCCCTGCCGCCGATTGCGGTTGCTTTCTGTGCCCCCGTTCTGTGCCGAGGGCTGCTTCGTCAAGCGGTGTCGACGGTGCTCGCGCGCTGAAACAACAGCTAATTAAACCAGTATTCCATAGCCGTGCACATGGTAGAACTCGTTGGACTCGCCGCCGGGGCCACGCTCACCCTGATAGTGGTCGCGCTCCACTACGCCAAAGGGACCGGTTGGGAGGCACCGGAAGACATCTCCCAGGAGGTCCTTGAGCAGCGGGCCGCGACAGTCCCCGAGACTGACTTTGCGGAGCCGTACAACCGCTCTATCGGTGGTGGCGGTGCCGTAGCGATTCCGGCTGGTGAGGCCGAAGGCGAACTTGGCGAAGGTGAAGCGGTCGAAGAAGAAGACGAAGGCTTCGACCCCGACGACATCGCCGACGACGAGGTCGAGTACTACGAAATCGAATTCGCCAAGGAAGGCGAGACAATCGAGGTCGCCAACAACGAGACGATTCTCGACGCCGGCGAAGAGGAAGGCTGGGACCTTCCCTACGCTTGCCGCGAAGGCCAGTGTATCTCCTGTGCCGGCCACATTGAGGACGGCCCGGCGACGGACCACATTCGCCACAGCAACAACGACTCGCTGATGGATGACGACATGGAAGAGGGGTACTGCCTGACCTGTGTCGCGTACCCGACCAGCGAGTTCACTATCGAGACCGGCGAGTCACCCTGACGGTTCACAACCGTTAAGACGGACAGTCTGATACCGTTTTCTGTGGGCGGCTAGTTCAGCGGACAGAACGCCTGGTTCCGGACCAGATGGTCGGGGGTTCAAATCCCTCGCCGCCCGTGTAACGAACCTGCCGAGCAACAGTGAGACTGTGAGTGAACCGGCAGCGAAGATTCGAATCAGGGAGTGGAGCGAAGGGCCGTGGTGAATCGCCGGACGTAGCTTGATTTCACTGTTTCAGAGACTGCTTGATGTTGTGAACGACACACATCAAAACGAGTTCACGAAATTCACCGTACCAAGTTCGCGCACGCACGGCGTCGCCGAGCGTGCGCTTAATCGTGGAGAAGACGGTCTCACACATCGCTCGTTGGCGGTATCGAGGCCCATCGATCCGCGCGTTATGCGCGTGATCGATGGGCCGGAACTCACGATGTTTGATTAGCGGTCTTACGCCCTCTTCGCGGAGTTTTTCACGTAACTCCATCCAATCGTAGCCTTTGTCGGCAGCGAGGCTGGCGAGGTCGCCCGCGTTGCGGCGGGCGACCTGCCAGCCGAGCTGTGTGTCGTGGCGTTTCTCGGTCGTACAGTGAACATCCAGAATCGCTTGGCTTTCTGTGTCGACGAGAGCTGTCGCTTTGAGGGTCTGAACCCGGTAATTCGTCCGGCGACAGTAGTGCTTGCTAGCATTTTCTCGGTCGAAAAATGTCGCGTCTATCGCGGCGTGACCGCTCGGCTCGTGCAGTTGCGCCGAGAGGCGCAGCAGCACTCGCCAGAGCGCTGTCTTGATTCTGTCAAACCACTTCACTAGCGTGGAGTGGTCGGAGAGATCGGCCGCGTCGAGGCCGATCTCCCCGAGTATTTGTGGCATCTCGCTCAGCAAATCGAGTGCTTCTCGGTAGGATTTTTCCAGGTAAACCCGGAGACAGTGCAGCGACACCACCGCATACTCGGCGAAGCCGCCACCCCCTTCGGGGGCGGCGACTTCGCCTCGCTCACCAACAGCATTTTTAGCTAACTGGACCGCTTTCTGCGTGAAGCGGGAAATCTTAGACATGAACCATCGGCGGTTTCCCGCTTCATACTCCTAGTTCTAACGGTCGAAACCGGCGCTGTCAAGCGATTCACCAGAGCCGAGCGAAGCGGAACGACCGTGGTTCAAATCCCTCGCCGCCCGCTATTCTGCGCGGAACGGATGTGACGAGCGAATAGCAGTACAAGAGCGGTTTGAACCCGGGGAGTCGCAGCGACCGAGCGAAGCGAGGGCGACCGTCTCCACTCGGTTCAAATCCCTCGCCGCCCGCTTTTTGCGACCCACTGTATAGACCACGTGTCTCGTTCTGTGGTCCCGGACATCGACAGGACTGCACGGGAATCGCCGCAACGTCCTTGGGGTTCCGACCCAAGGTATGAACACATGCGTGTGCTCGTTATGGGTGCGACCGGATTCATTGGACGGCGACTGGTTCGTGCCCTGGACGACGCAGGCCACGATGTGGTGGCGTTCTCCCGGAGCGCGAGCGAAGAGTCCTTTCTCGAGGGGGTTGAACCGTTTGAGGGCGACCTCGGCGAACCGGACTCTCTTGATGGTCTCTGTGATGATATCGATGTCGCATATTATCTTATCCATTCGCTCACCTCCGAGAACTTTGCCGAGTTAGACCGTCGCTACGCCCGTCGGTTCGCGGACTCCGCGTCGGCTGCGGGCGTCGACAGAGTTGTCTATCTCAGCGGCATCAGCGGCGACGAGGAGAATCTCTCGCCACATCTGGCGTCGCGGCGCGAAGTCGAATCGGTGCTGGCGGAGGGGTCGTTCGACCTGACAGTGCTCCGGGCGGCGGTCATCATCGGCCCGGAGAGCGCGAGCTTCCGGATCGTCGACGACCTGACCGACCGCCTGCCGCTGATGCTCGTTCCCAAGTGGGTCCGAACGCCGTGTCAGCCCATCGGCGTCGACGACGCTATCAGCTACCTCGTGGAGTTACTCGATGCCGACGAGACCCGTGGCGAGACCTACGACATCGGCGGGCCATCGGTGTGGTCCTACGAGTCGCTGCTGAAACTTACCGCCGCCGAGAAGGGCAAGCGGGTGTTTATTCTTCCCGTGCCAGTGATGACGCCGGGCCTGTCCTCGCACTGGCTTCGATTCACGACAGACGTACAGTACGCCATCGCTCGGCCGCTGGCCGAGAGTATGCGGAACCCGGTCACGGTCGACCCGGAAATGGACCTGCAGGATGCCGTGCCAATCGACCAGATGCCGATCAAGGACGCCGTTCGGAAGGCGCTTGCTGGGGCGTGACGACTGGCGGCGACGTGTTCCGGCGGAACCCCTTTGGGCCTGTCTGCTGCATACCCTCGCATGCCTGAATCGGTCGCCGTCACCGGTGGCAACGGCCGCATTGGCAAGCACGTCCTTGACCATCTGACCACAGCCGGGTATCGAACGGTCAACCTTTCCCGTGGCAAGTGCGACGAGGCACACTCGGACGCGTACATCAAGACTGACCTGCTCGATGCGGGCGAGGTGTACGGTGCACTCGCAAAGAGCGATGCCGACACTGTCGTCCACCTCGGAATGATTCCCACGCCCGACCAGACGCCGGGATACCGGACCTACGAGAGCAACGTCATGTCCAGCTATCATGTGTTAGAGGCCGCTGGCGAACTAGGAATCGACACGGTTGCGCTGGCGTCGAGTTTCAGCGCTATTGGCGGCGGGTTCGAACCGGACCTGATAACAGTCGACTACCTTCCGATTGACGAGGACCACCGACTCACGCCATCGAACCCGTATGCAATGGGGAAGCAGACACTGGAGATCGCCGCCGACGGGTTCGCTCGCCGGAGTACGGACGCGCCGGAGACCATCGTATCGCTTCGGTTCCCGTGGGTCGTTGACGATGACCTGGCTCAGGAGACGTTTGTCGAGGCCGACCGTACCCTCGCCGGACTCCGGAACTCGGCGCATTTCCACACCCAGCGCAACACGCTCTGTGGCTATGTCCACGTCACAGACGCCGTTGCGCTCGTTGAGGCAGCCATCGAGGCGTCGTTCGCTGGCCACGAGCGGCTCTGGGTATCGGCTCCAGACACCAGCGCTGAGACACCGAGCGCTGAACTCGCGGCGGAGCTATACTCCGACGCTGACTACCGGGGCCAAACGGGCGACGACGGAAGCCCCTACACGGCGCTCATTGACACGACGAAAGCTGAGCGGCTGCTTGGCTGGGAACCGACTTGGAGCTGGCGACAACTGGCGTGAAGCCAGCGGTGGTCCGTCCATCGCTCCGGACACCACCATTACCGCGCCGCATATAGCGGCTGTTTCAGCCGGAACACGTTGCTAAAATGTAATGTGTCTGTAACTAACACGCATGAGTGATGCAGAGCAGCCAGCCGAGAGCGAGACACACGACCACCATGACCACGATCACGAGGGGCCGGGCTATGCCACTCCGCAGGCCGCCATCGAGGCGGCCGAGCCCGAACGAACCGCGTACGTGATGGGCCTGCACGTTGGTCAGGATGTCGACGCGCCGGACTTTCTGGCTGTCGTTGACCTCGACCCCGACTCCGACACCTACAGCGAAATAATCAATCGGGTCCAGATGCCGAACAAGGGCGATGAACTCCACCACTTCGGGTGGAACGCCTGTTCCTCCTCGTGTCATATGGACGGGCTGGAGCGCCGGCATCTCGTCATTCCTGGCCAGCGGTCCTCGCGCATCTACATCGTCGACACAAAGGAGCGCCGCGACCCCGAACTGACGAAAGTCATCGAACCGGAAGAGGTGTACGAGCACGACCTCTCCGCGCCCCATACCGTCCACTGCATCCCCGACGGTGAGATTCTGATTTCCATGTTGGGCGACGCCGACGGCGACCTGCCCGGCGGCTTCCTCGAACTGAACGACGACTTCGAGGTGCAGGGGCGGTGGGACCCGCCCGGCGAGATCGAGATGAACTACGACTACTGGTATCAGCCCCGCCAGAACGTGATGCTGTCGACGGAGTGGGCGGCCCCGAAAACCTACTACCCCGGTTTCGATCTGGACGATGTCGAGGACGGGAAGTACGGCCAGCGGCTCAACTTCTGGGACTGGGAAGACGGTGTCATCGAGCAGACCATCGACCTTGGCGAGGACGGCCTGATTCCGCTGGAAGCCCGCTTTTTGCACACGCCCGAGAGCACCCACGGCTACGTTGGCGCGGCGCTGTCCTCGAATATCATTCACTTCCACGAGTCGGACGGCAGGTACCACGCCGAACCAGTCATCGAGTTCGACGACCGCGAGCACGAAGGCTGGGACATGCCGGTGCCGGCACTGGTGACGGATATCCTCATTTCGATGGACGACCGCTACCTCTTCGGGTCAAGCTGGCTCCACGGGGAGGTGTGGATGTACGACATCTCGGACCCCTCCAACCCCCGAAAGGCGGATTCCATCTCTATTGGCGGCTACTTCGGCGACATCGAACAGGTTCAGGGTCGTGATATCGTCGCGGGTCCGCAGATGCTCCAGCTTTCGCTCGACGGCGAGCGGCTGTACTGGACGACCTCACTGTTTTCCTCGTGGGACAACCAGTTCTTCCCCGAGGAAGCCGAGAAGGGGTCAGTGATGCTCAAAGCCGACGTGGACCCGCGAACGGGAACGATGTCGCTGGATCGGGATTTCCTCGTGGATTTCGGCGACCTCCCCGAAGGCCCTGCTCGTGCCCACGAGATTCGGTGGCCCGACGGGGACTGCACCAGCGACGTGTGGCAATGACGATGGTGTGGCTGGACAGCCGATGACCGAGGTCCTGCTGGACTGGCGGGACAGTGAGCGCACCGAGACGATTGCGGTGCCGGACGGTGAGACGATACTCGATGCCGCGGCGGCCGCGGATATCGGGCTGCCCTTTGGCTGTCGGACTGGCGCCTGTGGGACCTGTACTGCTCGGTTGCTGTCCGGCGACGTGGCCCATCACCGCCCGCCGCGGGCGCTCAAGGACCGGCATCTGGCGGACGGCTACGTCCTGCTCTGTATCGCCGAGCCGACGACCGACACGCATCTCGCTGTCGGTGCAACGGTGCAAGCAGAACTGGTCCCGAACCCCTGGAAGTGACGGGGCCGCTTAGGCCCGGTGCTGGCCTGACAGCGCCTGCTGGAGTACCTGCCCCAGAAACCCGATAGCTGGAACGACAAACACCGTCGCGTGGACCCAGGCGTCGTAGATGATATTGCCCGGCTTGGTCACGAGAAAGAGGCCGTAGAGGACGAGCATCACGAGAACCCACAGGACGGTGATGACCAGAAACGGGACGGCGTCCCGGACTGGGTTGACGACAGCGTCACGCAGTATGTCGGACATGCTTGGGTGGTCAGGCTGAAGCGGGAAAAGCGTACCCGCTACCGACCGAACTCTGTCACCAGTTCGATGCCGTCGGTTCCGTAGTCGGTCATCGCCGCCAGCCGCTCCGAAACCGCCTCTAGCGCGACTCGGCGAGTGACGAGCGCACCGGGGTCGAGCGGCCCGTCAGCGACCAGTCGGAGGAGTTCGTCGTACCGCGACGGCGGCATCCCGCGAGAGCCGAGCACGTCGATGTCCCAGCGGGTAATCCAGTCGGTCGGCAGCGCCACCTCGCCGCGCTCGGCGTTGGTCGTCAGTCCAACCTGAACGTGCGTGCCCCGGGGGCGGAGGCTCCGAACGCTGTTTTGACAGGTCTCGGCTCGGCCCAGCGCATCAACGGACACCTCCGCGCCGCCGTCCGTTTCGCCCTCGATGGCCGCCGGCACGTCCTCGACAGCGCTGGCGTCGACAACGGTGCTTGCGCCCGCGTCACGGGCCATCGCCAGCGGCTCGTCCCGGATGTCGACGGCGATGACACTCGCACCCAGTGCCGACGCGATCTGGACGGCTGCCAGCCCGAGGCCGCCACAGCCATGCACCGCGACGCGGTCCCCGGCGGCGATATCGGCTCGATGGGCCAGAGCGTGGAACGCTGTGACGTATCGACAGCCAAGCGCCGCCGCGGCGTCGAAGCTGACGCCGTCGGGCAGCCCCACGAGGTTGTAGTCGGCCTGCGGGACGGCGACCTGCTCGGCAAACGCGCCCGGCGCATCGGATTCGAAGCCCAGCGCCCACCCGTCTGTACAGACGTTACCGTGACCGTTCCGGCAGTAGCCACAGGTCCCGTCGCCGAGGTTGAACGGCACGACGACGCGGTCGCCGACCGACACTGTCGTCACCTGGCTGCCCGTTGCGGTGACGCGACCCGCCGGTTCGTGACCCAGCACCTGCCCTATCGGCACGTCGTCGTCGGCCCAGTCGCCGTGGCCCTGCCAGGCGTGCCAGTCGCTCCGACAGATCCCACACGCCTCGACCGCGACGACGGCCCCGTCCGGGTCCGGCGTCGGCGGGTCGCGGTCCCGGACGGCCAGCGGTTCGCCGTACGCCTCAAGCACTGCGACACGCATGGGGCTGCTTCGCGCGGCCCGGATAAAATACCGAGGACGGCAACCCCGGACTGCTGAGCGGCCAGTTACCGGGAGCCGATCTTATGTAGCCCTGCAGCCAACTGTCCGGGTATGACCCTCCTCCCGGTTGTCGTCGCCCTGTTCGTGTCGCCAGCGGTCACCGCGCTGGTGTACGCCGACGCCAGACGGCGCGACCTGTCCCAGCGGTACTGCACCGTCGCCGCCTTTGCCGTCGGGCTCGCCAGTTTCGGCGGGTTTCTCGCCGCGAGTGTCCTCGGTAGCGGGCTCTTTTCGGCGTCCTATCGCCTCTTGAACCAGCCGGTCATAGCCGTCACGCCGCTTGATTTGCTTCTTTCCTTGCTCTGCTTCGGCCTCGCTGTCACTGCACTGGCTGTTCTTGGATATGGACTCACCAGTCGATACGGCCCGCTCGCGTCGTCGTAACCGCCGCCGATTTCGGCTCGGCGACCCCCAATTTCAAAGCCGGCACGGTCCCACCGAGACGTATGGACGACACTGACTGGATCGGAGAAACGTTCACCAGCACGGTCGGGTGGGACCACTTGGAGACGCTGGTCGACATCGGGAACCGGATGGCGGGCAGCGGCGGCGAACGGGCGGCCGCAGAAGCGACCCGAGACGCGCTAGCGGCGTACGCCCGCGACGCTCAACTCTCCGAGTTTGGGATTCAGGGCTGGGAACGCGGTGACAGCGCTGTCCACGCCGGCGGGTTGCCGGTCGCGACACAGGCCCACGAGTGCATCGCCCTCCCGCGGTCGCCGGCCGGCGAGGTGACCGGCGAACTGGTCGATGTCGGTCACGGTCTCCCAGAGGATTTCGAAGACGCTGACTGCGAGGGCCAGATAGTGCTGGCCCGCTCGGACGTGCCCGACTGGTACGACCGGTATATCCACCGGCGGGAAAAGTACTACCACGCTGTCGAGGCGGGAGCCGCAGGGTTCATCTACCGTAACCACGTCGACGGCGTGCTGCCACCGACCGGGAGCGTCGGCACCGCGGACGCACCAATCGGCGAGATTCCGGCTATCGGCGTCGCAAGCGAGACGGGCGCACGGCTGGCTCGCCGATACGCCGGGGAAAACGTCACCCTCAGCGTCGACTGCGAGACCCCCAAGGCGACGAGCCAGAACGTCCACGCCGAACTGGGACCGGACACGGACGAGCGACTGCTGGTGACCAGCCACGTCGACGCCCACGACATCGCGGAAGGGGCGATGGACAACGGGGCCGGGACGGCGATGGTCGTTGAGGTGGCCCGCGCGCTGGCCGGCCGCGAGGACGAACTGGCGACGCGCGTGGAGTTCGTTGCCTTCGGTGCCGAGGAGGTCGGACTTGTCGGCTCGAATCGGCTGGCCGGCGAAACTACCCTCGACGACGTAACGGCCGTGCTCAACTTCGACGGCGTCGTTCAGGGTCGCACGTTGAAGTGTTACACCCACGGCTTCGACGCACTTACGGCCGCTGCCGAGGACGTGGCTGACCGCCTTGACCACCCCATTTCGCTCACGCCGGAGCAAGGCCCCCATAGCGACCACTGGCCGTTCGTGCAGCGGGCCGTCCCCGGCTATCACGTGACCAGCGAAACCGGCGGCGAGGGACGTGGCTGGGGCCACACCCACGCCGATACGCTGGACAAACTGGAACCCCGGACGTTCCGCGAACAGGCCGTCATTCTAACCGAACTTGCTGTAGCGCTTGCGGACGACTCAGCACGGCCTGCTCACAAAGACCCCGCGGAGATCGCCGATGCGCTCGAAGCACAGAACCTCGCCGAAGGGATGCGGATTACAGGAGACTGGCCCTTCGGCGATTGACGCGACGCCGCCCGCTTCACCGCCACGTTCGACTCCCGTGACCTGTGCCAAAGAATTACCAGATTTCTAGTATTTTCGACCCCACCTGCGTTCCGGTGTTCTAGTCGCTGACGGCGGACTATAATGATTTACTCAGTATAGAAGTAACATATTCCGTAGGTTATTTACCATATGGGTACCTGGAAATCGATGGCAGGTCGATTGGTCTACGTACTGAAGCCCGCATGTGAACGCTGTCACCGGCGTTCGCTGCCAAGCTCCCATGCTATTCGGTCTCGCGGAGTCCGAGACCAAGCCGACGTGAGTAAACCATCCCTGCCGTCGTCAGTCAACACCAACACCAATACCTGACGCGACGGCCGTCCACGTGCCAAGGCGGCCGTCGTGTCCACTTTCGGACTGAACTTCTGAGGAACACCAGCCGGGAGCGCGTACTGTAGAAACCGACATCCGGCGACGAGGGTTCTATGACTCGTACGCCTGTTCTACGTCAGCCTTCGCCGACGGAATGACCTGTTGTTCAGCCCGTCGCATCGACCGCAATGCCTCGTCGGTGAACTCGACATCGAGCGTGGGGAGGGCCCGTGCGAGACCGCCCAGCACCTCGCCGGGGTCGATGCTTAGTTCGAAGGCGAAGGCGTTCTGGTCCTCCTGTAGTGGGACGGAGAACTCGAAGTGTGTCTGGACAATATCTGTCGCCATCTCCTGGTCGTATGCGTCGGTGACAGCAGTCCAGAAGTCGTCACTGTCGGCGGCCACCAGCGGTTCGAGGTCATCGCCAAACGACTGCTGGCGGGCCAGCAGTCGCTCCCGAATCTGGTCTCGTCGGTCGCCACGGACGGTGTCCCGGAGCGCGTCCCAGTAGATGTCCCGGGCCAGCACTTCGTCAGCATAGGTGTCGAACGCCGCGTCAGTGGCGGCGTAATCGAGCACCGGCTCCAGCTGGTCGAGTATCTGTTGCTGGTAGGACTGGAGTTTCGGCCGGATGACGTGGCGCTCTAGTGGGCGGCTGTTGTTCAGCAGTTTGCCCGCAACGCGGCCTCCGCTCCCGTTTGACCCGCGTAGCACGGCTGCCACGTCAAACGCCGCGTACGTCTCGTCGACGAACTGCGAGAGGTAACGTTCGAACTCTCGTTCGACGGCACGTCGTGTCACACCCGACTCTGTGGGCTGCAGTGACCTATCCCTTACGCCGATGTTCGCCACCGATAGTCCCTCGCAACATGGGCCACCGCTGCCGACTGCCGTGTTTCGAGGTCACTCCCGGCCTGCACGGACTACCACGGAGACCCGATTGGCCACGATATTCATCTCTCCGACAATGTTGTCTTTGTGCACGAAATCGGTTACACCGGCCTCCAGCGCCTCGGCCGCAATCGATTTCAGTTCGGTCGTTGTCAGCAGGAGGACCGGCAGTGAGTCGGGTAGATCCCTGGCCAGCGCAATACCAGTTTCATCCGGCAGGTCGTAGTTTGTTACGACACAGTCGACCTCGTTCTGGGCAACGTGTCGTGCTGCTTCACGGGCAGTCGAAACGACAGCGACGGCGAAATTGTAGCCCCGAAGTGCGTCCTGTAGTTGTGTCCCGAGAAAATCGCTGTCTTCGACCAACAACAGCCGATCGGTCGTCATAGTACACGCTAGGGACAGGACAGATTAAAACCACCGTCAGTGCATTTCGGAAGCAATCATAACTGTCGTCTGGGGCTTGTGCCGCGTTTTCCGCTGTGCATTCAACACGACCGTTATCACTGTGTATACCTAACAGCGTCTGTGTCCAGAGATCTGCCCAGCGACGTACACGCGGTGCTGACACAACTCGCTGAAGAGGGAGAGACGGCGATCAGCGGCGCGGAGTTCGATACGGCTCGGCAGACGGTTGCGACGGTCGAGACGGTCAGCCGGAACAAACTCCCGGAGTGTGAGTTGCGCTCGCAGTTGCTCCACGGCTGTGAGCAAGTGTACACCGCGCTCGATACCGACGATCCCGACGCTGCCGCCGAGTATCTCCGAGCGATGAACCGACGACTTGCGGCCGTTGACGACGGAACAATCTCTGAGTAATCTGGCACCCATACTAAGACGCGGAACCGGCTTTGGAGATTGCTGAGCACCATCCTGCGGTGAACGCTGTCCGATTAGCTACTGTCTATTTGCTCTCGATGCGCGTCCGCCACTGCACGCATACTGTCGGAGGATGACTACTGAAGTCCCTTCCATCTCAGTTCCGTGTTACCGAGACACTTGCGGGCCAGTTCCCGTGAGAGTTAAGCCACCGACCGATAATACCGTGATATGTCTCAGCGACTATCGAAGGCCGATAACACACTCGCCGACGCTGGCGAACGCGAACTCGTCGTCGGCGGTGACCGGCCGCTCCGGATCTCTGCGGGCCATCGATTGCTCCATCACGACGGGAAATGCTCGCGCCCGCACGGACACAACTACGAAGTAACCGTCCGCGTCACCGGCGAACTCACCGATGAGGGGTGGGTCGTCGACAAGGGCAAAATCACGGACGTGGTCGACGAGTGGGACCACCGTTTCCTGCTTGAGGCCGGCGACCCACTGGTCGAGGCCTTTGAGGCCAGCGGCGACGGCGACGCCGTGGTCGTCCTCGACCATCCGCCGACAGCCGAGGTCATGGCGGCGATACTGGAACAGCGCCTCGCCGACCGCCTCCCCGAGACCGTGTCGGATGTCGCCGTCTCCGTTCGGGAGACAAGCGAACTCTGTATCCGCTGATGCCGGTCGCAAACGACGCGCCCGGGGTCGATATCGAGGGGACCGACGCCGACGCAGAGTCGGGTGACCTCCCCATCAACGAACTGTTCCAGTCCCTTCAGGGCGAGGGCCGACTGGCGGGCGTCCCGAGCGTGTTCGTCCGGACCAGCGGCTGTAACCTGCGGTGCTGGTTCTGTGACTCCTATCACACCTCGTGGGAGCCGACCCACGACTGGTTTACCGTCGATGACGTGCTCGCGGCTATCGAGGAGTACGACGCCAACCACGTTGTCCTGACCGGCGGCGAACCGCTCATTCACGATTCGAGCGAGGACTTGCTGGCGCGGCTGGCCGACCGGGGGTATCACACGACGGTCGAGACCAACGGGACCGTCGTCCCGGACGCCCCTATCGACCTCGCCAGTGTCAGCCCGAAACTGGCCTCCAGCACGCCGACGGCCGACCGCGACCCCGACGGTGACGGCGAGTGGGCGGACCGCCACGAGGAGCGCCGGCTCGACGTGCCGACGCTGGCCGAACTCGTCGAAACCTACGACACGCAACTGAAGTTCGTCGTCACAGGCCGCGAGGACATGGCCGAAATCGAGCGCCTCCTCAAGCGACTCCGCGACGCCGCGTCGACCCGCGTGCGTGACGACGACGTGCTGCTGATGCCGGAAGGCCAGACGCGAGACCAGCTCGAAGCGACCCGGGAGACGGTCGCTGACCTCGTGCTGGAGTACGGCTACCGGTACACACCGCGACTCCACGTCGACCTCTGGAACGACGCACCGGGCACCTGACTGACCTGACCGACAACAGATGACTGATGACACCCGCGCTGTCGTGCTCGCCTCGGGCGGCATGGACAGCGCCACGGCGGCCTACGAAGCACAGACCCGCGGCTACGACCACCTGTACCTGCTGCATACGAGCTACGGGCAAAACACCGAGGACCGGGAGTACGAGTGCGCCAGCGCGCTGGCCGACCACGTCGACGCGGCTAACTTCCTCCACGTCGAAACCGGCCACCTCACTCAGATCGGCGCGTCGTCGCTGACCGACGACTCGATGGAGGTAGCGGACGCTGACACCGACAGCGACGAGATTCCGACCTCGTACGTCCCGTTCCGGAACGCGAACCTCCTCTCGATGGCGGTCTCCTACGCCGAGGCCAACGACTGCGGAGCCGTCTTCATCGGCGCACACAGTGAGGATTTCTCGGGATATCCGGACTGTCGGCCCGCCTTCTTTGACGCCTTTCAGGGCGTCATCGACGCCGGAACGAAGCCCGACACCGACATCGCCCTCGTCGCGCCCTTCGTCGAGTGGTCCAAGACCGACATCGCCAAGCGCGGCGTCGAACTCGGCGTCCCCTACGCGGACACCTGGAGTTGCTACCGGGACGACGAACCGGCCTGTGGGACCTGTGACGCCTGTGCGTTCCGGCTCGAAGCCTTCCAGCGAATCGGGGAACGGGACCCCATCGAGTACGCGGAGCGACCGACGTACGCTGAGTAAGTAGATTGTAGGCGGTGTCGACTGCGGAACTAGTCGTCGGCTCTGTCCTGTGCCAGCCCTTCGAGGATGTATTCTGCAGAGGCCCGCGTCGTTGCCAGCGGCACGTCGTGAACGTCACAGATGCGCAGGAGCGCCGAGATGTCCGGCTCGTGGGGCTGTGCCGTCAGCGGGTCCCGGAGGAAGACGATGCCGTCCATCCGGCCCTCAGCGACTTCCGCGCCGATCTGCGTGTCGCCGCCCATCGGCCCGCTCTCCTTGCGTTCGACTGTGAGGTCGGTCTCTGCCATGATGCGCTTGCTCGTCGTGCCGGTCCCGACGAGGTCAAACTCCGAAAGCGTTGCTTCGTAACTCTGTGCCAGGTCGATCATCTCGGGCTTCTCGTCGTCGTGTGCGATGAGCGCGATGCGGGTCATACCTTGGGCTCTCGGGCCACCGTCTTATGTCATTTGGACGGGGACGTGTCAGCGCCCGTTACCCGTCGACAGAAACCTCACCGTCAGCCGTTATCGTCACGTCGTGTCCTTCGACAGTGAACGTCAGCGACTCCGTCGTCCTTTCCCCGACGACCGCACGGAGTGACTCGCTGTTGACGTATGTATCCAGCTCGTCAATATCATCTGCATCCAGATCTGTCGCTTCGAGTACCGCATCGGCAATAACATCTTCTGCGGGTTCGGGGCTCACCCAGTCGTCGGACCCCTCCGTGGCCCGGTTTCGCAGCATATACACAGTCCCCTCGTTCGAGCTCATATCCTACCATACGCTCCCTTCTCTTATAACAGCGGATGAGCAGTTTCACTGTCTGAAGTAACCGGCGTGCCGATGACAGACCAGACGCTGCGTCACACACTGTCAGCTCAAACGACGCAAAACACAGCTATTCGGCAATCTGTCGCCCCCAGACCCGGTTCTCACAGCGGGTCAGCGTCCCACCACCCTCGCTTTTCACCAGCCGGAAGCCGTTCCTGGTCCGATTACTCCGGCGGTGAGCCGACAAGCGGCCGTTCAGGGGCCGCCAGCGTGTTCTGTACCAGCGTTCGCGTCCCCCGCCGGAGCCGCTCTGAAGCGGCCTGACTGGAGATACCGAGCTCCGTGGCGAGGTCCGAGAGGGACGACTCCCGCGGGACGGTGAAGTACCCACGATTGAGCGCGAGCAACAGCACTTCTCGCTGTGGGTCCGTCACGCCGAACTGTGGGGAGGCTTCCGTGTCGTCAGTGATAGTCTGAATGTCGATGTTGATATCACTGGCCACGAGTGTGTCACGGAACGACAGTACGGAACTCTTCTCGGGGAACCGGGCTCGAAACACCCAGTCATCGCCGGTCTGTGCGGCACCGAGCAGGAACCCGTCCGCGTTTAATAACGATTCTCCGATCGTGTCGATTGTCGTATCAGTTGTATGCAGGGTATACCAGTGACCATCTCCTTCTGCCGCTACATGGGCATAGTCGGTGATACTCTCGTCCTGGGCCAGATTCGCTTCGATGGCGGGCCGTTCGACGGGGCCAATCCAGGCGACGGCACGGCAGTCGCCGCTCTCGCAGTGAAGTCGCTGTATCCGTATCGCTGCTTTACTCAGCGTTTCAGCTGTTCGCTGCAAGAGGGGGGCATCGATGTGAAATTCTACTATCATGTCTCACTGTCACGCAGCAACGATAATAAACCCCGGTCAGACAGTTGTCGTACCTGAAAACGGTGCTTGTGTAATTTCCGGGTACTGAAGGCTAACGGCAGTGTGGACCGGGGTATAGTTGCTTCAAGCACCAATCGATAGCACTCAGGAAATCCACTTAAATTCACAGCATGGCCTACCATGTCTCGGACGATGAGACACGTCTGGGACTGCGATTACATCTCAGAGATTTTCACCCTGATACGACCCTTCGTACGTCCCTTCGTGAGCGGCGTCAGCGAGCACGAGTTGTGCGATCCGCGCGCCCTGTTCGAGTTCGATCGGGTGGTGGACCTCCAGTAGCCCCTCGCCTCGCCCCTCGTAACCGGCGTCCCAGACAGCCGTATCAAGCATGCAGGAGTTGCGGAGCAACGACGACCGCGGGAGGAGAAAGCCGATGTGGCCATCCGGAATGACGACCCGGTCGGCGTACTCGACGATGTAGCCGCCCCGGTCGAGGTGATAGACACCGTCGTCGGGCTCAACTTCCTGTCGCTCGCCGACAGTTTTGTCGCCGCGTTCGATGCGCCCCGGCTCGACCTGTTCGTAGATTGCACCGAGCGTAAGGTCGACGCCGTTCGGTTGCACCTGCGAGTCTCTCAGGTCGCCGAGAGCATCGGCGACGAACCGCCCACTCTTGAACATACGCGGTTCTGTGCGAGTGTCGTGGAAAGACCTGCCGGTCTGGTCGACCGCTGTCCCGGCCTGTTGACTCGCTTCTGAGTGACCGACGGCACGGATTTTTATATGAAAAATACGACGGAATACGCGGGATTTATACCGCCGCGCCATCCATTGACGCACGTTATGGGACAGACGCTTACGGAAAAAATTCTCGACGACCATCTCGTCGAAGGGGAGCTAACACCCGGAGAAGAGATCGGGATCGAGATCGATCAGGTGCTGACACAGGACACGACCGGGACGCTTGTCTGGCTGCAGTTCGAAGCGCTGGGCCTCGAAGAGGTTCAGACGGAACTGGCCGCCCAGTACTGTGACCACCAGACCTATCAGTTCGACTTTAAGAATACCGACGACCACCGCTTCCTCCGCTCTGCGGCAGGCACGTTCGGGGCCCATTTCTCGCGCCCCGGCAACGGTATCTGTCACAACGTCCACAAGGAGAACTTCGCTGCACCCGGCAAGACGATGCTCGGGTCCGACTCCCACACACCGACCCCCGGCGGCCTCGGCGAGCTCGCTATCGGGTCCGGTGGCCTCGACGTCGCCGTCGCGATGGGTGGCGGCGCCTACTACATTGAGATGCCGGAAGTCGTCAACGTCCGCCTCGAAGGCGAACTGCCCGAATGGGCGACTGCCAAGGACGTCATCTTGGAGCTGCTCCGCCGGCTGTCGGTCAAGGGCGGCGTCGGCAAGGTGCTGGAATACACCGGTCCCGGCGTCGAGACGCTGACCGTCCCCGAGCGGACCACCATCACCAACATGGGGACCGAGCTCGGTGCCACCTCGTCGATTTTCCCGACGGACGACCAGACCAAGGACTACCTCGAACGCCTCGGCCGCGAGGATGTCTTCGAGGACATCGGCCCCGACGAGGATGCCGAGTACGCCGACGAAATCGTCGTCGACCTCTCGGACCTCGAACCGCTCATCGCCGAGCCGTCCATGCCTGACAACGTCGTGCCGGTCTCCGAGGTCGAGGGCGTCGACGTCGAGCAGGTCATGATCGGTTCCTGTACGAACGGCGCCTACGAGGACATCCTCCCGGCCGCGAAGATGCTGGAAGGGCGCAACATCGACAAGAAGACCGAGATGATCGTCGCCCCCGGCTCCAAGCAGGCCTCCGAGATGCTGGCCCGCGAGGGCTGGACCGCGGAGATGATGGCCGCTGGCGTCAACTTCTCCGAGGCG
This sequence comes from Haloarcula quadrata, assembly GCF_003634715.1. Classification (NCBI taxonomy): domain Archaea; kingdom Methanobacteriati; phylum Methanobacteriota; class Halobacteria; order Halobacteriales; family Haloarculaceae; genus Haloarcula; species Haloarcula quadrata. The sequence goes on from NZ_RBWW01000001.1 coordinate 888,087, forward strand.
ACGTGTGGTGCCTGTATCGGCATCGGTCACGTCCCGGCCTCCGACTCCGTCTCCCTGCGGACGTTCAACCGCAACTTCGAGGGTCGCTCCGGTATCGAGGACGACAACGTCTACCTCTGCTCGCCGGAAGTCGCCACCGCGGCGGCCATCAAAGGCGAAATCGTTGACCCGCGAGACCTCGCCGACGAACTCGGCGACCTCGAGGCACCCGGTCTGGAGATGCCCGACCAGTACATCGGCAACTCCGAATCGGACCTCATCGCGCCGGACAACGCCGTCGACGACGAACTCATCAAGGGCCCGAACATCGGCGACGTGCCGCTGAAGGACCCGCTCGAGACCGAAGTCGGTGGTGAAGCCCTCCTCAAGATGGAGGACAACATCACGACGGACCACATCATCCCGGCCACACAGGACATCCTGATGTACCGGTCGAACGTCCCGAAGCTCTCCGAGTTCACGCTCTCGCGCGTCGACGACACGTTCGCGGAGCGCGCACTCGAAGCAGACGGCGGCGTACTCGTCGCTGGCGAGAACTACGGTCAGGGGTCCTCGCGTGAACACGCGGCCCTGTGCCCGATGTACCTGGGTATCGAGACCGTTCTTGCACAGAGCTTCGCCCGCATCCACAAGGCGAACCTGTTCAACTTCGGTATCGTCCCGCTCACCATCGACGAGGAGACCTACGAGAAGATCGAGGAAGGCGACGACATCGAAGTCGTCGACGACGCGGCCGAGGCCGTCAAGTCCGGCCAGACGGAGTTCACCATCCGCGTGAACGACGACTGGGAAGCGACTGGCCAGCTTGACGCCTCCGAGCGCGAACGCGAGATCCTCGCCGCCGGTGGCAAACTCTCGCACACGAAGCAGCAGCACGACGACGGCGGCGCTGCACCTGCTGACGACTAACGTGAGGTCGCGAAGCGACCTCAGATTCCGGAGCGGAGCGGGACCGTAGGTCCCGCAGGCAGTCGGGCAGCATCGCCGCCCGACGACGGGGAGGAACGACCCGCGACAGAGGGATTCCGAGCGTAGCGAGGAATCGATTTCAGGTCGAACGGCGCTTTGCGCCGTGAGACAGCGCGGTCGCCTTCTGACCGCGGTTTTTTATCGAGAAACGAAGCCTAGTACCACGTTTCCTTCAGATAACAGGATACTAGAACCGCACCAGCGCCAGAGATATGATACCCATTCCGTAGCTGGGGACGCCTTCATTCCGACCCCTGCAGTCGGCTCTGGCAGAACCTACGTCTAGTACAACTCGGCAGCGATGGAAAAGTTTGGAAAGAGGGGTGGGGGTGGGGGTGGTGGCACCCAAAATGGGTGCGCTTATAGATAGACTCGTCAGACTAAAGAACCTTCCGGAGTTCTAACTTTGTCCTGCCCCTATCGATGCATGAATTATCAGAACTTATCGACAAACAGTCAGAACCCGGGATATCTTCGGTCGGCGGTAACACATATGTAGGGCCACACCGAAGTACACACGTGACAACGGTCGCTCCTGACGGACCGGAGACGCCGGATACGCCAGCGGTTCGACGCGCCGTCCGTGCGGATCTCATCGAGGTCCACCGCATCGAGCAGGCGTCATTTCCACAGCCATGGCCGTTTTCTGCACTGGAGAGCTATCTCGGCGAAACGGGGTTTCTCGTCGCCGAAACCGGTAACGACGACGACGACCCGCCCGCTGTCGCAGGCTACGTCATCGCGGATACGGTGCCGAACCACGGTACCCCGCTCGGTCACATCAAGGACCTCGCGGTTCGGCCGGCGTACCAACGGCAGGGGGTTGCGAGCGCGCTGTTGCGGCGTGCGATGGAGGTCATCGACGAGACCGGTGCCGGCTCGGTCAAGCTGGAGGTCCGGGCCGACAATGGCGGCGCGCGAAAGCTCTACCGGCGCTTCGGGTTCGAACACCGCAAGACGATTCCGAACTACTACAGCAACGGTGAGGACGCCTTGGTAATGGTCCGCCTGCTGTAGGCGCTTGCCTCACTCCGCGGTCCTGTATACTCAGATGCAGTCCCGGCGAAGAGCGGGAGCGCCGGTCTGAAACGACGACCGCTTCGAGACCCCGACTACATATACGGCTCCGCATCCACGCTTTGCACACCAATGGGATACGCCTGTCCAGTGTGTGACGACCCGCAAGCCGATGACGTGCATCTGGCGAACCACCTCGCGTTTACCGCGATGACCGGCGGCGATGATCATGAAGCGTGGCTTGACGACCGCGTCCCCGACTGGGGCCAACTCGGCGAGGACGAACTGTCCACCGAAGTCGTCGAATACGCTGAGGAGACGGAGTTCCCACAGGTGTTCGAGGATACCGTCGACCGCAGCGATGGGCATAGCCACGACCACGCGCACGGACACGGCCACGGCGACCTCCCGCAGGGCGCGGACCGCCACCGGGGATCGAACGCGCTCAGCGACCACGACAGCGAGGTGCTGGCCGAGGCCCGGGACCTGACGCGGGAGATGCTACGCGATAGCGACGACGAGAACGATGCGGACGCCACTGATAGTGACACGTCGGCATCCGACGCTGGCGACGAGGCTGGCGCGACCGGAGACGAAACCGAATAGTCCCGCCGGCAGCAACAGGACGTATGGACACTGAGGGGCAGTTCGCGCCGGTATCGGCAGCCGAGGCCCGCGAGCGCTACGACGCGTTCGGGCCGACGGCGCAGGTCGTTGTCAAGGAAGTCGCGAAGGCGATGGGTCTCGACCCGGAGACCTACGAGGAGCGAGTCACCAGCGAGGTCGTCGAAACCGCTCGCGACGTGCTGTTCGCAGAATCGCTCGCGGTTCAGGTCGGCTCGATGGCGGAGTTCGAAGAGTGGCGCGAAGACACCGACTGTGAGGTGACGCTAGTCGGCGCGGAGACCGTTGACAACGTTGTCTGGCACGCCGCGCCCTTCGCGGAGCAGGCCGTCGCGGCGACGTTTCAGGACGAACGTCGCGCTGCTGTCGGGACGCTCCGTCGCCAGGCCTTCGGCCGCATCTACCGCGAGGTCATCTGATGCGCCCGGTCACACGGAACACCCTGCTCGGTATCATCGCCGTCGTCGTGCTGTTGCTGGCGCTGGGTGCGCTGCCGGGCCTCCTCAAGAGCGGGGACCCTTACTACGCCGTTGCTACGCCGACCGACGGCGAGTACAGCGTCGACAACGGCACGGCAATCAACTGGAGCAGCCAGTCTGAGCGACGCTTCCCGTACACGAGCGAGGCGCTGGCCGACGCATCTCCGTCGGCGACCGGGCAATCCGAGCCGTACTGGCGCGGGCCGCTCGGGTTCAAGGGTGCGTTCACTCATTCGCCGTTCGACGAGCGAGACGCGCTTAGCCAGCAGTACGACGGGGCTGTAACCGACGACGGCGTCGTCGTCCGGCACAACGGCACGTTTTACCACGTCGCGGTCCGACAGGACGTATGACCCGCGAACCGGACCACGAGTGGCCAATCGTCGAGAGCCAACGCGAGTACGAGACCGGCTGGTACACCGGCGGTTACGACCGAGTTCGCCAGCCCGACGGCTCCGAGAAGGACTACTACTGGGCCGAACTCCCTGATGCGGCCGTCGTGGTCGCCACGACCGGCGACGAACTCGTCATGGTCGACCAGTATCGCCCGACCATTCGTGAGCAGTGCCTCGAACTCCCGGCCGGCATCGTCGAGGACGACGAATCCTACACGGCCGCCGGTGCGCGCGAACTCCGCGAGGAGACCGGCTTCGAGGCCGCCGGCGTTTCACTTATCGAAGAGTTCTCGTGTTCGACCGGCGTGCTCCGGCACCGCCGTGGCATCGTCTTCGCTGAGGGCCTCGAACCGGTCGACCGGGAACTTGACGACAACGAGTTCCTCTCGGTGACGACAGTTCCCATCGACGAGGCACTGGCGGTCGCCCGTCGCGAGCCAGCTAACGACGCGACCATCGAAGGCATCCTGCTGGCACAGGCTGATGGATTGCTGTAGCCGGTGAAGGTTTAGGTATCGCCCGCTAGCGGCTGGGTATGGACGGCGAAATCGACGCCGACGAGCTACGGTCGAAACTCGACGAGGAGACGGTCCGGGTAGTCGATATCCGCTCACCCGGCGCGTTCGAGCGAGGCCACATCCCCGAGAGCGAGAACGTCCCGTTCCCGTCGCTCGTCGATGAAGTCGAACGGTTCGAAGGCGACGACGAGGTCGTGACAGTGTGCCCGAAAGGAAAGTCCAGTGTGCAGGCCGCCCGGCTCATCGCGTCGTACGAAGGGTTTGATGGCGACGTAGTAAGCTTCGAACCCGGGCTGAACGGCTGGGACGGCCCGCTGGAGCGTGCCGAAGATGAGGAGACGCCGGCAGACACTGCAGCTGCTGACAGAGATTCCGACGAAGGCCCTGCTGCACCGTTTTAGTCGCTGTTCGGAGTTGAAATGGTGGCTCAGGAAAAGTCCATCGTCACAAGGGGCTCAGCGGGGGTAACATCTCGTCATCGCCACCAGCAGGTCGTAGTTCCCCACTCGGGAAAAGTGCATCCGTTGCGGACGACATGGACGGACCGGGCTGACAGTACCTGTCGCTGGCAGGGACATTGCTGCTCGGAGCGAATCACACCACTGTGGATTCCGACGGTAGCGGTACGACGGTCTATATAGCGAACATATAAAATACCTATACGACGACAGCAAACACTCCGGCTGAGTGTCCGTGTCTACCACCGAGACAAGCCAGCCGCGGATCGAGCAGGCGCTCGCTGTCGTTCAGCGAGAGACCGACTGCATCGAGGCTGAACTGGCGGCGCTCAGACGTTTTCGGACCCAGATGGTATCTATTGAGCCGACGGCCCAATCCGCGGGTACCGTTGACACCTCCGGGGGTGGGATGTCGGCATTCAGTGCCCGGCAGCCGAAACCCGATACCAGCCTGCGTGCTGTCCGGGAAGCCTACCGCGAGACGGTCATGGCTGTACCACATTTCGAAGCCGAGTACGACGACTCGCTAGAAGCGAATATGTCGATGGAGTTCGGCCCGGAACTCGGCACGCAGATCGCCACGGGAACGCGCTTGACGGCGCAGTTGTACGAGGCACTGTTGACTGCAAGCGAGGGGGCGCGCGACGAACGTGAAATGTTGCTCCCGGCGCTCGAACGCGAACGGGAGTCATTACAGTCGGTGCAAGCGACGCTTGATGACTGCGAACGCCGTGCAGCTGCACTCGGTGCGAACGCACGCCGCACAACCGACCCGGCGCGGCTCGACACCATCGACGACCAGCTTGCTGAAATTGAAGCTAACTGTGAGGCGGCGGCAGCGACCCGCCAACAGCAACTCCACAGCCGGTCAGCCGCCGCTCTCTCCGGTGTTGACGGGACCAGTCTCGTTCGATATCTCTACGACGGCTGTCCGGTGACGTGCCCGGCGCTTGTTGACACCGTCACGTGCCTCGATACGATCAGGCGGCATCGTCGTCACTGTATCGTTTCGACAAGCTAAGGTCGCAGGACGGCTCTCTAGTTTTTGCCGTGCCGGGTGGTCAGGACTGCGGTCGAGGCGCGGCCTTCTGGAGGGCGCTTTCGGCAATGTTGCCGCCGTAGTCGGCGGTCCGGGACAGGGAGTCGACGATTAGGCCCAGAACCTGAGCGCTCTGTGGGTCGAACTCGCGGATCTGGCCATCGACTTCGCGGGCAGTCTCGTCGACATCGGGGATCTGGCTACGGGCTCCGTTTGCCAGTTCGACGGCCTCGTCGGAGTCTTCGGTCAACAGGGCGTCCATCGCAGTCTCGGGGACTGCAATGGCCTCGGCTTCCAGCTGATCGAGAAGCTCGGCTGTTTCGCCGGTGATCTCCCCGATTTCCTGGGAGAGGCTGGCGATCTTCGTCGCGTGGTCGGCAATACGCTCTAGCTGGCGGGCGCTGGACTGGAAGTCGAAGACGGTCTCGCGCGGGAAGCCGATCTCGTTAGCTGCCGTTGGGTTTCGGAGGACGGTGCGGAACACGCGCGAAACCATGTACCAGAGGCGGTCCACGTCGTCGTCGCGTTGCATCACGTCCGCCGCGAGGTCGTCGTCGTCCTCGATGAGCGCTTCGACAGCGTCGGAGAGCATTGTCAACGAGACCAGCCGCATACGCGTGATCGCGTTGTGGACAGACAGCTCCGAGGAATCCAGCAGGTCCTGCAGGACGACCCGGTCGGTCGTTTCCTCAATCATCTCCAGACCGACCAGCCCCTGTGTCGCATCACGGATGATGCGTCGCTGTTCGGCCGTTATCCGAGTCGCTTCGAGCTGGATGATGTCGAAGCCACTGACGTACATCGTCATCACCGCTCGCGTGAGTTCGTGCCTGTTTTCGAGTCCCTCCACGTCGAGACTCCCTTCTACGCGGCCGTTGTCCCGCTGTGGAGCGAGCAGCAGCAGGTCCCGCTCAGCGTGGAATTCGACGACGCTGCCCGCGCTCACGTCGTTTTCTGTCGCCCACTCTTTGGGTAGTGAGACGGTGTATGTCGACCCGCCCGTCACCTGGACCTTGCGTGTCTCCATGTGACTGACACTCGTTCATGCGATGATATAAATCCACTCATATCTATATACTGTATTGGAGTTCTAATATTTGGGGACATATTCGCCGGCTGGACGCCGACTCTTCGGCAATTTTTGCTGGCAGTGGCGGCGAAGACGGCTAACACGCCGAGATACATAATTATCCTTCATATTCGACGTATTTGGGTACTTGGAGGCCCAAATCAGACGAATAAGCTATTATATTCACACCTGTTTGCGAGTGTTTGTCATACTAATTCTATATAGTAGTAACCCAATAGATATAGCTATCTTAGCAGATTACTTATTAGCTGTCCTGTTGGCTTCTGTTGATGGCGCACGACTCAAACGGGCTGTCAGAGTTCGTATCGCGGCGGAAATTTATCGCAACGACAGGTGCGACCAGTATCGCTGCGATCGCCGGTTGTTCCAGCGGCAGCGGCGACTCCGAGTCGGACGGGAGCTCCGGCGAGAGTGCGGACACCGAAGCGGTGTCGACGGAGATGGAAGCGACCGAAAGCACCGACGAGGGCGGTAGCTCCGGCGGTACCACCGCACTCGAATCCGGTGGCTCCTCGACGGTGTACCCTATCGCCAACACCGCGGCCTCGTACTGGAACGCAAACCGGCCGGCCAGCGACAGCGAGTACTGGCCACACGGCGAGTACGATATCGACACGGGAAAGAACCTCGCGGACTACTGGGGCGGTCTCTACGGGTTCGAGGCCGGCGGCGAGGACGGGCCGCCGTTCCAGTTCACTGTTGGCCTCTCTCACTCTGGGACCGGCGTCGAGAAGGTCATGAACGGCCAGAACGACATCGGGAACTCCTCCGGGAACGTTGAGGACGAACTTCCGGACCGTGACTCCTACGACCAATTCATCGACCACGTCGTCGGTGTGGACGGCCAGCCACTGGTCGTCTCCCAGGAGATCGCCGATGCCGGCGTCGAGCAGATCACCGGCGACCAGCTCAAAAGCCTCTACAAAGGTGAACTCACCAACTGGAGCGAACTCGGCGGCCCGGACCGCGAGATTCAGGTGCTGGGCCGTGTCAAGGGCTCCGGGACGCGAACCTCCTTCGTCTCCAACGTCTTCGGCAACCCAGAGGAGGACACCTCTGTTGCCAACCGCTACGGTCAGAACCAGCGCCTCGCGCAGGCTGTCGCACAGGCCGACAACGCCATCAGCTACCTCGCGCTGGCGTTCATCGACACTGACGGGCTGGCTCCCATCGCGCTGGAGTGGGAAGGGACGACCTACAGCTATCAGGACGACCAGAACGGCCTCGACTCGAAGGCCTACCCCCTCTCGCGTGACCTCCACATGTACACGTGGGAAGGCACCTCGAAGAAAGAGGCCGCGGTCATCAACATGATCCTGTCTGACTTCGGTCAGGACACCTTCGTCGCGCCGAACAACTACTTCAAGCTCGGCGCACGCCGTCGCGAGGAAGAGCGCGCCAAGCTCCCCGACCAGGTGTAATCGCCCACGGCTCGGACCACATCTGACAGTTATCGGCCGTGTCGGTCGATTTTCCATACTATGACAGAGGATATACCTACAACGGAGGGCGAGGCGGTGTCGGGCGGGGACAGAGTCGACGGGTCGACGCTCGCCGTCGTCACGATAGCGACGACGCTGGTGGCGACGATTCTTGTCTTCCTGTTTCGGCCGGCGCTGGCGTTGCCCATGCTGCTGGCATTCGTGTTTGTCACGGCGGTCGGCTGGGTCACCTATCAGGCTGAGGTTGCACGCCTACTCACGCTGGTTGCGACGGTGCTAACGGTGTTGACCGTCGCGTTCATCACGTTCTTCCTGTTCGCAAGCGCACTGCCAGCGTTTCTCGAACGTGGACTTGGACTGCTGTTGATCCCGGAACAGGGCGGGGACGCTCGCTGGTTCTTCTGGCTCGAATCCGTGCTGCCGTCGGACTCGACCTACTGGAACCCCCTTAGCGGGGCGTACTCGCTGATACCGATGATATGGGCGACAGTGGTCGTAACCATCATCGCGGGTGCGGTTGCGGGGCCGCTTGGCCTGTTCGGCGCGCTGTTCATCGCCGAGGTCGCCAGCGACCGCCTGCGGGAACTGATCAAGCCCGGCGTGGAGATTCTGGCCGGCATCCCCTCCATCGTCTACGGGTTCATCGGCTTTCAGGTGCTGAACGGCTTCATTCAGACGAACTTCCTCGATGACGGGGCGAGCTTCCTCATCGCGGGGATCGTCGTGGGCGTGATGGCGCTCCCGACAGTCGTCTCCGTCGGCGAGGACGCTCTCTCCAGTGTCCCCCAGTCGATGGGTGACGGCTCCGTCGCCATGGGCGCGACCGAGTGGCAGACGATGAAGAGCATCTCCATCCCGGCGGCGTTCTCGGGCATCTCCGCGGCCGTCATTCTCGGCCTGGGTCGAGCCATCGGCGAGACGATGGCCGTCGCCGCGATCATGGCCTCGGGGACACAGTTCGCCGACCCACTGTTCGACATCTTCGACGCGAACGCGACGCTGACCAGCCTGATCGCGACCCAGTACGGGAGCGCATCCGAGAGCACCGTCGACGTGCTGTTCGTCGCCGGCGTCATGCTGTTCGTCATCGTCGCCGGGATGAGCATCGTCTCGCAGTACATCGAGCGGCGTATGCAGCGGAAACTGAAGGGGCAACAATGAGTGACGCCTACGCGACTACGGACCGACTCGTCAGTGCGGACTCGAACAGCTACGACCGGGGACTGGATACGGCGATCGCACTGAGCGTCGTCGGCTTCACGCTCGGACTCATCACGCTGGTGAATCTGGTCCCGCCCGGTGCCAGTGGCAGTGCCCTCACCACGGCGCTCGGGACGCTACTTGCTGTCGTCGTCGGCGCGGTCGGGATCACCGGCCTCGCCTCCTACACCAACGTCGTCCCGGTCACCTCACAGCGAGTGCGCGGCATCGGGCTGGGCCTCGTCGTTTCGACGCTTGCGCTGACCGCGCTTGCCGCGGTCCTTCCCGTGACGATGGCGACGCTGCTTGGAACCGTGTTGCTGGCCGAAGCGCTGGCGATCACTGCCGCCGGTGTCTCCTCCCGGCTCGAACTCGTGGACACGGAACCGAACATGAGCGCCGGGCTGCTCTCCGGCGGCGCGCTCGGCGCGGTCGGCCTTGCTATGGGGGCTGCCATCGGCGGTGCGCTCACCAGTGCCGGCTCACTTCTGTGGCTCGTCGGGGCTGTCGTCGCCGGCGTCGGGCTGTTCCTGCTGGCAATTCTCCCTCGCGAGGACCTCGGTTCGACGCTCCCGACAGCCATCGTGGTCGGCGCGCTCGGGCTGACAATCGTAACCGGCACCATCGGCGTCGGCTGGCAGTGGAACCCGCAGACCCTCTCCGGTGGCTTCACCGGCGGCGCGGTCATCCCCGTGTTCCTTCTGGTCGGGACGCTCCTGTCGGCCTGGTCGGCCGCCAAGTGCCGGGCCGGATTCGGCGCTCGGGGCCGGGAGTACGGGGCCTTCCTCGTCATCAACCTTAACGCCTTCCTGATGGTGGCCGTGATGGCGACAATCGTCGTGTTCGTGACCGTCAAAGGCGTCGGCTACGCCTTCCACGGGCTCTCGGTCGGTGCGCTGACCGCGCTGGTCCTCCTGACGCCAGCCCTTCTCGCCGCGGTCCAGTTCGCTCGCACACCTGCGGGCACGAATGACTGGAACAGCGGCGCTCGACAGCTATTCCGCGTCCTCCCACTGGCGGCAGTCGGCGCGCTTGCCGCGACGGTTGCGAGCGTCCTCGTCACTGGGTCCCCGCTACGCTACTCCTATGCCTACACTGTTCAGGTCAACCGACAGGGACAGGCACTCGATACGGCATTCGCGGTGACCCCTGACACGACAATCGGAACGCTACTGCTGTTCGCGCCGGCGGCGCTGCTCGCAGTCACCTTCTTCCGTTCGTTCGGTTCGCTCCGAAAGGTCGGGACACAGTCCGAGCGGGCCGGCTCGATTCGACAGGCCGTCCCGACCGCGGTTCTCGCGCTCGTCGTCCTCACCGGCTTCTTCCTCGTTTTCGGCCCCGCTCCGTTCGGCCTGCCGCTCGGCAGTACGCTCGGCTTCGCCGCCGTCGCCGCCGGGTCGGTCGCCGCGGGCGGTCTCGCAGTCTACCCGCTTGTCGGCGTGCTCACAAGCGACGGGCCGACGCTCGCGGACAGCGCACAGTCCGAGGCGCCGCTGTTCACGCTGGGTGTGTTCGGCGGACTCGGGCTGTTACTGGCCGCGCTGTTGCTCCAGCCAGTCGCCGGCATCAATCCACTGGTCGGCCCGGTGAACCTCGTGCCGGCAATCGCACTCGGGGCCGCGGTGGCCTCGCTCGCGCTGGCGACGCTCACGACCGTCGCAAAGCGGTCCAGCGAAGAGACGATCACCCGCCGGCTCCTGACCGAGGAGACGCGACTCGGACTTGTCGGCACGGCCGGCTTCACCGCGCTGGTGGGCCTGCACGTGGCCGTTACCGGCACGTCATTCAATGTTCTCGGCGTCTCCATTGCCAACGAGGGGAGCCTCTCGTGGCCGATGGTGATGCAGGCCTACATCCCGCTGGGGGCCGAGCCCGGCGGTATCATGCCTGCCATCATCGGCACGGTGTGGCTGGTCGTCGGCGCGACGCTGTTCGCGGTCCCGCTGGGTGTCGGTGCAGCGGTGTTCCTCACTGAATACGCGGAGCAGGGCCGGTTCACCGCGCTCGTCGAAATCGCAACGAACGCGCTCTGGAGCACGCCGAGCATTGTCTTCGGCCTGTTCGGGGCGGCGTTCCTGATCCCGCGGCTGGGCGGTGACGAGTCGCTGCTGGCCGGGATGCTGGTCCTTGGGTTCATGCTCTTGCCGCTGGTGCTTATCACCTCGCGGGAGTCGATCAAGGCCGTCCCCGACGAGTATCGTGACGCCAGCGCAGCGCTGGGTGTGACCCAGTGGGAGACCATCAAGAGTGTCGTCCTGCCGGCGGCGATGCCGGGCGTCATCACCGGTGTCATCCTCGGCGTCGGCCGCATCGCCGGCGAGACTGCTCCGCTCATTCTCGTCCTCGGGTCGACGCTGAACGCGACGGCTGCCGTCGATGTCATCGGCGGCTTCCGCTTCGTATCGGGGCCGCCGTTCATCGCCAACGACGCCTTGCTGACGGCCTCAGCGTCGCTACCGACGCAGGTGTGGGCCGTTATCGCGGCCGGGGTGTCTGGGTCGCCACAGATGGGGTGGGCGACGGCGTTTATCCTGCTGATGGTTGTTCTGACGTTCTACGCGGTCGGTATCACGGCGCGGACGTACTTCCGGAGGAAACTCAACTATGAGTGATAGCATCAACACGGAGCCGAGCACGGACACGCAAACGAACGGCGAACGGACGGTCGAAACCACATCGCCGAGCGCTGAGACGACGGCCGGTGAGAGCGAGGAGCAAGTCCGCGACGAGTGGCGGCACTACGAGTTCGACGGCGACACGAAGCTCTCGGTCGAGAACCTCGACGTGTGGTACGGCGACGACCACGCCCTCAAGGACGTCTCGATGGAGATCCCGGAAAACAGCGTCACGGCGCTCATCGGCCCGTCGGGCTGTGGCAAGTCGACGTATCTGCGGTGCCTGAACCGCATGAACGACCGCATCAAGGCCGCCCGCATCGACGGCTCGGTCGAGCTGGAGGGCACCGAAATTTACGACCCTAACGCCAACCTCGTCGAACTGCGCAAACGTATCGGAATGGTGTTCCAGTCGCCGAACCCGTTCCCGAAATCCATCCGGGAGAACATCTCCTACGGTCCCCGCAAACACGGCGACATCAACAAGGGCCTGCTCGCACGTCTGTTCGGCCGCGACGACACGGAACAGGAGGGCGAACTCGTCGAGCGGTCACTGAAACAGGCTGCCCTGTGGGAGGAGGTCAGCGACCGCCTCGACGACAACGCGCTCGGTCTCTCGGGCGGCCAGCAACAGCGGCTCTGTATTGCCCGTTGTCTGGCTGTCGACCCTGAGGTCATCTTGATGGACGAGCCGGCGTCGGCGCTTGACCCCATTGCAACGTCGAAAATCGAGGACCTCGTCGAGGAACTGTCGAAGGACTACACCGTCGTCATCGTCACCCACAATATGCAGCAGGCGGCCCGCATCTCAGACCAGACTGCCGTGTTCCTCACCGGTGGCGAACTCGTCGAGTACGACGACACGGACAAGATCTTCGAGAACCCCGAGAGCCAGCGTGTCGAGGACTACATCACCGGCAAGTTCGGGTAACTATGTCACGCGAGTCGTACCAGCAACTGCTGGACGAACTCCGGGAGCACGTGGTCGAGATGGGCGACCTCGTCGTCGAGCGGCTCGAAGCGGCGCTCACTGCGCTCCGGACCGTCGACCGGGAGATGGCGCAGTCCGTCATCGACGGCGACGACGAAATAAACGAGCTGTATCTGGCCCTCGAAGCCGACTGTATCGACCTCTTTGCCCTCCAGCAGCCGGTCGCGACCGACCTCCGCTTTGTCGCCGCCTCGTTCAAGATTATCACCGACCTCGAACGCATCGCGGACCTCGCCACGAACCTCGCAGCGTACGCACAATCTGCCGACCGTCGACTCGCTCCCGAGGTCGACGTCGACACGATCGGCCGCGAAGCCACTGAGATGGTCGAGCGCAGTATCGATGCCTATCGGCGTGAAGACGTCGAGGAATGCCGCGCTATCGCGGCTGACGACGACGCGCTCGACGCGCTCTGCCAGCGGGCCAGCGAGACTGTCGCTCGGGACCTCATCGAACGAGAGGCCGACGGCGACGACGGCTGGGCGGTTGAGCAGTTGCTTGATGACGTGTCCCGACTCCTGCTGACGGTTCGAGACCTCGAACGCGTTGGCGACCACGCGGTCAACATCGCGGCACGCACGCTGTACATGGTCGAAACCGACTCCGAACTCATCTACTAAGCATGGAAACCCGAAAGATACAGACCGTCGGCGGCGGGACGTACACGGTTTCACTACCGAAAGAGTGGGCCGAATCGGAGAACTGTACGGCCGGAACGACGGTGAACCTCCACACGCACATCGACGGACTACTCGTGATTCAGACACCCGAGTCCCGGACCACGCCGCGGAACCGCGTCACCCTGGAGGTCGGAAACGACGACCCGGCGGAAATCGAGCAGTTGTTGCGAGCGGCCTACGCTGCCGGGGTCGAGTCCGTCGTTCTTGAACTCCCCGACGGCTACAGCGACGCGCAACACCGGGCCATCGAACGCGTCACCCGAAACCTGACTGGCGTAACCATCGCCGAGGAGACTGAAACACACGTGACGGTCCAGACGTTGCTCGACGCCAGCGAGGTGTCGGTCCGGCAGTCGGTTCGCCAGCTCCAGTTCGTCGCTCTGTCGATGCACCGGGACGCGATGGCTGCCCTCACAACCGGGACGACCAGCGACCGGTGGGGTGACCGTGACGAGCAGGCCGACCGACTGCACGCCATGATCGACCGCTATTTCGAGCGGGGCCTGGCACGGCTTGATGAGATCGATGCGCTCGGGCTGACGCGTCCGGAACTGTTCACCCTTTGGGGGACCGCGAACGAACTCGAACGCGTGGCTGACCACGCCGAACGCATCGGCACCATCGCCGACCAGCTCGACGGCCAGCCAACCGGTTCCATCGTCACAGCCCTCGAAGATATCGCTCAGGACGTTCGCACCGTCGTTGAGGACGCTGTCCGTGTGATCATTGGCGACGCCTGTGTCGATACCGCCCGACAGACGCTGGCCACGCGCCGGGCCGTGCGCCAGCAGATAACGAGCCTTGACCGCCAGCTGTTCGAATCGGGCGACGCCGACTACCGGCTCACCCGCGCCCTCGATAGCCTCGCCAGAACAGCCGAGCACGGTGGCAACATCGCCGAGTTTGGTCTTCGGATGGCCGTCCGCGACGGCGCGCTCACCGCTTCCGAGGCCAGTACCGACGACGCGGACACGTCGAGTTCAACAGCCGAAACAGAGTCCTGACCTAACGCACAGCACCATTCGTCTTTAGCTAAGACTCACACCTCGGTTGTGTAGCGGTAGCGAGTGTCTCCTGTAAGATCGGCCGTTGCTGATGAATCTTCTGAGCGTCTTCGATTAGCCGCTCCAACAACGGCGGTGGCGAGTAACCGAGGTACTCGCCGAGTTTGTGGAGGATGAGCTGGGCGTGCGACCGGAAGGTCGCCGCCCAGCGTTCCGGCGGAAACACGATCTCATCGTCGGCCTGCTCGGTGACCAGATCCAACAACTCCCGGCTCACCAGCAGTGACAGCAACGCAGCGTATAGTAGAATTTTCACGACATCAGGGTTGTTCGTGTCGAATTCGTCCAGTTCATACTGCGTCTTCAACTCACGGAACAGAGTTTCTACTTCCCATCGACACCGGTACAGCGTCGCTAGATCTGACGGCAGGAACTCCTCTCTCGGCAGATTCGTTATGTAGAGATGGTAGTCGTCGGCGTCCTCGTTGCGGACGCCGACGAC
Source organism: Haloarcula quadrata (assembly GCF_003634715.1). Classification (NCBI taxonomy): domain Archaea; kingdom Methanobacteriati; phylum Methanobacteriota; class Halobacteria; order Halobacteriales; family Haloarculaceae; genus Haloarcula; species Haloarcula quadrata. The sequence continues at coordinate 903,110 of NZ_RBWW01000001.1, forward strand.
GCGGAACCGCTTCGTATCCAGTGACCGCGTTCCCTCGTACTGCCCTCGCTTGAATTCCGCTTCGACCTCTACGTCGATGTACTTCCGCGAGAGGTCATCGACCACATCGTGGATCTGCTTGCCCTCCAAGGGAATGGCGCGGCCGCGCCATTCCCGTAATTCCGCCGTTATCACCGGATTCGCGTTCTGCTTCAGCCGACTCACGAAGTAGCCATCGTTCTCGTCGATCAACGCGAAACGGCGGTACTTGAAGTACGCTCGATCGAACAGAACTAGCCGTCCTTGTAGCCACGAACCTGTGTTGAACAGCGTGCTGTCGTGCGTTTTCTCGTCCGTTACGTCGATCCGTTCAATTGTCTGGTCGGTGGCGTTGTGGAGCAGGTGGAGCTTCGCTCCAGCCTGCTCCTCGTGACGGGCTTGGAACTCATCAGAGAGGAATTCGTGCAACCGCAACACTGTTCCATCAGCGATCATCACGTCCCTGAATCGGTCGATATCAGCGTCAAAAGCGTCTGGAACAGCGACCTCGTCGAGGCCGCGCTCGACGAGGTCGCGGAGATACTCTGCCAGCGTCGGTGTCAACCGGTGATAGAAGCCGCCAGAAGAGATCGGTTCGTCAGCTGTGGCGTTGTAGCAGCGCCTGAACCCAGCGAGTGTTCGGCTCTCGCCTGCGGCGAAGCCGAACACGAGCGCCCACACGAGGACAGGAATCTGAAGCTTGCCTTCTCGCTCGACCACGCCGAGTTCCTCGGCGTGCTCTTCGAGGAACTCAGAGGGAAAAAGCGTAGTGAGCCGACGCATGATTCTCGTTGAGGAGCGAGGGTTGTGCACAGACTTCTCCTCCTCATTCCTCTCGAAAAATAGCCTCGATAAGCCGTCGCTGTCACGCGGTTCTCATCTTAGCTAAAGACGGATGACGCACAGCACACAAGGGCCATCGGTTCCGACACTTGCTATGGTCGACTGGGACGTGTATCTCGTCACGCAGGCGTCGCTCTCGGCGGGCCGGACAACCGATGAAATCGTCGCGGAGGCGATCGAGGGCGGCGTCGGCGTCGTCCAGCTCCGTGAGAAGAACCGGACCGCACGCGAACGCTACGAACTCGGGCAGAAACTGCGAGAACTGACCCGCGAGGCCGGCGTCACGTTCGTCGTTAACGACCGTATCGACCTCGCACAGGCCATCGACGCCGACGGAGTTCACCTCGGCGACGACGACCTCCCTGTTTCTGTTGCCCGGGATATCCTCGGTGACGATGCGGTCATCGGGCGCTCGGTCTCGACCGTCGAAGACGCCCGGGAAGCGGCGACGGCTGGTGCAGACTACCTTGGTGTCGGCGCGGTGTTTGCCACTGGCTCGAAAGACGACATCGACGATGAGGAGTACGCTGTTGGCACCGACCGCGTCGCCGCAATTGCCGAGGCAGTGGACATCCCCTTTGTCGGCATCGGTGGCATCACGGCCGAGAACGCCACTGCGGTCGTTGACGCCGGGGCTGACGGTGTAGCTGTTATCACCGAGATTACGAAGGCCGACGACCCGGCGGCGGCGGCTGAAGCGTTACACAGTGCCGTCGAGCAAGGACGATAGCACCGGCCAGCCCGTGGTAGCCGTCGGGCAGGGGCGATAGCACTGGTCTACCCGTGGTCGCCGTCGAGACGGCCCGGGTCTGCGAGTGGTGCTCAGATACCGAGGAAGCCGGGCACGACGAGGGCTGCAACGACGATACAGAAAAACACGAGAGTCGCGATCGAGCGCAAGACGCCGGCCAACTGCCGCCTGTGCTTTGGCAACGCCTCAGCAATGCCCGCTAATCCGGTTCCGACGACCATAGCGAGTAACCAGGTGGCCGCGGCAGAACCGTCGGTACTCCACGCGGACACGTAGAGACCGGCGAAGACAAGCGAACCAGCGAAGTGGATGAGTGCAATCCGTGGCCCGGACGGTTCGCTGAACACGGTGTTGCTGATACTGGAGGGCATCAGCGACGAAACGTATCCCAGAATTAATAAATTGCGGTGGGAGCCGCGACGGACGGCCTGTCGGGAGCCCGAGGCCGCTACGCCGACTGCTGCAGTTTTTCGCGCAACTGTCGCTCGGTGACGTGATACTTGAACGCCGGCGACCCGTCGACGAAGACGTAGGGCACGCGTTCGCCGTATTCCTCGCGGAGGTCAGGGTCCTCGTCGACGTCAACGAGGTCCAGTTCGATGGCGGCCCCCTCGTCGTCGGCGACCCGCTCGATTGTCTCGATGGCCTCCTCACAGAGATGGCAGTCCTCGCGCGTGTAGACGGTGATCGACACGTCGCTCATCACTGGAACACGGGGGCGACGGCATAAGACTCTCACTCTCTCGCCGGCGATGGGTTTCAGTGTCTCGCGCCCGTATCTGCGTCAATGACAGGCTGGACTATCGAAGATATGCCCCCGCTGAGGGACCAAACTGTGGTCGTGACTGGTGCGAACAGCGGGCTGGGACTCGAAGGCTCGAAGGCGTTCGCTCGCAGAGGTGCGACGGTAGTGATGGCCTGCCGGAGCGTCGAACGCGGTGAGTCGGCCGCCAAAGAGATTCGCGATGCCGTTCCGAACGCGACGCTCGATGTTCGAGAGTGTGATCTGGCCGACCTGTCGAACGTCGCGTCGTTCGCCGACGGCCTCCGGGCCGACTACGACGCTGTCGACATCCTCTGTAACAACGCCGGTGTCATGGCGATTCCGCGGAGCGAGACAGCCGACGGCTTCGAGACGCAGTTCGGTGTCAACCATCTGGGCCACTTCGCCCTGACCGGGCACCTGCTCGACCTGCTTGGAGCCGCTGACAGCGAATCCCGAATCGTCACGCAGTCCAGCGGCGCGCACGAGATGGGCGAAATCGACTTTGATGACCTCCAGCGTGAGCGCTCCTACGGGAAGTGGTCAGCCTACGGTCAGAGCAAGCTCGCAAACCTCCTCTTTGCCTACGAACTCCAGCGACGGCTGGGCAACCACGGCTGGGACGACGTGCTAAGTGTCGCCTGCCATCCTGGGTACGCTGACACCGACCTCCAGTTCCGCGGGCCACGGGAGATGGGGTCGACGCTGCGAACCGCGGCCATGGGCGTTGCCAACGCCGTCTTCGCCCAATCAGCCGAACAGGGCGCGCTGCCGATGCTGTACGCCGCCACCGCCGAGGATGTCATCGGCGGCGAGTACGTCGGTCCCGGCGGGCTGTTCGACATGCGCGGCTCGCCCGAGTTCCAGCAGTCCAACGATGCGTCACAGGACGAGGAAACCGCCGAGCAGCTCTGGGCGGTCTCAACCGACCTCACCGGCGTGGAATACGATTTCGAGCGTACTTGAGGACGGTTGACGGTGCTGCCGCGACGCGAGCGGGACCGGCAATCCCCACTTTTTCCCCGCCAGACCGTGAACCCCGCCGGCACATGCAACCAGTCGAAGTCACAGTCAGGCTGTTTGCAGGACTCGCCCTGATCCTCGCCAACGGCTTCTTCGTCGCCATCGAGTTCGCACTGACGCGAGCCAGACAGTACTCCGAATCGGAGTTCGACGAACCCGGTCTCCGGCGTGCCTGGGAGATGACTGACGATCTGGAGATCTATCTCACCAGTTGTCAGGTCGGCATCACCGCCTCCAGCATCGCCGTCGGTATCATCGCCGAACCGGCGCTTGCGGCCATCTTCGAGCCCTATTTCGAGTCGTCGGTTCTGGCCGGCGTCGGTGTCGGCGGTGCTATTGCGTTCCTCCTCATCAACCTCGTCCATCTCACCCACGGCGAGCAGACGCCAACCTATCTCGGTGTCGAGCGCGCAAAGTTCGTCTGTCGGTACGGCGCGACGCCGCTGTACTACTTTGCGTGGCTCATCTCGCCGATTATCGCCGTCGGTGACGGCGTTGCCAAGTGGACGCTCGGGCTGTTCGGTGTCGAAATGTCCGGCGCGTGGCTCGAAGCAGAAGTCGATAGCATCGAGTCCCGGGGCGAGCTGCGAAACGAACTCGGCTCCGTTCTGGACCGCGGCGACGTATCCGACGAGCGCCGCGAGGAGGTCCTCTCCGCGTTCCGCGTCGGCGACCGCGAAGTCAACGAGGTGATGGTCCCGCGGGAAGACATCGTTGCGCTGTCGCCTACCGACGACGATGCGACCAACGCCGAGCGGATCGCCGAAACGCCACACACCCGCTACCCACTCGTCGGTGAGGCGCTCGAAGAGTTCCTCGGCATCGTCTACATCCCTGCGCTCGTCGACGAGCGCGAGGAGCAGGCCGGCAACGGCGGCCTGCTTGACCGTATCGACCTCGAAGCCGTCGCCTCACCGCCGATGACGATGTCGCCGGACACAACCGTCAGCGACGCTATCGACCAGTTCCAGGCCGAGCGTCAGGAACTCGCATTCGTCCTTGAGGACGGCGACGTTGTCGGGCTGGTGACGGTCACGGACCTGCTCGAAGAGGTCGTCGGCGACATTCAGGACCCGATGGACGCCGAAGCTGGCGTTGACTGACGCTGAACGCATTTTCGGGTCGACGACAGCGAAACCTGAGGCGGCTATCGCGGCGGCGTGTAGAAGTTGACCGTCTCTAGGGGCTCGGGTCCGTCGTTTTCGATGCCGTGGCGTTCGCCGGCCTCGATGCGAATGAGGTCGCCGGCGTCAACGTGGTGGGTATCACCGTCGACAGTGACGGTGCCGGTACCGCTGACTACGAACAGCCACTGGTCGCTGTCAGCGTGGTAGTTCTCCGGCCCACCCACGGACCGGCCTGGCTCGATAGTCATCTCCGCAGCCTGTGCCTCCGCAGTCTCCATGGCGACTTCGAAGTAGCGGTCGAACCCGAGATGCGCCTGCTCCATACGTTTCGGTCCGTCTGTACGGTAGAATCGCTTTCGGGAGAGCGCACAGCAGGGACTCACTCACTGCTGGTGAGCCGCCCGACCCGCCCGCTGAGCCGGGCTGCGAGCCCCTCGAAATGGGCGGTGCTCCAGCCCGCGACGATGAGTGCGCCAATCGTATTGAACACGAGGTCGTTCACGATGTCGCTCGTTCCGTACTGGGCGAGGACCGCTTCGCCGCCGACCATCGACGCAATGCCACCGCTGGCGAACTCAAGGATCTCCCAGCCGACACCCACAGCGAGAACGAACAGGACGACGAAGGTCGCACGAAACTCCCTGTTGAAATCAACCGCCCCGGAGTGGCGTTCGACTGCCCGTGCGATCGCGTATCCCACGCCGGCCACGAGCGATGCCGAGACGGCGTGGGTCAGACTGTCGTACCAGCCAAACGCTCCGTACAGTTCGAACGCGCCGGCCGCGTGCAGCGTTGACGCCACCGTGATCCACAGCACAAGACCAGTGTTCATCCCGTAGCCGTACTCCCGGCGGAACAGCGCTGGCAGGAACGTTATCGCCAGCGGGCCGCCGCTGTTGACGAACAGCGTCACATTGCCCTGCGCAAGTGCGAATGCAGATAGTACACCGAGGACAGCCTGTAGCGCACGGGCAGCGATGCGATGGTGCGTGCCGTTTCCAGGAAGGGACGCGTCCGGCTGGTCAAACTCCGAGGCGTCAGCTCCTGAGACGCGCAGTCGGGCGATGCGGGTCGAGCGCTCGAAGTACAGTTCAAACACGACCCCAGCGACGAGACCGGCGGCTGCCGCAGTGACGAGATCCCACATCAGCTCTGTCTGTCCATCGAGAAACGCGGTCCCCAGTAGCGTGTCGGCCGCATAGATACCGACCGCCCAGACGCCCGCGACGGCCATCGTCACGATGACGACGAACACCGTCGCGAACCGCGGCGTCATCGTCAGTGAGGTGCACGCATCAAGGACGACGGCCAGCAACAGTGCGACCCCGGCGATCACGAGAAACGGAGTGACCTGCGGGAAACCGCCAACCGCCCGGACGAGTACTGGAACCGCGACCAGTCCGAGTAACTCCGCGGGCACCGTCGTTTCGAGGTCCCGCGTGGCAAACGGAACCGTGACCGCAATAGCGACGAGGAGTGCCGTGAGCACTGCCCAATCGAAGTGGCCACCGGCCGCGAACCGTCCGACGCCCCCGATGAGAATTCCCGTTACCGCCCACGCGCCGAGCGCGTCGAGCCGGTGGGGACCGATAAGAGACTGTAGCGAACCCATCACTGCCGTGGATACAACACGAGTCGTAATCAAAGCACGGCGGTTCCTGCAACCCTTCTGGAATTTTTCGTCGTCGCGGCCTCTGTCACACGACTGACCGACGGCTGTCTGACGAGGATATATTTCGCTGGCGGTCAAACTCCCCGTAATCAATGGACGAAGCGTTTCTGGACCTCGAATCGGTTGCGGTCGAACTGGATGAGGAGTTGCTCGACGCGATTGATGACAAGGCGTTCGCCGACCATCGCGACAACCGGGACGCTGCGGTCCGCGACCTGCTTGACGAATGGCTGAAACAGCGTGCTGCCGAGGATGCGGACGAGAGTATCTGAGCGGGACTGCGGTCGCATATACAACCGCCTACTGAATGGCGACGGTTGCGCCTAACTCGGGCGCTGTCGCGTCGTAGCCGTCCTCGCGGAGCGTGGTTGCAAAGGCCTCACAGCGGTCGCCGTGATTCACGAGTACCGGCGTGTCACGGTAGCTGTCGAGATACGCAAACAGCCCGTCTCGGTCGGCGTGTGCCGAAAAGTCGTACTGCTCGACCCGTGCGCTGACCGGCATAATCCGGCCGTCTATCTCGGCACTCCCCGTCTCTAGCAGGTCCCGTCCCGGCGTCCCCTCGACCTGATACCCGGTCATCGTGATCTTGTTCATCGGATTCCCGCGGATTTCCGGAATGTACGTCATCGCCGGGCCACCAGAGAGCATCCCGCTGGTAGTGACGATTGCCGCCTTCTGGTCGGTGATACGCTTGCGCTGACCGTCTTTGCCCGTGACGAACCGGGCGTGGGATTTCGCCCGCTGGAGCGCGTCCGCGTCGCGGACGAACTCGGGGTACTGCCCGAGCATCTCGGTCACCTGCTTCCCCATCCCGTCGACGTAACACGGGATGTCGTGTGCCTCGCAGACGAGCAGCATCTCCTGTGTTCGACCGATTGCGAAGGCGGGCACGACGACGGTCCCGCCCTCCCAGAGCGTCGTCTCGACGCTCTCGACGAACCGCCCCTCGACCGTTTCTCTGGGGTCGTGGTCGACATCGGAATAGGTGCTCTCACAGATGACCGCGTCCGCGTCCGGACGGGCCGTCGTCCCGGCCACGAGGCGCTGGTCGTCGGTGTGGAAATCGCCCGTGTACAGCAGTCTGGTGTCGCCATCGTCGACGAGCACGTGCGCGCTGCCCGGAATGTGGCCGGCGTTGTAGAAGGTGACCTCGTAGCCGGCGGCCTCGAACGACTCGCGGTAGCCGTGGGTCTTTGACACCTGTGTGACCCGTCTGACGTTGGTCTCGGTGAACGGGCAGTTGACCGTCCCGCCGTGGAGTTTGAGCGTGTCCCGCGCGAGCGTCATCGCCAGTTCGTACGTCGGCGGCGTCCAGTGAATCGGCGGCCGCGCGTCGCCCGACACCAGCGCCGGGATGGTCCCGACATGGTCGAGATGGCCGTGCGAAACGACGACGGCGTCCGGCGACGGCGTCTGCACCGGAAACTGTGGCGGTGAGTCGGTCAACATCCCGAAATCTAGCAGTAACGACTCGTCGATGAGGATGGCGCTCCGACCGATTTCACCCGCCCCGCCGAGAAACTGCACATCCATTATCGGGACAGAAGCGGCCCGTCCGTTTCCGTTCGTTGGTTCTGACCGGACCGTGCTGCCGACCGCTGGACAGACAGAATACGTTTGAACTGGAACACGACGATATGTGGGCGCTCAGTGGCTATGAATCGACAGGGGGCTGTTTTCGCTTCTGGTGTTGTGTGAAGATAACACGTCGACTGGGCAGTGTTATCACGCTAGCATAAACAATTATTATACTCGGGGTTCATTGTTCAGTTGTCATGGCGACACGCCAGCAATCCCCGACGACGTACCACACGTGCAGTTGCGGCGAGGAGTTCGACACGACGGAGGAACTCCTCGAACACGCACGAGAGGCACACGGGCTTAGCGTACACTGACTGGCGTTGCGCCGTTTTTCCACGCAAAAATACGGACAGCGACAGGTCAGGACGTCTTATCGATGTCCTGTCGCACGCTGAACCGCGCGTAGCCGCCGTGTGAGAGGTCAAGTGCACCCAGCCACCAGTTCCATCGCTCGGCGAGTTGATAGTCGTCAGGCGCGTCCGCGAGGTTGTCGACAACATCTTCAACGGTCAGTTCCGCCCCGAAGTCGGTCACGAACTGGTCCGACTCCGAGAGGTCCCGCGCCTGTCTGGCGACGACCGTGACGATATCCGGGTCGGCGTCGAAAGCGTCACGAAGTTCCTGTTCGAGTTCCGTTCGGTCCACACCCGGGTGTAGGATGCGCATCTGACTTGAATGTACGGTTGGGAACACCGCTGTATTTCGAGGTCGGCAGATGATTGTTCGGCGCGGGTGTCTGCCTCAGCGACGCTCTTGGTCTCGAGCAGTGCCACAAAAATCAGAAAGTAAGCCGTTGTCGCTTCGATTCGAGGCTTCGTACGCTGTCGCTTACTCAGCCTCGCCCTTCTCCGCGGGTCGGCTATGCCTCCCCGCTCCGATTCGAAGCGAACTCCTGCGCTTCGCCTGCTCGCGGGCACGGCCCGCTCACCCAACCGAGATTCTCCTAAAGTCGAATCTCGCGTCAGTCGTCCGCTTCGCCCTTCTCTATCGGCGCACCAACCAGATTGCCCCATTCGGTCCAGGAGCCGTCGTAGTTGATGGTGTCGTCGTAGCCCAGCAGTTCGTGCAGGGCGAACCAGGCGACGGAGGAGCGCTCACCGATGCGGCAGTAGGCAACTGTCGTGGAGTCGCCGTCGATGCCGTACTCGGCGTAGAGCTCTTCGAGTTCGTCGTAGTCCTTGAACGTCCCGTCGTCGTTGGTGACGGCCGCCCAGGAGATGTTCTGTGCGCCGGGCACGTGGCCGCCACGCTGTGCGGTCTCCTGCAGTCCAGGCGGTGCGAGGATTTCGCCGGAGAACTCTTCGGGCGAACGAACGTCGACGAGCGGCAGTTCACGCTCGATGGCGTTCTCGACGTCCTCTCGGTAGGCGCGGATGGACTCGCGCGGGCCGGCGGCTTCGTAGTCGACTTCGGAGAACTCGGGCACTTCGTCGGTGAGTTCGTAGTCGTTCTCGACCCAGTACTCGCGGCCGCCGTCGAGGAGCTTCACGTCGTCGTGGCCGTAGTACTTGAACTGCCAATATGTGTAGGCGGCGAACCAGTTGGAGTTGTCACCGTAGAGAACGACTGTCGAGTCCTCGCTGATGCCGTGGGCACCGAGCAGGTCCTCGAAGTCCTCCTTGTCGAGGATGTCTCGCGTGGTCTGGTCCTGAAGGTCCGTCTCCCAGTTGAAGCCGATCGCGCCGGGCGCGTGGCTCTCGTCGTACAGTTCCGTATCGACGTCCACCTCTACCAGTCGGTGGGCGGGGTCGTCGCTCTGGAACTCGTCCAGATGCTCGCTGACCCAGTCGGCCGAGACGAGCACGTCGTTAGCGTAGTCAGTCATAATGCATCGAAGCGTAAGTCTACCAGACATATATTACTACGACTTTCGGCATGTTCGGCCACTCATCCACCGTGCCGGCAGATATTGCTTCTACTGGGACATGTCGCTGTCCACTACTTTCGCCGCCCAGCAGGGAGGGGCCATGGCGTGCCATGTCCGGATGTGAGTCAGGCCACTCTCTCGCGAGAGGCGGCAGCATTTGCATCCACCTTCGACCGGCTGTGATGGGAGTTTTCAAGCGGACGGAGCGGTAACGCGTGGATGATGACTGATTTCGTCTCTGCGGAGTGGGTGTCGAGTCGGGGCGACGACCTCCGGGTGGTCGACGTGCGGGACGCGTGGGAGTACGATGGCCTCGGGCACCTCCCGGGCGCGTTGAACGTGCCTTTCGATTCATTCCGGGCGGACGAACACGGCGCGGAGTCGGACGCTGGCGACGGAATGCTCCCCGACGGAGGCGACTGGGCGCAGTTGCTTTCCGAGGCCGGCATTACGCCGGAGAGCGACATCGTCGCGTACGACGACCACCACGGCGTCTTCGCCGCGCGGTTTCTGGTCACTGCGGAACTGTTCGGCCACGACCCCGACCGGCTACATCTCCTCGACGGCGACTTCTCCAGTTGGCAACTCGAACGGGAGACGACGGGCGAGACGCCGACCGTCGAGCCAACTGACTACGAGGTGACGCGACCCGACTCGACGCCGCTGGTCGGCCCGGACGCAGTCGCTGACGCCGCGGACGACCCCGACGCGGTGCTGGTCGATACTCGCGAGGACGAGGAGTACGACGCGGGCCACATCCCGGGTGCGGTCCTGCTGGACTGGCGAGACCTCGTTGACAACGAGACTCGTGGACTGCTTCCGCAAGACGAGGCGCTGTCCGTTCTCGAAGCCGCCGGCATCGTCCCCGGCAAACGCGTCGTCCTCTACTGTAACACTGCCCGTCGCATTAGCCACACGTACGTCGTCCTCCGGCATCTCGGCTTCGAGCAGGTGGATTTCTACGAAGGGAGCCTCACCGAATGGGAGGCACAGGGGCGGCCGCTGGAGACGAACTGAGGCGTCGTCGCAACTGCTGGTGCGGTCAACATTACGTCAGCCGCTGCTGGTCCCCCTGTCGCTCGCTGGTCAGCAGCGACGACAGTTCGACCAGCAGCGCGATAACGACCGGCCCGGCGATAAAGCCGATGACGCCAAGTGTTAACACGCCGCCGGTGAACCCGACGAAGTAGAGACTGGCCGGGAGCCCGGTCGTGTAGCGGGCCAGTTTCGGCCTGATGACCGCGTCGGGGAGGAAGCCGACGAAGACGAGGCCGAATACGGTCACCAGTACCGCCCCGGTGATGTTGCCGTTGATGATATCTGCGACAGCGATGGTAAGGACGACCACGCTGGGGCCGATGACGGGAACGAACTGCAGGATGCCGGCGACGACCGCCAGCGCGAACGCGCCCTGATAGCCCAGCAGCCAGAACACGACCCACGCCACGACGAAGGTCCCGAACGCCGTCGCCGCCTGAAGAACGTAAATCGCGTACAGCGTCCCCCGGAGTCGCTGATGGAGTCGGTTGACGACCTCGTGATACGACGCCGGCACTGTCCGATAGACGGCCTTTTTTGGTGCCTGTGGCCGCCAGAGCATCGCGTAAACAAGAATCGAAAACAGCACGGCTTTCAGCGCCAGCACAGGCGATTCGGCAGCGAGGTCGACCGCGACGGCCGTGAGCGTCTCTCGGGCGGCTATCAGCGTCGGCGCAATCTCGACCGGGTAGCTAAACTCACCGACTTCGAGGGTCACCATCGGCGGGAGTTGCTGGAAGAAGGTAAACAGGTCACGACGGCGGAGATACAGCACGGCCCCGAGCGGGACGACGATGAGCGTGCCGCTGACAAAGGCGATACCCGTCGTCACAGCCGCTGACAGTCGCTTGTTGAGCCCGTGGCGTCCGAGCCACTCCGAAACGGGGAAGAGCACGTATGCGACCGTGATTGCGAAGAATATTGTCGAGAGCACTCGCGCGAGCAGGACCGTCGTCAGGCAGCCGGTAAGAACGAGCAGGCCCGCGAGGACGTAGGTTCGTCGGCGTGTTACCACGCCCGCCCTTTTCCAGCGGTCGGTAAAAACGTTACCTGCACACGATAGTTCGGTAACACGTCCGTCAGGACCGGGAGAACAGCGCTGCTAACTGCTCCCGGGAGAACAGCGTCGTCGGCCGGTCCATGTGGACGCCGATCTCGCCTTCGAAGGCTTTCATCCCGGCTTTCTGTATCGGCTCCGGCGCAGAGTAGCCGGCCCGAACCGCGTGGCCGAGGCGGATTTCCTGCCGGAGGTCGTCGCGCCACGCCCGCTCGTACTCGCCCAGTGTCGCCGGGTCCTCGGGGTCTATCTCTCGGGCTGCGTGGTCGGCGGCGGTCATGCCGTAGCGGATGCCGCCGCCGGTGAAGGGCTTGGTCTGGGCCGCGGCGTCACCGATGAGGAACGACCGTCGGCCGGTGACTCGCTTCGGCGGGCCAATCGGGATGAGTCCCGAACAGCGGTGGTCAGTTTCGACGCCGTAGCCGTCGACGAATTCCTCGAAACGGCCGCGGGCGTCATCGCCCGGCGGCACCGCCAGTCCGTACTCAACACCGGCCTCGCCCCGCGGGATGCGCCAGGCGAAAAAGCGCGGAACGGTGAGGTGCACGTCGACGAAATCGCCGTGGTCCACTTCATCGCTGAACCCGAGAACACCATGCAGCAGTTCGTCGGGCTCCGGGAGGTCGAGTTCCCGCCGGACGCGGCTCTTCGGGCCGTCACAGCCGGCAACCATCTTCGCTCGGTGTGTCTCGACGCCGTCGTCGCCGCGGACTTCAACGGTGACGCTGTCCCTGTCTTCGGTGACGCCGACGACGGAGTGTTCCTCACGAACGTCGGCACCGGCGTCGCGGGCTACTTCCGCGAGGTGCTTGTCCAGGCCGACGCGGTCGATGACGTTCGAGATGACCTCGTCCTTGTAGAAGGGATGGTCCTGACTTCTGGGACCGCCCGTGTGAAAGCGTGCGCCCGAAATCTCGTTCTGGAACAGTTCGTCGCGGGCGTCCTCGGTGAATTCCCAGATATCTGTGCTCACGTGGCCCGAGCAGGCCAGTGGTTTGCCGATCTCTCCCTGTTCGAACACCACCACGTCGAGCCCCCGACTCGCCGCCTGACGCGCGTACCGGGACCCAGCCGGACCCGCGCCGACCACCACAACATCGTACATACACGTTCTCTCGGTGTCACGAATCAAATAGCTTCTTGATTCATACAGACTGCTGTCCCTGTTTCCGGGACGACCGCCGGGTCAACTCCCCGCCGTGGGGACCCGCGGATGGCCCTGTCGCTCGGCCAGCCAGCCGCCGAAACGGCCGGCCAGGCCACCGACTGCCATCGGGAGGCCCAGCAGTAGCACACCAACAACGAGGGCGAGTCCGACGCCGACGACCCGGAACCAAAGCGGATTCGGAATCGTTGGGATAGCCACTAACAGCTCTTTCAGCGACCAGAGCGCTGGAACGCCGCCAATGAGTCCGGCTCTAATTCCGGCGGCAGTCCCGACCCCATCGTGACGTTTGACCAGATAGCCTGCGACGACGCCGCCGAGGAAAAGCCCCTGAAAGGTGATATTCGATGCTGACCGCAACACGTCCACGACCGTGAACGCTGCGGGGATGACGCCGCCAATAAGGGCGCATTTCCACGTTTTCGATAGCTCGAACTGGAGGGACATAGTTGGATGGTTGACCGCCGAAATGAAAAACCACACCCCTGACGACACAACCATTTGAAACCGACCGTCGCGTCACTACCCGAATCAGGGCGTATTTGTCGGTGTAGCCCCTGTCATGGCCTATGGCAGAGTATCAGCCCGGGGTGTGTAACATCGGAGCGAACCAGCGCCGCGCCCGCCGACTGTCGGCCATTGCTTCGTTTGCGGTCGCTGTCGGTCTCGCGCTCGCCGTCGCAGTGGGCGCGGTCCCCAACCTGTCGCTGTGGGCGACTATCCCCTTCATTTTCGGCGGGTACGTTGGCGCGTTTCAGGACTACTTCCGGTTCTGTGTCGCCTTCGGTGCGCTGGCCCGCTACGACCTCTCGGGGTCGGGCGGGGAACGCGGCAGTGTCGATACAAGTGAGGCCGTTCGCGCTGACCGGCGAAAAGCGGCGAAGATTCTCCTGTTTGCGGCCGCCGCGACGGTCGTGACGAGCGGCATCGGGTACGTGGTCGTCACCGCCCTGTAAGGACTGCTGTCTGCTGTGTGTTCTGCGCGTCTTCCGACCGAATCACGAGGTGGCGGTATTAGACGATGGCCAGTCCGCTCGGGACCTGGTCGTACTCGGCTGTCCAGTCCCCGCCGACGAGGTTCTGCTTGACCCACGTCTCCCCGTGTTTCGACTGGAACAGGCCGTGGTTCGTCAACGCGAGAAAGCCATCAGTCGGGGCAGCGGTGAGAATCGGCCGGGCCAGACCTTCCGGTCCCGGCAGGCCGTCCATCGATTGCGTCCACCGGTCACCGTTCCATCGATACACGTAGCTCTCGCCGTGTGTACTGTGAGCCGAACGGGGTCCGCTGGCCGCCGAGACGATAGCACAGTCCGGGTCGTCGGGGTGGATGGCCAGCCCCCACACGTACCGATGGGCCAGCCCCTCCTGCGGGTGGGTCCACGCCGCTCCACGGTCGGTCGACAGCGCGAAACCGTCGCCGGCGGCGGTGTACACCCGGTCTGGGGCGTCAGGATGGGTCGCCAGCGTGTGGTTGTCTCGCCGAGCGCCGTCGGGGTGGTCGACCCACGTCTCGCCGCCGTCGGGACTGCGGACGAACGCGCCGGCCTCGATGGCGGCGTACACCTGCTCCGGGTCGTCTGGCGCGAGGGCGAGCCAGCGCACGTGGTGGGTGTCGGGCCGCGGCGGGAACGACCACCGTGCTGCCGAGTCCAGTTCCGTCAGTCCGGGCTTCTCGTTCCACGTCTCACCGCCGTCAGCCGAACGGTAGACCGCGCTCGGCTCCGTCCCGGCCCACACCACGTCAGCGTCGCGCGGGCTGACCGTGACGCTCGTCACGCGGTCGCCGGCATCGAGGACTGTTTCCCACGTCGCGCCGCCGTCGGTGGTCCGCTGGAGGCCAGCATCCGAGGGACCCACGAAGGCTCGCTCCGACTCGGCAGCCTCTGCGGCGACACACTCGATATCGTGGCCACGGAGGCAATCGTCCCAGCCGCTGTTACCGTCCCCAACAAGGACGCGGTCACCAAGTGCGGCGTAGACGGTGTCCATGGCCGACCTACGTTGCCCGAGCGAAGAAAGGTGGCGGTGGTCAGCGACTGACCGACCGCGTCAGGGCGAAAACATACAGCGCGACGAAGAAGCCGCCGAGGAACGCCTCGGACTGGGCGAGGAGACTCACAGTCGGATTACTGACCTCGCCAACGCCGCCGAGGAAGAAGGCAATAAACGACCCGAGGCTGAGCTGGGCGTACTGGCCGACACTGTCGAACAGGTCCGGCGCGATAGCGAGGTACAGCCCCGCGTATGTGACGATGAGTACCGCCGAGGCCGCGAGCGTGTACGATGCCCGCTCACCGTAGCCGGTCGTCACGAACAGGAAGGCGTTCATCCCCCAGCGGGCGAGCGCCCGCCCCCGCTCCCGCAGCGACGCCGCACTGTCCCGGACGCGCCGGGACTGACAGCGCCGCCGGTATCCCATCTGCGACATGAAGAACTCGGAGGCCGCGGTGTTGTCGGCGATGTCGTTTGCGCCGTTTTTGGCCCGGAGATATGTCACCTCGCCGGCGGCAGCCGCGATTCGCCCCTCTGTCGCCGTCCCGAGTCGCTCGGCAGTGGCGCGGGCGGCTGTCGGGACCGCATGGTCCTGGGCCTGCTTGGCCGCCAGGTTGGTGAGAGTCGGCGGTTCATCGCCCACCGCGGCCGTGTTACCGTCGCCGGCGGGCGAGCCCGCCCTGTCCTCGCCGGCCGACGCGACTCTCGGGACAGTGCCTGGCTCGGCGGTCTTTGCGTTTTCGTTGCCGTCCGCCAGGGCTTCGACGGCCTCGTCGAGGGCTGCCGGGTACGACAGCGCGGTCCGCAGGCCGTCCCACAGCCTGCTGTCGAGTTCGTGAAGCCGGTAGTTTGCAGCCTCCAAGTCGAGGGCATCGTCGTCGCGGAAATCGAAGCCCGCGAACCGCGTCCGGTAGAACGCGACACGGTCGAGGACGCTCTCCGTCCCGTCGCCCTCAAATCGGACAGTGCCAAGCGTCGCTCGCTCGGGGTCGTAAACCGCTGCGCCTGCAGCCGGCTGGCCGAACGTGCCGTCTTCGACTGTGGTCTCGGAGAGCGAGACGAGTCCGACGCCGTCCGGTCCGACGGCCGCTGGCCGGAGGTCGACCGATCCGATGGTGCAGCCGTGGAGTCGGACGGTGCCTATGCAGGTCACCTTCGCAGCACGGAGCTGGTCGATGTCGCTGTCAGCGAATTGTGGGCTCGCCAGCGTTGCCCCGCTCAGGTCGAGGTCGGTGACAGTGGCGTCGACGAACCTCGCGGCGACCAGCGTCGTGTCCGTGGCGTCGAGCCGCTCGATGTTTGCGCCCTCGAAGTCGGTGCCCACGAACACCGAGTCGTGAACGACTAGTTTCATCGAGACGGCTGCGTCGGCGAACGTCGCGTTGGTGAGCGTCACGTCAGGGAGATAGAGTCGCTCGGCCTCCACCCGCTCGAAAACGGCCTCGCCGTAGCTGGTCTCGTTGAAGTAGCCGCCGCTGAACGTCGTTCCGTAGAACCGCGCCGTGCCGAACTCCGCCCATCGGAAGTCCGCCTCGTCGAAGGTCGCGTGGTAGAAGTCGCCCGTCCCGAGCGTCGCCTCGTCGAAGTCGGCCATCTCCAGTGTGGCGTGCTGGAACGACCCCTCCTCGATAGTCACCCGGTCGAAGGCGGCGTCAATCACCGAGGCCCGGTCGAAGGTCGCGCTTTCAATTGTTGCGTCGCGGGCATCAACTTCGGACAGTTCCGCGCTCTCGAACGCAGCGGTGTCCAGTTGCGCGCCCCTGAGGTCGACCCGGTCCGCTGTCACCCCGTTGAATACTGCCTCGGAAATCGTCGCGTCTTTCGCATCGATTTCGTGGTACGTCCCGTCGAACGTGGCCGTTTCCGTGACCGTCGCTCCCCGGAGGTCGAGGCGCTGGCCGAACTCGCTGTCAGTGCAGTCCAGCCGACCGATTGTCGCCCCGCGGAGGTCGACCGGATGGTTGTCGGCGGCGTCGACGACCGCGTTCGACAGGTCGAGAACATCGAACGTCGCTCCGATGAACTGCTTCGCCCGCTCGCGGTCCTGCCGACTCTCGGCGGCATCGCCGGCTATCGCGTCGAGGAACGCCTCGGAAACGTCCACGCTGTCGGGGACGTCCTCGGGCTGGCAGTGGAACGGACAGCGCTCTTTACCTTCGAGTGCCCCGTGTGGGCACTCCCACTCCTGGTCCGGGTCTCCCTCGAACCCTGCGCGGTCGTCGGTGAACGTACAGCGACTCTCGGCGCGACCCGACCAGCCCATCGTTGCCAGAAACGGTCGACAGGCAGGATGATAAGCGCTTCTACACCACCGGACTCAGTCGTCGGCAGCGACCGCTTCGGTCCCGACTCGCCGACCGAGGAAGTCGTCGAGGAGGCGGAACAGCCGTTTCTTCTGCTCGATGTCTGAGGATGCGTGGCCCTCCTCACCGAGCTCCCGGTACTCGAACGCGCCGTCCGGTCCTTCGGTGTAGCCCGCGTCTTCGAGGGCATCGCGGAACAGCCGGGCCTGCGAAACGGGGACCCGGCGGTCGTTGACGCCGTGGACGATGAACAGCGGGGCGTCGAGGTTGTCGACGTGGGTGATGGGCGACCGTTCCTCGTACAGGTCCGGGTTCTTCTCCGGAGTACCCATGTTCTTCTCATCAACTCTGTTCGGTAGTGCGCCATCGTGTTCTCGTACTGGTCTTCGAGGTCTGTGAGACCGATCCAGGCGACGCCGGCGTCGTACAGGTCCGGGTACTGGACCAGTTGCCAGTACGCCGAGTAGCCCCCGTAGGAGCCGCCGAAGACGACAACCCGATCTTCGTCAAGCCACTCGCGGGTCGAGAGAACGTGTTCAGCGGCCGAGGCCACGTCGCCCTGTTCGGCCCCGCCCCAGTCGTCGTACAGTTCGCGGATGAACTCGCGGCCGTGGCCAGTCGAACCCCGGTAGTTCACCTGCAGGACGGAGAAGCCCCGCTGAACGAGGAACTGTGTGTAGAGGTCGAATGATTTGCTGTCCATTCCGCGGGGGCCGCCGTGGGGGTTCACGATGAGCGGCGACGGTCGCTCGCCTGAATCATAGAGGAGACAGCCGATATCCAGCGTGTCGTACGGGTCGTGCTCGACGGCCGCCTGCCGCGTTTCGGGCACGCCGTCGGACTCGATGGTGAAGTACTCGGCGTCGGCGAAGGCGTCGGGAGAGAACGGCCCGTACTCGGCCTCAACCAGCGGCTCCGTTTCGTCCGTCGTGAGGTCGTACGCGAGCAGTTCGGGGCGTCGCGTGGGCGTCGTATGCAGCGCTAGGAGGCGGTCCTCACCCAGTATCGGGTCACCGCCCATCCGGCCGAATGACGCGACGCCTGCAGGAAGGTCGAGTTCGCGTGCGTCGCCGGTCTCGATGTCGTACACGACCGGGAGCTTCGTCGCCTCACGCGTCCGGACCGCGAGGAACCGCTTGCCGTCGGGCAGGAACGCCTGTGGTTCCTCCTCGTACTCGCCGCCGAACCACGTCACTGCGTCCGTGCGTAGGTCGTAGACGCCGCATCGGGACAGGTCACTGCTGTTGTCCATCACGAGTAAACGGTCACCGTTGGGTCCCCAGTCGGCCGGGGCGGCCTCCGCGCCGGTGACGCCGATTTCGAGTGTCTCTGGGTCCGACCCGTCGGCGTCACTGACGTACACGTCCATGTTGTCGAAGTCGTCAGTCTCGTTGGTCGCGTACGCTAACTGCGACCCGTCGGGCGAGAGTAGTCCCGTGTGAACCGCTCGGTCGTAGTCAGTAATCTTGGACGTCTCGCCGCTCGCGAGGTTGTGACTGTAGAGGTTCATTTGCCCGTCCCGGGTCGACCCGACCAGTAGCGTCTCGCCGTCCTCGCCAACGTCCTGCAGCACTACCTGCCCGTCCATCTCGACGACCGCCTCAACCGACCCGTCGCGGTCGATGGCGTACACGTCGTTCTGTTCGTTGCCGTCGTCGTCGAGGTGGAAGAACACCCGCTCGCCGTCGGCGTCCCACTCCACGTGCCAGCGGGCATTCCTGGGGACATCGCCGTCGCTCCACTGCTCGTGCGTGCCGGCCTCGACGTCGAGGACGTGGAGTTCGTTGCGCCCGCTCACGTCGTAGTAGCAGGCCACTTCGCTGCCGTCAGGGGACGCCGTCGGATGCGCCAGCGTCGGCAGCCCAGCGAGTTCCTCTAGCACCGCCTCGGGGTCCGTCGGACCGCTGTCAGGGTCGGACATACGAACCGACGTATCGGACGGCTAACCTGTAGGTGTTCTGCCGACATCAGAGAACGCCGTGAGTGCACACACTCGAACAGCAGACAACCCCGCCCGAAGTCAGCCGAGAAACCCGAGCCGGGTTGGACTGTCCGGCTCTATCTCGTCTGTACCACGGGATACTCCCACCCCGCTATGGTGTCCACCAGGGCAGGCCGACCATCACGAACACGATAGCCAACTGCATCAGCCCCTGCAAGCCCCCCAGTCTGGCGTTTCGCATCCCGATTTCGGAGACGAGGTCGACGTCCGGGTTCTCGGAGACGACCTGCCGGTAGATACGGACCTCGCCGGGCAGGATGACGCCAAAGCCCTGCACGGACAGCAGCGTCACGATACCGAGCGTGGCGACCATCCACCACGAGGTCATTGCGAAGGCCGGCAGCGTCGTGACGAGATACGCGCCCGAACCCACGACGGCGACGCCGAGGATGCCCAGCGTCTTCGGGTCGGTCAGCGCGTCGAACTGATAGCCGATGAGGAGAATGACCGGAATCAGCGTCGCAGCGGTCAGGATTGCCAGCCACGGGTCGGCGTTGGGGAACTTTCCGAGGCGAAGTGCCAGCAGGATGCCGCCCGAAATAGTCACCGTCGCCAGCGTTGGCATCAGGAACGTCATCTTGGGCGTGAACGATGCGAAGAAGTCTGCCCGTGCCTCTGGTTCTTGACCGCCGAGCACTGGCCCCAGCACGAGGCCCATGAACAGGTCGATACCAGTCCACAGCACCCCGGCCATCACATGGACGTAGGTCAGCGCCCGGATGTTTCCGCTGGCGAGTGCCCCCGCAAACGCGATGAGCGGGACGGCGACTGCCCCCACAGCAAACGCCGGGTTCGCCTGCTTCGCCAGCCCACCGATACCCCGTTTCCGCTCGACGCGGTCTGCTGTCGACTGCGCCATAACTGGCTATATCAGGTTTCCCTACTGGCAAAAACGTTGGTGGCCGTTTCAGCTATTGCCTGCTTTCAGCATACCGACTTCCTCAGTCGTCGTCCGCGGCCGGCTGTTCGGCCGCTGTGTCGCGGTCCGCTCGCGGCCCCTCTAGGTCGACGTTCGGCAGCAGGTCGCGGAGGTACTGCCCAGTGTAGGATGCCTCGGTCCGGGCCACGTCCTCCGGAGTGCCCTGTGCGACGAGTTCGCCGCCGTTCTCGCCGCCCTCGGGACCGAGGTCGATGATCTGGTCGGCGTTCTTTATCAGGTCGAGTTCGTGCTCGATAACGACGACTGTGTTGCCGTCGTCGGTGAGCCGGTGGAGCACGTCGATGAGCTTTCGCTCGTCCTCGGGGTGGAGCCCGGTCGTGGGCTCGTCGAGCAGGTACAGCGTCTCGCCCGAATCCTTTTTGCCGAGCTCCTCGGCGAGCTTGACGCGTTGCGCCTCGCCCCCGGAGAGGGTCGTCGAGGGCTGGCCCAGTCGCATGTAGTCCAGCCCCACGTCCTTCAGGAGCTCCAGTCGGCGACGGATGCCGCTGTGGCTCTCGAAGAAGTCGTACGCTTCCTCGACAGTCATATCGAGCACGTCGGCGATGGTTGCGTCCTTGTAGGTCACGTCCAGCGTCTCGTCGTTGTAGCGCGCACCGCCACACTCCTCGCAGGGGACCGTCACGTCCGAGAGGAAGTTCATGTCGATGGTGACCGTCCCCTGGCCGCCACAGCCCTCACAGCGGCCGCCCTTGACGTTGAACGAGAACCGGCCGACTTCGTAGCCGCGCTGTTTCGAGAGGCTCGTCTCGGCAAACAGCTCGCGGATGTGGTCGAAGACGTTGGTGTACGTCGCCGGGTTCGAGCGGGGCGTTCGGCCGATAGGCGACTGGTCGATGAGCCGAACCGTTTCGATGTCGTCGAGGCCGTCGATAGCGTCATGTTCGCCGGGGTTCACGTCGGTGTCGTTCATCCGACGCACCAGCCCCTTGTACAGCACGTCGTGCATCAGCGTGGATTTCCCGGAGCCCGAGACGCCTGTGATGGCGGTGAACGTCCCCAGCGGGATGGATACGTCGAGGTCAGCGAGGTTGTGCTGGCGAGCACCCCGAACGGTGAGTTCGCCGTCGGCCTCGCGGCGGCTGTCGGGGACCGGAATCGTCCGCTCGCCCGAGAGGTACTCCCCAGTCACCGATTCCTCGGTGTCGATGACCTCGTCCATCGGGGCGTTGACGACGACCTCGCCGCCGCGCTTGCCCGGCCCGGGCCCCATGTCGATTATCTGGTCGGCCCGGCGCATCGTCTCGGTGTCGTGTTCGACCACGAGCAGCGTGTTCCCGAGGTCTCGAAGCTCTTCGAGGGTGTTCAGCAGGCGGTCGTTGTCCCGCTGGTGGAGGCCGATAGAGGGCTCGTCGAGGACGTAGAGAACACCGACGAGGCCGCTCCCGATCTGGGTCGCCAGCCGGATCCGCTGGCTCTCGCCGCCTGATAGCGTCGACGCCTCACGGTCCAGCGTCAGGTAGTCCAGGCCGACCTCGGTCATGAAGCCCAGACGGGCGCGGATCTCCTTGAGAATCTCCTCGGCGATCTTCCGGTCCCGAGCCGAGAGGTTCTCCTCCATCCCCTCGAAGTGGGCCAGCGCGTCGCTGATGGACATCTCGTTGACTTCCGTTATCGAGGTGCCGTCAACGAGCACTGCCCGCGACTCCGCTTTGAGTCGTGTCCCTTCACAGGCCGGGCACGTCGTCGTCGCCATGAACTCCTCGATATGCTCGCGGGCGCGGTCTGAATCCGTCTCGACGTGTCGCCGCTCCAGATTCGGGATGACGCCCTCGAAGCGCTCAGTCTTCTCGCGGGTCCCGTTCTTGGTCCGCCACTCGAAGTGGACCCTGCTGTCGGTCCCGTAGAGGAACTGCCGCTGGACGGACTCGTCTAGCTCCTCGAACGGCGTCGAGAGGTCGACGCCAAAGTGCTCGGCGACGTTGTCCAGTTGCCGCGAGTAGTACGTCCGGTCGTAGCTCCAGGGCTCGAAGACGTGCTTGAGCGGCTTCGTCGGGTCGGTGACGACGAGGTCTTCGCTGACCTCCTTCGTTTCGCCAAGCCCTTCACACTCCGGACAGGCCCCGTGCGGT
Source organism: Haloarcula quadrata (assembly GCF_003634715.1). Taxonomy (NCBI): domain Archaea; kingdom Methanobacteriati; phylum Methanobacteriota; class Halobacteria; order Halobacteriales; family Haloarculaceae; genus Haloarcula; species Haloarcula quadrata. The sequence continues at coordinate 925,324 of NZ_RBWW01000001.1, forward strand.
GAGTTGAACGAGAACGACCGCGTCTCGATTTCGGAGATGTCGATACCGCAGTGGGTGCAGGCAAGGTCCTCGGAGAGTTCGACGACGATTCGGTCCGAAGTAGCTCCGTCGTCCTCCTCACCGTCGGCGAGGTCGCCGGTTGCCCGGGCGTCTGACCCGCCGAGCGTCTCTGCCGCGCCTTCTGCCGGGTCCGGCAGAATGACCTTCAGCGTCCCGTCGGCCTCTTCGAGCGCGGTTTCGACGGAGTCCGTGATGCGCGAGCGGGCGTCCGGCGAAATCTTCACGCGGTCCACGACCACGTCGATGGTGTGGTCGTAGTTTTCGTCCAGTTCGGGTCGGTCCAGCGTGAGGTCGAACTCCTCGCCGTCGACCTCGACGCGACTGTACCCCTCGCCGACGAGGTCGTCGAACAGGTCTTCGAAGGCACCCTTCTGGTCGCGGACGACCGGCGCACACAGTTTGGCGCGGGTTCCCTCCGGGAGTTCCAGCAGCCGCGAGACCATGTTCTGGGCGGACTGCTCGCCGACCTCGCGGCCACACTCCGGGCAGTGTGGCGTGCCGACGCGGGCGTACAACAGGCGAAGGTAGTCGTGGAGTTCGGTGACAGTGCCGACCGTCGAGCGGGGGTTGTTGGCGGCGTTTTTCTGGTCGATAGAGATCGCCGGGGAGAGCCCCTCGACGTTCTCGACCTGTGGCTTGTCCATCTGCCCCAGAAAGTTCCGGGCGTAGGCGGAGAGCGATTCGATGTAGCGCCGCTGGCCCTCGGCGTACACCGTCTCGAATGCGAGCGAGGATTTGCCCGACCCCGACAGCCCGGTGACGACTGTCAGTTCCTCGCGGGGAATCTCCACGTCGACGTCCTTGAGGTTGTGTTCCTCGGCCCCTCGGACCTCGATTATATCCTTGCTCATCTTTGCATCTTCGTTGGCCGGCAGGAGGGAAACCCTGTCGGTTGCGTCCGAAACCGTACTTGATTGGTACTGGTTCCGTCGAAAGCTTGATTACGGCGTGTTCTATGGTAAATAATATGAGTCCGCCCTCCACGTACGACATCAAGGGAATCGACCTCTCTGATGACAGCTACACGGTCGAACAGAGCCTGATACGGAGCAAGTACAAAGCCATGGACGCCGCCGGGAACGTCGTCCTCCGCGGGAAACAGAAGATGCTGAAGATGAAAGAGCAGTTCCCGTTCGTCGACGGAAATGGTGACGAAGTGTTCGAAGTCAACGCCGGCGGCATCATCGACGTGGCCGGCAACTACGTCCTCACCGACTCGAAGACCGGCGAGGACATCGTCATCCTCGACAACGACTACTCGATTTTTCAGGACACGTGGAAGATTCGGGACGCCAGCACTGAGGCGAAGATCGCCGAAATCAACTCTCAGGGCGCGCTCGTGACCATCGCCCGCAACGTCGTCCCCTTTGGGGGGTGGATTCCCCACAAGTACGAGATCACCGACCAAGACGGCACCCACGTCGGCAACATCGACGGGCAGTTCTCGCTGAAAGACCGCTACGAGATCACCATCGACGACGCCAGCACGGTCCCGAAGGAGCCGATCATCGCCGCGGCGATGGTTATCGACGCGATTCAGGGGAACTGACGCCCCACCGGAATCCTTCTTGCCCTGGCTCCCCCAACGACCGCTATGCGCCGCCGGACGGTCCTCCGACGACTCGCCCTTGCAGGGACAGGTGTTGGCCTCGCTACGGGGACGACCCGCGGCCATCCGACGCCGACCGGTGATGGGACAGCCGAGCCAGCGGCCTCCGACACCCCGACCGGCGGAGACCCGCTGGGCGTGCTAGAGATGGAGACAGTGTACGAGGTCGTCACCAGCCCCGACGGACACACGGCCTACGTCGCGACAGGTGACGGCATCGCGCTCGTTGACCTCGTTACGCCGACCAGTCCCCGACTCCTCAGCCGCCGGACCGACTTGCTGGCAGAGAGCGACGACGGTCCGATACAGCGCGTGCAAGACCTCGCCGTCAGCGGCTCGCGGCTGCTGGCCGCCGGGCCTGCCCACCCCGCCGACGGCGCTCACGGTTTCGCCGTCTTCGACGTGAGCGACCGGCAGGCTCCGGAGCGAATCGCGGGCCTCGAACTGGACACACGGGTCCACAACTGTCACTTCGACGGCCGCTACGCCTACCTGACCGCGAACGACCGCGACGGCAACCCCTTGCTCGTCGTCGATGTCGACGCCGAACAGGAAGTCGGCGACTGGTCGCTGTTAGACGCCGGCGACGCCTGGACCGACGTGCCGACGAGTCTCTGGCCGCTGCACGATGTCTGGGTGGAGGACGACCGGGCCTACTTGGCGTACTGGGACGGCGGGACGTGGGTCGTGGACGTGTCGGACCCGAGCGACATCTCGCTCGTCTCGAAGGTCCGCGGTCGGCCTCCCGAAGACCTCGCCGCCATCGAGGACCCCGGGACCGAACGGAGCGAGCCGCCGGGCAACGACCACTTCGTGACGGTCAATGAGGACGCGTCGCTGCTGGGCGTCGGCGGCGAATCATGGGACCTTGGCGACGACGACAGCGGCGGCCCCAGCGGCATCGAGCTGTACGACATCAGCGACCCGACCGACGCTGAACTGCTGTCCACGCTCGACCCGCCGCCGACCTCGGACCCATCGCCGGGCGGCATCCTCACGACGGCACACAACTTCGAACTGACCGACAACCGCTGTTACTCGGCGTGGTACAACGGCGGGGTCCGGGTCCACGACCTGACGGACCCGACCGCGCCTGAACTCGCGTTCGAGTGGCGCGACACTGAAACGACCTCGTTCTGGACCGCCCAGCGCGCCGCCGGCTGTTTCGTCGCCGGGAGCACGAACGCGAGCCAGGGGACGGAGGTCCAGCCCGGACTGTACACGTTCCCGGACCCCCAGATACGGACGCCAACGCCCACGGACGACGAGGCGGGCAACGCTACCGACGCTGACGGCACCTCCCTTGGCGTCGGCGGTCCCGGCTTCGGCGTCGGGTCGGCAGTCGCGGCGGTCGGACTCGCAGCGTGGCGCGCCCGACGCCGGCGCGACTGATCTCGCCCGCCTGATTGAGCCCCGTTGCGTCACTCCAGTGCGCTCTTGACAGCGGCGGCGACACTCCGGGCGCGCTCGGCCAGCGGCTCGGAGATGTGGCCGCGCTCGACGGCCGCGTCGAGTTCGTCGTCGTCGACCCGCTCGACGGTGCCGTCGGCGTGTTTCACCACGTCGACGTGGAGGTCAACGTAGCGGGCGGTGTCGGGGAATATCTCGACAGGCGTGCAGACGTTGACGTACGTGCCCTTCTTGTCGCCGTCGCTGTCGCGGTACACCGTCGGGTACCACCACCGCCCCTCCTTGACCTTCGTTTCAGCGATGTCGCCGGCCTCCTTCGGGACGCCCAGCGCGTCGTAGGTGCCGCCGGGACTCATCTCGCGCTCGATGGTCACCGTTCCGTCGTCATCGACGGACTGGACCTCGCCATTGCCTATCGTGATGAGTCGGCCGTCGGGCTTGCCGTGACCCAGCGACAGCGACCCGCCGACCTGCGGGCCGAACTGCCGGGTCGTTACGGCGAAGGGGAAGTCCGTCTCGCCGGTTTCGGGGTCGTCACACAGCGCTTCGACGTAGTCCACAGCGGCGCTGGCCGCGCGGTCCCCGGCCTTCACGCGGTGGTGGCCCGGCATCGTCGACGTCACCTCGCGGCGGACCTCGTCGAGGGCGAACCGGCTCTCGCGGCCGAACCACAGCCACGCCGTCGAACGTCCCTCGTCGTAACGGGTCGGCGCGCAGTCCTCGGGCGCGTCGGCCCCGTCGAGCGATGCATCGATGGCCGCCGCACGGTCGTTGGCGGCGTCGAGTGCCGCAGCCAGCGCGTCGAAGCTCGCGTCCTCGCTCGCCGCTTCCCATGAGACACCCCAGCCGTCTTGGGGCTCCGCGGCGATGAGGTCCAGCATCGCCGGGCCGCCGGTCCCCGACCTGTTGGCGGTCCCGCCGCGCACGAGCGAGAGCAGCGACCCGCGGACCGCGACGGTCGTGTCCAGCACGGGGCGGCCGTCGGTCCACGGCGCGCTCGCTTCGACGACCTGCACCCGGAGCGTATCGCCCGTCTCGACGCGCTCGTCCGAAGACGAGTACGGGAGAAACCCCTCGCCGTCGCCAAGGTCGACGACGGCGCCGCTCCCCAGCGTATCCGTCACCGTGCCGGCGTAGATAGCGCCCTCGGGCGTCGGGTCGTCCCAGCGAAGCGTGTCCCGGCCGACTTCGGCCAGGCGGTCGGTAACGGCCGCGGCAGTGTCGTGGTCACCGATGACGCCGACACCCTGCTGGTCGTCGGTCGTCACCACGGTGACCGCCGCCCGCTCGTCGGCGAACTCGCCGTCGAAGCGGTCCTCGATAGGATCCGATGCCTGGACGACCTCGTGGTCCGCCTCGCGCAGTAGCCGGGTCAGCGCCGTTGCGTAGATGCCCCTGACCCGGACGGTCATAGCGCGTCCTCGTCGGCGGCAAAGCGGACCCGTCCGTGGACTGTCGGCCCGAGCGAGAGCTCGACCTTCTCCTCGCTCAGAATGCGTCCGCCCTCGACCGGAACGCCCCAGGTGTCGAAGCGCAGATAGCCCCGGATGTCGTCGGCGTGGGTGAACAGGTCGCAGTATTCGACGGTGTGTTCCTGAATCTCGCTGGAACTGTGAGCGATATCCATATCGGAGTACACCGTCTCGCGGCCGTCGAAGAAGGCTTCCAGTTCTCCGGCCGCGTCGTCGGTGGCTTCGACCACCGCGTCGGAGGCCGCTTCGATGGTCGCTTGCTCAACGCCAGCATCGCGGAGCGCCTGCTGTTCGCGTTGCGTGAAGTGCATACCCGCGAGTCAGTGGCGGGGAGAGGAAAACAGTGCGGAATCGCCTACACGATCATCGCGTTCAGCACGAGCATCAACAGCCCGAACATGACGCCGGTCGCGACGATTGTTCGAGGGTCGATACGGATCGTGTTCTGGTCTTCAGCGTCGAAATACCGGACCAGTCCCGCACTGGACATCAGTCCGCCGCCGTCGCTACCACTCATACTTCAGGGTGGTGTATCACCAACACTAAGCCTTTCGGGTCGCCCGCGATTGCGTGCCCCCGGTACACATGGATAACCCTTATCAGATACCGCGGGCTAACACGAACAGAGTACTATGACGGTTACACTGAAGGACTTCTACGCGGACTGGTGCGGCCCTTGCAAAACGCAGGACCCGATCCTTGAAGACCTCGAAGAGGAGTGGGCGGACGTTGAGTTCGAGAAGATCAACGTCGACGAGGAGCAGGACGTCGCCAACGAGTATCAGGTACGCTCCCTGCCGACGCTCATCATCGAGAACGACGACGGCATCGTCGAGCGCTTCGTCGGCGTCACGCAGGCCGACGACATCGACGACGCGCTGCAGCAGGCCTCGGCGTAACGCAGTCGCTTTTGCGGTTTATCACACCGGCCAGTAGCAACCGCTGGCTCACTCCTGTTCGGCCAGTCCCGAATCGTCGATTTCGTCGACGGCGATCAGCATCCGTCCGTCTTCAAGCGCCGTCACCATCTTCGACTCGGTGAAGGTAGTTTCGTCGGGCCGCAACCCTTTGCTCTGGCCGGTCCACTTCCCGCCGCTTCTGACGGCAGGAATGACGTGCGTCCTGATGTGCTGGACTTCGTTGCTTGGGTGGAGTTCCGACCAGTGCTTGCCGACGAGTTCCTCCGACTCGTAGCCGTAGTACGAGGCGTAGGTCTCGCCGACTCGCTCGAACCGCTCGTCCGTGCCGATGACGCCGACGCCGCTGAGTTTGACTTCGTTGCCCGTCTCGAAGCTCCCGTCCGAATCGACGGCGTGTTCGACTCGGCGGATGAGCGACGTGTACTGGTCGGTTCCAACGGATTTCTTGAGATAGTCTGTGACACCGGCCTGAATGATTTCGGCGGCGACATCGCCGGTTTCCTCCCCGGAGAACAGCAACACCGGCAGCTCCGGATGGGTCTCCCGGATGGCTTCGAGGAAGTCGATACCGTTCATCTCCGGCATATCGTAATCGCTGACGATACAATCGAAGTTCGTCTCCGACGACCGAATCAGCGATAGCGCGGTTTCGGGGTTCGTCTCTGTCGTGACAGTACAATCGAGGCCGCTGTCATCCCGTTCGAGATATGTTTCGACGAGGGCTCCCAACGCCGCGTCGTCGTCGACATGGAGTATTGAGAGTGACCCTTCTGTCTCCATCCTCTATTGTCAAGGCTGCAGTGCGCAAGTACTTGCTGATTGTTTTTGCCTATCTGATACGTATATGGAACCCCGACCCTCACTTCGGGCCGCGCCAGCGTTTTATCGCTGGCGTCGGGGAAGGGCAGGCCTGCCGCTGGAACAGGAGCAGTAGCGCCGCCGTTGCGGTAGCCGAGTGAGTGCAGTAAAGCATACCGCTCGCCGACGGCGAGCGGTTTCACTCCGAGCGCGCTCGCAGAGCGCGACTCGGAGGTCGTTTTTAGCGTAGATTTTTGCGAACCCGCTCCCCACAGCGCGCTCTGCGAGCGCGCGAGGAGAGGGGGTGACGTAAAAAGGTACTATTGGAACTTCACACCGAGGTCATGCAGGCCGTCGTTGTGGCGGGCGACGTTGATGAGCAGCGGCGTCAGTCCCTCAATTTCGGCGGCGTTAGCGAGCGGGCCGCCGTCGAGGGCACGAAGCCCCTCGATGCCCTCGGCGAGTTCACAGACGGTGTCTTTGGCGTCGGTGTCGTCGCCGACGACAATGGTGTCCCAGTTCAGGTCGGCGTCGAGGTTGGCAAGACGACCGGCCGCGAGGTTGTGGAACGCGCCGACAACAGGCGTGTCATCGGGGGCGGCGTTGGCGGCCAGTTGCGTGACGCTGCCGGCACCGGGGCGGTTGTAGTGGAAGCCGTCCTCGTCGCGTTGCATCCCGACGGCGGGGGCCACAAGGGTTGTGTCGTCGAGTTCGTCGGCAACGGCGTCGATGGTGTCGGTAAGGTGGTAGGCCGGGACGGCGGCGACAACCACGTCGGCGCGGGCGGCGGCGTCCTCGTTCACCAGCCCGGCGATTGATACGTCGTCGTGGCCGCGGCTGGCCAGTTCTGTCTCGTACTCCTCGGCTTTGTTCGCCGCTTTCTGGGCTTTCCGGGAGCCGATGATGATCGTGTGGTTGGTGTCGTCAGCCCAGCGGAGGGCAAGGCCTTGGCCGATGTCTCCAGTACCGCCAAGCAACGCGATGTCCATACTTACGGCGTAGGCCGACCACTGAATAAACGTTGTGTGACAGGTTCACTCAGGTGTACTTCTCCCAAGCCCGGTCGAACCCGCCGGCGAAGGCGACGTACAGCGCGATCCCGAGGCCCACCAGATAGCTGACCCACTGCGTTGCGACGCCAGCGACTGATGCGTCCCCGAGCACGAGGGCAAAGACAGTCGTAAGCGGCACCATCACGAAAAAGAGGATGATGATAAACATCCCGACGCGGCCCGGCCGGTGGACGGATTCGAGGATGTGACTGCGTTCACGCATCGTCCCGTAGGCCGCGATAAGGCCGAGTAGCTGGCAGATAACGGCGTACAGCGGCACCAAGTCGACCGACGGCTCGCGGATGACCGCGCCTCCGACGAGTCCGGCCCAGATGCTCACCAGCAGCGCCCAGCCGAACGTCGGTAGTCGTCGCATATCCGTGGTCTCTGTCCCGTTGGTGAAACCGTTGCCGTTTACTGCCGGTCGGTCGCGCTGTCCCCGCCACCTCGCTTATACCGCGTCGAGAAGCTCGGGCAGGTCGGTGACCGATTCGATGACGGCACTCGCGCCGTTGTTGGCGAACGTCTGGCGGCCGGCATCGCCGGTCAGCCCGCCGGTCAAGACGCCGATGCCGTAGTAGACGCGGTCGTCGTCGGCCGCATCGGCGTTGACTGCCGTCGTCACGTCGTCAAGGGTGTCGCCGGCAAAGGCGACCCGCTCGGCGTCGAAGCGCTCGGCGAGCGTCTGCAGGGCGGCGGGGTGGGGTTTGCCCTCCTCCCAGTCATCCATCGTGAAGCGGTGCTCTGCGGGCAGGTCGAGGCCGACCCGCTCCAGCGCGATGTCGGCTTCGGCGGCCGGTCGGCCGGTGACGACGCCGACGGCGAAACGGTCCTGCAGAGCCGATAGCGTCTCGTCGTCGACCAGCAACGGCTCGTCATGGATGTAGCCCGGCGCGGTAAACGGTGGCTCGCCGCCCTCGATATCCCGGTAGCGGTCGGTTCCGAGATACAGCGTCTGGAACACATCCCGGAGCTGTTCGCGGTTCCAAGCGTCGAAGACTCGGTCTTCCGCGGGGTCATCCAGCAGGTCACGAACCACCGCTTCGGCCGCGTCGAGGCCACCGCCGCGTTCGGCAATAGCGTCGGTGAACGCCGCTATATCTGCGACAGTGGACTCGCGGCCGGCGAGAACGAACAGCGCGGCCGCATAGGTCAGTTCCCAGTCGTTGTTGAACCCGCCGGCGTCCTTGAACTGCTGGACTGCCGCCTTCTCGATTGTGTCGCCGTACACCCGGTCGATGGATTCGATAATCGCTCGGCGATAGGAGTCGGCCACGTCCACCAGCACGCCGTCGATGTCGAGGACGACCGCGTCGACTTGCATGGGCGAGCGAAGGCAGTCCTCACTCAAGCGCCTTGCTATCTTTCGCCCGGTACAGCGTCTCCCCGCCCGGGAGCTGCTCCCGCTCGACGGCGACCGTTGGCTGGTCGCCGCCCAGCGTCGTGAACCAGAACGCGGCCCCAACGGCCTCGGCAACGGTCAACGTCGGCCGGTGCAGTTCAGGCGGGAGGTTCCGGGCGAACACGATGTCTGCATCCACATACACCGAGCGGTCGGGTTTGAGGATGTCATCCACGACGAACCGCACCCCGTCGGGGGCCTCCCGTTCGACGATATCCGTTGCGGTCACATCTACGCCCTGCTCGGCCAGAGCATCGGTTACGTCAGGGTGGTTTCCGATGCCGACCTCGACGACGGAATCGACAGACGCCAGTCGGTCGACAAGCGGGCCGGTGGTGTCGGTCACGTCGTACAATTTATGAGATGCGGGCGCATATGCGTTCCCATGCACGTCGACATCGTGCCGGTGGGCGAGGTCTCAGCCCAGGTCAAACGCGAGGCCTCGGACGGACTCCGCTCCGTCTACGACTGTGAGGTCTCGATGCACGAGCCACAGTCCATTCCTGCCGGCGCGTACGATGGGGACCGCGACCAGTACCGCGCAGAGGAGTTTATCGATCTGGCCCGCCGGGTCGGCTCCGGCGGCAAAAACATCGCTATCACGCCGAAAGACCTCTTCTACCGCCGCCGAAACTACGTTTTCGGACTCGCGTATCTCGGTGGCTCCGGTAGCGTTATCTCCACGTACCGGCTCCAGACGTCCTCCGATGGCGGCTTCTCAAACCGCTCTGCCGGCGAAATCTTCTCACAGCGGGTTCGAAAAGAGGTCGTCCACGAGGTCGGCCACACCCTCGGGCTGGAACACTGCGACAACAAGCGCTGCGTGATGAATTTCTCCCCCACCGTCCGACAAGTCGACGTAAAAGAGGTTTCGCTGTGCGGGTCCTGCCAGCGGAACGTGCTGTGATTTGCGAACAGATACCAAACTGATTCGGTATAGCGCCTACCTTTCTGTGGTACTTGTACACACACGCGATGAGCAAGAGTCAGTCACCCGAGCGCGTTGCGGAACTGCGAGACATCTTCGTGACGGTTACCGGCGATGAAGCGGTCACTGAACGCCAGACAGACGAGCAGACTGACCGCGAACTCGACCCGGACGAGGAGTTCGACCCAGAAGAAGTCGCTGACGGCCTCGATGACGCGGTTGCGGGGTCCGAGACGAGCAGTGGCAGTGACCCCGCGGCTTGACACCGTACTGTGTCTTCGAGTTCCGACGCTACGGCGCGTAGTAGTACTCGCCGGCGTTTTTCTGCTCGCGGTCCAGTTGCGAGTCAGGCTTGTTGATACGGGGCCGTGAGGTCCGCTCGTCGCGGCGGAACGTGATATCGAGGTTCTGGAGGAACTCGTTCATGCCCTCGCGCATGCCCTGTGGCGGCGCAGCGTGGCCGTTCTTGGCCGGCTCGCCGTCGAAGACGAGCAGGCGGTCGGCCAGCAGGTCGATCATGTAGATGTCGTGGTCGATGACCATCGCCGTCGCGTCGTGGTTCTCGGCGTAGCGGCGGATGGCGGAGGTCGCCATGACGCGCTGTTCCACGTCCAGATGGGCCGAGGGCTCGTCGAGCAGGTAGAGGTCGGCATCTTTCGAGAGGCAGGCCGCGATGGCGACCCGCTGGCGCTCCCCGCCAGAGAGGTCGGTGAGTTGCTGTTCCATCACCGACTCCAACTGGAGCGGCTGGGCGATTTCGGTGTTCCAGTAGGAACTGCCGAAGTCGTCCGTAATCGACGCGAGGAAGGCGTCGACCCGCATCGGCTGGTCGATTTCGATATACTGGGGCTTGTAGGCGATGTCGAGGCTGGTGTCGATCTCGCCCGCGGTCGGTTCGAGCCGGCCGGCGAGCATCTTCGCGAACGTCGACTTCCCGATACCGTTCGGCCCGACGACGCCCAGCACTTCGCTCTCGCGGATGGTGCCGGCCTCGACATCCAGTGAGAACTCGCCGTCGCCGTAGCTCTTCTGGAGTTCGGGGTACTCGATGACCACGTCGCCCTGGGACGCACTCCGTGGCGCGTGCTCCTCGAACTCGATGTCCGTCTGGCGGATGCGCATATTCTCGTTCTCGAGGTAGCCCGAGAGGTACTCGTTGATGCCCTTCTTCGTCGATTTTGGCGGTGTGATGACACCGAACGCGCCGGGGGTCCCGTAGGCGACGTTGATGTTGTCCGCGAGCAGGTCCAGAATGGCGAGGTCGTGCTCGACGACGAGCATCGAGCGGTCCTCCTCCTCGGCGAGTTCGCGGATGAGCCGTGCGGCGGTCATCCGCTGGCCGATGTCCAGATACGGCGTGATCTCGTCGAGGAAGTAGAAGTCCGCGTCCCGTGCCAGCGTGGCGACGAGCGCGACCCGCTGGAGTTCCCCGCCGGAGAGGTCGTCGATGTGGTTGTCGACGACCGGCTCGATACCCGTCTGCTCGACGAGGTAGTCGAGGGCACCGCGTTCGTCGGTCTGGTCCAGCAGTTCGATGGCCTTGCCGTCGAACTGGTTCGGGATCCGGTCGACGTACTGGGGCTTGCGGGCGACGCTCACGTCGCCGTCGCGCATCTGTTCGAGGTACTCCTGCAGGGCGGTCCCGCGGTACTCGTCGAGAATTTCGTCCCAGTTCGGTTCCTCGCCGTAGCGGCCCAGATTGGGCTGCATCTCGTCGGCGAGGATGCGGACGGCGGTGGTCTTCCCGATGCCGTTCGGGCCGAGAATCCCCGTCACCTGCCCTTCGGCGGGGCTCGGGAGCCCGTACAGTGCGAAGGCGTTCTCCCCGTAGCGGTGGACCGGTTCGTCGGTCAGCTCCTGCGGGAGATTGATGATTTCGATCGCGTCGAACGGACACTTGTTCACGCAGATACCGCAGGACTCGCCCAGACAGATCTCTTCGGAGATGCGGACCTGATCGGGCTGGCCCTCGAAGGGCTCGTCTTCCTCGTACTCGTCTTCCCGTTTGACGATGCATTCTTTCCCGCTGCGGTTGGGCGGGCAGTAGTTCATGCACTCGTAGTTACAGCGGTCGGGCTGACACCGCTCCAAGTCGACGACGGCGATACTGTCTTCGGCCATCGTTATGCCCCCGTTGTGAGGAGGATACCCCAGGAGACGAACCACAGCGAGAAGGTCATGAAGCCGATGTAGAGCACGTCCTTCGTCGAGAGGTCGTCCGTGTCGATGCCGATCACCCGCAGAATCGGGAACTGTGCTGCGATAGCGACCGCGAGGACGAGCACGCCCTGTGGGTCGTTTGGCGTGGCCGCTAGCGCGTTGGAACCAAACGCGGCGGCGATGCCAGCGACGGCTGTCAGCGTCGTGACAGTGAGCCCCCGCATATGGGAGCTCATTCCGTCCGCCGTTTCCGTAGCCATACCACACGTTCCACTACCCGCAACCAAAAGGTGCGCGGTTCAGCACTGTGACGCGGCCGCAAATGCGTGCGCCGGCGAGACTGACTCCTCAATCTTTATGCGCCCGGCGCTTGTGATTACGGGTAATGACGGACTCTGATGGGGAAGCCATCGCAGACCTTCCGCCGAGCGCAAAGCTCGTGTACAAGGTTCTGGAGTACGACGGCCCGCTGACACAGAAAGGCATCGTCGAGGAGTCGATGCTTTCGGCACGGACTGTCCGCTACGCTCTGGAACGACTCGACGAAGTCGGTGTCATCGAAGAAGACGTGTACTTCGCCGACGCGCGGCAGAACCTCTACGAGATTATCGAACAACCGGCAGAAGCGGACGCCGCGGTTTCGGATTAACTCGCTTTCTCGCTCGTTGTTTCCCAGCGCAGTCGGGAGCTTGCCGCTACAGCGACGCGACCACGTCGTCCGTCGTCGCAATCGTCGCGAACTCACCGCGCAGTTGCGCCAGCGCCGTTCGGTGAACGAGGTCCGGGTCGAAGTGTTCGCCGTCGAGTGTCCGGTCGAACGTCGCGGTCGCGTCGCCCGGAACGACAACGTCGAATCCCCGGTTCTCGGCCATCCGTGTCGTTGTTGAGACACAGTGGTCGGTCGTCAGGCCACAGATGACGAGCGTCTCGGAGGTAGTGTCGCGGAGCCAGTCCGCTAATCCGGTGTCGATGAACGCGCCGTTGACGCGCTTTTCGAACGTCGCTTCTCCCGCTTCGGGCGATAGTTCTCGTTTGAACGCGAACCCCGGTTCGCCGCGCCGAAGCGGTGAGTCCGGTTCCGTCGAGTTGTGGCGGACGTGGACGACCGGAAGCCCACGCTCTCGCCATTCGGTAAGCAGGCGTGTCGCGTTCGCCTCGGCGTCGGGGTTGTTCCGCGTTCCCCACTGCGACTCGTCGAATCCCTGCTGGAAGTCAACCAGCACGAGGACTGGTGTCTCGGGCAGTACGACCATCTTAGTCGGCCGGCTCCGGCGCGGGCGTCTCGACGAGCCACTTCGATTTCGGGTGCTCGCGCGTCACGGTCATCGGACACTCGTCCGGCGACGCGTTCTCGTCCGATGACAGCATGTACTGGGGCCATTCCCGGTCGCCCTCAACGCCCCAGTCGCCGATGTCGGCGTGGGGACAGACGCCGTCGTACTCCTCCAGTCGTCCCTGAATGACATCGCGGGCGTGCTGGCCGGCCTCGGTGTCGGCCGTGACGTTCAGGTCCTCGAACAGCGCCCGGGGCTGGAACGTAATTTCCAGCCCGACCGGACAGTAGCGGCTCTTTCGCGTGTCGTAGAACGGTGCGCGGCAGGTCGGAAACATCGGCTTGCCGCCGAAACAGAACTCCCAGTGAGGGTCGTCCGGGTCAGTCGGAATATCCTCGGGCCACGGCTCCGGGTCGTGGACGTGGAGGAACTGAAGAATGTGCCAGAGTCGGTCGTGGTACTCGGCCTCTGTCAGTGGCCGTTCGGGTGGCCGGAAGAAGGTCACTAGCGAGGCCCGCTCGCTGTGGTCTTGGTAGGTGTCAAGGTACTTCAGGAGCGTCTGGCCGAGGTCGAACAGCGCGTCCGGGTCACTCATCGACGGGACGGCCGTGTACAGCGGCTCGCCGTCCCGAACTGACTCCGCGCCGAAGAAACAGGGGAACGGGGAGCCGTTTCGCTCACCGGTCAACCCCTCGCGGAAGGTCCGCCAGTGAGCCCCGACCCACTCTGGCGCGTCGCCCCGCTCCACTCGGGCGGCCAGCGTCTCCTGGTCTTGTAACTTACCGACAACTGCATCGGTCATAGCTATGTTGTCGTGTTCCAGCGGAATTTAGCTGTCGTTTTCGCCGGCTCGGCCCCATTTCTCGGCGATAACCGCACGACCGGCTTGCTCGCCGAACCCTACGACGGCACGACGGTAATCGTGCTTCCGCGGTCGATAGCTCGCTCCAGTTCCTCGGCGATGCCCGACCCGCGCGAGACCTGAATCTCGCCGCCACGGGAGACTGTCGCGGTAAAGAGGTACTCGCCGTCGGCCTGCAGTTCGACCGTGTCACCGGCGTGACCGTCGAGCGGGACGATGACGTGCCGCGAGGTGACTTCCGGCTGGACGATTTCGCCCTGCTTGCCGCCGGAGTCGGTCTGGGGGCCGCCCGACGGCCCGGACGGTCGTTCCTCGAAGGTCCGCACGTCGATGTCGATACCGAGGCGGTTCTCCACGTCGGAGATGCGGCCGCCGCCTTTGCCGATGACCTGCGAGATGTCGTCGTCCTCGACCCAGACGACGGCGGTGTTCGGGCCGCGGAGTTCGACCTCGACGTGGCCCCGGGCAATCGAGCGGATTTCCCGCTCGACCTCCTGCTTGGCGAGGCGGTCGACGCCCGAGTCGGGCTGTTCGTCTTCGTCGTTGAGCGGGACGGTAACGACCTGACGGTTGAACGTGTAGATCTCGAACTCCGGCCGACCGGTCTCGAAGTCCTTGACCATGATGACCGGTCGCGCAAGGTCTTCCTCCATGAGGCCTTGCGGGACCTTGACCTCTGTCGACACGTCGTAGACCGTGTCGACCTCCCCGGCTTCAATGTAGACGACGGTGTCGACGATCTGGGGGATGAGCCCAAGTTCAACGCGGCCGATGAGCCGCTGAAGCGCGTCGATAGCACGGGTCGCGTGGACGACGCCGACCATCCCGACGCCGGCCAGTCGCATATCCGCGAACACTTCGAAGTCGTCGGTCTTGCGCACCTCGTCGTAGATGGTGTAGTCCGGCCGGACCATCAACAGCGAGTCGGCGGTCTTCTCCATCGAGCCGCCGAGTTCGGTGTACTGCGTGATGTTCGGGCCGACCTGCAGGTCCCGCGGTTTCTCCATCGTCTTGACCGCGTAGTCGGCGTCGACGAGGAACTCGCCGACCGCCTGCGCGAAGGTGGACTTCCCGGCCCCGGGCGAACCGGAGATGAGGACGCCGCGCTGGTGTTCGGTGAAGCGGTCCCGCAGTTCGTCAGCGTACTCGTAGTCGTCCAGTTCGGTCTTGACGATAGGCCGAACGGCCGTGATTTCGAGTGCGTCCGAGAAGGGTGGCCGCGCGATGGCGATTCGGTAGTCCCGGAACTGCGTGATTGTCATGCCGGGCTCGTCGAGTTCGAGGAAGCCGTCCGGCGATGCGCGTGCGCTCTCCTCGATGTCGGCGGCGTACTCCCGGAGTTCGCTCTCCGTCGCGGGACTGTCGCGGATCGGCGTGTACTGCATATCGCCGATAGAGCCCTTCTTGGCGTAGGGCTCGACACCGACCTTGAGGTGGACGCTCATCGTCCCCTCGTCGAAGAAGTTCTCTATCAGCAGGCGGTCGACTGTTCGCTTCACCGGGTCGACAAACTCCACTGCGAGACCCTTCGCGCGGGCGACTTCGGCTTGGACGTCGTCGCTGGTCACGAGCGTCGTGTCGCGGTCACCGGCGATATCCCGGATGAGCGCGTCAATCTGGCCTTCGCCGGCCTCGCGCTTTTCGATGGCGTCCGGCCGCCGGCCGACGTACTCCACGTCGATGGTGCCTTCCTCAGCCAGGTCGACGAGTGTCTGGAGCTCTTCGAGTCCTTCCCAGCCCGTCTCGCGGCCATCGTTCGCCTGTGCTTCGAGTTCGCCGACGACGGCCTCGGGAACGACGACCGTCGCGCCGGCAAAGCCCATGCCGTCGACATCCGTGTCAGGGTCGGCATCAGCCTTCACTTGGTCGGACACGCGGCCGTCGATGACCACGCTCGTGTCCGGTACAATTTCCATATGCGAACGTTGGAGACTGCCGTTCATAAGGGTGTGGAGTCTCCCGCTCCGGACCGACGTTCGACACCGAATAGCGTGCCTGCTCACTCCGTGCCTGGCACACGGTCAGCGTCAGCCGCCCGCAGGCGAAACAACGACCGCTCCTTGCCGTGGGATTCAACCATCACGTCCGATTGTTCGGTGAGCCACGTCGGGACAGCAGCGACGTGGTCAGCGTGTGCCTGTGGGCTCGCATCGCTGTCGGGCCGGAGGCGCGCCGGCTCCGAGTAATGTGTGATCGGCCGGGCGCCATCCCACGTTTCCCGGGCCAACTCGAACCCTTCACGATAGGTGAGCCCGCGGTCAGTGAAGCTGTGATGGTGATAATCGAACGTCACGGGGATATCGACTCGGCTGGCCACATCCGTAACGAGTTCCTGTACGCTCCACAGCGACTCGGCGTCGTCATTTTCGACAGTCAGTCGGTCGCGAGCCCGCGGCGCGAGGTCGCTGACGACATCACAGAACCGGTCGGCTGTCGCCGCCTTGTCACCGTAATGAGCGCCGATATGGACGTTAATCGCATACCGCGGCGACCGCGGGACCCCCATCAGGTCTAGCCAGCGGCCGTGGTGTTCGACCGACTCGACGGAACGAGCGACGGTGTCGTCGGACTCACTCGCCAGCTTGCACCAGTGGCTCGGGTGAAAGGTCAGACGCATATCGTTGTCCTGTACGACCGCACCACACTCCGCTGCCAGTGACTGGACCCGCTCGTAGTTCGGCAGGGCAGTAATGTCGAACTGTGAGTTCCACGGGACGAGTTTGGAGCTACAGCGATAGAAGTCGATGCCGTGGTCGCGATTCCACAGCAGAATCTCGCGCAGGTCCTCGAAGTTCTGCGCAGCGAGCGTGGCCGCGTACTCGATACCCTCGGATTCCCAGGTCTTCTTCTGCATGTCGCGATTGCACCGGCGAGGCGGGTCACGCTCTCGAAGCGTCCGGTTCATCGCCGCGTAGCCCAGCATTACCGAGTATTACCGCTCGGGACACACAGGTGTTCGGTTCGAAACGGACACCAGAAGTCTCAGCGAAAACTGCGCCCCTCCAACCCGTTTCAGGCCTGATACAGAGTCACCGGTGGACTGACGCCCATCTTTCGGACCGGGTCGGCGTGGGCCAGCCAACGCAAGCATCGCCTGCCGCGGATTTTTGTTCCGCGGGCTCCCGACCCACGGATATGGACACGCTCACATCGCTGACTCGTGACCTCGTTTCGATCCCCAGTCACGACGACGAAGCGGCTGCTGGGGAGTACATCACAGCGTGGCTCCGGGACCACACCGATGCACGAGTCACCCGTGACGACCACGGGAACGTCATCGCCCGCAAGGGCCAGGGCGACGACTCGCTCGCCTTCGTCGGCCACCACGATGTGGTCCCACCGGACGGGTCGCAGGTCGGTGCCGACGGCGAGTACGTCGTCGAGGAGCGCGACGGCCGCCTCTACGGCCGCGGCACGGCGGACATGAAAGGGTGTGTCGCCGCGGCGATGCTTGCCTTCCGGGACGCCAACCCCGCCGGCGAACTGGTCTTCGCTTCTTTCGTCGGCGAGGAACAGGGTGGCGTCGGCTGTCAGGCCGCTATCGAGGACGGTTTCGCGCCCGACTACGCCGTCGTCGGCGAGGGGTCGACCGGCTACTCTGCACCCGGAACGACGGACGTGGCCGTCGCGCACAAGGGCCGGCGGGGGTCGACCATCGTCGCCAACGGCGCAGCGGCCCACGCCAGCGAACCAGAGGCCGGCGCGAACGCTATCTACCGCGTGACCGACGCCGTCGACGTGGTCCGGGATCTCGACTTTCCGTCGACAACCGTCCTCGGGCACGAAATGCGCGGGAGCGTCGCGGTCACCGAGATTGACGGGGGCTCGGCCTGGAACGTCATCCCCGAGCGGTGTGCGGCCACAGTAGACGAGCGGACGGTCCCCGGCGAACGCGCGCCGCTTGACAGGGTCGAAGCCATCGATGGCGTGACCTGGCGCGTCGACCAGGACCTCCCGCCGATGGCCTGTGGCGACGCCGACTTTGCGGACGCAGTGCTGGACGCCGCTACCACCGCTCAGGACGGGACGCCCGAACACGTCGTCAAACCGCACGCGACCGACGCCGGCTGGCTCGCACAGGCCGGAACGGACTGCGTCATCGTCGGCGCGGCTGAGCCCGGCGAGGCTCACACCGCCGACGAGAGCGTGTCGCTGGCCGTCGTTGAGCGATGTCAGGACGTATATGAGCGCGTCGCTGCGTCGTGGCCGTCCCGCTAAGCCATCACCGAGTGGGCTCCGCTCCGGAGCGAGCGCGACTGTCTATGTCTGTTTTGTAATTCGGAAGAAAATACGATGAACGGTCGACTATCGTTCGTAATCTGGTGTATTGATGTTTGGTTGACGAAATAATTGTTATTTCGTCTGTCCTTTTACATGAAAGACACTTCCCGCGACGTGGAGCGATGAAACGAAGACGACTCATGAAAGCGGCAGGCGCGCTGGGTCTCCTCGGAGCAGGGACCGGCTCACAGGTTCTCGGGGACAACGTCGACATCGCGGCCGCACAGGCCGACGACGGGACAGACACACAGGAGGGAGACGACTCCTACGAAGTCGATACCGTCGTCGAATCGACGACCGAGAACGTGGTCTGGGGCGCGATCGACCCGACGAAAGAGCCCATAGAACGTGTCGAATCTGGCTCGGTCGTCCAAATCGAGACGATATCCCACGAGGGCATCTTAGAGGACCAGCCGGGGCCGGAGGAGTTCTTCACGAATGCGGGAATTCCGGAGTCGGAAATCCTAGAGGATCAGGTCAGCGTCTACGAGGAGGTCCCACACGATGGAGCCGGGCCGCACGTCGTCACCGGGCCGGTGTACATTGAGGACGCCGAACCGGGCGACGTGCTGGAGGTCGAAGTGCTTGATATCGACTTCCGCGTTCCCTACGGCGCGAACACGATGCGACAGCGAAAGGGCGGCCTCCCCTCGGAGTTCACGTGGAACGACAGTGAGGTAATCGAGTTCGACCTCGACCGAGGGGTGGCCGAACTCAGCGACACGACCGAAATCCCGCTGGACCCGTTCCAGGGAATCATGGCCGTCGGTCCGACGGCGACTACGGGGAGAGTGAACTCGGTCCCGCCGGGCCCGTTCGGCGGCAACATCGACATTCAGGGCACCGGCGTCGGGACGACGCTCTACTTCCCGGTGTTCGCCCCGGGCGCGCTGTTTTTCACCGGCGACGGGCACGCGCTTCAGGGCAACGGCGAGGTCGACCTCACTGCCCTGGAGACGTCGCTGACGCCAACGTTCCGGTTCACGCTGCACAAGGACGCCCAGCAGATGGACTGGCCCGTTGCCGAGACCGACGAGGATGTCTACGTTATGGGAATTAACGACGACCTCGACAACGCGATGGAGCAGGCTCTCAGGGAAGCGATATCGCTGCTCGTCCACCAGAAGGATATGACACCGACGGAGGCGTATCGACTATTGAGCCTTGCCGGGAATTTCAACGTCTCGCAGATAGTCGATATCAACAAAGGCATTCACGGCAAAATCCCGAAGGGTATCTTCACCGACGGCTTTGAAATCGACCCGCAGACGCTCGGGGAGAGCTTCTGAGCGAGCACGGTCCAGCCTGGCGGGGCTGACCGGTGCACCCCTTACCGGCGGCATCGGGTCTTTACCGTCGCCGGCCTAACCCCGCCGTATGGCAACAGCGAGCGAGGACAGCGAGTCCACGTACGAGCAGTTTCTGGATCACGTCCGCCGCCTCCATTACGTCGGGGACGCCGGCGGCGTCCTCAACTGGGACCAGCAGGTGATGATGCCCGACGCCGGGACGCCGGCCCGGGCGAAGCAGACCTCCGCCATCTCGACGCTCCATCACGAACTGCTGACCGACGATGCTCTGGCTGACTGGCTGGACGAACTCGACGACGCCGAACTCGACCCCGAACAGGAAGCGGTCGTTCGAGAAGTCCGGCGGGACCACGAGCGAGCCACCAGAGTTCCAGCCGATCTGGTCGAACGCATCTCCGAGGCGTCTTCGAACGCCCTGCCGGTCTGGAAAGAGGCCAAGGCCGAGGACGACTTCGACGCCTTCGCCGACACGCTCGAAGAACTGGTCGAACTCCGCCGGGAGTACGCCGCGGCCATTGACCCCGACCGCGACCCCTACGAGGTGCTGTTCGAGGAGTACGAACCGTACCTCGGCATTGACACCGCCGAGGACGTACTGACGGACCTTCGAGACGCGCTCGTCCCGCTCATAGACGATATCGGCGACAGCGACGTGACGCTGGCCGACCCGTTCGAAGGGACGTACGACGACGACACGCAGCACGACCTCGTCGAGACGGCGCTCGACGTGCTTGGCTACGACTGGGACCGCGGCCGCCTCGACACTGCCCCTCATCCGTTCTCCATGGGGACGCAGTTCGACGCCCGCGTCACCACCCGCTTTACCCCCGCGGACCCGCTGGACGCGCTGGGCTCGACCATCCACGAGTTCGGCCACGCCACCTACACGCTCGGCCTGCCACAGGAGGACTATGGCACGCCGCTGGGCGACAACCGCGACCTCTCCGTTCACGAGTCCCAGTCGCGCTTCTGGGAGAACCACGTCGGTCGCTCGCGTCCATTCTGGGATTTCTTCACCGAGACGGCCAACGACCATGTCGGGACCGACGCCACCGCCCAGCAGTTCTACGAAGCGTCCAACGAGGTGTACGACGACAACCTCATCCGGGTCGAAGCGGACGAACTGACCTACCATATGCACATCATCGTTCGCTTCGAAATCGAGCGAGACCTCATCCGTGGGGACCTCGACGTCGAAGACGTGCCAGAGGTCTGGAACGACAAGATGGAAGAGTATCTCGGTATCCGCCCCGACACCGACGCCGAGGGCTGTCTGCAGGACATCCACTGGACCAACGGGGCCTTCGGCTACTTCCCCACCTACACGCTCGGGTCGGTGCTGGCCGCGCAACTGGACCACCACGCTCGGCAGGACATTGACGGCTTCGACGACCACGTCCGAGCCGGTGAGTTCGGCCCGATCCACGACTGGCTCACCGAACACGTCCACCAGCACGGCGCTCGCTACCGGACCGACGACCTCGTCGAGGAGGCGACGGGTGAATCCTTCACCGCCGAGCATTTCCTCGATTACGCCGACGAGAAGTACCGCGCGCTGTACGACTGCTGACACGACGGTCGACAAACGTCGTTCCAGATATCGACTCTGATATTATTGGGCAACTCGTTTTATATTCCCCGCTCATTGTGACGACTACTATGGCTGAGAGACCGACGGAAAATGTACCGAGCCAAACAGGGTCGGGAATCGACGACAATATCGACGCGGATATTCAGGACGATATCTCGGAGGACATCGACACGGAGGCCGGCTACAGCCACACCGCTGCAAGCGAGATTCAGACGATGCTGGCCGAGCTGGAGGGGTCGTCGGTCGGTATCGCCGAGGAAACCGCCGACATCCGCGAACAGGCCACCGAGCAGTACGAGAGCCTGACGGACATCGCAAACGAAGTGTCGAACCTCTCTGCGTCGGTCGAGCAGATCGCCTCGTCGTCCGAAGAGGTCTCTGCGGCCTCCCGCGAAGCGAAGGAACTCGCCGAGCGCGGACAGGGGAACGCTGACGACGTCCATGAGGCGATGGAGAACATCCAGCAGGCAGCCGACAGCGTCGCCGAGGACGTCAAGACGATACAGCAGAGCGTTCAGGAGATCGACGAGATCGTCGATGTCATCAACGACATCGCTGACCAGACCAACATGCTGGCGCTGAACGCGTCCATCGAGGCCGCTCGCGCTGGCGAGGCAGGCGAAGGATTCGCCGTTGTCGCAAACGAGGTCAAGAGCCTCGCCGAGGAGTCACAGGAGCAGGCGACGACCATTGAGCAGATGATCGACGGTATTCAGGACGATACCGAGAACGCCGTCGAGAGCCTCGAAGAGAGCAACAACGAGATCGACGAGGGTATCGACACCGTCGAGGAATCGACCCAGATTCTCGGAGAGATCGACGACACCGTCCGCGAGGTCAACAACGGTATCGAGGAGGTCGCGACGGCCACGGACCAGCAGGCTGCTTCGACTGAGGAAGTGGCGAGCATGATCGACCAGTCCACGGATACAGCCGAAGATATCGCCGACAGTACGGCTGACATCGCCGACGAATCCGATGGGCAAACAGACCTTCTCACCGACATCAATCAGGCGATAGACGACCTTGTCGCGGACCTCCAGCGCAACAACTGAGCAGTCTGGATTTATCAGCCCTACAGCTCGAAACGCCCGAGACGAACCAGTCGTTTATTCCTCCGGGTGGCGTACGACCACTATGCGACCGGATCTGGACCCAGAACAGCTTGACCGCTACTCCCGGCACATCATCATGAACGACGTTGGGCCGGAGGGGCAGGCCACACTGCTTGACACCGATGTGCTGGTCATCGGGGCCGGCGGCCTCGGCGCACCAGTCCTCCAGTATCTCGCGGCTGCGGGCATCGGGCGGCTCGGAATCGTCGACGACGACGTGGTTGAACGGTCGAATCTCCAGCGGCAGGTCATCCACAAGGACGACGACGTTGGCCGGTCAAAAGTTGACAGCGCCGCCGAGTTCGTCACTGGCCTCAACCCTGACGTGACCGTCGACCGCCACGAACTGCGGCTGGCGCGGGAGAACGCGACCGACCTAGTGGCCGACTACGACATCGTTGTCGACGCCTCCGACAACTTCGCCACGCGCTTTCTCGTCAACGACGCCTGTACGCTCTCGGGTACGCCCTTTTCCCACGGGGCGATCTTCCAGTTCGAGGGACAGGTGACGACGTTCTCGGGCGACAGCCCGTGTTACCGCTGTCTGTTCCCCGAAGCGCCCCCGGAGGGGACCGTCCCCGACTGCGCGACTGCGGGCGTTCTCGGTGTGCTCCCGGGCACTATCGGATGTATGCAAGCAACCGAAGTCGTCAAGCTTGCGATGGACTACGGCGAGACACTAGAGGGGCGGCTCGTCGCCTACGACGCCGCCGAGATGTCTTTCGAGGAGGTCCCTATCGCGCCCAAGCCGGACTGCCCGGTGTGTGGCGACGACCCCGCCATCGCGAGCGTCGCCGACGCCAGCTACGAGGGCCGCTGTTCGCTCGCCGAGGACTGACTGGAACCGCTCCGTCCTCCCGTCTAATTCTCACACATGATACTGCGGAACCGAGGTTTATGCACCGATAGCCGCGAGTACCGGTAGCGACTCACATGTCTCAGTCCGATCACGCATCCCACCCCTTCTCCGTTCGCCTTGAAAAGCCCAGCTACGTCGAACTGGTGTTCTCGCTGGTGCTCGTCTGGGGCTTCGGCGACGCGCTGTCGACGCTGTTCGCCGCGCAGTTTGCCGGACCGGGACTGGAAGCGAACCCCTGGATACGGACCCTCCTTATCCACGAACCGCTGCTCGTGATTGCCCTGAAGATGGCTGTCGTTCTCTACGTCGGCGTCGTCCTGCTGGAGTGCCGCAACGTGGTCGAGCGGGTCCCGCTGTGGCGGGCCTGGCTCCTGACTGTCGTCGCCCTCGGCGCGGTTGTCGTCCTCGGAAACACCTACGTCGGTCTGGCTGCGGCCGCCGCCTAGGCCCGGACCGTCCCGAGTTCGACGACGGCGTCCCGCGGTGGCGTCTCGAACAGGTCTGGGTGGACAAGCGCCGCCAGAAACTCAAGCGTGTCCACGAGTCGCGGCCCCGACCGATTCACGTAGTGGTGGCCGTCAATCACGTACGCCCGGCCGTCCCGAACCGCAGTCAGGTCGTCGAACCCGGGTCGTCTGGTCAGGTCTGTGAGGTTCTCGCGGGTCTGTGCCACGTCGAAACCACACGGTGCAGCCACCAGCACTTCGGGGTCGTATTCGACGACTTCTTCCCACTCGCGCGGCCGGGAGTGAGCGCCGTCTTCCTCCATCCCGTAGGTGCCGCCCGCCATCTCGATCATCTCCGGGACCCAGTGCCCGGCAGCCATCACCGGGTCGAGCCAGTCGAGCACCGCCACGCGGGGCGTCGTCTCGCCTCGTGTCGCTGTTGTTTCCACTGCTGCGACGCGCTCCCGGAGGTCCGCAACGAGTTCGGCAGCGCGCTCGTCGCGCCCGACCGCCGCGCCGACCCGGTGGATGGACTCGAACAGGCCGTCGAGACTGTGGACATCGAGCGTTAGCACGTCGGTGTCCAGCCCCAGTTCCTCGACAGCCTCAGCGACCACCACATGGTCGACGGCACACACGTCACAGACGCCCTGCGTGACAATGAGGTCTGGCTCCAGTTCCGCGAGTGTCTCGCGGTCGATGGCGTAGACGCCGTCGCTCTCCTCGGCAGCAGCGACCTGTTCGTTGATCTCGCCACTCGATGCCGTCGGGTCGACACGCGAGCGATTGACTGACGGCTTCTCGCGGGCCGCCGGCGGATGGTCGCACTCGTGTGAGACACCGACCGGCTCGACGCCGAGCGCGTAGACGATTTCCGTCGCCGAGGGCAGGAGCGTGACGACTCGCATACTCTGACCTTGGCCCGCGCGGACAAAAACCTGCGTCCGTCACATCGCCCACACGCTTCGTTACGCTTACCCTCTGTCGCCGACGAGACGCGAGCATGGAAGTCAAGTCGCGACACCACCTCCGTTCGGACGAGGTCGACACCATCACGACGGCGCTGTCGGAGAACCTCGGTGTCGAACTCGACGCGGACAGCTTCGAAAAGGTCGAGTTCGACGACAGCGACTGGGATGTCGTCCTCGTCGACGGCGACCCGCTCGTCCTCTATCTGAACGGCGAACCGTTCCTGACCGTTCAGGGAGCTAATCAGTACCCGCCGGAGAAACACATCGTCACTGTGGACGCCGGGGCCGTCTCCTTTGTCTCGGACGGCGCTGACATCATGCGGCCGGGTATCACCGAGGCCGACGACGACATCAGTGCGGACGACCTGGTCGTCATCAACGAGGAGTCCCACGGGAAGTTTCTCGCTGTCGGCCGCGCACAGACCGACGGCGACGACATGGTCGGCGACAGCGGGAAAGTCGTCAAGTCGCTGCACCACGTCGGCGACGACCTCTTCGAGTTCTCGGTGTAGCGCAGTCCACTGGTATCGCACTCCAGTCACACCAGCGGCCGAAGCCCGAACCGGTCGAGGGTACGGTCTATGCCGATTCTAGCAACCGCTTCGGCCACGCCAGCGCTCACGGCCACCCCGAGCAGCAGTGGCCAGACGGTGAGATACGACGACAACGGGTGGAGATGCGTCCCGTAGAACCACTGCGACACCGTGTTGCCAAGCAGCCAGAGCGTCACGAGGACTGGCGTAACAAGCGAGAGGCGGCTACAGAGATACAGCGGGACGGCACCTGTGAGGACCATCCCAACGGCGGCGTAGACGGCCCCGAACGCGAGTGTCGTCGGGTCCTGCGACGAGAAATGGACGCCGCTTGCAAACAGCCACGACAGCACCCCGATGGCATAGACGACGCCACCGACGGCTGCGACGGTGCGGGGAGTCGTTCTGATGGAGGGCGGGCGCATCGCTGTCGGTGTTTGCTCCGCCGCTGAATAACGTTTTGTGTGGGACTCGCTGTTCCTGCTCGCCACCACGGCCGATCAGGGGTGCTGTGGCGACACGTTCGATGGACGAAAAGTTGAAACGGGTAGCGCACGCCGTGAGTGACATGGGACTGATGAGCAAGATCCTCGGGGAGTCTGGATCCTCTCGGAACACCGAGGATTACGTCGAACTGAACGCGAACGAATTCGAGATGACCGGGACGGAACTCGAACGCCAGGTTCGGATCGCCCGTATCAGCGACAAGCAGGACGTCATCGACATCAAAGACGCCGTCTACGACGGTGACGTGGTCGTCGCGGACATCACGCGCCACTCCACGCAGGACCGTACGATGGAACACATCAGCGACGAACTCAAGCAGGTCGCCAACGAGGTCGGTGGCGACATCGTCCAGAAGGACGACGACCAGCTCATCATCACCCCGGCCGGCGTCGGCATCGCCCGGGAACGACTCGGCCGATAGGAGTGTGACAGTCCGGTCGGCGCGACCTTGTTGTTCGGTCGATCTTGTCAGCCTGTATCACTCTAACTGCCGGTTTTCGGGGGCTTCAATGCGTTTTTCGGTGTCGCCACGCTAAGGGCGGCAATGACTGAACCGGCGATACGCGCCAGTGGGTTACAGAAGCGCTACGGCGATGTGCAGGCGCTCGATGACCTAGAACTGACAGTTGAGCAAGGAGAGTTCTTCGGGTTGCTCGGGCCAAACGGAGCCGGCAAGACGACGTTTATCAACACGCTGGTCGGTCTCGTCCACAAGGACCGCGGGACCGCCGAGGTGTTCGGCTTCGATGTGGAAGACGACTACCGGGAGGCCCGCGACCGCATCGGTGTCGCGCCACAGGAGTTCAACGTCGACCGTTTTTTCCCCATCATCGAGGTGCTCGAACACAAGGCGGGCTACCACGGCATCGGTCGGGCCGAGGCCCGCGAGCGCGCAGAAGACGCGCTGAAGACGGTTGGTATCTGGGACAAGCGGGACACGCGCTTCGACTGGCTCTCCGGCGGCATGAAACGCCGCTTCGTCCTCGCTCGTGCGCTGGTCTCCGACCCGGACCTGCTCATCCTCGACGAGCCGACGGCCGGGGTCGACGTCCAGCTTCGCCACGACCTCTGGGATATCATCAACCGGATGAACGACGCTGGGACGACGATTTTGCTGACGACCCACTACATCGAGGAGGCCGAACGCCTCTGTGACCGGGTTGCAATCATGGACGACGGGCGGAAAGTCGAGGTGGCGACCCCCGACGACCTGATGGCCCGCGGCACAGACACTATCGTCCTCGAACTAGCCAAGATGCCGCGGACGGCCCCGAAACTCGACGTTGAGGGCATCACCGACATCGAACTGACTGACGAAGGGCTGGCCGTCACCGCAATGGGCGGGAGCCAGACTGCGCCGGCCATCATGCGCGAACTCGAAGCGCAGGGCCACACCGTCACCTCACTGGACATCCGCCGCGCGTCGCTCGAAGAGGTGTTCGTCGACATGACCCGCGACGACCGCGAGTACGCGGAGGTGTCCGCATGAACCAGAACACGACGCAGTTCCTGACGCTGGTCCGTCGGGAAATCCTCCGGTTCGTCCGTCGCCCGTACAACACCTTCCTCCCGCCGATCATCACGAACGCGCTGTACTTCTCCGTGTTCGGTGTGATTCTGGGGAGCCGAATCGGTGAAATCGCTGGCGTGAGCTACCTCCAGTTTGTCCTCCCCGGACTGGTCGTGCTTGGAGCCATCTCTGACAGCTTCGAGAACGCCTCTTTCACTATCTTCCACGGACGCTGGAACGATTACATTCAGGCCGTCCTCACCTCGCCGATGTCGAACCGAAGTATGGTGGCGGCCTATGTCTCAGCCAGCGCGCTCCGGGGGGTCGTCACGTCGCTGCTGATCGTCGGCGTGGGACTGATATTCACTCCGGTTCCGGTCGCTAACCCCGTGTATCTCGTCTCGTTCCTGCTGGTGATTACCACGCTGTTCGGCGGACTCGGCGTCATCGGCGGCCTCTGGGCGAGCGACTTCGACTACCTGACAGTGATGAACCAGTTCATTCTCCGGCCGCTGGTGTTCTTCGGCGCGGTGTTCTACTCGCTCGAAGTCCTCCCGGCGTTCTGGCGGAACGTCTCGCTTCTCAATCCGATGGTATACATGGTCAACGGCGTCCGTTACGGCATGATCGGCGTCACCGAAATCGATCCGAACACGTCGCTGGCCGTCCTGACTGGGACGACCGTGGTCGTGCTGTCAATCGACTACATGCTGTTCAGGCGCGGCTACGGACTCGCCGAATAGCGCCGTTCTGTCCGTCACCGCTTTCCATCCATCAGCTAACCCTGCCGCCGGTCTCGCACCAATAAAACAGAAGTGCCGGCTCGGTAACTGACCTGGCCGCGAATGCCGGATTGGGTCCGCTCCGGCGGGCGGACAAACTATGACAGGTTGCCCCGGAATCCGCTGCCGTGGCATCACGAGTGGTGTCTCGTGTCCCGGATACTTGTGTGCGCCTCCGGGTGGGGCGTATGTGAATGTATGCCACAAGCGTATTTAGATGTGACGCCCGTCTGACGCTGAGTGATACTGGCAGTGTACGGTATCGAAGAATTTCCGAACAGCTACGCGGGCCGGGCTGGACACGATAGCGCAGTATCGGCCTGCCAGCACTCACGGACTGCGTGCGCCCGATGGCCGTCGTTAGACGTTGTCCGGGGCGTCGGCGTCGTCCTCGACCGAGCGCTTGAGCGAATCACGTCGTGCCTTTGCGTCGCGGTCGGTCGCCTCCTCCAGGAAATCGTTCTTGATGGCGACAGCGTCCTCGGCCGCATCGACGTTGCCCTCTGCGATGACGTCCTCCGCCGGTCGCTCATCGATATGAAGCGCGATTTTGTCCTTCTTCGAGCCGTACTCGACGCGACCCGCGACGACCCGGTCGAACACGGGGTTGTCGGGGTCGTCGACGACTAGCAGGTCGTTGCCCTCGTAGTCTTCTGTATCCGTTACTTCGCCGAAGTACTCCTCGACGAACGCTTCCATGTCAGGGACGCGGTCTTCGAGATGCTCGCCCCGTCGCATCTTGTACTCTCGCATGGGCGAGTTTTTGCGAGGGGCTGTCTTACCCTTTGCGTTCACTCCTCGCCACGGGTGATAAGTGACCCCTTGTGACACTCCGGACAGAAGTCCCCGGCGCGCAACGATGTCGATTCGACCTCTGTGGTGAATCCACACTCCGGACAGGCGAACTCGCCCTCTGGAACCGTCACGGCACTGTCGCTGGTTGACTCAACACCCGAATCGTCGTCCGTTCCGGAATCGACCGGCATCGTCTCCGGCGACCAGCCGTCCCCGTCGTCTCCTGGCTCATCAGGCCACTCACCGGGCTGGCGGTCGTCGCCGGTCGACTCCGATTCCGCTTCCTCGCCGAGAATGAGCCCGTCGTCTTTCTCCGGATCAGTCTCGTCTTCGGTTACCGGCTCCTCGCTCTCGGCGTCCGGGATGTCGACCGTCGTCGTCGGCTCGTCCAGTTCCACGTCGCCGCTTCCCTCGCTGTCGCTGTCATCGATAATCTCGGCGTCGTCGGCCGACGGATCAACCGGCTCGTCGTCTCCGCCATTGTCGCCGACTCCCGAATCTCCCGGCGCTTTGACCGGATCGTCGACGCTATCCCAGCCGTCCGAGCGCTCCGTTCCCTCGTCAGTGGGTTCGGCCGCGCTGTCAGCCGGCTCGTCTTCCGGCGGTGACTCGGTTTCCGCCGTTTCGGATTCGGACTCGTCTTCGACGAGGTCGCTAGCGATATCCGACGGCGTCTCGATAGCCGTTACCTCCTTGTTCTCCGAGACAATGCGCGTATTTCCACACCGCTCACAGGTCTCCCGTTCCTGGATGGTGATGACGACTTCGCTACCCTGCTCTTCGCGCTCGCGCTCGACGGTGGTCTCACCGTACTTGTGCCCGAGGACGGAACATTTGAGACCCATTGCCAGAACTTCCCACCGTGGCGTACTTAAACCCTGCCCGTTGGCTCGACCATTCCTGACAGGATACTACCTGTTTCGCGACGGCGTTATATTAATTTCAGCCTAGTTTGTGAAATTTTATAACTGATACAGATGTTACGCTACGCTAATGCACCGGACCGCGACACTCGTGGTGTCGGCCCTCGCCCTCTCGGCACTTCTCGGCGGGACAGCGGTGGCGACCGGCAACCAGCCACCGCTTGCCGACGCCGGACTGGACCAGTCCGTCGAGCGAGCAACGACGGTCCAGTTGGACGCTAACGGCTCGCGCGACCCCGACGGCACAATCGAAGATACCGAGTGGTCCATCGAAATGCCGGACGGCACAACACGCACACCCGACTGCCCGACCTGCGTCCAGACGACGTTTTCACCGGCCGACACCGGCCAGTACAACGTTACTGTCACCGTCACTGATGACGACGGAGCGTCGCGCTCGGACACGCTCCACGTCGACGTGGTGGCCGCTGGTGGGCCGTCAGTCTCGATGTCGGCCCCGTCTGCGGTACCCGCTGGCCTCCGGCGGAATCTGACTGCCAACGTAACTGCCGGCGATGCCGACCTCCGAACGCTCGCCTGGGTCGTCAACGGCACCGCCCAAAACCAGACGCGACTCGCCGGTGAGAACGCCACCTCGACCATTACGCACACGTTCAACGACTCCGGCTCTGTATCCGTCCGTGTGATCGCTTACGATGCCGACGGACGGCGTGGCGTCGCCAATCGGACGATTCAGGTCGCCGACTCGTCTGGCAACGGTGGCAGCGCCGGTGGCAACAACTGTCCGGGCGGTAGCGGGAACTACTACGTTGACGGTGAAAACATGGGCTGTACGAGTGCTGCCATGACCATCGAGGATACCATCGTCGATACTGACGGCCGGGACGGTCTGTGGGTGTACGTGGAGAATGAACTCACCAAGATCATCGCGGAAGACAATATGAACAAGTACTCTGAGGACGGTTACGGCGGTACGTTCAGTGAGGAGACTGTCGATGAACGAAAAGAAGAAATAAAGGAACACGAAGAGAATCAGGACGATTTCATTGATGTTGATGATGGCGGCAGTTCCAATGATGGCGGCTCCAGCGATGAGAGTCGTAGTACTCGTCCAGCATCCAGCGTGCCAAATAACCTAATGAACCCAGATAGCGGAGACGATGACGATGATGACAACGGTGGATATGACTGGTCATACGATGACGGCAGTAGTAGTGACGATGATGATAGCAACGGTAACGATGATGATAGTGGAGGCAGCGATAACGATGATCAGGGGGGTTTCCTTGACGGCATAATCGGTGGCGGTGACGACGATGATGACGACAGTGGTGGTGATGACGACGGTGACAGCGGGAGTTGGTTCGGAGGCGATAGCGACGATGATGATGACAGTGGCGGTGACGGTGGCGGAGGGTGGAGTTTTTGGTAACAGCTTTCACATATGGCTTCGGAATTAAAATATATAGGTTAAAATAAATAAAATCCAAATATAATGAATGCAAAGAACAAGACACAAGGGGTAGTCGCCTGCCTGTTAGCGACGGTTGCAGGCACTCTCTTACCCCCAGTCACCGCTCCGCTTATCGTGTGGACGGACGCCCATTGGTATGCAAATAAGGAAACACCGATACCCGGCATCCAGTCCGGAGAGGAGTACGTTAGCATCTTGACCGCGTTCGCCTACGTGGCTGTCTTCACCGTCCTTGTCCGCGGAATCGCATTTTTGAGCGCCGGTGGCGAGACTGTACATGATTCACCATCTGCGGGAGTGGACGGCGACGGATCAGCAACTGGCACGTTACCAGAACCAACGCCAACCCTGACTGAAACTCTGAATATCTCACCTTCTGAAAAAAACAAGGAAACAGACCTCAACATTGAGAATCAAAACCATGAGTGAGACTAGAACTATCGTTGGCTCTGTTGCCATTACACTCTTAATGATCTCTGCCGGCTGCTCTGCGTTCGCGGGAGGCAGCGGACCAGCGGAAAAGACAGTTTCGCCGACGCAGACGCCAGAACCCACGCCAGAGATTATTGAGACCCAAACGCCTGAGCCAACGGAAACCGAGAGTACGCTAGTAGCTACCGAAGGAACTGAAACGGAAACCGAATCTACTACTGAAGGCGATCTCAGCAAGGCAGAGAAGTTTGAGGAATTCGATGAGAACATCCAGTATCTATACGATTCAGACGAGGAGAACCGTTCTGCTGAGATGGAGGCTTTCCCTGACAATGACTCGTACCATATAACAGTTGAAATGCGTGATACTACAAACTTCACTAAGACCCGAAATGACCGGCTAAACCCGCTCTGGAAGTACTACGCCATCGTAGAAGACTATAACAATGGCCACCTTCCAGAACGGGACCACACGTACATACCCGATACAGTTAATGTGACGTTCACTACGGAGGACGGCGGAGTGTTTGAAACGACTCACATCAAATACATTTGGGCGTACAAGTACTATACCGACGAGTGGTCGCTCAGAGTCTTCATGGCAAAGTACGGCTCTACCACTGAAGAGGGGCCAGCTTACCATGAAAAGGGACGGTAGCGAATCACTCGGTTCGGAATGATAAGTCACAGCGAGTTTGTCGCTGACGACTGCTTCGCTCGGGGGTCAGCCTTACCAATTCAACAGTTTATAACGCGTCAGATCAAGTTCCCAGATTAGATTCACGAGGGACAGAGATTAGACCTAGCCGGTTTTAGAGGGAGATATGAGAGCGAAGCCGGAGTATCGCGACCGGGACGACACAGAGGTTGCGGTGCTCGATGCGCTCGCTGACCGCCGCGATGAGGGGATGACTGTCTTCGAGCTTCGGTCGCGGACGGAAGAGAATATTGACCGCATTGAGGATGCACTCGCGGCTCTCAAGGCAGACGACCTCATCGAGGTCGAGGACAACGGGGAACGGACCGTTATTCTGCCAGGAGAGGGCGTGGTTGGGGAGTCACTGCCGGACGAAGACGAATCGATTCTCGACCAGATTCGCAAGCGGCTCCCACTGTAGCTACGACTCTCTCGTGGCGGTGTCACACTGTGTCCGTCGGCGCAGCGGCGCAGTTGTTCGGGCCGAGTTCGAGTTCGAACGCGGTGTCGTCGTCGGCAGTCTCCGTTCCGAGGTTGATGGCGATAACCCGTTTGAAGTTGGCGGGGCGCGGCGGGATGTCGTCACAGACGTACTCGACAAATGCCTCGCGGTCCATCGTGAATCCCGGGAGTTGGTCGCGGAGAGCTCCCAGAGGAGCGGTGAACGTACCGTCGTCAGACGGCACCGTCGACTCGCTGTAGTGGCCCGGGGCAACGAGTGTCTCATCGGGGAGTGCTGCGAGCCGGTCAGTCAGCGTGCGATGGAGGTCGCGGGCGAGGTCACGAGCGCCGTCCGCTCCGGCTTCGAGGTCTGGGCGGGCGACGCTGTCGAGGAAGACACTGTCGCCGGCTAGGAGCACGTCGCCGACGGTGAAGCCGGTCATGCCGGTCGTATGCCCGGGTAGGGGACGAGGCTCCAGTGTGGCCGAGCCGACGCGTAGCGTTTCGGCGGCGGCCAGTGCGGTCACGTCGTCGACACCGCGGGCGACCGCCCGTTCGGAAAGGGTCGGCTCGGCACCGGTCTCTACGGCAAGGCGGCGGACGCCGCTGATGTGGTCGGCGTGGACGTGCGTGTCGATAGCGTGGGTGATCGAGGCGTCGCGGTCGGCGGCATCGGCGCTGTACCGGTCGGTGAACGCCCGGAGCGGGTCGACAACGGCGGCCGACCCGTCGCTGATGATCATGTAGCCGAGACAGCCAGATGACGGACGGCGATACTGGAGGACGGTTGCGGCGTCGCAGGAAATCTTGCGGGCTTCGTAGAGCCGCGCCCACCCCTCCATGCCGTCGCTGAGGTTCTGCGCCTCGACACCGTGTTCAGTCAGTAGGCCGGCGACGAAGGCGCTGGCTTCGCCGCGGCCACAGACGACCGTTATCGGGCCGGTGCCGGCCACCTCGGCGACGAGGCTGTCCACTTCGCCGGTCACCTTCGCCTGGAGAAATTTGGTAAAGGGGAGCTGTGTTGCTGTTACCGACTCGCCGCGGAGTCGCCACTCCTCGTACTCGCCACGGTCGCGAACGTCGAGCAGCCGGACCGATTCACCGGCGTCCAGCTTCGCTTGCAACGTCGCTGCCGATAGTGACGGCGGGTCCGTCGGCGGGTCAGGGTAGTCCTCGGCCATACCGACTGTAGCGCTCCCCGGTGGATAAATCGGGCGGGGATTTCAAGCCCCTGCCGCGCCCAGCGGAGGTATGGACGCTGGAGCTACTATCAACGCCGTCCGTGACCAGACTGAGACGGAGCGAGACAGACTGGGCTCGGACAAGGTGCTTATCGCAGCAACAGATGCGACACTGGAGACGGAGGTGGTGCTCACAACAGCGGCGACACGCGAGTCAGGGCTTGCAGATGCCCTCGGCCAGTGGGCCGCCGAGGCGGACAGCGACGTGGCGACGCAGTTTGAGGGAGCCGCCGAGGCCGCGGCCGAGCGGGCAGACCGCATCGACGTAGACGCCGGTGACCCCGATGGGTTCATCGACCACCTCGAAACCGTTAGCGGGACTGCACGGCGCGTCGGGGCCGGCCTCATCGCTGCCCCGTTGGTCGCCGACCGGTTCTATCTGCAGGTAGTGAGCTTCTTCATCAACGAGGCTGACGAACAGCGGGCCGATACGTTCCGCGAGATTCGACGCGAGGCATCGGCACTCGACGACGGGGAAACTGCCCTCGGACACCTCTCGGAATCCGAGCGCGAGACGGCAGCGGCGGCCGCGACGGAGGCCGTTGGAGCGGCGTACGACGACTACGCAGAGACGCTGGAGGCGATGGGGCTGGACCCGAAGCCGGTCTGCTAATCCAGCCGGTATGTTGCAACGCGGTTAGCGGCATAGAGGAACCCCGCGACAGCGCCAGCGCTGGCGATTCCAATGCTCACCACCAGCCCCCCGCCGAGGAGCCAGGTTTTGTCGAATGAGAGTGCGAACAGGTCACGAACGGCGAGCAGGTACGTCAGGCTCCCCGGCGCGACGGCCACGCCGAGGACGAGGAAGTACAGCCCGAACGCCCAGCCGCTTGGAACCACTACTTCGTGGCCCTGCACCGATGACGACTCGAACTTCGGGAACACGACGCCGGCTCCGACGGCGATAGCCGGTGCGGCGAGGGTTGCGGCCAGTGCGACTGTGAGTCCGGCAGCGAGCGTGACCGGTGGCGTTCCGGCGGCGACACCGAGACCGACGACCAGTAGCGTCGTCACCACGACACCGGGGAGTGCGCCCGCAAGGACGAGTCCGGTGACGAACGCCCGGCCGGAGACGTTGGCGGTCAGTGTCAGCGGCAGCACTCCTTCCTCGCCGCCGAGCGGATTGAGCGAGAACGCGGCCCCGAACGCCGCCGCGCTGGCGAGGCCAGCGCTGAGGGGGAGCGTTGGCGGGACCACTCGCTCCAGAATGACGATCTGGAGATGATACACCAGGAAGAAAAACGGCATGATCGCGAACTGCACGGAAATGGGCGCTCGCTTGGCACGGAGCCACGACTTCTGGGCGACCACGCGGGTCGCCGTCGAGACCCGTCCTCTCAGCAGACGGTCCGAGAGTGTCTGCTTGTCTGCGTCGAACTCGTAGTCAGGCTGGACCGGATCGACATACCAAGCCCGCGCAGCCAGCCACAGACACGCAACCACGCCGACCGGGAGCGCGCTGAGAATCCCCACCGTAGCGACGGTGGCAGCGACCGGATCGCCACCGGCCCCCAGAACGAGCAGGACCACGTCAGCAGGCCACGAGAGCGGGGACTGGGTCGCCAGCTGGAGCACGCGAAACTGTACCGTCGGGACAGTCGTCATCGCAACCCAGCCAAGCGGCAGGACGAGCGAGACGGCAGCCCCGACGCTCGCTCGATGCCGCGCGATGAAGGCCGAGCGGTTCGCGACCAGTTTTATCACTAGCCCTAGACTGAATCCGAGGACCGTCCCGAGCAGGGTGACCGCGACTGACCCGACCAGCGCCACGACAGCGACGAGTACCCCAGCATCACCGACTGCAAGTCCGCCCACCAGCGCCAGAATCGGGATGGTGAGCGCGAGCAACACTCGACCGATCTCGGCGGCGAGCAGCCCGGCCGCCGCGTCCTCGTAGGGCACCGTCGTCAGTAGACCGTCGGCAGCGTCCGGTTCGCCGGCCGATTTCACCGTATGCTGGAGTGTGAAGAAGCCGACGAGTCCGAGCAGCCCGACGATGCCCGCCGTCGTCGCGAGTCTAACCGTCTGGGTGTCGCTGCCGGTGAGGGCGCCGCCGAAAAAGAACGCCATCACGCCGATAGCGAGACTGTATATGACGATGCCCAGTCCTCCGCCAAGTAACATGAGCGTCCCGCGCGCCGTGCCCATGAGCTTGCGCCAGGTGCGCCGCAGTTCCGTCTGTGCGATCAGTCGCATCCGCCGTCCGTTCGGTCGCCTCATCGCTCACCCGGGTGCTCGCTGGTCACGTCGAGGAACACGTCTTCGAGTGTGCTCCCGGACTCGACGCTGCCGGTCAGTTCCTCAGGAGACCCCTCCGCGACGAGGTCGCCGTCATACAGGACGCCGACGGTATCCGCTAACTCCTCGACGACGGGCAGGATGTGCGTCGAGAGAAAGACCGTCGTGTCAGCGGCCGCGACTTCGCTGATGGTATCACGCACCGTCCGGGCCGCCCGCGGGTCAAGTCCCGAGGTGGGTTCATCGAGGAAGAGGACATCAGGGTCGTGCAACAGCGCCTGAACGAGACCGAGCTTCTGTTTCATCCCCTTTGAGTACGTCTCGACGCGCCGGTCGGCGTCCGTATCGAGGTCGAATCGGTCGAGCAGCGACTCCACGCGGTCCCAGTCCTCGTGCCCGCGCAGGCCGGCGACGTACTCCAGCTGCTCGCGGCCGGTGAGTTCGTCGTACAGCGGGGGTTCTTCGGGCAGGAAGCCGATGTGTTCGACCACCGCGGCGCGGTCCGCGACCGACTCGCCCGCCACCCGTGCGGTGCCGCTTGTTGGGTTCGTCAACGTCGTCAGGATTCGAATCGTCGAGGTCTTGCCCGCGCCGTTCGGGCCGAGAAAGCCGAAGACGCTTCCGCGAGGGACCGTCAGGTCGAGGGACTCTATTGCCGAGACGCCGCTGTAACGCTTTGTCAACCCCTCGGCGACGATTGCGGGTGCTGGAGGGCACATACGGGCAGTGCCGCACCGACTGTGAAAAGGTCTTGCTGTTGCTATGCGCGACTCTCTAGAATGGTTGTTTGGTACGGTTTCGCCCTGGAGCTGGAGTTTGAACAGCCAGAAAGCCCCCTGTCGCTGGGCTACTGCGACTCGCTGCGCTCCTCACTTCGTTGCGGTGCTTGCGTCGTCTCGAACGCCCAGCGACAGGCCCCTTTCAGTCCCACCCGTAGCCGGTTGCCCAATCCAGGCTGGGTGGGACCGAAAGGGGCCGCGCCATCGACGAACCCCGGCGACGTAAGCACGCGAAGCGCGCGCAGCGAGCCGCGGGAGTCGATGGCGTGGGGGCTTTCTGGCTCCCGACGGCCGTAGCTGCAGAACCATGCACAACAGAACCCGATACTTTAGCTAGCCGTTACTCTTCAACGGCTGCGTCGGCGGCATCGGCTTCAGCGTCTTCATCCTCGTCTTCGTCATCAGGATTTTCGACGACCTCGATACCGCGGTTGTTGACTGCCGACGGATCGAGCCCAACCTCCTGCAGGAAGTTCTTGTACTCGCGCTCGCACTGCTCGGCGTCCTTCTGGCGGTCGCTGGCGCGGTCACACAGCGCAATGAGGTCCTCGGGCACGTCGTTACTATAGACGATCCAGTGGTTGATGAGGTCCGAGAGGCGGCGAATCGGCGAGGTGAAGTGGCCGTAGATCTCGAAGTTCAGGGCGTGGTGGCCGCCGAAGGGGTCGTTCATGTACTTCGCGCGCGGCATCACCTTCATCACGGCCCACTGGATCTTATCGAGCTGGCGACCGGGGGCCTGTTCGAGCGTGGCGTTGACGGCTTTCCGTGGGTCGTCCCAGGCGTCGCCGGGGATAGAGACGCCGTCAAGTTCCTGAATTTCGACCAGCGCTTCGTCCCACTCGTCGGGGCTCGGCTGTGGGTGGACGCGGTACATCGCCTCGACGCCGCGGTTCCACATCAGCTCGTGCGTGACGGCCTTGTTCGCCTTCAGCATACACTCCTCGATGATAGTGTGCGCGCGGTCACGGGCAGGATTGAGGACGAGTGACCCCTCCTCTTTGCGCTGCTCGTGCATCCGGTCGGCCAGTTCCCAGACGCGCTCGGTCTTCTCCGCGAGGTCGACGCTCTGGTCTTCCAGCACGTCTTCTGCGGTCTCTGGCTCATCCAGCAGGCGCTCGGCTTCGGTGTAGGTCAGCCGGGCATCCGAGCGGATGACGGACTTGTAGATATTGATCTCCTCGTAGCCGAGGTTCTCCTTGTCGAGGTGCATTTCGACGGTGTGGGCCAGACGGTCCTCGTTGGGGACCAGCGAACACACCGTCTCGGCGAGGACGGGTGGTAACATGTGGACGGTGTAGGCCGGGAGGTAGACGGTGTTCCCGCGCTCGACGGCCTGCTCCCACATCTTCGTGTCGGGGTTGACGTAGTGGGTCACGTCGGCGATGTGGACCCAGAGAACGATCTCGTCTTCGCGCTCCTCGATGGAGATGGCATCGTCGAAGTCCTGCGCGTCGATGGGGTCAGTCGTCCAGGTGGTCATCTCCCGGAGGTCCTGCCGCTCGTCGACCTCGTCTTCAATCTCCGCCTGAACGCCCTTCGTGCGCTCCTTGGCCTCTTCCAGTACCTCGGGCGGGAACTCGTCGGGGATGCCGAACTTCTCGAACAGTTCCTCGCGTTTGTTCTCCAGATGTCGTGCCATCTCCGGGTCGATCTCGACGGGGCCTTGCCCCTCGGCGGTCCCGGCGGCCGCCTGTGCGTCCTCTGTAGTCATGTCACCCGGTACGAACAGGGCGTAGTTAGGGCTGTCGGGGTGGGACTGGGCCGTGACCCCTGCGTCTCAGTCCCTGCGAGCGTCGCCCTCGGAGAGTTCCCGGAACCGTCTCAGGAACGTCTTCTGATCGGCCTCGCCGGCTCCGGCGGCGTCAAGTGTCGTCTCGAGCCCATCTCGTGGTTGCTGGCATAGCTCGGCAAAACAGGTTTTACAGAGATGCTCGAACGTCTTGTTTCGACGGTCCCACCGGTCGCCGTGTTTGTCGTACTCGCGGGCCTCGGACCGTGGGATGGACTCGCCACACGCGATGCAAGTGACTGACTCCCCCCGGGAACTCCGGGACCCGAACATACCTACGCGTTGCGGGCGACATCGTTTAGAACTTTTCGCACAGGCAACAGTCCCCCGTTTTCGGGCCACACGTTTATTCACCCGCCGCCACTACACAGGGTATCGGCTATTCGGAGCCAGGGACACTGAATGAAGCCACCAGAGACACTCGCTCACTCGACGTTGGACACGCTACCCATCAACATCGCTGTCCTCGACGACGAGGGAACGATCCTGTTCACGAACCGCGCCTGGCGGGAGTTCGCGGGCGACGAGGACGGGGAGATGGAGGGGACGAACTACTTCACGACAACCGATGTCGACGCCGACGAATACGCCGGACAGGCAGTCGGCGGCATCGAGTCGGTCATCGACGGTGAGCAAGACCTGTTCACGATGGAGTACCCGTGTCACTCTCCGGAGGAGAAACAGTGGTTTCTGATGCGGGTCGCACCACTTCCGGAGGATGAGGCCGGGAGCGCAGTCGTCGCACACATCGATATCACCCAGCGGAAACTCGCCGAACTGGCGGCTGAACGACGGAGCGAAGAGCTGAAGGCCGAACGCCAGAACCTCAAGCAACTCGTCGACCGGGTCGACGGGCTGCTGAAGGCGGTGATGGGCGACGTACTGACCGTCGACTCGCGGGAGGCCATCGAGCAGACCGTCTGTGACCGGCTGGCCACGGTCGACTCCTACCAGTTCGCCTGGGTGTCCGAACTCGACTTGCGAGACGAGACGCTGTCGTCGACGGCCCTGTCAGCCGACCGACCGACCTCGTTATCTATCCCACTTGACGCCGACGACCCGGTCGCGGAGGCGGCTCGTACCGAGGAGATGCAGGTCGTGACCGGTGGTATCGACGAGCAACACAGCCGGCTTGCTGACTCCGACGTGGCATCGGTCGCGGCCGTGCCGCTCGTCTCCGGCGAATCGTTATACGGCGTGCTCACCGTCTATGCCGACAGCGACGACGTGTTTGATCCCCGAGAACAGGCCGTGCTGGGAACCATCGGCCGGGCCACCGCGGCGGCTATCGATGCTCGCGAGACCAGCCGGCTGCTGACCGCCGACAACGTCACGGAACTCGAACTGCAGGTCACCGACCCCGACGTTTTTTATATTCACGTGGCAAGCGAACTCGGTTGTTCGATGGAGTACGGTGGGAGCGTCCCCAACGGTGAGGAAACGGTGATGTTCTTCCTCGTCGAGACGGACGACCCCTCGGCGGTCTGTGCCGTTGCCGCCGACCACCCGCAGGTGTC
This sequence comes from Haloarcula quadrata, assembly GCF_003634715.1. Lineage (NCBI taxonomy): Archaea > Methanobacteriati > Methanobacteriota > Halobacteria > Halobacteriales > Haloarculaceae > Haloarcula > Haloarcula quadrata. The sequence goes on from NZ_RBWW01000001.1 coordinate 965,466, forward strand.
GGGCGTCTCGCACGTCTCGACGTCGGACTCGGCGGCGCTGTTCGAGTTCACCGTCTCGGACCCACCGGTCGTCTCGGTCGTCGCCGACCGCGGAGCCCAGACGGGCGACATTCTCGTCGAACCGCGACAAGCGACGGTCACCGTCACGCTTCCGGCGTCGATGGAGACCCGAAGCGTGGTCGAGCAGGTCCGAAACCAGTATCCGGAGACGGAACTGCTTTCGGTGCGAGAGCGGGACGAACCGCCCGTTTCCCGGCAGGCATTCATTGCAAACGTCGAGGAACGTCTCACGAACCGCCAGCTAACGGCGCTCCGGAAAGGGTTCCTCGGCGGCTTTTTCGACTGGCCACGTGATGTCTCCGGTGAGCAACTGGCCGAGTCGATGGATATCTGCCCGTCGACGTTCCACCAGCACCTCCGTGCGGGTGAGCGAAAGCTACTGGAAGAAGTGTTTGAAAACTGGTAACTCGTGATTCCGAACCCCCTTACCGGTGTCGGACGCCTGACGCGATTCCCGAAGCAGTTTGGTAGTCTGCTTATACCGATAACAACCGTATATACATGTAGTGATACCGAACCAGTGTCCTGTTTGTCACCGGCGAACCGACGGGACACAGACCCCCGTGATAGCGGCGCACTCACGGACCGACCGGACTATTACGGACAGCCTGCCGACAAGCGCGCGACGCATCGCCCGCCGAATGACCGCCCGATAGCTTTCAATGCATTCCGATAACATCCAAACCAGCAAATCGATACAGCAGGAAACCGGACGGACGTTCCACCTTGCGACGCGTCTGCTTCCGGAGCGTATCCGCCACCCGACGTACGTCATGTACGCGTTTTTCCGGGTTGCGGACGAGGTCGTCGACCAGACGGACGGGCCGCCGCCGACCGTTCAGCACGAGCAACTGGAGGTGATTCGCGAGGCCGCACTCGGGAACATCGACCCGGAAGAAACCGACCACGAGGCAGTCATGGCGGCGTTTCAGGACCTGGCTGACCGTCACGACATCTCCGAGGAGACGATTAACGTCTTCATCGACGCGATGGAGATGGACATCGCACAGGCCCGCTATGAGACGTTTGAGGACCTCCGTGAGTACATGGGCGGTTCTGCCGTCGCCGTCGGCCACATGATGACGGAGGTAATGGACCCGCCACAGAAGGAGGAGGCCCTGCCCCACGCGACGGCACTGGCCGAAGCGTTCCAGCTTTCGAACTTCCTGCGGGACGTTCGTGAGGACATTCACGACTACGGCCGGGTGTATCTCCCACAGGAGACGCTCGAGCGCCACGGCGTCACCGAGGAGCAACTGGCCGACGCCGAGGTCGACGACGCCTTCCGCGCCGTGATGCAGGAGGAACTGGCCCGGACCGACGAACTCTACCGCGAGGGCGTCGCCGGCATCCGGTACCTGCCGGAAGACTGCCAGTTTGGCGTGTTGCTGGCTGCGGTCCTGTACGCTGACCACCACCGGCTTATCCGTGACCGCGGGTACGACGTGCTGACGGAGACACCGGACCTCACCCGTCGCCGCCGGCTGTGGCTCCTCGCCCGCACGTGGTGGCACTGGCGGCGTAACGGCGACCCCGAAGCGACGTTCTACACCGTGAGCGCTGTCTCCGAGCGTGGCCCCGGTGAGACGCCAACAGACACTCACAGCCACGGGCAGCCCACGTGGCGTGGATGACAGCCACGCGCCGGGCATCGTTTTCGACCACCTGCTGTATCTGAACTCATGCTGTCTACCCTCACGTATCTCCAGTTTCACGCCCTCTTCGTGGTCCCAGTCGTGGCCGGCCTGGCGTTGACGGCTACCTACCGCCTCGGGAGCCGCCGGGACGTACTCACAGGAACAGCTATCCTCACCGGTCTGGCGCTCGTCTACACGACGCCGTGGGACGGCGCGCTCATCCGGCGCGGCGTCTGGTGGTACGGCGACGGCGCTGTACTGCTTCGGTTCTGGTCGATACCCCTCGGCGAGTACCTCTTTTTCATCCTGCAGACGGCGATGGTGGGGCTGTGGGTGGCCCGGTTTCGGGTAGACACGGAGCGCCCGCTGGCCACGCCAACACGAACGCGACTCGTCGGGCTTGCCGTTGCGCTCGTCGTCGTGCTGTCCGGCCTTGCACTCCTGCGCTCCGATTCGGGGCTGTATCTCGGCTCGCTGCTGGTCTGGAGCGGTCCGATTCTCGCCATTCAGTGGCTGTTTGGGTGGCATTTCCTCGTCGGCGAGTGGCGGACCGTGAGCGTCGCGACACTGGTCCCAATGGCCTATCTCTGTGGTATCGACAGCATCGCCATCCGACTCGGCGTCTGGACGATTTCAAAACAGTACACGACCGGCTACACGGTTCCCCTGCTTGACCTGCCGATTGAGGAAGCGGTGTTTTTCTTCCTGACGACGCTGTTCGTCGTGCAGGGGGTCGTGCTCTATACTTGGCTCATGGACAGATGGGAGTGAGCTACCGCAGCGCCGTCGAACTGTCGGTTCGCTACCGGGTCGCACTGGCTCCCGGCTGGGTCGCTAGCCTCGCCGTCGTCGCTCCGTTTCTCGCGGGGGTCTCGATACCACCTGCGCTCCAGTACGCCCCGCTGGTTGTCAGCGCTGTCCTGCTCGGCTTGCCCCACGGCGCAGTCGACCACCTCGCGGTCGCACGGACCCGTGGCGAGCGTCCGGACTGGCGTGCTATCGCCCGCGTGTTCGCGCTCTACGGCGTCGTTGGCGGGGCTTACGCCGTCACCTGGTTCCTCGCACCCGCGGCGGCCTTCGTCCTGTTCATCGCGGTGACGTGGTTCCACTGGGGGCAGGGCGACCTCTACGCGCTACGCGCGCTGGCCGACGCCGACCACCTCCGGTCACTCCCGCAGCGAATCGGAACCGTCCTCGTCCGCGGCGGCCTGCCGATGCTAGTCCCGCTGCTCGCGTTCCCGGAGTGGTACCGCCGCGTCGCGACGGACCTCGTCTCGCTGTTCGCGCCCGACGCCGTGGCCGCTATCGGCTGGGCGTTCCGGGCCGACGTGCGGACCGCGCTCGCCCTCGCCTACGGCGCGCTCGTCGTGGCGACGCTGGCCGTCGGGTTCGCTCGCGCCGATGCCCGCCGGCTGTGGCTGCTCGACGCCGGTGAGACGCTGGGCCTGCTTGCCTACTTCGCCCTCGTCCCGCCGGTACTCGCTATTGGCGTGTACTTCTGTCTGTGGCACTCGCTGCGCCACGTCGCCCGCCTGCTGCTGGTCGACGACGACGCCACTGCCGCACTCCAGAACCGCGACCCATCGGCGGCACTGGCGCGGTTCGCTCGCGATGCCGCACCGCTGACCGCTGCCTCGCTCGCTCTCCTCGGCGGGCTATATTTCCTTGTCCCAAATCCGCCGGGGTCCGTCCCGGAGTGGGTCGCGCTGTATCTGGTGTTCATCGCTGTCGTCACACTGCCTCACGTCGTTGTGGTCAGCATTATGGACCGCGAACAGGGCGTCTGGGCGTAGTCGGCTCCCTCTCTAGACGGCACTAGGACCGGATGTCTATACGAGCTGAAATCAAAAATCACAGTGGGCATCCGCGCGAGCGAAGCAAGCGCGGTTCACCGAACGCGAGCGGAGCGAGCGTTCGCCTTTTTCGCCACCGAAAGACTCGCGTTGCTCGCTCGTCTTTCGAGCTGCTCGGAAATCGAAGATTTCTGGCATGACGAGACGGCAATGCCGTCTCGAACCACCTCGCTCGCTTCGCTCACGAGGACCACGTTTTTGCGCCGAGTGGTGCGCTTCGCGTACCCGAGGCGGAAAAAGGTGGGTTACTTGCCCTTGCCGCCGTTGCTGCGCAGCGACGGGCGGGTCTTCTCGCTCCCTTTGCCCTTGCCGCTGAGGCCGCGGTTGCGGCGACCGGCACCGGTCAGACCGCGGAAGACGCGGTCGGCTTGGTCGTCAGCACAGATCCACGACAGGTCGTCGTCGTTCTGGATGGCCGGGTGGTTCGGGTCGATGAGGATGACCTCATGCCACTTCTGGCGGCCGTCCTGACCGACGGAGTAGCTGTTGAGTACGCGCAGGTTCGGGAAGGTGCGGGAGGCGCGTTCCTCGGCGACGCGCTGGATGTCCTTCCGGCGGGTGATACGCGTGACGCCCTGGCGCTTGGAGCGGCGGCCGGCCTTGTGGCGGCGCTTGCGTGCGCTGCCCTTGCGGACGGAGACGCGGGCGACAATAACGCCCTGCTTGGCCTTGTAACCCTGCGAGCGGGCCTTGTCGAGGCGGGTCGGGCGCTCGATGCGCTCGACGGCCCCTTCGTTGCGCCATTCCTGCTGGCGCTGCCACTGTAGTTCTGCGAGCTGTCCGTCGCCTGGGTTCTTCCAGGCATCTCGAATGTACGAATATGCGCTTCGTGCCATATGTATTCACCACGGGCGTTGCGTGGTTCAAGTCGCGGCGCGCGCGACTCACATCCCGACCTGCACACGCAGGTGCCCGCTGGTGCCCGTTGTCCAGCGAGTTACCCCGGAGTTTGCCGCTCGGACTCTTAAACGGTTCGGACCAGACTTGTGGATGAGACCCGGTCACGCAGGGCAAGTGACCGCTGAAACCGTCAGATATCTGTATTTTAGCAACACAAACCGTTAACTTGCTCGCGGCCAGAGAGTCACGTATTACCATGACAGACCTTGGTGGCTTTCAGGACCACGTGGCACGGATCGACCTCGGAGACGGGGACGTAGCCTACGAAGGTATTGACGAGGAAGACGCGAAAAAGTATATCGGTGCACGCGGACTCGGCGTGAAGTATGTCTTCGACCAGGGGCCGGACGTTGACCCGCTTGGGCCGGAGAACCTGCTGGCGTTCATGAACGGGCCGCTGACGGGGACACAGGTGACGATGAGCGGTCGTATCGCCATCTGTACGAAGTCGCCGCTGACGGGGACCGTCACTGATTCCCACCACGGCGGCTGGTCCGGGGCGCGACTGAAATGGTCGGGCTTCGACGGACTGCTGTTCGAAGGGCAGGCCGACGAGCCAGTGTATGCGCTCGTCGAAGACGGCGAAGTGGAACTGCGCGACGCCTCACACCTCTGGGGCCAAGGCGTCCACGACACTATCGACGACCTCGAAGACGAAATCGAGGGCGGCTCGCTGGGCAAGAACCTTTCCGTAATGGCCATCGGCCAGGGCGGTGAGAACGAGGTCAAATACGCCTGTATCGTCAACGAGGACGACCGCGCGTCGGGTCGCGGTGGCACCGGCTGCGTGATGGGCAACAAGAACCTCAAAGCCGTCGTCGTCAAGTCCAGCACTCGGATGCCGAAGCCAAAAGACCAAGAGACGTTCCAGGAGGGCCACAAGCAGGCGATGCAGGTCATCCAGGAGTCCGACGTGACCGCGCCCAATGAAGGCGGACTCTCGATGTACGGGACCAACGTCCTGATGAATCCCACCGAGGAGATGGACGGTCTCCCGACGAAAAACGGGAAGTACTCGTCGACGCGAGCGTACTCGGACGCCGAGGGCGACGGCGAGCGTATCATCGACTCAGAGAACGTCTCGGGCGAAAACGTCCGGGAGAACATCCTTGTTGACGAGCCGACCTGTCACTCCTGTCCGGTCGCCTGCAAGAAGGAAGTCGAGGTGCAGGCGATGCACAAGGGCGAGGAGATGAACGTCCGCACCGAATCCTACGAGTACGAGTCCGCGTGGGCGCTCGGCCCGAACTCCGGCCACGTCGAACGCGACAAGATTGCAGTGATGCTCGACCGGTGTAACGACCTCGGCGTCGACACCATCGATGTTGGTAACACCATGGCGATGACGATGGAGATGACCGAGGAGGGCAAACTCGACGAACTCGACGACGGTCTGGACTGGGGCGACGCCGAGACGATGATCGACATGATCGAGATGATCGCCCACCGCGAGACGGAACTCGCGGACCACCTCGCCGAGGGGCCGGACCATCTCGCCGAGGAGTTCGACGCTCACACCAACTCTCTCGCGGTCAAAGGCCAGACGATGGCCGCCTACGACCCGCGCTGTATGAAGGGGATGGCAATCGGGTACGCGACCTCAAACCGTGGGGCGTGTCACCTGCGCGGCTACACCCCAGCAGCCGAAATTCTCGGTATCCCGGAGAAGGTTGACCCGCGAGAGTGGGAGGGCAAAGGCGAGCTGTGTGCTACCTTCCAGGACCTGCACGCTATCAGTGACTCCTTCGACATCTGCAAGTTCAACGCCTTCGCGGAAGGTATCGAGGAGTACGTCCTGCAGTACAACGGCATGACCGGGCTGGACGTGAGCGAGGAGGAACTGATGGAGGCCGGCGAGCGCGTCTACAACCTCGAACGGTACTACAACAACCTCGCAGGCTTCGACGGGTCCGACGACGACCTGCCAAACCGGTTCGTGGAGGGCGACGAGCACGCGATGCCAGCCCAGGGCGGCTCCGAAGGCGAACTCGCGGAGCTCTCGAAGATGAAAGACGAGTACTACGAGGTCCGTGGCTGGGAGAACGGCGTCGTTCCCGACGAGAAACTCGACGAACTGGGAATCGATATCGGCCCCGGAACCGGCGTCAGCTCCGGCGGCGCAGCGGCACCGAGCGACGACTGAGATAGCGCCGGCCGTCGAACACATTTCACTTCTCTAATGCGCAAGGAAGATATCGACGACTTCGAATTTCAAGTAGAGTCCCGACTGACCAGCCACGGCGTTTACGTCACCGACTTCACCGACGAGGGCGAGACGTACCGGCTCACATATGAATCAATTTCGGCCGACGAGGCGGCCGTCATTCCCCACCGGGAAATCGGCCGCGTCATCAACGTCTTTCGGGACCTCCACGCTGATGACTGGTCCGGCGTCGACATCGAGGCGACCGTGACGGATCTTGAGGACACCGAACTCGGCGAATGGTCAGTCGACAGCGAGTGGATCGACGACCTCGAAAACGGCGACCTCTCCGAAACGGCGTTCTCCCAGCGCGTGCTGGAGACGATTACGGTTCAGAGCTGACTGCCAGTACGGCCCTGATTTCCAGCGTCGTTTCGAACTCCTCGCTTCTGTCCAGCCGCCGCCCGTCGCGCTCGAACTGGGCGGCGTGGGCCCGCTGAACGGCGTCCTGCTCACGGTTGCTCAGTCCAAGTTCTGTGCCGATACTGTCCCAGTGGTCCGACTCAGCGCAGACGTAATCGGCCTCTCTGGGGCCGCTGATGCGTTCGTACTCTCTGTCGTAGGTTTCCCGGTTTGCCCGGAGATACGTTTGCACCTGTTCGAGCAGGTCGGGGAGGCGGTCGAGCGGGACGCTGGCCTGCGTGCCGGCCAGCAAGACGATCTGCCCCTCGATTGGGTACGACGGGTCGGCCATCGCGCCCCGGTCAGCCGCCCGCCCGCATTGCTTTCTGTGCGAACTTCTCGATAAGCGGCTCCAGTGTCTCCGGGTCACCGTCGAACTGGATTGTTACCTCGTTGAGTTGGAGGCTGGGGCCGATAGCGACTTTCTCCTCTGAGAGTGTCGCCGCCCAGCCGTCGCCTTCGACGGTTGCTTCGCCGCGTTGCTCGCCGCCGAGGTTCTCTAGATACCCGATAGCGGCTCGAACCGAGATGCCGCGAAAACTCCGTTCACGCTCCATCGTGTGGTCGTTACGGGTGCGGTCGTCTAAACTTATCGGCGGTCCGGCGCTCGTTTGCCACACCCGCGCTATCCCGAGGTGTCACTCTGCCGGACAGAGAGGGTCTACCCCGGCCGGATACCGTCGTCGACGATGCGGGCGTTGCGCTCGCGGTTGATGCGCTCATCCAGATCGGCGTGGTCGTAAATCTGGGCAATGACGGCGGCGTGCAGGTCGCGCCAGGCCATCGCGTAGATGGGTGACTGACCCCAGGCCCGAAGTTCGACGACGTACTCGTCGTAGGCCTCCCACCGGCTCTCGAACTGCTCGATGTGGTCGACGACGGCGCTGGCCGGCTCTTCGGTATTGAGCGCGGCGTTGAGCTCCCGCTCCCAGCCACCAACGGCCTGTTCCATGTCGCGTTTCGTGTCCTCGCTGTCCGGCGGCAGCGAGTCGACAATTCCGGCCGGAATCCCCAGTTCGATATTGTCCATATCGCCACACAGAGTTCGCCGCAAATAAACCCCAGCGATGGGCGAACATGTTCGTCTCTACTGACTTGTATCGGCGGGGTGTAGCGTACACATGAACAGTGAGACAGTAGAGCGACAGTCGTCGGCAATGGACCTGACTACTGTCGAGGTCAGGTGCACCGGCCACGTTCGCCGGGTCGTCGGCGAACCGGCGCTGCCATACGCGTTCGAAGGGAACACGCTACGTGACTTCCTCGACGCGTTCTTTCAGGAGTACGACGTGGGCGATATGCTCATCGCGGAAACCGAAGCCGACGCCACCACCGAGGGCTGGGCCCCGGAGATAGCGGACCTGCCGGGCGACTGGGCGAAAAACCCCGAAGGCGAACAGACCAGATGCTACGCGCGAGTGGCGGTCAACGGTGAGTTCAACGAACATCTCGACGGACTGGACACGGAACTGGAAACCGGCGACCGCATCGGGTTGCTATACCCGTTCATCTTCTGTTGCTGACTCGGGCAACTGACTGTCGCAGGAATTACCCCCCGGCAACTGGCGGGAACACGCTAAGTTCGTCTCCGTCTTCCAGTGGGGTCTCTAGACCATCGAGATGAGCAATGTCTCTTCCGTTCCGGAGGATTGTCAGATACTCTCGCAGTTCGCCGTCCTCAAATAGGTCCATCTCTGTGAACTCCTCGGAGAGCTGTCGGAGCACATCGCCCGCCTGCAGGTCCGTTTCATACTCGCGGTGAACCGTTTTCTGTCCGACGGCTTCCCGGAAGTTGGCAAAAAACCGCAGCTCGATTTGCATACCGCTGGATTGGCGGTCGAGTGGCTTAAATCACAGCGCTCGAACCACGTGGATCGAACAATCAACTGATTTACTCGTTGTATTGAATCTATCATCGACCTCGAATTCCTATCTGATGGGAACGACTTCGACCCGTTTTACCGTCTCAGGCCCTGACTCCGAACATGGAACGTGTGGTCGCAAGCGATGACCCGATGATAGATGTCGACCGACTGCGAGCGGAACTCGACGCTGATGTCGTCGTCGCGGAGACAGACGACGAGGACGCGGTCCGGGACGCCGCTGCCGGGGCAGCGGGCCTCGTCGTGGACGTGAACACGCCGGTCACTGCCGGCGTGCTTGACGCGCTGGACGACCTCAAGATCGTTGCGAGAGCGGGCGTCGGTATCGACAACATCGACGTGTCTGCGGCGGCAGACAACGGCGTGACCGTCACGAACGTCCCCGAGTACTGTACCGACGAGGTCGCTACCCACACGGTGACGCTACTGCTTGACTGTGTTCGGACGCTTACGGCCTACGACCGCGACGTTCGCGACGGCGGTTGGGGCTGGGAGCGAACCCGGCCGGTGCATCGCGTCCGCGACCAGACGCTGGGCCTCGTCTCTTTCGGCCCCATCGCGCGGCGGGTGCGCGACCAACTGCGTGGCTTTGACCTCGACGTGATTGCCTACGACCCCTACGTCGATGCCGAGGAGATGGCCGACGCCGATGTCGAAAAGGTCGCGCTGGAGACGCTGTACGAGCGAGCTGACTACGTTTCCCTCCACGCGCCGCTGACCGGGGAGACGGCAGAGATGATAGACGCCGACGCGCTCGCAGCGATGCGTGAGCAGGCAATTCTGGTCAACACCGGCCGTGGCGGCCTCGTCGACGAAGCGGCGCTCCGGACGGCGCTGGAGGACGGAATGATTGGAGCGGCGGGTCTCGATGTACTCGCCGAGGAACCGCCGACGGCTGACCACCCGCTGGTCGGCCTTGACAACTGTATTGTCACGCCGCATGCGGCCTGGTACTCTGAGGAAGCTCGCGACGACCTCAATGCCGCCGTCGCGGCGAACGTCGAAGCCGCGCTGGCCGGCGAGACGCCGCCGAACCGAATCGACCCGGACACGGACTGGCTGTAGCGCCTTTGCAGGTGCAAGTGCCGCGTCGCCGGCCCCGCCGGTCGTATCAACCATACTAGCTTATCTCCTGTGGCAGCCTCCTCTCAGACATGACAACGCGGTTACTTACTGTGCTGGTGGTGTCACTGCTCGTCCTTGCCGGGTGTCTCGGCGGCGGTCCGGCGGCGGGCGACGGGACTGATGCAGACGACGGCGGGGCCGCACCGGCAGACCGGGACGACCTTTCGGTTGAGGCGACGGACCGCCTCCTGCGAGACGCGGGCAGTTTCACCGCGAGGTGGTCGTACTCGACGACTGAGGCCGGCGAGACGGCTACGATAACGAACGCCTATCAGGTGGACCTGCAGGCGAACCGTTCGCTGGAGACGTTCACGATGTCCGGGCCGGACGCCAGAACTGATTTCGAGACGTTTGTCGCCGACGGCTCGGCCTACACGCGGTACGAGACTGACGGCGAAGCGTTCTATCAGGTCAGGCCACAGGACGACACCTCGTTCCAGTCCGCCGTCGACCGCGGGACGCTCAGCTACGAATCAGTCGATGACGCCCGCTTTGTCGGGACAGAAACCTTCGACGGCGTCACGGTGGACCGCTACGAGTACTCGGACCTCTCGACCTGGCGGCAGTTCGGTGCCGGCGCGTTCGGGTCCGGCGGGAACGTGACTGTGACCGATTTCACTGTCGTGATTCTGGTCGATTCGGACGGACTTGCACGCCAGACAGCGTGGACGCTGACCGGCGAGACTGACAACGGCGAAACGGTCTCAATCGAGTGGCGCTACGAGATCACCGACGTCGGGTCGACTGACGTTCCAGACCCGGACTGGCTTGCAGAGCCCCGGTCTCAGCAATCGACCGCAACCACGTGAGCGGCGTGGCCGACCTCAGCACCTGAGGAATTCCCGGCGCTGGCATCCGTTCTAGTCTAACTTGATTCGGCTGACAGAGATTGTGCCAGAGCTGGTGATACATCTACGGTGAATAACTGGCGCTGAAGATTCGATCTGCTCGTGTGTGACAGCCTGAACTTCTCTCAGGAGGAAGAAGCACTGAATTGCCCATCTGGACCGAGTAGCGCAGCTAACCAGCGACGCGAATCCAGCGTTCTCGCTGGATTACGCGAGCTTGGCGTCAAACGAGTTGTACTGTACCTCCTCAAGCAATAAGGTACGGTGAGCGTTCGGGTTCAATCCGTCGTTCATCAGCGATTTGACGAGACTTGGCGTCTCATAGCCGAGTCGCCGAGCGACTCGGCGGAGTATCCGATCATTCCGGCGGCTCACAGCCTTTGCCCAGCGCTCTCGTGGCAGCAGTGACGACGGCTCAATGTCGTCGTCACTGCAGTTGTCTTCGAGAATCTCGATGAACAGTTCTCGAAGTGTCCGGCTCACAATGAGTGAAATGAGGCTGATCAGAATGAGCGCTTCAACGACCTCTGGTTTGGTTGTATCCATCTTGTCAAGGGCGTATGTAGTCTTGAGTTCACGGAAGAGAAGCTCTACTTCCCATCTAGCTTGGTAGAGCTTTGCGATATCTGAGGCAGCGTAGTCGTCAGCTGGAAGATTCGTGATGTAGAGGTGGTACTGCTGTTGGTCCTCGTTCCAGACACCAACGACGCGAAACGTCTCAACGGCACGGCTGCGCGTGCCGTTGTAGACGCGTCGCTTGAACTCGACCTCGCTCTTGGCATCAATCACGTCACGATGCAGATCGTCCAGAATATCCTGAACTTTTTCTCCCTCCAGAGAAATGGCGTTGCCACGCCATTCCCTGAGTTCGTCGACGATCTTCGGTTGTGCGTTTGGCTTCAACCGCGTCAGGAACCAGCCGCCGTTAGTGTCGATCAAGTCCATCGTCCGGTACTCGAAGTACGCCTGATCGTACAGCAGCAGTGCGTTCTCCAGCCATGGTCCAGTCGACAACTGCGTTGACTCGTGCGTGCGAGCGTCTGTGATAGAAAACTCGGTAGGGAGGCCTGTACTGGTTGATTCGACCACGTGGAGCTTCGCTCCAGCGTGGTCGTCACCAAAGCCAGGGAACTCATCAAACAGCTCCTGGAACAGCGTAATGACTGTCATATCCACGATGAAGACTTCACGGAACTCCTCAAACCGTCCTTGGAGACGGTCGCTCTCGTGATCGAGGTCCTCAAGGGCCTCCTTGAGGACCTCTCGAAGGAATGTACACAGTTCAGGCGTGAACCACTCGTAGAAGGATGAGTACCTGATCGTGCCACCAAAGGTATCGATGTAGGTTTGGCGGAACGCTTCGATTGTTCTGTGCCCGGCTGAGAGAAATCCGAGCGCAAGCGCCCAGAACAGAGCGTCAGCTTCCAACTTCCCGCCGTCGCGCTGCACCAGTCCGGTTGCGCGAGCCAGCTCGCGCAGCCGGCTGTTTGGAAAAGTATTCACCAACCGCTCTTCGATTACCTCATCCGGTGGTAGTTTCATTCACTTTCCACCGGTTTCTCATCCCGGTAACATCTGGTGGTTTTCCTGCTAACTCAGCCTTAGCCTAGAACGGATGCCGGCGCTGGTCGCCGAGAGCGCTCTGGCCGGTCCCTGCCGTCTTGATATCCCGAATGAGGTTCGAGAGGTACGCCTGAACACCGGGGTCACAGGTGCCAAACTCTCTCGCTTGGCGGTAATCACACCAGAGTGCGACCGGCAACAGCGGGGCCGCAAACAGTCCGGACAGCGTGACCCCCAGCTGGAACGGGTGACCGGTCGGGACGGCGAGCCACGCAGCGGCCACGATTGCCCAGAACACCGCCCCGTAGACGACGGTGTGTCGCCAGTTGTGCGTCGGTAGTTCATATCCGCGAATGCGCGACGGCGAGTCGTCCGGTGTGTCGCCAGTGACCGCTCCGCTGGACGAGTCGCCAGTAGATGGAGAGACAGGACACGACATACTCCCTCGAAAGCGTGCTTCGATAATGACGGCTGGTTTGGCATACGCCGAACGAGACAGTGCGTATAAGCCACTCGACACGCAACGGGATGTACATGCGAGAGTTCATCTTCACTATCGACTACGAGCGGAACGTCGACCCCGTTATGGACGTGTTCATCGACTATCCGGAGACCCATTCCCGGACGATAGCGTGCAACGTCACACGAGACGGGATGTGGCGGCTCGAGCGCGTCGCCGGCCCGGAGACTGCGCTTGAACAACTGGATGACGTGTACGACGACCCGGTCCGGTGTACCGAGTGCATCGGAACCCGTAACTGCAAGACGGACTGGACGTACGAGGTCATCGGCTCGGACCCCGGCGCTCGGACGGTGTACAGCTACCGGTCGGAAGCCGGCGACTGTCACTCGATTCCGCGGTTAGCCATCGACCACGTCGGCCGCGGCGTCCTCGTCGAGACCGAGCGCCGTGGCAGCCGGTGTGAGTGGCGGCTCCTCCTCTGTAGCGACGCCGGCGTCGACGGCCTGTTCGAGGAGATGAAATCCGAGCTCCGGGAGGGACTCACCGTCGAATTCCGGCAGCTCAGTTCCCCCTCGTACTGGGTCGACGAGGCCGTGACGCTGGCGGAGCTGCCGCCGGAACAACAGGCCGCTGTCGAGGCTGCCGTCGAACACGGCTACTACCGGACGCCCCGGGACACCTCGCTCACTGACCTCGCAGAGACGCTCGACGTGTCACGGTCGACGCTCCAGTACCGCCTCCAGCGTGCGGAGGCGTGGATCGTCCGGTCGTTCGTCACGCGGTCGATGGGGCCAGTTCAGGCCGACGAAGATGTCGCCGAGGGTGGACGCCTCCGTATCGGTCGCTCGGGCGTGTAGTCGACAGTATCGCGTCTGGCACCAGAACCGAACTGCACTGCACTACCTGTATACTGCCGCGTCGCAGTTCAGAACGGGGTAAAAGCGGGAGTGAGAGTTGTACGTCGTGGTGCGCCGAGCGTGACACATAGATATTACTTCTCCGAACTTCGGCATATGCCAAACGAGGCGTCATGGGGGATGCACCCCTATAATTAGGTACGACCGCGGGCGTCCCACGCGCTCGCAGAGGACATCTATGACGACACGCAGCATCTATTCCCCCGACGAACGCGATGAAAGTGCGGACGAACAGGCCGAGTCCGAGGCGAGCACTGGCCACGCCTGCCCGGACTGTGGCGGAAGCCTCGTCACCGACGACAGTCGTGGCGAGACCGTCTGCGAGTCGTGTGGTCTCGTCGTCGACGAGGACGAGATCGACCACGGGCCGGAGTGGCGCGCTTTCGACAGTCAGGAGCGCGACAACAAGCGCCGGGTCGGCGCGCCGACGACCGAGATGAAACACGACAAGGGCCTCTCGACGAACATCGGCTGGCAGGACAAGGACGCCTACGGCAACTCCCTGTCGACGCGCCAGCGCGAGAAGATGCAGCGCCTGCGGACCTGGGACGAGCGGTTCCGCACCCGCGACCACGCCGAGCGCAACCTCAAGCAGGCGCTTGGCGAGATTGACCGGATGGGGAGCGCCCTCGGTGTCCCCGAGAGCGCCCGTGAGACGGCCAGCGTCATCTACCGCCGCGCGCTCGATGAAGGGATGCTACCCGGTCGCTCCATCGAAGGGATGGCGACCGCCGCGCTGTACGCTGCCGTCAGGCAGGCGAACCTTCCGCAGACGCTTGACGACATGGCCGTCGTCAGCCGCGTCGACGAGATGGAGTTCACTCGGGCCTATCGCTATCTCAACCGCGAACTCTCCCTGCAGGTCGGCCCGCCGGACCCTGCAACCTACCTCAGCAAGTTCGTCTCCAAACTCGACGCAGACGACGCCCTCGAACGCCAGGCCCGCGCCCTCATCGAAGCGGGGAAGGAAGCGAACGTCCACAGCGGCAAGAGCCCCGTCGGCCTCGCCGCTGCGGCCATCTACGCCGCCGGCCTCCTACTCGGCGAGGAGATGACCCAGGAGACCGTCAGTGAGGCTACTGACATCAGCACCGTGACCATCCGCGAGCGCTACCGCGAACTGCTTGAAGCCGAGTCGGAACTCGACGACAGCGCCGTCGACGCGGCCAGCGGCACTGAATCCGGCGCGAGCGCCTGAACCGTCGTATCTCCCGCTCTGTTACTCTCTACTGTCCCGGCAGCGGACAGAGGCTCGCAGTCAAAACAGCTACCTCGTCGGTGTGGTTGTGCGCGCCATGGGCCTGCCCGCGCTCGTTCAGGACGATGCCCGGCGCGGCGATTGCTTCCTGGGTGTCGTCCTGCTGGACCGTCACCTCGCCGCGGACGACGTGGAACACGTTCGTCGCGCCGTCGTGCTCGTGCGGGTCGATTGTCGCGTCCGGCCCCAGCGCGAACGCCTTTACCAGCACGTCGTCGGTCACTGCCAGTTCTCCGTCGATGACTTCGCCTGCTTCCGGTTCGGCGTCGAACGCTGCCAATCTATCGAGTGACATACCGGCACGTGGGCCGGGGCGTCCTTAGCCGTTCGGCTGCTGAGAAATTCGTGACTGTTTGTATCGGTGCATACACTGTTCAGACTCGCCTCACGAGAGACCAACACGGCTCACCCATCTGCTCGCCGGAACGCGAGACTGTACATCGTCCCGGTTCGCTCGGAGCCGATAGCTGCGACCAGATCTTCAGCCATCGCAATCAGTGGCTCCCCGAGCGAATCCGGAAGCGCCGCGGCGTACTCCCGCACCACCTCTGCGTGGGCATCTAGATGAGCCTCGGTCCAGGGGACCGGGTTCAGCAGCGTCTTCCGTCGTTCGACACTCCAGCCGTTGGCGGCGAAGACGGCAGCCAGCACGGCGGGCGGGTAGAACGTCAGCGCCGGCCGGCCGTCGACTACCTGCGCGGCGGCGTTTTCCAGCGCGAACAGTCGGTTGACAGCCGCGTCGGCGGGCGGCACCGCGTAGTCGTCGACGACGAGGCAACCGTCGGGTTTTGCGACCCGCGTCAGTTCGGCCGCGATAGGGGCCAGTTCGGCCGGTGGCAGGACGTTACACAGTCCGTGGGCGGCGACGAGGTCGACGCTGTCGGTCGCAAGCGGCGTCGCCCGGAGGTCAGCCTCGATCACGGCCAGCCGGTCGGCGTTTCGGTCGCCGATGCGGTCCCGGACCGTCGCGGCGTGGTCTGCGTCGTTCGTCACCGCATACACGCGTTTTGCGCCCGCGGCCAGCAGTCCTGCCGTCGTGTTCCCGACGCCGGCTCCGGCCTCAAGACAGACCCGTCCCTCGACCCGCTGGTCAGCGAGTGCCGCTGTCACCGTCTCCGGAACGTCCCCGTTCACGCTCATACTGTTAGCTGTAACTTTATGCAGATATTCACCACCCTCTGGTGGTGACAGTTTTCAATGGCTTATAGCCGACAGTATCAGTGGTGCAGTTGCTCGGGCACCGGACTGTCATCGTGGCGCGCTTCCTCGATGAGTGCGCGCTGGCGCGCCTCGTCCATCCCCGCCGAGCGACTGGCGGCATCGAGCACCATCTTCACGAGCTTCGGGTCGCCGGGGCTGACGACGGTATCGAGACCTCGGGCGGCGGCGAAGTCGAACCGCTCGCGGATGTCCTCTGGTGTGTCGACCGGCTCGTACCAGTTCGCGTACGGGCGGTCGGCCTCGGCCAGTTCGTCGGTCGGTGGCCACGACCCCTTCGCGAACGCCTTGATGCCCAGCGTGCCAATACCCTCCGCCTCACAGCGGTCCAGCACGGCCTCGTAGTCGTACTCGTCACCGTCCTTGCCGGCGACGACGGGGTTCAGCGGGAACATCACCGTCTCAAGGTCGTCGATGCGGTCGATGGCGTCGAGGATGAGCCCGGGGTTGCCGTGGCTCGTCAGCCCGATGTGGTCTACCTTCCCTGCCGCCTTTGCCTCGCGTATCGCATCGAGTGCGCCGCCGTCAGCGGTGATCGTGTCCAGTTCGTCTTCGTATTCCAGGCCGTGGATCTGGTAGAGGTCGATAGTGTCGATGCCGAGGCGGTTCAGCGACCGGTCGATTTTCCGGGCGGCCCCCTCGTACTCTCGCTCTTGGGTCTTACAGCCCAGGAAGATGTCCTCGCGGTACTGCCGGAGCTTCGGCCCCAATTTCAGCTCTGCGTCACCGTAGGTCGGTGCTACGTCGAAGTGGTTGACGCCGTGGTCCAACACGAGTTCGACCAACTGGTTCGCGCCCTCCTGTTCGAGCCAGTTGAGTGCGATCGAACCGAACGTCAGCATCGTGCTCTCCTGTCCAGTGTCGCCCAGTGCTCGGGTCTCCATACCCGGTTGCACGCTCCGGATACCAATAACCGTTCGTCGCTGCTGTCACAGCCAATCTGGCTGCCGGACTGCGACAGGGCACGCCGACCGGGGTTTATTACTCTCTCAGTCCGAACGGGATGTATAGATGTCTAGGAGAGATCAACTGTTCTCGGCGATGACGGCGTCGTACGTGATCGCGGTCACGCTCGCCATCGTCATCGCCGCGATATTCGCGCCGGTCATCTGGAACGGCGTGCCAAGCGGTGGTGACGACGACCCGAGCGTCGCCGTCATCACCCTTCGGGGCGGCACAACCGACGCGAACGTCAACGCCGTCAAACAGGACCTCCGCGAAGCGCGAACGAACGAATCAATCGAGGCGGTCGTCCTCCGGGTCGACAGCCCCGGCGGCCCGGTCGACTCAAGCGAGGAGTTCTACCTCGCCGTGAACCGGACCGCCAGTGAGATGCCCGTTGTCGCCTACGTCGAGGGGACGGCCGCTTCGGGTGGGTACTATGGCATCACACCGGCCGACGAGATCGTCGTCAAGCCGAGTTCGAACGTCGGCAGCATCGGCGTCATCGTCCAGGCCCCGCTGAGTCTCATCGAGCAGGTCGAACAGCAGGGCGAGACGTTCGTCCGCTCGGGGCCGGACAAGGCCCAAATAAGCAAAGACAGCCTCCGCGAGGATATCGAGGTGCTCCAGCGGTCCTTCGTCGGGACAGTCATGCGCCATCGGGGCGAGCAACTGACGGTCTCCCGTGAGGAAGTCGCCAACGGAGGCACGTATCTCGGCGCACAGGCGACCGAGAACGGCTTTGCCGACCGGATCGGCGATACCGGACTGGCCATCGAGCGGGCCGCTGCACTCTCAGACGACATCGAGGGCGACCAGTACGACGTTGTGTATCAGGGCACTGGCGGTGCCGAATTCAACGTCATCATCGTCCCTGCCGGCGCTGAAACCGTACAGGGCGCGAATAACGTGACCTATCTCGTTCATCCCGACAACAGTGAGACGACGTTCCGGGAACCGGTGAAGTACTACGCCGTCTGGGGAATCCCCGCCGAAGACAACAATGCAACGGTGATCCGCAATGACTGAGGGTCGTATCGTTAAGCCACTTGCCGTGTTTATCGTCGTCCTCGTGGTGATACTGGGCGGCACGTTCCTTCTCGCAGTCGTTAACCCGGGCTCATCGGGGCCGCCAGATGGCCAGTCCATCGACGGTCAATCGCCGTCACAGTACCAGCCCGACGCTGTCAATGCCCCTGTCGACCCCGAAGAAGGGACGATCTCGGTCGACTCTGAGGGAAGTGACAAGCGAATACTCGTCGATACGAGCCACGGCAACCAGGTGTCCGAATCCGAACTCGAACCAATCACTGAGGCAGTGTTCGAGGCGGGCCATACTGTCGAGTACGGCACGTCCGGCACCGCCTCGTTCGCCGATTCGCTGGGCCAGTACGACGGCATACTCATCGTCCAGCCGCTCGGCAGTTACTCCGAAGCGGAACGCGAAGCATTACAGGAGTACACCGACGATGGCGGCCGTGTTGTCGTCCTCGCCGAACCGACACAGACCCGCCTTTCGACCGGCTTCACCCAGTCGACCACGACGGTATCGTTCGGGGCCAACAACGCCACCGAGCGCTACGGCGTTCGGATGGGGTCCGAACAGCTGTACAATGTCGACGATGCCGCCAACGACAACAACTTCAAAGCCATCTACGCCTCACCGAGCGACGATGGTGACCTGACCGACGGTGTCGAGACGATTACGTTCGACACCGCCGGCTACGCGGTGGTGAACGGCGACGCCGAGACGAAGTTCACCGCTGTCGAGGGTACCCGGACGCTGGAGACGCGGCGTACCGGAACGTACGCGACAGTCGTCCGCAACGACAACATGGTGTTTGTCACTGACTCGACGTTCATCAGTAGTTCCGAGCTATACGACGCCGACAACGAGGTGTTCATCGGGAACCTGCTTTCGTTCTTGCTCGACGGCGAAGCACCCGACCCGGGCGGTGGCGCGACCCCAAGTGCTGGATTCGGGACTGGTGACAGTGCTTCCACTCCGGCCGAAACACCGCCGGAGCCGACCCCGACCCCAGTCCCCACCCCAAGCGGGTCCTGACCCCGCTCACTCGAACCTTGTTTGCGGAGCTACCGTTCGCTGATACTGACCGTCGTCTCGCTGTACAGGCCACGCTCGCCGGCGTTGGCCACACTCAGTCCGGCGCTGATGGTATACTCCCCGGCTGATGCAGGCTCCCATTCGTCGTCGCTGACCCGGAACATCCGGTCCCACCGTCGCCTGAACTGCTTTCGTTCGCCGCGGTCAAATCGGAGGCTGCCGTCCTCACTGGGCACGCTATCGACGTGGGATGCCTCGGGCACTCCATCAACGTACCACGTCCACGGCCGCGGCGAGTCCGTCGGTAGCGTTATCGGCACCGGAAGCGCGTTCTGCATCGTCACGACGAACGGCACCTCGGTTCCCGCCGGATACGACGTCTGCGGGACCTCGATATCGACCGATACCGCACGATAGCGGAGCCACGTCGGTATCAGCAGATCGCTCCAGGTCTGGCCGTCGATACTGCGTGCGGCCTGTGGCTGCGCCCCGCGCTCAGTGGGTGCCTGTGGCTCCTCGTCGTCACGGTGGAGCGCCCCCGAGTCGTAGATGCGACGCATTGTCAGCATATCGGTTGGCATGCGCAAAAGTGTTCGTCGGGCCAGTTCGGCTGGCCCGTCGGGTTCGGCCAAAGCGATACCCCGACGCAGGCACATCGCTGGAAATTGCAGAAAACGCTCACACCTGCCCGTGGATGCCGACCATGCATGTAACACACAGCCAAACACGCTAAGTGGCCGGCCCTCTGATATGTCAGCAAGCTACCGCTCCCGATGACATCAACACGCGACTCGATTCGGCTGTTGCACGTCGACGACGAGCCGGACTTCGCGGAGACGGCCGCCGCGTTCCTTGAAAAAGAGAACGACCGACTCCGCGTTGAAACAGCGTCAAACGCGGAAAACGCGCTGGAACGGCTCGAATCGTCGACGTTTGACTGTATCGTGTCGGATTACGATATGCCCGGGCGCAGCGGCATCGAGTTCCTCGAAGCCGTCCGCGAGGAGTACCCTGAACTCCCGCTCATCCTGTTCACCGGAAAGGGAAGCGAGGAGGTCGCGAGTGACGCCATCTCGGCCGGTGTCACCGACTATCTGCAGAAGGAGGCCGGGACAGACCAGTACACATTGCTGGCGAATCGGGTCCAGAACGCGGTGGAAGCGAGACAGTCAGCGACTGAGGCCGAGCGGCGGCGGCACCGTCTCGAACAGATCCTCAAGACTGTGCCGTCGTGTGTTGTGCAACTTGACCGCGACGGCCAGTTTGTCTTCGCCAACCAGCGCGCTATCGATGTCCTCGGCCTGTCACAATCGGAATTGAAAGACCGGCTGTACAATGACCCGGAATGGGAAATACGTGATCTCGACGGTCACCCGATACCGGACGCGGAGCTTCCGTTTCGGCAGGTGCTCGAAACCGGCCAGCCCCTATCCGATGCCCGGCACACGATCCATTGGCCGGACGGTACCGAGAAGGTACTCTCGGTGAACGGCGCACCGCTGTTCGACGACGACGGGGCTGTTGAAAGCGTGGTCTGTACCCTAACGGATATCACCGACAAGCGAGACCGGAAACGCGACTTACAGGAAACCGAGCGCCGACTCCAATTGGCGCTGGAGGCCAGCGAAACGGGTGTCTTGGAGTGGGACTACGAGACGGACGAGGTCGTGTTAAGCGATACGCTCGAACGACTCTTGGGCTTCGAGCCCGGCGAGTTCGGCGGGACGCTGTCGGCCGTGTTCGAACTGATTCACCCCGAGGACCGCACTGAAGTCCGCGAACAAATAGAGCGGGCAGTCGAGACAGACAGCGTCTACGACGGGGAGTTCCGGATGATCGACGCTGACGACAACGTACAGTGGGGCTCTGTTCGGGGCCAACCCATCGAAGACGACGACAGTACACTGATGGTCGGCGTCCACCACGACATCACCGAGCACAAGGAACGTGAGCGCGACCTGCGGGTAATAGAGCGCCGGCTCGAGGCAATTCTGGAAAACACCACGACTCCGATGTTTATGAAAGACGACGAAGGGCAGTACCTCTTCGTCAACCACGGCTATCGGGAGCTTACCGGGCTCGCTGACGAGGAAATCGTCGGCCGTACGGACTTCGAGCTGTTCCCCGAAGAGACAGCTGAAACGACGTGGGCAAACGACCGTGCTGTCCTGCAAACCGGGCAACCGATAGAGACCGAGGAGCAACTCATCATCGACGGCGAGACGCTCCAGTTCCTCTCGACGAAGGTTCCAATATACGACACGGGTGAGCGGTCTGACCCGGATACCCCGGTTGCCGTGTTCGGCGTCGCAAGCAACATTACCGACATCCGAAAGCAAGAGCAGGAGCTACAGCGTGAGCGCGACCGGCTTGCGGAGTTCGCCAGCGTCGTTAGCCACGACCTTCGCAGTCCGCTGAGCGTCGCACAGGGGCGGCTGCAACTCGCCCGGACAACCGGTGATGAGAGCCATCTGGAGGGCATCGAAACTGCACTCGACCGGATGGAACGCATCATCGATGACGTGTTGCTCCTGGCTCGCCAGGGACAGGACATCCAGGAGACAGCACCGGTCTCGCTCCATGACGCGGTCGCGGATGCCTGGGAGATGGTGTCTCAGGACGCAGAAGACGGGACGCTCGCCTTCACCGACACTGACAAACGGGAGGTAACGATTACCGCCGACCGGCCGCGCCTGTTGCAACTGCTTGAGAACCTGCTCCGGAACAGTGTGGAACATGGTGCTACGCGCAGTCCGACGGGGGCCGACAACGGTATGAAACACGAGTCGGGGGAGCCGCGTTCACAGGCACACACAAACGTAGACCACGGCACAGCGGGCAGCCAGACGAAGTCTGTGGACGCCGCCGACGGGGATGGAAGCGTGAACATCACTGTCGGTGCCATCAAAGGGGGCTTCTACGTGGCCGACGACGGTCCCGGCGTTCCGGAAGACGAGCGCGAGACATTGTTCGAGGCTGGATATTCGACCGCCGACAACGGGTCCGGGTTCGGGCTGGCGATTGTCGACCGCATCGCAGAGGCCCACGGCTGGGCAGTCGACGTGGCAGAGAGCGCCGACGGCGGCGCACGCTTCGAGATTACCGGCGTCGAGTTTGCGTAGTCGAGTGGGCACACAGCGAGCCACTGTACTGGTACCCTGTCAGCGACTACTGGCCCGTGTAGACGTATCCGGATGGTCGTCATCGTACAGCAGGCAGGCGATTTGGTGGTCGTCACCGACATCGAACAGCGCGGGGTCGGTTCGCTCGCAGGGGGATTCGAAGGCGTCGTCCATCGCCGTCCGGGCGGCTTCGAAAGCCTCGTCGTGCAGGTGGTCGAGCGCCGTCGCCAGCACTCCTTCGGCCTCCCGGTCGCCGACCGTGTCCGGGAGGCCAAATTCGGCTCGGACCCGTGTTTCGAGAGCGGACCGAGAGAGCTGACGCAGGTCCTCGTCCTCGACACTGTCTTTGACGGCAGTGACGGCCTCCAGTGAGTCGGCCTTCCGGAGCCGTTGTTTCAGGTCCATCAGTGACCGCCACTCCGACTGGGCCATGTCAGTCCCCTCGGACAGCGGGTGTGGAACCGACAGCCCGACGGGGGGTTCAGTGGCGATGGAACATCGCCGGAGAGGAAAATCCGGTCGCCCTCCCAGCCGGGGTCTGGTTCCGGAATGGCGGACAGCAGCGCCTCGGCGTAGGGGTGATACGGTGGCTGAAACACGTTCTCGGTCGGCCCGACTTCGGCGAACTCCCCGAGATACAGGACACCCACGCGGTCGGCGATATGCTCAACGACGCTGAGGTCGTGGGCGATGACGATATAGGAGAGGCCGAACTCCGACTGCAGGTCCGTAAGCAGGTTCAGAATCTGGGCCTGCACGCTCACGTCCAGCGCCGAGACGGGTTCGTCACAGACGATGACCTCGGGGTCGACAGCGAGTGCGCGGGCGATGCCGATTCGCTGGCGCTGGCCACCGGAGAACTCGTGGGGATAGCGGTGGGTGTGACGCTGGCTTAGCCCGACGGTCTCCAGCAAGTCGTTGACACGCTCGGTTCGCGCCTCGCCGTCCGCGATCCCGTGGATATCCAGCGGCTCGCCGACGATGTCGCCCACCGTCAGCCGCGGGTTGAGGCTGGCGAACGGGTCCTGAAATATATACTGGATATCCTTTCGAAGCGCCCGCAGACGGTCATTTGAGGCACCTGTCAGGTCTTCGCCTTTGTAGCGAACTGAGCCGGCTGTGGGTTCGATGAGCCGAAGCAGCGTCTGGGCGAGCGTGGTCTTGCCACAGCCGGACTCGCCGACGATACCCAGTGTCTCGCCGGGATAGAGCTCCAGATCGACGCCATCTAGAGCTTTCACTTCCTGACTCCGACCCAGCAGGGTATCGACGATGGTCCCGCCGGACTCGTAGTACTTCGTGAGGTTTTCGACCTCCAGAATGGGGCTGTCGGCTGTCTTAGCCATCCTGCTGGCCCCCCGTATCGTTGTCCGCGTTGCCGTCCCGGTCTAGCAGGTCGGTATCGAGGCCGACCGGATCGGAGTCTGTCCGGAGTGGCTCTGCGTCCGTCCGTCCGGAGCGGGAGCCGGGCTGTGTGTTGTCGGGCGGCGTGTCGCGACCCTGTACCTCGACCTCGTAATCCAGTTCGTCGTCAAGGTCGCCGGTGTAGGCCAAACAGGCCGCTCCGCGGTCAGACAGGCCGACGCCGTCGCCGGTCTCCGGGTCGACGAGCGGTGGTTGTTTGCGCGTACAGACCTCCTCGGCGAAGGGACAGCGTGGGTGGAAGCTACAGCCCGATGGCACTTCGACGAGGTCCGGCATGGTCCCCGGAATCGTCTTGAGGCGGTCCTGCCGGTCGCCGATACGCGGGATAGCACTCATCAGCCCGACGGTGTAGGGGTGTTTTGGGTCGTAGTACAGTTCTTCGACAGAAGCTTTCTCGACAGCGCGGCCGGCGTACATCACCATCACCCGGTCGCACATCTCCGCGATGACGCCGAGGTCGTGGGTGATGAGCTGAATCGCCGTGTCGTACTCGTCGGCGAGCCGGTTGAGGCGGTCCAGAATCTTCGCCTCGATGGTCACGTCAAGCGCCGTCGTCGGCTCGTCGGCGATGAGGAGTTCGGGGTCACAGGACAGCGCCATCGCGATGATGGCCCGCTGTTGCATCCCGCCGGAGAATTCGTGTGGGTAGTCGTCGTATCTGGCTTCGGGTTCCGGGATACCGACATCATCGAGCAGCCGAATCGTGCGTTCGCGAGCGGCTGTGTCGTCGTAGTCGAGGTGGTGCCGGATAGCCTCTGAAATCTGTTCGCCGACGGTGTAGACGGGGTTGAGTGCGGTCTGTGCGTCCTGAAATATCATCGCAACGTCGTTGCCCCGGACATCTCGAACCTCGGAGTCGGACAGTTCGGTGAGGTCCTGGCCGTCAAAACGAATCGTCCCGCTCTCGATACGGCCGGGCTCTTCGATGAGTCGCATTACCGACAGCGCGGTGACGCTCTTGCCCGCGCCGCTCTCGCCGACGACGCCGAACTTCTCGCCGCGGTTGATACGAAACGAGAGGTCGTCGACGGCGGTGACAACGCCCTCCTCGGTGTAGAAGTTCACCGTGAGGTTCTCGACTTCGAGCAGCGCCATCAGACCTCGCCCCCGCGGGCCACGTCTTCGCCCTCCTGGGCGTCGAGGGCATCGTTGATGCCGTCGCCGATGAGGTTCATCGACATCACGAACAGGAAGATCGCGCCGCCGGGGAACACAGTGACCCACCAGGGGATCGTCCCACCAGGGCCCTGAACGATAGTCTCGCGGGTCTGATCCAGCATCGTCCCCCACTCGGCTGACCCGGGCGGAAGGCCCAGCCCGAGGAAGCCAAGTGCCGCCACACCGATGACGACCGTCCCGATAGAGAGAGAGGCCTGGACGACAAGCGGTGCGACAGCGTTGGGGACGACGTGTCTGAAGATGACGCGCCGGTCACGCGCGCCCAGCGCCTTCGCGGCCATGACGTACTCGTTTTCCTTGACTTTCAGTATCTCCCCGCGTATCAGCCGGGCGTAGCCGGCCCAGCCGAATGCGGTGAACGCGAGCACTAGCTCCCAGTACCCTTTGCCGAGCACAGCGACGATAATCAACGCCAGCAGGAGGCCGGGGAACGCGAATATCAGGTCCAGCGTTCGCATCATCACCTCGTCAACCCGGCCGCCGTAGTAGCCCGCGATGGCACCATACACCAGCCCGATGGCGGCGGTGATGAACACCACAATAAAGCCAATCGAGAGGCTGAACCGACCGCCGTACAGCACGCGGGAGAACACGTCCCGGGCGGAGCCGTCGGTTCCGAAGGGATGGGCCAGCGACGGGGCCTCGTACGCACTCACATCGAGGCCCTGTACGTACAGAATCGCGCTCGGGTCGTAGGGGGCCAGCGAGAAGGGCTGGACTGTCACGCCAGCAATGGTGACTGGGCGGGCGAATAGAGCCAGGATTCCCATCAGGAGCGTGTCATAGAATCCATCTCATAGCATCTCACAGCCCGGCTCGTTTCCTCGCTCGTAGTTGGTGATTGCAACGACGAGTCGTAGGCAGAGCGCAACGAACACTTCTGTTCGAGCGTGGACGCGGCCTCGGGCGCGGACGTGCCCGAGGCCGCAGTCCTTGACGGCATCGTTAGTTCGTTCGACTCCTATCCGGTGGTTGTACGTCTCGTCCAAGATGGACTGTTTGAGCAGAACTTCCTCACTGTGTTCGGTGATACGATCTTCGACCCTATACTCGATATCGAGCGGATCGTCGGTATTTCGCGGGTTGTACGGGGCAATTGGCACGACCCCTGCGGCCAGCAGGTGGTCGTGCCAATCGAGGATATCGTATGCGCTGTCTCCAAGCATCCAGATGGGTGTATCGACGGCGAGCGCGTCACACGTGACGCGCATCGCCGTCTCTTGATCCGCTTGTTTGCTCTGTGTGAACTCCGCTGCTATCGGAATCTTTGGACCGGTCGAGACGATCGTACAGCCGAAGCCGTAGTAGTGTTCCTCAGCTGTTGGGTCGTAGTTCCACGAGGCGGCGTCGTTGTACTGGACCGCTTCGATGTGGGTTGAGTCGATGGAGTACGTCGAGTCGAGCAGGCCCCGGCAGGCGGCCTGCTCGACGAGTCTCTTGAAGACATCATCGATGACGTGTTCGAGATCGGTAAGAAACCGGTCAACTGTGTCTCTGGATGGTGGTTTGTCGAGTCCGCAGTAGTACCAGACGAGGCTGTGCTGGAGTTCTCGTGTGACTGGACGTGTGCCGTATACATCCTTGTAGTAGCAGTGTAGAAAGCCGCGAAAGAGGTCTGGTGGCTCATGGACTCGTGTTCGCCCCCGCCCCGAGGGGGCGAACACGTCGTACTCCAGCAGAAACTCGAACTCAAGATGCTCGAACAGCGGTACTGTCTCGGTAGCCGCCGCATTCAAGAAGTCGTTAACCGAACCTACGTCCTGCAGGGTCGCGGTTGTGTTGGACACACTTTCCGCACCCTGCTGCTTTGCATGTGGCGCTTTCTATGACACGCTCATCAGGGCAACAGTATAGAGCCCGAGCATCGCGCTCCGGTTGTCACGGAACTCACGCCAGGCGCGCCCCCAGCGGCTCTCGGTTTCAGTGCCTCGCTGCTCTGTCCAGTCGGATAGTGGTTCGCGGGACTCGACGCGGTCGGCGTCGAACCCCGTTATCCGGATGCGTCCTCGGTCAGTACTCATAGGTCAGTCATAGCGGATTCGTGGGTCTAACAGCGCGTACGCAATGTCTGCGAGCAAGTTTGCCAGGATGATCGTCACACCGGTAAACAGCGTAATCGCCATAATGAGGTCGACTTCGCGGCCGACGATAGCGCCGACGAAGGCCCGGCCCAGGCCGGGCCAGGCGAACACCTGCTCGACGACGACGGCACCGGCGAAGATACTCGCGGTCAGGAACGCGGCAATAGTGGTCACGGAAATGAGCGAGTTCCGCAGGACGTGTTTCAACACGACTGTCCGCTCCGGAAGCCCCTTCGCCCGCGCTGCCGTGACGTACTGCTTGTTCATTTCTTCGGCCATCGACGACCGCATCACGCGCATCAGCGTCGCCGACGACGCTGTCCCGATGGTGATGCCCGGGAGGACGAGATACCACAGCATCTCAGGCGAGAGTAGCGGCCTGTCCGGAGCCAGCACCGGCCACAGGTCGAGCCAGAGCGCGAACACGAGGATGAGCATCAGGCCGAGCCAGAAGTTCGGCAGCGAGATGCCCGAAAGGGCGAACACCCGCGAGAGGTCGTCGCCCAGCGTATCCTTGTTCACCGCAGCGTAGATACCGGTCGGGATGGAGATCAGCAACGCGATGGCCCAGCCGAACAGCCCCAGCGCGATGGTTTCGGGGAGCCGGGCCATGATGTAGGGCAGGACCGGCTGGTCGACGCTGATGACCGTGCCGAGGTCGCCCTGCAGAACGTTGCCTATCCATGTGAGATACTGCTGCCAGACAGGGCCGTCGAGGCCGTATCTGGCCCGTATCGCTGCCTCCTCAGCCGCCGAAATCTGGGGGTTCAGTGCAACCATCTGGTCGATGGGGTCCCCCGGCGTCAGGTGGACCAGCGCGAAGGTAAGTACCGAGACGCCGAACAGTATCGGCACCGTCGCAGCCACGCGAACCGCGATGAATCGTCTGAGGCTCATCGTACTAACTCACTCCCGGTCCAGATACGCGACCTGCTGGTCCGTCGGGTCGTGCAGTCCGTAGGGGAGAATCCCGCCCGAGAACGTGTACGTGTTGTGCCCGACGTAGTCGGTTGACAGCGACGAGACGTTCGTTCCGAAGATGGTGTAGCTGTTCGGGGCCTACTCGATGAGTCCGCGCCACACCTGGTCGTACTGTTCCCCGCGGAACGCGGGGTCCTCGACGGCCTCGACCGAGAACCGCGCTTCCGTTGCGATCTCGTCGAGGTCGGGCGTATCGACCCGCTGGAAGTTACAGCACTGGCCGAAGTTGTCGATGGAGTTGACGGCGTCGTAGAAGCTCCCGGGGTTGAACGTCCCCGAGAGGCCGATGAGGACGATGTTGCCCTGCTGGTAGTACTCCGGGCCGAGGATGCGCTGGACGAACGTCGTGAACTCGAAAGTCTCGACGCTGATGTCGAAAAACTCCGTGTTGCTCATCACCTGTGCGATGAGTTCGGCCTCGCGCACCCGGTCGTCGGAGGTGTTGGTCTCGATGGTCGCCTCGATTGGTGTCTCGACGCCGAGGTCGTCGACGGCCTCCCCTAGCAGTTCGGTCGCGGCCTCGGTGTTCTGTTCGGTCTCCGGGCGCAGTTCCTCCACCAGCGCGTCGTAGTCAGCCGACCCTTCCGCAGCGGCCAACTCTGGCAGTGGCGTGTAGGCCGGATTCCGGTACCCGTTATAGATATTCTCGGCGATCTGGGCGCGTGGAATCAACTGATTGACGCCCCGGCGGATGCGGGGGTCGTCCCACGGCGAGACCGTGACAGGGTACTGCAGGAAATTGTACGCCCCGGCGTTGGTCACGCTGAGCCGGTACTCCTCCGAACTCCGGTACTCGCTGTAGGTGTCGCTCGTGAGGCCATAGGTGAGGTCTATCTCGTTGTTGTTGAGCGCGGCCGCACGGGTCGCGTCGTCGGTAACGATGGAGACCGTGACATCGTCGACGACTGGGCTCGTCGGGAACCCCTCTGGGCCGTCCCACCACTCCAGCGCGTCGAGGCCGAGGTCGTCCAGCCAGTAGTCGTCGAACGTGCTGAACTGGGCGCGCTGTTCGGCCTCGTAGGACTCGAACTCGAAGGGACCGGTCCCGATAGGCGTCAGGTCGTTGCGCGGGTCCGCGGCGGTATCGGGGTAGTCCTCGATGTGCTCCATCGGGTACACCGTCGTCGGGAGCTGGCTGTCGGCCTCGGCGTCGGGCTCCTGCCCGTAGATGTTGACGGTGTAGTCATCGACAGCCTCGGCGTAGAGGAACGAGTCGAAGGTCTGGGCCGAAATCGCGGAGTTCTCAAGCACCTCATACGAGCGGGCGACGTGCTCTGCGGTCATTTCCTCGCCGTTGTGGAAGGTGACGCCCTCGTGGAGTTCGGCCTGGTACTGAATCCCATAGGTACCGTCTTCAACCGCGTCCGGCGCTTCGTTGACGGTCAGCACCTCGCCGGCGTCAGGGTTCCTGATGATGATCTGGTCGTCGGCGACGAGGTTCCCCTCGTCGTCCGTCTCCGCCGACACCATGTACGGCTCGTAGGCTCCGTCTTCGACCTCTTGGACCTCTACCCGTTCCCACGTCCGCGCGAGCCACGGGTACACGGTCCCCGCAGCGTCCTGTGTGATGAGGCCCTCGTAGACGAGTCCGTGGACGTTCCCGGCCGGCGCACTGGTGCTGTAAGACGGGTCGAAAGAGTCGATACCCGCTCCGAGGCCGAACCTGAGTGTCCCGCCCTCTTGGATGTCGTCGACGGCAACCTCCGCCCGTTCCCGAACTGGGTCGAGGCTCTGCTCGCCCCCGCTTTCACCCTGCTCTGCTCCGTCGCTTCCGGCGTTGCAGCCGGCGAACGCCACCACCGCCGACGCGCCCGCCGTCTTGAGGACGCGCCGTCGCGATACTGTACTCGTATCGGTATCTGCGTCATAAGGCATTCACGTTGACCTCGAGAGTTATGTATTGTGTTGCCGTCCCACACACTTATACCATACCGGCCCTCAAGCTACCGAAGTCGGGTGACACCACCGGAGAGCGACGGTCTGGGGACACACTCAATAGAACCGACGCAGACTCCACGGGCGACTTTCACCGCCGGTTGGACTGTGTCGGTGTCTGGCCTCCGACCGGTTCTCCGATATCTCCTTGCCAGTGAACGCTATTTGCCGTGCATAAAACTGTGTCCCGGTCGGTATCGGGGAAAGCGCGGGCAGTTGCGCTCCAAATACGAACGGGCGCTCAGAACGGCGGGCTGTAATCTTCGTACTCGTCCATCTCCTCCATATCGTCGGTCTTCGAGGGCATGACCGCGGCGCGCGGCCCGCCGGAGCGGACGACTTCGACATCTTCGAGCCCGTCGACACTCTCGGGGAGTCGCTGCTCGATTGCCTTCATCGTCATCGGAGCGATGCCACATCCCGAACACGCGCCGCCGATAGCGACGGTAGCCGTGCCTTTGCTCTCGTCGACCTCGCGGACCTCGAAGTTGCCGCCGTGTTGCTGGATCTGCGGGACGTTATTGCTCAAGTAGTTACGCGTCTGTCGTTCGAGTCCTTCTACGCTCATGACAGTTCTACCTACGCACCATCATATCATAAATCTAGTGTTTTTGGAGGGCCTAAAATACCGAATTTTAGGCCTTCAAATCCCGAATTTTGGCTATGCGAAATTTTACTATACTTCTTCTATTACTTTTTCGCACCGCCTAAAACAGGTCTTGATCGATATAGCCCCTCAAACAGTGTCTCTATCGGAGGCCGTCGTGTTTGAATCGGCGA
Organism: Haloarcula quadrata; assembly: GCF_003634715.1. Lineage (NCBI taxonomy): Archaea > Methanobacteriati > Methanobacteriota > Halobacteria > Halobacteriales > Haloarculaceae > Haloarcula > Haloarcula quadrata. The sequence goes on from NZ_RBWW01000001.1 coordinate 996,306, forward strand.
GCCCCCGTGTACTTTCCCCGGCGTCACAGGGCAGTGTGGCCGCCAGCCGCTTGGCAACTATCGGACTGACTAGACCGGCCAGCTCCATCGCTTCTGTCTCGTGGTCGTCGAGGTCCAGCACACCCCGAAAGAACCACGAGACGGTCACGTACGTCTCGTGCAACTCCGCAGCTTTCTCGCGTCCCGGTTCGGTCAGTGTCACCCCGTCGTAGGGCTTGTAGGACACGAGACCGTCTTCCGAAAGTCGCTGACACATCTCCGTCACCGCTGCCGGAGACCGGTCGAGCATCTCTCCCAACTCCCCCGGCGAAACAGGCGGTTCGCTCCGGTGCTGTGCGATATAGATCGCCAACAGGTACTCCGGTGCCGTGCTCATCGCTCCGACGAATCCGTTCCGTCCCCGTGGTTTGCTGTGGGCGTATCGGTCGTCAGCTCCCCTGTCGACCGCTTACCGGCCTCGAAGACCACCGCGTAGGCCCATGCCCACAGTCGAGCGCGCGACCGTTGCGGGCGTTCATTCATCGTTTGGCTCCCCCCCAGCCCCACCACCATTGCCACCCATTAGGCAGACGCCCCCCATGGTTCCGGCAGAGCACGGGCGGGCGAGCAACAGCTCGTCGGTGGGACCTCGGGATATCGCTCGCAGTATATGTTGGCACCACGCAGACGGTGTCGATGGGTCTGGACAATACGAAGCGTCCCGCCATCGTTCCTTGCGTGGGTCTCCCCCCGTTTGTGCCCCGCACTCAGTACCGTCGTCTGCCATGTGTTTTAGGGCTACCTAACAATATAAAACATCTGTGGTTTTTAGGATGGCCTAATCCAATCTACGGAGCGTCGGTACATCTGGAACATTCGAACCTGCTGTCCAACGAAGTGGGGCCGTCGCACAGCACTCAGCCTCGCTACCGGCAAAGACTCGCCTCCATCACCGCTGTCTCGAATCGACCCGGCCAGCACGGTTTGTCTCTGAAGCTACGAATGACAGAATCCGTGCACGGGATCTCGACATCGATCGACTGACTGAAGGGGGACGAGATGTCCCCCGATGTGACAAAGAACCGGTCAGATCCGGTTGCGGCTGCTGGTGACAGTCGCGACCGGCGATCGATTGACGAGCGTCTACAAGCTATCGATCCGATCTCCATCGAGACATTGCCGCTGACAGAACAGGCCGCGGCGGTCGTCGACGAGACGACCGTCGCGGCCGACCTGGTCACGCAACTCGATTTCAGTCGCTACGAACGCCGCGATCCAGTTCCTGACTGGCACGATTCGAAGCCGTTCGAGGCGATGTTCGCCGCTCTGCTCTTACAGGAACTCGAAGACACGTCCGATGGCTGGCTCCATCGGACGCTCGACGCTGATCCCGACCTCGCGACCGAACTCGGTTTCGAGTCCGGCGATCCCCCGTCGAGAAGCACGATCTCCAGAGCAGATACTGGACGATTCGCCGAACTCACGTCGACGATCGAGACGACTGCTCGCCAGATCCAGCAGTTGGCTGCCGAACGCGGCAGTCCGATCGGCACTCCCTACGAAGAGCGCGCTTCCGGGGAGCCGACAGGCTCCTCGAAGCGCACTGTCAACCGCCTCCTTCGGCGGAAAACCAGGGATCTCCTCGACGAACTTCAGACGGTCGTGTTGCCGGCCTTCGAGTTCGATCGACCCGAGGATCCCATCTACGATGACGAAGAACTCCTCACCCTCGAAGCCTGTCTCGGGGTCACAGGCACCGCCGCCAACGGCGGTGCCGAGACCTATGGCGATTACGTCAATCCCGATCCCGACTTGGACGATCCATTCTACGAGGACGGCCCGAGCGGTGAAACGCTGCTGGAAGCGATCAAGGACCTCTCTCCGACGGACATCACCGAGATGGTCAACCAGGGCGCGGCCCGCGTCTTGACGCGGGCCAAGCCCCGGATGGAATTCGAGACACCAGTTATGCTGTCGATCGACGTGACCTACGTCGCTTTCTACGGGGATCGCGAGGAACTGATCCGGGTGCAAGGAGCCCCTGACGACAAATCCTACGACTGGTGTCATAAGTTCGCGACCGCGAACGTTGTCGGGGACAACGTTCACTTCGCGGCCGCGATGCTTCCGGTTGGGAACGCCGACTACCACGATCCCGACGCCTACTCTGGAGAGGACAAATCCTATCGAGTCGGCGACGTCGTTCGCCGACTCGTCGATCACGTCACCGAGGAGTGCCGGATCAATGTTCGCCGACTCTACGGCGATGCAGAATTCTACGCCACCGACGTCTTCACTTCTCTCGAATGGCGAGACATCCGGTACGTGATCCCGGCCCCGCGCGATGACCGCGTCAAGCGGTTCATCGCGCGCATGGACGAGGACGTAGATGGGAACAAGCAAGTGACGGTCAAAGACGACCATGCTGTTCACGGTCCAGTCAAACACGACGTCAGTAATACACGGGCTGAGACGACGCTCGTCGGCCTTCCTCCCGACGAGGATCACGACGAAGTCCAGACGTTTGCGACGAATCTCGTCCTCAACGACGAGATTCGTCTCGATCGGCGCTGGACTAAGAAACAGATCACTCGGTACAGACGCCGAGGTGGGATCGAAACGGCTTACAGTAAAATCAAGGAATTCGCGCCGTGGACGACGTCGACGGACTTCTCGGTTCGACTGTTTCACTTCGGCTTCGCGGTCCTGCTGTACGATCTGTGGTTGCTGGTGGACTTTCTGGTCCAGACATTGATCGATGTCGTGGAGTTTCGCACGAAACCGCGGGTGACGGCCCCGCGGTTTCGTGCATTCCTTCGCCGGGAGGTGAGCGCATTGCTGTAAATCCCGGTCCGTGGTAGCCCTTCGTGAGAGGCATCACTGTCAAAGTCGACTGATTTGCCCGGTCTCTCCTGTCCGACCGCTACTCACCACCGCTGAGTAGCGGTCGTAACTTCTTGGTCAGCTGGTACACTGGCCCGACTTCCACCGAGAGAGGTGGTTCTCGTGCACGGATTCGGCGGCATTCGCAGCGCCACTTGTCTAATTTGATATCGCATTATAAGATTTATCAAAGCGATGATCGGCCCAGCTCCGAGTCGTCTGTGAACCGCCAGAAGAGAGCAATTAGCGGCCAAAACGCCGCTACTCAGTAAATTCGGTAATCGAATCGAACGCGTCGGTCGCCAGCCGCTCGGCGACTGCGTCCCTGTCGACGTTGCTGATTTCCTGCGGATATTTTCGTTCGAAGTAGCTCACGATGTTCTCGACATCGCGAGTTAGCAGTTCCCGGGCGTTTTCGTGGTCGGTCGGGACTGCCTGTGGCCAGTCGAAGACGACGACGCCCTCGTTCGTGACGAAGACGTTGTACTCGCTTATGTCCGCGTGGACGTACCCTTCGCGGTAGGCCGTCTGCATCTCCTCAAGCACGAGATCCAGAATCGGTAGTACCTGTGCTGTTTCGAGTTTCGTTCGGGAGAGTTCGACGCCATCTATTTTCTCCATGACAATCGCATGGCGGTTCGTGTCGATTGGCTGTGGGACCGACACGTTCGGATACAGCGTCTCGAGGGCATCGTACTCCCGCTCGGCGGCCTTCCGGGCGGTGTAGAGCCAGGAGACATGGTCCCGGTCGGCGGTGTACTCTCGTTCTTTCATCACTTCGCGGAAATTGGTGTACCCCTCGCGGTGGTATTTCAGCGCCACCGGCTTGTATGACTGGGCCTCGTACACGTCGCTCTCCTTACCGACGCCCAGCGGCGATCCCACTCCTTCAATTGTGTCTCGCTCAACAAAGGTATGCAGCGCAAGCGTATCGTACCCTTCAAAAGTGAGTTTGAACCCTTCGTACTGGATGGTTTTTCGCTCGACCAGTCCCCGGTCCGCACACCGGTCAAGCCGGTAGTCGACATCTTCTGTCGTCAGCCGGGAGAACTCGGTCAACTTCTCGCGGGCGACGTACTCCGAGAACCGCATCCCCTGTTCGACGCCAGAGAGCAGATGGAAGTCCTCGGGTTCCAGCTCCGCCATCACTGAAGCCACGTTCTGGACCATTAGGTCCCCCTACTCGGCGTACTCGTAAAAGGCCGACGCGTTCGGTGAATGGCGCCGATAAACTGGTAATTGCTATACTAAATTGGGCTTTGTCCTCACCGCTCTTGGTTTGCTACCTGACTGTCGATGTGCCGATCAGTACCGTCTGTTGTGCAAGCGGGTCCAGTTCCGTGAAGTACTGGTACGGCTCCGTACGGTAGTTCTGTACCGATTGGCGTTTCAAACACAGTCGCCGTCGCCGTGTTTAATTAAATCCAAAAAGGCAGCGCGCTCGTGATAGACTGGAGTTCGCTTGGGCAAAATATACCAGTTCCAATATTCGGTATCTAACTACTCTGATACGACACTTGCTTTCGCTGCTTCGGGACCGAAACAGTGCCTGCGACGCCATCACGCCGAGTAGGGGAAGTTTAACCCACATGAGTACACGTTCGATATAACAGTACTATTGACCGGGCATCACTGCTGTACCATCGTTCCGTACTCAAACTAGAACTGAGTACGCCCGAAAGCGGTCTCTGAACGGTTGTAGCTATTCATACGAACTGTGTCTGAAATGGGTTGCGAGCTACACAGCAATCTACAAATACAATCCTAACCACGGTGACTGTATATGTAATGCGAACAGTGACTGCTTTCAGCTACTGCACATGTTCTAAATTAGTCTATACTTTTGCTCACCTGAACACAAACAAACCGTGTGAGCAGACGAAACAAAGACCAGCTCAGGGATCTGCTTCGTTCGCTTGCTCTTCGACCCCACGATAGACGGCTCGCGTTTCCAGTGCTGTTCGCCGTTGGCACACAGTTGTACTTTTTCGTGACAATCACACTCGATTCTACTCGACCACCCATGGCACCCGATGCTGGAATCTTCGAGCATCTCGGCTGGTATCTGACACATGGTGGCCGGTTGTACGTCGATGCCTGGGAACCGAAGTTGCCGCTGTCCTACGAGACGACTGGGGTACTGGCGTTGCTATCTGGCGGCGATATGTATCGCCTCCACCTCCTCAGCGTGGTGCTGATGAGCGGCGCGGTGTGTGCAATCGTTGCACTCGTTGTGATGCTCGTCTACGACATCACTGGCGACGATATCGTTGCGCCGCTGGCTGGTCTGTCGATGTTCCTGTTGCCGGGGTTTGCTGTCCGTCCGGCGTATGGGTTCAAAACCAAATATCTTCTCGTTCTCTGTGGGCTACTGGCGATATATCTGTACACGCGTGGCTACCCGGCACTGAGCGGTGTGGCTGCGGCAGCCAGCGTGGGATACTGGCAGGCAGGAGCCATCTTCCCGCTGATTGTGGTCGGTTTAGCGGTCCAGCGGCGCGACATGCGGGCGCTTGAGCGTGTCGTCGCCGGTGGCCTCGGTTTTACCATCGTCATGTTGCTGCCGGTGTTTCTCCTGTGGCATTCGGCCTCGGAGATGGTCGTTCAGGTTTTCCTCGTCCCGTTACAGACGGAGGAACACGCGTCGTTGCTCGCTCGGTTTGTGGCCGGTGTTGTCCACTTCAAATGGACGTCACTGTTCGTCGTGCTTGGTGGACTTGGCCTCGCTCACACCGCTCGACACTGTTTCACTGGTACTGACGGTGTTGTCGGACGCACCGAATGGTGGATTCCGGTCGGCGCAGCGTGGTTTGTGTTTCTGATACTGTTCGTTGATTTCGAGACCGGTGGCTACACAGACCTCATTCCGGGGCTTGCGTTCGTCGCAATCGGTCTCGGGATGGTTGCGACAGTGTTTCGGGACCGGCAACAGACACAGTATCTCAGCGCCATCCTTGCGCTGGTCCTCGTTGTGAATGTCGTCTTCCTCGGTAGCGTCGGCGTTATCTTCACACCCGTCGAGACACCGGGCCCGGAACCGATGTCAGATCTCGAAACCCACGACCTCCCAGCGGCATACGACGAGGCCGAACCAGTACCTGACGTCCGGTACCTCTACTGGCAACAGGCCGAGCCATCGACGTGTCACTACCGCCTCTCGGTGATGGAGCTACGGTGGCTCGACCGAATCGACTCGTCGGTAGACAGTCGCTGTCTCGACTTCGGGACTGCCAGCGCCCGACTCAGGAACGGGTAGCAGTTACGACTCCCCGGAGTCGTATTCGGAGAGCGACGTCTGTGTCGTTTCGACTGTGCCCGTAATGATGTAGGGGACAATAATCCGGAAGAACTGGGCAGCAAGGACCAGCAGCATCGGACCCAGAAAGATGCCGTAGAAGCCAAAGGCGATGGGACCGAGGATGTACGCGAACATCAACAGGCCGACGTGGGTCAGGTCGCCACTGACGTACGGCCGAATCAGGAAATCCGGGATAGTGTCGACGACGACCAGTGTGACCACGAGGAAGAGGGCAACCCAGGCCAGGGCCGCCGTCTGCCCCGTGACGACCGCGGAGACCGCAAGCAGCACAGCGACGGGCAGGTAGACGATTTTCATCCCGACCACGGGAATGAGGCTGCCGATGCCGGTGAGTGCGCCGACAAGTGGCGCAAACGGAATCTGTACTGAGCCGGGAGCGACCAGATTGTACAGCGAGAACACGAAAATCCCGATGACGCCGGTCACCAGTGCGTTCAGGATGTTTCCGAAGAGAATTGAAGACAGTTCCTCGTCGACTGCCGCCGCGTACTCGCGAAGGACTCCCGACCCGTCGAAGGTGTCGTGAAACCAGCCGACAAGCCGCGGTCCGTCGGTAAGCAGGTAGTACGTTCCAGCGAACATGATGAACACGCGAAGCAGTAGCGACGTGAGCAGACTCAACGATCCAATGAGCGTATCGGAGACTCGTCCCAGCCACGACTGGACTGTCGCGTTTCGCAACAGGTCGATCACCTCAGCCGGCCCCATTGCCAGCACCTCTGAGAAGCCGAGGTCAGCGAGCGGTCCCGGCGGCGAGCCACCCTGCAGCTCCTGAAACTGTGAGAGGTACGCCGCACCTATGCCACCCTCGCCGAAGAACGACTGTAGCTCAGGGATAACGAGGACGAGCGTGTAGCCGACCAGAACCACAAACGGCAACAGAAAGAAGAAAATCGTGGCGGCCGCATGGACCTGCTTCTGGTAGGGGACGGCCCGCTTCAGGAACGACTTGGGCAGCGGAAGCCGTCCGAGCCGTCGATAAATCGGTCGGCTGGCATAGTACAGAAAGACGGTAAACACGAGCGTCGGAAGGAACTGGGACAGGACGAGCCCGACCACGAGGAGGAGTGCGACGCCCGCGAGGGTGAGGAGGACGCGCCGTCCGAGGTCGGTACTGTATTCCATATGTTTTCAGTACAACATCTGGATAAAAAGTAAAACCACCGGTCGGCCCGACGGTTTCTACGTTGGACGGAGCAAAATGGATGGTTCTCGCTATCGGCTGTGGCTACAGCCCCTCGAATTTCGTGATCGCGTCCCGCCAGTCTTCGGGAATCGGGCGCGAGGATTCCGTGTCGCGATCGTATGTGACGACGGTTGTTTCCCCGGTCGCAGCAACCCCATCTTCGGTCCGGACCTCATACTCGAAGGGGAAGCTCTTCTCACCCAGACGTGGAACCCGGACGGCAACGGCGACTGAGTCACTGATCTGGACCGGCTGGATGTAATCGACTTCGAGGTTCGCGATGACCATTCCGGTGCCCGACTCGCTGCCCGAGAGTAGCGCTTCGCCACAGTTGACCACGTCGTGCAGGTAGTCGATGCGAGCCTCCTCGAAGTAGGTCGCATACGTCGCGTTGTTGACGTGGCCGTACGTGTCGATGTCCGTGTACCGGACCTCGACTGTAGTCGTATACTCGAAGCTCACAGCACTGTTACGACCCACCGGCATTTCAGTGTCCCCTCTTGACGCAGGGTGCGGACGAGGTCCGGTCCGTCGCCCCGGCCTGCACCAGTTCAGTACTCGTGGAACACGCGCCCGCAGTCGGTGCACTTGATCTTCGCTGAGCGGAACCATGGACTGACCTTGATGACTGGCCCGTGACAGTCAGGACAGACTCCCATAGAGTTCCCGTCTGCAACCCGCGTTGAGAGGTCCAGGAGCAAGTCTTCGAGTTCTTCTATCTGCTCTTGCTGCTCATCGATAACCTCCCGCAATTCCGCTGTAGACTGTGTCGCAGCCGCTGCATCTGCATCAAGGACCGCCTCTGTCTCGGTTTCGGCTTGCGAAGTAGCTGACTCCTCTGACTCTGCCTCGCTTTCTGTAGCCTCGGCCTCATCCGACATATGGTAATATAGGCCGGACATATGTTTTAAGTTACTGCCAATTCAGCGGGATATCGGCGGATTTCCGCTCGCTCATAACCCAGTACATTTGTTATCTGTCGCGCTCGCGTGCGCGCGTTTAAAAACCTATCTAATCACGACGTATTTTCCGTCAGCTATCGCTCACTCTGAGATGACTAGTCACTATGTAAACTATTGCTATGGTGTGTCAGCACTTCCCCGCAGACGCCGAATATACATTACTATCCCTGCTTACCCTGAGCACAGTACTCAACTGTCCCAGCAAAAGTGATAATTATCGTTCATACACGTATCAATTTGGGGGTGCTGTTTTTTATGTCCAGCCTTTATTGTTGATGTGATGTTGCCACTCCAGGTGTCAAGTCTCGGTGTAGAGGGCGAAGGAATCTGGCTCGCACTCGGCACGGTCGGGATGTTACTGGGTATGGTGTACTTCATGGCCAAAGGATGGGACGTTCAGGACCCCGAGCAGGAGGAGTTCTACGTCATCACCATCCTTATCGCAGGTATCGCCGCGTCGTCGTACCTGTCGATGTTCTTCGGGTTCGGCCTGACGGAGGTCGAACTCGTCAACGGACGGGTCATCGACGTATACTGGGCGCGATACGCTGACTGGCTGTTCACGACGCCGCTGTTGTTGCTTGATATCGGCCTCCTGGCCGGCGCAAGCAACCGCGACATGGCGTCGCTCATCACCATCGACGCCTTCATGATCGTTACCGGCCTCGCCGCGACGCTGATGAAGGTGCCTGTGGCCCGGTACGCCTTCTGGACTATCAGCACCATCGCGATGCTGTTCGTCCTGTACTACCTCGTCGTCGTTGTCGGCGAGGCCGCGAGCGATGCCAGCGAAGAAGCACAGTCGACGTTCAACGTCCTTCGAAACATCATCCTCGTCGCGTGGGCCATCTACCCCGTCGCGTGGCTTGTTGGGACCGAGGGACTCGGACTCGTCGGCCTGTTCGGCGAAACCCTGCTGTTCATGATTCTGGACCTGACCGCGAAGATCGGGTTCGGATTCATCCTGCTGCGCAGTCGCGCAATCGTCGGTGGCGACTCCGCCCCGACGCCGTCCGCTGAAGCCGCTGACTAGCGGACATCCAGCACTCATCGACTTTTTTATACGCCGCACCAACGATACGTACGTTTGATACGCACATGAGTGAGGAGCCAACGACGCCGAAGGAACTAAGTGTTCGATCACTAACGGGACTCATTCTCTCGGCCGGACTCGCAGTCGTGGGATTGTTCATCCTCCCAGTGTTCCGGTCGTTTGGACTGGCGTTCCGGCCGGCGTTCTGGCTGGTGCTCGCAATAGAGGCAGTTGCACTTGCTGGCGTCGTTATCTCCGTTCTGACGCTTCACCGACAGCGGACGCTTGATTAGCTCCGGTGGCCGGTTTCGCCTGCCTGATCCGCCCCGGACGATTCGACGGATTGCAGGGCTTTTTCGAGGTGTGACTCCCGAAGGCTGACCGGCTTGCGCGACCGGTCGCTGTCGCCCTGGGCCCTGAGGTGTTCTTCGATGGCAAGCAGTCCCGCCTCTCTGACGACTGCAGCGATGTCGCTGCCGCTGTATCCGGCCGTGCGTGCGGCGAACGCTTCGAGGTCTACCTGCCCGGTTATCCTGTCACCGATATGCGTGTCGAATATCTCGGCTCGGTCGGCCGCGTCGGGAAGCGAGACCTCGACGATACGGTCGAAACGCCCCGTCCGGAGCAGCGCGTCGTCCAACCGGTCGCGTCTGTTCGTCGTCGCGATAACCGTCACTCCTTCCCGACCTTCGATCCCGTCCAGTTCTGTGAGCAACTGTGACACCGTTCGGGCGCTCGCGCCGGAGTCGTTGTCGTCGCTTCGTGTCGTACCCAGCGCGTCGATCTCATCGAAAAACACGATCGAGGGGGCGTTCGACCGCGCCTGGTCGAACACTCGCCTGACTGCCCGCTCGCTCTCGCCGACGTACTTGTTCATCAGTTCCGGCCCGTTGACCGGGATAAAGTTCGCGTCGCTTGTCGACGCGACTGCTCGCGCGAGCATCGTTTTCCCTGTCCCCGGCGGCCCATACAGCAACACCCCGGCTGGGGGGTCGATGTCCAGCGAGTCAAACAGGTCTGGCTTCGTCAGCGGCCAGTTGACGGCCCGGATGAGCTCGCGCTTTGGCCCGTCGAGACCGCCGATGTCGCTGAAAGATGTCGACGGAATCTCCGGTACTGTGCCACGGATACCACTCGGTTCGACTGCGTCGCGGGCCGCTTCGAGGTCCGCTGCTGAGACGACCACCGGATCGCCGCCAGCGCCGTCTCGAGCAACTGCCGCTTCCACCGCGTGTAGCCAGAGCGCGACGATGTCCGCCGCAACGTAGCCAAACGCCTGTTCTCCGGTCGCTTTGAGATCCGCCTCTGCGCTCACCATCGCTCCAGTGGCGACTGTCTTCAGAATCTCGGCCCGGTCCCGGCGACTCGGCTCCGTCACGGTAACCGTCCGAGACAACCGTGTCGCCTGCACGATATCAACGGGGACGTCGTCCTCGCTGGTCGCTTCGCCGACAGCGGCGACGCCGTCGAGCGTTGAGATACCGTCGAGCCACTGGCGCAACAGCAGCCGCGTTTTATCACCGCCGTCAGCCGACACCGTATCGAGCCCATCGATGTGGACGATCCCGCGTTCACTTCCCTGTGCAGCCCGTGCGACATCGTCGAGATACGCTCTTGCTCCGTCTTGGTCCAGTGAGAGCAGGCGCCCAGCATCAACAGAGTGTATCGTCGCGTTCACGAGCCAAGCCACGTGTTGCAGAAGGTGTGTCTTCCCGACCCCGTGGGCACCGACGAGCAATACGCCGGCGCGGTTTCGAACGCTTCCGGGAACGTCGTCGGACGCCAGCAACGCCGTTGAAACGGCAGTTTCTAGCGTTGCAACTGTGTCGGCATACCCGCCGACAGCCGTCTCGGCAAGCGGGTCGAGGCCACTGTTTGACCGCCTCGGAGCTGGCCCATCAGTAATCTCGATCACGGTGTCATCCACGAGGGTGACAGGCCCTGCCGGCTGTGTCGATACCACACGCACTGGTACCGTTAGCGACCCGTCGAACAACGAGACGGTGATGGTGTCGCCGTCCAGCAGAGGGCGATCACCGACCGCGTCCCTGACAAGCCCTTCACCGCCCCGGATTGACAGTTGCGGGACCGGCGCGACGCTGATATGTGTCGCGACCGCCGGGTCAGCCGCCTCCACGGTGACCCGATCCCCGTCGCGAAGCCCGAGCGTCTCGGCGGTCTGTGGACCGACACGGGCCGTCTCCGCCGGAACTGAATCCGCTTGCCGTACGGTCGCGGCCTGCACCTGCCCGCGCTGCTTTCGGATGAGTACTGCGCCGTTGCCACCCAGCCCGAGACGTGTCCCGACCGTTGTCGGCACTGCGATGCCCTCGTTCGCTTCGTCGACGCTGATCGTGAGTTCGAGGTTCTGGACCATTAGCCCGATGCCAGCACGTCTGGCACTGCACTGCCGTACAGCACGTACCGAACGACCCCGAACACCAGTAGCGCAAGCGGGGTGGCTAAAATCGTCACATACACGGGAAGTGTAAGAGCGAAACCGACGATGTTCGACACTGCAATGACGACGACTGCGGCGGCCATCGGCAGCCGGTCCTGTCTGTTGAACCCCATCAGTAGATACCCCTGTCTGTGCCCGACATATGTTTCAGTTGGTTCGTGTATAGTGGCCGCGCCCGTTTAGCATTGATGCCGTCACAGTTGGTTAGCCAACCGACTGACTGACCGCCCGAGCAGACCCACCATGACTCCGATAGCAGTCAGCAACGCGAACTGAATGAGGTCGCCGCTCGCGGCGGCGAGAACACCAAACCCGACAAGTACGACAGCGACGAACCCGTGAGCACCGAGTATTATCGCTTGGATATTCACGCGGGACACCCCGGCGACTGACCTGTTCTGTCAGAGACAGACAGCGCTTTCGGCTCAACAATATCGTCAGTGGTTGGGAACAGTCGCCGGTGTGTGTGCCGGCGACCACCATCCAGCACCAGATGTCTGTGGATGGGCTGTCGTAGGTACGCGACAGCAATGTAGGATATGGATTGGATAAACATATGTTTTATTCCAACTGATTTACTCGCGCTAGTCAGCCCGCAGGAGCTCCTCGTGCGTCTCTTCGAGCTTCTCGATTTTCGGCGGGATGGTCAACTGACAGTAGCTCTGGTCCGGGTTCTTCTCGAAGTAGTCCTGATGATACTCCTCGGCAGGATAGAACGTCTCCAGCGGCTCGACTTCGGTGACGATATCGCTGTCGTAGCCCGGCTCTATCTCCTCGATGAGGGCTTCGACGGTTTCGCGCTGAGCCTCGTCGTGGTAGAACACGGCCGAGCGGTACTGCGTGCCAACGTCGTTGCCTTCCCGGTCTTTCGTCGTCGGGGTATGCGTTGTGAAGTGGACCGCGAGCAGGTCTTCGTAGCTCACCTCCTCGGGGTCGTAGGTGAGCTGTACGCACTCGGCATGGCCCGTTTCCTCGCGGCAGACCGCCTCGTAGCTGGGGTCAGCGACGTGGCCGCCGGCATAGCCCGAAACCACATCGGTCACCCCGTTGATCTGCTTGAACACCGATTCCGTACACCAGAAGCAACCGCCCGCGAATGTCGCTTGTTCAGTCATCATCGGTCGTACGTGCCCGGCGTACAAAACTCACTGGCTGTGGTCGTCGCAGATGGGTGCCGGCCTATCGGTCGACCTCGCCCATGATTGTGTCCAGACTGCCGATTGTCGCGACGAGGTCTGGCACGTATTCACCGCGAGCCATCTCGGACAGTGCCTGCACGTGTGAGAAGGAGGGGCCGCGAATCTTGAACCGCGCCGGCGTCTCCGTCCCATCAGAACGGATGTAGATGCCAAGTTCGCCTTTCGCGGCCTCGACGGCGCGGTAGATTTCGGTGTCAGGGTCTGGCCGGAGCGTGCGGGGGACGTTTGCCTGTATCTCGCGGTCGTCCTCGGGCCAGTCCTCCAGCAGGTCGACGCACTGGCCGATAATCTTCGCCGATTCCTCTACTTCGCGCAGGCGCACGAGCAGGCGCGAGAAGTTGTCGCCGCCCTGTTCGGTGACGACCGACCAGTCAAGTTCGTCGTAGTAGCCGTATGGGTCGTCCCGACGAAGGTCGTAGTCGACGCCGGACGCTCGGGCGACCGGGCCGGTACAGCCGTAGGCCTTCGCGGTCTCGGCCGAGAGGTGGCCCGTGTCAATCGTCCGTAGCTGGAGGACCTCGTTGCTGGTGAGCATGTCGTGGTACTCAGTGAGCTTATGGGGCAGATCGTCGAGGAACGCACGTATCTTCTCGAAGAACGCCTCGCGAGGTTCGGGCAAGTCCCAGGCGACACCACCCAGCCGCAAGTAGTTGAACATCAGCCGCTGGCCGGTGAGGTCTTCGAGGATATCCTGAACGAGTTCGCGGTCCCGGACCCCCCACTGGAAGGTGGCGGTGAACTCCCCGACCACGTCGAGCGCGTAGGTCGCGACCGCAAGCATGTGCGAGAGAATTCGCGAGAGTTCGCCGCCCATCGTCCGGATGACCTGGGCATACGCCGGCACCTCGATGTCGGCGAGGGCCTCGGCCGCACGGGCGTACGCCCACTCGTTCAGCAGCCCGGCCCCGCCCCAGTCCCAACGGTCCGGGTAGGGCATGATCTGGTGGCGGTAGGCCCCCTGCTGGCACATCTGTTCTTCACAGCGATGGATGTAGCCGATGTCAGGGTCGACGGCCGCTACCTGCTCGCCATCGAGCTGGACGTTCAAGTGCAAGACGCCGTGTGTCGAGGGATGGTGTGGTCCCATGTTGATGTGCATCGTCTCCGGTCCCGCACGGTGGTCTTCGAGCAGGCGCTCGTGTTCGCGGAAGGAGACGATTTGTGGCTGGTCTTGATTGTAGTCCCGGCTCAGTGGGTGGCCCTGCCAGGTCTCGGGCAGGAGAATCCGCCGGAGGTCGGGATGGTCTTCGTACTCGATACCGACCAAATCGTACGCCTCCCGCTCGTGCCACGCTGCCGTCGGATACACGGGCACGGCTGACTCGCTGGTCGGCGACTCTCTGGCCGTCGGGACGACGACCGAGAGTTCCTGTGTCGGGTCGGCGTAGCGTCGCAGGTGATAGATCGTCTCGAACCGGTCGGCGTACTCCTGGGCTGTGACGCAGGCGCAGTGGTCCAGACCGGCCTCGGTTCGAAGCGTCGAGAGGACGGTCTGGACCTCGTCAGCACGGATGACAGCAGCCGGGGCGTTCTCGTGGCGTTCGGTGGAAAGGATGTGGTCGGCGATCGGCTCGATAAGCGGATGGACATCGTCGGTTCGGTGGACTGTCTGGGCCATCTCCGTGACCGTGCGTTCGGCGTTTGTGTCCCTCGACCTGTCCCCTCATGCCCGAGGTTATTTTAAATACTGCTTGGAACAGCCAGGTATGAAATACGTCACGCTCTCGCTGTGGATGGCCCCTGAGGTCCGCCACTCGATGCACCAGTTCGTCGTTGAGCACGACGGCTACGAGGCGAGCTATCTCCTCCGGGGCAACGACATCGGTTCCGACCTCCAGACGCTGCTGTTTCACGTCGACGGCTTCCCGCCGGAGCCCTACCGAGCGGCGCTGGAACAGGCCGAAACCGTCCGGGAATATGCTATCTCGACGTGTCCCGACGAGACGTTCTTCCTCTACGTACAGGATTCGCCGTCGGCGACCGGTCACGACCTCGTCGACGCCCTCACGCGGGCCGGTCTAGTCATCGTCTCGCCGGTCGCATACCGCACCGATGGCACTGTCGGACTCACGCTGGTCGGTCCGGGCGGGACGGTCCAGCAGGCAGTCGAGACGGTGCCAGACGGCGTCTCCGTCGACGTTCGGGAGGTGGGGGAGTACGACAGCCGGCGGCTCGACACCGGCGCGGCGCTCACCGACCGGCAGTTCGAGGCCGTCGCCGCCGCCGTCGACTGTGGGTACTACGGCGACACTCGCGAAGGCGGCGTCGACGATGTCGCCGATGAACTCGGCTGTGCACCCGGAACTGCCGCTGAACACCTCCGGAAAGCTGAGGCCCGCGTGATGGCTGACATACTCGAACAGCGTCCCGCATCGACGGCGTAGTCCGTTCTGCCCGGGAACTGTCGGAGCGGTTGCCCACCGTATGCTGTCCCGAAAAACTATAAACTCCGGAACAGTGCCTTCTAATGCTGGATTGCGAACGCATCACAGGGGCCAGCGGTAGCCCGACTCAGGACAACACCGACCATGAACACAGTAACTATCGACGACGTACCGGTTGAACGGAATCCGATGCAGGTACACGACATCCGCAAGCCTGTCTCCCGGACACTCGGGACCGAGCATTTCGCGGCAAACTACTTCGAACTCGAACCCGGCGACTCCTTCTCGGGGAGCCTCCATCGCCACCACGACCAGGAAGAGGTGTTCTACATCGAACAGGGACAGACCACCTTCGAGGTCGGCCTCGACCGCGAGGAAGTCGATGTTTCGGGCGGCGAACTGATTCGCTTCGAGCCCGGCGAGTTTCAGGAAGGGTACAACTCCGGCGACGAGCGCGTCATCGGCTGGGCCTTTGGCGCGCCCGGCGCGACCCACGACTGGGACGCCATCGAATCGAGAGCGCACTGTCCAGAGTGCGACACGGAAACCACCCAGAGCGTCGCCCTCGCCGACGGTCGGTTCGAACTGACCTGTACCGAGTGCGGGAACGTTCAGGGCTAGGACCCACTTCTGTCGCTCTCGTGATTGGTAACGGGTGTTTGTACAGCCAGAAAGCCCCCGCTCGACTCCTGCGACTCGCTGCGCGCTTCCTCGCTCCTCAACGTTGCTCGTCAGTGCTTGCATCGCCTCGAACGTCGAGCGAGCGGCCCCTTTCAGTCCCACCCGTAGCCGGTTGGACAAAGAATGCTGGGCGGGACTGAAAGGGGCGTTGTCGGCGCTGTGCGCCGACTGCTCGGGAGACCGCAGGTCTCCCGGTGGGCGGTTGGACGAAGGCGGGCGATGTAAGCACCACAGGAACGACCGGAGGGAGTGACAAGGAGCGCAGCGAGTCCCCCGAGTTCAGCCGGCCGGGGCTTTCTGGCTCTTTGCATAAACAACGACCCCGTCAGTCATTCCACCCGCTGCTAGCCCGCAATTCATATCGCATCGCGTCACGAAGCCCGGGTATGTCACTGGCCGACCTGGAGTGGCGCGTCATCGGCGAGGAAACACGACCCGGACCGATGACGATGGCGCTGGAAGCGGCCGCTGCCGAAACCGTCGCCGCGGGCGGTCCGGCAACGGTGCGAGTGTACACCTGGCCCGATACGCTGTCGCTGGGCTACGGGCAGGACCCCGACACCATCGACTGGGAGTTCTGCAAGCGCGAGGACGTTGGTGTAACGCGACGGCCCACCGGTGGCGGCGCGATCTACCACGACAGCGTGGCGGACATCTCCTATGGCATCATCGCGCCGGCCGACGCCGTGCCGGGCGATCTGATGGCGTGTTACGAGCAGTTCTGTGAGCCCGTTTTGGACGCGTTCGAGCGCATGGGCGTCGACGCGTCGTTTGCCGAAGACGAGCGGTCGGCGGTCCACCAGCCGGCCTGTTACCTGCGGCAACTCCATCCGGCCCACGATATCGTCGGCCCCGATGGCCGCAAACTCAGCGGGAATGCCCAGTACCGCCAGAAAGACGCCGTCATCCAGCACGGCTCCCTGTCCGTCTCGCTGCGCCCCGACCGCCACTGCGGCTGTTTCACTGCCGACCCCGACTCGGAGCGGTTCACCGAGCGCGTCGGAGCGATAGACGAATACGCCGACATCGACCGTGCCGAGGCTGTCGAGACGCTCCGCTCGACGCTGGCCGAGTGGGTCGACGCGACCGAGGGCTCGTGGACGGACGACGAACTGGCACGCGCACGCGAGCACGCGAAAGAGAAGTTTGACGCAGACGAGTGGATTCGACGGTCCCCATGATACCACTCCGGAACGGTCGGGGGTTGTGGTTCCACAGCGACGAGTCCGCTGACTCCGTTGCCGTAGTCACGAGGTGAGGCCACGTCGTGAAACGAATTGGCCATCGTATCAAAGTCGCTTTATAACTCTCACTGGACGGTCGAACCGTGCAGCAGAAGCTAGCATACGCTAACACTTTGGGCGGCCCACGGAGAGCTATTTGGAGATCTCAGCAGTGAACGGCGGCTCGCAGGTTTCGCTTAATTACGTTTTGAGCGCTTTGGGAGCGGTATACTGGACTAACTCTCTCAGTGCAAGAACCCCAATCGAATCGTACGCTGGCAAGATCTTGTCTAATGCTAAAAACAGTGCTAATGCCTTCACCCAGCAAGTGTTCGTTGATGGCTAAACGAGACCAAGATTGGTCGCCAAACCAGCTGCGTCTAGATATTCTCGACCAGAACGCGCGTGACGCTGACCCGCGGGGGACAGGGTTCGACTACGCTGAAGAATTTCAGGAACTCGACCTCGACGCGGTGAAAGCTGACCTCGAAGAGCTGATGACATCGTCACAGGACTGGTGGCCGGCTGACTACGGCCACTACGGGCCGCTGTTCATTCGGATGGCCTGGCACAGCGCCGGGACATACCGCACCACCGACGGCCGCGGTGGTGCGTCCGGTGGCCGCCAGCGCTTTGCACCGCTCAATAGCTGGCCGGACAACGCGAACCTGGATAAGGCGCGTCGGTTGCTCTGGCCAATCAAAAAGAAGTACGGCCGCAAGCTCTCGTGGGCCGACCTGATCGTGCTGGCTGGCAACCACGCCATCGAATCGATGGGGCTCAAGACGTTCGGCTGGGCCGGCGGGCGCGAAGATGCGTTCGAACCCGACGAAGCAGTCGACTGGGGGCCCGAAGACGAGATGGAAGCCCATCAGTCCGAGCGGCGTACTGACGACGGCGAACTCAAAGAGCCTCTGGGTGCTGCGGTGATGGGGCTGATTTACGTGGACCCAGAGGGGCCAAACGGCAACCCGGACCCGCTCGCGTCCGCGGAAAATATCCGCGAGTCGTTCGGTCGGATGGCGATGAACGACGAGGAAACGGCGGCACTCATCGCTGGCGGCCACACGTTCGGGAAGGTCCACGGTGCCGACGACCCCGAGGAGAACCTCGGCGACGTTCCCGAGGACGCGCCAATCGAACAGATGGGGCTGGGCTGGGAGAACGGCTACGGCTCCGGGAAGGCCGGCGATACAATCACCAGTGGTATCGAAGGCCCCTGGACGCAGGCACCGATAGAGTGGGACAACGGCTACATCGACAATCTCCTCGACTACGAGTGGGAACCCGAGAAAGGACCCGGCGGGGCGTGGCAGTGGACGCCGACGGACGAGGCACTTGCGAATACAGTCCCAGATGCCCATGACCCATCGGAAAAGCAGACGCCGATGATGCTCACGACCGATATCGCGCTCAAGCGGGACCCGGACTACCGCGAGGTGATGGAGCGATTCCAGGAGAACCCGATGGAGTTCGGCATCAACTTCGCGCGGGCGTGGTACAAACTGATCCATCGGGACATGGGCCCGCCCGAGCGGTTCCTCGGTCCGGACGCCCCCGACGAAGAGATGATCTGGCAGGACCCCGTACCCGATGTCGACCACGACCTGATCGGGGACGAGGAAGTCGCCGAGCTCAAGACGGACATCCTCGAAACGGACCTCACTGTTTCCCAGCTCGTGAAGACTGCCTGGGCGTCGGCATCGACCTACCGCGACAGCGACAAGCGCGGCGGCGCGAACGGGGCACGCATCCGACTCGAACCCCAGAAAAACTGGGAGGTCAACGAACCGGCCCAACTCGAAACGGTCCTCGCCACGCTCGAAGAGATTCAGGCGGAATTCAATAGCGCCCGGACCGATGGCACGCGTGTCTCGCTCGCAGACCTGATTGTGCTGGGCGGCAACGCGGCCGTCGAGCAGGCGGCGGCCGACGCCGGCTACGATGTGACGGTGCCGTTTGAACCGGGCCGGACAGACGCGACGCCGGAACAGACCGATGTCGATTCCTTCGAGGCGCTCAAGCCGAGGGCCGATGGGTTCCGGAACTACGCCCGTGACGACGTTGACGTGCCGGCCGAAGAGCTACTCGTGGACAGAGCGGACCTGCTGGACCTGACTCCAGAGGAGATGACCGTGCTGGTTGGCGGGCTCCGCTCGCTGGGTGCGACGTATCAGGACTCCGACCTTGGCGTGTTCACCGACGAACCGGGAACGTTGACAAACGACTTCTTCGAGGTCGTTCTCGGTATGGATACAGAGTGGGAGCCCGTCTCGGAGTCGAAAGATGTCTTCGAGGGGTACGACCGAGAAACGGGCGAACAGACGTGGGCGGCGTCCCGCGTCGACCTGATCTTCGGGTCACACTCTCGCCTGCGCGCCATTGCGGAAGTCTACGGCGCTGACGGCGCCGAGGCCGAACTCGTCGATGACTTCGTCGACGCGTGGCACAAGGTGATGCGCCTCGACCGCTTCGACCTCGAATAGGGTCCCAGCGAGTAGCGTTTCTGCTCGCGCAATCCGCTCTCAGAGGGTTTCCTCGACGAACTGCGAGACGATGCGGTCCTCGGCAGTCCGGAGCTGGTACTGCACGGTCGACCGGGGCTCGTCAAGTATCGATGCGAGGTCCTTGACAGAGACTTCCCGCGGTCGCTCGTAGTAGCCGTGGGTCACGGCGGCCTTGAGCACCCGCCACTGCTGGGGCGAGAAGTTCGTTGCGACTCGCTCGGTGGCCTTCCAGTTTCCGGCACTGGTGATATGGGACACTGAGAGTGTGACGCCATCGCGGAGGCTCGATTCGATTTTGTCGTACACCTCGCCGATGGGGTTGGACCCCGGATAGAGAACGCGCCAGCGGTACTCGTTGCCCGTCCGTCGGGATTCGAAGATAGTGCCTTCGCTGACGTGCCGGTGCAGGAAACTCGGCAGCGACTGACAGCCGCTGAGTTCACGACGCAACGTGTACACTGTCCGTGACGACTCCCCGCGGTCCAGCATGTGGTAGGTTCGCGTCGTCTCACAGCTCACGACGTCGAAACACTCGTTACAGCGGTCTTCGTCCAGAAAGACCTCGTCGAACGCGTTCAGGGCCTCCGGCGTCCCTTTCGCGTGGTCGAGTCGCCACATATGGTCGTCACCGACGAAGATGGCCGAGGACCACACAGAGAGGCTCTCGTGTTGCCGAAACACGTCCATCAGCTTATCAGCTCCTGCGTCGAACTGCAAGACGAACTCGAACTCGCGTGTGTCCGCGACTGCGGCCTGTGATTCGGTCATCTGGCTATTACTAAATTAGGTGTGTTGCTATAAGTCGGTTACTGGTCCATCGAACTCCTTTCACTCTGTTTAGTTGGCTATTGATAAGACTATACAGTCACGCCACTGCGGACCGTACGTCTGCAATGACGGGGCTACAGGGATGGACTGGCCACCGGTCGTGACAACAGCCCTACGTCACCGTTTTGTGACATCCCGGCCAAGCGGTGGTATGGTCTCGTCCCCCGCTGATGACGACCCTGTCGACACCTCCACCGACCCTCCAGCAACTGACGGCACCGTCGCAGCGCTTTCTGAGGAAGAACTGTACGCGATTGTCCGTGTCGCAGCCGAGGACGCGGTGCTCGGCGCGCTCGGGACGCTCATGCTGGTCGGCATCGGAATCGTCCTGATTGCTACCGGCGTGTCCGCACTGCTTGCAGATGTAACACCGATTTCGTTGCTCGTCTCCGCCGTTTTCATCGGCTTTGGCGTCTACCTCGTTACGTCGAGTCTCGGCGTGATTCCGCCCGCCCGCGAGTGGCTCTGACTCCGGAACCTCTTTTGTCGGGCATCACTGACCGGTGTGCATGGTACGAGTCGGGGCACACACCTCTATCGCCGGCGGCGTCTACAACGCCGTCGAGGAGCAGGTCGAGTACAGCGGTAACTGCGGGCAGATATTCTCCCATTCGCCGCAGGTCTGGCAGGACCCGAACATCGACGACGACGAGGCCGAGCAGTTCCGCGACCTCGCAGCCGACCACGGCGTCGGCCCGTGGGTCATCCACTCGTCGTATCTGGTCAATCTCTGTACGCCCAAAGACGACCTCCGGGAGAAGTCACTGGACTCCATGCAGAAGGAGGTCGACGCCGCCGCGAAATTGGGCATCGAGTACGTCAACGTCCACCTCGGCGCCCACACCGGCGCGGGTGTCGACGGTGGCCTCGACAACGCCGCGAGCGTGCTGGACGACCTCGACATCCCCGAGGGCGTCACGGTGCTGGTCGAGTCTGATGCGGGTAGCGGGACGAAACTCGGCGGCCAGTTCGAGCATCTGGCGACGGTCCGTGAACGCACGGACCAGGATATCGAGTTCTGTCTCGACACGGCCCATATGTTCGCCGCGGGCTACGACCTCTCGACACCCGAGGCCGTCGACGAGACGCTCGCGGAGTTCGACGAGGTCGTCGGTGTTGAGGACCTCGCCTGTGTCCACCTCAACGACTCGAAACACGAGTGCGGGACGAACAAGGACGAACACGCCCACATCGGTGAGGGCCACATCGGCGAGGACGGCATGCGCGCGTTCGTCAACCACGACGCCATCCGCGACGTACCGCTGGTGCTTGAGACGCCGACCGAGAACGGCAAGAGCTTCGCCTGGAACATCGAGCGCGTCAAGGAACTACGCGGCGAATAAGGCCCTTCGACCGCGGTACTTTTGAGGGCGACTCGACTCTGAGGAACTGTGCGCAGGTTCTCCGCCGACTACCTCGAAACCACCCGCCGGGGGATGTGGACCGACTCCCGCGAGGCGCTCTCAGACCTGCAGTTGGGCGAGTGCGAGCGCGTCCTCGACGTGGGCTGTGGGACCGGCGAACTGACCCGTGTCCTCCGCGAGGAGACCGACGGCACGGTCGTCGGCCTCGACGCCGATACGGACCTGCTGGCCGCCGCCGGCGACCCGACCGTCTGTGGGGACGCGACGCAACTCCCTTTCGACGACGACAGCTTCGATCTGGTTGTGTGCCAGGCGCTGCTCATCAACCTCCCCGACCCCGAGGTCGCAGTCCGGGAGTTCGCCCGCGTCGCCACCGACCGGGTGGCTGCCATCGAGCCGAACAACGCTGCGGTCACCGTTGAGTCGACCGTCGACGCGGAGCCCATGCTGGCCCGCCGCGCTCGCCGGCTTTTTCTCGATGGAGTGCGGACAGACGTGACCCTCGGTAGTGACGCCGCCGACGTGTTCAGCGATGCGGAGCTGACCGTCGTTTCGACAACACAGTACGACCAGGAGCAGCAAATCGAACCACCCTACGACGACGCGGCGATGCAGGCCGCCCGGCGGAAGGCGACCGGGACCGGGCTGGCTCACGACCGCGAAACGATTCTCAACGGCGAGGCGACGCCCGCCGAGTACGATGCGCTCCGGGAGCGCTGGCGGTCGATGGGCCGCGACGTGGTCGAGCAGATGCAGGACGAGGCCTACGAGCGCCACGAGACCGTGCCGTTCTTCGTCACCGTCGGCGAGATTCCGTGACCCGCTCGCCCCCGGCTTCGGGCAGCAGAGAGCCTGCCAGTCCGTAGACTGCGATATCCAGCAGGCTGGCGAGCAGGCCGACGACGCCGCCGACGATAGCGGCGACACCGGCTCCGATGAGCAGGACCAGTACCACGGTCTGGAGGCTGACCCCGCCGCCCTGTATTGTTGGGACGAGTGCCACCGCGAGCAGTCCCAGCAAGAACGCGACGCCTGCGACACTCCCGGCCGCAACTCCGTGGAGGACGAGGGTTTGCAGCGGGACATCCACAAGTGCCACCCGGCTGTGGACCCACCGAACGGCCAGGACGAACAGCGCCCAGAGATAGCAGAAGACGGCGACGCCGACGAGGGTGTTCAGCCCGGCGAGCAGGTCGGCGAGGCCACCGCTCGCGTGGGCGGCGAGGACGCCGAGCAGGACGAACAGGGCGGTGTCGAACGTGGCGAGCGTCCACGTCACGAGTGACACCGGTCGCGTAGAACGCTGTCTGGCGTCGCGCGCTGGCTTGGTCTCACTCGCTCGTTCCGCCATAGCTTCCCGCTCACGCTGGTTCTCACCCATGCGCGAGGACCTCCGCGAGGACGACGATGCTCAAGAGGACGGCCGCTGTCGCGCCGTAGGCCCGCGAGAGCGTTTGCTGAATGGCCGGGGGTAGGTCGTCGAACGTGCCCTCGCGGTCACTGGCTCGGACGAGCAAAAGCGTACGGACGACCGACCCGCCGATGAGGACAACGACGATGGCGAGTTTCGCCAGCAATGTTCGTCCCCAGTCGGTTCCGGGACCCGGCGGCCCGAGCGCGCCGAGGTTCCCGATGCCGGTGAACACGAGTACGCCGACACCGCCCCAGAACAGCCACTCAAACTGTTGCGCGGGCGCGAGCGAGGCAATAGCGCCGCTCCGATAGCTGTACCAGAGAACGGTCGTGCCGCCGACGAGGGCCGCCATCGCGAGCACGTGGAGGGTTCGAATCAGGAGGGCTGCCATAGCTGTCGCTTCACCGGCAGGTCGCAAAGAACACGGGGTCAGTTCGACTGGTCGATTGTTACCACGTCCTCGCCCGTCGCCACGTTGTACCGCGTCGACGGGTCGACGGTCAGGCTGACGACGCCGCTGTCAAGTGCGTCTGGGCGCTCGAACCGTGCCACCGTTGTGCGGGCGGTGTAATCGGCGGTGTAGACGCAGGGTCGGGTGTAACAGCCGAAGGCGTGGATTCCGGTGTCGGTCGCCTCGATGCGTTTCAGATGGGGCAGTATCGACCCCGATCCCCAGCCGGTCTGGACGACAAGGACGGCCCGGCGCTCGAAGTCCGTCTCCGAAACGAACGCGTGAATTTCGTCCCTCTCGTCGTCGAGTCGATCGACATCGTCGGGCCCGGTCAACAGTGTCGCATAGAGCTGTTTGCCGTTTCCGCCGCTGTCGTCGCCGGGAGAGAACTGTAGCCCTTCCTCGCGAAACACCGTTCCCCGCGCCGGCCGCTGGTCGAACGCCAGCGACGGCTCGGCCGGCATGTTGGCACAGAGGTACAGCGGGTCGTAGTCCTCGTTCTGCCCGTCTCCCGAGCACCTGGGCTCCTCAGTGTCGTACGGCGGCGCGTCGACCCGCTTGACGCCAGCGGGGAGTCTGTTTGGCGTCCGGGTCGGGGTTTCGTTCTCGGTGTCGGTCGGTGTGCCCTGGTCGGTGCCGTTTCGCGGCGTTGGCGTCGTCGCGCCGCCGTCGCCGCCAGCCCCGGGAGCGAGACAGCCGCCGAGGACGGTCGCCGCGAGGCCCCCGACCAGCCCCAGTGTCTCGCGTCTCGTTCGGTTCATACGAGACGCTCCGATCGGCGCGGATGTATCCTTTCTGTACGCTCAAACTCGCGTTGTAGTTGTCATGGACTGTGTCCATGCCCGTGACCTCGCCCAGAGCGATGTCGACCGCCGACAGACCCTTGCAAGGCGAACGGCTACGAACGACACGTGTCGATTCGCGCCTTCCCATGATACCACCGCTCGTCCGCCGCTGTCCGGAGTGCCGTCACGTGACCTGGAGCCGCCGGTTCACTGCGGTCGCCGACGGCGGGAGCGGCTCGCGGCTCGTCGAATGCCCCGCCTGCGGACATCAGTTTTCAACAGTCGACACCCCGTGGTTGCAGTAATCGGTCTGCCAAAGCCGGCCGTGACTGCCTACTGCCTACACCACGTCGCCCCGAACCGTCGCTCCCTCCTGCTGTGCCCGGTACTCTTTGACCGCGTCGGCAGCGTCGCCGGCTTCCGTCTCGTCCATCCCGAGCATCGACAGCGACTGCGTTAGTGTGGGGAAGACGAACTCGTTGTCCCGGAGCTTCTGGAACGCGTCGGGAGACCGTTCGCCGTCGAGCCACAGGCAGGCTCCGCGCGGGTCCAGAATCTGCTCGTAGTCGTTTCGCATCTTGGCCCCTTTGAGCCGCTGGGTGACGTTGTCCTCGAAGGAGGCGTTACACACTTCCAGATGGACCGGTTCGTCGTCGTTCAGGAGGTGGGCGGCGAGGCACTTCTCGGGGGCGGCGTGGCCGTTGGCGTTCGCGCGAATGTACTCGGGGTGCTCGTCGGCCCACGCGGCCCGGACGGTCTTGCCGACGCCGTCGACGCCGTGACTGCGCTGGAACTCCTCGGCGCGCTCGGGCGCGTCTTTGAACAGAATGTCTTTGGTGACGTACACGTCCAACCGCTCGACCGGGTCCAGCCCGAGCGCTACGTCGCCGTACACCCACACCTCCCGGACCGGGACCGGCATCGTCTCGTCCTCGACTGTGGCGACGATTTCTTCGACCCGCTCGACGGCCTCCAGACGGTCCAGACTCATTGCCTGCTCTACCAGTTGCGCGGCCTAAACGCTGACTCTCCGGAGGCGAACACTGATACCACTGTGCTGTCTCCACGAGGATATGTCAGCGCTTCAGGCACAGTTTCGGGACCTGGCTGAGTGGGCCACCGACTCCTCCCCGCTGTACGCTCACCTCTGCCGCGAGGCGGCGGAAGACAGCGATATCCTCAACATCGCAGCGACCGTTCCCGAGGGTCGCCAGGCCCCGCACCTCCTGCTGGCCGCAGTGCATTACCTGCTCGACCGGCATCCTGACCATCGGCTCGCCGAGTACTACCCGAGCATCTCTCCGGAATCTCGGGCCCCTGATGACGGGTGCTTTCCAGCCTTCCGCGAGTTCTGTCTCGACCATGCCGACGCCATCCGGCCGCTCCTGCGGACCCGGCGCACGCAGACGAACGCGGTACGGCGCAGTGCGGTCCTCTACCCGGCCATCGCACAGGTGGCAAGCGCCGCCGACGGGCCGCTCGCGCTGGTGGAACTCGGTCCGAGCGCCGGCCTGAACCTGCTGTTTGACCGCTACCGCTACGACTACGACGGTCGTGTGGTCGGCAACAGCGACTCGCCAGTCACCATCGGGAGTCGCGTCCGACGTGGCGACCCGCCGCTCCCGGAAACGCCGCCCGCTATCCGCTCCCGGGTCGGTCTCGACCGCAATCCGCTCGACGTGACCGACGAGGCCGACAGGGACTGGCTCCGCGCACTTGTCTGGCCCGAACACGAGGAACGGCGCGCCGTCTTAGACGGTGCGCTGACGGTTGCACGCGACGACCCACCCGAGCTTATCGAGGGCGACATGCTCGATGACCTGCCGCCGGTCCTCGACGAGATTCCGTCCGACGTCCCGGTCTGTGTCGTCAACACGCTCGTGCTGTATCAGGTCCCGGCGGAACTGAGCGAGGCGCTGACGGCGTTGCTCGAAGCGCAAATGGCCGAGCGCCAGCTGCACTGGCTCACCGGTCGGCGGGACCTGTCAGGCGGCGAGTCGGTGGAACTGGACTGGAAGCGCTGGAGTGGTGACGGCGTCAAGACGACCCACCTCGTCGACTACGAGCCACACGGGGCGTGGCTGTCGTGGCGGCCGTGAGCGCGTACGGGCGATCCATATCGACAACGCGACGGACGGCTGTCAGGCGTTCACCCGGGCTTATGTCCTCGCCGCGGGAACGTCGGGTATGCAGATTCGCGTGTACGACGAGGGGGCTGTACAGGATTGCCTGTTCGTCCTCGGCTGGGGGAACCGGTGTCGACACCGGACTGTCCAGTGGCTCATCGACCAGCTTACCACGGCGTACCGCGTTCACGCCGTCGAACTGCCGACACACATCACCGACTACCGGCGGGAGTGGGTCGGTCCGGTTCAGGAGTACGCCGCCGACCTCGGCAGGTTCGACCTGCTCGGACACAGCGCGGGCGGACTGACAGCAGCCCATCTCGACGCCGACGGTATTGGGAATCGAGTGTACCTGAGCCCCTGGTGGGACAGTGACTTTCCGGTTCCGGGGCCGGTACTCGACGCTATCGCATCGCTCCCGATTACGAAACCGTTCATCCCTATCGATACCTTGGACGCCGATGCTATCGGCGACCTGGCGACGGCCCAGCAACTCGCGGAGGCTCCGTCGTCGGTTTCGCCCGCCTTCCTTCGGACGGTGTTTCGTGCCCAGCGGTCGCTGCCGCCGGCCCGGGACACTGCCGCGGCGTTTTGCTCACTTACGGACACAGTTGTCGACCCGCGTGCCGTCGGGGAGCGCCTGCCGGCCGACCGCATCCGGCTGTATGACGGCGGCCACGAACTGTTCTCCTCGAGCGGCCGCGAGGACACCGCCGAGACAGTCATCGACACGTTACAGCACGGCCCCGACGCGCTGTGAGGTGTGGCTGTGACCGGTTCGGTGCGACCCTGTCCGTCGAGGCCGAGACGAAACCCTCTCACCATTGCGGCCACGATTACTCGCTACGATGGAGTGCGACAAATGCGGCGAGAATGCGGTGTTACACGCGGCCTATTCCGGGCTTCACCTCTGTGAGTCTCATCTCTGCCGAGCGGTCACGAAACGGGTCCGCCGTCGCATCCGCGAGGACGGCCTCGTGTCCGACGACGCCACGGTTGAGGACCCCGAGACGTGGGTCATCGGCCTCTCGGGCGGCAAAGACAGCGTCGTTCTCACGCAGATTCTGCACGACACGTTCGCCGAAGACCCCCGCATCGAACTGGTTGCGCTTTCTATCCACGAGGGCATTGAGGGCTATCGCGACGCGAGCTTAGAGGCCTGTGAAGAACTGACCGACGATCTGGGCATCGAACACGTCACCGTCTCCTACGCCGAGGAGTTCGGCGTCCAGATGGACGATGTCGTCGAGGACGACCCCGAAGGGATGGCCGCCTGTGCCTACTGTGGTGTGTTCCGCCGTGACCTCCTCTCGAAGTACGCCGAGGAACTCGACGCCGATAAACTCCTGACCGGCCACAACCTCGACGACGAGGCCGAGACGGCACTGATGAACTTCCTCGAAGGCGATATCTCACAGATCGCCAAGCATTTCGAAGCGTCGCTGGGACCGTTCGACTCGTCCGCCGACGCGCCGACGGAGCAGACGCGTGAGGCGCAAGACCACCATATCCCACGGGCCAAGCCGCTCCGTGACATCCCGGAGAAGGAAGTCGCGCTGTACGCCCGGTTCGAAGATCTCCCGGCGCACATCACCGAATGTCCCCACGCCGAGGAGGCTTACCGCGGCAAGATACAGGAGCTCATGCTTGGCCTCGAAGAGAACCACCCCGGAACCCGCCACTCGATCATGGCCGGCTACGAGAAGCTCGCTGCACTGGCTGCCGACACCTACGGCGGCGAGAACAGCGACACCGACTACGGCGAGTGTGACAACTGCGGCGCACCGACGGCGCGGGACCTCTGCCGGAAGTGCAATCTGCTGGACGCGCTGGAAGCGGTCTGAGCGAGAGACCGCGACTGACGCGACAAAGAACTTTTCAATCGAACCTTCTAAACCACGCCGAATGCGTCGGCTCGTGCCCGGCCCTCGCACTGGACGGGGTGTCTCGCCCGTCATCGGGACGGTCCTACTGGTGGCAATTCTCGTCGTCCTGTCTGCCGTCTCAGCAGCGTTCGTCCTCGGGCTCACCGGAGAACAGGACCCCGTGCCACAGGCCAAGCTCGCGCTGGAGCAAACGGAAGCGGCGGGCGAGTACCACCTCGTTCACGAATCCGGTGACACCATTGACGGCGACCGGCTCACGCTTCGTGGCGTGGCTAATCCCGATATCCTCGCCGGTACGGAACTCGCTGCTGGCAAGGCAGTCACTATCGAACCACAGGCTGACACCGTTCGCGTCGTCTGGACCGAACGCGAGGGCGCACCCTCGTCATACGTGCTGACGACGTTCAATCCAGACTTCGTCGCGGGTGCCCTTCCCACCGGAACGGTGTTCACCGGTTCCAGCGGCGGTGTCCGACAGATAATCGGGGCTACGGGGGACACGATGGTTCTTTCGACGTCAAGCGAGCCAACGGCGCTCGGCCCAGCGACGGACATCGACAACGACGGTACCATCGAGGTCCCGTACACCACGAGCGGCGGCGCTGTCAAGATCGTCGATACTGACGGCACCGTCGAAACTGTCACCACCAGTATCCCCTCCGGTAGCGGCATCGACACAGACAAGACCCGCCTCGCCAGCGGGACATGGGGCGGCTGTACGGGCGTCTTCTTCGCGGGCGACGACGATGACATATACTGTTCGACCGTCGGCGGATCGACCACGCACATTGCTGACCCCGGCGACGGCGGCACGGCGATACTGGGTGTCGGCGATATCGACGCTGACGGGGACGACGAGTTCGTCTTCGCCGACGCGAGCGCACAGCTCCAGTACTACGACTCACCGGGTGGATCGCCGACCGCAATCGGTCCTACGCTCGGCGCGAGCACCGGTATGGGAGCTGGCACGCTGGGCGACTTCGACGGTGACGGCCAGTCCCGCGTTGCGGTCGTTGACGGCGGCAACGACATCCACATGGTCGACGCCGGTAGCGACAAAAAAATCGAAAGCGGTGATACCGTCAGCGGCACCGCACCGAGCGCGAAACAGTCATCGGCTGCCGCGGCGGACATCGACGACGATGGCGTCGGCGAACTCGTCTACATCGGTGACAGTAGTGGGAACCTGAAATACATCGATAATATCGACCAGCCGTCCGGGAACTGGGAGCGGAAGTTCCTGACTGATGATGGCGGCTCACAGATCGACGGCGATGTCGAAACTGGTGCTGTCTGACGGTGTGTCTGACCGCAAAAACGGAAAACGAAACGCCGCTACTTGTTCGTCCGGATGACGTCGAGTCCGTTGTTCTTCTCCCGCTGGTCCTGCCCGCCGTCGGTCTCGCTGTAGCCGGTGGTGCGACCGCCGCTGCTCTGACTCCCGCTGTTCGGGGCGGGGCTGTCGAAGCTTTCGACGTTGTCTGACGCGTCGAAGGACGTGTCGTCGCCGACTTCCTGAATCGCCTCGCGGGACTTGTTGGCCTGCTTCTGGGTCGTCGGGCCGAGTACCTGGGCGGACTGGACGCCGGTCATGATGGCCATGACCCGCACCTTACCCTTGTACTCTTCCTGAATCCGTGCGCCCCAGATGACGTTGGCGTCGGCCTCGAGCCGCTCGGTGATGTTCTGTGCGATGCCCTCGGCCTCCTTCAGCGTGAGGTCCGGGCCGCCGGTGATGTGGACCAGGCCACCGCTCGCGCCGCGGTAATCCACGTCAAGCAGCGGATGGTTCATCGCGTCCTTGACGACCTCTTCGGTCTTATTCTTGTCCTGAGTCTCGCCGACAAGCATCACCGCGACGCCGCCCTGATTCATGATGGATGTCATGTCGGCGTAGTCGAGGTTGATGAGGCTTGGCTGTGTGATGGTCTCCGAGATACCCTTGACAGTCTCGGCGATGATCTGGTCCATCACGGAGAACGCCTTGCCGATCGGCAGGTTCGGGACGTAATCGAGCAGACGGTTGTTGTCCAGCACGATGATGGAGTCCGCTTCGTTGCGGAGCTTCTCCAGGCCTTCCTCGGCCTTGACCGTCCGTGCTCGCTCGACGTTGAACGGCGTCGACACCATGCCGACGACGATTGCGCCCTGTTCCTTGGCGATCTTCGAGACGACGGGGGCGGCCCCGGTCCCGGTTCCGCCACCCATGCCGGCGGTAACGAACACGAGGTCAGCGTCGCCCAGCACTTCCTTGATAGTCCCCTGTGCCATCTCCGTCGCGCGCTCGCCCATCGACGGGTCGCCACCGGCACCGAGGCCGTTGGTGAGAGACTTGCCGACCAGAATCTTCGTGTCGGCTTCGATCATCTTGAGGTGCTGTTTGTCCGTGTTGATGGCCACGGTGTCAGCGCCCTCGACGCCGATGTTGTACAGGCGGTTGACCGTGTTGTTGCCGGCGCCACCACAGCCGACGATGACGATGCGCGGGTCGCCGAAGCCGTCGACATCACTGTCGGACAGCTGTTTCTGCTCCTGCTCGTCGCGTTCGAGGGCCTCATTAACGATATCCTGCATCGTTACACCTTGGCCCAGGACCGCTTCTTTTCGGAGGCTTTCTCGGAGCCTTCCTCGGCGAGCATCTCCCGAACCGCCGAGCGAATCGCTTCGCTCCGATTGGGGTACTCGCCCGTCTCGACCATTTGTTCGACCTCTTCAATCTGCTGCTTCGGAATCCGTAGTGTCACACGCTCCATGTTTGGTAGTTTCCCCTTGGGTAAGACGGCCCGGACGGGATCTGTTTACGACCCGCACGAGTGTTTACACAGCGAAACCGCAGTACGAGGGCGGCATCCCCTCGCGTTCGCCGCTGTGTAAGACGACCGTCTTACGCAGAATAAACCACTGACCCTGATGTATTAAAACTTACGGGCAGTGTCATACACTTTCCCGCTTACGGCGTTTAGAGGGCGTGTAATGCGTGCAAACGCTGGTTTAGGTCTGGTCAAGCACATCCGCCGCAGGCGTGCGTCTTCCGCACCCCGGACAGAAACCCCAGTCCGACCGGAGCTCATCGCCGCAATCACAGAACACCCGACGGGATGCCTTCTCACCGCAGTTCGGGCAGTAAACGTGGTCAGAGCCCAGATTTTCACCGCATTGCGCGCATGTCTTACGTTCCTCTGTGTCGGACCTCTCCCGTGTTTCCGGTTCTGTCTTACGCCCGCTCGTGTCGGACGCCTGACTTTCACTGTGAGACCGCCCGTCCTCGGCGCTTGCACCCCGGTCAGCGGTGCGCCGTTGTTCGGTTTCGGCGTTCGCTGCCCCTGCGCTGACGCCGTCTAACGAGATGTTTACGTTGACATCCTGTGGCTGCGGGTGGTGGTGTCGCGTTTGCAGTCGGTCGGCGATGATACTGTCAACACGTTCTTCGATGAGTTCGTCGATCGTCTCGGCGTCGGTCACGGACTCCGACGCCGACGACGGTGGGTCCGACGCTGACGGAGACGCGTCTCCGAGGTACTCCCGGAGCGCCTCGCGCATGACCTCGCTCTTCGAGGCATCGAACGCCTCGAGTTGGTCGATGAGGTCATCGTCAGCACGGAACGTTATTTTACTCATCGGACTCGGTGAGAGTATTATACATGATGGTATTTTAATCTTCCCGCGCTGTCTGACGCCCGTCAGCTACCGGCATGACGCGATACACCGCCTTGCTCAGATTCCCTTGGAGACTGCTTTGACCCGTCTGTCAGAACATCGGCAAGCGGGTCAGACGTGTCTGACATTGGCCAGTGTGTCACTCCGCGTCGTGTGACCGTCCGGCGAACCCTCCGCGAATAACAACCCTTAAGTCCAGACGGCGGGGTATTTTCGGGTGTCGACCGCCCTTAGCTCAGACTGGTAGAGCAGTCGACTGTAGATCGACTTGTCCCCCGTTCAAATCGGGGAGGGCGGACTTGGTTTTCCGCGAATCATCGAACGTGAGACTGTGAGCGGCAAGTACGCCTACCGGGGCGATTTGAGCACGAGTCAGGCGTTCAAATAAGAACGGGCTTGCGTTTCAACCTTGCACCACCCGGCCACTGAAGGCGGTCAGCCGGTGAGCGTAACCGGGCGTTCGGCAGTGAGCATGATGTCCTGCGTGGTGCTCCCGAGGAGGACGTTCGCGATCCCCGACCGTTTGCGTCCGCCTATGACGATGCTGTCGGCGTCCCGGTCCGTTGCGGCGTCGAGTATCTTCCGTCCGACCTCGCCGCCGACGGCGACTCGTTCGACGGAGATGCCCTTCGCTTCCAGATGCTCCGCAGCAGTGACAGCGGCGTCGACCTCCTCAAAGTCGTGGGATGGAGCGCCCTTGTAATCCTGATGTGGGAATACGAAGAGGACCGTTGCTTCGACTGAATCGGGAATGTTGGGAAGGGAAGTCAGGTACTTAGCCTGGTTCCGTGCTCGCTCTTCGCTCGTATCGACTGGGACGAGGACTCGCCGTATTCCGTCGCCGAGGACAACGCTCTCGCCCGTGATTGTGACCGGCCGCTCAGCTGAGAGCAGGACGTCCTGTGCAGTACTACCGAGCAAGACTTTCGAGACGCCCGATCGCTTGCGTCCGCCGACGACGATCTCATCGCTGTCCAGTTCGGTCGCGGTACGGACGATCTGTTGGGCAACGCCGCCGTCATCAACCATTCGAGTTACCGAGACGCCAGCCGCTTCCAGTTGGTTGGCCGCCTGGACAGCAGCGTCTATGTCGTCGAACGCCACCTCAGCAGCGTCGGCGAATTCGTCGGGGGGCACCACGTAGAGCACTGTCGCCTCGACGGTGTCAGTGGCATCCGGGAGCTGTGAAACATAGCTCGCTTGATTCGACGCGCGCGCTTCGTCTCTGTCGACGGGTATGAGTACACTGTACATCACACGTAGATATGTTAGTGCAACTGAATTAAATCATGATATATGTTCCCGCAGGGTAAGAAAGCCAGTCTGCGTGACCAGCTCGACCGAGTGATATGGCTCAATTGAATCCGGCGAATTTCGGCGTTTCAGCGTTCAATTGCCTGCTCCACGTTGTAAACGCCGGCTATGAGCGTTATCTCCCGGAACTGGCGGAACCAGTCACGCGCTCGGACGGCGGAGCCGTGCGAGCGCTTGATTGAGGAGTTGACGGACTCGGTCTGTGATCGCTGACCATAGAGCTCGTCGTCTATTCGGGCGTTGTGTGCGTGATCGTAAGGAGCGAAAACACGGTGCTTTATCAGCGGACGAATCCCGGCGTTTCGAAGCTCCTCACGGAAGCTCATGACATCATAGCCTTTGTCAGCGGCCAAGCTTCGAAGGTCGCCCGCGTTCCGCAGGGCGACCTTCGGGCCGATCTTGGTTTCGTCAGGCCACTTCGTGCTGCAGTGTAAGTCAAGAATTGCTCCCTCAGCTGTATCTACGAGAAACGTCGTCTGGATCGTTTTGACGGAACGATCAATCCGTCGCAAGTAGTGAGACGATGCCTGCTGACGGTCGAAGTAGGTGGCATCAATTGCGGCGTGACCATTCTGGTCCAGCAGCTCCGCCGACCGGCGGAGCAGCTGTCGCCAGACAGTCATCGATGCCCGTTTGAACGCCTTACACAGCGTCGAAGGCGCGGGAAACTCCCCGCGTTGAAGATTCAATACCGCTCGAACACGTTCCATCTCTTCGGCCCAGTCGATGATTTCCTCGTACTCCGCGCTCATGTGTTCGCGCAGATAGAGCAAGACTGCGTGCTTCCAGCCGGCAAACCCGTTGCCGGCTGGATCACTCAGTTCCATCAGCGCAGCGTCAGTAAGCTTTTGAGCGAGTGAAGCCACTTGCTTCACGAAGCGGAAGAGGGTGTTGTGCATAACATTACTCTCCCGCTTCATACCCGTGATTCTAACGACCTATCCCGGCGCCGTCTGTGGATTCAATTGAGCCGAGTGATATGAACCGTACTGCTGTGATGCGCTCGAAGCAGTAGACGCAGGTCTCGAAACAAAGCAAAAACCGAGGGGCCACAAGGTGCTGAATATAGAGCTGCAGAATCTCGAATCGAACTGCGGGTGTCGGCTTGGCGTGGCGTTAGAAGCGCTCGCTCATCGCCGCCAGTCCAGCGTCCACGTCTATGGCCGCGCCCTGCTCACCGAGCGCGTTACCCAGCGCTGCAAGCAGATAGCTGACGTTCTGCCGTCGGGCCGAATGGCCCATGCAGCCGATACGCCAGATGTCGCCTTCCAGTGCACCCAGTCCGCTGGCGATTTCGAGGTCGTACTCGTCTAGCAGGTACTGGATGACCGCGCCGTCGTCAACGCCGTCGGGCACGCGGACGGTGTTCAGACTCGGGAGCCAGAAATCGTCGGGGGCGTTCATCTCCAGCCCCATGCCCTCGACGCCGGCCTTCAGCGCGCCAGCGACGCGCAGGTGGCGGTCCCAGCGTTCTTCGATGCCTTTCGGCGACGAGTCGGAGCGCCTCA
This sequence comes from Haloarcula quadrata, assembly GCF_003634715.1. Classification (NCBI taxonomy): domain Archaea; kingdom Methanobacteriati; phylum Methanobacteriota; class Halobacteria; order Halobacteriales; family Haloarculaceae; genus Haloarcula; species Haloarcula quadrata. The sequence continues at coordinate 1,031,456 of NZ_RBWW01000001.1, forward strand.
CGGAGTGCATACACGTTCGTGATCGGGGCCGTGTGGTGGTAGGCGCGCTCATCGCCCCAGTACCCTTCCAGCAGGGAGATGTCCAGATACCACGAGCGGGCCTCGGACTCGCGGGAGAGGACCTTGTCCATCGCGTCGTCGTTGAGCGTGAGCGGGCTCGCGCCCGGTGGACAGGAGAGGCATTTCTGCGGGCCGGAGTACGCCACATCGATGCCCCACTCGTCGACGCGGAGTTCGACGCCGCCCAGCGAGGTCACGCTGTCAGCGATGACCAGCGCGTCGTTTGCGTGGGCAATGTCAGTGAGTTCAGGCACCGACGGCTGGAGAACGCCAGTGCTGGTCTCGGCGTGGACGAACCCGAACACGTCCGGGCTGTGTTCGTCGAATGCCGCTTCGACCGCTGCCGGGTCGAGCGGCTGGCCCCAGGGTGCGTCGACGGTGACGACCTCGCCGCCCGCGCGCTCGGCCATGCTTGCCATCCGGTCGCCGAAGTAGCCGTTCGTCGGGACGAGCATCGTATCGCCCGGCTCGACGACGTTGCCGATGGCCGCCTCCATCGCCGCGGAACCGGTCCCGGAGACCGGAATCGTCCACTTGTTGTCCGTCCGGAACGTATACCGGAGGAGGTTCTGGACCTCGTCCATGATCTCGATGAACGAGGGGTCAAGATGGCCGACCAGCGGCGTACTCATCGCCTTGAGCACGCGCGGGTGGACGTCGCTCGGGCCGGGACCCATTAGCGTTCGATCCGGCGGTGTCAACTCCCCGACAGTGGGTGCCGCATCCATACCCTGGGGTACCCGGTGACTGTGCATTAAAATCAGTGGTCACGACCCCTTAGTCAGGGGGCGGCCTCACATTTCTGCTGGGATCGTCTCTCTCCTGCAAAAGTATAGACTAATTATCACTTATACGCTGCCAGTCACCGGCTGCCACTACCCTACCCCATAATCACAATCGCCAGATGCCACTGGTGTGAAAGGTGTGAACAATCTACCCTGTTTTTACTCTCGTACTGCTAAGGTGGCGTGTGGTCGTCGATGGGATTGTTCGATAACGCTGCGTCCCCTGGGGAAGAACCGAGACGCCGGTACACCTGTTTGGTGTGCCGGGCGTCGTTCGACGTTCAGTACCACTCGTGTCCGGACTGCGGTGGGTACGATATCCGCCGGACGAAGTGGCTCACGTAGCCCCCGGCGTCCACGTTGGCACGTCCACCGGACTGCCTGCTATCGGGCTACACTGCCCTTTTTTGCTCAGCGTGTCTCCGTGTACCACAGCCACCAAGTGACTGTCGACGGTACGGTCGTACGTGAACCGACGACAGTTAGGAACGACGGGGTACGACGTGACGGATGTCGGACTTGGTACCTGGAACATCGGTGGTGACTGGGGTGATGTCTCAGCGGAGGAGGGCCGGGAAACGATTCGTTCGGCGCTTGACGCCGGCGTCGACTTCATCGACACCGCCGACGTGTACGGTGACGGCTTCAGCGAGCAGCGTATCGCCGACGTGCTGGACGAACGCGGGGTCCGCGACGAGGTGACCGTCGCGACGAAGGCCGGCCGCCGGCTCGACCCACATACGGCCGACCGTTATAACTACGAGACTCTCTCTGCACACGTCGACCGCTCGCGGGAGTATCTCGGAACCGATACGCTGGAACTGTTGCAACTGCACTGTCCGCCGACCGACGCCTACTACCAGCCCGAGACGTTCGACGCCCTATCGCGGCTGCAAGCCGAGGGGAAGGTCGCCCACTGCGGTGTCAGCGTCGAACGCGTCGAGGAAGCGCTGAAAGCCATCGAGTACCCGGAAATCGAAACGGTCCAGATCATCTTCAATATGTTCCGCCAGCGGCCTGCGGAGCGGTTCTTCGAGGAAGCCAAGCGCCGCGATATCGGCGTCATCGTCCGCGTCCCACTGGCTTCCGGGCTCCTGACTGGCAAACTCTCCCGGGACATGGAGTTCCCCGAGAACGACCATCGGAACTTCAACATTGAGGGCGAGGCGTTCGACCGCGGTGAGACCTTTGCCGGGCTCCCGGTCGACGCGGGCTTCGACGCTGTCGACGAACTCCGCGAGCACGTCCCCGAGCGAATGACGATGGCCCAGATGGCGCTACGCTGGATTCTGGACCACGACGCAGTGTCGACTGTCATCCCCGGCTCCACCTCACCGGACCACGTCCGGGCGAACGCGGCGGTCAGTGAGATGGCCTCACTCTCGAATCAGGTCCACGGCACGGTGCGTGATATCTACGAGGAGTACGTTTTTGAGGACGTTCACCATCGCTGGTAGTCGCCGCTCCGTAAACGTTTACGATTGCGCACACTTTTCACGGCGGTAAACAACGACTGACGCAACGAAATCTGTCTTAGACTTCTATCTGGAGTAGCGCTTGCGTCCCCGAAATCATATACCAAATATGACCATTCTGGCCACAGAAAATATATGAATACAGACATTTCACGGCTATGGCACTGTCTAGTTCTGAATCTCTTCAGCTGGCGTTTTTCCGTCAAGAGCTTGGTTCGGCCGTTCGTGGTTGTAGTGGTGTCTGAATCGTCGTAACCACTGTTTCGCGCTTGATTGACTGCCCCTCCAGAAGGAGTGAAAGCGGTCGATGCGCATGGTCACAGTCTGGAACCACTTTTCAATGTGGTTCCGGATTCGGTAGTCGAGCCGACCGCTCAAATCGTGACGTGAGAGGGCAGTCAGATAGCCGCCAGCATCAACGAGAAACACTGAATCGGCGACATCGTGTTTCTGAGTGAGCCGATGCAGGAACGCCGCCGCGGGGTCAGTCCCGCGGCGGCTGAACACGTCAACTTCAAGCAGCAGCTTTGATTCGGTATCGACAGCGGCGTACAACCACTTCTTTTCGCCGTCAATCTCGATTTGTTTCTCATCGACCGCGACCCGCGACGGCGACGCCGTCGGCGGGTCGCTCTGTGCTTCAGACAGCGTATGCACCCAATTCCAGACCGCGCCGTGAGAACGATCGACACCCAGCAAGTCTAAGATCGCAACCGTCTCCCTGATCGACAGCCCCGCAGTATGGAGACGCACCCCAAATCGCCGGACGGGTGTCGGAGTGCGCTCATTCTCCCAAACGTCTTGGCTGTCCTCATCTAACGTTTCTCTGAGGAGGTCTGCGAGTTGCATAGGCACTTCTCGCTACGACCTCCTCGCTTCTCAAACTCGCTCAACTAGACAGTGCCCGGCTATCGTCGTGTCAGAATCTGAGAGTTCGTCAGACAATTATCTCCCCCTGTAGTCCACACCCCGAACTGCCCATCAGTCGTCGGCGGACACCGGGTCACACAATGCCTGCCATCGCAGGCGGACGTTCTATTCCCGTGGCTCGCGACCCGTGTACTGTGAGTACCGCTCAGCTATCGATCACAGTCACCATCACCGGAACGCGCCCCAGACACCGATGAGTGGTCTCGTGACCGGACGCGAGATCGTTCAGGCGGCCCGTGATGAGAACGTCCCATTCATGGGGGCCAGCATTGCCTACTATGCGATTGCATCGATCGTTCCACTGCTTGCGCTCTTGCTCGCTGCGCTCTCTACGTTTGGAGGCACTGTTACGCTGCTGGAACTGCTTCGAACGGTCCTCTCCGAGAACGGCCAAGTGATTCTGACGGAACTGCTTGAGAACACGCGCGGCCATGGGGCGACCGGAACCCTGAGTCTGGTGTTGGTCGTCTGGAGCGGCAGCAAGGTGTTCCGCGGCCTCTCCGTTGCCTTTACCGAGGTGTACGGCGAGGTCTCGGACATATCGCTGCCGGCCCAGCTTGTCCGTAGCGCAGTCGTGATGGGCGTGCTCCTCGGTGCGCTGCTCCTGTTCGTCACGGCATCCGTTCTAGTCTAACTTGATTCGGCTGACAGAGATTGTGCCAGAGCTGGTGATACATCTACGGTGAATAACTGGCGCTGAAGATTCGATCTGCTCGTGTGTGACAGCCTGAACTTCTCTCAGGAGGAAGAAGCACTGAATTGCCCATCTGGACCGAGTAGCGCAGCTAACCAGCGACGCGAATCCAGCGTTCTCGCTGGATTACGCGAGCTTGGCGTCAAACGAGTTGTACTGTACCTCCTCAAGCAATAAGGTACGGTGAGCGTTCGGGTTCAATCCGTCGTTCATCAGCGATTTGACGAGACTTGGCGTCTCATAGCCGAGTCGCCGAGCGACTCGGCGGAGTATCCGATCATTCCGGCGGCTCACAGCCTTTGCCCAGCGCTCTCGTGGCAGCAGTGACGACGGCTCAATGTCGTCGTCACTGCAGTTGTCTTCGAGAATCTCGATGAACAGTTCTCGAAGTGTCCGGCTCACAATGAGTGAAATGAGGCTGATCAGAATGAGCGCTTCAACGACCTCTGGTTTGGTTGTATCCATCTTGTCAAGGGCGTATGTAGTCTTGAGTTCACGGAAGAGAAGCTCTACTTCCCATCTAGCTTGGTAGAGCTTTGCGATATCTGAGGCAGCGTAGTCGTCAGCTGGAAGATTCGTGATGTAGAGGTGGTACTGCTGTTGGTCCTCGTTCCAGACACCAACGACGCGAAACGTCTCAACGGCACGGCTGCGCGTGCCGTTGTAGACGCGTCGCTTGAACTCGACCTCGCTCTTGGCATCAATCACGTCACGATGCAGATCGTCCAGAATATCCTGAACTTTTTCTCCCTCCAGAGAAATGGCGTTGCCACGCCATTCCCTGAGTTCGTCGACGATCTTCGGTTGTGCGTTTGGCTTCAACCGCGTCAGGAACCAGCCGCCGTTAGTGTCGATCAAGTCCATCGTCCGGTACTCGAAGTACGCCTGATCGTACAGCAGCAGTGCGTTCTCCAGCCATGGTCCAGTCGACAACTGCGTTGACTCGTGCGTGCGAGCGTCTGTGATAGAAAACTCGGTAGGGAGGCCTGTACTGGTTGATTCGACCACGTGGAGCTTCGCTCCAGCGTGGTCGTCACCAAAGCCAGGGAACTCATCAAACAGCTCCTGGAACAGCGTAATGACTGTCATATCCACGATGAAGACTTCACGGAACTCCTCAAACCGTCCTTGGAGACGGTCGCTCTCGTGATCGAGGTCCTCAAGGGCCTCCTTGAGGACCTCTCGAAGGAATGTACACAGTTCAGGCGTGAACCACTCGTAGAAGGATGAGTACCTGATCGTGCCACCAAAGGTATCGATGTAGGTTTGGCGGAACGCTTCGATTGTTCTGTGCCCGGCTGAGAGAAATCCGAGCGCAAGCGCCCAGAACAGAGCGTCAGCTTCCAACTTCCCGCCGTCGCGCTGCACCAGTCCGGTTGCGCGAGCCAGCTCGCGCAGCCGGCTGTTTGGAAAAGTATTCACCAACCGCTCTTCGATTACCTCATCCGGTGGTAGTTTCATTCACTTTCCACCGGTTTCTCATCCCGGTAACATCTGGTGGTTTTCCTGCTAACTCAGCCTTAGCCTAGAACGGATGGTTCGTCACGGCGCTGTATCTGGCCGCTATCGTGTTGCTGCTCGGTGTCGTCGTTAACGCGACGCTGGACTGGTAGCACCTGTGGACAGCCACGTCGGGTCTTGCACTGGCAGGCAGTAGCTTCCTCCTGTTTCCCCCGGTCTATTCAGTCGCCACATGAGCGAATCATCGTCACTGCGGCCTCGGATCGCCGGGCGTCTGCAGTCCAGCGCGGAACAAGCCATCAAACGCCCAGTCAGAGAAGCCGTCCAGGAGGCGCTCGCAAACGCGGCTCAGACCGGGGGCGGAAACGCCGAACCTGGAAAAGCGGCCACGACTGCGTCGAGACGCGCCAAAACGGACCTGTCGGACAGCACGGACGCTGACCAGTCGATGTCGTCCGCCGGGGACAACAAACCAGTCGGCTCGCGTTCAGGCTCCAGCAGTCGACTCCGGTCTCGCCGGACGCTGGCCTTCGGGCTCGTTGCACTCGGTGCCTACCTCTCCCGCCGCCGTCGGTCTGCAAGCGGGGAAACGTAGCACCGGTAACGACGCACAGTCCGGGCCATCAGTCAAAGTCGACAAACAGTACGTCCTCGACGAGGGCGTCGGTCGCGCGTCTGAGCCGCTCGGAGGCTGCCTGGTGTGTTATACCCAGCGCGTCGGCGAGTTCCGCTAAATCCACCTCGCGGGGCACCTCGAAGTAGCCGCGGTCGGACGCCTCGGCGAGGATCTCGTACTGGGCTGAGGTAAGTCCGTAGCGGCCGGCCGGGTCTTCGTCGAGTTCCCGGATCGAGGAGACCTCGAATGCGAGGTTGTGCTCTGCACAGAAGTCGTGAGTCTTGGAGAACAGCGACCGACGCGGATACAGCACGCGCAGCTTCCAGGCGGTCCCATGGCCCACGGCATCGAGAATCGTCGCCTCCGAGTTCGTGAGCATCTGGACGATGAGGTCGACGTGGTCGACCCATTCCATCCTGAACAGCCACTCGTCCTCAAAGTCGCCCAGCAGTTCGACGTTGTCAACGGAGGGGTCCGCTTCGAGTGTCTGCTCGATGTCCTCGCGCTGACTCCCGCGGACCCACAGCATCGGCATGAGTGCATCGTCACCGCTCGTGACGATCCGCTCAATTTCGAACTGCAGCTCCGGTAACTGTTCCAGCGAGTGATTGAGCGCCAGGTCGCTGGCCGGAACCGTCCCGGAGACGATGGTGGGCATAGATACCCGAACTGGGAGTGGCACGCTGGTATGTCTTTTTGTTGACTATTACGGGTCGGTAGCCACATGATCGTCTCATCGCCCGGCCAGCGGCTGCGTGTGCAAGCACGTCGGTGATGCGCGTCCCGCCGGTAGCGACGACTGCAATGTCTACGATCCAACTGACCGACGACGACGTCGGCAAGACAATTGTCACGGGTACCGGCAACGAAATCGGCATCGTTAGCGGGTACAGATACGGCACCGCCTACGTTGACCCGGACCCCGGGCTAAAAACGACGCTCCTGACGAAGCTCGGCTGGGAGGACACCGACGCCGATGACGGCTACCCGCTGCAGACCGACGCCGTCGACACTATCACCGAAGACCAGATCCGTCTCAGCACGGACCTGTAAGGGGTCTGTAGCTGTCGGACAGACGTATCACGGACCAACGCCGGGTGGGCAAACCCGGCGTGAAACCGTCCCGTACAGGGGAGCATGAGACGGTGGGCGTCGGGAGAGTACGAGCACCCAATGTGCTCGCATACAGTGGTCTGCGCTATCCGATGTTTGTTATACGGCTCTTTATCTGGCGACCATCGGTGAACTGGGCAGCAGGAAGCCGCTACTGAACTTCCTCCACGGCGACCGGACCTACTCGCCGTTGAACACCGCAACCGGTACTTCGGTGGGCGTTATAGCTGTCGACTTCGGCCGTTACTGTCCGTTTGCGACGGACTAGCCAACCGCTACCGGCCGGACTGTGGTACGTCACACGCCGTCCCGGTGTGAGACAAGCCGGCCCATGTCGGACCCGCCGTGATAGCTCTTATTCCTCGGTGGTAAGTTTCGGGCCTGGTTTCCAGGTGTTGCCTTCGAGGACAACAAGGTCGTAGCGTTCGAGCACCTGAAGCGTGTCGACGACCGCCTGGGCGTCGAAGGAGACAGTCATATCCTGGGGCAGTTGCTGGGCGATTGCGCTGCGTGTCCCACCGTCCATCCGGACCACTGTGTCGAGCAACTGTTCGAGGTCGTCGAGCAGCGAGACGAGCGACGTCGAGCCTTCGTCTTCTGTCGCCAGTTTCGACATGACTTCGTCGTAATTCCCCGATATCTCCATCGATACGGACACGGCCTCGTCTTCGATGTCTTCTTCGTCTCCCATAGGAGCAAATATATACACACTTGCAGAAATACGTTTCCATATCTGTTACAACAGACGCATCTTGCGGCTGTTTCACTGCAAAAACGCTCTGTCTGGATATTACTAAGGTTTAGAGATATGACTACATATTAGGGTTTTATAGACCTATTTGGTCAGAGATGAGTATGAAAAGGCCGATTTGGTATTTTATATATGAATATAATATCTTAGCGCCGGGTTAGCTAAACATAATATAGATGTTTAACGTCGAATCTCTGGCCGAGCGTATTACTGTGGTCGCAAAAATCTCACGCCTCGACGCAGGAACATTGCCCCTGTCGTAACCGTTCGGATAAGCCGAACGATAAGCAGTTGCTGTCGTAACGTAAGCCCCGTTCATCGGTGGCTGATTCGACTCTGTCAACGATTAAAAGTGGCGCTGGGGTGGTGTATCCGTCTCGGCCGGCGACATACGACTGACCGGGCAGACTGGCTTTGCCCCTTCCACGGAATAACAAAAGTACGGTTATTATATTTTCGCACTGGACCGTTTACTGTGTCTACTGCTGGACCGGACTGGGGGCGAGCCACGGTGGCGTGGAACACCGCCAGTTCCAGCATACGGAACAAACAGCGTCTCGATTGGGTTTGCCTCCGGTGCGCTTTGCGTTTCCCGACAGTGGACCGACCTTGTGGGAGACGGTGGCAAGCGTGTATAGCCACACATCCGTACATTTCGCTGGGTGCTGTAGTCCGGTGGGTGGCCATCTGTCGCTTCCACAGTATCCAGCACGTGTTCGAGAATGTGAACCATCGGCAGTGAACCGCGACTGCGCGAGTGCCAGCCGGCGACGGACACGTGGTGGCAGCACAGGCTACCAAATTCAGTTCGCCACGCCCGTTCAATGGATACCGACGTACGCCTCCGTGATGTAGTCGTTGTCCCGGAACGCTGTGGCGGAGCCACTGAGCTCGACCCGACCGGATTCCAGCAGCGAGAGCCGGTGGGCGTGGCGTAGCGCGAACGTGGCGTTCTGCTCGACGAGCAGGAGCGTCTGGCCCTGCTCGTTCAGCGTCTCGATAGCGTCGCTGATGTCGTCGATGATGACGGGAGCCAGCCCGAGCGTCGGTTCATCGAGAACGAGTAACTCTGGGTCGCCCATCAGCGCCCGTCCGACGGCCAGCATCTGCTGTTCGCCGCCGCTCATGGTCTGGGCCTCCTGGTCCCGGCGGTCGTCGAGCCGCGGGAACAGGTCATACACCATGTCCAGGTCGGCCCGGACGGCATCGCGGTCCTCGCGGAACTGCGCGCCCATGCGCAGGTTCTCGTGGACCGAGAAAAACGGGAACAGGTCGCGGTCCTCGGTACAGTAGACGAGGCCGTCGGTGACCAACTGCTGTGGGTCGAGGTCGGCCACGTCTCGCCCGTTGAACCGAATCGTCCCGTCGTAGTCGAGGAAGCCGGCGACGGCATCCAACAGCGTCGTCTTTCCTGCGCCGTTGGGGCCGATGATGCCACCGATTTCCCCTCGCTCGACGGTCAGTGAGACGCCGTCAAGCGCCTGAGACTTGCTGTAGTACACGTCGAGGTCCGCGATTTCGAGCAGTGGGTCGCTCATTGGACCGCACTCACCTCCCCGGCGAGGTAGGCGTCCTGGACCCGTTCGTCACCGACGATGTCGGCCGGGTCACCGGCTGCCAGCTTCTGGCCGTTGTGCAACACGACGACCCGGTCGACGAGGTCCATCAGGCCGCGCATGTTGTGGTCGACGACGACCATGGTGATGCCCTGCTCGCGGAACGACTCGAACTGCTCTGAAAGCTGCCGGACCTCCGTCTGGTTCAAGCCGGCGAAGGGCTCGTCGAGCAAGAGGAGGTCCGGCTCCGTCGCCAGTGCCTTCGCGATTTCGAGGCGGCGAACGTCGGCGTGGGGCAGGGAGCCGGGGTCGTCGTCGAGAGCGTCCTCGATATCGACCCGTGCGGCGTAGCTCGCGATTGCCTCGTCGCTCGCGCCGCCGTCGAACGAGCGGACGCTGTTGGGGAAGGTGAACAGCTCGATGTTCTCTCGGACGGTCATCGACCCGATTGGATTGGACTCCTGAGAGACGCGCGACAGTCCACGGTTGACAATCTGGTGTGTCTTGTCGTCCGTAATATCTGTGCCGCCGAAGCGCACCGTTCCGCTGGTCACCGCGTAGATACTCATGATGCAGTTGAACACGGTCGTCTTGCCGGAGCCGTTGGGGCCGATGAGGCCGAGTATCTCGCCGCTCTCGACGCCAAAGGAGAGGTCATCGACGGCGACGAGGCCGCCGAACTGCTTGGTCAACCTGTCGACCGACAGCAGCGTCACCGTCGGTCACCTCCCAGCGCGCCGAGTGCACGCCAGAGGAGACGGAACAGTCCGTCCCGGGCGAACACCAGCACGAGGAGAACGAGCAGCCAGAGGGCGAGCCAGCGCAGTTCCTCGCCAAGGCCGACGAGTAACACGTCCCGGAGTCCGACGAACAGGAACGCGCCGCCGAGCGGTCCCAGAATCGAGCTCATGCCGCCGATGACTGCCATCGCTATCATCTGGATGCTGTTGTCCACGATGAGGAACGTCTGTGGGTCCACGCCCGCGTTGACGTGGGCGAGCAAGACGCCGCCGATACCCATCGGGACGGCGCTCAGCACGAACGACCAGAGCTTGAACTTCGTCGGGTCTACGCCGGCCGCGGAGACGGCGTCCTCGTTCTCGCGAATCGCGACCAGCACAGTGCCCACGTCGGAGCGCCCGACGTAGGTCAGCGTGGCCGCAACCGCGAGCATCGGCACCACGACCATGTAGTACTGCAGCGTCAGGTCGTAGGTGAACACGTCGACGCGGATGCCCCGCAGGCCGTTCGTCCAGTGACTTAGCGCCTTCGTCAGCCGGTAGAACAGCAGGACGGTGACGAAGGTGACGAGCGAGAAATACGGGCCACGGAGCCGGAGCGAGGGGACGGCGATGGCCAGCCCCAGCACCGTCGTCGCGAGTATCGACAGCGGGACTGTGACAAACAGCGATAGCTCCGGATTCAGATGGAGCACCAGCAAGCCGGTCGTGTAGCCGGCCGCCCCCGACAGCGCCGAGTGGCCGAAACTGATGTAGCCGGTGTAGCCGCTCTGGATGTCCCACCCCATCGCGAAGACGGCCCACACCGCGCCGAGCGTGAGCGGCCTGAGGTAGTCCTGGCCCCACAGCGGCGCGGTGACGAGACCGCCAAAAGCTACCAGCAACAGCAACAACTGCAGGCCGGTAATTTCGCCGAAGCGTTTGCCGAGTGTCCGGTTGTACCGCTCGGCGACCGGCCAGAGCATCCGCTCCGCTGGCTGGCCGACCGCTCCGATGACGCCGGCTCCCTGCGGGAGGACGCTGTCTCTCAGGACCGATTCGGCGCGGCCAACGAGCCGGCCGATACCTCGGCCGGTCTGCTCTCGGTCACTCATGGACGAACTCCGTGCCGTACAGGCCCTGTGGCAGCACCAGCAGGACGACCACGAGGACCACCAGCGACATGATGCCGCGGACGCTCTGTCCGAGGAACTGTCCGGTCGCCGTCTGCAGGTAGCCGACGATGTAGGCCGCGGCGACCGACCCCTTGATGGAGCCGATGCCGCCCACGACGACGATGATGAACGCGAGCGCGAGCGGTTCCAGCCACATCGTCGGTTCGGCCGCCCCGATGCCACCTAAGAACACGCCGGCGATGCCGGCCAAACCGCCCGCGACGAGCCACGTGCGGGCACGCACGCCGGACACATCAACGCCGGTAAGCATGGCCCCGCGCTCGCTCATCGAGGTGGCGCGTATCGACCGCCCGCTGTCGGTCTTGGTGACGTAGTACCAGAGCAGCCCCATCGCGACCCACGAGACGACAAAGGCCGCGAGTTCGACGTACAGGATTCGGGTCCCGAGCGCCTGGACCTGGAGCACGCCCGGCACCACGCTGTACTGGTAGGGTTGCGCGTGGAACACGAGCGTGACGAGTTCGGTGAAGGCGATGGCGACCACGATGGTCGCGAGAAACGTGATGACAACGTTCTCCTCGATAGTCCGGACCAGCACGACGTAGAGGCCGTAGGAGATGAGGCCGACGATGACGATAGTGAGCGGGAACGCGACTATCGGATGCAGCGTCACGCTCGCGAGGATGCTGTCCGAGACGAGACTCAGGTAGGTGTACGCGCCGGCCATTATCAGCGCACCGTGGGCGAGGTTCAACACGCCGCCGACGCCAAACACCATGGTGAAGCCGATAGCAATCAGGGCGTAGACGGCGCTGATGAGCGCGCCGTCGACGATGACGCTGGCAATGTCTCCCAGCATCGTTCACCCCATCCACGGCGGCGCGGCGTGTTCGGCTGTCTGTAAGCCCTCCGGGTAGACGCACTCCAGAGACCCACCCTCGCGCCACTGGGTAAGCGGGTAGTTCGTGATGATGCCGTCACTGTCCCGCTCTTCTCGGAGGTCGTGGGCGTACGTCTCGTCGGCCCCGTAGAACTGGATTTGCCCGGCCACACCGGTGAAGTCAGTCTGGAGCAGCGCGTCGACAATTGTATCGAGGTTGTTCTCCTGGTCGACGGTACCGGCGCGCTCGGCGGCGTTCTTGAAGACGTGTATCGCGTCGTAGGTCACAAAGCCCATGTACATCGGCTTGCTCGGCGGGTCATCGGCGTCGCCGTACGCCTCCATGTACGCCTCCGTGAACGGGACCGTCTTCGACGTGATGTCGGTGACACCCGCCGCGCCGGACTGTGTCGTCGTCTCGTAGGCCGCCGCGCCTTCGGTGAGTTGGTAGTACGCCGGCAGCATCGACGCGACGTGCACTCCCTCGATGCCGAACTTGTACTCGCCCTGTGCCCAGCGGGCCGCCATCGGCCCGCCGTTGATGTGTGCGAAGAAGCGGAACATCGCGTCCGCGCCCGCCGCGTCCACATCGTCAAGCACCGACCCGAAAGAGGTAGTATCCGTTGCCAGCCCGTTCACCATCGGCACGTCCAAGTCCGCCTCCTTCAGCAGGTCGACCAGCCGGTTCCGGAACACCGTCGTCCACTCCGCGTCGTCGGCGACGACGGCGAACGTGTTCCAGCCATGGCGGTCCGAGAGGTGGCTGGCGTACTGGCTGATGACCTCCGCCTGGAAGTGGGAGTTCACCGGCCCGACCCGGAACGTGTTCTTGTAGCGCTCGTAGTCGGACGCGACGAACTCCGTGATGGTGCTTGGTGCGGCGGAGCCGGTGACCAGAAACGGCGTGTTGAACTCCGACACGAGGTCCATAATAGACTGAGTCACCTCGCTGGAGAACGTGCCGACGATGGCGTCGACTTCCTCCTGTCGGACCAACTCGCCTGCGACGGTGCGCGCCTCGGACGGCGACGCCCGCGTGTCCTTCGTAACGAGTTCGACGGTCTGGTCGGCGATACCACCGTCGTCGTTGATTTCGGCGACCGCCATCTCCGCCGACCGCTTCGAGCCAACGCCGAGCGGGTTGTTCAGCGGTGCGAGGTGGCCGATGGTGACCGTCTCGGAGATGCCACCACCTCCATCGGGGTTCTCCCCACCACCGCCGCCGTCACCGCTGCAGCCGGCGAACAGTCCGAGTGCCGCGCTCGCCCCGGCCGCTCTGATGAATGACCGCCGACCGATGCTGTTGGTATATGCTGTGCTCCTGTCGCTGGGTGTGCTCGTTGGGTCTGCCATGGTCTACCCTCGGTGGGTGGTACCACGTTCCAAACCATACACATTAAAGATGCGGGAGAATTCGACCAAATCTATATTTGGGTGGCCGTCACACATCGAATATGGCGTTTAGCTTGACGGCCGAGCAGACGGCAGTCCGAGAAGCGGTGCGCGAATTCGGCGAGAACGAAATCGAGCCGCTCGGAAAGGAATGCGATAGGGAGAAACGCTACCCGGCGGAACTGATGGAGCAGGCGGCACAGTACGACCTCATCGCGCCGGAAGTCCCCGAGAAGTACGGCGGCGCGGGGATGGACAGCCTCACCGGCGTCGTCGTCACCGAGGAACTCTGGCGTGCCGACCCGGGTATCGGGAGCGCCATCGGCTCCCGTGGCTTCGGGTCGAGCATGATTCAGAAGTACGGCGACGAGTGGATGAAAGAGACGTGGCTGCCGCGCATCACCAGCGGCGAGTCGGCGTGTGCCAGCGCTATCAGCGAACCCGCCCACGGCTCGAACGTGGCTGGTATCGAGACCTACGCCGAACGCGACAGCGACGGCTGGGTCCTTAACGGCAATAAGATGTGGATTACGAACGGAACTGTCGCCGACGTGATGGTCGTGATGGCCAAGACTGACCCCGACGCCGGCCACGAGGGCATCAGCGCGTTCCTCGTGCCGACGGACACCGACGGCCTGCAGGCCGAGAAAATCGACAACAAGCTCGGCATCCGCGCGTCGGATCTGGCCGAAATCATCATCGACGACGTTCGCGTGCCCGAGGAGAACCTCATCGGAGAAGCGGGCGCTGGCTTCTACCAACTGATGGACTTCTTCGCGAGCGGGCGAGCGAATGTCGCCGCGCAAGCCGTCGGCACCGCTCAGGCCGCTCTCGACGATTCGATTCGGTACGCGAACGAGCGCGAGCAGTTCGGCCAGCCAATCAGCGAGTTCCAGGCCATCGAACACAAGGTTGCGGAGATGGCCACCAACGTCGAGGCTGCGCGGTCGCTTACCTATCGTGCCGCCAGCGCCATCGATTCGGGCAACCTCGATGTGGCGACAAAGCTGGCCAGCATGGCAAAGCTGTTCGCCAGCGAACACGCCGTCGACGTGGCCGACGAGGCGATTCAGGTCCACGGTGGGGCCGGCTACGTCACCGACCACAACGTCGAGCGGTACTATCGGGATGCCCGAATCACCAAGATATACGAGGGGACCAGCGAGATACAGAAGAACATCATTGCCGACCGCGTGCTGTGAGGCCACGATAGACGGACTGCCGACGCTGCCACTGATTCGACAGTCGGCCTACCGCCGGAGCGTCAGGAACTCGGCCGAAAAGACAGCGTCGTCGGCCTGATTCACGGCGGTGACTTCGGTTCGGACGACGCCCGTCGCAACCGGGTGGTCCCGCCGTTCGGTGTCGACAATCTCGGCCTCGACGTGAATGGTCTCTCCCAGGAACACCGGCTTGATGAACCGAAGCCGGTCGATACCGTAGAACGCGACCATGTGCCGCTTTTCGGCCTCGTCACGGGCCTGCCACAGGAGGCCAGTGACGACTGAAAACACCAGCGCGCCGTGGGCGATACGCTCGCCGTACCCCGAGTCGGCCATCCGCTCGGCGTTCGTGTGGAGGTGATTGAAATCCCCGCTGACACCCGCGAAGTTGACCACGTCGGCCTCGGTGATGGTCCGTCCCGAGGTGGTGAAGCTATCGCCAACATCGACCGTGTCGAACTCGCCGGCCATCTTACCGGCTCCTGCAGGTGCTCGTGGGACAGCGCTTCGGTTGCTGGTCGAGTCGCCACTGCCGCGTTCGCACCCGCTGGCCCCGGGACTGCAGTCTGCTACTGTTGCTGGACATACACATCGTCACCGTGTCCCGCACCGGTGTTAATGCTACCGGGGCTCGCCGGTTACTCTCGGCACTGCCACAGGGAGACGTAGCGGTTACAGGCTGCTCTGACTGTTCAACTATATTCAACGGAACCCGGCAGAGAGCACTCAGGACGTAGCTTTATTGCGGATGCCCGAGATGTCTGATGCGATGTCAAAGCCACACACGGAGCGGTTTCGCCTGGAGAATCAGCGGGCGATTATCACGGGTGCATCGAGCGGCATCGGCCGGGCAATCGCAGAGGAGTTCGCGGCCGACGGGGCCGGCGTGGTTGTCTGCTCGCGCGAGCAGGACAACGTCGGACCGGTGGCCGACGAAATCAACGATAGCGACCGGCCCGGTGAGGCGGTCGCTATCGAATGCGACGTGACAGACCGCGAGGCCGTCGAGGCGCTGGTGGAAGCGACCGTCGACGAGTTCGGCGGACTGGACGTGCTCGTGAACAACGCCGGCGCGAGCTTCATGTCTGGGTTCGACGACATCAGCGAGAACGGCTGGAAAACCATCGTCGACATCAACCTTCACGGGACCTACCACTGCACACAGGCGGCCGGGGACGCGCTGGCCGCGGACGGCGGTGGGACGGTCATCAATCTCTCCAGCGTCGCCGGGGAACAGGGCGCGCCGTATATGAGCCACTACGGGGCTGCCAAGGCCGGCGTCAGCAATCTCACGTCCACGCTGTCGGCGGAGTGGGCTGACCGAGACATCCGAATCAACTGCATCGCGCCGGGGTTCGTCGCCACGCCGGGCGTGGAGTCACAGATGGGCGTCAGCGCCGACAACATCGACCGTGAGGCCGTCGAGCGGCGTATCGGCCTCTCGGAGGAAATCGCCGACATCGCGCTGTTCCTTGCCAGCCCGGCGTCGTCGTACATCGTCGGTCAGACCATCACCGCCGCCGGCGTCCCACGGCTCGAAGAGACGCCTGACATCTGAGCGCGGGGAGTTCCAGTACCGACGGTCGAAGCCGCAGTTTCACTCCAAGACGCCAAGCCAGTCCGGCAGCTCTCGGAGGTCGTCGAAGGCGATATCCACGGCGGGTCCGTCCTCGGCCCCGTAGGCGACCGTCCACAACCCGGCCCGTGTCCCGCCGCCCATATCGTGCTCGTAGCGGTCACCGACCATCACGGCCTGTGCCGGTTCGACCCCGGCCTTCCCGAGCGCCGTTTCGAACATCGCCGGGTCAGGCTTGGTTCGACCGACGGCTTCCGAAGCGGTGTACGAATCCATCGCGTCCCAGACGCCGAAGGTCCGCAACAGTTCCTTGCCCTCGTCGTCGTCTACATCGCTGATGACGCCCTGATGGAGCGGCGCGTCTGCCAAGTCCTCGATGGCCGCGACGGCGTCGGAGTTGGGCTCGACCTGTTCGGTACGGATTTCCTGAAACAGTGCTTCCCACTCGGTTTTCTCGGGACTGACTGTCAGAATCTCATCGATTGCCCGCCGGTAGCCCTCGCGGGCTGGCCGGAACGCTGTCCCTTCGCGTTCACCGAAGTACGTTCCGAGGACATCCCGCCATTGTTCGAGGGCCGCGTCGGAATCCCCAGTCGCCGGGTACTCGGCACACAGGCGGTCGACAAACTCGCGGTGGGCCGCCCGGACGGACGCCATCCGAAGGATGACGCCCCCGATGTCCCAGAAGACGGCCTCAACGTCTGGACTCTCGCTCACGGCAGCGGCTTGGACTGGCCCGGGTATGAAACTACCGCCGACGCCCGGCGTCTCCCGGATGCGTCGCGGTGGGCGTGTCGGAGCACAGCGCCGGGAAATAAACAACCGACCACGCGTTCGCTGTGCTCCAACACTTATGATGTCGACGTGCGAGAACGAGAATGTGCCATGATATCGTTCACCGATTCCGAGGCCGCGACTGCACTCGCCGAGCGTTCCCGAGCGTTGATGGACGAGGTCGTCATTCCGCGGGAGCGAGAACTCGCGGGCGGGACGGCCATCTCCGATGCAACAGTCCGTGACCTCCGCGCTGCCGCACGGGAGTACGACGTGTACGCCCCACAGATTCCTGAAGAGCACGGCGGGATGGGCTATGACTTCCGGGACGTGTTGCCGACGTTCGAAGAAGCCGGTCGGAGTCTGCTCGGTCCACTTGCGATGCGCGTCGACGCGCCCGACGAGGGGAATATGCACCTGCTGGAGATGCAAGGGACTGACCTCCAGAAATCGGAGTACCTCGACCCGCTCGTCGAGGGTGAGATTCAGTCGGGCTTTGCGATGACCGAGCCGATGCAGGGCGCGGGCTCTGACCCGAAGATGATACGCACCACGGCACAGAAGGAGGGTGACGAGTGGGTCATCGACGGCCACAAGTGGTGGACGACCGGTGGCGTCGACGCCGACATCCTGCTCGTCTTTGCCCGGACGGACGAGGACGTGCACCCGTATGAAGGGTGTTCAGTGTTCATCGTCCCGGCCGACGCCGACGGCGTGGACATCGTTCGGAACGTCCCGCATATGGGCAGCCAGGGTGACCCGAAGGGCCACGCCGAAATCGAGTTCAACGGCGTTCGCGTCCCCGAAGAACACCTCCTGGGCGAGGAAGGCAACGGCTTCCAGCACGTCCAGCAACGGCTCGGCCCGGCGCGGCTCACCCACTGCATGCGTTTCTCGGGGATGGCCGAACGGGCGCTGTCCATCGCCAAGGCCTACACCACCGAACGGCAGGCCTTCGGCGACTCCGTGGCCGACAAACAGCACGTCCGCTTTGAAATCGCTGAACAGGAGACACAGATTCAGGCCGCGCGGGCGCTGGTCCGGGCCGCCGCGGACGCCATCGCCGCCGGAAAGGAAGCCCGCGTCGAGGTGTCGATGAGCAAGGTGTTCGCCGCCCGGGCGACACAGGACGCCATCGACACCGCGGTCCAGTTCTGTGGCGGCAACGGCATCGGCCGGGACCTCCCGCTTGCGGACTTCTATGAACTGGTCAGGACGTTCCGCATCGTCGACGGGGCCGACGAGGTCCATCTTCGGACCATCGCCCGCGAGGCGTTCGAGGACGTGGACAGCGACGAGCTGGAGCCAGTCCGTCGCTACCGCGAGTAGGGCAGAGCCGTCAGCGGCAACGGCCGCTACTCTCCCTCGAACTCCGGTTCGCGGTCGGCTGCAAAGGCCGCCGTCCCTTCCGCTACGTCGTCAGTGGTCAACAGGAGCGCAAAGGCCTGGCTCTCCATTTCGAGGCCGGCGTCGAGATTCTCGTCGGCCCCCTCGTTCATCACGCGCTTGGCCTTCCGCAGGGCAATCGGCGGCCCTGAAACGAGGTCATCGACGAACTCCCCGACCACGTCATCGAACTCGTCGGCGTCGACGGTCCGGTTGATGAGTCCCCAGTCGGCCGCCCGCTCGGCGGAGATGTGCTCGCCGCGGAACACGAGTTCCTTCGCCCGGGCGTCGGTCAACATTCGGATCGCGCGCTGTGTCCCACCGCCGCCGGGAAGCAGGCCGAGCGTGATTTCGGGGAAGCCGAACTCCGAGTCGGTCGTCGCCAGCCGGAGGTCACAGGCGAGGGCAAGCTCCAGGCCCGCCCCGAGACAGTAACCGTCGATGCGCGCCAGCGTCGGTCGGGGATACTCCGCGACGGTCGTGAACACTTCCGTCGGTTCCGAAGTCTGTGCGGGGTCGCGGTCCGCAAAGCCGGAGATGTCGGCCCCGGCGGAGAAGGCACGGTTGCCGGCCCCTTCGAACACGACGGCCCGGACGTCATCCTCGTCGACCGACGAGAGCAGGTCAACGACCTCGTCCGCGAGGGTTTCGCTGATAGCGTTCATCCGCGACGGGCGGTCGAGTTCCACTTCCAGCAGGCCATCGTCGTCGAGTTCCCAGTTGATGGTGTGGTAGTCGCCCGGCCGGTCGCCAGTGCTGTATTCGTGGAAGCCCCGGCCCGCTTCCGTGCCGGTGTGGCCGGCCTCGACGAGTTCGACGAGGTAGTCGGCCGGCTCGTAGCGGTCGTCACTGTGTTCGTCGGAGAGCGCTCGGAGTTTTTCGAGGATGGTGTCGAGACGGCTCAATTGAATCCGGCGAATTTCGGCGTTTCAGCGTTCAATTGCCTGCTCCACGTTGTAAACGCCGGCTATGAGCGTTATCTCCCGGAACTGGCGGAACCAGTCACGCGCTCGGACGGCGGAGCCGTGCGAGCGCTTGATTGAGGAGTTGACGGACTCGGTCTGTGATCGCTGACCATAGAGCTCGTCGTCTATTCGGGCGTTGTGTGCGTGATCGTAAGGAGCGAAAACACGGTGCTTTATCAGCGGACGAATCCCGGCGTTTCGAAGCTCCTCACGGAAGCTCATGTCATCATAGCCTTTGTCAGCGGCCAAGCTTCGAAGGTCGCCCGCGTTCCGCAGGGCGACCTTCGGGCCGATCTTGGTTTCGTCAGGCCACTTCGTGCTGCAGTGTAAGTCAAGAATTGCTCCCTCAGCTGTATCTACGAGAAACGTCGTCTGGATCGTTTTGACGGAACGATCAATCCGTCGCAAGTAGTGAGACGATGCCTGCTGACGGTCGAAGTAGGTGGCATCAATTGCGGCGTGACCATTCTGGTCCAGCAGCTCCGCCGACCGGCGGAGCAGCTGTCGCCAGACAGTCATCGATGCCCGTTTGAACGCCTTACACAGCGTCGAAGGCGCGGGAAACTCCCCGCGTTGAAGATTCAATACCGCTCGAACACGTTCCATCTCTTCGGCCCAGTCGATGATTTCCTCGTACTCCGCGCTCATGTGTTCGCGCAGATAGAGCAAGACTGCGTGCTTCCAGCCGGCAAACCCGTTGCCGGCTGGATCACTCAGTTCCATCAGCGCAGCGTCAGTAAGCTTTTGAGCGAGCGAAGCCACTTGCTTCACGAAGCGGAAGAGGGTGTTGTGCATAACATTACTCTCCCGCTTCATACCCGTGATTCTAACGACCTATCCCGGCGCCGTCTGTGGATTCAATTGAGCCGTCGAGACCGATGTCGTCGGCCCGCCGGCAGGTTCCCTCGGGGAAGCCCGCGCCGAGTTGCATCCCCGTGTCGATGGCCTCCGCCGTCGCCACGTCGTCGCCGACGAGCTTTGCGGCCTCGTTCGCCATCACTGCCTCGACGCGGCGGTGATCGAACCCCTCGCTGTCTTCAGGGACGTAGTCCGAGCCGTCCCCGTCGTCGTAGTCGTAGTAGCCCTCGCCGGTCTTGCGGCCAAGGTTCCCGTTCTCGACTTTCTCCGCCATGATGGGCGGGACCGGCCTCCCGGCCTCCGTCCGGACGTGGTAGCCGATGTCGATGCCGGTCAGGTCGCCGAGTTCGAACGGGCCCATCGGGTAGCCCCGCTCGTGGACCATCGCGGCATCGGCCTGCCGGATGGTCGCCTCGCCCGCCGAGACCATCCAGGCCGGCTCGCTCATGAACGGCCCGAGGACGGAGTTGACGACAAACCCACGCACGTCCTTGCGGACGTATATCGGCGTCTTGCCGAGCGATTCGATGAACTCGTAGCCGCGCTGGGCTGTCTCGTCGGTCGTTGCCTTGCCGTAGATGACTTCGACGAGGTCCATCTTCACCGGCGGATTGAAGAAGTGCAGACCCAGCACCGATTCCGGCCGCTCCGTCGCTGCGGCAATCTCTGTAATGGACAGCGAGGAGCTGTTCGTCGCCAACAGTGCATCCGCGGGCGCTGCGGCGTCGACGGACTCGAAGATGTCCTGTTTCACCGAGAGCTGTTCCGGGCCGGCCTCGATGACCAGATCCGCGTCGCTCACTGCCGCCTCAAGATCGGTCGTCGTCGCGACCCGCGCCGCCACGTCGTCGGGGTCCTCGTCGAGTCGTCCCTTCTCGGCGAGCTTTTCGAGCGACCACTCGATTTCGTCGTAGCCGTCTTCGACGATGACTGCATCGATGTCACGCAGCACGACATCGTAGCCGGCGATTGCCGCGACCTCGGCGATGCCGTGGCCCATCGTTCCCGCACCGAGCACTGCAACTGTCGCTATCTCTGGCTGGTCAGCTCGCATACGTGTAGTGTCTGTTGCAACACATATCAATCATCCCCATAGTATCGACTGTGTCTCGTGGGACGACGAGGATTATTCCCAGCCAGAAAGCCCGGTGGGCTGTGTATGAGGACTCCGATGCCATCTACGGGGACTTCGACACGAAAATCGGCGCTTATTTTGTCTCTGTTAGAGCGGTTCGTCGCCCTCAATAATCCGAACCGCACGGTTGGCCAGCGCGGGGACGCGGTCCTCCATCAGCGGGTAGAACGGGTCGTCGGCGTTGCCCTCCAGATAGCGGCGGTAGAACATCTCACCAAGGGCGGCGAGCTTGTACACGGCGAGCGTGCGGTAGAACCGCTCGTGTTCGAAAGTCAGGCCGGTCTGGGCTTCCCAGCGGTCGACCAGGTCTTGCCGGGTCGGATACCCCGGCGCTTCGATAAACTCCATTGCGAGGTCGGGAATCTCCGGCTCGGGGTCCTTGGCGTCGCGCCAGTACGAGAGCAGCCAGCCGAGGTCGGCCCGTGGGTCGCCCAGTGTCGCCATCTCCCAGTCGAAGACAGCGGCGAGTTCGGGGTCAGCACCGGGGCCGAACATCACGTTGTCGAGCTTGTAATCGCCATGCACCAGTGTCTTGGGGTGGTCGTCAGGGCACTCGTCCTGCAGCCACGAGCCGACCCGCTCCAGTTTCGGGACAGTGCGGGACTCGGCCGTCCGTTCGAACGCCCACGCCAGTTGTTTCCCCCAGCGCGTGACCTGCCGCTTTGCATACCCTTTCGCACGGCCGAGGCCGGACAGGCCGACGGATTCGGGGTCCACTTCGTGGATGGCCGCGAGGGTGTCCACCAGTTCGGTGCCGACGGCCTCTCGGGCGTCGTCGTTCGCGAAGCGCTCCGGTTCTTCGTCTCGGATGACGGTCCCCTCGACGCGGGCCATGACGTAGAAATCGCTCCCGATGACCTCGTGGTCATCACAGGCTGTCACCGTCGGCGGGACCGGCACAGCTGTGTCCTGTAGCGCGTCGATGACGCGATACTCCCGCAACACGTCGTGGGCCGTCTCGGCGGTTTGACCGGGTGGAGGCCGCCTGACGACCAGTTCCCGGTCGCCCCAGGTGACAAACAGTGTCTCGTTGGAGTGGCCTTGCTCGTGGCGCGCAACGTCGAACGTCTCGACCGGGCCTATTTCCCTCGTGAAAAACGATTCGAGGGCGTCCTCGTCGACCAGCCGTTGGTAGTAGTCGCTGCTGCGTTCCGTCATGGCACCTGCTTCACCGCCCTGTTATGAAAAACTGCGGGTCGTGTCACCGTCCGACGAACTCCGGTCGGCGGTCGGTCAGGAACGCCTCGACACCCTCCTCGTGGTCGGCCGTCTCGAAGACGATGCCCTGTGCCGTCGCCTCGTCGCGCTGGGCGCGGTCGAAGGACTTCTCCAGCCCGTCCTGAATCAGTCGCTTCGAGTGTCGGAGGGCAACGGTCGGCCCATTGGCGATACGGCTGACGGTCGCCGCGACTTCGGACTCGAACGACTCGGAGTCGTAGACGTGGTTGAACAGGCCCAGTTCTGCGGCTCGCTCGGCATCCAGTATCTCGCCAGTGAATACGAGTTCCTTTGCGACGTTCGTCCCGACAATGCGGGGAAGCAGATACGATGTGCCGGCATCGACGCTGAGGCCGACCTGCCGGAACACGAAACCGATGCTGGCCGACTCGCTCGCCAGCTGGATGTCACAGGCGATAGCGAGGTTCGCGCCGGCCCCGACGGCCGACCCGTCGACCTTTGCGACGGTCGGGACCGGCAGTGCGACGACTCTGGCGATGGTGTCGCGGGTCCGACGAGCCAGTTCGCTGACGGCGTCGTCGGTCGGGTCGTCGTTCGTGAGCCGCTCGCTCATTCCCTCGATGTCGCCGCCGGCCGAGAACGACTCGCCGGTGCCCTCGATGACGACACACCGAACATCGGACGCAGTCTCGATGGTATCGAGGTGGCGCTCCAAGGCGTCGTATACGGGCTGTGTGAGTGCGTTCCGCGTTTCCGGTTCGTTCAGCGTCAGCGTGGCGATGCCGTCGGTGATGGAGAGCAGTACGGACTCGCTCACTGGATATCACTCCGTTGTCGCTGCATGGGGTCGCTTCACATGGTTCCGGTATAAATTTACCGCTGGTTCACAGTTTCAGACAGCGCTGGCCACGAACTGTGGGTGGCACGCCGAGGGTTACCACAGCGAGCAGGGCTAGTTTTAACATATCGGTGTGTGTTGACACGGAGTATGCCAGGTGGTGCACCACTCAACCTCCGGTCATTCCTGTGGCGTGGCGAAAACGTGTTCCCCGACAGCGAGATCGTCTCGCGGACACATCAGGGGATTCACCGATACACAATAGCGGAGTACGCCGAGCGCGTGCGGAAGCTGGCTTCGGCCCTCGAACAGGCAGGTATCGAACGTGGCGACAGGGTCGGGACGTTCGCCTGGAACAACCACTGGCATCAGGAGGCCTACTACGGCGTCGCCTGCATGGGCGCACAGGTCCACATGATTAACCTCCTCCTGCCCGACGAGCATATTCAACACATTGTAGCCGACGCCGAGGACGAAATCCTCATCGTCGACCCCGTCATGCTGGAAAAGCTGGAAGGGGCCTACGACGAGGAGGCCTTTGATTCCGTCGAGCAGTACATCGTGATGGGTGACACCGTCCCCGAAACGTCGCTGGAGCCGGTCGTCGACTACGAATCGTTCATCGCCGACGGCGACCCCGATTACTCCTTCCCGCAACTGCCCGAGGACCAGCCGGCGGGGATGTGCTACACGTCCGGGACAACAGGCAAGCCCAAAGGCGTCGAGTACACCCAGAAGATGTACTGGACGCAGGTCATGTCGCTGATGACCAGCGAGGCCGGTATCAAGACCGACGACGTGGAACTGACGTACGTCCCAATGTTCCACGTCAGCGGCTGGTGTCGCCCGTTCACGACTATCGCTGCCGGAGCCAAGACGGTCCTCCCGGGGCCGAACCCGTCGGCCGAGGACCTGGCGAAGCTCATCGAGGAAGAGGACGTGACCGTCTCCGCCGCGGTCCCGACCGTCTTCATGGACCTGCTCGAGTACGCCCGCGAGAGCGACGTGGACTTCTCGTCGGTTCGGTACTTCACCAGCGGCGGGTCCGCGACGCCGCGGTCGCTGATGGAAGACTACAAGCAGGAGTTCGATGTAGACCTCATCTCCGGCTACGGCATGACCGAAACGTCACCGGTCACGCACGCCTACGAACCCAAGCCCGGAATGACCGATCTGCCGGAGGAGGAGCTGTTCGACCTGCGGAGCCACTCCGCGGGGCTTCCGATTGCCGGACTGGAGTTCAAAGTCGTCAACACCGACGGCGAGGAAGTACCCTGGGACGGCGAGTCGCTGGGCGAACTCTGGATGCGTGGCCCGTGGGTCACACAGGAGTACTACAACGCCCCCGACGCGACCGAACAGGCCGTCACCGACGACGGCTGGTTCAAGACCGGTGACATTGTCCGGGTGAGTCCGGAGGGGTACGTCGACGTAGTCGACCGGATGGACGACCTCGTCAAGAGCGGCGGCGAGTGGATCGCCAGCGTCGAGGTCGAAAACGCGGTTATGGGTCACGACGAGGTCGTCGAAGCCGCCGTTGTCCCTGTCCCCCACGAACGGTGGGACGAACGCCCCGCCGCGTTCGTCGTTACACGCGATGCTGTGTCCGACGAAGCCGCGCTCCGGCAGGAAATCAAAGACCTCGTCGCCGAGTCGTATCCGTCGTGGTGGGTCCCCGACGCCATCCGTCTGGTCGACGGGATCCCCAAGGGTGCGACCGGGAAGTTCTCCAAGCAGACGCTCCGTGACGAGTACGTCGACGAGTCGGTCATCGAAACCGTCGCCGAGAACGCTCCGGCGACGTAACTCGGCCATACCGTGGCAGAGCGTTCTGGCTGTCAGGTATCGTTTCGACGGCGGCGTTCTCGATACCGTGCAGCCACCGCCACTGAGCCAGCCACAACAGGTCCGCCCGTGAATAGGTATTTATGATAGTCCTGTGACTCTTGTGGTATGCGAGCAGCTGTCATTGAGGAGCACGGCGAACCGCTCACGATTCAGGATGTGCCCTATCCGGAGCCCCAGCCGGACCAGGTCGTCATCGAGACAGAAGCCTGTGGAGTCTGCCGGAGCGACTGGCACGCTTGGCAGGGGGACTGGGAGTGGTTCGGCATCCAGACCGGTCCCGGGCAGATTCTGGGCCACGAGCCGGCCGGGATCGTCGCCGACGTGGGCGCGGACGTCGAACAGTTCTCCGAGGGGGACCGCGTTACGGCCCCGTTCCACCTCGGCGACGGGTCGTGCCAGTACTGCCAGCGCGGGCACGTTAATATCTGCGAGACATCGATGCCGCTCGGATTCCTCGACGCCGCACCGGGAGCGTTCGCCGAGGCGTTCCCTGTCCGCGAAGCCGACTTCAACTGCGTCACGCTGCCGGACGCAGTCGACTTCACCGAGATGGCTGGGCTTGGCTGTCGGTTCATGACGGCATACCACGCGCTGACCGACCGGGCGGACCTCAGGCCGGGCGACGCCGTTGCGATCCACGGCTGTGGCGGCGTTGGGCTCTCGGCAGTCCATATCGCCGATGCGCTCGGGGCCGAACCGATTGCGGTCGACGTCCAGGACCGCAAACTCGACCGGGCGCGGGACCTCGGCGCGGCGGCGACAATCAACGCTGCCGAGGCGGACAACGTCCCCGGTGAGGTTCACGCAGTCACGGACGGCGGGGCCGATGTGGCAATCGACGCGCTGGGTATCCCGGAGACTTGTCGCAACGCTGTTGGCTCGCTGGGCAAGCAGGGCACCCACGTGCAGGTCGGGCTCACGACTGACGAGGAGGCCGGGGAAATCTCGCTTCCGGTGGATACGATGACCCTGCAAGAAATCGATTTCCACGGCTCCTACGGGATGCCGCCGGTTCGCTACGACGAACTGTTCCGGCTCATCGACGCCGGGACGCTCGACCCCTCTCAGATCGTCGGGGAGACGCTCGCACTCGAAGACGTGCCGGCCACTCTCTCGTCGATGGGTGAGTACGAGACGGTCGGCATCCCCGTTATCGACGAGTTCTGAGACACGCCGGCACTGCTCCGTGGTCGCTGATACCTACGAACGATTTGCTGTCAGCCACTCGACAGCGAAGTCCACCATCGGCTGTTGTGCGAGGAGTTTCGACTCGCCGACGCCGACAGTCCCCGTCTCGACGGCGCTGGGGTGTGCACGCTCGAATGCATCGCCGCAGGCCTGAAAATCCGTATCGGTGAGTTCGATGTCCGTCCACTGGCGCCATTCGCGCTCGCCCTCAGCAAGTACGGCACTGGCGTGTTTTGTCGTGTCGGCGTCGATATCGGCGCGGTACTCAGCGAGGTGCAGCGAGGTGTTTGTCGCATGTGAGGTTCCAAGAAACAGGACTCCCCCGGCACGGTCGTAGACCGCTGACAGCGGTGAGGCTTCCCCGAGCGAGTAGTCGTAGGCGTGCCCGCCAGCGATGGCCTCGGCGTCGGTCCCCCATGCGGCGAATGAATGCTGTGGGTGGTCGCTCCGGTGGACAGCTGGATACGTGCGAAAACACTCGGCGATTGCACCCATTCCCTGCGTTGGCGTCACTGCTGGTCGGTACGGTGGGAACTGCTCGCGAATTGTGTCGGCCCACGAGTCTGGGACTGGTGGGTTCCCCATATTATCGGGGTCCCTGTTGCCGGGTGAGTGCGTTGGCATCACTACCGTCCCGCTTTCGGTGACGACACGCTGCAGGGCGTCTACCACCGCTGGTGCGCCACCACAGACCCATCCCAGCTCGGACAGCGACCCGTGGACCAGTACTG
The DNA here is from genome assembly GCF_003634715.1 of Haloarcula quadrata. NCBI lineage: Archaea > Methanobacteriati > Methanobacteriota > Halobacteria > Halobacteriales > Haloarculaceae > Haloarcula > Haloarcula quadrata. Next base: position 1,058,725 of record NZ_RBWW01000001.1, read on the forward strand.
TTTCCCCGCGTTCGAGACCCAGCGTCCGGAGGTCATGTGCTATCGAATCCACGGTGACCGGTTCCGCTGAACGGTCGCTTGGTCGCGGCGTATCCATAGGCGATGCTAGCCGAAAGCGGGCATAAGTTTCGTGTTCCCGGAGACACCGAGCCGCTGTTGTGGGTTACTGCCGTGGCCCCGAATCGACTGGCTTAGAGCAGCTGGTAGTCGCGCTCTTCGTGCTGGACGGAGATCCACTTGGTCTCGGTCAGTTCGTCCATGATCCACTCACCGTTGTACCGGCCGAGGCCGGAGTTTTTCATCCCGCCGAACGGGGCGTTGGGTTCGTCCTGAATCGGATGGTCGTTGACGTGGACCATCCCGGCGTCGATCTGGTCGGCGATGGACCGCCCGTGTTCGATATCGTCGCTGTACACGCCTGCAGCGAGGCCGTACTCGGTGTCGTTTGCGAGTTCGACGGCTTCCTCGTCGGACTCGAAGGGGATGACTGGAGCGACGGGGCCGAAGTGTTCGTTACAGGCCGCGGACATATCGTTGGTACACCCCGAGAGGACGGTCGGTTCGAGGAACAGGTCCTCGACCTCGCCGCCTGTTTCCAGCGTCGCGCCGGCATCGACAGTCTGTTCGATGAACGAGGTAAGCTGCTTGACCTGACTCTCGTTGATGATCGGACCGAACTCCACGTCCTCGTCCAGCGGGTTCCCGATAGTCAGTGACTCCGCGTGTTCGACGAGCTTCTCGACGTACTCATCGTAGACATCCTCGTGGACGAGGTGGCGGTTAATCGAGATACACACCTGTCCCTGATGGCCGAACGCGCCGACAGAGCCGGCCTTGGCGGCTGCCTCGATATCGGCGTCCTCGGTGACGACGAACGGTCCGTTCCCACCGAGTTCAAGCGCCGGGAGCGCGAGCGCGTCCCCGGCCTGACTGGCCACGGACCTGCCGACCGCCGTCGACCCGGTGAACGACATCACGCGGGCGGTCGGATGGCCGGCCATCCGGTCGCCGATGTCGGAGCCGTGGCCCGTGACGACGTTGACGACGCCGTCCGGGAGACCGGCTTCCTCGGCAATGTCGGCCAGCAGGAGGCCGCCGGTAATCGGCGTGTCCGTTGCGGGCTTGATGACGACAGTGTTCCCCAGTGCGAGCGCGGGACCGAGCGCTCGCGTCGTGAGGTGCAGTGGGAAGTTCCACGGCGAAATAATCCCGACGACCCCAGCGGGCTCGCGGACGATGTGATGGTCCTTGTCTTCGTGATACATCGAATCGCGCACCTCTTCCTCCGGCGGGACCATTTCCAGTGCGCTCTGGAAGTCCGCCATGGCGAAGTTGGCCTCGGCAGTCGCTTTGGCCTGAACACTGCCCGACTCCGTCGCGAGCAGTTCGACGATCTCGTCGAGTCGTTCCTGCATTACCCCGATCATCGCCTGAACGTACTCGTTGCGTTCCTCGCGCGACAGCGCCGCCCAGTCGGACTGGGCCGCCTCGGCGGCCTGATAGGCATCGTTGACATCGCCTTCCGTTCCGGCGGGTACCGCCGCGATTTCATCGCCTGTCGCGGGGTTAGTCACCGGAATCGTCTCAGATGTGCCAGCGTCTCTCCATTCACCGTCGATGTACAGTCGGTCCCACGCCGTCTGGCTATCTGGTTGTGACATTCCATAGTATCGACAGCGCCACGGACTTTTAGCACTTTGGCACCAGGCAAACGCTTAATTGAACCCCGGCCACAGGTCCTATATGATCGATTACCTCGGTCTCGAAGGCGACCTCGGCGAGGAAGAGCGGATGGTCCGTGACACAGCCCGGGACTTCGTCGAGAACGAAGTCAAGCCGGATGTCGGGCAGCACTGGATCGACGGCACGTTCCCGACGGACCTCATCACCGAGATGGGCGAACTCGGGTTCTACGCCCCGAACCTCGATGGGTACGGCCTTCCGGGGCTCAGTGAGACGGCGTACGGCCTTCTGCTGCAGGAACTGGAGGCTGGCGACAGCGGCCTGCGCTCGATGGCCAGCGTACAGGGTGCGCTCGTCATGTACCCGATTCACGCCTACGGTAGCGACGCCCAGAAGGAGGAATGGCTGCCGGCGCTCGGCAGCGGCGAGCGGGTGGGCTGTTTCGGTCTGACCGAGCCCGAACACGGATCGAACCCGTCGGCGATGGAGACGACGGCCGAGCGCGACGCTGACGGCTACGTCCTGAACGGCTCGAAGACATGGATCACGAACGCGCCTATCAGCGACCTCGCAGTGGTATGGGCAAAAGTCACGTCCGCCGACGGCAACCCCGTGCGGGGTTTCCTCGTCGAAACGGACCGTGACGGCGTGACGACGAACAAGATCGACGAGAAGCTCTCGTTGCGGGCATCGATTACCGGTGAGATCAGTCTGCAGAACGCCCGCGTCCCCGAGGAGAACGTTCTGCCGGGCGTCGAGGGAATGAAGGGGCCGCTGTCCTGCCTCACGCAGGCCCGCTACGGCATCGCTTGGGGGACGGTGGGGGCCGCGATGGACTGTTTCGAGACCGCCCACGAGTACGCCACCGACCGCGAGCAGTTCGGCAAACCGATCGCCGGCTATCAGCTCCAGCAGGAGAAGCTCGCGGAGATGGCGACCCAGATATCGCTGGGCCAGTTGCTCGCCCACCGGCTCGCTGACCTGAAGGAACGCGGTGACCTCCGCCCGGAACAGGTGTCGATGGCAAAACGCAACAACGCGCGGATGGCCCGCGAGCAGTCACGGGTGGCCCGCGAGATGCTTGGCGGCAACGGCATCACGGCTGATTACTCCCCGATGCGGCACCTGACGAACCTCGAAACAGTCTACACCTACGAGGGGACGCACGACATTCACTCGCTCATTATCGGGCACGATCTGACCGGCATCCCGGCCTTCGAGTAGGGACTGTCCGACATATTCCGGTATGTGGAACGACCGGGCCGACGCGAAACAGCACTTCTCAATCGTACGTGAGGTCGATCTTCAGCTCGCTGGCTTTCCGTTCCAGCAGATCGGGGTACGTCGATTCGATGTCGTCCTGGCTCACCCGGCCATTCGGCCCGAAGACGCTCAACGCGCCGATGAGGTCGTCCTCGTGGTTGTACACCGGGACACCTGCCGCCCGCAGGCCATCCATGTGTTCGGACATATTGGTCGCATAACCCCGCTCGCGGACCTGTTCGAGTTCCTCGAACAGCGCGTCCCGGTCGGTGATCGTGTTCGCCGTCAGTCCGTCAAGGGGCGTGGTTTCGACGAACTCCTCGATGCGTTCGTCAGCCCACTCCGCGAGAATGGCTTTCCCTGCGGCGAGCGCGTGCAGTGGCCGGCGTTTGCCGATCATCGTGTCGCTCTGGAGCGGATTCCGGCCGCCGGCCCGGTGCAGGTACACGCCCTCGAACCCCTCCTCGACCAGAAACAGGGCTCGCTCGTCGGTCTCTATCGCCAACTCGATGACTTTCTGTTTGGCGACGAGATAGCCCGGCCGCCGTATGCGCGGCGGTTCGCTGAGTTGCAGAAACCGCAGTGAGAGCCGGTACTCCCTGTCCTCCTCGACGAGATAGTCCATGTCGTGCAGCGTCTTGAGGTGCCGATACACCGTGCTCTTTGCTAGACCCGTCTCCGCCCGGATGTCCGCGATTGTCGCGCCTCCCGCGTCCCGAATCAGCGCTAGAATCTCGAACGACGTCCGGGTCGTCGATACCTCGGACGTTCCGTTCTTGTTTTCGAGCATACGGAGTTGTGACCGCTTAGTGACATCAACGTTTCGCATAATCGACCATGATGGTCTGACAGCTCGAACGCAATCAGTAGCCGTCCGCTGCTCGATTCCGCGACCGAACAGAACCTAACTTCTATTATCTCGCCGGAGCCAAGACAAGGTATGCCACAACTCAGCGAAGACGCCATCGAACAGCTCCGGGCTCAGTTCGACCGACAACTCGAGGTCGGACTGCACCACGGCGCACAGCTGGCGGTGTACATCGACGGCGACCTCGTCGTCGACTTCGCCGGCGGTTCTACGGGCCCCGACGGCGACGAAACGACGCCCGAGACGCGTCACGTACTGTTCTCCTGTACGAAGCCGTTCGCCGGCGTCGGCCTGCACCAGCTCGTCGAGCAGGGCGAACTCGACTACGACGACCGGGTCGTCGAGCACTGGCCGGAGTTTGCCGACGACGGCACGCAGAAAGCATCCATTACAGTCCGGCAGGTACTCAGCCACACCGCCGGCCTCCCCTTCGGTGAGTTCGACGAACAGTACGAAAGCTGGGGCGACTGGGACGCTGTCGTCGCGGCGATGGAGGACATCGAACCTGTGTTCGAGCCCGGAACGACGCCAGCGTATCACGTCATCAACTACGGCTGGCTGGTCGGCGAACTCATCCGCCGCTGTAGCGGCCAGCCGGTCGAGGAGTACGTCGCGGAGCACGTGTTCGAGCCGCTGGGGATGGACCACACCGGTATCGGTCTGCGGGATGACGAGTCCGACGACGTGGCGACTCTGGCCGGCTACGAAGCGTTCGAGCGGTGTCACGACGTCGAAGAAGGGCTCGAGGACCCTGCCGCATACGCCGGAGCGTTCAATCAGGAAGCGATGCGCCGGGCAGTGATCCCCGCGGCTAACGGCATCGGTACGGCACGGGACATGGCCCGGTTCTACGCCTGTCTCGCCAACGGCGGGTCACTGGACGGGACGCAACTGCTGACCGAAGCGACCGTCGACGAAGCGACCACGACTCACGCCGAAACCGAGTCCGACGGCACGCTGTCGCGCCCGGCCCGCTACGGCCTTGGCGTCTGGACCGGCGGGCTCGCCGCCGACATGTTCGGGGCCGCCAGCAAAGAGCGGATGTTCGGCCACGCCGGCCTCGGGAGTTCCTTCGGATGGGGCGACCCTGAACTGAACGTCGGGTTCGCGCTCGTCACGAACGGTATCCGCGACGAGTCCTTCGAACACGCCGCTCGCGTCGGCCAGCTTTCCGACGCCGTCCGGCTGTTGTTGCAGGACTGACTGCGCCGGTCTGGGGGTTGCCGTCGTAGGCATTCCTGATCGTTCGGGTCGATGTCCGTATCCCCGGTCACCATAGAGCTGGGCGACCCCGGTTTTTGTATGGCTCGGCACTGATCCTCCGATATGAACTTCCCCGACCGAGGCGACGTGGACGCCCTCATTGACCCACAACCGCTGCCGGACTTCGCTCGTGTCCAGTACGAGCCAGAGACAGCCGCCGTTGACGACCCGTCTGCCGCGGCGCGGACCGAACTCGACCGGCTCGACTTCGACGGGCTGGAACCCGGTGCGACTGTCGCCGTCGCCGTCGGCAGCCGCGGCATCCACCGTATCGACGACATCGTCGAGACTGTCGTTGCGGATATCCGTGATCGGGGCTTCGAGCCGGTCGTCGTCCCGGCGATGGGGAGCCACGGCGGGGCAACGCCCGAGGGCCAGTGCGAGGTGCTGGAGAGTCTGGGTATCACCGAACCACGCCTGGATGCCCCCATCGACGCCCGGATGGACACTGCACAGGTCGACACCGTTACTGTCGGTGACACCGAGTTTCCGGTCCACGTCTCGACGGCGGCACAGGAAGCGGATGCCGTGGTCGTCGTGAACCGGGTGAAACCCCATACCAACTACAGCGGCCGCATCGAGAGTGGTCTGATGAAGATGACCGTCGTCGGGCTGGGCAAGCAACACGGCGCGAAGGCGTTCCACTCGACAGCCATCAAGGAGGGGTACGTGGAGACGCTGGAAGCTGCACTCCCGGTTGTTGAGTCGGCGCTGCCGCTGGTCGGCGGCGTGGCGCTGGTCGAGAACTTCCACGAGGAGACGGCCCACGTCGAGGCGATTCCAGCGGGCTCGTTCACCGACCGTGAGCCAGCGCTGCTGGAACAGGCCTACGACGAGATGGCGACGCTCCCGGTCGACGACATCGACCTGCTCGTCGTCGACGAGCTCGGCAAGGACGTCTCCGGCGCGGGAATGGACACGAACGTCATCGGCCGCTACCGCGTCCTCAACGCGCCGGACCCCGACGAGCCGTCGATCAAGCTGCTGTACGCCCGCGGGCTCACCGAGGCGACGAAGGGCAACGGCAACGGCATCGGGCTGGCCGACATCACCCGACAGGCTGCCCTCGACCAGCTGGACCTGCAGAAGACGTACGCGAATGCACTCACCAGCGGGTCGACGGCGAAGGCGAAGCTCCCCCTCGTTGCGCCGGACGACGAGTTTGCTATCCGGACGGCGCTGTCCGCGCTCGGCGGCTACGATCCTGACACTGTCCGCATCGTCTGGATACAGACCACACAGGACCTCTCGATGCTCCACGTCTCCGAGCCGCTTGTCGATGAGTTGCCAGCCGCCGCCGAAGTCACCGATCTCGAGTCGCTTGCGTTTAGCGACGGGACAGCGTCGTTTAACCGGGAGTGACCCATCGGTATCGGCGGCCCCGTCATGCCGCTGAAACAATTTCTAACAACTGTACATCCGTTTCTCTGACCGGCTGTGTCGCTGTGCTCCGCTGTGGCTCAGACCGGACTGCAATCCGTACCAGTGTGAGAGCTAAAGCAGGGATGGATACTGAATTTCCACGCCGATACTGTGTCATAACAAACTCGTATATACTATGTGTGTGCACATAGAACCTATATCTCAGTAAAAGCTGTCTTCTGAATACATTATCGAGCGTTAAGGTGCTAAAACTCAAAATAAAATTTCAAATGCCGAGAAAAGAGATGTATATCCTATTGGTGTAAGCCTGGCAGTAGATACCCAGTCTGAAAACACGGTCGTCTCCGGCCGGCAGCCGGCGATATCATCGGAGTCCGCCCGCGACAGCGCAAGCAGTGCATCCGGTGTTTAGCTTATCGCTGCCGTTGTGCTCCAGCGGCTTCCGGCAGGGAACGAACGTCCAGATTCCGCGTCCAGCCATCGCGATGTCCACCCCTGTTGCCGAGAGCGCTCAGCGAGTTCTCGCGTTGCCGCGAGATTATGATGTCGTCGTCTCCGGCACGCGCTCGGCGACGACTTCGATAGGATGGGGCGGAATCTCGTCGACGCCGTCGCGGTCACCCAGCTGCGAGCGGCAGGAGCCGCCCGGAGCAACGACACGGTCGCCATCGCTTTCTTCGACCTTGTCGAACAGCAGCCGCCCGATCGTTTTCGAGAGGTCGTAGTGCTCGTCGTGGTAGCCGAAGCTTCCGGCCATGCCACAACACGTCGAGTCCAGCGGGTCAACCTCGTAGCCGACGCGGCGCATGACGCCGACGGCGTGGTGGTCCTTGTTGGTCCCCTTCTGGTTACAGTGGCCGTGGTAGCTGACCGCGCCGGCAGCTCCCAGTGAGCGGTCCTCGACCGGCAGCGCGTCGTCGAGTCGGAACGTGTCGAGGTATTCCAGCACGCCGTAGGCGCTGTCGGCCACCTGCGACACTGCCGACCCGTCGAGTAAGTCCAGATATTCGTCCTGGAACATCACGGCGTCGGAGGGCTCGACGAAGACGATGTCCCACCCCTCTGTGACGCGGTCCGCCAGCCGGTCCGTGTTCGTCTCGGCTCGGTCGCGGGCCACGTCCAGCATTCCGGTGGAGTACGCCGCTCGCCCGGACGGCGCGGTGTTGTCCGGAATGGTGACGTGGACGCCTGCGGCTTCCAGCGTTTCGACGGCGGCCTTGCCGGCCGTCGGGTACGAGTAGTTCGTGTACGTATCGGGGAACAGCAGGACTTTGCGGTCGGCTTCGGCCCGCGAGACAGTCGAGCCACCGCGTGCATCGAACCAGTCTTGGAGTGTCTCCCGGCTGAAGCTGGGGAGTTCGCGCTCCGGCGCGATGCCGAACAGTTTCTGCATAACGGCCCGCGCGCCCGGAATGTCTGTCGCCCAGTTCGAAATCGGTGCCAGCGCCGACCCGATCTTCGAGGCAGTGTCGATGTTAGCAAACAGGCGTTCCCGGAGGCTGGCCCCCTCCGCTTCGTGGTGCTGGTGTTTCAGTTCGGTCTTGAGTTTCGCCATATCGACGCCGGTCGGGCAGTCGCTCTTGCAGCCCTTGCAGCCGACACAGAGGTCGAGCACTTCCTCCTGGAAGCGGTCGGAGTGAATCTCGTCTTCGTCTAGGTCGCCACTAATAGCCGACCGGAGGAGGTTCGCGCGGCCCCGCGTCGTCTGGACCTCCTCCTCCGAGGCGCGGTATGTCGGACACATCACGTCTCCGTCGGTCTGGCGGCAGGTCCCACAGCCGTTACACAGTTCGACGAGCTCCGAGAAGCCGCCTTCGTCCTCGAAGTCCAGCGTCGTCTGTGGCTCCAGAGACTGGTAGTCGGGCCCGTACCGGAGGTTCTCGCGCATGTCCGCACCGACCCCTCGGTCGGCATCAGGGCCGATATCCGCCGGCCCGTCGCGGTAGACGACGTTGCCCGGGTGCATCCACCACTGCGGATCGAAGGCCGTCTTGACCTGTTTGAACGCATCCCAGAGCGTCTCGCCGTACATCTTGGGCGTGAACTCCGTTCGGGCCATCCCGTCGCCGTGCTCACCGGAGAACGACCCATTGTGTTCGAGCACGAGGTCGGTCACGTCGTCGGTGATGGAGTGCATGTCTTCGATACCGGATTCCTCCTTCAGGTTGAGAATCGGGCGGATGTGGAGTGTTCCGGAGCCGGCGTGGGCGAAGTACGCGGCCGAGGTGTCGTGGTCGGCCAGCACCTCCTCGAACTTCTCGACGTACTCGGCCAGTTCGGCGGGCGGGACCGTCGCGTCCTCGATGAACGGGTACGGTTTGGGGTCGCCGTCCATGGACATCAGGAGCGGAATCGCGGCTTTGCGGAGCTTCCAGAGGTCAGCCTGGTCGGCGTCGGTGTAGGCTTCCACCACGTCAAAGGCCGCTCCGTTATCGAGGAACCGTTCGTTGGTCCGCGCGATGGCCGCCTCGAAGTCATCGTGCAATTCCGAGTCGTATTCGAGCATCAACGCCGCGGCCGCTCGGTCCGGAATCGGGTCGACGTACTCGGCGTAGCCGTCGGAGCCGGCTGCGAGCCTGAACATCTCGTCGTCCATCAACTCGACCGCGCTGACATCGTAGTCAAGCGCGACCGGGACAGCCCGCATCGCATCGGGAAGCGTGTCAAAGCAGTACAGCGCCAGCGCGGTCTCCTCGGGGACGGTCACCAGCGAAAGTTCGGCTTCGACAATGACCCCGAGGGTCCCCTCGCTCCCGACAAACAGCTTCGCGAGGTTCAGCACGCGCTCGCCGTCGTCGTTTTCGTAGATAACGCGGTCGAGGTTGTAGCCAGACACCCGGCGCTTGAGGTCAGGGTAGCGGTCCTCGATTTCGTTGGCGTTCTCCTCGACGACTTCGCGGACCGTCTGATAGATGTCGGCCTCGCGGTCGTCCTTGCTCACGATATCGTCCCACTCCGGTGAGTCGATAACGACCTCCCGGGCGTGGATGAGCGAGCCGTCAGAGAGGACAGCTTTCACTGCATCGGTGTAGGCATCGGTGATGCCGTACCTGACGGAGTGTGCGCCGGTAGAGTTGTTTCCGATGCCGCCGCCCACCGAGGCGCGGTTCGACGACGCCGGGTCCGGCGCGAACTTGAGACCGTAGTTGGCCAGCGTGTCGTCTAAGTCGTCCTGCACCACACCGGGCTGGATGTGCGCCGTCTGCTCGTCCGGCCGAATATCGAGGATATCGTCCATGTGCCGGGACATGTCCAGAACGACACAGCCCGGGCCGACGGTCTGCCCGGCGAGCGACGACCCGGTCCCGCGGGGCAGTATCGGAACGCCGTGGCTCGTCGCAACCTCGACAGCCGCCCGCACGTCGTCGATATCCGTCGGATACACGACCCCTGTCGGTTCGGCACGGTAGATGCTCCCGTCCGTTGCGTACAGAATCCGGGCGTATTCGTCGAACTCAACCCCACCTGTGACGCGTGCACGGAGCGCTTCCGCTAGATCCCGATACGCGTCGACATCCGGTCGATTCAGGTCCAGTTCCTGTGCTGACCAGGTGTCCTCGACATTTTCGATCGCCATACGAGCATTCAGGAGTAATAATCATTAAAGTCTGTGGCATGCGGTCACAATTCGCTTTACGTAGCCCGCCAGCTATTTGACGCAGGGCACTGGAAGCGATGTATGGGCAATGCAAGCATCCTTCATATGTGCCTGAACGTGGCCGACGCCACAGCATCGATCGCGTTCTACGAGCAGTTCGGCTTCGAGGAGTCCTGGCAGTTCACCACGCCGGACGGCGAGACGACGAACTACTACGTGGCCGACGACAGCGGCGTCGAACTGCAACTGTCAGAAACGGACGGGGAGACGAGCTTCGAGATGGGGTCCGGCTGGGACCATCTCGCTCTCGGCGTGGACGACGTCGACGCAACGGTCGACCGCATCGACCACCACGGCGTCGTCAAAGAGCCCGGCCCACAGCCGGAGGCCGGCGCGTACACGGCCTTCGTCGCGGACCCTGACGGCCATCACGTCGAACTCATCGAACCGCTGGAAGACTGAATCGCGCCCACGGCGTTTCGAGTGACGAAACGGTACGTATCCGTCAGTTCCCGACGGCCGTGGCGCGTTCGACGATGTCAGCGCCGTACATCTCCGCCAGTTCCTCGTGCTGGTCCGGCCGGTGCTCGTACACGTCCTGGAACAGCGTAATTGGCGTCTGGGCGGCCTGATAGGTCGCTTCGTCCCACATCCGGTCCTTGCTGATGTCGACTTCGACGCCGTTGATGACCAGCGTGGCGGCCTGAGTCATCGCGATGGCTCCCTTGCCGGCCTCCTTCGCGGCCTCGAACTCCTCCATCGAGTCGACGATGTCGGTCATGCTGGGGATGTACGCGGTGCGGTCGAGCAGTTCCTCGGTGAGTTCGTCCTCGTCCAGTTCCAGCCGGTCACCGCCCGCCTGCAGAACATAGCCGCCGTCGCTGACCTCCTCAAGCGAGAGGTCGTCGCCGTCGTACACCTGCTTGCCGTCCTGTGCCTCGAGTTCGACCTCCTGACCGCCGGCTTCGAGGAGCCAGCTCCCAGTCTTCGGCGGGAGCGGAGCAGTGTTCGCCTCCACGACTTGCCCCGGCGTCAGCGACCAGATGCCAGTCATCCCCTTCGCGCGGTTGTCCTTCATCCGCTCGCGGTACCCCTCGACGTCGCGGATATCGTCGTAGGGGCCGTCGACGGCGATGAGGCCGGCGGCGCTGGCACCGCGGGAGGTGTTGTGGCGCAGTTCCGGCCACGGCGGGAGTTCGCCGGTAGGCGTCATCGCGCGCATATCCTTCGTGTAGTCGACCTCGCCGTCGACCAGCAGGAACATGCGTTCGAGGTTGTTCGAGGGCTTGCCCATCTCCTCGCGCAGGTCGCCCATCGCCAGTTCGGCCTCGCCGCTCTCGACGATGACCGACATGGAGAGGCTACCCTCTTCGAGCCCGTGCTCGTGCTCGATGATGGTGAAGAACTCGTCGGCCTTCTTCCAGTCGTCGATGTCGCCGACTTCCGGGATGACGAAGCCGTCGATGTGTTCGACTGCGCCGTTCTCAGGGTCCGTGATCTCCAGCATCTGCTGGAAGCCTTGGTAGCGGGTCGCCGGGGACTCGCGGTGCCAGACGACGCGCGGGTGGATCTCACCGGGGAACTCAGCGCCCTGGTTGGCGACGACGTCGATGATGTTCTCGACACCCTCGGCGCGCATATTCGGTGCCGTCGCGTCCTCGTTATCCGGGACCCAGACATCCGGGGCCTGCAGGCCGCGGAGCTGGCCGGCGCTTCGCAGCATCTTCGCGGAATCCTCCTCACCGTCCACCGCTGTCGGCGAGGTAAAGAACGTTCTGACGAACTCGCGGTCGTAGTGTCGCGTCACACTCATAACTCATCTCAAAAAACCCAACGGAGCCGCTTAAATCTACCGTCCACCATCGACCGAATCATCAACGAGAGCGGTCGCTCCACCGTCTCTCAGTAGATTCGAAAATACGAAATACCTATGCTATGTTACCTTTCATTACTTCTCCGCTCGGACGACACAACGGTCAACGGCGTACACTGGTCTGTCGGTATCTCGTGGCCGTTCGGTCGCCACATTAGGGAGCCCCCGGCGACTTCAACTGGTGGTTTCGCGCCAATGACCCGATTTTCCGTTTCGTCTTTTCGAATACCTGTGCCGGTCGAAAAGCTCGATGACGCACACTTTGCCGTATGTGTCGCCCCGGAAGCTACCGCAGAGCGGTTGTCACAGTCGATACGGCAATTTTATTCGAGCGGCGGCAGAACTGATGACTAATGACACGGGCAAAAACGGACTCGGTCCGGGCGACGCAGACTTCGCTGGCGGTACTCTCGGGTATCAAAGACCTCGGTGGGAGTGCGACGCTGGTCGAACTCGCTGACTCGCTGGAGCCGGCCAAGAGCACGATATACAAACACCTGGTGACGCTGGAAGACGAGGGACTGGTCGTCGAACGGGACGGCGAGTACCGAATCGGGCTCCGGTGGCTGGAGTTCGGCGGCATGGCACAGCGCTATGACGGTATCTACGAAGTCGCAAAGCCCGAGGTCAGACGGATGGCCGTCGAGACCGGCGAACTGGCGAACCTGATGATCGAAGAGCAGGGCTACGGCATCTACATCCACACGACCAGCGGCGACCAGGCAGTCGCGCTCGATACGCGCCTCGGGAAGCGCATCCACCTCCACAAGACCGCCATCGGCAAAGCGCTCCTGTCGAGTTTCGATGACGAGCGGGTCGCAGAAATCATCGAAACTCGCGGGCTGCCGGCCGAGACGGACAACACTATCACAGACCGCGAGACGCTGTTCGCGGAACTGGAGACGATCCGAGAACGCGGCGTCGCCGACGACACCGAGGAGCGGGTTGACGGCACCGGGTGTGTCGGGGTTCCTATCGATACCGGCGACCGCCGCGAGGCCGCCATCAGCATCACCGCGCCCATCAACCGGTTGCAATCGCCGGGCCGCAAGGCACAACTCATCGACACGGTACAACAGGCTGCTAACGTCATTGAGGTCAATCTGGCCCACGAGTAACCACTCTGTCTATCGTCAGGTCAACCGAGTTCCGTTGCCGACACCTGACCGATACCGGTCGAATCTAATACTCGTACAGCTGTTATTCGACAGCCGAGTCCCCGTCCCGTGGTGGACAGGTCGGCCTGCATCAGAGAAGGACACTCCGCTCCAGATATATCCATACAACCTCAGACTCTGACTATTGTAGCCCCGAATAGTGTCTTACAGCCTATTTCGTGGAGAGAAATTTACTAGATGAGCCCAGATAGCTAAAAAATAGACTTTTATAGGTATAATATGGGTACAGAAATAGGGTCAGACTGTAAATTGGCTATAAAACTCGAGTGAAGATTTTGAGCGCTGAAATGAGATGCATATCTGCCAGATATATCTATCTATCAACACGCATCGGTGTCATTTGTCGCTACCCAGAGTCCTAAACAGAGTTGCTGGAAGACCACCGGCTGGTGTTGTGACTGGACTGTTCTTGTGAGGAGCGAACGATTATGGGTACCACAGACTCACGGCGAGGATACCGAAGTACGTTGTGAGCCCCCAGCACGCCGCAGCGACGACGATTGGTCCCAGAAGGACTGCGAACCCGCCAGCAACACCCAGAAGCGCGACAGCCGAAGCCGTCCGCACGCCGCGGCGCTCCCACAGCGACGCCACAGGTGTGTCGAGCACAAACAGCGCTTCGACACCTAGTGCGCCGATTACCCCGACAGCGACGGCGGATTCGGCCCAGAGCGTGTCGAGTGCGCCGGCCCGGCGCAGATACGCGACGAGCACCAGTCCACAGAGCAGCGCAAACCCGGCATCGCGTCGGTAGTCGGGCACAAAGGTGGTACACGCCGTAGTCAGAAAGCGGTGCTGCCGGCGGCGGGACGCTCGCGGCTACCCCAAGTACAAAGACACTGTCAATCGCAGTGAACCTATGCACCATCCTGGACCGCCGCGGTTCGTGGCGACGGGTGACGAGGTCGAACTCGCGCCCCGCGACCCGGACCCGTCGGCGACCTACACGTGGCGACTGACGCAGGCACCGAAGGAATCAACGGTATCGCTCGGCGACGACCCGGTCGAGCACCTCGTCCCCGACGCGCCGGGCAGATACGTCATCCGACTCACTGCACCCGACGGCGAACACGACCTCACCGTGCGCGCGTTTCCGGGGAGACTCCAGCCGAGTGGCACACACATGTCCGGCCGCTCTGGCGGTCACAGCGGCGTCTCCAGCGGTCGAAGTGGCTCAGGTCACAGCGGGAACGGCGAGTACACCTCGGAAAGGGACAGCGGCGACGAAGACGGTGGCGGCGGGCAGCCCCGCCTGACGTTGCGACCGGAGATCGAGGGCGACGAAGCCGTCGTTCGAGCGGACTGCAGCCCCCACCCGGAGGGGACCGAGACGGCCGGCGACCTCACCGTCGAGTTCCTGCTGGATGACCGTGACGACATCGACGCCGACGCGGTGACCCGCGATGGAACGGCCCTCCGGATTCCGCTGGACGCGCTCCCGGACCGCGCTCGCATCCACGCCGTTGCCATCGGAGACCACGGCTACAGCGTGCCCGACGCCGTCGAGTTTAGCCGCGACGGGGGCGGCATCGAGACAGTGACGAGCGGCGACGGGGTCGCTGCCAGTCGACCGTACGACGCGCCGGCCTGGGCTGAGGACGCTGTCATCTACGAGATCTACGTCCGCACGTTCGCCGGCGAGAGCGACACCTCGCCCTTCGACGCGATCATCGACCGACTGGACTACCTCGACTCGCTCGGCGTCGACGCCATCTGGCTCACGCCGGTGTTACAGAACGATCACGCGCCCCACGGTTACAACATCACTGACTTCTTCGAAATCGCGTCGGATCTGGGCACCCGCGCGGATTACGAGCGGTTCATTGAGGCGGCCCACGACCGCGGGTTCAAGGTCCTGTTCGACCTCGTGTGTAACCACTCGGCGCGGACCCACCCCTACTTCGAGTCCGCCGTGGAAGGACCGGACGCCGACTACCGGGAGTGGTACGAGTGGCGAAGTGACACCGAACCGGAGACGTACTTCGAGTGGGAACACATCGCGAACTTCAATTTCGACCACCTGCCGGTCCGCCGACACCTGCTCGATGCGGTCGCCCAGTGGGCCGAACTGGTCGACGGGTTCCGCTGTGATATGGCCTGGGCCGTCCCGAACGGCTTCTGGCGTGAGATCCACGATTACTGCAAGGACCGCGACAGCGAGTTCTTGCTACTGGACGAGACCATCCCGTACATCCCCGACTTTCAGGCCGGGCTGTTTGACATGCACTTCGACTCGACGACCTACGCCGCGCTCCGGCAGGTCGGGGACGGCGGCGATGCTGAAGCCGTCCTCAGTGCCATCGAGGGGCGGGCGGAGATCGGCTTCCCGGAGCACGCGTCGTTCATGCTGTACGCGGAGAACCACGACGAGACGCGGTACATCGTCGACTACGGGCGGGACGCCGCCGAGGCCGCCGCGGGGGCGCTGTTCACGCTCCCGGGCGCGCCGTTGCTGTACGCCGGGCAGGAGTTCGGCCAGCGCGGCCGGCGCGACGACCTCGCGTGGGACCACGCTGACAAGGCGCTCCAGTCGTTCGTCAGCGACCTTTCGGCAACCAGACACGACCAGCCGGCGTTGTCGGCGGATGCGGACCTCGTCCGAATCCCGTACGAGGTCCGGGACGGCCCGTCCGACCGTGTCGTCGCGTACGCACGGGCGACTGACGAGGACGCGGCCGTCGTAGTGCTCAACTTCGGCAGCGAGCCGACGACGGTCAGGCTCCCGGCCGGGACTGACGATACCGACCTCGTCTCCGGGGAGCACCGTGGGGCTGCTGGTGACGGAGGCGCGACCGTGACCGTCGATAGTGTGAGCGTGTTTCCGGCTGACGAGAGTGACCTGAGCCAGTAGTCCGCGCTGGTGGGTCCGTTCAGCAGTAACAGCTTCGCTCTTCGGCGATATGCAGCCACGCCCTTCGAAGTATCACTAATTTGTCCGAACCACAGGAGTTTATAGAGATTGGTCTGCTTTGATGTGTATGCGGCTTTCGACAGCGCTCAACGAATACAAACGGACTCGTCATGAGCGCTTTCCAGAGGAGCGCAGGACTGTTTCAGGCTCTTTCTCCGGGCACGGTGACCGACTCGTACACGTCGGCGAAGACGGCACGCTGAAGGACTACTCCGATTCGCTCTCCGGGCTTTCCGGTATCGACCGCTCCCGACTCGGGGTTATGCTTGGGGACGAAACACGGTGGTTCAGTGACCTGGAGACGATCAGACAGCACTACTACCGCGAGACGCGGCTCGTCGAGACCGAATACGACGCAGGGTCGTTCACGGTCCACCAGTACGACCTGACGCTGGGGCGGGCACACGTCACACACGTCGCGATGCGCGGGGCTGTGCCTCAGAACGCCAAACTCGTAGCGTTCGTCACACTGGCCCCCGACAGTAGCGACAGCGGCGTCGGCTCGCTGATTCACGAGGACGCCGGACCCGACAACTCGCGGGTGCTTGAAGTGTACCACCGGCGAGAACACGATTACCTCGCCTCGTCGACCGGGCTGGACGCCGTCGCCGGACAGCGACCGGAACGCCTCGCCGAGATACTCGAGGACAGCCCGATCGAGTTCCCGCGGTCGGAGCCGGTCGAGCGACGCGACCAGACCCGACTCACCGGCGACTTCCTCGTGACTGCGCCGCTTGACCGGTCCGGGCGCAGCAAGGACACGACGCTCGTCAGTCAGCTCTCGAACCACGACGAGGTCGACCGGGAGACGGCACTGCTCGATCTCGCTGACTGCGTGACGGAGCATACGACGTCTGACGACCTTCGGCAGGCTGGACGGGAGCGAACGCGCATCGACGTGGCCGAATCCATGCCACGCTCGGACTTGATACGGATGGACCTGCGGGTGCTCGACTTGCTGTCCTCGCCGACCGGCGGCCGCATCGCTGCCCCGGAGTTCGACCCGTTCTACTCGAACTCCGGCGGCTACGGGTACGTCTGGTTCCGCGATGACGCCTCGGTCTCCCGGCATCTGCTCGAAGCCGGCGACCGACTTGATATCGATACCGTAGAGATGTTGACCGAGAGCGCCGCGTTCCTCTGTGACAGCCAGCTTTCCGACGGGCGGTGGCCCCACCGCGTCTGGGCCGACACCGGGGCTATCGCGCCGGGCTGGGCCAACGCCAGAGTCGAGCACAACGCCGAATCGCCGGAGTATCAGGCCGACCAGACTGCGACCGTCACCGCCTTCCTCGCGACACTGTTGCGAACACACCGCAGCAAGATGGACGCCGAACTGACGGCGATGGTTCGGGAAACTATCCAGACAGCCGTCGATACGCTCATCGAAGACATCGCGGCCAACGACCTGCCCGAGCCGTGTCAGAACGTCTGGGAGGACTCAATTGGACAGTTCACGCACACTACTGCGACGTTCACCGAGGCCTTCGCTGCGGTGGGCCGTGCCCCGATGCCCGAATCGGTCTGTGAGCAGAGTCTGGCGGCAGCCGACCGGTTGCTAGACGGGCTGGATACGCTCTGGGACAGTGATCTGGGCGTGTATGTGATGGGGCTGACAAACGGAACGCCGGACCACCGCATCGACGCTGCAGGGCTCCACCTCGCGGACGCGCTCCAGGAGTACGACAGCGTCGAGCGGACGGCGCTCTCTGACCAGCACCTCACACGTCTGGCCGACCATGTGAGCACGACGCTCGACACGCTCTTCCGGAACCCCACCGAGAGCCGGGTCGCGGGACTGGCCCGCTACGAGGGTGACCGCTGGCGGACCGGCCATCAGGACAGCGAGAAGGTCTGGACCGTCACGACGGCGATGGGAGCACTCGCCGCCGCTCGCGTCGGCGATATGCTGAACGACCGCGACGAGCGCGGCGACGCCTACCTCGACCGTGCGAGCGACCTGTACGAGCTGCTCGAGGAGGACGGACCGCTCACGACCGACGCCGGCTACCTCGCCGAACAGGCCTTCGACGACGGCGCTCTCGACAGCGCGACGCCGCTTGGCTGGTCCCACGCGCTGCGGCTCCACGCGACGGCCCGGCTGGGTGAGCTAAACGCGCTCCCGACGACGTCTGCCGGAACCGAGGGGCCGAGCGAGCGTCCGACGTGGACGACCGGAGAGAAGTACGGCATCGGCACCGTCGCCGACCACGACGAGCAGGACCCCTCGCGCGTCTGGTTCACGCTCACCGAGGGTGCGCTGACGGAGGCCCGCTATCCGCAAGTCGACATGATGAATCTGCGGACGCTGGATTTCCTGGTCCGGTGTACGGACGAGACGGATTATGCCGTCCGGACCCACCGCGAGAACCGACGGACCGACGACAGTGTCAGGCGACGTGTCGAGCCGGTCGACGACGAGGCGCTGCTCTACCGCCACGTTTTCACCGAGACCGGCGACGGCCAGGGTCACGAGTGGACGCTCACCGTCGACTACGCGACTGACCCCGAACACGACGCCATCGTCGCCGATGTGTCGTTCAGCTCAGCGGACGACAAATCCTACGACGTGTTCTCCGTCGCCGACATCGCGCTCACCAGCACGATTACCGAGGACCGCGCTATCAGATACGGCCAGCCCGGGAGCTACCACCTCGTCGGTCGGAACCCCCGCGCCTACACCGACCAGACCGACAACGACCTGCTCGTCGACGAGAACGGCGACGCCTACTCTATCGCCGTGGCGATGGCCGCGGCCGGGCGCTTCGACTGGGCCACCGTTGGCGCGGCCGGTAGCGACCGCCTCGATGGGCTGTACTCCGACGGCGACCTCCCGGACCCGGTCGAATCCATCGACGGGACGAACCTCGTCCTCATCGGTCGGCTGGATTCGGGAACCAGAGTCAGGGACACGGTCGCGCTCGGCTTCGCGCGACAGGCTGACACCGCCGCCGCGCTGGGCGAAGCCGACGGTGCGCTTGACCGCGGCTACGAGACGGTCAGTGCCGAGTACGCTGACAGCTGGGGCGACTTCCTTTCGGACAAGCAGCTCCCGGACTCGGTTGCTGACGACGAAGCGCTGGCGAACCAGTACAGAACAGCGCTGATGACACTTCTAGCTGTGGAGGACAAGACCTACCACGGGGCGTCTATTGCCTCGCCGTCCGTGCCGTGGGGCGAAGCCGTCCACGCCGAGGAGCCAAAGGGCTACGGCTACAACTTCGTCTGGTCGCGTGACCTGTATCAGGTGTTTAGCGTGTTCGACGCCATCGGGTCGCTGGACATCGCAACGGACCAACTGGAGTACATCTACGAGTACCAGCAGGACGACGCCGGCTTCATCCCGCAGAACACCTACGTCAACGGGACGACCCGCTGGGGCGGCGAGCAGATGGACAACATCTCGTTCCCGCAGGTGATGGCCTATCGCCTCGCCGAGAGCGGCGTCGACTTCGAGGACGTCGAGTACAGCTACGAGAACGTCCGGCGGTCGGCCGAGTACGTCGTCCGCCACGGTCCCGAGACCGCACAGGAGCGCTGGGAAGAGGAGGCCGGCTTCTCGCCGTCCTCGATTGCGGCCGAAATCGCGGGGCTCGCGTGTGCGGCGAAGCTCGCACTCGACACCGGCCACGAGGCCGACGCGCTTGTCTGGCTGTCGCTGGCCGACCAGTGGGCGAACAACGTCGAGGCCTGGACCGCGACCGAGACCGGGACCGAGCGCCACACCAACACGCCCTACTACACGCGGGTCACGCTCGATGGGAACCCCGAGATGGGGCACCTCCGGACACTCGCCAACGACGGCCCGACGCTGGACGAACGCAACATCATCGACGGCGGCTTCCTCGAACTTGTCCGGCTGGGCATCAAGCCCGACGACGACGAAACTATCCGGAACTCGCTCGTCGAAGTCGACGACACGATCAGCGTCGACACGGAGTACGCACCCGGGTTCTACCGGTACAACGGCGACGGCTACGGCGAACGCGGCCGGGACGACCAGGGCGCGCCGTGGACGGTCGAACACAAAGGGAAGGGCCGCCTCTGGCCGCTGCTCACCGGCGAGCGCGCCGAGTACGAACTCCACCGTGACGACCCGGACATCCCGCCGGAGAACGCCCTCCAGATGATGCAGGACGTGGCGAACTCGGGACGGATGATCGCCGAACAGATCTGGGACCGGGGCCACGCGACCGAGTACGACTGGGAGTTCGCCGAAGGGACCGGCTCGGCGACGCCGCTGGCGTGGTCGATGGCCCAGTACGTGCGGCTGGCTCACGGAATCAGCGCCGGCGAGCCAGTCGAAACGCCCGCGTTCGTCGACGACCGCTACCGGGAGCGGCGTGCGCACACGCCCGACCGCAGCCCCGCGCTCCGCGTCGACACGCAGTTCCGCGGGAACGAACTGGTCGTCTCCGGCGAGACGACCGGTGTCTGTGTCGTTGTCAAGACGCCTGCCGACATCACGTACATCCCCGTCGATGACCGTGAATTCGAAGTCGCCGTCGACGTCGACCCCGGTGAGAATCAGGTAATCGTTGCCGCCGCGGACGACGAAGATCTCGTCACTGCCGGGACAACTGTCTGGCAGCTCAACCTCTAGAGCCGCCGACAATTAGTTACCACTTTATAATTCGGGTCTGACTGTGGGATATGGACGCGATAGTTCTGGCTGGCGGCTACGCGACACGGCTGTGGCCTATCACTCGGCGTCGGCCAAAGATGCTCCTCCCGGTCGGCGAAACGACCGTCATCGACGGCGTTCTCCAGTCACTGGAAGACGACGACCGGATCGGGACGACGTACCTCAGCACGAACGAGGCCTTCGCCGACGAGTTTGAGGCCCACATCGACGAGATGGGCTATGAAAAAGTCCAACTCTCCGTCGAGAGTACGGCTGACGAAGACGAGAAGTTCGGCGTCGTCGGCGCGCTCGCGCAACTGATCGACCGCGAAGGTATCGACGACGACCTGTTTATTATCGGCGGCGACAACCTCATCGGCTTCGACCCATCGGAGTTTCTGGATTTCTTCGAGGAACACGACGGGCCGGCACTCGCCGCCTACGACGTGGGCTCGCGGGAGAAAGCCAAGTCCTACGGGCTGGTCGAACTCGACGGCGAGCGCGTCGTTGACTTTCAGGAGAAGCCCAATAACCCCAAGAGCACGCTCGTCTCGATTGCCTGCTACGCCTTCCCGGCCGACTCGCTCCGCTTCGAGGAGTACCTCTCGGGCGACAACAACCCCGACGAACCGGGCTGGTACATCGACTGGCTACAACAGCAGGAACCGGTGTCTGCATTCACCTTCGACGATGTCTGGTTCGACATCGGGACGCCCGATTCGTATTTCGAGACCGTCGAGTGGAAACTCGACGGCGGGTCGCTCATCCACCCCGACGCGACTGTCGAGAACTCTGCTATCGGTGACACCGTCCACGTGATGGCCGGGGCGGAAGTGACCGACAGCAGCCTCGACCGGGCCATCATCTTCCCGGACGCCGAGGTCCACGACTGCGATCTCGACGAAACGATTCTCGGCGAGGACGTCCACGTCGAGGGGTACAATATGTCGGGGTCGCTCATCATCAACCGCTGATGGTTCGTGACCGTGGACCCACCGCTCGAATGCAGGGCTCACCACGGCTCGCCACCAGCCACCGCACTGCTGGCGAAGGACTAAGTGACACAGCGCCGTCTACTCGCCGTACGAAAGTTATCTGACAACATGTCACAATCAAAAACGGAGCCAGTCACGTTCGAGATGACAATCGACGACGGCCGGACCAGAATCGATGTTTCGGGCGACCGCGACACGGCCGTCGTGGTCCGCTCGAAATCGGGCGAGAAAATATACCTGCCACCGGAGGATTTCGACCGCCCGCCGGAAGACAGACAGACGCCGTACGACAGCCCCTACCAGTCGGCTGACGGAACCGCCGACAGCCCGTACCGAACACAAACGGACACAACATCTGTGACGGGGCTGGAGCCGACCGCTGACGGCTATCTGATCGTCCACCCGGAGCCGGTCACGGACGTTCGCTTTCTCCGGTGAACGCACGGCCGCAGGTCAGGCTTCGTCCAGAACCTCGTGGTAGAACGCGACGTGCTCGTCAGCGACTTCGCCCCAGGTTCGAACGTCGTACTCGATCGGCGTCGACAGCGATAGCGCGTGCTCGATTCCCTCGGCGATGGAGTCCGAATCGGGCTCGACCTCAATGACACAGTCCTCGTTGAGGAGTTCCGCCGCCCCGCTCTCGCAGGCGACGACGCGCGTCCCGACCGACAGTGCTTCGACGATGGTGATGCCGAACGGTTCCGCAAGCGACGGCGAGACGAACAGGTCGGCGCTGTTGTAGTAGTCCCCAAGTTCCGACTGAGGGAGATACCCCGGGAAGTAGACCCGGTCCTCGACGCCCAATAGCTCCGCGAACCGTTCGAGCTGTTCGGTGAGGTGGCCTGAGCCGCCGAGTACAAGGCTCACGTCGTCTTGACCGAGCTTCGAGAGCGCGTACAGCAGGTACGACAGCCCCTTCTGGTCGGTGTGTCGACCGACGAAAAACAGCATTTTCCCGTCGATACCGAGCTCCGCTTTGATATCCCGACCCGTCGGCTCCACCGACGAGAACCCGTTGTAGATGACCGTCGAGTCGGCGTCGTACTGCTCGCGAATCCGCCGCTGTGTGAACTTGCTCACCGCGACGACGTGGTCTGAGCGGTTGGCGACCCGCTGCTCTGTTTCGACCTCACGCTGTGGTGGCGTCACGTTGCGGTCCGCCGACAGCGAGTGGAAGGTCGAAATCCACTCCACATCGTGGGACGATTTGGCCCGCGAGCCGGGGTTGTAGCCGAACCAGTCGTTCGTGTGGATGATGTCGGCGTCGGCCGCTTTGTCGGCGAACTCCCCAGCTAGCCGGCCAATGCGGGTGATGATGTCACCGCTGCCCGTCGAGACGCCGTGGATGCCGTCGCGGTCCGGCGGCGCGTACTCCGCGGGCAACACCAGTTCGAACTCGATGTCGTCTCTCGGTTCGAGCTGTTCGAACAGCTCCCCGATAGCGGTATCAAGCCCGCCGGTGATGTTGGGTGGGAACCCCCAGCCAAGCATCAGAACGTTCGGTGGCATCTCTGTAACTGACTCTCTCGTCATAGCATCAAATGGATACAATATATATGTTTGCGTACCCCCGCCGCCGCGTCCTGACACGGATACGACGGCGCTCACTGCTCACGGGTCGTTCCTCCCCGCTCGCTTTGCCGAGGGCCGCTCACTTCGTCCGCGCCCCTCGCCCAGAAAAACCCCGCCCATTGAAATGCCTGTCAGGGCAACAGGTGCGTATGCAATTCGAACGGCAGAGTGGCGTGTTTCTCCACCTGACGTCGCTTCCGGGGCCACACGGCATCGGTGACCTCGGTGCTGGCGCGCGGGCGTTCGTCGATTTCCTTGACCGGGCAGACCAGTCGCTATGGCAGTTTTGCCCGCTCGGTCCGACGGCGAGCATCCACGGGAACTCCCCGTATCAGTCCTCGTCCGCCTTCGCGGGGAACTCCTTGCTCATCGACCTGCGGGACCTCACCGACCGCGGCTATCTCACGGAGGCCGACACTGAACCGCCCGACGACTTCTCAGGACAGCAGGTCAACTACGACCGCGTAACCGAGTTCAAGGAAGCTCGGCTCCGGGACGCGTACGCCGCCTTCGAGGAGAGCGCAAGCGACGCGGACCAGCAGTCGTTTACCGAGTTCTGTGAGCGCGAGGCCGGCTGGCTCGACGACTACGCACTGTTCACGGCACTGAAAGCCGAGTTCGACGATGCCGGCTGGATGGACTGGCCGGACGATATCAGAACGCGCGAGCCAGCGGCCATGGAGCGATATCAGGATGACCTGGCCGACGACATTCGCTATCACAAGTTCGTCCAGTGGTGTTTCGACAGCCAGTGGCAGGCGCTGGCCGACTACGCGGCCGAGCGGGACATCGGCCTCGTGGGCGACCTCCCCATCTACGTCGGTCTCGACTCGGCGGATGTCTGGGCGTATCCCGAGGTGTTCCGACTCGACGACGACCACCACCCTGCAGAGGTGGCCGGCGTGCCGCCCAACCCCGGCGACGACGGCCAGCGGTGGGGGAATCCCGTCTACGACTGGGACGCTCTCCGTGCGAACGACTACGGCTGGTGGGTCGACCGATTCGAGCGGCTGTTTGACCTCGTCGACATCGCCCGCATCGACCACTTCAAAGGCTTCGACGAGTTCTGGTCGATTCCGGCCGAAGCGGACGACCCGGCCGCCGGACAGTGGCGGGACGGCCCCGGCGCGCATTTCTTCGAGACGGTCAGAGACAGGCTCGGCGAACTCCCGTTTTTCGTCGAGGACCTGGGCTTTCTCGACGAGAGTATCGTCGCGCTCCGAGACGAGTTCGGCTTCCCCGGGATGCGCGTGCCGCAGTACGCCGACTGGTGCGAAGAGGGGCACATGTATCAACCGATGCACTACCCGGAGTCCGCCGTCGGCTACACGTCGACCCACGACACGGACACCATCGTCGGCTACTACCGCGACCTCGCGGACCGGCAACAGGACTGTCTCCACTACAATCTCGGCACTGACGGAGATGAAATCAACTGGGACCTCATCGAGGCGGTGTGGAACTCGAACGCAATCGTTGCCATGACCACTATGCAGGACCTGCTCGGCCTCGGTAGTGACACCCGGTTCAACGTTCCCGGCACGGCGACCGGGAACTGGCAGTGGCGGGTGACTGATACGGCGCTTGATGCCGATATTGCCGAGCGACTTCGGCGCGTCACCGACAGAACAATCCGCTGAGTACCCTCAGAACTGCAGGATACCGTCCTCCGTGACGACCGTATCGAGCAGGCGGGTCGGCGTCGCGTCGTAGCCCGGGTTCCCGATATCGAACCCCTCTGGCGGTTCGAGCATCACGTCAGAACCTTGCCGGAACGTGTTCCTGAAGGTGAAGCCGCTTCCGATGAACTTTGAGGAGGTTCCGACGACGGTCACGGGAACATCCATCTCGTTAGCCGTCGCGGCCAGCGGGAGCGTTCCGATACGGTTGTACACCACGTCGTCGATGAGGCAGTTCATACCGACGAAGACGCGGTCGGCCTCCGAGAGATAGTGGCCAACTGCGCCGTCGACGATGAGCGTCACGTCGGCCCCGTCCCGGTCGGCCAACTGGCGGGCGGTTCGACGGCCAAGGAAATGCGGCCGGGACTCGCTCGCGTACAGGTGGAACTCCTTGCCGTCGTCCAGTGCCGCCATGAGCGTCGCCATCACTGTCGAGGAGTTCTCGTGTGTTACCAGCACATCGCCGTCGTCGATGAGCGTCGCTGCTCGCTCCGCTGCGCGGTCCTTACTGGTCTCGATTTCCGTAACGACCTCGTCGATCGTCTCAAGCAGTCGCTCCTTGGCCGCCGAGACAGAGTCGAGGTCAGCGTCTTTCAGGTCTGTGACGATACGTTGCTGTGTAGTGTAGAGCGGCGCGTGCGAGCGGTTCGCCCGCTGGAGTGCGCTGCTGTTGCGCTCGACAACGCGGCAGAAATCCTCGACCGTGTGGCACTCGCGGTCTGTCAGTTCGCGGAGCGCTTTGGCGGCTTTCACGGCGGCAATCGAGGAACTCTGTGTCTCCATTTCCTCGATCTGCCGAACGGTCTCGTTTATCATGAGAGCATGTGCGGCTGCCACCCTTATAACGGTACAGTCAGCCGATAGTCCTCTCTCCCGGTTTGAATCAGGGCAACGATGGGCGTGGTTACGCTGACCCGACCACGTCTTCGTCAGTCGGGCCCTGCCCGTCGAACTCGGCCACGAGCGCGTCCAACTGCGCCGGGTCGTCGACGCTCGGGAGCGTCTGGTCTGCAGTCCGGCAAGCGGCGTCGACGCCGAGGTCGTCACAGACGAGGTCCGCCGTCGCCTCGGCCATCTGCCGGTAAGTGGTCAGTTTGCCGCCGACGATGCTCGCCATGTTGTCGACGCCGTCATCGGCGTGGTCGAGCAAGAAGAAGCCCCGCGAGATGCCGCGGCCGCGCTCGGCCTCGTCGGGCGCGTACAGCGGCCGGACGCCCCACCAGGTCCGGACCTCGGGGGCGTCCACGACTGAGGGTAGCATCGCCGCACATTCTTCGATGCTCTCTTCGACTTCCCACTGTTCGGTCTCGTACTCGTCCGGGTCACGGACGGGCACGCTTGTCGTTCCGAGGACGGCCTCGCTTTCGTGTGGCACGACGATATCGCCGTCGTCGGGGTCCCGACAGCGGTTGAGCACCGGCCCGAGGTCGTCGTACTCGACCGAGACCATCACACCCCGCGTGGGTTGCATCTCGACGTCGAGGTCGGCCATCGCGGCGAACTCGCCCGCCCAGGCACCGGTCGCGTTGACGACGTAGTCGGCTTCGATGGTGTCCTCGACCGTCCCGCCGACCTGCACGCCGGCCACGTGCCCGTCCTCAACGAGTACGTCCTCGACGGGCGCGTGTGGGTGTATCGTTGCGCCGTGGTCGCGGGCGTCTGCGGCGTTCGCGGCGACGAGCCGCGACGGATAGATGACGGCGTCGGGAACCTCGAACGCGCGCTTGACATCCGATGCGAGGTCAGGGACTCGCTCGCGGGCCGCGTCGGCGTCAAGTGTCTCTACCGGGATGCCGATCTCCTCACAGGCCGCCCGCTTGGTCTCGAAATAATCGGGGTCGTCCTCGGCGAGCTGGACGAACAACCCCCCGGTGTCGCGGATGCAGGCCCCGGCGATGTCCTTGAGTATCCGGTTTTCGGTGATACACTCCTCGGCACCGACCCGGTCTGCCTCGGCGTAGCGGGCACCGCTGTGCAACAGCCCGTGCGAGCGCCCGGAGGTGCCACTTGTCAGGCCGTCACGCTCGACGAGTGTCACGTCGATACCACGGAGTGCCAGGTCACGAGCGACGCCAGCGCCGGTCGCGCCACCACCGACGACGAGGACATCCGTCTCAATTGCCATGTGTACGGTTAGGGTAGCTGACGTAAGGGTCCTCCGATACCGGGGGTTTCGGCAACTGTGCGACCCGTTTCAGTGACAGTCCCCCTCTCAAGCGATGGCGACGCACACGGCTAACAGTGCTACTGTTTCGAGCAACTAACAGCCGGTCTCAGCGGTCAGTACGTCGGCCGTGCGCCCAGTAAAAACAGCAGGGACGGCGTTTCGACCCGACAATCGCTACGTCGTGGCCGACAAGAACAGCGCCCGTTTCAGATATCCTGGCCGGTCGGTCTGATCAGGAGTTCGTTCACGTCCACACGGGCGGGCTGGCTCGTTGCGTACACGATGCCGCGAGCGATGTCGTCGGGGTGGAGCATCGGGAGGTCCATCTCCGCGAACCGCTCCAGCACCTGCTCGTCCGGCACGTGTGTTGCGAGTTCCGTATCGACAGCGCCCGGTTCGATAACTGTCGTCCGGATGCCCTCTGACGTTACTTCCTGCCGAACGGCCTCAGTGAACGCGTTCACCCCGAATTTCGTCGCGTTGTAACCGCTCGAATCGGCCGATGCGCGGCGTCCCGCGACAGAAGAGACGTTGACGACGTGGCCGCTCTCCTGCTCTTGCATGACCGGGAGTACCGCGTGGGTGAGGTTCATCAGCCCGAGCAGGTTCACCTCGACCATCTGGCGGAGGTTCGAGCGGTCTGCCCGTTCCAGCGGTTCGAGAAGCATCACGCCGGCGTTGTTGACAAGAATGTCGATGCGACCGTACTCGTCGGTCGTTGCATCGACCAGCGAGTCGATGTCGTCCTCGTCGGTAACGTCGGTCGGTACAACCAGTGCATCCCCGCCGGCCGACTCGATTCGGTCCGCAAGGGCCTCCAGTTCGTCAGCGCGCCGGGCCGCGAGCGCGACACTTGCGCCCGCGTCAGCGAGCGCCTCGGCAGTTGCCTCACCGATTCCCGATGACGCGCCGGTGACAATCGCAACGTCGCCTGCTAGTCGCTGTGTGCTCTGGTCGTCGTCTGTCTCAGATTTATCTGCCATCGTCGTTCAGTAGCTGCGACAGCCACGAGCGTGCTTTGCTTACTGATAAGCCCATTTATATACCGACGGGGAGCCAAAGTCGAACAGGAGAATGGCTACCCCGGCGTTCACGCCGAGAAGGACGTCATTGTGCGAGTGCGTTCCGGAACTGGTCGGGGCCGACCGTCGAACTGATGAGCTGTTTTTCAGCTCGGCGCAGGAGATCGGACGCCGCGGCGGCCGACACATCGAGCTTGTCGGCGAGTTCCGCCGTCGAACACCGACGCGGGGAGTCGTAGTACCCCGCAGAGAGGGCGACGGACATCGCCCGATACTGCCTGTCCGTGAGTCCAAACTGATCGCGCTCGCCAGGATTTTCGGGGTCTGAAGCGATGTTCAGCAGTTCGAGCGGGATGTCGTTGACCGCACACCGGTCCCGTAGCGCACTGAACGCCTCGTAGTCGGAGAACACCTTCTGCTCCCGTATTCCGTCGCTGGTGACCGTCGCGTCCATCGCAACGCCCTCGAACTCTTCCGGGTCGTGTGACGCGATGAGATCCGGTGCGTTGTCGACAACAATCTTGTGGAACCAGCCATCGGCTGTCTGCCCGATCTCCGCCGCATCAGTGATCTGTGGCTGTGCGCCCAGTTCGCGCTCGAACGCGCCGCGGGAGTCAGCGTTGACACTAACTGTAAGCAGCAGTTTTCCGTCTTCGAGGCCGACAGCGTTCGAAATCGAAAGCTCACCGCTCGGAATCGAATCCGCCACGCCAACCAGCGGAAGGGTCTCGTCCGCGAGGAGGATTTCAGCAACGATGGCCATAGCGTCCCATCGGACTCGACGTATAAAGTCGCCAGCATAGCGATTACGACACGCGCTGATAGCACCGCTCCGAGTTCGAAGACGCTCAGTCAGCGCTGGACGCTGTCTCACCTCCCAGCAATCGCTGTAGCTGTTCGATCAGGCCGTTACCCCTTGGATGTCCACGATACACCCGCACGGAATCGAAGCCGGCATAGCCGTGGTCCCCGGATTCGTCTCGCTCCCAGTACAGCCATGCTGTCTCCTCGCCACCGTCGAACCCCATCTCATCGACTGGGAACGTGAGCACGAGTGACGACTGGCCGTCCGCAGCATCGTCGTCCGGCTCCCTGATCTCACCGTCGTCGACGGGTCGAGCGCCCTCGCCGTCTTCCAGTGCGAGACGCGAGCCGAACCGATAGCGAACGGCCCGCTCAGTGGGGTCGAACGTCTCGCTGTTTCCGTCGTTGGTGACGAACTCCGACTGCTTGACTGCGACGGTGACGGTTTCGTGTTCCGACAGGTCGATGAAGTTCTCCGCGTTCTCGGGCTGGATGTCGATCGCGATCTCAATCGGGAAATGGGCTGCTGCGACGCCGCTCAGGCTCGGAACCGCCGCCGCGGTCACCCCTGCACCAAGTGCTCCTTTGAGGAGCTGTCGGCGCGTGGTGGGTGTCGATTCTGGACTAGCAGTGCTTGTCGCTGGCTGCATTTCTTTCATCCAGATGACTGATTTGCGGGCACAATTATGATGATTCTGGTGCATATCTCGAAAGTCCAAATTTAGGTAGACGACAAGCGGACGCATCCGCGTTTACCACTCTATCTTTGTGACTTTTCGACACTATTTGGCGGTCGACTATATTGCTACTGTAATATGTTAGCAAAGAACTCTCCTTGATCTACACCGACAATCCATATCCTATTCCTCTGGCTCTTATATTTTGACTAAATTACGCAAAATCAAGTCTACAACTTTAAGTATAATGGGTAGTTTAAAAGCGCGTATGACCGCACAGGCTGACACGGAGACTGCACCGGTGGTCCCCACACCGACGCCACCGGATGCCGCCGACGCTTGGTACGCGCCGGACGTTCGCGAGCAAGACGAGGTGTATCCGGGCGTCGTCGTGACTGTTCGACGTGGACGGAGCGGGTTCCGGTACGACGTCCGTGATCCGGTGCTTTCAGCGTCAGAAACCGACGCACTGTCGACCGTCGAGTCACACTTCGCAGGCGCGAACATCGAGCGGCCACGGACGCGTGAGGGGGCCGTAGAGCGAATGAACGGGGGGTTCGACGCGAAACACCGCCGGGTCATCGATCGGTTGGTCGATGCGTCGCCAGCGAGCCGTCGTCGAGTCGAGTACCATGCGCTCTCGTCGCTGGCGTGTTTCGACGACCTGACCCCATACGCGCTGGATTCCCGCATCGACGTCGCCGACGTGACTGACGATGGCGTCGTCGTCCACACTGACGATTATGCTCCGGCGGAGACTGACCTCGGACCGGACCCGGCGTATCTTAACCGGTTCGCGAGCGAGCGTGTCGAGCGCCACACCGTCCGGTTCCAGGGGTTCGAGATTCCCGTCGTCGTCTACCGCGAGCATCTCCTTGGTGCTGACCCGTTCACGACGAAGTACGCGGTTCGAGAGCCTGACCTGCTCCCCGGCGACGAACAACTTATCGAAGTGTGCAAAGAGCGCGTCTGGGAGACCGGCGTCGACGGCGTCGTTCAGGACCGCGTCGATTTCGTCCGGGAGCGCGCCCGCTCGCTACTGGCTCGGCAGCTAACTGTCCGCAACACGACCGAGTGGGTCGACGCCGCCCGCTACCGGCTACGGTCGGCGCTGGCCGAACTCGATCTGGCTGTGCCACCGGTCGACCATCGGTTCGCCGACGACCGCCTCGATGACCTGTTGTACTACGTACTTCGGGACCTGGTCGGCTACGGGAAGCTCACTGTCCCAATCCGGGACCACACGCTAGAGGACATCGAGGCGAACCGGGTCGACGAACGCGTGAAGGTTCTCCCGCGCGCTGACCTCGGCCACGACGGCCGCGTCCCAACCAACCTCGCCTTCGATTCGGAGGCCGCGTTCGTCAACGTCGTCACGCAGTTGGCCGCCGACGATGGCGTTGAACTCAACGCCTCGAACCCGAGCGCGAAGGTCAACATCGACCCCGACGGCGATGGCCTCCACGACGCCGACGACACCATCCGCTGTGCCGTTGCCCTCCCGACTATCAGCGAAGGCGGTCCCCACATCTCTATCCGGAAACAGTCGGGTGATGCGATGACACCGGTCGACCTAGTCCAGCGTGATTCGCTGCCGACGGAACTCGTCGCGCTGCTGTGGCTCCTGTATGAATCTCACGGCGTCGTCCTCTTTTCGGGACCCACCGGAGCCGGCAAAACGACCCTGATGAACGCGCATATGCCCTTTATCCCATATCGGGACCGTCCCATCAGTATCGACGAAGGGTCGCGTGAGGTCCGAATCCCGCACGAGACAGGTGTCTCGCTCACTACTCGGGACCACGAGCGGGATCACCGCCGCGTGACGATGGCCGATCTGATGACACAGTGCAATTATCTGAACCCAGATATCGAGGTCATCGCAGAGATCAACACCGCCGCGTCGTTCGAAACCTTCGCTGAAACGCTCAACACCGGCCACGGCGTTATCGGGACGACCCACGCCGGCGACATTGAGTCGCTGGTCAACCGCGTTATCGAAAAGGGCCTGCCGACCTACCTACTCGAAGAGATCGACCTCGTCGTGTTCCCCCGGCACGTTGATGGGGAGCGCTATGTCGGCGAAGTGGTCGAGTTCGTCAACGACCCGTCCGTCGTCGAGAGCGGCAACGACCGAAGCGGGACGATACACAAAGACGGGACGACTATCCACTGGAACTCCGTCTGCTGGCGACGGCCCGACGGGAACTTCGAACTCGCCTACGACCACCCGCAGTTCGGCGACGACCGGCGGCAGGTCGACACCGGTATTTTCGACCGACTCTCGGATCTCCGTGACGAGCCGGTGTCGGCTGTCGAGGACGCGTTCCACCGTCGCCACCGCTACGTACAGTACCTCGTTCAGGAAGGACTGACCGACTTCGACGACCTGTTCGGCGTTCTGGCCGACCTGGAGACCAACGAGGCAGCGACCGTCGAGCGGCTGCGGCGACAGGCCGGCACCCCCGACAGTCCACAACTGGAGGTCGGTACGGGTGACGACTGAGGGCGGCGGGACGCTCGGCTTGCTCGACCGGGGTCTGTACGCCCTGTTCGCCCACCACGCCGAGGATGACAGCCATGCAAGCACGCGTGACCGCTACCGGGCCGCCTATCCAAGTGCCGGCTTCGGCGTCTACGTTGCCAGGGTGTACGGGCTCTCGTGGCTGGCACTCGTTGTGGGCGTTGTCGGAACCGCCACGGCAGCGATGCTCGTGCCGCCGGAGACGTTCGACTCGTTCATCGCGGTGCTCCAGCAGAGCCTCCCGGTTATCAATCGGCTGGCGCTCCCAGCGGTCCCTCGCCTTCTCGTGGCCACTGTGCTTGGAACCGGCGCTGGACTCACGCTCAAACGGGGCGTGTTCGTCGCCGGAAATCGGTATCTCTCGTGGGTCGCCAGCGCGCGGCGCGCGGACATCGCAGCCACGCTTCCCGGCGCAGTCAGATACCTCAGAGTCCTCGCCTCCGGAACGCACGACCGGCGTGAGATGCTACGCGCCGTTGCCGAACAGGACGCCTACGGCGAGACGGCAGTCGCCTTCCGGCGCGCGCTCAATCAAGGTATTCTTACTGGCAGTCTCGACACCGGTATCGAGCGGGTCGCCAGCGAGACGCCTTCGCGGGACCTGCTTGCGCCGTTTCTGCTGAAGTTCCGGGAACACGCGAACCAGAGCGCCGAGGCCCTGGAAAGATATCTGGAGATGGAGGGGCGCTTGCTGTCACACGAGCAGAGCCGACAGCACGAACGGGCGACCGGCTATCTCGAATTGCTCGCGGAACTGTTCGTCGTGTTGCTGGTGTTGCCCGCGCTCGTGGTACTCATCGTCACCGTGATGGGCATTCTTGCGCCCGGCCTCTCCGACCCGGTCGCGACGCCGCTGGGCGAGACGACCGTCCGTGCCATCGTCGTCTACGGGAGTGCGGCGTTCGTGATGGCTGCCGGCCTGCTGGCAGCCTTCGTCGTTGCTACGCTCCGCCCGCGGAACACGGCCGCCCCGAGCTACAGCCTGCCGGACAGCCCCGTCGCGATACTCGCGACGATTCCATCGAACCCTGCGAGCGCGCTTCTCGCCTGCGCGCCGCTGGGTGCGGTCGTCGCGGCAGGCCTCTGGTCACTGGGCTACCGGCCGGTCAACGTCGCGCTCCTCTCGTATGCCACCGTCGGCGTCCCCGTCGGTGTGGTAACGGTCCGCCGGGCCAGAGCAGACGACGCGAAGGACCGGGAGATTCAGGACTTCGTTCACGCGGTGGCCGGCCACGTTGCGCTGGGCCGCCCGTTTCCCGAAGCGGTCCGACGTGTCGCAGACGATGTGGAACTCGGTGCGCTCGCTAGCGATGTTCAGTCACTCGCGTTCACGCTCTCGCTCGGTGATAGCCCCGGTGACGCCGCGGCCGACCGCCGTGCCGCGGCACTGGACCAGTTCGTCGACCGCGTCGGCACGCCGATGGCTGAACAGACCATCGGGCTGGTCGTCGGTGCGCTGGATACGGGGAGTGATGCGGAGGACGTGTTCGAAACGCTCCAGACAGAGATAGGACAACTCTACCATCTGCGCAAATCAATCCGCTCAGCCCTGCTCGTCTACGTTGCCGTCGGTTGGACGACGGCGCTGCTCGTCATCGGCATCACCGTCGCTGTCAACATATACGTCCTTGATAGCTTCGCGCAACTATCCGCCGTCTCGGGCGGCGCGAACATCGCCTTCGACCCGACTGCGATCAAGCCGGCCCGGGAGCAACACCGGTTCTACGTCGTCACGCAGGCGACGATGCTGGCCTGTGGCTGGTTCGCCGGCACGGCGAGTCGCGGTGTGTACGAAGCGCTGTTGCACTCCTCGGGGCTGGTACTCGTCGCTTACGTCGTCTTCGCGGGGGCTGGTCTGATTTGAATCCCGACACCAGCGCCCAGTCACACGTCGTCGGCGTGGTGCTGTTGCTGGGGCTGACCGTCGTCGCGCTCGGTGGGCTAACGGCTGTCGTCGGGAGTGTCGTCGACGGACACACGACGACTGCCGACGAGGCCCGCGTTGCCGACACGTTCGAGACGGCGTTCCGGCCAGTAGAGCAGACGGACCACCAGACGGCCCGCGTTCGGTTTACTGAAGGGCGGCTGACCACAGCGGAGCGGGAACTGCGCGTTCTCAACGACTCCGGGGTCCGGCGAACGGTCCCTGTCGATGCGATGGTGTACGAGTCCGGGGATACCCCCGTTCGGTTTCTCGCTGGCAGCGTTGTGCGCGGGACAGCGGGGAACGCGTGGCTCGAAACTGACCCGCCGGTGACGGCGACGCGGGACGACACAGCGGTCATCGTCGGCGCACCGCTGGTCAACGCCAGCGGCGGCACAGTGTCCGGAACCGGCGGTGTGTCTGCAGGCATCCGACAGAACGTCAGCCACGAGCGCGAACGGCTCCCGACCGACAACTACAGCGTGGCTATCGAGACGGAGACACCCCGGCCGTTCACTGAGTACTTCCAGCGTGTCGGTGCAACCACGCGAGTCAGGGATATTGACGGCGACGGCGTCCAGAGCGTCGTGGCGACCTTCCCCGGCCGGCGGACGCTGTATCTGGTCCGCCACGATATGCGGACAGAGGTGGGACATGGATAACCGCGCGCTCAGCACGGTCGTCGAGAAACTGCTGAGCATGGGGATAGTGCTGCTGTACCTCGGATTAGTGACGACCACGCTGTACGGTGGCACTGTCCCGGCGTACCAATCCGCCGTCGGGACAGAACTCGGCGACCGAACACTTGCCGAAGCGACGGCTCGCGTCGAGCAGGCTGTCCCGCCGGATGCTCGGGCCGTCTCTACAACTGTTCGGGTGTCGCTGCCGGCCACCATTGACGGTGCAGGATACAGCGTCCGGACTGACGGAGATGCTCTCGTCCTCGACCATCCTGACCCCGAAATCGGCGGCCGAACACAGCCGCTGTTGCCCGACAGAGTCGATACCCTCGAAGGTGAATGGCAGAGCGGTAGTCCGACCGTGGTCGCTGTCTCTGGAACACGGGGGAGCGTGACAGTGACGCTGGAGGCAGAGCGATGACCGAACGGTGTTGCGTCCCTGCCAACAGTCCGCGTGCCCAGACATCGCTCGCGGCGCTCGGCATCGCGCTCGTGCTGTTGACCGTTGTCACTAGTCTGGGGATTGCGATTGCCGACACGGCGATTGCTGGTGCGGACAGAACTCCTGACGAACGACGGGTCGCCGCCGCGACTGCCGACCAACTCGTTGCGGCGGACGGACCGCTAGCCGCCCGGAGCAACGTGCTCAATCAATCCCAGGTGGACAACTTCGACCGGGCGGCGCTGGAGCGGGGCGCACCGCCAGCCAGTGAGTATGCGGTCAGCGTCGAACTGGCTGACGAGGAGATTGCACGCAGCGGCACAGTGCAGGGCGGCACGCGGATCAGCCGTCTCGTCGTAGTCGAGGCTCGGGAACGACGAACACTCACCCCCGACCTGACGACGACCGACGCGGTAACGCTCCCTCGCCGGAGCGCACAGGCCACCGTAACTATCGACCCGCCGGCCGGCACGACAGTCTGGACGGTCCGCGCTAATGACCGGGTCGTCCTCCATAACAGAAGCGGGCTGCATGG
Organism: Haloarcula quadrata; assembly: GCF_003634715.1. NCBI lineage: Archaea > Methanobacteriati > Methanobacteriota > Halobacteria > Halobacteriales > Haloarculaceae > Haloarcula > Haloarcula quadrata. Next base: position 1,094,393 of record NZ_RBWW01000001.1, read on the forward strand.
CAGCTACGAGGTCCCGCTGGTGCCCTACGAGACGACGGAACTGCGCTTCCAGCGCGCCGGCCGACTCGAACCCGGGAACGTAACCATCGGCTACGATGCCCCGCGGTCGACGAAAGAAACGCTTGTGGTGACCGTCGATGCCTAGGGCACAACTGCCGCTGTCGCTCGTGGAAGTTGCCCTCGGGACAGTGCTGATTCTCGGCGTCGCGCTCGGGTTTGCGTTGGGGACACCAGCGCCGGACCGGCAGGGGCCGCAACTTGATGCGTACGCCTCGGATACGGCAGCACTCCTCGCTAACGACCCGCCGCGACACAGCGGAGCGACGCGGCTGCAGGAGATCGTGTCGAGTCCGACGGCGTTCGACCGCGAACGGGACGCGCTTTCGAACCGGGTCGCCCGCATCCTGCCTGACAATGTCCTCTTTCGGGTCGAAACACCGCACGGCGCGGTCGGTACGCCGACGCCACAGGGTGTCAGCACCGGGACCGCAACTGTGCCGACGGGCCACGGGAGTGTCCAAATTATCGTGTGGTACGCATGACCCGGCGCGGACAGCTAGTCCTCGTTGCGGCCACAGTCGTGGCTGTCGCACTTGTCCCGATTCTCTTTGCGTCCCTGCAACTGGGGTATCATGACGACGTTCGCGCGACAGCAGACTACGATGATGACCCGTCTGTTGACGCGCTTCGGGTCCTTGAGCGAGCCGTCGCAACCGAGAGCGCATCTATCCCGAGTCAGTACGCCTGGGCCGTGAACGATTCGGCAGTGACGGCCCTTCGCACTGGACTAGGACCTCGGCTTGACCGACTCCAGACGTCCCGCATCGAGGACGGCATCCACTATAACATAACCTACAACGGTACTGCGACACAGCAGTGGAAAGACGCGAATTGTCCGTCGGGGCCGGACCGCCAGTTCGGGGACTGCACCGCCGACCGCGGCGTCGTCGCACAGGACCGCGTGGGCCGTACACACGTTCTCGCAGTTGGCTTCGATGTGACGACAACAACCGAACGTGGCGAAACAACTGTCACCGTAGTTCTGGAAACTAGCGGCCGGTCCTCACGGTGACAGTCCGGAACAAAACTGCACCTCTCGGCACAAACAACGAGACGGTCCGGAGTGTGCGTTACTCCGTCGCGCCCGGCGTTTCAGTTCGAACCTGCGACCGGATCTGTTCGAACGTTGCTTGCGGGAAGAGCCCAGTGACACTGTCAACTGAGAGGGTGTCGATGAGACTAGCCGGCGGACCAGTAACCAACAGCGCACCCGCCTGGGAAATGGAATCGTCGATAGTGAGGCCGAGGTCAGATGTCGCACGCTCTTCGAACGAGTTGATTGCGTCTTCGGCAAGGTTCTCCTGTGCGGTGCGGTATTCCGCCTGTGCCTCGCTTTGTGTGAGATTCCCCGCCTGAATTTCGGACTGGATCTCCTGCTGTCGTTCCCGCAACTGTGTCTGGTCTGGTTCCACCCCGACCGTCACCGTCGCAGGCTCCGTGCCCGCACTCTGGCTTTGTGACCCTGTGCCCGTGTTCGCTCCGTCGCTGTCGCCTCCCTGAAGGGCGTTACAGCCAGCGAGCGACACTGTCGCGCTTACTCCGGCGAGTTCCATGAATCGGCGGCGTGTGGACTCGAATTCCATTATTGACTAGCGCGGGTCTCGCGGTGTAATCCTTCTGGTAGCCAGATACGGCTGTTCGGTTCTGGCAATCACGACTCCTGTCCCGAGCGGTGCGGCCCTGAAAGACGAAAGACAGTGGTGTCTGTGGTCCAATACTGAACTAATAGCGCGTATGGCGGGACTGGAATCGGAAAAGACGCTGGAGACACCACGGCAAGACGCGATTCCGACGCTTGCCGACGACGAAGCTGGGACGGTCGTCTGGCATCGCGAACACCTGCGAATCCGCGACCAAGCTGCAGTAGCGAGGGCTACAACATCCGAGTACGTGCTCCCGCTGTTCGTGTTCGACCCGGCGTTTTACGGCGCAGACGGCCTCGCCTGTGACAGCCGTATCCGGTTTCTGCACGACTGCCTGGCCGACCTCTCAGACCGGTATCATACCGCCACTGGTCGCGGACTCACCTACGCCCACGGGGACCCAGTAGATGTACTGGGGCGGTTCCGCGAGGCCGGCTGGGATATCGTGACGATGGCCGTTCCCACAGGCCGCTACGGCCGTGACCGGGACCGCCGCGTGCGAGAACAGTGCGATGTTACTTTCGTCGACGGCGACGGGCTGGTTCGCGACCGAACAGAGGCCCGAGAGGGGTGGCAGGACGACGTGTCAGCGTGGTTCTCCGCCGACCAGTACGAGTGGGACCCGGGGACCGTTACTTCTCGAAGCTTCGACAGCGGTCTCGGCGTCGACGCGATCGAGGAGTACTACGACATCAGGCCGTCGAAATCCGACGTTCCTCGCGGCGGGACCGGCCCCGCCCGCGAGCGACTGTCGGCGTTCGCCGAACAGATCGACGACTACCCGGGGAACATCTCTGCGCCGACGGACGCACGAGACGGGACCAGCGGGCTCTCGCCGTATCTCGCCTTTGGCTGTCTCTCTGTGCGGCAGGTCGTCCAGTACATCGACGAGCACGCGCCCGACGGCCGCGGGAAAGAGATGTTCGTCTCGCGGTTGTTCTGGAACAAACACTACGAGCAGAAGCTCGAAGACTGGCCCGGCTGGCTTGAGACGGCGGTAAACCCGGTTCTCGAGGGGTTCAACGCGGAGCAGTACGACCCCGATCTGGTGGCTGCCTGGAAACACGGACAGACCGGGTTTCCGATGGTCGACGCCTCGATGCGGTGTCTCAGACAGACGGGCTGGCTCAACTTTCGGATGCGATCGATGTGCGCCTCAGTCTACTACCACCTCCTCCAGCAGCCGTGGCGGATCGGCGCGGACTGGTTTTACCACCATCTCATCGACGCCTCGGCGGCGATCAACTACACGCAGTGGCAGTCCCAGTGTGGGCTGGTCGGCAAACCGGCCCTTCGGCTGTACAACCCCCGCAAGCAGGTCCGCGACCAGGATCCGGACGGCGAGTTCATTCGCCAGTGGGTGCCCGAACTCGAGTCGCTCCCTGACGAGTACCTCGACCGGCCCGAGCAGACGCCAGTCCACGTACAGGCGTCCTGTGGCGTCGATATTGGCGATGATTATCCGCACCCAGTCGTCGACTATGACGCGGCCCGACAGGCGTTCCACAGGCGGTACGAGGCAGTACGTCCCGATGCGGCTGATGCCCTGGATGACCCAACGATTGCACGTCGCGCCTCGTTTTCCGGTGGTCGCGAAGCCGCTGCACGCATCGCCGCGGAACACGGGACGGATGCCTCCAACGCCCCGGAAAGCGGGGGGACACAGGCCAGTCTCGACTCCTTCGGCGACGAGTAGGCCTACTGTTCGGGCAGTGTTGCCAAACGCCAAAGAGGCTAAGATGATTGCCCACACAGACGTATCCAATGGCGGAGGGTCCAGACGACACCGGTTTCGAGGACTGCCAGTTCCTTACTGGGTCACCACAGCGGTTCGCGGTGTTGGCCCAGCTCCGGGAGCGACCGGCACGGCCCACCGACCTGTGTGATACAGTGGATGCGACGCGAACCACAATTCAGCGGATACTCGCGGGCTGCACCGAGCGGCAGTGGGTCGTCAAGCGGGACGGCGAGTATCAACTCACGGTGACTGGGCAACGAGTGTTCGACCAGTATAGCACGCTTCTCAGCGAAATCGACCAGGCACGGACAGTCGGCCCGCTGGCTGCCCATCTCGGCGCTATCGCAGTAGACCTCCCGCCGGAGCTGCTAGACCCTGAGTGTCTCACGACGAGTTCCGAACAGAACCCCCTAGCCGCGATTGATCGGTTCACGGACTGGCTGCACGAGGTCAATGGCGACGTTCGAGCCATCTCGCCTATCGTAACGTCGGTGTTCAACGATGCCGCGGTGGAACTGCTCGAAACGGGGACACATATCGAGTTCATTATTGACCACAGTGTCCTCGAACGGTCCGCGTCCGACTTCTCAGATGCACTGGATCGAGGCCTCGAACACGAGAACATCGACACGTACGTCCACGACACCACGCTCGATATCGGTCTCGCACTGGACCGCTCGCGGGTCTGTCTGGCGGCCTACGACGACCGGAACAACCTCCGAGCGATAGCGGAATCTGACGCTACAGCAGTGTATCACTGGGCTGAGACAGTGTTCGACCGATACCGGGAGCGTTCACAACCGCTCGCGGCAGTTCTGTCTGTACAGGAAAAGAACTGATAACGCGCTGGTATGGAAGGGCCGAAGGGAGCACTGGTCGCGCTCCAGCACTTACTGGAGGGCGGGATGGCGTATCCCCGGAATAGAATATAGCTGGGGGGTGTCTATACTTATTCGCTGTAACTGTTTCGGGAGCCAACATATGTTACAGGGCCTGTAACAGCCCTGATTTTCATGCCTCTGTGCTCTGACGTTCCTGAACCTTTTTCGACAACAATAGGCTGTGTTTCTATACTTTCACCCAGAATGAAATAATAGCCGACAGTATAAGTATGTGGCAATCGTTAACAGAAGTATGTCTCCGCCTGGACGAGAGATCCAGTACACTGAATCGGACGTTATCGAGGTGTTCAAACACCGAAACGATTACGCGGAGCCACTCACGGCGTCGGAGGTGGCGGACAGACTCGGCTGCTCGCGCCGAACCGCACTGAACAAACTCCACGACCTCGAATCAGAGACAGATATCACGAGCAAGAAAGTCGGCGGACGGTCGCGAGTGTGGTGGATCCCGGTCCGAGCAGACTGATCTCGACTGGTGTAGAGTACGGCCGGACAGTGCCGACCTCGGCGGGTGTATCGAACTCCAGCTAGGCGAGCCCCTCAGAAATCCCACTCCTGAGCGCGTTCGCGGGCCTCCGAGCGCGCCTGTTGTTTGATCGCCTCGATTTTCTCCGCATCGTCAAGGAACGCTTCGACAGCGCTCTGTTCTCCGGGTCTGGACTCAGTTGCTGTCGCCTCGTCGTCCGTTGTCGACAGCCGCTCGTCGGGGGCCGCCCGCCGCGTGCTGTCGGCCAGCGCCGGGTCGCCACCAAGCCGTTCGGCGGGCATCCCGGGCGGGACTCGCAGGTCGGCTGCTTCGTGTGCCGATTCGAGGTCGGCGGCGTCGAGTGCGTACAGTGAGACGTGATACGGGCCGGGAATGGCGAGGTCTGCAAGCGCCGGCGGGCCACCGCGGTCCGTCCCAGTGTGGTAGGCTAGCGCCGGGACGCCGTCGGTAAACGTGATGACGCCCCGGCCCTCGCCGTCGAGCAGGAGCGTCTTCTGGGACTCGAAGACGGCGTAGCCGGTCAGCTCTCGGTCGAGCACGTCCGCGAGTGTGTCCCGCGGGTCCGTGACGACGCGTGACTTGTCGAGTCGGCCGCGGGGTAACTTCATAGTGACTCGGGGATGACAGCGCTCTGGAACCGGTCGGCGGCGTCGGCGGCCGTCCCGTTCTGGACTGTGAGCGTCTCTGCGGCCGCTCGGTAGGCTGTTGCCGCCTCACATTCGGGGGCGTGAGCAAGGAGTGGCCGGCCAGCACGGCGTGCTTCGCGGGCGCGCTCGCTCTCGGGAACTGACGCGAGCGTCGGCCCGTCGAAGTACCGCTCGGTCTTCTCGGAGACTTGTTCGATAGACTCGGACTCGCGGACCTTGTTGAACAGGAGGCCAGCAACGTCCGTATCGTAAGTCGTCGCGTACTCCTGAACCTTCAGCCCGTCCGAGATGGCTGGAATCGTTGGCTGGAGGACAACGACGATGCGGTCGGCCAGCACGATTGGCAGGACTGCGGTCCGGCTGTCTAACGCCGGTGGCGAGTCCAGCAGAATGATATCCGTGTCTTCTGCAAGCGCCGCAACCACGTCTCGAAGCCGGCCCGGGTCGGCGTCCCTGAAGCCGTCCAGACTCGTTCCGCAGGGGACGACAGTCATCCCGAACCGGTCGTACGTGGCTGCCTCGACGGGCGCGTCAGCAGCCAGCACATCGTGCAGCGTCGTCTCCGCATCTGAGAGGCCGGCGTGAAAGAGGAGGTTCGCCATGCCCGTGTCGGCGTCGACGACTGTCACGTCGTAGCGGTCGGCAAGCGCCATCCCGAGAGCGACGGTGCTCGTCGTCTTGCCAGTTCCGCCCTTCCCACTGGCGACCGCGAACACTTCGACCATTGGAGAATATTGCGAGCTAGCTGCATATAAATTTCCGGTATCTAAAAAAGTATCAAACACTCACTGGTCGGACAGTCCGAGCGGCCCGAGGTCGACGTGGTCGGTGATGAGACCGGCCGCTCGTTCGTACGGGTCGCCGTCGGCTCGCCCGGTTGTCGCCGGGAGGACAGTACCAGCACTCTCGAATGTATTTCTCACGAAGGCATCTCTGGCAGTGTCATTGATGAAGAGGTCATGGAGGTAGGTTCCAAGAACGGTATCGGTGGCCGCGCCGTCACCGTCGAAGGGACGGGCCGCCGCACCCGTCAGCTTCGAGTCGCCCATGTGAATCTCGTAGCCCTCGACGGTTCCGCTTGCCCCGGAGAGTGGGCCGACGCCATCGATATCTCGCTGGACGTGTTCCACGGTCTTCGATTCACTGAATTCCGTCGTCACCGGGAGCAAGCCCAGTCCCTCGACACGGTCCGCATCGCCGGTCCCCTCTATTGAGGCGTTCGTGATCGCTTCGCCGAGCATCTGGTAGCCGCCACAGAGGCCGACGACGGGGCCGTCGAACGCCCGGAGGCGGTCGCCGAATCCAGCGTCGGTAAGCGCCCGTAGGTCGTCGACAGTGTTCTTACTCCCTGGCAAGACCACTGCGTCGGCGTCGTCGAGGGCGGCATCAGGCGGGATGTACGCGACCCTGACGCCAGGCTCGTGGGCGAGCGGCTGGAGGTCGGTAAAGTTCGAGATGCGCGGGAGCCGCGGGACCGCGACGGTGACGCTCTCAGCGTCGGGAACGGCGTCATTGTCGCCGACGACAGACCGCTCGCCGACTGGCGGCAGCGCGACGCTGTCTTCCTCGGGAAGCCCGGGGTCGTCGTGTGGAAGCACGCCGAGGACGGGAACGCCGGTTCGGTCCTCGAACGCATCGATGCCCGGGTCAAGCAGCGACTGGTCGCCACGGAACTTCGTGATGACCGCGCCGGCCACCTGCTTGCGGATGTCGTCGGGGACCAGTTCCAGCGTCCCAACGAGCGACGCGAACACGCCGCCGCGCTCGATGTCCGCGACGAGCAGGATGTCGGCATCGGCAAAGCGCGCCGTCTCGATGTTTGCTAGGTCGCGGTCGTGGAGATTGATTTCGGCGATGGAACCCGCGCCCTCGGCGACAATCACGTCGTGGGATTGCGCGAGTCGGTCGTGGGCCGCACGAGCGGTCTCCAGCGCGTCCTCCCAGTGCTCGTCGTAGTAGCCTCGCGCCTCGAAGTGGCCGACCGCATCGCCGTCCAGAATGAGCTGTGATTCGCCGTCACCCCGCGGTTTCAGCAGCACTGGATTGTGGTCGGTCGACGGCGCAACGCCGGCTGCGCGGGCCTGAACGTACTGCGAAACACCGACTTCGCCGCCCGGTGTCGCCCGGGCGTTGTTGCTCATATTCTGGGCTTTGAACGGCGCGACCGAGACACCACGGTCGGCCAGATAGCGACAGAGCCCGGCCGCGACGGTCGACTTGCCGACGTGGCTGGCCGTCCCGGCGACCAGCAGCGTGTGGGCCATTACGACGGTCTGGGGCCGCCTGGAACATCAGTGGTTCGGCGAGAGTTCTTTGTCTCGGCCTGCCGAAGTTTGTCCGTGACCGACGAACGACTCCAAGCCCTCCACGAACACCTCACGAAAACCGGGGAGCGGCCGGTCGAACGCACGGCCAGCCGCTGGCTCGGGGAGGCGGAGGCCGTCGCCGCCGACATTGCTGGGGGAGACCCCTCTGAGGACGCGCTAACCGAGCGGCTGGCGACGGTCGACCACATTCTATCACACGTCGACAGCACCGACGATGCCGTTGCCGACGACCACGTCGAAGCGGCTCGCGAGATTGTTGATGCCCTGCTGGCCGAGCGGTAAGTACCTCTCTTGGACGCCGGGAAGCTCAGAACTCCGTGCCCTTCCGCGCGCCCTGACCGGCGTCGATTGGGTGTTTCTCCTTGCTGACTTCCGTGATAAGGTCCGCATGGTCGGTCAGGAACTCCGGCCGCTCGTGTCCGCCTGTGAGGACGAGTTCGAGGTCATCGGGCTTGGCCGCAATAAGCTCAAGTACGTCCTCGGGGTCGACGAGGCCGCGGTTCGCGGCGTAGAGAACTTCGTCGAGGACGAGCATATTGACCCCCTCCTCTGGCGGACCGTCGGCGTCCTGTGGCGTCAAAAGGTCGGCGTCGGCGCTGGCCTGCACAATCTCTTGGGCGCGGTCGAGTGCCCCCTTCGCGCGGGCCTCGTGTTCGTCGTCCTCGCTCCCGTCGAGGAAGCCGTGCCAGCCGTAGTGGCCGGCGTTCTCGTAGGAAAACCCTGGGAGCGCGGCGATGGCGTTGTACTCGCCGCGCACGTCTTCGACGGTGCTGGTCCCGCCTTTCATGAACTGCAGGAGGTGGACGCGGTAGCCGTGACCGACGGCACGGGTCGCCATCCCCAGCGCCGCCGTCGTCTTGCCCTTGCCGTCGCCCCACCAGACCTGCACCAGCCCGAACTCCTCGGGCACACTCGGACTGATGGGCTCGGCGGTCGGTCCGGCCGTGTTGTCGCTCATATCCGTTTGTTCGGTTGGATTCTGTTTAGCCGTTTGGACTCCGGGACCGTCGTGGGATACACTGTCCTCTCACGGCTCGAAAATCTCGGTATCCCGGTCGGTGACGACGCCGTACTCCGCGCCGTCGACGGTCGGCAGGGCGTCGCCCCCGTAGCGGGCGGCCAGACTCGCTCTGATAGCATCGCGGACACAGACGCGGGTAGCGGCCCCAATTTCGGTCGCACTCCCAGCGAAAGAGGCGCGCTCGGCGCTCGGGACACAGCCGACGATGGCCGCGTCCGATGTGGTTCCGGGGACGCTTGCCGCGTCTAGCAGCGTCGCAGCCTTCGCCTCGACGGCGGTGGCGAGCAGCGTCGCCAGCGCGCCCTCGTCCAGCGCCCGGTCGACACCGACGATGAGATTGACCGTCCCGGGCCACCAGTCGGGGCTGTCCGCCGGATTCGACGCAGTCCCGTCGGAGCCGTCGGCTGTCTCCGCTGCCGACATCGGCAACGCGGCGGGGTTCGAGAGACCCGCTGTTGCCAGCACCGACACCGACCCGCTCCGGGCACAGCGGGCGTGTTCCATGTGAACACCAGTGAGCAACGTCGGGCCGACGGCGAAGCCGGCACCAGACAGCCGCTCGGCGCGGTAGGCGTCGAGGTCGGTCCGCTCGAACCCCTCGGGGACGGTGACGTTGTAGACGGCGTCCGCGGTCCGGTAGCCGCCGTCCCACGCTGTCGAGAGCCAGCGTGCTCCCTCGCGGCGACTCTGGCAGACACCGTCCCGGACAGTCGTTTCAAACATCCAGCGCATCCAGCAGCCGGTCGTTTTCTTCGGGGGCTCTGACAGCGACGCGGATGTGCGAGTCCAGCCCCCGGAAGGTGCGGGCATCCCGGAGTGCGATACCAGCCTCGCGGGCCGAGGCGAGGATATCGTCGACGGACTCGTCGGCCTCGCTGACTGACAGCAACAGGAACGGCGCATCGGAGGGGGACACGTCGAACCGGTCGCCGAGACGCTCGCGCATCCGTGCCCGCTCGTCGGCGACACGGGCTTTCGTCTCCGCGACGAACTCGTGTTGTCCGTAGCAGTGTGCGCCCACCGCGGCCGCGGCAGCGCTCATCGACCAGGCACGTCGCGCGGTGGCGAGTCGGTCCCCGGCGTCGCCGGTCCCGACGGCATAGCCCATCCGGATGCCGGGGAGACCGAATAGCTTCGTCAGCGAGCGTGCGACGATGACGCCCTCACGGCCCGCCAGCGACTGCTCGTCGGTGAACCCGAGAAAGGCCTCGTCGACCAGTAGCGTCGTCCCGGCTTCCAGACAGTCATCGGCGAAGGCCCGGAGCGCCGCCGGGTCCGCTGTCTCGCCGGTCGGATTGTTCGGGTTGCAGACGATGGCGAGCGCGTGACTGTCCGGGTCGGCGGTCAGCAGTTCGTCGTGTGGAACAAACTCCGGCGTCCCGCCCTGAAGCCGGACTTCGCGGGCATACTCGCCGAAGCTAGGGTACGGAACGAGGATGCTGTCACCCGCTCGAACCGTCGTCTGAATCGCCAGCCGTATGGCTTCGAGGCCGCCGGCAGTAGGTATCACCTGCGCCGGGTCGCAGCCGACAAAGGACGCCGCGGCCTCGCGGAACTCGGGGTAGTCATCCGCCGGATACGAGCGGGCTGTGTCGAACGCCTCCCGGTACGCTTCCGCGGTCTCCGTCGGAACGCGGGGGTTCGTGTTCGCGCTGAAATCCAGGAGGTCCGGGTCGTCGCTACTGCCGTGTGGCACGCGTCCGTCCGGACCGATGGCGTCTCCGGGTCCCTCGCCGCCACTTGCCCGCAAGCCCTCGACCGAATCAGGGTCCATTGACAGTGGCTACGGTGGGCGATGTGGAGAAAGTTTCGTGGCGGCTCGGTGTCCACTGCATATGGTTACAGCCACTGTTCCGCTACGCGCGCATCAGCGAGCGTGTTGACATTGACTGCGACACGTCGGTCCCATGTGAGCCAGGCGTCGTCGGGGCCATCGCCGACGACGTTGATGCCCGTCGGCGCGACTTCTCGGTTGCCGCTTTCGAACGTCGTGTCGTCGCTGACGCCAAGCTCGCGCTTCAGCGAGGCCGGGACCAGAACTGACAGCGAGCCCCCGCTATGCCTGTCGAGCACGCGGTCAACTATCTCGCCGTCAAGCAGCGGAAGGTCGATGGCGACCGTCAGCACCGGCTGGGAGAGCTGGTCGTCATTCAGCGCCGCGTCGAGGTCCGCGACGTACCCCTCACCCGGCGTCTCGATGCAGGGAACGTCCAGACAGGACTGCGTTTCCGGTGCGTTTGGCGACGTTGCGGCGATAATTCTCTCGACGGCACTATCTTCGAGTGCACCGACGACACGGCCGACCATCGGGACGCCGCCGATTCGAAAGAGCGGCTTCTCGACCTTGGTGTCGAGCCGCGTCCCGCGACCGCCACACATCATCAGAGCGTCCACGCGAGCACCCCCCAGTCGACGAGCGGTATCGACCAGACGCCACCGAACAGCGACCACACGGCGACGCCGACGTGGAGCGCGACGGCGCGCGTGAGTTCGTTGGCCGCGCCGAAGGCGTCGCCGCTGACGCCGCCCAGTCGCTGGTCAGCCCAGTTTGAGAGACCTATCGCCAGCAGCGGGCCGGTAAGAACTGCGACTGTGGCTGCCGGAACAGCGATAATGGCGGCCGGGAGTGAGACGGCGAGTGCGCCGACGAGGTGGCGCGGGCCGTTCCCGTCGATGACCGTCGCGCCGAACCCCTCGTGGCTCGGGCGGCCGATGCAGGCCAGCGTCGCCATCGCCAGCTTCGCCCCTACCTCGGCGGCGAGGACCAGCGAAACGGCGACCAGCGGCGGGAGCCGGGCAACAGCCAGCGCGGCCAGTGCGAGCGCGAGGAGGGCGGTCCCCAGCGCGAGGACGGCCCCGACGCCGATGGTCGTGTCCCGCATCACGTCGCGGCGCTTTTCGGGGTCGCCGTGGACGACAGCGGCGTCCCCGAGGTCAGCGAGGCCGTCGGCGTGGTTGACACCGGTGACGAGGACGACGCTCCCGAGGTACGCCGCGGCGACGACCGGGGCTGGGAGCAGGCCGGCAGCGAGAAACGGGAGTGCGACGAGGCCGCCGACGACGTAGCCGGCAAGCGGGAACGCTGCCGGCGTCCCGACGAAGGCGTCCCACGCCTGTTGGCTGTGGCCAACCGGGAGCCGTGAGAGGAACCCGAGCGCCCCCCGGACCGCAGTCAGAACCACGCGACCACCCCCAGAGCGGCCAGCACGTACGCCAGCACCCCGGCGACGCCGACCCGCGTCACGCTGCGTTGGGCCGTCGCCACGTCGGGGAGTCCTCTCGCAGGGTTCAGGACGTACACGCCCGGCTTCTCCAGCCGAACGTCGAGCGCCGCGGCGGCCGTCCCCATCGGCCACCCGGAGTTCGGCGAGGGGACGCCGTCCAGCCAAGCTCGGGCGCGGGTTACGGACCGCGGCGACCCACAGGCGAGGGCAAGCAGGAGCGCGCTCAGCCGGGCCGGGAGCCACATCACGGCGTCGTCGAGCCGCGCCGCAGGTGTCCCGACGCGTTTCGAGCGGTAGCCCAGCATCGAATCCATCGTGTTGACGGCCTTGACCCACGCCGCTGCACCGGCAGCGACGGGAAGCGCTGGCAGGCCGACGCCCGTAGCGACGAGTCCCCCTCCAACGAAGGCGGCCAGCGACGCGACGAGGCCGTCGGCGAGGTTCTCCGACGCGCTCTCGACGGCGGCGCTCCGGACCTCGCCCGCAGAGAGAGCGCTGGCGTCGCGACCGGCGAGTGCGAGTAGCCCGTCCCGAGCGGCCGGGAGGTCGGTGTCGGTGTCAGCGATGACGCCCCGTGCGGTCGAAAGGAGACTGCGGAGACTCGTGGTCAGGAATAGCGTGAGACCGGCGAGCGTGACGGCAGCGAGGGGCGCGACACTGGCGGCGAGTGCGACGCCGCCACCGACGACGACAGCAACTCCAACGGGCAACAGCGCCGCGGCAAGTCCCCCGACCGCAAGCGGGTGGTCCCACTCACGGTCGACCGCTCCGACGAGCCGTCCGAACCACGCAACCGGATGCAAGCGGGTTGGCGGCTCACCGATTGCGAGTTCCAGCCCGCCGGCGACGGCCACCGCCAGCGCGCTCAACACAATTCGTCCTCCCGGAGTTGTTCGGCTATCGCCGGGAGCGAGTCGTCCTCAAGCAGTATCGATTGTGCGCCCACGCGACCCGCGCCGCCGTCCGTCCGGGCGTCGTCACCGACGTGGACGAGGTCGGCAAGCGCCACGTCGAGTGCGTCGGCGGTCGACTCGAAGATATTTGGATGGGGTTTTCGCCAGCCGCAGTCGACGCTGGTGACGACGGCGTCGAACGAGTGGTCGCTCCGGGCTTCGATGGTTGCTCGTTCCAGCGTTCGCTCGACCAGCCCTAGGACGCTGCAGTTCGAGCAGACAGCGACCGGGCCTCGCTGTGCGGCGGCGTCCAGCGCGTCGATGGCCCCCTCACGGACCGTGACCGGGCTGTCGAACGCGTCGAGGACGGCTTCGGTCGCTGTTTCCTCGGTGACCTCGGTTCCGCGGCTGGCAAGCGCTAGTCGAACGTGCTCGTCAAGCGGCGCTTCCCGACCGCGGTCGTACTCACGATGGGCCGAACGGTAAGCGTCCTCCCAGTCGTCCGGGACCCGAACCGACCGGGCCGCAAGCGACTCCGCGACGGCGTCCCACGGCTCCGACGGCCGGTCTGCCGTAACGAGCGTCCCGAACAGGTCGAACGAGAGTGCCACACCTGTGTGGTTAGTGCAAGCTCACTTGAACTGTGGGGTAGCTGCGGGAACGGTCGGGGTACGCGGTGCTGCTGTCGGGCGTTCTGGACGTGTGTGACCTACATTTCAGGCGAACTCGGCTACAGAGCGGGAGTCACGACGGGTCTGGCTTGCGGCATTCCAAACCGTTTATACCCAAACAGGGGTAATCCGGCGGTATGGCAAGAGAGCAGACCGAAGTTCGAGAGCTCGACGAAGGAAGCTACGTCATGATCGAAGACACACCGTGTAAGATCAACTCCTACAGCACGGCCAAGCCGGGCAAACACGGCAGCGCCAAGGCCCGAATCGACGCCAAGGGCGTCTTCGACGGAAAGAAGCGCTCGCTGTCACAGCCCGTCGACGCGAAGGTCTGGGTCCCGATTGTCAACCGGAAGCAGGGGCAGGTCGTCTCGACTGACGGCAACGACGCCCAGGTAATGGACCTCGACACGTATGACACGTTCACGATGCGCGTCCCCGAGGACATCGACCTCCAGCCTGACGACGAGATCGAGTACCTCCAGTACGAAGAGCAGCGCAAGATCACACGCTCGTAACGATGCTGCCCGGTGCGGGGGCCGACCGCGGGGCGGCCGACTACGCGATCGTGGGCGCGCCGCTTGACGCATCGACATCGTTTCGCCCCGGCGCACGCTTTGGCCCCGACCGCATCCGCAAATTCGGCCAGCAGTTCGACGACTACGACCACCGCACCGACCAGCACTTCACTGATTGTTCCGTCTACGACCACGGCGACATCGGTCCCACGGCCGACGTTGCCGAGTACCTCACGTATCTTCAGGGTACCCTCTCGGATTTCAGCAGCGACAGGGCTGTCCCGCTCGTCGTCGGCGGCGAACACACTGTTTCGGTCGCTGGCGTGCGCGCGCTCGCTCCGGACGTGTTTGTCTGTCTGGACGCACACCTCGACTTGCGGGAATCCTACGCCGGCGACGAGTACTCTCATGCGACGGTGACCAACCACGCGCTCTCGGTGGCCGACGAAGCGGTCGTACTGGGCGCACGCACTGGCTCGGAAGCCGAATGGGACCGCGCGAGCGAAGCCGACGTGACCGTGGTTCCGCCCGAAGACGTTGCCGACTGGTCGCCCGCGTTCGACGACGAGCGGGTGTACCTCTCTGTGGACATCGACGCCGCCGACCCCGGGTTCGCGCCGGGCACCGGGACGCCGGAGCCGTTCGGCCTCGACCCACGCGAGATGCACGACGTGGTCCGGGCCGTCGCACCCCAGGCCGTCGGTTTCGACGTCGTCGAGGTCAACGACCGCGACGACGGGCAGGCGGCGACGCTGGCCGCGAAACTCCTTCGGGCGTTCGTGTTCGCCCACGCGGACCAGCGCTAATCGAAAAGATATCCGAGTCTCGCTAATCGAAAAGATATCCGAGTCTCTTCCAGCCGTCGCGTTAGCAGATGACCCGGTCGATATCTAGCGGAGATGCCCGCCGGACAACTGCGTCAACTGGGTCAGCGACCGCCGAGAGGTTATCCGAGTCGCCATCGAGGACCAGTAGCGCGGCCCGGCGACCGGGTTCGATGACACCGCAATCGAGACCGACTGCTTCAGCTCCAGCGGTCGTCGCCATTCGAAGTACCGTCCGCGAAGAGAGGTCAAACGTTTTCGCGGTGTACTCCATCTCACGGAACATAGACGGGGCATTCAGCATCACGTTGTCCGTCCCGAGCGCTACGTCTGTGTACTCAAGCAGCGTCTCAATCGGTGGCCGGCCGACCCCGAGGACGCGGTTTGCACGGGGACAGACCGCGATGGGGACGTTCTGGTCGGCGACCCGTTCGAGGTGCTCCGCCTCGGCATGGACCATGTGGACCAGCAGGTCCGGGTCCAGATCCAGCGCCGGGTGGATATCGGTGGCGTCCGGTTCGCCGGCGTGGATAGCGAACGGAACCGCGCGCTCCTCGGCAGCGGCCCGCTCGGTGGTGAAATCGTCGTCGTTCGCGCCACTGGCACCGAACCCGTCAGCCACATCCAGCACCGCAGAGTCGTCGCTCCCGAAGATGAAGTCCTCAATATCGAGTCCCGAAGCGGCCTCGCGGAGCGCGGTTGCGCCGTCGACGCCGAACTCCCGGAAGTCGAGAAACGCTGCGGTACCGGTTCGCTGCATGAACCGGAGTGTGCGGTGCATCGCCGCAATCAGCGTCTCGTCGTCGGCCGCTTCGATTTGCTGGTGTTTCAGGCTGTCTGGCGGGACCACTGCTTCCTCCAACCCAAGCCCGACGGCTGCCTCCTTCGCAACAGAGTCGCCAATGTGGGTGTGTGCGTTCACGAACGCCGGCAGGACAATGCGGTCGTGGTCGCTCTCACGGGCCGGCGTCTCCTCGATGGCCGTTATGTACCCGTCTTCGACGACAACGTTGCCGTCGACCGGTTCGAACGACCGCCCGGCAAGGATGGTGCCCTCGATTCGCTCCATGCGATAGCGAGGGAGCGGAGCTATATGTGTCTCATGGAGACACAATCTGTTCTGTGCATCGTGAGCCACGGTACACTGATACGCCCGGCGCTGGACAGTCTACGTATGAGTGGCGGTACCACAGTTCCCGAGGACCGCGCGCTGTCGTCAGACGACTGGCCCCATCCAGCCGAGCGACGGTACGCGGACGCCCAGGCCCGCCTCGCCGACCACTACGACCTCGCCGTCGAGTCCAGAGTAACCGAGACAGACGCCGCGGGTCGCGTTCACTATCTCACCGGTGGGAACCCGGACGGCGACCCAGTCCTTCTCTTGCACGGCGTCGGAACGCCAGCAGCGACGTGGCTCCCCCTGTTCCCGGCGCTCACCAACGAGTATCGCGTGTACGCTCCCGACCGACCCGGTCTCGGCCTTTCGGCCGCTCCGAGCTACCGGGACCGGGACCTCCGGTCGTTTCTGGTGACGTACCTGCTGGAACTGCTCGATGACCTTGGGATTGACCGGCCCCACATGGTCGGCAACTCTCACGGCGGCCTCCAGTCGTTCCTGCTCGCAATCGATCACGACCGCGTGGACCGACTGCAACTGGTCGGTGCGCCGGGCGGCGTCTCGCGGGACCTCCCGCTCCTGTTTCGTCTGCTGACGGTTCGCGGTCTCAACCGCGTGTTGCTGTGGTTGCTCAACCGCGGCGACCCGGTTGAGAACGCGAGGCAGTCGATGCAGCGGGTCAATGTCGTCGACGCCTCGGCCATCCCTGAAGCGCTGTATGAACTGCTCGCAGCCGGGCAGGCCTTGCCCGGCCGGCCGGAGAGCCAGCGGTCGCTGGCGACGGCACAGGGGTCGTACGGCCGTGCCCACCCATTGTTCGATATCCGGAACGAGATCGTGCGAATCGACCGCCCAACGCAGTTCGTCTGGGGGACGGAGGATGCTTTCTATCCGCCAGCCGTGGGCCGTCCCGTTACTGAAAAGATGTCACACGCCGAGTTTCACGAACTCCCGGGATACGGCCACACGCCGTGGCTGGAACCCAACGACGACGCCGTAACACTGGTCCGTGAGTTTCTCGCCTGACTCGTATACAAAAAATTACAGAGTATACGACAGGTGAGTGGACAGCACTGGTCTGTTTTGTGTCTGTTGACATCTGGGTGGACCTCAGCTATCCCACCCACTGACGGCTTGCTCGGCGACGAGTACCCAGCCAAGCATTTCTAGCCGAACTTCGCCGTCTTCGAGCGTTACCAAGTCGTTCTCGATTAGTTCCTCGAGGAGGGCCGCCGGATCAGCTGATTCCTGTGACAGTACGCTTTTGGAATCTGTGCGCCCCCCGTGTGTGTAAAGTCTCGTCAGGGTTCTGACGACCGGGGGCGGCGGGGCGAGTTCCCGAAGCTCCTGCCGCAGACCGCCGTAGCTGCGCCGAAGGTACCGCCCGAGCAGATTGAGCTTCCGCGGGGGGTTCAGCGACAGGTCGACACCCACGACGACTCCCTGTCTGACGTACCGAAGGTCGACAGCCAGTTCCCGACGGCCCAGTAGTTCCTTTTTACTGCGACTAACGCCCACGATGGTTTCGAGGTCGACGTTGAGCGGCTGTCTGATACCGGTGCACCCGACTTTTCCGGGGGTGACTCGGAGTTCCCCGATTTCAAAACGCCGGTCTGTCACGCGCCCGCCGATTGTCGCGGGGTGGCACACAGCTACCTCTGTGCCGTCAAGCAACTGTCGGAACAATAGCCCGCTGACTCGGTCTAATGTCGACTCTGACCCGCCTATGAATAGGGCGACGCGCTGTCCACCGCGTTCGAACCCGATTGTGAGTACCGTTCCCGAGAGCGTTTCCACCGCGGCCCGTGGTGGTTGTCCCAGCCTGATGTCGAAAATCTCGTCTAGTCCGGCTTCCTCCGCCAGCTGGTCGCCTTCGACAACGACACCTGCGTTGTTGAGACGGAACTGTGCCTGACTCGGCTCCGCGGAAACGGACGGACAGAACACAGTCGTCGAGAGCTCGACTGTCCGGGTCACGGTTGATTCTCTCCCGGAGCGTATTCTGTGGTCACACGGACAGCAAAGGGCCTGACTGGGGAGTCTCGACGCGTCCAATTTATCGCAGACAGTAACAGTACACCCGACGGGATGGCCACGGTGTATGTAGCAGCTATACCGGCATAAGCATTTTAGTAACCAGCATCTCCACGTAGCGGGTATGAACCAGCTATCGTCGTGTTACTTCTGTGGCGGCGCGCTCGATGTTTCGCTCTCCGAATATCCGATTATCCCGAAATCGCTGGACCCGGAAGCTGAGAAACAGGGGACTGTCGTTCTCTGCTCGACCTGCCGGGAGAAGCTCGCAACTATCGTCGAACCGGCCGTCGAGGCGGCGAAGGCGGACGCCCGCGAGACAGCGGAAACGGCTGGCGATGCCGGGACCACGGAGCCGCCGGGACTGCTGGACGAATCCGAGACGCCGACGACCGGCGGGCGGACGACCGATGAGCCGACGACCGATGAACCGACAACCACCGATAGCGTAGTCGAGCCGGCCGATGACGGCTCGCTGTTGGGCGACGATAGCGCGAGTGCAGCGGGACAGGAACAGTCGGCGCAGTCAGCGGAGACAGCGGACGCGGCTGCGGAGTCCGATTCGACGAACGTGGCAGCGGCGGACACCACGGACAGGCAAATGGCGGAGCCGACTGCGTCGAGTGGCTCGGCGGCCAAAACTGAGAGCGGAGACACCGAACGTGGTTCGGACAGCGACGACAACGATAGCAGCGATGACGGCCCGTCGCTGACGAAACTGGAGTACAACAAGGTGATGCGCTTGCTCCAGAACCGTGAGATGCCCGTTGACCGCGCGGAAATCCGCGAGGTTGCGTTCAACGCCTACGATATCGACGGCGAGCAGTTCGACGCCATCATCGACGCCGCGGTGGACCGGGGCCTCATCGGGCAGGCGAACGGCCAGTTAGTCGAATCGGACGGGTAGCCAGACGCCAGTAGAGAAAAGCATACCACCGGCCATCTCGAAGCCCGCGTTATGAATGCCGGAGACATTGCGGCACGTCTTGACGATAGACTCGACATCGAGGCTTACGCCGACATCGACGCCAGTCCGAACGGCCTGCAGGTCGGGCCGGCGAGCCAACCGGTCGAACACGTCGCCTTCGCAGTCGATGCGGCCGTCGAGACCATCGACCGCGCCGACGAGGTGGGCGCTGACCTGCTCGTAACGCACCACGGCATCGTCTGGGGCGGGATGGAGCGCGTGACCGGAACCAACTACCGCCGCGTCGCGCCGCTAATCGACAACGACCTCGCGCTGTACGTCGCTCACCTCCCGCTGGACGGCCACCAGTCGCTTGGTAACGCTGCCGGTGTTGCTGACCTGCTGGACCTCAACAACCGTGCCCCGTTCGGGGCGATGGGCGGCGAGTACATCGGCCAGCGTGGAACGCTCTCGGAGCCACAGACGGTCTCCGAACTCGCAGGTTCGCTTGAAGGCCTAGATACTGGCGGACAGCCAGTTCAGGTTCTGGACTTCGGCCCGTCGACTGCCGAGGACGTCGCCATCGTGACCGGTAGCGGCGTCGACTGGCTGCAAGAGGCGGTCGAGGCGGACGCTGACGTGCTCATCACCGGAGAGGGGAAACAGAAGGCCTTCCACGAGGCGCGCGAGCAGGGGATGCACGTCGTTCTCGCTGGCCACTACGCGACCGAAACGTTCGGCGTCCAGTCGCTCCAGACCGTCGTCGAGGACTGGGGGCTGGAGACGACCTATATCGACTGTCCGACCGGGCTCTGAGGCGATGGACGAGGGCGTTTCGTTCGAGGGCATCAACTCGGATTCGGACCTTATCGCCTGGTCACGACAGTACTGCAAGCGAGTCCGCCGCGAGCATGGCGTCTCGGTTCGGTTCGACCTCGTCGACTGGGAGGTGTCACACCGAGCCAAGCGACGGGCCTCCGCGGTCAAGCAGCCGAAACTGGACGCCGCCACTGTCGGCCAGCGGTACGACTGGGACAGTGTCGAGGGGAGCGACGGCCGCCCGCTTCCGTGTACGGTGTCGCTGACCTGGGACGCGTTTTCGACCTTCGAGCGGGCGGTCTGGGAGGCGACGCTGCGCCACGAACTCATCCACGTTGAGCAGTACCAGCGTGACGGGACGACCGACCACGGCGAGGCTTTCCGGGAGCGGGCCGACCAGCTTGACACTGATATTCACTGTCCGGCCTTCACCGACCCGAAGCACGTCCTCACCTGCGGGGCGTGTGGCGACCTCGTCGCCCGTCGTTATCAGGACTGTCCGCTCGTCGAGCAACGCGAGCAGTACCGGTCGGACTGCTGTGGGGCCTCGCTGGAACTGGCCTGACTACAGCAGGAACCTGATAGCCCAGAGGACGCCCATTCCGGTCACCATCGTCGCGAATACGTCCTCGGTCCGCCAAGCGACACTTGCTGCGAGCGCGCCGGCGATGAACTTGTCTGGGGCGAAACTACTGGCGTCGAGGGTCACGAACGACGGGAGGACAAGCGCAGCAAGGACGGCGGCGGGGACGAACCGCAACACCCGCTTGACGACCGGCGGAATCTCGTCGAGCCGACCGAACAGCGCGATAAAGGAGAGCCGACAGGCGTACGTCAGCACGCCGATGACAGCGATGACACCGGCGATCTCAACTGGGCCGTAGTTAGTCGCCATCGGTGCCTCCTGTGGCGGACTCGGTGAGAACACCAGCGGTGATGCCAACGCCGGCCGCGACGAGCAGCCCGAGGTTGAGCGGGAGCCCAGCGCCGACCACGGCGATGGCTCCACCGACGGCGGCGGCGACAGCGGTCGCTGCGTCCTCGATTGCCGGGACCAGAATCGCGAGGAAGACCAGCGGGATAGCGAATTCGAGACCCCAGGCGTCCGGGACGCCGGTCCCGAGTAGCGCCCCCGCGATAGTCGTGACCTGCCACACCGCCCAGAGCGTCACGGCGACGCCAAGGTAGTACCACTTCCGGTCGGTCTCGCTGTCGGACCGGTAGCTGGCGACCGACAGCGCGTACGCTTGATCGGTCAACACGTAGGCGAGCATCGCTTTCCACCGGCCGGTGAAATTCCGGAAGTACGGCGCGATTGATGCCGAGTACATCAGAAGCCGGAGGTTGATGACGACTGCCGTTGCAACGACAACCGTCAGCGGTGCGTTCTGTCCCAGCAACTCTAGCGCCGCGAGCTGTGATGCGCCGGCGAAGACAACCACCGACAATCCGACCGCGGCTGGCAGTCCCAGCCCGGCGTTAACCGTCGCGATGCCGGCAACGAGGCCAAACGGGATAATCCCCAGCAGAAGCGGCGCAACATCACGAACGCCGCGCCGAAACGAAGCGGTATCCATAGCTCTCCATCCAACGCAGGGGCGTCTAAGCCCTCCGTTTCAGTTGCGGTATGTGACGGCAAGTCGACACATGGTCCGTGCCCGTCGTGGCGAACCACGACGTTGAAACCCGCCCGCGCTCGACTGCACAGCAATGAGCGACCACACCGACGAGCGAGAGACGTTCCATCACGACCCCATCGGGCACGCGGAAGCTCGGGCCGGAATGACGGTCGGCGAACTGGCTAACAGCTACGGCGAGGCCGGCATCGGCGCGAGCGACATCCACGAGGCCGTCGATATCTACAGCGAGATGCTCGATGACGACGTGACGACCTTCTTCGGACTCGCCGGTGCGATGGTCCCGACCGGGATGCGGGCTATCGTCAGCGAACTCATCCGCGACGGCCACATCGATGTGCTCGTCACGACGGGGGCGAACTGCACCCACGACAGCATCGAGGCCATCGGCGGCAAGCACCACCATGGCGAGGTGACACCTGAAGGGCAAACGGAGCGCGAACACGACGAGACGCTTCGTGACGAGGGCGTCGACCGGATCTACAACGTCTATCTCCCACAGGAGCATTTCGCCCTGTTCGAGAACCACCTCCGGGACGAGGTGTTCTCGACGCTGGAAGACGAGGGCGCGGTCTCGATCCAGCGCATGACGGAGGAACTGGGCCGGGCCAACAGCGAGGTCAACGAGCGCGAGGACGTGCCTGAGGACGCCGGCGTGCTGGCGGCGGCCTACGAGAACGACGTGCCGGTGTACTGCCCGGCCTTCCAAGACTCCGTGCTGGGCCTGCAAGCGTGGATGTACTCTCAGACCAGCGAGTTCACGATCGACGCGCTGGCGGATATGACACAGATCACGGACATCGCGTACGAGGCTGACAGCGTCGGTGCGATGGTTGTCGGCGGCGGCGTCCCGAAGAACTATGTCCTCCAGACGATGCTCGTCTCGCCCGACGCCTACGACTACGCCGTCCAGTTGACGATGGACCCCTCGAACACCGGCGGTCTCTCCGGCGCGACGCTTGACGAGGCCCGCTCGTGGGGGAAACTTGAAAAGAACGCCCGGAATGTCTCGGTGTATGCCGACGCGACGATTACACTCCCACTGGTCGTGGCCGCGGCCCGCGAGCGCCACAGTACGGAAGCGTAATCACTTCGACGGAGGCGGCTACAGACCCGGCCGTTGTGGGACACATCTACTGAGAGACATATATTCCACATATAAACGGTCTTTCACGACCGCTCGGCAGCCGTATCTAGCATGTCAGAGTACATCGGTCGACGGACATTTGTCGAAGGGACGGCGGCGACGCTGGCGAGTTCCGGGATTGCGGGGAGCACAGCAGCACAGGAATCCAATGGTGGTGAGTCAGGCACCGATGACGCCACCGACACGGAGGGCGAGGGGATGACCGACGACACGACGCTCATCGCTCACCGCGGGTTTGCCGGCGTCTACCCGGAGAACACGGAACTGGCCGTCGAGGCCGCTTCGTTCGGCGGACCGGGAACGCAGACGGCCCACCGGCGCGCCGACATGGTCGAAGTCGATGTCGTGCCGACCGCCGATGGCACGCTCGTCACCTTCCACGACAACGGACTGGCCGAACGCGACGGCGGTGAGCGCGGGCTGACAGACACTGAGGGACTCGTTTTCGAGACCGACACGGATACTGTGACCAACGCGACTGTCTTGGGGACCGAAGAAACGGTCCCGACGCTTGAGACCGTCATGGACGCGATTCCACCGAGCGTCGCTGTCAATCTAGAGTTCAAGAACCCCGGGAGCGACGACCTCGCGTTCGCCGAGTCGCTGTCGGACCAGACACTGTCGACGCAGCGAGAACTGTGGCGACCCTACACCGAACGCGCGCTCGACCTCGTCAGCGAGTACGACAACGATATTCTCGTCTCGTCGTTCTACGAAGCTGCGCTTGCGACTGTCCGTGATTACGACGACTCGGTCCCCGTCGCCTTCCTTTTCTGGGATAGCATCGAGGAGGGGCTGGAGGTCACCCGCCGCTACGACTGCGACGCGATGAACGTCCCCCGGCATATGGTTCAGGGAACGCCCTTCTTCAACGACAGCGAGTACATCGACTCCGACCTGAGCGATATCGACCTCGTCGACATCGCTGCCGACGAGGACCGAGCCCTGAACACCTGGACCGTCGGCACGTGGTATCAGGCCCGGGAACTGGTCCAGGCTGGCGTCGACGGACTCATTTCCGACTATCCCACTGTGCTCTCGATTCAGGACTGATGAACGGCGATGCCGAATGTTGAAGGGCCGACCGGCCGACACCAATAGTATGGAAGCACCGACCGGGGACGCAGGAATCTACGCCCGTGAGTCGTCGTATCTCGACCGGTACGTCCAGCTTGGAGAAGCCGGCGACCGGATCATCTCGTTGTCGTTTCCGTCCCAGCCAGAGGCCGACGCTGGCGAGGACCACGCGCTGCTTGACCGCATCGACGAGTATCTTCAGGGGGTCGAAGACGACTTCGCTGATGTGACGGTCGGCCTCACGGCCCCGACGGACCAGCGAATAGTGCTGGAAGCTGTCCAGGAGATTCCGTACGGCGAAGATGCATCCGTCGCGCAGGTCGCGCGGATGACGCCGGACCTGAATGATGACGAAGAGGACGACCTCGCACAGGTCCGGGAGGCACTGGCCGCAAACCCCGTGCCGCTGTTGATTCCGGACCATCGGGTTCGAGACGGACCAAGCGCCGCGCCGCCGCCTGTCGAGCAAAAGCTCCGGGCTATCGAGGCTCTCTAGGCCCAGAGCCGGTCGACGCCCAGCCCCTCGTGGACAAGTAGTTCGAGGGCGTTGACGAGGTAGTGGGCGACGACGACGGCGAGTAAGCTGTTTGTCGCGATGAACAGGCCAGCGAGCGCCAACCCCAGCGTGCCGGTGACGACGATACCCACCCGGCCCTGTGCGCCGTGGCCCAGCGCGAAGGCGACAGAGGCGACGATAGCCATCGCCCACGCCGGCGCGTTGAGGCCGGCCACGGGGACGCCGATAGCCGCCGCCCGGAAGAGCAGTTCCTCGACGATAGCGATGACCGGCAAGACACCGCCCAGCAGGATGACCCAGCCGCCGGGCGAGTCCGGGGCGAGCAGTTCCCGTAGCGACTCATCGAAGGTGACGCCGAAGCCGTCTGCCAGCGCAGCGGCGCCCTCGTTCCCGACCCAGAAGCCGATTCCAGCGCCGATACCGATTGCCACTGCCGGCAACCCTGTCGAAAGTGCGTCACTGGTGACTCCAAACGCACTGGCGGGGATTTCGAAATAAAACGCGCCGGCGACTAGCAGCACGCCGAACAGCCCCTGTGTGAACGCGACGTTGGCAAGCAACGCCCCTGTCGAGACATCGCTCGGGGCGAGCGTGTCGCGCATCTGTTGTCGCTGGGCCGCCGCCCGTTGCGTTTCGAACCGTGGGATGGTCGGGTCCCTGTCGGCCATTGAGACGCCGTCGACTGTGGATGAGACGCCGCCGTCGGACCGTACGGCTCCCTGCGAGAGCCGTGCGAGACCGAGAAGCGCGGTTAAAAGAAACCCCGTCAGGCCGACGAATGCGGCCCACTCGGGCATTTATTGCGGACTTGGACTGCCGCCCTGCCGGCCGACCTCGTGGTCGAGTGCCTTGCCTGTGATGGACTTGAGGCGGTCGACCAGCGAGTCCTTCTCGGCTTCGCCGGCGAGTGCGACCTCGAGGACCTCTGAGATGTGCGAGACGGGAATGATCTCGATCATGTCCTCGTACTCGTCCTCGATCATCACGTCCTGCGTGTTCGCCTCGGGGATGATGACCGTATCGAGGCCGGACTTGGCGGCCGCCTCGATCTTGTGCGTGACACCGCCGACCGGGAGTACGTCACCCCGGACCGACAGTGAGCCGGTCATGGCGAGGTTCTGCTTGATCGGAACGTCTTCTATCGCGGAGATAACCGCGGTAGCGACTGTGATAGAGGCGGAGTCGCCGTCGACGCCACCTTCACCGGCCTGGACGAACTGGATGTGAACGTCCTTCTCGGAGATGTCCTCGTCAGAGAACTTCTTGATGATCGCCGAGACGTTCTGGACAGCCTCTTCGGCCATCTCCTTGAGCTGTCCCGTGGCGATGACCTGACCGGGGCCCTGTGACGGGCTGACCTCGGCCATCACGGGGAGGACGATACCGCTGTCCTCGCCCATGACGGCGAGCCCGTTGACGCGGCCGACCACGTCGCCCTGGTTGACGGTGAGCTCGTAGTCCTTGCGGCGCTCGATGTAGTTGTCCGCGAGCTGTTGCTCGATGGACCGGGAGCGCCGTTTGGCCTGCAGGACATCTGCGCGCTCGGTGCGGTCGCGGTCCTCGGCGCGGGCGATGTCGCCAGCGACGCGGACCAGTCCGCCAAGGTCACGGAACTTCAGGCTGAGGTGGCCTTTTCGGCCGGCGCGACGCCGGGCCTCCAGGATGAGCTCCTGAACGGCCTCCTCGGTGAAGTGCGGGAGCCGCCCGTCGTTTTCGACCTCCTGGGCGATGAACCGAGCGTACTTCCGTCGCATCTCGGGGTCGTCCTCGATGGTGTCGTCCATGTACACCTCGTACCCGTACCCCTTGATACGGGAGCGCAGCGCGGGGTGCATATTCTCCATCGCGTCGAGGTTCCCCGCGGCGATCATGATGAAGTCACAGGGGACGGGCTCGGTCTGGACCATCGCACCCGAAGACCGCTCGGACTGGCCCGTAATGGAGAACTCGCCCTCCTGAATGGCCGTCATCAGCTTCTGCTGGCTGCGGATATCGAGCGTGTTGATCTCGTCGACGAACAGCACGCCCTTGTTGGCCTGGTGGATCGCGCCGGGCTCGACGCGGTCGTGGCTCGGCGTCTCCATCCCACCGGACTGGAACGGGTCGTGACGAACGTCGCCCAGCAGCGCACCGGCGTGGGCACCCGTGGCGTCCTCGAACGGCGCGGTCTTCTGGTTGGCGTTGTTGACGAGCAGGTTCGGAATCATCGCGTCGCTGCCGCGCGAACCGTAGCGGAATGCGAGATAGATGACACCGGCCGCGAGAATCCCCAGCAGGACCTGCTGGACGAGGATCAGGGCGTAGCCGATGACGATGGCGATGATGATCCACATGAGGAAGGTCCGCATCTGGTTTCGCTTGCGGGCCTCCTCCTTGTGGGCCTCGACAATCTGTTCCCCTTTGCCGCCGGGGACAGTGCGTACTTTCGGTTCATTGCCGTCGTCGGGATTGTGATAGACAAGAACGTCCTGCAGTTCCTCTCGTGGGAGCAGCTGAGACATCGCCTTCGCCAGCATCGACTTCCCCGTTCCGGGGGAGCCAATCATCATCACGTGACGGCGCTGTTTGGCCGCCTTCTTGATCACGTCACGGGCGTGGTCCTGCCCGATGACCTGGTCGACGAGTCGGTCTGGCACTTCGATGTCGGCGGTCGATTCGATTTCGAGACCGCCAAGGAGATTCTCCTCATCTCCGTCCAGTTCAGACTCGCCGTCAACTTGGACATCGCTTCCGAGTGTCGTTTCGGACGTTTCTCCCTCGCCGGCCCATCGGTCCTCGGACGGGTCGGATGGCTCGTCTGCCGAGGGCTCAGAGGCGGGTTCGTTGGGGTCCTGTTTGGCCCCGTTGGTCGACGCCTCTTCCTCCCCAGCGTCGGATGCCTCCCGGTCAGGGTCGGGAGTCGCGTCGGTGTCGGTGTTGTCGCTCATACAAACGTTGCTAACATACTCACGGAAGGCCTGTCGACTGATATACTTTCTCCCCGTGTCGGTTGTTGCAACACCCCGAAAACCGCAGTACAGCGCCCGAATTAGGTGGGGTTGTATTCCGGCAGTACCGCGTCGTCGGGTTTATCAAACCACCACACCCACTGGGGAATATGCGTGGGTTCTACATCGGTCGCTTCCAGCCCTACCACAATGGCCATCACTCGATGGTCGAGCGGATCTCGGAGGAGGTCGACGAGCTTGTACTGGGTATCGGGAGCGCCGACGATTCACACACCACACACGACCCCTTTACGGCCGGTGAACGGATCATGATGATCACGAAGGCCGTCGCAGAGTACGACCTGACGACTTATGTCGTTCCCCTTGAGGACATCAACCGCAACGCCGTCTGGGTGAGCCACGTCGAGAGTATGTGCCCGGACTTCGACGTGGCGTACTCGAACAATCCGCTTGTCGTCCGCTTGTTCGAGGAGGCCGGTATCGAGGTCCGCCAGTCGCCGATGTTCGACCGCGACCGACTGGAGGGCAGCGAGATCCGCCAGCGGATGATCGACGACGAGTCCTGGCGTGACCGGGTCCCGGCATCTGTTGTGGAAGTCATTGAGGAGATCCACGGCATCAAGCGACTCCAGCACGTCTCAGACAGCGACTCGCTCGAACGGTACGCCGCCACGGGCGAATCGCTCCCCGAATCACTCGACGACCTTGACGACTGATGATAACCCTCAGTTCTGACTTCGGCTCGCCCTATCCGGCGGCGATGAAAGGCGTCATCTGTCAGGCGACCGACGCGCGTATCGAGGATATCGCTCACGATTTCCCACGGCAGGACGTGCGGGCAGCGGCGTTCTGGCTCACGCAAACGCTCCCGTACTTTCCGCCGGCAGTCCACTGTGTCGTCGTCGACCCGGGCGTCGGAACCGACAGAGACGCCATCGTCGTTCGTGCGGGCGACCACGCGCTCGTGGGGCCTGACAACGGCGTCCTCCTGCCAGTCGCCCGCGAACTGGCTGAAACCGAGAACGACGCCCCGGACACGTTCGAGGTGTTCACCTGGGCCTACGACGACCCGGCGAGTACGACGTTCCACGGGCGGGACGTGTTTGCGCCCGCCGCGGCGGCCGTCCACGACACCGGCGTCGACACCGTCGAAACCCTTTCTGAAATCGACCCAACTGAGGACTACGCTGATCTCCGGTTCCCAGCGGCCACAGTCGATGGTGACGGAGCGACCGGTGAGGTGCTCGTCGTTGATGACTTCGGGAACGCCGTGACGAACATACCCGGCGAGGTCCTCGCGGATCGGTTCGGCGGGGTGGTCTCGGTCGACGGTGTTGAGGCCCCAGTCCATCGAGCCTACGCTGCCGTCGACAAGAGTCAGCGACTCGTCACCGTCGGCAGTCACGGGAACGTCGAACTCGCCGTTAACCGCGGCCGTGGCGACGAAGCGTTCGGGGTCAGCACCGGCGACACAGTTACCATCTCACTGTGTTGACGTGTAGCCACACAGCGGTTTAGGCTCGCCAAAACATCGGTGGTCTTAAGTCTTTTAGGCAACCCTAATCGAGCGTATGCCACAGAGACGTGACTTGCTGAAGACGGTGGGGATCGCTGCGACGGGACTGCTTGCTGGGTGTCCCAGTCAGGGGTCGACAGAATCGAACACGGCGTCGGCGGACACCGACACGACAGAACAGGAAGCGACTGCGGGAACAGACGAGGGCGGCGAAAGCGGTGTTTCGGTCGGGCCGATGACCGCTGTCGCGACCGAGTGGAACGTCTACCGGGCGCGGCTGTACGATGCCGTCGCGCTGGGTCGGGCCGGTGCGCCCGGTGCCGGAGCGACCGTCGCACAGAACATTTTCGCTCGGTTCGAAGGGGCGTCGGGCGAGTACGGGGCCCACGAACAGCTTGAGTCCACGTCAGAGTCAGCGTACGAGGGCTTTGAGGATGCCCTCGGGACGGTCCAGTCGTCGCTGTCCGAGGGCAACGTATCGGAAGCCGCGTCGGCCGCGGACAAAGCGTCGGGCCACCTCCAGACAGCGCAGCAGGCCGCTGCCGGACAGCAGGCTACCAGAGTGCTGGACCTGCTCCTGCTGGGCAGTCGGGCGAGCAATGCCGCCATGGCCGGGACGCTGGGCGCTTTCGAGGGGGCCGCCACGATCGCGGAAGAGACGATGACCGCGTTCGAGGACGCGCTGGTGTACAGCAAAATAGAGGCTGCGGACGCAGAATCCTACGAGGCCTTTGAGAACGCACTGGCCGGCATCGGTTCCGCCGCAGGCAGTGAAGACGCGAGCGGCGTCACCGAACAGGCCCGCGCCGCACTGGATGCGACCGTTTCGGGCGCGTATGCGCTGGTCCAGCCGGCGTCGGTCGCCGGTGCGGGCCACCTTGCGACGATGCAGGCCCGTGGCTGGGACGCGGCCGCAGTCGTCTCGGGCAGCGGCGTCGGGGCAGACTACGCCCACGCGACGACGCTGAACACGTACCGGGCCCGCGTCCACGACGCTGGGTGGCTGGCCCGTGCCGGCGAGACAGCCACCGCGGCGACGATGGTCGAGGACGTTTTTGCCCACTTCGAAGGCGCGGCCGCTCACGACGCCCTCGAAGAGGCGGACAGCGAGGCCTACGAAGCGTTCGAGTCCGGTTTGTCGGACCTCTCCTCAGCAATCGAGAACGGGAACACCGAGGGGGTCGCGTCGGCCGTCGAGACGGTCGACACCAATCTGGTCGCCGGCATCGAGGCGCTGGCCGGCGGCAACGCGCCGGTTCTCCAGTCGGGCTTCTTCAAAGCCCGCTTCGCCGACGCGCGCGAGCTGTACCGCCAGGGTCAGGCGGGGCAGGCAGCGACGCTCGTTTCGGACCTGTTCGCCCGGTTCGAGGAGAACCAGCTCGACTTCCACGAGACGCTAGAGGAGACCAGCGAGGACCTCTATTACCGCTTCGAGGAGGAACACCTCGTGGGGCTCCAGTCAGCCTACGAGAACGGCGATGACGACGCGGTCGGGACTCACCACGACGGCGTTCTCGCGGCGCTGCTGGAGTTCGAATCGGCCCACAGTGCCGCCGTCGCCAGCGGGTCCGGCGCGACCTACATGGCCGGCCTCGCCTTCGACGCCGCGGCGACGAACGCTCTCGGGAACGCCGACCGCGCAGCGTCGACTGCTCAGGGGGCGCTGGCGTTCTTCGAGTCCGGGGCCGCCGGCTACCATGAGGCACTCGAAGAGGCGAACGAGGACCTGTATCACCGCTTCGAGGACGAAGCACTCGGGAGCGTCATCTCCGCCGCGAACGACGGCGGTGACGTATACGCGGCCGCGAAGACGTTCTACGGCGCAGCCATCGAATCCGTGACGGCCATCATCGGGTCGAGTGGCGGTGGCGAGACCGGTGCCGGGGCCGCGAGTGTCGTCAGCGACGTGTTCGCTACCTTCGAGAACGCCGCGGTGCACGACAAACTCGAAAACGCGGACGCGGAGGCGTACGAAGCCTATGAGGCCGCACTGAACGACTATGTCGCCGACTTGGAGAGCGGGTCGACCGACGGCGCGACCGCGTTCGCAAACGCCGCCCGGACCGCTTCTTTCGCCGTCGTTGGCGCTGTCGACAGCGCCCCGAGCGGTTCCGGCGGCCACGGCGGCGAGGAGTCCGAGGCGACCGAGTCGTCACTGTCCGGCGGCCCGAACGTCGTCGAAGGCGTTCCCGAGGACGCCGACCACGTCGTCGACATGCAGGCTGTGGCGTTCGCGCCCGAGGAACTCACCGTCAGCGTCGGCGACACAGTCGCCTGGAAACACGCCGGTGGCGAGGCTCACAACGTCGTCGCGTACGAGGAGGAACTCCCGGACGACGCGACCTACTGGGCTTCCGGCGGGTTCGAAAGCGAGTCGGCCGCACGCGAGGGCTGGGAGAACGGTGAGGGGGCCGTTCAGTCCGGCCAGAGTTACGTTCACACGTTCGAGACGGCCGGCGAGCACGGATACTTCTGCGTTCCGCACGAGGCTGCGGGGATGGCTGGCACCGTTATCGTCGAGGAGTAATCACGCTCTCTTTTTTGGCCCGCCTAGAAACCGATGGCTTTTTGTGTTTTAGGGTAGCCTAAACAATTGTATGCCGGACGAACAGGCCACATCGAGACGGGACATCTGTCG
Organism: Haloarcula quadrata; assembly: GCF_003634715.1. Lineage (NCBI taxonomy): Archaea > Methanobacteriati > Methanobacteriota > Halobacteria > Halobacteriales > Haloarculaceae > Haloarcula > Haloarcula quadrata. The sequence continues at coordinate 1,125,705 of NZ_RBWW01000001.1, forward strand.
CCGTAGCGAGTCGGGTGCTGCCGTCCCTGTCGTCCGCGCAAACGCCGCCCTACAGGAGGTGAGAGCCTGGACGTGACCGTACATTGACCTGTCAGCTTCGACCATCTTTCGCGGCGACGACCACCGTGGGCATAGCCCGTCGCCGCACGCCACGAGCTTTTCGTGTCTGTCCCGTGGGCGTCTGCCCCAAGGACGCCCCATTTCAGGTCCTTTACTGTGGACCACTCTGGAATCACCACTTTTGATTAGCCGCCGGTAGGCGCTGAGTCCGCACTGGTAGCTGTTTTTCGGGGCAGGCGTTTTGAGTCCGCCAGCCCTGCGACTGGCTATGACTGACGAGGAACCAGCGGAGAACATCAGCGGCGGAACCGCTGGCGGTGGCCAGTCGGCAACGTTCGACCCGGAAACAGCGGGGACGCGGGCAGAAACCGTCGTGGACCGTCTCGGCGAGATGTACTGGACGAAAACCTACGGCGGCCGGGACGCCTACGAGTGTCTCGTCCGGACGATTCTCAGCCAGAACACATCCGACAAAGCGAGCCAGCCGGCCCACGACGACCTGATGGCTCGGTATGGCGGCGGGGAGGACGCGAACAGCGAGGGAAACATTGACAGCACTGACCTCGCCCGCGCGCTGGCCGACGCCGACCAGCCCGAACTCGCTGAAACCATCTCCTCGGCCGGGCTGTACAACCAGAAATCCGAGCGCATCATCGCACTGGCACAGCGCATCTGCGAGGAGTACGGCGGCGAAGCTGGCTTTGATGGGTTTGTTCGGGACAGCGACCCCGAGGCGGTGCGGTCGACGCTGCTCGACATGAACGGTGTCGGCCCGAAGACCGCCGACTGCGTCCTGCTGTTCGCGGGCGGTCGTGGCGGTGTGTTTCCCGTCGATACGCACGTCCACCGCATCGCCCGCCGGATGGGACTGGCCCCGGCCGACGCCGACCACGAGACCGTCCGTGCGTATCTGGAGCGCGACGTGCCCGCGGCGAAATGCGGCTTCGGCCATACGGCGATGATTCAGTTTGGCCGGGAGTACTGCTCGGCCAGAAAGCCGGCCTGTCTGGACGACCCCGATGCGTGCCCGCTGGCGGGTCACTGTGACCAGATCGGCGTGTACCCGGCCGCTGATGATGTTGTCGACCCATCCGAAACTGCCTGACGCATTCCACAGTATACTGTCGGTACTGTCGATGTGTGCTGGTATTGAACTCTTCCCGTCAGAAATTAAACTGAAGTGTGTTTCTGGAAGGACCTTAGTCCCCCAAAAGTGACAGCGTCCGTATGTTCCGACCGGCATCCGGCCGCGGGTTAGTGCGCCGGTACTATCTGTACCGTGCCACGATCGCTGTCGGATTTATCACTCCCATCTTCACCCTGTTTCTCTTGCGAACGCTGACCTTCACGCAGGTCGGTGCCCTCTCAGCAATCTACGCATCGCTATCTGTCGTCGGCGAGATTCCAACAGGCTACGTCGGTGACAGGCTCGGGCGGCGCGCAAGCCTCCTTCTCAGCGTGCTGTTCACCGTTGTCTCCCTCGCGGGCTTCGTTCTCGCTTCGGGATTCCGCTGGTACGGCTTCCTCTATGCGCTGTGGGCGCTGGCGCTGACGTTACGCTCAGGGAGCATGGATGCGTGGCTATACGATACGCTGACTGAACGACTCGATAGCGAGCAGTTCAGCCGTATCCGTGGCCGGGGCGACGCAGTGCAGAAGTGGACTGCAGCGGTTTCGATGGTTGCCGGTGGCCTGCTGTATGTGCTGCACCCAACCTATCCGTTCGTTGCTGCGGTCGGTTTCAACGGCTCAATTGAATCCACAGACGGCGCCGGGATAGGTCGTTAGAATCACGGGTATGAAGCGGGAGAGTAATGTTATGCACAACACCCTCTTCCGCTTCGTGAAGCAAGTGGCTTCGCTCGCTCAAAAGCTTACTGACGCTGCGCTGATGGAACTGAGTGATCCAGCCGGCAACGGGTTTGCCGGCTGGAAGCACGCAGTCTTGCTCTATCTGCGCGAACACATGAGCGCGGAGTACGAGGAAATCATCGACTGGGCCGAAGAGATGGAACGTGTTCGAGCGGTATTGAATCTTCAACGCGGGGAGTTTCCCGCGCCTTCGACGCTGTGTAAGGCGTTCAAACGGGCATCGATGACTGTCTGGCGACAGCTGCTCCGCCGGTCGGCGGAGCTGCTGGACCAGAATGGTCACGCCGCAATTGATGCCACCTACTTCGACCGTCAGCAGGCATCGTCTCACTACTTGCGACGGATTGATCGTTCCGTCAAAACGATCCAGACGACGTTTCTCGTAGATACAGCTGAGGGAGCAATTCTTGACTTACACTGCAGCACGAAGTGGCCTGACGAAACCAAGATCGGCCCGAAGGTCGCCCTGCGGAACGCGGGCGACCTTCGAAGCTTGGCCGCTGACAAAGGCTATGATGACATGAGCTTCCGTGAGGAGCTTCGAAACGCCGGGATTCGTCCGCTGATAAAGCACCGTGTTTTCGCTCCTTACGATCACGCACACAACGCCCGAATAGACGACGAGCTCTATGGTCAGCGATCACAGACCGAGTCCGTCAACTCCTCAATCAAGCGCTCGCACGGCTCCGCCGTCCGAGCGCGTGACTGGTTCCGCCAGTTCCGGGAGATAACGCTCATAGCCGGCGTTTACAACGTGGAGCAGGCAATTGAACGCTGAAACGCCGAAATTCGCCGGATTCAATTGAGCCGTTTCAACAGTCTCGGCTTCTTTGCCCTGCTCTCACTGCCGAAGAATCGGCAGTACGCCGACCGGGGCAGTGACAGTCGCTCCGCCGACCGTCTCGACCCACTGGAAACCGTCTCGGTCATCCGAACGTATCTGGCTCGACCGCCGCTCCGAGCACTGGTCCTGTACATTGGGTTGTTCTATGCCGTTTTGGGCGTTTCCCACACCTACATCCAGCCGATGGTGGTCGAGACGCTGGGGCCGTACGCCGCCACTATCGGCGTTCAGGTTCCTGCTGGTGTTCCGACCGCGGCGGCACGAGTAGGCGAGGCTGGCGCGGCACTTGCGCTCGGACTGGGTGTGCTGTACGCCGCCCTGACAGCAGTGGCATCCGCTGGCGGCTACTACGCCGGCGCAGTTGAGGACCGTCTCGGCGTCCGCAGAGCCGTGGTTGTCGTGCCAGCCCTGACGGCTGTCGCACTCGTGGGACCGCTGTGGCTCGCGCTGGTCGTACTCCCGACGTTCACGACGATGCGAACCGCGAAGCCGCTGGTCCAGCCTATCGTCAACGGGTACATTAACGACCATGTCGAGTCGGTCGGACGGGCGACGTTGCTCTCCGCGGTATCGATGCTGCATATGATTCTTCGGACGCCGCTGGCACTTGCTGCTGGGATGGTGGCGGATGCAACCACGGCGACCACAGCAGTTGCGGCGCTTGGCGGCCTGTTTCTCGCCGCTGGCGGCGCAGTCTGGCTGTTCGGGGAGATTGCGCCTGAGACAGTGGCTGCTTCCGGTGACGGGGCCAGCAAATCAGCGTCATAGACCCATCAGCGGTCGGCCGGAAACCCGACCCGGCCACGATTAGACCGAACGCTTCCGGGGCGACAAGGGCGTGCCCCGACGACAGCGCGGTTCTGTCAGTTCGCCTCCCGATTACGCTCGGTGGCCCCAGCGCTCGCCGTCCTCGGCGTAGCGGGCGCTCACAATCCGGTTGAACTGGTCGTCGGACAGCGAGATGTCCGTCGCGCCGACGTTCTCGTCGAGCTGGTCGACAGTGCGAGCGCCGACGATGGGGACGCAGGTGAAGTCCGGCTGTTCGATGAGCCAGCGGAGCGCGACCTGTGCGGGCGTGGCGTCAAGTTCGTCCGCGACAGCGCGGAGTTCGTCAAGGACGTGCCAGCCGCGCTCGGAGAGGTAGAAATCCTCGAAGCGGTCGGACAGCGAGCCTCGGGAGCCTTCCGGCCCCTCGAAGGCCGTCGGGTCGTCGTCGTCCGTGCGCTCGTACTTGCCCGTGAGGAAGCCGCCGGCCAGCGGCGAGTACGGACAGACCGCGATGTCTTGGTCGGCACACACATCGAGATAGTCTTTCACGTCGTCGCGGTAGCCGGCGTGGAACAGCGGCTGGGTCACCTCGAAGCGCTCGTAGTCCTCGACATCGCTCCTCCACAGGGCTTTGGTCAGCTGCCAGGCGGCCATCGTCGACGCGCCGAGGTGGTGGACCGTCCCCGAACGGACGAGGTCGTCAAGCGTCGACAGCGTCTCCTCGATATCGCTGTGCTCGTCCCAACGGTGGATGTAGTAGAGGTCGAGATAGTCCGTATCGAGACGGTCCAGTGTCCCCTCGATCTGGGCGCGGATGTGCTTGCGGCCCAGGCCGGCGTCGTTGGGACCGGGCTCGCCGCGACCGTCGAAGGGGAAGTACACCTTCGAGGCGATAACGAAGTCCTCGCGGTCGTAGTCGTCGAGCCACTCGCCGATGTACGCCTCGCTGGTCCCGTTGGGGTTGCCGTAGACGTTGGCGGTGTCGATGAAGTTGATGCCGCGCTCCCACGCCGCATCGAGCAGGTCGTGGGCCTCATCGCGGTCGGTCTCGACGACGCCGCCGGTCTCCCGGCCGAACCGCCAAGTGCCGAAACAAAGCTGTGAAACCGTCGTTCCGGTCGAACCGAGTCTGGTGTATTCCATACCGGAGCCACGCGGGGCTACCCGAAAAAGGGGTTTGGTCGCGGCGAAGGCTGTCCGGTACCGGTCGGTAAGCCACGGTCGCGGAGGTATCGCGCCGCCGTGTCCGGTCAGGACAGACCGCCACGGGGCCTGGCAGCCGCGACGACCAGCCCAGTCACCAGCAGGAACGCCACCAGCGAGAGATTCGGCACGGTCAGGCCGAGTATCCGGTACTGGACCTGCGCACAGCTGATCGCGCCGATGCCACAGGTCGTCTGGCTCACCTGCAGCCAGGAGTGGTAGGCCGCGATGGCCGCTCCCGGCACCGCAAGCGGCAGCGCTGTCCGGACGACGCCGAGACGGCGCTCGACAGCAGCGACGCCGAGAACGACCACTAATGGATACATCAGAATTCGCTGATACCAGCAGAGCCGACAGGGCGTCAGCCCGAGGCCCAGCGAGAGATAGAGGCTGCCGGCCGTCGCAACGGTGGCGACGGTAGTCGCCGCGGCCAACAGGAACCGGGCTCGGTCGGAATCGGATCGAGAATCGCCCACAGGGAAGCCAGCGTTTGCTGGCGGAAAAAGCGTTCCGAGAGTCGCCCTCTTTCTCGGCTCCCGCTTGACCGGAGCGCCAGCGCTCGCTTTTTCAGGCCTGCCGCCGACAGCCAGCGTATGCCCGACGATTCGGACCCCGAGGCGAACCTCGAACAGTGGAAGTCCGCGATGCAGGAAGAGCACGCTGAGGCCATCGCGAACCCGGACCCCGACGAGTCCCACCAGATAGAGGGCGTGGCACAGGTCACATATCGGGTGACGTTCGACTACGACGCCGACGAGGACGCACTCGACCGGGCCAGCGCCGAGGAGGTCGACGACCTGACCGACCCCGACCTGCTCTCCTGTGCGTGTGGCGTTCGTGGGATGACCCCCGAAGAAGCCCGAAAGCACATGGCTGCCGCTGTCGAGCAGGGGTAAACAGGGGCCGCAGTCACTCTCAGTCGTGGATAGTCACGCCGTCCTGGTCGACCGAGATGTCGAGCAGGCTGGTCACATCGTAATCAGTGTCGTCAAGCGCCGACTCGCCCTGTTTCCGGAAGACGACGACGATATCAGAGATGTCCGCCCCGATGTCGTCAAGCGCCTCACAGATGGCGGCCATCGTTCCGCCGGTCGAGAGCAGGTCGTCAACGATGAGCAGGTCGTCGCCCGCCTCGATGTCATTGATGAACATCTCCGATTCGGAGTAACCGGTGGTCTTGTGCAGCGGGACCTCGTCGTCGAGACCGTAGGAGCGCTTACGGATGACCACAAGCGGGATATCCGTCTGCAGTGAGAGCGCGGTTGCGATGTGGATGCCCATCGCCTCCGGCGCGACAATCTTGTCCACGTCGAGGTCGGCCGCCCGCGTCACGCCGACGACGACCTCGCGGAGGAGTTCTGGCTCCAGCATCGGCACGCCGTTGCTGAGCGGGTGGACCAGATAAGAGTATCCGTCCTTGTCGATTATCGGGGCCTCGTGCAGTGACTCGCGGAGCTTCTCCATGCCTCCGTTACCTGAAGGGGGACAATAAACCGTTCGAGGCTGGGCTGCGGTGTGCGCGTCACGCTATCGCGTCGTGATTCAGCCGGTTTGCGTGAACTGCCAATCGAGCACGGCAGCGTCAGTCCGCCGTCGAGACCGAGCGGTCCCCCTTCGTTTCGAACGGGCTGTCCTCAACGATGTCCCGGGCGGTGTGCTCGCCGCTGATAAGACACATCGGCATCCCGATGCCGGGCGTCGTGTAGGCCCCGGTGTAGTAGAGCCCCTCAAGCCCGGCGCGGTGGCTGGGACGGAGCGGCCCGGTCTGGAACAGTGTATGCGCCAGCCCGAGCGCCGTCCCCTGCGGGTCGCCATAGCGCTCGGCAAACTCGCTGACACACGCCGTCTCTTCAACGACGATGCGGTCACGGAGGTCCACGCCGGTTTGCTCGGCGAGATCGTCCAGCACGAACGCTCTGTATTCCTCGCGAATCGCGGGGCCGTCGTCCAGCCCCGGCGCGATGGGGACGAGGACGACGACGGCGTGGTGGCCGTCCGGGGCGACCGTCTCGTCGGTCTTCGACGCCACCGAGAGGTAATATGCGGGGTCGTCGGGCCACCCCGGGCGGTCGAATATCTGCTCGAAATGGCCGTCCCAGTCCGTCGGCAGGACCAGCGAGTGGTGGGCCAGCGGGTCCACGTCGCCCTCAACACCGAGATACAACATGAATGCCGACGGCGCGTAGGTCTGGTCGTCCCAGTGGTCCGGGTCGTGGTCGCGGGCAGCGGGGTCAAGCAGATGCTGCTCGGTGTAGGCGGGGTTGGCGTTGCTGACCACGACATCGGAGGCGGCGACGCCGTCCTCGGTGGTCAGTTCGAACGCCCCCGCCTCGCCGGCGATGTGCTGGACCTCGGTCCCGGTCTGAATGTCGACGCCGAGTTCCCGAGCCAGCGACCCGAGGCCGTCGACGACGCCGGCGATGCCGCCTTCGGGGTAGAACACGTTCATGTTCAGGTCGACGTGGCTCATGATGCTGTACAGCGCGGGAGTGTTGTGTGGCGCGCCGCCAAGAAACACCAGCGTGTATTCGAGCAACTGCCGGAGCTTCGGGTGGTCGATGTAGCGGCTGACGTAGTCGTCCATCGAGCCGAACAGTCGCGCCCGCGGTGCGAGCGGGAGCAGGTCGGGGTCGACGTAGTCCCGGAGCCGTTCGCGGCCCTCGTAGACGACCCGGTCCATTGCGAGGTCGTAGTTCTGCTTGGCCGTATCGAGGTAGTCGACCAGCGCGTCGCCGGCCCCGTCCTCGTAGGACTCAAAGACCTCGTACGCGTTCTCGCGGTTTGGCCGCATCGTCACGCGGTCGCCGTCCTTCCAGAACACCCGGTACTGGGGGTCCAACCGTTCCAGTTCGTAGTAGTCCGCGGGCTCGCGGTCGAAGTGCTTGAAGAAGCGCTCGAACACGTCGGGCATCAGGTACCACGACGGGCCGGTGTCAAAGCGGAAGCCGTCGCGTTCGAGGACGCCCGCGTGGCCGCCGAGGCGGTCGTAGCGTTCGAGCAATTGCACGTCGGCCCCGGCGTCAGCGAGATAGCACGCAGCCGAGAGGCCGCCGAAGCCGCCACCGACGACGGTCACCGTCCGGTCGCTTGGGAGGCCATCACGCATAGCCGTTGCTAACGACTACGCCTGAAAAAGGGTTCCTCGGATTCCCAGCGCTTCACAACAGACAGCTCATGATTCAAACCAGCGGTCTGTTCCCAGTTCGCTGGAATCGCTTGCATCGTTTATTGTGAGTTTTTCCCTAGGCTCGCGATATGCCCACGACCAGCCTGGGGTCCGTCTGGCAGCGGCATCGGGACACCGACCGCCATCCGTCGCTCCTGCTTTCGCGGGCGAGCCTGCTGGTACTCGCTGTCGCTTTCGGTCTCCTCGGCGCTGCCGAGGTCAGAGTTCCGCTCCGGGCCCAGATGGTGGTGTACCTCGTCGGAATGGTCGCGCTCAATCTCCCTCACGGCGGGTACGAGCACTTCGAGAACCTCCGCCGCCGCCGCCCCTCATTCCGCTGGCGCTACGTCGGGGTGTATCTGGCGGCTATCGGCGGGTTCGTCGGCCTGTTCCTCGCCGCGCCAGTCGCCGGCCTCGCGCTAGCGCTGACCGTCGCTATGGCGAAGGGCGGTCTCGGTGGCCTGCAGGTGCTAGAAGCCACGAGCGGTACCGACCACCTGCAGACCCGGTTCCAGCGCGGACTGGCGGCGGCCGTCCGCGGCGGCGCGGTGATGCTCGTCCCAATCGTGTTCTGGCCGCAGACGTTCCACGCGTTTAGTTCGTTGATGGTCGGCCTCGTCGAACCCGGAGCCCTCTCGTCGTACGCGGGGTCGTTCGACACAACTCGGCTCGTCATCGGGTCGGGCTACGGGCTCGCCCTAACGGCACATATCGTGCTGGGATACGTGCGCGGCGGCGGCCGTTCCTGGCTTATCGACGCCGGAGAATCGTTGCTCCTTGCGGTATTCTTCGCGTCTGTCCCGGTCCTCGTCGCCGTTGGCCTGTACTTCCCATTCTGGTACTCCGCCCGACAGGTGGCGCGGACGGCGTCCGTCGAGACGGAGCCGGTCGGCGACGAGCGCTGGGACCTGCTCGGCGGCGCGGACCCCTCGACCGTTGCACTCCGCGCCTGGGTCGTCCTCGTCGTTGGAGCGCTGGCCACCTTCGGCGTCCTCGTCGCCGTCTACTGGGCGTTCCCGAACCCGCTTGGAACGAGTGACCTGCTCCCCGGCGCGGTAGCGTTCTGGAGTATGTTTATTAGCATTGTTGCGCTCCCACACATCGTCGTCGGGTCACTCCTCGACCGGGACCGGGGTATCTGGTACGTGCCGTGACGCCCCACTCCCAGGAAGGACCGCGACGCCGACCCGCAGATGACTAGCTTTCTGTAGCTGGCGGACACCCGGGACAGTATGTCTGAATTCCGCCCCGTCCCGACGACTGACCGCGAAGCCTGCCAGCGGATACTTCAGTACGCGTTCGCGCCCGAAACAGGTCCGGTGCCGCCGGACCCGGACGGTGACTGGCCGCCGTCGCTGTTCGACCAGCGAGGCCTCTATGACGGCGACACCCTCCGGGCCGTCTGCAAACTGTACTTTTTCGACACAACTGTTCGCGGCGCGGCGACGACGGTCGGCGGCCTCGGCGCGGTTGCAACACCACCCGAGCACCGCGGACAGGGGCTCGCCGCCGACCTCTGCCGACACGCACTGTCTGCGTACCGCAAAGCCGATGTCGGGTTCGTCACCCTCTGGCCGTTCTCGACGCCGTTCTATCACCGTCTGGGCTGGGGAACGGCGAACACCTATCGCCGCTTCGACCTGCCGCCGTCGGCGCTCCCGGACCCCTCCACCGCCGGACAGCTGGTCCGCCTCGACGCCGACGACTGGGAGCGGCTCCGTCGGGTCGAGACGGCTGCAGCCGCCGGGACAGCGCTCTCGCTCCGGCGCTCGGAGGCGTGGTGGCGCGAGCGGACCCTCGCCGACTGGGACGACGACGGCGTCCCGTACTGCTACGGCTACGAACGCGACGGTGAACTTCAGGGGTACGTCGTGTACACCGTCGCGGACGATGCTAACAACACGCTCTCGGTTTCGAACTTCGCGGCTGTCGACGAGGAGGCCCGCCGCGCGCTGTTTGCGTTCCTCGGGCATCACGGCGCACAGATAGAGCGCGTCACGCTCCAGCTACCGCCTGATACTGACCTCTTCCATCGCGTCGACGACCCCGGGGCGGTCGACTGCACGGTCGAAGCCGGGCCGATGGTTCGGCTCACCGACGTGGACTACCTCGAACGCCTCGACTGGCCCGGGGGCGACCTCGACTGCACGCTCTCGGTGAACGATCCGCTGCTTGACCGCAACGACGGCCTGTTCCGGCTGTCAGTGAACGGCGGCACTGCGACGGTCGACCCGCTTCCAGCCAGCGACTCGAAAGCCGATGTGGCCGTCAACATTGCGACGCTCTCACAACTGGCCGTCGGGACGCACGGCGTCGACGCCGCTGAACGCCTGGCCGGGCTGGAGATACACAACGAGTCGGCTCGGGACCCGCTCGCTACCGTGTTCCAGTCCGAGCCGGTGTATCTGGACGAGTTCTTCTGACCGGTCGCTCACTCAGTCGACGGCGAGTCGTCGCCGTCGTTCGCTCGAATCCGAACCGTCGAGATACGGGTTCCGTCGACGCTTGCCACCTCGAACGCGTGTCCGGCCGCTTCGGCGGTATCGCCGACTTCCGGCGCGCGGTCGAGGTGACTCAGTACCAGCCCGCCGACGGTTTCGACTGCGTCGCTGTCGAGGTCGACACCGAGGGCCTCACTGACTGTCGACAGCGGGACGCCGCCGTCGGCGTCGTAGCTCCCGTCGCTTCGCTTGCGGATTGCGTGTTCGCGGCCGTCGACGTCGAACTCGTCGCGCAGGTCGCCGACGACGGCCTCGACCACGTCCTCGATGGTCGCGATACCCTCAAGCGACCCCCATTCGTCGATGACCGCGGCCATCTGCCGGCGGTCCTGCCGGAACTGCAACAGGAGGTCGTTGATAGCGGTCGTCTCCGGGACGACCGGTATCTCGTGGGCGATATCGCCGGCAGTCGTGTTTTCGTTGCCTTCCTCGCCGGCCCGTAGCACGTCCTTGACGTCGATGAACCCGACGATCTGGTCACTGTCGTCGGCATCGACCACCGGATAGCGGGTGTGTCCCTCGTCGAAAACGACTGCCCGGATATCCGACAGCGTGGCGTCGGCCGGCACGCTCACGACGTCGGGGCGCGGGACCATGACCTCCCGGACGACCGTATCGTCGAGGTCGAACACGCGCTCTATCATGTCGACCTCCGCCGCGTCGATGTTCCCCTCTTCGCCGGACCGAGCCAGCACCCGGCGTATCTCACGCTCGCCGAGCGTCTCGTCCGTCTCCGATGCCGGCGGGACACCCAGTAATTGCGTGAAGGCGTTGGCCGAGCCGTTGAAGACGACGATCCCGGGATAGAACAGGTAGTAAAACAGCTTCATCGGCGGCGCAAGCAACAGCGAGAGCCGCTCAGTCCGAGCAATCGCAAACGTCTTCGGCGCGAGTTCGCCGAAGACGACGTGGAGGAACGTGATGATTGTGAAGCCGATTGCGAACGCCACGAGGTGGAGGAGGGTCTCGGGCAGTACCGGAGCGAGGACGGGTTCAAGCAGCGCTGCGACGGCGGGCTCACCGACCCACCCCAGTCCCAGCGAGGCAAGCGTAATCCCGAGCTGGGTCACCGCGAGATAGTTATCTAGGTCCGCCATCACTGCCTGGAGCGAGCCTGCGCCGGCCCGGCCTTCGTCAGCGAGCTGTTCGACCGATGTGCCGCGAACGCGAACGAACGCGAACTCAGCGGCAACGAAAAAGCCGTTCAGTCCGACGAGTATCAGCGCCACGAGAAGCTGCGCCGCCGAGAGCGCGAGATTTACCATCGCAACCTCCGGGCGGAGTGCGTCGATGTGTGCATACACACCTATCTCTGTCACCGTACTAAAATACTGGAATGTCCTCGCCCGTACCGCTTTGCTTCTCAGCGGTACGCGGCGCGAACAGTGTCTGCGATGACACCCGGCTTCCGGTAGTGTTTGGTCACCGGGGGGACTTCCCGGTCGAGGTCGAGCATCTCGTAGACGGCGGTCATCGCCGACCGGACCGAGTACTCGACGGTGAACACGACATCCCGTGGCTGTTCGGCGTACTGTCCGAGGAACGCCAGATTGTTCGACCCGTCCGGAACGACATCGGGCCGGTCACCGGGTTCTCGGGGCTGGAAGTGCGCCGTGATGAACGGCATCATCGCCGGGATACAGGTCACGTCGTCGAGTAGCTCCGGGAGCCGGTCCTCGCACTGCAGGTGGTAACACAGCTCTTGGAGGATCTCCCGGCCGGTACACTCGGACATCGGTTTCTCCACGTAGTTCCCCTCGCGGTCCGGGAACAGCGCGTAGCCCCAGAACACCTTCACGTCGTCCGGCTGGTTCGCGAAGTGGGGCTGTGCGGCGACGACCGTCGACAACAGCCAGTTCGACCCGAGGTAGGTGACGAGCCCGTTGCCCGGTTCCTCGTTGGTGAAATCGACGATGTGGTCGAACAGCTCGGTGTTGTGCAGGGTGACGGTGAACGACTCCCACTTCGTCTCCGTGACGTTGTCCGCGAACACCGACGGGTTGCCGAACTGTGGGTTGTCCTCGGCGATGGACTTCCACAGCTCCCACGACGCCCCGGTTTCGTTCAGTTCGGGGGCCTCGTCCATCCCGCCGATGGACGAGCCGTCGGTCATCGACCCGTTCGTCATGAACACGAGGTCGGACGGCTCGACGGGGACCGTCTCGGTGCCGCTGTCGGTCTCACAGTAGAGCCGCTCGACGGTACGCCCCGTCCGCGACGGGACGATATCCATATCGGTCACCTCGTGGCCGTACTCGAAGGAGACGCCCCTGTCTTCGAGCCAGCGTCGGAGCGGGAGGATCATCGAGTCGTACTGGTTGTACTTCGTCCGGTCGATACCCTCCATGGTGTGCAGTTGCGGAAACTCGTGGAGGAACCGGTACATGTATCGCCGGACCTCGGCGACGCTGTGCCACGGCTGGAACGCGAAGATGGTCGCCCAGACGTACCAGAAGTTCGTCTCCAGGAACGACTCGTCGAACCACTCTTCGATGCGCGTGTCACCGAGTCGCGGTTCGGGCGTGAGGAGCAACCGAGCTATCGACTGTCGATGCTGGCTCGTCAGTCCGTACTCGCTCGCGTCGATCCGTTCGCCCTCGTGCATCAGCCGTGTTTTCGCGTACGAGGGGTGCGTTTCGTTGAACTCGTCCATCACGGCCTTGACCGAGCGCGAGTCGTCTTCGAGCGACGAAATCGTCTCGAAGAGGTCCCACGTACATTCATACGCCGGGTAGTTGAACATCCGACCGCCCCGGATCAGGTACGCCTCGTCCGGGTCGCCAGCGCCGTCCATCGCGCCACCGACGACGTCCAGCTTTTCGTAGACATGGATGTTTTCGCCGGGCATATTGCCGTCCCGAACGAGGAACGCCGCGCCAGCCAGGGAGGCAATACCGCCCCCGACGAAGTGTGCGTCGCGGTCAGTGACGTGTGGGTGCTGGTGGATGGTCATATTGGGTCACCGTCATGTAGTGCTACGCAAGTCCCAGCCCTAACCGTTGCCAACATATGTACAGCAATTTATAAGAGGACGTCTCTTGCCGAAATAGCCGCGCTCTGGCTAGCCGGCTGTCACTGTTCGGAGCTGGCAATCGTGTGGTCGATCAGCTGGTCCGTGCCACGACGGAGCCGCTCCGAAATCGCGGATGTGGTCGTGTCGAGTTCCGCTGAAAGGTCTTTCAGGTCTGCCCCACGGGGGACAGTGAAATACCCCAGTCGGTGGGCCGCCAGTAGTGCCTCTCGCTGTGGCGCGGTGAGTCCGTAGTCATCGCCGCCGTGTTCTGTCTCACAGAGCCGGTGCGGGCGGAACGTGACACTGCTTGACTGACAGGTGTCCCGGAACGCTTCGAGGTCTGCCCGGTCGGCGAACTGCGTGCTCACCTTCCACCCGTGCTCGGTCACGAGCGCACCCATCGGATACGTCTGCCGGTCAACGAGCTGGGTGTACATTTCGACGTAGTCTGTATCGAGGACGACCCGATACCGTGACTCGACGATAGCCGAGTCCATGGCGACAAACTCCACGACCGATTCATCGCCGAGCAATGCTGATTCAAGTGCGTCCGGTTCGACGCCCGTCGCGGAGAACACGAGTGCCGGTTCGTCGGTCGTGCCAGAGACGACGGTGTCGACGATCAGTCGGGTGTTCAGTTCCGCAGCAACCGCACACAGCGGCATATCTGCGGACTGCAACTCAAATTCACAGATGACGCTCATGTGTGTTGCTCAGCCGAACAGAATAAAGGCATACTGGGAATTCTCACGCACCGAAACCGACCGGTGGCATCGGAGCCGCTCGACAGACACGCGTTGCTCCTTCCGTATCTGGCCGCCCGATGAGAACACGACGGCTCAATTGAATCCACAGACGGCGCCGGGATAGGTCGTTAGAATCACGGGTATGAAGCGGGAGAGTAATGTTATGCACAACACCCTCTTCCGCTTCGTGAAGCAAGTGGCTTCGCTCGCTCAAAAGCTTACTGACGCTGCGCTGATGGAACTGAGTGATCCAGCCGGCAACGGGTTTGCCGGCTGGAAGCACGCAGTCTTGCTCTATCTGCGCGAACACATGAGCGCGGAGTACGAGGAAATCATCGACTGGGCCGAAGAGATGGAACGTGTTCGAGCGGTATTGAATCTTCAACGCGGGGAGTTTCCCGCGCCTTCGACGCTGTGTAAGGCGTTCAAACGGGCATCGATGACTGTCTGGCGACAGCTGCTCCGCCGGTCGGCGGAGCTGCTGGACCAGAATGGTCACGCCGCAATTGATGCCACCTACTTCGACCGTCAGCAGGCATCGTCTCACTACTTGCGACGGATTGATCGTTCCGTCAAAACGATCCAGACGACGTTTCTCGTAGATACAGCTGAGGGAGCAATTCTTGACTTACACTGCAGCACGAAGTGGCCTGACGAAACCAAGATCGGCCCGAAGGTCGCCCTGCGGAACGCGGGCGACCTTCGAAGCTTGGCCGCTGACAAAGGCTATGATGACATGAGCTTCCGTGAGGAGCTTCGAAACGCCGGGATTCGTCCGCTGATCAAGCACCGTGTTTTCGCTCCTTACGATCACGCACACAACGCCCGAATAGACGACGAGCTCTATGGTCAGCGATCACAGACCGAGTCCGTCAACTCCTCAATCAAGCGCTCGCACGGCTCCGCCGTCCGAGCGCGTGACTGGTTCCGCCAGTTCCGGGAGATAACGCTCATAGCCGGCGTTTACAACGTGGAGCAGGCAATTGAACGCTGAAACGCCGAAATTCGCCGGATTCAATTGAGCCGACTATACAGATAGTCCCAATGCATGTTTGGTGAGCCGGTTCCGAGTCAGTGTCCAGAGTGCGGAGTAGTCGCTGTCCGGATACACAGGGTTGCACCGTCCTTTCACGAGCGCGGAGACGAGTGGAGTATCCGTGCCGAGTGCCGCGATTGTCACGATTACACCGAGTGGTTCGACTGACTGAAAGGGGGCCGTAAGCGTGGTGTTGCAGTCTACTGCAGCCTCTGGGTATTGCTGGAGCGGCCGTTCACATCCCTCTCCGTCTCCCTATTGGGTAGTTACCATTGTACTGACCATGTAGCCTCCGAGAACCGCAACTGGCCGGTTCTGTTCTACAGTCAGTGTTGACTGTGCTGTGAGTTGTACGCTGCCGGCCTGGGTGTAATTCAGGGGGAAAATAACATTACTGACAACTGAGAATTGTGTATTAGCCAAGAGGAAACCAGACGATGTCCAACTCCAAAATACCAGGACAGTGTCCGAAATGCGGCTCAGTGAACGTCAACGTCACCAAGGTGGCGCCGTTGAACCACGACCGCGGTGAGAGATGGGCGACCCGCGTGGAATGCGACGAGTGTCCGGACTACGTCGAATGGATGGATTAATCGCGGTTAGCCGCTGGCAAACGAGAACGAAGGCGCCGTCAGGAACGCTGTCTCGTATCCCTCGTGACGAGACACCTGTGGCGGGGCGACGACGTCGACACTGACGGACGGCGCTTGCGCTGCTGTCTCGACGATTGCGCCGTAGTGATATCCGAGTTCGGGGTGGACCGCGGCGGTCAGCGCGTCTTCAAACAGCGTCTCGCTGTCGGCCTCTACGGTTCCGTCGAGGGACATCATCGGGAGGGGAACGCGGTTGTACGGTGTCCGAGCCGAGACGGCGAGGTACGACTCACCGTCGGCAAGGAACGCCGCGTCCTGCAGCCACGTAACGGCGTAGACGCCGTCACTCCCTTTGTCCGTCCCGAGGACCGTTCCGGGCAGGGCCGACACTTCGGGGACCTGCGAGGTTGGCACCATATCCATGTTCATCAGGTCGACCGCCGCGCGTTCGCCCTGTGAGTCCGGGAACTCCTCAAAGGAGAGCTGGTCGCGCGTGTTCTGGGCGAAGTCGAATTCGACCGTCGCCTCGCCGGCCTCGTTGAACCGCCTTCGAGGGCACCCAGCCGGCGCTCGCCCATCCCGTTGACGCGGACCGAGAGCTGATAGACGCCGTCGCCGCCGAGTGCGTAGTTGTCGCCGTAGTGAAACCCCATGTTCTGGGAGATCATCGGCCACGGGGACTTGTCGGCGACTGTCTCGCCGTCGCGCTCGATTGTGATTGAGAGGCCGGCGGACACTGGGAGTACCATTTCCGTTTCGGGGTCCCAGATAGTCGCCATCAGGTGGACGCTGTCCTCGCTCCGGATGTCGACCTTTTCGGCTGTCGTCCCGGTTACTGTCCAGAACCGGTGGGGAAAGGAGTAGCTCAGTCCGACCATGTACTCGCCCGCCTGCGCTATGCCGGCCATCCCCATCCCCTCTGCGTGGGTTGGGCGGTACGTGGCGTCAGGGCGGTTCTCGACCAGCGGTGGAGCGCGTGTCGACTGGGAACTCAGCGAGCCACACCCCGCCAGGACCGTCGTGCCGGCGAGGCCGGCACTGGCGAGGAACTGTCGTCGATTCATAGACCGTCTTTGGGTCCTCATCTGAAAGACCGTTCTGGTACGGCGGCCGAAAGCAGGACTGCGTGGCTCCGCCTACCGCTCACGTGTCCGGGTTCGCTCGGGGCAGGGAACGCAGCGAGCGTGGCGGGAGCAGGTAGTTCCCGCGTCGCGTGACCGTCATATACTGGAGGATACCGTTGTTCACTCGCTGCCCGACAGCGGAGTCGTTCGCGACATCGGTGCCGTTCATCGCCTGTTTTGTCGCGACGAAGTCGGCGATAGAACGCTGTAGCGAGAGGAAGTGCAATCCCGCTTCACCGCCGTCGGTCGAACTAAAGTCCCGGCGGAGGAGCGTCGGTGTTCCGTCTTCTCTGACGCGGGACATCTTCTGTGCGTGGCCGACAACGCCCTCTCGCCGGCCGCTGTCGACCACGTCTTCTGGGCACTCACCGGCACCGTTGTCAGTGCCGAGGTTCTCGCCGACGCCTTCGACCTTGTCCTCGGCGGCGTGGGCCGGACAGAACATCTTCGAGACGCGCTGGTCTCGGGAGTCCTGTTCGTACCACTGCTGGAGTTGCAGCCGGATTTTCGAGAGGTGCTGGGTCGCGCCGCCGGCGAACGGCCCCGAATCGACCGTTACCCGGTCCTCGGAAGCCTGGTTCTCCTTGAACCCGGATTTGAATCCCATGAACAGCGGGGCCTCCTCGGGAACCGGTTCGGAGTCCGGAACCCCGTCGACGTCTTGATTCTCGGCGGGCAGACCGGCGCCGACGAATCCCGTCCGGCGCTCCGCCTCGCGCAGGACACCCTCGAAGGTAGCGCTCATCTCGTGGTCGTTCACCGTGTCTCGGTTGCCTTTCAGCGCTTCCTCGGCGGCGATAACGGCCCGCTCGTCATCGCTCGCGAGGTGTAGCAGTGCGTCTGGTGTGTCGAGTTCTGGGTCCTCGAAGGGGGCAAGCGCCATTGGTTCGGGCAGGTCGACACCGGCTACGTCGGCCTCAAAGCGGTCGAAGTAGGTCGGGCTGTACCCGAGCGTGAACAGCAGCCCCTCGTTGCTCCACTCGTAGGCTCGTTCGAGGTCTCGAAGCGCCGCTTCGACCTGCTCGCGGTCGGCATCGGTCGGCGGTCCGTCGCTGGCGTAGTCAAGCAATAGGAGGACGTGGTGTCGCGACAGTCGGTGGTTCCCCGCGTCGTCGGTCGCCAGCGACGCGTCCCAGGCGTGCTGACGCGCCGGGAGAGACGAGAGGTCGTCGGTTCCCCTGGGTATTGTTCCCGACCCGCGGTCGAGACAGGCGGCCAGCGCCGCGGTGCCGCCGATGGCGACGGCGCTCTTGGCGAATTCGCGTCGGGAAATCCCACGTTCAGTCATCACCCACTCTATGGACTGCCGGTCCAATTGGGTTGTGGTACAGGACTCGAAAGCACCCACTGCCCGCGGAAACCGGGCTACTCGCTCTCGAACAGCCGGTCGAGTAGCCGGGTGAAGCGGCCCGACAGGCGGCTGGATACCGTGGGCTCAACTGCCGCGAGCAGTTCGACCGTCAGGTCCGGCCGGCAGAGCGCCAGCGTCACCCGACCACTGTCTCGACGCTTTTCGACGATGTCGTATTCGACCAGACCGCGCAGGTGGTGTTCGAGCGTACTCCGGGCGATATCAAGGTGGTCGGCTACCTCGTCGGGGCGAGCGGTTTCGCGCTCTATGAGCGTAACGAGAATATCCCTCGCCGTCTCCCGCCGGAGGAAAGCGATGGCGTGGCGCTCCCAGGAGTCAAACGACGACGTGTAGTAGTGCGTCCGCCCGTTGACCGACTCGCTGTGAACGCGGTCGAGTCGAGCCAGATGGTACTGAACCTGTCCCGTTGCGAGGTCCAGCGCCCGTGTTAATTCTCGGAAGTGGACGCCTGGATTCGACTCGATATGCCGATGGATTCGGGCTCTGGTGTCGCTCATAGTCCCTCCTCATCGAGGCGCTTCTCGACTGTCCGGGCGTAGTACACTGCGCCGAGGACGAGCACGACAAAGACGGTATCGAGCGCGTGTTCGAGGAGATGGTGGGTCGGTGCTGAAACCACTGAAAACCCAGATAGCAGCGCAATGAGTGGGCGGACGAACAGCGCGGTGAGTGCGAGCGCAATCAGCAGATATGCACGCGTCCCGCGCTGTCGGTACGCGGCCAGGGCGAGTCCGCACAGGACTGCACCGGCCACGGCAGAGAGGACAACGACGGCGACGATGTCCCAGCTCTCGGCACCGGAATGCCCTCCAATACTGAGCAGGTTCATCAAGCCGTCACTTCGCAACCACGGTGCCTCAGTCGTTCGGTTTTGCGCGACTTTTTTATCGGACCGCTGAGACGTGGCGGTATGGACTGCATCGGCTTCATCTGCGAGCCTGAACACCCGGTGTTTGGTGCCGTCGCAGAGCGGCTCTCCGCTCGGGGGTTTGAAATCCAGTTTCTCCGCCCCGGAAACCCGGTGGCCAAAGCCGATATCGACGACCTATCTGCACTCGTCAATACAACGCTCGGGCCGGAGTCATTCAGCGCCCTTCGGTACGCCGACAGCGTTGGCGTTGAGACGTGGAACGGGTTCCTGCCGACGACGGCGCTTGCCTGCCGACTCGTCGCCCTGCACGGACTGGAGCAGGTCGGCTGTCAGGTGCCGACCGTCTGGTTCGAGAAGCCCGACTGCGATTACATCCCCCGCACTCGCTACTCTTGGGACGGTGTGCCGGTAAACAGTGACGAGGGTGATTTCTACCAGGCCTGTGTTCAGAAGGAGCCGGTGGAGTACAAGTACTTCGCCGTCAACGACGGCCGCGAAACCCATCTGCGAGCGATTCAGGTCCGGTCGGAAGTGTCCGGGCTGGACCGTATCATCAGCGAGGAGACCGTCGAGGTGACGCTTGCGGCCCGCGTCCGGGAGTTGCTAGACCGCTTCGGCGCGCGGGCACTCTGCGTCGAGTTTGTCGAAAGCGAATCGGAGTTCTACGCACAGGGTGTCGACCCCGTGCCGGGATTCGCTGGGACAGGGATGGAACGCCGCGTCGCCGACTCCATCGCCTCCCTGACGACAATCGGTGCCTGAGTCGGCGTCGTCAGGGACGCTCGATAGTTCTGCATCTGGTACCAAGGCACAAGATTATACAGGCGTACCGACGTGGTGGTGACCGGAGCTTCACATGAGCACGTTCGTTCAGCTAATCGCGGATTACGGCCCGGCCGACCCGGCCTTCTCAGAAGTCGTCCATCGTCTCACTGCCGCTGACCCGACGATGACCGTTCAGTCGACCGAAGTCAAGCCATTCTCGACGGTCGCCACTGGATTCTGGATCGCGCAACTCGGCGTCCACAATCCGACGTTCGACGACCTGCTGCTTTACTCGAACACGGCACCACGAACGACAGAGTCGACGCCGGAGCGAGCCGACACCGGCGGGGCGCTCTGTTATCTCGAACTGGACAACGGCGTCCCCGTCGTCGCCGTCGATGCCGGCTACAACCTCTCGTTTATTTCCGACCACGCCGCGACCTTCCGTGAGATCGAACTGCCGGCGGACACCGGTCAGTTCCGCTCGCGGGACGTGTTCCCGCGCCGCGTCGCCGAAATCGCAAACGGGAATCACTCATCTCTCGGGGCGGAGCGGTCACTCGACGACGTGCCGGCCCCGCCCGAGTCCGTGGTCTGTCACGTCGACGGCTACGGGAACGTCAAGACCTCGATCCGCCACTCAGCGTTCACACCGGAGAGCGACACAGTCACTGTCGAACTCAACGGCGAGTCCTGTGAGGCCGTCGTCAGGGACGCTGTGTCGAACGTTCCGGAAGGGTCCCTCGCTATCGTCCCGGGGTCAGCAGGCGGGGACGACCCGTATCAGGAACTGTTCCTTCGTGGCGGGTCCGCGGCGTCAACTTTCGGCACTCCTGGGCCCGGAGATGCCCTCTCCATTCGGGCTGAACAGGCCTGATACCGGCCCCGATACAACGGTCCTCGCGGCGCGGAGTGGGGCATCGAACTGGGTCGGTCGGCGTGCCAGCGGCTCACCACCCTTCGGGGAGTTTATTAGCGCCGTGGGCCACGACACACCTAATGAGTGGCGAGCAGGAACTCGGCATCACCGAGAGCAAGGAGCATTCACCCGGCGAGTGGTACGCCGAGGTCGTCCAGAAGGCCGGCCTCGCGGACTACGCCCCTATGGGCGGGTTCATCGTTACGCGCCCACGTGGCTACGCTATCTGGGAGCGTATCCAGAACAACCTCGACGGCTGGTTCAAGGACACTGGCGTGCAGAACGCCTACTTCCCACTGTTTATCCCCGAGAGCTATCTTGAGAAAGAGAAAGACGTTGTCGAAGGGTTCGACCCCGAGGTGGCGTGGGTAACCCACGGCGGCCACAATGAACTCGAAGAGCGGCTCGCCGTCCGGCCCACCAGCGAGTCCATCATCGCGCCGTTCATGGCACAGTGGACTCGATCGCACCGGGACCTCCCGATGCGGCTGAACCAGTGGTGTTCAGTCGTCCGGTGGGAAGCAACGGAGACGAAGCCGTTCTTCCGCACCAAGGAGTTCCTCTGGCAGGAGGGTCACACCGCCCACGCCGACGAGGACGGCGCGTGGGAGGAGACGATGACCCGTCTGGACCAGTACGCCCGCCTCTACGAGGAGGTCATGGCGATGCCGCCGCTGAAGGGCCGCAAGCCCCCTCACGATAAATTCCCCGGCGCGCACACGACGACTACCATCGAGACGTTGATGCCCGACGGCAAGACCGTGCAGGCCGCCACCTCCCACTACCTCGGGACCTCCTTCGGCGAGGCGTTCGACATCACCTACGCCGACGCCGACGAGGAGGAGAACACGGCCCACACGACCTCGTGGGGACTGTCCTGGCGCGCGATGGGTGCGCTCATCATGACCCACTCCGACGACCAGGGGCTCGTCCTTCCACCAGCGCTCGCCCCCGATCAGGTCGTCGTCGTCCCCATCTGGCAGGAGGACAACAAGGACGAGGTCATCGACTACGCCGCCGACCTCGCCGCCGAACTGGACGAGGCCGGCGTCCGGGTCGAACTTGACGACCGCGAACACCGCAATCCCGGATTCAAGTACAACGAACACGAACTCCACGGCGTTCCCCTCCGTGTCGAAATCGGCCCCCACGAGGTTGAGGACGGTGAGGCCACGCTGGTCCACCGGCCCGACGGCGAAACCGAGACGGTCGACCGCGACGGCATCGCCGACACCGTTACCGACCACCTCGACACCGTCCACGCCAAGCTATACGCCAGCGCTGAGGAGACGCTGGAAGGCGAAATCCGTGAGGCTGAGTCCCGCGAGGAAATCCTCGGCACTATCGGCCAGCACGGCGGCTACGTGAAATGTGGTTGGTGTGGCGACGAGGACTGCGAGGAGCCGATCAAGGACGCTATCGCGGCCGAAATCGTGATGGTGCCCCTTGACCGCGACGAGGAGCCGATCCACGAGGACTGCGCCATCTGTGGTGAGGACGCCGAGGAGACGGCCTACTTCGCCAAGAGCTACTGAACGGGCCCGAGCGGAGCGAGTGGGCATCAGGCGATCCGGTTCAGGAAGTCGTCGGCCTCGCGCTCGCCGCGTTCGAGCAGGTCCTCGATGAACCGCGGGTCACGGTCCACCTTCGAAGACGGAGTGTGCTTCCTGGCGAGTCGCAGGTGTCGGATCTCGACGTGTCTGTATTCGTCGGGGAGATAGCCAGCCCGTACCCAGTCGTTCACTGTTTCGATGAAGTCTAGTTCCTGATTCAGCGAGATGTTTCCGGACAGTTCCTGCCGGCGGTCGGTGATTTCCGCCAGCGAGGTCGGGACGCCGTCGTAGGTCTGTGGCTCGATCTGGATGACCCAGAGTTCGTCGGGCTTTGGCCGCTCGCTGGTCAGGAACTCCTTGACTGGCGGGTTCTGCGAGAACAGGCCGTCCCAGTGCCAGTGGTCGTTCATCTCGACGGCCTCGTACAGCAGCGGATACGCGGCGGATGCGAGCACCGTCTCCGGGGTGATGGCGTCGTCTGAGAAGGTTTCGAACTTGCCGCTGTTGAGGTCAACCGCACCGATGGTCACGTGCGGCGGGGTCGCAGCCGCGAGCGAGTCGAAGTCGTCGAAGTCGATGTGTCGGTCGAGCAGGTCCAGATACCAATCTTGGCCGGCATTGCCCGGCACTGCGTACGGCGAGACCTCCGGGATGGGGAACATGAGTTGCCGGAGGCGCGAGCGCCAAACGAGCGACTCATTGACTAGAAACTCGCCAGGGTCGGTCGCGGCGACGTCGCACCAGACATCATCCAGCATGTCGGCCGCGCGGTCAGGGCCGGCGCTGAGCAGGCCGTACCACGCGGTGACCGCACAGAGTGCGCCACCGGAGGTTCCGCTCAGTCCCACGAGTTCGTAATTAGCGTTGACAGCGGGTAGCAGTCGCTTCAGCGCGCCGGCGGTGAACGCGGTGTGGCTGCCGCCGCCCTGACAGGCGATAGCGACGCTGGGAGCATGACCAGACATGGTTTAATTCATATACGATGGGCTTGTATAGATAGATGCCGGCTGATACTGCCGTGAAGCATATTGCCACCGCTGAGGGAGTATGCGTTCTCACGAAGGTACAGCTAGCAGTATGAAGGAAGGATGGGGTCGGGGAGCGTGTGACATTTTCCTCCGTGCCCCCGATAATCACTGCTGTCCCTATGTATATAAATCGCCGTCAGACTACAGTCATACAAACGCCAAACGGCGAACAGATACCGTCGTAGGAAATACAGTTCTACAGACAGTTTACGACAGCAATGGAAGGCCGACAGCCCTGATGCAACCGACCAGTTGGAGTGGGATCTCGGAGACAGGAGGCCAATAGTTGAAGGGGTGCATACGTTGTGGCGAGCGCAAAATATTAAGACCTTATATATTTCTCAGCAGGTGAAATGGATAGATATCCGGAACCAACACGGTTATATCTCGGCTTATGTTATCGACTGTCATGGACGACGTGTTTGTCGGACGAATTATGTCATCGCCTGTCACCACTGTTGCCGCCGACGCGAACGCGAAAGCGGTCGCCAAGCGGATGCTTGACGAGAACATCAGTTCTGTTGTTGTCGTCGACGCTGACGGAGCGTTGCTGGGGATTCTCACCTCCACGGACTTTGTCGAAATCGCCGCAAAGGGTGGCGATACGGCGGGGTTAGACGTGTCCGAATTCATGACGACGGATCTGGTTACAGTAACGGCAAACGACCCGGTTGAGGCGGCCGCAAGCGTGATGTTGGACCACAGTGTCCACCACCTTCCTGTCGTTGATGAGACGGAAGGAGTCGTTGGAATGTTAACGACAACTGACATGACGGCCTACGTTTCTGGTATCGAGCAGTCATCTGCACCCGTGCTCGGCTGAACACCAAGTGAACCGCCGGCCTGCAGACGACTGTTTATAAATGATGATACAGTTCGAACAATCGTTATAAATATATATTCCCTAATGTGGGGTTAAACAACACTAATACCATTAGGATTACCCTCTTATAGTGGCATCCCCAGTCGTGAAACACATGGTTGAGCGACAGACAGGTCTCTCTGCAGGCGACGCCGGGCTTGCAGATCCCACGGACGAACGGTCGAACTGTGGTGTCGGGGTCGTCATGGACCTCGACGGCCAGAGCGACCACTGGGTTGTATCGGACGGACTCGAACTCCTCGACAACCTCGAACATCGAGGGACGACAGGAGCAGAGCAAGATACGGGCGACGGAGCAGGCATCATGCTCCAGATTCCACACGAGTTTTTCGCTGCCGAAGTCGACGCCGACCTGCCACCCGCTGGCGAGTACGCCGTCGGCACGCTCTTTCTCCCGCAAGACGACGAGGTCGCCGAGAGTCTGAAAGACCTCGTCGAGACGGAACTCGCCGCTGAGGGCCTCGATGTCCTCGACTGGCGCGACGTTCCCACGGACAACAGCGATCTTGGCGCGACGGCGCTCGAATCCGAGCCCGACATCGTTCAGTTCTTTGTTACCTCCGCGACAGGAAAAACCGGGGACGCCTTCGAGAACCAGCTATACATCGGCCGCCGGGCGCTCGAAAACACCGTCGAGGAAAAAAAGCCGCCGGGCCACGAACGATTCTACGTCGTCTCGCTTGCAACCGATGTCGTGGTGTACAAGGGCCTGCTCAAGGCCGAACAACTCGAAGACTACTACCCTGACCTCGAAGACGAGCAGATGCAGTCGACGTTCGCGATGGTCCACGCCCGATTCTCGACGAACACGTTGGGCGCATGGCACCTCGCCCATCCGTATCGTCGCGTCATCCACAACGGCGAGTTCAACACGATTCAGGGGAACATCAACTGGATGCGCGCTCGGGAAACCGACATCCAGAGCGACGAGTTCGAGGGCGATCTGGAGAAGATCAAGCCCATCATCGACGACCCCGAGCAATCAGACACCGCGAGCGTCGACAACGCGCTCGAACTCCTGCTTCAGGGTGGCCGTGACCTCCCCCACGCCCTCCGGATGCTCATCCCCGAGGCCTGGCGCGGCGAGATGAACGACGTGACTGGCGACCGGCGTGATTTCTATGACTACCACGCCTCGCTGGTCGAACCCTGGGACGGCCCGGCCCTCGTCGCAGCCACCGACGGCGACCGTATCGGCGCTGTGCTGGACCGGAACGGCCTCCGTCCGTGCCGTTACGATGTACTGGAGGACAACACGCTCGTGATGTCTTCTGAAGCCGGCGCACTGGAACACGACCCCAGCGAGATTCAGGAACGCGGGCGTCTCCAGCCTGGACAGTGTTTCCTCGCTGACCCCGAAGAGGGTCGCGTCATCCCCGACGAGGAAGTGTTCGACGACATCGCCGACGACAAGTACGGTGAGTGGGTCGCCGAAGAACAGGTCGACATCGACGAGGTTGCCAACCGCGAGGACAACGCACCTCGGGACCCGTCGGACGCGCTCCGGAGCCAGCAGGCCATGTACGGCTACACGTACGACGAGGTCGACCACCTCATTGAGCCGATGGCCGAGAAGGGGAAAGACCCCGTCGGCTCTATGGGCGATGACACGCCACTGTCGGTTCTCTCGCAGTTCAACCGCCCGCTGTTCACCTACTTCAAGCAGCTGTTCGCTCAGGTGACGAATCCGCCGCTTGACTACATCCGCGAGGAACTCGTTACCTCACTGGAGTCCCGGCTGGGCCATCAGCGTAACATCCTCGACGAGAGCCAGGGCCACGCCCGCCAGCTCGTGCTTGACTCGCCAATCCTCACTGACGAGGAGACGCAGTCTATCAAGGACCTGAACGCCAACGGCATGTCCACGAAGGTCATCGATATCACCTACAAAGAGGGCGGCGACCTTCGTCAGGCCGTCGAAGACGTGCGGGCCGAAGCCGACGCCGCAGCACGGGAACACGACATTCTCGTGCTCTCGGACCGTGCGGCCAGCGAAGGCCGCGTGCCGATTCCGAGCCTCCTTGCCGTCGGTGGCATCCACCACCATCTCGTCCGCAACGGTCTCCGCAACCACGTCGGGCTCGTCGTCGAGTCCGGTGACCCGCGTGCGGTCCATCACTTCGCGACGCTCATCGGCTACGGAGCTGGGGCCGTCAACCCGTACCTGGCCTACCAGACCATCGAGGACCTGGTGGCCGGACCGGACGGCGCGGATCTGGCTGATGCCATCGATGCCTACATCACTGCCGTTGAGGACGGCCTGCTGAAGACGATGGCCAAGATGGGTATCTCCACGGTCGAGTCCTATCAGGGTGCCCAGATCTTCGAGGCCGTCGGCCTCTCCTCGGACTTCATCGCCGAGTACTTCGAGGGGACGACCTGCCGAACCGACGGTATCGGTATCGAGGAAATCGAGGACGACCTCACCCAGCGCCATGATGTCGCCTGGAGCGAGGAAGAGCCCGATATGCCGCGACAGGGCGAGTACGAGTTCCGCTCGAACGGCATCCACCACCAGTGGAACCCCAACACGGTCGGCAAGATCCAGCAAGCCGTCCGGATGGGCGACTACGATACGTACAAAGAGTTCGCCGAACTGGTCAACGACCAGAACGAGGAACTCCAGACGCTGCGTGGCCTACTCGAATTCGACTCCGACCGCGAGTCCATCCCTATCGAGGATGTCGAGCCGGTCGACGACATTGTCGAGCGCTTCGAGACCGCGGCGATGTCGCTCGGGTCGCTATCGCCCGAGATGCACGAGAACAACGCCATCGCAATGAATCGGCTCGGGGCCAACGCCAACACCGGCGAAGGCGGCGAACCGCCCGAACGGTTCGACACCGAGAAGGAGTGTACGACCAAGCAGGTCGCTTCCGGCCGCTTTGGCGTTACCTCCGACTACCTCGCGTCGGCTGACGAACTCCAGATCAAGATGGCACAGGGCTCCAAGCCCGGTGAGGGTGGCCACCTGCCCGGCAAGAAGGTCAACGAGATGATTGCCCACGTGCGGTACGCGACGCCGGGCGTCGGCCTCATTTCGCCGCCGCCGCTGCACGATATCTACTCCATCGAGGACCTGAAGCAACTCATCCACGACCTCAAGGCCTCAAACCCCGAGGCTGACATCAATGTTAAGCTGGTCTCCGAAGACGGTATCGGGACCATCGCGGCTGGCGTCGCCAAGGCCAACGCCGACGTAGTCCACATCTCGGGCCACGACGGCGGGACCGGTGCGTCGCCGAAGACCTCAATCAAGAACGCCGGGCTCCCCTGGGAGCTCGGTGTTTCAGAAGCCAATCAGATGCTCCGGGCCACCGGCCTGCGCTCGCGCATCAAGGTGACCACCGACGGCGGCATGAAGACCGGCCGTGACGTGGCCGTCGCCGCCCTGCTCGGTGCCGAGGGGTACACCTTCGGGACCGCCTCGATGGTCACCTCGGGCTGTGTGATGGCTCGGCAGTGCCACGAAAACACCTGCCCGGTCGGCATCGCCACGCAGAACGAGAACCTCCGCGAGCGCTTCCCCGGCGAGCCACAGCACGTCATCAACTACATGACGTTCGTGGCTCAGGAACTGCGCGAGATCATGGCCGAACTCGGCTTCGAGACTATCGACGAGATGATCGGCCGACCGAGCGTACTCAAGCAGCGCGACGACGTGAGCCAGCCCAAGGCCCAGAAGCTCGACCTCTCGGGAGTCATCGCTGAGCCGGCCGACAACGACGGCCGCTACAAGCAGCGCGAGCAGACCCACGAGGTCGACGAACAACTCGACTGGGACCTCATCGACGCCGCCGAGGACGCCATCTACAGCGGCGACCCGGTCGCTATCGACACCGATATCACCAACGTCGACCGTGCGGTCGGGGCGACGCTCTCGAACCGCATCTCCCGCGAGCACGCAAGTGACGGCCTCGCGGACGACACTATCCGGGTCGACTTCGACGGCACGGCCGGCCAGTCCTTCGGCGCGTTCCTCGCACAGGGCGTGACGATGGAACTGACCGGGACGGCCAACGACTACGTCGGCAAGGGGCTCTCCGGTGGGAAGCTCATCGTGAACACGCCGGATCAGGCCCCCTTCGATCCGTCGGAGAACATCGTCATCGGCAACGTCGCGCTGTACGGCGCGACGCAGGGCGAGGCCTACGTCAACGGCATGGCCGGCGAGCGCTTCGCCGTCCGAAACTCCGGGGTCAAAGGCGTCGTCGAGGGTGTCGGTGATCACGGCTGTGAGTACATGACCGGCGGCGCTATCGTCGTGCTGGGCGAGACGGGCAAGAACTTCGCGGCCGGGATGTCCGGCGGCGTCGCGTACGTCTACGACCCCGACGGCGAGTTCGCAGCGAAGGCAAACACCGGCATGGTGTCTCTGGCCGATACGCTCGAAGGCAAGGACCGCCAGATGATTACTCGACTCGTCGAAAACCACGCCGCCTACACCGACTCCGACCGAGCGGCGGAGTTGCTTGACGACTGGGACGCCGAAGTTGAGAACTTCACGAAGGTGATGCCCGACGCTTACGCTGAGGTCATCGCCGACCGCGAGCGCGACGACGTGCGCAACGAGCCGCCGGCCAAGGCCGCGGCGAGCGCCGAAGCCGCCGAGGCTGACTTCGCCGCCTCGACAGACGACTGAAGCGCCACTGTTCGACGTTTTGTCCGTCGTCAAGGGCGCTGTTTTTCCGCCACAATAGAGCCGCGTTCTGTGGTCGTAATGTGACACCGTGACAATCAATCGCTGGTCCTATAGCTGTCGGGCCAAAGTGCTGGACATGGTCCCCGTACAACCACCCGTCGTATCGCATCGGAGCACAGCATGAGTGACATCCCCGGTCCTGACCCCGATTCCGGGTCGGACATCGATATCGATGTCGGCCGTGGCCTCCGCATTGCCGTCAGCGTTGTTGTCGCCCTCGCTGTCGCAACGGCGCTGTTCGGTGGCTATCATCAGGTCCCCGAAGGCCACGTCGGCGTCCAGAAATCGTTCGGCGCGGTAACCGGCGATCAACTCCAGCCGGGCGCACACATCATCGTGCCAGTCAAGGACTCGGTTCAGGACGTGGAAATCCGACCCCGGACCTACACCATGGCCAACACCGAGGGCGAAGGCGACAGACCGTCACAAGCCGATGCGGTGACCGTTCAGACCATCAATGGGACGACGGTCGACATCGACATCACCGTCCGGTACAAGATCGAAGAAACAGACGCGTCGGGATTCGTCACCGAATGGCGGACCGTCGGCCAGGCGGAGGAGCGACTTATTCGACCGTCCGTCCGGTCGCAGCTCCGTGATGAGGCCGCCGGTATCCAGACGAGCGAGATATACACCAACGACGGCCGCGAGCGGCTTGGCGATGCGGCACAGCAGAAACTCGAATCCGCGTTCGAGGGCGAAGCGCTCGTCCTCGAAGAAGTACAGGTTCGGACCGTTGACCTCCCGGACTCGTACGATCAGGCGCTCAACGACAAGGAAATCGCAAAGCAACGCGTCGAAGAGAAGAAATTCGAGATTCAACAGGCCGAACGCGAAAAGGAACGGCAGGAGATTCAGGCCGAAGCCGACGCCCGGGTTATCGAGATTCGCGGTGAGGCGCTTCGGGACAACCCGGTCGTGCTGAAACAGCAGTACGTCCAGAGCATCGACGATTCGGACAAGGTCATCCTGGCGACTGACGACGAAGGGACACCCATCATCCTGCAGACTGGCCGGAGCAGGGGCGGGAACACGTCAAGCGCCGATACAGGGTTCTCGACGAACGTGACGAACGCGACGGCCGGCAACTGACCACAGACGCGAGGGCGCACCTCATTCGTTTTTTCAGCCGTGCTGTTCTCTGGAGAGGGTCGGTCGTCATGCCTCTCCAGCAAACACTCGGTGTCGACTGTCAGACCGCGGCAGACGCTGGCGGTGAGCCACACTGTTTTGCTGGTCCCGTCCGAGAACGGCGTATGGACAGTGTCCTCGTCATCGGCGGCGGTCGGTTCATCGGTCGGCACACAGTCACCGAGTTCCGCGACGCAGGCTACGACGTGACAATGCTCACCCGCGGACGGCGTCAGAACCCGTTCACGAACGCTGAGGTTGCCCACATCGAAGGTGACCGACGTGAGCGGGACACACTCGAAACTGCTCGGGAGCGGGTCGACCCGGACGTAGTCGTCGACTGCGTGGCGTACTTTCCGGAGGATGTCCGAGTGGCGACCGACGTGTTTGCCGATGTCGGCGCGTACGTGTATATCTCAAGCGGCGCGGCCTACGGGGCTGAACGGACGCCCAAGCGGGAGGGGGAGACGCCGCTTGCAGGCTGTACTACCGAGCAGGCCACAACTGACAGCGCGGAGACCTACGGGCCACGGAAGGCCGAAGGCGACCGCGAAGTGTTCGCTGCCGCGGAGGACGGCGTACAGGCGATGAGCGTCCGGCCGACCGTCGTGTACGGTCCCTACGACTACACCGAGCGGTTCGCCTACTGGGTCGACCGCGTGGCCGAATACGACCGGGTCGTCGTTCCCAGCGACGGCCTCAGCCTGTGGCAGATGGCCTACGTCGAGGACGTGGCGAGTGCGCTCCGTCTCGTCGCGGAGCGAGGGACGGCTGGCGAGGCCTACAACGTCGGCGACGAGCACGCGCCGACGCTCCGGGAGTGGGTCGACCTGCTTGCCAGAGTGCACGAGACGGATGTCGAGACCATCGGCGTCGGCGAGCGCGAACTCAGGGCGGCGGGGCTTGCCCCCGACGATTTCCCCATCTACCGCGACTCACCGCATCTGCTGTCGACGGCAAAGCTCCGAGGTCTGGGCTGGTCGTCGACGCCCCACGAAACGGCATTGGCGGTGACCGTCGCCGAACATCTGGAAAACGACCGAACCGGCCGTGAGTTCGGACCTGACCGTGACACGGAAGCAGCGCTTATTGACCGCCTAACCGAGTGACAACTACGCCCGGCGGAGCGTCGTGTGCTTGACCTCGTAGTCCTCTAAGAACGCACCGTATCCGCCGACGGTGATGCGGCTGTCTCCGGTATCGACGACCAGCGAATTCTCGAACCCGAAATCGCTGTTGTGGGGCGCAACGAGGTTCTGTCGGACACCGACCACCTCGCCGGATATCACTTCGAAGTCGTCGTCGGAGCCCGTCGGTCGTGCGTACAGGTCGGCGACGACGGACTCACCAGCCCGGAGCGCAAGCGTGGTCGTGAACACGACGGGGCGGAACATATCGTACCGAGCCGGGAGTGACGGGGGTCGCGAAACGAGGACCTCCTCGCCTATCGGCCAGTAATTGCCCAGGTAGGAACCAACCAACACTGATGCGACAGCCTCTTGCGTAAACGTGATCGCGTTCGTCTCGTCGTGGTCCCAGCTGAGCATCGTCGACGGAGAGACGAACCCGCGCTGCTGGTCCGTCGCAAGCAACGAAGGCGCGCCGTCGAGGCCGATTCGGACGGCGTTGGCGATCTCCTTCAGGTCCAACTCCATCGTCGCCCGGTCGTAACTCGACAGTGTCAGGAGCACGAGGATGCCCCGCTCCCGGGCACGGCGGAGCGGGTCGCGGATATCGGGGAGTCGTCGGGCCGGGATCTGAAGGATAACCTCGCAGTCGGCCGCTTCGATGTGTTGCTCCAGCCGTTTGACGATGGTCGGTCGGGACTTGACCACCTCGAAGGTGTTATTCTCGGCCGCGGTGTCCTCGTATCGGGTCTGTACTGCCGCCTCCAGTGTGTCCAGTTCGCGTTTTAGCGCGCCGAAAGCCTCCGACGGGGGCGTCGCGCGAATGACCGTCGGCGTCCGATGGTCGTCGACGCTGACGAAGCCGTCCACGGCGAGCGAATCACAGATGTCGTACACGTAGCTTTTGGAGACCCCCGCCGTTTCAGCCACTGTTCGGGCTGTTGCCGGTCCCTTTTCGACCACAGCGAGGTACGTTTCCGCCTCCGTCTCGGAGAGGCCATACTGCTGGAGTCGGTCCCGAACGGGCGCGCTGGGTTGGCGTGTGGAGTCAGGCATGGATGTCCTGCTGAAACCGTGCTGGCTGATTCTCTGTCACTGGATCGCTGTTTCAGCTAATCTAATCGAACATACATAATGATTGGTGGGTGTGGGAGCGGGCCGGCATGTGTCTGTGCGTAGTGGGTATTCGGGGTCCGGTGCGCCGGCGGGAACACCCCGGCGTAGGTCGCGGGACCTGTCTCAGGGTCTCCCACGAACCTCGTCGAGCAGGTCAACGACGTCTTCCATGGTGGGGTCGCGGCTGGTGTTGTTGCCGTTACCATTGTTCCCACTATTGCCCCGACCGGGGGTACTCCCTGACCCGTCCGGGAGGCCCGGAACGGGGTCGGGATCGGTGATGCTCGCCGTGTTCTGGACCGTGAGCGTGGCCGTCGGGCCGTCTTGGCCGACAGTAAGTTCGTACTCACCGGCTTCGACGACCTTCGGGCCAAGTCCGAGCACGTCACCGGGAACGACCTCCAGCGCCGTCAGGTCGACAGTCACGTCGACTGTGGTCAACTCGCCGGGGCCCAGCGAGACGCGCTCGTAACCGAGCAGCCGGCGTCTCGGCTGGAGCACTGTGCCATAGGACTGGGTGTTGAACACCTCGACGATGTGCTCGCCGGCCATCCGGCCGGTGTTTGTCACCTCGACGCTGACGGTCACCTCGGACTGGTTCGCCGGGTTGCCGACAGTGGGCTGAGTGACCGAGACGCTCTCGTACTCGAAGTCGGTGTAGGAGAGCCCGTGGCCGTACTCGTAGATTGCGGTGTTATCTGTCCCGCCTGTCGATGTTGGGTCGTAACGGGTGTACTGCACGGGTGTGGTACCAACGTTCTCTGGCCAGCTGAACGGGAGCTTCCCAGAGGGATTGTACTCGCCGACCAGCGTCTCGGCGATAGCGACCCCGCCGTCGCTGCCGGGCTGGCCGGCAAACAGGAGGGCGTCAAGCTGGCTAAACGTTTCTGGAGACCCCCGTGGCGAACCGGCAAGCATGACGCCGATGATCGGCGTCGAATCGTCGGTGGACTCGACGACGGTGTCGAGAAGCGCCTGCTGGGACTCGTCGAGCACCAGTTCGTCCCGGTCACCGAACCCTTCGTTGTGGGTTCCCTCGCCGAGCACGACGACGACGACATCGGATTCAGGTCCAGCCGACTCGACCCGTGACCGCTGCTCGGCGGTAAAGTCGAAGTTGCCGTTCTCGTCGCTCTGCTGGTTCTCGCCGTCGCCCTCGCCGGCCCACCAGGTGGTGTTCTCGTACGAGGTGGAAACGTGCGTGAGACTGCCGACGCGAGCGCGGAGTTCCGCTTCGAGGAGGTTCTGGCGCGGGAACGGGCCGCCGGCGCTGGCCCCCTGCCAGCCGAGCGTCCAGCCGCCGTGTTGCATCAGCGCGCGGGTGTTGTTGCCGTTGCTGTCGACGCCGGGGCCTGTCAGCAGGACGCTCTCGTCGCCGGATAGCGGGAGCGTGTCATCTGTATTTTTCAGGAGGACCATCGACTCCTTTGCCATCGTCTCGGCGGTCTCCTGTGCGCCGCCGAGCACGGTCTCGATGCGGGACTCGTCGACTGTCGGCTGCTCGAACAGGCCGAGGTCGGCCTTTAGTTCGAGGATCCGCCGGACTGCCTCGTCGATGCGCTCCATCGGAATCGCACCGTCTTCAACGAGGCTGACCACGGTGTCGATGAACTGAACCGGGCCCGGCGCGTCACCGCCGTTACCGATCATGTACATGTCGACGCCGGCGTTGATCGCCATCTCGGTCGCCGTCTCGAAGTCGGGTGCGTAGTCGTGGTTCGTGATCATCCGGTTCAGGTCGTCCCAGTCTGAGACGACCATTCCCTCATAGCCGTAGGTGTCCCGAAGTAGCGTCGTCAACAGCCAGTCAGAGGCGTGGGCCGGAACCCCGTTTATCGACCCGCTGTTGACCATTACCGTCCCGGGTTCGGATTTCAGTGCCTCCCGGTACGGCGGGAGGATGTTCGTCCGGAGGTCACGTAGGGACGTCGAGGCCGGTGCGCGGTCGTTGCCGTTGTTCGGGATCGAGTAGGCCGCGAAGTGTTTGACACACGCCGTCAGCCGGTCGTCGTCCTCAAGCGCCCGTGCTCGCACCCGCGAGACATCCGCTTCGAGTTTCGGGTCCTCGCTGATGCCCTTGAAGAAACGGCCCCAGCGGGGGTCCCGCTGTAGATCAGTCGTTGGCGCGAAGGTCCAGTGTGCGCCCATCGACGCCGTCGCGTCGCTCGTGTGCCGTTCGGCCGCCTCGATCAAGCTCAGGTCGCGCGTCGCACCCATGTTCAGCCGTTGGGGGAACACCGTTGCCCCTGCCAGCAGGCCGTTCCCGTGTGTCGCGTCGACGCCCTAAAGGAATGGGATGTCGTGGTCGGCGTTTTCCAGGTTGTACTCCTGTAGGGCATTGATTCCCTGAACCACGGTCTCGCCGTCGAAGCTCGGCGGTTCGGCCCCACCTGAGAGGATCGACCCGACGCCGAGTTCGCTGAAATACTCGCCGACCGTGTCGACCCCGAAGGTGTCGGGGACATTCGATTCCTCGGGTTCCGCCTCGAAGGAGCTAATCGCGACCTGCGTCATCTGGGCCGCTTTCTGCTCCAGTGTGAGGCCGCCGACGAGCGAATCGACGTCCGGTTGCGCCGCGGCGGTTCCAACACCTGCGCCGGTGGCACCCGCTGCCGTGGCCACGCCGGTCGCTTTCAGAAACGTCCGCCGAGACGCTTGCATGCCGTCATCAGTCGTGTCATGTGCCATGACAGGCGCACCCAACCGTGGATGTTAATAATTGTTTTTGGAAAACTGGTGTGTAATCTTTGTCAAAAGATTTGCCGCCGGTTCGGTCTCGGCGCCCTGACTGATGCTGCGCACCTAAACTGTTTTCACGCGTGCCCGGAGACAGGCAACCATGTTCGAGAAACGCACCTGGATCCGTCTCCCCCGGAACGTCGTGGTCGGGCACGGTGTCCTCAGCCGGACAATCGGGGCCGTGAGTGAACTCCACTTGACTGGCCGGCCGCTCGTCGTTTCCAGTCCGACGCCACACGATGTCGCTGGCAAGCGGGTCGTCGAACAGTTCGAGGACGAGGGGTATGACCCCTCCGAAATCGTCATTGAGGAAGCCAGTTTCGACGCCGTCCAGCAGGTCATCGACCACGCCTCGGAGATCGACGCGGGCTTCCTGCTTGGTGTCGGCGGCGGGAAAGCTATCGATATCACGAAGATGGCGGCCGACGACCTCGGACTGGGGTTTGTCTCGGTGCCGACGGCCGCGAGCCACGACGGCATCGTCTCTGGTCGGGGCTCAGTTCCTGAGGGGGATACGCGCCACAGCGTCGCCGCCGAGCCGCCACTGGCGGTCATCGCCGACACCGAGGTACTGGCCGAGGCCCCCTGGCGGCTGACCACTGCTGGCTGTGCCGACATCATCTCGAACTACACTGCGGTTCGGGACTGGCAGCTCGCCCACCGACTCAAAAACGTCCACTACTCCGAGTACGCTGGCGCGCTCTCTCAGATGACCGCCGAGATGCTCGTTGAGAGCGCCGACTCGATAAAACAGGGGCTTGAGGAGTCATCCTGGATTGTCGTCAAAGCGCTCGTCTCCTCAGGCGTTGCGATGTCTATCGCCGATTCCTCGCGTCCAGCAAGCGGGGCGGAACACCTGTTTTCGCACCAGCTGGACCGACTCGTCCCGGACGGCGCGCTCCACGGCCATCAGGTCGGTGTCGGCTCGATCATGACCGAGTACCTCCACAGCGGCCAGAAAGGCAAGTGGAAAGACGCCAGAGACGCACTGGCCGCCATCGGCGCGCCGACGACGGCAGACGAACTCGGCATCGACGACGAGACGGTGATCGAAGCGCTGACCACGGCTCATCAGATCCGCGACCGCTACACGGTGCTCGGGGACGGAATGAGTGAAGAAGCGGCCATCGAAGCGGCGACGGTCACCGGCGTTATCTAAACCAGTTCCGCCACCGCGATATCGCCCGCGTCGTCCCACCGGATCGACGCTTCAGCCTCGCCGGTCGTCTCAGCGCCACTGCTTTCGGCCGCGGTGCTTTTGATCTCCGCGTCGAACACGATACTGAGCCGGTACACCGTCTCGGCGTCCGGGTCCGCCTCGTTTCGCACGCCACAGATGGTCGCTCGAACCGCGTCCCGAATCGTACACGCGACGCCGGCCGTTTCGGTGACGACCCGCTCGACCGCTGTCGCCGGCCGCTCGGCCCCCTGTGTCTGGCCTTGCGGGATCTCCCAGGACCCGTCAGCGTCGCTCAGCAACACGTCGCCCGACTCGTTGTGGACGAACGCGTGCACGTCGACCTGCCCCTCCCGTGAGCGCTCGACAGCACGCTGGTACGCCTCCGAGCCCACCGAAAAGGTGGTCTGGTCCACCGGCGTCGAGCCGAACTCCTGTTCGAGTCGGGCGAGGCGTTCCTGCACCCGCGCTCGCGAGCGCTCGGCTATCTCCATACGAAACGGTGCTTCGGCAGCGTAATAAATCCGCCTGAACGCTCTCATAGTTTGAAACTACCCGGTGCACCGGTGACAACACGCGTACAGTGGACCCGCGACAACGTTAGTATGACTCGCTCAGACGTGGTCGTCGAGGAATTTGACGACAGCGGTGTACGCCTCAATGCGGTTCTCCCGCTTGCTGATGCCGTGTCCCTCGTCATCGAAAACGAGTTTCTCCACGGGAACTCCCTGTTCGGCCGCTTGCTCGGCGATTTGCTCGGCCTCGCCGACCGGAACACGCGGGTCGTTGGCCCCGTGGAGGACGAACAGCGGCGCGTTGATTCGGTCGACGTTGTTGATCGGCGAGATGGATTCGAGGAACTCGCGGTCCGTATCAAGAGACCCGTACTCGGCCTCGCGGAGTTCCCGCCGCCAGTCACCGGTGTTCTCCAGAAACGTCACGAAGTTGGCGATGCCGACTACGTCGACGCCGGCCGCCCAGAGGTCCGGGTACTCAGTCAGTGCCGCAAGCACCATGAAGCCGCCGTAAGACCCACCCATCGCCACGATTCGGTTGGGGTCGACAGCCGGGTGGTCATGGAGCCAGTCGACGCCCGCTCGCAGGTCCTTCACGGAGTCCATCCGCCTTTCCACGTCGTCGAGGTGCGTGTAGGCCTTCCCGTAGCCGGTCGACCCGCGGACGTTCGGCTCGAAGACGGCGTACCCCCGCGAGAGGAAGTACTGGGTCAGACCGGAGAACGAGGGGCGACGCTGGCTCTCCGGGCCGCCGTGGATGTCGACGATGACAGGCGTGTCGCCGTCCGCATCATTTCCGTTAGCTGCACTTTCTGGCAGCGAGAACAGCGCCGGAATCTCGCGCCCGTCGAACGAATCGAACCGAACGACCTCTGGCGCGATGAACGTCTCGCGCGGGATGCCAGCCGTCGAGGCGGCCGTCCACTGCTCGCTCTCGCCGGTTTCGGCCTCTACGACGAACACGTTGGTGTTGACCTGCCGCCCGGTGACGCTGACGGCGAACCGTTCGGCATCGGGTCCCCACGAAACGCCCCCGGCCAGCCCGCCCGGCAGGTCCGGCGTCGGGAACGTCTCAATGGTTGTCGGCCCTGTCAGTTCGCCGACGGTGAGTTCGTTGTAGCCGTCGACGTTGCGCGAGTACACGAGACGGCCACTGTCCTTGTCAAGCGCGACGCCGTCGATGTTCCACTGTTCGTCCGAGCGGACGATGTCGAGGTCGCCCTCAAGCGAAAGGCGGGCAAGTTCGAGCGTGTCGCTTTCGGCGTCGGTGACGAGATACACCGCCTCGCCCTCCGGTCCCCACGACGCGCTCGTGTAGCGGACCTTCCCCTCGTGTGGCGTGAGATGGCTGCGGTTCCCGCTGTCGATGTCAAGCACGTAGATGTCCTGGTCGAAACTGGAGTGGGCTTCGCTGACTAGCAGTCGCTCACCGTCGGGCGAAAAGCCGCCGACAGAGAACCAGCCGTCGCCCTTCCAGATTAGTTCCGCATCGTCGCCGGTCGCGTCGCGGTCCTGTACGTAGATGTCAAAGACAGCCTCATTTCGGCGGTTCGACGCGAACGCGAACCGCTCACCATCGGGCGACCAGCCGCCCCAGCGGTGTTTCGCGTCGGGCATCCCAGTGAGTTCGTGGATGTGCCCGTCCGCGTCGAGCCGGTATAGCTGCGCCCGCTCGTTGCCGCCCTCGTCCATGCCGAAGACGAGTTCCTGGCGTTCGGGCGAGAAGTCGACGAAGCTCACAGTGTCGTCGTAGAACGTCAACTGTTCGGGCCAGCCGTGGGGTTCGGGAAGCGACCAGAGCTGGGCAACGCCGGTCGTGTTCATCAGGAAAGCGAGCGTCCCGTCCGGCGCGAACGAGCTGCCGTAGGCGCTCCGGACGTTCAGATAGCGCGAAAGGTCGTACGCGGTCACAACCGGAGAGAGGGCAGGGACCGGCAAAACCCTTTGTGGCGGCCGTGGTCTGATTCAGCGGAACGCGGCGGCTGTTATCCAGAGAGTCGCCTGAGTGGCTCCTCACCCTGCCAGCGGGCGTACGCGTACGAGGCGACGAGGAGGATGCCACCCAGTACGAGGAACGAAAGGGTCCGGGCGAGCGTATCGAGCCCCTGCGTGTCGTAGAGGAACACCTTGGTCGTCACCAGGCCGAGGACGACGACGCCCTGAAGCCGACGACTGCGGTCATCCAGCGCGAGGCCAACCCCGACGAACGCGAGCCCCAGGACGGCCCACGCAACCGACAGCCCCGCCCCCGAAAGCTCCAGCCCCAGAAGCACCACCGCGAGCCCGGTCGCCGTCCAGGCGTACGGCGCAGCCACCGAGAGTTCGCGGTCAGTGCTTGGCACCGTCGTCGATGCGCCGCCGAACCACCGACCGAGCGCGTAGAAGACCGCGATTCCCAGCAGGTATGCGGCTGGTCGCCCCATCGCGGTCGCCAGCGGGTCCGCGAGCGAGAACGCCGGTAATTCGGTCGCGTCCACGGCGAGCAGTTTGGCGACGGTCCCGACGGCGACGAGGTGCCCGCCGACACGAACTGCCATCGCGTCGCGGCGCGACCCGAGCGCCAACGCCCCACAGAGCAGGAGGAGGAGACCGGCGGTCGCGAGGAACGGGTCGGCCGCGAGGACGACGCTAACGGCGAGTAGCACGACGGCCAGCACCCCAGCCGCGCTGTCTTGCTGTCCGAGGCGTGACTCCGTGACGGCGTAGACGCCGCCGAGAGCGAGTCCGACTGCGCCGACAGCCACCCCGTCTGGCGCTGTCGGGATGAGTCGACGAACGACGCCTTCCAGCAGGATTACGGCGAACACGGCGTTGAGCCCTGTCGTCGCCTCCACCAGTCGGCGGTGCCATCGGTCCGTTCGGTCGCTCGCACGGAGCACGTACACACCAGCGGCGTAGACGGCGAACGTCGCGACGAGAACAGCGGTGGCAACCGCTTCGGGTGGCTCTAGCCTGTCCATCCAGACGATGTGGAGCACGTAGGCCGGGAGGACGCTGCCGAGGACGAGCCGGCTCCACGGCCGGACGGCGGCGATGGTCACCAGCCCGGCCGTGAGAAGCACGACGTAGGCCGGCGAGACGACGAAGGAACCAGCATCGAGCCCGACGTAGGAAGTGACATAACCCAGCAGGAACGCCTCGCCGGCGACGGCCGGCGCGTGGTCCCGCACCGAGACAACCGCTGTGGCGGCCACGAGAGCTGTCAGGACCAGCAGAACCACCCACAGCGGCGCTCCGATGGCGGCTCGATACGACTCGAAACCGTAGGCCGCGTAGACGCTGAAATACGCGATGGCGAGGCCGGTCCCCGCGACGAGCCGACCCCATCGGTCGTAGCCCTGCCGCTCGGCGGCGTACCGACCGCCCGCGAGCAGTATGAGCCCGCCCGCTGTGCCGGTGAACACACGCCCGAGCGGGCCGAGGTAGCCCGCTTCGATGGCCAGACGAATGAAGAAGACAACGCCGACCACCAGCGCGAGCCCGCCGACCCCGCCGAGCCACTTCATCCCGATGTCGCGCTCCCAGTTCCGCTCGTCGACAGGCGCGTCGCTGTCGGCTGTCTCGCCGGTCTCTGGCGCTGTCCCCGAATCGTCCGGGGCCTCCGATTCGGCGGCCGCCGTGTCCGCTTCAGTGGTTGCAGTTTCGTCCCCGACAGACGGAGGCGGGTCGGTGTCCAGTTTCGATTCCAGGGCGGTGATGCGTGTCTGGAGGGCATCGACCTCGGCGCGGAGGTCCCGTACCGCCGCTTCGAGGTCGTCATCATCGCTCATACACTGACACGTTGCAGAGTCGCTGTAATAAACATCCAGTCGAACGACAGTTCCGACGGCCAATCCGCCACCTATCGTCGTCAACCGCGAACGGGTGGATTTTTGAGCGGCCACGTCGTCACCCCTGTATGCGTGTCGCGGTCGTCGCCATGGAGACGAGTCAGTACCGGGACACAGTGGGCCGGACCCGGCTGAAGCGGGTGGCCACCGAACTCGCCGCTGCCGGCCACGACGTGACCGTGTTCTGTTCGCAGTGGTGGCCGGGGTTCGACAATCAGCGCGAGCGTGACGGCATCACGTACCGCGCCGTTACCGTCTCGCCGACTGTCCCTTCCTTCTGTGTCCGCCTCCCGGTCATGTTGGCACGATACCGCCCGGATGTCGTTCACGTTCACCCGACGCCAGCGTCAGTCGCACTCGCGGCCAAGACCGGTGCAACGCTTTCGCGTGCGCCGCTTCTCACGGAGTGGTTCGGGGACGAGAATGTGCCCGAAAACCGCTGGGCTGGCCTTGCACTCCAGGCATCCGACTGTCTCATCACCCCCTCCGAACTCGTCCGCACGCGGGTCCGCGAGCGGGGGGCGACGGCGGACCAGACTGCGATACTCCCACAGAGCATCGACATGGACCTCGTCAGTGAAGTCGATGCTGGCGAGGAAATCGACGTGGTGTACGCCCACCGACTGGACGGCAGTGCGAACGTCGAATCGCTACTGCTGGGTCTGGCGGAACTCAGGCAGAAGGGCTGGTCGGCGACGATTATTGGGGACGGGCCGGAACGAGCGCACTACGAACAGGAGGCGGCCGACCTCCGTATCGACGACCGCGTGACCTTCGCTGGCGCGTGCGACACTGAAGAGCGCGTCTCGATTTATAAGGGTGCGCACGTGTTTGTCCAGACAGCGTTCCGGGAGTGCTTCGCCACAGATCTCCTCTGGGCGATGGCCTGTGGCTGTATCGGCATCGTGGAGTACCAGGCCGAGTCGTCTGCTCACGAACTCATCGAGCAGCGCGACCGTGCGTTCCGAGTGACGAACCCGCAGGAAATCGCCGACAAAATCACCGAATCGGCCGGCTTCGAACGCCGGACCGTCGACGAGTCCTGCGCCGAGTTCGACCACGCGCAGGTCCGGGCGAGGTACGAGGACCTTTACGAGAAGCAAATTGAGGATGCCGGTCTTTTCTAATCGGCACGGGGCTCAGACGCGGTGAGGACGGGGACAAATCGCCGCCCGTCAGTACGGGATGACGCGGAACCCTTCTGGAAGCACCAGTCCGAACACGAGGAACAGCACGGCCGCGATACCCGCCGCCATGAGGGCGTAAGGTGCCTGGCTCCTGACGTGGACCATGTGGTCGCTCCCGCTCGTTGAGGAGGCCAAGACGGTCGTGTCGCTGATTGGCGAGGTGTGGTCACCGAAGATGCCGCCGCTGAACACCGCGCCGAGGACCAGCGGGAGGTTCGCGCCCGTCGAGAACGCCAGCGGGATGGCGATGGGGAACATGATGCCGTAGGTCGACCACGATGACCCGTCGGAGAAACTGACGAAGGAAGTCACGAGGAAGACGCCCACCGGAATAATGAACGCCGGCACGCCGCCAAAGACGTTCGTCACGAACGACGAAACACCCAGTATCGTCACTGCGTTCTGGATGGAACTGGCGAACATCAGGATGACGGCCGCAAGGAGGATGCCCTTGAAGCCGACCATCATCGCATCAGTCGCGTCGTCGTTCGACGGGATGTCGCCCTTCCAGCGATACAGCAGGAAGCCGACGATGAGTGCTGAGAACGAGGCGAGGCCGAGCTGGACGCCGCCGATGTTGAACGCCCAGGGACCGCTTGGCGGCGTGATTAGCTGCCAACTGCCGAGCTGGAGCAGCGTGGCCCCCATCCCTTCCTTCCCCTTGACGTAGATGACGGGGCTGGCCCGCCAGAACATCGCGCCGAGGCCGACGACAATCATCGTGAGGATCGGCCAGGCGAAGTTCCGCCAGTCCGGCGTGGCAGTTTCGGATACCTCGTATTCGTCCATCTCAGCGGAAATCATCGGGTCGGCGTCGTCGCCGACGACCTTCCCCTCGTTTCTCGCTCGGGACTCCTCGGTTCCCATCCCGTAGATGTTTGGCACGACTTGCCACGCGACGAGGCCGGCGAGGCCGAGCGCGATCCACGAATAGAAGCCAGTAAACAGCGTGTTGAAAAACAGCGGCCAGACGGCCCCGGTCGCCGCGGTAACTTGCTCGCCGCCGGTGTTCACGAAGTTTGTCATCCCGGACGGCAGCGTTCCCTGACGCTGTGCCTCCACGAGGCCGCCCCCAATGAAGCCGACCATCGCCGCGCCCCACGTTGAGTAAAACGCGAGCCGGGACGCCGGCGACCCCGCTGAGTCGACGTAGTAGGCCAGCTTGGCGCGTGACACGTCGAACTTGTCGGTCAACGGTCGCATCATCGAGCCGACCACGAGGCAGTTGAAGTAGTCGTCAATGTGGATTGCGATACCGGCCAGGAACGCGGCCTTCTCGGCGTCTGCGGCGGACTCGGCCCGCGCCACCAGGGCCTCCAGCACGCCCTGTATCGCACCGGCTCGAATCATCAGTCCGATCAGCCCGCCGATGGCGAAGATGGCGAGCAGGACGTTCTTGACGTACCACTCCCCGAACAGCGGGGCCGTGGCGATTATTTCCGGAACGAGCTTCAGTCCGAAGATACCGCCAAGTACGATGCCACCGACGCCGACCGTCCAGGGACTCCCGTCCTCGGCCTGTGGCTGGACGGTCGCCACCTCACCGCCAGCGGTGATCAGGTCCGATGGGACCCCCACTGCCTGTGGGTGTAATGCGCCCACAAGCACGCCTGTGATGACGATACCGACGAACAGCCCGATAAGCGCGTCTCGGGTGTACCAGGCCAGACCGATGGCGACGAGCGCTGGAACGATCGACCACGGTCCAGCCGCGATTCCCTCAACCATGCCGGCAGGTCTAGGTGGCGCTATATTAAGGTATGTATTCACACCCGCGTCAGGGACGGTCCAGACGAAACCCGTTTGAGCGTCGGTCCCTTCCATTCGGTAGTGACAGACGAGGAGCCAGCCGACCGAGACGACGACTCTGACTCCACCCCGGAACTCGAACTCGACGCCGTCTACGACGCCATCGATGCCGTCGGCCGTCCGCATCTGACGGCGACGGAGTTCTCTCGCAAAACGGATCTGACGCCCGACGAGGCACGGGCGGCACTGGAGCGTCTCGCCGACGACGGCGACATCGAGCGTCAGGACGTGTCCGAGGTCGAGTCCGTGTGGTATCCGACAGATATTGCCGAGGTGACCGACCGCGAGCGTGTGGTCCTGTTTCCCGACCGCCGGGAAGTCGTCGTCGAACATCCCGACCAGTTCACGCGAGCACAGCTCTCGCAGTTCGCTCGCCTGCAAGACACCAACCGCTCGGGCGGCTACGTGTACGAACTCCGCGAGGAGGATATCTGGGCCGCGCCCCACGAGTCCTTAGACGACCTTCTGACGACGATGCGGGACGTGCTGGGCGAGCGCTCGCCTCACCTCGAAGAATGGGTGACGAGCCAGTGGGAACGAGCCCGGAAGTTCCGCCTGAAGACTCACGAAGACGGGTACGTCGTACTCGAAGCCGAAAGCGACGACCTGATGGGCAATGTCGCACGCCCGAAACTTGACGACGACCACCTCCGAGCCCCCATCTCGGACTCGGAGTCGTGGGTCAACGAGGACGCGACCGCCGAAATCAAGCGCACGCTGTACGAGGCAGGCTATCCGGTCCGGGACGACCGTGATCTT
The DNA here is from genome assembly GCF_003634715.1 of Haloarcula quadrata. Taxonomy (NCBI): domain Archaea; kingdom Methanobacteriati; phylum Methanobacteriota; class Halobacteria; order Halobacteriales; family Haloarculaceae; genus Haloarcula; species Haloarcula quadrata. The sequence continues at coordinate 1,170,114 of NZ_RBWW01000001.1, forward strand.
GAAACGGGCGACGCCATCGAGATGGATCTGCGCCTGCGCCTGCGAGACTACCAGCAGGACTGGGTGGAGCGGTTCACCGAACAGGGCTCGGGCGTGTTCGTCGGCCCGCCCGGGTCGGGCAAGACCGTCGCCGCGATGGGTGCGATGGCCGCCATCGGCGGCGAGACGCTGATTCTCGTCCCCTCGCGCGAACTTGCGACACAGTGGCGCGACGAACTGGTCCGACACACCTCCCTGACCGACGACGATATCGGCGAGTACCACGGTGGTGAAAAGGAGATACGCGCCGTCACTATCGCCACCTATCGAACCGCCGGAATGGACCGCCACCGGAAGCTGTTCGACCAGCGCAAGTGGGGCCTCATCGTCTTCGACGAGGTCCACCACGTCCCCTCGCCGATTCACCGCCGGAGCGCGGACCTCCAGACCAAACACCGGTTGGGATTGACCGCCACGCCGACCAGAGAGAGCGACGACGAGGAGGAGATATTCACGCTCATCGGTCCGCCAATCGGGACGGACTGGGGCAAACTGTTCGACGAGGGCTACGTCGCCGAACCGGAGGTCGAGATCCGTCTCGTGCCGTGGGGGGACGAAACCGAACAGTCCGAGTACAGTTCCACGTCGGGCCACGACCGCCGACAGGCCGCCGCCAGCAACACCGGAAAAATCGACGAGATACGCTACGCGCTGGCCGAGAACCCGGCCGCGAAGGCGCTAGTGTTCATCGAGTACCTCGACCAGGGTGAGGCTATTAGTGAGGCCATCGATGCGCCGTTTATCAGCGGCGAGACGCCACACGCCCGCCGGGAGAAGCTGTTTGACGAGTTCCGCCGCGGCGAACTGACCACGCTGGTCGTCTCCCGCGTCGGCGACGAGGGTATCGACCTGCCGGACGCCGAACTCGCTCTCGTCGCTTCCGGACTGGGTGGGTCCCGTAGACAGGGCGCACAGCGGGCCGGGCGGACGATGCGCCCCGCTGGTGACGCCCGGATGGTCATTCTCGCGACGCGAGGGACGACCGAGGAGGACTTCGTCCGTCGCCAGATGCGCCACCTCGCTTCGAAGGGCATCCGCGTGACCGAGACAGAAGCCGAGGCCGTCGAGCCACCGGCAAAGACGGAGTGAGCAGGGATAGGGCTACGCTCGCGCCCGGAAAAACGCGAACACCCCACCGAGTTCGTCGTCGACGGTCTCGACGTCGGTGACGGAGAAGCCGGCCTCGGCCAGTAGCTCGCGATTGCGCTTGCGGCCGTGGAAGCTCCAGGCCATCTCGGTCCCGGTCTCCAGCCAATCCTCGTTGTTGCCTTCCCATTGTTCGTTGCCCAGCGCGGTCAGTAGCCGACCGCCCGGTTCGAGCACGCGCTCGAACTCGGCGAAGACGGCGGCGTGTTCCGCTCGCAGGACGTGGATGACCGCGTGCAGTGAGACGATCGCATCGAACGTGTCTGCTGGGAACGGCAGCGCTGCCAGATCTCCCTGACAGAGCCGCGGTCCGGGGACCCGCTTGCGCGCCGTTCGTAGCTGCTCGCGAGAGATATCCAGCCCCGTGACAGTGTGGTCGGCTGCGAGAACGTCCATCGCGGGCGTCCCAGCGCCACAGCCGGCATCGAGGACCTGACTCTCGGCGGGCAGACGGTCCGCGAGGGCCGCGACCAGACCGCGCTCGCGACCCTCGCCGTCACGCTCGGCCGCGTAGGTTGCGGCGATATCGTCATAGCCCTCACGGACGATGTCGCGTCGGTTCATACGCGGTGCTCTCGACAGTCCGGAATAGCTCTTTGGGTGGTGTGTGAGCGGGTACAACCCGGTTCCACCCCTCTGATTATGTGGCTGGCTGGCGCTCGAAGTTACGCTGTATCTGTGTCGAGTCGACGTGCGGTCTCGGCCACGTCCTGAATCTTCTCTGTCTGTCTTTCGTTCGTCGCCGCGAGGTCGTCGAGCTGTGCCGACATATCGTCGATGCCGCTCGACAGTTCGTCGACCATGCTGGCGACCTCTTCTGTCGACGCCGCCTGGTCGTCGGTCGCCGCAGAGACCTCCTGAATGCCCTGTGACGCCTCGTTGACCGCCGAGACGATCTCTTCGAGCCGTTCGGCTGCCGTCTCGACCTGGTCGATGCCCTCAGTCACCTGCTCGGTCACGGTTTCGAGGCTTTCGACGGCGTCGACGGTCTCGTCCTGAATCTCCGTGACGGTGTCCTCGATCTGGTTCGCGTGTTCCTGTGAATCCCCGGCGAGCGTCTTGATTTCGTCGGCGACGACAGCAAACCCATCGCCAGCCTCTCCGGCGCGTGCGGCCTCGATGGAGGCGTTCAGCGCGAGCATATTGGTCTGGTCAGCGATGTCGTTTATCACTTCGACGATGTCATCGATCTCGTCGGCTTGCTCTCGGAGGCCGGCGATGTCTGTGGAAACCGTATCGACGGCGTCGTCGACGTCGTTCATCATGGCCGCGGCCTGCTGTGCGGCTTCGTTCCCGCGCTCCGCCTTTTGTTCGGCCGATGTGCTGGTACTCGCCACCTCCTCCGCGGTCGAGGCAATCTCCTCGATTGTCGCGCTCATATCCGCGACTTCGCCCGCCACTTCGTCCATCGATTCGGACTGGCTCTCGGCAGTCTCGTTTATTTGCTGGTTCGTCTGTGCGACCTCCTCGGCTGAGGCGCTCAGTTCGTCGATTGGCTCCTGTAGTCCGCTTTCGACTTCCTGCATCAGCGTTTGCTGGTCATCGATTGCCGATTCCAGACGCTGGCTGTACGAGTCGATGTAGGTGTCCATCGCGACCTGCTGGTCAAGATTCAGGAGTTTGAATACGGAGAGCGCCCGCGACTGCATTTCTTCGAGGGCCTCGTCCCGGGCAGCGTCGCCTGATTGCAGGTCTTCGACGATTGTCCGCAGGAAGTGTTCGAAATAGATGCTGTAGGCCCCAAGATATATCTTCGGGCCGAGGTCGAGCATATCGTGAATCTTCCCGATACGGGCCCGGTTCTCGAAGTACTGTTTGTCGTAGGTCCCGGCGACTAGGTCGCGGAGGTACTGCGTCTGTGTGTTTTTGAGCTGGTCGACTGACTTGGTTGACCGCCCAAAAATCTCGACAGTCTCGTCGAATGACTGCAGATGATCGTAGAAGTCGTCGACGACAGCTTCGGCTCGGGCGTTCGTCTCGTCTGCCATCGCGGTGAGATTGTCGACGTCCGACCCGTCAAATCCAGTGAATTCCTTCCGCCAGCGTATCTCTCCGGCGTCCAGCCCGATACGGTCGGTGAGCGTCACACCGTCGACGCCTGCCCTGTCAGATTCAGTGATACGCGCTCGTGGGCCTGTACGCTCGTGCTGAGATGCCATGGCGAAAGGTCAACAGACATAGGGGTTATATGTTCGCCTCTAATTCTCACCATTGAGAAATATAAACAGAAGGGCCAAAAATTTGGGGTCGGCAGTCACGTCCGGCGATTATCCGGCCGCCTGTTCAGCAGTCAGAATCAGTCCTCGAATTTCTGTGGATCACGGGCTGCCTCGGCGACGCGAACAGCAGCAACGTTCTCCGGGACGTCGTGGACGCGAACGATGTCAGCCCCCCGTTCGGCCGCCAGCGTCGTCCCGGCGATGGTCGCCTCCAGACAGTCGCCCGCTTCTTGCCCGACCAGCCCGAACAGCGACTTGTGGGAGTGCCCAACCAGAATCGGGCAGCCGAGTGCCTCGAATTCCGGGAGGCGGTCGAGCAGTTTGAAATCTTCCGTGGGCGATTTCCCGAAGCCGACGCCGGGGTCGACGATAATCTGGTCGCGGTTGAGCCCGGCCTTTTCGGCGAGCAGAACGCGCTCGGTCAGCTGGTCGATGCAGTCCTCGACCACGTCGTCGTAGTGGATGTCGCTGTCCGGGTCGACTGGTGTCTCGATGGAGTGCATCACAACCACCGGCACGTCGTACTCGGCGGCGACGAGGCGCATCTCGGGGTCTTCGAGGCCGGACACGTCGTTCAGGATGTCCGCGCCGGCGTCGAGTGCCGCTCGCGCGACAGGGGCCTTCCGCGTGTCGACGGAGATGGCGACATCTAGCTCCGAAAGCCGCTCGATAACCGGGACGACGCGGTCAATTTCCTCCTCGACCGGGACTGGTTCGGCACCGGGTCGAGTCGACTCCCCGCCGATGTCGAGGATATCCGCACCCGCCTCGACCATCCGCTCGGCGCGAGAGACGGCGTCCTCGACAGCGTTGTACTCGCCGCCGTCGTGGAATGAGTCCGGGGTGATATTGCAGATGCCCATGACGGCTGTCCCGTCGTGCCAGGGATACGTCGTCGACGTGTCTGGCTCTGGCTGCTGGATAGACAGTGCCGTTCGTAGTTCGTCGGCGAACGACGCGAGCCCGTCGAGCTGGCCGTCCAGCTTCTCCGCGAGGCGCTTGTACTGGGCCATCGTCGCCATCATGACCACGTCGAGGGTTTCCTCGCCCTGTCCGTCCAGCCCAGAGACGGCACATTCCCCACCCAGCGACAGCAGTTCCTCCTTGAGGTACTGAGCCTGTCGCGGCTGGACACGGGTACGCAGGACGCGGTGGACGCCCTTGCCTCGCATCCGCCAGGCCCCGGTATCGGTAATATGGGCGCTCTCGATGGTTTCCCGAGCCTCGGCCAGCGAATCCACCTGTTTGGGGACTAGCGACCGTGACCAATTAGTCCGGGCCTCCCGCACGGCGTACAGCGACCCCACCACGAGGACCGCGTCGCCGGAATCCGCGGCGTCGAGTGCGATATCGAGCGCCCCTGCAACGTCGCTGCGCGTCTCGACCGTGGCATCGGTCGCGTTCTCCACCGCGGCCGCAACGACGTGGTGGGACTCCGCCCGGTCGACGTTGGGTTGGCAAGCGACAACGTGGTCCGGGTCCGGCAGCGCCGCGGCGATGCGCTCGTGGTCCTTGTCGACCATCGCACCGATGACGACGTGGAGGTCGTCGTAGTCGAACGAGGATAGCGTCTCCGCGGTGCGCTCAATGCTTCCGGGGTTATGAGCCCCATCGAGGACGACCAGCGGCGACTCGTTCATCACCTCGAACCGACCGGGCCAGTGGGCGTTTCGCAGGCCGCGTTCGAGGTCCGTCTGTGAGATGTCCGCGACTTGCTGGCACAGCGTGGCTGCGATTCCGGCGTTCTGTGCCTGATGTGCGCCCAGCAGCGGGAGGTAAGTATCGACGCGCCAGCCGGAACCGTCGACTGAGACTGCCCCTTCCAGCCCTTCACGACCGTCGTACGTGGCCGTCACGTCGGCATCGTCGCCCTCGCCGACAGTCACAACGTCGTCGGCGACCTCGTGGACGGCGGCCAGCGCGTCGCCAGTCGTCCCAGCCACCAGTGGGGCGTCCTCTGGGGCGACGTGGGCCTTGTCGTGGGCGATTTCTTCGACGGTGTCGCCGAGGATGTGGGTGTGTTCGAGCGTCACGGACGTGACAGCGCTGGCGACCGGGTCGACCACGCTCGTGGCGTCGTATCGGCCGCCGATACCGACTTCCAGCACTGCGATGTCGATGTCCTGACGGTCGAACTCCCACAGTGCCAGCGCGGTCATCGTCTCGAAGAAGGTGGGCGAGTCGTTGGCCGCGGCCTGTTCGGTCATGTCCGCTCTGACCGACTCGACGAACTCGACGAGGGCGGCTTCGGAGAGCTTCCGGCCGTTGATACGGATTCGCTCACGCACGTCGTCGAGATGTGGGGACGTGTACAGTCCGACATCGAGGCCGGCTTCCCGTAGCGTTCGTTCGACCATCCGCGCGGTAGACCCCTTTCCGTTGGACCCCGCAATCTGGATGCAGCGAAGCCCCTCCTGTGGGTCACCGAGCGACGATAGCAGGTCCTGCGTGGCATCAGTACCGGCTCGCGGGGCGAACCGGCGCAACTCGAAGAGGAAGTTCGCGGCCTCGTGGAACTCCATGGTCGGGCTATCGGAGCCGCTCGCTTTAGCCTGTCGGACTGGCACGTGTCTCCGGCGTGAAGACGCCCCGAACAGCCCGCCAGCCGTCGGCCTTCGCTGTCCTGCGAGCGACAATTACGCCTGTTCGTTCCGGTCGCGCGTGGCCCACCGACCGAGCGCGCTCGACAGAATCAGGAACGCGGCCCCAAGCAGCGGTGCCGGGTCGATCTTCGCTTCCGGCCGTTCATCGGTGTCTGTCTCATCGTGCTCCGGTTTCTCTCGCTCCAGCGTCTCCGCTCCCATCTCAGACCCGGTGACGCCAGCCGGCTCGGTCTCTCTCCCGTGGTCCTGCTGTCGATGCCCGGACTCAGTTTGTGGCATCTCTGCGGCCAGCGTTGTCTCTTTGGTCTCCGGGGTTTGCGTGTCCTCGGCCTCTTCTACCGCTGCTGTCGGCTCGAACTCCGTTTCGGTTGGCGATGGCGTGTCAACGGCTGACTCGGCCGGTGATGCCGTCGCATCCGGGCCTTCCGTGTCCCATTCCGACGCATATTCGTCGCCACTACCAACATCGGTTTCGTCAGCGTTGCGGCGACGGTACCACCAGAGGCCGACCGTAGCCCCGCCGAGCGCGATGAGGGACAGCCCCGTGCCGAGCAGCCCCCACTGTCGCCACAGCGACCCGAGGCGGTCCGTGAGACTGGGGCCGGAATCCTCGGCCTCATCCGGCTCTGCTGGTCCCGGTGATGGGACAGCAGTGGCGTCGTCGACAACAGCGACGCCGGGAACAGCGTCAAGCACCGAGGCGACGGCGTCCCGTTCCACCTCGACTTCAAGAAACGTGGGTGCGTCCATACCTGACCTGTCGTCGGGCGACCATGTAAAACCCGCTCAGTGCTATTCCCGGGCCGGCTCGTATTCGGTGTCGGTCGCCGTGGGCCGCGACAGGTCAGTCGCGATGTCGTCATCCAGCAGTTCCGTCTCCGTCCTCTCGCCCTCGCCGAGAAGCGCCTGCAGTTCCCGCTCGTATTCGGCCTCGGAGAGTTCCCCTTCGACGTACCGACGCGTCAGCGCCTCGTGTCGCTCCTCAACCGTCGGCTCCGGTGGCGCGAACACATCGGAGAGCCCAAGCGACGCCAGCGGTGGAATAATCGATTCTAGACGGCCGAGACCACCAGCGACGCGCTGGCTCTTCGGAACCGACGCCCGCCGGGCCAGCGCACGGACCAGCGCGACCGACAAAACGATATCGACGCCCACGAGCAACAATGTGCCAAGCAGGAACGTGGCAAACGTCTGGACAACCGCGCCGCCACCGAGAAGCGCCCCGAGTGTTGCCACGACACCAACGATCCCAATCCCGACGGTCCCCAGTGTCGTCAGAACGACGGCGGCAAACAGAAGCAGTAGCCGGTTATCTTTCACCCAGTTCACACCAACGATAGCCGGAGGGCGTTAAAATGGTTTGTGTCAGCGCTCGTTCTCTCGTGACTCCGGATCGGTTCTGGGAACTTCGTCAGTTGCCGGGACGTATGAGCGGCCGGAGGCGGACCATCCGCCCCAGACCCACTCTCGGAGAGTGAGCTGGCGCTTGGGTCCTTCGTCCCGCGCCGTTTCGAGTCGCCGTTCAGTCGTATGGAAGTAGTTGACGACGGTCACGAGGACGACGCCACCGACGGAGTTGCCGAGGAGTACCGGCAGAACGAACTGCCAGAGGCCGACAGATAGCGCCAGTTCGCCGATGAACACCAGATAGAACATCTCCGTCGCAGAGACGACGACGTGGTAGAGGTTTCCGAACGGAATCGCCAGAAACGAGATGTATATCAACACGAGCCGCGAGATGCTGTCCCGCAGCGAGTAATCGACCCAGACGACGCCGGCGACGATGAGGCCGGCGAACACTGCCTTCGAGAACAGCGTTATCTGGGATGTCTCGATAGCTTTCTGCGCGAACCCGGCGGCAGCCGCCGCCGCGTCGGCGGAGAGAACGTTGGTCGTCGCCAGCGCGAGCGCGCCGAGCATCCCGCCAAAGACGTTCGAAATCAGGACGACACCCCAGATGCGAAGCAACGAGGGGAGGCTCGCCAGCCGTTCGAGGACGAGCGCGACCGGCGGGAGCGTATTTTCGGTGTAGAGCTGATAATCCCCGAGAATGATGAAAACAAACCCGAGCGGATACAGGAGCGCGCTCAATATTGGGTCGCCACCGGTTTTCGCGTACAGCGACGCGTACAGCATGAACGTCACGGTGATAGCGAACCCGCCAGCGATCCCGGCGAAGAACAGCTCGCGGGTCCCAACTGTTACCTCCTCGTCTGCCGCGACAATGATGCGCTGGAATATCTCGTCGGCGGAGAACCGGTCCCGGATGACACTCCCACCCGCCGGCGCACCGCTTCGAGAGACGTCCACAGCGTCGCGGACAGCCTCCTCCCTGTCTTCATTATCTGCCATCGGTCGCTGATTCAGTATCCGGTATCAAACCTCTTTCGTTGCCGATAGTCAGCCCGGCAACGCCCCGGAAAAAGTCCGCCATCAGTCGTGACGGAACCACCGATAGACTCGCTGCACTCGTCTATCGAGGTTCGGACACCCCCTCGTTACTGCTCAGTCGTGTCTGAACGACCGCTGACCGGTGAACACCATCGCGATGTCGTGTTCGTCCGCGGCCTCGATGACGCTCTCGTCGTTCTTCGAGCCGCCGGGCTGGATGACCGCTTCTATACCGGCGTCAGCGGCCTCCTCGATACCGTCCGGGAACGGGAAGAAGGCGTCCGAGGCCATCACAGCGCCCTCGGCGTCTTTCCCTTCTGCGTGCTCGTCGGCCTTCATCGCGGCCAGTCGGACGGCGTCGACCCGGGACACTTGCCCCATGCCGATGCCGACCGTTTCCGTCCCGTCAGCGAAGAGAATGCCGTTGGACTTGACGTGTTTGAGCGTGTGCCAGGCGAACAGCATCGACTCGATCTGCTCGTCGGTCGGCTCGCGCTCGGTGACGACTTCAAGATCGTCGACTGAGAGGTGCTGGGTGTCCCGCTCCTGAACGAGTCGGCCCCCAACGAGGGGCTTTTCGGTCAGGCTGTCGGTGACCTCGAAGTTCTCGTTCACATCGAGAACGCGGAGATTGTCCTTCTCGAACAGCACGTTGAGCGCGGCGTCGGTGTAACCGGGCGCGACGACGACTTCCTTGAAGGAGTCGATGATCTGCTCGGCGGTGGCGGCGTCACACTCGCGGTTCAGCGCGACGATGCCGCCGAAGGCGCTCATCGGGTCCGTCGACAGCGCCTTCTCGTAGGCGTCGGCCACGGAGTCGGCGGTCGCACAGCCCGCGGGATTGGTGTGTTTGATGACCGCGGCGGCCGGCTCCTCGAACTCCTTGATGAGATTTAGCGCGCCGTCGGCGTCGTTGTAGTTGTTGTACGACAGCGCCTTCGCGCCCTCGTTCAGCTGGTCGGCGTGGACGACGCTGGCCTCCGAGACGGTCGTGTCAGTGTACAGCGCGGCGTTCTGATGGGGGTTCTCCCCATAGCGCAGACTCGATGCGAGGTCATCCGAGACGATGCGGCGGGCAGGGAAGTCTCCGCCCTCGTCGCCCTCTACTGAGACCGTCCCTTCATCCCAGTCGATGGTGACGCGGTCCTCGGCGAACCACTCGATGACGCGCGGGTAGGCGGTGAACTCGCCTTCATAGAGCACGCGCTCTTTGAGACTGTCCTCGTCGTCATCTTCGAAGACGGGAATCGGTTCCTGCGTGACGATGGGGCCGCCGTCGACGCTTTCATCAAGGACGTGGACGGTACAGCCCGTCACCTTCACGCCGGCGTCGAGGACCTGCTCGTGGGCGTTCGCCCCGGTGAAATTCGGCAGGAGACTCGGATGGACGTTCAACGCGGTCGGTGTCCCTTCGAGGAACGTCTCGCTGAGGACGCGCATATAGCCGTCCAGCGTGACGAGGTCGAAGTCGTACTCCGAAAGGGCGTCGAGAACGCGCTCCTCGTGGGACTCGCGCGATTCGTCCGCGTCGCGCTCGACGACTTCGGTCGGGATGCCGCGTTCGGCGGCTGCTTCGAGTACCGGCGCATCTGCGTCGTTAGTCAGAACGACGGCGAACTCCGCCCCGCCCGGGGCGCGGTCCGCGATGTTCATGAGATTTCGGCCGCGGTTACTGGCCATACCGGCGAGTTTCATGTGGGACTGACCGACCGGACCGTGCAAAGTTGTTGCGAAACCCCCGGCTGGACTGTTGTGTGCGACCACGCCACATTAGCTATGTCTGTATTCTCGGCGTGTACCGGTTCGGTGCGCATTTGTAGCCCGCCGCCAACTCGCCCGTATGGCGAAGCTACGGTGTCAGCGCGCGGGTGCGGTCGCCGCCGTCGGTGGTGTCGTCTGGGTTGGCTGGGCCGTGGTGCTGTCCGCGACCGGTCAGACCGAAATGAGTACCTCCATCCTCGCCGGAACCGCCCTCTCCGCACTCGGTGTCGTAGCCGGTCACTATGCCATTGAGGATTTCTACGGCGCACGGATGAAGCGGCCAGGGACCATCGGTGCGTGGGCCGGCGGCCTCGGCGGCCTCGTTTTCGCCGTCGGACAACTGGTCCGCCTCCTCTCCGGTGGTGGCGAGGCGGTCATCGGAATCGGCGTACTCGTGCTGGTCAGCGGGTCGATACTGGTCGCGGCCGGCCTCGTCAGGACTCGCATCCAGCCACCCTGGCTGGGCGTGTTGCTTGGCCTCGGGACTATCGCGTTCCTCGGGTTCGAAGTCCAGCCAGCGGCGGCAACCGTATACGGCCTCGCGTGGGTCGCACTTGGACAGGACCTCTATCGCTTTGACCCACCGGATGGCCGCTTTGGCGATGCCGACGGCGACTACGGCTGGCTGAGTTGAGGATTGGCCGCTAGCGGGACCATCTCTTCACTCTCTGTCGAAGGTATTTCGATGTGGACGAAAATATGGCTACTTGATATGTGTCATCGGCTTCGGCAGCAGCGGCAGTTATCTGAAATTATTCTGGACTTAGATTGACGCAGCCGAGTAACCACAATATCAGGGGTGCGGACCTCCTCGATCGCGAAGATATTGTACCTCAAAAACCATAATATTCATTAGTAATATATCCTATGTTAATAGTGTAATGCAAGCAGTACTACTAGAAGAGTTTCAGGAGCCGCTAACAGTACAAGAAGTCGAACGCCCCGAACCGGAGCCGGACGGTGCCGTCGCCGAGGTCATCGGCTGTGGTATCTGTCGGTCCGACTGGCACTGCTGGCAGGGGGACTGGGACTGGTTCGGGTACCGGCCTGACCCGCCACACGTCCTCGGTCACGAGCCGACAGGCCGGATTGTCTCTGTCGGCGAAGACGTCGAAAACATCGAGGAGGGACAGGAGGTCGCCATTCCGTTCAACTTCGCCTGCGGGAACTGCGACCTCTGTCGAAACGGGCGGGAAAACATCTGCGAGAACCACATCGGTCTCGGGTTCATGAATCAGGCACCCGGCGCGTTCGCCGAGGAGGTCCACATTCCCAACGCCGACCTCAATGCCGTTCCGCTCCCGGACGACATCGATGCGGAGTCAGCCGCCGGCATGGGCTGTCGGTTCATGACTTCCTTCCATGCGATGGCCCACCGGGCACCGGTCAGTGCTGGTGACGACGTCGTCATCCACGGCTGTGGTGGCATCGGGCTCTCGGCGGTCCATATCGCGAACGCTCTTGGCGGCAACGTCATCGGCGTCGACCTGATGGACGAAAAACTGGACCGCGCGGAAGAGCTTGGCGCTGTCGCCACCGTCAACGCACAGGAGGTCGACGACCCCGCAAAGGCGGTCAGGGACATCACTGACGGCGGGGCCGACGTATCCGCAGACGCCCTCGGTATCGCAACGACCTGCCAGAACGCCGTAAACTCGCTCCGCAAAGGCGGGACGCACGTCCAGATCGGACTAACCACCAGCGAGGAGGCGGGGATGGTGTCGCTCCCGACCGACGAGTTCGTCGCCAAAGAAATCGATTTCAAGGGGTCACTCGGGCTCCAGCCATCGCGGTACAGCGAAATGCTGGACATGGTGGAATCGAGCAAACTCGACCCGACGGCGCTGGTCGAGGACACGGTCGACATCCATCAAGTGCCCGACGAACTGGCCGCGATGAGTGACTACAACACGGTCGGTATCCCGGTCTGCAACGAGTTCAGCAATTAACGACGCGCCTCTTTTTTACCGAACCCCCGTTTCTGCCCCGTTCCACCGTCACGCCACGCGTCGCAACTGCACCGCGTCGCGGTTGCGGGAGAACGACACGCTTTTTCGCGCCTCCCGCGCACACTCGGGTATGACCGAGAGAGGGCCACTGGCCGCTGTTTCGCCGCTCGACGGCCGATACGCCCGCTACACCGAACCGCTCGTCCCGTACGCCAGCGAGCGGGCGCTGATGCGCGCCCGCGTCGAAGTCGAAGTCGAGTATCTCATCGCACTTGCCGACCTCGACGCCACACCATTGTCAATCGACGATGGTCAGCGCGCGACACTCCGGGCGCTGTACGAGGAGTTCGACGACGAGGACGCGAGCGTCGTCAAGCAACTCGAAACTGAGGGGTACGGGGAGTATTCGGCGACCAATCACGACGTGAAAGCCATCGAGTACTTCATCCGACTGGGTATGCCCGACGACCTCGATGCCGCCAACTGGATTCACTTCGGGCTGACCAGCGAGGACGTGAACAACCTCGCCCAGCGGCTGCTGGTCAAGCCCGCCGCTCAGGAGGTGCTGATTCCCGAACTCCGCGAGATTCGGGATACGCTGGTGGAGATGGCCCACACCTACGCTGACGTGCCGATGCTGGCCCGCACACACGGCCAGCCTGCGACGCCGACGACGTTCGGCAAGGAGATGGCGGTCTACGCCTCGCGGCTGGGGCAGGCCATCGGCCGTGTGGAGCGTGCTGCTGAGGGCCTCTCCGGAAAGCTCGCCGGTGCGTCGGGAACCTACGCGGCCCACGTCGCCGCCTACCCTGACGTGGACTGGCCGACGTTCGCAGAGTCCTTCGTCGGCGGCCTCGGACTGGAACACGAACCGCTGACGACACAGGTCAACCCCTGTGACGACCTCGCGGTCCTGTTCGACGCGCTCCGGGGCGCGAACAACATCTTGCTTGACCTCGACCTCGACGTGTGGCTGTACGTCTCGGACCGCTATCTCGGGCAGGAGGCCGTCGAGGGCGAGACTGGGTCCTCGACGATGCCTCACAAGGTCAACCCCATCGACTTCGAGAACAGCGAGGGGAACCTCTCGAAAGCGAACTCAGACCTTCGCTTCCTCGGCGACTACGTCACAAACTCCAGGCTCCAGCGGGACCTCTCTGACTCGACGGTCAAGCGCAACATCGGGGCCGCCTTCGCCCACTGTCTCATCGGCTACAGCAAGTGCCAGAACGGGCTGGCGAAGGTCGTCCCCAACGAGCAGGTAATGGCCGACGACCTGGCTGGGACGCCAGAGATCATCGGCGAAGCCGTCCAGACGATTCTTCGCCGTGAAGGGTACGCTGACGCCTACGAACAGGTGAAGAAGGCGACGCGAGGCCGCGAGGTTACTATTGAAGACTTCCATGATATGTTCGCCGACCTCGACGTGAGCGACGAGGTGCGGGCCGAACTGGAAGCGCTGACGCCGACCGATTACACGGGCATCGCGGAGCAGCAGGCCGACAACAGTTGAGGAGCGCTGTCTGGTCGACACCGTTTTCGGGTCGACACGTCCCCCCGCGGTAAACGCAACTATCACGAGTGTGGCCGCCTTCGTTGGCAATAGATGGTCTTCGGCACTGACACGCGGGTTCTGACGCTCGCGTTCGCCCGGATGGCGGACGCGCTGGGGAACTCGTTTCTCATCATCGTTCTCCCCCTGTACATCGCCAGCGGACAGGTGTCGCTCGCCGGTATTGCCGGCCAGCAGATACTCGGGTTCACGCTTCAGACGGAGACGCTGATCGGACTGGTGCTCTCCCTGTTCGGTCTGCTGAACAGTTTTGGCCAGCCGTTTACCGGGCGACTCTCAGACCGGACCGGCAAGCGCCGGGTTTTCGTCCTTACCGGACTGGTACTGTTCGCTATCGGGAGCGCGGCGTACCCGTTCCTCTCTTCGTACTGGGCAGTCCTCGCTGCGCGGGCGTTTCAGGGCCTTGGCGCAGCCTTTACGATTCCAGCGACGGTCGCGCTGGTCAACGACTACGCCGCGAGTGACGCCGAGCGGGGCGGGAACTTCGGCGTGTTCAACACCTTCCGGCTCATCGGCTTCGGCTTCGGGCCGATAATCGCTGGCGTCGTCATCACCGGCGGACTCGCCGCGAACGACGTGGTGACCTACCGGATCGCCGGGACCGCGATATCCGGCTTCACCGCCGCCTTCGCTATCGCCGTGTTGGGCGCTGTTGTGAGCCTTGCCCTCGTGTGGGCGCTGATTCAGGACCCGCCGTTCGAGGCAGAGGCCGGAAAAGACCTCTCGATAGCGATTCTGGACCGGGACGGCGAGGGGCTGGATTCGGTGTTCGTCCTCGGTGTTGGCACGTTCATGATGGCGTCCACCATCGCGCTGTTTGCCACGCTCGAAGGCCCGGTTCGAATGCGGCTGAATGAGTCGACCCTGTTTTTCAGCGTCCAGTTCGCCGCCGTCGTCATCGCGAACGTCGTCTTTCAGGTGCCAATCGGGCGGGCGAGCGACCGGTTCGGACGCCGGCCGTTCATCGTCGCCGGGTTCGTCATCCTCGTCCCGTCGGTGTTCGCACAGGGAATTGTAACAGGTCCGTGGCTCATGCTCCTGGCACGGTTCGTTCAGGGCATCGCCGTTGCGCTGGTGTTTGCCCCGTCGCTCGCTCTTGCCGGTGATCTGGCCGGTGCCCGCGGGTCCGGAACGACGCTGTCTGTCCTGACGATGGCGTTCGGCCTCGGCGTCGCTATTGGGCCGCTGGCGTCAGGCCTGCTGTACAACTTTGGATCGTTCAGTACGCCCTTCACCGCGGGTGCCGCGCTCGCGTTCGTTGGACTTGTCCTGACGTACACGCAGGTCGAGGAGACGCTAGACCTCGGGCAGGAGTCGGACCAGCCGGCACCGCAGGACTGAGACCGAGGACTGCGACCGACTGCTCAGCCGGCCGTCAGCCACGAAGACCGCTAACCGGAACGATTAGGATGTACGATTCCATATAATGTGGTATGTTCACAGACCGCTCGGATGCGGCGCAACAGCTTGTAGCCGCGCTGCGCCAGCGGGATGTCGTCGGCGATGTCGTTGTCACGCTCGCACCGAACGGCGTCCCGGTCGGCAACGTGGTCGCTGACGCGACCGGAATTCCAATGGATGTCATCGTCATACAACGTATACGCGCGCCAAACCACCCTGAGTTGACTATTGGGGCCGTCGCGCCGGGCGGCTTCTCGTGGATTAACAGCCCGATGATGCGGTTCCTTGACGTGAACTGGGAGTACGTGCAGGAGGCGAAGACGCACGCGAGCGACACTGTTGAGTCACGAGCGGTCAACTACGGCGAGACGTGGGGGCCGCTTGACGTGGCCGGCAAACGGGTTCTGCTGGTCGATGATGGGATTCCGACGGGGGCGGCGATGCGTGTCGCAATTCAGCGTCTGCGAAAGGCAGGTGCGAACGAGGTTATCGCCGCTGCCCCCGTCGCACCGCCGGACGTGCTCGATGAGGTGCGGCGGTGGGCCGACGACGTCGTCGTCCCGCTAAAACCGGCGGCGTTTCAGGCGACTTCGGACTACTACGAGGAGTTTGACAGCGTGACAGACGAAGACGCAACCACGGCGCTCTCTGACCTCGTTCAGCGGCGGTCGGCGTAGGCCAGTCCGTCGGCGAGGCCGTGGCTTAGACCAGCCGTTCGACTGTCTCCCGCACAGCTCGTGCGGCGGTTCGAACTTCCGAGAGCCGGACGTACTCGCGTTTCGAGTGCGCGACAGCACCTGTTTCGTCGCTCAGGTCGCCGGGGCCGAACACCACAGTCGGCCCGTTGTTTGCAAAATACGAGGCTTCTGTCGCGGCCCCGAACTGCCGGACCGCGCCGCCGCTAGCTTCCTGCAGTGTGCGGACCAGTTCGGCGTCGGTGTCGGTTGCAAACGCCTCGGGAAACGGCGTATCCGGGCGGATGAGGTCCACGGTGAGGCCCATCGATTCCGGGAGCCACTGTTCGAGGTGGGCCTGCAGGTCCGCACAGAATGACTCGCTGGTCTCCGGCGGGACGCTCCGCCGGTCGAACGTGATAGTGCATTCGGCTGGGACCTGATTGGTCGCCTCGCCGCCCTCCACCATCGACGGGGTGAGAATGGGGTAACCAAGCGTTTCGTGTTCGCCCGGCCCTTTCTTTTCCTCGTAACTCTCCATCGCCTGCAGTATCGGCGCGGCGGCCCGAATCGCGTTGTGGCCGCTGCCGGGGTCGGCGGCGTGGGCACTCTCGCCGTGGATGGTGACCGTCCCCTCGAACTGGCCGCGGGCGGCCGTACACACATCGAGGCCAGTCGGCTCGCCGACGATGTAGCCGTCGGCGTCGATGGTGTCAGCGAGGTGTGCGCCGCCGGTCTGTGTCGTCTCCTCGTCGGTAGAAATCGCCAGTGTGACCCGGCCGTCGTCGGGCGTCACGGTGAGGAACGCATCGAGGAGCGCCGCGAGCGGCCCTTTCGCGTCGCAGGCTCCGCGGCCACAGACGATATCGCCGTCCCCGTCACCGCCAGTGCCGTCGATAGTCTCGTCTGGCCCCGGCGGCTCTGTCCGCCGCTCGTAGGGCAGATGCGGCGGCACGGTGTCGATATGCGTGTTGAGGAGGATATGCGTTCCGTCCTCGTCGCCCCGCGAGACGACGACGTTCCCGAGGTCGTCTATCTCCGGGTACTCGCCGGCGTCTTCCAGCGTGTCGACCAGCAGCGAGCGCATGTCGTCGACGTGCTCGTCTGACCGCGTTTCGACGGCCCGCCGGTGGAACGATGGGATGTCGAACGCCATTACCGTTCCATGCGGGTCACGTCCGCCAGCGTCTCGCGTTCCCGCACGACTCGCGTCTCGCCGCCCTCGAAGGCAACTTCTGCCGGCCGTGGCTGGGAGTGGAACTGGTTCGCCAGTTCGTAGCCGTACGCACCGGCGTTGCCGATTGCCAGCAGGTCAGTTCGCTCGGGTCGAGCGAGCGGTCGGTCAGTGCAGAACACGTCGGCGCTCGTACAGCAGGGGCCGCCGACCGACACCGGTTCGGCCTCTCGCTCCGGCGCGGTGACGTTCCGGATCGGGTGGTAGGAGCCGAACATTGCCGGTCGGATGAGTGTTGCCAGCGAGGCGTCGACGCCGACGACGGTTGCCGCCGGCGTCTCCTTGACCGTGTTGACCTCCGTGAGGATGCACTCGGCGTCGGCGACAACGTACCGGCCGGGTTCGAGTTTGACCTGCGCGTCGAGGTCCCCGACCGCCTCGCGGACCTTCTCGCCGACAATCTCCATGTCCAGTGGCTCGACGTCTTCTCGGTACGGCACGCCGAAGCCGCCGCCGAAGTCGACGAAGTCCAGTTCCGCGCCGTCGGCGATGACTTCTCGGCCCATGTCGGCGACCTTTCCGATGGCCCGACAGTGGTCGTCGAGGTCGTCGTGAAGGACGCCGCTGCCGGCGTGGGCGTGCAGGCCGACGAGGTCGAAGCGCTCGCGCACGTCGGCCGCGACTTCGGGCACCTCGTCGTAGGGAATGCCGAACTTGGCGTCCTTGCCGGTGGCGACCTTCTCGTGGTGGCCCGTCCCGATACCGGGATTGATGCGGATGGCGACCCGGCCGTCGTAGCCCCGCTCTTCGAGGCGGTCGAAGGTGTCCCGCGCACCCCCCGTAATCGTCAGCCCGGGGTGCTCTGCCGCCAGTTCGACGGCACGGTCGAGGTCGCGGTCCGGCGGATTGACGGCCGTGTACTGGAGCGTGTTCGGGTCTGCGCCGGCGTCGATAGCCCGCTGGAGTTCCCCCCAGGCGGCACACTCGATGTCAGCGCCTGTCTCAAGCAGTTTCGACAGGACGGCCTGTCCGGTGTGGGCCTTCGCGGCGTACATGACGTGGGCGTCGGGAAACGCCGCGGCGAACCGCTCGTAGTTCTCGGCGACGCGGTCGAGGTCAACGACGTACAGCGGCGTGCCGTGCTCGGCAGCTACCGCCTCCAGACGCTCGTGGTCCCAGTCCGCGAGGCGGCGGACCGGCGGCGAGTCGTGGCTCATTGGGGAAACCACGGTGTCGGCGGCTAACAAGGGTTCCGTTTCGATACACGGAGCGCCCCAACTGGCCATCTCGCTATTGGCTGACGCCTAGCTGGGGCCGGCGCTGCACGCAACAATCGTCTGTCGGGACTCAACGATGCGTCGGTACGTGCGCCATGTACTTCGATTCACGCAAACAGTACTGTTGCCGGACGCTATCCCCGGTCACTCTGTGCGTTCTGCCGACTGCTCTCGAACGTGTACGACACCGTCGTTTGTCACATCGATGCGGAGTGGCACCTGCACCGTGTCCTGCTGAATCGCCCCATCGACGGCGTCATCGATGAGTTGCAACAGATTCGAGGAGCCGTAATTGACCTCCACACCGGCCTCATCACAGGCGGCATACACCGTCGGTGGAATATCGTAGATATCGGTCCCGGCCTCGATGTCAACACAAACGGGTGCGGTCAGGGTGTTTGCGAAGGCGACCGTCTGGCGTGCTTTTTCGACGTTTTCTCTCGCATTGCGCTCGATACTTGAAATATTCGCACGTGACGTGCCGAGCAACTCCCCGATATCACTCTGACGAATATCATGTTCGCGGAGCGCAAGCACCTCCGCCTGACGACGCGTTAGCACGCTCTCGTCCGCATCAAAGCCGACAGCAGCGAGCAGTTCGTCCGGGTCGATTCGCTCATCCATAGCCACAGGTCGGTAGCTGGACTGAAAACAACGTTGTTGCCAGCCGCGAGCGGCCATCCAAGGCCGTACTAAGTAAGGTGGACTGACCCTGAGCGACAGCACAGACTGCTGACTGCCGAGTTCACTGTTCGGTAACGGACACAGCGCCTGGCGACTGCCAGCGGGTCACGTCGCCGCTTGGGTGGCGTGCCATGACAATCGATTCGGCGTCGTGTGACCGGGCGAACCGCTTTACGACGGCAGCTTCGGCGAAGTCATCCGGAGCGTCGATGTACACCCGTCTGGTCAGCCCATCCGTGTGCAGTGACACCCACCCCGCCAGCGCCAGTTCGGTTTTGGGGTCCAGTGTTCCCTCAGCAGCGTCGGGCACCACCGCCCGGTACAGCCGCTCGTGCATCCCTGACGGGACGATGTATTTCGTCCCGTCGGGGGCGATGGACACGTTGGTGGCCTCGATCTGTCCGGGTGGGACTTGCGGGAACGGGACGGTCACATCAATCGAGTGAGATATTCACCGTCTTCGTCTGCGTGTAGTGGTCGATTGTCTCCTGCCCGATCTCTCGACCGATTCCCGACTGTTTGTATCCGCCGAACGGCTGGCCTGCCGGGAAGTCGTTGTAGGTGTTGACCCAGATGTTCCCCGCCTCGATGTCTTTTGCACACTGGTGTGCCTTCGAGAGGTCTTCTGTGAGGACTCCTGCTGCGAGGCCGTAGTCGACATCGTTAGCCAGTTCGATCATCTCATCGTACTCGCTCCAGCTGAATACTTCCTGAACCGGGCCGAATATTTCCTCCTGGACCGCTTTGCTGTCGTGGTCAATCTCGTCAATGAGCGTCGGCGCGACGAAGCACCCATCCGAAAGGGCCTCGTCGTCCGGCTGACTTCCCCCAGTGACGAAGGCTGCCCCCTCTCGTTCTGCCTCCTCGATGTAGCCCAGCGTGCGCTCGACCTGCTCCGCGGTCACTTTCGGGCCGAGGTCTGTCGACTCCAGCAGTGGGTCGTCAACAGTCAGGTCCTCAGCTGCAGCCGCAAGCTCATCCAGGAATTCGTCTTTGATATCTTCGTGCACGAACAACCGTGACCCGGCACAGCAGCACTCACCAGTATTAAAGAAGATCGACGTAATCGTCGTCTGGACGGCCTGTTCCAGGTCTGCATCAGGGAACACAACGAGCGGACTTTTTCCGCCCAGCTCCAGCGTCACGTCGGTGATGCTTTCGGCGGCGCTTTGCATTACTTTACTCCCGATTTCTGTCGATCCAGTGAATGCTAGTTTCCGGATGTCAGGGTGTTTCGAGAGTGGCTCTCCTGCTTCTGGGCCGAACCCGGTGACGACGTTAACGACGCCGTCAGGAATCACGTCCTCCGTGATTTCCATCAGTTTGAGAATACTCAGCGGCGTCTCCTCAGCGGGCTTCAGTACGACCGTGTTCCCGGCCGACAACGCCGGCGCGAGCTTCCAGGCCGCCATCAGGAGCGGGAAGTTCCACGGGATTATCTGTCCGACAACCCCGTACGGCTCCCGGAGTGTCTGGACGTGGCGGCTGTCGTCGGTTTCAATAGTCCGTCCCTCGCCCGACCGGGCGAGACCTGCGAAATACCGGAAGTGGTCGATAACGAGGTCAATATCGATCCGAGCCTCGGTAATCGGTTTCCCGTTATCTAAACTTTCGAGCTTTGCGAACTCCTCGCTTCGCTCCGCAATGGCGTCTGCGATACCGTCCAGCATCGCCTGACGTTCGCCTGTGGATAGCTCGCTATACGTCTCATCGTATGCGTTCCACGCGGCCGCAACCGCGCTATCAATATCCTCGGCTGTGCCGGCTTGCACTTCTGCAAGCGTTTCACCGGTTGTCGGGTCTATTGTTTCGAATGTCTCCCCGCCGCTGCTCTGGACCCATTCGCCACCGATGTACAACTCCCGCCGATCCGGCAGCACCTCGTTTGCCGCCTGTTCGTGCCGCTTCTTTATCGCTGACTTCCGCTCTGTGGCGCTTTGTTGCTTGCTGTCACTAGACATATCTACGACCAATATTCCATGCCGTTAACACTTAAATCTGCATGGTGGTGTAGCCAGTAGCAATTACAAAATGTCGGTTTTTAGAAGTAGTGAAACTAGTATTGGTTTCACTCTGCCAAACACAGTCCTAAATTACAATCGACCTGTCGCCCGGGATACCGCCGAAGAACGTCGTCGGGAACCACTGTCGACCTATCCCCAAATGTCGGATAGTCAATACAGAAATACTCGCTCGGGTCCAGCCCCAGCAGCCGATGCCCACGTTCTGAGTTCCGGTGCTTCGCGCGCTTCCGCCACACTTTGAGTGTGGCTCCTGTCCTCGTCGTTTCCAGCGTCATCTCCTCCACTGGCGACGACACCGCCGCGTTTCGAACCGACCGCTTGGATCGGACGGGTACAGCCCGATTCACACTCCTTGGGTAGTATTCTCGTTGCCCGATAGTATCAACCTACATTTATTATCTTTCCAATATAATCGGGCCGTATGTCTTCCAGACTTTCAAGCGGTGGCATCCGGGTCGCGACGCTCGCGGTCGTCTCGCTCGTTTTGCTCTCAGCTGTGACTGGTACCGTCGCCGCGCAGTCGTATCAGGGAGCAAGTGGAACGATAGTCATCGGACCTGACGAGACGTACGACAGCGTCGAGGGGGTCGCCGGAACGGTCATCGTCCGCGGGACGGTGACCGGCGACATCGCAACCGCAGCGGGTACTGTCCACGTCACCGAGACCGGCGAGGTGGGCGGCAACATCGAAGCTGCAGCGGGGACCGTCCGTATCGACGGCACCGTCGGCGGCGACGTGAGCGTCGCCGGCGGCACAGTCGAGATCGGTGAGACGGCACAGATCGACGGAAACCTCGATGTGGGCGCGAGCTACCTCGCGCTTCGCGGGACAGTCGACGGGACCGTCCAAGCCGGCGCGGAGGAGTTTGTCCTCGGGCCGACGGCGTCGGTCGGCGGCGATGTCCGCTACGACGCCGCAACGTTCACCCGCGCCCCCGAGGCCGCGGTCGGTGGAAGTGTGGTCCGGGACGAAAGCATCGGCGCCAGCGCCGGTCCGGAGTTCGGTGAGTTCGCGCTGCCGTCGTGGGTCGGCGTCGTCTACGGTCTGTTCGTGAACCTCCTGCTGGGCGCGATCCTACTGGCTATCTTCCCGTCGTTCTCGGCGCGCGTCGCCGGCCACGTCGCGGAGCGCCCGGCCAAGTCCGGCGGCGTCGGCCTGCTGGCACTCGTCGCCGTTCCCGTCGTCCTCGTTGTCCTCCTGTTCACCATCGTCGGCATCCCGCTCTCGCTCGTCGGTGCCGTCGCCTTCGGGGTCACGGCGTGGGTCGCGGTCGTCTACGGCCAGTTCGCCATCGGGTCGTGGGCGCTCTCGCTCGCTGACCGGGAAAACCGCTGGCTCGCGCTCGTCGTCGGCCTCGTCGGCTTCGCTCTCCTCGGCGCGATTCCAGTCCTTGGCGGCCTGCTCGAACTGGTCGCGTTCCTGCTCGGCCTCGGTGCCCTGGCGCTCACGCTCCAAGAGTCATACCGAAACCGCGGCGCGGAGCCATCTGGAGGCCGGCAAACGACGCTTGATGAGAACGCCGGCGACACCGCCGCGGCGTGAACGCCGGCTGACGGAGTTGCGACGACGGTCACGCCTCGCTCGCCACGCTGTCGGGAGCCCTGCGACCCCTGGCCGCGGCGTAGGTCCAGCCGAGGAGCAGCCCGTAGGCGAGGTGGGCGACGCCGACCGACGCCACGACGAGGACGCTCCCGAGCATACCTGGCAGCGGGACCAGCGGCTCCGGGAACGACTGGACCCCCAGCGCACTCATCGAGACTGGGAGCAAGAACCCTGTCGAGAGCAGACCAATCGCGGCTGCGAAGACCACGCCGGCCGCGACGCTCTCCCCGACGGACTCGATCTGGCTGTGAAACACCGGCCGGGAAACGACGAACGCGAACAGCAGGCCGGCGAGGGCGCTGTTCAACAGGTGGACGACCCATCCGCCGACCACGGTCGGCCAGCCGTACAGCGCCCCGATAAACGGCATGAGGTTCGCTCCGGCGTGGAACACGACGCCCATGCCGACGCCAGCGACCAGCCCGCTCACACCGCCAGCGACCCATCTGTACTTCGTCACCGCAGAGAGGCGAGAGACGGTATGTCTCTGGCTCATGCGACATGGTTTGTAGTATGGTAACAAATATATAGACGATTGTTCACGCCGCGGTAACGAGTGCTTGTTCGCGCGGCCATAGCAACATATCCGGTGACGATACCCACCGTCACCCGGAGACGATACTTCACGGCTCACGACGGTTGCTCTGTCGAGAGCCGCGGTTCGCGTACCCCTCGCTGCTCCACGGCTCCCTCCGGTCGCCGTTCCGCCGAGGTTCTTCGCTTCGCTCAGAACCTCGCTACTCGCGGGTCACTCCGTTCCCCGCTCGTTGTTCGAGGCGCTCGCGCCTCGCTACTCCCGAAGCGCGTCTTCTCTCTCTGTCGCTTCCAGCGTCTCCTCCTCCACATCGGTCGCCACGACAGCAGGCTTGTACGCCCCGCCGGGGATCAGGTCGTTCTCACCGACCGAGGAGTCGACGAAGCGCTGGAACGCGCGCCGCTCCGGGGGCAGTTCGCCGTACAGTACTTCATCCTCGACGAGGTCGTACACCGGAATCCGGGGTGTCAGGAGCGTGTTCTCGCCGACAATAGACCCCTCGCCGACGACGAACCCGCTGGTGACACGGCAGCCAGCGCCCAGCGACACCTCGTCCTCGACGATAACCGGCGCGTTTTCGACCGGTTCGAGCACGCCGCCGATAAGCGTATTTGCGCCGAGTTTGACGTTCTCGCCGATCTGTGCGCAGGAGCCGACGGTATCACAGGAGTCGACGAGCGTGCCGTCGCCGACGTACGCCCCGATGTTGACGAAGGAGGGCGACATCATGATACAGTCCTCGCCGAGGTACGCGCCCCGGCGGATGGTCGTCCCGTCCGGCGTGTTGCGAGTCCCGCGCTCGCCGAGGTCCGCGGTTTCCCGGAGCGGGAGCACGTCGTGGTAGTCAACGCTGCCGTACTCGCGAACGACGGTCTCGCGGAGGCCGAAGTTCAGCAGAATCCCCTGTTTGACCCAGGCGTTTGCCTCCCACTCGCCGCCGGACTTCTCCGCGGCGCGGACCTCACCGGCTTCCAGCGCCGTGAGGAACTCCGCAAGTACGTCGAGATGGTCGTCAGTCGCGTCGGTCGCTGAGAGGCCGTCCTGTTTCCGCTCCCAGAGGGCTTCGACATCTGCTTGCAAACTCATGACCAACTATCTCTCATGGACGCTATTACTTATCGTGGTTTTCGACCGCAGTCCTCGCCCGGCACATCTCTGTCTCTGGGCCGTGCTGGCAGCCGGCAATTTTCGGCACGCTAAACTCGCCGACGGGGGGTGTCAACTAACCCAGAAAAAAGTTTATTATGATTATTGTAAATTTACAACCCGGATGACTGACGGCGATTGGCACGACCGTTCGGTGAATCGACGAGACTTCCTCAGTGGCATCTCAGGGCTGGTAGCGGCAGCAGCCTACTCCATGGAGGTTCCCGAAGGAATCGCTGCGCAGGTGACCTCCGGCGACAACTCCGACGTTCAGAGCGTGGCGTCTCCGGATGGCGCAATCGAGGTGACCGTCGACGTGTCCACGGGCGTCCCACAGTACGACGTGGCGTTCGGCGGGACGACGTACATCGACCCGTCTCCCATCGGGTTCGAGTTCGCGAACCAGGCGGCGTTTGGCACGGCCGTCAGCGGGTCCGGACCGGACATCACCGTCACGGGCAGCGAGAGCGGCACCAAGACGGAGACGTGGGAGCCCGAATGGGGTGACTTCGAAACGGTATCAGAGGACTACAATTTCCTCCGGCTGGGGTTGGAGGAAACGGCGAGTCCCGGCCGCTCGGCGAACATCGAGGTGCGGGTGTTCAACGACGGGCTTGGCTTCCGGGTCGCATTCGACAGCGACTTCGGCGATTTCACCATTAGCTCCGAGACGACGGAGTTCAACTTCAGCGGCGACTACACGGCCTGGTGGATTGAGAACGAGTACGTGAATCCGCGCTTCGAACAGGAGTACACCGAGAGTTCGCTGAGTGCCATCCCGGCCGGTGACAAGGTCATCGAGACGGACGACGGCACCAGTCCCAACAACAACGTCAAGCGGGCCGGCGCACACACGCCGGTGACGATGCAGGCCGGCGACGGCACGTATCTCAGCGTGCACGAGTCGAACCTCGAGGACTACGCGACGATGGCGCTTGCCGCACAGTCCGACAGCGGGAGCAAAGAGATGGCCGTCGACCTGGCCCCGCTGCCGGACGGCAACAAGGTGTCGGCGTCGGCCCCACACGTCACGCCGTGGCGAACCGTCCAACTCGGGACCTCGCCGAGCGACCTCGTCGAATCACAGCTGGTTCCGCTGCTCGCTGACCCACTGGACGGGAGCGTGTTCCCGACGAACTCCGACGGCACTGTCGACACAAGTTGGCTGGAGAACGGCCGCAAGTACACAGGCATCTGGTGGACGATGATTGCCGGAAGCGCCAACTGGGAGTACAAGAGCGACAGCGAAATCGAGAACAACGGCAACAACCCCGCAGAGTACATCCACGGGGCCCGGACCGAGCGGATGAAACGCTACATGGCCTTCTCCAGTGAACACGGCATAGACAGCGTGCTCGCGGAGGGCTGGAATAAGGGGTGGAGCAGCTACGGGGCCAACAAAGACGGGACCGACCTAGAGATGGGCGTGACCGAGTCCTACCCGGACTTCGACGTGCCCGAGGTCACCAGCTACGGGGCCAGCCTCTCGAACCCCGTCGAGATGACGATGCACGACGAGACGTCGGGGAACCTCGTCAACTACGAGGACGAAATCCAGAACGACGGCATCTTCAGTGGCTACGAGAACGAGGGGATTCGCTCAATCAAGAACGGGTACGTCAACGACCCCGGGCTGTACGGTGATTCGAGCGACTCAACGACGGTGAGCCACAACCAGCACTGCCAGCGCTCTGTCAACCACCACCGACTCGTTATCCAGGAAGCCGCTTCGAACCGGCAGATGCTGGAGATTCACGAGGGTATCAAACCGACCGGGGAAATCAGGACGTACCCCAACGTCGCCGCTCGCGAGGTCGTCAAGGCCCAAGAGTACGACGGGTTCGGCTCGCTGGGGTCGAACGTCGGCCGCGACCACCACGTTCTCCTGCCGTTCACGCGGATGCTCGCCGGGCCGACGAGCTACCAGCCCGGCATCTTCGACATCACGTTCAACGACAGCGAGGGCGACCAGATTCAGACCACGCGCGCCAAACAGCTCGCGATGTACCCGAACTATCTGGGCGGTATCCAGATGGCTGCCGACCGGATGGAAGCTTACGTCGACGAGTCCTTCGAGGTCGGGGAGTTCGTCCAGGCACCCTCGGGCACCCTCAACGGCATGATTACGGCCGACAGATGGCGCAACGCCTTCGGCGCGCACTACGTCCCGGTCGACCCGAACCGGGAGCCCGACGGCGCGACGGTCCGGTTCACGGTAAAAAACATCCCCAGCGCCGGGACCTACGACCTCCATCTGCGCTACGCGGCCGATCAGGAAGACAACTCGACAGCGGTTCAGGACAACGGCAGTCCCGAGGCAACGCTCGTCGTTAACGGCACAGAACAGACGCTCGCGCCGTCGTTCACGAGCTACTGGGACACCTGGGATATCCACACAGTGTCTGTTGACCTCGACGCGGGCACGAACCGTATCGGCATCAAGCTCGGGTCGAACGATGTCGGCGGTTTCAACCTCAACACCGTTGGGGTCACCGACCAGGGCGCTGGCGCACCGTTCCCGGCCGCCTACAGCAACTTCAGCGACAGCGTCGCAGCGGCCGAAAACTACGACACCGAGCCGGAGTTCGACTACATCGAGAACGTCCCCGTGAGCTGGGACGAAACGGTCGCCGTCGACGGCCAGATTGGCGATTACATCGTGACGGCGAAACGGAGCGGCGACGAGTGGTACCTCGGGGCGATGACCGACGGCACCGCCCGCGACCTGACTGTCTCACTCGATTTCCTGTCGAGTCAGTCCGACGGCTGGACGGTCACCGAGTACGCCGACGCCGCCGAGGCCGACGTGGACAACAACCCGACCGCAGTCGTTATCAGCGACTACAACGTCTCGGCTGGCGACAGCGTCAGCATCTCCATGGGCGCGGGCGGCGGGACCGCTATGCGCATCCTCCCGTCCGACGGCAGCGACGGAAACGACATCGTCTCCGGTGAGGCGTATGTCCTCCGGAACCGCAACAGCGGCAAGGCGCTAGATGTCGAGTTCGCTTCGACCAGTGACGGCGCGAACGTCCATCAGTACGAGTACAGCGGTGGCGACAATCAGCAGTGGGTCGTCACCGACCTCGGAAACGGCTACTACAAACTGGAAGCGGTCCACAGCGGCAAGGCGCTGGATGTCGATGCCGCCTCGACCAGCGACGGCGCGAACGTCCAGCAGTACGCCTATGCCGGCGGTGAGAACCAGCAGTGGGCTATCGAGGAGAACGCCGACGGAAGCTACCGACTGTTGGCCCGCCACAGCGGCAAAGCGCTGGATGTTGAAGCCGCCTCGACCAGCGACGGCGCAAACGTCCAACAGTACAGCTACGTCGGCGGCGACAACCAGAAGTGGACCTTCGAGCAACTGTAGGCCACGCAGCGTCGCCCTACCGGCAATAATCTTCGCTGCTTGCAGTTTCGTTTCGGTGCGATAGCCCGGAAGACGTGCGGCGAAACCGGGTCGCGGGTGAATTCGTCCGCTTCAGCCAGTATCCTGCCTCTCAGGTCTGTCAGCGGCGTGTTGCCTCAGTCTGACCCGTGCCCCGGAATGTAACCACACTCGGGGCACATGCTGATTTGGGGTGCCGCGGCTTCGAAGGAGGCCGCACAGTGGGGGCAATCGGACGCGGGGAGTTGGACAGATTGCTTTGTTGCCATACAAATTCGTTGCGTAGAGAGACGTATAAGGCTGATTCTAATATTGGCCGAAGTATACAAGGACGTATAATCAGGTATGTATTTCTCGCGGTTCTACGCGTCGACCACGTCGCCGAACTCGTACCATCCGCTGTCGCGGCCGACGAGCCACGCCGCCGCATCGAGTGCGCCGGCGGCGAACACGCCGCGGTCCTCGGCTCGGTGGGAGAGCGAGAGGACTTCGTCATTGCCGGCCAGTACGAGTTCATGCTCCCCGCGAACGTCGCCGGCCCGGCGAGCGAACACGCCGATTTCGTCGTCTTCACGCGGGGCGTGCCCTTCGCGGCCGTACACTGGTTCCACGTCGCGCTCTTCCTGAATTACGTCGAGGATGCTGCTGGCCGTTCCCGACGGGGCGTCGACTTTGCGGTTGTGGTGAGTCTCCATGAGTTCGAGGTCGTAGTCGTCGAGCGTGCCGACGGCCTCGCTGATGAGACGCTGGAGGACCTGAATCCCCTGTGAGAAATTCGTGGCTTTCAGCAGCGGAATCTCCTCGCTGGCGTCTTGCAGGCGGGCCAGCCCGTCCTCGTCGAAGCCGGTGGTTCCGACAACCATCGGGACGCCCGCCTCGACGCAGGCCTCGGCGACGGTCAGCGCACCATTAGGGACGGCGAAATCGACCACAACGTCCACGTCGTACTCCCGGAGCGCAGCGGCGGCCTCGGCCGGGTGGACGACCGGGACGTCGTCAACCGTATCCGTGTCGCTGGTCGCGAAGCCGACCACGACCTCGCTGTCGGTGGCGGCCTCGATGACGGCCCCGCCCATCTGGCCGGTGACGCCGTTGACCGCCACTCGCGTCATCGCTCGGCCTCCGCGTACTCGTCTTCGAGGTCTTCGGTTTCGAGCGTGGCGAGCACGTCACGCAGGTGGTCGAGGTGTTCGTCGGACAGGCGGGTCAGTGGCGAGCGGAGGTGTGCTGGGCCGTAGTCCCGGATTCGCATCGCCTCCTTGACCGGAATGGGGTTGGTCTCGACGAACATCGCGCGGAACAGCGGCCCGAGTTCGTGATGAATCGCTTGCGCTCGCTCGAAGTCGCCAGACAGCGCCGCCCCGACCATGGCGCAGGTGCGCTCCGGTTCGATGTTGGCCGAGACAGAGATACAACCAGTTCCACCGACTGACAGCATCGGTAGCGTCATCCCGTCGTCACCGGACAGCACCGCGAAGTCCTCGTCTCGTGTGCGCTCGATGATCTCGGAAATCTGGTTCATGTCGCCGCTCGCGGCCTTGTATGCGCGGATGTTCGGGTGCGACGCGAGTTCGGCCGCCGTGTCCGGCTCGATGTTCTGGCCCGTCCGCGAGGGGACGTTGTAGACGATCTGTGGCAGGTCGACAGCGTCGGCTAGGGTCGTGTAGTGGTCGATAAACCCCTGCTGTTCGGGCTTGTTGTAGTACGGCGAGATGAGCAACAGGGCATCAGCGCCGGCCTCGGCGGAGCGCCGCGATAGCTCCAGTGCTTCCTTGGTGTTGTTCGACCCTGAGCCGGCGATGACTGGCACGTCGTCGACGGCGTCGATGACCGCCTCGACAACCTCGATGTGTTCGTCGTGGGAGAGCGTCGCCGATTCGCCGGTCGAGCCGACAGGCACGAGTCCGTCCACGCCGGCGGATTCGAGCCGCTGGGCGTCGTCTCTGAGTGTTTCGAAGTCAATACTGCCGTCTTGATGGAATGGCGTGCACATCGCTGGGAACACGCCGTGGAAGTCAATCGCTGTCATTGCTGTGTGTCTGGTGTCGCTGTGGGTTCGGTTGTCCAGTCGGAAACGGTGCGGTAGCCGGCCGATACCGCCGGCTGTTGTGTGTCAAACGACCTGACCCGAGACGGAGTCGCCACGTCCGCCACGAGTCGCTAAAACGTCGGCTTGCGCTTTGCGCGGACGACGCCCTCACCGGGGAGCCATGAAGCGGTTCCGGACTGACGGCGTCGTCGCATGGTCGAGTAACTGCGTGTGACCGACTTAGCTTTTGTGTTCTTGCGGTCGCCGTTCACAGTGTGTTCGAAGCGCTATCGAATCGGGGACGGCGCGACTGCACCTGTAAAGCTGAGTACTGCCTGAAACAACCGGTCAGTAGACGTGCATATTGGTCAAACCCATTTCCTCGCGCTCAGCCCCAGATTGATTCTGGAACCGAGATGAGGAGAATAACGAAGACAACGAGCGTCCCGAGGCCGAGCATTCGCAGGACTCCCGCTGAACGTCGTCGATTCGGGGGCAGGAATTCCGCGAACCCAGAGAACGCAAACGCGATACCCAAAAAGAGCATGTTGTGAGGGCCGTCGAGTACAATACCGAAATACACCCACCCAAGGATGCAGATGAACGAGAAGAGTGAGAAACGGAGCCCCTTCTGCCGTCCGTCTGGCTCACGAAATAACATTCGCTGAATTGTCATTACACATACTGACAGACGGCTGATTTAATAAATCGTCCGGCTGCACTGCCCGGATGTCCGGTTGCTGTATTGATATATTCTCTGCACGGATAGAACTGCTGAACCGACAACAACTGGTTAGTTGGGGCATAATTACCCCGCTGTTTCACGTTTGTATCCCGAAAGCATATTCGGGCCGATAGCCAATACCTGATATGACAGTTTCCCAGCCGGGACAGCGCGTGGCCGTACTGGCCGACGCGCAAAACCTCTATCACACTGCCCGGAGTCTTTACTCGCGGAACATCGACTACGAGGCACTACTGGAAGAGGCCGTTGACGGCCGCGAACTGACCCGTGCTATCGCCTACGTCATCCGAGCGGACTCGCCCGAAGAAGAGTCGTTTTTCGAAGCGCTCGTCGACATTGGCTTCGAGACACGCATCAAGGACATCAAGACGTTTCAGGACGGGTCGAAGAAAGCCGACTGGGATGTCGGGATGAGCCTCGACGCCGTCTCGCTGGCGAATCACGTCGATACAGTAGTGCTCTGTACCGGCGACGGGGATTTCGCTCGCGTGTGTCGATATCTCCGCCACGAGGGCTGTCGCGTCGAAGCGATGGGATTCGAGGAGTCGTCCTCCGAAGACCTCAAAGCGGCCGTTGATGGATTTATCGACATGAGCGAC
The DNA here is from genome assembly GCF_003634715.1 of Haloarcula quadrata. NCBI lineage: Archaea > Methanobacteriati > Methanobacteriota > Halobacteria > Halobacteriales > Haloarculaceae > Haloarcula > Haloarcula quadrata. The sequence goes on from NZ_RBWW01000001.1 coordinate 1,201,077, forward strand.
GACTCCGACCGGTTCCTGCTGTAGCCGAATCAGTGTCTGGGCGGTCGCTCCGCCGCTCTGTCCACTGCTGTTCACCCACGTAACCGACATTCTCCCGCGGTTTTCTGCGGTTCGACGGGCCTACAGCTACGGTGTTTGGGTTGCTGTCGAAGGAAAAGGTTCTCTCGGCGGTTAGACCGGGCGACCGTCTTCTGACGTTCCAACGAGGAGCGCTCCGGCGGCCAGCCCCAGCGCAGCCAGCGCTCCGGCAGCGGCCGGGATGCCGATGTCGATTGCCCCTGTACCAAGGATGAGCACGCTGCTGATCGCCAGCAGCAGAGCGCCCAGCATTACTTTTCGCGTGTCTGTAGCCATATCACCAATCCCTAAGAAGTCATCCGGTATAAATTTCCCCAAAACCGATGGAGGAAAGTATGGGACAGGACAGCAATACCCATATTTCTCCTGCGAAACGCCACCGCTCCAGCTCGGCAGCACGGTATTTCGGGCCCACCTGCACAACTGAAGCAGTACATACATCCCCTCGTAGTGCCCCCGACCAGTTGGGTCATAGCGACAGCATGTTGCCACGTGTTGAGGCGTGTCGGTACACCCTCGCGGCTGCTCGTCACGGACCAGGCGCGAGATAGAGACCCACTGCAGTTCCAGGCATCGTCGTCGGACCTCCGACACGGATTGGATACAGAGGCACACGCCCCGCACACTCGGGCCGGGGCGAGTGACGGAGCGAACCACTGGCATTCCGGTTCGAGTCTGTCACCCAGAGGGCCGGACCGCTGATTCGGAACGGACCGGGGGGAGTGGCACTCAACATCGCCACACAATTTCTGTCGGCCGTGGTTCGGGCAGCCACGGTCTGGCACACATTTCGTTTCGGATTCCACTGGATAGTGGCACGGACGGAACCGAAAGGCGGTTTATCACCCGGCATCGAACACGGGCAATGAGTGACGATGAGTTCCGCGGGCTCCGGCGTGCAGCCGACTACCAGTTCGGCGGTGGCGGCGGGACGGCGCTGTTCGCAGGTCCCGATACCCTCGACGTAACACACACCAGCTCCGGCCGTCCGCGGCAGGTCCATGCCACGGATGGCCGGATCGCTACGTACGGCGACGACGGGCGCTTTCGGCTCGGACTCGCCGGCGGGAACCAGCTCCTTGATGCATTCGACGGGCCGCGACACCGCGTGGTCGTTGGCGACGAGAGCGAGCCGTTCATCCGCGAGGGCCGCAACGCCTTCGCGAAGTTTGTGCAGTCCGCCGACAGCGCCCTCCGTCCGGGCGACGAAGCCCTCGTCGTCCACGAAGACGGCTATCTGCTCGCCGTCGGCCGCGCGGAACTGCCCGGCAGCGGCATGGACGACTTCGAGACGGGGATGGCCGTGAAAGTCCGGCAGGGTGCAGAGGACTGAGACGGAGTGGCGTCGTGACCGCCCGGTACGTGCCGACCCCGGGGTTGGGACTCTCCGGCCCTGCTCGACACCATCCCGTATGACAAAAAGCATTTCCTGCTCCCGTCGGGACGAGCGATATGCGCCGCCGCACCCTCCTCGCCGCGCTCGCGCTCTCCACAGTCGCCGGCTGTGTTGCGCCCGGTGACGACACGGCGACGAACGGCTCGACGACACCGACAGCCACAGCGACGCCAGCGGAACAGTCGACAGCACCCGTGACCGAAACACCGCAGGACACGCCGACACCGACAGTAACGCCCGCCCCCGACGACCCGATCCTGTTTATCATCGACAACGACACGGACAGTGAACAGACTGTCACACTCACCATCACACGGGACGAAGCGACGGTGCTCGATGAGACGGAGACGCTGGTTGCCGGCGAGTCCGTCGAGTATGACCCGACCATCGGTGCGACCGGAACATACACGATTACCGTCGCGGTCGCTGGCGGTCCCAGCCGGACTATCGAACGGAATATCGGTCGGTTCGCGGTCAGCAGCGGCTCGAATCACTTTGTCGATATTACCGCTGACGAGATCAGAATATACTGGGAAGAGTAGTCACAGCACCAGTCCCGACTGCAGTAGCCACACTAGCAGCGTGACCGTTACGGCACTTGCGATGGTCGTCAGGAACACCGTTGCACTGACGAGTTCGCTCGGCGACTGGTCCCCTGTCCCATGGCTGAACGCGCCAACGAGGATGATGGTCGTCACGCCGGTCGGCGTCGCCAGCAGTAGCACGACGACCCGCGCGACCGTCTGGTTCTGGAACCCGACTGCGAGCACTGCGGCGAACGCGAACACTGGCGCGAGCAGGAGTTTCAATGCGCTGGCGATACCGACGGACTGGAAGTCGCTGTTCCCGTCGACGTTCGAGAGTTGAATCCCGAGGATGAGCAACATCACTGGAATCGACGCGTTGCCAAGCAGTTCCAGCGTCTGCATCACTGTCGACTCCGTCGGCGGTACTGCGCCGACCCACCGGAGTGCCAGCGCCACGACGACGGCGTAGATGAGCGGCACACCGAACACGCGACGCATATCCGCCAGCGGGCTGCCGCCGCTGCCCCGCGCGGCGATGTAGATGCCGACGGTGTAGAGCAACACGCCCTGCAGTGCGGTCACGAGGACGGCCGTGCTCCGCCCCGTCGCACCGAAGGCGAAATCCGCCAGTGGAATGCCGTAGTTCCCGGTGTTGGGAAAGATAGACACGAGGACAAACGCGCCCAGCAAGGGTTCCGAGTGGCCCGTGAGGCGACCGACACCCTCTGCGATGAGGACCATTGCGGCGGTGAACAACACGACGGCGAGGACGACGCTCAGAATCGTGTCACCGGCCAGCGAGGACGTGGTCAGGCTGTGGACGACGAGCGCCGGTGCGAGGACGTACACCGTGATGGTGTTGAGCGCGTCGGGGTCGGTGCCTTGCAGTCGGCCGAGCGCGAAGCCCGCCGCAGCGACGGCGACGACCGGGAGGATCGCCGTGGCGAAGATCGACAGCAGTGACACGGCGGAGATGCACGGGCGAGCCTTAGAATCGTTACGAAGCCGTGGGTGTGTGCCGGTTTCGTCCGGTCGACGGGCCTGTCCCGCGACAAACGTCGGTCCGAGTCCGGGTCGCTACGCTTTTCTGCCCTGCCCCGCCAGTCCTACGTATGTTTGGCGGAGGCGGCGGGATGAACCCGCGCAAGATGAAGCAGATGATGGAACAGATGGGCATCGACATGGAGGACATCGATGCGCAGGAAGTAATTATCCGCACACCTGACGAGGAACTCGTCTTCGACGACGCGGAGGTCCAGCTCATGGAAGCCCAGGGCCAGAAAACGTATCAGGTCGTCGGCGAGCCTGAGAGCCGCGAACTCGGCTCCGGCGAAGGCTCGGCCGCGGCCGACGACGCCGACGAGAGCGGCAGCGACGCCGGCGTTGACGAGGACGACGTCGAACTCGTCGCGATGCGGGCCGGCGTTGACGAAGACACCGCGCGAGAGGCGCTCGAAGCCAACGACGGCGACCTCGCGGACGCGGTCGACGAACTGGAGTAACGTGGCGTACCTCTTCGTCCACGAAGACCGCGAGTACCTGCTGGACCCCGGCGAGCGGTTCGAATCCGACCTCGGCATTCTGGAAGTGCCCGAAGACGTGGAACCGGGCGATGTCGTCGAGACGCATCTGGGGACCGGCTTTACCGTCCGTCGACTCCGCGGCCCGGACCTGTTTACCCACCTCGAACGCACCGGCGCGCCGATGATGCCCCGCGACGTGGGGCTGGTCGTCGGCAAGACCGGGGTAGCCGCTGCGGACCGTGTCCTCGATGCCGGGACCGGGACCGGCATCCTCAGCGCGTACATGGGCCGTATCGGCGCTGACGTGGTTACTTACGAGCAGGACCCAGAGTTCGCCGAGGTAGCGCGCCAGAACATGGAGATCGCCGGCGTCGCTGATACCGTCGAGGTCCGGACCGGTGACATTACGGACGACCTCGACGACCTCTCGGGCTTTGACGTGCTGACACTCGACACCGAAGACGCACCGACCGTGGTTGAGCGAACGCCTACGCTGCTGGACCGCGGCGGGTCGCTGGCGGTGTACTCCCCGTTCGTGGAGAACACGCGCGAAGTCGTCGCAACGGCCACCGAGGTCGGCCTCGACGGCGTCGAAACGCTTGACACCATCCAGCGGGAGATGGACTTCGACGACCGCGGCTCCCGCCCATCGACCGGTGGCGTCGGTCACACCGGATACCTGACATTCGCGCGGCGGCCCTGACGGCCTCCGTCGGTCTGCTCACCCCCTGTTGTTGGGGTCGACTTTAAACATGTAGAAGTGCGTATGGTATACTGCATGAGCGAATCAGAGACGCCGATGGAGACGACAACCTGGCCAGACCTCGCAATCGGGCTCTACGACCGCCTGACTGGCCGCAATGCCGAAATAACGTACGACTTCGACGACATGGAAGTCGATGTCCCGAGCAAGGCCGGCGAGGACGCCGAGCACGCTCGCTGGCGGGTCGACGGCACGCTGACTATCACGACACGCGACAACGACTGACAGTGGTCACCACGACGAAGGCGGTCGGTGATCTGTTCGACCTGATCGAGCGAAAGCCGGACCTCCTCGTCGACGCCGACCTGACCGTCGAGCGGGACGGGGTCGCGTTCACCGTCCGCGGATACGACGACCTCGTCGCCGTCGACTTCCCGTCGTTCGGGGCGGCGCTCGATCTCTGGCGGGATCGACTGGTCGGAGGACGGGACGCCGCCGCGGCGCTGGCCGCTGCTGGACTGACGGCTGAAATCCGCGTTCGCGGAGCGCCCGTTGCCCGCCTCGGCGCGGACGCCGTTCCGAGTTCGCTTGCAAACCGACTCGGTCTCGGGCCGATTCAGTTGTTCCTCGACGGCGCGCTCCTGGCGATTACGCCACGGCGCGAATGAGGGAAAGCAGTTCGGCCCGGTAGTCCGACGGCGTCCGCCGGAGCGGTTCAGGCGGACTTTCCACACTCAAAAGGGTCGCCAGCGACCGGTCGGGATACGCCCCAGCGGCGATACGGAACCCGTCGCCGTGCCAGACGCCAACCCAGCCGGTAATCGACAGCGTCGCGTCGATCGCTTCGAGATCGAGTTCGGCGCTGTAGGTCCGGAGCCGCGCTCGGTCGCCGCTGTCCACGCGGACTCGTTCTCTCCGCCCGCGCTCGATGGACTCGAACCCCCTGTCGGCCAGTTCATCGGCGAAGGCTGACTGGGCCTCTGAGCGGACTGTCGGGAGAATCATCGCCGGCCCGATGCCCGGCGCAAGCGGCGGGGTAAACGATAGTGCGGTCGCGAAAAAGAACCGCCACTGGTGGTCAAGCCCGATTGCGTCCCGGACGGCCTCACGCGTCTCGGCAGCATCGTACACCTTCGTCGCCCCCTCGACGCGGGCTGTCGGTAATTGAAAGACTGTTTCGACGCTCTCGTCGACGAGCTCCCAGCCGCCATCGCGTAACTGGTCAGCGGGTACGTCCGGGTACGCGGGGTCAGTGGGCACGGGCTGGCCTCAGTGGTCGTCCTCTCGCCACTTGTGTTCGCACTCGGTGCAGGTGAAAAACCGAGTCTCGGACTCGTCGGCCGCGCGGATCTGCTTCATCTCGTAGAAGGCCCGCTCGTTGCCACATTCGGGACAGCGAGCGCCCGTCGTCGGCCCCATGTCTTCGGCATCGACCTCGGAGGTGTCGACGACTTCCGACTCCTCCTGGCCCTGCGTGGTGACGGCCATCTCCTGTTCGGCCTCGGCGTTTCGAGCCTTTTCGTAGCCGCAGCTACCACAGACCCAGCGCTCGTCGTCCGTTTTCATCATCGAACCGCATTCGTCGCAAAACTCCATTGTAGTACCACCGTTTGCTTGCCGACCGTGTTAAACACCCGGTTTCGCCCGGGCCGTTCTCTCTCCGTGTTGCCGTGTAGTGTGGAACGAACAATAAAATCGGCGTGTCAACCGTCTCAGTCGTTTCGAACCCACGCCGAGCAGGCTTCCATGTCGTCCATGACTTCGCCGTGGAACGAACAGTACGGCTCGATGTCGCCGTCCTGCATCACATACTCGAAATGCCGGCAGTTCCCGCAGTATGTGTCTGGTTCGCCCTGATGGACCGCCGTCTCGGTAATCGCATCGCGTCCCGTCGTCGCCGTACCGCCGTCAGCCGACGGCGTTGCTTCCGGGCCTGCCTCAGCTATTCTCGGGTCGAGTGTGTTCTCGGAGGGGCCGGTCTGGTCTGCTCCACTTGAGGCGGTGGTTTGCTGACCGGTGCTCGAACGAGTGTTCGCCTGACGGCCCGACTGTCGCTCCGTCGCTGTACCGCTGCCCGACTGTCGATTGGACCGCGTGCTGCGGTCAGACTGCGTGTCCCCCGTCGGTTGCCGACGGCGGCTGTTGGCCCTGCGTGTATCGTTCGAGCGCTGTCCGGTCCCGCCGTCGCTGACAGCGCCCTCGGTACCCGTCCCCGGCCGATTCGTCTGCGTCTCGACTGTGCCGTCCGGGTCCTGTCCGAAAAATCCGATGCCGCCCAGCCCCGGGAGCGTTCGGGCTTCTTCGACGAGGCGAATCGTTCCTTCCTCGGTCACCTCCATGCGTGCCGTCCCACCGGGGTCGTTTCGCGTCTTGAACGTCGCAAGCGACGCGAACAGGCACCAGAACGTCGTTACGATACCAGCGAAGTAGACGACGCCGGTAAGCAGTGCCAGCAGCGGGTCGCTGCTGGTCCAGCTGTAGGGGTACAGCGACTGGAACAGGCCGACGCCGCCCGCCGCGACACCTGTTCCGCCGAGCGCAGTCAACCGGATTCGACGACTGGCCGGCAATACCGCGAACACGCCGAGAATAACCGACGGCAGCCCGAGCCCGGCGATGATGCCGGCGACTCGCCTGGCTGCGTAAGCGTCCAGCCCGTATCTGTTTCCGACGGCGGTTGTTGCGAGTGCGATTGCCCCGACGAGTCCGGCAACACCAACGAGAAACAGAGCCGTCCCGACGAGTTGCTGGCGACGCGAGGCGACGCGTCCAACCTCCCCTTCGTACACGTCGGTGAGACTAGTCATGCAGTACACTACTGCTACATCCGATAAAACTACCCGTCAGACAGATGCATGACGCGGGCACGCGCGTACGCAGTCCGACAGATACGCGAGCCGTTCCGAAAGCACTAATCGGACCCACGGGCACTGTTCGGGTATGAGCGACGACGAAAGCGAGGACGCGGAGGAGCCGGCTGTCGAACTCGGCGACGGACCCGACGTTACCGGTGCGCCACTCGCCCGCGTCTCGGCCCGGCTCACCTGGGGCATCGAACACAGCACTATCGTCGACCGCGAGGGTGACACGACGGTTCGGACGCCCGACGGCCCGCAGGAACTGGCAACGGTGCTTGAGGACGTCGACGTGCCGTATTTCTCCGACCGCCAGGAGTTCGAGAGTGCAGTCCGAGATGTCCTCGGGACCGGTCCTGTTCCGACGGAGTAATCTGGGTAGCGGACTTTTGTCTGGCCGGACATGGCCACATCATCTGGTCTAGCAGTGGTCCGTCTGACGACATGGGCCGTGTGGCACTGCTTTCTACGCGGCATTCCGCCATCGTATTTGAACCACAGGGTTTGATACCGTCTGTTGTGGAGACAGCGTGTGTTCCGTAGGGGGGGATGTCTTGGAAAGAGCAAACGGCATTCGCTATCTGGGGACTCGGGGTTATCATCGTTCTCCGAACCCTGTATGATGTCTTCGGCGTGGAGGGGCGCGAATTAGCTATCGTTGCTGTTGTCCTGTTCTTTGGCTCGTTCTACGGTGTGTTCATGCCAGTCTGGCGACGGCTCTCTGCGGAGTGAAGCACAAGAAGAGCGTCTGTGCGGTCACAGCGGGTCAGCGGTCCGACGCAGTACGGTTCGCTACCGTAGCGCCACAACACAACAGCGTACAGTTACCGCATATTTTCGAGCGCACACACTGTGTCGGAGATAATCCACTCCGTCTCACAGTCGGCGTGCTCGATACTGAGCGCGTTGAAGGTCTCTCGTCCGTCATCGACCGTTATTTCGAACGCTCGGCTACGAAGCGACTCCGGATGGGGACTCGGTGGGGACACACATCACCCTCATAGGGTGGGACCGATAAACGAGTCGATTCGCGGCGAGAGGGCCGTAACGCGCCGATTGGCCGCCGTCTGGCGATTGGTCAGGATTCGGCTCGGTCGCTCACTTCGGCTCTGCCGCGGCGCTTCCCGAACAGGTACGCGGCGACAATGAGTGCGAGGGGAACGACGAGAAACAGTCCCATCATGACGAGGAGAATGCCCAGTTCGATAGCGCCGGGCATACCGGGAAACAGGAGGAGGGCCATACCCATCGTACATCCGCCCGTCGCAAAAAGCCACCTGCCAAGTGAGCGGGTGGACTCGCTCCCACGGCGTCAGGCTTAGACGTGTGGCTCCGGCAGGAGGTCGTCGAACGCCTGCGCGTCCAGCCACTCACAGAGCCTGACAAGCTGTTCAGTCGCGGCCTCGAACATCTCCGCGCCCTTCTCGGCCGTCGCGTCCGTCTGGTCGCCCAGAACGCCGTTGTCGGTGTTATCGGCGGCGTCGTAGAAGGTCCGTGAGCCGTATTTGTTTGTCTCTGCCGCCTCGACGCTCGGAATCCCGCCGTCCCGTGCGTCTTCGAGGCGGTCGTCGTGAACCAGTTCGGAGCGCAGGTGTTGAATCATGGCTGTCTCTTTCGGCCCGCCGTGTGGTCCGTTCTGCTCGAACAGGTCGTCCACGAGGTCCGGGATGCTCTCGTCCCACATCCACTCGATAGCGTACAGCACTTCATCGTCCCGGAGCCGGCGGCCGACCTCCCGGAGGTGCTCGATATTCCCACCGTGGGCGTTCACGTAGATGACCCGGTCGATGCCGTGGTACGCCAGATTCCGAGTGAACGATTCGACGTAGTCACGAAACACCGGCGCGTCGACCCACATCGTCCCGTTGAACTGCCTGTGATGGGGACTCACGCCGACGTTGATCGTCGGGGTGCAGAGGTAGCCAGTCCTGTCGGCGGCTTCCCGGGCGAAGGCTTCCCCGATGAGGTGGTCGGTCGCCAGCGGGAGGTGCGGCCCGTGTTGTTCGGTCGATCCGAGCGGGACGAGCGCGAGCGACTCCGTCTCGAAATAGTCGTCGAGGTCCGGCCAGGTCTCGTCAGCGAGATACATATCACGTGCTGGAACGGGCGAGTCTTCAATCTGTGCCTCGTGACGACCGTTACGCTGGGAGTAGGCGAGGGAGGACGTGCTCAGTCGAATAGCTCGTAGACGCGAGCCTCGTACGGCGCGAGCGTCACCGTTCCCGGGTCCGTGTCGTCACAGTCGTAGTTGCCCTCGAGCAGCGTCGCATCGGCGTACTCAACCGGGAGGTCGAGGGTCTCCGTTGCGTCGTCGAAATGCAAGACGACGAGGATTCGCTCGGTTCCCGAGTCCGCCGACAACGACCGTGTGAAGGCGAAGACAGTTTCGTGGTCGGGGAGCAGGTCGGTGTAGTCCCCGTACACCAGCACGTCCCTGTCGGCGCGCAACTGGATGAGCCGCTGGTAGTAGCTGTAGACGGAATCCACATCGGCTTGCTGGTCGGCAGCGTTGATCTCTCTGTAGTTCGGATTGACCTGAATCCAGGGGTCGCCGTCGGTGAACCCGGCGTTTTTCGAGTCGTCCCATTGCATTGGCGTTCGAGCGTTGTCGCGGGTCCGGTAGCCGACGATATCTTTCACGTCATCGTACTCCTCGACCCCGTCTCGGTCGAGTAACTCTCGCGCGTGGTTGATCGCGTCCACGTCGCGGAGGTCGTCCATCGTCTCCCAGTCGGCGTTCGTCATCCCGAGTTCCTGCCCCTGATAGATGTATGGCGTGCCACGGAGCGTGAGGATGAACGTTCCGAGTAGCTTTGCGGATTCCCGGCGATAGTTCTCGGGGTCGCCGTAGCGGGAAACGCTCCGCGGCTGGTCGTGGTTCTCCCAGTACAGCGTGTTCCAGCCGTCCGCCGCCAGCCCGTCCTGCCAGCGGCCGATGATACGCTTCAGTTCCGGCAGGCTCCAGTCACCGACAGACCACCGCTCGCCGTCAGCGTAATCGAGTTTCGTGTGCTGGAAGTGAAACGCCATGTCCAGCGGGCCGTCTGTGTCGGCGTACTCGAGAGCCGATTCGACGGTGAGCTGTGGCATCTCCCCGACGGTCATCACGTCATAGTTCGATAGCACTTCCTCGTCTAACGCCGTCAGGTACGACAGCATCTCCGGGCCGTCGATGAAATGCTCAGCGCCGACCCACTCGCTGTCCGGGTCGCCGTCGGGCAGCCCCTCGACTTTCGACAGAAGGTTGATGACATCCATCCGGAAGCCGTCGATGCCCTTCTCCAGCCACCACTCGATGGTGTCGAAGATGTCCGTCCGGACCGAATCGTTGCGCCAGTTCAGGTCCGGCTGTGAGGTGTCGTACAGGTGGAGGAAGTACTCGCTGCGCTCCTCGTCGTACTCCCACGCGGAGCCCCCGAAGAAGGACTCCCAGTTGTTCGGCGGCACGGGGTCGCCGTCTTCATCTGTCCCGCCCTCGCGCCAGATGTAATAGTCCTCATACTCCGGGTCGCGCTGGCGGGATTTCCGAAACCACTCGTGCTGGTCCGACGTGTGATTGACGACGAGGTCCATGACGAGCCGCATATCCCGGTTGTGGACCTCTTCAACCAGCGCTTCCCAGTCGGCCATCGTCCCGAACTCGTCGTAGATGGTCTGATAATCGCTGATGTCGTAGCCGTTGTCCTTCTGGGGAGAGTCATACACCGGGTTGAGCCAGATGACATCGACGCCGAGGTCGGCGACGTAATCCAGGCGCTCGATGATGCCCTGCAAGTCGCCGACGCCATCGCCGTCGCTGTCGTTGAAGCTCCGGGGATAGATCTGGTAGACGACTGCTTCCTTCCACCAGGCGCGCGCTGCGGTCATACACAGGGGTAGCCTGACACGTCGCTTAAATCCACGGGTTCATACAACACCCGTTGTAAACTGCTTACCCTTGCCGGGCAATGGGGGACCCAGTACCGCTACAACTCTAGCACCGTGTGTCGCGGCAGTTCGAGGTCGTAGCCGACCGCCGAAACCGTCTCAGTCGGCCAGTCGCCGGTCCCGGACAGCAGTTCGATGTCGTCGTCGGAGACGAGATACGTGTCTTCGCTCTTTGTCCCGTCGATGGTCGGGTTCCAGGCGTACCCATGTGGCAACGCGACCTCGCCCTCATGTCCAGGCGTGGCGATCCACTCACGGCCGGCGAAGCCCGTTGCGCCGCCCTGATGATGGTTCTGCCACTCACCCTCCCAGCCGACCGCGGCGTAGGCGTCCTGAATCGCGTCGAACACGTCGCCCGCTGTGCCGCCACCCTGACCGACCACCTGTGTCGCGGCCAGCGCAGTGGTCTCGACGCGGGCGGCCTTGTGGGTTCGCTCCATGAGCCACTCCGGCGGGTCGAACGCGACTGCCCGGGTGGTGCTGACGTGGAGCCCGTCTCGCTGGACGGTCACCGATATGAGCGCGTAGTCGCCGAGTTCAGTGTCAGTCGAGGTGTAATGGCGGTATGATTGCGCCCGCTCGGCGCTGCCAACGAGCACGACGGGCGTGGCGATGCCCCGGCCTTCGAGCTTCTGTCGAAGCACCGCGGTCACATCGAGTTCGGTATGCGAGGGTTCGACTTTCCGCGCGACAGCCTCGACTGCTTCAGCCGTGTCTCGCGCGAGGTCACGGCACTGCTTCATCTGGGTCTCGGTCAGCGGCTGTCGGAGTTGTGTGGCGTCGACTGACTCGAAGCCGGGGACATCGAAATCAGCCGCCGCCGGGGCCGGACTCGCATCAGCAACAGCCTCGGCCAGTGACTCCGCGTGCCAGTCGAACGTCGCAACGGTCACATCGCCGTCGAGTTCCTCGTCACGGAGCCGCGGCGCTTCGATGTTATTGGCGACGACCCGTACGCCGTCGCCGTCGTAGCCCGCGGCGGCGACGCCGATGTCACCCTCCCGGTCGACGACATTGTCGCCTCCCCCTGTGAGCCATGCGAAGGAGTTCGGTCGGGCGAACCAGACGGCTTCGAGTCCCGCTGTCCGGAGATACTGGTCGAGTCGGTCTGTGAGCGTCATACCCTGACATCCCGCCGGCCCCAGTAAAAACCAGGGACAGCACGCGACAACAGGACTGGCGCCACAGGTCTCCCACAGCGGCAATTACGACACACATCTTGCTCCTATCGTGTTCGACGCCGCTCCTGACTCACTCGGCGATGCCGCTGTCAGGGTCCCGGGACTGGAGCAGCGAGTACATGACGGACTGGAAGGCATCGCTGTCGACGGACTCCACGACGTGCGTGTTCGGCTCCCCGTCGGTCACGCCGTTGACGTCGACGCTGGTGTACCCGCGGGTGAGCCCGTCGCGGTCGTCCACCGCGACGTGGTACGTCGACACCGCCTCGCGGAGTTCCGGATACGCCAGCAGCGCGGCGGTGACGCTGTCCGGGAGTGCCGTCCATCCGGGGTCATCGGGGCCCTCGCTGTTGAACGCCCGGGCCTGCTCGGTTACCGATTCGAAGAACGACGCCAGTTCAGTGTCGAACGCCGACACCGCCTCGAACTCGGAGGAGCCAAACACTGCGTCTCGAAGACACACGCCCCAGTCGACGAGCGTCACCTCGAAGGCGTTGAACACGCGTTTGGCAGCGTCGGGGTCGACCCACAGATTGAATTCCGCGGCAGGAGTGACGTTCCCCTCACAGTTGACGTTCCCGCCCATCACCCACACCTCATCGACAAGCTCCGGAAGTTCAGGCTCGCGGGCGTACGCCAGCGCCAGATTGGTCAGCGGGCCGATGCAGAGCAGCGTGATTTCACCCGGGGCCGCCCGACAGCGGTCGACAATCTCGTCGGGGCCAAACCCTGCCGCCGATTCGATATCTGTCTCCGGAAATCGGTCCCCGCCGAGGCCGTCCTCGCCGTGAATGTACGTCGCGTGTTCGAACTCCTTGAGAAGCGGCTGTCTCGCCCCTTCGTAGACGGGCACGTCGAGGGAATCGGCGAGTTCGAGCGTGTGCTTCGCGTTCTCGACCTCTCTGTCGAAGGGCACGTTGCCGGCGACGACCGTGATAGCTTCGACGGTAACTCGGTCACTGAGACAGGAAAGGAGAATCGCCTGTGTGTCGTCGCCCGCGGTGTCCGTGTCGATGATGACGCGTCGCATACCTCCTCGTCGTATGGCACATATAAATCGTTCCGGGCCACAACTGCGTGCCACATCTACATATGCCCGACTCGATAGCGATGAGTGAACGACGAAGCGACGATGTCGGTCGCCGGAGTTACACCATTTCGAGGCGGTGGCCGCTGTCGTCACCCAGCGATTCGTACACGATGCGTGCGGCAGCGATGTCCTGAATCGCGAGGCCGGTCGAGTCGAAGACGGTGTTCCCGGACAGGTCCTCACGACCCGGCGCGCTCCCGACGACGATTTCGCCGAGTTCGGCGTCGATATCCGATTCGTCGATATCGCCCGTGCTCCAGGGGACGTTTATCTCGCCGGAGTGGGTCGTCTGCTCGAAGTCGTCGATGACGAGCGTCGCCTCGCGGATGACCTCCGTGTGGAGTTCCTGCTTCCCCTCGGCGTCGGCACCCATGGCGTTGACGTGGGTGTGCTCCCCGAGGTCCTCAAGCGTGACGATGGGGTCTTCGACCGGCGTGACCGTCGACAGGACGTCACACTGGGCGGCCTCCGAAATCGTGCCTGCTCGGACGTCGAACTCGTCGCCGAAGGTGTCGATGAACCGCTGGACACGGTCGTCGTCGAGGTCGCTGACGATGACGGACTCTATCGGTCGCACCTGGGAAATGGCCTCCAGTTGCGTGTAGGACTGGACGCCAGCGCCGATGATGCCGAGCGAGGTCGCGTCCTCGACGGCGAGGTGGTCCGTCGCCACGGCGGCGGCCGCACCGGTTCGCTTCATGGTCAGTGTCGTCGCGTCCATCACCGCAAGCGGGAAGCCGCTCTCGGGGTCCGTGTACACGAGCGTCCCCATCACGGTCGGCAGGTCGAACTCGTCGGGGTTGTCCGGGTGCACGTTCACCCACTTGATGCCCGACGCTTCCCAGTCGTCCGTTTCGAGGTAGGCCGGCATCGACCGGAAGTCACCGTTGTGCTGTGGCAGGTCGATGTAGGACTTCGGCGGCATCTGCGCCGTGTCGTTTTCGTATGCGGCGAACGCGGCCTCGATGGCCGGAACGAGGTCCGCCATCTGGACGGTCGCTTCGATGTCCGTGCTGGGGACGATAGTCGTCTGGTTGTCCTGTCGTGCTGTGGAATATAGTGAATTGCTCATAGTGTTGTGAATGTATTATATCGGTTTATTTGACCGCGCGATACTGATTCAGTGGCTGCTCGGCTCTCTGTGGCACTCCTAGAACGACCCTTGAGACAGCGTCTTTCTGTGAGTGACACGGCCGCGGTGCTCGCCGTCGTCGAACGATTCGACCTTCGCGAGCACACGACAGCCAACGATATCTGCCTCGCCGTTTTCGAAGTGAAGGCGAGTCTCGCCGACCTGTGCGACCAACTCGCCGGATTCCTCGTCGAGTTCGGTGACGTACACTTCTATCTCTTCGCCCGCCTCGAACGTCGGCGTGGTCGACCTGAAGGACATCCCGGTGAGGAACTTGCTGAACATACTCATAGACGGGTCACATCCTTGGATTTGCGGTCAGTGGTGTACTCGAGCCCGAAGCCGGTCAGCGCGGAAACGAGGAATACGCCGAACAGGAACCAGCCGTGGAAGACGTACGGCCACACCTGCACGGGGTTGACAATCATCGCACTGGTGAACCACTCGTACTGTCCCGGGAGACCCTGTAGCGTCGCGAAGCCGATGAGGACGCCACCGCCCCACGGGAAGATGTATCCGAGTGCCGAGGTGTTCGCGTCGAGGATGTTCGCCCGGCGGTAGCTGTTGATATTGTACCGCTGGCCGATGCGGGCGATGTACGGCGCAATCGCGATTTCTGCCGCCGTGTTGATCGTGATCATCGAGTTGACGAGGGCGGTGCCGACCACCATCGTCGTCTCGGCCTTTCGGACGCCCGTTGCGACGTTTTCAAGCAGCCATTCCTGTATCGCTTCGAAGCCACCGCCGCGGATCATAATCTCTGACCCGGCGACGATGAGCAACACGAGCACGATTAGCGGGAAGAAGCCGGCTGCACCGTTGTAAATAGAGCCGGTGACGCCGGCGTTCTCTGCCGCAACGACTTCCGCGATTGGTAGTCCGCCGGCCCAGCTCGCGGCTGCTGACGTTTCGGGAACCTTGAACAGCAACACGTCACTCAGCGGTGCGAGACCGAAGACGACGTTGAAGACAACCGCAACGATGAGTCCCCACGAGATCGCTTCGACAATGTGTCGGCCCATGACTGCCGTCACGATGACGACGAGCATGGAAATGAGATGCAGCAGTCCGGCTGGTTCGCTATTCTGAACGAACAGGTCCTGTGCTTGCTGGGAGATGTTCAGCCCGCTCATCGCGTTTCCGGCGAAGACGTACGCCGCAAGCGCCAGTACCGCCGCAACAACGGCGTATTTGAACCGCGAGGCGACGACGCCGCCAATATCAGCGTCTTGGGTCACCGCGCTCACGATCGTCGTATCGCTGACTGGCGCGAGGTTGTCCCCGAAGACGGCCCCGGAGAGAATTGCCCCGAACAGCAACACCGGGTTCGCACCGAGCAGGATACCAGCCGGGAAGAACAGCGCCGAGAAGGCGACTGCTGCGCCGTAGCCGGTTCCGATACCGGTCGTGAACAACGCTGCGAGGATGAACGTGGCGGCCGGGAACAGCGCGCCCCCGACGTCGGCCGCGTTCGCTGCCCAGACGAGCCCGCCGACGAAGCCGCCTGCCTGGAGCGTGTTCGAGAACATCCCTGCCCAGAGCCACGCGACGACCGCCGTCGCGGCGACTCGCTTCGTCATCCCATCGAAGATGGTGTTCGCGTAGTTCTTCCAGTCCCCTTTGGCGAAGAACATCCCGACGATGAGCGCCACGAGCATTCCCGCGACGAGTCCAGTCGTATCCCCGATACCGAACAGGCCACTCTGGACAATCGCCCACAGAATAAACAACCCTATGGGAATGACACTCATCCACCGTCCGCCGTAGAACTCGATTGCTTCGACATCCGGGCCGGAGATCTCTTCGATCTCTGTCCCATCGCCACTATCCGTGTCTGACATACATTCTGTGCCTCGTCAGATACACACGCAAAAGTTCATGATAATAGCTAACTCACCGGTAACAAATCATCGGAGCCGCCTCTGGTAAAGTCTCATCTCGTCACGAGCGCTGTAAATATATAAAAGTCCACTTCTACTGGATTTTGGGAGACGTATCGACCCTGTATATAGCCCAAATTGAAGGGACGGATACTAATTTC
The DNA here is from genome assembly GCF_003634715.1 of Haloarcula quadrata. Classification (NCBI taxonomy): domain Archaea; kingdom Methanobacteriati; phylum Methanobacteriota; class Halobacteria; order Halobacteriales; family Haloarculaceae; genus Haloarcula; species Haloarcula quadrata. The sequence continues at coordinate 1,217,530 of NZ_RBWW01000001.1, forward strand.
ATGCACATTTCTGCAAAATATAACCTATGGTAATCAGACACTCAATAGACATCATATTCTGGAATAATATTCACCGAATCTGTTCCACTATGACCGGACTTTTTTATACCGGTATCAAGTTCACAGTAGTATGGATAGCTCTAGCGGTCGTCGTCTCCAGACGACCGAAACCTCCCTCGCAATCATCGATGCGGTAAACGAGCTGGGGGAGGCTCGAATGAGTGAGCTTGCGGACCGGCTGGACCTCTCGACGAGCACCATTCACGTCCACCTCAAGACACTTCTAGACCAGGAGTATCTGGTCAAACGAGGCGAGCAGTACCGACTCGGCATGAAACTGTTCCACCTCGGGGAAGGCGCTCGAACCCGGAACGAGTGGTACGAGGTCGCCCGTCGCAAAACACACGAACTCGCCGATAGCTGTGGTGAGGAGGTCACGTTTGCCATCGAAGAGTACGGGCGTGCGATAACGCTGTTCAACGTCGTCGCTAACGTCCCGTCGAAAGGGTTCCAGGTGGGCCGGTACTACTACCTGCACAACTCGGCAGTCGGGAAGGCGATCCTCGCCGCGTTGCCGGAGACCCGAGTCAACGAGATTCTCGACCGGTGGGGACTGCCCGCTGAGACCGAGTACACGGTCACCGACCGAGAAACGCTTCTGGAAGACATCGCCCGCACGGAAGAGCGCGGGTACTCGGTGAACGACCAGGAGGCAGTCGAGGGGCTTCGGTCGGTCGGCGTGCCGGTCACCGCCCCACACGGCGGCGTTCTCGGCGCACTCGACATCTCCGGCCCGCTGTATCGGCTGCCGCCGAACGATGAACTCGCATCGATGCTGCAGGACGTTGTCGATGAACTGGAGTCGGAACTCGGGGTACAGTAGCGTTCAGTCGCGCCTGTCGTCACAAGCGAGGAGCAGCTGTGTGACGCCGATTCTGTGACCACAGACATGCCGAATCAACGTACGGCCTGCGCGGCTCTACTGCCATCAGTCTCGGTCAGTGCCGCTGGGACCGAGAAGCGTGGCCTCGACTTTCCGGAGATGTTCGTGAAACGTCGTCTTCGCGATACCGAGTTCGTCGGCTAGCTCACTTCCGCTTACCGCTCTCGGGTAGTCGTAATAGCCGCGTTTGCGGGCTAGTTCGAACACTTCCCGCTGCCTGTCGGAAAGTTGCCGGACAGCCAGTCCGTCCCGCTCCCTGCTACCGGTGGTCGCCGACGTGATCTGTGTGACGGTTATCGTCGCGTCCTTCTGTGCGCACACGGCGTCGAGTTTCTCCTGTATCGTCGCTCGCGATTCGTCGATAGCGACTGTCCAGTACTCGGTTCCGTCGCGGATTCGGATCGGCTCCTGATTCATGAACCCGTGTGAGACCAGCGCGTCGTGGATGCTCTCTTCGGGGCCGTATTCGACGAGGAGCGTCCGCGTCGCTTTGTTTACCGGTGCTGATATCCCGCCGAAACTACGGCGGGTATCCATTTCCGTGACTGCATGAGTGTGGTCCGACGCTCGGGTCGCCGCAACGAGCGCCTTGACCGCGGCTGCCGACTCAGCGTATGCGACGACGTGGGCCTTGACCTTCCCGTCGACTAAGTACGCAGCGTTAACCAGCAGTCTGGCCGCAGTGGCCGCCGTCACTTCCCGCATCCAGCAGTCAGGATGCTCCAGTTCGAGCGTCAACTGGAGGCCGCCGCTGGACCGAGCAGCGGTCATATCGGAGCTGTCAGTGTCCATTCTTTCTGGGTTCTGGGACGTGGTCTCGCTCTCATTACGGGTTGTCGTCCTCCATCGACGGTAACGATGCCACACATGTAAGGCTCTGGTTTATCAGTCACGCCCGCGGTGTGCATCAGTATGGACTTGCGGCGAAAATACGACGAAGACACGCCCGCCATTGTACTCGCAGAGGGGGAGTTCGGACACCCGGAAGGGAAGACGGCCAACGGTATCGTTATGCACGGAGAGCTGTTCGACGTGCAAGCCGTCGTGGACTCGACGTGTCCAAGCTCCTACGCCGGCGCGGCTCTCGATTGGTCGGCTGCTGACGACGTGCCGGTCGTCGAAACCGTCACCGAAGCGCTGAATCAGGCTCCGGACGCGGCCGTCCTTGTCATCGGTGTCGCGCCCGCTGGCGGTGACCTTCCAGAAGCGTGGGTTGAGGCCATCCAGCGCGCGATGGAGCGCGGCTGTGATGTTGTCTCTGGCCTGCATGTCTTCCTGAGTGAGCGCCCAGTCTGGACCGAGCGCGCCCAGCAACACGGTGTCGACCTCGTTGATGTCCGGAAACCGCCGTCCGTATCTGACCTGACCCTTGGTGATGGTCGCGGGGACGAGGCCGACGCAGATGTTGTCCTGACGATGGGGACCGACTGTGCGGTCGGGAAGCGAACGACGACCTTCGAACTGTACCGTGCGGCGACCGAGGCCGGACTTGACGCCGGCTGGGTCGCAACGGGTCAGACCGGCATCCTCGTCGGCTCGGACCGCGGTGTCGTCATCGACCGGGTTCCGGCTGACTTCGTCTCGGGCGTCGTCGAGGACATGGTGCTCGATGTCGCAACGGACCACGATATCGTGTTCGTCGAAGGACAGGCCGCCCTCACGCACACCGCATACGGTGGCGTGACGCTTGGGTTGCTCCACGGAGCGGCCCCCGATGCAGTCGTGCTAGCCGACGACCCCTCGCGGAAGGCCCGGTCCCACTTCGACGACCTCACCGTGGCCGGCGTCGAGGCCGAACGCCGCGCAATTACCGACCTCACAGAAACGACAGTCGCCGCCCTCTCCACGTGGGGCGACCCGGAGGCGGAAACCGCCAGAACAGGGCTTCCGGCGGCGAACATCTACGACGATGACGGCCCGGAGACACTCCTTGCGGCCGTTCTGGGGGCGCTATGACTCGTATCGAGCGCGTCTCCGCCGAACCGCTTGAGCACGAACTGGATGAGCCGTTCGAAATCTCACTCGGAACCCGAGAGAAAGCACGGAATCTGGTCGTCGCAGTGGAGACTGACTCAGGTATTGTCGGCCACGGGGAAGGGTCCCCGTTACCGCCAGTGACTGGCGAGACGCAGGCAGCTGCCGTGGCGACTGCTCGGTCGGTAACGTCGATGCTTGAGGGGGCTCCACTCGCTGACTACCGCGAACTTGTCGGCGAGGTGCGGACCGCAGTGCCCGGAGCGGTTTCGGCGCTGTTTGCTGTCGAGACGGCACTGCTCGACGCCTACTGTCGCGACCGCGGTATCCCGCTCTCGGAACTGTTCGGCGGCGCGCCGGCCTCAGTTACCACCGACATCACCGTTCCGATAGTCACGCCTGGCGCGGCAGCCGAACGAGCCACGCGTGCCGCGGCTGCGGGCTTCGACCACATCAAGATCAAGACCGGCGGGGCCATCGACGACGACGTTGCCCGAACGGTTGCGGTCGCGGACGCTGCACCCGACGCGACGATTACGGTGGACGCGAATCAGGGCTGGACGCCGAAGGCCACAGAGCAGTTTGTCGACGAGGTGACGGCGGCCGGGGTTGACCTCGCCCTAGTCGAACAGCCGACGCCGAAGGACGATATCCGCGGTCTCGCGAGGACCCGCGACAGACTCTCGGTCCCTGTCGCCGCGGACGAGACCGTGTTCACGCCGGCAGACGCAACGGCCGTGGTTCGCGAAGGGGCTGCCGACGTGATCAACGTCAAACTCGGGAAATCGGGGCTCCTCGGGGCAGCGGCGATTGTGAACATCGCCGAGGCCGCCTCCCTCGACTGTATGCTCGGCTGTATGCTCGAAGGCGCAACCGGGATTGCGACGAGTGCCCACCTTGCCGCTGGGCTCGGTGCCTTCGACTACGTCGACCTCGACGGCCACCTGTTGTTTGAGGAGTGCCCGCCATCGATGTCGTCCGGCCCGCATATCGATATCGACGGGCCGGGACACGGCGTTTCACCGCCGGCGGCTGTGTCAGAGGCGACTGAGAACTGAAGCTGCGTGGCTCGATTTCACACGCAAAATAGCGTCCGAGCGCTTACTCTGCGGACTCTGCTGCCTCTTCGACGTCGGGACTGTCTTCGGACGTATCGCTGCTAGTCGCTCCGTCTGTATCTCCGTCGTCGGTTGTCGCACTGTCCACAGTGGCAGAGTTGTCGTCGGCTGTATCGGCCGCCGGCTCGGTATCGTCAGAATCGCTCCGTTCGATGGCTGGCTCCGTAGTGTCAGTGTCAGCTTCGAGCGATTCGGCCATCTCCGCCATTGCTGCAGCGGACTCGTCCGGCCGGTCTAGCACTGTCTCAGTGTGCATCCGCATCTCCTCGCTGGCCCGGATTGTTCCGTCCACCGTCGCGTTCTCGTGGAGTTCGACGGTCGTCCCGGAGATATCGCCCCAGACCTTCGCGCCCGGGCCGACGCGGACGGTGCCGCTGCGGGTCGTTACATCCCCTTTGATCTCCGTGCCCCGGCCGACCACGATATCGTCTTTCGCGCGCAGGCTCCCGAAGACGACCGTATCCCGGCCGACTTCGAGGGACTTCGCGCGGATGTTGCCGTGGAGTCGGCAGTCGTCGCCGACCGTCGCCGGCGTCGAGACGCGCCAGGCGTCGTCCGAGACGCTCGCACCGCGTGGAATCAGAACCGGGTCGTGCTCGTCACTCCCGTCGTCTAACATCTCGTCGATTACCTCTTCGGCCGCGTCTTCCTCGCCGATGCGGAGGAGCTGTGAGAGATAGACGAACAGGAAGACGATGGTCGGCATCGGGTTGCGGATGACGATCCAGCCGTTCGCCTCGAACCCGTTCTCGATGTCCACGTCGTCGCCGATATCCAGGTCGCCAGCGACACGGAGTTCGCCGCCGATATGTACCCGTTCGCCGATGTAGGCGTCCTCGCCGACAAGCACGTTGTCCGCCACGTCGCACCACATATCGAGCCGACAGTCACCTTCGGCTTCAATGTGGCCGTCAAAGCGGACTCGCTCGTCGGCGATGACTGTCCGCCCGCGCACGCCGAACTCCACGGTCGACTGGCCGCCGACGATGACGTCACCGTCAGTCACTAGGTCGTGTTCCTCGACAGTCGTCCCGTCAGGAATGTCGAGTTCGGACAGCGGGTCGGAGCCGAGAGGCACGGTTTCTATAGCGGTTTCGTTCATATTAAACCCTCATGACGTGCATGACGGGCGTCTGACGCAGGTCAGACGGGAACGGCATCGCCGCGGTTTCGCGCTGGTGGCACAGTCAGTGGCGGGGTATCGAATCTCGACGATAGGGGAACGTGACAGCTGAGCGGCCATAACGAACTAATTCGCTGCTACAGTGACTCCAGTATGTTACTCGAACGCCGCCACCTCTCGCTTGCACTTGTGGTGCTATTGATAGCATCCGCTGGCTGTAGCGGGCTGTTCGGCTCTGAAACGGGCACGGGCATATCTGAGACACCGACCTCGGCTGATGCCAACGGCCCCGCACCCGGTTCGTCCGGCTTCGACGCGGGGGCCATCGAACGTGGACACTTTGAGACGCTGTCGAACTCGTCGTTTACCACCTCGCTGTCGTTCCAGCTTTCGACAGTTCGGGACGGGAAGAACCGGTCGGTGTTCATCAACCGAACCGTCGCTATCGACCGTGAGAGCGACCGGTCGCTGGCCAGCGGTGAACTGGTGCAGGCCAGCGGTGACACGCTGGCAACGACGACCTACACCGCCGACGGAACTACCGCTGAGCGGCGAGTCCTCGCCCGCGGTGAGGAGGAGATGACGGATTACCGCTCCGCATCACCGCCGTACGACGGGCCGGTCCAGCCGGTCAACGAGAGCAGCGTCATCGACCGCTCACTGCTCCAGTCGCTCGGGTCGGACATCAACTGGACCTACGCCGGAACCGAGACGGTTGACGGTGACAGCGTCTCGCGGTTCGAAGCGACCGGGAGCAACGTCACTGGCTTCGCGGCCGACAACGCTGTCTCGACGAACGTCTCGGCCAACGGGACGACGGACACGGCCAGTGCAACGGTTCTCGTTGATGGGGACGGCGTCGTCCGGTCGTTCCAGTACCGGGTGACCACCGAGCGGGACGGCCAGCCGGTGACGGTGACGCTGTCGCTCTCTGCCTCGCAGGTCGACGACACCACCGTTGCGGAACCGGACTGGCTGGCGAACGCGTAGCGCCGGTAACCGACGGCAAAGACTACAGCGACTGCCCGGCGCTGAACTGTCTGGCGACCCACTGTGAACTGTCAAGCGCCTCGACGCCGTGCTGGAGACGCGAAAGTCGGTCACTGGTTTCTGCCGCGTCCAGTTCCAACGCCCGCTCGATGGCGTCCGCAATCGCCTCGATGTCGTGTGGATTGACCGTCAGCGCGCCGTCGAGATGGGTCGCCGCGCCAGCTAGTTCGCTCAACACGAGCGCCCCATCGCCATCGGTACAGGCGACCGGGTACTCGTGGGCGACGAGGTTCATCCCGTCGCGGTGGGGCGTCACGACCGCGACCTCTGCGGCCCGGTACAGCCCGGCGAGCGTCTCGTTGTCGAGGTTGGCCTCGGTGTAGACGATGGGTTGCCAGTCGTCGGTTCCGAACCGGTCGTTGACGCGTTCGATGGCGTCGACGACGTCCGCTCGGTACCGTCGGTAGGCGGCGATTCCCTCCCGTGTTCGGCTCGCCTTCTGCACGTACGTGAAGTCGCCTCGCAGGTCCGGCCGCCGGTCCCAGAGGTGTGCCAACGCCTCAATCCGCTCGGGGATGCCCTTCGAGTAGTCAAGCCGTTCGACGCCGAGCGCGAGACGGATTGACGTGTCCGAGCGGCTGCCGCCCAGCACGGTATCCCGGATACTGGCCACATCAGTGGCCCGCGCTCGGTCCCGAACCCCCCCGACGTCGATACCCAGCGGGTTCGCAATGACTCGTGTCGTGTCGCCGGCGCGAGTAACTGTCCCGCTGTCCGTGTCGACGGTCGCCGCAGGGAACGCGCTGTCGACGCAGTGCAGGAACTGCTCGGCGTACCCTGCCGTGTGAAAACCGATGATGTCGCAGGCCAGCAATCCGTCAAGCAGCGCGCCGCTGTGGGGGCAGTGCCGGAACACCGACGGCGCGGGCCAGGGGATATGCCAGAACTGCAACAACGTCGCATCTGGCCGTCGCTCCCGGACCAGTCTGGGCGCGAGCGCTAGGTGGTAGTCTTGGAACCAGACCGGCTGGCCCGCATCGGCGACCGTATCGACGGCCTCAGCAAACTGCTCGTTGACGGCGCGGTACTGCTCCCAGTAGGCCGGCTCTGCCCATATCCGACCCGTATCCTCGTGGCAGAGCGGCCAGAGCACTTGGTTGGCGTAGCCGTAGTAATAGCCCTGCACCGCCGCGTCGGAGAGCGGGACGCGTTTCAGGTCGTACGCGGGGTCAGATGGCGGTACTTCCACGATGCCTTCGTCGGCGACGGCCATGTCGGCGTCGCCGCTACCCCAGGCGACCCAGGTACCGCCCCGTGACTGCATCACCGGGTCGAGTGCGCTTGTCAGGCCACCGGCTGCGGACTGGACCTGTATCTCGCCGTCGTCGTCCTGCTCGTGGCTATACGGTTCGCGGTTCGAGACGACCACGAGCGAGTCCGGAACGGCATCGTTCTGCGCGTTTCCTGACACTCCCGGGCCCATTTGCCGCTGGTAAGGACTGCCCCGTCTTGAGGCTGTCGTGGAGCGCTGGCGTAGCGACATAGCGTAACAAGTCATCGCTGCCTGTGAAGCCCGCCATCTGTGTCTGACGGTAAGAGAAAACTTATACCGGAGGCCTCGAAAGAAAAGGGTGAAAGCCGAAAGGGCACCCGGGTAGGGGTACACGGACGTGCCATTTCGGCTCAACTCGGTTTATCTGGACACGAATTCGGCAGCGACAGCTACGCTGTGGGGTATTTGTGTGTGGGTGCGATATGACTGGCTCGGTGAACAAGACAGAAACACGCCCCCCGCGTAGTGCGTGACGAGAAATGGAATTTCGCACCTGGGAACCAGTGTACGAGGCTATCCTCGACGACTTCGGCTACCCTCGTGACGGCGACGAGCGCGCCTGTGACCGCTTCGTCGAACTGCTCGGTGACGACAGGACGTACGACCCGGCGAGTCTTGGACTCGACGGTGCAACGGTCGCCGTCGCCGGGGCCGGCCCGTCGCTCGAATCCGAGGCCGACCGGGCAGCCGACGCCGATGTGGTCCTCGCGGCCTCCACGGCCGCCGACCGCCTCCGGGCGGAAGGCGTCGCCATTGACTGCATGGTCACGGATCTGGACAAGAACGCCGACACCGGGCGGGAACTGACAGCTGCCGGGACACCAGTCGTCGCCCACGCTCACGGTGACAACATCCCCGCACTGGAAACACACATTCCGGCCTACGACAGCGAGTTCGTTGTGCCGACGACACAGGCGGCCCCTGCCTCGCCGGTCCGCAACTACGGCGGCTTCACTGATGGCGACCGTGCTGCGTTCTTCGCGGACCACTTCGGTGCTGCCTCGCTGGTGTTCCCCGGCTGGGACTTCGAGGACCCGTCTGTGACGACCGAAAAGCGCCAGAAACTCCGCTGGGCCGAACGCCTGCTGCGCTGGCTGGAACAGCGCCGCGGCGAGCGATTCGACGTGCTTGACGGCCGACGCGACGATATTGACCCGGTCGCTACCGACTGAAACCGACTCGCAGACTCAGGGCGCTAACACGTCGATGGTCGTGTCGATAGTGTCTCGTTCTGCAGCGCGGGGGAACGAGATGTTGATTGCGTCCACGCCATCGATGTCCTCGAACTGTGCGATGCGGTCGCGACAGTCCTCGGGCGTGCCGGCAACGGCAATGCTGTCCAGTAGCTCGTCGCTGATGGCATCGATGGCGGCCCCCTTGTTGCCGGACCCCCACTGCTCAGCGATTTCGTAGGCGGTGTCCTCGTATCCCTGCCGGGCCAGCGCGTCGCGGTAGAAGGTCCCCATCCCGCCGATGTAGAAGGCCACGTGCTGACGGGCCAGTTCGCGGGCCTGCTCCCGGTCGTCCATCGCACAGCACGTCAGCGACAGCGTCACCCGCTGGTCGGCGCGGTCGCGGTCGCCGAGGTCCGCGCCGTGCTCGAAGTCTTCCAGCCGGTCCCGCAAGCCGTCCGCGGTCAGCATGAGTGCGTGCCAGCCGTCGGCGAAGCGACCGGCGAGTTCGACTGATTTCGGCCCGAGACCGCCAGCGTCCACGGGCGGCGCGGATTCGGGCGGGTCACAGCGCAGTCGGAACCCGGACAGCGAAAAGATGTCTCCGTCGTAGTCGACCGTTTCCCCGGAGAGCACTAATTTCATGATGTCGACGGTCTCCCGCGTGTACTTGAGCGGGCTCTCGAACTCACGGCCGTGCCAGCCCTCGATGACGATAGGCCCGGAGGGTCCGACGCCGGCGCGGAAGCGGCCGTCCGAGACTTCCTGTAACGTCGCCGCGGTCTGGCCGAGCAGCGCCGGGGACCGCGAGTACACGTTCAGAATCGAGGAGCCGAGGCCGACCGTCGACGTATGTTCGGCAATACTGGTCAGCGTCGTCACCGCGTCCCGCCCCCACGTTTCCGGGAGCCAGACCCGGTCGTAACCTCGGTCCTCGGCCTGCTGGCTCATCCCGACGAGCGTGTTGACCGACGGCTGGGCTGCGACCGGGAGATACACGTCTCGCGCTGTCATCTGTCGCCCTCCACGCGTTGTGCGGTGACCGGGCAAACTCCTGTTAGCGACTGGAACATATGTATCTGAGACATGGCTCGCAGTGCGGCCGCACGGGAGATAAAGCCACATGAGAGGGGGAGTGTCGCCCGTTGTCCGCGGTTTATTGACAGGGAGGTGACCGGGTTGGCAGCGTTTCGGGAGAGGAGACTGCGGACCTGACGGCAGCCGAAATGTATATTATCTGTCCACAATTCTCGGCGAGTGAACCCGTGAATCCCTATGCCCTCCTCGGAGCCGCGATTGTGTCCGAACTGCTCGGGACAACGTCGCTGAAACTCTCGGAAGGCTTCTCACGCCCTGTCCCCAGCCTCGGGGTCGTCGTCGGCTACGGCCTGGCGTTCTATCTGGTGTCGCTGACGCTTGAAGACCTCCCCATCGGCGTTGTCTACGGCACCTGGGCCGCGCTGGGAATCGTCGGTGTGGCCGCAATTGGAATTGTCGTGTTCGACGAGCCTATCGACCTCCCCGGTGCTGTCGGCATCCTGCTCATCATCATCGGTGTGTACTGTGTCAACGTCCTCTCGGAGATGTCTGCGCACTGAGCGGGACCCGGTCACGACACGCCCAGCGTCGAGAGCGCGCCCGTGCCTGACGGCTGTGTGCCTGACTCGGCGACCGGCTATATGAGGCACCCGGTTCTACGGGTGCCTATGCCGTTCGACTCGGACCGCGTGACGACGATCACATTCGACTCGTACAGCACCATCGTCGACGTTGAGGCCGCCCAGAAAGCCCTCGCCGACCGGGTAGACGACCCCCAACCGGTATCCCGGCTCTGGCGCTCCCGTTCGCTGGCGTACACGTTCCTCGCGAACCAGATTGACGCTTACAAGCCGTTCTACGAGATGAACCGCGATGCGCTCCAGTACGCGGTAGATGCTCACGGTGTCGACATCACGACCGAAGAGCGCGACGAGATTCTCGCAGTCTATCACGAACTCGACGTGTTCGACGACGTTCGCGACGGCATGAACAAACTCTACGACGCCGGCTACGACCTCTATGTCGTCTCGAACGGCAACCCCGAGATGCTCGACTCCATGGTTGAGTTCGCCGGTATCGGCGGCCTGCTCGAAGACACCGTCAGCGCCGACGAGATCCAGACGTTCAAGCCAGCAGCAGAGCTGTACCGTCACGCAGCGGAGCGAACGGCGACCAACATCGAGGAGATCGCCCACGTCACCGCAGGCTATTTCGACGTGTACGGGGCGATGCACGCCGGGATGCAGGGTGTCTGGGTCAACCGCGACGACGGCCCGTGGGACGCCTTCGCCGGCCAGCCAGACCTCACTATCGGGTCGTTCCACGACCTTCACGACGAACTGATGTGAAGCGTCGAAAAGTCAATTCGCGGTTCTGGTTCGGTGGTTACGTCAGGAGAGTCAGGAGATAACGTCGCAGGCGTCTCAGGGAAAATACCGGCTACTCAGAACAGTCGCTCAATCAGGCCACGGTTGCGGCGTTTCTCCGCCAGCAGGACAGAACACTCCACGTCGTCGACAACGTCCAGCACGAGCGATTTGGAGACGAGTCGGCGAAGCAGACCCTCCTCGGTCGCACCGATGAGGAGGAGCGTTGCATCGGTGGCAGCGTTCCGGATAGCAGTCTCGACATCCCCGGACTTGACGAGGCGATCTGCGTCTTCCAGCCCCTGCTCGGCTGCCCATTCTTCGAGGAATCGCTCGCCTGCCTCGCGGTCATCGTCGACGTTGAGCAGCGTCACGTCGGAACCGTACTCGGACTGCAACAGTTTCGCGATGCCGGCTGACAGCTCGGAGTCCGGTCCACCGGCTGTCGGGAGCAGGATGCGAGAGGGGTCGAACCCGCGGTCACGGAGCACGAGGAAGTCACAGGGGACTGTCTCTGTGAGTTCGTCCATGGCAGACTCCGCCCGCCCGGGCGAGCCGTGCGCGTCTGGCCCCCATCCCATCACGACGAGGTCCGCCGTCTGTGTGCGGGCGGCGTCGAAGATAGCCTCGTAGGACTTGTGCGAGAGGATCGTGTGTGTTTCGACATCGACGCCGAACGTCTCGGCGTCCTCGCGGGCGTTATCGAGCAGTTGCTGTGAGCTCTTGTCAATCTCATCGGATCGGTCGGCGGCAGCCGAAAGCGCCGTCTGGTCGGGGACGGTGACGATGTGGGTCGCGATTACGGTTCCGCCGCGCTGTTTGGCGATGGCGCTGGCGAGCGTGATGAGTTCCTGTTCGTGTGCGGGATTTGCCAGTGGGACCATCACGCGATACTGGCCGCCGTCGGGCTGGACGCCGGCAGCAGCACTAACGGCCGCGTCGGGCATCTCGTCGGACTGTGAAATGATGTGTTTCGACAGAATTCCCTGTTTTTCTGTACGCGAACGGGCGTAGAAGCCGTACCACAGTATCGCCGCGGCGGCAATACCGAACGAGAGCAACAGTGCGTCTCCGGCGACGAACACCAGTAGTGCGAAGGAGAGGACGACACCGAGAACCGGTAGCAGGGGATACAGCGGCACCACGAAATCCGGCGTGTACTCCTCCGGGTTCACGTACCGCATGACGATGAGTGCGACGTTGAGCAATCCATAGATGATGAGATGCAGTCCCGACGCAGCGCCCGAGAGCAGCGTCAGATCCCCGATCACGATAAACAGGAGAATCAGGCCGCCGGTAATGCCGATTGCCCTGTACGGCGTCCCGTAGCGGGGGTGTATCTCGTTGAGGGCCGGCGTGACGATCCGGTCACGCCCCATAGCGAAGTTGATACGCGAGGACGCGAGGATAGAGGCGTTGGCGCTAGACGCTGTGGCGAGCAAGCCGCCGAACAGGAGTGCACCCCCCATTGCGGCCCCCTGAATGTAGTCCCCGACCTCGACGACGGCGATCGGATTCTCGGCATCAGAGCTGATGATGTCCGCGATGAACCCCTGCGGGACGGCCGCGCTCATAATCACGAGGACGAGCGCGTAGATGACGGTCACGATGACGACGCTCCCGATGACCGCCCGCGGGAGATTCTTGCCGGGGTCTTTGATCTCCTCAGCGACGCTCGTAATCTGGACGAACCCGAGATAGGAGACGAAGATGAGGCCCGTCGTCTCTAGTGTGGTAACCACGTCCGTCGCAGCCGGGAGGTTCGACGGTTCGGCTCGGAGCGTCCCGAGGAGCGTAAACACAGTGAGAATACCGATCAGCAAGACAACGATGATGTTCTGTAACCGGCCCGTCTCCTTCGCGCCGACGTAGTTGATGAGAACGAAGAAAGCGCCGCCGGCGAGTGCCACCAGTTTTACGACGGTAATCGATACCGGGCCGACTCCGACACTGCCGGAGAGGCTGAAGATGCGAGCGATGTACCGGCCGAACCCGACCATGTAGAAGGCGCTCGCGAAGGCCAGACCGAGCCAGTTGGCCCAGCCGGCGACCGAGCCGAACATCGGCCCAAGCGCGTGGTTGACGTAGTAGTAGGCCCCGCCCGAACGCGGCATCGCAGTGCCGAGTTCGCTGGCCGACAGTGCCGTGAACATGGCGATGATGCCGCCCAGTACGAACGCTACCGACGCGAGTGACCCGGCCTTGAGGATCGCTTCTCCCGGTAGGACGAAGATGCCAGCACCGATCATCGTCCCGACACCGATGGTCAGGGCCGCCAGTGGCCCGAGGTCCTTGGCAAGGTCCTCCTCGCTCATGTCTCCTCCTCTCGGGGCAGCGCGATGACGGGACGGTCCGCCCCGGTCACAAGTTTCAGGGAGATATCACCGGAGAGAAAGTGCATGAGCCGGTTCCCGCCACGGGACCGATAGGCGATGGCGCTGGCGTCCACCTCGTCGGCTGCCTCGAATATCTTCGCCGCGATATCTCGACCGTAAGCGGTGTGGTCGTCGGCGTCAGGGAACACGGACCGGACAGCGGCGTACGATTCCTCGGCTAAGTCTTCTGATTGTTCGACCGGTGTCTTGTCAGGGACGCCACCGCCCTTTTCGACGACGTGAAGCGTGGTCACGCTACTCGGTTCGTACGGTTCAAGCGCCTTCGCTGTCGCCAACGCATCGTCTGCATTGGCGACAGGGAGAACTACGTGGTCGAGGATATCCCTGTCCGTGGACTCACTGCTCATGGTGGTGGGTGAATCCACTCGCTGTTAAGGGTACGTATCCACTGTTTCGAATATGAAGAAATAACAGGAGATGGCGGACGGAACTCCGACAATTCAGATCACTACCCGCGCATAAGCTTCAACACTTCGTCGACGACATCGGTTTCGACGGTGAGAATATACTGCTCCTCAGCCTTCAGAACCGTATCAGCTCCCGCGAGTTCCGTTCGGTCCGCCGTCGAGATCAGCAGGCTGCCGGACGGAAGCGCAATTTCGTCGAGACGACGCCCCGCCACAGGAGCGGACGGGGCGACGGTCACCTTGATGATATCGAGGTCTGCGGTCGGATAGACGAGTGTCCGGATGTCTTCCCCGGTCAGGATATCTGCCGCGTGGTCCCCACCGAGATACTCGGGTAGCAGCGTTGCGTCGACGACTTCATCGTACTCATGATCCGCCTCCGTCTCCGCTCTCGCGATGGTCCGAATCGAGGGCGCGTACTGCTGGGCTTCCATGCAGATGGCGAGGTTCGTGCCCGGTTCGTCGGTGAGCGCTGCGATAGCGTCGGCCTCGGCCAGGTCGGCCTGTTGCAGAATCGACGGTCGCGTGGCGTCACCGTGGATGACCGGCCCGATATACGCATCTGACAGCGCCTCGACGCGCTCCTCGTCGGACTCGATCAGCAGTACGTCGTGACCCTGATCGACGAGGTTTTCGGCGGTCTGTTTCCCGACGCGGCCGCCGCCGGCGATGACGAATCGCTTTGTCTGGGCCATTAGCCTACTGTTGACAACGTGCCATCTTCAATGCCCCGACAGTTCCAACCGACTGAGAACACAGTCGGCCGTACTGGGGGCCAGTCAGCAGAAGCTTTTATCAAATCCCCTCACAGTTCTTACAATAGAAGAACTAACCCCGGTACTCAAATGGACCGAATAGAGTACATACAGCGTATGATGGACGGCGCGCCGATTACAAACAGGATGCATGAGTAAGAGCCAGACGCGGTCGCCCGAAGCTGAACTTGGGCTACTTGACGCGACGATGATCGGGATGGGTGCGATGATCGGGGCCGGTATTTTCGTGTTAACGGGGTTGGCTGCCGAAATCGCTGGACCAGCCGCGATCCTCGTTTTCGCACTGAACGGCGTCGTGACGGCATTCACGGGACTGTCCTACGCGGAGCTTGCCGCCTCGATTCCGAAGAGCGGCGGTGGCTACGCGTTCGTGCGGGAGATATTCGACGACTTCGCCTCGTTCATCATGGGCTGGATGCTCTGGTTCGCCTACATGATTGCGGGGGCACTGTATGCGCTGGGCTTTGCGCCGAACTTTCTCGAACTGTTGCACGTCTACGACGTGGTCCCGTCACCGGACGAGATCGGCGCCGTTGCAGTTCCGGTCATTGATGTCGGGCTCCCACCGGCCTTTTTGCTGGCGTTTATTGCGGTTCTGGGCCTCGTGGCGCTCAACGCCGTCTCGACGGCTGCCAGCGGTAGTGTCGAGACGATTTTCACAATCATCAAAGTCTCCATTCTGGTCGTGTTCGTCGCGTTCGGGCTCACTTCACCGATGTTTTCGGGGGCCGAATTTCAGCCGCTGTTTCCGGAAGGGAGTGGAGCGGCTGCCGTCTTGCCGGCGATGGGACTCACTTTCATCGCTTTCGAGGGATACGACCTCATCACCACTGTCACGGAGGAAGTACAGAACCCGCGGGAAAACATCCCCAAAGCGATTTTTATTAGCCTCGCTGTGACTGTCGTCGTCTATCTGGCCGTTGTGACAGTCGCCATCGGGACGCTTGGGGCCGAGGGACTCGCCGACGCTGGCGAAGCCGGCATCGCCACGGCAGCAACATCGTTCATGCCGACCGGGTTACCGATTATCCAGAACGGTGGGGCACTCATCGTCTTTGGCGCTGTGTTCTCGACGCTCACTGCCCTCAACGCCGTCGTTATCGCGTCGTCACGCGTCGCGTTCTCGATGGGGCGTGAAGGGCAGTTACTCCCCTCGATTGGCCAGATACACCACCGCTACGGGACGCCGTTCGTCGCCATCCTCACCAGTGCCATCGTGATGCTTGGCTCAGTCGCACTGCCGACACAGAGCGCCGGCAATATGTCGAGCCTGTTCTTCCTGCTCTCGTTTATCATCGTCAACGTCGCGGTCATCAGACTCCGCAGGGAACGACCGAACATGAACCGGCCGTACGAGATGCCGTTCTACCCGGCACCGCCGATAATCGGTATCGCACTCAATCTGATTCTGACGGGGGTGCTGATAGAGTTCCTGCTCCGGACGGATCCACTGGCACTGGGACTCAGCGTCGCATGGATCTTGCTCGGCGCAGTCGTGTATTTCGCCCTCAAACGGATAAGACAGCAATCGGACCGTGAACAAGCGACTGCCGTCAGCGAAATAAAACCCGAGGCTGAAGACTAACTCATGACCCGAACACTCGATATTATCATCGCAGGCGGTGGACGCGTCGGTTTCCAGACAGCCGAGATACTCGCCGACCGCGGTCACGATGTGACGATTATCGAACGCGACGAGCGGATGGTTTCGGATATCGCCGATCAGTGGGTAGCAACGGTTATCCAGGGTGACGCGACGAATCCGGACATCATCGAACAGGCAGGCATCGAGCGAGCGGACGCAATTGCCGCGCTCACAGGTGAAACCGGACTGAACCTTGCGGTCTGTTTAGCTGCTGCGGAGCTGACGCCCAACATCCGAACGATTGCACGCATCGACCGCACAGCCGGTGAGGCGTACACCCGATTTGTCGACGCGGTGGTCTTTCCCGAACGAGCCGGTGCGAGGGTGGCAGCAAACGAAATCCTGGGGAGCGATGTCCAGACGCTTGCCGACGTGACTGGCACCCTCGATATCATGCTCGTCCGCGTTACTGACGGCGCTCCGGCCGCCGGAAAAGCACTCACAGACGTCCGCTTTCCCGAAGGCACCGTCGTTGTGTCCGACGATAACGGTGAGCGGATCGCCCGTGCCGACACGACCCTGACACCGGGGAGCCGCTACGTTATCGCTGTTGAACCTGATGTCGTCGATGAGGTACTGAACTTGATGCGCGGCTAGTGACCCGCAGTCAGCCTTCCCTCATCGCTGCGCGCTCCGTGTGATACGCTCTTTTCCACGGACAGCCGCGGGCAGTCGGGATGCGACGCAGGAGTGCGTGAAAATTTGTCGCTGCAGTACGACCAGCCGCGGCACTTAGACGCGCCGGGATAGCGAGGTCCGTAGTTCGCCGGCAAGCTCCCGGTGCCCGTCTTCGGCGAGGCTGTCGGTGACGACCTTCAGCGCAGCCGCGGAGCCGCCGACGTAGAGACTCCCGCCGTCTTTCTCGACCACCACTACATCAGTCACTTCGGCGACGGCCCGGAGGCTTGCCCGGGCGTCGTCGGTCACATCCCCGAGCAGGAACGTGAGTGTCGCGCCGTCGTCGGTCCCGCCGGCGACCGTCTCGCCGAGTGCCTGATGACGCGCCACTTCCCGCAGCGTCACGTCGGTCAGTTCCGCCACGGTGGGACCGGAGTCGGTCTCCGGTCGTGTCGTCCGCTCGTCACCGAGCGCGTCGGCAACTTTGACCACGTCGTGGGTTTCACGAGTGTCGTGGGTTCGGATGATGTGTGCGCCGCGTTCCGCTTCCATCGTCGCCGCGGCCAGTGATACGGCGAGCTGGTTCTCCGTCTCGGGCTGGTCGGCCAGATCGCCAAGGAAGTCCTCGCGGTTGGTCGCGGTGAGCATCGGCCGGTCGAAGGCGCGGAACTCCCGGAGGCGGCGGAACATCTCCCAGTTGTCCTCGAACTCCTTGCCGTCGTACCAGCCGCCGAACGCCGGGTCGATAATGGTCTTATCCGTGAACCCGTCCCGCTGGAGCGCCTCGAAGATGTCGTCGATGGTTTTCAGCGCACCGGGACTGGCCAGGTCCGGCGGACTGGCCATCTTGACGACCGGCATATCGTGGTCTTCGACGACACCTTTCATCTCCGGGTCGGCGAAGCCACACACGTCGTTGATAACGTCGAAACCGTGGCCGATCGCTTCCTCGGCCACCTCAGCATAGCGCGTTTCGAGCGACAGCGGCACGTCGGCGTCGAGTTCGTCGACGAGCGGCGCGACCTCTTCGAGCCGGTCTTTCTCCATCTCGACCGGTTTGGACTCGTATTTGGGGTTCGCTGACTGGAGGCCGACATCAATGATGTCCGCGCCGGCGGGGACGAGGTTCTCCTCGATAGCCTCGGCGGCTTCCGCGGGGTCCAGATACACGCTCGGCTTGTACCCGGAGTTCGAACTCATGTTCAGCACGCTCATGACGCGTGTCGGGTGACCATCGCCCACCGGGAGGCCGTCGATTTCGACCGTTCGCATACCGCTCTCTGAGGACTGTGGATACAAAGGTCTCGCGGCATCGGCGAAACGGCAACGCCACGCGACATATCACTGATACAGAATCACCGAGTTTTTATATTCATGCATGAATTGTACGGGATGGGTGGGGAGTTAATGATCAGATTCGATCTCGATTCGTTCGAGGCTGTAACACAGCAGCCGATGGCTGCGGAGTCCGAGCGGGAGATCTGTGAGATCGCAATGTCCGGAGTTTCGTCTGTGTTCGACGTGCCACTCGGAGCGCTGTGGCTGTATGATAGCGACGCTTCGGAACTGCAGTTGGCTGCGTCGACGGAGCGGGCGGACGAGGTGTTCGACCGGCCGGTGACGTACCGACCCGGCAACAGCCTCTCGTGGGAGGCGTTCGAGCAGGACGATGTCCGGACGTACTCCGAACTCGACGACGAGCGAAGCCAGTACAACGAAAACTCCCCCGTCAGTAGCGAGATCATTCTGCCGCTCGCCGAGTACGGGGTTATCAACATCGGGTCGCTGACCCCAGCTACATTCGACGATGAAACGGTTCGACTCGCGCGGATGTACGCAACGCACGTTCAGGCGGCACTGCAGAAAGCCGAGCGCGAGCACGACCTCCGCGTCCAGCGCGACCGGATGGAACAGCTCATTGGCGTCGTTTCACACGATCTCAGAAACCCGCTTCACGTTGTCGAGGGGCGACTCGAACTCGTTCGAGAGACCGGCGACCTGTCCCATCTCGACGATGCGGCGGAAGGCGTGGCTCGCATGGAATCGCTCATCGATGACCTGCTGACCCTCGCAAAGAAGGGGTATGCGGTCGAAGACCGAACAACGATTTCACTTGACACCATTGTCGAACGGACGTGGGAGATGGCCAGAACAGCCGACGCAACGCTGAAGATCGAAGGGTCCGCCCCGGTGTTCGGTGACCAGAACCGCCTCAAACAGGTGTTCGAGAACCTCTTTCGGAACGCGGCGGACCACGCTGGCGATGACGTGACCGTCTGGGTCGGTCCGCTTGTCGGCGACGGGGCAGCCGAGAGAGACAGTGCGAACGAGCGAGGCGAGGGCCGAGTGACAGGTTTCTACGTCGCTGACGACGGACCGGGTATTCCAGCCGACAAACTGAACGATGTTCTCTCGGTCGACGCCTTCTCAGGCAGTAACAACGGCCTCGGCCTGTCTATCGTTGCCCAGATCACCGACGCCCACGGCTGGGACATCTCGGTGTCTGAGAGCAGGGCCGGCGGCGCACGATTCGAAGTGACCGACGGGACGAAACCAGTCTCACCGTTTCACTCCTGGTAGCACGGAACTGGCGACTGACAGCGTCTGAACTGGGTGCCAGTGCTGTCCGTGGTGGGATTGACAGATTTATTTGGTCGCCCACTGTATGGTAAGTCAGTGCAGACCCCGGAACAGGACATCGAAGCCGTGCTCAAAGAGTCAGGTCCGGAGTACGAGGGGTTCCAGTTCGAGACCCCGGGTGGGGGCCACCAGAGCGATGTCTACATGGTAACGCTGCGCCACAACGGCGAGGCATACGAGGTGGTCGTGAAGTTCAAGCCACAGGGCGATGTCCCGTTTGCTGTCGAACCCTGTCTCCACGACTTCGTCGCCGGCCGGACCGATGTCCCTGTTCCACGCATCCTTGTCTACGAGGACAACCCCGACGCCGATGTCCCGCCGTATTTCGTCACCGAGCGTATCCACGGCGAGAATCTGGCCGAGGAGTTCGCCGGGCTTTCGACTGCGGACCGACGGCGGGTGCTGGCCCAGTCCGGCCGGATACTCGGCGATATGCACTCCGAGATCGGGTTTGAGGCGTTCGGTCGGCTCACGCTTCATGACGACCGGATCATCGTGAGTGACTGGATGGGCAACTGGCAGGAGTACTTCGAGAGTCTCACTAGATCCCACCTGTCCCACCTCGATGGGACGCCCTTCGAGGACATGACAGACCGGGCGTGGGACTGTATCGAACCGGCCCTGAGTATGGTGCCCGAAGACGGCGTTCCGCGGCTGGTACACGACGATTTCAGGCCGGCAAATCTGATGTTCGAGCAGACGGAGGAATCGCCGATTACAGCTGTCCTCGACTGGCAGGACGTACTCGCGGCGCTACCGGAGTACAACCTCGCACAGACCGAGTTCCTCTTCATCGACTCGTCGTTTCAGGACCCGGAACGGCGCGAATCGCTCCGAACGGTGTTCCACGAGGGATATCAGGAGATGCGCCCGATGGAGTTCGACGAGGGGTACGAGCAGCGACGGCCCCTCTACCAGCTCTCGACGCTCCTGTGGCGGATGGCCGGCTTCGAGGCCGTCTTCGACGACAAGTCAGGCCTTGCCGCCGCTCGGGCCGAAGCCCAGTACCGCCAGCAGTTCGAGCGGCTCGTCGAGGAGATACAGACGAATTAGGTCGTTTCGGGCGGTTGGCCGCTGTCGACAAGCTCCCACACGGACTCCCAGTCGAGTGTCGTCCGTGCGCCGGATGACTGCGCTGCGAGTGCGCCACAGGCGTTGGCGACTGCGAGCGCACGCTCCGGGTCAGTCTCCTGCGCGCTGGCGAGCAGATACCCGGCAGCGAACGCGTCGCCCGCGCCTGCAGTGTCCACAGACTCTATTGGATACCCAGCGTTCGTGACCGTTTGGTCGCCGATGTGGGCCGTTGCGCCGCAGTCCCCGTGCTTGACCACAACTGTCGGCACTGTCTCGAAGAGCCCGCTGTCTCTGGCGTGGTCGGCCTCCCGGTCGTTGCAAAACAGGATCTCCGCATGTGAGAGCACCGATGAGTAATCGCGGTATGGAAGCCGCCGGCCGGGGTCGAAGCTCACCGGAACATCCGCGGCCGCGGCGTCGCGTGCGAGCGTCGCAGCCGTCGTCGGATTTTGGCCGGTCAGGTGGAGGTGGTCGGCCTCGGCTAGGGTCTCGGCCGGGAGGTCCGACGCGTTGAACGCCTCGTTGGCCCCGTCGTTTCCAAGCACCGCGACATCGCCGTTCTCGTCCACGATGAGGTATTTCACGGCCGTCGCCTCGTCCGACTCGATCAGCAACGTCTCGACGCCGGTGGCTGCCAGTTCGCGTTGGGCCATGGTACCGTGGTCGTCCCGGCCGACGCTACCGAGGACTAGCGGGTCCGCATCAAGTCCGGCCAGTGCGACGGCCGCGTTCGATGCGCTCCCCCCGCTAGACTGTGACCGGTCAGTGATGCGCCCCTCGCCGTCGGGCTTCGGAAGGTGGTCGACGTGGAGCGTCACGTCCCAGTTGACGTGGCCGGCACAGATGACGCGCATATCCACGGCTGGGAGGGGCGCTATCATAGCAGTTTCCCACTGCGGTCTATGCAGCATATTTAACACTGACCGGAACGGACCGGCGCACATGGTAACGGTCCCCGATAGCGTCCTCCCAATGAGTTGTCGGACCAGCATACGATTACTACAGCCAGAGGTGACTGCGTGATGCGTCACGGTGTGGCTGTACTCGCCTGCTTGGTCATCGTCGGCTCGCTTCCGCTGTCAGTCGCCGGCGCGAGCGTCAACGCATCGATATCAACCGTTGACGTGTCGCCGTCATCGCCAGCGCCGGGCGAAACCGTCACGTTCGACACGACTGTCCGGAATCTTGAGAGCAGCGATGCCCCGCTCGAAATCAACGATATTGCAATCCGGAAGTCGGGCGGCAGAGGAATCACAGAGTACGAACGCGTCTCGGACCTTGGCTCAATTTCGCCGGGCAGCACACTGGAAGTACCCCTGACCGCCTCGTTTGATTCGGCTGGAAGCAAGGACCTCCGCGTCATCGTGTACGGCCGTGACCGCAAGACCGGAGACAACATCGAACTCAAATATCCGGTCCAGTTGAACGTTCAGGAGCGGCACCCGCAGATGGATATCACGGCTGACGACTCTGTCGCCGGCGTTGAGTCGACCGGCGAGGTCACCGTCGCAAACGGGCTCGACACCCAGATAACGAACGTTGAGATTGTCGTCGAAGGCGATGGCGTCAAGATGACAAAGAGTCGGACAGTCCGGTCAAGCGTCGCAGAGAACGGCTCGATTACAGCCCCGTTCCGGTTCCGACCCGAATCTGCCGGCGAACACTCACTGACCGCAACGATTAGCTACACTGTTGACGGAGACACTACCCGTAGCACGACACGGACGACAGTCATCGATTCGGACCCGCTACGGAACAGTGTGGAACTCGATACGACTGCGGTCGGCAGCGGCACTGACCGCGCGTTGCGGGTCGCGGTCTCGAACGGGGCCAACGCTCCGCTCTCGGATGTCATGATTAGTGCAACGTCGGAGAACGCGTCTTTCCAGCGTGTCCTGCTTGAGAACATCTCAGCGAGTACGACCCGACAGGTGCGACTGAACGCCACGATGGACGAACCCCGTGCGGATGTCACTGTCACGGCCAACTACGAACTCGGGACTGAAACGGAGCAGATGACGACCGAAACGACGCTCCGATCCGTCCCGGGAACGATCGACCTCACCGGTCTGGACGTGATCCGACAGGGGGGACGCCTCCAGATTTCAGGGAGTGCAAGCAACGTCGGGTCGACGGATGCGGACAGCGTCCTCGTCAGCGTCGTCAACACTGAGAGCGTCACTCCGGCGACCCCGAACCGGGATTACTTCGTCGGCACGGTCCCGGCCAGTGACTTCGTCTCCTTCGACGTGTACGCCCAGACGACGGGGAATGTCACGTCGGTACCGCTGGAGGTGACCTACCTCGTCGACGACACGCGGAAGCGACAGACGTTCGACGTGGATATCGATCGGATGGGCGCTTCAGCACAGCAAGCGGGCCAGGACGACGACAGCGGGGGCGGTGACCAGAACAGTATGCTGCCGGTGTTCATCGCCGGCGGCCTGGCACTACTCGTCGTCGTCGGTGTCCTCGTGCGCCGCTATCGCCGCGGTGACGACGATATCGAGGTATGACGGTTATCGACGCACAGGGACTGGTCAAGCGCTACCGGACCGGCGGCCAGACCCTCTACGCACTCGCGGGTATCGACTTCACCCTCGAAGCCGGCGAGTTCGTCTCGATTATGGGCCCCAGCGGCAGTGGCAAGACGACCCTGCTTAACATCCTTGGACTGCTAGATACGCCGACAGAGGGGACCGTCCTGCTTGAGGGGCAGGACGTGACCGGCCTCGGCGACAGCAAGCGGACCGCGCTCCGCAAGCAAACGATAGGGTTCGTGTTCCAGCACTTCTATCTCCTGCCGACGTTGACTGCTGTCGAGAACGTCGAAGTACCACTGCTGTTGGACAGTGACCCGAAAGTCAAAAAACGGGCCAGAACGCTCTTAGAGCGGCTTGGGCTCGGTGACCGACTGGGCCACAAGCCCGACGAACTCTCCGGCGGCCAGAAGCAACGCGTCGCCATCGCCCGCTCGCTCATCAACAGCCCGAAGGTCGTTCTCGCCGACGAACCGACGGGTAACCTCGACAGCGAAACCGGGCGGCAGATACTCGACGAGTTCCAACGCATCGCCGACGAGGACGACGTGGCAATCGTCGCAGTCACCCACGACGACCTGGTCAACGAATACGTCGACCGGACCGTCCATCTGGTCGACGGCACCATCGGGAGGGAACGAAAAAATGGCGGGTAGGTTCTTCCCGGCCGCGCTGATGGCGCGGCGCAACCTCACGCGAACGAAGATGCGGTCGTTGCTGGCGTCGCTGGGTATCGTCATCGGCGTCGTTGCCATCGCTTCGCTGGGGATGTTCGGCGTCGCGCTCCAGTACTCGTTTACCCAGAACCTCGGCAACGTCGGAAACCAGCTCACGGTGTATCCGAACTCCGGCGAAAACATCACTGAACTCACCGAACGAGATATACGCTCGATCCGCCGGGAGGCGAGCCCAACAGCAACTGTCTCACCGGTGAAGACCCGCGTGGAGCCGGTGTCGTACAACCGCGAGGACGCAGTCAGGGAAACAATATACGGCGTTGAGAACCCGGCGGAGTTGTACGAGGCCAAGGAGGGGCGGGTATCGCCGTTCCGGTCCGGTGCGCTTGTCGGGTCGAACGTCGCGGAGGAGCACGACCTGCATCCCGGGAGCCAGATCACCGTCAACGGGACCAGTGTCCGTATCCGGGCCGTGCTCGAAGAAGGTGATCCGTTCTCCTCGACGAACCCCGACAACCGAATCATCATGCCGGCGACGTCGTTCAGCCAGCGTGGCTACTCGGAAGTGTACGTTATTGAGTCGACCGGGACACGGGCCAACGAGACGGCAATGGGGATCCGCGACGCGCTCAACGACCGTGAGGAGCGGGTCTTCGTGCAGGAACTGGGCTCGCTCGTCGACACCATCGAAGAGCAGTTCCAGATCATCAACACCGTCCTCGCCGGCATCGCATCGATTTCGCTGCTCGTGGCCGGCATCTCGATTCTCAACGTCATGCTGATGTCCACTGTCGAACGCCGGGAGGAAATCGGCGTCCTCAGAGCTGTCGGCTATCAGAAGCGGGATGTCCTCAAAGTGATGCTGATGGAAGCGACGCTGCTTGGGTTCCTCGGTGGCGTCGCTGGTGTCATTCTGAGCCTCGGTGCCGGGCTGGCGATAAACCACTACGCCGTCGGTGACGCGATGGCCGTCTTCAGGCTACCGAACGCCTGGTACGTCGGTGCGGCGTTCTCCTTCGGGGTGCTGACGAGTATCGTCAGCGGGCTGTATCCGGCCTGGAAAGCAGCGAGCGAAGAACCAGTCGACGCGCTACGCGGTTAAATCGTCGCGTCGACGCCCGGTTCCAGCAGCGGGTCGGTCCGGTCAACCGACAGCGAGTCGAACTGTGCGAGCCAGTCTTCGTCGCCGCGCTCGAAAGCCTCTAGCGCGTCGCCGACAGTGTAGGTCCGTTGGTTGTCCGAGCACGGGAATACGCCCTCCAGGTCGTCGCCGTAATAAATTGCCAGCGAGACGACTGGGAACACGACCACGTCGTCGACGCGGTCCATCCCGACGTAGCTCCGGTTCCGCCGCTCGAACGCCGGTTCGAGCGAGTGGCCGTTCTGGCCTGCCCAGTCTGTGAACTCCTCGTATGTCTGGATGGCTTCCGACCGCTTGTCCTCCGCCATCGTCCTGATCCGCTGCCACTCACCGGCGACCATCGACTCGCTGAACACGCCGTTGGCCTCCAGTCGCTTCACCCGATTGAGCACCTGCTGTTGTGCGTCGAACGTGCCGTACGTATCTCCACGAAGATACAGTTCTGCCCGAAGATGTGTGTCCCCTGTCATAGCTTTCTCATCGCTAGCTTCTCCAGAGACCCTAAAAACTCTTTCCCAGACTTATGTGCTAACACACAGCACGAACTATATTCGAGAATCAATGGTTTGAGGCGCTCTATATCCATAATATAGGGTATTCACCTGACTATGGAATACCCTTATACTATTAGTATATCAACAGTTATATTCCTCTTGGGTCGATGTTAGTTTCGATGTCTGTCGAACAAACGTACGGTGTGTCTCTTCCAGTTTAGACGGCAAATTCACAAATTTATAAGAAAGTAAATAGTTGTCTTCCGGGTGCCTTGGTGTTCAAGCATTCCCGTGACGGACAGTTCGAGATCGCGCTGGTCGGAGTTCCACAGTTCTTGGTCGACCCCGCACCCGATATGGTCGCCAGATGTGTCTGCTACATTTGCCGGTTCAGGGGCCGCCGCGTGCGAGAATGTTCGATAGCTGCCGAAATCAAAGCCCACCTTCGTCGAAATACAGTCAACCGTGCACCGTGAGCAGACTCCTGTCGGTCGCTCAGCCCGCGCTGCTCGCTGGTCGCTCCATGCACGGCTTCACCGATTCAGGTTCGAAGCGCAGCGTGTCCCGCACCCTTCGCTTGGTATTCGAGAGCCCGCCCACGTTCGGACTCTCGCTACTCGTTCGCTACAAAACAGTTGACAGCTCGCGGTCGAGACTGCTTACCGATTCAATCGTCTGCGTGCGCTTCCGCACCACCCGCAACAACGTCAATCTCGCCGGCATCCAGCTCCTCTTCGATTTCCCGGGCGGCCTGCACCATGTTCTCCATCTTCCCGCGGGCGACCTCACGGGGCAGGAGCTTCACGCCACAGTCCGGCGAAACGGTGAGTCGCTCCGGGGGCACGACTTCCAGCCCCTTCTTGATGTTCTCCTTAATTTCCGCAACGGACTCGACCTCTGCGGTGTGGGCGTCCAGCACCCCCATGGCGAAGTCCTTCGTGAACTCGTGCTCTTTGAACACGTCGAGCTGGTCGTAGTCGCCGTTTGCGAGTTCCAGATCGTACTCGTGGACCGGGTAATCCAGAATTTCGGGGTAGATGCGCGAGTAGTCGCCGTAACAGACGTGCAGGCCGAGACGCACGTCGTCAGGGATCTCGTCGACAATGCGCTCCAGACACTCGCCGACGATGGCGTGGTCGTCCGGCGTCGTGGCCAGTGCCGGCTCGTCGATCTGGATGTATCGAGCGCCAGCCTCGACCAGCGCCTCGATCTCCTCGTTGACGAGGTCGGCCAGTTCGTAGGCCAACTGCTCCTCGCTGTCGTACACTTCGTTGAACGACCAGTTGGCGAGCGTGTACGGCCCTGTAATCGGAACCTTGACGGGCCGTTCGGCGACCTCGTCAGTAAACTCGAACTCCTCGACGAGCCACTGCTCGCCGTACTCGACCTCGTCGGCGACGCTCGGCTTGTCGAAGTAGTTGTGGCCCCACACCTTCACGCGGCCGTTGAACTTGTAGCCGTCGATGCGGTGGGCGAAGTACTCCACCATCTCGTTGCGGCGCATCTCGCCGTCACAGATGACGTCGAGGCCCGCACGCTCGTGCTCGTGGGTGATGAGCCGCGAGGCGTCGTCTTTCGATTCCTCCCACTCGTCCTCGCCGAAGTCAGCGTCCTCATCCTCGAACAGTTCGCGGGCACGGTCGTGCCACTTGGGCTTGGGGTAGGAGCCGACGACGGTCGTCAGCAGGAAGTGGTCGTTCGGGTGGTCCGCCGGTTTGAACTGGTCTCGTGGTCCTGTCATCGTTATGCCTCCGCCGCCTCCAGATCCGCGGCGTTTGCGAGCGCTTCGAGCTTATCTTCGAACTTGTTCACCGGGAGATAGAACGTTTCCGTGTTCGCCGTCGCGTAGACGGTGTCGTAAGCAGTGTTGGTCTGCTGCTCGAACCAGTCGATTCGGTCCCGGATCGTTTCGGGCGACTCGACGAGCGTGTTCTGGCCGTCGACGACGCCAAGCGCCACGTCGTCCTTGGTGCCGTACTCCTGCACGTTGTAGACGGTCTGGTCGTGGTTCGCAACGAGGTCGAAGCCGATGGCGTCCACGTCGGCGTCCATCAGGTGCGCGTAGGCCTTCTCCTCGATTGCGCCCCAGTAAGTGTGAGCGACGACCTCGGCGTCGGCGGCTGAGGCGACGGCGTCGATTGCTTCGGCGGCGCGCTCGTCCTCGCCGTCGGCGGGTGCGTTCTCGACCAGCGACGGCTCAAGCAGGAACAGCGTCTCGACATCCGGGAACGCGTTCACTTCCTCGACGAGGAAGTTGGCGATAGCATCGAGGAACGCGGCGTCGTCACCGTAGTGCTCGTCCGTCGCGAGGTCCGCAAGCGAGTACGGCCCGGGGAGTACGGCCTGAAGGCCGTTGTCGACGTGCTCGGCGGCCGCGCCGAGGTCTGCGGCAACGTCGCCGCCGTCAGCACTCAGGTCACCCTGTACGACCGGCTCTCGGTAGAAATTGTTGTTGTCGTAGTAGCGGACGATGCCTTTCGTCTCCACGCTGTCGTGGACCGCGAGCGGGTGCGCGAGCATGTCGTCCCATCGGAGTTGGCCCTCGACCACGCGGTCGAGCCCGGCGTCCTGCTGGATGGTGATGACGTCCTCGCGGGCCTTGTCGTAGACCGCGACGACCTCGCCGGACTCGTCGCCCGAGATGAGGTCGGTCTTCTGATGGCCTTTCAGATCTGCCAGTTCGTCCTTGGCCCAGTCCGGAAGCGGAAAGAGCCCAGGGGTCGTGGCGATTACCTGTGTCATTGCCGTGGAGTAGGAAATGACGGGCTTTAATATTTCCTATTCGATAAAATGCCCAGCAGTAATCAATCGCGATAGAACCGCAGGACGACGAGGACCTCGTATGGGTGTTTCTCACTCGCAAGCTGCTCGCTCGCCAGCCCGTGTTCGCTCGCGTACGCTCGCACTGCAGCCGGGTCCGTGAGACTGCTGACGAGCATGAGTGCTTCGCCGCCCGGAGCCAGCACGCGCTCGACAGTTTCGAGAAACGGGTCGACGAGTCGCCGTCCGTCGTCGCCACCCGACAGTGCGTGCTCCATCCAGTCGTCCCACTCCTGCTCCGGCGGGGTTGGTAAATACGGCGGATTGAACGCGACAAGGTCGAAGGCGTCCGCCCGGAACGGCTCGACGAGGTCGCCGCGAACGACCGGGACGCCGTTCTCGGCCGCCTCTCGACAGGCCAACGGGCTCACGTCGACGCCCACCGCCCGTGCCCCGGCGTCGGCAAGCGTCGCGGCGACATAGCCGGAGCCCGTCCCCACATCGAGGACGGTATCACCCGCCTCGACTCGCTCGCGGGCCGTCCGGGCCAGCAGGTCCGAATCCTCCGCTGGCTGGTACACCGACTCGACGCCCCGCTGGTCGGCCAGCGAGGGGCGGCTGCCGGAACCGTCGCCCCCGTCGCCGCTGTCGTTCGCCTCTTCACCCATCTCAGGCCTCCGGCTGCCCGACCTCGTACGCGAGTGTCGCCAGCGTGGCGAAGTCGGCCGGCGTGAGCTTCCCGGCGCGGGCGCTCATGAGGTCCTCGTCGGCGGCCTCGACCACCGCGTCAGGGTCGCCCAGCCCGGAGATGTGGGCCGTGTTGCGGACGGCGTTGCGCATCGTCTTCCGGCGCTGGGTGAACACCGCCTTCAGGAAGTCCATGAAGAAGTCGTCGCTGGGGACGGTGTAATCCGGGGTCCGCGGCATCGTCCGGACGAGCGCACTCGTCACACGAGGCTGGGGGTCGAACGCTTCCGGCGGCACCGTCTCGACGACCTCCACGTCGGCGTAGTGGCCTGCCGTAACCGACAGCCGCCCATAGTCGTCTGTCGCCGGGTCGGCGGCCATCCGCTCGGCGAACTCCTGCTGGAACATCAACAGAAGCGGGCGCTGTTCCGGCAGCAACCGAAACGCGATCTCCGAGGATGCGCCGTAGGGTAAATTCGAGATGCTGGCGGTGAAATCGGGTACGTCAACTTCAAGCGCGTCACCCTTGACGATAGTGAGCCGGTCCGCCGCGACTACCTCGGCGAACTCCTCGCGGAGATGGGCCGCGAAGTCCGGGTCGCGCTCGACTGCAGTCACCCGCTCTGCCGTTGCGAGCAGGCGGTCGGTCAGCGCACCCGGGCCTGCGCCGATCTCCAGAACGTGCGAGAGGTCTATGTCCGCATCAGTCGTGTATCCCGGAATTCGGTCCAGTACCCGGTCGTCGACGAGGAAGTGCTGGTCCTGCCGGGTGTCGGCCCGTTTGCCGGCCCGCCGGACAAGCGCGTCGGGGTCCCGAGTCCCTGTCTCAGTCGTAGTCATTAGCGAGCCGTAGCGGGTCGCGGTAGAAAAGGGTCGCCTTGTGCTGGTGGCCCTACCCTAGCTGCTTGCAGCCGACAGTGTTACGAGGACTGTTCCTCGCGCCGGACGAACAGTCGGTACTTCAGGTCGTCATCCTGTAGCTCTTCGAGTATCCGCTCGACAAGCGTCTCCTTGGGGCTGTGGAGGCCGCTGACGCGCTCTTCGAGGTCTTCGAAGCTCTCGAAGGGCTTTCGCTTTCGCTCGTCGAGAATCGTGTTCCGGAGTTTCTTCCCGATGCCCGGCAGGAGGTTCAACTGGTGGAGTCGAAGCGTGATCGGCTGGGCGTCGTTGTAGAAGTCGACGAAGCGCTGTTCGTTCGCCTCGACAACCTCCTCGACGGCGTAGTCGAGCTCCGAGCGGGCACCGCTCGGAATATCCTCGAACTCGACTTCCGTCACGCGACCGAACTCTGTCAGATCAATGCGGTCACCGAACGCGATATCGGCATCCTTGTCCGCAAGCTGCAGCTCGTAAATGTAGAACTCATCGATGTCGAGCGCGTACGCGAGCGGCTCCTTCTGGTGCTGTGGCCGGTCGTCTCCAGGCCGCCCGTGCGGGAGGACATCGAGGACAGCCGCCATCATAGTGTCGCCGCCGCTCTCCGATTCAGTCATGTCAGGCAGTACGAGCACAGCACACTTAATGCCGGTGGATGCCCCCAACCGCTTCACGGGACGCCGTCGCTCTCTTCGTGTTCGGTTCGACGGCAGCGGAAAGCGACCACTGTTCGCGTGACTGGTCGTTGTCGAAATCAGAGAAAGAGCGGCGGCAGCCGAACTGACGGCGTCGTTACGCGTACTGCTTGACGATGTTGATTATCTCGTCGAGTTCGTCGCCGTCGAGCGTGTACCGCTCCTGAGCGAACACGGCCCGGAGCTCGTCGCGGTCCAGCGGCCGGAGGTTCGCGATCTTGTAGGCCGTCGGCGTGTCGACCTTCTCGAGCTCTTCGAGCTCTTCGACCAGCTGCAGCGACTCCTCGGGGTCGAGGAGGGCAAACCGGTTGACGTGCTCGATAGCCCGCTTGAGCTCGTAGCGCATCTCGCGGTCCTCGTCCGCGGCCCGCTCCATCTCGAGGTCTTCGAGTATCTCCTTGGTCTCCGCGACCGTCAGGAACTCCTCACTGACTTTTTCTTTGAATATCGTCATTCTTGCCGGCGCAGGTGCGCAGCGGTGACGATGATGGTCTTCTCTTTGCCACCGTCGACGATATCGACCTTGTACGCGTCACCCTGCTTCCCCTCGACGGTTCCGGTCTGGCCGTCAAACCGCGGGTGGAAGCGCCCGTTCGGCACGGACGGGTCAATCTTGAGGTGGACTTTCTCGCCGTCGTCGAACTCTTCGACGGCGCGCTGGGGCGGCGAGGTGCCGCGGTCGCGGGGCTTGTTCTTGAGCTTGCCTCGTGTTCCTTCGAGAGGTCCGTTTGAACTAGGCATTCTTGCTCTCCGCTAATCCGGTCGCCCTAATAAAACGTGCGTTCCGTGACTGTCGCCAGCCACGCGTTTGCAGTTGCTACGGAGCCGAGTAGAAAACGACAGCGACGAGTCGATTACAGGCGACCGGTGCTCTCGATGGAGACCGACTCGACGTCATCGACGTTCGCAAAGGCCTCTTCGACGGCTTCCGTGCCACCAGTATCGTCAGGGACGATGACCGTTGGCGTCAGCGCGACGAGGCCGAAGGCGACGTCCTCGCGCTCGAATCCGTTGATCTTCGTTCCTTCGGGAAGCACGCCCTCGAGACGCTCCTGCAGGTCGTCGAGGTCGACTTCGGGGCTCTCCGGCATGACCTTGATCTTGGCTGCTACTTTCCCCATTGTTATGGCCCCATGAAGCCGCAATCCGGGCATTTGTAGAGGTTGCTCTGCTTCCGGCAGGTGGCACAGCGGTAGATCTGCTGGCCACAGTCCGGGCACTTGAACGCGGCGGCGTTCGTGCCGGCGATGTTGATGCCACACGAGACGCACTTGCGCGCCTGTTTCTGTTGGCTCTCGCTCATACCACTCCGTATCCGACCGCGGCTTTTAACGATTGCCAAACGCGACCGCCACCGCGAGTGACTGCCATGGCCCTAGTTCCCGGGCAGGATGTCCCCGAGCGCAGCGCCGATCGCCATCGGGACGAACGCCACGGCACAAATACAGGCCGATTCGTAGACGACTGCGGGGTCGGTCGACCACTTGACCAGCCCCCAACCAGTAAGCAGCGCGACGGACACGACGAGTGCCGTCCCGGTGACGCCGACGAGTCGGCGGGGGATGACGCCCAGTATTCGGTTCGCAACACGCACGTCCTGAAAATCAGCGACGTACAGAATTGAGATGACTAGCCCGATTGCGATGATGACTGTCGCGGCGAGATACAGCGGGTGCTGGGCGATGTGAAGCCCAGCATCCACTGTTCCGCCTTCGACAGCCATCGGAATCCCGAACAACAGCGAGCCAAGCAGTGCTTCCGCGAGGTCGGACCGCCCGAAGCCCCAGACGACCCGACCAAAGGTCGCAGGCTCGTGGTCCTGTGAATCGGCGGCCGCACGCATTGCATCCCGGACCTGCCGTCGCTCGTCTTCGGAGTCGACGAGCTGTTCTAGCTCCTGAAGTTCGTTGAACAGCGTCGCGAACTCGTCGTCCTCTCTATCCGGTTCGGCCGGGGGGTCCTCCTGCGTGCTCATCTGAGATCGGGCTCGCTATCTCGCGTTGGCACGTCTGGGTCCGGCTCGGCACCGGTCGTCGGTGTGCCGTCTTCCCAGACGTAGAATCCCTCGCCGGTGACTGCGCCGCGTTGCCCGTCTGCGACCTTCTGTCGGAGCAGCGCCGGGGGCGCAAACCGTTCATCAAGCCGTTTGGAGAGGTCTTCGAGCGCTGTGAGCACCGTTTCCAGCCCGTGGCGGTCGGCGCGGACGAGTGGCCCGTCGCGGTCCGACTCCCCGCGCTCGAACGTCCGGTCGATGTCACGAATCCCGGCGACAGCATCCTCGACCATCCGGATCGCTTCGGCGATGGCAGCGAGTTCGAGGCGGAGCGCGGCGAACCCTGGTGTGTCTCGCACGACGACTGGCGACGCGTCCAGACTTTTGACGAAGTCAGTGACGCGGTCGCGGGTCGCCGCCGTCGTCTGCTCGGCGATGACGACCTCGACGATAGCGCCGTCTGGCGGGTCGACGAGGTTGAGGCCAACGGCACGGTCCGGGCTCCGCAGGCCAGTAGCGACGGCAGTCACCGACAGTGACGTGTCGCTGACGGCGATGATCGTCTCGTCCTCGACCATGGTCTCAGTTTCGGCGACCACCTCTCGATGGCTCTCCGTCCCGCCATTGGTTGCGTCGATGACGACATCGCTGCCGCTGACGGCGCTTTCGAGTCCGGTGGTTCCGTCGATACCGGCCGAGAGGTCCCTGTTGAATGCGCGCCGGATCTCGTCGACCCGGTCCATCACGTCCGACGCATCCGTTCCCCGAAGACGCACTTCGTGGCCCGCACGGACACATCGCTGTGCGACATCCCGCCCCCGCTGTCCGGTTCCGAGTACGGCCACAATCATGACAGTACCACCGCACTCCCGGCGTTAATCCTTTACGCCGCGGTCTGTCGCGGTCCGCCTCTGGTCTGTACTGCTTGTGGGCTGGATAGCGAGGCCGGAGCGACGGCAGTACGCTTTTTTCGACACCGGCTGTATCGCCGCGCATGGACATTGGTGTACTGACGGTCCCGCTGGGCGGACAGTCACTCGATGACGCGCTGGCGTATCTCAGCGACTTAGGCGTCGACGCGGTCGAACTGGGGTGTGGCGGCTTCCCCGGCGACGACCACCTCGACCGGCAGGCGTATCTCGACAACGAGGAGAAACAGGCCGAACTCGAGGCGCTTTTAGACGAACACGACCTCCGGGTGAGCGCGCTGGCGACACACAACAATCCGCTTCACCCGGACGACGAGCGCGCCGCAGAGGCCGACCGGGAACTCCGGGAAGCGATTCGGCTGGCCGACCAGCTCGACGTGAACACCGTCACGGGGTTTTCGGGGCTGCCCGCCGGCGGCCCGAACGACGAGGTCCCGAACTGGATTACCGCCCCGTGGCCGACCGAGCACGCCGACGCCCACGAGTACCAGTGGCGCGTCGCCGACGAATACTGGTCGGACCTCGCGGCCCATGCGGGCGCACACGACGTAGATGTCGCCATCGAGATGCATCCCAACATGCTGGTGTACGAACCCCGCGGGCTGCTGGAGTTGCGCCGCCGGACGAACGACCGCATCGGCGCAAACTTCGACCCGTCGCATCTGTACTGGCAGGGTATCGACGTGACCGAAGCCATCCGCCTGCTCGGTGAGCACGACGCCATCCACCACGTCCACGCCAAGGATACGAAAGTGTACGAGTCAAACGCCCGCGAGAAGGGCGTGCTGGACACCGCGCCGTACACGGACGAGGCGGACCGGTCGTGGCTGTTCCGCTCTATCGGCTATGGCCACGACGAATCTCACTGGAAAGACGTCGTGTCGACGCTGCGGATGGTCGGCTACGACGGTGCACTTTCTATTGAACACGAGGACTCGCTGACCAGCGCCCGCGAGGGGCTCGAAAAGGCAGTCGACGTGCTCGACCGCGCTGTCTTCGAGACCCAGCCCGGCGACGCCTACTGGGCTGAGTAAGCAATAGAACCAACGAAGCGGCTTTTTTGACACTTACTCTTATATACTGTCTGTGAGATACTACGACTGGATTCCCGTATCCAGTGACACTTATGGACATCGAACTCACACACAAGCCCTCGTACACGCACGTCCGCGCTGCCCTCGACAGCGGCGAATCGATACTCGCCGAACCCGGCGCGATGGTCAGCCACTCGCCGACTATCGAAATCGAAACGACGACCAGCCGGGATGGCCTCCTCAGCTCCGCGAAGTCGATGCTTGGCGGCGAGTCGCTGCTCGCAAACGAGTTCACCGCCAGGGGCGGTCCCGGAACCGTGACGCTCGCGCCGCCGACGCCCGGTGACGTCCACCACCACGAACTCACGGGCGAGACGCTGTACGCCGTCGACGGGGCGTTCCTCGCGTCCGACCCCGGCATCGACATCGACTCCGAGTTCGGCGGTATCAAATCGCTGCTGGCCGGCGCGAGCATCACGCCGCTGGCGCTGAAAGGGACCGGGAACGTCCTCATCGAGGCCTTCGGCGGACTGGAGACCGTCGAACTCGACGCCGGCGAGTCCTACACAATCGACAACGACCACGTCGTCGCCTGGGAGGAGTCAGTCAACTTTGACGCCCACCGCGTCGGCGGGCTGAAGTCGACGCTGCTCAGCGGCGAGGGCCTCGTGATGGACTTCACCGGCCCCGGAACAGTCTGGTACCAGACCCGCGGCCTCGCCTCGTTCACCTCGGCCATCGCGGACGCGCTGCCCGGAACAGGTGACAACGACGGCAATTCAACCGGTATAGACGACTTCATCTGACTGTCGAAAGCCCGCCGGAGAACAGCTCCCTTCAGGAGAGCGCTTGCGTGATGTCCGTCGACGACACCATGCCGACGTAGTCCTGATGCTCGTCGATGACTGGGAGGTGCTTGATGTCGTAGGTCGTCATCATCGCGGCGGCCTCGCCCAGTTCGAGCGAGGTCGTCACCCGCTCGACCGGCGACGTCATCACGTCGCCGACGGTCGCCGACGAGAGGTCCTTCCCGCTTGCGACGGCATCAACGATGTCGGTGGTGGTGATGATGCCCGCCTCTGCCCCCGGCACGAAGATGCCGTTGATGTTCTGCGCTTGCATCTGCGTCGCGGCCGCTTTGACGGTTTCGTCGGCGGAAATCGTCTCTAACGGCGTCGACATGATATCCTCGATACGGACGGTCGTTTCAGTGGCCATGGAGTATCAACACGGGCATCCGGTTTTGGCTTTTCCCTCGGGGCGGCCCGCTGCCCTGCCGTCACCATGAGCGTTATTTCGACCCCGAGTGAACAGCCGGCTATGACCCTCGATATCGGTATGCTCGGCTACCGCTTCATGGGCGAGGCCCACGCAAACGCGCTGGACCGCCTGCCCATGTTCTTCCCCGAAGCGCCCGCCGTCAACAAGGACGTGCTCGTCGGCCGCGACGAGGACGCGCTGGCCGACGCGGCCGACCAGTTCGGCTTCGACCGGACTGCAACAGACTGGCGGGATATCGTCGACGAGGTCGACGTGTTCTACAATCTCGGCCCGAACCACGTCCACGCCGAGCCGTCCATCGCGGCGCTGGAGGCTGGCACGCCAACATTCTGCGAGAAACCGCTCGCGCCCACGCTCGATACGGCTGAGGAAATGGCCGAGGCCGCTGCTGACGCCGACGTGCTCGCAGGCGCGGCGTTCAACTATCGGTTCGTCCCGGCCATCCAGTACGCGAAGGGGCTCATCGACGACGGCGTCCTCGGGGAGATTCACCACTTCCGCGGGCAGTACCTCCAGGACTGGCTGGTCGACCCCGAGGCCCCGTGGTCCTGGCGCAACGACGAGGAGATGGCCGGCAGCGGGGCGCTCGGCGACCTCGGGTCGCACACGGTCGACCTGGCCCGGTTCCTGCTCGGCGACGCCGCCGGCGAAATAACAGACGTGAGCGGCCATCTCCGGACGTTCACCGAGGAGCGCCCTGTGGAGGGCAGCGACGAGACGCGTCCGGTGACCGTCGACGATGCCTACAGCGCCCAGATCGCGTTTGACAGCGGGGCGATGGGAACGCTCGAAGCGTCACGGGTCGCCAACGGCCACAAAAACGCTCACACCATCGAAATCGAGGGGTCGAAGGGGGCAATCAAGTTCGACCTCGAACGGCTGAACGAACTGCAGGTGCTCACCGAGGGTGACCGCGGCTTCCAGCAGGTGCTTATCACCGACGAAGACGACCCCTACGTCGACCACTGGTGGCCCCCCGGCCACGTCATCGGCTGGGAGCACACGTTCGTCCACGAGAATTACGAGTTCCTCTCAGCCGTGGCCGATGGCAGGCAACAGGAGCCGTCCTTCGCCGACGGCCTCGCCGCACAGCGAGTCCTCGACGCCATCGAACAAAGTGACGACCGCGGCGAGTGGGTCAGCCTGTAGGGCCACGAACCGAAACCCCCTTTCGGCGGCCACTGGTAGGTCCTGCCATGCTCTCTATCGCGCTGGCCGGGAAGCCGAACGCCGGCAAGTCTACTTTCTACAAGGCGGCGACGATGGCCGACGTGGACGTGGGGAACTACCCGTTCACGACCATCGACGCCAACCGCGGGGTCAGCCACGTCCGAACGGACTGCCCCTGCCTCGACCGGGAGGAACGCTGTGGTGACGATAACTGCCGGGACGGCAAGCGCTATGTCCCGGTGGAGCTCATCGACGTGGCCGGCCTCGTTCCCGGGGCACACGAGGGGCGCGGCCTCGGGAACCAGTTCCTCGACGAGCTGTCGACCGCCGATGTGATCCTCAATGTCGTCGACGCCTCTGGTGGGACTGATGCCGAGGGCGAACCCGTCGAAGTCGGCGAGCACGACCCTGTCGAGGATGTCCACTTCGTCGAGGAGGAGATGGACCTGTGGCTCGCCAGCATCGTCGAGCGCAACTGGGAGTCAATCGAACGGCAGTCCCGGTCACCGGACTTCAAGCTCGACGAATCGCTCGTGGATATGCTGGCCGGCGTCGGGGCCTCCGAACTCGACGTGGCACGGACGCTCCGTGACCTAGAGTACCCCGAGGACCCCATCGCCTGGACCGACGAGCACCGCGAAGCACTGGCGACAGAGATACGCCAGCGGACGAAGCCGCTCGTCGTCGTCGCGAACAAGGCCGATATCGCTCCGGAGGGAAACATCGAAGCCCTGCAGGAAGCCGCCGACGTGGTCGTGCCCGCGACCGCCGACGGCGAACTCGCGTTGCGCAACGCCGCACAGGCTGGCGTCATCGACTACGACCCGGGCGACCCGGACTTCGATATCGTCGGCGACGTGAGCGACCAGCAACGAGAGGGGCTGAACCGCATCCGTGGCGTGATGGACGACTGGGGCGGCACCGGCGTTCAGGGCGCTCTCGACACCGCCGTCTACGACCTGCTCGACCATCTGACGGCCTACCCTGTCCAGAACGAAACGCACTGGACCGATGGGCAGGAGAACGTCCTCCCCGATGCATTCCTGCTGCGACAAGGAGCAACCCCGAAAGACCTTGCGTACGCTGTCCACTCAGACATCGGCGACGGCTACATCCACGCCGTCGACGCCCGTGAGAACCGGCGCATCAGCGATGAGACGGAACTTGAGGAGGGAGCGGTCATCAAAATCGTCAGCGACGCGAACTGAGCGCGCGGACGGCGCTACAACCGCCATCTCGGCCACCTATTTCGGCAGCAGGTCCCGAAGCGTTGCCCGAATATCCTCGCTCCCGGGACTCTGTGGCACTTGCCCGAGCACGTCCTGACCGAGTCGCTCTGTCGTCGCACCGACTGAAAGCCTGTCCAAGAGCGACCCGTATTTTAGCGCCAGTCGCGGCGACACATCGAACAGCAGGTCACGCTTCCCGATGAGCGAATGGGTTATCGACAGAATTTCGACGGCGTTGTCGACGTACTGCTGTCTGGCGTCGTCGTCACCGTAGCCAGCCAGCGCAGCCAGCAGGAACTGCTCCAGTTCGGCCTCACGGTCGTGGAGCGCTGGCGGGTCCGAGAGGACGGTCGTCCCGTCGGGCCGTTCCGGGAGCATACTCCGGCGCGGCGCATACGAGAGGACAGCACCAGTGGTGGACGTGGTTGCAGCGGGCAGTGGTACAGACAGGCGCTTCGAGGGGTTCGTGTCGGTGAAGACGACGTGGAAGTTCGCTGGTTCGCCGCGCACCGGCTCGTCCCAGCCGTCGGGAGTATGCGTGTAGCCGCGTCGGAGCGCCTCCCGGAGCGTTCGCTGAATCCGTCCGCCGTCGCCCTGTAGGTCCAGATGGAGTACAACGGGGCTGTCACCGCTCTCGTCAATGAGGGACCACAGGGCCGGAAGCGCGTCCGCAGCGCCGGCGGAGAGTTCGTAGCAGGCCGCGCCCTGCTCTGCGGCTAGCAGTCGGGCAAGCGTACTGCCGCGCCAGCCAGTCAGGTCGGCCACGTAGAACCACGGGAGCGTGTGTATCGGGCCGACTGCGGCGTCGCCGGCCGCCGTGTCGATGGTCGGTGGGACTGTCTCCAGATAGCTATCAATAGTCGCCAGTTCGGGCGCGAAATACTCGGTCGTCGCTGGGGGGAGGTCGGTCGTCTGGCGACGGTGGTCGTCGAGTGAGGCCATAGGCGGTGTATGTCCGAGTGCCGGAAAACGGTGACGAGAAGGGAAACCCGTTTTTTGCCCCGTCCCGAATCAGGCGTATGAACGTACGGACGATAGCTGACCTTGGTCCCGACGAACGGGCCGCTTTCTTCGAACGCGACGCCGGTGTCGACGCCGTCAGAGACGATGTCCGCGATATTGTCTCGCAGGTCCACGAGGAGGGCGACGTGGCGCTGCGGCGCTTCGCCGAGGAGTTCGACGATGTCTCCGTGGGTAACATCGACATCACGGACGCCGCCGAGCGGGCCTACGAGGAAATCGACGACGACGTGCGCGAGGCCATCGAAGACGCCGCGGCGAACATCCGCGCGTTCCACGAGCGACAGGTCCCCGAGGACTGGCGCGACGACTTCGAGGGGCGTGAACTGGGCCGCCGATTCCGCCCGCTCGACAGCGCTGGGGTGTACGCCCCCGGTGGCACGGCGGCCTACCCCTCCAGCGTGCTGATGGGCGTCATCCCGGCGAAGGTCGCTGGCGTCGAGCACGTCGCCGTCGCCACCCCGCCAGCCGAGGAGGTCAACCCCGTAACGCTGGCCGCCATCCACGTCGCCGGTGCTGACGCCGTCTACCAAGTCGGTGGCGCACAGGCCATTGCGGCGCTGGCCTACGGGACCGAGACCGTGAGCGCGACGGACATCGTCGTCGGCCCCGGCAACCGCTGGGTCACAGCGGCGAAGGCCGAGGTCCGTGGCGACGTGGCAATCGACTTCTTGGCCGGCCCCTCCGAAGTTATGGTCGTCGCCGACGGCGACGCGGACCCGGAACTGGTCGCGGCAGACCTCATCGCACAGGCCGAACACGACGAGAACGCCTCTGTCGTCGCCGTCACCGACGACGCGGACCTCGCCGAGCAGGTCGTCGATGCCGTTGACGAGCAGGCTGACGGCCGGGAGCGCGAGGCAGTCATCCGCGCCGCACTGGACAACGACACATCTGGCGTCCTCCTCGCTCGTTCGATGAGCGAAGCCGTCCTCTTCGCCGAGGAGTACGCCGCCGAACACCTCTCGATTCAGGCCGCTGACGACGAATCGCTCCTCGAACGGATTCCCTCCGCCGGGTCCGTGTTCCTCGGCCCGTACAGCCCCGTTGCAGCCGGCGACTACGCGACCGGGACGAACCACGTCTTGCCGACCGGCGGCAACGCGCGGGTCACCGGCGGTCTCTCCGTAGACACGTTCGTCCGGTCGACGACAGTCCAGCGCCTCTCCGAGGATTCGCTGGGCGACATCGCGGACACGATTACGACTCTCGCCGAAGCCGAAGGGCTGGACGCCCACGCTGAGAGCGTCCGCAAACGGTTCGAGTAGCTGCCACACCGGACAGCACAGTGGCCGTCGATATATCGGTGTGAGTCCGTCGGTACTCCGTGCTTTCGTCAGATGCGTGGGTAGGACCACGCCGCGTCTGCGTTGCTGCCGGGTCACCGAATAGCCTGCAGCATAAGATGCTTGATTTTACAGGTATCGATACCTATTGCGCCCGGTGTATGCGTAATTCGCAACCCAGAAACAACATACCCGGAACGAAGAGATACAACTATAACATATCAATATTATAAAATTTTAATCGGCGTCTGGGGCGGCAGCTAGGCATGAGGCCTACGGACCTCCCTGAAATAGACACAACAGCACAGAACCGGCGAACGTTCATGCAGCGAACTGGCGGCGTTTCGCTGGCGGCTGTGCTCGGACTGTCTACAAGCGCCAGTGCGATGGTGGACGACGACGGCAACTTCGAATCGGACCCGTACACGTTAGGGATCGCATCCGGTGACCCGCTCCCTGACTCTGTCATCATCTGGACGCGGCTCGCCCCGAACCCCCTCGAAGCGGACGGTGCGATGCCCAGTGAGACATTCAGCGTCGAGTGGACGGTCGCCACTGACGAAGGGATGAGCGATATCGTTAACACCGGGACCGCCACTGCCGAACCGGACCACGCGCACACTATCCACGTCGACGCAGACGGGCTTGAACCCGCTACCGAGTACTACTACCAGTTTGCGTGCCGCGGTGAGACGAGTCCGATTGGCCGGACCAAGACCGCGCCCGCCGCCGGCGCGTCCGTCGACGCGTTTCAGTTCGGCTTTGCTTCATGTAACCGCTGGGTCGATGGCCACTACACAGCATTTGGGCAGATGGCTGAAGACGAGCTTGACCTCATCGTCCATCTGGGAGACTACATCTACGAGTACGGCATCGATGTTTCAGAATCACCGCGCGAAAAGTCGCTCCCACAGGAATACAGGAAGGAGACGACGGATCTTGACACCTACCGACTCCGTTATGGCCTCTACAAATCAGACCCGAATCTGCGAGCCGCTCACGCCAGCGCCCCGTGGCTCGTTACTCGCGACGACCATGAGGTCGACAATAACTGGGCAGGGAACGTTCCGCAGGACCCCGACAAGCAATCTACTGAGGCGTTTATACAGCGCCGCGCGGCGGCATTGAAAGCGTACTACGAGCATCTGCCGTTCCGGATGGAGCAAAAGCCCGACGACGCCAGCCAGAAGCTCTACAGATACTACGAGTTCGGTGACCTGCTCGATTTCAATGTCCTCGATACGCGGCTCTATCGGTCCGACCAGGCCTGCGATGACGTGTTCAATAAGGTCGACTGTGCGGAGCGCTTCGAGGAGGACCGAACCATCCTCGGGGACGCACAGGAGGAGTGGTTGCTTGAGAATCTTTCGGCCACTGAGACGACGTGGAACGTGCTGGCGAACCAGCTTCCCTTCGCGACGATGGACTTCAAGCAGGGGCCAGAAGAAGGGTTCCGGACAGAGCAGTGGGACGGCTACGTCCCCGAGCAGAATCTGGTCAAAACTGCGTTTGAGGAGGACGCCAACAACCCGGTGGTCATCACCGGTGATTTCCACTCTCACTGGGCGAATACGCTTATCAGTGCCAAAGACGG
The DNA here is from genome assembly GCF_003634715.1 of Haloarcula quadrata. Classification (NCBI taxonomy): domain Archaea; kingdom Methanobacteriati; phylum Methanobacteriota; class Halobacteria; order Halobacteriales; family Haloarculaceae; genus Haloarcula; species Haloarcula quadrata. Next base: position 1,259,550 of record NZ_RBWW01000001.1, read on the forward strand.
CTCCAGTGAACCAGTTGGCGCGGAGTTCGTCGGGACATCAATCTCGTCGGGCGGGAACGGCACCGACATGGACGACTTCGGTCGCTACGTCGTCACAGAGAACGACAACGTAGAGTACTACAACAATCAGCGCGGCTACGTCCGCTGTACGGTCACGCCTGACAACTGGACGACGGAGTTTCAGGTCTTAGAGTACGTCGACGAACCCGGTGCGCCGATGCGAACGGATGCAACAGTCGAACTCACCGCAGGCCAGCCCGGCATCCCCGATGACAACCCGTTGATCCTCGCCGACTCTATCGCCGTCGGCAACGGCAAGAACGGGACGGCAGAACTGACCGGCCGCTGGCTGGAGACAAGACTCTCAGGCGCAGCGATGACTGTCACTATTTCTGACCCCGAAATCGCAACGATAACAGGTGTGACAGTCGCTGACCCATTCAGTATCTCCGAGACGGACGTTGCCAGTGATGGAGCGTCCGCCGATATCCGGTTTGCCGATGTGGAAAAGAACGCCCAGTCAGTTGTCGGTGGCACTGACACGCGACTTGCCACGCTCGACATCCGCGGACAGAGCGCCGGAACGGCTGACATCGAAGTGTCGGTCGAGAGGCTTGATGACGACAGTGGTACTGCGCTCGTAGCGAACACGGAACTGGGTGTTGTCATCGTCGGCCCGCCGCCGGTCACCGGGAGTACCGAGCCAACCGACCCCGACGGCGACGGGCGGTTTGAGGATGTCAACGGTAACGGGCGAGTAGACTACGATGACATCCAGCTGTTGTTCGACAATTTCGACGATGACAGCGTCGCGCTCAACAAGACGGCCTACGACTTCAACGAGAACGGCAAGCTCGAATACGACGATATCGTTACGCTGTACAGCGAGGTCAACTGAATGGGGGGCGTTCCCCCTGTGCCGGCGTCACTGTTAACACGTTCGGGCGTCCACGTAAGTGTATGAGCAGCACAGCGGACGACGGCGACCCGAACCTCGGGGGCGAGGACGTAGCCGTCACCGAGCAGGCAGCAGGAGAGGCACTTGACCTCCTCGAAAGCGAAGGCATGGATGTCGAAGAATCTGGGCTCCGTTTGTACGTCCAGCAGGGCGGCTGTGCCGGACTCTCCTATGGGATGCGGTTCGAACACGCACCCGAGGAAGACGACGAGGTGTTCGAGCGCAACGGGCTCCGCGTGTTTGTCGACGACGCCAGCATCGACTACATCGAGGGGTCAGTCCTCGACTACGAGGGTGGCCTGCAGGGAGCCGGGTTCCACGTCAAGAACCCGAATGTGGTTAGCGAATGCGGCTGTGGCGAGTCCTTCCGGACGTAGCTACGCTTCGAGCTCGAACGCCACGACGACCTCGGCCTGGTACTCGCGGCCCTCGACGCTAGCGATCTCGACGCCGAGTTCCTCCACTTCCACCCATTTGAGATTGTCCAGTGTGGCCTCCGCGCGCTCGATAGCATCGTCGGCGGCTTTGTCGAAGCTTTCCGAACTGGTCCCGATGAGTGTGATCTTTTTGAAAACCATCTGCGTGCTATTCGTTCACACAGATATGTGATAAAAGTACGGACAGGTCACTGCGACTGCCGGTTCAGCAGTGTCTCGACGTGACCGACCACGTCAGTGAGGTGTGCTGTCCCCCAGATCGCCACGATGATGGCACCGATAGCGTCGAACACGAGGTCGAGCATCGTGTCGGTGAGCCCGAACTGTGTCAGAATCGTGTCGTTCCCGGTCGCCGAGGCAGCAAGCGTAATCGAGAACTCGATGACCTCCCAGAACACGCCGAAGGCCATCACGAACAGGAGGAGGAACACGAACATGAACCGCGAGGGAATCGAGATCTCGTCAGTGTGCTCGTCGAGCGCACGAACGGTCGTGTACCCGACTGCGGCGACAACTGATGACGAGAGGGCGTGGGTGAAGTGGTCCCACCACCAGATAGTGACGTAGAAATTCTCCTCGGACCCCGGGAGGCCAACAGTCCCGAGCGCGTGGAAGAACGCCGCCGAGGTAATCCACAGCGTCAGCGCGGGGTCGAGTGCAATGCCGTAGTCCCGCTCCAGCAGCGCCGGGAGTTGCGTGACGAGGATGGCGACGCCCGAATTGACGATGATGCCGACGTTGCCCCGCTCGATACCAACTGCGAATAGGCCGATGAGAGCCAGTGACAGACTTCGCGAGAGCCGTTGCTGTGTCGCCGTGCTGATGCTGAAGCGGTCACGGACCCTCATAGGTCAGGCTGGACCTCCTCGGGGACGCGGCTGGTCCCAGCCTGCCGGCGGACGTAGTACGCGAAAACCACCCCGGCACCGATGCCGGCGATGGTCGATGCGACGAACTCCCACATTACCGCTTCCTCGATGACGTGTTCGGACACCGTCGGATCGAGGATGAAGGTGGTCCCGAGAAACTGGTCGGCTACCCAGCGGACGACGGCCCAGACGCCGGCGGTAGCCATCGTGGTGATGGCCACAAAGACGACGGCGAACCGGGGCGTCATCCGGACAGGGGTAAAGAGCTGGAGTTCGACGGCGAGAATGAGCGCGATGGCGGCAACCGAGAGATACGTCGCGAGATTACCGGTCATCGAGAGCGTCGCAAACAGCCGGCCGACAACAGGTGACGCCGCCAGCAAGAGGATTTCCCAGGGCAGCATGGCGTCCCGGTTGCGCAATAGAACTGGCGGAAAGAGCGCCAACGCCGCAACGACCGCCGCGAATCCGGCCCACAACAGGTCGGCCTGAACGGCACTTGTCACTGACACGGCCGCGAGCATAGCGACGATGCACCACGCCGCGAGGGCGTTGACGCGCTCGTCCCGGAGCAACCGCGCTACGTCTCGGCTCATATTGGCTGGTGCATCCCGACTGGAAAAACCCTATCGACCGATATTGGCGGAGGGATTGTTTCAGATGGCCCCGTACGCCATGGCGTACGCGAGCGCAGCGATGGACACTGCCGCCAGCCCCGTCACGACGGTCTCCAGCCAGTCGACACCGTCACTGAAGGGCCGAGTCGGCGCGCCGACGACGCCCAGTGCGAGGACGCTGAACACGAAGTGCGCCGACTGTTCGAGCGTCGGTGCGGGCATGAACAGGACGGCTGCTGCATACCCCAGTCCCAGCGCTGCCCGCGGACGGACGAGCCCGGTCAGCGTGTAGCCGCGGAGGTGGACGTACGTCCACACGGCGAGCCACACCGTCGCAAGTTCGATAGCGAACGCCGCCAGAAGGTGCGTGGTCGGGTCGGGGTGGAGCATCACCCGCTCGGCGACGAGTGTCACGTCGAAGGGGTAGAAGAACGGGGGCGGGCCGCCGGTGAAGAGGTCGCCGAACGGGTGAGTAAGGAGTCCCAGTAGCGCCAGCCCGGTCACCGTCCGGGGGCTGACATCGCGGGACTGTGCGACTGTGGCGACACCCAGTACGGCCAGAACGAACACGAGCATCACGAGTCCTGCGATGGGACCGCTGACTGTGCCCGTGAGAACGGTCAGTACGGCGCCGATGGACAGCGACCCGATTCGGGTAGCCCGCGAGTTACTGGCCCAGAGGCCGGCGGCGGCGGCGAGTGCCGCCCCTAACAGGAGCGAGTGTGTCGGCCCACGGTGGACGACGTTCGCTGTTTCCCAGAAGCCGTCGGCCGTCAGGTTCTCGGCGGCCCCAACGAGCAGCCCGAAGGGGGCGTAGACGATATCAACGTCGGGAACTGCGGCGAACAGGCCGGCGATGACGCCCAACTGGACCGCTCGCTCACGGGAGAGCCCAAGCCACCACGCGGCGAGGGCTCCGAGGGCGAACGCAAGTAGCGCGTGGCCGACGAACATACGTCGAATATGATGTCGATAGGCTTAAACACCACGTGTGAACGGGTAGCGCGGCCCTCACCCTCGCTCAGGACTCGGACTCGACTTTCGTCCAGCGTTCTTCGATGGCCGCGTTGGCCCTGACAACGGTGTCACCGTCGACGCGGAACCGCGTCTTCCGGAGTTCGATGGCGGCCACCTCCCCGGTGGTGTCGCCGGCTTTGACGGTGTCGCCGGGGTTGAAATCGGGGTCACGGAGGAGGTAGACGCCGGCAACAGCGTCCTTGATCATCTCCGAGAGCGCGTATGAGACGCCAAGCGCGAGGAATCCGGTCGCAGTTCCGAGAGACGCGGCGATGGCGGTCAGGCCGACGATAGAAAGGAACGACAGCGCTACGCCGAACCACAGGAACACGAGTACGATCACCGACAGAAACTGTCGGTACACGGGGGATTCGCCGGGCAGCGACCGTTTCAGAACGGCCCGGACAACGAACATGATCGCTTTGATGCCTACCGCAGCGATCGCAAGAAAGACGAACGCGGTTATGAGGCGCGGAAGTGCGTCAACAACGTTCGTAACTAGCTGTTCGAGCGCTTGATTGATGACACCGACTTGCACGCCGGATGGTGAAGGGAGAGGCCCCTAAGTGTTGGCGTCAGCCGACATGGCTGTATCGCCGGGGTGACGGACCACCTCGTAGTCGCCGTCCTCAGTAATCCCGATGACAGCCCAGTCATAGGATACGTCCTGCCGATTGAGGCGGCGGCTGAGGTGCGTCGCATCGTCGGTGCGTGTGACGAAACAACGCAAGTCGCCGCCCTCGGGTATCGGGTCCTGCGAGTCGAGCACTGTGACAGTGACGACGCGCCAGTCGCGTTCCGCTCGCAGTTCGGTGCCAGTGCGCGACACGGTGTATCCGAGGTCGTCGAATATCGACCGGGCCTGCTCGTCGAGTGATGTGGTAACGGCCCCCATCTGAGATCCAGTACCACTGGCTATCTGATAAACGTTCCCACTGGCCATGCTGTTGACAGTTCTCCCGGGGAAACGGCCAGGGAAACAAACGAAATCGGCAGCGCTACCAATGAGACAGGGACGCTTGGTGGGTGATTCGACTCGGCACAGGGGCTGGGGTAGACCTAGCTCAGTGGCCGGCGTAGGCAGTTCGGCCGCGCAGGCCGACTACTACTCGTGAGCGGCGTCCCACTCTTCGGCCTTGCGGAGGTTCGAACAGTCGTTACAGCGGATGCGTCCCATCGAGTCCATCGCGTTGTTGAACGTCTCGCAGTTGCTACAGAAGTAGCCCCAGCGGCGCTCGCGGTCGGCGTCGCGGTAGACGACGTAAAACGCGCCTTTCGTACCGGTGTCGCCGTCGCTCCGGTCGACGTACAGCGTCTCTCCATCGGGACCGTCGAGTGCGTCCATACGGACTCATGACGCGCCAGCGGCTAAATCGCTGCGGAAACCATTAATGGCTGGTTCCCGTGCACTATGGGTGTGAGTCCCCGGATCATCCACTACTCCGACGTGGAGAAAGCGTACGATACACCCGAGCGAATCGGGCGGTTTGCGGGGACAGTCGCCGCCGCTGACGGCCCGGATGCGCTGGTGGTCGGCACCGGAGACAACACCGGTCCGGGAGTGCTGTCGCTGGTCACTGACGGCGAGCAGTCGCTGGACCTCTTCACCGCGCTGACGCCCGCGTTCGAGACGCTGGGGAACCACGATTTCGACCACGGACTCGCGATGACGCGGGAGATTATCGCACGGTCGCCACAGACGTGGCTGACTGCGAATGTCGAACAGGACGGCGAGCGGTTTGCCAGACGATTGACCCGACCGTGGGCGAATCGGACCGTCGACGGAGTGCAAGTCGGCTTCGTCGGTGTCACCAGCCCGGACACGGCCTCGGCCAATCCACAGGCGACGACGCTGACGTTCACAGATCCGTTCGAGGCTGTCAGCGAGGCGGCCACAGCGCTTCGGGACGCCGGGGCGGAGGCTGTTGTCGTGCTCTCACATCTGGGCCGGATTGACGAGAAACTGGCCCGCGCCTGCGACGTGGACGTAATCCTCGGCGGGCACGTCCACGAGCGCCGCATCGACCGTCTCGACGGGACGCTGCTCACCAGACCAGGAGCCAACGGCCGGACCGTCGTTGAGGTCGACCTTGCCGGACCAGAACCGACTGCACAGTTCCGCGAGATAGCTGATGGCCCTCTCGATGACCGCGTCGCGGCGGCAATCGAAGACAGGCTCTCCGCAGCGGGACTGCACGAGGTTATCGGTCACGCCGCCGACCCCATCGACCGTAGTCAGGCGACGACCTACGGCGGCGAGTGTCGGCTCGGCAACCTCGTTGCGGACGCGTACCGATGGGCGACGGGCGCAGATGTGGCCCTCCAGAACAGCGGCGGTCTCCGAAACGACACGGTTCCGCTCGATGGGGCGCTGACGGTCGCCGATATGGTTTCTGTCGTCCCCTTCGAGGAACCCCTGACAGTCGCCGAACTGACGGGGGCGGAGCTCCGGACGCTGTGTCGACAGGGGAGCGGGCAACAGGTCGCGTTCGGCGAGCCGGACTGGTGGCACGCCCATTTCAGCGGCGTCGAACTGGTCTGGAACGATGATACACAAATCATCGAGCGACTGCAGGTCGACGGGCGACCGGTCCGCGACACCGAGACGTACACGCTCGCGACGAGTAACTACCTCTACTACACTGAGCTGGAGTTCCCCGTCCTCACTGAATCACACCGGGTCAGCGTCGCTGACGTACAGTACGAGGCGCTGGCCGACTACGTCCGCGAGACGGACATCGCCCCGGCGGTCGACGGACGACTCACTCGTCGCTAGCGATTTAAACCTCGGCGCGGTACGTTCCGCCGATGCCACAGGTCGTCGTCCCGGTCAGATACCCACTCTCGGAGAACTCCCGAGCCACGCTCGCGGAGGCCATTCAGATCGCCGACGCGGAAGATGCGGACCTCACCGTCCTCCACGTAAATCTATACCAGAATAGCCACCACGTCGACCGGACAGAGCTCAAACGCGCCGTCGAGCAGGCGTTCGGCCACGTCCCGCGGACGCGGTACGTCGTCCGGTCGGGGATGCTGGTCGAAGAGACGATCCTCGATGAGGTCGCTGCACAGGACGCCGATATCGTCGTCATCGGGAGCAAACAGGCGAGTCGCTGGCGACAGATGATCCGACGGCTGGTCGACGACCCCGATGTCGAACAGTTCCTTCGCGAGGAACTCGACTGCGAAATCGTCACCGCCCAGCCGGATGCCCAGTCCAGCCGTCACTCGTCGCCGAGTTCATCGGGATCCTGACGCGGCGGGACCGGCGCGTCTCCGGTGGCCGTGTGGGACCGGTCAACGCCGTCAAGCCCGCCCAATCCGTTGGTGAGTGAGACGTTCATCTCCCCGCTGGTGTCGTCGAAGTACAGGTGGGAGTGTGGATAGGCGATTTCGACATTTGCGTCTTCGAGCCGCCGCCAGACGTTCGTCTGGACTCTCGAGCGGGCAGCAAGCAGCTTGTACGGTTCGGTCACCCAGTACCGTAATGTCAGCAACACGCCGTGGTCGGCGAAATTGTTGATATACACCGTCGGCGAGGCGGGGTACCGGGCCGCACCGACGCGGATGTCCGGCCCGCCGGAGATGACGTTGTCCACTTCCCGGGCCGCCGCTTCGATGAGGCTCCGCGCGACGGCGATGTCACTCTCGTAGGTGACCATTACGTCAAGCGACAGCCGCGTTCGTGAGTCCTCTGCCGAGTAGTTGACGACATCCCGCTGGCGAATCTCCCCGTTGGGGATGACGAGAAACGTGTTGTCAAGGGTGAACACTTTGGTGTGTCTGAGTGTGATATCTTCGACGAACCCTCGCTGGCCAGTGTCGGCGAGTTCGATCATATCACCGATCTCGTATGGCTGGTCAGCCAGCAAGAAGACGCCAGAGATCAGGCCCCCGAGAATCGGGGCCAGCACGACACCAACCACGGCAGAAAACACAGTGACGGAGAGTGCAATATCACCCAGTTGCAGACCGTAAATGCCCAGAATGGTCAGCAACGCGAAAATGTACACACCGGCACGGATGCCGCGAAGCGCTGTTCGAGTGAGACTTGGCCGCCGGAACTGCTGAGCGACGCGCCGACCCAGAAGACGGACGAGAACGCGGGAAACGACAATTGCCAGCCCGATGACGATCAGGGATTTCCCGATGTTGGCAATCCACATCGGGATTTCGAAGGGGAGCAATCCACCGATGTCAGTGGCTACCTCTGTCGCCACTTCCGTCGCGGCTTCGGTCGGCGTCGGAGTGGGTGTCTGCAACGGCCAGACAGGGCCAAAACGCATGACATGGAATCAATCCCGCCACGAGAAAAGGATTCCCCTCCCGAACTACTTAGCCATCTCACTCCGTTTGAGGTAATATGTCTTCAGATGACATCTCGGTGGTCCTCTCAGACGACCGACCACCGGTAGATACGCTGGCAGTCGGTGTCTCTGAGTACGGCCTGGCCGGCCTCACAGCCGTCGATTATCTCGCTGACCAGCACTCGATGCGCGAAGTCGGCCATCTGCGGACGTCGGAGCCGCCGTTCAGTACCCCTTTCGAGAACGGGACCCCGAGACATCACACACGGCTGTATGTCGATGAGGCGTCGTCGTTTGCTGTCTTAGTGGGTGAGCGGTTCGTGCCGCCGGCTCAGGCCGGATCGCTCGCTGGCGCAATTGCGACCGCGGGGAGAAAACTGGAGGTTTCAGACATTACGATGCTCACCGGCGTCCCCATCGCACACGGCCCGGACGACCACGTCCCGTTCTACATTGCAACGCCGATGTATCAGGAATCGTATCTCAACGACACCGACATCAGACCAATGGGAAATGGGTTCCTCGACGGACTGAGTGCCGAGCTAGTCACGCGCGGAATCGATGAGTCGCTTCCAACCGGTGTGTTCACGACGCCAACCCACCCACAAGCGCCCGACGCAGCGGCCGCAATCAGACTGCTCACTGCGTTGAAAGAGAGCCACTCGATCCAGATTGACACTGGTCCACTGGAGAACTTCGCTGCGAACATCGAGGCCCACTATCAGGCACTTGCAGAACGGATGGACGCCGCCGATTCCGACCAGTTCGCTGATGACCGAATGTACATGTGAAGGGTAAAATTTGGTACGAGTGTCCACATTTACTGGGATTTAAACTATACTAATTCCACATTGTGCGTGAACAATCAAACATTCTGCCGACACATTTTTGAGCCTACAGCGCGTTCTTTTCTTTGATGACCTCCACCGAAATCTACACGACCAGCGCGGTCGACTCAGACCCACCACCACAGACGCGGTCCAAGACATCGCTGTTCTGTCCCGACTGCGGTCACGAGAGCGCAGTGACTGGCGACTGGACAGCCGAAGCAACCGAGAACAGTTTGTTACTCCGGTGTCCGGACTGTGACACCGTCGTCCAACAGCGGTAGACTACGTACTTACCCCTCGTCTTCTGTAGACGAGGAACGACTGGCGTTCTCGGTAGGCGGATTCACTTTGATGAACCCAACAACGAGATACACCACTGAGATAACGGCCAGTATGAGCAAGAAACCCGCTCCTGAAGAACGCTGCAGACTCACGCCAACGGTGGCAAGCGTTGCAACGAGCACGGCGGTACACCGACGGATCGTCTGGCGGAGGAGGGCAGTGTCGTCCATATATGCTTCTTCACTGCCAGCAACAAGAACCTTCGAACCTGCGTTCCGTTGCCGGGACCCGCCCTGCTGGCCAGTGATGCCGGAACGAACGTACAGCAGTCTCAGTACTCGTGGACCCCGTCGTCAGTGACAACTGTATCCAGCAGGTGCGTCGGCGTGGCGTCGTAGGCCGGGTTTGCGACCTCGAATCCGTCTGCCGGCTCCCGGAGCACCTCTGACAGTGGCCGAATCTCGTTTTCGAAGGCGAATGCCCCGTCGACGTACTTTGCGGCGGCCCCGACGACCGTCACCGGAACGTCGTTGTCCGCCGCCGCCGTCGCAATCGGATACGTGCCGATGCGGTTGTACAGCGTGTCGTCGACGATGCAGTCCATGCCGACGAGCACGCGGTCGACCTCTGGCATGAAGTGCCCGGCGGCGCTGTCGACGATAAGCGTCACGTCGACCCCGTCCCGGTCGGAAAGGTGGCGCGTCATCTTTCGACCGAGGAAGCGCGGTCGGGACTCCGTAACGTACACCTCGAAGCTGTGGCCGGCTTCGATGGCGTCGTCGATGGCCGCAAGGACGGTCGAGGAGAAGTCATGCGTCAACAGCACGTCGTCATCGGCGATCTCCGACACGGCGCGGGCAGCGGCGCGGTCTTTTGACGACTCCACCGAGTCGATAACGTCGTCGATAGCCTCGTTGGTCAGTTCCTTGGCGGCCGCCACGTCGTCGGGCTCCGCATCCGAGACGGTGTTCACGATCCGGTGCTGGGTCGTATGGAGGGAGGCGTGTGAGGGGTTCGCTCTCCGGAGGGCGCTGCTGTTCCGGTCGAGCGAACGGAGGTAATCCTCGACCGTCGGGTACTCCCTGTCAGTCAGGTCCCGGAGCGCCTGGGCGGCTTTGACTGCGACCACGGAGGAACTGTGGGTCTGCATCTCCGAGATCTCCTCGACAGTCTCGTCTATCATACCGGTGGCTGTGAGTTGAACCGATATGTGTCTTCCCCTCGCCGTCGAACAGCATTTAACGCCGTCTCACATTAGGAGTGATAGACGGCTATGGGACAGTTCAGGACTGAGACAGTCGGGATGACAGAGGGCATCGGCGTCGCCGTCCTCATCGGACTGACGCTACTCGTGACAGCTATTGTCGGGCTGAACGTCCTCGTCATCGACGATGACGACGGCGGCGGCCCGCAGGCGAACTTCAGCTACGACTACATCTCAGATAATCAAGTCCTTATCGTCACACACGAACGCGGCGACGAGTTCAAAGCTGGGAACGTCGACATTCAGGGTCCTGACAATCGGGTTACCTGGGCAGAAGTGGCTGGCCGAGACTTGGAGGCAACTGTCGGACCCGGCGACGTTGTGCAATTGAGCAGCGGGAGTGCCTATCAGCAACAGGTGAGGGCACAGGACACAATCACGATCTATCATAACGCGAGCGGGAATCGGACCCAGCTGGACCAGTGGAACGGCACGAACTGACCAGCACGGTCAGCGTTTCAACCCGGCTCAGTCCGCCGAAACGACGCTCTCCCGGTCGCTCTGTGCCGGCCGACCGAACCAGTCATCGAATGAGAGCGGCCCGGCACCCATCGTGAACACCGCCGAGGCCATTCCGAACAGCGTGATGTGTGCGAGTACCGGGTCGTCAGGCAGGCCGAACAGCGTCGTGGTGAACAGGACAAAGGAGACAGCCGCGGCTCCGCGGGTCATGAAGCCGAATATCAGCACTAGGCCGACCAGCATCTCAGTCAGGCCAGCACCGAGCACCCACATGCCAGGGTCGACGGGGACGACGGCGGTGAGATTGTACTTTTCGACGACCAGAAGCGCCCGTCCGGGTTCAGCGAGTTTCTGGAACAGTCCGAGATAGATGAACGTCACACCCATGCCGACTCGGATGATGACTGGGACGTACTCACGATACGTTGCCGTTGTTGTGTCCAGAAACCCCTTGAGATGGTGCACCGGGTCAACGCGACCGTAGTAGGTCCCGTCAGTGCTGGCAACCCGCTGGAGCATATGGTCCGCGCTCGGACGACCACCGCCAAGAATCAACAGTGCCAGAAAGGCCGGCACGTACTCCATGGCGAGCACGACACCGGGGTCAACGCTCAGCGCCCAGCCGAAGGTCACCAGCCCAATCGTCGTGACAATACGGGTCGCAAGTCCGAACAGGAGTGTGAACCCCAGCCCGATAAACAGGATGCGGACGACCGGGCTCGTTGCGGGGTCAAACGTCACCGTCGGGGCGAACAGATACCCCTGAAAACCGGCGCCGACGAGTGGCAGCCCCACGCTGAGTCGGAGCATCCACGGGACGAGGTCTGCGTAGCCGACGAGCACGTCCCGAAGGATGACGATGTCTGCAATCGTCGGTCGGACCCAGAGATACGCCGCGAGGCCGCCAGTCACAGCCAGTCCCGAGATGCCGAAAACGGCCGCATTCACCGGGTTCGATAGCACGGATATCGCAAACGCCACTGCATCAAGGGCCTCGCCCGGCCCTTCCGTCACGTAGTCGACGTGTGCCGCCGCAGGTCGCGAAAGGAGCGTGAGCACGAGCGCGACAGTGCCGATAAAACTCGGTATACGCGTATCCATACCTGAGAATTCGTGCGCTATCTACCTAATCCTGTTCGTCCGGTCCGTGAAACTGGACGCTTAGACACCCCTCTCTGTAGGCGGTGGAATTATATCCACGCCTCCACTACTTATACGGCAGTGAGCGTCAACATCGAGACACAGATCGTCGAACGCGGGGACGACGAACACGTCGACGCGGCGTGGCGGCTCAAGGAAGACATCCGGGAGTCCGACGGCGTTCTTCGGCAGCGACGGGGGTTCTTTCGCGACGCCTACCGACGGTCGACCACCTATCTCTACATCGACCGCTCCAAAGACCGCCTCATCGGCTTCGCCGCGGTTCGACGCGACGGCTACATTCTCTTTCTCGCAGTCGGTGACGAGTACAGGGGTCACGGCTTCGGCAAGCGGCTGGTGGCCCGCGTCGCCGAGGACTACGGCAGCGTGACCTGTCACGCCCGGGCGACGAATCGGGAGGCACTCGGGTTCTACAAACACATCGGCTTCGAGATCACGCGGCGCATCGACAACTACTACGAGGACGGCGGCGACGCCTACTACCTCAAACTCGGCGAGGACTCGATTACGGACAAGCTGTCGAAGTTCCTGCGCGGCTAAGCGAACGCTTTTCAAGGGACCTCCCCAACGAGGTAGCCGATGGAAGAGCGGACCCGAGCGTACCTCCGTGGCCGGTTCGGCGATCACTACCGACAGGCGTCCGTAACGCCGCCGCCGGCCGCGAACGAACGTGAATGGGGGTTCATCCCATGGACTGAAGGCCCCGGTGAGACGATGGTCCGCCATCGCTCGCTGCTGGACCTCGGCGAAATCGAGGACTTCCTCGGCCGCCGAAAGCCCCGCCACGTCTACTTCTCCGCGGGCCGCTACGACGAACCAAGCGCCTCCACGATGTCGGACAAGGGCTGGCGCTCCTCTGACCTTGTGTTTGACCTCGACGCCGACCACCTACCCTCCGTAGTGCTGGGCGAGGACAGCTACGCCGAGATGCTCGCAAAGTGCAAGGACGCGTTGCGCAGGCTGCTCGACTTTCTGGAAGACGATTTCGGCTTCGATGACCTGACTATCGTCTTCTCCGGTGGCCGGGGCTACCACGTCCACGTCCGTGACGAGCGTATCCGCCACCTGGAGCGGGACGCGCGCCGGGAGGTCGTCGACTACGTCCGCGGCATCGGGCTGGAGTTCGACGAACTGGTCGACGAGGAGTCCGTCGCCGGCACGGCCGGCCGGTCCAGTCCGGCCCAGAAACGGACACTCTCGACGGAAGGCGGCTGGAGCGCCCGCGCCCACCGACACATGCTCGCCGTCGTCGATGACCTGCTCGCGATGGAGGAGGCCGACGCGCTCGACCGACTGCAGGAGTACGACGGCATCGGCGAGGGGAAGGCGACCGCGGCGCTGAACGCGGCCCGGTCGAACTACGAGCAACTGGAAGCCGGCAACATCGACGTCCACCCCGCGTTCTACCAGTTGGCGAAGATTCTCCTGCACGAAGTTGTCGCGGCGGACAACGCGCCGATAGACGAACCGGTGACGACGGACACGAACCGGCTCATCCGCCTGCCCGGCTCGCTGCACGGCGGCAGCGGGCTGGAGGTTCAACGAATCGACCGCGACGACCTCGATGCGTTCGACCCGCTGGTCGACCCTGTCCCGGAGACGTTCCGGGGCCACGATATCACCGTTGAGGTGACCGACGGCGGCCTCGTCGAACTGGATGGCGATAGCTTTACACTGGAGGCGGGTAATCAGACTGTACCAGAGCACGTGGGCGTGTTTCTCATGGCCCGCGGGCGTGCTGAGAAGGGGAAGGAATGAACGTAGACGAGCTACAGTCCGTCCAATCGCGGGAACGCCAGACCGACCAGCTCCAGCAGCTGCGCGAGACGTTCTACGAGGACGCCGGGCAGTTCATTCAACAGCTCCGGTCGGAGCGCGACCGCGCGGCCGAGCGCGCCGAGGACCCGTTCGACTCGCCCGAGGTCAACCGCCTGACCGACGATATCAAGACCGCTGAACAGACCGTCGAAGCGGTCTACGAACGGCGCGTGGGCAAAATTGTCAAAATGGCGTCGCTGGCCGCGGCGGACATGCCGACCGAGGACGACGGTCTCACACGCGAGGAGCGGGACCTGTTCGAGACGATGGTTGAGGCCATCGAATCCAACCGAGGCCACGTCCTCGATGTGATCGCGGGCGAGGCTCCGACCGGCGCGGTCGGCGACGAGCCGAACTCGGGCGAGCGACAGGCCCCTGACCCGGACCCACAACAGACGGCAGACGAGGCGACAGCCGGTGAGCCCGAGCAGTCGACGCCGGACACCGGCGTTGACGCGGCTGACATGATGGGCAGCGGTGGGGACCAGTCCCCGCCAGCAGCGGATTCCGACGCACCAACGCCGCCGCCCGAGCTGGACACGGGCAGCAACCCCACGGCTGACGGCCAGACTGACCCGGCGGACGTGCCGGCCGGCGACGACGTTCCTGCCCCACCAGCTGAACAGAGTGCTGAGTCGACCTCCGGCCCTGCGGCGGACCCGACGCAGGCTGACGGCGGAACGCAGTCACCAGCCAGTGCTGACACGGGGGCCGCCGACGTAGACCGGCGCACGGTCCGCATCACGGACGACGTGGGCGAGATATTCGGCGTCGACCAGCGCGAGTACGACCTTTCGACGGACGACGTGGTGACGCTGCCGGCCGATAACGCCAACCCGCTGGTCGAACAGGACGCCGCCGAGCCGTTAGAATAAGCCGATGCGATGGGGGCGAACGGGCCGCTGTGTGAAACGCCGCTGGATACCTTGTTCTGCGGCAGCGGCGGACTATTTATATACAGTCGTTCAGTTGATACGTATGAACACGCACGTCCGCATCGTTGTTGCCCTGCTCCTCGGTGCACTCGTATTTGCTGTCACGACCGTCGTGGTGACCGCTGGCTTCGAACCACAGATAGAGTTCTCGCTGCTCATCGGACTTCCCGTGGGTGTGTCGGCCGGCCTGACCGCGCTGTTTGCCAGTTACGTCCTGCTGTGGCACCGCGATCAGGCGGCCGCCGGTACGGTTTCCGGGCGCGCTGTTCGCCTTCGGCTGGCAGCGCTGGCGACCATTGCGGACTTCGTCACGGTCACCGCGGCCGGCGTTGGGCTCTACGTGGTCCTCGGTAGGAGTCTCGGTATCAGCCTGCTTATTGCGGGGCTTCCAGTGACACTGCCGCTTGCTGCCGCCGTCGGCTACCTCGTGGCCGGTGGCAGCCGTAGCGAACAGGGTGAGGTCCAGACGCAGTAACCGCGGTCTGGACAGCGGATTCGGCTGCCGACGTTCGTTACGGCTCCGGTCTGGTCCCGAGCGTGAGTTCGACTGTTTCCTGTGCGCCGTCGCGCTCGACCAGTACGTCGACCGTCTCGCCGGGGCTGGTCTCCAGTGCAAGAAAGCTCCCCAGCGCCTGCCGCGTCGGCGTCGGGGTGTCGTCCATCTGTCTGACCACGTCACCGCCAGTGGGAATTGCTGTCCCCGAAATCGTCGTCTCCCCGTCGCTTCCCTGCAGAACGCCCGCCGCCGGACCATCACTGACCACACGAGTGATATACACTCCCGACCCGGGGTCCAGATTGTTCGCCTCGGCGACTCGCGGCGACACACTCCGGAGTCCAACACCCATGTACGGGTGGTCGTAGTCGCCGGTCTGGATGAGCGACGGCACGACGCGCTGGGTGAGCGGGGCGGAGATGGCGAACGCGACGTTGTCGCCGCCACCTGAGTTGATGACTCCGACCACGTCACCCTCAAGCGTGACGAGCGGCCCCCCGCTGTTGCCGGGGTTGACCGGCGCGTCGGTCTGGACCGCATCGGCGATGGAGAAGTTGTTGGCGCTCTGGAGCGTGCGGTCGACGCCACTGACAATGCCCGCGGACACTGAGCCGGACAGTCCGAAGGGGTTCCCGATAGCGACGACTTCGGTTCCGACTGTGGGTTCGGTCTCGACAAACGAGAGGGGGGTCACGTCCGGGGTCGCACCGATGCGGAGGACCGCCAGGTCGCTGTACACGTCTGCGCCGACGACGGAGGCAGTCCGCCAGCCAGTGTCAGCAAAGCGGACGTAGTACTCGTCCCCGCCCGCAACGACGTGTTCGTTCGTGACGATATGCTCGTCGTCAATGAGGAAGCCGCTCCCCTGCCCACCACGGGAGTCCTCGGCGTACACCCTGATCGAGACGACGGCATCGGCCACCTCCTGATACACGTTGGTGTAGACGCTGTCGGACTGTGCAACCGCGTCGGCTGACTCCGGCTGCTCTCCGGTGTCACTGCCTGAGTCGCTGCCGGTCCCGGGACTCTGACAGCCGGCCGTGGCTGCGACGGCTGTCCCGAGGGCTCCTAACATCAGTCGATCACATCGGGTTAGAGTAAGCGTCTGCTTGGAGAGGATGTGCAGTCAACCCAAGCAGACAGCGAGATAGAGGAAGAGCACCTGCTTAATTTTGTCGTCAACAGTCTCGAAGAGGAGCTCACGGTAGACCTCGACGAGAACGTAGAGGTCACGACAGAGACATTGTGCGAGGTCCTCGCCGGCGCCAGCGCCGGCGGGACCTCAATCAACCACGTCTGCGAAACGACTGACGACTCACCGCACGCCAATACCGTGCGTGGACATCTTACCGATCAGTTTGAGCTTGATTCGGTTGAGGCGGTTGGAGACACACTGTTACAACGAGATGCGCTTGCGACACTGCCAGATCGACCGGTGGAGGTCTGCGCAGACCTCCACCTCGATCCCTACTACGGTGATGAGGACGAAACTGAGGCTCTGTACTCCTCACAGGCCAAGCGTGGAACAACGACGTTTCACGCCTATGCGACGCTCTACGTGCGCGTACGCAACAAGCGGTACACGCTGGCGGTTCGCCAGCTCGTCGCTGGCGAAACCACCAGCGATGTCCTCGCCGAGTTCCTGGAACTCCTTGACGGCCTTGACCTCGGCGTCAAGGCCGTCTACCTTGATCGGGGTTTCTACAACAGCACCTGTCTCAAGCTGCTGTACGCGCACAATTACGCCTATGTGATGCCGATCGTCAAGTGGGGTGAGACGATTCAAAACAAACTCAGCGAAGGCTGGAGCCGCGAGATCGAACACGATCTCGCTGGCGAGGTGGAGTTCCCTGTGTTCATCGACTGCGTGTACCAGCAGGGACGGTACGACGAACACGGGGTGGCGCGTCACGGCTACGCCGCTGACGCGCCCTTTATCGACACGCCACGAGATGCACGAGAGCACTACAGCAAGCGCTTCGGCATCGAATCAAGCTACCGATTAGCCAAGCAGAGCCTCGCTTTCACTAGTTCTCAGGATGCTGGACTGCGGTTGGTAATGTTTGTAGTGAGCCTACTGCTTCAGAACAGTTGGCGATATCTCCACTGGAGGTACGTGGCGGCGCCCCGCCGTGGGGGCCGCCGCCTCTTGCAGTGGTCGTTCACGGAGTTTTGCGAAATGACGCTCCGCGCAGCTTGGACAGCACTTGGTGTCCGCAGGACTGTTCCAGCGAACCAGCCACTTGACGACCGGTTCTTCCGGTAGCTGTCCATCTGTCCGGACAGCGGTCGTCAGTGGTGACACTGTCGCGTCGGCGGCAGTCCGCCGCCGACAGCGACGGTCCATCCCGAAAATCATGCTCACTAGCGGTTCGAAGATGCTCCACAGCTAGTTCGGTTTGGTTCACCGTCATCAAACGGGGTTACGCGGCTGTCGATGTGATCGACTGAACATCGCCCGGCGAGTGAGAGACTGTTTCATACTGGGGCGTGGGTCTGTGCCGCGAAAAAGGCACGGTCAGAACTCTTTACCGCAACCAGAGTGCCTGATTGCCGTGCGCGCTGACTCTCAGTTCGGCCCGCAAGCGGGCACAAACTACAATCGTCCCGATTGCATACGGGGGCGCATGGCAGAGGATTCATCGGGAACGAACACGCCGACACCGGGGTTCGTGTTGCCCGGACTGCGATGTGGTGTCGAGATGGCACTCGTCGGGACGATTGTCCTGCTCATCGGCCTCCCGACCGAGGAACCGATACGGCTGGGAATCGTCTTCCTGTCGGCGCTACTGGCAATGACAGTGGTACTGTTCTGGGCAGTCGGCCGGCATATGCGGCGCTGGATCCGGTACGCACAGGGGAAGCCGACGCGGACGACGCCGTTCGACTGAGAGTGGCGACCGCCCCGGCTAGATGTAGAGTCGATACTGCCCGTTTTAATATCTCAATCGGATTATTTTATTAACTTATTGCACCGTTGGACCTGTTTTTAGCAGCTGAATTAATAAGACAGGGTAGCCTAGCCCCGGTAATGACAGAGTCCGACGGTTGTTCGGATGGCGGTGCGTGTGGCGGCGCGAGTGCCGACGGTCCCCCTACAGCAACGCACTCGCACGATGGGCCCCACGTCGCACAGCTGTCCGTCCCGGAGATGGACTGTCCCTCCTGTGCGGGAAAGGTGGAGTCGAGCGTCCGTGAACTGTCTGGCATCAAGGCCGTTGACCCACAGGTAACAACGGGTCGACTCACCGTTGAGTACGACGAGACTGAGACGGACGTGGATGCGATAGCGGCGCGCGTCGAGGCGGCGGGCTACACCGTCCCAGACGACGGCGGCGAGACGCTGCGATTCAGCGTTCCGGAGATGGACTGTGCTTCCTGCGCTGGGAAGGTCGAAAGCGCGCTCAGTGGGGTCGACGGCATCAGAAGCGCCGAAACACGCCCGACCACCGGGACGGTCGTTGTCACGTACGACCGGGACGCGACGACGGAAGAGGACCTCGTGGCCGCTATCGAGAGTGCCGGGTACGAGGTCACGGAGACGACGGGCGAGGACGACACGGGGACCAGACAGCCGGACGAAAACGGCTCGCTCTGGACCAGTTCGAGAGCGCTGAAGACGTGGGCCAGCGGCGTGTTCGTGGCCTTCGGCCTCCTCTTCGAGTTCCTGTTGCGCGGCGCGAACGCGCAGGTGGGAAGCGTTCTCGGCTCGCCGTTCCACGTCGCCGATATCCTGTTTCTCATCGCGGTAGCGACCGGCGGCCAGGAAATCCTGCGTGGCGGCTACTACTCCCTGAAAAACCGGAATCTTGACATCGACCTGCTGATGTCTATCGCCATTCTGGGCGCGCTCACCGCCAGTCTGGCCTTCGGCGAGGCGCTGTATTTCGAGGCCGCGACGCTGGCGTTCCTCTTCAGCATCGCGGAACTGCTAGAGCGGTACTCGATGGACCGCGCGCGGAACTCGCTTGCGGAACTGATGGACCTCTCGCCCGACGAAGCGACGGTCAAACGTGACGGAGCCGAGGAGGTCCTGCCTGTCGATGACGTACAGGTCGGCGATGTCGTCGTCATCAGGCCCGGCGAGAAGATTCCGATGGATGGTGAGGTCATCGACGGAACCAGCGCGGTGAATCAGGCCCCGATTACCGGCGAGAGCGTCCCGGTTGACAAGACCGAGGGCGACGAGGTGTACGCTGGAAGCATCAACGAAGAGGGGTATCTGGAAGTGCAGGTCACGGCGGCGGCCAGCGACAACACCCTCTCGCGCATCGTTCAGATGGTCGAAGACGCCCAGTCGAACAAGACCGAGCGCGAGCAGTTCGTCGAGCGCTTCTCGGCGTACTACACGCCGGTCGTCGTCGCCTTCGCCGTTCTTGTGACGCTTTCGTCTCCCGCCGTATTTGGGGTGGCGTGGTCGACCGCGGTCGTGCACGGACTGACGCTGTTGGTGCTTGCCTGTCCCTGCGCATTCGTTATTTCGACGCCCGTGTCGGTCGTCTCAGGTATCACCAGCGCCGCGAAGAACGGCGTACTCATCAAGGGCGGGAACCACCTCGAAGCGATGGGTGATGTCGACGTGGTCGCCTTCGACAAGACGGGGACGCTGACGAAAGGTGAACTGACCGTCACCGACGTGGTTCCGCTGAACGGGAACACCGAACAAGGAGTTCTGCAGTGCGCTCGCGGGCTCGAACAGCGGAGCGAACACCCCATCGGCGAGGCCATCGTCGCGGAGGCGGGCACGACCGGCGTCGAAAGCGCCGACGTCGATGACTTCGAGAGTATCACCGGCAAGGGCGTCCGGGCGGACCTTGACGGGACGCCCCACTACGCTGGGAAGCCGGGGCTGTTCGAGGAGCTCGGCTTCGACCTCTCACACGTTCACGCCACTACCGATGGCGGCGTCGTCACAAAAACGGCCCAGCAGCTCTGTGAGCGCAACAACTGTCTGGACCTGCTGGAAGACGCCGTCCCCGAGCTTCAGGCCGAAGGGAAGACGGTCGTCATCGTGGGCACGGACGAAGAGATAGAGGGCATCATCGCCGTCGCCGACGAGGTGCGCCCTGAGGCGAAAGCCACCGTTTCACGGCTCCGGGACTTGGGTGTTGAGCGGACGGTGATGCTGACCGGTGACAACGAACGCACTGCGGGGGCTATCGCCCGGGAGGTCGGAATCGACGACTATCAGGCCGAACTCCTGCCCGACGAGAAAGTCGCCGCTATCGATGACCTCGTTGCCGAGTACGAAAACGTCGCGATGGTCGGAGACGGCATCAATGACGCGCCGGCACTGGCGAGCGCGACCGTGGGCGTCGCAATGGGGGCCGCTGGCACGGACACAGCGCTTGAGACGGCTGACATCGCCCTGATGAGTGACGACCTCTCGAAGCTCCCGTACCTGTACGAACTGGCGAACGACGCGAACGGCGTCATCCGGCAGAACATCTGGGCCAGCCTGGCGGTCAAGGCTGGGCTCGCGCTCGCCGTGCCGTTCAGCGTCGTTCCCATCTGGGCTGCTGTGCTGGCCGGCGACGCCGGCATGACAACGGCCGTGACCGGGAACGCGCTGCGGCTCTCACGGGTCCGGTCGGAGAGCGGCGACGGTTAGATATCGCCGGCGCGGATGTCCGCGATTCGCTGGCGGTCATACAGCGTCTCTTCCTCGTCGAACTCGTCCGGGAACAGCTGTTTTGCGGCTCGCTCTGTCTTCGAGAGGTTGATAATCGGCCCCTGGTACATCCCGCCAGCCGGGTACACAGCGCCGTTCTGCACGGCAGTGAGCTGGCTCGCTGTGTCATGGTCCTGCAGAAACGAGCGGTACGTATCCTCGAACGCCGTATCCTGGAGATGGGTGTCCGTGTACAGCAACAGCACCTCCGGATCGATTTCGAGGAGCGGCTCGTAGTCGATCGTCCCTCGGTCGGACGTGAAACTCTGGATCTCGCTCCCGGCGAGCGCATCGCTCACCCCCAGGTCGCGCCAGTGCTTGTATGCCGTTCGGTCCCCGAGCCGGTACGGATAAAACGTCTCCGGCTCGGTCGACCCCGGCGAGAGGAGCGCGATTTCCGGGCGCTGGTCTTCCGGGGGGAGCCGTTCCTGCAATCGGTCGAGGAACCCTTCATGGAGACTTGAGAGTGCCCGGAACCGGTCCTGTCGCTGGAACACTGCGGCTACCTTCTCGGTCGCTTCGTACAGGCTGTAGTACGGATAGTCCTCATGCCAGGAGTACGTCGAGAAACTGGTGTTCCCACAGAACGGGCCGACGCGTTCGTGCATCTCCTCGACATCCGACCGGTCCCAGTTCGGGATGAGATTCACCATGTAGTTGGGGTCGATGAAGTGAACACCGGCGTCGATTTCGAGTAGTAGTTCCTTCGAAATACCGTCCTGCCAGAGTGAAACCATGTCTTCTTTCGACGGTGAAAGTCCCGGCACGTCCTCGTAATGCCACGTGCGGTACTCCCCAGTGAGAACGACCGCGCTCGGTTTGGTCAGGCCGAGTGCGACGCCCATATCGGCCCAGCTGGCGTTTTCTGCGACCCACGTCTGTGGCACTGTCTCGAATGACACCTCTCCCACTGGTTCGACGGTGACGCGGTAAGGCTTGTCCGTGGCCGCCGTCTCCGCCGGTTTGGACTCCGTTGCTGTTGTTGTGGCCGTTTCCGTGGCTGCCTCCGAGTCAGACGGGTCTGAGCCGCTGCTTCCCGTACACCCAGACAACAGTCCTCCAGCGAGGACCGTCCCGCCGCAGGTGACGTATTTGCGTCGTGTCAGCTCCGACTGGTCATTTGAATTACTCGACATGATTTTAGGCTAGACTAAAAATTATAAAACGGCTTCGGTTCCCGTCCCATAGAACGCTCCCATAGAACGCTCCCATCGAAGCGTGGCTACCGGTGGGGCCAGTGCAGTCAAACGGACAGACTGGGAACACGCTGAAAGACCCTTCGGATAATCACCATGACTGGGTGCTGCCAGCGGTGATAGCTTGGGACCGGTCTCTCGCTCGGACACCACAGAGCCAGTCCACTGTAATATTAAGTAGACGCCACGAGTAGCGTCCATCCGGTATGGAACTCACATGGTACGGCCATTCGACGTGGCACGTGACAGTCGACGACACCGAATTGCTCATCGACCCGTTTTTCGATAACCCACACACAGACACCGACCCCGAAGAACTGGACCCGGACTACGTGTTGTTGACCCACGGCCACGCCGACCACATCGGCGACGTGGACCGCTACGAGGGCTGTGGGCTCGTGGCGACGCCGGAGGTCGTCGAGTACTGCAAGGACAACTTCGGCGAGTTCAACGCCGTCGGCGGCATGGGGATGAACCTCGGCGGCACTGTCGAAATCGGCGACGCGTTCGTCACGATGCACCGGGCAGACCACACGAACGGCATGGAAACCAGCTACGGCGCGAGCGGCGGGATGCCAGGCGGGTTCATCATCTCCGATACGAAGCCGACACAGGTCAGCGACGCAGAGTCGACGACGTTCTACCACGCCGGCGACACCGGTCTCATGACGGAGATGCGCGACGTCATCGGCCCGTTCCTTGAACCGGACGCCGCGGCGGTGCCGGTCGGCGACCACTTCACGATGGGACCGATGCAGGCTGCCGTTGCTGTCGACTGGCTGGACGTCGACCACGCATTCCCGATGCACTACGACACGTTCCCACCCATCGAAATCGAGACGCAAGACTTCGTGAACGAGGTCAAAGGCACCGGAAGCGATGCCGACGTTCACGTCCTTGACGGCGACGAGACCTTCGAGCTTTAATCCGGTCGTTCCACGTCGGTCACGGTAAACCGTGCGCCGCCGTTCTCGCTGTCACCGACCGACAGCGACCACCCGTGTTCTTTTGCGATCCGGTTGGCGATGTAGAGTCCGAACCCGCTGTTTTGTTTCTCCGATGCGTACCCCGCCTCGAACACCCGCTCCGGTGGCGAGACATCAACACCGGGCCCATCGTCCGCGACGAAGAATCCAGACGACGTGGCCCCGACGCGTATCGCAACGTCGGGGCCGCCATGTTCGACAGCGTTCGAGAGCAGAATCTCAACAAACAGGCGCATCGACTCCGCGTCTGCCAGCAGTCGCCTGTCAGATGTTACTTCAAGCGACGCGGCTTCGAGCGACAGCGAACTCCATACGTCCCAGACGACCGTCGAGAGCCACTGTTGTTCGGGTTCGAACGTCGGCGAATCACTTGAGGCCAGCGAGACGACCTTATCAACAATCCCGGAGAGTTGGTCGATAGAACGCTCGACTGCGTCGACGTGCTCGTCATCGGCCTCGATTTGGGAGAGGTGGCCGGTCGATACCTGCAGTTCGTTTCGGAGTTCGTGTGCGGCCAGCAACGCCACCTTCCGGAGGCGTTCGTTCTGCTGCCTGAGGAGGCGTTCGCGTTCCTTCTGGTCGGTGACATCCTGCGTAATGCCAATAAGGCCGGCCAGCTCGTCGGTTTCGTCGTACCAGGGGACCTTCGACGTTCGGAGGTGTTTCCCCATCGACGGCGAGAACTCATGGACATCAAGGATGTCGGTCCCGTCGTTGATGACCTGTAAGTCGTCGCCGCGTGCTGCATCCAGATACGTCGCCCCGGCGGGGAGTCCGTCTTCGTCTCGCCGGCCAAGCAGTTCCGGGGGTGCGTACGAGGAATCGTTGAGCAGCAGATAGTGCCTGTCAGTGTCTTTTACGTACAGGTGTTCGGAGTTCCGTTCGAACATCGTGGCGAGAATCGTCTCCGGCCGGGAAGCCGGTCGTGCGGCCATTGTCTCACTGTTTTCGAGCGCCTCACCGACTGCGGCTGCCAGTTCCGGCGAACCCAGATCGTCGGCAGCGACCGTCTGAATATGGCCTCCACGGTCCGCCGCACTGCCGTACATGATCACCGGGAGGTCCGGATAGAGTCCCGTAGCCGCCTCCGCTAGGTGTCCGCCCGCCATCCCCTCACACGTCACCGGGACGACGAGGCAGTCAACCGCAGTACGTAGCAGCGTTGTATCGACGCATTCTGGCTCGGTCGTCTCAACCGTGGCGTCGATTGCTGCCTGTTCAAGTGCCGCCTGTAACTGCTCTCCAGCAGTAGTCTCGGCAGCGATGAGGAGGACTGTCGGCGGGGACATCAACACGCCCATGATTTGTCCCGGGGTTGTAAATAGGTTTAGCAGTCATGATGAAAATAAAACAGGATACAACAGCGGAACGACTCCTCCAGCCGATACTGGACACCGCTACCCGAAGCGACCAGCCGACTTCCGGATTGGCCCGTTACGTGAACTGAAATGCTCGCTATAGGCCAATCTCATGTCACGATGGTTGTCTCTCGACCAGAGAACAGTGGCGTGATATTCGATAGAACGGGCCGTTGACGGGGCAGTCGATAGTCAATACTGACACACACTTGAAAGGATTCACAACAACCGAGTATCCGGACAGCGTATAGCTAGGTGTGTCCGAAACGTACGTGTGCGCCCGATGTCAGGACGCCGTCGAGCGAAACTTCGAGGTTCGGTCGATCATCAGGACCTGCAGCGAGTGCGGCGAGAACGGTCGGTTCCTCCACAGGTCGCTGGTTGAGTCGCTCTCTACAATCGCCACGGAGAACCAGCCGGATGGCTGGGACCAGATGACACTGGACGAACGGTTCGAAGCGGCGCTCAAAGAGGGCCTCATCACGGTCACACGGAAATAAGTCTGTACTGCCGGACTGACAGCGCTGTTCGGTCCGATAAAAACCCTGAGGTCGTTAGGCTCTCAGTCCCACTTCGCGCCGGGGTTCGTCACCGCACCGTTGGCCGCGGAGCCGAAATCATTGTGGTACTTGGCCAGTACGCCGCTGTCGTACGTCGGTTCTGGGTCGTAGTCTTCGAGGCGCTGTTCCATCTCGTCCTCAGTGAGGTCGACTGACAGTTCGTGGTCGTCGATGTCGATGGTGATGGTGTCGCCGTCCTCCAGAGCGGCGATTGGGCCGCCGACAAACGCCTCGGGGGCGACGTGGCCGATAGAGAAGCCACGGGTCGCACCGGAGAAGCGCCCATCAGTGAACAGCGCCACGTCCTCTGCGTGGCCCTGGCCGGCGACGGCAGAGGTCACGCCGAGCATCTCTCGCATCCCGGGGCCGCCCTGTGGCCCCTCGTTGCGGATACAGATCACGTCGCCGGACTCGACGTGGCCTTCCTGCACGTACTCCATGGCCCCTTCTTCCTGCTCGAACACGCGGACCGGCCCCTCGTGGTGGAGGTGGTCCTCGCCGGTGATTTTGATGACCGCACCGTCGGGCGCGAGGTTGCCGGAGAGGATGCGGATTGCACCGCGCTCGTGGATGGGGTCCTCGACAGTGTTGAGATAGTCCACATCGAGGTCCTCGACCGTTGGCGGGTCGATCTGTTCGAGTTCCTCTGCGATTGTGTTGCCCGTGACCGTGAGCGCGTCACCGTGGAGCAGGCCGGCGTCGTTCAGGGCCCGCAACACGACCGGGACACCGCCGACCTCGTAGAGGTCGTTCATGACCCGCTCGCCGCCGGGCTGGAGGTCGGCGATTTTGGGCGTCCGGGCGCTGATTTCGTTGAACGTCTCGATATCGAGGTCGATGCCGGCCTCCGCCGCGAGCGCGAGCAGGTGGAGAACGGCGTTGGTCGACCCGCCGACCGCAACCTGCAGGGCGATGGCGTTCTCGAAGGACTCGCGGGTGAGGAAGTCTGAGGGGCTACGGCGTTCCTGCACTACTTCGACGGCGAGTTCGCCGGCTCGGCGGGCTTCCTCGTAGCGGGACTCGTGTTCGGCCGGCGGGGAGGCCGACCCGAGCGGCGCGAAACCGAGCGCTTCGGAGATAGATGCCATCGTGTTGGCGGTGAACATCCCGCCACAGGAGCCCGCACCGGGGCAGGCATGGCGTTCCATCTCGTCGAGTTCGCCTTCGCTCATCTCCCCGTCGGCGACCGCGCCGACGCCCTCGAAGACGTTCTGGATAGTGACCTCACGCCCGTCGTGCTCGCCGGGCATGATGGAGCCGCCATAGAGGAAGACGCTGGGCAGGTCCGTCCGGATGGCGGCCATCATCATCCCAGGCATGTTCTTGTCACAGCCGCCGATGGTGACGATGCCGTCCATGCGCTCGCCGAAGGTGACGAGTTCGACTGAGTCGGCGATTATCTCACGCGAGATGAGCGACGCCTTCATCCCCTCGGTCCCCATCGAGATGGCGTCGGAGATGGTGATAGTCCCGAACTCGATTGGCATCCCTTCGGTGTCGTCGATACCATCGTAGGCGGCGTCGGCCACGTCGTCGAGATGGACGTTACACGGCGTGATGTCGGCAGCGGGGTTCGCAACGCCGATCATCGGCGAGGAGAGGTCCTCGTCGTCGTAGCCCATCGCGCGGAACATCGCGCGGTGGGGGGCTTTCTCGTATCCCTCCGTCACCTCGGTACTCCGCAGGTCCGGGTCTTTTTCCGGACGTTCTTGTCGCTCCTGATTGCTCATATTTCACCGAGGCCATGGGCAACCTTAAATAACTTGTACTCACGCTAACGTCCCACATGAGAGCACGGCGAAACCCACCGGTGACAGCAGGTTCTTTTCCGTCGGGAACTTCCGCCGCGGTATGCCGACGGTCACGACCGCTGCGCGACTTCATTTCGGGTTTCAGAACCTCTCGCTCGCCCACGAGCGCCTCTATGGCGGTGTCGGGCTTGCCCTTGACGAGCCGCGGCTGACCGTTGAGGCGACACGAGCCGACACAGTCCAGTGTGACGACCCGGCGACCGAGCCGTACGTTCAGCGCGTCGTCGACGTGCTTGACGTTCCCGGCGCTGCTGTCTCCGTCGAGGAGCGGTTCCCGCGACACGTCGGCCTCGGAAGCGGCACACAGCTCTCGCTGGCGACGCTCATTGCCGTCGTTCGGGCCTACGACCGGACCGCTGACGCACGGACCTACGCGCCGCAACTGGGACGGGGCGGCCGAAGCGGCGTCGGCGTAGCCGCGTTCGAGTCGGGCGGATTCATCGTTGACGGCGGTCACCCAACGGAGCGGTTCACGGCCGAACCCCCAGCGGAAGGCGACTGGGATGTGCCGCCAGTGCTGGCGCATCACGACGTGCCCGCACACTGGCGCTTTGTCATCGTCATCCCGGATACCGACCCCGGGCAGAGCGGAGCAGCAGAGGACCAGAGCATGCGGCAGGCCGTCGAGCGCGCCGACCCCGGCATTGCCGACGAGATTTCGACGTTACTGACTCGCCGGGTTCTTCCTGCGATTGCTACCAGAGACCACGACGACTTCGGGCAGGCCGCGGCGCGGCTGGGCCGACTCAACGGCGCGTGGTACGCTGACGAACAGGGCGGCGTCTACCGCCCGCCAGCCGGCGCACTCGTCGATTCACTGGCGAGCGCCCCGGTCATCTCCGGGGCCGGCCAGAGCTCTTGGGGGCCAACCGTCTGGGGACTGACGACAGCGGACTACGAATCGGAGGCCCGTGACGCGGGTGTGCTGGCACTCGATGCGGCCGATGTCGACGGAACGGTTCGCGTTGTCGCGCCCCGGAACACCGGTGCGTCGCTGACTGAATAGGGACCAAGCGGCGGGCCGTTCAGTACCAGTCGCCGGAACTAACGACGATGCTTGCAGCCGCCAGTGCGGTTATCCGTCTCGCCAGCGAATCCTCGGCGATGACTGCATTGTTCTCACCGTTAGAACTCCGCGAGACGACAGTCCCGAATCGCGTCATGGTTTCACCGATGTGCCAGTACTCCTGTGACGCCTGCGACGGCCTCGCCACCGACTGGCACCGCACCCACCTCGGCTCTCGTGCCGTCGGCGGTGCAGGTCTGGTCATGACTGAGGCGACCGCCGTCGAAGCTCGCGGCCGTATCTCGCCGGAGGACCTGGGTATCTGGAGCGACGAGCACGCGGCGGCGCTGGAATCGATTACGGGGTTCATCAGCGAACAGGGCAGCGTCCCGAGCATTCAGCTGGCCCACGCTGGCCGGAAAGCATCCATCGAACGACCGTGGGATGGGCACGACCCGCTCCAGCCCGACGACGGGGGCTGGGAAGTCGTCGGCCCGAGTGACGACCCGTGGCCGTACGAGGACACTGAGGCACCGCCGACGACAGCGCTCGACCAGGACGGTATCGAGGCTGTCATCGACTCGTTCCGCACCGCCGCCGAGCGCGCGCTCGATGCCGGCTTCGAGGTTGCAGAGGTCCACGCCGCTCACGGCTACCTCCTGCATCAGTTCCTCTCGCCAGTGACGAACCACCGCGAGGACGACTACGGCGGCGACTTCAAGGGGCGTACGCGACTGACACGGGAGGTTACCGCTGCCGTCCGTGATGTCTGGCCCGACGACAAGCCGGTGTTCGTCCGTATCTCGGCGACTGACTGGCTCCCCGACCGCGACGCATGGACCGTCGAGGACTCCGTGCGCCTGTCGGACCGACTCGCCGACATCGGTGCGGACTTCATCGACGTGAGCGGCGGCGGCATCCACCCCGAATCCCGCCCCGATTACGCCGGTCCGAACTACCAACTCCAGTACGCCGAGCAGATTCGAGCGGAAACCGAGTCGGACATTGCTGTCGGCGCTGTCGGCGGCATCACGACGCCCGAACAGGCCGAAGCCGTCATCGCTAATGACCGGGCCGACATGGCTATCGTCGGCCGCGAACACCTCCGGGACCCGTACTTCACGATGACTGCTGCGAAGGAACTCGACGCGACCGACGAAATAGAGGGGCCGCCACAGTACCGTCGCGCCTGGGGCTTCTGACTGCCCTACACCTTATCGAGGTCGAGGTCGACGGCGTACCAGTCGAGCACGAGCAGGAAGGCCGCGCCGACGGCACCAGCGGCCACGAACGCGATGAGCACGTCCGTCGAAAAACCCACTTTGTCCTGCACTTCCACGACGGGGGCGCGCAGCGCGCCGACGACGAGCGCGACGAGGAAGGCCAGCGTGGCCCGGCGGTTGTAATCAAGCGCCCGCCGGACGACGCGCGCGATGGTGAACAAGCCGATGAGTCCGCCGAGAATGAACGTCACGACCGGCACGGCGGTCGTGGTCACGTCTTCGGTTGGGCCGCCAGTAACGAGCGCGATGAGCGCGTCGACAAACTCACTGAGGGCCGTCGACATGCGGGTGTACTGGCCGAGGATAATGAGCAACAGCGACCCCGAGATGCCGGGCAGAATCATCGCGCTAACGCCGACCATGCCGGCGAAAAAGACCAGTGCGAGGCCGCCACCATTTGTGGCGGCGTTCGAGACGCCGGACACGTAGAATGCGACCAGAAAGCCGACGACGCCGGCCCCGGCCTGGAATGGGGAGTCGACTGTGAGACTTCGCAGTAGCACTATCGCTGAGGCGGCGATGAGTCCAAAAAAGAATCCGAAGAGGAGTGCCGGCGTCTCCTGACTGGCGATGTGGACAATTCGTGTCACGATGACGACAGCGGTGGCGACGCCGGCGACCAGCGCGAGGAGGAACCAGATATCTATTTCGAGGAGTTCGGAGAACGCGCCACGGACATCGACACCGCCGTCAACGGGAGCGAGTGCGCGAAAGAACTGCACTATCCGGCCCGGAGTGACGGCGGTAATCGCAGCAATGAGTCGCTCATAGACCCCGGCGATAAGCGCGATTGTCCCGCCAGAGACGCCGGGGACGCCATCGGCACTGCCCATACAGAGGCCGATGAGAAACGTTCGAAGCCACGCACGGAGCGGCGGCACCGAGCCCCGAATCGTCGGCAGGTCGCTTGGGTCCCGGTCGGGATGAGTGGTCATCACTGAACGCTTCCAGCATCACGCTCAAATCCCTTGTGGAGTCCCATCGTGTTATGGAGCTATCACAACGACGAAACTGCGGCTGAACAAGTAGTCCGCGACAGCGCTAGCTCCGCTGCGATAGCGTGAGCACGCCGTTCCTGAGTGTCTGGACTGCGCCGGCGGCCGGCAGGTCGATGTCGAACTCCGTCTGGAGGTGCGGGGCGTCGACGGCCACGATAGCCTCCGTTCCGATGATGTCAACTGTCACGTGGTCGTCGCTAACCTGAAGTGAGTCGAGGTCGACGGCGACCGTCCAGCCGTCGTCGTGGTCGGTGTGCGAGACGTGTAGCGGCGACCGTTCAGTTTGTGCATCCATTCGTCATCCATGAGTATGTGTTACACACATAAAGGTCCCCGTTCGGCGCGTGCCAAAGGGCGCGGTGCAAGACAA
This sequence comes from Haloarcula quadrata, assembly GCF_003634715.1. Lineage (NCBI taxonomy): Archaea > Methanobacteriati > Methanobacteriota > Halobacteria > Halobacteriales > Haloarculaceae > Haloarcula > Haloarcula quadrata. Next base: position 1,290,242 of record NZ_RBWW01000001.1, read on the forward strand.
TGCAGGCACTCTGTCCTTACAGGGCCGGGCCGAGATAGCCCCACGCTTGCAACCGATCCCCGTCGCCGTCGATCCAGCGCTCGCCGATGTCGTCGCGGTAGTAGCGGTTCGGGATACGGATAGCATCGACGCGCTTGTAGGCCTGCTCGCGGGCCGCCTGCATTGTTTCGCCTTTGCCCGTGACGACCAGCGGCATCCCGCTCTCGCCGGCGACCCGCCACTGCTCATCAACCCGCTTTGCGTCCTCGATGTGGATACCCTCACGGCTGTCGGATTCGAAGACGACCGCGGCGTTGCGGGAGTTCTCATCGTAGGTCTCCTCGTCGTCGAACGGGAACGGCGGGAGGACGACCCGAACCGCGACCTGATATCCACGATGGACCTCCAAGTCCGGGTCGCGCCCGTGTGCCAGATCGAGGAAGAACTGGCCCGTTTCTGATTCAAACGACTCTTCTTGGAGCGCTATGGTCGGATAACCAAAGCGCGGCGTGAACTCCAGCGGATAGATCCCGCTGTCGTTGACGATACAGTTGATGTCGATGCTGCCGACGTACCCCTCGTCGGCGAGCCAGCCTTCCACCTTGCCGAGCGTCTCCGCGAACAGTTCGTTCCGGCCCGCCCAGAACATCGAGGTCCCCATCTCGCCGGTCGAGGGACCGATGTTGCCCGGGAACAGCTTCTTGTGCTCGAAGTTGAAGTTGACTGGCTCGACGAACGAGTCGCCGTTGAAGAACCCGCAGACGGCGATTTCGACGCCCGCAACTTTCCGCTGTAGCTGGAATCCTTTCATACGATGGCCCCACGCCTTCTTGTAGGCACGAAGCACGTCGACGATATCACTGCCGTCGTCCTCGTTCCCGACGTAGAGGAGTCGCTTGACGTTCTGGACTTCCCCAAGCGGTTTGATGACGTACGGGGCGGGGTTCTCCTGTACGTGTTGGATGCCGGCGTCGAAGTCCTCGAAGACGTGGTGCTCGATAGTGTTGACACCGTGGTCTTCGAGTATCTCCATCGCGTAGCCGCGGTCTTCTTCGAGCGCGTCCGTATTGGGCGTCCCGCCGACGACGGCGTGACCTTCGGCTCGGAGTTCCCGTGCGATTTCGCCGGTACCGATATCGCTGCCCACCCAGATGTCGTCGAAGATGACGACATCAGCCCAGTCGAGGTCCTCTCGCCAGTCGTCAGTTTTCGGGACGAACCCGTCGGCGATCTCCTGATCGCTGTTGGCCTCGATGTAATAGCGAACGTCGTGTCCCTCCTCGGTGACCTGCCACGCAATGTCGCCGATGAGCGCTGCGTCCAGCGAACAGAAGAGGAAATTTGCCATAGCACGTCTGCGAGCGGGTGCGGGGTAAACGTTGTCCGTCGTGCCGACCGCGGGTCATCCTTATCGCGATTGTTGCACGCAGGAGTGTCATGCCGGCCCGTTGGACACCCATTGCTTATTTAAATAAACCCGCTCGCGTAAGCCGAATCGTTTTAGTCCCCATCTGTAAATTGCCACGTATGACACGCGACGAACTCGCGTCCGCGAGTGAACTGCTCGAATCGGCGGCCGAAGACACTGGCAGCGATGAGGCGAGCGAACGCCTCGCCGAACTCGCCGACCAGCTTGACAGTCTTGCGGCTGACGAACGCGGCCCGGACCACGGTCGACTCGCCCGCATCCAGTCGGCGCTCAACGACCTCAGTAGCGGTGACGCGGACGACGTGACCGAAGCCATCGAAGACGCCGACGACAAGATCAACGAGTACCGGTCCGACCTCGAAGGGGTCTGAGGCGGCGCTTCTGCGCCAGCGCATGGCTGTCTGGTAACTTTCTGCGAAGCAAAGTCGGTTTTCGAACGCGATAGAGCACTACGATTCGGTTGCGGTTTCCTCGTCGACCGGCTTGATTCGGTGTGTCGCGTCGTTGTAGTCTTTCGGGGCTCGTAGTCGGTAGATGACTTCGCGGGGTTCCGTATCGTCGACGTACGGTGTTTTACCGTCGTGCGTGATGACCGCTGTCTCTTCCGGCTTCAGTTTTCCGTCAAACCGGCCGACTGGCGCGTAGGCGACGCGTGGACCGGTTCGGTTGAGTGCAATGACGTACCGACCAGCGGTGTCGCCCGTGTTTGTGACCGTTATCGAAAGCGTTGGCTTGGCGGGCTCGGTGACCTGCTCTGGCCCGCCAAGCGTGATATCGAACGAGGAGAGCGGGATTCGGAGTCGGTCTCGAACTGCCTCCGGTGGCGTCCACTTCCCGCCGGGCCAGGACAATTGGGTATCGCTGGCTGAGCCGGTTTCGGGGAGGTTGAAGACCAGCGGCCCACCGGTCTCGGTGAACTGTCGGCCCCACTCGCCATCGCGATACAGGCCGTTCCTGAACGTCTCGGGGCTGTACGTCGACCCGTCGAACCTGAGTGAAAACGCGGTGCGGTCTACTCCCGAGCCCCGGATACTTGTTGTCAGCACGAGGAACTGGCCGTCGGCTGGCTGGACAGTGATAGAGTCGGTACCCGGGACCACGACGCCGGGCATCACCGCGGCGTCGGTAACCGTCACCGCGGGCGGCGGCCCGGTGTCAGTTTCGCTGACGACCGGCGACCGGACCGGCGTCACTGTTTCGGTGTCAGCAGTCTCACCCTGACATCCAGCACCGATGATAGCCAGTCCACAGAGTGCCAGAACACGACGGCGGTACATGACTCTGGGTTGCCCTGCCCTGAATAAATGCCTTCAGAAGGCTCAGATTCTGTTTTGACCGACCGTTCCCCGTTCGACCGGAACCCACCTGCCTCCTCGCTCTGCATAGTCTGTGTTACCGAAATTCAGGCACGGTCTGATTAAATAACATGTTAATTAATGTTTGTGTCTAACCAAAAGCTTTTGACAATTCCGTTGGTTTCGGTCAAATGTATATCAGGTTGGGGGAATTGGGTGGCGGCACCTTCCCTACGAGGTGATATCAATGAGCAAATCAACGAAGGGCCAAACGGCCCCCAAATCGATGCGTCACAAGCAAATACTCGACGTAGCGGCCGAGAACCCTGAGGCGTCCATCGCAGAGCTTGCGGCCGAAGTACCGAGCGCGACAACGGAACTGGTCGAGCGGGTCCTCGAAGAACACGGCGACCCGGCTGAAACCGACGAGACGGACTCGTCCGACGAGTCACCGGCTGAACCGTCGGCGGGGTCACAGTCGCACCCGGCCCCCGAGGACCTCTCGTCGACAGAGCGCGAGACGCTCCGGGCAATTCAGCAACACCCCACCGCGTCCCAGCGAGATCTCGCAGAAACGCTCGGCGTCACCGCTTCGACCGTGAGCAATCGCGTCAACGGCATCGACGGGTTCGACTGGACGAACCGCGAGGCGTTCGCAAACGCTGTGTTCTGCGAGCAGGAGACCGGGTCGGCGACCCCCTCCGGTAAGACCGAAACCCCAGCATCCGACAGCGAATCATCGGAGTCAACAGACACCCCAGATGACGCCGACGGTCGGGTGTCAGAACCAGATACCGCGTCCGACAGCACCGAGTCCTCTATCGCGGCGGCCGAAACAGCAGCCGGCGAGGTGAACACCACACTGACAACGTTCCAGTCGACTGTTGAGGACCTCTCCGAACAACTGGCCGAGCTCGAAGGGCAGGTCGAAACCATCGCGGATGGCGGCGGATCGCCGCAATCCGACCCGTTTCAGGACCCCGAACTCGTCCACAAGGTTGTCCACGCGTGTATGGACTCCGAGAAAATATCCGAGGACGAAGAGCTCCGGATTCTAGATTCGCTGCTCTAGTTGTACTCACGCCACCGGTGGCCACATTCTTGACACTTGAAGAATCGCGTCGGCGGTTCGTCGGCTGACCCGGTCTGTTTGATCGTGTACCACGCTTTGCCGTGCCCGCATTCCTCACAGGTGACGTCGTCGGCCGTGGGCTTCCCCTCGAAGTTCGACCCCTCCTCGGTCTCTATCAGTTCGTCGTCGCTCTGTTCGTCCGTGCTGACGAACGCCGCCGCGCGGTCCTCGTCTTTCGCGACCCGCGCGCCACAGGACTGGCAGACCATCTCGTCACCATCGGCGTGCATCATCGAGCCACAGTCGTCGCAGAACTGCATACACGCCCGTCCGACACCGAGGCAAAAAGCCGTTACTGCTCGTCTTCGATCTCGTGTTGCTCTGCGACCACCGGACAGTCCAGCAGTCGGACCGTCTCCATGTCGAGGAACTCCATGATTTCGGTCCCGTCGTTCGTGCAGTGTGCGTTCGGCGGCGCGGAGAAGTGTTCACACTGCTCACAGTAGCGGTGTTTCGACACCTCCGCGTACCGGCTCTCTGGTGTGGTTTCGTTATCGTCGTCGGCGGCGATTTCTGCCCACACCTTATCCGCGTCGATGTGGTCGACATCGACCCGCTCGAACGCGCTTTCGCCGCTCCCGAAGGGGTCTTCGCCGCGCTCGTCCATTCCCGAGAAGGGGTCATCTGAATCGGGTGATGATCCAGAAAGTGGCCTGTCAGAGTCAGTTGCCGAATCTGAACGAAACTCTTCCGTGTCGACGGCTGAGAGCAGGTCGTCATCATCAGTTGCACTGGGACCCGTCTCGGACATATCGTCGGTCGGTTCGTCGCTCGATTCGATGTCGGTCCAGCTATCGTCGGGTGGCTGGCGTGCGTCTGTCGAGTCGTTCGCGCCGTCAGGCCCCGCATCGAGGCGCTCGAACGGGTCGCCCTCGCGCTCGTCGCCGGAATCGAGTTCTTCGAAGGGGTCTCGTTCGTCGTCACTCATTGGTCTCGCCCGGTTCAAGCTGTGCTGCGGCCACCAGCCGCGCCTTCGAGCGGATAATGCCGCCCTCGGGTCGCACGTCCGACACTGTCGTGTTACAGTGCGGACACTGGGGTTCGGTCAGGAGCCCGATATCGACCTGCTCGTCACAGTTCGAACACCGTGCCGTCGAGATGTTCTCCTGTGCCGCGGCGCGTTTCAGCCGGTCGACCGCTTTCTGGTTCTGGTCCCGGCCGCCATGGTCGTCGCGGAGGTCGCTGACGACCCAGGCGACGCGAGTGAGTTTGTCTTCGACATCGTCGAGACGGGCGTCGATGTCGGCGACTCGCTCGTCCTGCGTTTCGACCGAATCGGTCAGATCGCCTCGAAGCGCGGTGAGTTCCGCCTCCATCGTATCAATCTCCTGTGAGAGTGCATCGATGCGGTCGAACTCCTCGTGGCTGTGGTCGGCCGGTGCTTTCGCGTCGGCCTCTCGCTTGACCTGCACGACGCGCTCGCGAACATCTTCGATTTTCGTCTGAAAGTCCGCTTCGAGGGCGTCGAACCGCTCGGCGAGCTGGTGCTCCACTGTGTCGACGATATCGGGGATCTGGGCACTCACAGCGCTCTCGGTCGCCGCTTCGACTGAGCCGTTCAGCTTCTCGTCTACGGTTGCGGCGACGACGGCATCCAGTTCGTCCGACGACGGCTGGAGGTGGTCGCCCATTTCGCCGTCCGAATCGGCTGTTGTCATGTATGCGGCCAGCAGTTGCTCCATGACGGCGTCGCGAGGCACGCCGAGTGCCTCGGCTTGCTCGGTCAGCCACTCGTCTAGATCTGCAGATAGCTCGACGTACACTCCCCCGTCATCAGTCGACTCGGAGGACATTACGACACCCTTGACGAACAACACTGATAAGGGTTTACCGCCGATTTCAGATACCGAGAGTGGAAGCGACCACGCAGCAGCGTTCTCGTTGTTCTCTGCCGACAGCTACAGCCAGTTGTCCCGCCGACTATCGCTATCGAATCTTGCGCACGTCGCTGATGTCGAAGCCGGCATCGCCCAGTTCAGTCTCGAACTGCACGATGTCCTCGTCCTCGATCTGTGAGAGGACGCCACGGAACTGCTGGACGACGAGGGTCCGGGCGCGAGTGGAGCCGCCGGATTCCCACGCGAACTCCATCGTGCCGTGGGAGGCGTCGACGAGTTGCCCGTGTCGCACCGTCGACAGCGTCTCAGGATTGATGTGCAAGAGGAGCAGACAGCCCCACTGATGGGCCGCCTTCTGAAGCCCCTGGACGAGTGAGCTGATGTCCGACCACTCGATTTCCTCACCCATGGCGCTGACGAGGTCCGACAGCGAGTCGATGACGACGAGATTGTTCGCCGCAACCTCGTTCAACACCATGCCGAGCGTCCCGAGCAGGTCCTCCCGCTCGTGCCGCGCCCGGAGGTCGGTGATCGATGCGGTTTCGCTGGCATACCAGTCCCGTGGCACCGGACTGATGTGGAAATATCGCTCTGAGAGGTCGTGGAACTCGACCGCCCGGCTCCCCTTATCGACCACATCGTCGTCCATCGCCAGCCGCATCTCGCTGACCAGTTGCGATTCGTTTGTCGTAAACGAAATGTAGTGGACCTCGTCCGGGGCGACAGCGTCCGGCGAACGGTCGCCGTAGTAGAGGTCGTGCAGCTCCGTGTCTACCTGTTCGAGCCCGTTGATGAGTGCGCTCGTATGCATGAACTCCCGGGAGCCAGCGCCGGCCTCGCCGGAGAGCAGGACGACGCTCCCCGCGGGCGCTCCACCGTTGATGATGGAATCAAGCTGGCGGATTCCAAACGGGATTCGATCCATACGTCCACCTACCTACGCGGTTGCTTAAACGCTTGGCCTGTCTCGGCGGTCGTGACAGTCGGGCAACAGCAAGCCACGAGGTCACCGCCAGACGGCACGGCCGAGCCGGGTTTCTGAGAGGTCGAAGTCGAAGCGGTCCGTCCAGAGGAGGCCGGCCCCCAGCAGCGCGGCCAGACCGACAGGCACCCAGTTCGCGTAAAACAGGTTGATACCGCCCCACAGCAGGACGAAGCTCACCAGGTCATCAAGCATGAACGGGCAGTCCCGGAGTCGCCGGCGGAGCCCCGCGCGGTCGAACCCGAAGTCGAACAGGAGGACGGCGACTGATCCCGACAGGAGCCAGCCGGCGTAGTTCTGCCACGGGACGCCGTAGAACTGCGGCATCTCGTAGATCCAGAAGCCGATGGCCACAGCACCCGGATCAAGCACGAGGTCAACGAGCATGACCGTCGCCAGCGTCGCCAGCAGCCGGACCGCGGTTGACGCCGCCCTGTTGCCGAGCAACAGCAGGACGAGCAGGTAGGCGTTCAGGACTAGCGGGAAGAAGAAGACCGGGAGCCCGAACGGTACCTCACCGAGCAACATTGGGCCGAGGTCGACGCCGTAGATGAACTCGCCGTAGGGCCAGCCGGTCCGGACGCCGACGAGTTCGATGCCGTACGAGTAGAGTGTCAGCGCGACCAGCGCAAGGCCGGCCCGGCGGTCCACGAGCGGAAAGACGCCGGCGACTAGCGGGAGTCGCATCACGAACGTCCCGAACAGAACGAAGTAGGGATTGAACGCGAGCGGGTCCGGCAGAAGCCCCTCGGCACTCGCGAGTAAGGTCACCGCGCCGACGAGCGGAAAGACGACGGCGATGGTAAATCGGTTCTCGGTGACGAACTGGTCGAACTGCGCGGTCGCGTCGGTCTTTGTCTCCGGGAGCGTCCAGCCCGCCAGCGTTCGGTCTTCGCCACTACCCATACAGCATCACCCACAGCGCAATGAGCGTGAACACCATGCCGACGACGGTGTTGATCGCGGGATACCACCAGTACGCCTCGTCAATGTCGACGCCGATGCCGAGAATCCCGAAGACGAGGCCGGGATAGACGAGCAGTATCAGTCCGAACACCCAGTGCGTGTACGTGAACACGAACGCGGCCGTGAGCCAGCACATCACGCAGTAGTAGTAGGTGTTTGACTCGCCCAGAAACGTCGCCGTCGTCTGGATGCCGGCCTCGCGGTCGGGTTCGATATCGGGAATCGCCGAGAAGGTGTGCATCCCCATCGCCCAGAGCCACGCGCCGGCGACCGCTGTCGCTGGCGGGGCCACCCCTTCGATAGCGGCGTAGCCGATGACACCGGGCAGGATGTACAGGCCGTTCGAGATGGAATCAAGGAACGGCGTCGTCTTGAACCGCAGCGGCGGGGCCGAGTACTCGATCGACAGCCCAATCCAGGCGAGCAGGGCCACGACCCCGAGCGTCGGCAGTCCGAGAACGAACAGTAACGCGAGCGCGCCGCTGGCGACGACGATGGCTGTGATAGCGGTGTCCCCGCGGTAGCTGACCTCCCGGCCCTCGTCTTTCTTGGGATTGTGCTCGTCGATGTCGGCGTCGAAAATGTCGTTGACGCCGTAGAGGAACACGTTCCCAGGGATGGTGAAGTACAGAAACAGCGCGATAGCCAGCGGTGAGAACAACTCTCCCGGACCGTCGGCCGCGTAGCTGACGCCGACGATGACCGGGCCGCCGAGGTACAGCCAGAACCGCGGCCGGGAGAGCCGCAACAGGTAGCCCACAAGCGTCTCCTCCGGCGGAATGACGGCGGTAATGCGGTCGGTCGGGAGTTCGGGCATTACTCAGGCGATATCCTCGATGAGCGCCTCCGCGGTGTGTTCGCCGCTGATGAGACACATCGGCACGCCGATGCCGGGCGTCGTGAACGACCCCGTGAAGTAGAGGCCGTCGACGGCCGACGAGCGGTTGTTGGGTCGCAGCAGGGCGGTCTGGCGGAGTGTGTGTGCCAGCCCGAGAGCTGTGCCCTCCGTGGCGTTGTACCGCTCGCCGAAGTCGGAGACGGCGAACTGCTTCTCGTAGACGATGCGGTCGCGCAGGTCGACGCCGGTGTTGTCAGCGATGTCGGCAAGCACCTTCTCGCGGTACTCCTCGCGGATCTCGTCGCCGTCGTGCAGGCCCGGCGCGATTGGGACCAGAACGAACAGGTTCGAGTGCCCGTCTGGGGCGACGGTGTCGTCGGTTTTCGAGGGCACACAGAGGTAGTACGCCGGGTCATCGGGCCACGCGGGCTCGTCGAAGATGTCGTCGAAGTGGGGGTCCCAGTCCGTCGGCAGGACGAGCGTGTGGTGCTTCAGGGGCTCCACGTCGCCCTCGACGCCCATGTACATGAGGAAGGCGGACGGCGCGTACGTCTTGTCGTCCCAGTAGTCGTCGTCGTACTGGCGCTCGTGGTCGGGCAGGAGTTCCCGTTCGGCGTGGCCGTAGTCGGCGTTGACGACCACTTCGTCGGGGTGGGTCGTGTCGCCGTGGACTGTCTCCACGAGGAACCCATCCTTCCGCCGGGAAATCTCATCGACTTCGGCGTCGGTCTCGTAGGTGACGCCGAGTTCCTCGCCGAGTTCGACAAGGCCGTCGACGACCGCGCCGACGCCGCCGTCGGGGTAGTACACGCCGAGGTTGAAATCGACGTGGCTCATCATGTTGTACAGCGCTGGCGTCGTCCGCGGAGAGCCACCGAGGAAGACCAGCGTGTACTGCATGATCTGCTGGAGCTTCGGGTGCTCGAAGTAGTCCTCGACGTGGCTCTGCATCGTGCCGATGAGCTGGAGGCCGACCGGCGCGGCAGTCATCACGTCGAGGTCGACCCAGTCGCGCAGCTCCGAGCGGTCCTCATAGACGAACTTGTTCATCGCCGTCTCGTAGTGGCGTTCGCTCGTCGCGAGGTAGTCCCGGAAGGCCTCGCCCGCACCGGGTTCGTACTCCTCGAATTTCTGGGCCATCTGGTCGTTGTCGCCGGTCACGTCGATCTGGTCGCCGTCCTTGAAGAAGACCCGGTAGTGCGGGTCGAGCCGCTGGAGGTCGTAGTAATCGCGTGGCTCCTTGCCGAAGTACGCAAAGAAGCGCTCGAACACGTCAGGCATCAGATACCACGACGGACCCATATCGAACCGGAACCCATCCACCTCCAGCCGGGAGGCGCGACCCCCGAGTTGCTCGTTTTTCTCCAGTAGCGAAACGTTCGCATCTGCGTCCGCCAGATAGCACGCAGCGGAGAGCCCACCGATGCCACCACCGACGACAGTCACGTCTTCACCGGACAAGTCACTCATTACTAGTATTGAGGGGCTGGAGCGTCAATAAATGAGCGGCCAAACTACATCGGTATGGTATTCGTGGTCATATATCGGGCCACCGAGCGACTCAGTGGGAGACGCATATGGGGATGGGGGACAGACTGACACGTATGGAACCTGACCTCACAGCACTGGACGCATATCTCGATGACGCCGGCGTCGACGGTTACCTCCTCGATGCGGATTCTGAGGTGTCAGACCAGTATTATCTCTCCGGCTTCGACGCGCCGGACCCGTTCATCACGCTGTACGACGGTGACACACATCTGCTTTTCCCGCGGAGTCTGGAGTTCGGCCGAGCCAAGCGCGAGTCGCGGGCCGAGACCGTCGAACGCTACGTCGATTTCGACCACCAGAGCAAAGTCGACGAGTACGGCCCTGACGAGGCCGTTTCACACGTTCTCGCAGATTTCCTCGCGGCCTATGACGTAGATAGCGTGGCCGTCCCGCCGCGGTTCCCGCTCCGGACCGCAGACAGCCTGCGCGAACGTGGTGTCGACGTGTCGGCAGACACCGACGGCATCGTCACGGAGATCCGAGCAACCAAGACCGAGACAGAAGTCGACTACGTCCGGACGGCACAGCGGGCCAACGAGGCGGCAATGGAGGCTGCTGAATCGCTGCTCGAAGCGTCGGACATTGCCGAGGACGAGACGCTCGAAGTTGACGGTGAGACGCTGACGAGCGAGCGGGTGAAAGAGGAGATCGAGGTGACGCTGCTCCGGCACGGCTGCTCGCTAGACGAGACTATCGTCGCCTGCGGGGCGGACGCTGCGGACCCTCACGACTCTGGGAGCGGGCCGCTCGTCGCCCACGAGCCGGTTATCATCGACATCTTCCCGAAGGACAAGGCGACGAAGTACCACGCCGACATGACGCGGACATTCGTGAAAGGCGAGCCCAGCGAGACGGTGCGCGAGTGGTACGACCTGACCGAACGCGCGATGGAGGCCGCGTTCGACGCGCTGGAACCCGGTGCGACCGGCGCGGACGTACACGACGCGGTCTGTGACGTGTACGAGGACGCCGGCGAACCGACGCTGCGTGACGACGACCGAACGGAGACGGGATTCATCCACAGCACAGGCCACGGCGTCGGGCTGGACGTCCACGAGCTTCCACGGCTGGCGCCGAACGGCGGCGAACTCGAACCGGGGCACATCGTCACTATCGAGCCCGGCCTCTACGACCCTGCTGTCGGCGGGGTCCGAATCGAGGACATCGCCGTCGTCACTGCCGACGGCTACGAAAACTTGACCGAGTACGAGATCCAGTTTGTGGTCTGAGGTAGTTGAATCGGCCCGAAAGCTATAGTTGCAGTTTCATTCTGGCCGCCGTTACTCTATGATACTCCTTTTCAAACGTCTTGTTACCACACAACAGTATTTCTGCGCCACCATCATGAACATTTATTATGGATGGGTCAAAAGGTGGTGGTACCCAATGCTTGTATCAGATGTACGCCCTGCACGCGACACCCACACTGCACTGCCTACAAACCACAGACGCCGGCCGACACGACCCCCAGGATGACAACACGAATCACGACCCCCCGAAACGAGGACTCGTACCCGACAACCACACTGCCCTTTGACAACGCGGACGACCAGTCTCGGTCCCGCCGCGCGCCGAAGATGTTCTCGCCGACCAATCACGCCACGATGGGCCAGTTCGACACTGAGGCCACGGACCCGCGCTAAACTGGGACACAACGCATATCCCGCAGGCAAACCTCCGTGTCGATATGGCTGATTACACCACAGTATCGATTCCGAAGGACCTCGCGGAGCGCGTCGAAGAGACCATCGAAGGGACGAGTTTCTCCAGTACGTCCGACCTCGTCCGGTTCCTGCTCCGGAGTATCGTCGTTGAACACCAGCGGGAAGGGGAACTGACCGAAGCGCAGTTTCAGGATATCACCGACCAGCTGCGAGACCTGGGCTACTTGGAGTAGCTAGGTCGCTACTGCGGATACTTCTCGGGCGGCTCGATGTCGAGAATCGTGACATCCTGCGCTTGCCCGGCTCTGTCAAAGGCTCCGAAGGCGTCGATATCCCACGGCGGGATGCCGACGAAAATCACTTCATGCAGGTCGTCGGTCTTGCTAACACCCATGTACCCCTCGGGATGGGAGACGAACCGGCCCTGCGTCTGGCCGGCTGGCGTCCCCAGGTCGACGCCGAACACTGCCTTCACTGAGGCCCCGGCTGAGGGGAGATAAAAGTCAGTGAACACCGGCGTCTCGTCCGGCAAGTCTGTGTCAGGAAGCTCTCCAGCAGGCGTGACGGCCAGCGAAATCGTCACGTCGTCAGGTTCGGCCTCGCTGGCGAGCCGTAACAGCGTCTCGACGAGTCCGCGTGTGACGTAGACCACGCCATACTTTCGCACGGTCCGGGTAAAACGGCGTCGTTTGACCCGATTTAGCCGAGCACGAGCGACTTGAGGTTCTTCGCGTACAGCCCCGGCGTTCGGCCGCGGGACCCGCGAAGCGCGTAGTCGATGGCCTCGGCGGCGTCTTCCATCACACCTTCTCCGTGCCCGACCAGCACTCGTTCGGGGTCAAGCCGCGTGAGCTTCTTCGGCGGGAACAGGCGCAACATCGGGTGGACACCGAGTCGTTCGTCGCCGGCGAGGAAGTAGTCCGCCGCCCCGACCGCTTCTGGGACGACGAGCGTGTCGTCTTCGTCGCCATACAGCGCGGCCTCTTGCCAGAACGAGTTCTTGATGATCTTGTGGACGCCGTAGTCCGTGCCCGGCAGTTGTTGGTGCATGCGTTCGACCGGTGCGTCGATATCTTCTTCGACACCTGACATCCAGTCGGGGATATACACCGGCACGTCGTGTCGATTCGCAACGGCGGCGCTGTCGCGTTTGTGCCGGTCTAACAGAATGACGACGCCAGCCACCTCGCCGAACTCCGCGAACAGGTCGTCGATACCGTCGACGTCTATCGGGTCGGCGACGAACACGCCGGCATCCGTTTTGAGAACGTGACTCGCCCGGACCATCATCTCGTCGGGGTACGGAATGTAGCTCACGCCGCGTTCCCAGCGGTTCGTCTCCAGCCACTCCGTCGCCTCGCTCTGACCTTTCATTGGCATACGCCTCTGTACGAGCCTGACGCGAATAAATGGTCGCGAACGGGAAACACGCGTGCTGTCGTTGTTTCGCCTGTGAAACGGCGTCCACAGCGGCTTTGTCGGTGGCGGTCGAAGCGCCGATATGCTCTCATCGCCCGCCTGAATCACGCTAGAGGTGAAGTACCCAGACCGTGCGACGGCGTTCTACGAGGCCTTTCTGGAACTTGATGTCGTTTCAGAGAGCCCAGACGAGGCCGTACTCGCAGCTGGCGACACCGAACTTAGGCTCCGCGCTCCGGGGGCGGTGCCGCGCGGCGGGCTCCACACCCACTACGCGCTCACGATTCCCGAGCGGGAGTACGATGACTGGTACGACCGGCTGGACGAGCGTTTCGACTTGGTCGAACACACCTTCGGGGACGCGCGGTCACTGTACTTCTATGACCCGCAGGGTAACTGTGTGGAACTCGGTGAGCGGGCGGTCGACGGCGCTGGCGTCACCGGCCTGTTCGAACTCGTCCTCGAAGTCGAGGAGTTGTCTTCGGCAGTGGAGTTCTACACCACGCTAGGGTTCGAACTGGTCGACGACGGCCGCGACGAAGGCCGGGTCAGGCTGTCGACCGGCGACCTCGACATAGAGTTGTGGTCACCACGGCTCGGCATCGCCGACGCCCGCGGCGGCGTCCACGTGGACTTCGGCGTCGTTGCCGAAGACCCGAAATCGACGGCAAGGGAAGTCGCTGACGACGCGCTTGCGGTCACATCGGTCGACGAGGGCGTCCGAATCAGGGACCGGGACGGCCACTACCTGACGCTGGTATCAGCGTAGGCGGCCGCTGGTGTCGGTGTGGCCGCCCAGTGATATTCGGGGATGCACTCGCTGGATGCGAATATAATGACCTCCCCCTGTACTAGTAGCCGTATAGGCCCCTCATAGGTAGGTTCTTTTCGTATCGAGAGCCACGTTCGAGTCGAGGATGTCCCTGACTGACTCCCGGACTGAACACGATGTCCCCGCGAAGGCGACGCTGTTCTGTCCGGACTGTGGGCACCAGAGCAGGTACGACGGTGACTGGGCTGTGGTCGAACGGTGTGGTAGTACGCACTACCGCTGCCCGGATTGCCACACCCAGATCACGACCCGACCGCGCCACACTGACAGTGGGTCCCCTCGTTTCTTTGACACTTACTGGCAAGCGTGGAACCACGGTATTCGCGTGTGGCACGGCCTGTTGCAGCGACTGCTCTCGCCGTGAGCGGTCGTGCTAGCTGTTCTGTCGTCGGCCGAAATCGCTACGCCCGTGGTTTCGATAGACATCACAGAGAAATGTATCGCCCACGACAGCACCGCTCGGTGGATGCAGCCTGTTGTGTCGCTCAATCCAGCCGCTCAGAGTCGATGCTGACCCCCGGCGGCGTCACAATCAGGAACCCGCGGAAGTGCATCAGTTCGCCGCCGGCCTTGCGGACCGGTCGGGCGAACCCGGCTGCAAGCTCGTTCAGGTCGCCCTCGACGTTGAGGACCAGTACCGACCCGTTCTCGATGGTGTCGATCCACTGGTCGGGCGATTCCGATCCGTCAAGGACGCCGAGCACGACGCGATTGCTACCGGCCCCATCACGGTCCTCATCCATCTGGTCCTCCACGGCCTGTAGGTCCAGCCCCTCGAAATCACTCATAGCCACACACATGGGCGGATAGAGCAAAAATCCTCCCCACCTGTCTGACGCGCGGCAGTCGCACTAGCCGCGGTCGTACCTGTGTGACGTGTGTACGCATCACCGCCTTATGGACAGGTATAAATAGTGGAAGCATCCAGTTACGAGTGCTTATGTCCAACAACGAGGGCACGTCGGAATCTCCGGCGGATCGAGTTCTTCCAGGGCACACTGGATTCCACGTCTGAGATAACAGACGCACGGATTTTCGACACCACGCTGCGCGATGGTGAGCAGTCACCACGTACGTCGTTCAACTACGAGGACAAACGCGAGATAGCCGCGCTGCTCGACGAGATGGGCACCCACGTCATCGAGGCCGGGTTCCCCGTCAATTCCGACGCGGAGTTCGAGGCAGTACGCGACATCGCTGAGTCCACGCAAGTGACGACCTGCGGACTGGCGCGTGTGGTCGAGAAAGACATCGAGGCGGCTCTGGATTCCGGTGTGGACATGGTCCACACCTTCGTCTCGACGTCGGACGTACAGTTGCAGGATTCCATGCACGCGACCCGTCAGGAGGCACTCGACACTGCCGTCGACTGTGTCGAGATGATCAAAGATGCGGGCGTCGAATGCATGTTCTCGCCGATGGACGCGACTCGGACTGACGAGGACTTCCTCGTCGAAGTCATCGAGGCCACGTCCGCGGCGGGGGCGGACTGGATCAACATTCCGGACACGTGTGGGGTCGCCACGCCGCGGCGGTTCTACGACCTCATCGAGATCGTCGACGACTGCACCGACGCCTACATCGACGTGCACACGCACGACGACTTCGGACTGGCGTCGGCCAACGCCATCTCCGGCTTTGAGGCCGGAGCCAGTCAGGCGCAGGTGTCGGTCAACGGGATCGGCGAACGCGCCGGCAACGCGGCCTACGAAGAGGTCGTGATGGCGCTGGAGTCGCTCTACGATGTCGACACCGGAATCGACACCACCCGCATCACAGAGCTGTCGCGGATCGTCGAGGAGAAATCCGACATCGGGGTGCCGGCGAACAAGCCTGTCGTCGGGCGTAACGCCTTCTCCCACGAGAGCGGTATCCACGCTGCCGGTGTCATCGAGAACTCCGACACGTTCGAGCCGGGTGTCATGACTCCCGAGATGGTCGGGGCCACACGCGAGCTCGTGCTCGGCAAGCACACCGGAGCCCACTCGGTTCGGGAACGGCTCGTCGACGCCGGATACGACCCGAGCGAGGCGGAGGTCCGCGAAGTGACTCGCCGCGTCAAGGAGTACGGCGCGGAAGAGCAGGTCACCATGTCGGTGCTTGAACGGTTCGCCGAGGAGATCGGCGTGACCGAGGAGAGCGAGGAGGTCCGGGCGTAGGCCAATGACCTCGCTTCCGGCTGTCACTACGAGTGAGCAGCCACCGGTGAGTACCCGGTTTCGAGCGGTTGCCCGCCAACAGCTATCACAGAACGTTTATTATTCGGGACGAACTGCATTCGGATGTGATGACCGCGGCTGCTGGACGTCAGGTTCGAACCCCCACCAGCACCGCGACCGCTATTCCCGGCGTGCGTATTGTAGGGGCACTATAGCCCCTCTCTTTACCTTTTCACCCCCGGCCGAATCGATTCGTCATACCACCACAGAGTCATCAGTCATGCACGCAGCACACACATCACCGCGGTATCGACCCCGAACACGAACAGACGGAGGGATGACACGATGAGCGAGCGCGCATCCGTCCCCAAGGAAGAGGAAGAAACAGAACCAGAAACCGAACAGGAGCCGGTCACAACGGGCGCGCAGTCGGTTATTCGCGCGCTCGAAAACGCCGAGACCGATTACGTCTTCGGCGTTCAGGGCGGTGCAATCATGCCCGTCTACGACGCGCTGTACGACTCCGATATCAACCACGTTACGATGGCCCACGAACAGGGGGCCTCACACGCGGCGGACGCGTACGGCGTCGTCACCGGCGACCCCGGCGTCTGTTTCGCCACGTCCGGCCCCGGGGCGACGAACCTCGTGACCGGCATCGCCGACGCCAACATGGACTCGGACCCGGTCATCGCGCTGACCGGCCAGGTCCCGACGGAATTCGTCGGCAACGATGCGTTCCAGGAGACGGACACGGTGGGCATCACCCAGCCGATCACGAAGGAGAGCTACTTCGCTGCCGACTCAGACACTGTCGGCGACGATGTCAGCGAAGCGTTCGCGCTCGCTGACGCCGGCCGGCAGGGACCGACGCTGGTCGACCTGCCGAAGGACGTGACTCAGGGCGAAACCGAGGTTGAACCCGGCTCCCCCGAGACGCCGGAGACCTACGAGGTGCCGGAGGAGGCCGACGACGAAAACGTCCAGGAGGCCGCAGAAGCTCTAGCCGAAGCCGACCGCCCGGTCATCCTCTCGGGTGGCGGCGTCATCAAGGCAGACGCATCGAGTGCGCTCCGTGAGTTCGCAAAGGAGTACGAGATTCCGGTCATCACGACGATGCCCGGCATCGGCTCCTTCCCCGAGGACCACGAACTCTCGCTTGAGTGGGCCGGGATGCACGGCACCGGCTACGCCAACATGGCGATTAGCAACACCGACTGCATGCTGGCCATCGGGACGCGCTTCGACGACCGCCTGACCGGCGGCGTCGACTCCTTCGCCCCCGACGCGGAGGTCATCCACGTCGACATCGACCCGGCCGAAATCAGCAAGAACGTCTACGCTGACTACCCACTCATCGGAGACGCCCGGAACGTGCTCCGGCAGCTGTTCGACGCGATGCCGCGTGCGCCGGACGCCGACAAGTGGCGCGACCAGTGCCAGACCTGGAAAGATGAGTACCCGATGGACTACGACACGCCCGACGACGAGCCGCTGAAGCCGCAGTACGTCGTCGAGCAGTTCTCGGAGATGACGCCGGACGACACCATCGTCTGTACCGGCGTCGGCCAGCACCAGATGTGGGCCTCCCAGTTCTGGGAGTACACCGAGCCCCGGACGTGGGTGTCGTCCCACGGTCTCGGGACGATGGGGTACGGCGTGCCAGCCGCCATCGGTGCCAAACTCGCCGCGCCGGATCAGGAGGTCGTCTGCTTCGACGGCGACGGCTCGTTCCTGATGACCGTGCAGGGCCTGTCGGTCGCGGTGCGTGAGCAACTCGATATCACCTACGTCGTCCTGAACAACGAGGCGGTCGGGATGGTCCGCCAGTGGCAGGACGGCTTCTACGAGGGCCGCCGGATGGCCTCCGAGTACCCGTGGATCCCGCAGTTCGACAAGCTCGCCGAGGCCTTCGGCGCACGCGGGTTCACGCTCGAATCCTACGACAATGTCGAGGAGACGATACAGGAAGCACGCGACTACGACGGGCCGAGCGTCATCGACGCCCACATCGACCCCGGGGAGAACGTCTTCCCGATGGTCCCAAGCGGCGGTGACAACGGCCAGTTCGCGCTCAACGAAGACCATCTGGACATGATCTAACAATGACTGGAGGAATGCCAGGCCCCGCGCCGGACGAACGGATGCGCCCGAAGGGCCGACGCAACACGCAGGGAATCCGCGTCGACCCCGAGGCCGAAGTGACACACGAACCGCGACAGGCGGTGCTGTCCGCGCTGGTCAAACACCGGCCGGGCGTGCTGTCGGAAGTGTCAGCGCTGTTCAGCCGACGGCAGTTCAACATCGAAAGCCTGACCGTCGGGCCGACAGTCGACGACGACACAGCCCGGATGACGATCCTCATTGAGGAGCCGGAACCGGGGATCGACCAGGCGAAAAAGCAACTGCGGAAGCTCGTGCCAGTCATTTCGGTCAGGGAACTCGAAGGCGAGGCCGTCCGCCGGGAGCTCGCGCTGGTGAAAGTCAGCGGCGAGAAGCCCGACGATGTCAATGCGGTCGCCGATATGTATAACGGGCAGGCAGTCGACGCGTCGACCGACTCGGTCACCGTCGAGATTACGGGTAGCAAGCAGAAGATCGACGCCGCCATCGAGGCGTTCAAGCAGTTCGATGTGCAGGAAATTGTGCGAACCGGGGCCGCCGCACTGGAACGCGGCCCGAAAACATTAGAGAAAGATGTCTGACGAACTTACCACAACAGTCTATTACGACGAGGACGCTGACGTATCGACAATCAACGATGAGACCGTAGCCGTGCTGGGTTACGGGTCGCAGGGCCACGCCCACGCGCTGAACCTTCACGAGTCCGGCGTCGACGTAATCGTCGGCCTCCGACAGGACTCTTCGTCGTGGGCTGACGCCGAGGACGCGGGCCTCCGTGTCGAGACGCCCGACGTGGCCGCCGGCGAGGCGGACCGCGTCGTGATGCTCGTCCCGGACACGATTCAGCCGGCCGTCTACGAGGCCATCGAGGACGAACTGGACGCTGGCGACACGCTCCAGTTCGCACACGGCTTCAATATCCACTACGGCCAGATTGAACCGCCGGAAGACGTCGACGTGACGATGGTCGCGCCCAAATCGCCCGGCCACCTCGTCCGCCGGACCTACGAACGCGGCGAGGGGACGCCCGGTCTCATCGCGGTGTATCAGGACGCGACCGGCAACGCCAAGCAGGAGTCGCTGGCCTACGCGAAGGGCATCGGCTGTACCCGCGCTGGCGTCATCGAGACCTCCTTCCAGGAAGAGGTCGAGACGGACCTCTTCGGCGAGCAGGCCGTCCTCTGTGGCGGCGTCACCGAGATGGTCAAGGCCGGCTTCGAGACGCTGGTCGACGCCGGCTACGCGCCGGAGATGGCCTACTTCGAGTGCCTGAACGAACTCAAGCTCATTGTCGATCTGATGTACGAGGGCGGCCACATGGGCATGTGGAACTCCGTCTCCGACACGGCCGAGTACGGCGGCCTGACCCGCGGTGAGGAGGTCATCGACCGTGAGGGCATGGAGAAAATTCTCGAAGAGGTCCAGAACGGCGAGTTCGCTCGCGAGTGGATCAACGAGAATCAGGCCAACCGACCCGCCTACAAGCAGTATCGCGACGCCGAACAGAACCACCAGATCGAAGCCGTCGGCGAGAACCTGCGCGAACTGTTCGCGTGGGGTGAGGACGCCGACGCAGAGAAGACAGAAGCCCCAGCAGATGACTAACGAACGCACGGATCCAACGGACGGCGAACAGAGCGAATCGCGCACAACGATGGGAAGCATCCAGCACACCCACCCTGAAACCAACGGAACCTTCGGCGCGGTGTTCCGCCGCGGCCCGGTCGTGGCCGCTGACGGCGGCGAACGCGACGCGGAGGAGGAGGAGACTGACGAGACGATGGAGGACATCGACCACGAAGCACCCGACGAGGGTGTCACCCGCGCGTACGAACGCGGAACTGAAGGACGGGACGAGACAGTATGAGTCAGGGAACGCTGTACGACAAGGTATGGGACCAGCACAAAGTCACGACCCTGCCGAACGGCCAAGACCAGCTGTTCGTCGGGCTGCACCTCATTCACGAGGTCACCAGCCCGCAGGCTTTCGGCATGCTCAAAGAGCGTGGTCTTGAGGTCGCACGCCCGGACCTGACCCACGCGACGGTCGACCACATCGTCCCGACCGCCAATCAGGACCGGCCCTACAGCGACGACGCGGCCGAGACGATGATGGCCGAACTTGAGGAGAACGTCCGCGACGCCGGTATCCAGTTCTCTGACCCAACGACGGGCGACCAGGGTATCGTCCATGTCATCGGCCCGGAGCAGGGCATCACCCAGCCCGGCAAGACCATCGTCTGTGGTGACAGCCACACCTCGACCCACGGCGCGTTCGGCGCGCTCGCGTTCGGTATCGGGACGAGCCAGATCCGCGACGTACTGGCCACCCAGACCATCGCGATGGAGAAACAGAAGGTCCGCAAAATTGAGGTCACCGGCGAACTCGACGAGGGCGTCGAGGCAAAGGACATCATCCTCGAAATTATCCGCCGGCTCGGGACCGAGGGCGGCGTCGGCTACGTGTACGAGTACGCCGGCGAGACAATCGAGAACCTCGACATGGAAGGTCGGATGTCCATCTGTAATATGTCCATCGAGGGCGGCGCTCGCGCGGGCTATGTCAACCCCGACGAGACCACCTACGAGTGGCTCGAAGAGACGGACTACTTCCAGGAACACCCCGAGAAATTCGAGGAACTCAAGCCCTACTGGGAGTCCATCCGCTCCGACGAGGACGCCGAGTACGACGACGTGGTCGAAATTGACGCGGGCGAACTGGACCCTGTCGTCACGTGGGGAACCACACCCGGCCAGGGCATCGGCATCGACGACCCGATTCCAGAACCCGAGTCGCTGGCCGACGACAAGGTCGACACCGCCCGCCGCGCCCAGAAGCACATGCGCGTCGAGCCCGGCGAGACCATGGAGGGGTACGACATCGACGTGGCCTTCCTGGGTTCCTGTACCAACGCTCGACTGCCTGACCTGCGCCGCGCAGCCCGTATCGTCAAGGGCCGCGAGGTCGCCGACGACGTGCGCGCGTTCGTCGTCCCCGGTAGCCAGCGCGTCCAGCGCGCCGCCGAGGAAGAAGGCCTGAAAGACATCTTCGAGGAAGCCGGCTTCGAGTGGCGCAACGCCGGCTGTTCGATGTGTCTGGGCATGAACGAGGACCAGCTGGAAGGCGACGAGGCCTGTGCTTCCTCCTCGAACCGGAACTTCGTCGGCCGGCAGGGCAGCAAGGACGGTCGGACCGTCCTGATGAACCCGCGGATGGTGGCTGCTGCGGCCATCACCGGCGAAGTATCTGACGTGCGCGACCTGAAGGAGGTGACCCTGGCATGAGCGACGCGACTGAGGACATCCCTGAAGTCGACTACGTCGAGGGGTCTGGCATCCCGATCCACGGGAACGACATCGACACGGACCAGATAATCCCTGCGCGGTTCATGAAGGTCGTCACCTTCGACGGGCTGGGCGAGTTCGCCTTCTTCGACCTGCGGTTCGACGACGAGGACAACGAGAAGGACCATCCGTTCAACGAGGAGCGGTTCCAGGACTCGAACGTGATGGTGGTCAACAACAACTTCGGCTGTGGCTCCTCCCGCGAACACGCGCCACAGGCCCTGATGCGCTGGGGCATCGACGCCATCATCGGCGAGGGCTTCGCCGAGATTTTCGCCGGAAACTGTCTGGCGCTCGGCATCCCGACGGTCACCGCCGACCACGAGACGATCAACGCGCTCCAGCAGTGGGTTGATGACAACCCCGACGGCGAGATTGAGGTTGACGTGCGGGCGGAGACTGTCACCTACGGCGACAACGAGATCAACGTCAGCGTTGACCGCGCCCAGCGCGAGGCTCTCGTCGAGGGCAACTGGGACACGACGGCGCTGATGAAGGCTAACAAGAACGCTATCGAGGAGACAGCCTCGCAGTTGCCGTACCTCGATCAGACGCGGTCGGATATCGAAGCGGACGATTGACGCGAGGTCACTTTGTGACCTCGGTTTGTGCGAACGGCAGAGCCGTGCGCGCAGTGCGCTCATTTTGAAGCGCCGATATCCAGATCGCGGAGGGCAGCTACTACCGTCGGCCTCTGTCGATTTCTCCCTTGGAGATGGCAAGACCAATAGCTGTGCGGGGCGCGTTCTTCCTGCATGGACCAGATTCGGGAGATACACATCGCGCCGCTGGGGCACGAGCGTGACCGGATCGCCGAGCCGATTCACCAGCACAACGCCGACGACGTGTACCTCCTCACAGCGACCACAGAGCTGTCACGGTTGACGCCGTACCAGCAGGCACTCGTCGAGGAACTGGACGCCAACGGCGTTAGCGTCGAACTACACCGAGCGGATTTACACGACCTCTACGACGTGCTGGCCGAAGTCACGACACTAACTGCGGACCATCCCGAGGACATCGTGCGCGTCAACGTCTCGAGCGGGCCGAAGGTGGCGGCTATCGGAAGCGCAATCGCGTGTATGGCGACGGCGGCGACGGCATACTACGTCCATCCCGAGGAACACGTCCCATCGGTCGCTGCGGAGCCACTCACCCGCGGGATGGAGCGCGCGGAGGTCCTCCCGTCGTATCCCATCGAAGCTATTTCTCGTGACCAGGTCGCGGTGCTGGACTATCTCAAGCGGACAAATACGGACACCTACACCGCAAAAAAGTCGGACCTCATCGAGTTCGCCGAGGACGCTGGTCTTTCGTTCATCGACGACGCCGACCCGGCAAACGAGAAGGCGAAGTTCGCGCTGTTGAACGCGAACATCGTGGACCCGCTGGTCGAGGACGGCTACATCGAAGTCAACGATGTCGGACGGACGAAACAGGTTGCACTGACAGAGACCGGTGAAAACGTTCTCCAAGCGTTCCGACACAAACTCTGAATATATGTCACACAGACGGTTGTAACACGCAAGAAACAGAACCTAATGCTTTCATAGTTCCACATTATATTTGAACACAGTTGGGCGACGCCCACATGAACCACTTCTCGATAGATGACATCAGGGTACTCCACGTTGACGACGATCCCGGCTTCGCCGAAATCGTCTCAGAATTCCTCGAACGGGAAGATGACGCCTTTTCCGTGGAGACCGCGACGAGCGTCGACGATGCACTGGTGATGCTTCAGGACACCCAGGTCGATTGCGTCGTCAGCGACTACGATATGCCCCAAAAGGACGGACTGGACTTCTTGGAACTGGTCAGGGACGACTACCCCGATCTCCCGTTTCTCCTGTTCACCGGCAAGGGATCAGAGGAAATCGCGAGTCGGGCGATTTCGGCCGGCGTCACTGACTACCTCCAGAAGGAGGCCGGAACGGAGCAGTACACCGTATTGGCAAACCGAATCAGGAACGCGGTCCGGAGCGCACGGGCCGAAACCGCGGTCCAGCGCACGGAGGACAGGTACCACAACCTCGTCGACACTGCGCCGATCCCGATTCTCCTTTTCGACCGTGACTGGAAGGCCCTGTACGCCAACGAGGCGGCCATAGCGTTCCTCGATGCGGACTCCTTCACAGAGATAGCCGGGAAGAAGGCGAGCGACTTTCTCCATCCTGACGAGCGGGACGCGGCCAGAAAGCGGTTCCAGCGGCTGATGCGCGAGGGCGTCTCGGTTCCGGAACGAGAGTACCGCGTGATGACCGCCGAGGGCGAGGTGAAGACAGCGACGATTGCCACCGCACCCGGCTACTACCGCGGCGAGCAGGTCGCTCAGGCGATGGTGTACCGATAGCCGGGGGACGATTGCACATTTAGAATGTTGGACGACGCCGTTTGTCTGTCTCAGTCCGTGGATTACACCAGTAGTAGCAATTGTATTGATAGTATACATAGTATCAACTGTTTCTGTAGTATTGAGATAGAACCTACATAGTCGCCATCGCTACGAATAGTTGCGCACGGGTCGCCAGCGATCACCCCCGATTTGCTTCGGCCCTCCACACGCTCACGTCGTCCGCTGGTCACCCGTGCCATCCCCCTGAGCGTGTCCGTTTTCTGTGTTGCCGAGCCGATATCGCACCCCGTTCACTCGCGTGTGGAGCGCCGCCAGTTCACAGGAGACGTTCGGAACCGATACGCCGGAACCGAACGACTTTCACCAGCCGGCTACGTGCCTCCCGCTATGACACACGAGATAGCCGTTATTCCGGGCGATGGAATCGGACAGGAGGTCACACCCGCCGCGGTCGAAGTGCTGGAGGCCATCGACGGCGTCGACTTCGACTTCGTCGAGGGTGAAGCCGGCGACGCAGTGAAGGAAGAAACCGGCGACGCGCTCCCAGAGGAGACGCGCGAACTGGCGGCCGACGCCGACGCGACGCTGTTCGGCGCGGCTGGCGAGACAGCGGCCGATGTCATCTTGCCGCTCCGGCAGGTCGTCGGTTCCTTCGCAAACGTCCGCCCGGCCCGCTCGTATCCGGGACTCGATGCCGTCCAGCCCGACACTGATATCGTATTTATTCGGGAGAACACCGAGGGTGTCTACAAGGGCATCGAGAGCGAGATTTCGGAAGGCGTCACTACCTGTACGCGGGTCATCACCGAAGACGCCTCTGAGAAAATCGCCGAATACGGGTTCAGCTACGCGAAGCAGAACAGCTACGACGATGTGACGATTGCCCACAAAGCCAACGTCATGCGCACTACAGACGGGCTGTTCCTCGATGCGGCCTCGGCAGTCGGCGAGGACCGGGACGCGTCCTACGATACGGCGCTCATGGACGCGCTTGCGATGCACCTGGTCATGAACCCACAGGATTACGGCGTCGTCATCTGTCCGAACCTCGCCGGCGATATGCTATCGGACCTCGCCGCGGGCCTCGTCGGCGGCCTCGGCCTGCTGCCGTCGGCCAACATCGGCGAGGAGAACGCGCTGTTCGAGCCGGTCCACGGCTCCGCGCCGGACATCGCCGGCGAGGGTATCGCCAACCCTTCAGCGATGATTCTCTCCGCAGCGATGTTGCTCGACCACCTCGGCTACGACGAGCAGGGCGATGTAGTTCGGACGGCTGTCGAGTCTGTGCTCGATTCGGGGCCTCGAACGCCGGATCTGGGCGGCGACGCATCCACTGAGGACGTGACCGCCGCGGTTATCGACGAACTGTAAGCAGTTTTCTCGCGTTCTATCTGGGCAGAAACAAGCACGGCCCAATAGAAAGAGGTAAAACCGAAGCGAAACAATCACAGCCGAAAGAATGCTCCCGGCCGAGCGAAAGCGCACTATCGTCCAGTTGGTGACAGAGCGAGACGGCTGTTCAGTGTCGGAGCTGGCCGCGGAACTGGAGTTCTCGAAGGCGACGATACGCCGTGACCTCCGGGACTTGGAATCACAAGGCCGGATCGAGCGGTCCCACGGCGGCGCGGTGCCGGCGTCCTCCGTCGGGACCGAACGCCCCTACGGCCAGCGTGAGGTTGACCACTACGCCGAGAAGCAGGCGATTGCGGAGCGGGCCGCTCAGGAAGTCCGGGAAGGGCAGGTGGTTTGTTTCGATGCCGGGTCGACCACAATGGAGGTTGCGCGTGCGATCCCGGATACCGACTACGTCGCGGCGACGAACATGCCGGACCTCGCCACTGAACTGGCCGAGGGGGATGTCGACACCAAACTCACCGGTGGGAGCCTCCGACCGCGAACCCGCGCGCTCGTCGGCCCGACGGCCGAGCGCGCCGTCGAACGGATGAACTTCGACCTGCTGTTTCTGGGGACGAACGCGCTCGACAGCGCCGCCGGGCTGTCGACCCCGAACGAGGACGAGGCGGCGATCAAGGAACTGATGGTCGAGCGTGCCCGTCGGGTCGTGCTGGTCGCCGATGCGTCGAAGTTCGGCGACCGGAGTTTCGTCAGCTTTGCCGCTCTGGATGAGGTCGATCTGCTTGTCACCGATGCCAGCCCGCCCGGGGCGCTCGCTGCGGCACTCGCGGACGCCGACGTGGCTGTCGAGGAGGTCAGCACATGATTGTCACCGTCACCTACAATCCCGCGGTCGACCAGACGATCCAGTTCGACGAGCAGATGGCTCCCGAGCGTGTCATGCGGGCCAACAAAGCGCAGTTCGACGCCGGCGGGAAAGGCATCAACGCCGCGCAGTTCCTCACCGCGATGGACCGGCCCTGCGTTGCGACGGGACTGCTAGGTGGGTTCACGGGGTCGTTCATCAGAGAGACGCTGCAAGACGACGGCGTCGAGACAGCCTTCATCGACGTGGACGGGACAACACGGCTCAACACCACCGCTATCGCAGCCGCGGAGGAGTACAAGCTAAATCAGGCCGGCCCGACTGTCGGCGAGTCGGTTGTCGACGCGCTGCTCGAACAGGTGCGAGCGCAGTCCCCCGACCGCGTACTCATCGGTGGGAGCCTGCCGCCGGGGCTGTCCCCCGATGCTATCGACCGCATTGCGGCCGGTGGCGACTGGGAGACCATCGTCGACACCGGCGGCGATGTCCTTCGAGAACTCGACGCGCAGTATGGACTTTGCAAGCCGAACCGCGCCGAACTCGGTGACGCGACCGGGGCCGACGTCTCTACCGTCGAGGGGTGTGCGGACGCGGCGGACGCATTCCGGGACCGGGGCTTCGACCGGGTGCTGGCCTCCCTCGGCGCGGACGGCGCGGTCCTTGTCGGCGACACAGGCCGACTGTACGCGGAGGCGCTCGACATCGATGTTGTCGACACCGTCGGGGCCGGCGACGCGCTCCTCTCTGGCGTCCTGAGCGCCTGGGAAGCCGGCGCGGACGACGAGACGGCGCTCCGGACCGGCGTGGCCGTCTCATCGCAGGTCGTCCAGCGGGCCGGCACGGCCGTTCCGGACCTGAACGATATCGGCTCACTCCGGGATGGCGTGACGGTCCGACGGCTGTAGCAGGCGGAAACTGGTTTTGGCGGCAGTCGAAAAATCAGAAACGATGCGGACCGCTCAGAACTTCTCCAGATACTCGTCGACGAACGCGCGCACGTCGGCCAGCGACGGCTGGTCCGCGGTCCGGACGAAGTAGCCGGCGACGGCGTTGCCGACGACGACGGCGGCCGCAGGCGAGAGGTCGGCGATGCGGGCCAGCCCCAGTCCGGCGTTGAAGTGGTCGCCGGAGCTGGTCGTCAGCTCCGGGTCCGAGACCGAAGGCACGGCCACGCTGTCGGTGCCCGCGGCGGTGACGACGACCGACTGCTCGACACCGTGGCCGACGAACCAGGTCGGTTCCAGCGCCTCGAACACTGCCTCGGCGTCGTCGGCGAACGACCGCTCGGCGTCGCCGGCGTAGGCGTCCGCGAGGACACCCGTTTCGGCACGGTTCGACGTGACCACCACGTCGGTCACTTCGTCCAGCCGGCCGATGGCCTCCCGACCGGCGCGCAGCCGGTCGGCGTCGAGTTTTCGTACGTCACCGGGGTCGACCAGCACGGTCTTGGGCGGGTCGTCAATACCATCCCACAGGGTACGGAGGCCGTCGAAGACCGTCGGCAGGTCTGGCGTCTCTGACCAGTAGCCAGTTCCTAACAGGCTCGCGCCGTCGAGTTTCTCGGCCAATCGGTCGTGGCCGAAGGCCGCGTCGAGTTCGGCCCAGTCAAGCGACATCGTGTCGCCGATTTCCGTGAGCATGAGCTTCCCATCGTCGAACTCGACAGCGTCGGTGACGCCGGGTTCACCCAGCGAATGGAGTTCGTACTCGCCGAACTCCGTCTCGAATGCGTCGTGGACCGGGTCGCCGTACATCCCGACCATCACGGGGTCGAACGACCAGCCGCCGAAGGCCCGCGCGAGGTGGCTGGTGTGGCCGCCGGTTCGGCTGCCCTGCTGGAGCCACTCGAAGGAGAGCGAACTGTCGGCGGCAACGGAGCGGTCGATACGGTCGCCGAAACTCTCCAGTGTAGCGAGGCGCTCGTGGCTCTCGGGGTCGATGCGGTCAGCGACGACCTCTCGGACGCGGTCGAGGTAGCCGTCGAAACCGAAGACGACCCGCCCGGTATCGATAGCGTCGGGGAGCGCGTCGCTGGTGGGCAACGCCTCATCCGCTGTGGCGACGGCTCGGCGCGTCTCCTCGTCCATGGCCTACAGGACGTCGTCGGCTGTCGCGTCCTCGAAGATGACGCCTTCGAGTTTGTCCAGAATGTCGTAGGGGTCGTCGCGCTGCCAGACGTTGCGGCCGACCGCGAGGCCGGCGACGCCGACGTCCATGCAGTCCTCGACGAGTTCGAGGAAGTCGCGGTCCGAGGTCTTCGACCCGCCGGAGAGCAGGACGCGGTTGTCTGCGGCCGAGCGGACGGCGTGGGCCATCGCTTCCTTGTCGCGCGGGTACTTGACCTTCGTGAAGTCAGCCCCGAGTTCGAGCCCGATTCGGGCCGCGTAGGCGATGGTCGACGGACTGCGGTGCTCCTTGATGGCCTGTCCGCGCGGGTACGACCACATCGCAATCGGCAGGTCGTGGTCGCGGGCGTTCTCCTGCACCGGGCGGAAGTCTTCGAACATATCGGTCTCGCGGTTGACACCCGGGTAGACGGTGTAGCCGATGGCGTCAGCACCGAGTTCGGCCGCGTAGTCGACCGACCAGTTCTGGGGCGAGTACGGGTCGCCCATCCAGAGGTCCGAACCGCCGTTGAGCTTCGCCAGCAGGTTCACGTCGTCTTCGTAGCTCGGGTAGTACGTTTCGGCGAGGCCCTTCCCGACAGCTAGCGCCGTCACGGCGTCGTGGGTCGCCATCTCGAACACCTCACGCGGGTCGAGGCGCTCCTCGACGCCGCTGAACTGCTTGGGACCGTGTTCCAGCCCGTGGTCGTGTGCTAGCACCAGCGTCTTGTCGTTCCGTACGAGCGGTGAGTCACCCAGTGGTCGCATGTGTCATGTTTCTACCCAGAACGACCATTAACCGTTTTCGGTTCTGATTTGTTACTACTGTTCGCGTTTGTTTTTGACCGAGGGCGGGAATTAAGTGTGTTCCAGTGAAAGGTTCAGGTATGCCATCCGTGGAACTGGACGCCGAAACAGTGGCGCGCCTTGACGACCTCCGTGTCGAGGACGAGTCGTACGACGAAATCGTGACGGAACTCATCAACATCTACGAGGCCGAGGAGCTAACACTGTTTCACAGCGGCGACTAACCCTAGGCCTGCTCACAGACGGACTTCCAGCGCCCGTTCGACTCCAGTTTCTCCTGCAGTTGCTCAGCGTACGCCTGTGCGAGCCGTGCCGCCTCTTCCTCCTGTTGTTTGTTCCCGCCACCGGACCCACCTATTCCAAGCGCGTCCTTGACACCTGAGAGGAGACCGCCGCCTGAGCCTCCGGACTTGTCACCGCCGGGACCGCCCATCGGCCCTTGATTGGCGACCCGTTCCATCTCGGGCATGACGCTAGAGAGCTTCGACGTATCGGCGACGATTCGAGCGGCGTCTGGGTCACCCGGGTTCTCGATCTCGAACTCAACGGCAGTCATCACCAGCCCCCATTGCTGGCTTGAGAACGACGACGCTTTGACCTGTTCGTTGAACCGCTGGTCGACCGCCATCCGTTCGCCGGCGATGCGGTCGGTCCAGTTTGGATCGCTCATAAACTGGTGTTTGCGGGCCGGGGGTATGAGCGTTTCCCGCTCCGTGCGGTGTTCTACGGTAAAAAGTACCGTGTCCGGGCCGACTGTTACGGCGCTGACTGCCGCGACCGCTACGTATTATTGTCTCCAAAACGGTTCCAATATGTTAAGTTAGCTCACGATATACTTATATCTCAATGACTACTGAGTTTGGGACAGGGCAGGCGACGGGGGACTCGGGAGATGCAGCAGCGATGGACGCCATACGGGGAGCTATGGCCGACATCTCGGCCAGCGAACCGGACTTCTGTCAGATTTTCTGCTCCCCGGCATATGATTACGATGCGGTACTGTGGGGTGCGCGAAGTGTTGTCGGTTCAGATACCGAAATCGTGGGCTGTTCGTCTTCCGGGGAGTTCACTGAAACCGGCTCGGGGAACGGAACTGTTACAGTCGGCGTCGTTTCGTCGGACTCGATGCGGTTCTTCTCCAGCATTTCGACTGAACTCAGTGCTGATCCCGAACGCTGTCTGTTCGAAGCCGTTCATGACCTCCCCGCGAGCGGCGACCCTGCTGTCGATGGGTATCCGCATCGGACGATCATCAACCTCCACGACGGCATGGCCGGAATCGGAAACAAGGTCACGCGACTCACCGAGCAGTACCTCGACGACGAGGAGACGCCGGTCGTCGGCGGGTCTGCGGGTGACGACCTCCAGTTACAGCAGACCCACGTCTTCCGGAACGACCGCGTCGAGACGGACGCCGTCGTCCTCACGCTCATCGCCGCAGAGGACGCGCTCCCGGTGACCGTCAATCACGGCCACGAACCGATCTCCGAGGCGATGACGGTAACCCGTGCAGAGGGAAGCACTGTGTACGAACTCGACGGCAGACCTGCCTTCGAAGCCTGGCGGGACGCGATTCGGGAGGACGCGATGGAGACATACGATATCGATGTCGACGAGCTGGAGGCGGGGTCGGAAGACCTTGTCATGTTGCTCGGTCGCTACGAGCTCGGTATCGAGTCGGAGCCAGAATCTGACGCGGACGGACTCGCTTCCCGAATCAAGACCTTCATCGAGAGTAAACTCATCTCGACGACGGGATACAACATCCGATGGCCGGGCCATACAACCGACACCGAGGGGCCGCTGGACTTCGCTGTCACTGTCTCCGAAGGAACGGAAGTGGTGGTGACACATAGCAATAAATCCGACCAGGTGTATGCGGTCCGGAACGCCGCCAACAACGCTGTCAATGAACTCCGCGGCGGAAGCGTCGCGGGTGGGTTCGTCTACGACTGTGCCTGCCGTGCGATGATTCTCGGCGAGGATTTCGATGACGCCGTCGACACGATTCACAGCGCTATCGACGCGCCCTTCGCCGGCTTCGAAACCTACGGTGAAGTCTGCTCGGCCGACGAGGATTACACTGGCTATCACAACACTTCCTCAGTCATCCTGCTGTTCCCGGAGTGACGACTACGGGACTGCGACCAGCGAAGAATAAACGCCACTCTTGTTCCTGTCCCTCAGACGCCGGACTCGATGGTGATTTCGGCGTGTAGCTCATCCTGCAGCGCCGAGTGGACGTGACAGATGTCCTCGGCGAGTTCCACGATATCCTGCTCTTCGTCGGCGAGTGACGCCTCGACCTCGACGTGGAAGTCAATGTATTCCAGGTCGTCGTCCTCATCGAGACCCGCAGCGACCTCGACATCGACGCTGCCGATGTCCTCGTGGCCGTACTTGTCGGCGGCGACGCGCAGTGCCGGGATATAACAGGAGGCGTAGTCGGCGGCCAGAATCTCGTTCGGCGACGGGCCGTTCTCGCTCAGCGCATCGACGATAAGCTCCCACTCGCCGTTGATAATACTCTCTACTGTGTATCCTTCCTCGCAGGTGCTCTCGACTTCGATATCTGCCATAGCAATCCTGTGGACACGGCCCTCCCCCTAAACGTTTCCTGCATGGCATTTCTGTGCGGGGCACTGCCGAAGGATAATACACTTCCAGCCCGTACAAAGAGGCAATGGAACACCTCGCACCGTCGAACGTGCCGGTGTACGCGACGCGGGAACACCAGCGCGAGATCTGGGAGCGCTGTCGGGACCGTGGACACCCGGTCCTCGCCGTCAGAGAGGCGACGCGGGGATTCATCGTCCGGTACGACCTCCAGCACCTGTCCTATGAGCTCTCTGACGCCACCGTTCAGGCGCTTCGGGACCGTGTGCGGTCCCGCCGACCGTACCCGACGACGACGGACCCGATCTCGGAGACGGAGGGCGTCGGCGGCGAGGCCGGCCCGGTGTCCGGCGAACTCCACGCGGGTACCGAACAGGCTGCCAGAGAATTAGCCTCGCACATCTCCGGGTTCGTGCTGGACCGGTCGAACTGGCGGTAGTGCCGAACCAACACGGCTGTGGCTTTTTTACACAGCCGTGCCTTGTTGCCCTATGGCAGTCGCCCGACACGAGACCGGTCCGTTTGCGACCGTGAGTGCCCTGGCCTCGCAGGTACATCCGGTGTTCATGTTGCCACCACTCGCGACGTCGCTGTTCGGTGGGTTGCTCTCCGGTGGGTTCTGGCCACCGGTGGCTGTGCTCCATGCGGGCGCGATGTTCTTCGCCGTCTACACGGCCCACGTCAAGGACGGCTACGTCGATTTCCACGTCCGTGGCGAGGACGACGACCATCCCCTCACTGGTGCTGGCTGTCGCATGGCGCTGGTCGGTGCTGGTGTCGGCTTCGCGCTCTGTACGGCGGCCATCTGGCTGCTGGTCGGTCCCGGCGCGGCACTGCTGACGCTTCCGACCTGGATTATCGGCTACACCCACGCGCCGCAACTGGATATGAACCCCGTCGGCGCGACGATGGGCTATCCGGCGGGTATCGCGCTGGCGCTACTGGGCGGCTACTACGCGCAGGTGACGACGCTGACGCCGCGTGCCGTCGGTCTCGCGGCCGTGTTCCTCCTGTTGCTGACCGGCATCAAGATCATCGACGATGAGCAAGACTACGACTACGACCGGTCGATACAGAAACGGACCGTCGCTGTCGTACTGGGTCACCAACGCGCCCGACAACTCGCGCTCGGCCTGTTCGGAGTGGCCCTCCTTGGAATCGTGGGGCTGTCCGTGGCATTGCCCGGCATCCCGCCGAGTGCCGCGGCGGCTGCGGTCGTCTTCGGGACGGTTGCGGCTATCGCCCAGCGCGGCGACCCTGAAACTGCGACGATGCTTTTGATTCGCGGGTCGTATCTCCTGTTAGCCGTCCTCGTTACCGCTATCTGGTTCCGGCCGCTGGCCTGAGGCTGTGGCTGTGCTGCCTATCGGTTGTCACCGCTGTTCGAAACTGCTATCGCTCGAAACCGCCCTCGTCAGTCAGCCCGACACGTGTGTGAGGACGTGGGTCACGGAGACGACCAGCGAAATCGTTACCATCGAGACAGCCATGACACCGGCAACGACCGGTGAGAGGTTCCCGGTGAGGCCACCGACTGCGAGCAGCACGGCGGCAATGATCGCACAGACCAGCAGGGCCAGATGGACGAATAGCCACGGACCGATACGTCGCAGTGAATCGAGCAGCGTCTCGACTCCCGACGGCTGTGTGGGCCGAACTCGCTTACCGGGCCGGTAGTACTCCGTGGCAGTCCCGTAGCCCGTGCTCCCGCCCCGAGTCTGGGTGGGCCGCTGTGTCGCTTTCGCCGCTGCCTCGTCCGTCGTTTCTGCGTCGACCCGCTGGTCGACGTACTGCTGTGCGATGTCACTGACACCGCCCGTGGCTGTGCCTCCGTCCGCGCCACTGTCGACGTGCCTGTTGACGTATGCGTCGTGACCGAGTCGGTCGTATCGCGCTCGCTCGGCCTCATCAGTGAGCACGTTCTTCGCCTGCGTGAGTCGCTTGAACCGTTCTCCGGCGGCAGGGTCGTCACTCACGTCCGGGTGATGCGCTTTCGTCTGCTCCCGGTAGGCGCGGACTATCGTCTCTTCGGTGGCATCTGGGTCCACCCCCAGAATACCGTAGAACGTCGCTTCCATACACACCCCTGTGTATTTATCCAGTTGGACTAGGCGTATAATAAGGTATTCACTCCCTCACGCTACGATATCGCTCGTCTGTCGCCGAGTCGCCGGACTGAAACTGCGTGGCCACCACCGTCTCTGTATGGACGAAGACACCGAGGACTGGGAGACACAGTTGCAAGCCAACCGGAACGAGAAAGACCGCTTTTTTTCCGAACACCGCCAATCACCGATTCCACCGGAGGAACGCGATGATTTCGACGGACTCAGCTACTTCGACCCGGACCCCGACTATCGGGTCGAAGCAACGGTTACCGTCCACGAGACACCAGAATCAGTCGATCTGGAGACGAGTGACGACCGAACAGTGCGCTATCTCCACGTCGCAACGCTCTCGTTCGACCTCGACGGCGAGTCCCGCGACCTCCATGCGTTCCGGCAGGCCGCCGACGAGTCACGGACGCTCTTTGTTCCGTTCCGGGACAAGACGACCGGGCAACAGAGCTACGACGGCGGCCGATACATGGAACTGGAACCCGACCGCGACCTGAGTGACGGCGACGAGATTACGCTGGATTTCAATCTCGCGTACTCGCCATTCTGTGCCTACAGCGACACCTTCTCCTGTCCGCTCCCGCCGGAGTCAAACTGGCTCGAAACTGCGGTGACGGCCGGGGAGCGGACAGACTGAGGCGTCTTTGCCGGCAGTCACGACACCAACACCAAACGAATTGTTTACACATCGCCACGACCAAGACAGTGTATGGCAACGGCGACCCGCGACCGTCCGATTCTGCAGGCCTTCCAGTACGGGTTTACGCTTTTCTCGGCGCTTTCGCTGGGTGTGATAGGACTCGGGTTCGGATCAGTCCTGCTCCTTACCATCGCTTTTTCCCTGTCACTCGGCGCAGGAGTCCAGATAACCGAAGTACAGACACTGGTTCTTGGGTTGATAACGGTCCAGGGAATCGGCTGCCCGGTCATCGCATACACGTACATCAAACTCAGGCCGGTGATCAGAGCGAAGCTCCGTGAGGTATTCTCGTATGCGCCAGACACCGGAGCATTCAGTATCGGCATTTCTGTGCCGAGCCTCCGTGAGGTCGGCATCGTCGTGCTGGGCTACGCCAGCGCAATGGGCGGGCTCGTAGTGGTGGCTGTCGTCATCACGGCGCTCGTCTCGATGTTCGGGATAGAACCGGCAACCAATCAGGCAGCGGAGACCGGGATGGAGAACCCCGATGTCCTCCTCCTGTTGATTCCCGCCTCCTTCCTCCTCATCGGCCCGGGCGAGGAACTGCTGTTCCGCGGCGTCGTTCAGGGCCGCATCCGGGACTACTTCGGCCCGATTTCGGGCGTCGCCATTGCAAGCGTCATTTTCGCTGGCATTCACTACCCCGCCCTCAGCGGTGGGTCGGTCACGGGGAAGCTGGTCGCGGTGAGTGCCCTCCTCATTCCATCACTCATCCTCGGCACAACCTATGAGTACACGGACAACATCATCGTCCCGTCACTCATCCACGGTGCATACAACGCCACGCTGTTTACTGGTCTGTATGTCACCGTGAAGTTCAGTGGTGAACTCTCGTCCGCCGCGAACGTCCTCAGTAGCAGCGGGTTCTGACCGACCCTGTCACAGCAGGGCCGTGCTGTCTGACGTTTGTAAATCATGTGGTTAGTTTACTGACCTTTACACGCAAGGGAAGGTGACATTCGTGTTCGACAAGTATTTCTTAAAGCCGGTTTTTGTGACCTTTATACTCTCTAAGACAGAATTAGCATTCTATCTATCACCCGATTTTTACCCAGAGACAGGCGATACATTGATGCTATTACTTTGAAATGACAACCCTCTTATTGCAGTTTTCGCACAATGTTTAAACAGATGGCTGGTTCAGTGCGTGTCTTACATGTCGATGACGAACCGGACTTTGCCGATCTAACTGCGGCATATCTCGAGCGGACCATGGATTCACTCACCGTCGACACCGCGATGCGGGCCGACGAGGTTATCGCGGACCGTCCGCAGGACACGTATGACTGTATCATCAGCGACTACGATATGCCTGGCATGAATGGGCTGGCGTTCCTCGAACGGATTCGCGAGGACGCACCGAAGCTTCCGTTCATTCTCTATACTGGGAAAGGCAGTGAAGAGATCGCAGCCGAAGCAATCTCCGCAGGTGTTACGGACTATATTCAGAAGGAACCGGGAACGTCTCAGTACACGGTGCTAGCGAACCGGGTCCAAAACGCCGTCGAAGCCCGCAGAGACGAACTGCAGGTCACGCGTGGGCACCGCGCAATGAACGCGGCTTGGGATGGCATCAGCACGCTGGACCACGAGGGCCGATTCACGTATCTGAACGACGCCTACGCGGCCACGTTCGGCTACGAGCGCGAGGAGCTTCTGGGCGACCACTGGCAGAAAATCCACTCGGCAGAGGGCCTCGAAACGGTCAATGGTGAAATCCTCCCGGCTGTCGACGAGACCGGGACGTGGACGGGTGAGACACTGCTCGAACGCGCCGACGGGACACAGTTCATCGGCGAACACACCGTCGCGAGCATCGAAGATGACGGTGCTGTCTGCGTGGTCCGTGACCGGACTGACCGCGAAGAACTTGACAAACAACTGCGACACGAGCGCGAACGGTTCCGGCTGCTCGTCGATGCGGTCGAGAATTACGCGATATTCCTGCTTGACCCCGACGGTCTCATCCAGTCGTGGAACGTGGGTGCAAAACAGCTCACCCAGTACGAGGAATCTGATATCCTCGGCGAGCATGTCTCGACGTTCCACACCGAGAAACAGGTAGCCGACGGCATCCCCGAGCAACTGCTGCAAGAAGCCGAGGAGTGCGGTAAGGCCATCGACCGCGGGCTCCGGGTTCGGAAGGACGGGAGCACGTTCTGGGCCGATGTGACCGTCACGGCGCTCCAAGAAAACAGCGACGCCCGCGGCTTTGCGAAAGTGATCAAGGACATCACGGGGCAGATCGAACGGGAGCGACAGCAGGCAATGGCCGAACGCTACCGGGAGAAACTCTACGAGATCACGAACGATTCGGATCGCCGGTTCGAACAGCGGTTAGTGGACGTGTTGGAACTCGGTGTCGAGTATCTTGATGTCGACCAGGCCCATCTCGTTGCAATCGACCCTGAGGCGGGAACGCATGAAATAATCGCCATTAGCGGCGACCCGTCTCTCACTACCCCCGGCGATATCACGTCGCTTTCCGAGACCTATTGCCGACGAACCGTCGACTCCGACGGTCTGCTCTCTATCTACAGCGCCGAGCAGCAGGGTCTGGATGACGACCCCGCATACCAGCGGTACGGTATCGGCTGTTACCTCGGTGCGAAGATCGAAGTTGACGGTGAACTGTTCGGGACGGTCTGTTTCGTTGCTCGTGACCCCCGGTCGGGCCAGTTCAGACAGGACGAACAGGCCTTTGTCGAACTGCTCACCCGCTGGTTCAAATACGAACTGAGCCGACGCGATGGACAGATACAGTGGCCGTTAAAGATGTGAACATCTGAAACGTCTCCTTGTCGGGCGACGGCTCGCGCTGACTACGGCCTGATTGATAGCGGGTAGGTCAGTCATCGACTGCGGCCTGTTCGGGCTGTCCGGTTTCGGATCCGGAGTCGTATTTCACCTCTATGTACAGCAATGCGACGATGGTGAGTGTTGCGAGAGTTTGCACGGCAACGGTCATCGGCGCCAGTGGAGCGAACATCGCCGCTCCCGCAGCTACCAGTAACCCGGCGCGGCTCGGCAGCCTGAGTTGGCCTGAGAAATAGTTGACAATGGCGGTCACGGTGGCGACGAGACCGGTGCCCACGACGACGAATGTAATCGGTGTCGCCGGAGCCGACCAGAACAACAGACTATCGTTGACGACGAAGATGTACGGGAGAACAAACAGCGGCGCCCCGAGCACGAGCGACTTTCCGGCGGTCCGCCAGAAGTTCCCGCCTGCGACCCGTGCCGTGACGAGGCAGGCGATGGCAACCGGCGGCGTCAGCGCCGAGAGAATTGCGAAGTAGAACACAAAGAAATGGGCAGCGAGCAGGTCGATGCCAGCCTCGGTCAGTGCTGGTGCGATCAGCAGCACGGCCGTGATGTAGGCCGCGACGGTCGGCATCCCGAGACCAAAGAGAAGCGCGGCGACCATCGCGAACATGAGCAACAGCGCGAGCACGCCACCCGAGAGTTCAACGAGGCTGGAAGCGAACACCTGCGTGAACCCGGTGAGGTTCAACACACCGACAAAGATGTTCATCACGCCCAGCGACACCGCGATCGGGGCTGCGTTCTCCATCCCGCGGCCCAGGCCATCCAGAGTGTCCACGAGAAAATCGCGGATCCCGTAGCCATCGCGGAAAAAGATCCCCTGAACGAACGCAGCCGGGAACGCGGACATGATCGAGAGGAAGCCTGCGTACAACGGGTCGTACAGAAGGATGACCAGTGCGTACAGGAGCACGGCCAGCGGGACCCACAGCGCGAGTCCCTCGACGATCAGGTTACGAACCGATATCTGCCCGAACGAAACAGCGGTTGTCGTCCGACCGAAGATCGCATTTAGTGCGTTTTTCCGATCCTTGTCGACCGTTTCGACGTCGGTCAGTTCGTCCTCATCAATCTCGCTTGTGAGCCCTTCCTTGATCGTCGTCAGGTGGACACCGATTGCGACCGTCCCGTAGAAGAGGAGTGCCGGCAGAAATCCGACAACGATAATCCGCAGGTAGCTCGTCCCAGTTATTTCGGCCATTATGAATGCCGCCGCACCCATGATTGGTGGCATAATCTGGCCGCCGCTGGAAGCCACCGCCTCGTAGGCCGCTGCGGTATCTCTGTCGAGCCCGTGACGCTTGAGTAACGGAATGGTAAACGCGCCCGTCGTCGCCGCATTGGCGGCCGCACTGCCATTAACCGACCCCATGCCCATGCTTGCGACCGTTGTCATCTGCGCTAACCCGGACCGGACCTGCTTGCCGATCAGCGTTCCAACCTGGACAAAATACTCCAGCGCACCGTACGCTTCCAGCAGTCCCGCAAGGATCATGAAAATAATAATGAATGTCCCCGAAACCTCGACAATGACGCCGAAGACGCCGCTACCGAACTCAACCGTCAGGCCCTGCACGAGCCGTTCGGCCTGAACCCCGTTGTGGTTCAAAATCCCCGGGAAGTACGGGCCATACAGCGCATACGCAAGGCCAACTACCCCGACCAGCGACAGCATTGGACCGTAAACCCGCCGGCAAACATCCAACAACAGCAGGATGAGCAACAGCCCCATGAATAAGTCGAGGTCGGTGTATATCCCGAGTTGCTCGTAGACGATGCGGTTGAAGGCGATAAAGAGGTAGCCGGCGACGACGGCCGAGAGAGCGGCCTCAAGTAGTGTCGCGTAGTTTCCGAATCGCTCCCGACGTGTCTTGGGTTCGGGTTCAAATGCGAGGACAGCCGCTCCGACAAGCATGAAGCCGAGGTGGGCGATTTTGTGCTGGTCCTGTTCGAACGGAAACAGCTGGGTGAACCAGAGATGATAGGCCGTTGAGGCGATTCCCAAGGCTATCAGGGACCCGTACTTGCCCATGCGTACCCGATCGGAACCGACCCAGCCCCCGGGTGGGTTTTCCCCCGTCATGGCTGGCATCGATGGAGGAGCCGGAGAAGATACGGGTAGCCCGCGTTACCCCTCATATTCCTCAAGTGTGGTTAGTCCGTCCTTCCACAGACCCTGTTCCTTGTAGTACTTCTCCGCGCCGGGATGGACTGGTGCGTTCGGCGAGGGGAGTAAGAATTCCTGCGCGAAGTCCGGGCCGGCGCGCGAGAGCACCGAACTCGCTTCACGGACCGCGCCAATGTCTTCCATGACCGTGCGTACAAACTCGTAGCCCAGTTCCTCTGATACCCCGGCCGGGAAGATCGTCTCGTAGCCGACACCGACTGCCGGAATGGAGTCCATTCGAATATCCTGCCCGTCCCAGAGGCTGGCGGGCGTCTCGATATACGTGTAGGGCAGGTCGGAGTTGGCCAGATCTGACTGGTCGAACTCCCAATTGACGACCGCAACATCGGCCTGGGCGCTGGCTTCCTGCGCCCATCCGGTCAGGACCTCGCGACTGACCCCGTAGACCATCATCATATCGAGGCGGCCGTCTGCGAACTGTGCCCCTTGATCTCCCCAGCTCATTGACTGGAGGTCGTACTTGTCCTCGACATTGTTGATCCCGGACAGTCGGAACCCGTCAAGCCCGGCAAAGAAGTTCGTCCCGCCGCGCTGGCCGAACGCCATCGATACCGATCCGTCCTGGGGAATGTCAGATACTGTCTCGATGCCCGCCAGTGCGTCGTCAGTTCGTCTGACGAGGTAATACTCCAGAGTCATGAACGGTAGCACCTGGGTCATCGTCTTACCGACTGGTTCCCCATAGGGGTCTCCCCCACTGTTCGAGCGTGCGACTGCCCAGTCAGTACTCTGGGCGACATCGATGTCTCCCTGAGCGATTAACCGAGGGTTTGCCGCGGTCCCGCCGGTGGTCTGGGCGCTCATGCTGATGTTGCTTGACTTGTCGGAGATCAGCTGTGCCATCGCTACCCCTGATGCGTGAGTCGCTGTCTCCGGTCCCGACGTCCCAATTGTCCAGCTTGTACTGCCGCCACTGCCATCACTACCACCGCTCTCGCCGCCACTGTCGCCACCACCGCCGCCATCGCCACTACCGCTATCCCCACCACAGCCAGCGAGGCCTGCCAGGCCAGCTGTGCCGACCATTTTCAAGAAGCTACGCCGCTTGGAAACCAGACTATGTTTATCGTTCCTGAACATTATCTAATCTACAAATATGATGTCAACCAAACAATATTTAAATGTTACTGCAAATACTTTTGTCGTACTGGGATCGACCGTGAGAAAATACGACGCAACCCTGAGTGAATCATTACCCCTCGAACGATAGTGGTCGCCTAACGATATTACTGAGGCTGTAAAGATGACAGACATGGGTCTACTCGATGGCCATAGTCCCGGGAGCACCGGCATCAATTATTCCTGAATATCCGACTAACAGGGTGCAACTACGGGAATACCTGCCTCAGTGACACACTAGAGCCAATGTGGACAGTGGCAGTACTATTTCAGACGTACCCACTAGCACACTCAAAATGTACGCCCGGGATACCACTCTATTATATATAACTACCATATATTGAGTACTTCAATAGGAATTAGACTACTGTGGTATTGTTATCTAATATATACAGTCTGTCATAGTGTCGGTAATGTGGCGAGCCCTTTCGAAAAAGCGAACTGTCCGTTCTGATCCACCGTAGAGCTAAACCGTGATTGATGGCATCTGGTCGAATAAAATGATATAAACTGTACCTGTAGACCGAGCAAATGAGACTACACCAATAATAATACACACTTGCCGGTGTGACCGGTACCTATGTCAACTGATGATGACGGAGTCAATTTTGACTATGACCTAACTAAAGAACAACTTCGGGAGACGCTCAAAGACTTCGGGCTTCAAGAGAGCGATGTTAATGGGACGATGCTTACGGTACTACAAGCAATTACCTCATCGGATTACTACGAGTCCATCGAACTCCGGTACGATGACCTTCCTAACTATGCTATACAGACAACAAATATCATCAGCTTTCTTGATAACTATAGCGGAGAGAATTCACGCGAGTCAATTCGGAAGCATGCCCTGAAACCGCTCCGTGACAAGGCTGGCGTTCTCGGTTACGATGAACCAGCACCGAACAGCCCCAAAACGCATTATTGGGTGTCTCAAGAATTTAGGGAGCATCTGGACAATGCCGAATTAGAGGAGACGATCAGCGAACCTGATCCAGTTGAGGGCGAAGATCGTATCGTGGACCTTCCCTACTATGGCGAAGACCTACCCCGGGCACCAGGGGAGCACACACAACTAATCGCTGATGGACTTCGAGAACTTATTCCGAATCTCGCTGAGAAACCTGTCTTAGTTCACGAAGGTCTTACCAAGGAAGAACGCTCAGACATCGAAGGCAAACTGTTGCCAATCAAGTTCGGTGGAATGGAGTTCCACCTTTCAGTGTACCCCGATGCATTAGCTTATGATGAGGCCAATCAAGTGCTATATCTCTTGGAAGCCGTAACAAGCCTTGGCCCCTTCACAGACAACCGGATTGAGACGTTGCTTAATGACCTTAGTGGTCCTGAGGATCATACAAACGCCAAAGAGCATCCGTCTTTAGCTAAGATGAGAACCGCGTGACAGCGACGGCTTATCGAGGCTATTTTTCGAGAGGAATGAGGAGGAGAAGTCTGTGCACAACCCTCGCTCCTCAACGAGAATCATGCGTCGGCTCACTACGCTTTTTCCCTCTGAGTTCCTCGAAGAGCACGCCGAGGAACTCGGCGTGGTCGAGCGAGAAGGCAAGCTTCAGATTCCTGTCCTCGTGTGGGCGCTCGTGTTCGGCTTCGCCGCAGGCGAGAGCCGAACACTCGCTGGGTTCAGGCGCTGCTACAACGCCACAGCTGACGAACCGATCTCTTCTGGCGGCTTCTATCACCGGTTGACACCGACGCTGGCAGAGTATCTCCGCGACCTCGTCGAGCGCGGCCTCGACGAGGTCGCTGTTCCAGACGCTTTTGACGCTGATATCGACCGATTCAGGGACGTGATGATCGCTGATGGAACAGTGTTGCGGTTGCACGAATTCCTCTCTGATGAGTTCCAAGCCCGTCACGAGGAGCAGGCTGGAGCGAAGCTCCACCTGCTCCACAACGCCACCGACCAGACAATTGAACGGATCGACGTAACGGACGAGAAAACGCACGACAGCACGCTGTTCAACACAGGTTCGTGGCTACAAGGACGGCTAGTTCTGTTCGATCGAGCGTACTTCAAGTACCGCCGTTTCGCGTTGATCGACGAGAACGATGGCTACTTCGTGAGTCGGCTGAAGCAGAACGCGAATCCGGTGATAACGGCGGAATTACGGGAATGGCGCGGCCGCGCCATTCCCTTGGAGGGCAAGCAGATCCACGATGTGGTCGATGACCTCTCGCGGAAGTACATCGACGTAGAGGTCGAAGCGGAATTCAAGCGAGGGCAGTACGAGGGAACGCGGTCACTGGATACGAAGCGGTTCCGCGTCGTCGGCGTCCGCAACGAGGACGCCGACGACTACCATCTCTACATAACGAATCTGCCGAGAGAGGAGTTCCTGCCGTCAGATCTAGCGACGCTGTACCGGTGTCGATGGGAAGTAGAAACTCTGTTCCGTGAGTTGAAGACGCAGTATGAACTGGACGAATTCGACACGAACAACCCTGATGTCGTGAAAATTCTACTATACGCTGCGTTGCTGTCACTGCTGGTGAGCCGGGAGTTGTTGGATCTGGTCACCGAGCAGGCCGACGATGAGATCGTGTTTCCGCCGGAACGCTGGGCGGCGACCTTCCGGTCGCACGCCCAGCTCATCCTCCACAAACTCGGCGAGTACCTCGGTTACTCGCCACCGCCGTTGTTGGAGCGGCTAATCGAAGACGCTCAGAAGATTCATCAGCAACGGCCGATCTTACAGGAGACACTCGCTACCGCTACACAACCGAGGTGTGAGTCTTAGCTAAAGACGAATGCGCCAAAGAGTTTGACGCGGTCTTCGTGACAATGTTTCCTGACTCATCTCGGTACCGTCAATTCTTGATGGACCTTGGAACAAATTCACACGTTTGGTTGTCGAACCATCCAACGAACCTACGCTCACATGGAAATATCCCGATTGCTGAAAATGACCCGAAAGATACAGGAACTCTATACTCCCACACGATTACACTCTAATTCTCATCCAAGAATCCGGTCTAATCCGTGCCATTTCTATATGTTTATTATAGTATATTTATTGACACCCGATTAATCACAAAGTTATTGATTATTGCACATAGTATTACGAGTAATGGCTGGCGATCCTGACTTTGAGTACGATGTATCTGAAGATGATATAAAACAAGTTCTGAGTAAATTTGGAGTGCCAAAACGAGACCGAGAAAAAACAATGCTCCTACGGGTTATCCGTCTTATTACTACCGACAAGTTCTACGAGGTCAAGGAAGACATTTCTGGGATTCCAGACTACGGGTTTCGGAATCACGATGTAGCGACAGCTCTTGAGGCACAACGGGAGCAAACACGTAGACAAAGCGGACTAAAG
Source organism: Haloarcula quadrata (assembly GCF_003634715.1). NCBI lineage: Archaea > Methanobacteriati > Methanobacteriota > Halobacteria > Halobacteriales > Haloarculaceae > Haloarcula > Haloarcula quadrata. The sequence continues at coordinate 1,334,197 of NZ_RBWW01000001.1, forward strand.
AAACTTGAACAGCACGGACTCGTGAAACGTCATGAACCGAAGCCTCAAAGCTCAAAATCACACTGGTATGTTGCACGAGAGTTCAGGACGGCATTAGAAGAAGCACCTTTCGACGACTCACTTCCAGAGCCGAATCCCCCAGAAAAAACCGTAACTAAACTTGATCTACCGTACCATGACAAAAAGGTGAAAATAGGACCTGGGAACCACGAACAGTTAGCCGCCGAATGTTTAGAGAATGTAGTTCCCCAGATTACTGAAGACCCAGCTATAATCCATTCGGATACTGGACCCGGTGCTGAACGAGATAAGGTCAAAGATGGCCACCAACACCTCGAAATCGCGGATAGCGAATACCGGTTCCGTGCTTATCCTGATATCCTCATATTAGATGAATATGATCATACATTGTACTTTTTCGAATCGGTTATTTCAACGAATCCGTTCCATGAGACGCGGGTGAAAGAGATGCTTGAACCGTTCCGACAGGCACGGTTGAATAATATAACGAGGTCATCTCCTGAGTTTGATTTTGTCTTCATCACCCTATTCCCAGATGTAAAGACGTATCGAGATCATATGTTAGACCTTGCCAATAATACTTATTTCTGGATTTCTAACCACCCAGAAAAAATACGCGGACACAAGAAACAAGAGCTAACAGATGACGTCAATAGCAAAGTCGATCTTGATCTAAGCCGTTAATGTTAATAACGTTTGAGAACTACCCTTTATTTACAGACTCCTCAATTGCCAGACTAAGGACATCTTGTGTTTTATTCCGTTCGTGATCGGTATATCCAAGAACGGAGTACACGGCCTCATCCAATACTTCCCGTTCTCCGGTTTCCACAAATCGATCAAATGCAACGACAAGCTGTTCCAGTTCTCCTCCAGTCAGTTTGTCGAGGTTGATGGTCTGGATAGTTTTTGAGGAGCTGACGTTCAAGTCACAGACTCCTCCACCATATACTTGCCCCGCAAGGCGTAGATTCAGTTCTCCAAGTTGAGAATTCAGATAGGCTAAAAGTGGTTTCGTGTGTTCGTCACTGTGGACAGTAGTCGCAAGGAAGTTTTCATTAGGAACAACGCCATCAGGATTCCAGACGGCGGTGTAATTCTCATAGACACGTCGGGGTAGGAGGATTTGGGAAGGAAGACGACGTTTGGCTTCGTCTATGAGGTTGTACCACGGATTTCGGTTTGCATCCTTGATTCGGGTCTTGTTGTGTAATCCATCGTACGTTTCGTCACTGTACCGTTTCTCGATAGTCCGGTTTTCCCACTTCTCTATGTAGTCAAGTGCATTTGTACCTTCGAGATCGCCTTTGTCCTGAGCGCACCAGAACAGTTGGTACTTACAGTCATCAATATGGAGAGAGGGTTCCTGATGATCACGCGGCGAATAGGCAATTGGTTTGAGGTAGTTGTCCTCGATTTGAATGGTTTCTGAATTATCAAGGACATAGAAGTCCTTGTGAAGTGTCTGAACTCCAATAGATGGCGTGGCGTACTCATCGAGCGTAGTGAATTTGTCGCTATCTTTGATAGACGTGAAGACATGTGGTGCTCTTAGCCAGATGTCCCAGTAATCTTCGGCACCAAGCCGACGTTGGGGAACCCGAGAAGACTGAACAGCTATATTAGAAAGTTCGTCCAAGGTTTTTCGAGAGCTGTTGAAGATGTCGGGACTTTGTGCCTGAATGAACTGTACGTCATTTTCCGCGGGCATTCTGATAGTGTTCGGTCGTTTCTCCGCGACGATGCACACCGTATTAGCGAGATCGTCAAAAACTCGCTCCTGAAACCCAATAAGAGCGTGAATATGGAATTCATTGAGTAGGAACTTCTTGAATTCTTCACCGTATTTCCGTTTCATCCAAGAATTTGAGACAATCATCGCCATCCGGCCACCCGGTTTAAGGAATTGAGTAGCCCGTACGAGGAAGTAACAGTACAAATCCGCCTGGTCACTGAAGCTATAGTCGGAGAACTGTTCGGTAATCTCCTCAGGATTCTCGAATCGGTGACGGATTACGTATGGGGGGTTACCGACGAGTGCATCAACCTCGGGAAGATCGGCGTTGAATAAGTTACCGACACTGACGTTGAAGAACTCACTATTGAACTCAGTCTGAGCGGTTTTTTGAAGCGTTTCAACCGCATCCTCGTCTATATCAAGGCCGTAGATAGATTCGGAGGCTTCGTCTTCATCGGCCCCGAGACTAAGCAATCTGTTGTAAGAGTCAAAAACAAATCTACCTTCACCTACAGACGGCTCCAATATCGTGTCATCTCGTCCCCGAATAGCCCAATTAGTTAGGAAGTGAGACACTGATTCGGGCGTGTATGTCTGACCATGCCGTTTCTGTTCAGAAACCATTGTCACCGTTGTATGGGCCGTCTATGATTAGTTCCCTCTGAGCAACCACTGGCGTGTTTTCCACAGTTAGTTCAGTCATGGTTCTCTCTCGTATCTAAAACCATGGTTTGTACGCCCATCATGAATTGTCCCGTTCACGAGTTTCGATAGAGACCAGACGATGCGAGAAAAATATTCCTGTTAGGCTCTTACATAACTCAGCGAAACACGTTGACGACGAAGCAGTCAAGAAGGCCGTGTAGTGGTGCTCCAGCGAGGTTTAACGTCCGTACGAACCCGTAGGTTCGGACGGACTGCTCCAATCCAGGCTTGGAGAGGCCGCGGAACTTCTGTAGCCATGGATTCACTAGCGACCAGAGGCATTCGACTTGGTTGATGTGGACGCCGTCATCAGTGACAAATTCTTCGGAGTGAACAACGGTCTGCTCGTTCTTGTAGACGAGTGGCGCGTACCCGCGCCACCCGTCGTGCCAGACCTCATCCAGTTTCCCTGAGAGAATCTCTACCTCATCAAGTGCTGGTTTGAGTTCTTCCGGTTGAGCACCTGGCTCGGCGCGAATTACACGAAGTACATCACGACAGGCACCGATCAGCGTCATGGTATCGCCAGGTGCTCCTTCCCACCGTGATCGCCCCCCTTCCCCAGAGCCGCCGCGGGAAAGCCCATCCCGCGGCGGCGTCTGTCCCTTGTAACCAGAGCACTTGTGGCCGGTTTCGTCGATCTGAGTTGGGCCGTCGATAGCGTGTTGGATGCGCTCCCAGACGAGGTAGAAGCCGCGCTGGAAGGCGGCTTCTACCTCTCGAATCGTGGAATGAACCGTGTCGTAGACCGCTTCGAAGAGCTGGGTGATTTGGTGGATGCTGAGAAGTGTGTCGGCATAGAGGACGAACGCAATGACGATTTCGCCAGGAGAGAGAGTGCGGCCTTCGAAGGGCGTGTTGCGGGTGTAGGAGAAGACATAGCGGCAGTTGGTGCACCAGACCCGGGGACTGCCGTCCCCGGACTGGATGGCGGTTTCACCACACTCCGGGCAAGGAGCTTGTTCCCATGCCTGCTTACAGCGCCGCTCGATTTCCTCATCGAGCGGCTCTGGGCGCAACACTATTGACGTGAGCTCAACAATATCCTGTAGCATCCCGCCGAAGGCTGTTTGATTGTACATAGCAACTAGCCTACGGCGGGATGCTGTAATTCTCGGGGTACTGTTTCACTCAGTTCGGTAAGAGCCCCTGTTAAAATCACTTCATCAGTTCCTCTCGTGGCGGGCTGGATGCCATCTGGACAGCAATCGCAACAGTATGTCCTCCGTGGCTCCCATCCAAGTTGATTATTCCAAGTCGCGTACAGCCCAGCAACATCACCACTTCTGATTCTTTTGTTACAGGAGTCACAGATGTGACCGGTCTGGACACCATTGAGAGCCACCGCTGGATCTGAGCGGCTCATTAATTATCACCCTCCAGTGCGTCCATAATCCGTTTGATATTTTCTTCCGTGATCTCAATCGCGGTCTCAACGTATGTCTCGTTTTTTGTTGCCTGTCCAATAGTTCGGAAAACGGGATACCACTTCCGAACCCACCAAACCATCAGTCTGGCAAACAGTCTAAGCATCGGTAACCACCTCCCGCCGCCACGCATCAAGGTCTGATATACTCAGTCGATCACATCGACAGCCGCGTAACCCCGTTTGATTACGGTGAACTAAACCGAACTAGCTGTGGAGCATCTTCGAACCGCTGGTGAGCATGATTTTCGGGATGGACCGTCGCTGTCGGCGGCGGACTGCCGCCGACGCGACAGTGTCACCACTGACGACCGCCGTCCGGCCCGATGGACAGCTACCGGAAGAACCGGCCGTCAAGTGGTTGATTCGCTGGAACAGACCTGCGGACACCAAGTGCTGTCCAAGCTGCGCGAAGCGTCATTTCGCAAAACTCCGTGAACGACCACTGCAAGAGGCGGCGCCCCCCACGGCGGGGCGCCGCCACGTACCTCCAGTGGAGATATCGCCAGCTGTTCTGAAGCAGTAGGCTCACTACAAACATTACCAACCGTAGTCCAGCATCCTGAGAACTAGTGAAAGCGAGGCTCTGCTTGGCTAATCGGTAGCTTGATTCGATGCCGAAGCGCTTGCTGTAGTGATCTCGTGCATCTCGTGGCGTGTCGATAAAGGGCGCGTCAGCGGCGTAGCCGTGACGCGCCACCCCGTGTTCGTCGTACCGTCCCTGCTGGTACACGCAGTCGATGAACACAGGGAACTCCACCTCGCCAGCGAGATCGTGTTCGATCTCGCGGCTCCAGCCTTTGCTGAGTTTGTTTTGAATCGTCTCACCCCACTTGACGATCGGCATCACATAGGCGTAATTGTGCGCGTACAGCAGCTTGAGACAGGTGCTGTTGTAGAAACCTCGATCAAGGTAGACGGCCTTGACGCCGAGGTCAAGGCCGTCAAGGAGTTCAAGAAACTCACCGAGGACATCGCTGGTGGTTTCGCCAGCAACGAGCTGGCGAACCGCCAGCGTGTATCGCTTGTTGCGTACGCGCACGTAGAGCGTTGCATAGGCGTGAAACGTCGTTGTTCCACGCTTGGCCTGTGAGGAGTACAGAGCCTCGGTTTCGTCCTCATCACCGTAGTAGGGATCGAGGTGGAGGTCTGCGCAGACCTCCACCGGTCGATCTGGAAGTGTCTCAAGCGTATCTCGTTGAAGCAGCGTGTCTCCAACCGATTCAACCGAATCCAGTTCAAACTGATCGGTGAGATGTCCACGGACGGTATTAGCGTGTGGTGAGTCGTCAGTCGTTTCGCAGACGTGATTGATCGAGGTCCCGCCGGCGCTGGCGCCGGCGAGGACCTCATAGAGCGTCTCTGCCGTGACCTTGACATTCTCGCCGAGATCTAATGAAAGTTCCTCGTCAAGACTATTGACGACAAAATTAAGCAGGTGCTCTTCTTCTATCTCGCTGTCTGCTTGGGTGGCTTCCACACTCTTCCCAAGTAGACGCTTCCTCTAACCCGATGTGATCGACTGATACTGAGTTTCCAGCCGTTCTCAGGAAGTTCCGACACGACTTTTCGCTTGAACGACTGATAGTGATCAGCGGCGAACTCCTCATCGTAGGCGTGAGCGAGTAAGGCAATGGAGAGTTGCGCGGGGCCACTCCCTCCGTATCCCCACTCGAATCCCGACGGACTCGCACTGAGTAGGTCGTAGCGCGTATCCAGAGGTTCACCGTCGACTCTGACTGTACACTCTTGGCCAACCGGTGCTGTTGAATCCCGGCGACCTTGGTAGACTGTCGATGCCCGTGGAGGGGCATTTTGTCGGCTCAACCCCAGGGTTTCGGGTCGAACATCCTCCTTGCTCATCGGCCCAAAACCTCCTCTAACCGATTTAGAGCATCTCGAAGCTCGCCAGCGGTGTTCGTGAGCTTTTGCGCCTGGGCTTCAAGATCGGCGGCATTCGATTCGAGATTGTCCGCCGTCTCGGTGAGTTCTTTCTCAAGCGTCTCAACGTCGACCTGACCGACTTCGATTCTGACACGGCGGATGTGCTTGCACTCGGAAACAGACTCACGGTACTCGAAGTCCGGGCATGTACAGGCTGGCTCTCGCAAATCTACGGTATAAGCTGACCCCGATTCTGTTGTAACCTCGAACAACGACTGTGCGTTCTCATAGACAGTCATGTGTTCCGTGGCGGCTCGGAGAGTCCGTGGCCCGACGTCTGGCTGGACTGATTCCGAGGACATTAGGCGTCACCCACGTTCTCTCGCACCGGAATCCAGTAGGGCTCGTCTGAGTCGAATTTGACGACACGCTCCAGGTGTGCCTCGTCGTCAGTGAGATCGATAGCTTGCTTCGCCGCCGCCAACGTCAGGGTGCCCGTTCGGAACGTGTAGCCTTTTTCGAGTACGCTGGGGTCAGTCGCAAGTCGCACGTCGACGACCGGCCCGAACCGTCGCTTGTTCACGCATCCGGCGCGAGAACTCCACGGCCCTTCGAGCGTGATCTGTTCGCCGTCGATGGTCGTAATCTCGAACGACCGACCAGAGAAGCCGCCATCATTGCCGTCACCGCTCCAGGCGAAGTACTCGACGTACCCGTTGTCGACCGCGGTCCAGAGACCTTCTTCGTGTTCGAACCGAAGCTCGGATCGTTCTGGAGTTTCGTCAACAAGGACTTCCAACCGGGGATCATTCCCGACGTCTTCACGCCAGTCAACCTGGGCGTCGAGAATGTTCATCGCCGATCACCGTCGCATTCAACGGGAAGGTCGCGCTCGTTCAAAACCTCGGTTCCACAACGGAGACACTTGAGGTATCGCTCCAGATATTCCGTCTGGCCATCGTGCCGGCGGCGAGGGTCAGGGTGCGGTCCGGGACACCATTGCGTCTTGTCGATGATGAGGTGAGCGTCAACATGTCTTGCATTAGGGAATCTGTCCGACAGCGTTTCCACTCTGGAAGTCGTATTTGACATTGGGTTCTCGTCTCCACGGGCAACCCACAGAATCCGGTGCTCCTACACCGGGTTTTCTCCAAATCCACTATTTGGAGCTGTAGCTCTGGGGTTTTCCGTGTTTAGATATACGCGGGGATAGGTGTTAAGTGTTTACTATCTGTTACATATAGTCCAAGGGATCGTAGTGGACTGTTCTCGTAAATTCATGATTGATGGCATCTCCAGGTGGCACGGAATGTAGTTAGGACAGAGAGAAGACTCTCAGAATTAGGATACCAATGGACGGATTCTAAGAATTATGTAGACTCCTTGACTCGCTCATCAATTCCCGCTGATTTGGTGATACAAGTGGCCCAGGATCATTCTCCAACTCCTGTAGAGACGACTCTTGATCAATTTGCTCTTGAATCTGATTTTGGATATAATGTGAGAATGTCAGATTGATTTCTTTTATAAATTGAGCCTGGTCCATCCGAAGCAAGACCGAGGTACGGAATCGATGATCGTATCTACGACGTTGATTGGTTGGATAATTGATCGTAGTATCTTGCTTGAGTTCAGATTTGAGCTTTTGAATCTTATTCCGACAGAAGCCGCTAATCTGTCTATCTCCCAGATATTGTCTATGCTTGTTTTCCATTACCAGCTGTGTCTGTCTCATAATACATACAATACCCCACATACATATAATAGATTTGTTAATATCTCTTAACTGTTCTATCGATGTTATAGATTGTAGCGATTGGCAACACACACATCTGAACCTCTGTTCTATAGCTTTCTACAGCCATTACATAAATATTTATTATCTTATATTAAATACTCATGCTCATCCACAGCGTTCATTTAAAGGATGCATTTTGGGGATTTCCTTAGATTTGCTTAGCATAATCCCGCCACGTCAGTCCTGACCATTTATCAACAAAAAGAGACTCATTAATTACACTATTTCATCAATAGTCACTCATGTGATCGATAGTATCTAAAACGACCGCCGCATGCCATCAATCATAGTGGATAGTAACAAATAGTAGTCTGATTAGCTCCAGATTTTGAATTCAGCGAGTCTTGGTAAAATTGGGCGTGGGGATGCCAGCGATCTTTATCGGGGGGTTTTGGGGCTCGAAATTTGGGGTCCGGCTCACTCGGAGTCGAGTGTCTCCTGTTCGAAGTCTGGCTCCTCCCACGGGTCATCGAGGTCGACTGTACTGAGTGCGTGATCGAACTCCTCCTCAGTGAACTCCGCGCTGGTGTCGTCAGCTTCGGCGACCAGCTCCATATTGATTCGTTTGAACCGCGCCTCCATATCGGCCATCGAGTCTGTCCGGGAGCTGTGGACGAGGAAGTGTTCGTAGCCCCGGTTCTTGCTTGAGCCGGCTGACGTGTGCATATCGAAGATTGCGTCATGGTTACCGCCAGGATTGAGGTCGCCGGCGGGGAAGTCATATTTGGGAGTGCGCTCTTCCTCAGCGGCCGTGACACGCTCATCAGCGATCCTCTCGAAGGTGTTGTGCATATAATCGGGGAGTCGGGAGGATTCAGCTTGGGCGCACGTGAGGGCCGCCCTGATCGCACACACTCTCCCTCTCTCGTTATTCGCTCCCCAATCGTCGACAGCTTCTACTCGTCCGATAGCAAGCCGGTACAGCGACCTGACTTGTGAGGTGACGTTTTCTTCGAAGCTGACGTCCTCAACGCTGATGCACAAGATTCTCGACCAATACATCTTCGAGTATCCAGATCGAGTTAGCTCGAAGGCGGCGAACGCGGCACCCTCTTGATCTGAACGCCGAATGCACTTCTGTAGGTAGCTCGCGAGATTAAATATCGAATATCCCGCTTTGCTTTGGAACCTACCCATGGGATCACCGTCGTCCTTCAGGTTGTCTGTTGGTTGTTCATCATCGGTCGACTGTTCAAGTTCCCCGTCAGAACTGAATTTCAGTTGATCGGTAGCGTTGTCACTCACAGTAGTTTGCCTCTAATAGTAATTAGTTTGAAACGATTGTAAAGGTGCTGATTCTGTCACTAACGACGATCCGACATCCCTGTATATCCGCGGCTCAGTCCTCCCCTAACGCCTCTAAGAGAAGTTCACCACTCTCAGTTAGCTCGCAGTACTTTTGTTTTCGACCCATTCGTCTTTAGCTAAGACTCACACCTCGGTTGTGTAGCGGTAGCGAGTGTCTCCTGTAAGATCGGCCGTTGCTGATGAATCTTCTGAGCGTCTTCGATTAGCCGCTCCAACAACGGCGGTGGCGAGTAACCGAGGTACTCGCCGAGTTTGTGGAGGATGAGCTGGGCGTGCGACCGGAAGGTCGCCGCCCAGCGTTCCGGCGGAAACACGATCTCATCGTCGGCCTGCTCGGTGACCAGATCCAACAACTCCCGGCTCACCAGCAGTGACAGCAACGCAGCGTATAGTAGAATTTTCACGACATCAGGGTTGTTCGTGTCGAATTCGTCCAGTTCATACTGCGTCTTCAACTCACGGAACAGAGTTTCTACTTCCCATCGACACCGGTACAGCGTCGCTAGATCTGACGGCAGGAACTCCTCTCTCGGCAGATTCGTTATGTAGAGATGGTAGTCGTCGGCGTCCTCGTTGCGGACGCCGACGACGCGGAACCGCTTCGTATCCAGTGACCGCGTTCCCTCGTACTGCCCTCGCTTGAATTCCGCTTCGACCTCTACGTCGATGTACTTCCGCGAGAGGTCATCGACCACATCGTGGATCTGCTTGCCCTCCAAGGGAATGGCGCGGCCGCGCCATTCCCGTAATTCCGCCGTTATCACCGGATTCGCGTTCTGCTTCAGCCGACTCACGAAGTAGCCATCGTTCTCGTCGATCAACGCGAAACGGCGGTACTTGAAGTACGCTCGATCGAACAGAACTAGCCGTCCTTGTAGCCACGAACCTGTGTTGAACAGCGTGCTGTCGTGCGTTTTCTCGTCCGTTACGTCGATCCGTTCAATTGTCTGGTCGGTGGCGTTGTGGAGCAGGTGGAGCTTCGCTCCAGCCTGCTCCTCGTGACGGGCTTGGAACTCATCAGAGAGGAATTCGTGCAACCGCAACACTGTTCCATCAGCGATCATCACGTCCCTGAATCGGTCGATATCAGCGTCAAAAGCGTCTGGAACAGCGACCTCGTCGAGGCCGCGCTCGACGAGGTCGCGGAGATACTCTGCCAGCGTCGGTGTCAACCGGTGATAGAAGCCGCCAGAAGAGATCGGTTCGTCAGCTGTGGCGTTGTAGCAGCGCCTGAACCCAGCGAGTGTTCGGCTCTCGCCTGCGGCGAAGCCGAACACGAGCGCCCACACGAGGACAGGAATCTGAAGCTTGCCTTCTCGCTCGACCACGCCGAGTTCCTCGGCGTGCTCTTCGAGGAACTCAGAGGGAAAAAGCGTAGTGAGCCGACGCATGATTCTCGTTGAGGAGCGAGGGTTGTGCACAGACTTCTCCTCCTCATTCCTCTCGAAAAATAGCCTCGATAAGCCGTCGCTGTCACGCGGTTCTCATCTTAGCTAAAGACGGATGGTTTTCGACCTTCCTCCCGTTGCTCAGTGACAGCGATCATTCCCTCCTTCTCCAGTTCGTTCAGGTGCGTGTAGATTCCGCCCGATGAAACCCCGATCTCCTCAGCGATTGCATAGCCGTGAGCTTGGCCGTTCTTTAGTTCTATGAGAATATCCATTTTTGTATCGCCTATCAGACTCATCTCCGAGAAAATCCTATCCGGTTTCCGGTAAGGTATATAAAAGAAATATTAACCGGTCAGAAAATCAAATACATTAGAACTATCTGAGTGGTGAGCGACAGAAATTGCATGCGCACTTTTGACCTCGCTCAGAATAACTCGGAGTTTGCCGCTGACGAGTTAGCGAGGTCCGATATTCGAAACGAGTCGGTGCTTGAGTCGCTCCTACACGCGAATCCTCAGACTATCCTGGATGAGCCGGTGTTTATTTTCGGCCGACAACCGGCGGTCGACACAGGTATCCTTGATCTTCTCGCTCTTGACCAGTACGGGAATCTCCTCGTTATCGAACTGAAAGTCGGGCAAAGTGGCTCAGGGAGTGCAAGCGAGGAAACAATCCTGAGCCAGCCACAGAACTACGCTCAGTCGCTTGAATCGCACACGTACGACCGTTTGGACGACATCTATCAGAATTACCGGGAAGACATCCAGAGTGGGCGGTGGGCGATCAGTGACGCCGCTGTGCCCACTGACGACCTCCAGTCAGCGTTCGAAGCCGTATTCGGTGAACCACTGGAGCCAGACGAGTTCAACCCCGACCAGCGGATGGTCATCGTCGCTGAACAAATCACTTCCCGGACTCAACGTAATGCGCGGTATCTCTTGGACCAGGGACTCAACATCCAGTGTATTGAGATTCAGCGGTTCAATTCCGATGTGACCGACCACGCTGTTCTTGCGACCAATACTGTTGTGGATCATCACCTCTCGCGTGTGCGTCCAGACCGAAAACTGAACCCGATCTACCCGGATGTCGTTCGAGATCTTGTCGAAAGAGTATTTCCGGAACTTCAGTCCGTCGTCAGGGTAGACAGGCCCGAAACCGCGTTTCAAGACATAGAAAGCCACAGGCCCCACCTCCGGTCGAAGCATCCCGACCACCCAGATGATCTGGTGTACACGCTGTATCTCCGTCCTGTCGAGTGGGGGTACGTGATCGTTGCAATGGACTACTGGGGCGAAGATGATGAGACACTGGAGACGCTTCGGCGGAATGCGGAGTTATTCGAGGAGCGAGGCTTCCAAATCAGTCAGGACCGTACACGGGATCGAATTGTCCGGAGAAACTGGGAAGTGGATTCTACGGACGTACTGAGCGATGATCCGTTCTTGGAGGAGGTGGCAAACGAGTTTGTGAACCTCGTCAAGACTGGGCATGAAGTCTTCACGGACGACGGGCAATAACTGACGGCGTGGGCGACGACGGCCCGAAACAACGGTCGGGGTGGTTGGCTGGGCGTCTGGATGGGTATGTCGACCTCTTTGGTGGGTTGCCGCCCCACATCAGGGGAGCCAGCAACGGGCTGGTGGAGTCGGGCTGTCTATCCCGATGGTCAGGACTGGCCGTTTGAGGGAGGGATTAGAGGCTCCGGTCGGGCCAGTGTGGCTCGTTACTCACCTTCGACACCGTACAACGTCAAATCCCAGTCCATTGTTATCCACCGATATTCAGAAGCGAATCTTTAGGAGTAGCTTTTAACCAGCTGAGTGAGTGGTTCCATCCATGACTACTGACGATGAACTCGAAAAAACAATCCTCGGCATTATGTATGATGCTGTGGACGACAACGCACAAATTCCAACACAACTGGGTTCTCGAAGTTTAGTCGATGTCGTCACAGAAACTCTCGATGGTGTAGACGAGGATGATATTTTATACTTCGTTGAACGATTCGATAGTTCTGGCCTTGTTGACTTTTCAAAGCATTCTGACGGACACGGCCCAATAAAGATACAACCTTCAGTCGTAGATGAATACGATAAAAACGAGCGGACTCTACTATCGGATGGACGATTAGAAAAAGTACTTCTTACTCTCTACGAGCACGATAGAGAGACGCGCGGACAACCGCTCTCAGAATCAGAGCTTCTGGATCAGGCTGACGTGGATAATGATTCTATGGATGCTTCAATATGGTATTTGTATGGAAAGGGATACGTGGACGCTACCATAGATAGTCATGGCTGGCACGGTCCCTCAATCACGGAGATGGGGCGAAGTTTCTACGAGCGGAGGTACCAATAGAATAGTCTACTTGTTTCTCTGGATATTCAAACATAATCTGGTGAAACCAGAGGATTCGACTGGGTTAGCGGGTCGTGCTACTTATTTAAAAGGTAGATAAGCCCAGTATAGCGAACTCAATCCAAATTGTATGTATCTATAGCCCGGCCAAAACAATTGGGGGCTGTACGTACGTACAGGGGTGTACCTACGTACCCACAGCGAAACGGACACACCGATTTAGGGGGCGTTAGATACATACCTTCTCTGTATGTTGCTAATCAGTCGGGTTGAGACTACATATTCTCAAAGAGACATTGACGTTCTCAGAGGCGCTCCCGTGCCATCACCCGCAATAGCGTGAATTGCTATGAGAGAGTTTCGGTCAGACAATACCTAAATGAGGCATTGCATCTTCGTACTCCTGTCTCACCTGATCCTCGCCATGCTGGGTATAGAGTGAAACCATATCCCCGTCCGCATCCCCTCGGAGTGCTTTGATGACATCTCGTGGACACCCCTCCCAGTTCAGCCAGGAAGTAAAACAACGTCGAGCATCGTGAGGAGTCATATCTTCGAACTGATTCGCAAGTTCATCATCTTCTCCCCTCATTCTATACTCGGCTTTGTCCGTCGCTTTCCCCCACCAGCGAGACATCGTCATCGGTGTCAGTTTCTCACCAGCATCGTTCGGATACAACCAATCGGTATCAGCTTTCGCCTCGTCCCCTCGGCGTCCCTTATGTCCTCTTTCAGCGAGGCGTTCAAGCGTCACTTCACGTTTGTCGAACCAATCTTCGAGTACAGCAACGCATTCGTCGTCAATGAGCTTCTGATCCGCACTGTCTTTTGGGAGCCTTTCGTCACCAACCCCCTTTGGTGAACGATTGTAGATGCGTTTTTCTTCGAGATCGACATCTTGAATCTTGAGCGAGACGAGTTCCTTCCGCCTAAGTCCTGTTTTGACCGCGAGTACGAGCACCGATTTGAGCCTGGCACCCATATTAGCGCGAACCAATTCCAGATATTCTTCGGGCTGTATAACAGTCCCCGAGTGCTGGCCAGAGCGACGAATTCGACTCTGATTCTCGGATTTATACTGTTCACGGGCAAGTTCAACTGGATTCGAATCCGGCCCCCACTCCTTCATACTCATCCAGTCATAGAGTACCTTGACCGTCCCGAGATAATTCAGAATCGTAGCTCGCTTTGGGCGCTGATTCTCGCCACTCCAGTTACTCGCAAAATCAAGCGCGTCTTCCACGGTGATTTCCAAGAACGGCGTATCATCTGTATGTGTTCGAAAGTACTTGATAGCGAACCGGTTTGGCCGTTCACTGGCCTTCGCATAGTTTTTTGCTTGAAAGAACGCTTCTACTATCTCGTCATTGTCTGGGGCTGGCGGTTTCGCTTCTTTTTCAGACTCATGGCGAAGACGTTGGTTCTCCTCTCGGAGTTCTTTGAGTTCGTCACGCATCTCCGACATCATTTCTACCATAGCATCCTCGTTGGAGTCACTCATCCAAGGTCATCCCATCAATCCGCGCCGCGTCACAGTATTCTTCGAATGCTGTTTCACGCGCCGCTTTCGCGTTATTTTCCATACGATCAATCTCGACGTGGCCGCCGAACTCAATCTTCGAAAGCGACCGCACGTAGTGCATAACCGTATCATAGTCATGGCCGGTCGTTTGGGATATAGTCTCGATCTGAACGTAGTTCGGTGATTTCGCACCGAGATGCTTGTCAGAACAGAGTACTTTGAGGATCGACGCTTCGATAGTCTGGACCCTTTTTGCGGCGTCGACCTTCCCACCATCCTGATCAGAACGGGCTAATTCTGAGCGAAGATTCTGGACTTCGTTCTTCAGTTCCCGGTTCCTTTCCTCTAACTTCTCAACTCGTTCCGGAGAAATGAGATGGGCTCGCTCAATTTTTCCATCTTGCCAAGCATCCATACCCATAGAAATGAGCTGACAGACACCTGACGACCACTCGGGCTTTTCTCCCGACCGAACCAAACCCATCTGATTTTTGATGAAACCACCGACTTCTTCTTTTGTCGGTTTTACGCCGCTTCCGTCTCCGAAATAGAGTCTTATCTTCCTGTCTGTCGGATTCGTTTCTTGTCTTATATATGATATAATGTATTCCCGGTATAAAGATTTATCTATAATAGCGTCAATGTCGCCCGGAACACTAACGTCCGGCATCATCCTCGGCGGTGTGCCACGTCAGCCGGCAAACCCTCGTGCCGGGCGGGTCGCCGGATACGGCGACCGATTGCGCGAGCGGCGTCAGCCGCGAGCGCGGGTGATTACGGCGTAATCACCGAACGCCCAGACGGTGCAACCGTCTGGCGGGTCGTTGAATAACGACCAGATGCGGTGTGAACCGCGGTCATGTCGCGTGCCCGGGTTCTCCGGGTCGTCATTGTCCCGGTGACGGGTCTCAGCCGGGGATTAAAGGCACGCAGCCGTAGTTAGCCGGTCGCACACCTAAGGGTGACGTTCAGACGGCGTAGTCGTCTTCGCGCAGCTGGACGTACTTGCCGTTGCGGGAGGAGAACTTCCCCCATTTGTAAGCCAGAACCATCTTGATGCCGTTGTAGCCGCCACGGAGCGCCGCATCGGCCTTGATTCCGCGGGCGTCCATCAGGTCGTTGGCGGTCCTAAAGGCTCGGTCCCAGTCGCCGGGCCGCCAGTCTCGAACCATGTCCGCGAAGGTGACGTTCCGGAGGATTTCGTCGCCGATGGCGTCGTGCCAGGCGTCGTTGTACCGTTCGAGGCGGTCGTTCGCGGCGAGGCGGCCGGCGATTTTTCCGGTTCGAACGGCGACGTGGTCGCCGCCCTCGTGGAACGCCGAGGTGGTCCCCATTGCCCCACCGGCCACAGCGATGCCAGCACCCACCGGGGATTCTATCGGCCGGGTCGAGGAGATGGGGTACGTTTCGGTCCCCTTCGATTTCCCGCGCTCTTCGACGAGCGGGAAGTCGTCGAGGTCGTACGCCTGAAACTCCCGTTCGAGCAGTCGCTCGATGTACTGCCGGCCCTGCGGGATGCTGTCGTCGCTCGCGTTGAGGAGGTCCCACTCGGCGCTGTCGTAGGCGTCAATATCCAGCCCGATGGGCATCGTCAGACCGATGCGGGCGACGGAATTGTCGTTCGGGAAAATCCACGGGTACGCCGTGTGACCGGGCATAATGCCCCACCAGAACTCGATGAACTCCGGTGTGAACAGTTTCTCTGGCATCCGGCGGTGCTCTTGATAGGCGATGTGGTTGACCTTGTTCGACGGCATGATATCGGCCATCGTCTGTCCGGCCGGGAGGAACTGGTCGAGCGTGCCGCCGGTGATAGTCCGCTGTGGGCCGTCGGCGAGAATCACGTACTCGGCGGCGATGTCTTCGCCGTTGGCCAGCCGGACGGTGTGTCGCGGCGAACTCCGGAGGTCTGTCTCGACGCTGGTGACGCTGACGCCGACGCGGTAGTCTGCGCCCGCGTCCGTCGCCCGCTCACGAAGCCAGTCGTCGAACCGCGCTCGATGGAAGGTGATGCCGAAGCCGTCAGCGCTGGAACTGATACCGGTCTCGGTAAGCGTCATCTCCGTCGAGGGGCCGTAGAACTTCGCCCCGTCGAGTTCGCTCAACACCACGTCTTCGGGGAACTCCGACCGCGGGATATCCATGATGTCGAACCAGTAATCGAGCAACCCGGCGGCGTCCGTCGAGTCCGGCCCCGTCCCCTCGCGGTCGGCTCTGGGGACCCCCTTTTCGAGGAGGACGGCGTCGGCCCCGTGGTTGGCTGCAGCCTCGGCCGCCGACGACCCGGCCGGGCCACCACCCACAATGGCGACGTCTACGTGTTCCATACCCGCTACGGTGTCCCGCGCCCGCTAAAACCTATTGTCTTGCATCGAAACTGGGGTCTGACGCGCTCACCTGACTGAACTGGAACGCACTGTGCCCTACGACTCGGACACTGCGTCGGCGGGTGATACGTCGTGTTGTTCCAGCCGTTCGACGGCCCGCCGGTACGCGTCGCTCTCTGCGAGCGCTGTGGCCCGTACAGCGTCGGCAACTGTTGCCCGCCGGTCGGCAAGTCCCAGAAGTTCCCGGCGTTGTGCCTCGTATTCACATCGGGTCCGGACCGTCGAAAGTACTGACAACAGAGTGTCCCGGTCAGCGGGCTTTCTGAGATACGAGTCGACTGGAATATCCAGAATATCCACGTCCGGCTTGACGCTGCTTATCATCACGACCGCAGGGGTAACTGACCGCTGTCGGAGCTTTTCGGCGACTGTTTCGCCGCTCAGTTCCGGCATCTGCCGGTCCAGCAGTACTGCATCAACTGAGTCGTCGACGCACTGCAACCCCGTACGACCGTCACCAGCCTCTATAACTTCATATTCCGCCGGAAGCCAGAGCTTGTAGAGCTGTCTATAGTCTTCGTCGTCATCGATCACCGCAACGCTCGTCGATTTCCCCATTCCTTGAACGCGGTACGCTGGCCATCCTACAAATATGCTAAGATATCGGCGTATTATTACTACAAATTTTACTAATTCAGGCTGGTATTTCTACCGTTCTCTAACTATAGCAATAGCAACACTATCTCTGGCGGACTATCAACAGACTGCCGGCACCGTTTTGAGGCCCCCGCGTGGAGCAGACGGTATGGCTCTGCACGCCACAGGAGAGGTTCAATGGCCGACATCGTCGTGACGCGCTACGGCGTTCACGGAATGCCGGTCGACCAGTACGTGACAGCGCTCCGGGAACGACTGCCGGAGTGGGATGTCGCCGTCGCAGAGACGCCCGAAGCCGAGCGGGACTTGATTGCAGATGCGACAGTCCTGACTGGGAACGACGTCTCGCCGGAGCTGGTCGACACTGCCGACTCGCTGAAGCTGTTTGCAGGGACATACGCTGGATACGATCACCTCCCACTCTCGGACCTGGCAGACCGTGACATCGCGCTCACGACGGCCTCCGGCGTCCACGGCCCGAACGTCGCCGAGAATGTCGTCGGGTCATGGCTCGCCTTTGCCCGGGGTTTCTTCACCGCCCGCCGCCACCAGCGCGACCACGTCTGGCAGTCGTTTCACACCGACGACTTCGCCGGTAGCCGCGTCTGCATCGTCGGGCTGGGAGAAATCGGCGAGGCCATCGTCGACCGCGTGCAGGGGTTCGGTGTGGAGACCGTTGGCGTCCGCTACTCGCCGGAGAAGGGTGGCCCGACGGACGAGGTGTACGGCTTCGACGAGATCCACGAAGCGGTCACCGACACGGAGTACGTTGGGCTCGCCTGCCCGCTCACCGACGCGACGCGCCACCTTATTGACGCGGAGGTGTTCCGGACGATGCATCCTGACGCCGTGCTCACCAACGTGGCCCGCGGCCCAGTTGTCGATACCGACGCGCTGGTCAGTGCGCTTCAGCGCAACCACATCGGCGGCGCGGCACTGGACGTGACCGACCCCGAACCGCTGCCCAGCGGCCATCCGCTGTGGGACTTCGAGAACGTCCTCATCACGCCACATAACGCCGGCCACACGCCGAGCTACTACGAACGGCTTGCTGATATCGTCGCCGAGAACGTCCAGAAGGCCGAGCGAACCGGCGAATGGGGCGGTCTCAGGAACCAAATCGACCTCTAGTCACTGCCGGCTGGCGAGATATCCGGCGCGGGCTTCGTACACCAGATAGGATACCACTGTTACAGCGAATACGCCGCCGAGTAGGTGCGCGACTGTACCGCTCCCGAGGCTAGTGCTCCCGACGGTACCCTGCAGCAGTTCGACTACGGCCACTACCGCCGCGAGCCCAATGTACCGCCAGCGGGCCGCGACCGGAAGCGTCTCGCTATCACCTGCCAGCGCGAGATACAGGTGTGTGCCAGCCAGAACGGCGAAGTACGTAGCTGCGACGAGCACGACCGAGGCGACAGGGCCGAGCGGAACCGCCCGGAACAGGAGCGCCCAGACGAGGACGACAGCGCTCACCACCCCGATCTGAAGCTTCGTATCGCGGGAGACCATATGCCAGAAGTCGAGTCTGGCCGTGAAAAAATATCGGATCATCTAGCAGTTCTCGTGCGACTCGGAAGAACGGCACTCGGCGACCGTGACCGTTACAGATAGCCGCGCTTGTTGAGCAGTTCGCCGTTCAGCACGCTCGCGCCCGCGGCACCGCGCATCGTGTTGTGTGCGAGGCAGTTGAACTGGACGCCGTCGGTCGTCTCGCGGAACCCGCCGACTGCGACGCCCATGCCGTCCTCAACGTTGCGGTCAAGGCGTGGCTGTGGGCGGTCGGGTTCCTCGAACACCGTGATGAGTTTCTCCGGCGAAGACGGCAGGTCGATGCCGGTCACGGACTCCATCGCGGCCTCGGCGTCGGCCGCAGAGATGTCCTCAGCCGTGTCGGCCCAGACGTTCTCGAGGTGGCCGTCGAGCGTCGGGATGCGGTTACAGGAGGCGGCCACGTCCATCTCGTTGAGCTGGACTTCTGCGCCGTCGAACGAGCCGAGCAGTTTGCGCGATTCGCTCTCCATCTTCTGCTCTTCGCCGCCGATGTGTGGGATGGCGTTATCGATGATTTCCATCGACGTAACGCCGGAGTAGCCCGCGCCGGAGACGGCCTGCAGGGTCGAGACACGCACGTCGGTCAGGTCGAACTCGCGGTCGAGGGCGGCCAGCGGCGGGACCATCGTGATCGTCGAGCAGTTCGGGTTCTTCAGGAGCGCGCCGTCCCAGCCGCGCTCGTCGCGCTGGACCTCAAGGAGGTCGACATGGTCGGCGTTGACCTCGGGGATGATGAGGGGCACGTCCTCGTCCATCCGGGCGTTCGAGGAGTTTGACGAGACTGTGTAGCCGGCTTCACAGAACTCCGGTTCGACTTCCGCGCCGACGCTCGACGGGAGCGAGGAGAAGATGAGACCGACGTCGTCGGGCACCGAATCCGGGTCGGTGGCGCGGACTTCTAACCCAGCCACGTCCTCGGGAATCGGAGAGTTGACGCGCCACTTGGCGGCGTCCTTGTATGTCTCGCCAACGCTCGCGTCGCTGGCGGTCAGTGCTGCGATTTCGAACTCGGGGTGGGGGTCAAGCAGCTGGATAAGTCGCTGCCCGACTGCGCCAGTCGCACCGAGCACACCTACGCGTACAGTCATCGCTTGACACACGGCTACGGGTGGTCAAAACAGTTTGGATACGAAGCCATACCGCCGCCCTCGTCGGGTTACTCGTTTTCAGTGTCTTCGAACACCCATTCGATGACGCGGGCCTCGACGAGGTCCCGCTCCTCGACGTAGGGGTCGTCGCGATTCGCCAGCGCCTCCTCGGCCTCGGCGCGCATCTCCGCCTCGATTTCCGTGTGGTCCGGCTCGTCCCGAATATCGTTCAGCAGCGCCTCGAAGTCCTCCCGGAGGTCGAAGGAGGCGCGGGCGGCGTTACACCGGGACAGCGGGCTCATCCCGGTCTCTAACACGAGGTCCCGCACCGTCTCCCAGTCGGAGCCACAGAAATAGATGGACACCTCGCCGACGATGTCCTGCCAGGCGATGGGGTCGGCGTGCTTGAGCAACGGGACCGCCCGCGGCGGCAGGTCCAGACGGGTCTTCGTGTCGGGATTCCCGCACAGACAGCAGGCTTTCTCCGTTTTCCCCGTGTACATGTGCGACAGTTGGGTCGGAGATATTTGGACCCATCGCAGTCGGACGGTGGCTCTCTACACCGGAATGAACTCGGGGTCCACGTCATTCAGGCGGTCGGTGTTCGAGACGAACTGATAGAAGTCGCTGTAGAGGTCCGTACACTTCCCGTCCACGTCGTAGCGGAGCGTGTGCCAGTCGGCGACAACGGCGCAGTACTGCTTCGCTCGGGTGAGCGCGACGTTCAATCGACGGGGGCCGTCGACCGGCCGCCCGAGGAACCCGACGGTCCCCTCGGCGTTGCTTCGGACGAGCGAGAGGACGATGGCCGTCCGTTCACCGCCCTGAAACGAGTCGATGGTGTCGACAGTCACCCTGTCTCCAGCGTCGGTCCGCTCTGTGAGCGTCTCGCGGATACGTGACACCTGCGCGCTGTACGGTGTGATGACGCCGATTTCCTCGGCAGGTACGTCTGCCAGCAGGTCCTGAACGAGATGCGCGACGAGGCGGGCTTCGGTGGGATTCGTCCTGGAGTGCCCGACGGTTTCGACCCGACCGCCGACGTTGTACCCTTCTATCGCTGGGCGGTCGGGAAGCGGGTCGACGGCCCGCCCGTTCCGCAGCGTCCGGTCGTAGAACCGCCGATTCGGGAAGTACGCGATGTCGCGGTGCATTCGGTACTGGGTCTGGAGCTGGAGGCCGACACCGTCGTAGACGCCGCCGTCGGCGTAGAGATGCTCGAACAGCGAGTGGCCGTAGCTCGATTCTGGCGGTTCATCGCTGGCGCTGTAGGGCGGGAGCTGTCGATGGTCGCCGGCCAGCACGGCGCGGTCGGCCCGGACCAGCGGGATACACGACGCCGCGCAGGTGGACTGTGTCGCTTCGTCGAGCACGACCAGGTCAAACCCACGGGCGAGCGTGGCGGCGCTGTTGTTTGTCACCGCCACTACGTCGGCCCGCCCGGGCACGTCGCTGTAGGCGCGCCGGACAACGTCGTTTGCCGACTGGCTCGCGTTCACGCGGTCGAGCGTGTAGTCGTCGTCGCCGTGCTGGCCGTAGGCGTGCAGCGACTGCGGGTCGGCCTCGTCGCTCCTCGACGACCCCGCCACGAGGTTGTCGACGGCCTGATTCGAGTCCGCACACACCAGCACGTCCTCACCGGCCTGTGCAGCACGCCGGACGATTTCGACCAGCGTCCGCGTCTTCTCGGTCCCCGGCGGGCCGTGAATACAGAACAGGTCGTCGGCCAGCAGCGCGTGCTCGACGGCCAGTTGCTGCTCCTGATTCAGTTCCGCGTCGAACTGGTCGCTCCGGGCGGCTGCTCCGTTTGAGAATGTTATCGGCCGGTCGCCGGCGAGCACGTCCCGGAAGCGGTGGTCGGCCAGCGAGTCAATCGCCTCCCGTTCGCGGTCAAACGGAACGGGATTGAGCACTGCTGTGAGCCCGTAGGTGGTGTCACCGTCGGTGAGTGCGCTTTCGAGCGCCGTCGCACCGTCGACCTCGGCCCAGTTCACCGCGACCCAGACCGACCGGCCGCGGATACGCTCGACTGTCGCCGGCACCGGGAACGGGCCGTTCTCTCGGGTCCCGTCCACGTCGTGAACCAGCACCTCGTTTCCCTCGTGGATGCCAAACACCGACTCCACGACAAACGCCCAGTCGCCGTCCTGCCTGGTGGCGACATCCGCGGGCGGGTCGACGTGGAACCGGTATGTGCCGTCGTCTCGGCCCCGCGCATGGAGTTCGGGGACTGCGTCGCCACCGGCTTCGTACACCCTGTCAGGTGAGCGCCGCTCGGCGCGCTCTCGGTTTTGCCGGCGAGTCGCCTCGCGTTCGCGCTCAACGTGGGAACGCAAGCCGTCGAGCAACTCTGCAGACGGGATCGGATTTCGGGCCGGTTCGCTGTCGTCTACTGGCGAGTCGTAGGAGGGTGGGTACGTCTCCGGGACGTAGTCGGAGTGCCAGAAGCGGATCCGGTCGGCCAGCCTCGTGGCTCCGAAGGCATCCGCGTCGACGAAGTCCCGTTCGCCGTCGCGCTCGAAGACGAATATCCCGCCGTGGAGGGAGTGGTCGGTGAAGGCGACGAACTCGTCGGTGACCTGCGCCGAGTTCGGTTCGTGCAGCGGGATACAGACCCAGTCCTCCTCGGGGTGGGCGAGTTCGTCGTGATGGCCCGCAAACTCGGCGACCGGCCGCACAGGGACGACATCGCCGTGGTCGTCGAGGGCGTCGTCGTCGGGGACACACAGCGATGCGCCGTCGAGGTCGAAGGACCCGATGACGTGGTCGAACAGGAGCGACATCTACTCCCGAATGTGCCCTGCTGTCATAAAACAGTACGGCCCACCTCGACGGTCGTGTTTAGTTAAGCGTGAAAAGTGAGGCGAGAGTGATTTCAGCTGTCCATGGCAGAAATCACGCGCCTCAGCGGATGTAGAGACTGGATTGATTTGGGTTTTGTGGAGCGCGAGCGGACACCCGAGCCAGCGATGGCGTTGGGTATTCAATCGCACGTTGCGGGCCTCTCGCTATCGAATACCGTTGAATTACTCGAAGATCTGGGTGTCCAACGCAGTCGCAAAGCCGTCCACGATTGGGTGCAGAAAGCCGATCTACAGCCCGACTCTGGAAAATCTCCGAATCAGATTGCGATTGACGAAACAGTGATTCGGATCAACGATCAGCAGTTCTGGCTGTACGCCGCGGCCGATCCGCAGTCGAACGAACTGCTTCACATCCGGCTATTTGCGACGACTACGACCACTCTCACAGAAATTTTCTTGCGCGAACTTCGGCAAAAACACGACGTCGAAACTGCCGTCTTTCTCGTCGATGGCGCTCAACATCTTCAAACTGCACTGCAACGAGCTGGACTCCGATTTCAGATGTCTCGCCACGGAAATCGGAACGCTGTCGAACGGATTTTTCGAGAACTAAAGCGACGAACCTCGTCGTTTTCGAATTGCTTTAGCCATGTCGAACCGGAAACAGCCGAAAATTGGTTGCTGAGTTTCGCTCGCTGGCACAATGCTACTAACTAAACACTACCACCTCGACAGCCCGTCACACCGGACAGGAACGTTTTAATCGCCGGACCGGTCACACATCCGTATGGATACCGCCGAGCGACTCGATCTGGTGACGCGACACACCACAGAGGTCGTCACCGAGGACGAACTGCGGACGCTGTTCGAGGAGAGCGACCCGTCGGCGTACATCGGCTACGCGCCGACCGGCGAGATGCACATCGGCCACTTCACGACGATGCGAAAGCTCGCTGACTTCCTGCGGGCCGGCGTCGACGTGACGGTTCTCATCGCGGACCTGCATGCTCACCTCGACGACAACAAATCGCCTTTCGATCTGCTGGATGCCCGTTCGGCCTACTACGAGACGGCCATCGAGGGCATGATTGAAGCGGCCGGCGCGGACCCCGAGGACGTGACCTTCGTCCGCGGGACCGACTTCCAGCTCGACGAAGAGTACACGCTGGAGATGTACCGGATGGCCGCCGAGACGACCATCTCTCGTACGCAGCGCGCGGCCAGCGAGGTCGTCCGCGAATCTGAGAGCCCGAACCTCGGCGGACTCATCTACCCGCTGATGCAGACGCTCGACGTGAAGGCACTCGATGCCGACATCGCTTACGGCGGTGTCGACCAGCGCGGCATCTACATGCTCTCGCGCGAGATTCTGCCCGACCACGGCGGCGAGTCGCCGATCTGTCTGTTCGCGCCGCTGCTATCGGGCCTGTCCGGTGGCAAAATGAGCGCCTCGGACGAAGCGTCGAAGGTCAACCTCACCGACAGCCCCGATGAGGTCGACGAGAAAATCAATCAGGCGTACTGCCCGGCCGGCGAGGTCGAGGAGAACGGCGTGCTGGAGTACCTCCAGCATCTCGTCTTTCCCGTGCTGGACGTTCGCGGCGATTCGTTCGTCGTCGAGCGCCCGGAGGAGTACGGCGGCGACCTGACCTACGAGAGCTACGACGAGGTCGAATCGGACTTCGTCAGCGGCGAACTCCACCCCGCCGACCTGAAGCCGTCGGCCGCCAGCGCGATCTCGGACGTTATCGACCCGGTTCGGGAGCGACTGGCCGACGAAGACGAGCTACTCGCCGAGGCCTACCCCGAAAAGTACGGCGCGGAGTGACGCGGTCGACCGATGTCACCCTCCGATTCGAGCGGCGACAGTGACGACCCGGCGCGCTCGCGGGCTGCCGTCCGCCGGACCTACGAGGACATCGGCGACCACTTCTCGAAGACCCGCGAGTACGCCTGGCCGGAGGTCGAATCGTTCGTCGACGAGTCCGGCAGTGTCGGGACGGCGCTCGATGTCGGCTGTGGCAACGGCCGCCACGCGGAACTGCTCGCGGGGGTCGCTGACCGCGTCGTCGGCCTTGACGCCAGCCGCGCGCTCCTGCGGGCGGCGACCGACCGCGTCGGCGACAGCGTTGCGCTACTGCAGGGCGACGCGACCCGCCTTCCGCTCGCTGCCGGGGCCGTCGACCTCGCGGTGTACGTCGCGACGCTGCATCACCTCCCGTCACAGGCCGCCCGCCGCGCCAGTCTGGACGAACTGGCCCGCGTCCTCGCGCCGGGCGCTCGGGCGCTCGTCAGTGCGTGGAGCACGGCCCACGACCGCTTCGACGCCGACCCCGACGCGGACGAGGGCTTTGACACGACCGTCGACTGGACGCTCCCCGGCGGCGAGACGGTCCCGCGGTTCTATCACATCTACGCGCCGGCCGAATTCGAGCGCGATGTCGCCGACAGCGACCTCCGGCTCGTCTCGATGGAGCTGTCAAGCGGCAACTGTTACGGGGTTGTCGAGCCAGAAGGGAAACGCACTTAATTGCCTTCCATCTATGAGGGTATACGTTCGCACTCGGGCGAAACACAGTCCGCCGAGTCTGTGTCTGCACGAGTGAGCGGCGGTGGTGAGCAAATCCGACGGATTTGCGAACGACGCCGCGCGTGAACGAAGACGCGAAGCGATGAGCGGCGGTGGTCTAGTGGTAGGACCTGAGCCTTCCAAGCTCATGGCCCGGGTTCAAATCCCGGTCGCCGCATCCTGCGAGGAACGGACGTGACGAGCGGATGCTGTACGGAGAGATTTGAATCACGCGAGACGAGTGCAACGAGTCTCGCCATCGGGTTCAAATCCCGGCCGCCGCATTTTGCTGCGAGTACAGCCGCGAGCAGCAAATGCTATACAGAGTGATTTGAACTACGGAAAGCCGAGCGATAGCGAGGATTTGCAGCCGAGTTCAAATCCCGGTCGCCGTACTGTGCCACAGACAGTGACGACCAGCCGAGGCGTTTGAACTTCGCCGCGGTCGTTCTCTGGTCGACTCCGCAACTGCCGACACCCTCACTCCGGTTCGACGGCAGCCTGCTCGAACTCCTCCCAGTCGTCGCCCATCCACTCTTGCAGGCGGTCGGTGACGCCGGCAAAGTCCTCGCCGTCCTCAAAGGACTCGACGACAACCCAGCCGTCGCCATCGCGGTCGTAGCCGAGGCTGTAGCCGTGATCCCCGTTGATAATGACGACGAACGCGGCCACTACATCGAGGTCAGGGAAGAACCCGACCGGCGCAAACCCGTAGTCGTCGTGCTGGGCTTCGAGGGCCGAAATCTCGCTCGTCGAGAGCGGTCTATCCGGCAGCGAGTCCGTCAGTTCGGTCATTACGTCGCAGTCGTGGGGAGAGGACTGAAAGCGTTTCGAGCGGAGCGCGCTCAAAGTGTGAGCTAGATATAACTTCAGCCAACATTGAAGTGCTATCATGTCTTTTGTTAACATGGAGCTTCCTACGCTCCCGGCGGGAACGACCGTCGTACCATCCGGGATTGGCATCGGCGGACGACAACTCGCCGGTGGAGCAATGGCCACTCCACCGGCCACGTATCGCTTTGCAACCAACGGCGTACAGAGCATCTGGCACCCCACCCCCACCCCACCACTTTCCCTGCGCCCGTTTTTCGAGGAGGATTCGATACACCAGACTACGACTTGACCTGATTGGCTCGGCGAGGGCCGGTGGGGTTTTCTGCCAGTACGCGTAGCGTCGGGTATGGACGCTGCGCGGCTCCCCGGGACCAGCGGCCCCGAGCAGATAGTCGCGCATGTCGATATGGACTGTTTCTACGCCGCCTGTGAACAGCGGCGGGAGCCCGCACTCAGAAATGAGCCACTCGTCGTGGGGATGGGCTACGAGAACGGCGCGACCCACGGGGCTGTTGCGACAGCGAGCTACGAGGCCCGAGCGTACGGTGTCGAATCAGCGATGGCCATCTCCGAAGCACTGGAACGCCTTCCACGGAAGGTTGAGGCTGTTGCGGACCCGGACCTCACTGTCGAAGACGCCGGCTTCTATCGCCCAGTTGACATGGATTTCTACGAGTCCGTTGCTGCGGATGTCCGGGAAATCCTCCATACCGAAGCGGATGTCGTCCGCGAGGTGAGTATCGACGAGGCGTATCTGGATGTGACCGAGCGGGTCTCATGGAAGACGGTCAGGTCGTGGGCGCAGGACCTGAAAGACACAATCGAGTCCGCGGTGGGCGTGGTCGCGAGTGTCGGCGTTGCCCCGACGATGAGCGCCGCGAAGGTGGCCAGCGACCGCGACAAGCCGGACGGCCTGGTCGTCGTCGAACCGGGGGCCGTCCGAGAGTTCTTCGATGACCTCCCTGTCGAGGACGTGCACGGCGTCGGCCCGGTCACCGCCAGAGAACTCG
Source organism: Haloarcula quadrata (assembly GCF_003634715.1). Taxonomy (NCBI): domain Archaea; kingdom Methanobacteriati; phylum Methanobacteriota; class Halobacteria; order Halobacteriales; family Haloarculaceae; genus Haloarcula; species Haloarcula quadrata. Next base: position 1,361,194 of record NZ_RBWW01000001.1, read on the forward strand.
CCGCACTCGATATCGAAACCGCGGGGGACCTCGCGGCCGCTGACCCGGAACTGCTGGCCGAACACTTCGGCGAGCGCGGTCGTGAAATACGCCGCTACGCCCGCGGTGAGGACGAGCGCTCGGTGACGCCGAAAGGCGACCCCAAGAGTCTCTCACGGGAGTCCGCGTTCACTGACGCGACGACCGATATAGAAGCCAAGTGTCGACAGGTCCGCACCCTCGCCGATGCCGTCGCTGACCGCGCCGAGCGAAAAGGCGCGCGGTATCAGACCATCGGCATCAAGGTCGTGACGCCGCCGTTCGATGTGAATACGCGGGCCCGGTCGCTCCCCGGTCCAGTCGAGGAGCCTGAACTGGTCAGACGCATCGCGCTGGACCTGCTCGGCGAGTTCGCCGACGATCCCGTTCGGAAGGTCGGTGTCCGTGTTTCGAACCTGGACTTCTCTGCCGGCGAACAGGCCAATCTGGACGGGTTTGGCGGTGACAATGGTTCCGAGGAGGCGTCCGGTAGTTCCCGCACCAGCAGTACCCCAGCGGCAGCCGACGAGTTGGATGACGACGGGCAGGTCGGACTCGGGACGTTCGTTGCGAACGACGGGGATACCGAGGCTGTCGAAGACACGGCGGGCGAGGGAACAGACGCCAGTGAGACGCATATCTCGCTCCCGCCCGGTCAGACCACGCTCGCAGAGTTCTAGACGTTCTCAGGCGACACCGTGTTCCAGATTTTCCAGCAGCTTCCCGACGAACAGGCCGGCTCGCGGCGAAATAGTGTCATCAGCTGGGACATCCGTCGGATGTGCGGCCAGCGTGTCGACGAACCGCTGGCTGTGGGTCATTGCGTGCAGCATATCGACCACATCGACCACCAGCCCCTCGTCGCTGGTGTCCATCCCGGCGTAGCGCTCTTTCTCCGCCTCGGTGTAGGAAATCGTCCACGCCGGGCCACCTGCGGCCGCGACGATATCGTCGAGCGGGGCCACTTTCAGGGGACCGTCGTCACTCCCGACGTACACGGTTCCGTCCTCGACGAACGTCTCGTATCTGTCCATAGACAGCCCAGCCGAACAACCGTGTCAAGGCATCCCACCGCAATAGCCGTTACCCCGTCCTGAACTGACCGGTAGCCACCACGGTCTGCCCTGCATTCGGGTCTCGCTGTATTCGGGACATTCGCTGGCCAGCACAACCGGTATACAACTGTCGTCTGTCATGGAACATATGGTTGAGTTCGGCCCCCGAGACCGCGAGGCAGTCTACAAGTCCATTTATTCGCGACGGGACATCAGACGATTTGTCGGCGACCCAGTTCCCGAGGAAGTACTCGGACGGATTCTAGACGCTGCCCACAACGCGCCCAGCGTCGGGTTCTCGCAACCGTGGGATTTCATTGTGATAGAAGACAAGCAGACGAAATCAGCGGTCGCAGCGATTGCCGAACGGGCGATAGCCGCCGCACGCGAAGGCTACAAAGAGCCGCGCAAATCAAAGTTCGGCCAGTTGAAACTGGAGGGAATAACCGATGCGCCGGTGAATATCTGTGTTACTTGTGACCCCACACGTGATGCGCCACACGTTCTCGGCCGGAACACGATGCAGCGAATGGACGTTTATTCGACGTGCCTTGCCGTGCAAAACCTCTGGCTCGCTGCCCGTGCTGAGGGCATCGGTGTCGGCTGGGTCTCATTTCTGTATCCCCACGAACTCCGTGATGTGTTGAACATTCCACACCACATTCAACCCGTGGCCTACCTCTGTGTCGGATACCCAGAGGACGGCTTCCCGTCCGAACCAGTACTGCAACAGGAAGGCTGGCGTAGTCGTATCGACAGATCTGAACTGGTCCATTACGACGAGTGGGACCCCAGTCGGACGCCCGAAACGAAGTCATAGCGGCGTCGGTAACCGAAGCCCCGTCGGTAGCACACGAGAATTTGAAGCCCGAGCGAGCGAAACCTCGGACTGGCTTCGAACTGCTTGCTGCGTCCAGACCTGTTCCACAGCTGATGGGCGTCTGACGGAGAGTTATGGGGCCTGCGCGTCTCATTCGTGACAGAAACGCATGGCAGAGACCGAACAGATAACTGTCGCGACGACGAGCGCGGGGCCGGGTGGGACCGGGGAGCCGGGCGAGACCGTCAATCTCCCGGTGGTGGAGCTGCTGACCGGCCGGGGGTTCATCACCGGCAAGAGCGGGTCTGGAAAGTCGAACACGGCGAGTGTCATCGCCGAGAAACTGCTTGACAACGGGTTTGGACTGCTTATCGTCGATATCGACGGCGAGTACTACGGTCTGAAAGAGGAGTACGAGATACTCCATGTCGGTGGCGATGAGGAGTGTGACATTCAGGTCACGGACGACCACGCCGGCAAGATCGCTTCGCTGGCGCTTGAACAGAACGTCCCTATCATCCTCGACATCTCGTCGTTCCTTGACGAGGAGGAAGCAGAGACGCTACTGACAGAAGTCGCCAAGCAGCTGTTCGCGAAGGCAAAAAAACAGAAACAGCCCTTCCTGATGCTCGTCGAGGAGTGCCACGAGTGGATGCCGGAGAAGGGTTCGATGGGCGAGGTCGGGAAGATGCTCATCAAAATCGGGAAACGCGGCCGGAAACACGGGCTTGGCATCGTCGGCATCAGCCAGCGCCCGGCCGACGTAAAGAAGGACTACATCACACAGTGCGACTGGCTTGTCTGGCATCGCCTGACCTGGAACAACGACACGAAAGTCGTCGGGCGCATTCTTGATAACAAGTACGCTGACGCCGTCGAGGACTTAGACGACGGCGAGGCGTTCATGATGAACGACTGGGCCGAGCAGGTCAGCCGGGTCCAGTTCCACCGCAAGCAGACGTTCGATGCCGGTGCGACGCCGGGTCTTGACGACTTCAAGCGCCCTGAACTCAAGTCCGTCAGCGACGACCTCGTCTCCGAACTGGAGACCATCAGCGAGGACCAGCAGGAGACGGAGAACCGCATCAAGGAACTCCGTGAGGAACTGGACAAAAAGAACTCCCGCATCGCCGAACTGGAGGCAGAACTGCAGGACGCCCGGGACCTCTCGCGGATGGCCGAGCAGTTCACCGAAGCAATGCTGGATCAGGCCGAGGACTACAACCCCGGCCGGACAGAACAGGAGAAGATGCGTCGCCAGCGCGAACGGTTCGCCGACCAGCAAGCGTCGGACGGCGACACAGACGCCGTCAGTGAGGCGGACGCCGACGGTCCCCATGAGCAGCCCCCGGAACCAGACGAGACCGCTGACGCCACGTCTGGCGGCGGATTTGGCGATGCGTTCAGTGCCTTTGCCGAGGACGGGGCCGCGATGAACGGCGGCAGCGCCAGTGGCGGCGCAGACGCGAATGGAAGCAGTGCGGACGCCGGACAGGAGTCGGATGCTAGCAGCACGGACGCTGAATCGGCGTCAGACTCCAGCAGTGTGGACGCTGAACCGACATCGAACGGTCACGCTGCGAACGCCGACGTAGTGGCGAACGGGGCCGTCGCAAACAACGGTGCGGTGGCCGCGCCAGTCAACGGCCAGGCTGAGACAGAAACTGCTGAGGCTGATGACGAAGCTCTGAGGGCGGCCATCGCCGAGGCCGTTGAAGCTGAGCAGTCGGACGAGGCAACGGGGTCCGCTGACAGCGAGACGCCAGCCGACTTTGACGGCCCCGCTGTCTACGGCGACCTGCAAGCCGATATCGAGGAGTTGGACCGAAAGACCTGCCGGATGCTCGCGTACTACCGCGAGCAGGGCCCCGGGACGCCGCTGAACGCACATTTCTCGGCCGGCGGCTCCGGCGACCGGACGGCGGCCTATGCGCGAAACAGAGAACTCCGGCTCCGCGGGCTGGTCGAACACGTTGGCCGCGGACAGTACGACACGCGGCTGGCGGCGCTGGTTCAGGAGGAGAGCGACCGCCGGCTCGACGACAACGAGGTCGAGTCAGTCGTCTCTCGACTCGAATCGGCGTTTCTGGACGGGGACAGCGACTGAAAAGGTAGTACTGCGACGCCGTCGATTTTACAGCAGCGGTTCGACGAGGTCTTCGAGTGCGGCGCGCGGGTCGTCAGCCTTCGCAACGCCGCTTGCCAGTAGGACGCCGCTCGCGCCGAGGTCGCTCGCCGAGACGAGGTCTTCGCCGGTCGAGATGCCGGCCCCACAGAGCACGTCCACGTCACCGTTAACGCGAGCGGCAGCATCGACTGCGCCGGTCACGATATCTGGGTCTGCCTTGCTGACGGGCGTGCCAGTCCCGATGAGTTCCGGTGGCTCGACGGCCACACCGTCGGGGTCGAGCGCGGCGGCCGCGCCGATCTGTGCGGGGTTGTTCGCACAGACGATCGTTTCGAGGTCCGCGCGGTCGGCGGCGTCGAGTGCCCCATCGATGTCCGCGAGCTTGAGCCGGTTTTCGGAGTGGTTCAGCAGCGTCCCGACGGCACCGGCGTCCGCAGCGGCCTCTGCGAGGGTGCTGCCGGTGTGGCTGCCGTGCTCGACGGCGCTGACGTGCTGAGCCCACGTTTCGACGCCGGTCTCCGCCACAGCGCTGATCTGGGCAGCCTGTGGCGCGACGGCAACGCGAACGCCGGAATCGTCGCTGACGTCAGCAGCAGCGGTTGCTACCTCGACTGGGTCACACGGGTACGCCTTCAGATTGACAAGGACGAACATACGAAACGAACCGGTTGCTGTGGGGAAATAGGTTGCGAAGCCACCGCTTGGCGTCCCTACCACTGCGACTTCGCTTTCTCGTTCCACCGCTCGGGGATGACAGTTATTACGATTCAGCCGAGACAAGAAATGAGACAAGCCGTGACAGCAGGGGATGACGACACACCGACCGTTCTGATAGTCGAGGACGAACAACACCTGGCCGACCTGTACACCGATTACCTGGCCGACCAGTACCACGTACAGACGGCTTACAGCGGCGAAGAGGGCTTAGAACTGCTGTCGACCGATATCGACGTGGTGTTACTCGACCGCCGGATGCCGGTCGTCTCCGGCAACGAAGTGCTCGCACAGATTGAAGAGCAGGGGCTCCGGTGCCGCGTCGCGATGGTTACCGCCATCGACCCCGACTTCGACATCATAGAGATGCGCGTCGACGACTACCTCGTCAAACCTGTCACCCGTGACGAGCTACAGGAGGTCGTCGACCGGCTGTACAGTATTCGGGAGTACAACGACCGACTCCGGACACTCACATCAAAAAAGCTCAAGCGCAACGTCCTCCGCGTCGAGAAAACCGACCGGGAACTGCAGGACAGCGAACGATATCAGAAACTCCAAGACGAGATTGAAACTATCTCGTCGAACGTTGAGTCACTCGCAGACGAACTCGACGTAGAGAAAGACGACCTCCAGTTGTAACCTAGTCCTTCCGCTTCACGACGTCGCCGAGCGTGTACTCGCCGTCGCTGCTGCCGCCGGACCACTCGGTCTCGTCGGCGCTGCCGCCGGCGCTCAGGGAGATTTCGAGCGCGCTTTCGAGTTTCTTCTGGACGTCGTCGCTGGGCAGTGAGTTACCCTGTTCGAGCTTCCGGATCAGGCTTGCCTTCTCGTTGAGTTGCTTTGCGAGTTCCTCCTGGCTGAGTCCCTGGGACTCCCGGCCCTTGCGGATCCGGTCGTGGTAATCCTGTGCGATCTCGTCCATCTCGTCGAACATATCCCGACGGCGGCCACTGGACCCGCCACCCGTGGAACTCGACGAGGAGGACGAACTCGACGACGATGACGAGGAGGACGACGTCGAGTACTTCGTCGACGTAGACGACGTCTCCTCCGTTTTGACCTCCGTGCCGAAGTCGGTACACTCGTCACAGACGTCGAGTTCGGCTCCCTCGATTTTGACGCGGTTCGGAGACGAAACCTCCGTCCCGCACATCTCGCACTGAACCATACCGACGGCTTGGACGGGGCGCGGTTTGAATGTTGCCCTGCGCACGCTGGCGCGGGGAATCCTGTTCTCACGTAGACAGGCTTCCTGTTTCGGTGACGTGACTTGCAGACATTCGCTGAAGATCAGCGGTGTCCGTAGCGGTCACAGTCTCCACAGGCGTTGATTCGGGCCATCCCAGCCCTAGTTCAGAAAACCCCCTTTGCAAGACGTTCATCGCTGCATTCGCATCCCTATCTGTCTCAAACCCACATGATGGACAGGAGTGTTCCCGGACCCAGATGGACTTCGATGACTCCACACCACACACCGCACATTCTTTTGTCGTCCCTGCCGCTTCGACCTGCACAACGTGCGTACCGTACACATCGCCCTTGTATTCAAGCAAAGTGATAAACTGTCGCCACGCCGCATCCTGCTTGTTCCGACCGTTTCCATCCGCTCGAAGCATACTCTGAACGTTCAAGTCCTCCACAAACACGGCATCGCACTCCTTGACGAGCCACGTCGTTATTTTGTGCTGGTAGTCCAGCACTTTCCGGTGGATGTCGCGTTTGGCCTTCGCCACTTCGACTCGCTGATTCTCGTAGTTGTTCGACCCATGTTCTTTCCGCGAGAGTTTGCGGTGCGCACGTCGGAGTCGTTCGTATTCGCCTTCGAGGTCGAGCCAATCCACGGTCTTCCCGTCGCTGGTATGGATGTAGTTCAAGATGCCGAGGTCAATACCCACGCTGTTGCTCGGGTTGAGTGAGTCCACATCGGGCTTCTCGGGCAAATTAGCGTCGTCGATTTCCAACCCAAAGGAAACGAACCACTCACCGGTAGTCTCTTTTTTGAACGTGGCTTCCTTTATTAAGGAATCAGCAGGGATTGGACGGGAGTACCGTATTTTGACCCATCCGACTTTGCTGAAGCGAACGTACGCAAACCCGTCTTGGCCCCTCTTTTCATCGAGGTCGAAACCAGACTGGTTGTACGTCACGCTCCGGTAATCGGTAGGTGCTTGCCGTTTGAGACGACCAACGGTGTGCCCGTTCTCTTTTGTTTACGAAGGTTCGAGAGGTTGCGGTGGAAGCGGGCAACGGTAGCTTGCGCGGCTTTCGAATACGTTTCCGCGAACACTGGCCATTTTTGCTTCCACTCAGGGAGTTTGTTGTTCTGGTCGAACTCACTCGGCTTAGCATCCACGGGGCTGTTCGTGTAGTCCCATCGGACGTGGTTGTATAGTTGGCGATGAATATCTACCTGATGTTCCAGTTCGTCCGCTACCCCTTCTGTCGGATAGGCACGGTAGCGGTAACTGTGTTCCATCGCTATCCTTGATTGTCGACATGTTTATTTAATGGTTTGTGACATGGAGTTTCGGCTTCATCCCCGTTCATGGTGTGTCGGGGGATTCGCCACGCTGATCAGTATAAATAGTGCACTGGTCGTTCTCAGCGGGATGCCGGTCCGTCAATTGCTGAACTGATGTTCAGTCGAGCGCCCGCATCGCGTGATAGAATCGCTGGGCAGCGGTGACGTGGCCGACGACGGCGAACACGACCAGCAGCCAGCCGACCAGCGTCAGTCCGGCCAGTGCGTTCGGGACGAACGCCGCGACGCCCGTGACCACACCGACAAGTGCAAGCCGGTCAGCGCGACCGAGCAGGCCGCCGTACACGCGGTCGAGGCCGACCGCCTGTGCCTGCGTCCCGAGATAGGAGGTCATCAGGACGCCAGTGACGGCGGCGATGCCCAGTTCCCACTGGCTCACACCGGCAGCGAGGCCGACGATGATGCCGATGTCGGCGTAGCGGTCGAGCACGTGGTCCAGCAGGTCACCGCCCGAGGACGCGACGTTCAGTTCCCGCGCGAGCGCGCCGTCGACGAGGTCGAGCCAGCCATTCAAAAAGACGAGAACGGCACCGCCGAGATACAGCAGGGGCTCCCGCGTAGCGACGGCGTACACTCCGCCCGCTCCAAGGGCCAGCAGAAACGCGATGACGCTGACGCCGTTGGGTGAGAGGCCGGCAACCTTGGCGGCGCTGACGAACGGGCCAAGCGCGCGGTCGGCCAGCGGGCGGAACTTATCGAGCGTCATAGCCAGTCGATGTAGGAGACAGTCCCTGCACTCGGCTCGCGTTCACCGGCCACGACGGCCTGAATCTCCTGTGCCACCTCGTCGGGGTCCCGGTCCGTCGTCTCGATTTCGTAGACGGACTCCATCCCGTGCTCCTCGACGGCCTCGCCGAGGATGACATCGAGCGCTTCCGATTCCGCGTTCTCGTAGGCCTTCGAATCGTCGTCGCCGCGCTCACGAAGCCGCTCGACGATGGTTTCAGGGTGGGCTCGCAGCACAATCACCCGGTCGGCGGCGAAATGATGCGCGAGGTGGGATTCGAACAGCACGTCGTCGCGGCTGTCAAGCCACTCTGACAGCCTGTCGAGGTCCGCGACGAGGCTCCCGCGGTCCTCGTCGATGCCCGTTGAAAACCCCTCGTCCTTGATGATGTCATTGAGATGGAGGACATCGAGGTCTGTGTCGAGGTGTTCCGTTGCCGTGGTCTTGCCTGTCCCCGGAGTGCCGGTAACGGCGACTCTCACGCCTTAACCCCCTCGATAACCTCGTTCAGTACCGAGACGGCGCGTTCCGTGTCCTCGCGCGTTCCGCAGGTGATACGGATGCATTCGGGGAGCCCGAACGAGGAACAGTCGCGGATGATGACGCCGCGCTCCTGGGCGGCATCCGCGATGGCCGACGCGTCGCCGACCTCCGCGAGGATGAAGTTCCCCGCGCTGTCCCAGGTCGGTGCGTCGAGTTCCGCCGAGAGGTACTCCCGGGCCCACGCGGCGGTGTCGACGGAGCGCTCAACGTGCTCATCATCGTCGAGCGCCGCCAGTCCGGCGCGGCAGGCGAGTTCGCTGGCCGAGAACGGCGTGTTGATGCGGGCGTAGGCATCGGCCCAGTCCTCGGGAACGACCGCGTAGCCGAGTCGAATCCCTGCGAGTCCGTACGCCTTCGAGAACGTTCGCAGGAGCGCAACGTCGTCGCGGTCGGAAAGTAACGGCCGTTTGCTCGGTTTTTCCGTGAACTCACCGTAGGCTTCGTCGACGAGGACCAGCGTCTGCTCGTCGGTTTCTTTGGCGATAGTCCGGACTGCCTCGGTCGTGAACTCTGCCCCGGTTGGGTTGTGCGGACTGGTGAGGTAGACGATTCGCTCGCCGTCGTAATCTTTCAGGACGGTGTCGGCGGTCTGGGCGAAGTCGTCGGCCTTCGAGAGCGTGTACTCGTTGACCTCGCCGTGGTGATAGCGGGCGCTCATCGCGTAGTACGCGAAGCCCGGCGACGGGACGAGCACGTCCTGCCCGGGGTCGAGCATGGCTCGGGCGAGGCAGTCCAGCGCGCCGTCGCCGCCGTTGCTCAGCCACACCTGTTCGGGCGTTACGTCCCACATATCCGCCAGTTCGTCGACGAGGTCGGCGTGGGAGGCCTTCGGATAGGAATGCATCCGTTCGGCCGACCCGCGAATCGCCTCGACGGCGTCCGGGCTCGGTCCGAACATATTCTCGTTTGACGCCAGCTTCACCATGTCGTCCGGGTCGAGACCGAGTTCCCGGGCGACCTCTTCGATACCGCGACCTGCCCGATAGACAGTGTGAGCGGAGAGGTCCCGTGGTTCCATGGCTGTGCAAAACGGACGGGGCGGCTTAAGCGTGCTCACATCGGGCGTGGCCGTGGCTCCCCAGCGCGTATGGCACAGAAATTCGATGGCGGCTTCCCGTGAGAAACCCGTCGATGACGGGTAAGACACGGAATAGCACGCTCCCCACCAAATCTCTGTCAGTCAGTGGTAATGAGGGTTACGGTGGCCCACCGTCGGGTTGCCGACCCTGCAGCCACCGAAAACGGTAACACATCATAGGTCCTGATACTGTGCAATGCCGCTTCTCATCGATATTCGGAAACTCACACTCATCACCAGACTCATTCAGGACGGGGCCGAGCAGGTCGCCGATTCGCTGGCGACACTGGCCGGCGTCGACGCCGCCGTCGAGATCAAGAGCCTCTCGTTTGTCCAGCCGGAGGACATCGCCACCGAGATGGGCGGCGGGACCATCTACAGCGCTCGTGTTCGGCTGACAGAGCCGCCGTACGGCGTCTTCCTGATGACATTCGAGACGGAGACGGCCGCGGAGATCGCGGAGCTGATGACCGGCTCCAGTGTCGAAGATGGGTTCACACAGCTCCACGAGTCCGCGCTGCAAGAGATGTGTAACATCCTCACCTCGGGCTTCATCGACGGCATCGCGAACACGCTGAACGCGACAATCAACATGGGGACGCCGACGGTCGTACAGGACGACGCGACCGAGATTGCAGACAAGGCCCTCTCGCACGTCCGCCGGGACTCGCTGACTATCGTGCTCGACTCGCTCGTCGACATCAAGGAGAGCGATGTGGCGTTTTCGCTCCGCATTTTCCTCATCCCCGATCCCGGCTCATTCGTCCACCTTATCGACCAACTGGACTACGACACCGACCGGGAAACGCACATCTCTGCCGACACCGACGCAGTCAAAGAACTCGATATGTCAGGTGACGCGGACGCGCTCGATGCCTTCGATTCCTCAAAGTAGCTGTGTCGAACCCACGACGTTGAATAGGGTCGCGTCCAACCGCCGCATATGAGTGTCGTAAACGCGGCTGTCTTCGGGGTGCACCTGATATTCGCCGCGCTGTGGGCTGGAACCGTGTTGTTCATGACTTATGCTATTCTCCCGACGGCGATGAACGGCGACTCTTCGCCAGGACCGCTGTCAGCGATTACCGGGAAGCTCCGGACGGTGTCCCGGGCGAGTGCGACGCTCCTGTTCCTGACGGGTGGGCATCTAGCAGCGACCCGCTACACCGCCGAGTCGTTGACGGGAACTGGTCGCGGCCACCTCGTCATCACGATGATCGTCCTGTGGTTCATTCTGGCCGGCCTCGTCGAGGTCGGCGCGTCGAAGCTCAGCGACGGTTTCGACCAGCAGAAGGTGCGCGAACCGGCCCGGAACGCACGGCCGTTCCTGCTGGGGGCGTCTCTTGTGTCAATCCTCCTGTTGCTCGACGCTGGTGCCATTCTCGGCCTGTACTGAACGGCCGACATTCGGCTGCCGATTCCTCTTCACGCATACCTGTATCAGCAGATACAAATCACCATCCGGCATATCAATGCACAATGTGGCCGTGGGGACATCTCGCCGTCGCCTACCTCGTTTACGTCGTCTACACTCGCCTTGACCCGACCCGTCGCCAGACAGCGGCCACGCTGACTGCGCTGGCGGTAGGGTCACAGTTCCCGGACCTGATCGACAAGCCGTTCGCCTGGACGTTCGGCGTCCTGCCGTCCGGCCGGTCGCTCGCTCATTCGCTGTTCACGCTCCTCCTTGTTGCCGTAGTCTTACACCGGCTCGCAGTCCGATATCGCCGAACGGACCTCTCGACAGCGTTCACGCTCGGTGCATTCGTACACACGCTGACTGATATGGGCCCGACAGCGCTGGCCGGGGTACTCGGCGGTGACCTGACACAGCTCCAGTGGCTTCGCTTTCTGGTCTGGCCGCTCCAGCCTCCACCGCCGTACGCCAACGATACCTCCTTCGTTGAACAGTTCGCCTCGCTCTCGTTCGACCCGTACGTCCTGTTTCAGTTCGGACTGTTCGGCCTCGCTGTCGCCGTATGGCTCGCTCACGGCGCGCCCGGGCTTCGGTCGGTCACCCGGCGGAGCAAAGCAGCGTTCACCGAATTTGCAGACTAGAGTCGTTCAGAAACGTGGTCAGCGCACTTCAGCGCGAGCGCGGCGATGGTCAGCGTCGGGTTCATTGACCCGGCAGTGACGAATACCGATGAGGACGCAATCGAGAGGTTCGCCACGTCGTGTGTCCGTAGTTGCGGATCGACCACGCTCTTGTCAGGGTCGGTCCCCATCCGCGTCGTGCCCATGTGGTGGTACGCCGGCCCGGTGTCGGCCGGCCCGACCGTCCACGAGATGTCGACGCCCAGCTCCGACAGCACGGCGTGTTGAATCTCGTTCGCCCGCGAGAGCGACCGTTCCAGCCGGTCGCCCCACGACCACCGGATGTCCGGCACCGGGTTCCCGTGGTCGTCCGTCGTTGACGTGTCCAGCGTTACGCGGTTTTCCTTCCGCGGCGGCTGGCCGACCAGTCCGCCCATCGCGATGCTGTTGCCGTAACTCTCGCGGAGGCTCGACAGCAGCGTATCGCCCCACTCCTCGCCAGAGAGCGCGAGTTCGACCGGCGACGGACCGGCGTAGTTCAGAAACTCCAGTTTCAGCGGCGACAGCGCCTTGTCGGTCGCCGCAACGACCGTCTCGCTGTCCGCGACACGCTCGACTGCCTGCCCGGGGTCGTCGTAGAACTGATGGCACTCGCTCGTGAGAAAGCCGACGTGGTTCTGGCGCGTTTCACGGTCGAGCGTCCCGCCTGCCCCGGCGAACAGATGGTCCATGAAATAGTGGCCGACCAGTCCAGAACTGTTCGCCAGCCCGTCCGGGTGGTCCTCGCTCGCCGACAGGAGAAGGAGTCGCGGCGTCTCGACGCCGCCCGCCGCGATGACGAACTCGCGGGCCATCTGGCGGTGTTCGGCCCCGTCCGGCGTTGCGTAGACGGCCGCCTCGATGCGTCCGTCGGCGTCGGTAACGAGGCGCTGGACCGGCGCGCGGTCGATGACTCTGGCACCCTCGGCTTCGGCGTCCTCAATGTGGACGCTGGCGTCGTATTTCGCGCCGGACGGACAGACCGGTTGGCAGGTCCCGTAGCCGACGCATGGCCCCCGGCCATCGTACGGTTCGGAGTTCCGGGCGTTAGGAACGGAGTGCATCGTGATGCCCAGTTGCTCGCAGGCCTCAGCAAACAACGAGTCGCTGTATGATGGCGGGAACCCGGGCAGCGGATATGCACCGTCTCGCGGCGGTGCAAAGGGGTTGTCTGCGTCGCCGGCGACACCTAGCGCCCGCTCAGCGTCGGCGTAGTACGGCCGCAGGTCGTCGTAGCTGATCGGCCATGCCGGATCGTCGGTGTCGTGGCTCCCGTCGAAATCCGAGGGGTGCAGCCGCATCACCATCCCCTGCCAGTGCAGCGTCGACCCGCCGACGCCTTTCACTCGTGAGATGTTCAGCGGGTAGTACCGCTCGCCGCTCGCACTGAACGCGTCGCGGTCGCCGCCCATCTCCCAGACGGACCCGTGGTCGCCGGGTCGGATTGTCTCTTCCATCTGCTGCTCTCGGTTCGACCTGTCGAACCGCGGCCCGGCCTCTAGCACGACCACCCTTTGTCCGTCGCTGGCGAGCTGGCTCGCGATAAGTGCCCCTGCCGGCCCAGCCCCGATGACACAGACATCCGCCCGCTCGGACGGCTTCCGGTCCATTTCAGCAGGAGTTAGGCAAGCCTAAACTTATACGTTGGCATCTCAGGTGCCGTGTCTGGTGGCGACGGCTCGGTTCGCTTGTTGGCTCGCTGTTGCTTCCGAAAGTGGGCGTGGCGGGACTGAGCAAACACGACGCGTTTGCGAGCTACGCGAGACCCGTCTCGACGGCTCTCACGGGATTCGAACCGGAGCAAGACGGTCGCATCGCTTCGCTCGGCGCTGCGACTTGCAGGGTTCGAACTCCGTGCCCGTTCGCTCGTCGCGTCCGCTCCTCGCAGAACGGGCGTGGCGGGACTGAGCGAAACCGCAGGATTCGAACCTCCTGAACTTCGCTCGCTTCGCTCCCTCGTTCCGTGCTTCGAATCTCCGTGCGTTTTCACGGCTCACTGTCGTTCGCCGGAAAACGGCCGTGGCGGGATTCGAACCACGGTCGGACGTGCTCGCTTCGCTGCGCACGACCTCCCTGATGTGAATCCCGACATGCCGGTTCGCTCCCTACGGTCGCTGCACGGGCGTGGCGGGATTCGAACCCCCAAACCTTTTACCTGTACGGGCGTGCGGCGGCGTCGCAGGGGCTCGCCGCCGTTCCGGTTCGCAAAAGGTTTGCCAAAAGGAGAGGAACCTGTTGCGCTCGGAGAGTTGGGCCACATATTCCCGTGCAAGACCCGCGCGCCGCTGCCGACACACGTGGCAGACGGCCACCCAGACTCCCGGCGGCCATCACGCGGCTCAGGTGACCTCAAGATGAACGATCTCACACCCGAGACCGCGATAGAACTGTTCCTTGACGACAAACGCAAGACCGCCGCCGAATCGACCGTCGACAGTTACGAGGATCGGCTCGCCCACTTCATCGAGTGGTTCAACACCGAGACCGACTACGCCCACCTCCACGAACTCGACGGGATGGACATCCGCCTCTGGCGCGTCTGGCGGTTCGACGATGACCACGCCGACGCCTACATCAAGGCCGTACAAGACAGTCTGCGCGTGTTCCTCCGGTGGTGTCGGGACGTCGAAGCCGTTGACGCCCAGCTCCCCGAGAAGGTCTCGTCACCCGAAGGCGGCCAGCAGAGGTCGGCAGAGATCCCCGCCGACCGGGCCACGGCCATCCTCGAACATCTGGATCGCTACCAGTACGCGAGCGTCGAACACGCGCTGTTCCACACGCTCTGGTACTGTCTCTTGAGGGTCGGCGGGGCACGGGCCATCGACCTCGGCGACATCGACTGGGAGAACGACCGCATCCAACTCCGCCATCGGCCCTCCGAAGGGACGCCGCTGAAAAACGAGTACGACTCGGAGCGCGAGATCGCCATCCGTCCGACGACGAGGGAGATTCTCCGCGACTACGTGAACGAGAACCGCAACGACGTGACCGACGAGTACGGGCGCAAGCCGCTCTTTGTCGCCCCTGAAGGCACGCAGAGACCTCACCAGAACACGCTCCGCAACTACATCTACGCCCTGACGCGACCGTGCCTCCACCGCGAGTGTCCCCACCAGACGACGCCAGACGAGTGCGATGCGACGAGGCGGAAGAACTGGGCGTGTGAGTGTCCCTCGTCGGAGAGCACGCACGCCATCCGTCGCGGCGCCATCTCGTGGCATCTGCGCCAAGAGACCGGTAAGCAAGTTGTCTCCGACCGCGCGGACGTCGAACCCGACACGCTCGATGCGCACTACAACACGCTCAGCGAAGGGGAGAAAGCCGAGGTGCGCCGGAGCGAACTGCCCGGCGAACTCGGAGACGGGTAGCCGCCCGGGCACGGATCCACGCCCTCGCGCGGCGGTCTACTGGAAGTCAGACAGGTCGACGGAATCCGGCGTTGCCTCGCGGACTTCCCGATCAGACATCCCGTCCGAACCCTTCGGGATCCTCGGGACGTCCGTCGACTCCGCTTCCTGCTCGAACGCGACGACTTCGAACACTCCGTTATCGACGCTCGTGTTCAACGCCTCGTAGATCATAAAGTAGGGACGCAATTCCTGAAAGTTCCCGATTCGGTCGGTAGAGTACTTGTAGAGTTTGCGAGTCGGTAGTCCGACGATGCCGGCGCTGATGATTCCAGTCAGGAAGCCCACCATAATCCGGTTGAGCGACCGGTGTGATGACGAGATGTTGCCCGTCTCCCACTCGAAGACCACGATGTGTTGTTCGCCGTCGATCTCCAGTTCCGCCATCGCGTCGAACCACGAACTGCTGACGAACGCCTCCGGATCATCCATATAATCGCCGAGCATCTCCACGGCGTCGTCAAGCAGATGCATCTCACGGAGAAGCGATTTGAAGTGTGTACGGCCGGTTTCTTCCCACAACGGCTTGTTGTCGATGTTGTGCTCGAAAATCTTGGTTGCGGGCTGCACCCCGTTCGCCTCGCTCTCGGGATAGACGGTGAACTCACCCGTCCCGGGCGGCCAGTCGACTTCGCGTACCGCGTCCATCGCCTGCCCTCTCGCCGTTTGCCACTCATCAGTTTCAGAGAAGTCGCCTTGGTCGACAAGCGTGACCTCGCGATCGATTTGCATACCGACTGATGTGAATTCGATTGCTATGAATTCACTGATGGCCAGCCAACAGAACGTCCTGATAAAGAGCGAGTCCGGTTACACACGTTTAAAACGGAACACCGACATCAGACTAACCAGAAGATGAACCACAACGGAGATGATCTCGAATGACCGGCCTTCTCTTCCGATCTGCTGGTGACGTCGTCAGTCGCATTCGACGCGAGCGCGGGCTGACGGACAACGAGCTGGCGAAGGACGCCGATCTCCGCGTCGGCGATCTCCGCGACATCGAATCAGGCGTCCCGCCCACCGACGAGCAACTCGAAGCCCTCGCCGACTCCCTCGACACCAAGCCCGAAGCCCTCCGACTCGCCGCCGGCGAGTTCCCCGAACCGCTCCAAGACCAACTCGTCGAGGATCCCGACCGTGCCCTCAACGCGCTCATGGACGCGTTCGACCTCGCCGACACCGAGGAAAACGACGGTGGGGAACTCCCAGTACCCGAGTTCACGACCGAACAGGGCACGCTCTACAACGCGGACTGTCGGGACGTCCTCCCCGGACTTGAGGACGAGTCGTTCGACCTCATCTTCGCGGATCCGCCGTTCAACCTCGATAAGGACTACGGGGAGAAGAACGGTGACGACCTCGCCGAGGACGAGTACCTCCGCTGGTCGACCGAGTGGATCGACGAAGCCATCGACCTGCTGAAGCCCGGCGGTGCGTTCTTCCTCTACAACCTCCCGAAGTGGAACGTCCACTTCGCCCACTACATCTCGCGCCGACTGAACCTCAAGCACTGGATCGCAGTCGACATCAAGTTCGGACTCCCCATCCCCAACCGACTCTACCCGTCGCACTACTCCCTCCTCTACTTCATCAAGGGAGACCAGCCCAACACGTTCGACCCCGACCGCCTCCCCATCGACACGTGCCCACACTGTGGCGGCGAACAGAACGACTACGGTGGCTACAAGTCGAAGATGAACCCCGAGGGAGTCAACCTGACCGACGTCTGGGACGACATCCCACCCGTCCGCCACAACAAGTACCTCAACCGAGACGCGAACCAGCTCTCGATGCGACTTCTCCACCGCATCGTTGGGATGGCGACCGAAGAGGGCGACCGCGTGCTTGACCCGTTCGGTGGGGCCGGGACGACGTACGCCGCGGCAGAACTGATGGGGCGCGAATGGGTCGGAACAGAGATCCACGACTGCTCGCCGATCATTGACCGCTTCGAAGACGGTCTTGACGACGACCGCGAGTACATCGAAGAGATCGAGGACGAGGTGAACGTCCTGTTCACCGAGGATGCGCTGGAGAAACGGATGCGGTACCGCGACGAGTTCAACTTCAACTTCGACGACTACGATCTGAGCGAGAGTATGGCCGGCTCCGTTCAGCAGAGCCTCGACTCGTGGGACAACTGAACTAGGACGGCTTCCACCGGAACCGGTTCTGGGGCTCCATCACCTCGGTTGTCAGGTCGGCGACGAGACACCCCGCATCGTCATCCCACCAGCAGTCGTACCGGCCAACACCGTACTCGTCGAGAATCTGCTTCCGTACTTGCGACGCGGACGCGTGATAGCCGCTCTCTTTGACGTTGATTGAGTACACATCGCTACCACCCACTCCCTCGACAAACTCGATATACACGCGTCCATCATCCGCGTCCACGTCGAACGTCATCCCGTGCCGCTCGGGATCCACGTCCCCGGGAAGGTACTCCTCGACCGCGGCGGCGTTGATCCGAATCAGGGTCTTGGTCACCGAGAGGTACGGCGGATGTCCGGCCATACCGATCAAACCGCCCGGTTCCGCATAGATTCTTCGAGTCGTTAGTTACTTGAGCTCGAGCCTCTCGACTTCTCGCGTCAACTTCCGGTGACTGGTCACGATCTCCGCGCCCCGCGGCCGGCCGTTGCCGTCAACCCCCACCCGGATGCGGGTGGCGATCGACGACGCGGGATCGATGCGGATGTGGTGGCCGTCGATGCCGGTCACCTCGCCGGCGTACTCCTCGGTGTCGCCGTCGTCGGTAGAACACGTCACCACCAAGCGGTCGCCGGGCTGGAGGTCGCTGCGCGTCAGCATCACTGACCCTCCACGGCACTACCCGGCTCCGACCCCGGATCCGCCTCGGCGATACCGACGACGTCCGGTCGCGCCACCGTATCCTCCGCCCGAATCACCATCGCCGCCGAATCGTACTCCCCGTCGAACCCCTTCGCCTCAACGTACACCTGCTCCGTATCGTCGCGGAACGTCGACACCTCTTCCAGCATCACCTGCCGCGTCCACTTCGTCGGTCGCTCCCCTGTCTCAATCACGTCGGTGACCGTGCCGCGGAGAACGAACTGCTCAGAGAGTTTCTTCAGCGGAGGTGGTACCTCCGCGTCATCGTCGAACACACCGAGAATGCAGTCAACCTCAACGTAGTCACCTTCCTCCAACTCCTCGACCGTCTCTGCGATCGCGTCGATGTCCTTCTCGACAACGTCGACCATACCCGTCAGATGCCGACGCGTCCCAGAAAAAGCCCGCCAATCACGCCGAGGTGGCCATCCGCTTCCACCGTGCCGGCCGGGACGCGTCCCGGCTGGCTCGCCGACAGGAGCAGTAGCACTCGCCCTCGGCACAGCGCACGACCTCCAAGCAGTCGCGGCAAACCACGTCCGTGATGTTCCCCGTCATCGGTCTAGCTCATTTCTTCGCGGTCGGGTCACCGCCCTTCCGCTTGATCGCCTCGCGCTTCTTCTCGGTCTCTGAGCGGTCGGCGGGCTGGTTCTCGTCCTCGTCTTCATCGTCGGTCTCCTCGGCCATCTCGATTTTCTCCATCTCGTCCAGCTTCTCCCCACTCTCGTCGCCATCGTCCGTGGTGTCGTCGCCGTCCTCGGTGGCTGGTTCGTCCTCGACGGCGTTCTCCTCGTCGTCAGACTCGTCCTCGTCACCACCCTCTTCGTCCTCCTTGGCTTCCTCGATGGCGATGTCAAGCTCGTTGAGGCACTTCCGCACGTCCTCGTGGGGCGCGACCCACTGGAACAGATCGGCAGCCTCCTCTCGGCGGCTCTCAAGCACGGTAACGTGATGATCTTTCGCGTCGTCGGCGAGGAACTCGCGCTTGGTCTCCTCGACCCACGCATCCACGCTGTCGACGCCGAGGATGTGCGCGGGATCCACGTTGTCCGCGCGACCGACACCGTCCTCGCGCTTGAACCGGTTCCTGACCTGTTCGTACTTCTTCTTCGTGCGGTGGTCGCCGTCCAGCCCGACGATGCGGACTGCCTTCGAGGTCTCGTCCTCGGTCGGCACGCGGTTCGGGTCTCCGTGGTAGTCCAGTACGAGGTAGCGCGCGACCGCCGCCACCACGTCCTTCTTCGTGCTGACGTACTTGGGCAGGATCTCGCGGCTGACGTCCTTGGGATGGAGCGCGGGCTGCTCGTAGTCCGCGAGGATGTTCTTGAGCTGCTCGCGGTCGAGGCCGCTGTCGGGACGAGACTCGGCGTCGAACGGGTCGTATGCCTTCTCTTCGTCGCTGTCGTCGCTGGTGTCGGCGTCGTCGAGGTCGAGGTCGTGAGCGTCGAACGCCTCGTCGATGATGTCGTACACCGTCGGCTTGACCGAGCCACGGCCCTCGCCGTGACCGTACTCGTCCTTCAGAATCTCGAACTTCTTCTCGTACTCGTCGTCGAGGTCTGCGTTGAGTCGGTAGTCTTCGTCTGCCATTGTCGGCACTCGGCCGTAATGTCGTCCTACTGATAAAGATTACTCTAAGTAGGGTGTTTGTGTGTGAAGGTCGGTGTAGGGGCGGGTAGAGAAACTGTCGGCTTCAACACCCTTCCCCATCCACTCTACTCAAAGTAGAGCGTTTGTGTGTCGGGGGAGAGTGAAGCGGTGGGGTAGAGACGGGAGGTTCACTCCGAGTAGTCGTCGTGTGTGTCGGGGTAGGTCTCGGTGGGGAGCGAGAAGAGTCGTGGTCTCGGAAGGGCGTCTTACCACGTCCCCTACATAAACCCGACATCCACCCCTCCTACAATCCTCTCTCAACCGCTAACACTACTACTACTAACTAATACCGAAAGGTTTATATTATTATTGTAATGTAAGGGAAGGTTGGTTGTGGTTGGGGGTAGGGGAGATGTTCGGCGTCGTTGTCGGCGTGCCGTCGGGTGACTTCCCGTGGGACGCCGTCGATCCTCTCCCACCCCCTCCCCCTCACTACCCCTCACACACAAACAGTTTACTTTGAGTAAAAGAGGTAGAGAGGGGTATTGATGCGGGGCGTGTTCCGTCGCTCTCACCCCCACCCCTACGACTCCCCTGACACACACAAAGAATACTTTGAGTAAAGTCTTCTGAGCCGCCACACGCGACGTTCGACGCCAGCCGCCCAAGACGACGGACGCCGACCTCGACGCCGCCACGTCGTCCAGCAGCGGCCCGCACGCCGACCGAGGCCGTCCAGCCGCGTGCGTGCGGGGGCGTCAGTAGGACGGTCTTGACTCGCGGGACGGGAGGATCCCGCCGCGGAGGAGCAGCTCGCGCATCTCTCCGTCGTCGGCGAGCCGCGACGACCACCGACGTTCGCGCGGCAGGCCGAGGCGTTCGCCGGGTATGGGCATAGTGGACTGCTCCTCGAGATCGCGTGGGCGTAGGAGTCTGACCTCCCATCGACGCGCGATCTGTTTCGCTCGCCGCGACAGTCCGGCCGTCGTCACCAGCACGGGATGCGCCTCGACCGTGTACGAGAGCGCGATCAGCCGCCAGAGATCGGCCGGGGTGATCTCGTCCACCCGCCAGTCCTTGCACTGGCACAGGGCGCGCCACCCGTGTTCGCGGTGGACGCCGAACACGTCAACCTCGAAACCCCCATATCACGCCGCCACGCGCGGCGTCCCAGTCCCAGTCTTGGAGTGCTTCGACCGTCTGTTCCTCCAGCCACGATCCGGCTCCTTCCCCGCGACCGTCAGTTTCGTCGCGGGGCGGCAGGTCTGCTTCTCGTTGCATACGGTGTTGGCGTGGGGCGCTTGCCCCATCAACGTCAGCCAAGTGTAGTGAAAGTGAAAAGAAAAAGTATCAAGTAGGTGGTTGGGTCAGTCGTCGAGAAACCGGCGGATGTCGCGCACGCCCTCGGCGAGGCCGTCGAGATCCTCGTCGTGTTCCTCAACTTCCGCTTCCAGCTCGGCGATCCGCTTCTTCGCCTTGCCGTACGTGTCCTTCATGTTGGCCATCGTCTTCTCCAGTTCTTCGAGGCGTTCCTCCACCGTGTCAGGCGTCCCACCGTCCTCGTCAACGAGGTCAAGGAACTCTTCGCCCTCGCCGGTCGTCGTCGCGCGTCGGGGCGCGAGGGCTCCGCGACCGCCGGCGTCTTCGTCCTTCCACGTCTCGACGAGGCCGCGTCCCGCGAGCTGGTCAAGTCGGTAGTGGATGTGCTGGTTCTTGCTGGCCCAGTAGATGGCCTCTCGGAGCGTGGTAGCCGTGGGACGGCCGTACTCGTCGACGAGTTCCAACACCTCTACGGCCCGTTCTGGTAGGTCGATGTCGTCGTGCATCAGCATCTGACTGATAGGTGACAGAAGGGTAAAACACCTGACAAAAAATTAACTCCATTCGTTTCTTTCAAGGTTTTCGTCAGATCTGAGGGCGATTCTTAGACGACCGGCGCGCCATCAGTAAATAGACCGAGCCGAGCGCGTTATCGCTCCCGGGCCGCGTGGCCCGCCGAGGGTAGGGGAGAGTGCTTCTCTCCCCGGCTGGGTTCCCCCTCTCCTCTGAAGAGTGGGGTTCTGGTTCTCCACGCGAAGAGGTGGGGTTCCCGGCCACCCGCATCCGGGGTGGGGGTTCCAGCGTCGCCGGCGAGAAGGAGGGTCAGTCCTCGGCGTCGTCGTCGAGGATCTCGTCGAGGAAGACCGTTTTCCGCGCGAATCCGGTCACGTCGTCGCGTTTCTCGAGTTCCTTGACCAGTTCGACTGCCTCGTCGTGATCCGCGAAGACCTTGGCGTCGGCGCCGCTGGTGAGTCCATCGTCGGTACCGTAGGCAACGACTTCGATCTTCTCGTCCGACATCATCCCGACGCTGTGTGTGGGTTTCCTTATTCTCTACGATTGGTGTTTCCGCGACCGCGCGGCGAGAAGGGTGGCCCGGTGTGGCTCGGCCTCTACGCGTCGTCTGGAAGATCATCGATCAGGTCATCCACGTCCTCGAGGTTCCCGGCGTCGTCGAGCGCCTCGGCGCGTTCAGCGGCGATCTCCACGTCGTCGCAGTGGCGTTCTGCCCATCTCCGGCCACTGTAGTCTTCGGGGAACTGGTGGCGCGACAGGGCGCGGGCCACGTCCTCGGGATCCACGTCGCGGCGTTCTGCCGCGTCAGGCAGGGACTCCCAGCCGCAGGCGACCATCCCGGCTGCGAGCGCGAAGCGACGGCGGTGGCCGTCGTCGAGGTCGACACCGAGTTCCTCGGCGACCTCTTCGGTCGAGTGCCGGCGACTCTCGTCCTCAACCTCTTCGATGCGCTCGTCGATGACCTCTGCCTCGCGCTCCGTCATCTCGTCGTTGTCACTCATCGTCGACCCATCGCGTGTCGGAGTAGTCCTCGGCCAGCCCGGCGAGCACTGCACGAGCGGTGGCGACGTCGACGCCGGCCTCGTCGGCGATCTCGGCGGGGTCGTCGGCCGCGTCGCGGTCGAGTGCGACGGTCTCGACGCGCTCCCGGGCCGTCCAGCCTGCCGGCCAATCGGTTGTGGTGGTCATACACGCGTGTTGGTTCTCCCACCGTGTATGTGTTTTCCTGTATGGCTTGCTAAGGGCGTTTTCTCGGCCTCTACGGTGGTTTTACGTATCTGGAAGAAGATGGTAGAGACGGGCCGAGAAGGCCCGGTGGGCTTAGGTGGAGTTCTCCGCCGTGGATCAGGGGGAACCATCCCTCTTTCGCGTACGATGTATCCGCATCCGTGACAAGCTCCTAATGATGACCGACGAGAACCAGAATCGACGGCGTGAGGCCGCAGAAGCCGCCGACGTGCTACGCGACGCGATGGAGGAGATCCTCGGCGCGGCGGGCGAGGGCGACGACGAGATTGAGGCCGCGCGGCACGCTGCCGTCGCGCTCGATGGGATTGAGGACGCTGAGGAGGCGCTGCGACTGTGGCGCGACCGCGAGGAGGACGCGATCGAGATGCTCGGCGAGGAGCCGCGCGACGGCGATGACGAGGAGTAGGGGTCAGTCGGCCACGTCGAGCGGCACGAGCCAGTCGCGGGCACACGACTGGCAGCGGTACTTGTAGAGGTCGTCGCTCCACGGCCCGGCGGCCTCAACGAACTCCATCTCGGTCAGGCAGAGGTCGCACGTCGGCGAGGACTCCTCGACGGCCGCGTACCCGCAGTCGGGGCAGTATTCGGCGTCGTCGCGGGAGCGGCGGCCGCAGTGCTGGCACTCGTACTTCGGTTCCACAGAGTGAGACGGGCGGGAATCGAACCCGCGTCGTGTTCGCTGGTACTCCCTTCAGAGCCTATCACACCTCGCGGTGACGTAGGATGGGGGTTCCCCAGCCGTTCTGCCGGACTGAGCTACCGTCTCGCTGTTGCCGGCGCGGGCCACCCGCCCGTAGGCCACAGCCCCGCGCCCCTTCCGGGGAACGTGTTCATCTTGACGACTTCGCGGGGCAACAACCCCGACCAGTGCGTGCTGGCCGAGTCCCGGATTCGAACCGGGCACGCCGGCAACACTCGAGGATCGGGGTTTGAATGGTAAAAGTCACACCCGGCGGAGGGGGTCGAGACGCTGCGTCTAAATGATGGACGTGCCCATTACACCACGCAGATGATCGAGATAGACCGCATCGAGCGGTTCGGAGACAAGGACACTGGTGACGTGATTGAGCTGACGCTGTACGACGGCGCGATGGAGATCAACATCGACACGCGTACCCCTGAATGGGTTGGCGGCGAACACGACGGCGGAACGGTGGAGGTCGTGCGTCACGGCGAGCAGTACGAAGATCTACCGTTCGAGACCGACTACGACGAGGACGCCACCCGCGTCAGCGAGATTGAACTCGGTGAGGATCTCTGGGGCGTCCATACCCACGTGATGGAGTACGCTCCCGTGGATGATGATGGGTGGGTGTTCACTTTGGGCGTGGGACTGGATCGTCACCAGCAGGCGGTGATGGTGGATACAGTCAACGAAGAGTTGCGGGTGATGGAAGTGGCCGACGACGATATGCCGCACGACAAGCGGCGGATTTTCGGGCCCGGCCCGCAGTCGGAGTAGGGGTCAGTCTCCGTGCGGGACGCGTTCGGTGGTGTCGAGTGAAGTCGCGGCGTGATCGGCGCAGTACAGGTTAGGCGGCACGCGTCGGATGTCGGTGGGCCACTCGCGGTACTCGTGGTCACGGTCGCAGTCAGGCCAGTCGCACGTCACTACTCGAGATCCGGCGACGCCGGCGGAAAAGTCACACCCGGACGCGGGTGGGGGTCAGATTCGGTCGAAGTGGCTGTACTCGCGCTGCGTCGTGAGAATCGTCGCGTGCCGCAAGCGGCGTTGCACGGCGTCGAGGGACTCGCCCTCGCGCTCGACCATCCGGTAGGCCACGCTGTGACGAAGCGTGTGAGGCGTCACGTCCTCGGGTTCTCCGCGCCCGTCGGTGGTGTAGGGCCGGATCTCTGCCTCCACGGCGAGCTTCTCGATCACGTTCTCAATAGAGCGCGTGCTGATTCGGTCGCTGCTCCTCGTCGGGAACAGTGCCTCGGAGTCCTTCCACCGTTCCCGGAGGTAGTCGCGGACTGCGCTCACGTCGTCGTTCGTGAGGTCGATCGTGGCCGGTGGCGGGCTTCGACCGGTCGGGTAGTCCTTCTGGATGCGCGTGGGAAGGCGGAGCGCGTTGTCGTCGAGGTCGAACATCTCCACGTCGAGGCCGGCGATCTCCTTCCCGCGGAGGCCCCACTGGTAGCCGGCGCGGACGATCATCTTGTCGCGTGCTTGGAGGTAGTCGGGGCTGGCTTCGTAGACGGCCATCTTCATCTCGTCAACCTGCTCGGGCTTCACCCAGTACTGCTCGGACTGAACTTCGGAGTTCATCAGCGAGAGTTCATAATCACTGCTCCCACAAATGAGCTGCCCGGAATCGGCAGCCTCAGCGATTCGGCACTCGCCGCGCGAGACTCAACTTCGTTTTCTGTATGTAGAATCCGAACCCCGTCTGAAGGGTTCACACACCCACCAACCCCAAGTACCAATATACCCCGTAGACCCCCGAGACAGTGCGCTTTTCCGGAATCCTGCCCTACACGTACACGTGGGACACGACACCCACGACAGCGACAGCCGAGAACTGGCTGACAAGAAGCTCATCCGCGCCCACCAGCGCGTCCTCGCGCACTGGCCGGAAGAGGCCGTCCGCGAACTCGACCCGATGGTCATCCACGACCCGATGAACAAGCCGGACGTCGTCGGCGACCTCGAACGCGAGTTCTACGAGGCGCGCCGCGAGGCGCTCGCCGACGTCGCCATCGAGCCGATCTCGTGGGCACGCCCGCCCGTCCCCGACGACGCCGTCTCCCTCGTGGAGCCCCGGGCCGTCGAGTGGCAGGCGATCGTCCGCAAGGCCGACTGACCCCACCGTTTCTCCCCGTTTTTCATCGGAACTCGAGGGGGTCTACTCCGCCTCGACGTGCAAGACCTCGTCGGCGACGGGATCCACGGCGACTTCGCAGGAGCAGTCGGGACACGTCCGCAACTCGCCGTCGGGATCCACCGCCGTGAACGTGATGCGCCCGACTCGCTCCCGTCGCGGACAGGTGGCCGAGACGACCGGCATCACCCCAACACCTCCTCCTCGAACTCCCGGAGCCTGTCCAGTCGCTCCTGCTTCTCGTCGGGGATCTCGCCGACGGGGCTGGCTCCGTTCGGCGTCACGCAGTGTTCCCGGCCACACTCGGGGCAGGAGAGGAAGTCGACGTCCTCGCTGGAGACGAACGACACGCGTTCGCCGCAACTGCCGCACTCCGTCTTGATAGAGGGCATAAGCAGTACTACTGGTGTCGGGGTTGGCAGAAAAAGGCCGGCGCGGGCGGGCTGCTCACGCTGCTACTGCTGTGAACGGCCAGTCCTCGTCATCGGCGACGAACACGACGCGTCCCTCGATGTCCTCGTCGGCGACGATGCCGTGGCGGTCGGCGGCTTGGTCGTACTCGGGGTTCGCGTCGCCCTTCGTCACCCAGCCGTCTCGGGGCGCGGGACAGTTCCCCAGCTCCTCGCAGCCGGACGCGTCCCCCACCGCATCCGGGTCGGCTCTGTCGTACCAGTTCTCGCCGGCTTCGACGTGGAACATCGCGCGGTGGGCGTAGTCCGTCTCTCCGTCGGTGTAGACGATCACGTCTCCTTTGGACACGTCGCCGACACCGGCGTCGTGCAAGAGGCGGTCTCCACCGTCGACGGTCGGCTGCATCGAGCCGGTCGGGGCCGCGACCGCGTACGGCAGAACTCCGCCGAGGATCTGCATCGCGGCCATCGCAAGGGGCGCGCTCCACGCGAGGAAGTCCCAGAGCGAGGCGAAGCCGACGCCGGCGGCGATGGAAAGGAGAGTTCGGTCGTTCATCGTTCCGTCAGCAGTTCGCGGTCGCGTTCGATGTCGGCGAGTTCCTCGTCCAGTCGTTCTTCGAGTTCCGCCTCGTCGATCTCGCCGGCGAGGAAGGCTTCCCGGGCATCCTCGACGGGATCCGCGTCCTCGTCGTCGGCCAGCACGGGTTCGACGTCCCACTTGCGCTCCCACGCCGGCTTCTCCCGCTCGTGGATGCGGGCGATCTGCAGGTACTCACCGACCGCCACCGCGGCGAGAGCGACCGAAGCAAGCGCCGCAAAACCGATTTCAGAGCTGGTCATCGTCGCTGGCGCGGCGTTGGCCATCGCTCCCAGAACGAACGCTCCGAGTGCGCTGTTGGCGAGGTGACAGTGATGTGACCCGCCATCCGGCGCGGGAGGCTTCGTGGGTGGTTCGCAGTCTGGACACGTCGGGTAGTGCATATCACCCGCTTCGTGGCCGAGCGCGTCTAGTGTCCGTCGTATCACGGGGTTGTGGTAGCCGCTCTGGGCGGGGTTCTCGACGTGGTAGACCTCGACCTCGTACTCGTCGTCAAAGTCTCGCCCGCACTCGGGGCACTCGTCAGGGATGAGGCGCTCACTCACGACCATCACCCGCGCGGTCTCGCGCGATCTCGAGCTGGCGAAGGTAGGCGTACTCGACGCGCTCGCGGCCAACGTCGTCCAGTTCGACGCCGGCGTGCGCGACCAGCGCGCTGGAGAACTCGACGGGCGACAGCGGCTCCCGCGCACTCCGCCCAACGGCGACGAGCTGGCCCGCATAGCAGCGCCGCAGGTAGGTCTCGTCTTCGACGTTGGAGGCGTAGTCACGGACGGCCTCGGCGAACTCGCTGGGGGCGAGCGGGGTCTCGCGCGTCATCGCGCATCACCCGCACGAACGCGGTCGATGAGTCCGGTGACGATCTCTCGCGGGCTCTTGACTCGGTGGACGATGTGAGTCTCACCGTCCTGTTCCTCAACCTCGATCGTGACCACGTAGGCGGCAAGTTGGCCGGCGTGGTACGCGAGACGACCGAGCAGGCTCATCGCGCATCACCCCCGAGGCGGGCAATCTCGTAGTTCACTGCAAAGAGGTAGGCGCCGGTGGCGAGGAACGCGAACACCGTGTAGAGTCCACTCGAGTGGATGTGGCCACCGAGGAGACCGATCACGACCGGGAAGCCGGCTAAGACGGCGATGAACCGGGCACGTTCCGCTGGCTCCGTCATCGGTCATCACCCGCCTCGTCGGCGGCATCGTCGGTGTCGAACACGTGCCACAGCACGAGGGCCGCGGCGATCATCGCGATGATGCTGTATAGTGTCAGTGGGTCGATCGGGTAGTACACCGCCGTGTAGATCGTCTTGCCACCACTGACGATATGTTCATCAACGGGCACGTCGAGGGCGCGGTCGGGGATGCTGGTGATGCCGTTGATCGTGCCCAACGCGCCGGCAACGAGCGCCGTAGCGACGCGACGACCGTTCGTCGTGGTCTTCTCGGTAGCCAGCC
This sequence comes from Haloarcula quadrata, assembly GCF_003634715.1. Taxonomy (NCBI): domain Archaea; kingdom Methanobacteriati; phylum Methanobacteriota; class Halobacteria; order Halobacteriales; family Haloarculaceae; genus Haloarcula; species Haloarcula quadrata. Next base: position 1,389,116 of record NZ_RBWW01000001.1, read on the forward strand.
AGCCGACGGTAGCTGATTCAACCTCTTCCTCGTCGTCACTCATCGGTCATCACCGGCGTCGTCGCCGACCAGTTCGTACAGACCGCGCGTGAGCTTGCGAACGCGGTCTTCCGCGCGCAGTTGGCGGAGGTGGTACTGGGCGTTCTGTTTGGAGTCGATACTCGTCTGCTCCTTCAGGTACTTCGGGTTCACGCGACCCTCGCGCAGAACGTCGATCACTTCGTCTCGGGTGTCCTTGTTTCGGCTCACCTCTACGTTATCTGGTACGTTGTTCCGGTACTTAGTCCACTCGCCCGAACGGGTGTGTACACGCGTATTGGGGTGGTATATTGGTACTTTGGGTTTTGGTGGGTGTGTCCCTGACTTGACGATGTACCGGTTCCCCGACAAGTCTTATTAACCCCCATCTCCAAACATCGAGTGCAAATGGAGAACGACTCCAACACTGACGCAGAGACCCTCCGAACCACCGTTGCCGCCGCACTCGACGACATCGACGCCAGCATCGAGATCCGCGACCACGAAGACGGCATCAAGCTGGTTGCCAACGACACCCTCCGAGAGTACTCTCCCGCCGCCGGCTACCGCTGTGACGAGATCCCCGACTACTCGTACACGGACGCCGGCCTCGCCCTGATCGACGCTCTCGACCACGATGCGATGGTGTCGTGGGTGTGGGCCGCCGACGGCCGTACCGCCGACGGCAAGTCGACCTCCCGCATCATCGTCACCGGGCTTTCCTACGGCCACGACGCTGACGAGACCGTTGAGAACGACACCGAGGACGAGGAGACCATCGAGGTCAGCGCCGACGCCGTTCACGGCATCGCCGAGGAAGTGGACGGACGCGACGAACTCGAGCGGACGTACGGGGCCAACATCCCGCCACGCCCCGACCTGCGCTCCGTCGGCGACGGGGACGTGCGCGAGGTCTACGAGACGCTCGAACTCCACGACCTCGACGACCCGGACGCGGCGACGGCCCTCTGGCGCGCCGCCGGCCGGAACAACCGCGCGGCCATCAGCGCCGCCGCGAGCCGGCGCATCGCCGAGATCTTCGCCAACGAGTTCGACCCGCTCGTGGAGCCGGAGCCCGAGACCGTGTTCCACGAGGAGCCCGCCGGGCGGGCGCACACCGCCGCCCTCGTCGCCCACCGCGACCTCGCCGCCGGCGCGGACGCCGAGGCGACCGCCCGCCGCGTGGCCGCCCTCCACGGCCTCGACCACAGCACGCGCACGACTCGCCGCGTGGGGCCCGACGCCCCGCCCAAGTACACGACGCACACGCTCCGCGTCCCCGACAGTGGCGCCGACGTCCGCATCATCGAGGAACACGACGACCGCGTGGACAGCCGCGTCGAGGTTCGGTACCTCGGTCGCGTGACCGACTCGTGGACGCCCGACGAGGATCCCGCGACCGTCCGCGACGACGTGGCGCCCCGCGTCGTTCCCGACGACACCGAGGAACGGTTGGCGACCGACGGTGGTGGCGCCGAGCTGAAGAAGCCTCAGCCGCCGACGTGGGAGGACTACGACCCCGACGGCTGACTCCCACCTCTCAACGGTCGAAACGCCCTTCGAGGGCGTCGGCGAGCGGACTGGCCTCCGCCGCCCTGATGAGACCGAGGCCCCGCTGACGACGCGCGACCGGCTGGTCAGAGAGGGCCGTGAGGAGACGTGGGACGAGGAGAACTACGTGCTGTCCGCCGACAAGCTCTGGCCGATCTCGTCGCTCCGGGGGATGGCCGACGGCCTCCAGTGGGAGGCGTAGGCTACTTCTCGTCGAGGATCTCGAGCGCCCCGCGGACGTGTTCCTTTGCTTCTTCGACGTGTTCGATGGCGTCCTCGTCGAAGTCCTGTTCTCGTGCCCGTTCGACCCAACTGCTTGCGCCGTCGGAGAACGTCGCCAGTCGCGCCATCAGGAGTTTCTCGTCTTCCATCTCGCTGTTACCGACGTCCGTCCTCGCGTATAAATGCTAACCCGTGACCGCGAGGGACTTATAGCAATCAGTCGACAAGAAACGAGTGCCGCCCTCGATGTGTGTCAGGGGCGGTCGCGCATCGTCCGTCAGTCAGTCGCTGTCGCGCGGATGCGGTCTGCGTCACGGGTTTGCTGTTCCCCACCAACGTGGGGGCGACACCCCTCTTGCTTTCGCTCTTCGTCGTTGCTCGTCGTTGAGAAAGAGGAAATAGTCGTTAGTCTGCCGTCTCCACGTCCTCGTCGTCATCGAGATCCGCGCTCTCCTGCAACGCCTGCTTCGACTCCTGTGCGCCGGCTTTGAACTCGTTGATGGAACGACCTGCGCTTCTGGCCAGTTTGGGCAGCTTGTTCGCGCCGAACAGCAGCACGGCGATCAGCAGCACTACCAGCAGCTCGACGCCGCCGGGAATGCCGAGTTGTGCGATGCTTCCGATCATCTACACACGAGTGTCAGACACGCAATAGGATAAGCCGCGGGCGAGAACAGGCTGTTTGACCACGGGAACACATTTATCGTATCAAGGATCCGGGGGAGGGGGAAACCCCCCGACGTAAACGCGCCCGTGCCAGCACGCGTGCGGCGCGCACGTGGCGTCAGTCGTCGTCGAGCCGTGGGTCGGGGTCACCATCCCACTCGTCTCGATGGGCCTCGCAGTACCCGCTGACGTGCCTCGTGCGCTGGCCGCATCCCTCGCCGTGGCGGTTGTGACCCCGGCACTTCCGACGCGGAAGTCCGTCCTCCTCGTCGTCCTCGCTACCGTCTCCACCGTCGTCGTCTTCCAACTGCCGGATCATCTCCAGCATATCGCCGTACCCGGCGTCTCGAAGCTCGTGGGCGGCGTCGAGAACCTCGTCCTCCGTGCCCCAGCCCCAGTTCCCGGAGTCGTTCGTGTCCACGGTGTAGTCCGGGAGGTCGATCCCCGTCACCGTGCAGATCTCGTCCTCTCCCGTCTCGTCGCTCGCCAGCGACTCGTACACCTCCATCGTCTTCTTGTCGCGCTTGAAGGCCGGATACGCGAGTTCGCCGTTCCGCATCGTCGGGTGAATGTCCCCGGGGCGGTGACCGATCCCGATGACGGACAGCCGGAACGGCTTCTTGCGCATCTTCCGCACGAGGGGCCGCATCAGCTCCTCGACCTTCGCGCGGTCGGCCGCGTACCCCGACATCAGGCTCGACAGCTCGTCGGCGACGAGGAGCTTCCGTTCCTGCGGGTTTTCCACGCAGTAGTGGAGCAGATCCGGATAAGCCTCGACGTACTCCACACCGTTGTTCGCCTCCGCGAGGGAACGGACGTTGGTCAGGATCGTGCCGCCGACGCGGAGCTTCCACAGTTCGGCGAGCCGAACGCCGGTCATCGTCTTCCCCGAACCCGTGTCGCCGAACAGCAGGAGCAGGAGGCTGGGGCGTTCGATGAGCTGACCGAGATGCTCGTAGTCGACGAAGTCCATCGCACTCCCACCACCGCCGGCGAGCCCCGTCGCGTGTTCCACAACCGCGATGTTGCCGTTCTTGACGGCACGCCGAAGGTTCCGACCGACCTCTCGGCGAACCACCTCAACGTAGTACTCCGTGTTGTAGTAGAACCACGCCGGTTCGCCGGTCTCGTAGTGCGGCCGACTCTCGGGTTCGTAGTGCTGCCGGAACGACTCAAGATGGCGGATCGTGTCCTCGTCGAGCAGTCCAGCCTCCCTCAGTGCGGGCAGTTCGGCGTTCTCCAGCTGTTCCCGGAGTTCCGAGAAGCTGTACCCGGAGTAGTCGCTACTCCCCGTCATTCGCCATCACGCCCGCGCTGGGGCTCGTCAAGGTCGAAGTCCGGTTCGTCCAGCCGGTCGAACTCGTCGGCGTCCACGTCGCCGTGGTCGCGGACGATCTCCCGGACGGTCTGCTCCAGCACGTCGTCATCCGACATCGGCTGGGTCTGCTCGCGGATGTCGCCGAGTTCCCGGTCGAGTTCGTCGTGAACCACGTCCGGATGCGCGGCCTTCCGGTCGAGTTCGTCGTTGGCCATCGTGTCCCAGTACCGACTCTCGACAGCCTCCACGACCGCATTGAGCCGTTGCCGCAACACGCGTCCGCGATGAGCCCACGTCCGAAGCCGACCGCGACACTCGTAGACCGCCGACCGCCACGTGGCCAGCTCGTCGTCGTTGAGTTCCGCTTCGAGCGCGCCCTCCTCGACGATGACGCACTCCTCGTCCGGGTCGTAGTCCATTTCGCGGACGCCCCAGTTCCCGGAACCCTCGCGGAACCACGGGGATCCGTCCTCCTCAACGCGATCGTTCCACCACTCAGGCGGGACGAACCACGTCTGGGCGTAGTCGCGCTCCGCGTCCACCTCGACGACTTCGACCGTCTCCGGTGGTTCGGAGAGGAGGTCGGCGAGCTTGCCACCGGCGATGTACCCAATTGCGCCGGCGACCGCTCCACCGCGCATCACGTCAATGGCCCACGCGGGCACGTCCAACCGACCGGACATCACGCCCATCGTCAGTAGACCGACCATCACGGCCACGACCGCGCTGTTGCTAGTGACTGCTTGCTTGACCCGTACCAGATTACCGTTCTGAGTGTCTCGTTCGTCCGTCATCGTTACTTTCGCCGCCAGACCTCGTGGGCCCGGACGGGTTCTTCGAGTTCCTTGGTTCGCTGTCGGTACGCGACGTAACCCATCGCAAGCGCGGCGGCTGCCGCTCCAGTCACGAGCGCGGGTGTCGGGGAGAGCGTGGTCACGACCTCGGTGTCGACGGACTTGTCGCCGGACACCTGAACGGTGGCGCCGTCAACGCCGAAGAACACGCTCCCGCCGGTCAGTGCGACGCGGATCTCCGTCTCGCCCTCGGGGATCGTCTCTTTCTCCGCGATGATCTCGCGTTCCTCGTTGGGGCCGATCTCGTCACGCGTCTGCGTCGGGTACGTGACGGTAATCGGCTCCTTAGCGTCGATCGTGACTATCGCATACCCGTCGTATCGTTCGATGGTGTCGATGTGCGCGTTGTCCGTCTGCTGGAGTTCCAGCACGGGGTCTTCCTCTCCCGCCTCTTCGTCCTCGACCGTCTCTCCGTCGGACGTGGCCGTCTCGTTGCCCGGAGTGGGGTTCTCTTGCGCGACCGCCGCCGGCGCGACGCCCGCGAGGACGGCCACGGCCACTGCGAGGAGGGCAGCGACCCCCACCCACATCCGGGTCATAGTACCACCCCAGCCACAGTGAGGAGCTGGGTCGGGTCGAGACTGGAGAGGAACTGGTTGATGAGCTGGTTGATGAACGCGCCCACGTCGATGACACCGTAGTAGTCCGCAGCGTAGACTGCAACGAGAATCGTCAGCAGGGGCTTGATGAAGTCGGTGACAAGACCGAGGGCCTTGTCGAGGATCCACAGCAGTGGCATCTACTTGTCAACACGCCATCACGAAAGAAGAACGGCACGCAAGAACGGGGGTCAGCGGTCGTCGTCGAGGGCGTACCACGCGACGAGCGCGGCGATCAGTCCGCCCGGGGCCCACGCCGGAACGCCCGAGTCGCCGAACAGACTGCCGACGATCCCGCCACCACCGTTCTTCTGCTCCTCTATCTTCTCGATGAGCTCCTCGTACCGCTCCTGCATCTTCTTCCACTCGCTCTCGCTGATGTAGTTCGTGTCGTTCTGCGCCTCCGAGGACTCCGTCGTCGCCGTGTTCTTCGTCTCACCGGTCTCAGTGTCGGTGAAGGTCACGATCTCGAACGGGCTGTCGAGCTGGATGGTCTCGAACTTGGTCTCGTCGACGGCAGCCCCGAACTCGATGGAGTCGATGTCCGTGATGGCGGTCTCCAGCTGCTCGCTGATGTCGACCGTCCACTGCTGCTTGCCGTCCACCTTCGAGAAGTCCTTGGCGAGGACGGTGGCCGTCTCGCCGGCGGTCGTCTTGATGGTGAACTCGTGGCCTTGCGGCGGCTCGTCGGTGAACGTCACCACACCTCCGTCGACGCCGGCCTGCGAGTCGTACGCCTCCCACGTCCCGCTGGACTTGGAGACGTCGTAGGTGATGTAGTAGCTCGCCGAGTCCGCCGTGGGGTCGATGGTGGAGCCAGCCTCGAAGGTCTGATCCTTGGTCGAGGCCAGCGTCCCGTACAGCGTGACGTTCGACTTGGGGATGTGGATCTCTGCCTCGCGGTCGAGGTCAGTGCTGATGTTCAACGCCATCAAGTCCGCGACCGCCTGATTGAACGAGTCCTTCTCGGAGGCGGTCATCTCGGCGAGTTCCCGCGGGGTCAGGAGCTCCGAGGTGTCGAGTTCGCCTGCCTGCACTTGGTCGTAGACGTTGTCGACCCACGTGATGATGCCGTTCCGGGCGTTCGTGAACGCGGTGTCGATCGTGTTCCAGATACTCGTCCAATCCGTGTCCTTGAGATACGTAACCGTGTTCCCGTTGGAATCAGTCGCGTCAACGCTCAGTGACTGTAGATTGCCGTTAGACCACGTACCAGAATCGAAGTTCATCGGCGTGTAACCCGCATCAGCGGTCGTTTGCAGCTTCTTCACTGCAAACGTCGTTCCATCGGGCATAGTGTGGTCTACCTCGGTAAACGGCGTGTATCCCGCTGGCGAACGCTGATCCGGATATTCACTACCCCCCCAGTCCTTGTCGTTGTAAACGAGTACATTAACTGGGGTAATGTCCGGGTGGGAACTGGCCGTATTGGCGGCGGTCTCGAGTTCGGCCAGCGTCTCGTTCCAACTCTTCAACAGGTTCTTCTTAACCGTTGTCGCGTACTTGTCAACGGCGTTCGTCGCTGCCGTCTCAACCTCGGACTTCTGCTTCTCGTTGTTAATGGCCTCGATAGCCGCAATCTTGGCGTCTGCGTACGCGGCGTGTTCGACACCGCTCTCGACGATGTTGCGGTTGTCCACGAAGGTGGACTTGTTCGTACTCTTCCTCGTCCGGACGGTCTGGTAGGCTTGATCCTTGAACGCCGAAGCCGTCAGCCCCTCGGGGGGAGCGTCCGCCTTGTCCGCGGTCATCTCGCGGAGCATCCAGCCGGTCGCCACGCTGCCACCGACAACCACGCCGGCGATAACTGCGGGCGCGATGGCCTCGGCCTCCTGCACGGGGCCGGCGCCGAAGTGCTGGGCGCCCGCTCCGGTCGCGGCAGCCCCGGCGGTCGCGCCGGCGAGCCGGAGGAAGTCGCGGCGGCTGGTCGTGGGGGCGGTCGTCTCGTAGAGTTCCTGTTCCGCGTCAGAATCGTCACTGATGGCGTCGTTCTCGTCGTTCTCAAGAGGGTCGTGTTCACTCATTGTTGAAAGATGGGTGAAAGGTCGTCAGTAGTGCGCGACGAGCGCGTACGCCCCGATCAGGGCGAGTGCGACGAACGTCGCCACGTAGGTGTTGCTGGTCACGAAGTCACCGACGGCGGGGATGAACTCGTGCGCGAGCATCAGAGCGGGGCCACCGAGCACGAGAAGGCGCTCGGGATCCGTGTCATCTCCACGCGTCGAGTAGTCGTCGAGGGAGCGGTCGTTGGTGATCCACGCGACCGCGAACGAGATGAGGTAGAGCACGGCGGCGAGGCTGACGCCCACGTCCGTGCTGACCGCACTCGCAAGATCGTTTCCAAAGAGGCTGACACTTCCGATACCAGTCGCCACAACAGCGCCGACGGCAGCGAGCGGGAAGCCCGCCGCGTCGTTGATCGACACACTTTCTGGCAGGTCGAGTACCGACATACTGCGTCTGACACTATTCTGTCACGTCGGAAAAGTTACACGCGCCAAGGGGTTCGCCGAGCAGCCTCGCGCGCCGGCATTCAAGAACGAAGTCCCCCACAAGAGGAAGTGCGTCCCGCCGGGACACGGGACGCGCCCGAACCACCCCCGCATCCGGGTAGGGGGTCGCGCATCGTGCTCGCCGAAGGGTGGGAGGTAAGGACGGTCGCGTGGAGGGTGGGACGATGATCTTGAGCGCCGGCTGAACTTTATGACGGAAGAGGGAGAGGTGATTCTCGAACCGCATGATGGCTCGCCACCCCAACCCGCTCCGGGTTCGACTCGCGGCTCCAACGCTACTTGCACGTAAAAGTAGGAATCCCGAATTCGTCCGCCGTACAGGGGGATTCCGAGCAACTTGCGGCTGCACGGGCGTGGCGGGATTCGAACCCGCGTTCTAGGGGTTAGGAACCCCTCGCCCTGGTCCACTAGGCCACACGCCCTACGGGGTGGTCGATTGAGCGGTGAAAAGTCCTTTCGTTATCACTGTGGCCCGCTGAAAACGGAGAAGTGGTCGAGATTACGTCTCGGTTTCCGTCGCCGTTTCGGTCGACTCGGCCGAGTCCACGGTGGACGCATCGGTCCCTTCTGCAGCGCCGCCGTCGCGCATTTCTTCGAGTTCCTGTTCGACTTCTTCTCGCCCCTTCTGGAACTCACCCATGGCTTCGCCAGTTGACCGCGCTAGTTTCGGAATCTTGTTCGCGCCGAACAGCAGGACGGCGATGAGGAGGATGACCATCATCTCCGTCGTCCCGGGCATCCCCGGGAACAGTACTCCGGATGTCCCTAACATTGTATCCGAAGGTTACGTGGTTGCTATTATAACCTTTTTGCTCAGGACGGCCTCCTGAGTGATTCACTGCCAGTGGGACTGACGCTGCGCTGACATCGGGTAGAGACAGGATATGCGACACAGACGAGGCGTACCCACTCAGTCTGTGGAAACGGCCTCGCCGGGAACTGCCGGCGAGGCCCGACAACGGGGTGTGAATCGGACGGGGTAACGCAAGGCACCAGGTCTCCGACCGTTCCATGTCGCTGGTCTGGGTCGGCACGTCGACAGACGGACCACACCATGTCCACGGGACCAGATTGATAGCTGAGGGACCCAAGTGACACGGCTTGCGTGGCCATGTGCTACGTTCGTGGGCTGTCCGTCTGCGGGTTCGCACCCGCGGCACTGGCTACATCGCCCTGTCAATTCATTATCCGCTTGTTAATCTAATTCACAGCGGGAACAGCCCTAGCGAGATGCCTCCGCCGCCCGGGGATATAACTGCTATCGGGCGCTCAGAGATACCAGATGCCGGCCGATAGTCACACGATGGAAGTCAGGAGCGGGGAAGAAGTAACGATTCGACCGATCAAACCCGTCGGGGAGGACGTTGTTCGGGTTGACATCGAGGCTGAGGGGGTGTGGCGACTCGATATCACGCGTGAGGGCGAAATCGCCGATGTTGTCACGACCCGTGATGCCGACGGGACACTTGCGGACCGCGACCTGCCGGAGTGGATCGACGAGGTCACGGCGAAGTTCGCACAGTTCTAATCTCGCCCGGACTCGATCAGGTCGGAAAGGGTTTTACTCGCCTGGGTCCACTCGGCAGTATGGTCTCAGTTGGAGACGTTGCACCTGATTTCACGGCACCGATCGCAAACGGCGACGTTGACGAGATAACGCTGTCTGAAGCGCTTGACGACGGGCCCGTTGTGCTCGCGTTCTTCCCGGGCGCGTTCACCAGCGTTTGCAGTCACGAGATGAACTCGTTTCAGGACCGACTCGACGAACTCACTGAAGCGGGGGCGACGCTGTACGGTGTCAGCATCGACACACCGTTCTCACAGAACGCGTTCCGAGACGAACTGGGGCTTGAGTTCGACCTCGTCAGTGACTCAGGCCGGGAGATTGTCGATTCCTACGACATTTCGATGGACTTTGAGGCGCTCGGCGTCCCGAACGTAGCCAAGCGGGCCGTCTTCGTTATCGACGAAAATCAAGAAGTCACGTACGCCTGGGTCAGCGACGACCCTGGCGTCGAACCGGACTACGACGAGGTTATTGACGCCGCCACCTGACCGCGCCGGAAGGGGGATTTTTCGCGGTGGGTCGTCTGGGTTGTAGTATGAGTGTTGATAGACCTGATACCGGTGGCCGTATTTATGACCCCGAGGCGGATCACGCGTTCCCGGACGGGCGGCTGAACGCAGTTCTCGACACCGTCACGACTGACGAAGAGATTCAGGCGTATCTCGAAGCTCAGAACATCAACCCCGTCGCACGCAAGCGGTACAACGACCACGGCGCGAAACACATCGGCATCGTTCGAAACCGAGCGCTGTGTCTGTATGACCTCCTCAAGCAGGCCGGCGTCGAGTTCAACGGCGCAGCCGACCACGGACTCGATGAGGCCGATGAGGCCGTTATTATTGCACTTGCGACGACGCTACACGATATCGGGCACGTTGTCCACCGCGATTCACACCCGTACTACTCGATTCCACTGGCCGCTGACATTCTCGATGACTTGCTCGATGAGTTCTACGACATCCGTCAGGCAGTTCAGATAAAGGGCGAGGTACTCCACGCAATTCTCTGCCATCACACCGAGGAAAACCCACTGACGCTGGAAGCTGGCGTCGTCCGCGTCGCCGACGCGCTGGACATGGAACGTGGCCGTTCGCGCATTCCGTACAAGCGTGGCGGTCGCGGTATCGACACCGTTTCCAGCCAGGCTATCGAGACGGTGACGCTGAGCCTAGGCGACGACTATCCCGTCCTCGTCGAAATCGCGATGAACAACGCGGCCGGTGTCTATCAGGTCGATAACCTTCTGAAAGCCAAACTCAAGGACTCTGGCCTGGAAGAACACGTCCGTATCGTCGCGCTCAACACTCGGGAGGACGGCAACCAGATTGTCGAGCGAATCGAACTCTAAACCGGACCGACACAACGGTTTTGTACCGTGCTTCCATAGCTATGTTCATGAGTCTCACACCCATGGATGAGCCACGGGGTGCCCGGGAGAGGACGGACGACGGCGACGCGCCGCCGCCCTCGCTGCTGGACCGGGTCAGGTACCGCGTGCGCTCAGCCATTGAGACCATTTCGTTTGGGGAGCGATGTTTTGCGTGGCTTGATAACCGTGGTCGAGACAAGCCACAGTCGAAGATCCACACCGATGGGTTCGCTGACGACGTTGTTGCGCCGCCGGAGTGCCCGTCGATCAGCGACCTTCCAACGCGGTCACGGCCGTTTACGTACCCGACACGGAATCACACGGAGAGCAACACTGTCGACCTCATCGCAGTCGAGGCCGGGGACCAGCTCACCATGACGCATCCGGACAACTCGGACGCGAAAATAACATCTGATATCTGGATGGATGTCGAACAGTAATCAGTGGAATCGTTGCCACATTTATTATCGAGTCTTGGTATTTGATATCTTGACGTGATATTTTCGTGTTCCCTTTTGTGTCAAAGTTATCCAGTCGCAGCAGGCCATTAACGGAGCCCAGAGTGCGAAGCGGCAGTCGCGATAGTTGTTGAAACGAAGACGCTGCTTGAAGTCTAGACTAGTGTGACCGTCTCAGGAGTGACAGATTTACAGACCGGTGTCGAGCGAACTGGGGGACTTCTCGCTCGTCGCCCAGTTTGATGTACAGGAACAACAGGCCCAGTCAGGGGCTGTGGGTGCGGGAGCGACGACGGACTAACTGGGAGACAACGACTAGAAATCGTACCGCGCGATGTCACTGGAGCCACAGGCCGGACAGGCCGTCCCGTCCGTTTCGAGGGTGGTTCCACAGCGTCGACACTCCAGATGTGACTGCTGTCGAGTCCCCACGACCCGGCGTAATCGCTCCATCATATTGCCAGACAGGACACCGAGACTCATATAATCGGGTAATTCACGGTGAAAGTGAAAACCGCACGACCCGACGCCGATTCTGAGTGCCCGTCAGCCGAGCGTCAGACATCGTTGTCACACCGCCCGGCCCGCACAGTCACTCAGTTACGCGCGAGCCTGCTCACGCCGGTCCCGCCTGCCGGACGCGTACAAAAGTGCCAGAAACAGTCCAACTGCGAACAGCCAGACCGCCACCAGCCAGAGCAGTATCGAGTGGCCCCCACTCCCGAGCATGGACTGTAAAGATCACTGTCGATACTTAATTAGTAGCACTGTATCGGGAGCGGATGCGGTGTCACACAGCGGATTATGCCACCGGTAACTGTGAGGGCGGCGTCAGTCACCCCTACCGACTCGGTACGCACAAGGGCTGCGCTCTTGTCGGCTGGGTGGCCCCAGACGACTGTCTGGGGTACGCCCAGACATTTTTGTTCACGCCGCCGTAGCCACGCCCGATGACGGGAACAGCCGCAGCCGAGCCCACTGTGACGACCTTCACGTCGACCGTCGACCGTATCGATACGACTGCTGTCGTGCTAACGGAGACGTACTTCTACGCCGAAGGCGGCGGCCAGCCGGCGGATCGGGGAACCCTCGGTGGCGTCGAAGTCGTCGATGTCCAGCATCGAAACGGCGATATTGTCCACGAACTGGCCGAACCGCCGGCCTTCGACCCGGGCGAGACAGTCGAGGGACAGATTGACACGGCATTCCGGACGTACTGTATGCGTGCACACACCGCCAGCCACGTCCTCTACGGCGCTGGTCGGCGGCTGCTGTCGGACCTCGGCTACGGCGGCTTCGACATCAGCGCGAGAGTCCCCGACGAAGCCGATGACGACGACTTCGGACCGGCTATCACCGGGAAGGTGCGGGTAGATTTCGAAACAACGACCGAAATCGACGACGAGACACTCACCGAACTTGAGCGGCTGACTAACCGCGCCGTCTGGGAATCCTACGACGTGACCTGGGAAGAAATTCCGCGGGACGAGGCACTGGGTCGCGACGATATCGCGTTCAATACGAAGACCGAAGAGGGAATCGAGGGCGAGACAGTCCGGGTCGTCACCATCGACGGCTGGGACGTGGCAGCCTGTGGTGGGACACACGTCGGGAACACTCGCGAAATCGGGCCCGTGACGGTACTCGGTCGGTCCAATCCCGGAGAGGGATTGACTCGCGTCGAGTTCGCCGTCGGCCCGCGTGCTATCCGCCGGCGGGCGACCGAACACGAGCGGGCGATGACTGCCGCCCAGTCGCTGGATACGAACGTTGCGGAGCTCCCGGCCGCTGTGGACGGACTCCACTCAGAATGCGACGACCTCCGGGAGACGGTGTCGTCCCTCCGAGAGCGCCTCGTCGATTCCCGTCTCGCTGACCTGCGTGACGACGCCATCGAAGTGGACGGGCAGCGGTGGCTCGTCGGCACCGTGGCAGGGCTCGACGCAAACGCACTGGCCGACCGAGCGGAGTCCGCTGTCGGTGACGACGTCGACGTGGCCGCGCTGGTGGACGCCGACGGCCAGTACCTGGGCGTCGGGACGACCGGCGGCGTCGACGCCGGTGAAGTGGTCGATCAGGTGACTACAGAGTTCGGTGGCGGCGGTGGCGGGCGACCGACAGTCGCTCAGGGCGGGGGACTCGGTGCCGACGGGGACGAAATCGTCGCGTTCCTCCGGGACGAGTCAGTGACGGCAGACAGCGGCGACTGAGCTTACTCCCCGCGGTTCGGCGTCCCGCTGAACCGCGCAACCTCGTTTCGTAGCGCGTCCCGCTTCAACAGCCCGAACCCGATGAGAATACAGATGAATCCGACACCCGTGTAAACCGTCGGCGTCTCCCCGAGGAACAGCAGTCCGGTGGCGGCGGCGACGACCGGCGCGGCGTAGGAGACGAGATTGATCTCGATGGGTCCCAGCCGTTCTAACAGGTCGAAGTAGATGAGGAAGCCGAGGGCGCTGGCGACGACAACCAGATACAGCAGGGCCAGCACGGCCTCAGTAGTCCACTGAACGTCGGCAACCGATTCGGAGACACCGAAACTGATGCCGTGCATGAGCACCGCACCGAGCAGCATCGACCACGCTTCCATCGTCTCTATCTCCAAGTCGTCGTCGAACCGACGGGTCAACACGCTCCCGAGAGCAAAGGACGTGGTCGCGAGGAATACAAGAAACAGCGACACGGTCCGGGGGTTGAGAAGGTTCCCCGGGTCGGGGTTGCTGAGAACGCCGACACCGAGGAACCCGACAAGGAGGCCGACGATGCCCAGCGTCGTGAGCCGTTCGTCCGGGAGAAACGCACGCGCGAACCCGGTGGTAAGAATCGGCGAGAGGCTCACGACGATAGCGGCGGCGGCACTGGTGGTTCCTTGCTCGCCGACGAACAGGAAGATGTGGTATGCGGCGATCAGGAGTGAGCCGCCGATACCCACGACAATCCAGTCGGTCCGACTTTTCGGGACCCACTGGTCGGTAGCGTACACCGCGTAACCGAGCATCAACAGGCCGGCGAGGTCGTACCGGAACGCCGCAAACAGGATTGGCGGGAAATACTCCAGCCCAGCCTTGATCGCGGTGAAGGCGCTGCCCCAGGCGATTGCGAGCGCGACGAAGAGGATGGCGTTGCGGAACCGCATCGTCTGCTCAGTCGGCCGCCTCGCCGTCGTCCGGCTCGTACGTCTCCGCAATCGCGTCGAGGGCCTCGTGATGCTCCGTCGTGTGCGGCGCGGTCAGCGGCGAGACGCTGACCTTTCCGTCGACGACGGCGCGACGGTCGGTCCCCTCAGGGTCGGGGATGTCGCCGTCGGCCATGTGCTCCCAGATGCGGTCGTGGAGCGTCACAGCGTCGCCATCCTGTTCGGCGTCCATCTCGTAGAGGTGGGACGGTCGGGTGACCGTCATCTGTGCGTCGCCCCACTCGGCGACGGGGGCGTTGATATTCAGGTAGTCGCACTGCTCGAACACGCCGGCGTCGACGGCGTGGTCGGCAAGGTAGGTTGTCGCTTTCGCCGCCTCGCGGTAACTGTCGCCGTTGGCCTCGATGTCCGCGAAGGCGGCGTCTTCGCGGACCGGGATGTACATCGAGACGGCCATCGCCGGCACGTCAAAGAAGGTGGCCTCGACGGCGGCGCTGACGGTCCCCGAGCGGCCGAGAACGTACGCGCCGAGGTTCGCCCCGCGGTTACAGCCCGCGACGACGAGGTCGGTGTCGGTGACGAGCGCTTCCAGCCCCGCCACGACGCAGTCTGAGGGCGTCCCCTCGACAGCATAGCCGAGTTCGTGCTCGTGGACGGTTACTTCGTGGGAAATAGCCCGACCGACCGCGCTCTGGTCCTCCGCCGGGGCGACCGCGGTCACGTCGCCGACCGTCGAGAGACCATCGTACACTGCCCGGAGGCCGGCGCTCTCGATGCCGTCGTCGTTCGTCAGCAGAATCGTCGGCTCGTCCATACGCTCCGTGGGGCCGTCCCCGAGAAAAGCCCACCGCTAGCGGGCCCGGTCGATGACCGTCTCGCCGTCGACGACAACGTTGTACGCCTCCTCGTCGTCGTTCCACAGCACCAGCGCGTTCTCGAAGGACAGCAGGTCGCCGTAGTCGGCTTTCCGGAGGTCCTCGTTCAGTATCGACGCCTCGGTGAGCACGGCGAAATGGTCGACCTTTTGGCTCCCGTCGCCGAGCAAGTACAGCGGATTTGCTCCCTCCCGCTCGGCGAGGTCGTGGCTGAGCTTGACGCCGAGGAAATTCACCCGGTCGGTGACGTAGTTCTCGGCGTCGGCCATCGGCGCGTGGATGCCCCGGTCCGGTGTTACATCGTGCACTCGCTTGCCGTCGGTTCGCAGGACGCTGTAGGCGAACTGCACGTCCGTGTTGACGAACTCGCCCGTCCCGCCGGCAGGGTCGTCGAGGCGCTGTTGCATGGTTGGCACCTCGATGTCCGGCTTGCGGTCGAACGACCACGACTCGCTGTTGGGGGACTGGTGAGGCCAGAGTCGCACGGTCGGCCCATACACCGTCGCCGGGCCGCCGTCGGCCACCTCGCGCTCGACAGTTCGGAGCTGTATGGCCGTGTTCCGGTCGGCGGGGGCCAGCGCCAGCAACGTCCCGTCGTCGGCAAGCGCCTCGACGTACCGGTAGAGGGTCGCCGCCGCGTCGTCGAGTTCGCTGAGGACGTTGCCGAAGATGATGAGGTCGTATCCCTCGGCGTCGGTGTCGCCGTTGTCGGTCCCTCCACCGCTGTCGTCGCCGACAAACGGCGACGACGGGTCGAATTCCTCGGCGAGCGCCCGGTGAATCTCCCAGCGGACGTTCTGGCCGCTGTCCGCCAGTAGGCTCTCCAGCACATCCGCAGCGGCGCTCGGCTCGACGGCGTGGTAGTCCAGCAGGGCGTCGTCGGGGAGCAGGTCGCGCAGGGCGAGCGCCGGGCCACCGACGCCGGCCCCCACGTCCAGCACCCGAAGCTGTGACGGGAGCAGGCCGTCGGCGGCGAGGTCCGCGAGGACGTACTTCGCCACGGCGTAGTAGTCCGGGAGGTGGTAGACGGCGTAGCCCAGCGCGGTCAGTTCGTCGTATTCGACGGCCTGGCCCTGCAGATACCGCTCTTTGATGTCGCGGATTCGCTCCCTGAGTTCGTCACCGCTGTCGCCGCTGTGCCACTCCAGCCCGCCCCACTCTGTCAGCAGGTCGATGACCTGCTGTTCGTAGCTGTCGGGGAACCGCTCGACGCCGTCGAAATCTACTGAAAGCCGGCCCTCTGGTGCCGGCACGAAGGTCCCGTCATCCTGCTCAACGATGCCAAGGTCGAATGCCTCCTCTCGGAGCACCTGCTTGACGACGGCGGGGTGGGGCTGGCCCTCGACGTATTCGTGTAGCTCCTCGGGGTCCAGCGGTCGGACGTTCCGGAGGTACTGGGCGTTGTCGCGTATCTGCTGGCGTGTGTCCTGGTTCATGAGAGTTGCTCGTAGAGCCGCTCAAAAGTATCTGCGTCGGCGTCGGCGAGTTCGCTAGCGGCGTCGGCGACCGCGTCCGCGCCGTCGAATGTCCGCTGGATATCGGCGTACACCCGCGAGTCGCCGCCGGTCACCTGCTCGACAAGGTCGAACAGGCCGGCCGAAATCGGCGTCTGAAACTGGTCGGGCACGTCCGCGGCGGCCATCGCGAACGCGAGTACGGCGGCGTGAGCGCTGGCCTGTACCGTTTCCATGGCTTCGTCGTGTTCCGACACCGTCGTCTCGAAGCAGTTGTTTCCGGCTGCAGCGATTGCGTCGACGACGGCAGTAGCATCGGGTCCCAACGCGTCAGCGACGACAGCGACGTTGCCGGGCGCGTTCTCGGGGGCAAACAGTGGGTGCAGGCTGAGTCGCTGGCCATCGGGCATCGCGTCCCGCATTGCTGCGATGGGGCCTGCCATGCTCCCCGTTACGTCAACGATTGCGTCCGTGGCACACGGCGCGAACTCGTCGATAGCCGTCTCGGCGACAGGCATCGGCACTGCGATACAGACAACATCGAAAGTCTCGGCCGCGTCGCTGGCGACAGCGCGCCCGCCGACCGCGTTTGCAGCAGCTTCAGCAGCCGACTGGTCGAGGTCGGTAAAGGCGACGGCCGCGTCGGCGTGGGTCCGGACTGTGCGTGCGAACCACTGGCCCATCGCGCCGGCACCAACGACGAGGACGTTCATCGGCCCAGCGTAGCCCGTCCCGTCTCAAAAGCCGTTCGGTCACACGCCTGCTCGCCGCGACACCGCATGTGACGATGGCCGGGTAGACAACCGTCGAATAGCCCGCTGTAGTCCGGTTTCCCCCTCCTAAACGCTTATCCGTCGGCCCTGAGAGAACGGTGACATGAAGCGCGTTCGATTCCGTGATACTGGGGGGAACGTTCGCGGCGGTCGCTGGACCGTCGAGGACGGCGAGCCCGTCGTCACCGCCGCCGCCGGACCGTACGGCCGTATTGCCTTTGGCGACGAGTCCTACGACCCCGACGAGGTGGACATCCTCCCGCCCTGCGAGCCGACGAAAGTCGTCTGTATCGGGCGCAACTACGCCGACCACGCCGAGGAGATGGACTCGGAGCTTCCGGACCGGCCGATGCTGTTTCTCAAAGCCCCGAACGCCGTCGCGTCCCACGGCAAGCACCTCACGATGCCCTCGGGGAAGGAACGCATCGACTACGAGGCCGAACTTGGCGTCGTCATCGGCGAGCAGTGTCGGAACGTCAGCGAATCGGGGGCGATGGACGTCGTCGCGGGCTACACCTGCGTCAACGACATCTCCAACCGTGACGACCAGCGACGGGAGCAGAACTGGGTCCGCGGGAAGGCCTTCGACAACGCGTGTCCAATCGGCCCGCTCGTGGCCACACCGGAGCACGTTCCAGCGGACGCCAGCATCGAACTCCGACTTAACGGCGAGACGAAACAGTCCTCCTCCCGCGAGCACCTCATCTTCTCTGTCCCCGAACTAATCGCCGAAATAACGTCGTACATGACGCTGGAACCGGGCGATGTCATCGCCACGGGGACCCCTGAAGGGGTCGGACCGATGGCAGACGGCGACGAAGTCGAAGTCGAAATCGAAGGTATCGGCACGCTCAAACACAGCGTCAAGATTCCGTAGGCGGCTGCCACACTAGTTCGGTAGTTATTCCACGACGACTGCGCCTCTCATCCCCAGGCCCTTATGCGGTTTACAGGAGTACAGGTAGGTCCCGGTTTCCGCGAAGGTGTGTTCGTAGGTGTTTCCTTCCTCGGCGACGAGTTCCGAGTTGAGCGGGCCATCGCCTTTTGAGACGATGTTGTGTGGCCCTCCCTCGCCGGTCCACTCCCAGCGGACGGTCGTCTCGGTCGAGATCTTCAGCGCCGGGGGGCCGAACGCGAACTTCCCACCGTTCCCTTCCACACCGGCGGTAACAGTTGCAGTGTCAGTGTCGGTGCGGTCGACAATGGTGCCGTCGAAGTTACTCGCCGCTGCGAGCCATTCATCAACAGTGTCGTTACCCGAGGACGGTGGCTCTTTCACAATAATCGCACCTTTCATGCCACCGTCACGATTGGGTTCGGAGACGTAGCGATACTCGCCGGTCTCCTCGAAAAAGTAGTGATACATTGTTCCGGCCTGCGCGTTTGTTCGGCCGCTGTCGAAGGTATCATCGAGGGCGACCACGTTCTGCTGGCCGCCGTGCCCAGTCCAGTCCCACCGAACTGTCGTCATCGGTGGGATTTCAATGACAGGCGGGTCGAACGCCAGTCCGCCGTCCATCTCCTGCCCAACCCAGACCGTTGGCCGAGACTCGGGGCCGAACCTGCGGGGCTCGCCGTCGTAGCCGTTGGCATCATCAAGCCAGTCGTCAAGCGACTCGGGCGTCGATTCAGGCGTCGCGGTTGGGGTCGCAGTTTCCGTCGCGGTTTCAGTTCCGGTTCCGGTTTCGGCCGCTGGTTCTGAACTACTTCCCGAGGACACGCACCCGGCGGTAATGGCAAGCGCTGCTACCCCTGTGCCTGTAAGAAACTGTCTGCGAGTGGAGGGCCGTTGCATAGCAAGCTAGTCGTTGTTTTTCAATGATAGAAAAGTCGGTGTGCCCTTTCCAGATTCTGGAAACAAACAGTCGCCCTTTATCTGAGGGTGGTTTATATTCCCGATACTGACTGGGAGCGGCTGCCGGGGTACCGCAGGACACCGTGGGAACAATATCCCACAGGTTTCACGTCGATGCCCCGTCATAT
This sequence comes from Haloarcula quadrata, assembly GCF_003634715.1. Taxonomy (NCBI): domain Archaea; kingdom Methanobacteriati; phylum Methanobacteriota; class Halobacteria; order Halobacteriales; family Haloarculaceae; genus Haloarcula; species Haloarcula quadrata. Next base: position 1,408,472 of record NZ_RBWW01000001.1, read on the forward strand.
CGAGACCGAACCGTCCGCAGAACCACTTCCACCCGTCCCCTGAGAGGGCCCCTCCGTGGCATACAACGACGCGAGCGAGACACAGGCGCTGTTCGACGCCCTCGCCGACCCTGACTGTCGCGACATCCTCAGGGTGCTCGACGAGCCGTTGCCAGCCAAAGAGGTTGCCTCGGTCTGTGACCTGCCCCAGACAAGCACCTACCGGAAGCTCGAGCAGTTGAGCGAGGCCGAGCTGGTCGCTGAGGAAACAGAGGTGCGTGCCGACGGTCATCACGCGACGGCGTACATTCGGGACTGTGACGGGGTGTTCGTCGGGATCGACGCCGACGGCGCGTTCGAGGTCGACGTGCTGCCTGCCGAGGAGCGGCCAAGCGACCGGCTCGCACTCCTGTGGTCGCGCGTCAGCGAGGAACTATGAACGGAGATATCCCACTCATCGTCATCGGATTCAAGACGGTAACAGTGTTACTTGGCGGGCTCATCACCTACTTCGCTGCTCGCGCAGCGTTGACAACGAGGGCGACCGGGCTCACGTATCTCGCCGTCGGGTTCGCGACCATTACTGTCGGGTCGCTCATCGCTGGCGTCGCGGACCAGCTGTTCGGTTTACCCACCGATGCCGCACTGATTTTCGAGAACGCGCTCACCGCGGTCGGCTTCGCCGTCATCGCGTATTCGCTGTACGTCACCAGTCGCTCCACGCTGGTAACACGATAAAATCTGCCAGACAGCTATCCGTTATTCGACGACGACTGCGCCGACCATCCCGAGCGCCTTGTGCGGGACACAGTTGTAGAGGTAGGTGCCGGTTTCCTCAAACGTGTACTCGTAGGTGGTTCCTTCCTCTGCGACAGCCGAACCAGAGTCAAGCGGCCCGTCGCCTTCGGACTTGACGTTGTGGCCGGCCCCCTGGCCGGTCCACTCCCAGACGACTGTCGTTCCGGTCGAGACGTTTATCGCCGGCGGGTCGAAGGCGAACGCGCCGCCGTTGCCTTCGGCTCCGACGGAAACGGAAACCTCGTCTTGGTCCGTCATCACGACCATGGAGCCATCGAAATTCGACGACTCGCCAACGTAGTCTGCGACCTCGCTCGGCGCTTCGGCGGTTTCCATCCCACCGCTGCTCTCGGTGTCCATTTCCTCAGTTTCAGTGGATTCCATCTCCTCGGCTTCGGTGGTCTCCATTTCTTCGGCTTCCGTCTCGTCGCTGCCACCGTCGCCGCCGGACCCGCCACAGCCAGCGAGGAGTCCAGCGCCTGATACGGCCGCCGTCGTGCGAATGAACGTCCGTCTGTCGAGGTCGTTTGTCATGCATTTAAAGTTATGACTGTGTACTTATAAGGAAGTCGCTTCTGTCGTTTGTAAAGAAACAATAATTGAGGTTTTGACCACCCCGCTGTCCCGGGATACCAACACAGTTCGGACGGGGATTGATGCGGATACAGGCATATACTGTAACTAATGGGAGTGTCCGTTTGCCGATGACTGTCTGGCTTCGCGGTGACCACCTCATCCGGCGGTCCGGACCCGTCGCTCGACGACCTGACGAACCGGTGCTTCTGATAGAATCGGAGTCGTTCGCCCGCAAGCTGCCGTACCACCCACACAAGCTGATTCTGCTGTTCAGCGCGATGCGACATTTCCGCGACAATCTCCGGGACGACGGCCGAACGGTCCGATACCAGCAGACAGAGACCTTTGAGGACGGACTGGCGGCACACTTTGAGGCCAACCCCGACGACACACTCGTGACTCACCGACCGCAGACTGAGTCCGCACAGGCGCGCCTCGAATCGCTGGTCGCCGAGGCAGGCGGAGCCGTCGAGTTTGTCGCCGACGACCGCTTCCTCTGCGCACCGTCCCAGTTCGACGAGTGGCGCGGCGACGGCCGCTACCGCCACGAGGACTTCTACCGGTTCATGCGCCGGGAGACGGGCTACCTGATGGCGGATGGTGACCCAGTTGGCGGCGAGTGGAACTACGACGACCAGAACCGTGAGACGCCACCCGACGGGTGGACGCCACCGGAGCCACCGCAGTTCGAGCCGGACGACGTGACCGAAGACGTTATCGAGTGGGTCAATTCGACGTTCGATGGAAGCTACGACGAGCGACCATACGGCGGTGATTGGACCGACCCGGAGCCGTTCCGCTGGCCCGTCACTCGCCGCCAGGCCGTCCAAGCACTGGACCATTTCGTCACGAATCGACTCACGGAGTTTGGCTCGTACCAGGACGCGATGCTGGAAGATGAGTGGGCGATGAGCCACAGCCTGCTTTCCACGTCGCTCAATCTGGGACTCCTCGGCCCTGCGGAGGTCATCGAGCGCGCTATCACCGCCTACGAGGACGGCGATGCGCCACTGAACAGCGTTGAAGGGTTCATCCGACAGGTGCTCGGCTGGCGGGAGTTTCTTCGGCACGTGTACCGCCGGGAGATGCCCAGTCTGGCCGAAGCGAACCAGCTTGGCGCGAACGAGGCCTTGCCCGACTTCTACTGGAACGGCGACACCGACATGGCGTGTCTCTCCGACGTGGTCGACGGGGTCCGGGAGCGCGGGTATTCACACCACATCGAGCGGCTGATGATTCTCGCGAACTTCGGCCTCATCTATGGCGTCGAGCCAGCGCAACTGAACCGCTGGTTCCACGCCGGCTACGTCGACGCCTTCCACTGGGTGACCACGCCGAACGTCGTCGAGATGGGGCTGTACGGCGCGGGCGTGTTCGCCACCAAACCCTACGCCTCCTCGGCGAACTACGTGGACAAGATGAGCGACTACTGCTCGGGCTGTCCGTACTACAAAACGAAGACCACGGGTGACGGAGCCTGCCCGTTCAACGCGCTGTACTGGGACTTCCTCGACCGCAACGAGGAGACGCTCCGATCGAACCACCGGATGGGACTGATGTACAGCCACGTCGACAACAAAAGCGACGAGGAACTCGGAGAGATACGCGAACGGGCCGCAGAAATCCGTGAAATGGCGACCAAAGGCGAACTCTGAGCGCCGCTGTCTTGTGTCGGCGCTTGCCTACTCGTCTCCGTCCGCAGCGTCGGTCGCCTGCCGCTGTTGCATCTCGTGGCGGGTGAACTGTGGCGTCGACAGCGCTGGTCCGCGCCGTCGGCGGAACGACCACGCGAGAATTCCGAGCACCGCCGCGCTCCCGCCCAGTGCGAGGCCTGCTGGCTGAAGCCCGCTCACGGTGTAGAGGTAGGCACTCACCGGCACGCCGGCACTGGCGACGATACCGAGCAGGAGTCGCTTGGCGAGCACCCGGCTTAGCCCATCAGAGTCTTCGAGCACGGTCTTGACGAGCAGTTCTTCGCGCTCGACTCTGTCGAGTGCGTCCTCCACCTTCGGGGCTGCCCGCACTGCTGACCGGGTCGAGCCAGTCACTGCCTCTTGGATTTCCGTCTTGATCTGCTCTCGAACGTCGTCCCCAGCGCCCTGCTCCATGACGTACTCGGAGATGATCTCGATGAAGTCGAACTCGGGGTCGAGCGTGCGACAGACGCCTTCAAGGACCGTCGTTACCCGGACCACCAGCGCCAGATCCTGTGGCAGCCGCATCGGGAACTCGTACAGTTGCGTCTCGAACTGGCCGACGAGCTGTTCGATGCGGTACTCACTGATGTCCTCGCCGCGGAACTGCTCGATAACGATGTCGAACGCTTCCCGCATCACGTCACGGTCTGCCATCGGGTCAAGCGCGCCCATTTCGACGAAGGCGTCCATCACGCGGTCTACATCATCAGTCGCCAGTCCAACGTAGAACTCAAGCAGCTGGTCCTGTGTTCGGGGACCGAGGTAGCCGGTCATCCCGAAATCGTAGAAGACGAGCGTCCCGTCGGGCTGGACCGCCAGATTGCCGGGATGGGGGTCAGCGTGGAAGAGGCCGTCCTCGACGATCATCTGGATGTACACCTCTTCGAGCCGCCGGACGAGTGCCGGCCTGTCGATGCCGAGTTCGTCCAGCCGCTCTACGTCGTCGATTTTCACGCCGTCGAGGTACGTCATCGTCAGCACGCGGTCCGTCGAGTGGCTCCCAACGACGTCCGGGATGGCGATGTCGTCGTCGTTTGCGAAGTTGTCGCCGATTTCACGGAGCATTCGCGCCTCGTGGCCGTAGTCCATCTCCCGGCGGACCGTCGTTGCGAACTCTTCGGTGAGATTTTCCAGCGTAAATGCCTGGCCCGGGTCCGCGCCGTAGGTGAGCACGGGCAGCAGCGTCGACAGCACGCGCAGGTCGGATTCGACGCGCGTTCTGATGTTGGGTCGAAGCACTTTCACGGCGACCCGCTGGCCGTCGATCTGTGCCTCGTACACCTGGCCCAGCGAGGCTCCCGAAATGGCTGTCGTGTCGAATGCCTCGAACAGCGTATCGATATCGTCGCCCAGTTCGCGTTCGATAACTGGCTCGATGGTCGCCCACGCGTCAGGTGGGACGTTGTCCTGTAGCTCTGAGAGTACGTCGACGTACGCCCGTGGCAGGGCGTCAGGCCGAGTCGAGAGCATCTGTCCGAGTTTAATGAACGCCGGGCCGAGGTCGACGAACGTATCCTTCAGGTAGCGGGCGCGCCGCGTCCGCGTCTCGGGGGCCACTGACCGGGACCGGCCGAACAGGAGGAACCGCTTCCGGTCCCGGCCCCACTGCCAGAGCAGCGGGACGAACTGCCAGACGATGACGAGCGCCCGCCAGAGCGCGCGGAGCCGAACGCCGAGGCCGCCCGGCTGTGACACTGTCTCTCCTGTCGGCTCGTCGGCGACACGCTCCTCAGCAGTCACTGTTCGTATGTGTGGCCCGGCGACAAATGAGTCTGCTGGAGACGGGTCAGCGACGGAGGAACCCGAGCAGCCGGTACGCCGAATCCGGTGTATACCGTCGGAACGCGAGGCTGTTTGCGAGCACCGACACGGACGAGGCGGCCATCGCCGCGGCGGCAAGCACCGGCTGGAGGAGTCCCAGCGAGGCCAGCGGAATCATCACCGTGTTGTACCCGAGTGCCCAGAAGAGGTTCTGCTTGATCTTCTGGAGCGTGGCCTCGGAGATCCGGATGGCCTTCATCACGTCGGCGGGGTCGTCCCGGAGCAGTGTCACGTCTCCGGCCTCGATTGCCACGTCGGTCCCCGAACCGATAGCACAGCCGACGCTCGCGGCCGCCAGCGCTGGCGCATCGTTGACGCCGTCGCCGACCATCATCGCCTGGTCGCCGTCGCTCTGGAGTTCATCGACGGCGTCGGCTTTGTCCTCCGGGAGCACGTCGGCCATCACATTGTCGGGGTCGATTCCGACTTCCTCAGCGACAGCGCGGGCAGTCCGCCCGTTGTCGCCGGTAATGAGCCAGACGCCAAGCCCGCGCTCTCGCAGCCCACTGACGGCGGCCTTCGCCGATTCTTTGACCGTGTCCGCGTCGGCGACGATGCCAATGAGCCGATAGTCCGGGTCGCTGTCGCCCTCGGTGTCGTCATCGTCTGCATCTTCGGCCAGCGCGACCAGCATCGCCGTCTTGCCCTCGCGTTCGAGCGCGTCCATCCGCTCCTCCGCCGGCGCGGTGTCGACGCCGGCCTCGGACAGCAGTTTCCGGTTGCCGACGAGGACGCGACCGTGGCGCGTCGTCGCCTTCACGCCCTGTCCGGGGACGTTCTCGAATTCGTCGGGATCATCGACTTCGATACCGCGCTCGCGTGCGCCGTCGACAATGGCCTCAGCCAGCGGGTGTTCGCTGGCGTGTTCGGCGCTTGCCGCGACTTCGAGGACGAACGCCTCGGTCCGTTCGCGCTCGGGCTTGAGCGCCCCGCCGTCCGTCGCAGGACCGACAACCTCCACATCCGTGAGTTCCATCTCGCCTTTCGTCAGCGTCCCCGTCTTGTCGAAGACGACGGTGTCGACCTCGTGGACGCGTTCGAGCACGTCGCCCCCCTTGAACAGGACGCCGTTGCGCGCGCCAATAGCCGTCCCGACCATCGTCGCCGCGGGCGTCGCCAGCCCCAGCGCGCAGGGACAGGCAATCAGGACGGCAGACGCGAACACGACGATAGCGAACTCGCTCACGCCAACGCCGGCTGGGCCGCCCGCGGCCAGCCCCCACAGCGGGAGCGCGTCGACGACTGCAGCCAGCGTCTCCGGCGCGACCGCCCACAGCACCGCCCAGAGGACGGCGTTGCCGATGACCGCCGGGACGAAGTACGCCGAGATGCGGTCGGCGACGTTCTGGATGTCCGGCTGGCGCGACTGGGCCTGCCGGACCCGCTCTGCTATCTGCTGGATAGCCGTCTCCGAGCCGATTTTCGTCGCCTCGACTTTGAGGACGCCGTTCTGGTTCACCGTCGAGCCGATGACTTCGTCGCCCTCACCTTTCTCGACCGGGACCGACTCGCCGGTCACCATCGACTCGTCAACGGCCGAGTCGCCGTCCACGACCACGCCGTCCGTCGGAATCTTCTCTCCCGGCTGGACTTTCACCCGGTCGCCGACCCCGACCTCGTCGATAGAAATCTCTTCCTCGCTGCCGTCCTCGCGGACGACCGTTGCCGTGTCGGCTTCCATCTCGAGGAGTTGCTGGATGGCGGCCCCGGCCTGACTCTTCGAGCGGGCTTCGAGGTAGTTCCCGAGCGTGATAAACACGAGAATCAGCGCGGCCGTGTCGAAGTACAGCCCCGTGCTCGCGATGAGACCCGCCAGCGCGGCAACTGAGTAGATGTACGCCGTCGAGGAACCCAGTGCGATGAGCACGTCCATGTTCGCCCGCCCGTTGTTGACCAGCGCCTTGTAGGAATTCTCGTAGAACGGCTTGCCCAGCAGTATCTGGACCGGCGTCGCCAGCGCGAAGGCAACCCAGCCCTGTGGCACTCCCAGCACCGTCTCGCCGACGAGGCCGAGCGAGAACAGGTGGTCCGCCATGAACAGCAAGAGCGGGGCCGACAGCACCGCTCCGAACAGCGTGAGCCGGAGCTGTCTGCGCGTCTCCTCGTTGCGCGCGGCGGCACGGCGGTCAGCGCCGGACTGCTCACCATCGTCGCCGTCGCCGTTTGCACTCCCACTGTCCTCCCTTACGGGTGTATAGCCGGCGGATTCGATAGCGTCGTAGAGGTCCGCACGTGACACGTCGGCCGGGTTGTAGGTGACTTGGGCCTCGTCGGTGGCATAGTTCACGCTGGCGTCGATGACGCCCGCGGTCCCTTCCAGCGCCTCCTCGTTGGCGTCTGCACAGTTCGCACACGACATGTCGGTGATACCGACGGTCACCGTCTCCGTCGCCACGCCGTAGCCAGCGTCTTCGACGGCGGCGACGATATCAGCCAGTGACACCACGTCAGGGTCGTACTCGACGCTCCCCCCGTCGGTAGCGTAGTTCGCGTCGACGGACGAGACCCCGTCCAGCTCGCCCACCGACTCCTCGATAGTGCCCGCGCAGTTGGCACAGCTCATCCCCGTCAGTTCGAGCCGGGTGGTTCGGTCACTCATCTTGTTTCATTGTACGTCCTCCGTATTCATGCGGTTTGTCCCTTTGATTCGAATCTCAAAGCAGACTATTAGGTTGGTATCCAAACTCCAACCGCCGGAAAGTCAGCAATCAAAAGAGACTATCGTCGTTTAGGCACCGTCTTTCAGCGACTTGTACTGGTCGACAAATCGCCCTGCACAGGACCCACAGCAGAAGTAGTATCGCTCTCCGTCGAGTGTGCGCTGCTCGCCTTCTTCATCGACGGTGTTGCCACACTCCGCACAGTCGGGCGCGAACTCCGCCGCACCTAGCCCGGCGGTCCACTCGCTGTCCGCAATCATCCGCACCTCGTAGCGGTCCACGTCCCCGAGGTCGACGTGTTCGGCGAGGAGTTCGCTCGCGTCGGCCTGAGGAACGGTCGCCGCGAGCACGACTCGGCCGCCGGCAGTTCGATAGACCCGCTCGATGGTGTCGGCGTCGCTGACCGACTCAGCGATATCGGCGGCCCGACCCGGCTTTGCATCTATCTCGATCAGGACCGGTACGCCGGCCTGTAACAGCGAGCGGTCGACATCGACGGTAAACCCCTGTATCAGTCCCATTTCGACGAGCCGGTCGACGCGGTCCGAAACTGCAGGGGCCGAGAGGTCAACTCGTTCGGCGATGTCGCTGTATGGTCGCCTCGCGTCTTCGAGCAGCAACCGGAGGATTTCGTGGTCCGTGTCGTCGAGTCCGGGCATATCGGACCAACTTCGAGCGCCGGTTTATGTGTTGTGTCCGCTCGTGTCTGTGACACCGAGTAGATTTCAGCCACAAGTGACCCGCCTTATTAGATTAGTCTAATACTCTGATTAGAGGAGAACTATTATACCCTTTCCCGACAGCAAGCAACACATGGAAACTAACCAACCCTGTGACGATAAGTCGTGTAGGGTCACCCGCAGGCAGGCACTCAGTGCCGGGGCGGGGGTCCTTGCGTCCGGCTTTGCCGGCTGTCTGACCGGCGGCGGGACGGAAGCGGCAACGAATAGCAGCGACAGCACCAGTGGTGCGGACGGACCGGTCGCGGTTGCGTCGTTTTTCAGTTTCTATGACTTTGCTCGAAAGGTCGCCCGCGGGACGCCGATAACGGTCAAGAACCTCATTCCGACTGGACTGCACGGCCACGGCTGGGAACCGGACGCTGGGATCACGCGAGATATCATCGACGCGGACGCGTTCATTCACGTCGGCCCGGACTTCCAGCCATGGGCTGACCGCGCGATTCAGACCCTCGAAGACGACAACGTCGATACCGAACTCATCAACGTCCGTGAGGGTATCGAACTCGAATCGCTCGCGGCGAGTCTCGACCGCGACGAAGAGGGTGTCGGACAGAACAGAGCCAGCGACCCCCACTTCTGGCTTGACCCGCAACGCGCGAAACAGTCGGTCAACAATATTACCGAGGGGCTGGTCGCGCTCGCACCGGACGCCGAAGATACGCTCCGGGACAACGCCGAGACGTACAACGCGGACGTTCTCGACCGCATCGACGCGGACTACGCCGATATTTTCGACCGGGCCGACAGGAACGTGGTCCAGCTCGCGGCGCACAACGCTTTCCAGTACATCGGCTCGCGTTACGGCGTCGAGATGCGCCCGCTCGTGGTCAACCTCGCTGCCAGCGGTGACGTGAAGCCCTCGGACATCACCGAAGCGAAAGCGGTCATCGAGGACAATGACATCCGGTACATCGGGGCCGGTGTCTTCGAGACGCGCAAGCCTGCAAAGCAGCTCCTCGCCGAGACACCGGTCGAAGCCTACTACCCCGTGACGCCGTATGCTGGCGTCCGTGAGGAGTGGGTCGAAAACGGCTGGGGGTACGAGGAAATCGCCTACCAAATAAATATGCCGACGTTCGAGGTCGTTCTGGGCAACACGGCACCTGCAGACGCGGGCCCCGACGGCTGGAGCGAGAAGTGGCGGAACTTCGAATAAGGATGACCATGCGCTCACACCATCGAGACGATGCCGACGAAGCGACGACCGAATCGAGCGAGAGCAGGCCAGCCGTTGTCGAACTCACAGACGTGTCGTTCGGGTACACGTCTACGCCCGTCGTTGAAGACATCAGTGTCAGTATCGACGCCGGGGAGTACGTCGCCGTGGTCGGCCCGAACGGCTCCGGCAAGTCGACGCTCATGCAGTTGCTGCTCGGGCTTCTGGAACCGGATAGCGGAACTGCGGAGTTGTTTGGCGTCGACGCGACGGCGTTCGACGACGGGGCCAGAGTCGGCTACGTCGCACAGCGTGCCGGGACGAGCCGGGAGATGCCCATAACGGTCCGCGAAGTGGTCAAGATGGGCCGGTTCCCACACGTCGGGTTCGGGCGTCTCTCCGCGGCCGATTGGCGTATCGTCGACAGGGCCATCGATACCGTCGGGATGTCGGGGTTCGCCGACCGGCGAATCACCCAGCTCTCCGGCGGGCAGCGCCAGCGGGCGTTCATCGCCCGGGCGCTCGCAGGTGAGGCTGACCTGCTCGTTCTGGATGAACCGACCGTCGGCGTGGATACCGAATCGGTCGACGCCTTCTACGGACTGCTCGAATCGCTCCACGCCGAGGGCATCACCGTCCTGCTCATCGAACACGACCTGCAGGCCGTCATCGAACACGCGGAGCGCGTTATCTGCCTGAACCGCGAGATATACTTCGACGGGCCATCGGCAGAATTCACCGACAGTGCGGCGCTGGCCAGAGCGTTCGGGACGGGTGCGCAGTCGCTGACCGGAGGTAACCGATGACGCTTGCGTTTGCTGCTGGCGGCGTCTACGAGGCGTTCCTCCCGATTCTCGAAGTGTGGTACTGGCTTCTGGCACTACTCTACCAGCTGACCGGACTGGACCTCATCAACCCAGAGTACACGTTCATGTACCGGGCGATACTGGTTGGGCTGTGTGTCGGCGTCATCGCACCGTTAATCGGGACTTTTCTCGTCCACCGCCAGCTCGCCCTCATCGGGGACGCACTCGCCCACACAGCCTTCGCTGGCGTCGCAGTCGGGCTGTTTCTCAACGCCGTCCTCGAACTGAGCGTTTCGCCGTATCTCACCGCCGTCGTCGTGGCTGTCATCGCAGCGCTGCTCATCGAACTCATCTCCGAGGCGACCGACGCCTACAACGACGTGTCGATGGCAATTGTCCTCTCGACGGGGTTCGCGCTGGGGACGGTCCTCATCAGCCTCAACGCGGGTGGACTGGCTGTCGGTATCAATCAGTACCTCTTTGGCAACCTCTCGACGGTGTCCGCCGAGAACGCGGTCATCATGCTCGGGCTGTTCAGCGTCATCGTCGGGACGGTCGCGCTCACCCGCAACCAGTTGCTGTACGTCACGTTCGACGAGACTGCCGCCGCCGTCGCCGGGATCCCGGTCGTCTGGTACAACCGGATTATGGTGATGCTGACGGCGCTCGTCGTCGTCGGCGCGATGCAGATCATGGGCGTCATCCTCGTCGCGGCCATGCTGGTCGTCCCGGTCGCCGGCGCGACACAGGTGTCCCGGAGCTTCTCGGAATCACTGCTGGTCTCGATTGTACTGGCCGAACTGGCCGTCCTGCTCGGTATCGGTATCTCGTACTACGCCGGTGCGACAGCCGGCGGCGTCATCGTTCTCGTCGCAGTGGGAATCTACGTCCTCTCGGTCTTTGCCGGGAAAGTCCGACAGACAGGCGCGCCGGATGAAACGCGAGAACTCGACACTATCAGCCAGGACTGAACGACTTTCTCGACTGAAGTTGATGATTGCAACCGGGAGCCACGGCTGGCGACGAAACGCTGGCCGATGAGCGAGTCACTGGAATGCGTCACAGTCGCTGCGCCCGCTCTGCCAGTGGACGACGTTGTCACCGGTGTACTCGACAATGACATCGTAACAGTTGTTATCATCAAACGTTGTCTCCTCTGAAATATCGGTCCCGGCGATGGCCGTCGCTATCGTTATCTTGCCCTGTCTGTCCGGCAGCGTATCGTCCAGCTCCACGGTTGCACCGTCCTCCGCGGCCCTCACAGTATGTGTCTCCTCGTACACCGTCTCACTGTCGACCGTGACCGTGAATTCGAACGTACGTGTCGCCGAACAGGTGTTCGTTAGCCGTACGCCAGCGAGTCGAGCGCTCGCAGGACTGAGTGCTGCACAGCCCGAGAGTGCAACGAGTGTTCCTGCTGTGAGAACGCTACGTCTGGAGGGCATTACTCGGAACTGTTCAGCCGTTCTCGAAAAGTCTTCTGTCGCTCAAATCAGCCGTTCGTCTCAGGCGCCCGCCTGCGCCGCGATGGATGAGACCATCGTTTCCCACAGCGAGACCCCCATCGTCACGCTCAGGGCGAAGTCCGCGGCGAAAAACAGGAACAGCCCTGCGCCGACGAAGTGAGCTTTCCGCAGGTTGAACCGATGGGCGAACCGGTGGAAAAACAGCGCATTGGCGAGGCTCACCGGAATGATGGCGAGCATCTCACCGGTCCAGATAGCGCTGGCGTGGGCGCTGTACTGGGCGGCGAGCGTGATTGTAATGAGCTGAGTCTTGTCGCCGAACTCGCCGAAGGCCATCATCGCAAAGATTGGGAGGAAGCCGCCGAGCTTGTTCGGTACTTGCCAGTCGACGACGGGAACGCGAACGTCTAGCTGTCCGCCGTCAGTGGTGAAGCCGGACGCAGGCTCCTGTTGCTCTGCGCCGGCTGCCGGGGCACTGCGGAGCAGTAGTATCGCGAACAGCAGGAACATCCCGGCGGTGAGGCTTTCGAGAACGATTCCCGGCAGTACCGACGTGATCGCGGAGCCGAACCAGATCTCCAGTGCCGTCCAGCCGGCGAAGGCGGTGCCCGCGGCACTGACGACGAGGAACGGGTTGAACCGCGTCGACAGGCCGGCGATGATGAACTGGACCTTCTCGCCGGGGAGGACCGCCAACTGCGCACCGGCCGCTATCGCGACCACTGTCAGCCACGTCGCGTCGCTCACGCCTGGCTCACTCCGTCTTCGCCCTGCGTATCCGGTGCGCGGACCTGAATCGCATCGGCGATGTGGTCCGGGAGCGACACCGACGACCCGCTCTCCAGCTGGACTGTCACCATCCCGATGGGGGCGACCTCCTCGATAGTCAGCACGGTCCCCGGCGTGATGCCGGCGTCGGAGAGATACGTGAGTTCGTCGGGGTCACGGTCCCGGACCCGTGCAACTTCAAGTCGCCCCCCTTCGCCGTGTTCTGACAGCGCCGTCGCGGACTCGTCGTCGATGGGGTCCAGCGAGTCGCTGGGAATCGGGTCCCCGTGGGGGTCGAACTCCGGTTCGTCGAGGACTGCCGCGACCCGTCGCTCGAACTCCTCGCTGATGTGGTGTTCGAGCACCTCCGCTTCCTCGTGGACCTCGGCCCAGTCGTACCCCAGCTGCTCGGTGAGAAACGTCTCAAGCAGGCGGTGGTGGCGGATAATCTCCAGCGCCACCGTCTCGCCTTCCGGCGTTGTCTGCACGCCCTTGTACTTCTCGCGTTCGACCAGCCCGCGGTCAGCCAGCTTCTCGACCATACTGGTGACCGTCGGTGCCGTAACGTCCAGCATCTCGGCGATAGTAGACGGAGCAATCGGCGGGTCGCCGTCCCGCTCAAGGCGATAGATAGCCTTCAGATAATCCTCCATCTTGGCACTCAGCATACACCAAATTAGACAAATCTAACCCAAAAGATTGGCGGTTCCAACAACATTGTGCGCCGTCCACATTTGGCTGCCCGCTGTCACTCGTCGGCAGCGTACGTTTCGCGTCGGTTCCGGGTCAGCAGCCACAGGAACAGATAGCCGATGGCACCCAGAACGAACAGCGTTGCGGGGATGAGAAACGGTCCGAACGTCTGAACAAGCGTCTCAATCCCCGGCAAGCCGACCATACATTGACTAGGGACGTTGCCCTGATAAACCTCAAGGGTACGCCGGAACGGCTAGCGACTCGTTCGTCCGGGACTCTCGCGAGTTATCGCGTGAAACCGGTAAAACGGCCGAGAGCCAGTGTGGCCCGTCAGATGAGGTCCTGGTCTTCGAGCGAAGCCATGACGTCGTCGACGAAGTCGTCGACACTCTCGTACGGGAACTCCCCGTTGAGCTTCGTGTTCAGTTCCATCGCTGTCATCGAGAAATCGCCGGACTCGAACTTCGTCGACGGACCGCCCGGAAGTGCCGGGACGAGGTCCATCGGACTGGATATCGGGTAGTCTGCTTCCTCGAACGCCTCAACGAACTGTGAGCGGAGGTCTTCTCTGTCAACCATGGTCGGACGTTGTGGGAGTATTATGATAAAAGGTTCGACATCGGTACACTTTCCCATTGTTTGGAGTTTATTCGTGGCCTGCGACGTTCTGGACCCTCGTGGTACAGTCCCGATGTCTGAACAACCCACGCCTACAGTCGATGGGATATCCCGAGTACTCACCGGACGCGACTTTCGTCGTCTGTATCGCGCCGAGCAAGCCGTTCGGCGGTCTCACGGTCCGTCTCGACGCGTTGGTCGTGCTCGCTTCGAACCAGCGCGTACAGGGCCAGCGGTGCGGCCACCGCGAGCAACACGACCACGAGGAACAGCCCGGTCATGGCAGGCATCGTTAGCCGAGGAAGATGTCTGCCAGGTCGCTCCCGCCAGACCCGGTGTCACGGTACAGCTCCGAGTAGCCGCAGTTTGTACACGTGACGACCTGAAACTGGTTGGTCTGAATATCGAACATCTTCGAGAGGCCGCCGCCCGTGGTCGAGATGCTACCCACGTCAGTGCCGGTGTGACCACACTTCGGACAGCCGCGGTCATCAGTGGAATGTGTGTCGGAGGGCATTACACGCAACTGTTCTCTCCCCAGCATAACAAATCTGGTGCCACTGCGACACGTCCGTGGCTCCCTGCCGGTCGTCACAACCAGTTACTAGTATCTATCATATTCTATAAGCGCTGAAAACGAGGCGGGCGAACGTAATGGTGCACTATGCCAGTTCCCACCCGCCTCAACGGAGGGAAACGCCCACGTTATTTGTTTGTTATGAATCCCACCAAACTTCTGTGGCCTCAGTCGTCAGCGGGAATCGGCTCGCCGTGGGACACGTCGTCGCCAAGGAGCGTCATGAACTGTGCGAGCCACTCGGGATGGTCGGGCCAGGCCTGCCCGGTGACGAGGTTGCCGTCGGTGACCACTTCGTCGACCCACGAACACCCGGCGGCCTCACACTCGGCGCGACAGGCCGGGTACGACGTCATCTCGTAGCCGTCGAGCACGTCGGCGGCGGCGAGAATCTGCGGACCGTGACACAGCGCTGCGACCGGCTTGTCCTCCTCGAAGAAGTGCTGTACTGCATCCAGCACCTCGTCGTACGTCCGGAGATATTCGGGGGCACGCCCGCCGGGAACGACGAGTGCGTCGTAGTCACTGGGATTTACGTCGGCCATCGTCGCGTTCAGGACGAAGTCGTGGCCGCGGGACTCCATGTAGGTCTGGTCGCCGCGGAAATCGTGTATCGCTGTCTTGACTGTCTCCTCGGCCGCTTTGTCGGGACACACCGCGTCGACCTCGTGGCCAACCATCTGTAGTGCCTGAAACGGCACCATTATTTCGTAGTCTTCGACGAAGTCACCGGCGATCATGAGGATGTCTTTGCCCATTGGAAACACCACTGCAAGGTACGGTCGCCGTCAAAATAAAGTCGCAGGTGAATTACCAGCACTGTGTCACACGTCGAGCGACGTCAGCACTTCTTCGATGTCTCCCAGCGAGTCGATGACGTAGTCGGGCGTTACGGCGCTCCGTTCCAGTGACCGCTCGTTGGACACGCCGGTCCGGACGAGAATGGTCGTCATGCCGTTCCGCTCGCCCATCGCGATGTCTGTCTCCAGTCGGTCGCCGATAATAACACACTCTGTTGGGGCACAGTCCAGCCGTTCCAGCGCCGCCTGAACGGCAATCTCCGATGGCTTGCCGAGTATCCGGTCCGGATCCCGCTCGATGACGCCGGCAACGGCGTTGATTATCGCCCCGGAGCCGGGGACCGGGTCGCCGTCCTCGCCGGGGAACGTCCGGTCCGGGTCAGTTCCGAGGAAAACGGTTTCCTCGTCGATAGCCCGGAGCGCGTCAATCATGTCGTGGTAGTGGAAGCTGTCCGTCCAGGAGGCCAGCAACACGTCGGTCTCAGCGGGGTCCTCGACCAGCCGTGCCTCTGTCCCCGTGACCATACTGCGGAGCGGCTCACTCCCGATGACGAACACGTCGTCACCCGCATGGGACCCGTTGAGGTACTCGCGGGTGACAACGCCAGAGGAACAGGCCTCACCCTCACGGGCGTCGACACCCAGCCCACGCAATCGCTCGACGTACTCGCTCCCGTCGTGGATGGGGTTGTTCGAAAAAAAGCAGATTCCCAGGCCACGCTCTCTGAACACATCAATTGCCGACGCCGCGCCCGGCAACAGCGTGTCTCCGTGGTACACCGTTCCGTCCAGGTCGATGATAGCCCCCGCAACTGTCATTACCACTACTGGGGACCCGGCAGTAAAAAGTCCGTCTCAGTCGTGTAGTTCGACGCTCGACACCTCAAAACGCGCCCCGCCGCTGTCGCTCTCGGTCAGCGACACTTCCCAGCCGTGGGCCTCAGCGACCTGTTCGACGATAGCCAGGCCGAACCCGGTTCCGTCCTTCGTCGAGGAATAGCCCATCTCGAACACGTCCTCGGCGTCGCCTTCGACACCTTCGCCGTTGTCTGCGATGTAGAAGCCGTCGTTGGACTCCAGTAATCCGATCTCGATTTCGACGTCGCCGTCGTTGTGTTCGATGGCGTTCCGGAACAGGTTCGCCAGCAGGTCCTGCGCACGCCCACTGTCGGCGGCGAGTTTCGTGCTCGACGCGACCGACATGGATGCCTGTTCGGCCTCGATCCAGGTCCACGCGGTCGACGCCAGCGTCGATAGCTCCGTCTCCTGTGGATCACTGACGGTCTGGCCTTGTCGCGCCAGTGTGAGTACGTCCTCGATGATACAGCCCATCCGGTCCAGCGACCGGTCGATCTTGGCGACCAGTTCGGCCTCCTCGCTATCGGCGGGCTCCCCGAGCAAGTCGACCGCGCCCTGAGCGACGTTCAGCGGGTTCCGCAGGTCGTGGCTGACGACGCTGGCAAACTCCTCGAGTCGGTCGTTCTGGCGCTCCAGTTCGCGCTGACGCTCGACACGTTCAGTGATATCGCGTGAGACCAGCTGGAAGGTATCGGCCTTGCGATGGCTGTCGACGGGGATGTACTGGTTGTGGTAATGTCGGCCTCCGACAGCGTCCTCGGAGCGTGTCGCAGTCCCGTTTTCGACCGCGCTTTTCCCGGCTTCGAGACGCTGGTTGGCCGCCTCGCTGTCCATCACCGCACTCAGTTGCTGGCCGACGAGCGTGTCGGGGTCACCACCCAGCCTGCCTGCCATCGAAGGGTTCACTGAGAGGATGGTTCCGTTAGTCGTCAGGTGGACAATACCGTCTGGTGAGTCCGACACAAGCGATTCGAACTTCTTGCGGGTTCGCTCCTGTGAGACGACGTTCTCGATCCGGTTTGCCAGCCGACCGTACTGTTTGTCTTCGACGACTTCGAGTTTCAGGAGGTAGTCGGCGACGCCCGCCGCGATAGCCGCGCTCGCTGTCTCCTCGTCTCCTCGCCCGGTCAGGAGAATGAACGGGATAGACGGGTTTGTCTCTCTGATCGCCTCAAGGAGCTCCAGCCCGTCCATTTCGGGCATTTCGTAGTCACTGACGACGCAGTCGAACCCGCCCCCCTCGAGCCGTTCCAGCGCTTCCGCAGCGCTGTTTGCAGCGACGGACTCAATGTCGTGTTGTTGCGTGAGCGTATCAGCGGTCATCTCTGCGAAAAAATCGCTATCGTCAACAACAAGCGTCCGTATATTAGTTTCAGATGTCATATGGGCGGCAAGGTCCTTATCCCCCCAACGGTCTGTCCGTACTTATATTTCAAGGGAGCCAGGTTGCCCGCTGGTCCCGGCTATGGCGGTACCGGTGGGGCAATTGACACTCGAAGCGCAGGACTGTGATGAACCAGTGGGTCCGAGTTACGGGCCGATATGTCAACTAGTGAGAGTACAGACCCGGTCACAGTGGCGTCAACGCGGTCGAGTCGCCACGGGTCGTGGCCGACGCTGCCGACGAGCCGTGTCCCAAAGCGTCCCGTTGTGAAGTAACGCTGCCGGTCGACGAGGAACGAGGCCAGCGAGTCCGGCGGGATAGCCACTGGGTCACCACCGGCTGTGTACCGGCACTCGAACAGCCGCCTGTTGCCGGCATCAAGGACCCGGCGACGGTCAGCCGTTGAGAGCATCCGCGGGACGGCATCTCCCACTGTGATACGAAACAGTTCGGAGACCGCTGTCGCCGTCCGCCTGTCGTCACCGAACAGCCCGAGCACGCAGACCCCGCGCTGACCGGTTGGGCCGCGGACGTAGGTCCGAACCGTGAGCAACTCAGACGGCCCGGCGACCTCGATACCAAACGTCTCGACGCGGTCGACAGTCGCCACGACGGCCGACACCCAGGCGTCGCCATCGGCCGTCTCGACGGTGAGCCAGTCAGGAACTGCCGCTCGTACCGCTGCCTCGGAGACCGGCCAGTGACAGAAGCACACGTCGTCTAACGTGACCTGCAGCGGACGGAGGGCGACCACACAGTCACTGGGGGCGACACGCTAATCAGTGTACTGGGCAACCCCGTCGAGCCGGTGGAGCCGCCCCGCAGTCACCGGTATCTCGGCGCAGTAGTGAACGAGCGGGTCGCCGTCGGGCCTGTCGAACCCCGACGCGGCGAACAGGCCGTTCGTCCGAATATCTGCCTGCCCGCGCTGAAGCGGCCACGGCTCGTGGTCGATGTCGGCGTAGTACACCGTCCCGTCGTCGCTCGCGGCATAGAAGCGGTACCGCTCCACCAGGAACGACTCCACCGAGCCCGGTTCGGGTGTCGACGGCGGCTCAGTCGGCTCGTAGGTGGCGTGGAAATCCGCCGGTGGGGCCCGCGAACTGGTCCGCCGGCTCCAGAACTCGACGCTGTCGCCGTCGGTCCGGACCTGCATCGACGCCTGATAATAGGACAGCTGGAACAGCTGTCGGGCCAGCGTCACGCTGAGCCGGTCGTCGGCGTCGAGGTTGTAGAAGTACACCCCTGGCGTCCCGTCGGCGACCACGTAGGTCCGGAGGTTTAGCTCGCCGAAGGACCGCCCGATTGGACTGCCGCGCGGTCTGATGTCCGCCATCTGGAACGGGACCACACTGAGCCATGCCTGCCCGTCGTACGTGTCGACATCGAGCCCGTCCGGCAGTGTCGTCTGGACACTGTCAGGCTCGACCGGCCAGTGCATGAACCCCACGTCCCGCCACGTCATCGTCAGCAGGTCCATACCTGTCCATAGGAACTAGACGGGTTTCTGCCTGTTGTGGGGCGCGGTGACAGACACCATAAGAGCGGCCGGTCGTGTCAGCACTAAAACTTTGTCAGTGCCGCTCCCAGCATCGCATATGGAGTTCGAGGTAATCCAGGGCGACATCGCTGCACAGTCGGCGGACGCACTGGTCAACGCGGCGAACACGAGTCTGCGGATGGGCTCCGGCGTCGCGGGGGCGCTCAAGCGTGCGGCCGGGTCGGGCCTGAACGACGAGGCCGTCGCGAAAGGCCCGGTCGACCTCGGCGGTGTCGCCACGACCGACGCCTACGACCTCGACGCCGAGTACGTTATCCACGCCGCCGCGATGCCACCGGGTGGTCAGTCAACCGCTGAAAGCATCCGCGACGCAACCCGAAATGCACTGGCTGAAGCAGACGCGCTAAACTGTGAATCAGTCGTTTTCCCGGCCATCGGCTGTGGCATCGCTGGGTTCGATTTTGAGGAGGGTATCGACATCATCTGTGCTGTCATCGAGGAGTATCAGCCCGAATCCTTGACAGACGTGCGACTCATCGCCTACTCCGACGACGACTTCGAAGGGATGCAGCGCGCCGCGGCTGGCGTTCGCAACTGACTATCTGTCACAACAGGTGGACGCGCCCAGCACGCCACTCCCAGGCGACTTCCAGTGCGATCCAGCAGACGAGCCATATCGCGGCGAAGCTAAACACCAGCCACGTCGGCCCGAGATACGACGTGGTATCGGCGACAGACTGTAGCCACGGATAGGCCTGCAGACCGACGATGAGCGTCGCGACGAGCCCCAGTATCCCGGTCATGTAGTGTTCGGCTGCATTGCCTATCGAGCAAACGCAGGCGTCACCGCCCGCCGTTTCCTCGAGTGTCTCGCTGCTCGGCCCCCGAGCGTTGGTCATTGTTACCTTTCCTCATGCTAGGTTTGATTTTACTGTATCTTAACAATTTCGCCGGGATAAACCGCTGTCTGTACCCGTTTCAGGACACTCGCTTGGGGCGGCGAAACTCCCACGGGCGGACAGCCGACAGTATTATTCGTGGCCTGACACCCGAACCGGCTCGTAGGGGGCCTCCAGCCACTCCACGTCGCTCTCTGAGAGGTCGATTTCGAGCGCTGCAACCGCTTCTTCGAGGTGTTCGAGGCTACTTGTCCCGATAATCGGTGCGTCGACCCACTCCTTGTCGAGCACCCATGCCAGCGCTATCTGTGCCATCGAGGCGTCGTACTCGTCGGCCAACTCTTGTACGCGCTCGTTGACCTCGCGGCCGTTGCCCTCGTAGTAGGGGTGTTCGCGGGCGTAGTCGTCCGTCTCGCCCCGGACCGTCTCCTCGACCTGCTCGTGCGGCCGGGTGAGATAGCCCCGGGCCAGCGGACTCCACGGGATGACGCCGACGTTCTCTTTGTCACACAGCGGCAGCATCTCGCGTTCCTCCTCGCGGTACAGCAGATTGTAGTGGTTCTGCATCGTCTCGAACCGCTCCAGCCCCTCGCGCTCGCTCGTCCGGAGCGCATCGGCGAACTGGTGGGTCCACATCGACGACGCGCCGACGTGCCGCGCCTGTCCCCGCCGGACGGCGTCGTCCAGCGCCCGGAGCGTCTGCTCGATGGGTGTGTCGTAATCCCAGCGGTGGGTCTGATAGAGGTCGACGGTGTCCATCCCGAGCCGGGAAAGCGAGTTCGACAGTTCCTGCTCGATGGCCTTCCGCGAGAGCCCGCCGGAGTTAGGGTTGTCCTCGTCCATCTGGAAGTACCCCTTCGTCGCCACGACCTGCCCGTCGCGGTCGTAGTCATCGAGAACGGTCCCGAGGACGCGCTCAGACTCGCCCATCGAGTACATATTGGCCGTATCGAAGAAGTTGATGCCGAGGTCGATGGCCCGCTCGATGACCTCGCGGCTCTCGTCCTCGTCGAGCACCCAGTCGCGCCACTCTGAGGTGCCGAAACTCATACAGCCCAGGCAGAGCCGGCTGACCTCCATGCCAGTCGACCCGAGTGTCGTGTACTCCATGCTCGGACTCGCGTCCGCGCTGGCGAAAAAAGTTCGCCGTCGGTTACAGTGATTCGGCTGCGACTCGCCCGATGTACACTCTGGCGACGGCGTAGCCGGCAACCGCCAGCAGGACCGCCCCGCCGACGTGGCTGTAGGTCAGTAGGGTTGGACTATCGACCGCAAGCTTCGCCACCGTCGTTGCCGGGTGTTCCGGGAGGAGTACGGCTCCGCCAAAGAGCACGAGGGTAAGCACGGAGAACAGTAACTGCGCCGGGCGACGGTTCTGGAGCGTGATGCCCAGCACGACCCCGAGCGTCACGACAACGACGGTGACTGCCGTGATGAATAGCAGAATCGCCGCCGGGTTCGAAACGGCGATACCGTTCGTCGACAGCAGCGCAAGCCACATGAGAGCCTGTGCAGGGGCAAGCAACACCATCCCGAGCGCCTTTCCGTCAATGATGTCGAGC
Organism: Haloarcula quadrata; assembly: GCF_003634715.1. Lineage (NCBI taxonomy): Archaea > Methanobacteriati > Methanobacteriota > Halobacteria > Halobacteriales > Haloarculaceae > Haloarcula > Haloarcula quadrata. The sequence continues at coordinate 1,429,837 of NZ_RBWW01000001.1, forward strand.
AGCGACACCGGGGCCACACGGAGCAGTTCCATCGTCCCACGTTCGAGTTCCTCGGTGACGGTGTCGACGGCCACCGAGCCGCTGATGAACGGCGGGAGGAACAGGAGCAGCGGAATCAGAATGGTGTAGGTGAACCCGAAGTACTGGCTCGCGCTGACGGTGTCCGGGAGCGGCACGGGCGGCTGGTCGAGATACGGCGTCCGCTCCAGTCGCTCCTGACGCTCTAGGGCGCTGAGGACCCGGCGCACTTCGACGACAATAAGCGTCGACTGGATGCTCCCTTCGGGGACGATGGCAGTGACTGCTATCTGCTCCCCCGGCCCGCTCGTTGACGGCACGTACTGGCCGCGAAGTATCGCATCTACCCGTCGCTGGTCGAACGCCCGCTGTGCGGCGGCCTCGTTCTCGAAGGCGGTGACGCTGGTCCCGTCCTGTTCAGCGGCCGCGGCCTCCAGCTCCTCGCGGGCGTCGCCGGTGACGGCCATCTCCACCTCGCCGGCTGCGACCGAGCTGGGGTCGTACAGCGACGTGAGGCCGACGACGAGGAACGAGGAGAACCCCGCGACGAACAGCTGAATGAGCAACGCCAGCACGATAGTCTTCTCCCGGGAGAGCGACCGGATATCCCGCCGGGCTATGACGACCCGCGGGTCGCGCCAGAGGGGGCGGTCCTCAGACAAGGGTGCTCACCACCGTGAAGTTGTAGGCGAAGTGGACGACGATAGCCACAGTTAGCGCAGCGACGTAGGCCCGTCGCCCGCGGCTCGCGCCAACCGATGAGATGGCTGCTGTCACCGTGTGCAGCGCCAGCGGGAGCAAGAACAGGAGCCCTGCAACCCACAGCGGCAGGCCGGCGGGCAACGTTGCGCCCTGCAGGGCAGCTTCGCCGATAGGCAGGCTCTCAAGGTCTGACAGCCTGGCGATAAGCAGCCCTTTCTCCCCGATAAAGAAGCCGAGTCCGGAGAGCGCACCGGTGCCGAGCGCCGACCGGAGCGTCCGATCGTAGCGGGCGTGCTCGTAGCCGGCGTAGACGTGCAGGCTCTTTGCCAGTTCCTCGATGACGACGATGACGCCGAGCACGAGCACGATGCCGAGCGACTGGTTCGTCCCGAAGACGTTCAGCGATACTGAGTCAAGGACGAACAGGAACGCGATGGCCGCCAGTTCGGCGACGATGACCAGCGGTAACAGGACGATACTCATCTTTAACGCGCTCCGGCGGGAGTTGATACCACCAGCCAGCGCATCGAGCACCTTCAGCGGAATCGGCCGCTGAGTGAACATATCTTCTTCTCGGTAGAGACCGGCCCCCAGACCGAACAACACCAGTCCGGTCAGGAGCGGCGGTGTCGTCGAGAAGACGAACGACGAGAGCCCGACGGACTGGCCAGTCAGGTCGAGCACGACCAGCGTCAGCGGCGAGATGAGCGCAATCGGCGTCACGTCGGTGAAGATGGCCGGAACGAACGCGTAGGAGGTCAGCGTCACCGTAATGGTCACCGTCACGAAGGTGAGTTCCTTGAACGAGCGGGCGAACATCGCCCCGCAGAACGTCGCCGAGAGGAAGAGGACGACGAGCGGGACCACCGCCAGCACCGCGACGTAACTCCCCGCTGGCGCGATGTTCCCGAACCGTAGCGCCGCGGTGATGAGCGCCGCCACGCCGACAGCGCCCGCGAGGTACGGGAGTGTCTTGCCGCCGATGATGTCGCCCCGCGAGGCCGGCGTCACCAGCAGGAGTTCACCGCGGCGGTTCAACCGTTCCGAGAGCATCGACGAGCCGTAGGCCTGAATAACGAAGTTCATCGGCACGATGTAGAGGAAGGCAAGCACGAGCGACTCGAAGGGGAACGGCGGCGAGATATCGGAGGGAGTGCCACCCTGCACGTCGCCGGTCAACCGTGCGCCGATAGCGCCGAGGTTTGCGCCGCTGCCACCGGCGGTTCCGCCGTCACCGCCGCCGCTCGCGACCGAGTCGCTGGTGCTCACATTGCTGTCGACGGTCTCTTGGCTGCTACCGCTGCTATCGCTTTCATCGCCCGTTGCCGAGCTATCGCCATTGCTTCCGTCGCTATCATCGCTGCTGCCGTCGCCCGTTCCAGTACTGCCACTGGTGTCCGAATCGCTCCCGCTCGAAGCACTCGTCTCTCCCTCATCGGCGACACTGGTGCCGCCGTCCGAGGAGCCAGACCCGTCACTGCTGTCGCCGCTCCGGGGGTCGAGCTGGCTGCTCCCCGACTGTTGCTCGTAGACAAGCGTCACAGAAACGGGGAACGCGGCGGTCTGGTTGTCGTCCCGAGCGAGCGTCCGGTCGTTGTACTGCGCCGTGCTGTCGCGGAGTTCGGTAAGCGCAGCCCGCTCTTTGGCTGTCTGTGGCACGTTCTGAAGCCGTATCCCCCGATACAGGAGTTCCTGCTGGCGTCGTTCGATGGCTGCTGGGTCCGGCTCACGGATATCGAAGGTCGAATCATCGGCCGCGACGCCGTAGTATGGACTGTCGTCGTCAACGCCGATCCGGTAGATGCCGTCGTCCATCCCCGCACCGGTGCCGCCACTGACGGCTATCGCGGCGACCGCGCCCATCGCAACGAGGGACAGCGCCATCACGACGATGGTCCGCTTGTCGACACCGCCGGCGTTTTTTGTCACCTCCCACTTCGCGACGCGCAGGAGCTTATCCAGTTGCATCTACTCCGCGTCCTCCTCGACGTACCGCGTGCCGCGAGTGCCGGCCTCAGCGACGTTGAGGAACACCTCCTCTAGGCTGGACTCCTCCGTCCGTATGTCGACCACGTCACCGCCGTTTGACTCCGCCTGTTCTCGCGTCGCTTCGACGGCGTCCATGCTCTCGACGACCCGCTTGTACGACCCGTTCTCCTGTACTGCGTCGGGCACGTCGACTGTCGTGTAGACGTGATACCGCGTGTGGCCGTACTCGGCCTGGAGTTCTTCGAGGTCGCCGCGGGCGACGATTTCGCCCTCATTCATGATGACGACCCGGTCACAGATAGATTCGACGTGAAAGAGGTTGTGCGCCGAGAAGACGATTGTCTTGCCTTCCTTTGCCAACTGCTCAGTGAACTCGATGACGTAGTTCGTCGTCAACGGGTCCAGCCCCGACGCCGGCTCGTCGTAGATGAGCACGTCAGGGTCATTGATAAGGGAGCGAGCGATGGCGACCTTCCGTTTCATCCCCTTGGACATATCGCCGAGCTTTCGGTCGCGGTGTTCGAGTTCGAGTTCGTCCAGCGTGTCGTGCATCCGTTCCTCGGCCACGTCCGGGTCCACGTCGTAGAGGTCGGCGAAGAATTTCAGGTAGGAGATCGGCGTCATCTCCTCGTACAGCGGCGATTCCTCGGGCAGAAAGCCCAGCTGCTGGCGCATCTCCGCGGTTTCGGTATCGAGTCCCGCTATCTCGGCGGAGCCGCTCGTCGGCTCCAGCAGGCCCGCAAGCATCTTTAGTGTCGTTGTCTTGCCGGCCCCGTTTGGCCCGATGATACCGAACACTTCGCCGCGGTCGACTGAAAACGAACTGCCCTGTACAGCGACGAAACCGCCGTACTCCTTCCGAATATCACGGGCGTCAATCATCTGCCGATTGATTACGAGTGAACTAACCTATACCTTGGCTCCGGCCTATTGCTTCTGATAATGGCACTCGAACTGGGAACGAGCAGCGTTTCGCTTGAAAAAACACCGGACGGACAGCGGCTGGTCGTCCGGCACGACGTCGACACGTCGGTCGACACCGTGTGGAATGTCCTGACCGACACCGACTGCTGGGCAGACTGGGGGCCGTCTGTCACAGCCGTCGAAACAGCGACCCGGTATATCGACGATGGGACGACCGGCCGCGTTCGCGTTGCTGGTGCGGTGTGGCTCCCGTTTGAAGTGACAGCATGTACGCCGTACCGCTGGACGTGGACCGTCGCACGGCTTCCGGCGACTGGACACTTCGTCGAAGAACGGGCCGGTGGCTCCGTCGTCGGGTTCGAAATTCCCCCGCTGGCAACTGGCTACGCCCCGGTGTGTGCCCGAGCGTGCCAGCGGATCGCCACTCTGGCACAACAACGCGACGCGTAAGCAGCGACCGCGCCGAGCATCAGGGCTGAATCGGTGTCTTCGAGCGCGTGTCGGTGTCTTCGTCGGAGCGAGGTGTTTTCGTGACGTTCGTGATTTCAAAGCGTGTCCCGCCCTCGTCGCTTTCAGTTATGTCGATTTCCCAGCCGTGGGCTTCGACAATGCGCTGGACGATTGCCAGTCCGAGCCCGCCTTCGCCGTCAGTGGTGGTGTAGCCGTCGTCAAGCACTGCATCACGCTTGGCGGGCGGGATTCCGGAGCCGTTATCGGCGACGTAAAACCCACCAGCCATCTCGCCGACACGGACCGTCAGGTCAACACTGCCACGTTCGAGAGTGTCCGCTGACGGTGACTGCCTGCCCGTGGACCCGTGCTCGACACTGTCGTCGGACTCCGTCTGACTGCCTGTGGAACCATGTTCCACGGCGTTCCGAAACAGGTTCTCGAACAGGTGACGGAGCCGATCCGGGTCAGCGTCGATGACGGCTGTTACCTCGTTTTCTAGCGTCCCATCCATCGTCGGCACGGCCTCCCAGCAGCCGTCGACCAGTTCTGCGAGAGCAACGGTCTCCGTATCGCTGATGACGTGCCCGCTCCGGGCCAGCGTTAGCGTCCGGTCAATGAGCGTTTCCATCCGGTCCATCGCTGTTGCAGCCGCCTGCAGGTGCTTCGAGTCGCGGTCCATTCGTTCGAGTTCGACCTGCCCAGACGCGACGTTGAGCGGGTTCCGGAGGTCGTGTGCCACAACGGCGGCGAATTCGTCGAGCCGTTCGTTGCGCTGCTCGATGGCCTCCCGTTGGAGTCGCTGCCGCTCGGCCTCGACAGCCCGGGATATCGCACGTGCCTCGAAGATACCCATCACAAGGCCGCCAGCGCCGCCGACGACAGCCGCGAACAGTGCCCAGCCGATGTCTTCACCCAGCGACCCCGTCGGCCAGGTGAAAATCATCACCACATTCAACAACAAAAAAGCGACCAGTCCGCCAGCGAACCAGACCCCGATACGCCGATACTGGTTCGGGTCAATCTTCGAGTTCTCGAGCCAGAACCCGCCGACGATGATCGCTGCTGCAAACGGCACAACTGCCAGCATACTGACCACGAAATCTGCCGTCAAAAGGGCTGGCAGTCCAGCGTCAGAAAAATAAAAATAGTTACCCACACCTCCGAGGAGGAAGAAAAACCCGACTCCCTGAATAAGGGCTGGCAGGCGGTCTGAGCGGCGATCTGGGTGTGTCACTTCCGCATTTGTTTGTGAGACGTGCATTTACCGCTACTGGCCAACTGAACAGGCGAGCGACATATGTCCAATCGTTGTCGTCCGACAGCTACCGTCCCGGCCTGTTCTTTCTACCAGCTACTGCTTGGTTACGCGTGCGTCCGATACTTTGTGGATGTCGTCGTCAATGCCGGTGCCGTCGCAGTCATCGTTCGGACATCGATAGTGCCAGCCATCTTCTGTGGCCGCTCGTTCGGTAAACCGGTCGCCACATTCGTCACAGTAGAGCTGCCCGTCCGAACACGTGTCGCGGTGGAGTTCGAGTTCGAGCTCTGTGCCAAAGGTCCGCTTGCAGTTCCGACAAATATGAGGCATATTCGAAAATACAGATTCATCCCTTATAGCGATACCGGAACGTTCACGGCCGCTTCTTTCCGTTGACGGAAGGTACCGGTCGGCTGCCGTCCGTCGGTTTTCGGTGTCACATACATCTCACATCTCGGACAGTAAAGCGTGGCAGAGCTGACTATCCATGTACACATCCCGGCAAAGGCCAGTTCGGGGCCAGATACTTCGGCCACTGTGTCTCCGACTCACCACTCTGCTATATGTGACAAAACCGCTAGCCCGTCGTCACGTCGATCCGCGTGCCGCCAGATTCGCTCTCATCGACCGACACGGTCCACCTGTGGGCTCTCGCCGCGGTGTCGACAAGGAACAGTCCGTACCCCTCACCCTCCCGCGTTGTCCCAAAGCCCTGTTCAAACACCTTGTCGCGGTCCGCTTCGGGAATTCCCGGGCCGTCATCGGCCACGTAGAATCCCGAATCAGTGGCACCGATGGTGACGGTCACCGGTCCCTCGCTGTGTGCGACCGCGTTGTCGAACAGTTCGCGAAGCAGCAACTGCAGTCGGTCGTGTTCGGCGTCAATAGCCGCGTCCGTCTGTACTTCGAGCGTCGCGTCCTCGTAGCTTGCTGCGGCCCAGACCTCAGTGGCTACGTCAGCCAGTGCAAGCGAATCGGTTTCCGAGACAGGACATGCGGTGCTTCCGATGCGAGAGAGGTCGGTCAGCAGCGACTCGACTCGGTCGACGGACCGAAACAGGGCATCTTCGTGGGGCTCACCGATGTCCAGTAGCTCTAACCGGCCCATGACGACGTTCAGCGGGTTCTTCGCGTCATGAGAGACGCCGCTTGAAATCTCGTCCCACTGTCTGGCACCGACCCGCCAGTCAGTCGGCCACCGCGTCGCGTACGCGTCAAGCTTTGCGGCCAGCAGGGATGCCGGCGTCTCCGCGGTCACATACTCGGTGACGCCGGCCCGGAGCGCCTCGGTGACCCGGTCCGGTTCGGGGTTGGTCCCGACAAGCACAATCGGAATCTCAGTCCCGCCTGCCCGCAGTTCCTCGAATGCCGCAACCCCGTTGTATTCACCGTCGTCACCGAGAACGACACCCCTGACGTCCCCGTCGTTCAGCCGGTCCTGTACGGTGCTCGTGTCTGGGACTGCCTCGGCGGTTGTCTCGTCCGTCGTCAGTGCTTCGGAGAGTGCCTTAGCCAGGTCAGTCGCTTCGGTACCGGCCACGAGATAGACGGTGCCACGAGCAGGCGTCATCCCGTGCTACTACGAAAACAGGCGGTAAGAAACCGACGGTGCCCTACAGCAGGTCTTCGACGTGGTCGGCGACTTCCTCCGGCGTGTCACCGACAGGGACGCCGTTGTCCTCTAGCGCGGTAATCTTCGACTGCGCGGTCCCGGTACCGGAACCGGAGACGATAGCGCCGGCGTGGCCCATGCGCTTTCCGGGCGGTGCGGTCCGACCGGCGATGAAGCCGGCGACCGGCGTGTCCATGTGCTCGCCGATGTAGCGGGCGGCCTCTTCCTCGTCTTCACCGCCGATTTCGCCGCACATCACGACGGCGTGGGTGTCGGGGTCGGCCTCGAACTGTTCGAGCGCGCCGATGAAGTCCGTCCCGATGATGGGGTCGCCGCCGATACCGATGGCCGTCGACTGGCCGATGCCGCGGTTGGTGAGGTTGTCGACGACCTGGTAGGTCAGCGTCCCCGAGCGGGAGACGAGACCGACGTTCCCGGACGAGAAGATGTTCCCCGGGAGGATGCCGAGCTTGGCGACGCCGGGCGTGATGACACCGGGGCAGTTCGGACCGACGAGATGCGTGTCGGTCTCCTGCAGTTTGCGGTAGACCCGGGCCATGTCCTGGGTCGGAATGCCTTCGGTGATGGCGACAACGAGGTCGATACCCTTCGCATCAAGCGCCTCGAAGCAGGCGTCACCAGCGAAGGCCGGCGGCACGAACACGACGGCAGCGTTCGCATCGGCCTCACGGGCCGCGCCCTGCACGGTGTCGAACACCGGCACGCCAGCGACTTCCTGCCCGCCGCGGCCGGGCACTGCGCCGGCGACGACGTTCGTGCCGTACTCCAGCATCTGCTCGGTGTGGAACTTCCCTTCACCGCCGGTAATTCCCTGTACAACGACGCGCGTGTCTTCGTCGACTAGAACACTCATGCTTCCACCTCCTTTGCGTACTCAACCGCACGCTGGACGGCGTCCTCCAGCGTGTGCTCGACCGTCACCAGATCCTCGTTCAGGATTTCCATCCCCTCCTCTGCGTTGGTCCCTGCGAGTCGGACGGTGACCGGCTTCGGGATCTCGTCGAACTGCTCCAGCGCCTGATTGATGCCGTTGGCGACCTCGTCACCACGGGTGATACCGCCGAAGATGTTGAACACGACCGAATCAACATTCTCGTCGGAGAACACCATATCGAGCGCGTTTGCGATACGGTCGGCCTTCGCGCCGCCACCGACATCGAGGAAGTTGGCGGGCTCGCCGTCGTAGTAATCAACGAGGTCCAGCGTCGTCATCACGAGGCCCGCACCGTTGCCGATGATGCCGACGTTGCCGTCGAGTCGGACGTAATCGAAGCCGTACTCGTCGGCCTTCTGTTCGAGTTCATCGCCTTCCGCCGCTTCCTCGCCCATCTCCGCGATTTCGGGCTGGCGGAACAGGGCGTCACCGTCGACGTTCATGACGGCGTCGGCCGCGATGACCTCGTCATCGCTGGTAATCATCAGCGGATTGATTTCCGTGTCAGCGCCGTCGCGGTCGTCCCAGAGCTGGTACAGCGTCGTGAGGACGCTCGCCACGTCGTTTGCGACCTCGCGGTCGACACCGGCCTCGTAGACGACTTTCCGGGCCTGGAACGGGTGCATTCCGAAGGCCGGGTCGATGTGCTCGCGGGCGATGGCGTCGGGGTCTTCTTCGGCGACCTCCTCGATGTTGACGCCACCTTTCGTCGAGACCATTGCGACCGGGCGGCCCTCGCCGCGGTCCATCGTCACGCCGACGTACAGCTCGTTGACGAAGTCGACGGCTTCCTCGACAAGCACCTTCGAGACGTGGTAGCCCTTGAGGTCCATCCCGATGATGTCCTCGGCGGCCTCGCGGGCCTCCTCCTTGGACTCGACGAGTTTGATGCCGCCGGCCTTACCGCGGCCGCCCACGTGGACCTGTGCCTTGATGGCGACCGGATATCCGATTTCCTCGGCCGCGTCGACGGCCTCATCTACTGTCTCGGCCAGCTGCGAGGCGGGCGTCGGGATGCCCGCGTCAGCGAAGACTTGCTTCGCCTGGTATTCGTGCAAGCGCATGTCATGCAGAAAGGCGAGCGGTGGCGATTTAAATCCGTCCGTTTCTCTTCTTGCGACCAAGCAGGTAGTCCCAGTTTACTGTGGGTAGCGAGAGCGAGCTATAGTAGCTATTGAAAATCAATGCACACCTGATCGCACGACAGCAGTGCGATTAGTGTGTAAATCGTTTCAATTGTTACTATAAACGCACGCGGTGGTATCCAGTTGCAGTATAGAGGCTCGAAACACGAAGGCGCATCCACGGTCGTCCCTGCTGTCCCGTTCAATCCAATAGACCCACAGCGCTGGACCCCGAAGCAAGCGTATGGCCGACGACAGGCACGGGATCGACGATATTGACGGCGAAACGCTCGATGCGGTTGCCGAGGCGCTTCGCACCGCCGAAACTGCTGTCGCGCTCACCGGCGCGGGCGTCTCGACGGCGTCGGGCATCCCCTCCTTTCGCGGCGACGACGGTATCTGGGAGCGCCACGACCCGGCGGACTTCCACCGCCGTCGGCTCGACGCCGACCCAGCGGGCTTCTGGGCGGACCGACTCTCGCTTCGAGAGGCCATCTACGGCGACATCGACCCCGAGCCCAACGCCGCCCACGAGGCGCTGGCGGCGCTTGAAGCGGACGGCCACCTCGACGCCGTGCTCACGCAGAACATCGACGGGCTGCACGACACCGCCGGGACGGACCGGGTCGTCGAACTGCACGGAACCCATCGGCGCGTGGTCTGTGATGACTGCGGTCACCGCCGGGACGCGGAAGTGGTATTCGAACAGGCCGCCGAAAGCAGCGACTTGCCGCCACGCTGTGACTGCGGCGGCGTCTACCGGCCCGATGTGGTGCTGTTCGGCGAACCAATGCCCGACGTGGCGATGAACGAGGCCCAGCGTCTCGCACGGGACAGTGACGTGTTTCTGGCGGTTGGCTCGTCGTTGTCGGTCCAGCCCGCCTCATTGCTTCCGAAAATCGCGGCTGAGGGAGACAGTACGCTGGTCGTGGTAAACTACGAGGAGACGCCGCGTGACGCGAGTGCGGCCCATGTGCTCCGTGCGGATGTCACGCAGGTGCTCCCGGCGATTGTCGAGCGGCTGTAGCGGGTTACAACTCGACGCCGCCGGGAATCAGGCTCTGCCCGCGCAGGAGGCTCCCGTCGTGGTCGTAGACGAGCAGCGTCCGTAGCTCGTAGGTTCGTGACTCGCCCTCGCCGTCGGTGAGACGGACTGTAAACTGTGGGTCTTCTTGAGCGTCCGCCGCGGAAACGAGCGCGTCGATGTCCGCTGTCGGTGCTGTCGCCTCAAAGATGTACTCACCGGTGAGGCGGTTCGTCAGCGAAAGCACCCCGTCGCTTTCGGGCTGGCGGCGGAAGGTCACGTCGATCTCCTCGCCACCGAGTGTGCCGCCGTCTACTTTACTGAGGCGCTCGCGGAGCTCTCCTGTCGGCCCATCGTATACAATCGCTATCGTCGGGTCGTCGTTGTCGGTGGCCGAAGCCTGGATGTCGACGGTGAAGTAATCACGCCTCATTCCGGTGTTTACAGGTACGTGGCCTGGCCAAATGAACGTAACGGCGCACCGACTGTCGGTATCGGTAGCTTTTACCGGACCGGCCCACCCTCTGACAGTAGTATGGCATGGGTGAAATCAGAGTACGCGGGCGAGTTCGCGGTGCTTGCGACGTGGCTCGTGGGGCTGGCCCCGTGGTCGGTGTCGCTGTTCGAGATTGAGGGGGTGACTGTCGTCGGGCTTCGCTTTCTTCCGTTCCGGTTCCAGTTCATCTTCGGAGCGACGCTCCCCGGAGAGCGGCCGTTTCTCTGGGCGTGGCAGGTCACCGCGTTCCAGGAGTCGGAGCCGCTTGCGCTCGCCGGGACACTCGGGGTCGCGGCCCTGGTCGGCTTCCTGTTCCCGCTCGGCCTCAGCCTCTACTACTACGCCGCTGAGGACCGCGTTGAAGCGGTTCTCCCTATGGACCCAGTGCGACTGTTCGGCGGGCTGCTCGGGCTTGTTGGCGTCCTCACGCTCGCGGCCAGCGGGCTGTTCATCACGTCGTTCCCCGGTATCACCGTCCCCATCGGGGCGCTCGTCGCCCTCGTGTTCGCCTATTTGCTGCTGACTGTCGACCGCGCGTGACAGCCAGTCCGGTCCCGTTCGTCCGACCGCTGGCGATTATACTCCTGATAATTTGGCGAGCGAATTTAAGTAGGTGGATACGATAGCAGAGGTATATTCCGCGGAGCACTGTGTGCTCCCCACTGAACCACCGATGTCGAACCCAGAATCTCCCGAACCCGGTGCCTTCGTTTCGGACCCTCTCGGCCACATCCAGTCGTGGCTCTCGCGGACCGCGACGGTGTTGAGCGGGTCAGCGGTTCCGACGGCAAACTACGACCCCAGCCGCCACGGGACGCTGGTCGAGTTCGACGGCCTGAACGGCTACAACGAGGTCGAACGCTACTGGCTGAACGCCCCCTTCGCCTTTGCCTCTATCAACCACGACCCGGACCGCGACGAGCACCTGTATCAGGTCGTCGAGCCGTCGCTGACCGACATCGAGCGAGAACTGCTCGACCGTCTGTTCGAGGACATCCGCATCCCGCTCATCTACCGCGACGACGTCGACACCGACCCGGAGCGCGTCCTCGCCGAAGAACTCGAAGCCAGGCTTGAGGAGTACGGCGTCGTCATCGAACCCGAGACGTTCTACCGCCTGTTTTATTACCTACATCGCTCCTTCCAGGGCTACGGCCACATCGACCCCCTGATGCACGACCCGGACATCGAGGACATCTCCTGTGACGGGGCGAACCTCCCCATCTTCGTCTACCACGACGGCTACACGGACATCGAGACGAACATCACCTACGACGCCGACGAACTGAACGACTTCGTCATCCAGCTGGCCCAGCGCTCCGGTCGGCACGTCTCCGTCTCTGACCCCGTCGTCTCGACGACGCTCCCGGACGGCTCCCGTATCGAACTGGCGCTCGGCGAGGAGGTGACTCCCCGCGGTTCGGCATTCACCATCCGGAAATACGCCGACGAACCGTTCACGCCGATTGAACTGCTGGACTATGGCACGTTCTCCGTCGAGATGCTCGCGTACCTCTGGCTGGCCATCGAGTCCAACAAGTCGCTCATCTTCGCCGGCGGAACGGCGGCCGGCAAGACCACGTCGATGAACGCGCTGGCGATGTTCCTCCCGCCCCGGTCGAAGGTACTCTCAATTGAGGACACCCGCGAGCTATCCCTGTATCACGACAACTGGCTCTCCTCAGTCACCCGCGAGCGACTGGACGATTCGGACATCACGATGTACGACCTGCTGCGGTCCGCGCTCCGGCACCGCCCCGAGTACATCATCGTCGGCGAGGTTCGTGGTGAGGAAGCTATCACGCTGTTCCAGGCGATGAACACCGGGCACACGACGTTCTCGACGATGCACGCGGACTCGGTCCAGACCGTCATTAACCGGCTGGAGAACGAGCCAATCAACGTCCCGCGGCCGATGGTTCAGAGCCTCGATATCCTCTGTGTGCAGGTGCTGGCCCGCTCGGGTGACGAGCGCGTCCGCCGTGCCAAAACGCTCGCCGAAATCGAGGGCATCGACCAGCGAACCGGCGAACTGGACTACTCGACGACATACAACTGGCGGGCCACCGAGGACCGTTTCTCCGAGAACAACAGCGAGCTACTGGACGAAATCCGCGAGGAACGCGGCTGGAGTCAGTCAGAACTGCTGACCGAACTCCGTAACCGCCAGCGGTTCCTCCGCTACCTCCAGTCCGAGGGCATCACCGACTACCGGAAGTTCACGGCGATGGTCAACAAGTACTACGCGGACAAGGAACAGGTCATAGCGAACATCGACGACGACGCGATAGCCTGACATGGCGCTGAACCCGCTCGGTCTGGCACCGCTCGCCGTCGTCGTTGGGATTCTCGGGCTGGTCGGCTACAGCACCGTCAACGAGCGCTTCGACCGCAACGTCACGCGGCTGTCCCGACGGCTCTTCGGCCGGTACGTAGGCCAGTCGCCAAAACGCGAACGACAGCTCGAAGCCGCATACGTCGACGAGACGTACCGCGGCTACGCCGCCAGAACGCTGGTGTACGCCTGTGTGGGGGCTGTCGCCGGCGCTATCACCGGCGCGTACGCCATCGGCGGCTTTCTGCTTGTGCTACCGGCGCTAGTGAACCTTGCACAGGGGCTCCCCTCGACGATGGTGACCGCCTTCGGCCTGCGAACGTTCGAACTCGTGTTGACGCCGACGCAGACGCTCTACATCCTCATCGGCGGCGGCGTGCTCTCGGGCGCGGCGACGGCCGGCCTCACGTACCTCTACCGCTGGGAACGGCTCAAGAATCAGGCAGACGTGCGAAGCCGGAACATCGACGAGGGGATGGCCCGCACCATTGCCTTCATGTACGCGCTCTCCCGCGGTGGGATGTCCTTCTCGGACGTGATGCGTGTACTGGCCCGGAATCAAGAAATCTACGGTGACACAGCCAGAGAGGTCGGCGTCGCTGTCAGGGAGATGGACCTGTTCGGCCGGGACATGATAACGGCGCTCGAACACGTCTCCCGGCGGACGCCCAGCGAACGGTTCAAGACGTTCACCGAGAACCTCTCTAGCGTCCTCCAGAGCGGCCAGTCGCTGGCCCCGTTCCTCCGCGAGCAGTACGAGCGCCATCAGGAGGAAGCCGCCGAGCGTCAGGAGGACCTGCTGGAACGGCTGGCAACGGTCGCCGAGGCGTACGTCACCGTGTTCGTCGCCGCCGTGCTCTTCTTGATGACGATTCTCCTCGTGTTCGGCCTGACGACGACGGACACGCTCTGGCTGTTACAGATGATGGCATATCTCGTCATCCCGCTGGCTAACGTCGGGTTCATGGTATATCTCGATAGCAAGCTCCAGTCGCTGGGTATCGGGAACGGCGGGACGACGGATATTCTGGACCGGTACGAAACGGCGACGCTGGGGAAACCCAGCCTGGGGACCAGCCGTCTCGGCCTGCCCGACGGCGGCGTCGTCCCGGCCGACGAGGCGAACTGGGACCGGCTCAGGTTCCACGACCGCGTGGAATCGCTTCGGGAACTGCTCAGCTCCCCGATTCAGACGCTGGTCTGGAACCCGGTGTACGTCCTCCATCTCACCGTGCCCGTCGCGGTAGTGCTGTTACTCGTCCGTACCCCACCTGCGTTCCAGGCATCGACGGTCAACATCCGTCTCCTCGACGACCTCGTCATCCAGTCAGTCCTGCTGATTCTGGGGCCGTTCGCGCTGGTTCGGTTCATCTACACGCAGCGGCTGTCCCGCATTGAGGACGCGACGCCGGACCTGCTCGAACGGCTGGCAAGCCTGAACGAGGCCGGGATGACTGTCGTCGAGAGCCTCCGACGGGTCCGCGGCAGCGACATCGGTGTACTCACGCAGGAGATGCACCGCATCTGGGCCGACATCAGGATGGGCGCGAACGTCGATGACGCGCTCGTCCGGTTTGGCCGCCGGGTCCAGACGACGGCGATAACGCGCATCGTGACGCTGCTGACCCACGCGATGCACGCCTCGGGCCAGCTTGGTCCGGTGTTCCGCATCGCAGCCACCCAGTCGCGGGCCGACCTCCGGCTGAAACGGCGGCGACGCCAGCAGATGCTTACCTATCTCGTCGTCATCTACGTCGCCTTCCTGGTGTTTCTCGTCATCATCGTCGCCGTGCAGGAAGTGCTCGTCCCGAGCCTGCCCTCCAGCGTGCCGACGCCGGCCGGGGAGTCGAACCGCCTGGGCGTCAGCGTCGACCAGTTCGCTCGCTTCGGCCGCGTCGACAAGGCCGCGTACACGCTCGTGTTCTTCCACACCGCGCTGATTCAGGCCGTCCTCACCGGCTTCATCGGCGGCCAACTCGGGGAAGGAACGCTCAAGGACGGCGCGAAACACGCTGCGATTCTGCTGGGCGTCGCGTACGTCGCGTTCATCTTGCTGTCCTCGCCGGTCGCGTCGATGACGGTCACCAGCCCCGCCGTGTCCGGCGACCAGATAACGGTCGAATCAGCGTCTCTTTCGGAGGGAGGGTTCATTGTTGTCCGGGAGTTCGAGGAGGACGGCAGAGTGCTCGGGACCTCCGAGTACCTTTCTTCAGGGTCCCACGGCGACGTACAGATAACGCTTGACAGGCCGCCGTCGACTGGCCAGTCGCTCGTACTCGTCGCCCATCAGGACACCAACGGGAACCAGCAACTCGACTACCCCTTCGACAGTAATTCAGGGACCCCGGACCAGCCGTATTCGTCGTCGACGGCTGGCGAGAACGTCACCGTCGAGTACACGGTCGAGTGACGCTGGATTTACGGTTCACAATCGGGTAGGAGGCGCTGATGGAGTTTGCCGCCTTCGCCGACCGCGCCGAAGCAATAGAATCTGAGAGTGCCGATACCGCGATTACGGAGGCGGTGACCGACCTGTTCCGAGCATCCGGTTCGGACCTCTCGACGCTTGCTCGCTTCGTTCAGGGTCGAGTGTTTCCGGCCTATGAATCCCGCACGCTCGACATCGGGCCGCGGCTCTGCTACGAGGCGATTGCCCGGGCGGCCGGCCAGAACGTCAGCGCCGACGACGTAGAGCAGCGCCTCGCCGACATGGGCGAAATCGGGGCCGTCGCGGCCAGCTACGACCTCGGTGGTCAGCAGGGCCTCGCCGCGTTCGGTGCTGGTGGTGGAGGGGACGACGCGCTGACCGTCGCGGAACTCGACGACGAGCTACGGAACCTGGCGGCTGTCGACGGCAGTGGGAGCCAAGGGACGAAAGTCGATATCCTCTTTGGCCTGTTCTCGCGGTGTTCGTCGACGGAAGCCGGCTACCTCGCCCGCCTCGTCCTCTCAGAGATGCGTATCGGCGTCGGCGAGGGGACGGTCCGGGACGCCGCTGCGGCCGCTTTCGACGTGCCGGTCGAGGCCGTCGAACGGGCCGTGCAGGTGTCGAACGACTACGGTATGGTTGCTGAAGTGGCCCGCGACGAAGGGGAGTCCGGACTGGCGACTGTCACCCTCGAAATCGGCCGCCCCGTTCAGGCGATGCTGGCACAGGCGGGCACGGTCGCTGGCGCGCTCGAAGACTGGGACCGCGCCGCGGTCGAGTGGAAGTACGACGGCGCTCGCGTGCAGGTCCACTTCGACGGCGAGGACGCGCGGCTGTTCTCCCGGAACATGGAGGAAGTCACCGACCCGCTCCCGGAGGTTGTCGAGACCGTGGAGTCGACGCTGGACGCACCGGTAATCCTCGACGGTGAGGTGGTCGCGGTCGACGACGGCGGCGACCCGCTCCCGTTTCAGGAGGTCTTGCGGCGCTTCCGCCGGAAACACGACGTGGCCGCGGCACGCGAGGACGTGGCCGTCCGGCTACACGCATTCGACTGTCTGCACGCCGCCGGTGAGGACCTGCTTGACGCCGCGCTGGAAACGCGCCACGACCGTCTCGAATCGCTGTTCCCGGCTGACAGCGACGTTGTCTCGCAGATGTGGCTCTCGGACGACCCCGACGAGATTGAAGACCTGGAAACGGCGGCCCTCGACGCTGGACAGGAGGGCATCATGCTGAAAGACCCGACAGCGGCGTACTCGCCCGGCAAGCGGGGCAAGCACTGGCGCAAGCGCAAACCTGACGTGGAGACGCTCGACTGTGTCGTCACCGGCGCGGAATGGGGCGAAGGCCGCCGGGCGAACGTGCTTGGCTCGTTCGAGCTTTCTGTCCGAACTGACGACGGCTACGCCACCGTCGGGAACGTCGCGACTGGCATCACCGACGAGGAACTGGACGACCTGACCGAGCGGTTCGAACCGTACATCCGGAGCGAGGACGGCCGCGACGTAGTGCTCGACCCGGCCATTGTCTTCGAAGTCGGCTACGAGGAGATACAGGCTTCCCAGTCCTACGCCTCGGGCTACGCGCTTCGGTTCCCCCGGTTCCTCTCGGTCCGCGAGGACAAGACGCCTGACAGCGCTGACTCGCTTGCGCGCGTTGAGCGACTGGCCGAGTCACAGTAGCGCCGCTGGGCCGTTTCGAGACGGACCGACACGCGTAATGGGCGTCTCCAAGAACAACCGTTCATGACAGTCCGACACGACGGCATCACTGCGGAGTGGCTCGGCTACGCGACCCTGCGGCTGGAAGGCGAGGACACGGTGGTTTACTTCGACCCCGGCCGGTACGGCGTCCTGACTGGCGAGTGGGAACCGGACACGCCCGGCATCGGCCATCCGCCGACGCAGGACTACGCCCCGAAAGACGGCGACATCGTCTGTGTGACCCACATTCATCACTACGACCCCGACGGCATCCGCCGCGTCGCAAGCGAGGACGCCACCGTCGTCGCGTTCGAAGGTATCAACGTCCACGCGACCGACCGCGACCTCGACCGCCTCGCCGACCTCGACTACGAGGTCCGCAAGGTGTCGATGGAGGCCGACGTGCTGGTCGACGATGTCCCGATCTGGACGATGCCGGCGTACAACCACGAGGACGGCCGGAACCTGAAGGACGACGGCAGCCCGATTCACCCGAAGGGTATCGGCTGTGGCTTCCTCGTCGCCATCGACGACACCCGCGTGTTCTGGCCCGGCGACACCGACGTGCTGGACGGCCACGCCGAACTCGACGTCTCGCTGTTCGTCCCCTCTATCGCCAAGAACTACACCATGAACCGCCACGAGGCCGCCGATCTGGCCGAGGCGATGGACCCGGACCTCGTGCTCCCGATGCACTACAACACGTTCGAGTTGCTCGAAGCCGACTCGGGTGCGTTCGCCGAGGATGTCGCAAAACGCGGCGTTCCGGTCGTGCTGGACGAGAACTGACTGGCGAACCCGTCTTCGGCGACCCGAGACAGCAGACGGTCTATCTGTCAGTCAAAACAATATTGAAGGATTCAGCAGAACACCACCGACATGGAACGCGCCAGTGACCGAACAGGGGAAACACGTTCCCCAGCCGAACGAACGCCCTCGTTCGGTCACCTACTGCTCGTCTGGCTCCTCGTCGGGCCGTCGCTGTGGTCCCTTGGTTCTGCCGTGGCCGATGCGATTCAGGCCGAACTGCCGCTGTCGACGATGGGAGCCGGCCTGCTGTTCGGAACGATAGTCGTCGTGTCGTTCTGGACCGCCGGCTTTCAGCCCTCACTCAGGGCCAGTTTCGGCTATTTTGTCGCGGAACTGAGTATCTATCTGGTCTTGGCTGTCGGGGTCGTTACGGTCTTCGTTCCGACCTTTACACCGTGGGTTACGATTGCTGTCCAACTCGTGTCTATCTGTCTCGCCGCGACGCTGGTGTTCACCCCGGTCGGTGCGAACATACGGAACTGGTTCCGGCGACATGTCCGCTCTCTGCTGAAACTACCGCCACAAGACCGGTCAGTCGATCACGACTGATGGATTCTCGACCGAGCAAACGCGGATTCGTTTTGCCGGTCAGTCGTTCCGGGTAGTACACTAATTGCGCACCGGCCTCACCACGACTGTTCCCGTTTTCCACTCGACAGAAAACATTTACCGAGTGATAGGAGATGGACTCCTAATGCCCTCCTCCCGTCGGCGATACCTTCGTGGCTGTGTGGCGACCCTCGGACTGGCGTCCGCTGGCTGTCTCGGTTCGAACGGGTACATAGAGACTTCACCGATTGGAACTGAGACGACACCGGAATCAGGGGCTGGGACGGCCGCCCACAAGCGGAGCGGGGAAACGGAACCGTTCGTCGCCTGGCAGCAATCACTCGGTTCACCGATCACTGCCCCGCCAATTAGTACGGGGAGCAGTCTGTACGTCGGGACTGAGTCGGGAACGGTCAAATCATTTGCAACTGCTGACGGGAGCCAACAGTGGATGTACGATGCGAGCGACCCCATCCGCGCGCAGCCGAGATGCGTCGGAAACACCGTCTTCGTCGTAAGCGGGAAAGAAGGGTTGTACGAGGACCACATCGTCGTGGCACTCGACGTCGAAAGCGGTGCAAAGCAGTGGACGTTCTCGCCCGGAGAGTGGTGGCTGGAGTTGCTCGGCGCGACCGAGGAGATGGTGTACGTCGGGACCAACACCGACGCCCCGTCGAAGCAGGGACGAACGCTCTACGCGCTCGCTGTTGCCGACGGGTCGGTGCAATGGTCCGGGGAAATCGGGGACCAGTACGAGGGAGCGGTGCGCAACGGGGCGATATACGTGGCGTCGTACGGTCGGTTCTATGCGTACGACGCTGAAAGCGGTGAGCAACAGTGGATCACTGACGTTTCGGACTACTACTCTCGGACGATGGTTGCCACCGACGACATGCTCTGTTATGCCGCCGACGTGGACGAGACCCATGGAACGGTAATCGGCGTCGCCGCTGACACCGGCGAGACCGTCTGGAGACATGACGAAGGGTCCGTCGCATCGACGACGCTCCATGATGGGACGCTCTACGTCGGTGGTACACACGTCGCCGCGCTCAACCCGACGACCGGCGAGCAACAGTGGCGAGCGAAGCAGTCGGGCTACGTCCAACAAGTCCCGGTTCAGAACGGCGTCCTCTATGCAGGCGGTGACAAGATACGCAGCTACGACAGTAGCGACGGCAAACAGAGATGGACGTGGGAGCCCAACGTAGACGTTGAAGGGGTGGTGCCAGCAGCGGTCGTTTCCGACACCCTGTACGTGGACTCGTGGACGGACGGCGACCCGCGGAATCGATTCAAGTTCGCGGTCGATACGACGGCCGGAACGAAACGGTGGGCGTTCGATGTCGGGAGCAATCTGACCGATCTGTCCGTCGACGAAGATGGGGCCTATGTCGCCGCTGCCGATACCGTGTACGCGCTGGAATAATCGAGAACGCTCCGTCGATACCGTGTCTACAGTATGCCCATCTCGTCCAGCCGTTCGGGCAGGTACGTCTCCGTCACGAAGTCAAGCCCGCGAGAAGCGAGCGCCTGCTGCTCGGCCTTCTTGTTGATATCGAGCTGGAGTTCGATCTGCTCCTCCCAGAAGTCGGTCTGGAAGCGTGGGTCCTCCAGTTCGCTCTCTAAGGCGTTGACGTCGGAGTCCGACAGGGGGTCCGTCGGCAGTTCGTACTCGACGATGTCCTCCGGGCGGATGCCGATGAACTGCGCTTCAGGCGTCGCCAGATACTCCGAGAGGTGCGCGCTCTTGATGGAGCCGTAGGAGACCGACCCGAAGATGCGGTACGACCACGGGTCACCGTCAGTGAATACCGTGACCGGAAGGTCGAGTTCGTCGTGGAGGCGCTTGATGAGCCGCCGAGTCGCCCGCGCGGGCTGGCCGCCGAGGTGGACCACCAGCGCGTCGTACTCGTCGTCGAAGCCGTTCTCGACGAGTCGGTCGCGCATGCCACCAGTCTCCACGCAGAGGACGAACTTCGCGTCGTTGTCGAGGAACTCGATGGTGTCAGGATTGTTCGGAATCTGGTAACCGCCCTGGCCCACGTCGTCCTGACAGTGGATTTCGCGGTCCCCGCGGTTGGTCTGCTCGCGGAGGAGCAGCGGTCCCATCACCTTCGCACCAGACTCCTCCGGACGCATATGGAAGTCCTCGCGCTTGACATCGGAGACGATTTCCAGATCTTCGATGAGGTTGTTCGACTCGTCTTGCGTGTTGAACTGGGCCTCGTCGAGGTCCCAGGACTCCGAGAGGTAGTACAGTTCACGCAGGGTCGAGGAGCGGTCTTCCTCCAGTTGCTGGGAGAGGAAATCGATAGTGTAGACGGCCTTCAGGATCTTTTCGGCCCCGGATATCGTCTTGGCCGACCGCGTGGAGTTCCGGTCGCCGTACACCCAGACCTGCTCGTCCTCGTCGAAGACGATGTTGGACTTGGTCCGGGTCGGGATGGTCATCGTCGGCACCTCGCCGTCGGCGAACTGGTCGTAGAAGTCCGCCGCGAGGTCGATGAGTTGCTCGCGCGCTTCCTCGGTGTCGGGTGTGGTGTCTGAGTCGGTGCTCATATCAGGCGTTCACCGTGAGTTTCTCCTCTTCGATGCCGTCGACCGAGACGGTGAACTCGGCCTCGTCGGTCACGCTGTATTCGAGGACGGCGGTTTCACCGGCCCCGACAGTCGGGGACCACTTGACGAACCACTCGCCGTCCATCTCGACGACCGTCGCGCCGTTGGTGACCTGCGGTTCGGCGGTGACGATGTCGGTCAGTTCCACGTCCGCGTTCGTGTCGTCGTTGTTCTCGATACGGACCCGGACCGTGTCGTCCTCGACCTCGCGCTCGACGAGGACGTTGTTCATGATGCGGGCCAGCGAGTCATCAATGTGTAGCTCGTCGTTGTCCGTGACTTCGGTGAGCTTTTCGGCCATCTCGGGCAGGATAGTCGCCAGCTTGTCCTGCTTCTCGCGGCGCTGTTGCATCGAGCGACGCTTGTTCAGGTAGCTCTTGAGTTCGCGAGCAGCCTCCCGGATGGCGAGTTCGATTTCGTCTTCCATCTCGGGGACGTTGGCGATGGCGTCCTTTGACTCGCTGGTGAAGGGCACGTTCGTCGAGGCGACGTGGACCATGATGACGGCCGGCCCCTTCGGGATGCCCGAGCCGCCGGGCTGGTCGAGGTTGTAGTTGCGCCAGCGGATGGACTTCACAACGTCAGTCGTCGCACAGGCCCCGCGCTGGTACACCAGCGGGACCCGGTTGGCGAATCGCATCACGTCGACTGTCCCCTCGCTTTCGAGTTCACCGCCGTAGGCGATACCAGCCTCGACGATGAACGGGTCGCCGCCGTGGACCGACGCGTCTCGCGTCGACGCGGCGTAGAAGTCCGCATCGAACTCTTTCCGGAGTCCTTCCTCGACGAGTTCCGCGCTGATGGGGGAGAGACAGTCCGTCGGCGGCGCGATGATGTCCGTCTCGCGCATCGCCGACAGCAACTGACTCGCCGTATCGCGGTCGTCGGCGATGTCGGAGACCTTCGGCGGCTCCTCCGGGACGCCCTCTGCGGCCGTCCAGAGCGCCTCTAGCACGTTCTCACGGGCCGTCTCGCCGAAGGTGGCGTCGTCTTGCTCCTCGGTCATGTCGGCCGCGCGGTCGATGTACCCCCGGAGTTCGTCGCGGGTCAGCCGGTGGCGGTCGTCGTCGAACTTGTCGGCCAGTCGGCTCGCCAGCCCCTCGACTGCGGCGTCGTCCTTGCGTTTCGTCGTCACGTCGTCGACGAGGGCGTAGAGGTCACTCGACAAGTTGTCGCTGACGGCGTTCCAGGCCGCGTCGACGGCGTTTTCTCGAACTGTCGCGCCGAACGTCGTGTCGCCGTCCGCTTCGGCGTCTTCGGCCGCCGAATCGACGATGGATTCGACCTCGTGGTACGCGACCCGGTCGCGGTCGTGGATAGCATCGGAAACGGCGGCTGCGAACGTCGCAGTGGTTTCAGCGCCCTTGTTCGCCACGGCATCCTCGACAGCGCGCTCGATATCGGCGTCCTCGTTGACTTTCGGCGGCTGCCAGGCCATGCCGCGGCCGTAGTGCCGGTCGTTGAAGTTCGCGATGACGCTGTCGGCGGTCTTCCCGCCGACGCGGGTGAACTCCTCCTGCATGAAGCCGGATACGGAGTACGAATCCGTCGCTTCGAGCATCTTCAGGAGCGTCCCCAACTCGACGCCATGGGGGTGCGGGCGGATCTCTTCGGTCTCGTCGGGGAGTTCCGCGCGCTCGGCCCGCTCGAACTTCAGGGACTCGTCCAGCCCCGGTTCGTCGAACTCGACGCGGGCGTGAGGGTTGACAACAGCGGTGTCCTGAATGTAGTCCCGCAGCGTCGACCGGGCCCGCATGTTGGCCTCCATCTCCAGTTCGATTCGCGTCCCGTGGGGTCGCTCCCACGTCGTTGTCTCGTCGACGCTAATCTCGGGTTCGTTAGTGTCCGTGTCGACGATGAGTTCGAAGTACTGCGCCTCGTCCTGCCCCTTCGGCCGGGACGTTATTTTTGCGGGCTTGCCGGAAGTCAGCTGTGAGTAGAGCACGGCCGCGGAGATACCGATCCCCTGCTGGCCGCGGTTCTGCTCTCTGGCGTGGAATCGGGACCCGTAGAGGAGCTTCCCGAAGATCTTCGGCGCTTGTTCCTTCGTAATCCCGGGGCCGTTGTCCTCAACGACTAGCTTGTAGTAGTCCCCGGACTCCTGAATCTCGACGTAGATATCGGGGAGAATACCGGCTTCCTCGCAGGCGTCGAGCGCGTTGTCGACGGCTTCTTTGACGGCCGTAACGAGCGCCCGGGCCTCCGAGTCGAAGCCCAGCATATGCTTGTTCTTCTCGAAGAACTCGGCGATGGAGATGGCCCGCTGGGATTCGGCCAACTCCTCGGCGATCCCCTCGCCCTCGCCGAGTTGCGACTGATACGAGGTCATTGTCGTGCGGTACGTACCCGCGTCGGGGTTAAAAGGTAATCGCCACCGGAGTGAAAGTAAACCCTCGCTTCAAAATCGCAGTCCCGCGCGCGTGCGGGAGCTTTATACGTCCCCCTCTATTATGACTGGTAAGTTCCTATGTCAGGAGAGTCTGATGAGTACGGCGCAAAGTCGATCCAGACCCTTGAAGGGCTGGAAGCCGTCCAGAAGCGACCCGCGATGTATATCGGGTCGACGGACGCTCGTGGCCTCCACCATCTTGTCTACGAGGTGGTCGACAACGCGATCGACGAGGCGCTCGCCGGCTACTGTGACAACATCGACGTAACGATTCACGACGACGGCTCCGTCTCTGTCAGCGACGACGGCCGGGGAATCCCCGTCGATACCCACGAAGAGCACGGCCGCCCGGCCGTCGAGGTCGTGATGACGATCCTCCACGCGGGTGGCAAATTCGACAACAAGTCCTACCAGGTCTCCGGCGGACTCCACGGGGTCGGGGTGAGCGTGGTTAATGCGCTTTCGAAGTGGCTCGAAGTCGAAGTCAGGCGCGACGGCGCGCTCTGGAAGCAGCGCTTCGACCACGGCAAACCGGAGTACGACCTGAAGAAGGTCCGCGACCTCAAGCCCGACGAAGAGACGGGGACCACGGTCCGGTTCTGGCCCGACGACGAGATCTTCGAGACCGGCGAGTTCAAGTTCTCGACGCTATCGTCCCGACTGCGTGAACTCGCCTTCCTCAACTCCGGTGTCGCCATCTCTATCGACGATGAGCGCGATGGCGAAACTGAGACGTTTGCTTACGACGGCGGCATCCGCGAGTTCGTTGAGTACTTGAACGAGACCAAGGACCCGCTCCACCGGGATATCATCTACTTCGAGGACGAAGAAGAGATCGCGGAGGGGCCGGTACAGGTCGAGATTGCCATGCAGGGGACCGACGACCTGCAGGGCTCGATCCACGCCTTCGCAAATAACATCAACACACGCGAGGGCGGGACACACCTCACAGGATTCAAGACATCACTCACACGGGTCATTAACGACTACGCGACCGACAATAATCTGCTGAAAGATCTGGACGATACACTCAAAGGCGACGACATCCGGGAAGGACTGACGGCCGTCATTTCTGTCAAACATCCCGACCCACAGTTTGAGGGGCAGACCAAGACGAAACTCGGCAACAGCGAGGTCCGTGGCATCGTCGAATCGGCGATGCACGACGGACTGGCGACTTTCTTCGAGGAGAACCCCGACACGGCCGAAGCCATCGTCGGGAAGGCCGTTGAGGCCGCAAAGGCGCGGAAGGCCGCACAGAAGGCCGAAGAGCTCACCCGGCGGAAGTCGGCACTCGACTCGACCGCACTGCCCGGAAAGCTGGCCGACTGCCAGACCCGGGACCCCGAGGAAGCCGAACTGTTCATCGCCGAGGGTGACTCCGCGGGCGGCAGCGCCAAACAGGGCCGCAACCCGGATTTCCAGGCGATTCTCCCCATCAAAGGGAAGATCCTGAACGTCGAGAAACACCGGCTGGACCGGATTCTGGAGAACAACGAAATCCGGAACCTCATCACTGCGCTCGGGACCGGTATCGGCGACGAATTCGACATTGAGGACCTGCGGTACGAGAAGATCATCCTGATGACCGACGCAGATGTCGATGGGGCACACATCCGGACGCTCCTGCTGACGCTGTTCTACCGGCACATGAAGCCGCTACTGGAAGCCGGCTACGTCTACGCCTCCCAGCCTCCGCTGTACCGGATTCGCTACCGCGGTAACACCTACGACGCGATGACGGACGCGGAGCGCGACCAGATCATCGAAGAGAAGTGTGACGGCAACCCCACCCATGTCCAGCGGTTCAAGGGCCTCGGTGAGATGAACCCCGAACAGCTCTGGGAGACGACGATGAACCCCGACAACCGGATTCTCAAACAGATCACCATCGAGGACGCCGCGGCCGCCGACAAGATGTTCAATATCCTGATGGGCGACGCCGTCGAACCGCGCAAGGAGTTCATCAAGGAGCACTCGCCTGAAGCGGAGTGGGTCGATATATGAGTTCTGACGCTAACGACGCCAACGCCCCGGCAGAGCGGATCGAGCACGTCCGCATCGAGGACGAGATGGAGCAGTCCTACATCGACTACGCGATGTCGGTCATCGCGGGTCGGGCGCTCCCGGACGTTCGGGACGGTCTCAAACCCGTTCATCGACGCATCCTCTATGCGATGCACGAGATGGGCGTCTCCTCGAACACCGCCCACCGGAAGTCCTCCTCGATTGTCGGCGACACCATGGGTGATTACCACCCACACGGCGGCTCAGCCATCTACGACACGCTCGTCCGGATGGCACAGGACTTCTCGATGCGGTATCCGCTGATAGACGGACAGGGGAACTTCGGCTCGATGGACGGCGACCCCGCGGCCGCCATGCGATACACAGAGGCCCGGATGGACCCCCTTGCCGAGGAACTGCTCGAAGATATCGAGAAAGACACCGTCGACTTCTCCAGTAACTACGACGACCGCCTGCAGGAACCCGACGTGCTGCCGTCGAAGGTCCCGAACCTCCTGTTGAACGGGTCGTCCGGGATTGCTGTCGGTATGTCGACCAACATCCCGCCGCACAACCTCGGCGAGCTGGTCGACGCGACGGTCCACCTGCTCGGAAACCCCGACTGTACGGTTGAGGACCTGATGGAGCACATCAAGGGGCCGGACTTCCCGACCGGCGGCAACATCGTCGGCCGCGACGCCATCTACTCGGCGTATGCGACCGGTCGAGGCCGCTTACGGGTCCGCGCCGAATACGAAGTCGACCCCGAAGAGGGGCGAATCGTCATCAGCGAACTCCCCTATCAAGAGAACAAGGCCCGCGTCGTCGAGCGTATCGCCGACGACGTGAACGAGGGGAAAATCGAGGGGATCTCGGACCTCCGCGACGAGTCCGACCGCAACGGCGTCCGTATCGTCGTCGAACTCAAGCGCGGGGCAAACATCGACGTGGTCGAAAACCGACTGCTCGACCATCACCTCGAATCCACGTTCGGCGTGATCAACCTCGCGCTGGTCGATGGCCAGCCCAAGGTCCTCTCGCTGAAAGAGAGCCTCCAGCACTACATCGACCACCGCCGCGAGGTCGTCCGCCGACGCTCCGAGTACGACCTCGCCGAAGCCGAGGACCGTGCCCACATCCTCGAAGGTCGGCTGAAGGCACTCGAAAACGTCGAGGACGTAGTTGAGCTTATCCGTAACAGGGAAGACCGCGACGCCGCTCGCACCGGGCTGCAGGAGTCCTTTGATTTCTCCGAGGAGCAGGCCGCCCACATCGTCCGGATGCAACTCGGTTCGCTCACCTCGATGGAAGCAGCTGAAATCGAAGACGAGTACGAGGACGTGCAGAACACTATTGACTACCTCGAATCCGTCCTCAACAGCCGCGAAAAGCTCGACAGCGTCATCGCCGACGAACTTCAGGAAGTCAAGGACGACTACGACGACGACCGCCGGACAAGCATCATCGAGGACGAGGGGCAGGTCACTCACGAGGACCTCATCCCTGAAGAAGACTGCGTCGTCGTCATCACCGAGGACGACTACATCAAGCGGATGCCGGTCGAGAACTTCGATCCCCAGAACCGCGGCGGCAAGGGAATCATCGGGGCCGACCCCAAGGAGAACGACGGCGTCTCGAAGGTGTTCCGGGCCAACAGCCACGACTACCTGCTCTGTTTCACCAATCAGGGACAGGTCTACCGGCTCAAGACCTACGAGATCCCGGAAATGTCCCGAACTGCACGGGGCAAGTCCGCTATCAACCTCATCGACCTGGACGACGGCGAGGAACTGACCGCCGTCGTCTCGACCGACGAGTTCGGCGACGACGAGTGCATCACGATGGTGACCCGGAACGGCTACGTCAAGCGGACCTGCTGTTCGGAGTTCGAGAACATCCTCTCGACGGGTATCATCGCGGCCAAACTCGAAGATAGCGACGAACTCATCGACGTGGATGTCACCGACGGCACCGGCGACCTCGTCATCGCCACGGAGGCGGGGATGACCATCCGCTTCAGCGAGAGCGAAGTCAGCGAGATGGGCCGTTCCGCACGCGGTGTCAACGGCATCAAACTGCAGGACGATGATAAGGTCGCGGCGATGGTCGCCACTGACGACGACGACCCCCGGTCGCTGTTGACCGTCACGGAACACGGCTTCGGGAAGCGGACCAAACTCGACGAGTATCGCACCCAGTCACGCTACGGCAAGGGCCTCATCGACATCAAGACCGACGACCGCAACGGTCGCGTGTCGACGGCCAAGGCTGTCACCGACGAGGACCATCTGGTCATCATGTCCGAACAGGGCCAGATCATGCGCATCCGCGCCGGCGACGTGTCCCAGGTCGGTCGGAACACAAAGGGTGTGACGATTATGGGACTCGAAGAGGATGACCGCGTGGCGAGTGTGACAGTTGTGCCGGCAGAAACTGAATAGCGGCCGCGAGCGAAGCGAGCGGCCTTTTTCGCCCACGTTTTTGCCGCGAGTGGTGGCCCCCGGCCACCCGAGCGGGAAAAAGGTGGAAGCGGGGTGACGATTATGGGACTCGAAGACGACGATCGCGTGGCGAGCGTGACAGTCGTGCCAGCCGTCACCGACGAATACGGCCCGATTCCCGGTCGCGCGGTTTGGATTGCCTCCTTGCCGTCTAAACAGTTACAGTACGCGCTTGCCGAAGGCACTGGCGACGAGTTCACAGGCCAGTTCGGCAGTGCGGTTGTGCTCGTCGAGAATCGGGTTCACTTCGACCAGTTCCATCGAGCGCAGCTGGTCGTGCTGTTCGGCGACGTACTCCATTGCGATGTGGGCCTCGCGGTAGGAGACGCCGCCACGAACCGGTGTCCCGACGCCGGGGGCCTCCGTCGGGTCGAGCCAGTCGAGGTCGAGCGAGACGTGTATCCCGTCCGTCCCGTCTGTTGCGATATCCAGCGCCTCATCGACGACTGCCGGCGCGCTCCGGGCGTCGATATCCGACATCGTGTATGCCGTGATATCGCTTTCTTCGATCAGCCGGCGTTCCCCGTCGTCCACGTCTCGCAGCCCAACGATGACGACGTTTTCTTCGCTTACCGCTGGTGTGTGCGCCCACGCATGGTCGGAGAACGCACCGAGACCGAGGACAGCCGCCAGCGACATCCCGTGGATGTTCCCGCTGGGTGTCGTCGCCGGCGTGTTGAAATCGCCGTGCGCGTCGAACCAGATGACGCCCAGCTCTTCGTCCTCGCGGGCTGCACCGGCGACGGTTCCAATGCCGATAGAGTGGTCGCCACCCAGAACGAGCGGGAACCGTCCCTCCCGGAGGGTCGCGTCGACCGCCGTCGTCACGTCCTCACAGACCTCTTTTGTCTCTCTGAAGAACTTCGCGCGCCCACTGTCCAGACCACCGGCATCGGGGTCGCGCTCCTCCGGTCGCGGCACAGCGATGTCGCCGCCGTCGATGCAGTCGATACCAATATCCGACAACTGGTCGGCGAGGCCGCCGTACCGTATTGCTGACGGTCCCATGTCGACGCCGCGCCGGTCAGCGCCGAGGTCCATCGGCACGCCGAGAACACGAACCTGTTCTTGCATACTGTCGCCTCCACGGGCGGCGAATAAAGACCCAGCGTTGAGCCGACGGCAGTCAGTTATCGCCTACGTATACGGCGCACAGACCAGCTCGATTCCCTCTTCGAAGCTGGTCTCCGGTTCCCAGCCCGTCGCCTCGTGCATCTTCGAGAAGTCGGCACAGGTGTCGTGGACGTACACGTCCTCGGGGATCGGGTTCTCGATGTACTCCGGCTCGATGTCCGTTCCGAGCTCGTCGTTCAGCATCTCCACGACGGTGTTGAAGTCGTAGGCCTCGCCGGTACCGAGGTTGTACACGTCGTTCAGTTCGTGTTCGGCGGCCAGGACGAGCCCGCGGACGATGTCGTCGACGTGGGTGAAATCGCGGGTCTGCTCGCCGTTGCCGTACAGCTTCGGTGCGTCGCCGCTGGCAAGGTCGTCGGCGAACTGGGCGATGACGTTAGCGTACTCGCCTTTGTGTTCCTCCGCGCCGCCGTAGCCCTGATACACCGAAAAGAAGCGCATCCCGGCCAGCGTAAGGTCGTAGTGGTTCTGGAAGTACTCCGCGTACGTCTCCCGGGCCATCTTCGAGGCCTCGTAGCCGGTGTTGACCGTCACGTCCATGTCTTCCGGCGAGGGCTCGGTCCGACTGCCGTAGATTGAGGACGTCGAGGCGTAGACGATGGTGTCACAGCCGTCGTCCCGGGCCTGCTCGACCGTGTTGACGAACCCCTCGACGTTCACGCGAGCGCCGTGGGTCGGATTGTCCTCGTGCATCGCGTAGGAGGAGAGTGCCGCGAGGTGAAACACCACGTCCACGTCAGTCGGCAGGTCGTCGTCGAGGACACTCTGTTCGACGTACTCTACGTCTTCTGATACGTTCTCAGGCGTGCCAAGATAGCCGTCATCCAGGGCGACGACATCGTTGTTCTCGGCCAGTTTGTTTGCGAGGTTTGCCCCGATAAACCCCCCACCGCCAGTCACCAGAACGCGCTGATTTTCCATATCTGTGTCAGGTCAGCGCTGGAATAAAGTACTAACGTTTTCCGCGATTCTAAGACGGTTCCAGACGGTTTACCGTCGCATTTAAGGACGGCTGTACCGAACAAGAGATTATGTCATCTATCGAACTGACACCCAGTCAAAAGAACATTCTGCAGGAACTGGTAAATCTCTATCGGGAAAGTGAAAGCGCTGTCAAAGGCGAGGACATTGCCGAGAAAGTCGACCGGAACCCCGGCACGATTCGAAACCAGATGCAGAGCCTCAAAGCCCTGCAGCTGGTCGAGGGCGTCCCTGGCCCCAAAGGTGGGTACAAGCCCACCGCCAACGCCTACGACGCGCTCCAGATTCAGGACATGGACCAGGCCGC
Source organism: Haloarcula quadrata (assembly GCF_003634715.1). Lineage (NCBI taxonomy): Archaea > Methanobacteriati > Methanobacteriota > Halobacteria > Halobacteriales > Haloarculaceae > Haloarcula > Haloarcula quadrata. The sequence continues at coordinate 1,460,161 of NZ_RBWW01000001.1, forward strand.
CGAAGTCCCGCTACGCCACAACGGCGAGCTTGTCGAACACTCAAACGTCGAGGAGATCGACCTGACCAGCGTCCACCACCCCGAGGAGTGCCGCGCCGAGATTCAGCTTCAGGGCACGATGTCCGAATTCCACGAGGGCGACTCGGTGACAGTCGGACCGACACCGCTGTCGAAGCTCCAGATTATCGGGACCCTCGAAGGCAAGGACGACACCAACAACAAACTCATTCTCGCTATCGATGATATGCGGGCACCGGCGGGCGAGCCGGAACACTAGTACGTCTCACTGGTCTTTTGAATTGTTTTTTGCGGTCACCGGGGCCGCATCGTACCGCTCTGACGATGAGCAGCGCTGGGGAATTGTTCCCCCGCTGAGAGGGATTTCAAAGGGTTTGTATCAGTCGGTTGCGGAGTCTGCGATATGACAGAGAACGTAGTGGTGCTCGGTTCGGGGTACGCCGGCGCGGGGGCAATAAAGAGTTTCGAGGACGAGTTAGATGGCCAGACGGACGTTGATGTGACCTGGATTTCTGAGACGGACTATCATCTGGTCTTGCACGAGTCCCACCGTTGCATCCGGGACCCGAGCGTGCAGGAGAACATCGCCATCCCCGTCCACGAAATCAAGCAGCCGTCGACATCATTCATTCAGGACGAGGTCGTCGGCATCGACACCGACGCCCAAGAAGTGGCCCTCGCCGACTCCGACACCGTCGAGTACGACTACTTGCTCGTTGGGCTGGGCTCCCAGACGGCCTTCTTCGGCATCGAGGGCCTCAAAGAGCACGCTCTGACGCTCAAGAGCCTCGACGACGCGCTTGAAATCCACGACAAGATTCAGCAAGCGGCCCGCGAAGCCTCCACAAACGACCCAGCACAGGTCGTCATCGGCGGCGCTGGCCTCTCCGGCATTCAGACCGCCGGCGAGGTCGCCGAGTTCCGCGACGAACACAACGCGCCAATCGACATCCATCTCGTGGAAGGCCTCGACCAGGTCCTGCCCAACAGCGACCCGGAACTGCAGGGTGCCCTGCGCAAGCGTCTGGAAGCCGCCGACGTGAACATCAAGTGCGGGGAGTTCATCGGCGAAGTCGACGAGGAGACGGTGTACATCGGCGACGAGGACGAACTGGACTACGACGTACTGGTCTGGACGGGCGGCATCACCGGCCGCGATTGTATGCAAGACGTCGATCTGGACAAGGACGAGCGCAACCACCGCGTCCACGCCGAAGGGAACTTCCAGACCGAGGACGGGCACGTCTTCGCGATCGGCGACTCGGCGCTGATCGACCAGCCGGGCGACCAGCCCGCCCCGCCGACCGCGCAGGCCGCCTGGCAGGCCGCCGAAGTCGCCGGTGAGAACCTCGCTCGCGCCGTGCGAGGCCAGCCGCTGAAGACGTGGACCCACAAGGACAAGGGCACGGTCGTTTCGGTCGGCGAGAAAGCCGTCGCCCACGACGTGGTGAACATGCCTATCGAAACGTTCGGCGGGATGCCCGCGAAACTGCTGAAGAAAGCGATTGCCGCCCGCTGGATCAACGACATGACTGGTGTCGGTCGAGCCGCCAAGGCCTGGCCTGACATGTAGCGAGTACCTTTTTACGTCACCTCCTCTCCTCGCGCCTCCGGCGCTGCGGGGAGTGGGTTCGCAAAAATCTACGCTAAAAACGACCTTCTCGCTCCCGCTGGTCGCGAGAAGTGAAACCGCTCGCTACTGGCGAGCGGTATGCTGTCTCCTACCGCGCCGCGACTACACGGCGTCCGTTACCGCGCCGCGACTGCACAGCGTCCGCTACCGCACTACTTCTATACTACAACAGCGACCGCTCGCGGCTATCGGGTGTCGAGAAGCCTAGCGGTCGATAGACAGGCCGGCGTGCCACCCATCGGCGTCAGCTTCCTCGACAGCCGCGTCCATCTCCGCCAGATACGAAACGGCGAGGCTGGCACATTTGGCCGCTTTGCGCTCCCCTTCGGTGCGGAACTCGCCGGTAACGCGGTTGGCGTACACCGTACAGACAGCGCCGGCCCGCAGGCCGTACAGGTTCGCGAGCGTGAGAATCGTTGCGGCCTCCATTTCGAAGTTGAGGACGCCGGCTTCCTGAAGCGCCGCGATGCGTTCGTCGCTGCCGCTGGCCTCGAAGTCCTCGAACCCCGGGCGTGACTGCCCGGCGTAGAAACTATCCGTCGAGCAGGTGACGCCGAGGTGGTAGTCGTAGCCGAGTTCCTCGGCGGCGGCGACGAGTGCCGAAACGATCCGATGGTCGGCGCTGGCGGGATAGTCCTCGCGGACGTACTCCTTGCTGGTCCCCTCCTGTCGTACTGCGCCGGTCGTGATGACGAGGTCGCCGATGCTGGCTTCCTCCTGAATTGCGCCACAGGAGCCGACCCGAATAAAGGAGTCAGCGCCGACACGGGCCAGTTCTTCGAGCGCGATAGCGGCCGACGGACCGCCGATACCGGTCGAGGTCACGGAGATTGGCGTGCCGTCGTGAGTGCCCGTTGCTGTGCGGTACTCGCGGTGTTCGGCCACGATGTCGTGGTCGTCCCAGTAGTCGACGACCTTTTCGACACGCTCCGGGTTCCCCGGCAGCAGAACGCTGTCGGCCACGTCGTCCTCGCCTACTTCCAGATGGTACTGTACGTCGTCGTTCGGGTCTTCACTATCGCTTGTCATTTCTCGAGATGGTCGCTGGTGATTGTCGTCGGCAGAAGCTCCCCGAGCTCGTACACCGTCGGCTCGTCGCCGTCAGTGATGATTTCGAACGACTCGCCACAGAACTCGCTAAACGTCTGGCGGCACATCCCACAGGGAGTGACGCCGTCTCGCTTACCAGAGGTGACAGCGACGCGTTCGAACGACCGGTGCCCGTCGCTGACAGCCGCACCGATGGCCACTTCCTCGGCGTGCAAGCTGTTGCTGTAGTTGGCGTTTTCGATGTTACAACCGGTGTAGACGCTTCCATCACTCGTTTCGAGCGCCGCGCCGACCGTGTACTCCGAGTACGGCGCGTACGCCTCGTCAATGGCGTCTCTCGCTGCGTCGAGGAGGTCCTCCATGCACTGGGCGTCGAAGGGCCGTGTAGAAATTCTATCGGTCTCGGTAGCAGTCGGTGCTCGGGCGTCAGGCGTCAGCGGCACTGACGACCGCGACGGCGTCGCGGACCGCCTGTGTGGTGTCCGCGACCAGCGCGTCGATGTCGTCGCTCTCTGCGTACACCCGGACGTACGGCTCGGTGCCACTCGGCCGGACGAGCGTCCACGACCCGTCGTCAAAGGAGAGTCGGACGCCGTACTCGGTCGAGACGTCGGCCTCGGGGAACGCGTCCGGCAGGTCGGATTCCAGTCGCTCCATCGTTTCGGCTTTGGCGTCGTCGGGGCACTCCACACTTACTTTCTCATAGGGTCGCTCAGAGATGACAGCCCGCCTGTCGCCCACACTCTCTCCGGCGAACAGGCGCGTCAGCACGGCTGCGCTAGCAACGCCGTCGATCCAGCCCCCGAAGGCGGTGTGGATATGCTTCCAGGGTTCTGCGGCAAAGACGACCTCAGTTTCGTCGGTCGCGTCCGCGCGAACGTCGGCGATTCCGACGTGGAGCGAGCCGAGGTGGATGCGTTCGACACGGCCGCCGGCGGCTTCGACCCGTTCATCGATGCGGCCAGAGGCGTTGGGCGTCGTTACGACCACAGGGTCCGAAACGTCCGCAGTACGCGTGTAGTGTTCGGCGAGCATCGCGAGTATCGTATCCTCGTGGATGACATCGCCGTCGGCATCAACGACGACGATACGGTCAGCGTCGCCGTCGTGGCCGAACCCGAAGTCGGCGTCGGATTCGGCGACGAACTCGCGGAAATCGGCCAGCGTCTCCGGCGTCGGCTTGCTCTCACGGCCGGGGAAGGTCCCGTCGACGTTCGCCTCCGTCGCCAGCACGTCGGCACCCAGTTCCCGGAGGACCTGCGGCGTCGCCACGCTGGCCATGCCGTTCCCGCAGTCAACGGCGACTGTCAGCCTCGACGGGTCGCCACCGAGCGACTCGGCGTAGTCGGCGACAGCCCCTCGATACTCGTCGAGGTAGTCGACCGACTCCGTGTCGCCCCAGTCGCGCCAGGCTGTCGGCGTCGAACCGCCCTCGATTCGCCCTTCGATGCGCGTCTCGTCGTCGTCGCCGTATTCGGTGCCGTCTGCAAACAGCTTGATGCCGTTGTCGGTCGGTGGGTTGTGGCTTGCGGTAATCATCACGCCGTGTCGGCCCTGCGAGGCGTACGCCAGCGTCGGCGTCGGTACGCGGCCGATTCTGACGACGCGCGCGCCGGCGCTTTGCAGTCCCGCGGCCATCGCATCAGCGAGTGCTGGCGAGGTTACGCGCCCGTCGTACCCCAGCACGAACGTCTCGCCGTCTCGGCCAGTCGCCTGTCCAACTCGCAGTGCAAGGTCCGGCGTCACCTTCGATACGACATCACCGCGGATTCCCGCGGTCCCGAACAGTTCCATACCGGCGATGCGGAAGCCGACCGTATAATTCTCTCGTTCGGCCCTCACTTCTTCCCGATGAGGAATGTGTCGCCCTTGCCGTCACGGATGACCCGTTCGGCCACAGCAAAACCATGGCCCTCCAGTTGACTCCGGATGCCAGCGACGGAGTGGCCATTGGCTTCGAGTCGGTCTCCGTGGACTTCACAGTAGACGAGTCGGCACGAGGGCTGGTCAAGCGTCGTCGAGAGACCATTGAGAACAGCGCCCTCCGTTCCTTCGACATCGATTTTAATTGCGGTTGGTGTCGGCAGTTGGTTGTCGGCGATGAACTCGTCGCCGTGTCGCTTGCTAATTGTGATTGTCTCGTGCGTGTTGGCTGTCGTCACCAGTGAATGCCCGGCTGAACCGATTTTTTCGAGCGTAATGGAGAGTTCTGCCTCACCGTTTTCATCGACCAGTGCGTGTTCGAATAGCGAGATATCGGCCCGGTTGTGCTGCATATTCTGTCGCAACCGCTCGGCGTTGTCAGGGTGTGGTTCGAATGCGATCACCGGGCTGTCGGTCACCTGTGATGCCAGACAGGCATACAGGCCGATATTAGCTCCAATATCGTAGAACACGTCGTCGGGCCGAAGTTCCCCCAGTAGATCGGCGAGTACCGGCCGTTCATCTATCTTCCAGAGGTCGGTAAATTCGTTGTAGGTCGGTATCAGAAACTCTGTGCTGACATCGCCGACCGTAACTGCGTACGTCTCACCAGCAATCCGATAGGAGAAGTTGCGATACCGGCTGTAGAGGGTACCGAGAAGCGGTTTGACTCCAGCCTGAGATGCAAGGTGAACAGCTACATCGGAAAGTGTCATTTGGAAATATTATTAAGACCACCTACCTATACTTGTCGATTAATGGTTATTTCACGCGCTTCCATAGTTCCACTCAGGTCACACGACAGTGCGTCCGCCTGCCGTTCAGACTCTCTGGTCGAACTGCTAAAATATCGCAGACTTCGGCAGTGAAAACAGGGTCGGAGACGAGACTTGACTGCAACAATTATGTCGCGTGCCGCTACAGCAGTTCGTCGAAGTCGTAGCCGTTGATATCGACGCCGTCGGCAGTGACATCGGCGAGGTAGATGCCGTTACCGGAGCCGGTGTCACGCTCGGCGGCGGCCTTGATGGAGGCAGCAGCGACCTCTTTTGCCTCCTCGTTGGTCATGTCTTCCTCGTAGCGGTCTTCGAGGGTCCCGTACGCGACGGTGAGCCCGGAGCCGGTGACAGTGTAGTCGTCTTTCATGACCCCGCCAGCCGGGTCGATGGAGTAGACGTGGTGGCCGTCGTCGTCGACGCCGCCGAGGATGGGGTTGATCGCAAAGAAGGGACCGCCGCGAGCGAAGTTGCCGGCCAGCGTCGAGAGGGCTTTCATACTGATGTCCTCGCCGCGCCGAGCTTCATAGAGGTTGACCTCCGCACGAAGCGTCCGGATGAATGACTGTGCGCCGCCGACGCTTCCGACGAGGGTTAGCGCCGCCGTGGGGTGAATCTCCTCGACCTTTTGAACGTTCTTATTCGAGACGAAGCGACCGCCAAGTGAGGCACGCATGTCCGTCGCGATGACGACGCCGTCGGACGTACTGATGCCGATGGTGGTCGTCCCGGTCTTGTTGACCTTCTCCGAATCCTGTGCGGACTGTTCAGGGAGCTCGCCGACTTCGGGCGCGTACGGGTCACTCTGGAACTCGTCGGCAGCCTGGGGTCCAGAAAGGTCCGGCCCCGGAGTCATATCTCGCATTACTGTGGGATACTAGTCGGGTGCTGATAAAACCTCTTTTCCTGATAGACCTGACGGCATCCACTGCGGGCAGGTCTTCAGTCGGCTGCTTCGTCTTACGCGCTCGCCTGGTCGTAGGCCTCGTTGAGTCCCGACACGGCCCGGTCCATCGGCAGCCGGAGTCCGAACTGCTCTGTGAGCATTGCCACCGGCAGCAGCATGATGCCCAGCAGCAGGGTGAGTTGGTACAGTGCGAACAGCGTTGCGGAGTACAGTCGAGCTACCATCTTCCTCGGTCGTTCCCGAGTGAGTCTAGTATATAAGCTTTGTTGCCGAATTTCAGTTGCGCAGTATTGATTATGATGAACTAATGGGCCGCTGTCTTGCGGTTTGCTGAGATGCATGAAAGACCGGACTGTTACTCGACTGATCTCCCGATTAGACATAATGGGAGTATGAGTCAGATAGCTGGTTCGCATAAGTTATAGAGATAGTAATGGTGACGTGCGCAACAGCGGCGAATCAAAACTATCGAATAGTCGGACCACGAGAGTTCGTGTATGAACTACCTCGTGGCGATGGAAGCAGCCTGGCTGGTTCGTGACGTAGACGACATCGACGACGCTATCGGTGTAGCAGTGAGCGAAGCGGGGAAGCGACTCAACGAAGCCGAGATGGACTACGTTGAGGTCGAAGTCGGTGCGACCGGCTGTCCGGCCTGTGGCGAACCGTTCGACTCGGCGTTCATCGCGGCCGACACGGCGCTCGTCGGACTGGTACTTGAGATGGATGTGTTCAACGCCGAATCCCCCGAACACGCACAGCGGATCGCCAAAAGCGAAATCGGCGGCGCACTTCGGGACGTCCCGCTGAAAGTCGTTGAGGTGTTCGAGACCGAAGCCGACGAGGACGAAGCCGAAGCCGAAGCATAGTCGCGCTCCACTTGATTCGCCCGCCGCAGTAGCCGTGGGCTTTTTATATTACCTCTGGTAATTAGCGGATATGGACTTACCGACGCCACAGGATCTGCGGGAGCGCCGCAACGAACTCGGGCTAACTCAGAGCGAACTGGCGGAACGGGCTGACGTCTCTCAGCCCCTTATCGCTCGTATCGAAGGTGGCGACGTGGACCCGCGGCTGTCGACACTCCGTCGGATCGTGACCGCCCTCGAAGAGGCCGAAGGCGGTATCATCAAGGCCCGCGACCTGATGAACTCTCCCGTTGTTGGCGTCGCACCCGACGATTCCGTCCACCAGACGAAGGACCTGATGGACGAGAAAGGGTACTCGCAAGTCCCCGTCATCCGTGACGGGGCACCGCAGGGACTCATCGGTAACTCCGACATCCGACAGCGCCCCGAGGAAAACGTCGGCGACCTCCCCGTGGCTGAAGTAATGAACGAATCTATCGCAACCGTTGAGCCTGACGCTCCTATCGACGAAGTCGACGCTTACCTGAACCACAATGCCGCTGTGATGGTTGTCGAAGGTGGGGAAACTATCGGTGTCATAACCGAAGCGGACCTCGCGCGTACGGTCAGCTAACTCCAATTCTCACAAACGCAAATAGGGATAGTGGGTCCGTACTCCCCGTAGGAGGGACTTAATACCGAAAACAGTGTCAGGGGTATATGTCTATTCTCACTAACGAGAGACGTACGCATATGGCCAATCCCAGCGACCCACTGTATACCGAACTCGAAAAGGCCCTCGAAACCGCCGAAAGTGAAGCGGCCAGATACCACATCCGACAGGCACTCCAGATTCGGATTGCGGAGGAGACCGCCGGCAAAGACATCCTGTCCGCCTGATCGGCTTCTGTCAGCGCCCCAAATCGGTTACTCGGTGAGTTCGAGGTTGCGAATCGCAACCGCCTCATCTCCGTCAGCCACTTCCCCGATCACGCGAGCGTCCTCGCTGTCAGCGACAATCTCCGCAGCGTCGGCCTCGGGGACCGCAGCGACGAACCCGGTCCCCATATTGAACGTCCGGTGCATCTCCTCGTCAGAGACCTCGCCTTCCGCCTGGACGAACTCGAAGACGGGCTGGGCCTCGAAGGGGTCGGTAATCTCGTACCGATAGCTCCCCATCCGCGTGAGATTTGTCCAGCCGCCGCCGGTGACGTGCGCGGCTGCGTGGGTCTCGCTGGCCCGAAGCGGCGCAAGCACCTCGCTGTAGATCCGCGTTGGCGTCAACAGTGCCTCGGCGATGGTCGTGTCAGGGTTCGGCGGGAACGGGTCGGTGTACTCGTGGTCCTGCGTGACCGCCTCACGAGCGAGCGTGAGTCCGTTGGAGTGGATGCCTGAGGACGGCCAGCCGACGATAGCGTCACCGGCCTCGGCCTCACCGGGGAAGACGGCGTCTTTCGGTGCCAGTCCGGCGCAGGTCCCGGCGATGTCCAGCCCCTTGATGACATCCGGCATCACGGCGGTTTCGCCACCCACGAGCGCCACGTCGGCTCGCTCGGCCCCTGTCCGGAGCCCTGCGCCGATGTCCTCGCTCGTCTTCTCGTCGGGCGTTTCGACTGCGAGGTAATCGACGAAGGCGACCGGCTCGACACCAGTCGCGATGAGGTCGTTGGCGTTCATCGCGATGCAGTCGATGCCGATAGTCGAGTAGTCGTCGACGGCCTCGGCGACGAGGAGCTTCGTTCCGACGCCGTCCGTCGCGAGCGCGAGGTACTGGTCGCCGATGTCTACCAGTCCCGCGTAGTCGCCCTCGAACTCGCCGGCCGCGCCGATGAGCGCCTTCGTGGCCGCCTCGCTGGCGTCGATGTCCACACCGGTTTCTGCGTAGGTCAGTCCCTCCTCGCTGTCGGCGTCGTCGGCCTCGGACTCACTGTCGGTCATACCCGAGAGCGTGCGTGGCGGGGGCAAAAGAGCGTCGTTCCGCCGGAGCGCTCCGACTGCTCAGAGGACGAACAGCGCGCCGACCCCGAGCAGAATCGACGGCACCGCAACGGCAAGAAACACCGGCGTGCTCCACTCTCGAACCGTTCGACCGTCGAGCGGGCCAAAGGGCAGCATATTGAAGCCGGCGAGCAGGAGATTGATCTGCAGCCCCATCTGTGCAACTTCCCAGAGGAAGCCACCGGTGCCCGACAGGAGTGCCGCGATGAACGGGACGAGGAACACAACAGCTAGCGCGAGGTTTGTCACCGGTCCGGCGACGGCAATGAGGCCGTGTTGCTTCGCTGTGAGTCGGCCACGGTGGACGACCGCCCCCGGCGCGGCAAACAGGAAGCCGACGAGGCCGCCCAGAACTGCAAATCCGAGCATCCGGTAATCGGCCTTGAATGCGGCAATCTGACCGAAGCGGACGGCGACAACCTTGTGAGCCAGTTCGTGTAACAGGAAGCCGACGCCGACCGTCAGCAGGCTGACCGCGAACGTGCTGGCGATTTCGGCACCCGAGAGGCCGCCGAACTGGCCGAAGACGATGCGCCGGAACTCCCGTTCGAGGAAGAAGGTAAACGCCAGTCCGAGCGCGAGCCAGGCGACGAGAAGGTCCCGGAGTTCGCGCTGGCTGAAGCTGAGGCCACCGATAGTTCGGTCCGTGGTGGGTCGCCGTCGTTGACCCGCCATCAGAGCACCCCTACGAGTATCTGGGTCCCTTCGCGGACACCCTGCCAGAGCAAGCGCGAGACACCTTGCATCCCGCCGATGTCCGAGGAGATGTACGGAATCAGCACCGGGAACACGACGTAGGAGGCGATTGCGCTGCCGACGTTCGTCAGCGCGACGACGAGGATCAGGCGGAACAACGGCACCGCACGCATCCGGCTGACGAGGTCCATCACCGGTGATTCCTGGTCGTTGAGTATCTCATTGAGCGTCGCGATATCGCTGATATTGACGGAGATATACCGTAGTTCGACGTAGCCCGCGAACCAGCCGGCCGCGAGCAACGGAAACAGGCTCGTCAGCCAGCCGAACGCGCCGGCGGCGGCCGCACTCGACCAGTGTGCACCGGCCACCTTCGCTAGCCCGCCGGCTAGCACGGCGTTAACGGCGACTAAGGCGACGAACAGCTGCAGTAGGACGGCCTGACTCGCGCCACCGAGGATGAGCAGGCCAAAGAAGACGAGAAAGACGACGCCAAAGCCGTAGCCGACGAGTTTGTACAGCGAAACGCGACGCCCGCCCTCGGTTCCGGTGAGCGACTCCATCGGTGGGAGCGTCTCCGGGTTGTCGAGATAGCCCTGAATCCCCTCGCGGTGGCCCGCGCCGACGACGGCAAGGACGTGATAGCCGGCTTCACGGAGGGCGATAAGTCGGTGAGCAATGAACGCGTCGCGTTCGTCAATGAGTGCCTCCGCGCCGCCGGGGGAGAACTGACGGAACTCCTCCATCATCGCACTGACCACGTCGGTGTCGGTCAGTTTCTCCATGTCGAACTCCTCGACATCGGCCTCGCCGCGGAACCGGACCAGCAGTGCGGCGATGGGGATTCCGATACCGGCCGCGGCTACACAGATGAGCAACAGCGTATCGAGCAGGCCCTCAACCGTTCCGCCGAGACCCCCCGGCAAAACTGAAAGAGCTCCACTCGGGACAATAAACGGACCACCGAAGGCTCCGGCGACCACTGCAAACAGCCCGCCGAAGACAGCACCGATGGTCAGTCCGACGGTCAACGGCGGCCCCATCTCGGCTGCGAGACTGCCGACAAGTTTGAGCTTCTCAACGGCCGTCAGCCGCGCCCAGAACCGCTGTACGGTCGTCTGGATGTCCCGGTCGACGAGTGCAACGCCGAGGCCGAGCCGTTCGGCGGTGTCGATGCCCGCTTTCATATCCGCACCCGGCTCGATGTCGAACCGGTCGCCCAGCCGGGTCTGGATGTACGACAGCATCCAGTACGCGAGGAACTGAAAGACGGTGTTCCCGCGCAGAAGGTCGCTCGCATCGAGGTCATCAGGTGTTTCGCCCTTGATCTGGCGATACCGGCCCTCGTCGAGTTCGACGGCGACGATATCGGGTTCGGATTCTTCAATCGCTGATTCCACTTCCGTGACGCTGTGCTCGGAAACGTGAGCGGTTCCGACGACATCGACGCGTCCCGCCCCTGACGGTTCCGGGAACTCGTCTGCCGCCGACTCCGCGTGTTCGGTCATCACCCGCGTTACACATTCGTTTCCTTTACCCTTGTCGGGTCCGGGTGACCGCTGAGAAACGGCGACCAAAATCATGTCCGCGGCGTTGTATGTTCTCGATACGTGCCGAAGCTATTACCCACTCTTGTGTTAATACAGCCACAGATGCCGTGGTAACTACTGGACGGGGGCGGGATTTGTAAATACACAATAGATTTACTGATTCAAAAGACTGATATGTACGGGGTCAAACTGTATCGGATATACGATGTATGACCTGACTGGATTCCAGCGGGACCTGCTGTACGTCATTGCAGGCCTTGACGAGCCCCACGGGTTAGCAATCAAGGAAGAGCTCGAAAACTACTACGAGAGCGAGGTCAACCACGGCCGACTGTATCCGAACCTTGACACGCTCGTTGAGAAGGCACTCATCGAGAAGGGCGAACGCGACCGCCGAACGAACTTTTACACGCTGACCAAGCGTGGCCAGCGCGAACTCGACGCCCGAAAGGAGTGGGAAGCGCAGTACGTTTCGGCATAGTCACCTTTTCGAACTCCGTTCGACAGACTCAACCCCGGTGCTGGCCAACCTCGCGCCATGCCAACGGTACTGGAAACCTATATCGAGAACCGCTGGATGGTCCAGCCCAACCATTCGAACCACCTGGGCTCGACCCACGGTGGAAACGTACTGAAGTGGATGGACGAACTCGGGGCGATGTCGGCGATGCGCTTTGCCGGCGAAACCTGCGTTACCGCGCGGATGGACCAGGTGAATTTCAAGCGGCCGATACCTGTCGGTGATACGGCCCTCATTGAGGCGTTTGTCTACGACACTGGCGAAACGAGTGTCAAAGTCCGGCTCCAAGTTGCCCGAGAGAACCTCAGAACTGGTGAGACTGAGTCGACGGCAGAGTCGTACTCGGTGTACGTCGCAGTCGACGAGGACAGGAACCCCGTTCCCGTTCCCGACGTGACGACCGAGACTGAGCGCGGTGAACGACTGCGACAGCGCGCCCTTGACGGGGAAGCGAACCGCTGATACTGCTGGCTGTAGTCCCGTGAAATATTTGTCACCGCGGAGTGGCGCATATTGTCACGGAGGCACAGCCAACAGTATGAGCTTTATTCGGCTCCGCCACGTACCACGATTATGACACTCGATGTTGAGACGCCGGAGCGGCCGGAGCTGTCCACCGGCGTCGCTGCCGACGAGTACGATGACGCGGAGGTACAGGGCGACGAATACCGGCGCGAGGAGCTCGCCGAGGCCCTGGACGACGGCGCGTGGGCGGACGCCTTCGAGGAATGGGCCACGGACGCGTCGCTCGATGCCGACCAGTGGAAGATTGTCACGGATCTGGGGCTCATCGAAGAGTTCGATTTCTTCTGGGACTCCTTTGCGGGCCGCGTCGGCTACCACGCTCCGGGCTTACCCGAGGACTGGCGCGAGCGGGAGATTCATCCGGACATCGACTCCTGGGGCACTGTTTCAGGTATCAACGCCGGACTGACCGAGTTTGGACAGGTCGTCTGCGAGGTGCTGGCCGATGAGTACCTCGACTGGGAAGCCGAAGAGGTTGACGCGGACGACCTCCCGGACTTTTGAGCACGCCAGCGGTTGCACTACCGGCGTCAGCGTCGGTACAGCACTCTCACGTTGTCGGCTGTGAATCGTTCCGGTCGGACCGGTCAGGGACCGGCAGCCTGATAATGACCCACGCGCTTGCACCAGATATGGCTGAAATCGTCACCCCACGCAAACGCGAGTGTGAGCGGTGTGGGCGGGTCGATGAGTGGGACCCGGACCAACACAGTTGGCGTATCGTCACCGACAGTGGAACCAAACAATCCGGCGACCCACACTGTCTCCACGAGTGGGACATCAACGGCACGTTCAATCCGCTGGCCGAGTGACCGTTCCGCTGCTATCGCCTTCTTGACTGACAGGGCTGTCACCGTTAGAACGTACTCCGCTGACGGAACCCTGCAAAAATCTCAGGTAGATCAAACAGGCGGTCGGCCAGCGACCGACCACTGGGACTCCGCTATGCGCCCGCTTCAGCTGCGTCTTCAGTCATTGGCGTGCGAGATTCACCGCTGGTGCCATTGCCCTGCTGAATCGTTACCGGTTCCAGTTCGACGGTTGCGGCGTCGTCGTCCTCGCCGATGACCTGTCCTTCAGTGACCTCGGTCGCGCCGGTAAAGCCGGTTCGGTTGCCGTTGTTGGCTCCGATTGCGGTGAACTGGTACTGAGTCTCGGCACGGACGCTCACGTTCGTGTAGCCTTCGTCAGTACCCCAGTCGTCGTACCCAGTAGTCGAGTAGGGAACGGTCATCTCGAAGTTCCCGTTCTGATCTGTCTGGGTCCGCTGGCGGTAGACGAACGTCTTGTTCGTGGCCGGGTTGCGCATCTGGACGGCGGCCCGGACTGTCGCGTTCGCCGGTCCGGTCCCTTCAATCGTTGCCCCGGGGACGCGCTCGAATATCTTTGCCCAGGCGGAGGACTGATACCGCGGGTTGTTCGGGAACGCCTCAGTCTCACTGGAACCGACTAGGCGGTAGTGCTCCATTGCTGAAACCCGTTCAGATGGGTTGTCGCCGAACCCACCGATCTGTGCGGTCGCGTCTTCTTCGACGTACTGACGGGCCTGTTCCATGCTCTCGAACTGGCGGACGATCTGTCCCTGTCGCTGGCCCTCTGGTTCCTGCTCGTTGGTCGGCGCACCGCGGTACTGGGCCCCCTGGCCTGTCTGCTTGTTCTCCCAGTCAACGACAATTGGTTGTGGCTCTGCGGCGCTGCCGTGGAACCGGTACAGCCGAGCGGTCATCGTCTCGTAGTAGGCCTGTTGCTGGAACGTTATCTGTCTGGCACCGTCCTGCGACTGGATGTACATTCGGCTGTAGTAGTCACCCGGCTCCACGCCATCAGCGAAGGTCGCTGGCGCGAAGAACTTGCCATTGAGGTTGCCGTTGGTTTCAGCCATCTTCCAGTCGACGGCGATGTACCGCGTCTTCGCGTCATCCTCATCTGTACTGTCAAGGATGTTGTTCGCCTGCGTTTCATTCTGTGCGACGAGGAACGGGGCGACTGTCTCAGTTCCCTGCTGGAACGGGTTCGCGTTCGGCACGCGCTCTGCTCTGGTGGTAATCCAGTGCCCGTAGTCCCACCACGACAGAACACCATACTGTCCCTCTTGGTAGTCGAAGTCTTCTTGTCGCTCATAGGTGCCGTAGTGCTCGAGTGTCGCGTCACCGCCGGAGCCGTAGGCTCCCTCTGCAGGTGTGTTGCCTTCCATCCACTGCAGGCTCTCGTCCCAGCCCTGAATACTCGGCCCGGGACCGGTCGAACCGGCTTCAACCGGCGTCGTGCCGAACGCAAACAGCGGGACGACGATGACGAGAAGTACCGTGAGAATTGTCATGACCTGATAGTACTCGATACCATCGTCGGCACTGAAATCGAACCAGCGGATGAATCGGCCGACAACCATTCCCGATAACACTGCAATCGGTGCGACGAGATAGTAGGCGAACCGTCGCTGGGTGAACGTGGCCAGCAGAATGAATACCGCCCAGACTACGACGAGCATCTCTTCCGCAGGCGCGTCGTCGGAGAGGAACTGTTTTCCGAGCAGGAGGAGGCCGCCGATTCCCGCCACGATGACAGCGAACCCGTGCCGGTCAAACAAGACGCCAGCGTTCCGCAGTGGCGAGGCTTCGCCGACGGTGTTGGCCGTTTCGCTGGTTGTGAGCCCGATTATCCGTATCACGTTGTTTGTGAAGAAGCTCCACAGGTCAGGGGTCAATACTGCCATCAGAACGGCCCCGAACGCGAGGATTCCGAACACGGTCGCCGGATACACGTACTGGCCGTACTCTCGCTGCTCCATGAATCGAGCTAGCCACGCCATGAACACACAACCGAAGCCAACGGCCAACGCCAGCCCCGGCTGTAGCAGCGACTGAGCGGTTGCTGTAATTTCCAGAACATTGATCCTCGATGCACTCACCACAGCGGCAGTCACCATCGTGATTGCGCCCGCGATGGCCGTGTGTTCCGGGCTACTGTCGTGAACGTATTCAAGACACAGTCGGAGCAGGAAGAAGACACCGAGTATCCCGAGAAGGAGCACACCCGGCGGCCAGACCCAGAGATACATCGCAATTGCCACACCGGCCAGCATGGACCAACTGATGGTATCCCGGAGTGCGTCTATATCTCGTTCGATAAACTGCTCATAGATCGGCTTGTCCCGCGCGGCGACGCTGACAGCCACCATGACACCGAGGACACCGAGAATCTGGAAGAGCGCTTCAGCGACGTGGTGGTCAGAGAACCCGACGCGGCTCCGCTGTAGGAGCCCCCCCGTCGAGAATGCCATCACAGTAACCGCAGTTACGCCGCCGAGGCGGCCGCCGAGTCGCCGTCCGACAAGGTACGTCGGAACCGCAACGAGCGTCCCGAGCACGGCTGGAGCAAACAGGAGTGTCATCGCAACAGTCTGCTCACTGGGCGAACCCAGACCGATAATCAGGGCAACTGTCGCGACGATCTGATCGAGCAGCGTTCCGAACTGCCCCGTACTGGTTCCGTATGGGAAATACGTCCAGGGATCAAACGGCATCGTCGCGGGCCAGTTGTTAACGACGTACTGGGTCGACCGGTAGTGATACCAGGCGTCGTTTCCGCTGAAGAGTACCTCGCCGTCAACAATGAAGTTCTCCCAACTCCGTACGCGATTCCACAGCATGAACCCGAGCAGTACCAGGAGGACCGGAACGTGGTACCAACGCTCGGCCCACTCCAGGGCGGACTCGAGTTCGGGGTTGTCGTCAAGATAGCCCCGTGATTGACTCATTGCACGGAAAAACTGCCAAGGCGCGCATAAGCCTTTTGACCTCTATGCGAGCGCAGGATGGAAACGCCTAACAGCACCGGTGGCACACCACCGACCATGCGAGTCTCGGTCGTGCTTTGTACGCACACGATGGAGCAATATGACGACTGTCGAGCGGCGGCCGAGAGCGTCTTAGCCCAGACCTACGACGACGTGGAACTCGTACTGGTCTCAGATGGGAACCGGGACGTGTACAAGCAGTACCAATCTGACTTCGGCAACCGAGACGATGTCCTGACGCACTGTAACGATGCAAACGTCGGACTGCTAGAGAGCCGGAACAACGGGGCCGAGGTCGCTACCGGAGACGTTGTCGCGTTCATCGACGACGACGCGATCGCTGACGAGGAGTGGGTCGCGGCGCTAGTCGATGCCTACGAACAGCAGGACGCGCTCGCGGTCGGCGGCCGAATGACGCCGGCGTGGGTCGCCGGCAAACCCAGCTTTCTCCCCGCGGAGTTCTACTGGCTCATCGGTGTCACCCACAGCGGGTTCGGACCGAACGGCGACCCCGACGAACCCGGCGTCGTTCGCAACACCTTCGGCTCGAACATCTCCTTCGACCGAGACGTGTTTCTCGAACTGGGCGGCTTCGACGATGACATCGGCGGTCGACAGGGTGAAAAGAACCTGCAGGGCGGCGAGACGGAACTCTGTGCGCGCCTACGAACTGAATACGACGAAGGGGTGTACTACACCCCGGAGGCCCTTGTCGCGCACAAGATATTCGACTACCGGACTGATCCCGGCTGGCTGTTAGACCGGGCGTTCTGGCAGGGGTACTCGAAGCGCGGCATGGAGGTGTTTGTCCCGGAATCGACCGGCGAGGAGTCCGATTTCCTCAGCGACCTCCTGTTCCGGTTTGCCCCCGAAAGGATCTGGGGCCTCATCCGCGCTCCCTCTGTGGCCGGCCTGTTACAGTTCGTGTTCCTGTTTGCCCTCACCGCCTTCGTTGGCTTTGGCTACTTGTACGGCATGACTGTCTGGGGGTAACAGATGACGGAACCAACACGTCATCAAGAGCGTGAAACGGAAACACAGGAAGCGGACCTGCCGAACGTCTGTGTCGTCACGCATCCGCTTGCCGCGGCCGGCGAGAACGCCACGCGGAGCCTGCTGGATATCCTCTCTGCGATCACATCGGTTGCGCTCGTGACAGCTGATCTGCCAGCTGATTCCGAGATCCGCGACCGGCACGAACTCGTCGAACTCACGCAGAAAGGTGCGGGTGACTCCGTTGTCATCGCCGCGTTCCGGTTTCTGCTGAACCAGCTCCGGATGTGTCGCGTCATCGCTGGCCGGGACGAGGACGTGGTCCTGTTTTTCGGCGCAACGTCGTACTTACTACCCATTGTCGTGACTCGGTTGCTGGGGAAGACCGTCCTCGTCGAACCCCGCGGCGACGTGCCGCTGACGCTCCGGTTGAACTGGGAACAGCAATTGCCTGACCAGGTGGCGGCTGTCCTTGCTGGGGCCGTCCGTGCACTCGAACGAGCCGGCTTCGCCGTGGCACACGGCGTCATCACCTACACGCCCGAGATGGCTCGCCAACTGGACCTGCATCCGGAATCTCCGAGCGTGTATCCGACAGGGGCGCGCTACGTCCGGACGAACGAATTCTGCGTCCAGCGACCCTACGCTGACCGCGACCGCGTCGTCGGGTTCCTCGGACGGCTCGACGAAGAAAAAGGTGTCCGGGAACTGGCTGCAGTTGCCACACAACTCCCCGACGACATCACCTTCCGGTTCGTTGGGGACGGCGACCTCCGAGAGTGGCTGGAAGAAGACCTCGCCGCAGATATCGAGGCCGGTCACGTGGAACTGACCGGCTGGGTAGACCACGATAAGGTCCCACACGCCCTGAATGACCTCGAACTCCTGATACTGCCCTCCCAGCCGACCGAAGGGCTCCCGACGACTATTCTGGAGGCGCTGGCTTGCGGAACGCCAGTATATGCCAGTCCGGTCTCAGGTGTCCCGGACGTGGTCAGGGACGAGGAGACCGGTTTCACCATCGATTCGCGCGAATCCACGGCACTGGCGGCGGGTATCGAGCGGATTCTCGACAGGAACGATCTGGCAGCAATCAGCGAGAACGGACGCACCCTGATCGAACGCGAGTACAGTTTCGACGCGGCCTGTGAGCGATACCGCGGTATTCTTCGTTCCGTCGCCGGCTACTCGTCGTAACCCAGCCGTCGGAGCCGTTCCTTGACATCCTCATCCATATCCGGGCGCTCGACATCGTCAGCCTCCGTTGCTCGAACGAGTTGCCGGTGGTCATCGAGCTGTTTGCGCAGCCGCCGTTCCCGAGATGGATGATCCTCGATGACGTTCACCTGCTCTTCAGGATCCGCTGTCAGGTCGTATAGCTCGTCATCCTCGTCGTCCTCGTGGGCAATGAGCTTCCACTCGGGCTCTCGTATGCGGAGGTGTTCGTAACCGTCGCTATCGCGGTAGCCGCCCAGAATCTCGTTGCGGTCCCACTCTCCGTCGAAGGCGAGTCGCCGGAGGCTCTGTCCAAACCAGTTGTTCGGAATATCGAGCCCAGCGGTGTCGACGAGCGTGCAGGGCAGGTCGGTCAGTCCGACTAGCTCGTCGTAGCTTCCCGTATCGTCCCAGCCGTTAATCAAGAGCGGGACGTGGTTTTTCACATCAAGGAGGCGGGCGCCGCCGAAGTAACCGTGTTCGAGGAAGTGGTCGCCGTGGTCCGCGGTCAGCGCCATCACGTAGTCGTCTCCCCACGTTGACTTGACGGCGTCCATGAGACGACCGACCTCCGCGTCGTTGAACCGTATCTCCGCATCGTAGAGGTCGATGAACGTCTGGTGCTCTTCCGGAGTCACTGCCTCGGGCTCCTCGATATACTTGCGACGAAGTTGGATCGATTCGTCGTCGGACACTGGCTCATCCCGGAACTTCCGCTGGTATTCCTCGGGTGGGAGGAACGGATGGTGGACGTCCATGTAGTGTGCCCAGACGAACGTCGGCGTCTCATCGTCGCTCTCCTCGATGAACTGGATCGCTCGGTCTGTGATTTCGTCGGCCGGGACGTGATAGGACCCGGCATTGATACCCTGTGAAGACTCAAGGAAGTCGTAGCCCCGCCGCAGGAGGGAGAGCAGTGTGCCATCGAGGTTCGTCTTGGCCCACTTGCGGAGCTTCGAGGTCGCCGACTCATCGGGCGCCGAGTCGTAGAACTCGTCCCACCCCCGGTCGTAGCCGAACTTCCCAGAGACGTAGAGATTCGAGTGAAACCCGCCGGTGCGGTAGCCGGCGTCGTTGAATACCTCCGAGATGAGTGTCTGTTCCTCGGAAATCCGTTCGTGACCGCCGTACATCATCGGCGTCACGCCCGAGAGGATGCCGGGAAATGAAAAGCGGGTGCCACCGACATGAGAAGGCGTTCAGAAACGTGCTGCTTTCTTCCGCGTAAGCGTCAATCTGTGGCGTA
Organism: Haloarcula quadrata; assembly: GCF_003634715.1. Classification (NCBI taxonomy): domain Archaea; kingdom Methanobacteriati; phylum Methanobacteriota; class Halobacteria; order Halobacteriales; family Haloarculaceae; genus Haloarcula; species Haloarcula quadrata. The sequence goes on from NZ_RBWW01000001.1 coordinate 1,479,855, forward strand.
GTATTTCGCTCGTATCCGTGGTACCCCACGTGGTCCGCTCGTAGCGAATCGATAGTAACGAGGAGGACGTTGTTCATGCTACTGCGTCCGCCAGTGGCACAATTAAGGATTGCTATAGTGTCGTTTCCGGCATAACCAATCGGGCCTTCGCACGGACCCGCGCCGAAATGATTACAAGGACGACAGCGTAGACGACCCCGCCGAAGCCAGCGAGCAGCAGCGTCCCCAACCGACCCGGAGGCATCAGCATGGCGACAGGGGAGACTGCAGCGGCCATCACCGTGGCAGCGGCGACCTGGGTGCCGAGTGTCCGGTACGGAATGCGGATGGATCCGACGATGTTCCCGAGCACCCAGTACCCGATCAGCGCCCGAAGTAGTGACGACAGCGCGGTGGCGATGGCCGCACCTGTCCAGCTGAGTTGCCAGATGAGAACTGCATTCAAGATCGCGTTAGAGACAATAAAAACCATGTTGACACGGAATGCTGCGTCGGGCCTGTCGACCCCGTTGATGACGTTTGTAAACTGGGATGCGAACGCGTCGGCAAGATAGGCCGCAATGAGGATGAGTAATACTGTCGCACCTTGGTCAAACTCCGGGCGGTAGAACCGAAGGACCCGGTCGCCGATGACGGCCGCGCCGACGAGTCCCGGAATGACGAGGATACTGCTGAACGCCAGTGCCTCGTCGAGGTAGTGAACAATACGGTCGTAGCCGTCCGCCGTACTCAGGTCGCTGACCTCGGGAAAAAGAGTCTGGCTGATGGAAGAACTCGCGATCGCGAGCATCGATGCGATGCCCCATGCCGCCTCGTAGATACCGATGAGAGATGCACTGACAAAAAACGAGAGAAAGATGGTGTCGAGCCAGCCGAAGACCCGGCCTCGGAGCGCTCCCATCCACGCGTACTTGGCGTAGTCGACGAGGCTCCGGAGTTGGTCGACGGTGGGCAGGGCCGGCCGCCGCTTGCTCAGCAGGAAAGCGACCGCGGCGGCGACAGCTAAGGACAAGGCGTGGCCCAGCGCGATACCGGCAACGCCCAGCGCCGCCAGAAGCGCCCCGACCTGTAGAGCGGTTCGCATCACGCGCTCGCCGGCCTTGAGCCAACCCGTCGTGGCAACTCGTTTTTGTCCCTGCAAGCTTCCCTGTGTCGTCCGGTATGCTACTGCCGCGGCCAACATCACCACGATCTCCACGTCGTAATCGATGAGGACCCGCATGAGCTCGCGGTTACGGGAGACAATCCCACCAAGGAGTTCGCCGGCCGCCAAGATGAGGACGCCGAGTACGGCAGTCGTAACCGCGTTGAGCAGGATACCGCCGCCGATGAAACCGGCAGGGCTGTCACCCTCGCTAATCCGCTTTTTCATCGCGTTCGCAACAGCGTTACCCGGAATCACCAGCCAAAAGAAGCCCAGCGAGACGATAACAGAATACCGCCCAAGACCGTCTGCACCCAGAACGACAGCGATGAGCCATGTTGCAGCGAAGCCAGCCAGCGAAACGACCACCTGCGAGACGAAATGTGAGAGGGCGGTCTTACCGAGCCTCATTCCATGTAGCCCAGGTCTCGGAGCTGGCGCTGGACCGTGCCGGAGAACTCTTCCTGCTGGCCCTCAGACACCGGCTGGCCGTTCGCCTCAACCCAATCGGTCAGGTCGGACTGTAGCGACTCGGCAACCTCAGGGTACGCCTCGCGAACGTCTGTCTCTTGATCGGCTAGATCGAACAGTTCCGCACCCTCTCCACTCTCCTGATAGCGCCACTCCTCTGTCCGGAGCGCGTTCAGCGTTCCGGTGTGGAACGCCGAGTAGTCGAAGTCAGGGTTGTGTGTGAGCAGTTCCTCGTACGTGTTCGGGCCCCGCTGAGAGACGGCGAATTCACGGCCCTCCTCACGGAGGTCGACTCCGATGGTATCCGACCCGTCCACGCCGGCGACTTCGAGCAGCGTCCGCATCACGTCGCTGTGCTGGATGATGTCGCTATCGTCAACGGTTAGCGACTCGTCAAGTCCGTTAATGACGAGCGGGACGCGGGTAACGGCATCGTTCAGGACGTAGCTGTGCGAGAGCAATCCCCATTCGCCGAACAGTTCGCCGTGGTCCCCAGTCACCACGACGACAGTGTCGCCGAGATCGAGCGAGCGCAAATGAGAGACGAGCCGCCCAACCATCTCGTCTGTGTATGCGATCTCCGCGTCATACATCGCACGCAGCGCGGCCCACTCTTCATCGGTCAGGTCGCAGCCGTTTGCGACGATTTCATCGAGGCTGTAGTGGATCTCGAGCGCACGTTTGGCGGCCTCGCGCCCGGACATCTCTAGATCGTCGGTGAATGTATCGAGGTATTTCCCCGGCGGGTAGTAGGGCCGGTGGGGTTCGTTGTAATGAAGATAGAAAAAGAACGGCTCAGACTCGGATTCGAAGTCGCCCAGCCATCGCTTCGCGACGCCGTTCATCAGCAGTGGCGACGCGTGTTTCGCCGTGTCTGTCGTCAGCCCGGCTGAGTGGCTCCGGATGTTCCAGAGGTACGAGGCGAGGGTCTTTGCACCGGCCCGGTGAATCGTTGATGATGCGAGCCACTGAAACCGATCGAAGCCGCGGTCAAGATTGGTCGCAGAGCTAACATACGAGTTGCGGGACAGGCAGGCCGTCCGGTAGCCAGCGTCGCGGAAGCGCTCCGCGACTGTAGTAATACCGTCTGGAACTGCGTTCCCTTCGATGCCGATATTCGTGTGGGTCGGAGCGTAGCCACTTAAGATTGCGCCAGTGGAGGGTAGTGTGGATTTACCGTGGGCGATGCACGTATCGAACCCGTGGCCAGAATCAGCTATGTCGGCTATCTCCGGGGTCGTGTCGCGCTCGTATCCCCCGATTGTCGTGTGATCTGATCGGAGGCTGTCGAGAGTTATCCAGACGATATTCGGCGTCGACATGTAGTGTACTATTTGTTGATTTCTCCTCCGGTAATTTATATTCCGGTTCCAGCCGGAGAAGGACGATTTATCACGCATTGTGAGAGAGCCGAATATATGCCAGAGAGCCCGACGGCAGAAACCAGCGCGAGCGAGCAGCTTTCATACCGGCTCAGGAAATGGTTGCTCCAGCATGCCACCTCGACGGTCGGCGCTGATCAGCACCAGCGAATCGCTGAGGACGACTGGGACATCTTGATCATTCTTGACGCCTGTCGGCTTGACACCTGTCGGGACGCCGTCGATTGGCCTGTCCAAGAAGTCACCACACCAGCCAGCTGTACCCCAGACTGGCTCGCAGCTGCTAGAGATCGGAACCTGTTTGCTGACAAGACAGTTTTGACTGCCAATCCGCAGTACAAAAAGTTCGAATTTGAGGCTGACTCACTCGAACACTTCTGGCAGAGCCACTGGGATGAGCGCCGCCAGACCGTGCTGCCTGAACCACTTCTCGATAGAGTTACCGAACACGTCAGCGGGGACGGACCACCTGTCATCGCGCACCTCCAGCAACCTCACTGGCCCTACGTCGCCCGGATCGAAGATAATTGGGAACTCGCATACCCCGACCTCGGTCCGTGGACGGATGGTGACGAGGAGATAGCCGGAATGCAAGTTGCGATGGCCCGCGGAAAGATCGATGTTGAAAGAGCCTACAATGCCTACCGCGCATCAGTTCGGAGCATCTGGCGGACGTTGCTTCCAGCCATCGAGTCGTGGGTCGCAGACGGTCACAGTGTCGTTGTCACTGCCGACCACGGTGAAGTGTTTGGACGACTCACAGAGGCCACAATGTACGAACACCCTTGCAAGGTGGGAATCAGACCATTGACGGCTGTCCCATGGGTCGAGTTTGGACCCTCTCAGCCTGAGTCGGTAGACAACGGGACGGTCAAAGACCGCTTGGAGGCCTTAGGGTATGCTGAATAGCCAGAGTAAATAAAGTGTTAAATGGGCACGTAGCCGAGTTGAGACAATCATGGTGCTGGTCGTTCTTGGTATCGACGCGCTGGACCCGGAGTTGGTAGACCCTGCGAACCATCCAAACCTCACGCTCGATACCTATCAGTCCATAGAGACAATAAACAGTGTTGAGGGGGAGCCGAGTACCCACGAACTGTGGCCAACGATTATCACTGGGCTTGCTCCCAAAGAACACGGACTCAAACTGGAAGACGGTGTCGCATGGGAGAATCCCTTGCTACGGTACGGGAGTGCGGCCGCGAGCTACCTGCTGCCTGACGGGATTCAAACCAGCATTGGTGCGTGGCTGCTCAACAATACCGGTGAAGACGCGTTTCGTGTTCCATCGACCTACTACGAAAAAGAAGGGATCTCGACGGTATTCGACGGGCGTGAAGCGGCGACCATTGGCATCCCGAATTACGTCGTCGATCCCGAAAATGAGGACCGAGAACACAGCCTTCGGCGGAGCCTCGGAGACCTGTTCGAACGTGACGGAAGCGCTCAGGGTGGCCATACATCATCCGACCCGGCAGCGTTTTATGAACAATGTCTGGAGATGTCGATGGTTCGGATCGCCCGAGCACGAAGAGCACTCCGAGGTGGTCGAGAGAGCCTCATATTCGCTTACACGAGCGGACTTGATCTTATCGGACACGTTACCTACGACCAGCCTAACCTCCAGATGCAGGCCTACAGTGAACTCGATGATTTTGTCGGCGAGGTGGCCAGCGACTTACGCGAGGACGATGAGCTCCTCCTCGTGAGCGATCATGGGCTTCAGAACGGTGTCCACACCCACGAGGCGATGGTGGCAGGCACGTCACCGCGTCTCGTTGAGGGGATAGATAGCGTTCTCGATGTTCGAGGAGCAATTGAGGCGGAACTTCGTCACCGAGATCACAGCGGCCCAAGTAGCGATTCTCTCAGCATAAAGGGGAACGACACAGTGACATCACAACTCGAAGACCTCGGGTACATGTAACCTATCGTAGTGAGATTTATACCGACGACGTGATTCCGATTAGATATGACCAGCGTCGCCCTGATTGTGCTGGATACGCTCCGGAAAGACGCCTTCGACAAACACTTCCAGTGGCTTCCGGGAACCAACTTCGAGAACGCCCATGCACCGAGTCATTACACCGTCCCATCACACGCCTCGTTGTTCACTGGCCTTTACCCGAGTGAAACGGGAACAAACGCCAATTCCCACCAGTTCACCGCGCCCAGTCCCCCGCTTGCCCGCCGACTTCAGGGCGAGGGACTGGAAACCCACGCCTTCAGTGCGAACGTCCAGATTTCACGGCAGTTTGGCTGGGACTGGGGATTCGACAGCTACAGCGGCTCTTGGAACTCCAAACACGCCAATGCGACCGACAACATCTTCGAGTGGAACGCGTTCATTCGGGAACACCGCGATGAGGGCCCAAAGCGCTATTTGAAGGCGCTGTGGTCGTGTCTTTCGGGCGACTGTGACACAATCCCCAGTCTTAAACACGGGCTAGAAATCAAATACCGGACCCATACGGTGTCCGACTCCGGAGCACAGGAGGGGCTTTCATATGTTCGAGGGACAGACTTCGCAGACGATGCCTTCCTTTTTATGAATCTAATGGAAGCTCATGGACCGTACAGGCCACCCGAGGAGTACCAAACAGTGGATTTCGATGAGATGCCTGGCTTTGCCGAGTCTGTCCAAGAGGAACCAATCGACGAAACATACGCTGAAACCATCAGACAGGCCTACGACGACTCGGTACGGTATCTCTCCGAGAAGTACGAGGCTCATCCGTCTTTAGCTAAGATGAGAACCGCGTGACAGCGACGGCTTATCGAGGCTATTTTTCGAGAGGAATGAGGAGGAGAAGTCTGTGCACAACCCTCGCTCCTCAACGAGAATCATGCGTCGGCTCACTACGCTTTTTCCCTCTGAGTTCCTCGAAGAGCACGCCGAGGAACTCGGCGTGGTCGAGCGAGAAGGCAAGCTTCAGATTCCTGTCCTCGTGTGGGCGCTCGTGTTCGGCTTCGCCGCAGGCGAGAGCCGAACACTCGCTGGGTTCAGGCGCTGCTACAACGCCACAGCTGACGAACCGATCTCTTCTGGCGGCTTCTATCACCGGTTGACACCGACGCTGGCAGAGTATCTCCGCGACCTCGTCGAGCGCGGCCTCGACGAGGTCGCTGTTCCAGACGCTTTTGACGCTGATATCGACCGATTCAGGGACGTGATGATCGCTGATGGAACAGTGTTGAGGTTGCACGAATTCCTCTCTGATGAGTTCCAAGCCCGTCACGAGGAGCAGGCTGGAGCGAAGCTCCACCTGCTCCACAACGCCACCGACCAGACAATTGAACGGATCGACGTAACGGACGAGAAAACGCACGACAGCACGCTGTTCAACACAGGTTCGTGGCTACAAGGACGGCTAGTTCTGTTCGATCGAGCGTACTTCAAGTACCGCCGTTTCGCGTTGATCGACGAGAACGATGGCTACTTCGTGAGTCGGCTGAAGCAGAACGCGAATCCGGTGATAACGGCGGAATTATGGGAATGGCGCGGCCGCGCCATTCCCTTGGAGGGCAAGCAGATCCACGATGTGGTCGATGACCTCTCGCGGAAGTACATCGACGTAGAGGTCGAAGCGGAATTCAAGCGAGGGCAGTACGAGGGAACGCGGTCACTGGATACGAAGCGGTTCCGCGTCGTCGGCGTCCGCAACGAGGACGCCGACGACTACCATCTCTACATAACGAATCTGCCGAGAGAGGAGTTCCTGCCGTCAGATCTAGCGACGCTGTACCGGTGTCGATGGGAAGTAGAAACTCTGTTCCGTGAGTTGAAGACGCAGTATGAACTGGACGAATTCGACACGAACAACCCTGATGTCGTGAAAATTCTACTATACGCTGCGTTGCTGTCACTGCTGGTGAGCCGGGAGTTGTTGGATCTGGTCACCGAGCAGGCCGACGATGAGATCGTGTTTCCGCCGGAACGCTGGGCGGCGACCTTCCGGTCGCACGCCCAGCTCATCCTCCACAAACTCGGCGAGTACCTCGGTTACTCGCCACCGCCGTTGTTGGAGCGGCTAATCGAAGACGCTCAGAAGATTCATCAGCAACGGCCGATCTTACAGGAGACACTCGCTACCGCTACACAACCGAGGTGTGAGTCTTAGCTAAAGACGAATGGTACGAGGCTATATTTTCGGAACTCCGTGATGAGTTTGACTATGTGATCACACTGGCCGACCACGGAGAGAACCTCGGTGAAAACGGGATATGGGGCCACGGGCTGGGCCTATATCAGGAGCTGACCCATGTTCCACTGTCAATATGGGGGATGGACGATGTGGAGACACGTGAAGAGATTGTCAGCCTGATTGATGTTCACCGAACGATACTGGGGATGGTTGGCGTTGAGGACGACAGGTACGAGGGTCGTGGCCGAGACCTCCGGTCACCGGTAGATCACGAACCGCAGCTGACTGAGTATCTTGGTCTAAACATGTGGCGTGAACAAAAGCTAGAGGCCGCCGGGAAAGCCGACGAGTTCTCGACGTATGACCGGGAGCTGTATGGCATCGCTGCGGCCGAGAACTATTACGGGTATGAGGACTTCGACGGGAGTTTCGTCGAATCCGGGACAGCCTTGCTTGAAGCTCCCCGTAACCGGATGGACGAACTAGTCGATGATCTCGAATATCTGGAGGATGCCGACGACATCGATGTCTCGGACCCAGTGATGGAGCGCCTCGAAGATCTGGGCTACGCCTGAGGTCACAACCGTTTTGTCCGGTCTCAGCGAAGATGGACCATCGTGGTTTCGTTGGACATCTGTTTCGTCGTGAATGCGGTCGGGGAAGGGAGCATCCCGGCGGAGATTGCGACGGCGGTAACACGGCACACCGATCATACCGTCGACATCCTGACCTGGTTCGATTCAGGACCGTTTGCTGGCGAGGAGCTACTGGACGTTCGGTCCCTTGACGCGCCGGATTCAGCGCTCGGTATCGATCCGGCGACGTACCGCCGTGCTACCGACATCCTTTCGGAGTACGACCTTATCCAAGCCCACCACAACCACTCTGGGGCATTCGCGAAGGTCATTGCGCGACGCGTCGACGTACCGGTCGTCTCTCGCGAGGGGAACACCCGCGACGGGTTCACCAGAAAGGGTCGGATAGCCAATGGCGTCACCAACCCGCTTGCCAGTCGTGTAGTCTGTATCTCCGACAGCGTCTATCAGTCATTCACTCTCTGGGAGCGAGCGATACTACCCAAACGAAGAGTTCGACGAATCCCAAACGGAGTCCATATGGACCGAATCGACGAGACTGCACCTGCGCTACCAGATGACATCACCCCCTCAGACAACGCTTTCCTCGTCGGCAACGCGGCCATGCTTTATGAACAAAAGGCACAGGACACGTTGATTCGGGCCGTCGCCCAACTGAACAGGCGAACCGACCGACCGGTCGAACTCGTTATCTGTGGCGACGGACCCGAACGACCACGGCTTGAATCGCTTGCCGAGGCACTTGGCATTACATCGCGGGTTTATTTTGCGGGTCTGGTCGAGCGCCGGGCCGTCTACGCTATGGCGAAGGCCGTTGATGCCTTCGCAATGCCGTCCCGCTGGGAGGGGTTTTGCTCAGCTGTCGCTGAGGCACTGGCCGCGGAGACCGCGACGGTGCTATCGAATATTGAGACGTTCAGAGAACTGTACGACGGCGCCACGCTGTATCATGAGGTCGACAACGTCGACGGCCTCACCGGCTGTCTGGAGGTGCTGTTGTCGGACGAATCACGTCGGGAGGCGCTGGCACAGACAGGACGGAACTTAGTTGAAAAAAAATACACGATCAGGACCGTCGCACAGCAGTACAGCGCACTGTACGACGATATTGTTGGGTAATTTCAGTTCGACCGCTGGACACTCTCATACTCCCAGACTAGATCGAAGTAGCGTTTCATCCCAGCGACGAACGACCCGTTGTCCGTAATTGCGGCCTGGCGCATATGGTTGGGAACGTCCGGCTCCTCGACAAGCAGAATCGCCTCGCCGCTGTCGTAATCCATACTTGGGTCGACGAGCGTGCCGCGCCAGGGGAGCTTCTCTGTGCTGAACCGCAGGTCGATGGCGGGATATTCCGCCGTCAGGCGGTCAACGATGTCAGCCTGAACAGCAGCTTTCTTCGGTGGGAGTGCATCGGGGTGCAAGAAGAGAACGTTAACTTCGACCCCGCGGTCGAGTGTCTCCGCCAGTGCGCGCTCGACGTTGTCGAGGTAGGCGAAGCTATTGGTAATAACCCGAAGCGTTTCATCGGCGTCGTCGTACAGCCGTCTGGTCTCTCGTTCGCTCGGTTCGCCGACGTCAACGACATGGAACAGTTCGGCCGTCGGTGAGATGTCCTCGTTAGCGCGTTCAAACCGCGGCTCGTACTCGGCGAGGAAGGCGTCGCGGTAGGAGTCCATGTCCGCGGCGAACGATTCGTATGACTGCCTGCGGTTTTCGACGGCCCGGTCGAGGATGTCGCTGGGAGATTTCGGCTGGTACTCCTTGGGGCGGCCGGGTATCACCTTGATGAAGCCGCGGTCGGACAGCGACTCCAGCACGCCGTAGACGCGGGCCTTGGGGATGCCGCTGGCTTCCGCGAGATTCGGGGCTGTCGTTCGGCCCAGCGAGAGCAACTGTTCCAGCGCCGTCGCCTCGTATTCGGTCAGCCCAACTAGGTCGAACACGTCCGCAGGGTCGCTCATACACGCCCATGTGTGGCACGGGATGTAAAACGCGTCGCCCGGCGCCCAAATCTATTAGTGGGTGGCGGCAAGTAGTTACTCGCAGAGTGAGTAACATGACTGCGACATCCCAGACAGAGGAAGACGAGCACCTGGCAGACATCGAAGACGGCTGTGGCTGTGCGGAGGTCTGGGAGCACATGAGCGAGCAGCGCAACGACTGAGGTCAGACCCGCATTTATTTGCCTTCGCGTGGATGACGTTGAGTCAATGGCCGACCGAGACGACGTCTGTATACTGTTGCCGACATTCAACGAGGCAGAGACCATCGAGTCGGTCGTGTCCGGGTTTCGTGAGCAGGGCTTCGACAACATCCTCGTCATTGACGGCGGCTCGACTGACGGGACACAGGACCGCGCCGAATCGGCCGGCGCACAAGTCGTCGAACAGTCCGGCTCGGGGAAGGGACAGGCTGTCAGGGAGGCGGTGACGCGCCACATCGAGCAGCCGTACGTCCTGATGGCCGACGGCGACGAGACCTACCGACCCGACGAGGCGGACAGACTACTCGAACCGCTGTTGTCGGGCCAGGCCGACCACGTCATCGGAAACCGGTTTGCGGATATGCGACCCGGAGCGATGACGAAACTGAATCAGGTTGGCAACCGTATCATCAACAGTGCCTTCGAAACGATCCACGGACGAGACCTCACCGATATTCTCTCGGGCTATCGCGCGTTCACGCGTCAGTCCTTCCAGCGGAGTTCGCTGACGGCCTCGGGCTTCGGTATCGAGACGGAGATGGCCGTCGAGTGTGTCAAACACAACATCTCGACGGCGGTGGTGCCGATCACCTATCAGCCCCGCCCCGACGAGTCCGACACGAACCTTCGCCCGTTCCGGGACGGCGCGACGATCATCCTGACGCTGTACCAGATGGCAAAGACAAACAATCCGCTGTTTTACTTCGGGAGCGTTGGTCTCGGGAGCACTGTGGTCGGGTTTCTGCTCGGCGCGTACGTGGCCTACGACTGGGTTGTCAACAGCATCTCTCACGAGGTGATTGCGGTTGTGGGCTCCTTTGCTATTCTGCTGGGAATCCAACTCCTCATGTTCGGCGTCCTGTCGGATATGCTCGTGGCGGTGAACCGCGAGCAGACGCGCCGGCTGGAGGACATCGCCGTCCAGCTCACACACGAGAGCCACAGTCAGCCGGCGGACGTGTTTGACGACCAGCAGGTCAGCGGCGCGGAGGGCATCGAAGATAGCGACACAGAGACAGAGCCGGCGGTATCTCCGCATCAGTCCGACGAGTAATGTAAACGACCACGGGTCAGGTGACCCGTGGAACTCTCGCTGTTTCCTTTAGAACGGGACCAGCGCGCGTAGCTGGGAGAGAATACTGTTTCTGGTGGCTTCCCGTTTTCGTTCGAATATCGGATGGAGGTCGTTGAGTAGCTCCTGCTCGTTGTCGAACTCCGTAGCGGTCGTCTCGTCGAGCGCCTCGGAGAGCGTCATCGAGTGACCCGACGCGTCGAACGGGACCGCGACGTGTCCGGCGGCGTCCCGGACCTCCCTCGCAGTCGCGGGATACTCGATGTCCACGTCCGACAGGCGGGCGTCGAGTGCCGCGATACCGAACTCGATGACGTCTGGCTCGTCACTGTTATCGGCTGGTGGCCGTACTCCCATTGGTAACGTGATGGGGCCGGGGGATAGAAAAGTCTGCGTTGTCGGCCTAATTCTCGCAACCAGCCAGCCACTCCTCGGCCCAGCCCTCGATTTCGGCGAACACCGGACAGAGTGATTCGCCCTTGGGCGTGAGCTGGTAGTACGTTGCGACGGGAGCGTCCTCTTCGAGCCGCCGGTCAACGAAGCCCATCTCTTGGAGGTCGTCGAGGACCCGCGAGAGGGTGCGAGAGCTAGCGTCGGTGGCGCGTTTGAGTTCGTTGAACCGCTGTTCGCCGTTCTGGAGTTCGTGGAGTACGACAAGTCGCCAGCGCGACCCGATCTGTTCTAGCGATTCGATGACGGCACACGGCCCGCTTTCTTCCTCCTCGTCCGCGGCAGTGAATACTTCAGATGACATCGGTGCTACCTGGTATCTTCTTTGTCCGGGAACGTACAAATAGGTTCGCATACGAACCAAGTAACGTAATGAAACTACCAATCGCGGTTCGGCAGTCTCGTAGCGAAACCACCCCTGCGCCGGAGGTGAGCGACTGATGGCGTTCGAGTCCGCCGGTGCGGGCGAACTGTTCCTGCTGGGCCGACTCCTGTTCGGCGGGGTGCTTGCGTTCATGGGTCTGAACCACTTCCAGAACGCCGGACAGATGGCCCCCTACGCGGAGGCAAAGGGGCTCCCGGCACCGGTGGCGTCGGTCTACGGGAGCGGCGGACTGCTCCTCGTCAGCGGTATCCTCGTCATCCTCGGTGCGTACCCCGTCATCGCAGCCGGGGCGCTGGCGACGTTCCTCGTCGTCTCCGCCGTCACCATGCACGACTTCTGGGCGGTCCCGGACGACCAGGTACAGGACGAGATGACGCAGTTCCTCAAGAACGTCGCCCTTGCCGGCGGCGCGCTGTCGCTGCTTGCGGTGGCCGGCACCTCGTGGCCCTACAGCGTCGGCATGTCCCTGTTCTGAGGCGACGTACCCGTCTGGGACGGCTGCCTGAGTCCGGTCCGCTCCCCGTTCGTCACTGTTGGAGAGTGACATCTGCCGCCATTCATAAGCCGTCCCGTACCTGAACTGTGCGTGAATGATGCAGTCGCTGCCGACGCCGGCCATTCCCGCATGGCTCCCGTGGCAGGAAGCGGTCGTCCTCGTCGTGGTACTTGCCGTCCTCCTTACCATCCGTCGCGTCTCGGATATGCGGCTTGGCGACGGCTTGCGGGGACGACTACTCCTCGGGGCCCCGTGGGGAACGTTGCTGACGATTGCGGGTGTCGCGGCGGTGTACCTGTTCCTGCAGGGCGCGTGGTGGCATCCACGGAACCCGCTTGTGACCCCGTTCCGGACGTGGTCGTACTTCTACCCGTTCGGGATGCTCACCGGCGCGTTCACCCACGGCAGTCAGGGCCACATCACGGGAAACCTCATGGGCACACTGGTGTACGGGACGGTCGCGGAGTACGTCTGGGGACACTACCCTCGCAAGCGCGGGGTGCAGACTTTCACGTCGCTTCGGACGAACCCGTTTGCCCGAATTCTGGCCGTTCCCGCCGCCATGTTCGTTGTGGGCGTGTTCTCCGCGGTGTTCGCTATCGGGCCGATTGTGGGCTTTTCCGGCGTGGTGTTTGCCATTGCCGGGTTCGCGCTCGTGACACGGCCGACGCTGTTTCTCGGCGCGTTTCTCGGAAACCGCGTGCTCGACCTCCTGTATTCGGCGCTCCGCTACCCGGTGTCGACGGCCTCGGGTCAGACCCGCTTTGTGACGCCGTGGTGGTCCAACATCGCCATTCAGGGGCACGCCATCGGCATTCTGGCAGGCGTCGTCGTGGCACTCGCACTCCTGTGGCGTCGGGACGAACGCCCCGACACGCTGCGGGTGTTCTTTGCGACGCTCGTGTTCGCGGTCGCACAGGGGCTCTGGGCGGTGTACATCCCGCTCGGTGGCGGCCGGTTTCGGCTGTTCCGCTGGGCCGGGACGGCGCTGGTGTTCGTCCTCGCGCTCGTCGTCGCCGCGGCGACCATCGGTTCTGGCCGGCGTTTGCGCCCGTCGTTCGACCGCCATCCGGCGTCACTCGCAGTGATGGTTCTGCTCGTCGTCCTCGGCGCACTGAGTCTCGCTGCCGTCCCGACGAACGTCGTCGACCTGCAGGCGGACCAGCTCCCCGAAGACGGCATCGAGGTCAGAGACTACGTAGTGACCTACGATGAGAACGTGCCTAACGCGTACTTCGACGGTATCTGGGTCCCAACACAGCGGGGCGGGGCGAGCGTCAACGAAAGCGGTGTCATCGTTGCCAGCGCAGAGCGGGAGGTCTGGATCGCCGCTATCCAGCCGGGCCAGCTCGCCGTCGACGGTCAGGAGCGGGTCACAGTCGGCGGGCCGACCTGGCGCGAATCGGTGTACGCAAACCGGGTGGACTGGTCGGTACTCGGCAATTCCAGCGTCTATCGGGTCCAGCTCAGGCGCGAGGGCGGCCAGCCCCGGACGGCATACACCTCGGAGCCGTTGACGGCGGACGTGATACTCGACGGCCGGAACGTGACAGTCGCGGCCCGGCAGAACGGATTCGACGTGGTCGTCACACAGGGGAACGAAACGGTCGGGCAGGCACCGCTTCCGGCGAATATGACGCAGACGCGGATCGGCGGGCTGACCTTCGAGCGGAACCGCTCACGGCTGTACGCAGAGACAGATGGCACTCGCGTCAAGATCGCGGAGCGTCGCCAGCAAGCGGCGCAGAGCTAGGTCCAGTCGATGCGATACACTTCCGCGGTAATCACCTGTCGCTCCGATTCGTGGAAATCGAACTGTCGCGGCAGGTCGAACTCCGTCTCGAAAGCGTGGGTCACCTCGCCGCCGTTGTCGTCAGTGAAGGATTCGACAAACGATTGGCTTCCGTCGTTGTGAATCGAGTACGAAACGCCCGCGATGGACGCGGCAGTTTCGAGAAACCGTCGGTCAGCGTGTTCATTGTCCGACTGTGCGCCAAAGGGCGGATTCATGACGACAGTGGTTTCCTCGACAGGAGGTGCCAGCGGGGCCATGGTGGCATCTGCTCGAACCCACGACACTGGCGTCGTCGACCCGACCTTCCGTTCGTTTTCGCGTGCTGTCGACAACGGCGCAGGGTCGATATCCAGCCCGACAACCCGCGCCGGTGACCGCAACGCTGCACCCAACGACAGCATCCCGGTGCCACAGCCCAGATCGACGACAGTCTGGCCCTGAATGTCGCCCTGAAGGTCTGCAGTATGGACCAGATGCGCTGCCAGGTCCGGCGGTGTCCGGTACTGTTCGAGACTGGCCCGTGGGTTGTCAAACCCGGCGACAACGGCGAGTTGCTGGGCGAGCGCACTCTTTGTCGGCATTACCCGAGATACGCCCGATTCATTCAAAAACGTTTGGAAATGCCCAGTAGTTATCTTACCGGGAGCGCAACGACGAAGTCGCTGCCGCCGAGGTCGCTTTCTTCAACCCAAATGTTGCCGCCGTAGCTATCGACCATCACTGAGACGAAATAGAGTCCGAACCCGGTCCCTGTCGATTCGGTTCCACGCTCTCCCTTCTCGAAGATTGCATCACGCTCTGCGGGTGGTATCCCGGGCCCGTCATCAGCGATATGAAGGTGAACCATCGGCCCGACACGTTCTGTCGTCACCTCGATTGTGGTACCTGGGCCGCCGTGCTCGACAGCGTTTGTCAAGATGTTTCCGACGACATCGTCGAGAAGGTCGTCAGCCACGACCTCGATATCGTCATGGATGTCTGTCCTGAGCGTGCAGTCCTCGTCCATCGAGGCCGCTTTTTTCGTTGCCCCTTCGACGACCGGTCCTAGGGCGATTGTCTCTGCCTCTGTCAGCCCGTCGTCCGACATCGTGTTCAGGACGCTCCGGACCTTCTGTGTGAGGTCGACGATGTCCTGACTCCAGTCCAGAATCGTCTCTGCATAGTTCGACTGTGCGCCGTCGAGCGTATCTGCAAGCGTCTCTGCGCGCGCTTCGATGACAGTCATCCCGTTGAGGATGCCGTGTCTGAGAATGCTGTTGAAAAACTCCATCTGCTCTTCACGACGCTTGAGGTCTGTGATATCCGTCCCCTCGACGATTATCTTTCGAACACTGCCGTCGGCCGTTACCGGCCGGGCCACGACAGAGGTTGAGATACGTTGGCCATCTGCGCCGACGTGTTCGGCCTCGAACCTGACGGTCTCACCCGCTCTCGTCCGCTCGATGGCCTCCCGACACCGGTCCGCGACCGCCTCGTCGTGGTTCCACCAGGGCGTTTCACAGAACGGCTCCCCGCAAACGTCCGCAGCATCAGCGTCGATGAACCCGAGCGCCGTTTCGTTTACTCTGATGAGAGTCCCATCAGCGTCGAGAATACCGATGAACGTCTCCGGTGAGTTGAACGTCGCTTCTAACAGCCGCTGGCTCTCTTTGTGTGAATCGACCGCGATTTCGCGTTCAATCTCCGCTTCGACCCACTGGGTCAGATGTTCGAACAGTGTCTGTTGCCAGTCCGAGAACTCCGAAATTGCCTCATCGTCGTTGACGAAACACAGCGTCCCGTATTCCGACCCGTCCGCCCGAAGCGTCGTGCCGACGTACGCCTCCAGTCCGGCCTGCTCGTATGCAGGGTCGGCCGCCATCGATTCACTCGCCTTATTGATGATGTGAATCCCGGAATCGTTGAGCGTGTGCTTGCAGTATGTCTCGGAGAGTGGGCGTTCGACGCCCGGTGAAATCGTCGATGGCAGACCACTACTGGCGACGACTTTGTGTTCGTCGCCGGAGACAACTGCAATGTGACCGTTCGGGAACCCCAGATGCTCTCGACCGACGGCCAAGACCGGCTCGACACGCTCCTGAAAGGTGGTTCCGCTGGCCGCCATCGCCGCAGTGAGGTCCTGCATAGCCGCGAGATAGCGATCCCGCTCGTCCGAATCGCTCCCCTCGTTCCCGTCCAGCGGATCATCCATAGCAGGTGACTCGACCTCCCCGGAATTGAAGATTCGGACCCGTTTCTCAGAAGCTGAAATGCGGCCGACCGATGGTAATGTGACAATCGGCCACCCCTACAGAGTTGCGTGCGGGAGTTCAACGTAGAAGGCTGCGCCGCCGAGGTCGCTGTCCTCGACCCAGATGTCGCCGCCGTAGCTCCGGACCATTGTGTCCACGAAGTAGAGGCCAAAGCCAGTCCCACCGGACTCAGACCCCTTCTCCCCACGCTCGAAGATGCGGCGAGCGTCACTGCTCGGAATCCCGTCTCCGTCGTCCGCAAGACAGACAGTCACGGTACCGTCTGCAACCGTCGTCGTCACGTCGATAGTCACGTCGTCGCCGCCGTGTTCGACCGCGTTGAGAAAGAGGTTCCCGAACACGTCATCGAGTAACTCGTCGGCAACGACAGTGACCGCCTGTTGATCGATCGTAACGGTACAGTCGTCGCTGACCGACCGGGCGCGGTCCGCTGCGTCCGCGAGGACGGCCTGTAGTTCACGGTGCTCCTGGTCCCGCCCGTCGCCATCGGTGACGGTCTCAAGCACTGACCGGACCTTCTCGGTGAGTTCGATGAGGTCGTCGCTCCACTGGACGATTGTCGACGCGTACTCGCGTTCCTCGCTGTCGAGCGTCTCTTCGAGGAATTCGCCCCGCGCCCGGATGACGTTCATCCCATTGAGGATGTCGTGTTGCAGGATGCTGTTGAAGAAGTCCATCTGGTCGGTCTGGCGCTGAATGGCACGCTGCTGACGGCTCCTGACGACTGCGTACCGGAGCGCTCTCACAAGCCGGTCGCCGTCCAGATCCGCTTTCGGCAGGTAGTCCTGTGCGCCCCGGTTGATCGCTTCGACCGCCATCTCCCGGTCCTGCATTCCGGTGAGGACGATGATCGGCACCCCCTCTATTATCTCGGTTGCCCGGTCGAGTGTCGCGAGCCCTGTTGACTCGGGGAGTCCGAGGTCAAGCAGTACCACGTCGTAGGCTGCCCCGGACCGTTCGTCGACCGGTGCCAGTGACTCGACGTGGGAAATCGTCACGTCATCGACGAAATGCGCTACAGCCGGCGAATTTAGCTGGTGCTCGACGAGGCGGGCGTCACCCGGGTTGTCCTCGACGAGGAGCACGTCGAGCTGTATCGTCTCCGTCATGGCTATTTCGGCGGCCGCTTGACCACTGTAAGGAAGAATTCCTCGACGCTACTCACGATGTCGACGAAGCCGTCGAAGTCGACCGGCTTCGTCAGGTAGGCGTTTGCGTGGAGGTCATACGATTCGATGATGTCCTCCTCCGCCTCGGAACTGGTCAGCACGACGACTGGAATCCGGCGGAGCGACTCGTCATCCTTCATTTCTTCGAGGACCTCCTGTCCCCCTTTACGTGGCATATTGAGGTCGAGCAACAACAGGTCGGGCCGCGGTGCGTCGTCGTACTCACCTTCTTGCCGGAGGAACGATAGCGCCTCGACGCCGTCGTTGACCACGTGCAGATTGTTCAGCACCTTCCCCTTCTCCAGCGCTTTCTCGGTCAGTTTGACATCGCCGGGATTGTCCTCCGCCAGTAGAATCTCTACCGGTCGCCCCTCGCTGGACTCAGTCATCGCCGCTCACCTCCGTCACCGCGGGCAACGTAAACTTGAACATCGCGCCGTTGTCCGACGGTTCGACCCAGATACGCCCGTCGTGGCGCAGGACGATTCGCTGGCAGACGGCCAGTCCGATGCCGGTTCCGTCCGTGTCGTGTGCTCCAGCGCGATGGAAAATGTCGAACACCTCCTCGTGGTCCGCCGCCGAAATCCCCGGCCCGTTGTCCGAGACGGTGAACACAACATCGTCGTCATCTCTGTCCGCGCTGACCTCGATACGTGGTTCGATGCCGGCTTCCACGGCGTACTCAATGGCGTTGTCCAGCAGATTCTGAAACACCTGACCGACCTGATTGGGGTCGGCTTCGACGGGTGGCAGTGACTCCGCTGTGATGGTCGCGTCCACCTCCTCTATTCGCATCCGCAGGGCGTCCAGCGTGCGGTCGAGAACCGCCTCCGGGTCTGTCTCCTCGAAGTCACCCGAGTTTGTCTCGACCCGCGAGTACCGGAGCAAAGCATTGACCATCTCCTGCATTCGGCGGGCCCCGTCGACAGCGAAGGCCATGTACTCGGCGGCCTCGTCGTCGAGGTCGTCACCGTATTCGCTGTCCAGCAGGTCGACATAGCTCGACACCATCCGGAGGGGTTCCTGCAGGTCATGCGACGCGATGTAAGCAAACTGCTGGAGCGCCTCGTTTGAGCGCTCCAGTTCCGCCTGTTTGGACTTGAGCCGCGTCTCGCGTTCGACCCGGTTCAGTGCGGCGGCCCCGGTGCTCGCGAGAATTTCGAGCAGGAACCGCTCGTGGCTGTCGAAGGATTCGACAGTTGGCGAACCGATACACAACATTCCATAGTCCTCAAGCGGGAGAAACAACACCGTCCGTAGCGGTGCCTGGGGCGCTGATGGGTTCGACAGCGCCTGATAGTCCTCGACGACGGTCGGACTGCCATCGTGAAACAGGCGGTTTTCGTCGCTTTCGGGACCCATCGGTGAGAGGTCAGACGCCGTCTCCACCGCCGCGAAGTCTGCCGCCTCGCTTGTTGCACCAATCGGATAGAGGGTATCGTCGTCGCTGTTGTAGGACCACATCGCCGCCAGTGGCTGGTCGATGATGTGCTGTGCGATCTGTGTCACCGTGTCCGCGACCGCGCGCTCCGTGCGGGTGTACAGCAGTTCGTTCGTCGCCTCGCTGAGTGTTTCGATGCGTGCTTCGCGCCGTTTGAGGTCAGTGATGTCGCGGGCGACGCTGACCACCTGCGTTAGATCGCCGTCATTGTCGAACACCGGCCGATACCACGTCTCGAAGACGAGGTCATTGACCTCCTGTGTCACGCGAACCTCTTCGCCATCGAGAGCTTGTTCAACAGCCTCGATGATTTCCGGATACTGTTTATAGACCTCATACACCGGTATCCCTTCGAGTTCGCCGGGTTCTATCCCGAGTCCGTCCAGCCCCTTTCCGGCCGAGTACGTAAAGACGCCATCGGGGTCAAGCGTGAACACGACGACCGGGAGGTTCTCCATCAGCGTCTGGAGTTGCTTGCTCCGTTCAGTGTGTTTGCGCTCCTGTTGGCGGATCTCGGTCACGTCGTGAATGAACGCCACAACGCGGGTTGTGTCGCCGATGACGGCGCGTTCGAGCGACACTTCGACCCGCCGGCTCTCGCCGTCCGGGCCCCGTGTCGTCCACTCGACCTGTGCCGACCCCGATGTGGCTGCCTCCGTAATCAGGGCGTTTGCGTCTGCTGTCGAGAACCCCGGCGGGCTAAACTCGCCGACGTGCATCCCGACGATATCCGCCGGGGGACGCCCGAGCAACGCGCCCGCTGCCTCGTTAGCCCTGACGACTATCCCGGTGTCAGCGTCGTGGACCATAATTGGGTCCGGATTCGCTTGGAAAACGTCGCGGAAGAGAGCAGTGTCCTCCGTAGAAGCCATACACAGGATGGGGTGGCAGGCTACAAGACGGTATGCCTCTGGTTCTCAGCCGTGAGAACGGGGGCTACCAGGTGCCGTGGAAGGTGTCGAACTCCAGGGAGTCCAGTGGTTTCTCGCCGATAGCGATTTCGTACTCGCCGGGCGTGAGCATCGGCTTCTTGAACTGTGGGCCGTCGTCGGTGGTGATTCGGGGACAGCCGGTGTTAACGTAGGCGTCCATCCCGAAGTTCGTCAGCCGGTCCGGTGTCACCTCGTCCATGGTGATGAGGTAGGCGTTTTCGTTGTTTTCGACGATTTCCTCGGCCTGATCCCAGCGACCCTGGCCGATCTTGGTGCAGAAGATGACGCCCCATGACTCGGCGTCCATCGCGCGGTGGACCGCGCCGTAGCGCTGTTTCATGAACTTCTCCGTGTCGGCGACGGTGACGACGTTGTTGACGGGGTCGGCGATGACGACGTGTTTCTCCGGGTGCTCCATCGCCAGCCCAAGCGGGTGGAACTTCCCGCCACCGACATACAGCATCTGGTCGGCGTCAACGTCGGCACTGGCGTAGTTACAGCCGAGCACCTGTCCTTCGTGGGTCAGTCGCTCGTCGCCGCGCCGCGTGTGGACCGTGTAGCCACGCTCTTCCAGCCACTCGCGCATTTCGTCGAACTTGTTCATGTGCTGGGCCGTTGTCACGAGCCCCACATCAGGGTCGTCTTCGGGGTCGGCGAGCTGTTCCTCGCGGGCCTGCTCCATGATGGGGAAGACGTCGACGTTGGAGAACAGCGGGACGTAGATGATCTTGTCCGATTCTTTCATCGGCGAGTGGCCGAAGTGGACGAACACGTCCGTCCGGCGCATCATGTACGTATCGAGGTCACAGGCACCGTAGCAGGGCTGGCCCGAGAGCAACACCGTCACGTCGTCAGGCAGTTCCTCGCGGAGATCATCGGCCACAGCCGGGCCACGGCGCTTCAGCCCCTCGGGGAACTGCAGTCCCACTTTCTCTGCGTCGCGTTCCTCGACGGCCTCGACGATTCGGTCGAGTTCGTAATCCCACTCGCGGTCGTGCTTGAGCGACAGTCCAGTGTTCCGGAGGTCGCCGTCAGTCCGCTCTTGACTCATTGCACCCCTGTATCCGTTCGAGAGTCATAACCCCCGTGCTTCGATGAGCGCCAGTCACTCCATAATCTCGGCGAGTCGGCGCTCGACCCGCTCGACGTTTTCTTCTAGGTCCTGTGCCAGTCGGTGCTGGGTCTCGTTTGCGTCAGCCAGCTCGTCGATGGACTCGGACACCTCGGCGGCACGTTGGGCGATTTCGTCGATCATGCTAGCGATTTCTTCGGCGCTTGCGGCCTGGTCGTCCGTCGCCGCCGCGACTTCGCCGATGCCCTGTTCCGTCTCCGAGGTCGCGTCGACGATGGCCTGCTGGTTGTCTAGCACCGTCTCTATGTCGGTGAGTGCCTGCTGAATCGCGTCCGTCGTCTCCTCGACGTTTTCGGCGGTGCTGTCGGCCATCTTGCGGACCTCCCCGACGATGCGCTCGACTTCGTCAGCGTGCTGTTTGGACTCGTCGGCCAGTTCCTTGATCTCGTCGGCGACGACCGCGAACCCGTCGCTGTCGCTGTTGCTTCGCGCGGCTTCGATGTTGGCGTTCAGCGCCAGCATATTCGTCTGGTCCGCGATGTCGTTGATCACCTCGACGAATTCGTCGATCTCCTCGATATGGCCCCGGAGTTCCGTCGAGTCCGACGCGACCTGTTCGGCGGATTCAGTCGCGTCTTCGACGCGTTCGATGGTTTCCTCGGCTGTCTCGACGGATTCCTCGGCGAGTTCCCTGGCCTCACCGCTCTGGCTGCTCACTTCCTCGGCACTGGAGGCGATTTCCTCGACAGTCGCACTGAACCCGGAGACCTCGGACTGGACCTCATCGAGGTTTTCAGACTGCTCGCCGGCCATCTGCTTGATATCGTCGGACTGCTCGGTAACGGCCGCGGCGGAGTCGCCGATTTCGCCGACCGCTGACTCGACGTCCGTCGCCATCTGTGACTGGAGGCTCTGGAGCGCCTCACGCTGTTCGACGATATCGCTGAAATCGATCAGTAGCTCTAAGGCACCGATAGCGTCCCCGCCGGGACCCATGAGCGGAATAGCCACCGCTCGCGCGTGCGCCATCGTTCCGTCAGGCCGCTCGGCCGAACGGAACTCGTCTTCCCGGACTGGCTCCCCAGTCCTGATGACTTCCTGGGCGAGCGTCTCGTCCTGTCCCTCTGTGCCGAACACGTCGTATGCGTTCATCCCGACAGCCTCGCTCGCCGGGAGCCCAAGGATGTTTTCAACCGCCTGGTTCCAGTGCGTGATGTCGCCGTCCGCGTCGACCACGAACGCCGGCTCCGGTAAATCTGCCACAAGCGATTCGAATGCGTGAAGCCAGAACTCTCCACTGTTGTCCATAGATTCCGGCAACAGTCTGCTCGTTGTAGCTTGTTTAGCCATTATTGTAAGGACCCACGGGCAGGATATATCATTTCTGGCTGATTACAACCACTGATAACTCCGGTTCGCCATATCGAGACCGAGCAAGGCTGGCTATGTGCAACTGGAACCACAGTTCCGGGTCCTGCCCAACGTAACAGACGCAGCCTATTGTGCTAGCACTGAGGCACTGTCCTGCGTATAACAACCCGGTTTCGGCAGGCCTATACCGCCCGAGTCCATACGATACAGCGATGAGTATCGAGACCGATACCGCCGCTGACATCGACGGTGACCGCGTCGAGGCACTCGCTACAGAGTTCGGCGAAGCAATCGCCGAGCTCCCAGTGTACCAGCGATTCAAGGAGACGAAAGACGCCGTCGAAAACCATGACGAGGCGCAGGCGGCCATCAAGGAGTTCGAGCAGATCCGCGAGGAGTTCATGCTCGCCCGCCAGACCGGGAACGCCTCTCAGGAGGACCTCCGGAAGGTCCAGCAAAAGCAGGAGGAACTTCACGACATCTCGGTGATGAGCGACTATCTTGAGGCCCAGAACGAACTCGAACTGCGCCTGCAGGAACTCAACGAGATCGTGTCCGAGGAACTGGCTGTCGACTTCGGCCAGAAAGCCGGCGGTTGCTGCGAGGACTGAACCCCGGTATTTCTCGCGGTCGTACTTTTCGCCGACCCTGAAGCTGCCGGTCAGGAGCGCCGATGCCGCCGACAGCTATTGCCAGTCAGCGAAACACTTGACCGACTGAGGGTTACTCCTCGACTTCGGTTTTCACCACGACCGCTGGTCGCTCGCTCAGCCTGAGCACTTTGTCGGTGATGCTGCCGAGGAGACTCCGGTACTCCGCCGGCCGCCGCTTCGTCCCGAGCACGAGCAGATCGACGTCCGCCTCGTCGGCGGTTTCGATGATGGATTCGGCCGGTCGTCCGTGTTTCAGGGTCGTCGTTGCGTCGACGCCCGACGCCTCCGCGTCGGCCTGTATCCGGGTCAGCGTCTCCTGACCCGTCTCTTCGAGACCATGCTCGGGCCCCTCCGATTCGTCGACGTATTCGTCACCGCTGTAGGCCGTGTACACGTCCTCGTCAACGACATACAGCACGTGGAGGGCCGCACCGTGTTCCGCTGCGAGGGAAATCGCGTGGGACTCGGCGTTGGTTGAAGCTTCTGTTCCATCCGAGGCGAGGAGAATGTGATCGTACATACAGGTTGTATTTCTCTCAGTTGGTAAATAAACCGAGGGCTCCGTTCTCAGACAGCGAGAGGCCCCACGACGACCGAAAGCCATCGGCGACTGCGGAGGTCGGTTCGAATTGCTGGCCGAAGTATCCGTACAGCAGCCAGCGACCGACGGCCCGGCGTCTTCGAAACATCTTAGCGACCGGGCGTGGCATCTCCCGACATGACAGTCGAATCTGATTGGGACGACTGGCTCCCGCGTGCGGTGGAGTCGGCGACACCCGACGGACTGGCGATCTGGTATCTGGGCTGTAACGGCTTCATCGTGAAATCCAGTGGCGGGACGACCGTCTTCATCGACCCGTATCTCGGCACGGGCGACCCGCCGCGAACCGTCCGGATGGTCCCAGTGCCGTTCAATCCCGAAGACATCACCGAATGCGATGCGGTTCTGGGTACCCACGAGCATACCGACCACGTTCACGGGCCGTCACAAGCGCCGATTCTCGCCGGGACGGGCGCGGACTACTATACGACTGACAGTGGTCACGACGTTATCCGAGAGGAGGCGTGGTTGGAGAACTATAGCGTCACCGACGACCAGCTTCACGAAGTCACGGAGGGGGACACGCTCGAAATCGGCGACCTGACAGTTCACGTCGAACCGGCCAACGATCCCGACGCCGAGCACCCGGTGTCGTACGTGTTCGAACACGACGCCGGTACGTTCTTCCACGGCGGCGACGCCCGCCCCGGCGAGTTCGAGTCTGTCGGCGAGCGCTACGACATTGACGTCGGCGTTCTCGCGTTCGGGACGGTCGGGATGATCGACGACAAGGAGACCGGCGAACCGACGCGAACGCAGTGGTACAACGACGAGAACATGATTATCGAAGCCGCGAACGAACTCCAGCTGGACACCCTCATCCCGACCCACTGGGACATGTGGAAGGGAATGACAACGGAGCCGACCGTCCTGCACAACCACGCCAACAGCTTCGAGCATCCCTCGACGTTTTCAATCATTGAAATCGGCGATCGGTACGACCTCGACTGAAAGCGGTCTGCCAGTGCTGAGCAGACGGATTATCAATTCTTCCTGTCTCACGCCCTGTTCGTGTTACTGAGGTTACGTCTAACACATTATATTAATGACCGTCATATAGAAAAAAAGGCGTAAATGTTGGTCAGGTACGTACCTTTAATACTATTGCTGAGACCATACAGACCATGAGCAATTCGCAAGCCTACGACGAAGTCACTGTCGCTGCCGATGGTGTGACAGTGACCAAGCGGTTCGAGGCGGACGAGTTTCCCGTGCCCGCGATAGCGTTTAATCTCACTTCGCGGCGGTCCGTTCCGGTGACAGTCAGGCTAGTCGACACTGTTCCAGACGACGTGGCAGTCGAGGATCTGGGCTTCCACCCCGAGTACGGCAGCGAGTACTGGGACATCAACGAAAACCGGATCGCCTTCGAGAAGGAACTTGAAGCCGAAGCCGACTACACGACTGTCTACGGCATTCGTGCGACGGGCACCGACGACGTCGAGAAATTCTTGACGGAACCCGAAATCGAGAGTGTGGACCCGCCACTGGATGAAGACCAGGAGGACCTCGTCGGAGGCGGCGACGAGGCTGTCCGAGACGTCATCGCTGGTGACGCCGACAGCGTTCCCGGCCTCGAAGACGATGACGACGAGGATATCGAGACGCTCGACCTCTCGGACCCGAACAACCCGGACTCAAGTGTCGAAGCCCCCGAAGAGAGCAACGCCGCACCGGCGGACTCCGAGGTACAATCCGGCGCTGTCGTTGCGACGATGGCACAGGAAATCCGCGATCAGAACGTCTCACCCGAAGACGTGAAGCTCCTCAAGCGCGCGCTTGACGCCGTTTCTGAGGACGACAGCGACACTGGCGGCGTCAATGATGCTCGGATTCAGCGCATCCAGAGCGATGTTGCAGACCTCCGTGCGTACACCGATGCCCTCGAAGAGTTCCTCGAGGAGAACGGCACTGGCGAGGACATGATTCAGGAGTTCGGCGAGCGCCTCGATTCCTTCGAAGAGGCCTTGGAAGGGTTTCAGGACGAGGTCCAGTCGGCGACGAATACAGCCACGTCCGCCTCCGACAAGGTCGACGAGCTTTCCGGAGAAGTCGAGAGCGTCGAAGGGCAGCTTGACGATCTCGAAGACGACATCGAAGCCGTCCGCGAGGAGATTGACGATGGGAAACTCGCTGACCGGATAAACGAAACCGAATCGGAGATCGAAGAGCTCAAAGAGTGGCGCGAACAGTTGTCGTCGGTCATCGGCGGCGGCGACTAACCGAACTCGTTTTACCGGTCCCCCGTCTGTGCCTGCATAATGACGACGACGAGAGTGGCCGTCCCGCGCAAGGGCCGGCCCCTCGAAGCAGTGCTGGAGCGACTCGCCGGACGCACGGGGACGACCGACCTGGCCGACGATATCATCTCGACGCTTCGCTACGAGAAGGCCGTCACCAAAGGCAATCAGGACGCGGTCGCCGACGTGTACCATCGCATCAGCGATTACTCCTCGCTTGATGCGCCATACAAGCCAGAGTATACGCTGCTCCGTGACGACCGCGACGGGATGCCCCGACGGATCGTCTTCGACAGCGTCACTGTGCCGACCGAACACGGTGACGTCCAGCTGGTCGGCCGCGAGGAACCGTTCCGGGCGCTCCGGACACACGAGTTTGCGCTCGGGTTCGACAGCGCCGACCTCGTGCTCGAGGAAGTCGTTCAGCTTCGGGACGAACCGCTGACCGCCATCCACGAGATCAACGACCGCATCGATCCGCTGGACACCGACGTACGGGTCGTGACCGGGCTGGGCGATACAGTGTATCACACACTGCTAGCGACGCCGGAGGTCATGGACACACAGGACGGGCCTCTCGACCGGGATTTCGTCACCAACTACGAGGGTGAACTCTGTATCTCACCGCGGTACGAGCGGCTCGTTGAAGCCGTCCTCGGGACGAGTGCGCTCGATGGCGTCTCCTTTACGTATCCCACGGAGGGCGGCGAGGAAGAGGCAGATATCGCGGCGACCGGCCTCGGCGTCTACCTCACCGTTACGGGGTCGACTGCGCGGGACCACGGGCTCGAACTCGGCGAGCAGCTGTTCCCTAGCGAAACCGTCCTTCTGGAAAACGCTCACGAGCGTACCGAGACGACGGAACGGGTCGCCAGTCTGTTCGAGGAACCGGAAGAAACAGCGCTGCAGTCGATTTAGGTTCAGAGACGCCGCCGCTGAATGAGTTTCGCGGCGACGCCGACGGGCACGACGACCCACGCGACGAGTCCCGCGGCGACCATTGGCGTGGTCAGCCCGGCCTGTGCCAGCACGCTCCCGAAGCCGCCAGCGACCACGTTGACCTGTGCGAGTGCGAGCACGCGGAAGCAGTCCACGGGGTTGAGCAGTATCGCCGCGGCGATAGCGCCGGACCCGAGGTCGAACCCCGCGACGGCCCCTAGCGCCACCAAGTCGTGCAACAGCGCGACCCACAACCAGATGGCCAGTGCGGCACCGAGCGCGTGCGTTTTCGTCCGTGCGACCGTCGAAACGAGTACTGCCACGCCGAGCATCGCACAGGCGGTCAACACCGCTGCGAGGGCGACCGCCGCGTACTGGCCGACGCTGGCGAGGCCGATGTAGCGGACGGTCAACAGTGCGCCGGGAACGAAGCCGAGCAACATCGCGCCGGACAGCACCGCCGCCCGGCCGATGGCAGTGCCGACAACGACACGGCCTTTCGTGACCGGGAGCGCGAGCATGAGTTCGAGCGAGCCGCGCTCATCGGCACCGACAATGGCGTCGTAGCCGACCGCCAGTGCGGTCAGCGGCACGAGGTAAACGCCGAGTTCGGCGATAGTCGCAACCACCGCGTCAAACCGACCCGGGCCGACCGAGCTCGCGCCGAACTGGACGACTGCGGTGGTGAAGAGGCCGAACAGCAGCGCCACGCCGAGCGCCCACCGGCTCCGGACGGCCAGCCGGTACTCCCGACGAGCGATGGTCAGCAGACTGCTGTCGGCAAGCCGGGCGAACGCCGATTCGTCGGTCGTATCCGTGGCCGTATGCCCCTCGGTTCCACCGTCGTGTAACCGGGTGGCTGGAGCGTCGACCGAAACGACGCCGCCGTCGGGGGCCGGGTCCGTCGATGACTCGTCCTCGCTCATGCCGGCTCATCTCCCGAGTCCTCGGTCGCCGCCTCCGCAGCCGCTGCCGACGCTGTGCTGTCGGAGCCGGAGCCATCGCCGTTATCCGCCCCGACGGCCTCGTGGAACGCGGCTTCGAGGCCTGGTTCGCGGACCTCGAAGCGGTCGATGTTGGCCCCCTCACCAACGGCGGTCAGGAGGTCGTAGGCGTCAGCCGGCGTGGTCCGTGCCGTCACGTCCGCACCGGAGCGGCTGACGGTGGACACTGCCTCGGAGGTCCCGAGGTCGGTCGCTACGTCGCTTGCAGCCGCCTCGGACGCAAGCGACAGCGACACCGTCACCTCGTCGGCGGCAGCGCGGCGAAGCTCCTCGACTGGCCCCGCGGTTGCCACCTGTCCGTCGGCGATGATGACCGCCGCCGAGCAGAGCCGCTGAATCTCCCCGAGCGCGTGCGAGGAGAAGACGATAGTCACGTCCGTCTCGGCTGCAAGGGCTTCCACGACCTCGTGGAACGCCCGGATGCCGTCGGGGTCGAGCCCCGCGGTCGGTTCGTCGAGTATCAACACGGCCGGCTCGCCGACGAGCGCCGTCCCGAGGCCGAGCCGGCGGTTCATTCCGTTTGAGTAGCCGCCGACCCGGCGGTCCGCGGCGTCCGCGAGTCCGACAGTGTGCAGGATGCGCTCGACGTGGTGGTCTCGGTCCTCCCGGGGTACCGAGCGCATCCGGGCGTGGAAGCTGAGTATTTCGCGGCCAGTCAGGCTCGGCGGGAAGCCGGCGTGTTCCGGCAGGTAGCGCACTCGCTCGCGGACGGCGGTCCCGTCGGTCGGGTCCGCACCGGCGACTGAGACGCTCCCCTCGTCCGGTCGGTTCAGCCCGACCAGCAGTTTGAACAGCGTCGTTTTGCCGGCCCCGTTCGTGCCGAACACGCCGAGGGTGGCTCCCTGTTCGACAGACAGACTCAGTCCGTCAAGCGCCTGCACATCGCCGTACGCTTTCGATACACCGTCGACTTCAATCACGTTCATAGTAGCTCCTCCAGTTCTCGTGGGGTGGTTCGGTGAGCGGGCGGGCATCGACCACGCCGGGCGACTGAACGACTGGAACGGACGACTCAGCCAGCCGAACGGCGTCGAAGGCCGGGCTGCTGGCGAACACCCGCGCGGCGGGCTTTTCCGCAGTCACCTGCTGGACGGTCCCGGCCGGCTGGTAGCGGGTGTCGCCGACGCCGTCGTCGTCAACGTCCGTCGGGTTCGCCCGGGACCAGTAGTTCCCGACGCTCTCGTTCCAGTGGACCTGGTCGCTCATCACCGCGAACACCGGCCTGTTGTTGCGGATGAAACTGTTCTCGGTCACGGTGCCGTCGGTGCTGCCGGCGGCGATGTGGACGCCGACGTCGTTGCCGACGACGAGGTTGCCGACGATGCGGTTGCTAACGGAGTTGTAGACGAACAGCCCGTTCTCGTTGCCGACGAGGTGGTTGCCGCGGATGTCCGTGTCGTCGATACTCTTGACGAGGATACCGTGGCCGGACTGTCCGCTGTTGTTCACCGCAACGTTGTCCTCGATGACGAGGTGTTTCGACACCATCAGCGCGTACCCGACGTCGTTGTCGAAGGCGGTGTTATCCCGCAGATGCGAGTCGTCCGAGTACATGTAGTGGACGCCGTAGCGGAGGTCCCACATCGTGTTCGCGCTGGCGTTGACGTCTTTCGCCCAGTTGAAGTAGAGCCCGTCCCGGACGGTGGTGATGTCGTTGTTCCGGATGACGCTGTCCTCGGTCTTCCAGATCTGGATGCCGTTGCCGCGTCTGGTCAACTGCGTTATCTCCTCGCGGCCGACGATGGTGTTGTTCTGTATCTCGGCGTCATCGACACCGTCAAGCCAGATGCCGAAGGTCATGTCGGTCACGCGGCTGTCGCGGACAGTGATCTCGCTTGCGTTGACGAATAGCGCGGCGTCATTCGTCGCGGTGCTGTAGCCGCTGTTGCGGACCCAGATATCCGACACGGTCACACCCTGTGCTTCGACGGCGAGCACATCGCCCTCGCCATCACCGTGCAACAGCGTCGACCCGGAACCGCTCCCGGAGAGCGTGACGTTCGGCGTCCTGACGACGAGCGTCTCGTTAAAACGACCGTCGAGCGTGACGGTGTCGCCGGAGTCTGCGGCGTCGACCGCCGCCTGCGCGCTGTCGTACGTTTGGCCGTCGACCGTCGCGGTGCCGTCAGCCGACGGGGTGGTGAACGAGTCGGTGTCGGGCACGTCGGGGTCGAAGGCGAGGTCGTCGCTGCCGGTCGGGCCGGCGCTGGCCATCCCGACAGCCACGACCGACAGCACGAGCAGGACTGCGGTACCAACGGCGAACACTCGCTCGAAATCGTGGGACAGTGGGCTCATGAGTGGGTTTCTGGTTTGTCAGGTTCGGCCGCGGTGGTCGTCGGGTGATGCGGGGCGTCCTCCTCGTCGTCGGTGTCGCCGTCACGGTCCCGAACGGCGTCGGGAAGCCCGGTGAGCCCGTTGCGAATTCGGGCCGGCAGCTCGTTGAACGTCGCCGCCTGGTCGCGGTAGTAGTACGAAACCGCAAGCAGTCCGACGGCCGTGGCGGCCATGTACGCGCCGAGGCCGAACCGGGAGACGCTCGTGATGTTGGCAACCTGGTACTGCCCCCACAGCGGCGGTGTGAAGCCGGCGACACCCATCACCGGCGCACCCGGGTCGAGCGTGTGGCCGGCCTCCCAGAGCCGGTACTGGATATCGGCCAGCATCACGGTGAACACCAGCACGGTGCCGCCGAACTGGTATTTCAGGCCGCGCTTGAGCTTGTCGACGGTCGGTGCGACGGCGACGAACACTGACAGCAGTGATACGCCGATGAACGCGACGGGTCCGAGCGACCACTCGGGTACGTCGATGGCGTTCTCCTCAACGGGGAAGTTCGGCTCGACTAACACCGGGTCGGGGAAGTAGAACCCGACGTAGTGGTTCAGCCGCGCCATCTCGATGAAGTCCCCGGTCAGGTGGGGGTAGGCGTACAGGGAGACGCGGAGCGTCGTGCTGGGGTATTGCACCGCATCAACGCTGATGCGCCACATCGGGAACGCGAGCGCCGCGACGAACAGCAGCGCCGCTACCGCGGGGAGGCCCCGCCGGATCTCACGGAAGTCGTCGATGGTGGGTCGTTGCATGGCTGAACACCTCCGAAATGGGTTGTGGCGCTACCCCTCCGCCGGTTCGACGATCATCCGGCTGCGCATCTCCAAGTGCAGGGCGCTACAGAAGTACGTGCAGTAGATCCAGTACACGCCGGGGTCGTCAGCGGTGAACGTGACCTCCCGGGTGTCCTGTGGCGCCACGGCGTAATTGATGTCGTGCTCGGGGATGGCGACGCCGTGGATGATATCCTGCACGCCCTCGATGTTGGTCGTAGATAGCTTCACCTCGTCGCCCTCCTGAACCGTGAAGTCCGGCAGGCCGAACTCCGAGCGCTTGGTCGTCATCTTGACGTGGACGCTGTTCTCGCCCGTGCGCTCGACGCCCGAGTCCTCCTCGGTAATGTAGGTCTCCTCGTAGTCGTCCTTGTCGTAGACCTTCTTGGCGTCTATCTTGTCCTTGTGGGCGAACACGCAGTCGTGTGGCTCGGGGTAGGCCGGATGGTCCGCGACCAGTTCCATCTCTTTTTCACCTTGCCCGATGTGGATGAGCTGGTCGTTATCGGGCATTATCGGGCCGACCGGGAGGAACCGATCTTTCGAGAGCTTGTTGAGGCTGACGAGCCACTCTCCGTCCGGGTCGGTCGTTATCGCCTCAAGGGCCTGAATGTGGCCCGGGTTGTAGTGGACGTCCTGCTTCTCGATGATGGGGTCCTCGGACCCTTCTTCGGCCTCGACGGCGGCCTGAATGTCCCATTTGACTGTCTGAGAGTCGATGAACAGCGACGTGTAGGCGTGCCCGTTCCCATCGAAGGTGGTGTGAAGCGGGCCGAGCCCAACACGCGGTCGCCCGGCGACGACCTCATCGGGGTCGGAGGAGTCGGCCAGCGCGTTCAGGTCGAGCATCGTCACCGTCGGGGAGAGCTTCCCCGCGATGAAGGCGTAGTCGCCGTTCGGCCCGACCTCGACGCAGTGGGGGCTTTTCGGCGTCGGAATGTACTTCACGAGAGGGCGGTCGCCCTGATTCAGCGAGCTTCCCTGCGTGCCGTCGACGACGGGGATGCCGTTGACCTCCTCGTAGTTGCCGTTCTCGACAGCCTGCTCAATAGCCGGGATGTCGAAGGCCTTGACGTTGTCCCGGTCGTCCTTCGTCATGCCCTGAATGTCGGTGGCCTCCTCGCTGTTGTACGCCGAGGAGATGGCCCACCGACCCTCTTTGCCGGTGTCGACGATGTCGAGGTTGCCGTCGACCTTGACCTGCCACTGGGTCTCCATCGACTCGGGGTCGACGGCGACAAACAGCGACGTGTAGTTGTCCGGGTTCTTCGCGTCGGTCCCATCGTTTGGCAGCGGCGCGCGGAACTCGCCGTTGCCCAGCACGTACTTCGTGTCTGGCGAAAGGACACAGCACCCGTGGATGGCCTGCATGTTCGGGACGTCAGTGATTGCGTCCGTCTCGAAGTACGTGAGGTTCACGCGGGCGATGCGGCCATTGGCCTTGTCGTTGACGTACAGATACTCGCCATCGTAGTCGCCGTCCGTCTCCGAGAGGTTCGGGTGGTGGTTGTCACCCCAGCTGTAGCCACCGCCTTCCTCCAGCATCTCCTGCGTGCCGTCGGTGAAGCCATAGCCCGACGCACAGTCGGTGTTGAACACCGGAATACGGGTGAGTTCACGCATCGACGGGATGCCGATGACCCGCAGTTCGCCAGAGTGGCCGCCGGACCAGAAGCCGTAATACTCGTCGTGTTCGCCCGGCTCGACCGTGTGACTCGCACCGCTGCTCGAGGGCGTTGACTGGCTGCCAGCGCTGCTGTCGCCGCCGCTCAACGCTGAACAGCCGGCCACCGACCCCATCGCACCGGCGGCGACACCGGCTTTCATGAAGTCCCGGCGACCGAGCGAATGGCCGGGTAGTCCCAGAGAGATGTCATCATCCGTTGTCGCCTCATCGGTGGACTCGACCTCCGCCAGCACCGAATCGAGCGTTTCTTCGTACTCTTCGAGGACTTCGTTCGGGTCGCGTGGGGTTTCGTGCTTACTCATATCAGACCACCTTGATTGTGCCGACCATCCCGTTCATCTCGTGGGGGATGCAGTAGTACTCGTACGTCCCGGTCGTCTCCAGCGTGACCTCGTAGCTCTCACCTTTCGGGATATTGCCTTCCTGCCCGTTGCTGTAGCCGTCTTTCGCGGCCTGCAGGGAGTCGAACCCGCCGGATGCGAAGTAATCCGCGCCGTCGGGGATCTTGTCTTCGTAGGCCGTCACCGTGTGGCCGATGCTACCGACGTTCTCGAACGTGACCGTCGTCCCTGACTCGACTTGGATTTTCTTCGGCTCGTATGCCAGTTCGTCCGTCATTTCGACGGTGCTCGTCTCGGCCCACTCGGACCCGCTCCCGCCGTCACTGGACTCGGTCTCGCCGCCGTCTGACGCGTCACCGCCGCTCCCCGAATCGCCGTCATCGCCACTGTCGGACCCGCCGCCCGACGAACAGCCAGCCAGCGCGACTCCAGCCGCGAGACCCAGACCGCGTACGAATGTTCTACGCGTTTCCATGATAGCTCACGGCTGCAACTCGAAGACCAGCCTGTATATATAGGGAACCGCACTCTCATTTGGCAGGAAGCCGGGCGAATATGTTCGCCGGTAAATAGTGAATGGTGACTCTTCGTGACGATTGCCACAGAATACAACGACTGTGTAATCGTCTCTGGGCTCCCCGAGTTGGGTGGTGGATGCCGGCGGCCAGTTCACCGCGCTTCGGTGACGCCTACGACTGTCTGCTCTGGGGACCGCCTTCGTTCAACTGTCCACAGATTCCTGTAGCCGCGCGAGACTGGTCAACACCGGATACGTCCAGAACTGCTCTTCGTACATATACGTGCAGAACTCGTGTGTCTCGAACCGGTGAACGCTTGCGTGGAGTTGGTCTTGGCGCTCCTGAAGCAGCGCTGTAACGTCGTTTCGGAACGTCTCGCGATACCACTCAGGCACGACTGTGCTGTCGAGTGTCTCGATGATCTCCTGTAAACTGCTGTGGTACTCCTGCATCGATTCCTGTTCGATTTTGACAGCGCGGTCCAGCGAGATCCGTTCGTCGATTGCTTGCTCAGCCGCGGCCACTAGCGAGCGTTTGAGCGGCGGTGAGAACCCGACGTTCGTCTCAGGGTGAAACAGCGCTGCGTAGTCTGGCCCGAACTCGATAGCGACGTTCTCGACCAGCGATTCGTCGTACACTGACTCGTAATGGTCGACAGCCAGCACCGTGTCGGCGTAGGCGTCCCGTAGCGCTTTGACGGGGCCGGATTCGGACTGTCGACTTCGCGCACCAACGGGGGCGGAGGGCTGTTGGGCGGGGTCGACGGCACGCAGACGCTGTAGAAAGTCCTCGAGCCCGTCTTGCTCGGCTGCAAGCTCGGTATGCTCCACGTCGAGCACAGTGAGAGCCGTCTCTATCGGCTCGAGAATGTGGTCTCGCCATGTGTGCAGGAACCACTGCGTGCCGTCCTGCGCAGGCGTCGTTGACATACTAGTCTCTCGTTCAGTAACAACAATAAGTGTTTTAGTTACCCGTCAACACCACCGTGTTCTGGACGGTTATTTATAAAGGCACTCGGGACAGGAGCGTTGCGTTCGCTGTGTGTCTTGCGGTCTCGGTACATCGGCAATTCCAGTTGGAATGGAATAGCATCCGGTTCCGGGACCAAGACCTACCGATCAGATTTGGATATAAATACGTACCATCTAAAATATACGAGGGTCAAAACTCGCTACTAAATCAAAAATAGGCACATCTGTGATTATTTTTGTGTCCAACTACATCTATAAAATCGGATTATTGAGATATAATTGCGGTATCGATAGCTGAAGGCTGTCTATCTGCATGGGTAATATTAAAAACACGAATTTGGATACGTTTCGAGCGCCAGTATTTCTATATACCGGTACTCGTACAGTCTTATTGTGTCGGGTATTGACAGGTGTCGGTTGCCAGCGGCCGCTGGTTGGTCCGGCCGCTCATCGCTTACATCTGGGTTTTAAATAATGACGGCAACTCTACTCGGTAATGACCGACGACGCCGACACACAAAACACGGGCCGGCGGATACAGTCCGTGGAGAACGCCTGCGAAATCATCGAAGCCGTACAGGAGGCAAACAGCGCGACATTGCAGGAACTGAGCGAGCGAATCGAACTCTCCCAAGGAACGCTGCACACGTATCTTGCGACGCTGACCGACTGTGGCTTTCTCACGAAGGACAACGACACGTACCAGCTTCAGTCGATCACATCGGGTTAGAGTAAGCGTCTGCTTGGAGAGGATGTGCAGTCAACCCAAGCAGACAGCGAGATAGAGGAAGAGCACCTGCTTAATTTTGTCGTCAACAGTCTCGAAGAGGAGCTCACGGTAGACCTCGACGAGAACGTAGAGGTCACGACAGAGACATTGTGCGAGGTCCTCGCCGGCGCCAGCGCCGGCGGGACCTCAATCAACCACGTCTGCGAAACGACTGACGACTCACCGCACGCCAATACCGTGCGTGGACATCTTACCGATCAGTTTGAGCTTGATTCGGTTGAGGCGGTTGGAGACACACTGTTACAACGAGATGCGCTTGCGACACTGCCAGATCGACCGGTGGAGGTCTGCGCAGACCTCCACCTCGATCCCTACTACGGTGATGAGGACGAAACTGAGGCTCTGTACTCCTCACAGGCCAAGCGTGGAACAACGACGTTTCACGCCTATGCGACGCTCTACGTGCGCGTACGCAACAAGCGGTACACGCTGGCGGTTCGCCAGCTCGTCGCTGGCGAAACCACCAGCGATGTCCTCGCCGAGTTCCTGGAACTCCTTGACGGCCTTGACCTCGGCGTCAAGGCCGTCTACCTTGATCGGGGTTTCTACAACAGCACCTGTCTCAAGCTGCTGTACGCGCACAATTACGCCTATGTGATGCCGATCGTCAAGTGGGGTGAGACGATTCAAAACAAACTCAGCGAAGGCTGGAGCCGCGAGATCGAACACGATCTCGCTGGCGAGGTGGAGTTCCCTGTGTTCATCGACTGCGTGTACCAGCAGGGACGGTACGACGAACACGGGGTGGCGCGTCACGGCTACGCCGCTGACGCGCCCTTTATCGACACGCCACGAGATGCACGAGAGCACTACAGCAAGCGCTTCGGCATCGAATCAAGCTACCGATTAGCCAAGCAGAGCCTCGCTTTCACTAGTTCTCAGGATGCTGGACTGCGGTTGGTAATGTTTGTAGTGAGCCTACTGCTTCAGAACAGTTGGCGATATCTCCACTGGAGGTACGTGGCGGCGCCCCGCCGTGGGGGCCGCCGCCTCTTGCAGTGGTCGTTCACGGAGTTTTGCGAAATGACGCTCCGCGCAGCTTGGACAGCACTTGGTGTCCGCAGGACTGTTCCAGCGAACCAGCCACTTGACGACCGGTTCTTCCGGTAGCTGTCCATCTGTCCGGACAGCGGTCGTCAGTGGTGACACTGTCGCGTCGGCGGCAGTCCGCCGCCGACAGCGACGGTCCATCCCGAAAATCATGCTCACTAGCGGTTCGAAGATGCTCCACAGCTAGTTCGGTTTGGTTCACCGTCATCAAACGGGGTTACGCGGCTGTCGATGTGATCGACTGAGCTTGGCTTTCGGTTCGTCACGATGGGCGAACACGTCCGCAACGAGACAGAGCTCTACACTGCCGGCCAGAAGGAAGTCGACAAACTGGCCGACAGGTCCGGTGAGTACGTCCATCTGGTCGTCGAAAACGACGGCCGCGAAGTCGCCATCTACGAGCGGCGGGGCGAACACGCCGTCGGGATGGACTACCACCTCCAGTTGCGGGAGGCCCCACAACACCTCCACGACAGCGCTTCGGGGAAGGCAATCCTCTCGTGTCTCCCGGACGAGCGCGTTGAGAAAATAATCGACCGGGAAGGCCTTTCACAACAGACACAGCACACGATTACGGACCGAGAGACGCTCTGTGACGAGCTAGAAACAATTCAGGAGCGAGGATACGCGACAAACGACGAGGAAGAGATCCGTGGCCTCCGGGCAGTCGGTGCGCCGATTTTGGACAACGATGGGACCGTTGTTGGCGCGGTCAGTGTGACTGCACCGACCAGCCGTCTGAAAGGGGCCCGCTTCGACAGCGAAATTCCTGAGATGGTGATGGAGGCAGCGAACCTCATCGAAGTCAATCTCGAAATGACCTCGTTTGACCGGAGCACGTAACAGCGGCGTCAGACGCTCGTCGCTGTGTGTCAGCGATGACCACTAACCAACGACAGTATCCGCCCTCCAACATTTGGATAGCTCAAATCTCGGCTACGCTACTGTGACGGTGGGTCGGGGCGATTCTTCCAGCAAGGCATCCACAATAACAGTCGCACCATCGTTAGTGGCCCTGCCAGGATAGCACAGCGGGTCGAGTAGCTGTGGCTGTATGCGGTCTACGGCCGGAGACTCCGAGATTGGACCGTTGTCGCCGACATACCTCGATACAGTACTCCGCTGCTACGACGCCAAGCCTGTTTTTGACTTTCTCAAACCAGTTGCCGGCACCCTATCCGGTAGTTAGACGCGATATAGCGCGCATACAGTATCCTCTGTGCCAGCAGGCGCACCTTTGTGCAAATACTGTAATCCCTCTCAAATTGAGCATATCAAGTCCATCTAACGGCAGTATTTTACAGATAGGGCATTAGAGGTGCTTATTGTTCCCTGAGAACTGCTTGAGGAATTTTTGTTGACTTTTGCTAGTATCAAATTATCTGCCTCGAAGACAGTCCCAAATGTTTATTAACAATACCAGTATTGATGCCGATACACTGTCTCACTCCAGCCGTCGGATGTTGACAGTACATACGGACACAGCGTGCTGAACAACCCAGCGTACTCGCCCCATTGGTCCCGAGTGGGCGTACGCACCGCCAAACCTACCAACCAATCATGAGCACACAGAAGGAGCCACCAGAGCAAGCGACAGACGAGGACGAATCGCCAATCGCGACTGCCCGCCGCCAACTGGAGCGAGCGGCCGAACACCTCGACCTTTCTGAGGGGATGCTTGAACAGCTCCGTCACCCATCGAAAACTGTCGAGGTATCCGTTCCGATCCACCGGACAGACGGGAGTGTTGAAGTGTTCAACGGATATCGCGTCCAGCACTTCGAGGTCCGAGGGCCATACAAAGGCGGTATGCGATACCACCCAAGCGTCTCCGCCGAGGAGTGTACGGCGCTGGCGATGTTGATGACGTGGAAGTGCGCGGTGATGGACCTGCCCTTCGGCGGCGCGAAGGGCGGCATCGTCGTCGACCCGTCGACGCTCGACGCACAGGAGACCGAGCAGTTGACCCGCCGGTTCGCCGAGGAACTACGCGAAGTCGTCGGGCCGACGAAAGACATCCCTGCACCCGATATGGGGACCGACGAGCAGACCGTCGCCTGGTTCATGGACGCGTATTCGATGCAGGAAGGCGAGACGGTTCCCGGCATTGTGACCGGCAAGCCGACGGCAGTCGGCGGGACGCACGGCCGTGAGGAGGCACCCGGCCGAAGCGTCGCTATCGTTGCCCGCGAAGCACTCGACTACTACGATGGGAGCGTCGAGGGAGCCACTGTGGCTGTACAGGGCTTCGGCGCTGTGGGCGCGAACGCCGCACGCCTCCTCGATTCCTGGGGCGCCTCCGTTGTCGCTGTCAGCGATGTCGACGGCGGTATCTACGACGAATCCGGCCTCGATATCGAATCCATTTCCGCCGATGGTGACGAGCACGGCCAGCTGGGGGCTGTTGACGCACCACGTCAGCTATCCAACGCCGAGCTACTGGAACTCGATGTCGATGTCCTCATTCCCGCAGCAGTCGGGAACGTCCTGACCGAGGAGAACGCTGCGGACGTGCAGGCGAGCATTATTGTCGAAGGAGCGAACGGCCCGACAACGACAGCGGCCGATACAGTGTTTGAGGAACGCAATATCCCAGTCATCCCGGATATCCTCGCCAACGCCGGTGGCGTCACCGTGAGCTACTTCGAATGGCTCCAGCACATCAACCGACGGAGCTGGTCCCGGGAAGAAGTCAACGACGAACTCGAAGCCGAGATGCTCGATGCCTGGGAGGCCCTGCAGGCCGAAGTCGAGAATCGCGATGTCACGTGGCGAACGGCTGCCTATATTGTCGCGCTCTCGCGAATCGGTGACGCTATGAACGCCCGTGGGCTATGGCCGTAACAACGGATGTCGCTTCAGTCAACCCAGTCGCGAGACCGCAGTCGTCCCACGTCACCTGTCGCGGTGCTCGGTGTCCCGTTCGCCCTCGGTGCCGACCGACGCGGCGTCGACATGGGTCCGTCAGCGATTCGCTACGGCGGCCTCAGCGCCGCGCTCGATACGGCCGGCGTCGACTACACTGACGCGGGGGACCTTTCACCGCCGACGCTACAGTCCCAACCGGCGTCCGCCGACGCCAGTGCGAAGTACCTCGATGCTATCGCGGAGATGACCGACACGCTTGCCGACCGGGTGGCGACCGAAATAGCCGACGGGAGCGTGCCGCTGGTGTTAGGCGGTGACCACTCTATCGCAATGGGCACGATGCGCGGTGCGGCTCAGGCGTCCGAACTCGGCGTCATCTGGTTCGACGCGCACGGGGATTACAACACCCCGACGACCTCGCCCAGCGGCAACGTCCACGGGATGCCGCTTGCGGCCGCTCACGG
The DNA here is from genome assembly GCF_003634715.1 of Haloarcula quadrata. Taxonomy (NCBI): domain Archaea; kingdom Methanobacteriati; phylum Methanobacteriota; class Halobacteria; order Halobacteriales; family Haloarculaceae; genus Haloarcula; species Haloarcula quadrata. The sequence continues at coordinate 1,519,467 of NZ_RBWW01000001.1, forward strand.
CTACGGCGATTTCGCAGAGATGCCGTGGGCCACCGCCCCGAATGTCGCCGAGGAGAACACTGTCATCGTCGGCGCACGGAGTCTGGATGCCGACGAACGAGCGGTCCTCCGCGAGAGCGACATCTCCGTCTTTACGATGGCGGACATCGACAAGCAGGGTATCGGCTCAGTCACCGATGAGGCACTTGATATCGCGACTGACGGGGTCGATGACATCCACGTGAGCCTCGACCTCGATTGGCTTGACCCGGATGACGCACCGGGAGTCGGGACACCGGTTCCCGGCGGAGTCACATACCGGGAGGCACATACGGCGATGGAACGGGTCGCCGACCGCGACGCCGCCGAATCAGTGCTGCGCTCGCTCGATGTCGTCGAAGTCAACCCCATCCTCGACCAGCGCAACACGACGGGCGAGCGAGCGGCCGAACTCGCCGCCAGCGCATTCGGCAAGCGGATCCTGTAGCCCGTTTCGAACCGCAGCAAGGACCCAGTTATGCGGCCGGTACGCGGGCCCGGAACACAGTGATTTATTACTGATGATTTCGATTATGCTAGCATGGACCGCGATACTGCAGAGCCATGTGTCGATAGTATGCCTGGCCCACAGAGCAGCGAGTGGGTCGAGTACCATCACGAAACCGCCGCGCCGAGCACGTATGTGTACGACTTCGTCTGGGACATCACTGAGGACGCAATCGGTCCGTTCTGTACAGACGCGGACGGCAACGTCCTACTGGATTTCACGTGCCACGTCGCCGCGTCGCCGCTCGGATACAACAACCCGAAGGTGCTCGACCGTGCCGACGAGTTCGACATGGTCGACCCGCTGAAGATCGCCGGCCAGGACTTCTACATCAGCACCGGCGGCTCACCCGACGAAACGTCGCTACCGGGACCCGCCCACCTGATGGACAAACTGACCGATATTACCAGCCAGTACGACTTCGACACCGTCTTCCTCTCGAACTCCGGTGCCGAGGCCGTCGAGAACGCGATGAAGATCTGTTACGATAACTGCGAGACGCCGAAGTACGGCATTACCTTCGACGGCGCGTTCCACGGTCGGACACTGGGGGCGCTTTCGCTGAACCGTTCGAAATCCGTCTATCGCCGGAAATTCCCCGAAATCAGCGGGATTCACGACGTGGAGTACTCCGAGGCTGGCGTCGAGCGCCTCCGTTCGAAACTCGACGCAGACACCGGCCACATCCCGCCCGAGGAAGTCGCGTTCCTCATCCTCGAGCCGATACAGGGCGAAGGCGGCTATCGCGTTCCGAATCCCGAGTTCCTCTCGGCCGTCGACGACCTCTGCCGGGAACACGATATCCCGATCATCGCCGACGAAATCCAGTCAGGAGTCGGCCGCACTGGCGAGATGTGGGCCGTCGACCACTACGACATCGAACCGGATGTCATCACGAGCGCGAAAGCGCTCCGGGTCGGCGCAACCGTCTCCCGGTCGGACATCTTCCCGTCCGAAACGTCGCGGCTCTCCTCGACGTGGGGGGCCGGCGACATCCTCGGCTCGATGCGCGGCGCGCTGACTCTTGCTGCTATCGAGGACCACGACCTGCTAGATAACGCCGCCGAGAAGGGGACGTACTTCATGGATCGGCTCCGCGAAGTCTCGGCGGGCCGTTCGCTGGTCGAAGACGTGCGCGGCCTCGGCCTGATGACCGCGCTGGAGTTCGATACGGCTGATCGACGCGACGCCGTGATGGAAACCGCGCTCCAGCACGGCCTCCTCACGCTCGGTTGTGGCCAGAAATCTCTCCGACTCCTCCCGCCACTCGACGTTACCGAGCGCGAACTGGAACTCTGTCTCGACATCCTCGATTCGGTGTTTACCGAGGTTGCAGGCGCTGTCGCGTCCGCCTGACCCTCGCTATTTCTGCGGTAACCGAAATGTTAAAATATGACTGATTCGACTGTGGCACTATGCCACGAGAGGCACGCGTAGACAGACGGAGGTATCTGCAGGCAATCGGTGGTACTGTCGCGACCCTGTCGGTCGCTGGCTGTCAGTCGGACAGCGGGGACTCACAGACGCTCACCGCGGGCACAGCGCCGGGCTTTCCGCCGTTTGAGATGAAACAGGACGGCGAACTCGTCGGCTTCGACGTCGAGTTGCTGGAAGCCGTTGTCGCGGCGACGGAGTACGAACTGAGCGGCTGGGAAGAACTTGAATTCAAATCACTCATTCCAGCGCTGAACAACGGGAACGTCGACGTGGTCGCGGCGGGCATGACGATAAACGACGAACGCGACAAAGCCATCGACTTCTCCGACCCGTACTACAGTTCGAATCAGGCCATCATCGTCCGGGAGAACGGGTCGTTCTCACCGTCGTCGCTGGAAGACCTCTCTGAGGCAGCGGTCGGGGCACAGAAAGGGACGACCGGTGAATCCGTCATCAAGGATCAGCTCATCGAAGCGGGGACGATTCAGCAGTCCCAGTACAACGCGTACGGTAACTACGGACTCGCCGTCGAGGATTTGCTAAACGAAAACGTCGACGTCATCATCATCGATGTCCCCGTCGCGAACTCGTTCGTGGCAGACCGCCCGATCAAGTCTGCGTTCGTCCACGAGACTGGTGAGCAGTTCGGCTTCGGGATTCAGTCCGGTAACGACGAGCTTGCGGGCGCGCTCAACAGCGGGCTAACCACAGTCGAGGACGACGGGACGTACCGAGACCTGACCGAGAAGTGGTTCGGACAGAAGTGAGGCCATGGCAGCAATCCTACTCCAGACTGCCGACTGGCTGTTCGTTGTCGATAACATGGGGCTGTTGCTCGGCGGGACAGCTGTCACCGTCGCGCTTACCGTAGCCAGTATTCTCCTTGGATTCGCCATCGGGTTCCCGGCCGGTGCGATAGAGGTGTACGGCTCGGACAGAGCCCGTCGGCTGGTCGAACAGGTCGGGGTTGTCCTTCGTGGCACGCCGCTGCTTGTCATCATCATGATCCTGTACTTCGGCCTGTCCGTTTCCAGTAGCGCGTTCGTCACGGCGACCATCGCACTCGGACTCCGGAGCGCCGCCTACCAGTCCCAGATCTTCCGCGGTGCGCTCCAGAGCGTCGACGATGGGCAACTGGAAGCGGCACGCGCCGTCGCAATGTCCCGGTTCGAAGCGATTCGGCACGTCGTCGTCCCGCAGGCGCTGCGCCGGAGCGTTCCGGGCTTCCAGAACGAGTTTACTATCGTCCTCAAGGACACGAGCATCGCTATCGTCATCGGTATTGGCGAACTCCTAACGACGGGCCAGAACCTCTACGAAGGCGGGCAGTCGACTGCGGCACTCGAGATATTCCTCGCCGTCAGCCTCGTCTACTTCGTGCTGACGTTCGCGACGAACCGGTCGCTCGACAGACTCAGCGACTACTACGCGGTACCGGAGGGAACGACATGACACAGCCACTACTCTCAATCGACGACCTGCACAAGTCCTACGGGAGCGAAGAAGTACTGGAAGGCGTTGGCCTCGAGATGGATCAGGGCGACGTGACGGTCCTCATCGGGCCCAGTGGTTCGGGAAAATCCACGTTGCTCCGATGTGTGAATCGGCTAACCGAGATCAACAGTGGCCGGATTGCGCTCGACGGGGAAGACGTGACTGGGGCAGACACCGACGTCAACGAACTGCGAAAACAGGTCGGGATGGTGTTTCAGGATTTCAACCTCTTTGCGCACCTGACTGCGCTCGAAAACGTCACGCTCGGCCCAAAGAAAGTACTCGGGATGGACGCTGCTGACGCCGAGGCCGCCGGACGGACGCATCTCGAACAGGTCGGATTGCTGGAACAGGCGGACTCATACCCCGCCGAACTCTCTGGCGGACAGAAACAGCGCGTCGGCATCGCTCGCGCACTCGCGATGGACCCGGAACTGCTGCTGTTCGACGAGCCAACCAGCGCGCTCGACCCCGAACTCGTTGGCGAGGTCGTTGAGGTGATGCGCGACCTCGCAGCGGAGGGCATCACGATGCTCGTGGTCAGTCACGAGATGGATTTCGCCCGGTCGGCCGCGTCTGACATCGTGTTCCTCGATGACGGCGAGGTCGTCGAACACGGCCCACCGGAGCAACTGTTCCAGAACCCCACAGCGGACCGAACCGAGCAGTTCCTGAGCAGATTGCACGCGCACGAGGAAACGGCATGAGCACAGCTGAATCCACAACATCACCGCTCCGGGACCGCGTCGGGACGGTTTTCACCGTCCGTCCACTCACAATCGGCCTGACGCTGTTCTGGATCTGGGTTCTGGCCCGGTGGACTACCGATTTCGTTCTCGCAGGAGTATTTGGACTCGACCGTGGCACACCGTTTCTCCCGGCGGCCCCGTTCCTGACAGCAGCGGATACCGTCGCATCGCTCGCCGCGCCGCTCGGTGCCGCCGGAGCGCCGCTGGCATGGTTCGCTGAGACGCTCCAGTTCGCCGCCGACGCGACGGCGTACCTGCCGGCGCTGGCACATGGCATCTGGACGACGGTCCTACTGACGGTCTTCAGTGTCTGTCTCGGATTCGCGCTGGCGCTCCCGCTCAGCGTCGTTCGCGTGTACGGAGGGCGGTGGGCACGGTGGCTCGCCCTATCCTACACTGAACTCATCCGCGGAACGCCGCTGCTCGCCCAGTTGTTCGTGCTTTACTTCGCGACCTCACTCACGCAGGTTCTCAGAGGCGTCCCGGGGGTCGGTGTCGGATTCATTCCAGCACAGGCGTTCTGGGTCGCCGTTATCAGCTTCACGCTGAACAGCGCCGCCTACCAGTCCGAATATCTGCGCGCGTCACTGGACTCGGTCGACGGCGGCCAGTTGACTGCCGCACGCGCAATTGGGCTCTCGAAGCTCGAAGGGATACGGTACGTTGTCGTTCCACAGGGTCTGCGACTCGCGCTTCCCAGCTGGACGAACGAACTCGTGTATCTCATCAAGTACTCCTCGCTGGCGAGTTTCATTACTGTTCAGGAACTGTACGGCAGGACAAGCACCCTCGCTAACGAGACGTACCAGTATACAGAACTGTTTGTGCTGGTGGCGATACTGTACCTGGCCCTCGTTGTGTCGGCATCAGCACTGATGGACCGCGTCGAATCGCACACTGCAACCGCCGGTGTCGGACACACTAGACAATGACCACTCTCTTAGGGCCCCCAACCAATCATTTCAGCACATCCCATGAGTCACACTGAAAGCGCCGGCGCACGACTGACGCTCGACCTGTGGCACCCGAACTGCTGGGCTATCGAAGCAACCGACCGCACCGATGGCGGTATCCTGGCACACACGGTGCAACAGACTGCACAGTCGCCGACAGCATCGGTCAACGGCGTGTTTACGGCGTACGGTGCCACGAAGTCGGCTGTCGAGGACTGTCTCGACGCAGTCCGCGCGTCGTCCCACGCTGGAGAGATACAGGAACTTCAGGCACGTGTCGGCCACAAGCGCGATGCGCCGGGCACCGTCGTCAGGCAGTTCCTGCTTGAGTACGACCCGGGTGAGTTGGTCTGTCCGACGCTACTTGAACACGGGTTCGTCCACAGCGCCCCCGTTCGCATCGAAGACGGCCGCGAACGGTGGCAGGTGAGTTTCACCGGCGAACGGCCCGAGATTCAGCCCGCACTCGATGCTGTTGAGGCTGATGCCAACGCTGACGTGTCGGTCGAATCCATCGTCACGCCGGACAGCGATACTGAGCGGTCAGTAGGTGGGCTGCGAACCGACTCGCTAACGCCGGCTCAGCGACGAGCCTTCGAAGCGGCCCGCGAAGCAGGCTACTACCAGTGGCCGCGCGGGATTTCGGTCCGCGAACTCGCCGCCGAGATGGATATCTCGAAGACGACGCTTCTCGAGCATCTCCGAACCGCCGAGTCGAAACTTCTGGACCCTGAGTAGTTTCTCCAGATGGCCCTTCCTCCAGATAGCGTCTGATATGTGAGTGTGTGCGCTTAGTGCCGATAGTCTCTGGTTCTGCCCCCGTCTCAGTCCGTGATGTGCTATGCTGGCTTGCTGTTTGGAAAGTGCCTGTCAACGGACTGTTCGACCGATTTCACCGCAGGAGCGTTCCACGGGGCAACCGGCGCATGGAACCCGCCTGTCCCGTATGCGATTAGCAAAATAGTCATTGAGACTGCATAAATGCGAAGCAGAATGCACCCCTGAAGCTACGAATGACAGAATCCGTGCACGGGATCTCGACATCGATCGACTGACTGAAGGGGGACGAGATGTCCCCCGATGTGACAAAGAACCGGTCAGATCCGGTTGCGGCTGCTGGTGACAGTCGCGACCGGCGATCGATTGACGAGCGTCTACAAGCTATCGATCCGATCTCCATCGAGACATTGCCGCTGACAGAACAGGCTGCGGCGGTCGTCGACGAGACGACCGTCGCGGCCGACCTGGTCACGCAACTCGATTTCAGTCGCTACGAACGCCGCGATCCAGTTCCTGACTGGCACGATTCGAAGCCGTTCGAGGCGATGTTCGCCGCTCTGCTCTTACAGGAACTCGAAGACACGTCCGATGGCTGGCTCCATCGGACGCTCGACGCTGATCCCGACCTCGCGACCGAACTCGGTTTCGAGTCCGGCGATCCCCCGTCGAGAAGCACGATCTCCAGAGCAGATACTGGACGATTCGCCGAACTCACGTCGACGATCGAGACGACTGCTCGCCAGATCCAGCAGTTGGCTGCCGAACGCGGCAGTCCGATCGGCACTCCCTACGAAGAGCGCGCTTCCGGGGAGCCGACAGGCTCCTCGAAGCGCACTGTCAACCGCCTCCTTCGGCGGAAAACCAGGGATCTCCTCGACGAACTTCAGACGGTCGTGTTGCCGGCCTTCGAGTTCGATCGACCCGAGGATCCCATCTACGATGACGAAGAACTCCTCACCCTCGAAGCCTGTCTCGGGGTCACAGGCACCGCCGCCAACGGCGGTGCCGAGACCTATGGCGATTACGTCAATCCCGATCCCGACTTGGACGATCCATTCTACGAGGACGGCCCGAGCGGTGAAACGCTGCTGGAAGCGATCAAGGACCTCTCTCCGACGGACATCACCGAGATGGTCAACCAGGGCGCGGCCCGCGTCTTGACGCGGGCCAAGCCCCGGATGGAATTCGAGACACCAGTTATGCTGTCGATCGACGTGACCTACGTCGCTTTCTACGGGGATCGCGAGGAACTGATCCGGGTGCAAGGAGCCCCTGACGACAAATCCTACGACTGGTGTCATAAGTTCGCGACCGCGAACGTTGTCGGGGACAACGTTCACTTCGCGGCCGCGATGCTTCCGGTTGGGAACGCCGACTACCACGATCCCGACGCCTACTCTGGAGAGGACAAATCCTATCGAGTCGGCGACGTCGTTCGCCGACTCGTCGATCACGTCACCGAGGAGTGCCGGATCAATGTTCGCCGACTCTACGGCGATGCAGAATTCTACGCCACCGACGTCTTCACTTCTCTCGAATGGCGAGACATCCGGTACGTGATCCCGGCCCCGCGCGATGACCGCGTCAAGCGGTTCATCGCGCGCATGGACGAGGACGTAGATGGGAACAAGCAAGTGACGGTCAAAGACGACCATGCTGTTCACGGTCCAGTCAAACACGACGTCAGTAATACACGGGCTGAGACGACGCTCGTCGGCCTTCCTCCCGACGAGGATCACGACGAAGTCCAGACGTTTGCGACGAATCTCGTCCTCAACGACGAGATTCGTCTCGATCGGCGCTGGACTAAGAAACAGATCACTCGGTACAGACGCCGAGGTGGGATCGAAACGGCTTACAGTAAAATCAAGGAATTCGCGCCGTGGACGACGTCGACGGACTTCTCGGTTCGACTGTTTCACTTCGGCTTCGCGGTCCTGCTGTACGATCTGTGGTTGCTGGTGGACTTTCTGGTCCAGACATTGATCGATGTCGTGGAGTTTCGCACGAAACCGCGGGTGACGGCCCCGCGGTTTCGTGCATTCCTTCGCCGGGAGGTGAGCGCATTGCTGTAAATCCCGGTCCGTGGTAGCCCTTCGTGAGAGGCATCACTGTCAAAGTCGACTGATTTGCCCGGTCTCTCCTGTCCGACCGCTACTCACCACCGCTGAGTAGCGGTCGTAACTTCTTGGTCAGCTGGTACACTGGCCCGACTTCCACCGAGAGAGGTGGTTCTCGTGCACGGATTCGGCGGCATTCGCAGCGCCACATGCACCCAATTCGATATAGCGGTATGAAGTTTATTAGTTCAGCAGCGACCATCCCGAATGCGATTACGGTGTTAAACAATTGATTAAAAAATTACAATAGCGAGTAGATTTCAGCCTCGTACACATCCCTGACTCGGGTCCCCCACTCGTGGGTGTACGTGTCGATGACGTCTTGGGCCACGTCGCCTCTGAGGTATTTGACGACGCCGCGGTCGCCGGTCCGGTCCCGAAGATGCGTCGTGAAGAAGTGCCGGAAGTAGTGCGGCGTCACATTCTCTTCGGCTCCCCCACCGTCCGTGTACCAACCGAACTCGCGGGCGTGGGATTCGACGATGTGGTGTACCATGTTCGGCGTGACCCGCTCTCCCCAGCTGTCGCTTGTAGACACAAACAGCGGCGCTGCCGGGGACTGTGTGTCCGGCCGAATCGCGAGCCAGCGTCGTAGCACGGATGCCAGCTCGGCGTCGACTGGAATCGTCGTTTCCCGCTTCCGCTTGTTGGACGCGGTCCGTTCTTCCCCGTTGCTGGCCTCGCCACGGGTCGGGTCCGAGGCGACGAACAATGAGTCCGGACGCCCGTCGAGGCCCGCTCGGACCGGGATCTCCGGTCTGGGCCCAGGGGTTTCGAGGTTGAGGTCACGGATATCGAGGTTACACAGTTCGCCGGCCCGCATTCCCGTCTTCAACAGTGTCACTATGATAGCTCGCTCTTGCGGGTGCGAGACGCTGTCTACGAACGCACGCATCGACTGGAGGTCTATCTCCCGGCGGGTCGGGTCGGTGTTGATGGACTCATCCATCTCCTCCATGACCAGCGTCATCGGGTTCGATTCGAAGGCGCCTACCTGAGTCATGTACGCGAAAAACCGGTGCAGATAGGAGGCATACGTCGCGACAGTGCTTTCCTCGACATCACCACGGAGGCTGTGGACGTATGCCATGCAGTCCCGGTGCGAGGCCTCTCGGACAGGGAGGGGCTGGTGGCCGTCCGCCAGATAGGATTCGAAGTCCCGAAGGACGCGCTCGTAGGATGCACGAGTCCGGTCGCTCTTTCCGTGGTACGTGATATCATCGAGGAAATACCCGACCGGGTCCGACTCGGCGTCCGGCGTGGCTGTATCCGTGCTCATTCGTCTCGAACATACCCCCCGTGTCGCCCGCTGTACTGCACTTTGTTGTCTGACTGCAGTTCCTGCAGTACGTCTTCGAGTCGCTCCTCGATATCGTCGGTCAGCTCTGCGAGCAGGTCGTCCCACTCGTAGTAGTCCCCGTCAGCAAGGATCTCCTGGACCCGGTCTTTCAGCCCGTCACCCCCAGGGGTAGCGTCCGGAGAATGGGGTTCCTCACTATTGCTCCCAGCGGCGTCTGATTCAGTTGTCTCGGAGGCTGTTGACTCGAATCCGCTTCGACCCGCCTGTACCATCGTCCGGACGAACTCGCTTTGACTCATATCCAGTTCTTCGGCGTGGGCCTGCCACTGTTCTTTCTGGTAGGCCGGAATGTACGTCCGAACCGTCGTTCGCTCACTGTCACTGGACACATTTCACCCTCGGACGCTGGGAACTTCAATGTAGTCCCATACTCAGAGATAAAAGCCTTTATTTGGGTGTATAGTACCCCATTTCGCCGGCATTTGCTGCGTTACTGCAAAAAATTCTACATTTTGACGGATAGTAAGCACACACTCACAAATATTAAAACAGGTGCAGATCACCGTACTCTCTCTGGTTGGTCCGCCTGCTCAACCGGATTTAGGTGGACGAAAGCAGACTGCCGCCTGTTAACAGGTATTAGTATTCGGTTTGGTGCAGTGAACGACCACGGGGAGAGTCCGAGACTATACAGGATCCACTACTCGCCAAAGTCGAACCTATGGAGCTGGCAGTCTGTCTACCTGCTCGGCCTCACTGATTTCTCTGCACGGTTCGGTTGGCTCCTTGACCTTCCCACACTACGTAGCATCCACAGTCCCTCGGATGTGGTATGTGTCACTGTAGCTGGCATCCTCTCAGCGGAGAACGGCGGCAGTTTTCCTCTTGAGTCTCAGCCAGTCTAGTGTTCCCGGACGCGAGATGCTTGTCACACAGGACGGTACTCCGGTCTATGCGCTAGTCTTTGAGACAATGAAGGGTAGACTCCAAATAGGCGTGGTCGTCCCGCTCAATCCCACGAGCCGCGTCGTCAGCTTGACTGCCTGTTTTGCGTGCCACTCCAGAACCGTTTCTGACAACGTACGGTCGGCTCGGCCTTCGATACATACCGGACAGTGAGCGTGGTCTTGATCTCCCGTCGACAGGCCTGCATCGCCCACTGCAGGCACTTCTGGCATCCTTCTCACCGAGAGACACTGAGTCCACGCTGCCCTCGTCCAGTCGTTCCAGGAGGGCGCGACATAGCGCTTCTAGAGCGTGGCGGCGTCGGGTCCGCTTCCGGGACCGTTGCCGGAAACGCTCGCTACTGCATTGGCCTCTCTGTGGCCGTCCAGAAAACTCCGCCTTCCGTGGTTCCGAGCGATTCCGTTTCTCGGGCAACTTGGACTGTCACTGGGCGCTTTTCTGTCGTTTTACGGAACCGCTGGACCAACTCACAACCTTCGTACAGGGTATTGCTCGTTGGTCGTGGTATACGGGCGACGAGAGTATGCGCACCAATGTCCGAAGCGCCGTTTCGTCGGCCAGTAGCGTGTCCCGTGCCTCGCCAGAACAGTCGCGGGTTGCAACGCTCGACAGGTGCACTCAGCCCCGTCGTGTCGTAGGTCCAGCCTGCTTCTTGTCGTCAGGATAATATGGGTCACCAGCGGTTTCGAGCTGGAGACGCCTGATTTGGTTGTATCAGCCTTTCAATTGGCCCCCATTCAGCACCTCAGACTCGGACTGCTCGCCTCATTCGACGATGTATGAGTGCCGCGAATGCTACCTTTGCGTACACGCCAATCACGATCATTGCCATGGAAGTCCGGCGGGCTCGGTATCCCGTGACTGACGTATTCGGCCCGTCACGAGACCTGTTCGCACCGAAGAACCCGCGTAGCGCTTCGCCGTCTTTGTGTATCATCCGGAGAGTGTAGTGCACCGAGAATAGCCTTGTATTGGCTTCAAGCGACCCTGTCTCGGCGTGGCAGCTCCACGCACGTAACACCAAACACCTCCGATAGATGGACTCCAGTATCACTCACGAGCACTAAGATTGCTGAACCGAAACCCTCCTACATTAGCGTGTCGAGACTGAAGCTAGCGATATGCGTTCCCGACGACACGCGTTCTCTCAGGAAGGTGAGTCCGGTGGCTAACGACGCACTCGTCCTTTTGTTCATGATTGCGATTGTACTGGTAGTCATGGCTGTCACCCTTATTGGCGGGTTCTATCTGGTCAAATACCTCGTCGAGCGTACGTTTAATTCATAAGTTCGGGCCTGCTGGGGTTTCTGACTGTGGGGCTGACTGACTGATATTTCCGCGAGTGATCCATTCTGTAATTACTGATAGTAATCTCTATACTACACTCTCGGTGATCTACCCGGAACACATAAACCGTATGTGGCTATATTGAATTTGAGTTAGCCACTACCTATTCAGATTGGAGAGCAATCCCTTGGGGAACGGCGGGCTATCTCACGCTGGCACGTCGACTGACTCCGGAAGAGGTGAGCCGGGCTCCCTCGTGGCGAGGACAGTCTCTCCCCACGAGCTACTTGAATTCAGCGTTGGCTCACCGTGAAAAACGATGGCTGTCAGCAGAAGCCGACGCTGTATAACCGCCTGTTCACTGTGAAATCAGCCGTCCCCATCTTCTCCGGTCGCCGCTCCCAGAATCGTCGTTTCGGTGTCGAAATACGTCGGCGCATTGGTGTCGATTTCGAATTCCAGAACGGTCTCAAGGTCGCCGGAGCCCCCGGCGAGTTGTTCTGCAAGATCGGCATACCCCTCAGTGAGCGTTCGGTACTCGTCTAGTTCTGCCTGTTTCGCTTGCGCTTGCTCCTGCTTGGCCTCAATGTCTGCGACAGTCGCCTCCGCACTGGCGTCCGGTCGTTCGGGACCCCCAGTCAATGAGGCGCGCGCATCAGCAGTGTCCTGTTCGATCTCCGCAAGTAAATCGGAAAGCTCCGCACTGCGCTGGTCCAGATGACCCGCAAGAATCGCAGCTTGGGTTCGACAGTACTCGGCGAGTTCTGCTCGTGAGATATCGCCTGCGTCGTCGCTCATTGAATCTGGTACGACGCCAGCGCGAAAGTCGGTTTCGGTGAGAGCAGTGAAGCGGGTTACTCCTCTTCCTCTTCGCCGAGGCTCTGTGACGGACCGCCCGAGAAGACGAACTCGTGCTCGGCTTCGGTTTCGAAGCGGTTCAGGATGTCCCCGAGTGGCTTCGCATATCGTTTGAGCTGCTCGGCTCGCGAGGACACTTCGTTGAGCTCTGCAGCCTGCTCTTCGGCTGCGCCGGCGACGGTCTGGGTTTCGGCCATCATCTGGTCACTCGTTTCGGCGGCTGACTGTAGCGTCGTCGCCACCGTCCGGAACCGCTCAAGCGAGTCGCCCAGATCGATGTCCGGATTATCCGCTTCCAACTCTTCGAGCGTGTCTACAAGGGTGTCGAGGTCCTCGGAGATGGTTGCGAGGCGGTCCTTCTGGTCGTAGGCGTCGTCGGAGATCTTCTGTGTCGATTCGGCGACCTGTTCGGACGCGTCACGGACGGACTCCGCACTCGACAGAACGACGTCTCCAGATTCCGCGACTTCGTCGGCGAAGCTGTTGAGCTGGCCGATGGTCTTTTCGAGTTCGTCGACCATGCCGTTGAATTCGCTGGCGATACGGTCCATCGACTCGTTCTCGCCGTCTGTCGCCATCCGTTCAGTGAGGTTTCCAGCGGCCGTCTCCTCCATCGCGTCGGAGAACTCCTCGGCCTTCTTCTGGAGGTACTTGTTGACTTCGAGGGCTTCGGCGCGGGAAACCTCCGCTTCCTTCTGTGCACGCTCGGCCTCGTTGATCTGTTCTTTGAGCGCGTCGCGCATATCAGCGAACCCGCTGTACAGGCGACCGATGTTGTCGATACGACTGGTAGCGATATCGATGTCGAGGTTCCCCTGTCGCATCTGGTCCGTCTTTCGGGTCAGGCGGTCGATCGATGTTGCCGTGTTGTATCCGAGTATCGCACCGACGCCCGCAATGAGCAACACCATCAGCGCCGTCCCGATGAGCCCGTACTGCTGGACGTTCTGGACGAAGCCAAAGACCGCGGAGTTGGGCGCGTGCACGAGGACGACCCAGTCTGTCCCCTGTATTGGTGCATAGCCAACGGTGTAGCGTTCACTGAGCACGTCGGCCGCCGGCATATCAGCGGTGACACCAGACTGCTGTTCCGAGGATCGGAGGCCGTTCGCTTCGCTGATCGGTTCGTTAGCGCGGCTGTTCTCGCTGTATGACTGCAGCATATTCCCTCCGAGGCCGCGGCTCCCGTCTCTGGGTTCGTCGATCATGACGACCGCCGACCCGTTGACGACTTGGGTAAACCCGCCTTCAGCCCTGTTGTTCCCCTGAAGCGAGTTCGCGATCTCGTCAAGCGAGTATTCGATGAGGATATACCGATTCTGCGAGGCATCGACAGGGCTGACAAAGCCGACGACCGGGCCCGAGTTCGTCTGGTACACGTCGGAAACGACGACATCGCTTGCCGTTTCGAAGTTCGTACCGGTAAGCCAGGCCCTGCTCGTCGATTCGAGCGGTGAGTTGGTCAGCACCTGTGAGTTAGATGTGCTGGCGACAACTTGCGATTGGGCGGCATTGCGTTCAACCAGATGGATGTCGGCAGCATCTGCGGACAAAGCGGCTTTCCGATTGTTGAGTTCGATATCGATATCATCGGTATCACTACTGGCCCAGATGTCGTTGGACGAGACGAACTGGGTTGATAGCCGGTTTCGGTCTACCCACTGTGACAGGATGTCAGCTTCCTGTGCAGCGGCGTTTTCGTAGTCACTCAGAACCTGTTGTTCCGTGTAGTTTTTGACCTGCTCTGTCGCGGCAAGGCCAACGAGACCAACCGACAGCGCCATAATAAAGAGGACGATACCGAATTTGAGTGCGAAGTTTCGCCGGATGACATCCGGGACGACTGTCGCCAGAATCCCACCGGAGGCGTTCGAATCGTTCTCTGAACTGTCTGGTATCTGTGTCTCTCCTGAACTCATACTTAGCTCCCTCCAAGCGAGCAGTTAGCCGCTGGCCCGCTGTCGCACGCATATTGTACATCCGCTGGCTCCCCAATCAGGTCGTAGTAGGTGCCGTAGGATTGCTGTATCTCTGACTTCCCCCTTACAACCGGTACTTGACGCATCGCCTGATGGTCACAGGCCCGGAGCGTCTGCGGTCCGAGACCGGCGTCGTACTCGTGTCCTTCGAGCGCTCCGATGACATCGATCGGGTTGAACGTTCCCGCCCGCTCGACTGCGCTGGCGTATTGCAACGTTTGCGTGTACGCGATGTGCGCTGCCCCCGATGGGGCTGCCGATTTCGAGGACCCCGTCGAACTGCCATACTCCTCACGGAACGTTTCTCGGAAGGTGTTAGACAGCGGCGAGTTGATCGCCGGACTCCAGGCGACTGTTCCGATAACGCCCTCTATCGCACCGCCTGCGGTCTCGGCAATCTCTCTTGAAGCCATCGGAAGGACGATATTCGATTCCGGGAACTCGTCTCGGAATGCTCTGAGTGCGTTTACTGCGTCGAGGCCGCCGAGCCCGAGGACGATCACGTCGAAATCAACCGACTTGATGTCTGCGGCGTACTGGGAATAATCGCTTGTCCCGACCTGTGCAGTCGTATCCCAGACAGGTGCCCAGCCGACATTCCCGAGGGCTGCATCCATATCGTCCCGGAGCGTCTGACCCCAGTCGTTGTCCTGAAAGATCTTGACGTAATTGGCATCTTTTCCGAACTCGTCACTGAGGGCTGGGGCCAGCGCCTCGGCCGCCATGTGGTTGTTGAACATCTCGCGGAAGGAGTATCGGTTGCAGTCAGCACCCGTCAGCGAGTTCGTGTTAGCCATCGTCGCCATGTAGATAACTTGGTTCTGCGCAGCAACCTCCTGATTTGCCAGGCCAGCACTGCTTGACGTCCCACCAGCAAGCATAATCACCTCCTCACCATCAACAAGCCGCTGTGCGTTGCTTCGGGCAGTATCTGAACTTCCACCCGTGTCCTCGACAACGAATTCGACATCTTTGCCCAGAAGTCCGTCACCGTCCAGAGGCGAATTGTACTTCTCGCTTGTTACCCACCCACCACCGTTGTTAATGTGCTTGACCGCGAGTTTGAAACCGCGTATCTCCTGCTTACCGGCCGTTGAGTACGCTCCGGAGGAAGCAACGTTGAAACCGAACGTCACCGAATCCCCGGATACCGGAAAGTTTCCAACTGGAGTTGGGGTCGGCGTCCCGTCCCCATCTGTCACACCCTCGCTGCCACCACAGCCCGCAAGTCCGGCCAACCCGGCGGCACCAATCGAACGGAGTAGGTCTCGCCTAAAGACGGACGGCCCACCACCATTTCTCCCTGAATCCATACTGGCGTGTGTAAATTACTACAGCACATAAACTTTTGGAGAAAACTAATGCTGGCGGTACTCACCAATTAAAACTACGAAGTAACTGTCTATAATATAGTAAGAGGTGATTACCGCCGCCGTCAGACGACTGGTTCTCCGGGATTTATACTAAGCCAGTGAGCAACGGTGGATATGACGGAGTTAGTTACGTTCGGTGAGACGATGTTGCGGTTATCGCCACCTGGCGACGAGCGACTGGAGACCGCAGACCAGTACGCCGTCAGGGCGGCTGGCGCGGAGTCGAACGTCGCAGTTGCTGCGCAACGGCTCGGAGTCGACGCGATGTGGGCGTCAAAACTCCCCGAGTCACCGGTCGGTCGCCGAGTCACGGGTGAACTTAAGCACCACGGCGTGTCGGTCGATGTTGCCTGGGACGACTCCGACAGCGCCCGACAGGGAACATACTATCTAGAACAGGGCAGCCCACCACGGGGCAACGACGTTATTTACGATCGCCAAAACGCCAGTGTCACAACCGCCACACCAGCTGAGCTTCCCACGGAGGCCATCGCAGACGCAGCGGGGTTCCATACCTCGGGGATCACACCGGCGCTCTCGGAGACGCTCGAATCGACCACTGCTGACCTCCTTTCGCTCGCACAAGGCGCGGGCACGACGACGAGCTTCGACCTGAACTACCGCTCGAAGCTCTGGACGCCGGCGGAAGCCCGTTCAGTTCTGACAGAGCTATTCCCGTCTGTCGACCTGCTCGTTGTTGCCGAACGCGATGCGAACGTCGTGTTGGACCGGACCGGCGACGCCGAAACGATCGCTCGGGACCTCGCCGCCGAGTACGGGTTCGAAGCGACAGTGATCACCCGTGGTAGCGATGGGGCGCTCGCGCTTGCTGATGGGACTGTAACGGAGCAACCGACGTTCGAGTCGACCGATGCGCACCCGGTTGGGACCGGCGACTCCTTTGTCGGTGGTTTCCTCTCGCAGTACCTCTCCGGTGGCACCGTTGCAGACGGGCTTGCTTGGGGTGCCGCGACGGCCGCACTCAAACGGACGATACCAGGCGATATTGCTGTCGTATCACCAGACGAAATCCGTTCTATTCTCAGCGGCGATACAGAAGCGATTTCGCGGTAGCTACGGCGTCCAGCAAGCTTCTTATCCCTTCGCGGGGAACGGCAGGGTATGATTAACTATGAACGCTGTAAACTGTGGCTCCCTGGATGCGGAGGTCACAATGCGTAGCGCAAAGATCGTCTGTACTCTCGGTCCTGCGTCGGACTCGGTCGACGACATCGCGTCACTCGCAAAAGCCGGTATGTCCGTTGCCAGACTGAACGCGAGCCACGGCTCGCCGGAACACCGCCGTGAAATGATCGATCGCATCCGGCAGGTGGACGAGGCAGTCGAGGAACCGGTCGCGGCCATGCTCGATATGCCTGGGCCGGAAGTCCGGACCGCGGAGATCGACGAACCGATTCAGCTCACGGAGGGGTCTACCATCCGGTACGTCGTCGGTGACGACGCGACGCCAGAAGAGGTCGGGCTTTCGCAGTCGATTACGGCAGTCGAGCCGGGCGACCGGGTGTTACTCGATGACGGCCGAATCGAGACGACCGTCGAACGTGTCGAGGACGAGACAGTGTTTGCGGCCGTCGAGAACGGCGGCGAACTGGCCGCCCGCAAAGGCGTCAACGTTCCCGGCGTCGAACTCGACCTGCCGACGATTACGGAAAACGACGAACAAGAACTCGACGTGGCCGCCGAGAAGGAGCCTGATTTCGTGGCCGCCTCGTTTGTCCGTGACGGCGAGGATATCTACGAGATCAGCCAGGCACTCGAAGAGCGCGGTGTCGACATTCCGATCATCGCCAAGATCGAACGGGCCGGTGCCGTCGAAAACCTCGACTCGATCATCGACGAGGCCTATGGCGTGATGGTTGCCCGCGGTGACCTCGGCGTGGAGTGCCCCCTTGAGGATGTCCCTATCATTCAAAAGCGCACCATCCGCCGGTGTCACGAGGCCGGCGTCCCGGTTATCACGGCTACCGAGATGCTTGACTCGATGGTCCACTCTCGGCGGCCGACCCGCGCGGAGGCCTCAGACGTGGCAAACGCAGTTCTGGACGGTACCGATGCAGTGATGCTCTCTGGTGAGACGGCGATCGGTGACCACCCGACCCGTGTCGTCGAGACGATGGACCGGATTATCCGCGATGTCGAGGGCAGCGAAGAGTACGCCGAATCCCGCGAACAGCGCGTGCCAAACGCCGGGGATACCCGAACAGACGCGCTCGCACGCTCGGGTCGGTTCCTCGCCCGCGACATCGGGGCGTCGGCGATTGTCGCCGCGTCCGAGTCCGGCTACACTGCCCTGAAATCGGCGAAATACCGGCCATCGATTCCCATCGTCGCGTCGACACCGAGCGAGCGCGTCCGCCGGAAGCTCGCGCTCTCGTGGGGTATCACACCCGTAACGACCGAGTACACTACCGAGGGCGCTGATGCCGTCATCCAGACGGCAGTTCAGGCGGCCCTCGACACCGAAGCCGCAGACAGCGGTGACACGGTCGTCGTCCTCTCTGGGATGATGACCGAACTGGAGGGAATGAATACGGCGAATATGCTGAAAGTCCACGTTGCGGCCGAAACGGTCGCGAGCGGTCGGTCCATTGTTGATGGCCTAGTGACTGGCCCCGTCCATCGGATTTCGACGGCCCCGCCCCGGGAGTCGCCAGGCGACCTCTCGAACGTCCCCGAGGGGGCGATACTGGCGGTTCCAGAAGGGTTCGACGGCGAGTTCGTTGGCGACACCAGCCGCATCGGTGGCATCATCGACGGCCATGAGGGCGTCACGAGCTACGCAGCTATCGTCGCCCGCGAGCTGTCGATTCCGATGATATCGAACGCGGACCTGCCTGATGCTGTCTCCGACGGGTCGACTGTTACACTAGACTCCGAGCGCGGCGTCGTCTACGAGGAGTCCGTTGGACGAGAGGACATCTCAGGCAGGGAGCGAGACTACTGACCGCAGTAGAATCTGTGTAGTTAAGTATCGGTGGGGCAACCCTTCGACCAGCATGGGCGCTTACGCAGGGGTCGACCTCGGAGCGACACATATTCGCGCTGTTATCGGTGACGAGACGGGCTCGATAGTCTCGTCACACAAAACTGAAACACCACGTGGACCGGCGGGCATTGCGGTCACGGAGGCGGTCCTCGACGCGATCCGGCAGGCCTGTGACGCCGCCGACATCGCCCCCACAGACGTGGTTGCCGCCGGTATCGGATCCTTCGGCCCGATGGATCTGGCCGAAGGTGTCGTTGAAAACCCAGCGAACCTTCCAGACACCATCGACCGGATTCCGCTGACTGGGCCGGTCGAAAACCTCATCGGCAGCGAGCGAGTGTCGCTACACAACGACGCCAACGCCGGCGTCATCGGCGAACGGTTCTACTCGGACCGGAGCCCCGATGACATGGTGTATCTCACTATCTCATCCGGAGTCGGCGCTGGGGTCGCCGTTGACGGGAACATCCTGTCAGGCTGGGACGGCAACGCCGGCGAAGTCGGGCATCTGACCATCGATCCGCACGGTTTCATGACCTGTGGCTGTGGGCACGACGGCCACTGGGAGGCATATTGCTCGGGCGAGAACATTCCCCGGTATGCCACACAACTGCACCGAGAGGACCCCGTCGAGACGGCGCTCCCAATCGAGACTGAGGAGTTTTCGGCGGCAGATATCTTCGAGTATGCTGGTGAAGATGAGTTCGCGTCTCACGTTCTCAACCAGATCTGTCACTGGAACGCTATCGGCGTCGCGAACATCGTTCACGCGTATGCACCTCTCGTTGTCTACGTCGGTGGGGCCGTTGCACTCAACAACCCCGAGCAGGTGCTAAATCCGATCCGGGAGCGGCTCGATGACATGGTGATGTCGAACATTCCGGATATCCAGTTAACGCAGTTTGGCGACGATGTCGTGGTTCGTGGTGCACTGGCGTCCGCACTGACTGGCGGCACAGGCGACCCGTCACAGCGCGTTTAAAAAGCGTCGACCTGACCGCGAACCGTTGGGCTACTGCTGCAAGTCGTACAGCCGTCGGAACGCAGTCGGCGGGAACCGCGGTTCGACGCGGCTCGGTGGGCGTCCCTGACCATTAGTGACCGTCGCTTCGACGCGGTCAACGACGCCGGATTCAGCCATTTCGTAGAGGAACCGTTTGACGGTCCCGGCAGAGAGATCGACTGACTGTGCCGAGGCAATCGCCTCCGTCGTCGCCGTTACCGAGGAGCGTTCGCTCTCCTCTAGGTCGATGAGTTCCCTGAGAACGGTCTGTCGGTTCGTCGGCAGGGAGAGAACAACGCCTAACGAAACACAGGGGTCGGGCACCTCCGCGATGGCCGCGTCGACGTTGGCCTGTGTGATCCGGTCCTGGCCCCGTTCCTCGGCCAGTTCTGCAGCGATAAACAAAGCGGCAAGGGCATCGTGGGCGTTGCCGTCGGCCCAGTCAGCGATATGTCTTGCCTGACCGTGATCAAGTCCCTGCTGGGCCAGCCCGTTCGAGGTTCTGGTCATCAACACGTCGACGAGCATCTGGCGCTGGTAGCGGTCGATACTGATCGACTCGGCGGTGTACCGCGTCAGTTCAGTTGTCGACGGGTCATCGCGACCGATAGCGAGCCAGCTAACGTTGCTCGGTAAGCCAGCAAACAGGTCAACGAGGGCCGGGGCCTGGATGCTCTCCGGTTCGCCGATGTGGTCGACAGCAATGACGATGCCTGTGCGTTGCCCTCGGACCAGGTCGTGGAGCCGTGACTTGAGCGTCTCCGTCCCGATCCCATGCTCCGGCACCGAGTCGTCAACAAGTGCGTCCAGAACCGCGTGGTAGAACGCGAACTCGCTTGCGGTCTCTCGGGCGTTCACGTAGACGAACGACGGAGAGGTCGGTGGCTGTGCACGGGTCGTTGTGTGGATAATCGCCTGTTGCTCCGTCGGGAGCTGTTCTAAATTGGCGAACAGCGCCGTGATAACCGCGGACTTCCCTGAACCGCAGGGGCCGTACACGTACGCGTTCGGCGGAAGCTGCCCATCGAACACTGGATCGAGGTGGTCGAGGAGCCGTTCGAGGACCGGCCCGCGGTCGGCCGGCTCCTCTATGTGGACGACCGGTGAGATAGACTCGTAATCCTGAATGAGCCGTGGCTCACCGTTCCGGCGTTGTCGACGCTTGATTCTCGCTTCAATGTCCATGCTTGGAAATTAGATCGTGTGTATATTCGATTGGACCTGTAAATAAAAAGCCGTATGAGTTCTTACGGCAGGGGGATCGCTGCGGAGGTCGTGAACACTCCAGCCAGTGCCAGAATGCCCAGGATGAGGGTCGTCGTGATGATCGACGCGGCTGGCGGGTCGAAGTGCGTATCTGAGTGGGCGTAGAAGATACGCTGGTAGACCTCACCGAGCAGCGCACCCAGGATACCGAAGGCTGCACCGAGCACAAGTGCGACTAGGACACTCGCTCCGTCCGTCATCGCCATACTGGCGACGAACGTCGCCGGGAGCGTCATGTGGTGCGTAACCGGGAATTTCTCCACGCCGAGGTTCAGGAACAGCAGGCTCGCTGCTGAGATACCGAACGGGAGGAAGAGACTCCCCGTTTTCGCGAAGATGTACGCACCAAGGATGCCGGTAATGAGCCCGAGCATTGCGACGTGCGTCCACTTGTACTGGTGTGGGAGCCACGGTTCGACAGCCGGTCGTTCGGCGGCCATTCCACCATCCGTTGCGACTTCTTCACTGCTACTCGACCGCATCTTGCCGCTCTCGAATGGCGACATATCCAGCAGGCTGCTGCCGCGGACACGTCCGATAACCGGGTACCCGAAGACCAGACGGGCGATAACAGCCGTCAGGATGACACCTGCTGCAGGCGGGTCAATCGGAATCCCGAGTCCACCGGACGTCTGCCGGATTGCCATACCCAGGATACCGAAGACCCCACCGACAGCAAGGACATCCGGTCGAGTACCGAGGGCGTAGGCGATGTCCTTCGCTGGGTGGTAGTCACCGTCGTCCGGCTCGTACATACCGTCGTACTTCGCAGCGTACGCTGCTGCTGCCACACCACCGGCGAAGGCGACGTGCGGCCCGAACACGGGACCGAAGGCCAGTGGACCGACGATGCCAGCGCCGTAGCCACCGGCGGCACCTGCAATGACATCAGGCGAACCGCCGACGAATGACTCGGAGACGACGTTGCCGGCCTCTCCGATAAGCACCATGAAGCCGGTGAAACAGAACGCCGGGAGTGCACCGATAGAGGCCCCGAACGCGCCACCCGCGAACGCCGCGATGGCAAGGACGAGCATATCAACCGCCGTGAGTCCGAATGCGATTGCCATCTGTTATTCCTCCTGTGCCCAGTCACGGGAACGGTCGACGGCGTCGTCCCAGCGGGCGTACATCTTGTCTGCCTTTCCAGCGTCCATCTCCGGCGAGAACTCCTCGTCGACCTGCCAGTTGTCCCGAAGTTCGTCGACGGTGTCCCAGTACCCGACGGCGAGGCCGGCTGCGTATGCCGACCCGAGGGCAGTGGTCTCGTCGACCTGCGGTCGAGCGATGTCCGTCTGGATGATGTCGGACTGGAGCTGACAGAGGAAGTTGTTCTTGACTGCACCACCGTCGACTCGCAGCGTCGTCATCTCGACACCGGAGTCTTCCTCCATCGCTTCCGCGAGGTCGCGGGTCTGGTACGCGATGGATTCCAGGGTCGCACGCACGATGTGCTCTTTTCGCGTTCCGCGGGTCATTCCGACAATCGTCCCGCGGGCGCGGCCGTCCCAGTGCGGAGCGCCGAGACCCGTGAAGGCCGGCACCATGTAGACACCGTCGGTTGATTCAACCGAGCGGGCCAGTTCTGCTGTCTGGGCGGCGTTGTTGATGAGGTCGACGTCCTCGAGCCATTCGATGGCCGCGCCGGCGATGAAGATGGAGCCTTCCAGCGCGTACTGGACAGGCTCACCGGACATCTGGAAGCCGACGGTCGTCAGCAGGCCGTTATCCGAGGCGACTGCTTCGGAGCCAGTGTTCATCAGGTAGAACGCGCCGGTGCCGTAGGTGTTCTTCGCATCACCCTTGTCGAAGCAGGTCTGGCCGAACAGCGCGGCCTGCTGGTCACCCAGCGCGCCTGCAACGGGGACTTCCTCTTCGAGGAAGCCGTCCGCGTCGGTGTGCCCGTACAGACTCTCGTCGGAGGACGGGCGGACTTCCGGAACCATGGACTCCGGAACGCCGAACTCTTCGAGGAGTTCATCGTCCCACTCCATGTCGTGGATGTTGTACAGCATCGTCCGCGATGCGTTCGAGACATCCGTGATGTGGTTGCCGGTGAGCTTGTAGATGAGCCACGCGTCGATGGTCCCCATCAGGAGTTCACCGTCTTCGGCTCGCTCACGGAGGTCAGCGCCGCGCGAGCTCTGCATCTTGAGTGGTTCCGCGTTGTCGAGGATCCATTCGGTCTTGGTCGCCGAGAAGTAGGCGTCACATTCTAGCCCGGTCTTCCCCCGGATCCATTCGACTTTGTCCTCTTCCTGAATTTCCTCGACGCGGTCGGTGGTTCGGCGGTCCTGCCAGACCAGCGCGTTGTGGACCGGTTTGCCGGTCTCCTTGTCCCAGACGATCGTCGTCTCACGCTGGTTCGTGATGCCAAGCGCTTCGAGCTGTTCGGCACCGACACCTGCATCCGCCAGCCCCTTCGTCACGACTTCCTGCGTGTTTTCCCAGATTTCGATGGGGTCGTGCTCAACCCAGCCGGGCTCCGGGTAAATCTGTTCGTGCTTCTCGTAGGCATTCGCAACGACCTGACCGCTGTGGTCGAACACCATGAAGCGGGTACCGGTCGTTCCCTGATCGATCGCGCCAACGTATGTGTCTGCCATTGTTGTGTTCTCCGTGGTGGAGGTAGCTTATTTATGAAAGCTACCACCTTGCCAGTAAACAACATAGTGAACCATTATAAAGATTACTAATGGTGATGTTTGGAGAGTAAAGAAAGAATATGACGGTGCTACCGGCCGGAATCGTACCGTTCAAGCTGTTTTGTGACCTGTGTGTCGAGTCGCTTGAGCGCGGACGGGACCGAATCGGGTCCGTCCATACTGTCGACGGCGTCTTCGATGATCGTTCGCACTGTGTCGAACGGGCCTATCTGCGCGCCCCGCGTCGCCGTGGTGTCACGTGTCTCCGTGAGCTGGTCGAACGCCGTCCTGTAGTGTGGGTTCTGTTCGAACCAGTCCGCCGACCGGAGCTGTGGAATCGCATCCGCGTGCACTGGGAAGTAGCCGGTTTCCTGATGCCACCGACGCTGTTGAGCGGGTTCAGTGAGCCAGGTGAGGAATTCACCCACAGCCTCGTGAACCCCCTCGGAAACTTCGTCACCGACCCAGAGCGATGCGCCGCCGACGAGTACGCCGGTCCGGTCGTCAAGGACGGGGAATCGGCCGGTCCCGACATCGAAGTCGGCGCTGCTTTCGATACTGTTCAGCGACGATGTCGAGCCGATCAGCATCGCGGCGTTCTCCTCAGCGAAATGGGTGCGAGCCGCGCCTCTGGCCTCAATACCGGGGTCGTGGTACAGGCCGTCCGCTTCGAGGCCCTGCCACCAGTCGAATAAGTTGTGGGCGAACTCGCCATCGAGATAGCTCTCCGTCGGTGCCCCGGACCGCCCGTTGTTCTTGTCTACGAGGAGTTGGTCGGCCTCGGCAAACCACTGCTCGACGAACCATGAGTAGTTCGCAAACGTGATCCCAGCATCCACGCCACCCCTGTCGACGAGCGTCTCAGCCGCGCTCCGAACGTCAGCGAGAGTTTCTGGCGGCGAATCAGGGTCAAGTCCAGCCTGTTTGAACGCATCGCGGTTGTACGCCATCACCGGGTTCGACGCGTTGAACGGGAGCGAGTGGAGCGTCCCGTCGAACCGGTAGTAGTTCGTCACCGGGTCGAGCAGTGAGTCGATGTGGGCTGTCGGGAGGAGTTCCTCGACAGGTCTAAAGTATCCACTGTCGCGCGCACGCGTGGTGCCGATCTCAAATATCTGTGCGATTGCCGGTGGATTACCGTTTTCAGCGGCGTTCAGCGTCGCATCGAGCGTCCCGCGGTAGCTCCCTTTCGACCGCAGTGCGAGGCTGATGCCGTCAGTCTGTGATTCGAACTCGCGAACGAGTTCTTCCAGCAGTAACGCTTTCTCACCGCCCATTGCGTGCCAGAACTCGACGACGGTCCCGTTCGTGTTGGCCGCCGCCGCACCGGTCGCCAGTTCAAAGGAATCGAGTGATGCATCCAGTGACTCGGCTCGCTCGGTGAGCGTCGAGACACGCGTCGAGACCTCCGCGAGTTCCGTCGTCTGGTCCGCTGCGGCGTCAGCGGCGACGGCCGCTTCTTCGGCCGTCCGGGCGCTTATCCCCTCGACATCGTCAACCATCGACACGACTTCCTGTGTGGAATCGGCCTGCGTATCCGTCGCATCATCGATTTCCTGTACGCTCGAATCGACCTCTTCGACCATCGAAACGACGGCATCCAGTTCGTCGAGTGCGCTGGCGACTGACGAGCGGGTATCTTCGACACTGTCTCGAGTGTCGTGCATCTCCGAAACCGTTGCGTCAGCCTGTTCGTGAACTTCTTGGATGGAGGTCGCGATCTCGTCGGTCGCTTCCTTTGTCTCGGTTGCGAGCGATTTGACCTCCTCGGCTACAACAGCGAATCCGTCGCCGGATTCCCCTGCTCGGGCCGCTTCGATGTTGGCGTTCAGCGCCAGCATGTTGGTCTGGTCCGCGACGTCCGTGATGAAATCAACAATCTCCTCGATGTCCGACAGCAGGTCGTTCAACTGTTCGACCTTGTCGACGGTCGCTTCGGCGTTGTCGGTCAACTGGTCAAGCGTCGTCATTGCCGAGGATGCCGACTCCAGTGCGGATTCGCCTCGAACGCTGGCTTTGCCTGACGTGTCCGCGACCTCGTTTGCGGCGCTCGCTATCTCCTCAATCGTCGCCGAGAGGTTCCGCATCTCGTCGGAGATCGACTGTATCTCGTCTCGCTGCTCGTCCGAACCGGTAGAAATCTCTCCGACAGCACCGCTCACGTCCCGGCTAGCTGATTTGACTGACCCGAGGCGGGTGTCGACCTGTTCCGTTGCGGCGGTCACCTGCTCGCTGAACGATGCCATCCGGTCGACGGTGTCTGTCCACTCCCGGAGCAGTTCATCGTATGCCTCATACAGCGGTGCAGCCGCCTCAATCGGCGGCTCTCCCAGTTTCACGGTGAGGTCGCCGTCGGCGTTTTCTCTGGCAACAGTGGCGAGGTGGTCGACAGCGGTTTCGAGCGCCCGGCGGTCTGCCCGCTCCTGTTCGAGTTCCGCCGCCAGTTGCTCACACTGTGCTTTCAGTTCCGCCCGTTCGGGGTCGGGTTCCGTTTCCCCGGCCGCTTGTTCTTCTTGGAGGGCTTCTGTTGACGGCCGTCCACGCTCTGACTCGCTTCCATCCCGCCCCTCTGTGACGCCACCGTCGGTGCGTTCCCCGTCAGGCGGGCCGTCTTCTGAATCAAGTGGGTTCCATTTACTCATTGTCACTCCCGTTGGCCAAACGGCCAACACGGTCTCGGGGATAATCAACTATCAAAATATATAATAGTTACTGTTGGGTGGGTAGCGGTGATAATTAAAGTTTGAGAAGGTAAAATACTGTCAGAGTCCGCCATTATAGCTCTAGAATTTTAATATTCGATTTTATTTTCCACATTCGAGTAGTTGTGTACGATAACTCGGACAACTGTCAGTCGAAACATTCCATGTCAGGCGTTTACAATTGACAGTACAGTTCGTCGGTATTCCTCATGATTACATAGAAAATTTACTACCCAAGCACCAGCAACGGTAAAGTGAAGTGTGTGCGCTCCAAAATCACGGAAAGATAGATGGGACCGACACCACACATCGCCGTCATCGGTGGCGGCTCGACTGGGGCGGGCATCGCGCGGGACCTCGCGATGCGCGGGCTCGACGTAACCCTCGTAGAACAGGGGAATCTGACCCACGGGACCACCGGTCGAATGCATGGGCTGCTCCATAGTGGCGGGCGGTACGCCGTTTCGGACCAGGCCAGTGCGACCGAGTGTATCGAGGAAAATCGAGTTCTGCGAGATATCGCAAGCCACTGTGTCGAAATGACCGGTGGCCTGTTCGTCAAGCGACCTGAGGACTCCGAGGAGTACTTCCAGAAGAAGCTCAACGGCTGTGAGGAATGCGGCATTCCCGCCGAAGTCGTCTCCGGCGAGGAAGCCCGCGCGATGGAGCCACATCTTGCCAAGGACATCGACAAGGCAATCAGCGTCCCTGACGGCGCTATCGACCCGTTCCGGCTGGTAGTCGCGAACGCCGCGAGCGCACAGGAGCACGGCGCACGCATCGAGACACACACCAAAGTGACTGACCTCCTCGTCGAGAGCGGCGAGGTCGTCGGTATCGAGGTCGAACACGACTCTGGCCCCGGGAAGCGAGTTCATGGCACTGAAGGCGGGACCGAGCAGATCCGGGCCGACTACGTCGTGAACGCGACAGGAGCTTGGGCCGGTCGCATCGGCGACATGGCCGGATTGGACATTGAGGTCCGCCCATCCAAGGGCGTCATGACCATCATGAACATCCGTCAGGTCGACACCGTCATCAACCGCTGTCGGCCCAAGGGCGACGCCGACATCGTCGTGCCCCACGAGACGACCGCGATTCTTGGCACGACCGACGAAGAGGTCGAGGACCCTGAGGACTACCCCGAAGAGCAGTGGGAAGTCGACATGATGATCGACACTCTCTCGGAGCTGATTCCGATGCTCGATGAGGCCCGGACCATCCGCTCGTTCTGGGGCGTCCGTCCGCTGTATGAACCGCCGGATGTCGGTAGCGACGACCCGACCGACATCACGCGGGACTTCTTCCTGCTCGACCACGACGAGCGCGACGACCTGCCCGGCATGACCAGCATCGTCGGCGGGAAGTTCACCACCTACCGAATGATGGGTGAGCAGATCGCTGACCACGTCTGCGGGAAGTTCGGCATCGACGCTGACTGTCGGACCGCCGACGAGCCGCTCCCGGGCAGCGAGGACTTCTCTGTGCTGCGGGATTACATGGACGAGTTCGGGCTCCGGTCGCCGATCGGTCGTCGGAGCGTCGAGCGGCTCGGCTCCCGGGCCGATGACGTGCTCAAGACCGACGGGCCGAACCCGACAGTCTGTGCGTGTGAAGGCGTTACCCGCGCCGAAATTCAAGACGCTATCGGGGGCTCGGGCTCGGACCTCAACGCTGTCCGCATCCGGACCCGTGCGTCGATGGGCAACTGTCAGGGCGGCTTCTGCTCGCACCGGATGGCGAGTGAACTCCACTCGGAGTACGACGAGCCGGTCGTCCGCGAAGCCTGGGACGAACTGCTACAGGAGCGCTGGAAGGGGCAGCGACACGCCCTCTGGGGCGAACAGCTCTCTCAGGCAGCCCTGAACTACGCACTGCACGCTACCACGCAGAACCGCGACCAGGACCCGGCGGACGGCGAGCCGGTCGACTTCTCGGCGTTCGATTCGGGCCGCGGACAAACAGGCGGCAGCGTGGATAGCGCAGACGTGGCCGCCGACGGAGGGACAAATGGCTATTGAGTCGGAGGTACTCGTCATCGGCGGCGGCCTCGGCGGGCTGACCAGCGCACTGGCGGCCGCCCGTGAGGGAGCCGACGTGCGACTGGTTTCGTATAAACAGAGCACGCTCCGACAGGCGTCGGGTCTGGTAGACGTGCTCGGCTACACACCGGACGGCGATGGCCCGCTAACCGACCCGTACGAGGCGATCCCGTCACTGCCGGAGGCACATCCCTACCGAAAGGTCGGCGTCCAGACGGTCCGGGACGCACTATCGCTGTTCGACGATGCGGTCCCGACCTACGAAGGTGAGCACACGGACACGAACGCACTCCTGCCGACCCACGGCGGAAGTATCAAACCGACTGCCCGCTACCCGGCCGGAGCCAGCGCCGGTCTCGCCAGCGACACCCGCGACACGCTGCTGGTCGGCATCGAAGAAATGGTCGACTTCGACGCGCCCCACGTCGCTGCCCATCTCGACGCAACGGGCGTGCCATTCGATGTCCGCGGCGAGACCATCCGGTTCCCGGGCGACCTGCGCGCGGACGCGAAGGTCACGCGGTACGCAAAACTGCTCGACACCAACAGCGAGGTGGCAGTTCGCGGGCGAATGGTCCCGGCCCGCGAGGCGCTCGCCCAGCGCGTGAACCCGTTGCTGGAGGACGAAGAGCGGGTCGGCTTCCCGGCGATTCTCGGCGACGACAACCCCGGTGCGATCCGTGATGCACTGGGCGACCACCTCGGCGTCGACGTGTTCGAGGTCCCGATGGGGCCGCCGTCGCTACCCGGCCTCCGACTGGAGGACGCGCTGTTCTCGGCACTGGACGAGGCCGGGGCCAGCATCGAGACCGGCAATCCAGTCGTCGATTTCGACGGCGAGGACCGTATCGAGAAGGTATTCATCGAGAAGAACGGCGCGAAGATACCCAACAGCGCCGACCAGTACGTTCTCGCGACCGGTGGCTTCGTCGGCAAGGGCGTCGAGTCCGACCGCGAGGGCGTGTACGAACCGGTGTTCGACTGCCACATCCCCCACGCCTCGGACCGCTATGACTGGTTCGAGGGTGAACTGTTCGGCGACCACGAGTTCGCCCGCTACGGCGTGGCGACCGACGACGACCTTCGACCCCTCGATGCGAGCGAGCACAGCGAGTTCGAGAACCTGCGCGCTGCCGGCTCCGTACTGGGCGGCTATGATTTCGCCGCCGAGAAATCCGGTAGCGGGGTCTCGATCGCAACAGGCTACGCGGCGGGCCAGCGCGCCGCACAGGAAGCACGATGAGTGACGCTGAAACCCCACCAGAGACAGAGTTTGACCCGGTAGCACCGAACACAGGCGAGGAGTTCGAACCAGTTGATGTCTTCCCCGACAGCGACGACTTCGACCTCCGGCCCGGCGCGGACTCCTGTTTCAAATGCTCGACCTGCGACACGAACTGCCCCGTCGCGGAGGTCGACGACGACTTCCCCGGCCCGAAGTTCCAGGGCCCCGAGCAGTGGCGGCTCAAGCAGTCCGACGACGATCACGAGATCGACGACTCGGTGATGGACTGCTCGAACTGCATGCGCTGTGACAACGCCTGCCCATCGGGCGTCCCGCTCAGCCAGATGCACAACACCGCTCGCGGGGAGTACGTCAGCGAGCAGATGGACAAGCTCTCCGTCGAGTACATCCGGAACCGCATCCTCGCGAACTACCGCACCTCCGCGTTCTTCGCGAGCAAGGTTCCGCGGCTGGCGAACTTCGCCATGAACTTCGGGCCGGCCCGCTGGGTCATGGAGAAGACGCTCGGTGTCACCAGCGAGCGTGACTTCCCAGAATTCGCAAAACAGACCTTCCGCGAGTGGTGGGCCGACCGTGGCGGTCAGGTCAAGTCGCGAGAGAACGCGAAGGCAGCCCGCAAACGTCGCGGGCTCCCCGAGGACGCCGACAAAAAAGTGGCGTACTTCCACGGCTGTTACTCCAACTACAACACGCCGGAGGTCGGCAAGGCGATGGTCCGCGTGTACGAGGAGTTCGGCTACGAGGTTGTGGCACCCGAACAGAAGTGTTCCGGGACGCCGATGTTCGCCAACGGGATGCTCGACGACGCCCGCCGCCACGCCGAGACGAACGTCTCGTCGATGTCCGAACTCGTCGACGAGGGATACCACGCCATTGCCTCCTGTACCTCGTGTTCGATGGCGCTCCGACAGGAGTACCCCGAACTGTTCGACATCGACGGCATCGACAAGGTCGCCGAGAACACCTTCGAGGCTGTCGAGTACCTTCGCATCCACGAGGACCTCAAGGGCGAAGTGCAGGCGGCCGACGTGGACGGCGACCTCGCCGAGGAGTTCGCCTACCACGCGCCGTGTCACTCACGCAACCAGGGACTCGACCGCCAGGCCGTCGAACTGTTCCGCGACCTCGACGGCGCTGAGGTCGAGGACGTGGGTGACTCCTGTTCCGGCATCTCGGGGACCTACGGCTGGAAAGAGGAGAAATACGAGAAGTCGATGGAGATCGGCGAGGAGATGTTCGAGCACATGGAACACGCCGAAGGCGAAACCGGCATGACCGAGTGCCCGACCTGCGCGATGCAGATGGAACACGGCAGCGGCTACGAGATCCGACATCCGCTCGAACTGCTGGAAGCTGCGCTGGTGGAGTAACGTCCGGCCGACAGTTCACGGACTGCCGCCGTGATTGAGACGGTCAGTCGGTCCCGGACGTCTCTCCCCAGGTCCACTCGTCGAGTTCCGTCTTCGGTGCCGCTTCCTGTTCTGTCTCTCCGTCGTCCCGCTCTGTTGGTGCATCTGTAGCCTGTGACTCCGCTGTCGAGTCGCTCGACTCTCGCTCGGTTCTGAGTCCACCCTGTTGCCGGGCGTAATCGACGAGCTCCCGTACGGCTGCCCGGTCGGCAGCGAGGTTTGTGACCGCGTACTCACACCGGTCCGTCTCGAAGACCACAGTGTATGTTCCCTCGCGGACGATGTGGACTGACTCTAGGCGGTCATACGGGAGCGTCAGTTGTTCGCTCGACACTGTGCCGGTCCGCGTGTCGATGGTAATCGTATCGGAGTCGAGACTGAGTGACAGCGCCACCATGTCCGCTTCGGTCTCCCCAGAGATTCTCACACGGTTCGGTTCGAACGCGTCTTCGTCAGGCTTGTCTGTCATTGACTTTCGTGACTCTCGCGGCCAATTGCCGCCGGCAAATCTGCTGGTAACAGTTCAACGATAAGATGCTTTATCGGGAATCGATCTCTGCGTCCCGTTTACGTTGGTCCAGAATCTCGTTGAATCGCATCGCTAACTCCGCCAGTTGTGGGTCGTCTACGTTTTCCTCAAGCCGGCTGTCGTCGTTACCGTTCGAAATTTCGACAGCCGTTTCACAGTACTGTGCGACGACTTCCGCAGAGACCCCATGCTGCCGGTCTAGCTGCTCTGAATCGCGTAACACGGCGAGCGCTCGGTATATGTCCCCCACGTCGTCCGTCCGGTTCGTCGCAAGGTCGACATCAAGCTCTCCCTGCTCAATCTGGCGCGCCTGCGCAGCGAGTGTCTCTACGGCTGCGGTCCGCTCCCGGCCGATGATCGTCGCCACGAACAGCAACGCAACTGCGACGATCAACAGTATACTCACGAGTCCCGAGAGAAGCATCGACTGCTGTGAACCGCTCATTTCGGGCGCTGGATTGGTGTACACATTCACCACCGCCAGCGTAGCCAACACAAGAACCAACACCGCTCCTACCCCCAAGGTCCGACCGTACGAGCCGCTCCGCTTGGTTACTGCCGACATATAGCCTCTTTAGGGATTTTTCTCGGATAAATCCGGTGTATCTGGTATATACATGGAGGTACCAGTGTCAGTCACTTGGCGGGAGCTACGGACCAGCTGTCGACGAACGTCTCAACCGAATTGTATCTGACAAGCAGAATCGACATAAATCCGACTTTGGCAATGGTGTCAAGAACTGCAACGAGGAAGTTCAGGTCAGGGGCCTGAATGATCCCCGTCCCGAGAGGACCCAGGAAGTAGACAACCGGGTAGAGTGACCACGTCACGACAGTCAAGTCTCGGAGGCTCTGGAACAGGCTGCGGACGCTCGCTGTTGCAGCGTTAATTTTCCGGGCAAACGTTTTGATATACAAGTAGAGTAGCCCGATGAATGCGACCGTGGACACGGCGAAGGCAATCCACCGGAGCGACCCCGACATACTGACGAAGCCGTATCCCACGCCGATCATCACCACGTTTGCGGCCACTGCGAGCCGCCGCGTCTGTGTGTCGACGCCAGCCAGCCGTGCGAGATAGTACGTGATGATCGGCGTCGAGACGATCCAATCGGCGAACCTGAGCGTCGTGATGCTAACCGTGTTCCCGAGCTGGCCGCCCGCTATGAGTGCCATCGCCACGTATGCCGCTCCCGCGACTGAGGTGTGTATCGGCGGCAGGTAGTAGAACGAGGACCTGATATTACCCCTTGTTGCAGCGAACCACACGAAGACAACAGCTGACACGAAAAACGCTCCAGCCCCAGCCCCGTACCAAACGATCTCTTGTGCCATATCGTTTCGCAGGACTGCTCAGACTTCAACATTTGTGTATCTGGTACGTACTATGGTAGTATTCGGGATACGAGATGCGCGGCTGGCGAACGATATCGCGGTATAGACGCCTGCAAAGCGACCCTGAAACGGAGTTGTACACTTCCTCGCTACTCGTCGCCGCGGACGAACGTGACCGGACACGGCGCGTTCAGCATGACTTCCTGTGCTGTGGAGCCGAAGACGGCCTTCCCGGTCGGCGAGCGCTTTCGGCCGCCGACGACGGCGAGATCCGAGTTCATCACTTCGGCGAGGCTAACGATCTGCTCGCCGTGGTTGCCAACGGCACCGCGGACCTGTGTGGACAGACCGGCGTCGTCAAACCGTGAGACGAGCTCCCGGACTGTTGTGTGGCGGTCGGCGACCTCGTCGGGGTCGGCTTCGCCGGTCGATTCGAATTCGAGCCTGTCGACGACGCCGTCGTACTGGTCGTCGGTGAATACGTGTGCGACGATAACCGTCGCATCGGCCGGGCTCGCGATATCAAGCACGGCGTCAGCGAGTTCGTCGATTCGGTCGGCGTCGTTTGGTCCAACTGCGAGAAGAACTGTTTCGAGTGCCATACCGGCTACTCCGTGGGCAGACGCGTAAATCCTTCGATGGGTACTACCTTTGTAGTAAGTCGTTACAACGACGCCTTGGCCGGCGTCGTTCAGTGGCTCACCCGGTGTTTTTCATTCCGGCCGCGATACCCTGAACGGTCAGCCGCAGAGTCCGGCGCTCGGTTTCAGTCCGGTGAGACTGCTTGAGCAGACGGACCTGCAACAGGTTCAGTGGGTCGACGTACGGGTTCCGGCGCTCCAAGTTCTCCTTGAGCCAGTCCCGCGAGAGCAGGCCGTCCTGCCCGGTGATTTCGAGCACCTTCGCGACGGTGTTCTCGTACTCCTCGACGATACGCGGGTAGATGCGCTCGCGGAGTTCGGGGTCAGCGAGGTCGGCGTACTCCTCGGCGATTCCGAGGTCAGTTCGGGCGAGCGCCAGCGACGCGTTGTCGAGTTTCGTCCGGAAGAACGGCCAGTTCTCGTACATCTCCTGTAAGGTTTCCATGTCGCCGCCATTCTCCAGATAGGCGTCCAGCCCGGTCGAGATCGAGTACCAGCCAGGGATGATACAGCGGGCCTGCGTCCAGGAGAACACCCACGGAATGGCACGGAGGTCCTCGACACTGCGGTCCTCACTTCGGGAAGCCGGCCGCGAGCCCATATTGAGGTTCTCGATGACGGTGATCGGCGTCGCCTGCTCGAAGAACTCGACGAAGCCGTCGGTCTCAAGCAGGTCCTGATACTCGTCGCGGGCGGCGTCGGCCGCTGTCTCCATCGCCTCCGCCCACTCGTCGGGAATCTCTTCGACGGGCTC
Source organism: Haloarcula quadrata (assembly GCF_003634715.1). NCBI lineage: Archaea > Methanobacteriati > Methanobacteriota > Halobacteria > Halobacteriales > Haloarculaceae > Haloarcula > Haloarcula quadrata. Next base: position 1,553,868 of record NZ_RBWW01000001.1, read on the forward strand.
CTCGATTGCGTTTTGCCGCGCCCGTATCTGGGCGTTGAGCATCTGTTCGAGGTTCCGCTCGGCGATGTCGTGGTTGGCGTACTTCTCGGCGATGGCCTCGCCCTGCTCGGTGAACTTGATCTGGCCGGTCACCGTCTCGTTTGGCAGGGCCAGCATGGCGTCGTTCATCGGGCCGCCGCCGCGGGAGATGGAGCCGCCGCGGCCGTGGAACAGGCGCATCTCCACGTCGTAGTCGTCGGTGATGTCCGCCAGTCGTTTCTGGTTGTTGTACAGCGACCAGTTGGCGGCGAGGAAGCCGTTCTCCTTGTTCGAGTCGGAGTAGCCAAGCATGATCTCCTGAATGTTGTCCCGGGCTTCCAGCGCCTGGGAGTAGGCCTCGTTCTCGAACAGCGTGCCCATGATGCGGCGGGCTCCGGAGAGTGCATACTCCGATTCCAGCAGCGGGACCACGTCGAACCCGCAGTAGCCGGGCAGGTCGACGATGTCGACCTGGTCAGCGAGGAACAGCACTTCCAGCGCGTGGCTGGGCTCTTCACACCACGAGATAGCGTAGGTGTCGATGGCGTCGATGCCGAACTCGTTTTGCCAGTCGGCGGTCGCACGGAAGCGGTCGAGGACGCGGGTAGCGTCCTCCGAGAGACCCTCGGTGTCTTCCATGTCGATAACGGTGTTATCCTGGAGGATAGCCTCGGTCAGGAACTCGACGCGTTCGTCCTCGTCCATCGACGCGTAGTCGATGCCTTGCCGGTCGACAGCTTCGGCGATGGCGTCGGTATGCATCTTCCGGTGGTCGCGCAGGTCGAGGCTGGCGAGGGTGAAGCCGAACGTCTCGACCTTTCGGATCAGTGGGTCGACGTGGGCCTCGGCGATGACCTCGGCGTCGTTTTCCCGGAGGCTGTCGGCGATGACGCGGAGGTCGGTCAGCAGTTCTTCCTCGCTCTCGTAGCCGCCTTGGCGGACGTCGCTGACCCGGATGATGGATTCGCGCATCAGCCGGAGCTTCTGGCGGTAGGGCTCGTCGGGATACCGCTCTTCGGCTTCCTTGGCGACGCCAGGGAGCTTGGACTTGTGACGGTCCAGTCGCTCGTTGAACAGCGCGTCGGTCGCGATGTTCGAGGCATCCTGACTCAGCACGCCGGAGAGTTCCTTGAGCTTGGTGCGGTACAGCGGCAGTACAGTCTCGCGCTGGCGCTCCAGCGTCTCCTCGGTCACGTCGGTCGTGACAAACGGGTTGCCGTCGCGGTCGGAGCCGGCCCACGAGCGGAACTCGTAGAGGGTGTCGATATCGATGTCCTCGTCGTACACGTCTTCGAGGGTGTGTTCGAGCTCGTCGTACACCTCGTCGATGACGTCAAACAGAACGTTTTCAAGATACCACTGGACGTTCAGCGCTTCGTCGGTGACCTCCGGGCGGCGGTCCCGGACCTGTGGCGTCTGCCAGAGACTCGTCACTTCGGCGTCGAGGTTCCGCTCGATACGCTTCTGTTCGCGTTCGGTGAGTCGCCGCTCGTCGAGTCGTTCGATGTCACGGGCGACCGACCGGAGCTTCGCTTTCACCGTCTTCCGGCGGGCTTCGGTGGGGTGAGCCGTGAACGTCGGCTGGATGAGAACGTCTTCGAGCACCTGCTCGAACTCCTCCGGGTCTGCGCCGCGTTCGGCCAGGTCCCGGACGGCTTCCTCGACGCTGTCGGCCAGTACACCCTCCTCGCTCCCCTCTCGGATTTCGCGGACCCGTTCGCGTTCCTCAGCGAGATTGATAAGCTCGAAGTACGTCGTAAACGCGCGTGCGACAATGTCCTGCGTTTCCGGATTCAGTCGGTTCAGCGCCCGGTGGACCTCGTCCCGTGTCTCGGCGTCACCGCGCCGGTAGTCGATACACGAGTTCCGGATAGTTTCTACCGTGTCAAACGCCTCGGTCGAGGTTTGTGCTTCCAGCACTTCGCCCAGGAGCGCACCCAACTCCCGTACGTCCTGGTTTATCTCTCTGGCGTGCAAAGTCATACCACTTCATCCAGAACCGAGCCCTAAAACACTATTGAAACGGTGTATCAGGGATAGACGTTCATGAAGAACCCGGTTGCGAGAAATAGCTACTATTAATCGTGGGGTTCTTTACCGTATCACACGAATTGTTCGTGATACAGTGGACTGCCAATGATAGATATCGCTCTGGACATGGAGCAGTACGACTGCCCCTTCATCGACACGACGGCAGACCACGATGTCGCTTTTGCAGCGGTACACTGGGACTTCGATCAGCGTGCGCGGGAGTTGGAGACGCGGATGGTTGTTGAGGCTGAGGACGCGGGGGTACTCGATACGGGGCTGGACAGCTTGCAGACCCACGAGAACATGAACGACTGTGTGCTGTTGCGCCGCGAGAACAACGCCGCTCACATCCGGACGACTATCGAGGAAACGGCGGCGATGCAGACCATCAGAGACAACGGCGGCTACATCACCGGGCCCTTCCACATTGAGGCAGGCAGCGAGACCTGGCACGTCGGCTTCGACCGTGGCCGAGACGCCGACACGACGCTCTCGGAACTTGACCGTGACAACGAGTACGACGTGGTTGAGCGGACGTCGGCGACGCTCCCACAACTGCAGGACCTCGTGCAGAACGCCGGCGCGGCGATGACACTCGTGGACGGCTGTCGGGACCTCTCGGACACCGAACGCGAGACGCTGGAGACCGCCGTCTCCGAGGGCTACTTCGAGTCGCCCCGGGACGCGACACTGGGGTCGCTGGCCGAGGACTTCGGCGTGTCCAAACCCGCCGTCTCGAAGAACCTCCGGCGCGGCGAGCGCAAGATGATCGAACGCGTCGTCGAAGCGCTTGATGACATCGAGGACTGAGTTCGGTGTTCCCGCCGGCCTGTTCGCTACTCTGTCCAGAATGACAGCTAGGTGCAATTGTCACAACGGCCGTACCTAGCTCCCACTGTAGGCCTTAGCGTTGTTTTACTGCATAACTGACACTCGTGAGAGCGACATCAATACAAGACAACACCGATTGTGTGGGCTGAGATATGAATCAGCAAATGCCGGTCAAACGAATCCTGAACTGTCCGCATATCTGTGCTGCTGGGTGGTGACCGCTGGTTCCACCCAGACGGATAGAGTAAGGGTTACTTCCATGCATGATTCCGAGATTGAGACCTGCTTAAATCATATTCCCACGGCCGGACGCAATACGAGTGCAAAGGAGGGGACCGGTCAAACAAATATTTCGACCGAAGATATTTTTATACAAAAGCAAAGACAACATAATCATGACTGCTGAAGAAGACGAATCATCATCTAGAAGAGCCATACCGGCTCTTGAGATGCTTTTCAAAACGGTATTCGGGTTGCTCTTGCGAATCATACTCGCACCGTACCGTCGGCTCGCAAGGCGGTTGCTTGTTGGAGTTATCCTGATACCAGTTGCCGTATTCCTCGGCGTGTTCATTTTTGCGGGGTTTGCGGGAGGAATGGAACTGTTTGACTTCCTCGGTGTGAACCGTCAGATTGGGTTTCTGATTTCAATCACCGTCGGAATGACCTTGCCGTGGGTGGTCATCCTCGGTATCCTGCATCGATACACTGACCACGAAATTCTCTAACTACCCGCAATGCGACTGGGACAGCGAATAGCGGCGTATTTTCGTCCGAACTCTGGTCGGGTTGATAAACAGTTCTCTGATGGACCTTTGTCGCAGGTATCTACTCCATTTCGTCTGACACACAGTTCGTGGTGGCCCTTGGACTGGGACTCTCTATTATTCCCCCGTTACTAACGTGGGTGACCGCTGAGATATACCGGGCAACAGTCGCTGAAGCAGCTACGTAGCAGATAGTCAAATCGGTGTGAGAGGACAGTACGCAAGCGAGGGGCGAGATAGGCCGTCTACCGCCATTTTGTACCAATCCCGGTCCGGACGAGAACTGCGTTAACATGTTAACTCAGAACACTATATGGTCGGCGAGTCTACAATAATCTGTTATGCAGAATACGGCTACACGGAGGCGCGTTCTCGGCGCGCTCGGTGCTGGCGTTGTCGGGCTCAGCGGCTGTGTCAGTGACGACTCATCCATGACTGAACAGGACGATTCGGACGGCGGGACGACGGACAGTAGCACGAACGGCGAATCGGGCGGCAGTGGTTCGGCACAGACCGTTAGTATCGGGGTCCTTCAGCCCCGCGCTGGTGACCTGAAGTACTACGGCGACCAGTCGCTGTGGGGGTTCCTCTCCGGGCTGGCGTACAAGGGTGATACCGATCCGCCGACAGACCCCGGCAGCGGCGAGGTTACGATCACCGCCGGTGACACGGAGTATCGCCTGCTAATTCGGGACACGGAGTTCTCGGCGGACACGGCACAGACGGCAGCGACGAACCTCGTCGAGAACGAAGACGTAGACATGCTCGCCGGCTGTGCGTCCTCGGCGGTCGCCAGCCGGGTCGTCACGACGGTCGTCAATCAGGCGCAGGTCCCCATCATGCTCGGTCCGGCGGCGTCGGCCGACATCACGTCCAACTCCGAGACCTGTAGCGACCTCGTCTACCGAGCGAGCGAGAACACCGCGATGGACGCCCGCTCGGGCGGGAAGTACGTCGCCAGAGAGACGGACGTATCGAGCGTCTATCTGTTCGGCGCGGACTACAGTTTCGGTCGCGCGGTCGTCAACAACTACCGGGACGTGCTGGAGGCCGAAGGCGTCGATATCGTCGGCGAACGCTTCGTCGAACAGGGCTCAGTCGATCACATCGACAGCCGCGTAACCCCGTTTGATTACGGTGAACTAAACCGAACTAGCTGTGGAGCATCTTCGAACCGCTGGTGAGCATGATTTTCGGGATGGACCGTCGCTGTCGGCGGCGGACTGCCGCCGACGCGACAGTGTCACCACTGACGACCGCCGTCCGGCCCGATGGACAGCTACCGGAAGAACCGGCCGTCAAGTGGTTGATTCGCTGGAACAGACCTGCGGACACCAAGTGCTGTCCAAGCTGCGCGAAGCGTCATTTCGCAAAACTCCGTGAACGACCACTGCAAGAGGCGGCGCCCCCCACGGCGGGGCGCCGCCACGTACCTCCAGTGGAGATATCGCCAGCTGTTCTGAAGCAGTAGGCTCACTACAAACATTACCAACCGTAGTCCAGCATCCTGAGAACTAGTGAAAGCGAGGCTCTGCTTGGCTAATCGGTAGCTTGATTCGATGCCGAAGCGCTTGCTGTAGTGATCTCGTGCATCTCGTGGCGTGTCGATAAAGGGCGCGTCAGCGGCGTAGCCGTGACGCGCCACCCCGTGTTCGTCGTACCGTCCCTGCTGGTACACGCAGTCGATGAACACAGGGAACTCCACCTCGCCAGCGAGATCGTGTTCGATCTCGCGGCTCCAGCCTTTGCTGAGTTTGTTTTGAATCGTCTCACCCCACTTGACGATCGGCATCACATAGGCGTAATTGTGCGCGTACAGCAGCTTGAGACAGGTGCTGTTGTAGAAACCTCGATCAAGGTAGACGGCCTTGACGCCGAGGTCAAGGCCGTCAAGGAGTTCAAGAAACTCACCGAGGACATCGCTGGTGGTTTCGCCAGCAACGAGCTGGCGAACCGCCAGCGTGTATCGCTTGTTGCGTACGCGCACGTAGAGCGTTGCATAGGCGTGAAACGTCGTTGTTCCACGCTTGGCCTGTGAGGAGTACAGAGCCTCGGTTTCGTCCTCATCACCGTAGTAGGGATCGAGGTGGAGGTCTGCGCAGACCTCCACCGGTCGATCTGGAAGTGTCTCAAGCGTATCTCGTTGAAGCAGCGTGTCTCCAACCGATTCAACCGAATCCAGTTCAAACTGATCGCTGAGATGTCCACGGACGGTATTAGCGTGTGGTGAGTCGTCAGTCGTTTCGCAGACGTGATTGATCGAGGTCCCGCCGGCGCTGGCGCCGGCGAGGACCTCATAGAGCGTCTCTGCCGTGACCTTGACATTCTCGCCGAGATCTAATGAAAGTTCCTCGTCAAGACTATTGACGACAAAATTAAGCAGGTGCTCTTCTTCTATCTCGCTGTCTGCTTGGGTGGCTTCCACACTCTTCCCAAGTAGACGCTTCCTCTAACCCGATGTGATCGACTGGGGCTACGCCGAGTGGGATGGGCTGCTTGACAACGCCGAGGAAGCCGGGGCCGAAGGCGTCGTCGGCGGGTTCACCGTTGCGACGCTTCCGGCGATGTTCAACGCCTTCCTCTCCGGTGAGTACTCCTATCGGGTGTTCGGCGGGTTCGCCACCAGAATCACCAACAGCGTCGTCGGTGGGACGATGCAGAGCGTGCTCGGCGAGCCCCTGACAGCGGAGAAGATCAGGGACTCACAGCTCGGGCCGTTCACGACTCGCTACCACTGGAACCAGTACGACAACCCGATCAACGACGCGTTCGTCGACAGCTACACCAGCGCCTACGGCGTCGTCCCGGACCTGTTCTCAGCGGGGACCTTCACCGGCGCGTCAGCGATCCATCAGGCGGTTCAGGAGAGCGGGTCGACCGAGGGTACGGACATCGCCGACGCCCTGAAGGGGATGACAGTCACCGACACGCCGAAAGGGGAAGGCGGCTACACTTTCCAAGAGTACAACAACCAGGCGCGCTCGGCCATGACCGTCGCGAACCCGATTCCGACAACCGACGAGTGGGCCGACAACTGGGGCGCCGCCATCATGCCCGGCGAACCGCTGGCCCGAATCAGTGCCGACGAGACGACTATCCCACAGGATAGCGACCAGATGGACTGTTCACTGTAGGGATGCTCAGAACACAGGGACTGACAAAGGAGTTCGGCGGACTCACCGCCGTCAACAGCGTCGACTTTGAACTCGAAGCGGAACTGTGCTCACTTATCGGCCCGAACGGGGCCGGCAAGACGACGTTCTTCAATCTGCTGACCGGGACCCTCTCGCCCACCGAGGGGACGGTCGAACTCCGGCGTGACGGAACTTGGCAGGACATCACCGACGCGTCGCCGCACGAGACGGCCAGCAAGGGCATCCACCGCTCCTATCAGGTGACGAACGTCTTCCCCAACAGCACGGTACTAGAAAACGTCCGGGTCGCGGAACAGGCCCACAGCGACGACGCCACGACGTTCTGGCGCAACGTCGACCACTACGACGAGTTCACGGAGCGCGCCCACGAGATTCTCGACCGGGTCGGGCTTGCCCACCGGGCCGAGGACCTCGCGAGCACGCTGAGCCACGGCGCAAAGCGCAAACTCGAAGTCGCCATCGCGCTGGCCGGCGACCCCGCAGTGCTCCTGCTGGACGAGCCAAACGCCGGCGTCTCCTCGGAGAGCGTCGACGAAATCCGGGACCTCATCGAAGCAGTGGCGGAGGACTACCCAGTCCTGCTGGTCGAGCACAACATGGACATCGTGATGGGCGTCTCCGACCGCGTCGTCGTGCTCCATCAGGGTGCGGTCATCGCCGACGGACCGCCAGCAGAGGTACAGGCTAACCCCGACGTCCAGTCGGCGTATCTCGGCGGCTACGAACCGGGCAGTCTTGACGACGATACGACTGCGGCGGGGTCCGAAACGGACTCGGAGGAGGGGACGGCGTGAGCCTGCTCGAACTCGGCGGCGTCCACACGTACTACGGCGACAGCCACATCCTCGAAGGCGTTGACCTCTCCGTCGAGGAGGGAGAGGTGGTCGCGCTGGCCGGCCGAAACGGCGTTGGCAAGACCACGACGCTCCGAACGATTCTACAGCTGACGCCGCCCCGCGAGGGGTCGATCACGTTCCGCGATGAGTCGCTGGTCGGGCTGGAAACACACGAGGTTGCGACTCGGGGGCTGGGTTGGATTCCTGAGGACCGTCGGATGTTCAGCCAACTCAGTGTCGAGGAGAACCTCCGGGCGGCGATACCGGACCCCGACGATGTGAGCGACAGTCTGCAACTGGCGTTCGATTCGTTCCCGATTCTCGAAGAGCGGCGGGGGCAGGACGCCGGCACGCTGTCGGGCGGCCAACAGCAGATGCTCGCCATCGCTCGCGGGCTGGTCGGCGACAACGACCTGCTGCTGGTCGACGAACCGAGCGAGGGGCTAGCTCCCCAGATTGTCGCCGACGTGGCCGAGGCGCTGTCGAAGGCGAGCGAGGAGGTGACGATGTTGCTGGTCGAGCAGAACCTTCCGCTGGCGCTCGACCTCGCCGACCGGTTCTACATCCTCGACAAGGGCCGCGTCGTCGACGACGGCGAGACAGCGGCGGTGACGGCTGACGACGAGCGGTTCAGGAGGTATCTATCGGCATGATTGTCGAAGCGCTCGCGGAGTTTTTGACCCTCGGTGAACTCGGCGGTGTCATCGTCAACGGACTCGCCAAGTCGGCGCTGTACGTGATGATCGCCAGCGGCCTCACACTCATCTTCGGCCTCATGGGCGTGCTGAACTTCGCCCACGGGTCGCTGACGATGGTCGGGGCGTACCTCGGCGGCCTCCTGATGGTGGTCACAGTCACTGGCGGAACAGCGCCGCTGACCCGCCTCGGCCTGTTCTTCGTCGCCATCGTCGTCGTCTTCGCACTGTTGACGATGCTGGGCGGGGCTATCGAGACAATCATCATCCGGCCGCTGTACGACCGGCCGCCAATATACCAGATCCTGCTGACGTTCGGCCTGACGCTCGTCATCGAGGAGGTCGTTCGCATTGTGCTGGGTGTCTACGGCCTCCAGCCGCTGTCGGACTGGCAGGCCGCGCTGGCGACCAAGCCGCAGTTCCTCCGCGAACCGGTCGCCCTCGGTCCCGTCAGCGTCGGCTGGATGTCGCTGTTCCAGATACTCCTTGGAACTATGACGGTGGTCGGCATCTGGGCGTTCCTCACAAAGACCCGCTATGGCCTGTACATCCGGGCCGGGAGTGAGGACACGGAGATGGCGTCGGCGCTCGGCATCGACGTTCGGCAGGTGTTTACCGTCGTATTCGCGCTGGGTATCGGGCTGGCCGGCGCGGCCGGAACGCTGCTGATGTGGGACCCGACGTGGGGTGCGAGCGTCCCGCTCGCGGCCGAGACGCTGCTGCCGGCGTTCATCGTCGTCATCGTCGGCGGCCTCGGAACGTTCCGTGGCACCGTCGTCGCCGCACTGGTCGTCGGCATGGCCGACGCGGTAACGACCTGGTGGTTCCAGAACGTCATCGAGTTCACGGGCCTGCCGGAACTCGTGCTGTTTCTGGTCCTCGTGGTGACACTCATCGTCCGCCCGCAAGGGCTATTCGGCGTCGAGGAGGTGGGGGGCCATTAGCGCCGAACCCGAGGCTGACGCCGAGGCGGCGTCCGAGCCACCGGCCACGACTGTGGAAACGGGATGGCCCCGCGAATACCTGCGAGACCACACCGCCCACATCCTCGTCATTGCCCTGCTGGCGCTGTACCCGCCGGTGTATCACACGCTGTTGAACTCGGCGGTCAGCGCGGAGACGCAGATGCTCCTGCCGACGGTGGAGACGATGGTCGGCGTGCTGTACTTCGGCCTCTTTGCTATCTCGTTTGACTTCATCAGCGGCTACACCGGCTACCTCTCGTTTGGCCACGCGGTGTTCTACGGTACTGGCGCGTACACCGTCATCCTCATCGCCAACGGGAAGCTGCCGCTGCTTGGCCCCGGGACGCCGTTCATGGTGTCGCTGCTGGTCGGCGGTCTCATCGCCGTCGTGCTGGCGATGCTCGTCGGCCTCGTCTCGTTCCGCCTCTCTGGCGTCTACTTCGCGATGATTACGCTCGGCTTCGCGCAGGTGTTCTACGTGTTCGTCCGCGGCTGGGACTACGTGGCGACCAACCCCCGCGACGGTCCGGCGGTCGGGCCAAGCCACGCCGAGGGCTTTCAGATCGGGGTTCCCGGCATCGACCAGCTCTCGCTGTCAATCGGCGTCCTTACCGGCGACGAGGTCGCCCTGCTGGGGTCGACGCTGTCCGGCACAGAAGTGTCCTACTACATGATCGGCCTCGTCGTTCTGGCCTGCTACTTCGCTATGCAGCGCATCATCCACTCCCCCTTTGGCCGAGTGATGCTCGCCATCCGGGAAAACGAGGAACGCGCCGTCGCCATCGGCTACAACACGTATCTGTACAAGCTCGGGGCCTTCGCCATCAGTGGCTTCTTCGCTGCCGTTGCCGGTGGCCTATTCGCCGGCTTCAAGCGCTCGGCAAGCCCGGAGAACTCTTTTTACTTCCTGGTGACTGGCGACGCCCTGCTTGCGAGTATCATCGGTGGTTTCGGCACGCTTGCCGGCTCGCTGTACGGGCATCTATTCGACGAGACCGTCCGAGAGTTCCTCTCGAAGGCCGGGCAGGGTGGCGGCCTGTTGCCCTATCTCCGTGCGCTGTTAGGGCAGGAAACCCTTGACGCGACGCTGGTCGGCGAGACGACCATCGGCGGCCTTATTGACCTGCTGTTGAACGGCCACGCGAGCCTCTACGTCGGAATCGTGTTTGTGCTGTTCGTGCTCTACGTCCCCGACGGGCTGCTTGGGACGCTCCGGGCACGTGTTGGTGGGACGTTCGCAGAGGCGCTGCCGGCGAAGGTCTGGGGTGAGTCCGACCAATGAAACCCGTAAAAACGACAATCGAACCGCCTGACAGAACGACGACCTGGGCATGGAGCGGCCGGTCACTGCCCGGCTGCCCGACAGAGACGTATCGACGGCGAAACGATACGCCGCGCGACCACCCGAACGCAGAGCCAGAGCAATGAACGCGGAACCGAACTACTTGAAGGATATCCAACCAGAACCAGTCAGTATGCACTACGCAACCAACGACGGCGTCTCGCTCGCTTACGAGCGCGAGGGGCCGCCTGACGCCGAAACCGTCGTCTTCGTTGAGGGCATCGGCTACGGCCGCTGGATGTGGCTGTGGCAACAGGAAGCGCTCGTTGAGGAGTACCAGACTATCGTGTGGGACAACCGCGGAACCGGCGATTCGGACGAATCCGGAGGTCCGTACACCATGAGCCAGATGGCGAGCGACCTGGAGGCCGTACTCGACGACGCCGGCATCGAGCAGGCCCACGTCGTCGGGGCCAGCATGGGCGGGATGATCGCCCAGCAATACGCCCTGGAGTACGACCGGGCCAGGTCGCTGACGCTCATGTGTACCTCCCCAGGTGGTCCCGAAGCGGTCCCCGTCCCTGAGGAGACACAGCAGCGGATGTTCGCCGTCCCTGATGACCTCGACGAACGCGAACTCCGACGGTACAAGATGCAGCCGGCGCTCTCAGATTCGTTCATGGAAGCCCACAAGGACCTCATCGGGCGCATCATCGACTGGCGCATCGACAGCGACGCCAGCGACCAGGCACTAGACTGGCAAGGCGCGGCGGTTCAGGCGTTCGACGCGTCGGACCGCCTCGGTGAAATCACAGTCCCGGCCCTCGTCATCCACGGGACCGCCGACGAGGTGGTCCCCTACGAGAACGGGAAGCTACTGGCACGCGGGCTCCCGAACGCCGACTTCATCACCGTCCACGGCGGCCCGCACCTGCTGTTCATCGAGGAGTACGAGCGCGTCAACACACAGATACAGGAGTTTATCGACGATGTCTGAACTCGGCCCCGGTACCCCACAAAAGTGGGTCGGTGCCTGGAGCGAGCGCCGGGCCGCGCTCACCCCGGACCGCGAGGGATTGGTGGATGCGACGACCGGCGAGCGGTTCACGTACGCCGAACTGGACCGGCGAGCGAACCGGACCGCTCGCCTGCTTCGGCGGTACGGCGTCGGCGACAGTGGTGAGTCTACCGGTACTGTCGCCGTCGTCTCGCGGAACCGCCCAGCTGTCGTCGACCTGTTCTTCGCCTCCGCCAAGACCGGGAGCCGACTGGCTCCGCTGTCCCACCGGCTTGCGCCCCCGGAACTCGCCGAACTCCTCGACCGCGTGGACCCGGAACTCCTCGTTGTCGAGGCTTCCTTCGCCGAGACTGTCTCGACTGCTCTGGAGACAGCCGATACGGCGGCTCCCCAGCTTATCCATCTCGGAACCGCCGCCGACAGCGCGTCCTCGGCTGCCACGCTCGACAGCACGCCCTACGCTTCGGCCCTCCCCGAGGACGACACACCCGTCGAGACAGCAACGCCGGCCCCCGGCGACACACATCTCCTCCTGCACACCGGTGGGTCGACTGGAACGCCAAAGGAGACGGAACTAACCCACCGCGGCATCGTCTGGAACTCTCTGAATACGATTACGGCCTGGGGACTGCGCGAGGACGACGTGACGCCGATGGTGTTTCCGATGTTTCACACCGGTGGCTGGAACGTTCTCACCGTCCCCCTGTGGCACATGGGCGGGACAGTGGTCATCGCCCGTGCGTTCGACCCTAGCGACGTACTGGAGATCATCGACGCGGAGAGCGGGACTGTCCTTGTCGCCGTCCCGGCAATCCTGCGGATGATGGCGAACCACGACCGCTGGGCGGAGACGGACCTCTCGTCGCTCCGCTTCGCCAAATCCGGCGGCGGCCCCTGTCGCAAAAGCGTGATGGAGACGTGGTGGGACCGTGGCGTCAACCTCTCGCAGGGGTACGGCCTCACCGAGTGCGGGCCGAACAACTTCGCGATGCCCGAGGGCTGGCCCCACGAGAAGGCCGGTTCGGTCGGCAAGCCGGTGTTGCACGTTGACGCCAGAGTCGTCGAACCCGAAGACCGTGACAACAAAGGCAGCCCCGCCGGTTCACGGGACCCGGTCGACCCCGGCACCGTTGGCGAACTCCAGTTGCGCTCGCCCCACGCCGCGGCGGGCTACCTCGACAATCCGGACGCGACCGCCGAGACATTTGGCGACGGCTGGGTGTCGACCGGCGACCTCGCCCGCGTCGACGCGGACGGCTACTACTACATCGAGGGCCGCACCAAGCACATGTTCGTCAGCGGCGGCGAGAACGTCTTTCCCGCGGAGGTCGAGGACGCTATCGCCGACCATCCCATGGTCGGTGAAGTCGTCGTGATTCCGGTCCCCGACGACAGATGGGGGCAGGTCGGAAAGGCTGTCATCGAGCCCGCATCCACTGCTGTGACCGACGGGGCTGGCGACCGACCGCTGACGCTTGACGACCTCCGAACGTTCCTCGACGACCGCCTGGCACGGTACAAACACCCCCACGATATCGCGTTCGTCGAGGCGATGCCGACCAGCGGCCCAGACAAGATTGATCGGGGTGCAGTTTCAGACCGCTTCGGTGCGTAATGTATCACTGCAGGCGTAGCTTCAAGAGGAATGATGCATTTCTATTTACACAATATGTCTGACACATATGCGGCTGCGAATTCGATGCACGTGTTGCAGGTAGACGACAGGCCGCTACTCGACGAGACTGTCGAGTTCCCGGATAGTCGGGGCCCGGACTCGCTGACGCTGACGACGACCGACCGGGCAGACAGTGCGCTCGACCGTCTCGAAGGCACCGCTATCGATGGTATCGTTGCCGCCGACAACCTCCCGGACCGGTCCGGCCGTGAATTCGCTGAGATAGTCCGCGAGCGGGACAGTAATGTCCCGGTGTTGCTGCTGACCGAGCCGGAATCCGTCGCCAGCGACGCAATCTCGAACGGGGTTACCGACGTTTTCAGAAGAGATACAGCTGTTGCCCGTCGCGACCTTCTCTCCAATCGGATTCGGTTACTCGTCGAACATCACCGGTCGACAGAACTCGCGAGTCGGACTAGACAGCAACTCACAGAACTGGCAGAACAGTCGAGCGAACTGCTGTGGGTGTTCTCCGGGGACTGGACCGAGATACAGTTCGTCAATTCGGCATACGAAACGCTCTACGGCCGCTCCGTCGAGTCGTTGCAGACCAGCCCCGATGAGTTCATGACAGCGATTCATCCCACGGATCAGGATAGAGTCATCCAGTCGATGCAGCGCGTCTCAGCCGGAGAATCCGTCGAACTCGAATTCCAAATCACCAGACCGGATGGCGAGCAGCGCTGGGTGCGAGCCAAGGCACAGCCCATTGTTGAAGATGGCACGGTCGCCAGAATCGTCGGTGCCTCGCGTGACATCACCGAGCGGAAGCGATGCGAGTCCGAACATATTGCGGAAATAGACCGCCCTGACGCACCGGTCGATGCAGTGCCGGATCTGTTCTATGAACTCGATGAGAACGGCGAGCTGGCTCGCTGGAACGATGCACTGGCGGCAGCTACCGGATATACAGACGCTGATCTCGGGCCGATGTCGCTGACAGCACTCTTCGCCCCATCAGATCGTGAAACCGTTCGACAGGGCATCGAGACGGCTTTTGCGACCGGTGAAACGTCGTTCGAGGCCGATCTGCTAACCGCCGATGGCACGACAGTGCCGTACGAATTCACTGGGGGCCGGATAACAGCTGCTGACGGCTCGCCGCTCGGCGTGGTCGGTATCGGACGGGATATCTCCGCCCGCGAAAGCCGCCAACAGGCGCTTGAACAGCAAAACAAGCGCCTCGGAGAGTTTGCCAGCGTCGTCAGTCACGACCTCCGGAACCCGCTGGACGTTGCCCGGGGCCAGCTAGAACTCGCACAGATTGAGCACGATAGCGACCACCTCGACGCGGTCAAGCGAGCCCACAGCCGTATCGGACAGCTCATCGATGACCTCCTGACGCTGGCCCAGAACGGTGAGACAGCGCTCGACAGCGAGCCGGTGCCGCTCCAGACAGTCGTCGAGCAGTGCTGGCAAACTGTCGAGACCGGCGACGCGACACTGGAACTACAGACCTCGGCTGTGGTGCGGGCGGACCCAAGCCGGCTCCGGCAACTCTTCGGGAACCTGATCCGCAACAGCGTGGAACACGGACAGACGCCACACACCGAGAGACAAGACGACGCCGGCGAACAGCGTGCGACGACCTCTCTCTCACAGTCGCAGAGACCAGCCGCTGACCTGACGCTTACTGTTGGCGAACTGGACGACGGCTTCTACGTCGCGGACGACGGCGTTGGGATTCCGGCCGGGGAGCGCGACACTGTGTTTGAGGGTGGCTACTCGCTGGCGTCGGGTCCCGGTTTTGGCCTCAGAATCGTCGATGAGATCGTCGATACCCACGGCTGGTCGATAACGGTCACAGAAAGCGACGCCGGCGGTGCTCGCTTCGAGATCACCGGCGTCGAGTTCGAGACGGCGTAACTGTGCCGTCGTGAGTACTATCGGGTGACCACCACGTCACCCGGTGCCGCCCCAGTCAACACCAACGATGGGGGTCGAACCTTACGCCTCGTCGAAGACGGTGTCGCCCTCGACAACGTGCTCTTCGACAGCGTCGAGGTCGAGTGTCAGCCCGAGACCCGGCTCCTCCGGAATCTCGATGTAACCGTCCTCGATGACAGTCTCCTCGACCAGGTCATCCCACCAACCAAGTTCGTAGGAGTGGTACTCGACGGCCAGTGAGTTCGGGACTGCAGCCCCGACGTGTGCGCTCGCCATCGTCGCGATCGGCGAGGAGACGTTGTGCATCGCAACCGGGATGTAGTACTGGTTCGCCACGTCGGCAACCTTGCGCGTCTCGCGCATTCCACCGACTTTCGGCATATCCGGCGCGATCATATCGACAGCCTGGTTCTTGATAAGCCGTCGCTCCTCGGTGACGCGGTAGCGATTCTCGCCCACGGTGATCGGCGTGGTCGTGGACTTGGTGACTTCCTCCTGCACCTCGATGTTCTCCGGCGGAACGGGGTCTTCGAGCCACCAGACGTCGTACTCCTCGATGGCCTCCGCGAGGCGCTTCCCGGAGCTCCCCGAGAACGTCCAGTGACAGTCGAAGGCCACGTCAGCCTCGTCTTTGACCTCCTCGGTGACCTTCTCGACGATCTCGGCCTTGTGCCGGATTTCACCCGGGCGGAGGTGTCGGTTCGCGCGGTCTTTCTCTAGGCCGCTTGGCACGTCGAGGTCGAACTTGAGGGCGTCGTAACCCAGTTCGTCGACGACGCGACGGGCCTCCTCGGCGCAGGCCTCGGGGTCAGCCTCTTCTTCGGTGTGACAGTCACAATACACGCGCATCTCGTCGCGGTACTTCCCACCGAGCAACTGGTATGCCGGTACTTCGAGGATCTTGCCCGCAAGGTCGTGTAGCGCGACCTCGATGCCAGCGATGGCCGTCACGGTGACACCCTCGACGCTCCCCTCGCCGCTCATCTTCTGGATGAGGTGCTCGTACAGGCGGTCGATGTCCAGCGGGTTCTCGCCGACGACAAACGGCTTCATCCGCTCGATGAGTTCCGGGACGCCAGCGCCCCAGTAGGCCTCGCCCGTGCCGACGATGCCTGCGTCGGTGTAGATTCGGACGAGCGTCCACGGGAAGTTCCCGTCGACCATCGTCGTCTGAACGTCGGTGATCTCCACGTCGCGACCGCCGCCGCGCTTGGCGGTGACACCCATTGTCTCCGCAGAGAGCTCCCGCATGGTGTACTCTGCGTTCGGGTCGTGCAGGTCAGCGTAGTCTACGTCGTTTGCCTTTCCCATACCCCCGCTTGCTAGTGGCGTCACAAAAGTGTAGAGGAAATCGGTCTCGTTCCGACACAGTCGACTGCGTCGATACCTGCGGGGAGCCCACGGCGTCCCGCGGGCCGCTACATTCCACCGGTGTCCTGTGCGACAATCAGATCAAAGGGTGTGTCTGCCGGTTCGTCGTCCGGCGTGAGATAGCCCGCCGCAAAGGCGGTGTACCCGGTTTCGCCAGCCAGGCTAAGGTCGTACTCCGCGACAACGTCCCCATCGTTGTCAGGTGTCGCTCCGCGGACCTGTATCGTATACTCACCCGCTGGCACCTCGACGCTGTCGAATTCCCGGAAGTCGGCAGCATCGAACAGCACGTCGCCGCTCGATCCGACTGTCACGTCGACTTGTGGGGCATCGGGCGAGAGGTGAACCAGTCGGAGGCGGGCTGTCCCATTGCTGGGTGCGGTGAGATTGTCGGCGAGCACGAGTGGCTGGAAGGGGTCACCGGTATCGTCGCCGATTTCGCCGGCCGCTGCGACGGTGTACGCCTGTCCGCCCTCAACGGTCACGTCACCCTCGAACACCGACGTGTCCGGGTCGCCGGCAGCAGTGATTTCGACCGTTCGCGCGCCAGCGGGGACCTCCAGATAGTCACTGACAGCGCCGAAGGGCACGTCTTCGAGCACGGCCGACCCGTCGACGTACACGTCAACGTTCGGGGCGTTCGGCGACATGTGTGCCACCCGGACATTCGCTGGCTCGGACTCTGTTTCAGTTTCCGTAGCGCCGCCGCCAGTGTCCTGTGTCACGAGCAGGTCGAAGGGCGCGTCCGCCGGGTCGTCGTCCGGCGTGAGATAGCCTGCTGCGAAGGCCGTGTACACCTCGCCACCGGACAGGCTCACGTCGAACTCCGCGGCGACGTCGCCGTCGTTGCTCTCCGTGTCACCACGTACTTGGAGCGTATAGTCCCCTGAAGGCACTTCAACGTAGCCGGAGCCGCCGTACTCGACGCCGTCGTACAGCGCATCTCCGTTCGACGCGAGGGTCACGTCGACGGCCGGCGCGTCGGGCGAAGCGTGGACCAGGCGGACGCGTGCGGTGTCGCCGCCGGGATCGCTGTTGTCGTCTTCCAGGACCAGCGGTTCGAACGCCTGGTCGGCGTCATCGCCGATTTCACCGACTGCGGCGATGGTGTACGCTGTGTCTGCTTCCACCGCAACAGGCCCCGAAAACACTGACGTGTCCGGATCACCAGCGGCGGTTATCTCGACCGACCGCTCTCCCGCGGGCACGTCGAGGTACTGACTCACCGCACCGAAGGGAACGTCTTCGAGGACTGCATCGCCCTCAAGATAGACGTCCACGTTCGGGGCGTTCGGCGACATGTGCGCCACTCGGACCGCCGCAGTCCCCGGATCGGTTTCCGCTTCGGTCTGAGTGTCTGTTTCGGTCTCCATCGGCGTGTCCATGCCGCTGTCCGTCTCGGTGTCTGGCTCTTCGGCACCGCCGTTACCGCCGCCGCTACAGCCAGCGATGCCGACTGTCACACCGGTTCCGATACCGAGCAAGATCCGTCGTCGGGTCGTGTCTGATGACATCCATCATCTGCTGGGATTGTCAGCTAAATAGTACATTTCGTGACTCGGGCGTGACTCTCTCTCAATTCTCTCTCAAATCCGGCTAGAGAGTTCGAGCCCGCCGTTTGCTCGAATTTCCCGAAACTGTTTTATCGAACATTCCCGGACGTTTGCAACATGGACAACAGGTTTCTCGCGCTGGGTGCGGCGACGGTTCTCAGACCTGGGCCAAACGGTGGTGTTTTCCACCCTGGCTGCCGCCCACTCAGCCGTGGGGCGCAATCTCCGGCCGTGCGCGGCCGGTCGTGCCCCATGTCGGTGGATTCTTGCCACCCCGTCCGGAAATGGAACCAGAATGGAGACGGTCCTCTGGCAAACGCTTGCAGGTACCCGCGGAGGACCCAACCGTGCCCGCGTGCTTCGCGCGCTGGCCGACCAGCCGCGAAACGCCAACCAGCTCGCTGATGACCTTGACCTCGCGTACAACACAGTCCGATACCATCTCGATGTCCTCGAAGACAACGGCGTCATCACCAGCAGCGATGCCGACTACGGCGTTATCTATCTCCCCAGCGAGCGCGCGAGAACCCACTGGGACACGGTCGAACAAATCCTCACACAGGTGGACGATTGACATGAGCACGACACCACATCGCCGACAGTTGGCCACTGACCAACGACAGGAGCCCGCACCATGAGTCTTGTATTGAACGGGGCTCGTATCGCCGCCGCAGTCAACATCCTGTTGCTGGGCGTCCTCATCAGCATCTGGGTGCAGACGTACCGGGAAATCCGTGCCCCGCTGACGCTTGGCTCTATCGTGTTCGCGTCGTTCCTGCTGGCCGAAAACGCCGTTGCCCTGTACTTCTACTTCACCGCACCGGCGATGCCCGCGATTGCCGTTCAGGTGATGATGGTGCTCCAGATGCTCGAAACGATTGGTATCGGCGTGCTGACGTACTTCACCTGGAAGTGACGCGTGGCAGCTTTCATTGATTGCCTGTTTGAACGACTCCGTCGCTCGTTTCGCTTCGTGAAAAGTGGGACCGCCGAGTGCCGCGGTTCGTCTCTAGAATCGTTCATCCGTGGGTTGCCGTGGTTGTGACTCATGGGTACTCTGTGAACTGCGGTTAGTCGATGTAGCTACGGCGCGATTCCATCCGCTTCAGCAGGTCCGGCTGGTCGTAGTGCGTGCGAATGACCTCCGGGGTCGCGTTCACACGCTCGGCCAGCACCTCCGGGGGCCAACCTTCGTCACGGTGATGCGTGATCGAGCCAGTCCGAATCCGGTGTGGAGATCGGGCCGACGGGCAACGCGATTCGTAGCCGTGTTCCAGCGCCTCGCAGGTGTCCGTATCGCGGTCGTGTGGACACGTCTCGAAACGGCACGGCTGGGTGATGATATTGAACCGCGAACGAATCGCACCCTTCGACATCCGACCGGTCCCGCGCTTGCTGGAGAACAGCGGCTTGCGCCCGTGTTCGTCCTCGACCTCGACGCGCGTCACCTCGATGTAGTCTTCGAGCAGCTGCCCGATCTCTTCCGACAGGCCGACCGGTCGCTCACCATCCTCCTGATTCTTCAGCGGCGTATCCGTCTCAGGCCGGTGGCAGAAGTAGACGAACGGAACGTCGAACTGTCCGAGTTCCTCGTCGGAGAGTCCGTCCCGGTGGGCCAGTCGGTCGAGATCGTCGTCGGTCAGGTAGCAGTCGTCCAGGTCGAGCGCACGAAGCGCACCGAGTCGAGCACCAGTATGCCACGCCAGCGCGAACAGCATGTGGTCGCGGCTGGCGTAGTCGAACTGTTCCAGTTTGTGCAGAATCCTCTCGGCACGGTTCGCCGTCAGTTTCTCCTCGTTCGCTCGTTCTGCCTTCGAGAGGGTCGGCACGTCGACTTTCGCGGGCAGTACCGGCGGGACTGCTTCTACGTCGACGCAGAAGTCCAGAAACAGTTTGATCGTCCCGAGTTGCGTGTTCAGGGCGTTCTTCGTTAGCCCGTCAGCACGCCGGTCGGAGTCGTACCGGAACACGTCGCGCCCGGTCAGGTCGTTCAGGTTGTCGATGCCCTCTTCGTCGAGCCAGTCGACGAACTGCCGAACGCGGTAGTAGTAGCTCTGGACCGTCTCGTCGGCTTTCTCGGCTTTCTGCCGGTCTATCCACATCTCCAGTGCTTGCCGGGGGGCAAGCGGTTGGAGATCGTCACTCATCGGTGTCCCTCTCGGATGGGGCATCCGGTTCTGTTTCGAGGGCGGACGAGCGAATCCGATTTCAGATTTGACGGGGCAGTCATCCACTCCTGACTGCTGATTGCACGTATAAACCGGACCGTCTCGGTTGGGTGAAAGTGGAACCGTGGGGCTAGGCCCACTGATTACTGCGTTTATCCGGCTTTCTGAATCCACTCTTGAGAAACTAACACGACTGCCGGACAACCTCCGGCGGGGTCGAGCGAGGGGTTTAATCCTCGCGGTTGTGTCTGCTAACATGCTTCCGTGGGATGGTCACGGAAGCCACAGCGGGCCGGTGTTCCAGCACCGGGTCCGCGTTTTCCGAACTGTTCCAGCAGTCCGAGTGACCTCCGTGGCGAATAATAATACTGGACTCTATTAATAGTTTCCAAAGATGTAGCAAGCAATATACGTACAACGTCTCTGGTGGGATTTTATAAGCAAAACATTCGATTGAATACGGTAATGGCTGGACGGAAACCAGACGTAACTGACGACGAGATCGTCAAGGTCCTACGCGATACGTCCGAACACGTTTTATCGACTATCGAGGTTTCGGAGCAGTTGCCGATCAAGGACAAGGCCACGATTCGGCGACTCAAGGAACTCCACGACGAGGGGCGCATCAACGGTAAGCAAGCCGGTCGTAGCTGGGTCTGGTGGGTTGACGACGAATAGTACGCTCTCCCATCGGGGACTCGGTCGTCGGTTTCACATCGGGGACTCGTTCACCGAACACTCCACAGGCACGACCCGAAGCGCCGGGGTTCACTCTCTCGTCGGGGACTCGGTCGCCGTCAGCACATCGGGGATTAGTTCGACGGACGGGATCTCTGGTCGCACTCTTGTCAGGTACTCACACGCCGAACTCTCCTGCTATGTGCGTGTTATATTTCTCCGCAATAATGTCTCGGATCTTAAAAACAAATGTCGGAATCCAATGCTTACGTTCAATTTCTTCATCTATCAGTGATCTAACTCCTGTAAACCAGTGGATCTGACCTTTTTGGCTACTTTCCCAAGTCTGATGAGTTGGAATAGCCTCTTGAATTTCTTCCTCAACTCTATTATTATTTTGAACGTTTTCTTTAATCACCTCAAGACGTGTGGTGTCACAAAGGTATATCAAGCGATTCAATATGCGGTCATCAATCTTCTCAAGCTCACTTTTGTCTACAGAATCCAATCTATTTTCTATATCTCTGTTTATCATCCGAACAACCAGATAGTGATACCAAATCGCATCTTCAGTATCATCAGGTATCTTTGTCGCAGTCCCAGAATTCACAAAATTGTCAAAAGCTGATGTCTGTAGAGGAACTGTGTCAATCGTCAACAAGTCTTGCAAGCTATTCGGTCGATTTGAAAATAAGTCATGTGAGCGTGTCATAGAAAGCGCCACATGCAAAGCAGCAGGGTGCGGAAAGTGTGTCCAACACAACCGCGACCCTGCAGGACGTAGGTTCGGTTAACGACTTCTTGAATGCGGCGGCTACCGAGACAGTACCGCTGTTCGAGCATCTTGAGTTCGAGTTTCTGCTGGAGTACGACGTGTTCGCCCCCTCGGGGCGGGGGCGAACACGAGTCCATGAGCCACCAGACCTCTTTCGCGGCTTTCTACACTGCTACTACAAGGATGTATACGGCACACGTCCAGTCACACGAGAACTCCAGCACAGCCTCGTCTGGTACTACTGCGGACTCGACAAACCACCATCCAGAGACACAGTTGACCGGTTTCTTACCGATCTCGAACACGTCATCGATGATGTCTTCAAGAGACTCGTCGAGCAGGCCGCCTGCCGGGGCCTGCTCGACTCGACGTACTCCATCGACTCAACCCACATCGAAGCGGTCCAGTACAACGACGCCGCCTCGTGGAACTACGACCCAACAGCTGAGGAACACTACTACGGCTTCGGCTGTACGATCGTCTCGACCGGTCCAAAGATTCCGATAGCAGCGGAGTTCACACAGAGCAAACAAGCGGATCAAGAGACGGCGATGCGCGTCACGTGTGACGCGCTCGCCGTCGATACACCCATCTGGATGCTTGGAGACAGCGCATACGATATCCTCGATTGGCACGACCACCTGCTGGCCGCAGGGGTCGTGCCAATTGCCCCGTACAACCCGCGAAATACCGACGATCCGCTCGATATCGAGTATAGGGTCGAAGATCGTATCACCGAACACAGTGAGGAAGTTCTGCTCAAACAGTCCATCTTGGACGAGACGTACAACCACCGGATAGGAGTCGAACGAACTAACGATGCCGTCAAGGACTGCGGCCTCGGGCACGTCCGCGCCCGAGGCCGCGTCCACGCTCGAACAGAAGTGTTCGTTGCGCTCTGCCTACGGCTCGTCGTTGCAATCACCAACTACGAGCGAGGAAACGAGCCGGGCTGTGAGATGCTATGAGATGGATTCTATGACACGCTCCATGTACCATACTCTCTGCCAAATCATCATTGTGCTTCAGCTCGGTTTTTGTTGCTCTCAATGCAGATAATGTCGTCTGTTTTTCTCGGAACCAGAAAGTAAGAAAAACAGACCCAAGAGCTACAACGACAGGCAGAACAAGATTAGTGAAACTGCTACCCATCACTTAGAACTGACTCGTTTCTTTATATATTTATAAACTAGTGACTTTCACCGAAAAGTTAGCACCATACGTCGACAATCGGCGGGTCCTTCTCCCGGTCTACGACCGGCACGTCGTCACCGTCGTCAGCGCAGTCTTGGACAACTTCGAGGTGTTGTTGACGAACGCCCAACTCATCACTAGGGAGATCCCAGTACGCATACGCACCGATGTAGTCGACGATACAGCGGAAAGTAGCTTCCTCGGGCAGCGTCGAACGCACCTGCGGCTGTTCCACATCGGATATTGCCCGTTCTACGGCAGCGTCGAGATCGTCGAGGTCGTCCCACTGCCGACGCGCCAGGTCGTCGCGTATCTCGCTCTCACTCGCTGCTTGTACTGAGTCGAGCGAACACCAGCGCACGGCTTCGCGCACGTCCGGGTCTTGCAGATGATCGTTCGGGTCGATTCCTTCCGTAATCGACTCCGAGCAAGACCAGAACCGCCGGTTCGTCGCCCAGTACAGCGCAAGCTTCCACGTCGCCGCTTTGTCAGCGTACGTCTCCCGGTCGTCGTCGCCCAGCTCGAACGACTCGGTAGCGTCGAGCAGCGAACCGAACGTCGCACTCAGGTACTTGCCGAGATACGCGCCAGCGGTCGACTCCATTTCATGTCCGTCGTCGCCGAACTCGATCAACTCGTGCGAGCGGGTTCGTTCTCGAACCCACTCTTCACCGTGATCGTGGTCACCGAACCTGTACCAGTCGACGAAGCCTTCGTCACTCTGGAACTCTGGTTCCAGCTCGTCGAGGTCGTCGCGGTACGTCAGCGGGTACACGTCGACGATCTCGCCTTGGCCGTAGTCGGCCCATTTCTCGGCTACTTCCGGCTTGTCGCACAGCCACGGCAATCCGTCTTGCTGGCGAGTCGGCACGTCGAAAAACAGCACATGCAGGTGCGGGTATCCTTTCTCCGTGAACTCCAGCGCCTTGATGTAGTCCGGTCGGTCACGCGGTCGCCCAGTCACATCGTCGTCGAGATCGGGTCGCCAGCCGGAAACGCTCGGGTCGCGGGTATCGGCTTTCGTCGACGGGTCCGAGTCGAAATACGACAACAACCGGTTGAAGTTCTCGTTTATCGAATCTATCCCGTCGAGCAGCGAGTCTTGGCGCTTCGGGTCGGTCGTCAACGTCACCAGCACGGCGTTTTCAGCGTTCTCGTAACCGTATTCCAGCGCGTCATTGAACCGGGCAAACTGCTTGGAAACGCGGCCTTGGTCGTTGAAGCGGGTCTTGTAGTCTTTCGTCATCCGCTGTGTGGACTCGCCGCCGCGTCGGTCGACGAAGTGGACATCGAACAGCAGTTTGTAATCTTTGATGCGGTTCAGGTAGGATGTAAAACCGTCCTTCAGTAGCTCCCGCAGGTCATCGTCTACAGAATCAACGCGAGAGAGGTAATTACGCAGGAACTCACGATCATACGTCAGACCCTCTGTCTGGGTTGTTTGAGTAATGCCTTCTGTAATCAAGTCAAGAAGCCGCAGTGTCGGGGTGACGAAAAGGACGCCTGACGAGCGGGATTTCCGCACGTACGGGTCGTCATCGGCTGCGAGGTCGTCGATGAAGCGGTATGCAAACTGGTAGTCCGGGTCCGAACCGTCGACGCGCTCGCACGTCTCAGGCGACACTCCCTTCACTGCGTACGAAACGACGTGCGACAGCGGCGTACCCTCCGGATGCGCCGCAACGAACTTCGCAATGCGTACGCGGTCTTCGTCGCGTTCGGTCAGTGTTCCGTCGAGCAACTGGCCGTGGCCGAGGAGATCACGCTCTTCCAGAAGGTCCGCTAAAACGGGAGTGTTACATCTATCAGCGAGGTCGAGGCCGCCCAGGTGTCCCGGCGGCTCCACGCGGCTCGTCATGTGTGGGACCCCGCGCAGGCAGGAACAGCATTGGTCGGACAGATGAACGCGGTAACGATTCCCCTCACCCGCCGGGTTCGGGGGAAACGCTCGGGCTTCCGGGTCGACCCGTGAAGGGTCGCTTCCGGCTGGTCGAGCAGGTGCGGGCCGCGATTGGCGCTCGCGGCCCGGTCCGGGCTGCTCGCTCCGCTGCGCTGCCGGGCGTGCCAGCTCTCCCGCGCCCTCGCTTTCGGTGGGCTGTGGGGGCTGGCAGAGACGCGCGGCTGAGAGGTCGAGTCAACCCCCGCAAGGGGGGTTTCCTCTCCCGGAACGCGAACCTGTGGGGTCGAGCCGCCGACACACTGGGTTGGTCGGACGGTGGGTCGGCTACCTACGGCGGGTACTCCCCTGTCCTCTCCTCGGCACATCGTCGGACAGAGGAGTTACCGATCAAGCGCCGGATCGTCGACGCTGTGTCGGTCGAATGTCGGAACTGCGTAGCAGTGGCGACACTCTCTCGCCCGGGCGTAGTCCGAGTCGATCTTGTTGATGCAGTTGTCTTGGCAGATGCAGCACCGATAGGCCGTATACTGCGACCAGTCGGTACTCTCGCCATCCGCGACGTGTGGGAGGTCCGGCCTGTGTTCCTCTGGCAGGTTTTCAGGAGTTGAGCCACGTCTTGCTGGACTTGGACCAGAGTTCGGTACCTCGCTCTCGTCGCTTTCCTCAGCGGGATCTACGTGGCGCTCAGCGTCACTCATCGGAACCACCTCGCGCGAGTTCGTCGTCGACCTCTTGGACTGCACGGCGCACCTCTGCATCAGTCGCGCCATCCTCGACGAGTCGGCTTGCAGGGACGAACGCACAGGGTGGATACGGCCACTGCTGACGACGCCGAATTTCGATCAGAAGCCGTAGCTTCTTGACAGGATTCTTATGGTTCTCAGTGGTATTTAAAGAACGACTAAATTTCAGCCGAATTCGCGAAGGAAGTTGACCGCTCGCATACCTAAGCGTACAGGTGTCGGCATCTGGGAAAAGCTTGAGTGGGACCGCCGAGATTCGAACTCAGGTCCGACGCACCCCATGCGCCGAGGATACCGCTACCCCACGGTCCCGCACTCTGGGAGAGGGGGGTGTTTTAATTAAGGGCTTCGCTTTGGTGACGAGATTGGCAGCCTGTGACGGGGAAGACACCGCCAGCGTGGTCCCGTCACTCGGCAACTTCGATGCCGGGGCTTTCGATGGTGACATCGGTAAGCGACCAGTCCCCACTTGCGGACCGGGCGTCGACACCGATGGCATTTTGCTCTGCGGTCACGGAGACAGTCGATTCGGAGACAGTCCATGACGCGTTCGTGTTGACGGCGTGGATTCCCTGCTGTTGGCTCTCAATGGCCGTATTCTGGATAGTCCATGCTCCGGTCGTTCGAGCGGTGAAGACACCGATGTCTCGGGTTTCAAGGGTAGAATCTTCAAGTGTCCACGCACCTCCAGAGAAGGCGGTTACGAGGCCGGTGTCGCTTCGGTGGACCGTCAGGTCAGTCACCGTCCAGTTGCCGCCACTGTCGATGGCTTTGACGCCGGTGTTGCTTCGGCGGACCTCTGTGTTCCGGACCGTCCAGTCGCCAGTTGTCCCGGAGGCGTCGACGCCGTCTGCGCCGGACCGGTCGACGACAACCGTTGCGACTGTCCAGTCACCGGAGGACTTGCGGACATCGACGCCGTCGCCACCGACATTGACGAATCGGGTGTCGCGAATCGTCCAGTCGCCGCTGGTGCCGCGGACGAACACGCCGCTGTAGGTTGTGCTGGCGACGGCGGCGTCCTCGATAGTCCAGTTTCCAGCCGTATTCGGCGCGTAGACCCCGACATCGGCAGCGATAACAGTCGTGTCAGTGACTGTCCAGTCACCGCTGGTTTCGTTGGCGGCGACGCCAAAGCGGTAGTTACGCACGGTGAATCCGGTGACGTTCGCGTCGGCTGCGCCGGCCACCGTGACGCCGGTTCCGTTGACGAACCGCGAACCGTCCAGTATCGCCCGGTCGGGTGCGACGAGGGTAATACTCTCGTTGATTCGGACTTCTTCGCGGTAGGTGCCCGGCCGGACCTCGACGGTGTCACCGCTGTCGGCAGCGTTCACAGCGGCCTGTATTGACTGGTACTCGGCACTCCCGCCTTTATCGACGGTCAGTGTGTCCTGCGCCGTCTGTGTTCCGGCCACGCCGGCTGGCACGACAGCCAGCGTCAACACTAGCGACAGCAAGAGGGCAGGCAATGTCGTTCGGGCGTCGTCCATAGTTGGAGGTGTAGGGGGCGAATAGATGTAAACTGTAGTGTTCATTCACCTGCTGGCGACGTGACGCTGAGATGAAGCTGAGAGTCCCGGCGACACACAGCGATACAGCCCGCGAAAGCGTTATCGGCCGGACCGGCGAACCCCGGAGTGTGCTGGAGCTGACGTACGAGTCAGGGACCATTCGCGTGTCGGGAGACCTGCCGTCGGACCTGCCCGGCGTCGAGTACGACCGGCGTTCACAGACAGGGCGAGCGCCGGCCTACCGGTACGCCGACCTCCGAAGCGCGCTTGACGATCGTGAGGTGGCGTATGAGGACCACGTCTGTTCGCTCCCGTCATTGTCGCTCTCGACGGCGTACGACCTCAGAGACTACCAGCAGGCAGCGCTGGACGCCTGGCGTGAAGCCGAGGACAGGGGCTGTCTCGAACTACCGACCGGGAGCGGCAAGACCGTCATCGGCATCGCGGCGATGGTCGCACTGGGGACGCCAACGCTGGTCGTCGTCCCGACCATCGACCTGCTGGAGCAGTGGCAGCGCGAGCTACAGCGGGAGTTCGACCGGCCCGTCGGCTGCATGGGAGGGGGCGAGCAGCGCGTCGAGGATATCACGGTGTCGACGTACGACTCGGCGTACCTGCGGGCCGACGAACTCGGCGACCGCTTCGGACTCGTGGTCTTCGACGAGGTCCACCATCTTGGTGGAAAAGGGTATCGGGATGTCGCTCGACTGCTCGCTGCGCCGTCGCGGCTCGGACTGACAGCGACGTTCGAGCGGCCGGACGGAGCCCACGAAGCCATTGCGGACCTCGTTGGACCGCTCGTCCAGCGGGTCAGCGTCGACGAGTTGGCTGGCGAGCACCTCGCTGACTACGATATCAAGCGGCTCGAAGTTTCACTCACGCCGGACGAACGGGACCGCTACGAAGAGCATCAGGGGACGTTCACCGACTACCTCAAACAATCCAATATCCAGCTCCGGTCCGGCAGCGATTATCAGGAACTCGTCAAGCGGTCCGGCAACGACCCGGCGGCCCGCGAGGCGCTGCTGGCGAAACAGCGCGCCCGCGAGGTGATGATGAATGCCCAGCGAAAGGTTGACCGGCTGGCGACGATTCTGGACCGCCACCGCGAGGACCGGATCATCGTCTTCACCGCCCACACCGACCTCGTGTATCGCCTCTCCGAGCGGTTTCTCATTCCGGCGATAACGCATGAAACCGGCGCGAGCGAGCGCCGGGAGATACTAGAGCGGTTCCGCGACGGGACGTACTCCCGGGTCGTAACCGCGAACGTCCTCGACGAGGGAGTGGACGTGCCCGACGCGAACGTCGCCGTTCTCCTCTCTGGGAGCGGCTCGGAGCGGGAGTTTACCCAGCGACTTGGCCGTGTTCTCCGACCGAAAGCCGACGGCGGGCGGGCACTACTGTACGAACTTGTGACTGAGGAAACCGCGGAGGAGCGAGTCGCCAGGCGACGCAGATAGCAGGCGGTCCGTCGTTGTCCAAGCGTTCTCCCACGCTGAGCGGGATTACCTCCTTGATAACTATGACTCTCCCCGGCGAGAAGCGGAGAAATGTTCGATGCTAATCGCCAGTGTTGCGGGTCGCGAGGTGCGTCCAAGTGCGGTTGATACACATCCGTGTTCCCGATGCCGTCCTCGACAGCGTCCGCGACGTGCTGGACGACCGTGACATCAGCTACGTTCGGACCAAGGAGACGAGCGACGACGAGGCGGCGTGGCTGTTGCAGTTTCCGCTCCCGCCGGAAGCCGTCGACGAGGTACTCGACGACCTCGAAGCGACCGGGCTCGACGCCGACCGGTACACTGTTGTCGGGAACGCCGAGACCGCCCGGCCAGACCAGTCGAACTCCGCCCGCCGCCACGAGGACCGCATCTCCCACGACGAACTCCGCGGTCGTGCGGTCGGCATGAACCCCGGACAAGGGACATACTACGGAATGACGGTCCTGAGTGCGATCGTCGCAACGGCGGGTCTGCTCCTCGATTCTCCGGCTATCGTCGTCGGCTCGATGGTCATCGCACCACAGGTCGGATCCGCGCTCATCGCCAGCGTCGGGACGACGCTCAGCGACCGCCGGCTCATTGTCGATGGCGTCCGCGACCAGTTGCTCGGGCTCGCTGTCGCCATCGGGAGCGCGGCCCTGTTCGGACTGGTCATCCGGTACAGCGGGTTTGTCCCCGGACAGCTCCGTGTCACGACAGTCCAGCAGATCGCCCAGCGTATTTCACCGGGGTTTCTCTCGCTTGTGGTCGGCCTCTGTGCGGGAGCCGCCGGGGCGTTTGGACTGGCAACGGCGCTACCGGTCTCACTGGTCGGTGTGATGATTGCCGCCGCGCTCATTCCTGCCGCCGCGGCCATCGGGGTCGGTATCGCCTGGGGACTGCCGGCCGTCGCACTTGGGGCGGGTATTCTCCTGCTGGTCAACATCGCGTCAATCAACCTCACCGGCGTTCTCGTCCTCTGGGGGCTCGGATTCCGTCCGCTAAACTGGGCGGCTGACCGCCCGCCGAGCGAGACGGTCCGGACGTACGCACCGACCGTCGTCGCCGTCCTAACGCTGCTGGTCGCGTTCGCCGGTGCCGGGACGGTCACCGCCCAACAGATGCAGGTCGAAACGTCTGTAAACAACGCTGTTACCGAAGCATTATCCAACGAATCATACGAACGGCTCCGATTACAGTCGGTCCAGACCCGGTTCGGCGGCGTCTCGGTGTACCGGCTTGACCGGGTGGTCACCGTTACGGTCAGTCGGCCCGCCGACCGGCCGTATCCGGCTCTGGTCTCCGACCTTGAACGTGCCGTTGGCCGGTCGATAGCGGACGACACAACTGTCGAAGTCACTTTCGAGGACAGACATCCGACGGAATGATGCTGGCTGCTACGGGCGTCTCGACCGGGGGCGTCGTCACTCCCCGTGTTTTTGTTGCTCCGTGGCGGAGATAGGCGCGTGCTGACGAAAGACCTCCTGCGGGTGTCCCGCGCTGGCGGCGGCTATCACCTGCAGTTCGCCGACGCCGACGCGGAGCGACTGGCGGCCCGCGTGCTCGGTATCTATCAGGGCCACGTCGGCGAGTCCCGAGAGATGCTGGAAACGGCACTCGCGGATGTCGAACAGGAAGCCGACGATTTCAAGCTGGTCCGCGGGCTGGCGAAACTCGTCGAACGGGAGGCAACATTTGAGACACAAGCCCCGATCGACCCTGTTCGAGCCCGTCGGCGGGTGTTCGAAGCCGCTTCGGACGTTGGCGTCGTGACCGAAGCCGAACGCGAGCAGGCACTCGCCGAGGCGGCCGATCACTTCGGAACGGACGCCGCGTCGCTAGCCGACACGCTGTACGCCGACCGGGACTCTCGACAGGTCCTTACTGCGGTGGACTCTCGCTGGGGGCCGGCCGAACTGCGGACCCAGTACAACCTCTCACTGGCGCAGACAGCGCTGTTCGATGCCACCGAGGTACGAGTCCGCTCGTCGGACCCGAAAGCGCTCGTCTCGGCGGTCAAACGCTGCCGGCTGATGTACGAGATTCGCCGGACAGGGAACGGCCGGGAAGTCGTCGTTACAGGACCCGACGCGCTGTTCTCGAACACGCGCCGGTACGGCACCCGCTTCGCTCGCCTCCTGCGAACGGTCGCGACCGCGAACGAGTGGGAGCTGACGGCGACCGTCGATGACCGGGGCACCGAGCGGAAACTCACGCTCTTAGATGGAGATGTCTCCGTGCCGGGCGCCGAGCCCGTAACAGAGGTCAGCTACGATAGCGGCGTCGAAGCCGACTTCGCCGGCCGGTTCGCCGCGCTGGACCTCGACTGGGACCTGATACGCGAACCGGAGCCGCTGGCGGCCGGCGAACACGTCGTCATTCCGGACTTCGCATTCGAGTGGCGGCCCGGCGCTGACACCGGTGTTCAAGACACGGGACGTGGAGAGAGCACAGACCGGACCGACGGCGACACACCCTTCCGCATCTTCTTCGAAATTATGGGGTTCTGGACGCCGGAGTATGTCGAGAAGAAACTCACCCGCCTCGACGCACTGGAGGATGTCGAGATGCTGGTCGCCGTCGACGAATCGCTTGGCGTCGGCGAGGAAATCGAGGCGACGGACAACCGGGCAATTCCGTACTCCGGCACAGTCAGAGTAAAAGATGTGCGGGACGCCCTGCGACCCTACGAGGAGCGACTCGTGCGTGAGAGCGTTGCGGAGATACCCGACGAACTGCGGCCGGACGCTGACGTTATCTCGCTCACCGACCTCGCCGCGGAGCACGGTGTCAGCGAGGATGCGCTGGAAGACGTGGCCTTTCCGGCGCACGAGCGCGTCGGCCGCACGCTTATCGACCCAGCTGTGCTGGACGAACTGGCCAAGGAGATTGAACCCGAAATGGCGTATCAGGCGGCGATTGACCGGCTCTCGGCGCACGGAATCGAGGACGACAGCGCTGCGCTCGCACACCTTGGCTACCGCGTCGCCTGGGAAGGACTTGGGAAGGGGACAATCCAGCCACGGGAGTGAGTGGTCTGTGAGAAACGGTGGGGAACCCGGTCTCAGATACAGCATCTCCACATCGCTATCAAACGAGCAATCGTCGTTCAGGTCGCTTCGTCACGTCGCTCCTCGGAAAGCTGTCGCCGCCACTGTGGTGTTTCGAGGAGGAGTCGGAGCGGCCAGATGACGTAGTACAGCGGGTGCATCGGGCCGGGAAGCGGGCAAAACTGGTACTCCGAGTAGGTCGGGTGAAGTGACGAATGCAACAGTAGGAGCGGTACCAGCGCAGTCATCGAATCGCTGGCCGCCAGGTAAAATCGAGCGGCCTCAAACTGCGTGGGTGCCTGTGGCGTCCCAGCGGCCAGCGACTCAACGACGGCCTCAGCTAATTCGGAGACGCGGCCGTCCGAGCGAAGGCGGTCCAGGAGCGGCGCTGGGAGGGCGTATCCGAAGACAGCACGGGCGAGCGCGGCCCCGAGTAATAGGTTCCGCTCAACGCCGGTTTCCCGCGCCCGAACGAGGACGTGTGGCCAGTCGGTTTCCGCTGCCTCCAGTGCCGCAACGAAATCACAGAGCCACTTCAGGAGATACCAGCGGTGCTTGGTGCCGTGGAACGCTAATACGAGTAGCCGATCTGGCTGTGCAAGCGCCGGAAGCGGTTGGCCGCCGACCGATACGGTGTCGCGGCGGTCCCAGAGTTCACCGAAGGATGTGGAGAACGGTCGCTCGGCATCGCCAACGCGCCAGCGAAGTTCCACGTCGAACTCCGGACCGCGCATTTCGTACTCGTGAACGATAGCCTTCGTCACAGGACCGCCTAACAGCGCGGCATCATCCAACCGCGGCGTGCCCCCGCGCCACTCGTATCCTCGCTCTTCGAGAATATCCGCAGCGGCGGGGATATCTTCCGGATGGACGAGCAGATCCAGGTCATTATATTCACGCACCGTTGCGTCGTCGTAAGCAGCGACGGACAGCGCCGGTCCCTTGAACGGTACCGCACGCACACCACGTGTCTCGAAGCGTTCTAGTATCTCCTGTAGCTCGGTCGTGAACGCGAGATTCCGCATCCGTTTTCCCTGTACGATGCTGCTAAGTCGTGTCAACACGGCTGCCGGCACGGTGAACTCATCACCACTCTCGCGTGCCATTGCTTCCAGTCCCTCGTAGAGGAGTTGCACGACGCCGTGATACCGGGCGAGTGCAACGACACGGTCCCAGTCTGGCGCGTCATCAATCGGGGGCGGGTCGGGAGCGGCGTCGGTGACGATCGCGGTACGAGCACAGTCGACCACCACCTGAAGTTCGGGTTCAGCCTCCGTCAGCATGACTCACTCTTGAGTTCAGACTGAACTCGGGCTGCGACATCCGGAAGCATATCGAGAGTGCGCGGCCGGCGGAGCCGTTTTATTTCGGTCATATCGACAATCTCACCGCAGGCAGTGAAATTCGATACGGCCTGGCCGTCGGCCTCCAGCGCGCCCAGCGTGTACGTATTATCCACGAGCGCCATGACCTGCTCGTCCGGCCTGACTGCGTCCACCTCGATTGTCTCGCCGTCTTCGAGCAGGTAAATCCGTTCTAGCGGCACCGGGGTTGCGGGCTGGTCGTGCCTGAGTCCGTAGAAGTGTCGAGGGCGTCCGCTGTGGACCTGTTCCGGCGGTTCAACCGGAGGGTCAAATGCTTCAACTGCCTCCGGATCGAGTTTCATCGACGGGTAGCCGCTCCGGACGACCGGCCCCGAATCGTCCAGCGCTATCGCAGCCACGTCGTCGCTCAGGATACGATGTCCGTCGAGCAGGCAGGCCATCGCAGTCGTCGTTTTTCCGACCCCCGACTCTCCGACGAAGGCAACTGCACGCCCGTCGATACTGACGGTACTGGCGTGCAGCACGAAGTAGCCCCGTTGATCCAGCAGGTGGTTCAACGCCGGGCCGACCAGTACGTGGCGGAGAACTTCGCTTGGCACGTCCGGAGCCGGGTCTACAGCGATGGATTTGCCGTCGAGAATTCTGACCGTTGCGGCGTCGTATAGAAGGTAGTATTCGCGCTCGGTTACCGCGTGAAAGGTCGACCCGGACGCAGCAGACAGTGGGCGAGGAATCCGTTCCTCAGTGATGGTGACATCAGCCCGCCCGTCAGGCGCTGTCTCAGCGGACGGAAGCTCTGGTACGTCGAAGGCCGAGCGGACTGTCAATCCAAAGGCTTCGTACGTGGCTGTGTTTGCCGTCGCCATCCTGCTAGTTTCCCCCTTGCGTAGTTGTCCATCTATTCCGTCCATCCTGAAACACAGCCCATCTACGACACCCCTGATTCATACCAGAGCGCTTGACTGCTGTGGTGGATAAGAATGCGCTCTCTACTTCCATCACACAGCCACGAAACCATCGCGATGTATCCACTGCACGGTACCAGTGTCGAGGACCGATAAAAGAGGGATCAGTTAGATGTGTGAACCGGCTGTGGAGGTTAACTCCACTTCCCGTATCCGTCGTCGTGGTCCCACCAGTTCGTCTTCTCTTCAACAGTTCCGTACGTTTCGACCGACGGCGTTTCGTATTCCTTCATTGGTTACCTCCACGCCTGCTTTCAAATATTATTGTATTTGTTATATTATCTATTACTCTTGAATTTCCACAGAATGTGGTGTTTACTATCTGTTAGCCACGTACTTCGCGTTCCGTGAGTGCACGGAAACGCCCAAAGTCGTCGACATCCCCGATAAGGACATCACCGTTTGACTCGACCCAAGCATGAGCCTCGAACGTATCGGACTGTGTATCCACACCGAAGCGGAGACAATGTGGGAAGTCACTCGCCTCCAGCAAGGTACTCCCGGTGAGTGCTCGCTCAAGACAATCGTAAGTGCCCGGAAGACGCGACCCTGCTGTTAAAACCGCCCAGCGTACTGACTTCGGTGCTTCAGGCTGACGATGACACGGGAGGAACTGAGAGAGCGTGCCGAAACAGCGCTCTGCGTCCTCCAGCCCAACGACTGTAAGCAGTACTTTGCTCGCAACGATCAGTGCCACTGCTTCACAGAGTAATAGCTTCTGCGCCCGTGACAACGCCCTGAACTCACGGAGTCGGGCTCGCATCGACCTTGATGAGTTGCTCCGCGGCAAGCGTTTTCAGAAAGCGTTCCACATCATTTGCCACTCGGTCTCTCTCGACATCGTACTCCCCGACCAGCGCCGAGACGATGTCCACTGGCTCAGTCGGTTCCTGAATTCGCTCCCAGATATCCGGGCCGACCCCTGACAGGCCCTGATACCGCCCCGTCTCGTTGTTGAGCAACACGATCTCCCCGTCGATAGTCGTAGTGACACAGTCGTCAGTTGCGACAACAGCCGACTCGAAATCTATCGCGACCATGTGGCTATCGGCGATACTCGTACTATTTGTTATAGCCTCTTTTCGCCCCCGTGGTAACTCTGACTGCCGTTAGACGTGCCCTTCGCTCCAGAACGAACCGACCGTAGTAAGTCGGTAACTATGCCTCATAGAAACCGCATCCCGAACAATGGCTGCTACTCCCTCCGTCAGTGAAAAATACGCATCGTTGCGCCGCGTGGCGCTGTATCGGCCGGCGCTGACGGGGAGTATCATTGCCGCCAGCCTCTTTATAATGCTACTCGAAGGTGTTGGCCTCTCGTTCCTGTTTCCGATACTCGACGCCGCACAGGCCGGGCAGAGCCTTCCGCTTCAGGCAGACGGCGTCACCGGCCGGTTTCTTTCCGTGTACGTCGCTGCCGGACTGCCGCTCACACTCGAATTCCTGTTGGTCGGCCTCGCGTGCGTGATGGTCGTCCGGTACACAGCGTCGTTTACGGTGAAATGGCTCGCAGCAAAACTCACACAGACGTACGAGCGTGACCTCAAAGACCGGGCCTACGAACTGGCGATGGGCGCATCAGTCGCCTACTACGACGACAAGGGGTCCGACGACATCATGAACACGATTCTGACACAGACCCGCTACGCCGGGCGTGTCATCGGCCGGATTATCCAGTTCTTCCAGCAGGCAATCCTCTGTCTGGTGTATATCGGGATCGCACTCGCTATCGCTCCGGTGCTGGCAGTCGGTGCAGCTGTCGCTCTCGGCGGTGTCACGGCGATCATCAGATACGGCATCGAGCCCGGGTACGCCGTTGGCGACCGTGTGGCGACGGCAAACGAACAGCTACAGGAGACAACACAGGCGGGGACGCAAGGCATCCGTGACGTGAAGCTGTTTGGTATGCGCGACGGGCTGCTTGCCGAGTTCCGGTCCACACTCGACCGGTACACTTCGACTAGCGTCGCCGTTCGCCGGAACCAGGTTGCAATCGGAAGCCTCTATCGGCTCTCGGTCTCGCTGCTCCTGTTTGGCCTCGTCTACGTCGCCATCAGTTTCCGGGCGCTGTCTATCGCGGAACTCGGCGTGTTCCTGTTCGCGATGCTCCGACTCGCCCCCCGGCTGAGTTCGCTCAGCTCCACCATCTACGCGATCGAGGGAGAACTCCCACATCTGGTCCGAACTCACCAGTTCATCGACCGCCTCGAAGCCCAGCAGGAACCAACTGACGGGCAGTCGGTCCCGGACAGCATTGAGGAAATCGTGTTTGAGAACGTCTC
The DNA here is from genome assembly GCF_003634715.1 of Haloarcula quadrata. Classification (NCBI taxonomy): domain Archaea; kingdom Methanobacteriati; phylum Methanobacteriota; class Halobacteria; order Halobacteriales; family Haloarculaceae; genus Haloarcula; species Haloarcula quadrata. The sequence goes on from NZ_RBWW01000001.1 coordinate 1,590,030, forward strand.
GTTCGCCTACGAGGACGAGCCAGTGCTTGCGGACTTTTCGATGGCCGTCGACCGAGGGGAGTTCGTCGGCATCGTCGGCAAGTCCGGCGGCGGCAAATCGACGGTCGTCTCACTGCTCACGCGACTCTATACCCCGGATAGCGGTGAGGTTCTGGCGAACGGGACGCCAATTTCGGCCTATGCGCTTGAGGAATGGCGTGAGGCTGTTGCGATGGTTCGACAGGACCCACATATCTTCAACGATACGCTGCGGTACAATCTCACTGCCGGCCGGGATATCACCGAGGAAACGCTCTATGAAGTCGCTGAGAAGGCACTCATCCTCGAATTCCTTGACGACCTTCCGCAGGGACTCGACACGGTACTGGGCGACGACGGCGTGAAACTGTCCGGCGGGCAGCGCCAGCGCGTCGCACTAGCTCGCGCGCTTCTGGCCGATGCGGAGGTACTCGTGCTTGATGAAGCCACCAGCGACCTCGACTCGAATCTGGAACAGCAAATCCATCGAACCGTTGAGACGCTTGACGGGGACCAGACTGTGATCGCGATCGCCCACCGACTCTCGACGGTTTCAAACGCCGACCGGATCTACACTGTTGAGGACGGGCAGGTCACAGAGCGAGGCAGCCACGCCGAGCTGCTCAACGACAACGGGACGTACGCGGAGCTGTACGCGATGCAGGGAACGGCAGCCGCACAGTCTTCCAGTGGCTAATCGGTTCTCAGTGGGACGGGTGGGTCCTCGGGTTAGACGTCTCGACGGCGCCCTTTCGGCACCTGTGACCTGAGTTCGCCGTAGACGTACAGGCCGACGCCGACCGGTTCAGCCGCACCAGCAAGATCGTGGGTGACGACCAAATATCCCCAGTCGCCGTCCCAGTCGAGTTCCTGGTCTTCGCCGGCCACAAACGCCCGGGCAGCGTCCTCGTCAAGATGGATGACGTTCTGGCTGGCGTGCTCGCCGAACCGCTGGACGGCTTCCAGCGTTGGCTTCCAATGTTCTTGGCGCGTTCGCAGGAACGTCATTCCCAGTCCTTCGATGTCTACCGGCGACGGCGGGCTGCCTTGATACAGCCACAGTTTGCCAGCGCCCCGTTCCCAGAAGGTGTACCCCTCGAACGTCTCCGAAGGGACGCCAAAGCGGTCCGCCCAGAAGTCGAGCACTTCCTCGCGGGTCGCTCGCTCGGGGTCGTCTCGCTCTTCATCTGTCTCCGGGAGCCGCGTGAACTCCGTGCTCTGGTCGCTCATTCTGCGGGCACCTCCAGTTTCGCACAGAAGAACCCGCCCGTGTCGTTGTGATGCGGGTAGATGCGCTTGGCGTCTGCCACGCTGGGGTCGAAGCTCTCGTCTTCCCAGTCGGTGATTCCCGGTGCGTGGTTGAGCGGGAGGTCGTAGTCCACGATTTCACAGGCCACCTCGTCAAGCACGTAGTCCAGCACGGCCTCGTTTTCCTCCGGGGCGAACGTACAGGTGGAGTAGACGACGGTTCCCCCGGGCTCGGTCACTTCGACGGCCCGCTTGAGGATACCCTTCTGCACGCCGGAGATGCCCTCGACGTGCGAGAGCGACCAGTCTTCCAGCGTATCCGGGTTCTTGCGGATGGTCCCCTCACAGGAGCAAGGGACGTCGACGAGCGCACGGTCGTATCCCTCGCCGCCGAAGGGCTTGAGCGAGTGGTTGCGCCCGTCCTCGTGGGTGACGGCGACCGTCGTCGCACCCAGCCGCTCAGTGTTGGTCCGCAGCGCCGAAATCCGCCCGAGATTGTTGTCGGTTGCGACGACTTCGCCGGTATCCTCCATCAGGGCGGCGAGCTGGGTCGTCTTGCTCCCCGGTGCCGCACAGGCGTCCCAGACTCGTTCGCCGGGTTGGGGGTCCAGTACGGTCGCTGGAATCACGGATACTTCCTCCTGACCGTGAATCCAGCCGTGGAAGTACGGCCAGTTCGCGCCGGGAGAGTCCTCGGGCAGGACGAACAGGCCGTCGTGCCAGTCGACGGGGTCGTAGGCGATGTCTGCATCCGCAAGCGCCGTCCGGACCCGCTCGACGGTGGCTTTGATCGTGTTGACCCTGATAGCCGACGGCAGCGGGCGTTCACACGCGTCGATGAACGCCTCGAAGTCGTCGATGATGGGCCGGTAGCGGTCGAGTGGTTCCATTGTCCGGCGTTCGCTGGCGGTCGGTTTGTGGGTTTCGAACGGCATCGGCCCATGGCTTTCAAGCCGTCGGCGGACGATATCCGAGGTATGGCACACATACAGGTCCACCGCGAGGATATGTCCCTCGACTCACCGACACTGATCGAGGGACTCCCAGGGGTCGGACTCGTCGGCAAGATAGCCGCTGACCATCTTGTCGATGTCTACGACATGGAGTACTACGCGTCGGCCCACTGCGAAGGGTTGCCAGAAATCGCCGTGTACGGAACGGACGACCCAGAGGTTCGCCCGCCGGTCCGGCTGTACGCGGACGAAGACCGCGACCTGCTCGTCCTCCAGAGCGATGCCCCGATCTCCCCGTCCGGCGCGACGGAGTTCGCCGGCTGTATGGTTAGCTGGTTTGAGGCCAACGATGCAACGCCGGTCTACCTCAGCGGCCGTCCCGCTGAGAAAGACGGCGTTCCGGACGTGTACGGCATCTCGACGGGCGACGGGGCGGCAATGCTTGCGGAGGCGGACGTAGATCCGCCCTCGGAGAACGGCGCGATTACCGGGCCAACCGGCGCGCTAGTCCATGAATCACAGCGAACCGGGTTGACGAGTGTCGGACTCATCGTCGAAGCCGACCAGCGGTTCCCCGACCCCGAAGCGGCGCGAGCCCTGCTGCAGACAGCGATCAGCCCACTGGCCGATTTTGATATCGATACCGAGGCACTGGTCGAGCAGGCCGAAGAAATCGGTCGCGCCAAGGCACAGCTCGCACAGCAACTCCAGGAAAACCAGGAGGAAAGCACGAGCGCACAGCCGCTCGGGATGTATCAGTAATGGCGGGCGCAGATGACATCGTTCGTGGGTTGCTGGTGGTGCTTGTCGTCGGTATCGGCACGGTCCTGGGGTGGGTGTTGTTTGTCAGAACACCCGACAACCTTGCTCAGTTGTTCGGCGTCCTGCTGGTCGTTGCTGTCGCCGTTGCTACAGCCCGTATCGGCAGCAACATCGCCGGCTCCCTCCTCCCAGCACACAACGTCGCGGAAGTCGCCGTCGAAGGGCCGATCAGTCGTGACGGCGGTGGCGGCATCACCAGTCCGCCGGTCGGTGCGTCGGCCGACGACATCGTCGAACAGATCGAGCGCGCTGATTCCGACCGGGGCTCGGAGGCACTGCTTCTGAAGCTGAACACGCCGGGCGGCGAAATCGTCCCCAGCGAGGACATCCGCATCGCCGCCGAGCAGTTCGACGGCCCGACTATCGCCTATGCGACGGATGTCTGTGCCAGTGGCGGCTACGACATCGCCGCCGGCTGCGACGAGCTATGGGCTCGTGAGGGCTCTATCGTCGGCTCCATCGGCGTCGTCGGCTCGCGGGTCAACGCCAAGGAACTGGCCGACCGAGTCGGCCTCTCCTACGAGCAGTTCACCGCTGGCGAGTACAAAGACGCCGGCGTCCCGCTAAAGGAGATGACTGCGGACGAGCGCGAGTATCTCCAGAGTATTGTCGACGACTACTACGACCAGTTCATCGACACCGTAGCCGAAGGCCGCGAGATGGACGCCGAGGCGCTCAAAGACACCGAAGCGCGCATCTTCCTCGGCGATGAGGCGGAAGAACGTGGGCTCGTCGACCGACTCGGGACGCGAGACGATGTCGAGGCGAGCCTGGAGCAACGCCTTGGCGAGGACGTGACGATCAAGGAGTACGAGCCCGAGCGCGGATTGACGGGCAAGCTCCGCGGGGGCGCACAGCAGGTCGCGTTCGCGCTGGGAGCAGGTATCGCCGGCGTCGCTGACGGCGATATCGAGGGCCTCTCCTTCCGTCGATAGCCTCGGGAGGTTTTTTATCCGGGGACCGCCTTCGCGGTAGTGTGACCACGCTGGTGGTGTGTATCGACAGGGACAGTCCGGCCACAGCCGCGTGTCCCGTCGTCGGCCGCGACGCCGTCGAGTCACTCATCACGCAGACAGGAGTCGTTGACCCGGAAGACAGCCGGGTCAACTGCCTCCTCGAAGGGCTCGCAGTCGCGGATGAACTCGAAGCCGAGGAGTCTGCGCCGGTCCTCGCCGTCGTCGGTGGCGGGAGTGACAGCGTCGGCTCGGACCGGGAGATCGCCAGCCAGATCGACAGTCTGGTCGCCGAGCACAACCCGGACTCCGCGGTCGTCGTCGTCGACAGCGCCGACGACGAGCGGCTGGTTCCCATCATCGAGAGCCGCGTTCAGGTCGATGCCGTCGACCGCGTTGTCGTTCGCCAGGCCCGTGACATCGAATCTACGTACTACCTGCTCAAGCAGTTTCTGGCTGACGAGGAACTGCGCAAGACGGTGCTGGTCCCCGTCGGCATCATCATGCTCGCGTTCCCGCTGTTGCTCGTCGTCACCAGCCCGACCATCGCCGTCGGCGCTATCGCGGCCGCCATCGGCGTCTTCCTCATCTACAAGGGACTGGGTATCGACGCGTACCTGTCGCGACTCCCCAGTCAGACCCGGGAAGCGCTGTACTCGGGGCAGGTGTCGCTTGTGACCTACGTCGTCGCGGCCGGCCTCTCGCTCGTCGGCGTCTTCGCCGGCGTGCTGGGCGTTTCTGCGGTCGGCGATATCAGTCCCTTCCTGCTTGCGAACCGCTTTGCCTTCGCGTCCGTCCCGTGGCTGACCGGCGCGGCACTGGCCGCCTCGCTGGGCCGCCTGCTGGACGAACTCATCCAGCAAGAGGGGGTCCGGAGCGCGTACGTGAACCTTCCGTTCGGTGCGGTCGCGGTCGGGCTCGTCGTTCGCGGCTTTTCTGCGTACTTCCTCGAACGCGGTGGCGTGTTCGAGCCGTTTCAGGTGCCGGAGACGAACCTCGGCATCGTTCAGGTCCAGGGGTTCATACTGGAGGCGGGGACCCGCCTCGGGCTGTTCATCCTCGCAGGTATCCTCATCAGCATCGTCGGCGTCCGGGTGGCGACCTACGTCAGCCACACCGATATCGAGGACGAACTGGTGGAATAGACAGCGATTTACGCCGCCGACGGCTACCGGCGGCTATGACAGACGGCGCGTGGGTTTCGCTGTTCTCCGGCGGCAAAGACTCTTCGTGGGCGTTGTACCGGGCACTGGAGCGGGGCCACCCCGTCGAGCGTCTGGTGACGGTCCACCCAGAGGGCGACTCCTACATGTACCACGTTCCGGCGACCCGGTTAGCCCGCCTGGCCGCCGAAAGTATCGGCATCCAACTGGTCGAAATCGAGCCCGATGACTTCGAGGCCGACGACGTGCCTGACTCGGGCGAGCAGGGCGATGCCGAACTCGAACCGCTGGAAGCAGCACTGCACGAACTCGACACCGAACTTGACGGCGGTATCAGCGGTGTCACCGCCGGGGCTGTCGAAAGCGAGTACCAGACGACTCGCATCGAGTCGATGGCCGACCGCCTCGAAGCCAACGTGTTTGCGCCGCTGTGGCAGGAGAACCCCCGTGACCTCGCCGACGCAATGCTGGATGCTGGCTTCGAGATACAGATCATCCGCGTGGCCGCTTACGGCCTCGACGAGTCCTGGCTGGGTCGCACGCTCGACGCCGACGCGCTCGACGAACTGGAGGCGCTCAACGACGAGTACGGCGTCCACATCCTCGGGGAAGGCGGCGAGTTCGAGACGCTCGTCACCGATGGTCCGCACATGGACCGCCGGATCGAAATTGAGTACGAGACGGAATGGGACGGCAGTCGCGGGACGCTCCAGATCGAAGACGCGTGGCTGGCGTGACTTGCGGAGCGTGCGGAATCGGCGGCCGTTAGCTCTCGTCCGTCAACTGCGTGTGCGCACCGATGAGCGCGCCGGCGAGGTCTAAACTCTCGACCTGTGTATCCCGGTCGATAATGGACTGACGGATATCCGAATCGAGGATAGTCGTGTCCGGGAACACGATGGTGCCGTCGAGACTGGAGTTGACGACCTCAGCCCCGGAAAGGATGTGGACGTTCTCGCCGAGCGTAGTGTTCTCGATGGTAGCGTCCTCCGCGACGACGTTGTCCCCGTCAAGTTCCCACGCGACGGCCTCCAGATAGCTTTCGGGCGTCCCGATGTCGTACCAGGCGTCGTCGAAGGTGAACGCACGAACGGGACCGTCGTTGACGAGCCACTGGATGAACCAGCCCGGTTCGTCCGGATTGTTCCCGTCTTCGAGGTACTCGTCGAAGCGGATCGCATCGGCTGGGAACGCGTAGCAGGCAATCGAGACGAGGGTGCTGTTAGGGTCGTCAGGTTTCTCTTGGAAGTCTGTGATTTCCTCGCCGTCGAGTTCGACGAGGCCGTAGGAGCTGGCCTTTTCTAGGGACCCGACATCGTAGGCGGCAAGCGTGGGGTCGTCGTACTGCTCGAAGTAATCGATGAACTCGGCGATGTCGAAGCTGATGAGATTGTCGCCGGCGATGACGAGCAGGTCCTCGTCACCGAGTCCTTCCCGGTTGACTAGCTGGGCGAGCGCACCGACGACGCCGAACTTCTCGTCTTCCTCGGCAGTTTCCTCGACGGTCAGGGATGCTTTCTCGAAGCGACTCGCAGCGATGTGGTCTCGGAAATCGCCGGCAAATCGCTGGTTCGTACTGACGAACACGTCAGTGATGCGATCGTCCTCCTCTAACTCCCCGAGAATCCGGTCGATGACGGTTGTTTCACCGACAGGGAGCAGCATCTTGGGCCGGTTCTTAGTGACAGGCCAGAGCCGGGTGGCGTACCCGCCTGCAAGGACAATCGCTTTCATGTCCGGAAGGAGACAACCAGAATACAAGTTCTTTTTCATCGACTGGACCACGGCACTTATCGGTGGCCCGGAGTACAACCTCGTATGACTGACGACGCTGACGGCCCTGAGGCTGGAGCGGGAGATGCGAACCTCACGGAGAAAATCAATCAGACGAACGTTGATGAACGTATTTCGAGTCTGGAAGCGGCCTACGACAAGGTGCCGGTCACCGAGGAGACCTTCGAGCTATCGCCCGATGAATACGCTGATGTGTTCGCTGCGACCCGCGGGACTGGCTACTCCGGGAACAGTGTCGTGTTCGTCACGCGTGATGGCACCGATTTCCCGGAACTGAGCGACCAGATACCCGACCAGGCGGCCGGCGACACCCGCGACCGGGTCTTGCTGGTGCTGGGCCGCGGCGCTGATATGTGGGCGCTGCCGGGCGGCGGCAAAGGCGACGAATACGAATCGGTACAGGGGACCGCCGTCCGCCGCGTCAACGAACAGACTGGCATCCGCTGCACAGTTACCGGCGTCGCGGAAGTCGTCCATTCGAAGTACTATCCCGACACTGACGCGCAGGGGTCGGTGCACACGCTAGACATCTACCTCGAAGCGGAGTACAAGAAGGGAAGCCTTGATGTGGACGAATCGGAACTCGTCGGCGCGGCGTGGTTCGCGGAGCCCCCGGAGCGACTGACTCCCGGGGCCGAAGAACGGTTTGCGGCCTTCCGAAACGACGAGTGAAGCCGGGACCGGATGTCGTTCAGTGTTCAACTAACTCCACGAGCACCCCGCCGGTCGTCTTCGGATGGAGGAACGCCACGTCGTGGCCCCACGCGCCCGGCCGTGGCTCCTCGTCTATGAGGTCGATCCCACAGTTGCTGACCGTCTCTAGTGCGGCAGCGATGTCGTCTGTCTCCAGAGCCACGTGATGGATGCCCGGTCCGTTACTGTCGAGATATCTGGGAATCGCGCCGTCGGCGTCCGGCAACGGTTCTAGCAGTTCGAAGTAGCCGTTGTCCATCTCCAGAAACGTCACCTGCAGGCCGTCGAACGTCTCCTCGTGGACGACCGGTGTTCCGAAAGCCTCGGCGAACAGTTCCGCGAGCGGGGCGGCGTCGTCAGTTGCGATACCGGCGTGGTCGAATTGCATGGACGGCCGTACACCGGGGTAGCTTATAATTCTGGGAGTACAGATGGCTCGAAAACAGGACGGCCACGCGGTTCGACTGACCTTACATCGACGAACCGGGCTGATACTCGCCGAACACGTCCCGGAGCACGTCACACACCTCACCGGTCGTGGCGTACACCTTCACGGCGTCGATGATGTAGGGCATGACGTTCTCGTCGCCTTCTGCGGCCTGTTGGAGCGCGTCGAGTTTCGCCTCGACAGCCTCGTCGTCGCGTTCCTCTCGGACTGTGGCGACGTTGTCCTGCTGGGCCTGCTCGACGGCCTCGTCGACCTCTTCGATGTCCTGCTCGCCCTCTTCCTCGACCTGATACTCGTTGACGCCGACGATGATGCGGTCGCCAGCTTCCTGTTCGCGCTGGCGCTCGAAGGCCACGTCCTGAATCTGGCGCTGGACCCACTGCTCCTCGATGGAGCGGCGCATCCCGCCGCGTTCGTCGACTTCCTCGATGAGTTCGCGGGCCTCCGCTTCGAGTTCGTCGGTCAGCGACTCGACGTAGTAGCTCCCGGCCAGTGGGTCGATGGTGTCCGCTGCGCCTGACTCGTGGGCGAGAATTTGCTGGGTCCGCAGCGCGGTTCTGACAGACTGCTCGGTCGGAAGGCCGATGGCCTCGTCCTTGCCGTTGGTGTGGAGGCTCTGAGTCCCGCCCAGAACGGCCGCCAGTGCCTGGTAGGAGACGCGGACGACGTTGTTTTCGATCTGTTGGGCGGTCAACGTCGAGCCGGCAGTCTGGGTGTGGAACTTCAACTGTTTGGACTTGGGGTTCTGGGCGTCGAAGCGCTCGTCCATGATTTTCGCCCAGAGACGCCGCGCCGCCCGGAACTTCGCCACCTCCTCGAAGATATTGTTGTAGGAGGCAAAGAAAAAGGAGAGTTGCGGGGCGAATTCGTCCACGTCGAGCCCGGCCTCGATGGCGGCCTCGACGTACTCGATGCCGTCACCGAGGGTGAACGCGATTTCCTGAGCGGCCGTCGAGCCGGCCTCGCGGATGTGATACCCCGAGATGGAGATGGTGTTGAACTTCGGCGTTTCGGCGGCACAGAACTCGAAGATGTCGGTGATGAGCCGCATCGACGGCTCCGGCGGGTAGATGAACGTGTTCCGGGCGATGTACTCCTTGAGCACGTCGTTCTGGATAGTCCCGCGGAGTTCCTCGCGGTCGACGCCTTGCTTGTCGCCGACGGCGATGTACATCGCCAGCAGCACCGACGCGGGGGCGTTGATGGTCATGCTCGTCGAGACCTCGTCCAGCGGGATGCCGTCGAACACGGTCTCCATGTCGTCAAGCGAGTCGATGGCGACGCCGGTTTTGCCGACCTCGCCGGCGGCCATCGCGTGGTCGGAGTCGTAGCCCATCTGCGTGGGGAGGTCAAACGCCATCGACAGCCCGGTCTGGCCCTGGTCAAGCAGATAGTTGAACCGCTCGTTGGTCTCCGTCGCAGTCCCCATCCCGGCGTACTGGCGCATCGTCCAGAGCCGGCCCCGATAGCCGGTCGGATACACGCCGCGGGTGTACGGTTCCTGACCGGGAAACCCTAGGTCCTCCTCGTAGTCGAGATCGGAGATGTCGGCCGGGGTGTACAGGCGGTCTACCTCGTGACCTTCGGTGTCCGTGGTGAACGTCTCCTTGCGTTCGCCAAAGCGGTCGACGGTGGGCTGGACGTCGTCTTCCTCCCACTGAGCCTTCGACTCCCGTATCTCCTCCAGCTCGTCGGGGTCAAACATGGACGGATTGTCGGACGGCGGAGGCTTAAGGGTTCTTAAATCCTTCACGATTTGTAATACGCGTCTCGCCGTGGTATGGCGGCGCGCTGTTCCGAGGTGGGTTTATATCTTCGCCATCTACCGAGGGCGTATGCCAATCGAACCGGGTGACGGCGTTACCATCGAGTACGTCGGCCGCTTCGAGGACGGGACCATCTTCGATACGTCACGTCCCGAAGTCGCCAGGGAGCACGGACTCATTGAGGCACAGGGCGTCGATGTGAGCGAGTATGCACCGCTTTCCTTCACTGTCGGTGCAGGAGAAATCATTGAGGGGATTGACGAGGCGCTCGTCGGCATGGTCGCGGGCGAGGAGGCCACTATCACGGTACCCCCGGCGAAAGCCTACGGTGAGTTTCAGACCGACCGCGTCCGCGAGTACGACCCCGAAACGTTCGAAGGTATGGTGGGAAAAGAGCCGGAAGTCGGAACCCATGTTGAGGCCGAAAACGGGCTTCATGGGGACGTAACTGCTGTCCGAGACGACGCCGTCGAGGTGGATTTCAACCACGAGTTGGCCGGCAAGACGCTCGTGTTCGATATCGAAGTCGTCGACATCAGATAATCGGTCCGCAGTCAGCAGATTATCAGTCGCCCGTGTCGTACTTGTAGGTCGCTTCGTCGGGGTCGATGCCGAAGTCCTCGGGACCCTCCTCTGGCTCAGGTTCCTCCGACTCGCCGGCACTGGCCTGCTTGAACTGCTTGCGGAGGTGGCCGGGCACCTCGAAGCGGTCAACGGCCACCCGGAGTGGCACCGCGTCCGGCTGGATGTTCTCCTGTTTGGTCGCGAGCCGGTCCCGGAGCGCGTCAGGGAGCTGTGTCGGCTCGATGCGCTCGAAGCCGAACTGCGCGAGAAATTCCGAGGCGTTCGTCAGCGAGTAGACGGTGTCAAACCCCTCGTCGCCCGCGTACTCGACCAGCCGTTCGATGACGTGTGCGCCGACGCCCTGATTGCGCCATTCGGGCAGGACGCCGATACTGGTCAGTTCACAGACTGGCTCGTCGCCGCCCTTGTGAATACGGATGCGGCCGAAGCCGGCCTTCTCGTGGCTCTCCTCGTCGATAGCGACGACGTAGTCCCGGGATCTAAAAGCCGTCTCGTCCAGCCCCATCTCTTCGATACGGTCGAGCAACCAGACTTCCTCGCGGTTTTTCGCATCCCGGACGTACATGCTCTAAACTTGACTGCCGCAGTCAAAAGGGTTTGCGGCGTGATTGAGACTGGAGACGATCTAGCGGAGAGGCAATCACTAAGACAGTTCAACATGATTGATTGTTTATGATATCGCTCGAGATGGACATGGTCCAGTACGACTGTCCGTACATCGACACGACACGGGACTACGAGGTGTCGTTTCTGGCCAAGCAGTGGGATTTCCACCCTGTCGAGCGGGAGCTGGAGACACGGATCATGGTCAACGGCGCGGACCGGGAAGAGCTGGACCGCGGGCTGAACGCACTGGAGACGCACGACCACATGGAGTCCTATCAGCTTCTCCGCCGGAAGGGCGACCTGGCGCTCATCCGCTCGCGCATCGATGAGACGAACGCGATGAGCGTCATCCGCGACCACAGTGGCTACATCACCGGCCCGTTTCGCATCCGTGACGGGTCGGAAATCTGGCACGTTGGCTTCGACACCGAACGCGTCGCGGAAGGGACCCTGTCTGAACTAGAGCGCGACAATGACTACACTATCAGGTCCCGCGAATCGGTCGATCTGGAGGACTACTACGACCTGCTACAGAACATCGACTCGGCGAAGCGGCTGGTCGATGGCTGTCGGGAACTCTCGGAAGTAGAGCGAAACACGCTGGAGAAGGCCGTCGAAGGCGGCTACTTCGACACGCCGCGGGACGCGACCCTGTCATCACTTGCCGAAGAGTTCGACGTGTCCAAGATGGCTATCTCGAAGAACCTCCGGCGCAGTCAGCGGAAGATACTCGACCGCGTCACGACGGCGATGAACGACGTGACCGAGTGAGAGCAGCGGTTGGGGCTGTGTGCTGCTACTCCGCTCCGCTACCCTGCATCAGTTTCTGGATGTCCTCGTCGGCCGCCAGCTCTTCCGGGTCACCGCTGGCGACGATATCTCCACGCTCAATGACGTAGAGACGGTCAACGACCTCAGGCACGTGTGTGACGTTGGACTCAGCGATGAGCACCGCAATGCCGCGTTCGTTGATGGCCCGGATGTGGCGCTTGAGGTTCTCAACGACGACCGGAGCTAATCCCTCCAGCGGTTCATCGAGGATAAGCAAATCGGGCTGGAGCGCCAGCGCCCGCCCGATGGCGACCATCTTCGCCTGGCCGCCGCTGAGGTTCTGGACTTTCGCATCCCGGCGCTCATCGAGTTCGGTGAGCACGTCGTAAACGCTCTCGATGACCGCGTCCTCGTCGTCGATACTCCGGGCCTTCCCGCTGGTCCAGATCGGGAGGCGGAAGTTCTCGTCGACGGTCATCCCGGTGAACAGCTTCCGGTCTTCGGGCTGGTAACCGATGCCCCGCTTGGGAATCAGCTCCGAGCGAATGCTGGTCAGCTCCTCGCCGCGGAACCTGACTGAGCCGCTCCAGACCGGTGTCAAACCCATGATTCCCCGGAAGGTACTCGTCTTCCCGGCCCCGTTGCGGCCAACGAGGCCGACCGCCTCCCCGGCGTTCACGTCGAGGTCGATATCCTCGGTCACCTGAAACCCCTCGACAGCGGCGTTGAGCCCGCGAACGGACAGCAGCGGTTCGCTACTCATCCTCGCCCACCCCCAGGAGGAGCCGCCGGAGTTCGTCGTCGGTTTCGAGCATCGTCGGCGGGCCGACCCCGTGGACAGCCCCCTGATGAAGGGCGACGACGCGGTCAGCGTACTCCGTGACGATGTCCATATCGTGCTCGATGGTCACTGTCGTCACGCCCTCCGCCCGGCCGACCTCGACAATCGTTTCGATGACGTACTCCTTTTCGCGGGTCGACACGCCCGAGGTCGGCTCGTCGAGCAGGAGGTAGTCCGGGTCGAGACCGAACGACATCGCCACGTCGAGCAGTTTCCGGTCACCGTGGGGCAGTTCCTCGGCGACGGTGTCAGCCGCGTCTCCGAGCCGGAACTTCTCCAACAGCTCGTTGACCTGCGCCTCCACCTCTTCGTGGCCGTCGGCCATCGAAAACAGGCTCCAGGTCTTGCCCTGTTCGGTCAGCACCACCGTCCGGAGATTCTCACGGACCGTCATCTCCTCGAACACCTTGACGACCTGAAAGCTCCGGGCGATGCCGGCGTCGACACGACCGTTTGCCGACATGCCGGTAATCTCGTCGCCGTCGAGGATGATGGACCCCTCGTCCGGTGAGAGAAAACCGGTGAGGAGGTTGATGAACGTCGTCTTCCCGGCCCCGTTCGGACCGACGATGAAGACGAGTTCGCCCTCCTCCTTACCGAACTCAAGTGTGATGTCGTCAGTTGCGACCAGTTCACCGAAGGACTTCTGCAGATTGCGTGCTTCGAGCATCTCAGTCGACTCCAAAGAGGATTATCCGCAGGCTAGTCAGCGCCTCTGTCACCTTCCGTTCAATCGACTGCGCGGCGCTCCGGCCCCACGCCGACAGGACGGACGGCTCACGACGCAGTTCACTGAGCCGCGTGTTGACGATACCACCGGACCGGAGCGACCCGACGATGCCCCGCGGGAAGCCATACACGAGTATCAGGAGCACCACACCGGTCAGGAACTCGTAGTACTGGGTCACGTCTTGCCCTACGTCCTGCAGGAAGACGAGGACGACACCGCCGATGAGCGGGCCGACCAGCGTCCGGAACCCGCCCAGTATCGCCATGAACGGCTCAATTGAATCCACAGACGGCGCCGGGATAGGTCGTTAGAATCACGGGTATGAAGCGGGAGAGTAATGTTATGCACAACACCCTCTTCCGCTTCGTGAAGCAAGTGGCTTCGCTCGCTCAAAAGCTTACTGACGCTGCGCTGATGGAACTGAGTGATCCAGCCGGCAACGGGTTTGCCGGCTGGAAGCACGCAGTCTTGCTCTATCTGCGCGAACACATGAGCGCGGAGTACGAGGAAATCATCGACTGGGCCGAAGAGATGGAACGTGTTCGAGCGGTATTGAATCTTCAACGCGGGGAGTTTCCCGCGCCTTCGACGCTGTGTAAGGCGTTCAAACGGGCATCGATGACTGTCTGGCGACAGCTGCTCCGCCGGTCGGCGGAGCTGCTGGACCAGAATGGTCACGCCGCAATTGATGCCACCTACTTCGACCGTCAGCAAGCATCGTCTCACTACTTGCGACGGATTGATCGTTCCGTCAAAACGATCCAGACGACGTTTCTCGTAGATACAGCTGAGGGAGCAATTCTTGACTTACACTGCAGCACGAAGTGGCCTGACGAAACCAAGATCGGCCCGAAGGTCGCCCTGCGGAACGCGGGCGACCTTCGAAGCTTGGCCGCTGACAAAGGCTATGATGACATGAGCTTCCGTGAGGAGCTTCGAAACGCCGGGATTCGTCCGCTGATAAAGCACCGTGTTTTCGCTCCTTACGATCACGCACACAACGCCCGAATAGACGACGAGCTCTATGGTCAGCGATCACAGACCGAGTCCGTCAACTCCTCAATCAAGCGCTCGCACGGCTCCGCCGTCCGAGCGCGTGACTGGTTCCGCCAGTTCCGGGAGATAACGCTCATAGCCGGCGTTTACAACGTGGAGCAGGCAATTGAACTCTGAAACGCCGAAATTCGCCGGATTCAATTGAGCCCCATGAACAGGATGTCGCCCGACCGGAGGAAAAACAGCGTCCCCTCCGGACGGACGTACTGGCGGACGACGGCGTACAGCCCGCCCGCCACGCCGCCGTAGATGCCTGAGATGACGAACGCGGCCCAGACGTAGCGGCGGACCGGCAGGCCGATGAACCGCGCCCGGGTCCGTTCCTGCCCGATGGCGTCCAGAGCGTTGCGGAACGGCGACTGCGTGATGCGGTACATCACGAACAGGCCGATGAGGATGACGACCACCGTCAGGTAGTACGTCAGAATCTGGTACACGTCGGGGCTGAACGCGGTCCCGAACAGGAGCGGCTGGTTCGCCGGCCCCGGCCGGACCGGGAGCCCGTCGCTCCCACCGAGTGCGCTCTGGCCCAGCGCGATGGCGTACAGGAGTTGGCCGAAGGCCAGCGTCAGGAGCGCGAAGTACAGCCCCGTATGTCGCAGCGACAGCACTCCGATGATGGCTGCCATCACCGTCGCGGCGGCGATGGCTCCGAGCAACAGCAAGCCGACGCTCTGGACGCCAGCATAGCGTGCGAGGACCGCGGTCGCGTACGCGCCGGTGCCGAAGAAGGCCGCGTGGCCGAACGAGGTGAGCTTCGTGTGCCGAAGCAAGAGATTCAGCCCGACCGCCGCGAAGCCGAACAGCAGGCCCTGGTGGATGACGCTGAGCTGGAGGCTGTCGGAGAGGCTTGCGATATCTGGAATGACGAACAGGAACACGACTCCAAGGACGAGGAAGGCCGCTTCTCGGCGGGTCACCTCGACCCCGAGGACGCGATATGCCGGCGTCCCGTCGCGGTCGACGCGCTCCGGCATCACGCCGTCTCACCCCACGTCCCGAACAGCCCTTCGGGTTTGACCAGCAGGATGAGTGCCATGATGGCGAACGGGGCCGCAATCTCGCCCGGCGGGTACAGCGTAATCATCCAGCTTCGGATGACGCCGACCAGAAGTGCGCCGACGAACGCCCCGCGAAGGCTGCCAAGGCCGCCGATGACGATGACGACGAAGGACAACACCAGCGGATTGGTGCCCATCTCCAGCGTCGCCGATGTCGGCGGGACGGCCATCGCGCCGGCAAAGCCGGCGAGGAACGCCCCCAGCGCGAACACGAGCGTGAACACGCGGTCGGTGCTGACGCCAATCGCGGTCGCCATCTCACGGTCGATAGCCGTCGCTCTGATGATGCGCCCGGTCTTCGTGCGCTCGAAGAACCAGAACAGGCCCGCGACGACGGCCGAGCCGACGAGGATGACGAACACGTTGTAAGTCGGGTAGTTCAGCCCGACGAGTTCGCTCGTCGGAATCGCGTTGATGGCGCTGTAGACGGCGTCAGTCCGGATCGAACTGTCCCCCCAGATGAACTTCTTCACGTCGAGGAGGATGAGCAAGAGAGCGAAGGTCAGCACCAGCTGGTACACCTGGTCGCGGTCGTAAATCTGACGCAGGAACACCGCTTCGAAGAGGGTTCCCACGGGAAGGAGGATGGCTGCCGTCACCAGCACGGCCGCGAGAACCGCGAGTATGAACACGGCGGTGCCGACGACGCCGCCCCCCGGCGGGCCGATGATGCCGATAATAAACCCGAACACGCCGATGGCGGTGTACGCGCCCAGCGAGAACAGTTCCCCGTGGGCGAGGTTCAGGACATCCAGAATCCCCAGGATGACGGTGAGTCCTGAGGCGATCATGAACAGGATAAACCCGAACTGAATGCCGTTGAGCGTCTGGACGAGCGCGGCTGTGGGTGTTACGGCCATGGCTCGGTATCAGGCGCTCCAGCTATCCAGCCAGTCGCTCCCGGTGACACCGGGTGGCGGCGCTGTCTCGGTGGCTGCGTATGTGTTCACGTCTTCAAGCCTGGCCGCCCCGAGGTCGTCATCATACACCATCTGGCCGGCGAAGGAGTTCGACGCGCCCTGATGGTCCTCGGCGATGTTGTGGTAGCCGGCCGGCGTGAAGAAGCCGTGCCCCTCCAGAACCTGCGCGATCTGCTCCTGAGTCGGATAGGTGCCCAGCAGGTCGATGGCCTTCTCGACGGCCGTCGCCCACGCGGTGACCGCGCCGTAGCCGCTCATGTAGTGCGCCGTCGGGACCGTCACGCCCTCTTGCTGTGTCGCGGCGTCGAACAGCTCCCGGCCGGGCTGCCAGTTGCCCAGCGCCGGCTTCCCCCAGTAGTAGTTGCGCGACCCGGAGTAGATATCCGTCCCAGCCAGCGCGTCGCCCGGCACATCGCCGGCCGCGCTGTACAGCGTCGTGCCGAACACCGTCGTGTTCTCGAACATGTTGTTGGCGTTCGCCTGTCGGACGAACGTCGTCACGTCGCCGCCCCACAGACTGGAGAAGGTCACGTCCGGCTCCTCGTTGTTGATCGAGGTGATGTGATTCGCCATGTCGCTGGCCCCGAGTTCCGGGAACCCCTCGTAGACGATTTCGGCGTCAGTGAGTCTCTGGATGGCCTGCGTGAACACTCGCATCTCGTCCTCGCCGAAGGAGTAGCCGGGGTTGACCCCGGCGACAGTCGAGATGTTGTCAGCGCCGATGCGTTCAACAGCTTCCCGGGCCATCGTCACCACCTCCATGATGTCGTAGTTCTGGAAGCGGAAGGAGTAGGTCGGGTCGGGGACGGTCTCCTCGTAGAGCGTCGTTACCGTCCCGTCAGTGCTGACGTTGATGATTCCGTTCTTCTCGACCTCAGGGGCGATCTGGCTGTGTGTGCCACTGGAAATCGGGCCGAAGGTGACCTCTTTCCCCTCCTCGATGAACTGGTTGTAGCTGTCGAGCGGGTTCGACCCCTCGTTGACGACGTCCAGTTCGATTTCGCGTTGTCCACCGATACCGCCGGCTTCGTTGATGCGCTGGACGGCGAGTTCGGCCCCGCGCTGGGCCTGAATCCCGAGTACGCCCGGTGCGCCACGTGTGAACGTCAACAACCCGGCCTGTATCGGTTCGTCGGAAATCTCACCGCCGGACTGCTCGCCCTGATCCGCTGTTTCACCGTCGCTCAGCAGCGTCGAGCAGCCAGCGAGCGCTGCGGCGACGGCCGAGCCGCCGACGGCGGAGAGCAGTTGTCGCCTGCCGATGCCACCAGTGTCATGGTCCGTTGTCGTTTGTTGCATAGGTGTGTCCCAATACGCCCCGGACAAGCCCGGGCTGTCTGGTCACGCGGTATGTGCCACGCTCACAGGGATGACTGATTCTTCCGACGTAACCCCCGAATAACGGGAGGTTTACACGTAAACCACGTCGCCGGTGAGGCAGCGGAACAGCGTTCTCGCGCCGGGCTGCGACAGCACCACAGCAGTCAGTCGGGTATACATGTCAACCCGCCCCTATTCGGAGATGTCTGAAGAACGTGTGACTGAATGGCATCCAGCACTTCTCACGAACGGCTCGAAGTCGAGCCCATCGACGAGTCCTCGATCCTGTTCGCCGACGACGACCACTACACGAGCGACACCGTCTGTCTGGTGACCGGTGGTGGGTCGGGCATCGGCCGGGCGACGGCGCTTGCGATGGCCGCTAACGGGGTGACCGCCGTTGCCACGGACATCGACGCGGACGGCCTCGCAGAGGTCGCGGACACGGCGGCGGACCTCGACCTTGATGGGGCCGTCGAGACCGTGGCCGGCGATCTTGCGAACGACGCGGACATCGAAGCTATCGTCGAGACCGCGGCTTCTCACGGCACCGTGCGCTACCTCGCCAACATCGCCGGTCTCCAGCACATCGACGCCATCGAAGACTTCCCGATGGAGAAGTACGACCAGATGCACGACGTGATGTTGCGTGCCCCGCTCGCGCTGTCGAAGCGCGTCATCCCGCACATCCGCGGCACCGACGACGGCGTGGGTGCTATCGGCAACATGGCGTCGGTCCACGGCCACTACGTCACCTCCGATAAGGTGGCCTACAACGTCTCGAAGTTCGGCCTTCGGGGGCTGACACAGTCTATCGCCGCCGAGGGCGGTGACGGCCTCCGTGGGTTCTCCATTAGCACGGGCTACGTCAAGACGCCGCTGGTCGTCGACCAGATTCCCGACACCGCCGAGCAACGGGGCATCAGCGTCGACGAGGTCATTGATGACGTGATGCTGGGCCAGGCCCGGATCAAGGAGATGATGGA
Source organism: Haloarcula quadrata (assembly GCF_003634715.1). Taxonomy (NCBI): domain Archaea; kingdom Methanobacteriati; phylum Methanobacteriota; class Halobacteria; order Halobacteriales; family Haloarculaceae; genus Haloarcula; species Haloarcula quadrata. Next base: position 1,608,764 of record NZ_RBWW01000001.1, read on the forward strand.
CCCTATCGACGTGGCGAACCTCTTCGTGTTCGGCTTCTCAACCCACGCCAACCATCTCAACGGCGGGGACCTGCTGTTCGACGGCGGCATGACAAAAACGTACGAGTGAGACGGTGGTGTGCGGATATGCACTGTCTCTCCGACACCCACGAGGTGCCCGGAACCAAGTTCCCCGACCAGTCCACGCGTCTAGCGTCCTGGGCGGCGGTACGGGTTTATACCAGACAGGCAAACACTACGGAATACTGACGCAATGAGCGAACAAGACCACGTAGACTCTATCGTCCACGAACCGAGCCATTCGTTCGTCGAATCGACGAACGTCTGGGAGTTCATGCAGGAATACGACATCGACAACTACGACGAACTCATCGAGCGAACGACCACAGACCTGCCCGAGGAACCCGACTCGGGCGTCGAGTGGTTCTGGGACCTGCTCCCGGAGTACCTCGACATCGAATTCTTCGACGCATACGATCAGGTCCGGGACAACAGTGAGGGGCCGCAGTTCACCGACTGGTACGCCGGTGGGACAATCAACGCTGCCCACAACGTCCTAGACCGCCACGCAGCACGGGACAGTCCGACCCGAAACACAGTCGCGCTCATTTGGGAGGGCGAGCCCGGCGACGTACGGGAGATTACGTACCACGAACTGAATCGACAGGCCAGCAAGGTAGCGAACTATCTGGAATCCGTCGGCGTCGGCACCGGAGACACCGTCGGTCTGTACATGCCGATGGTCCCCGAAGTCGCGTCGATACTGTACGGCTGTCTGAAGGTCGGCGCGATCGCCGTGCCGATCTTCTCCGGGTTCGGCGTTGACGCGACGGCGACCCGCATCGCCGATGCCGAGTGCTCCGTCCTGTTCACTGGTGACGGCTTCTATCGCCGGGGCTCCGGTGTTCACCTCAAGGAGAGTGCCGACGAGGCCATCAAGCAGGCCGGCGAGGAACTTGGGACGACACCGGTCGAACACACTGTCGTCTATGACCGCCTCGGTATCGCGGACGACCCCGACGAGACCATCCGCTGGACCCGCCGCGACGAGTGGTGGGACGAAGCGATAGCGACAGCTGACGATGAGTACGCGGCCAAGGAACTCCCGAGCAATCAAGAGTCGATGCTGCTGTACTCCTCCGGGACGACCGGGAAACCGAAGGGCATCGTCCACACGCACGCCGGCGCGCTCATGCAGGCAGCCAAGGAGATCTACTTCGGCTTCGACCACAAGCCGTCGGATCGGTTCTTCTGGGTGAGCGACATCGGCTGGATGATGGGCCCGTGGACGCTGCTCGGTAACCACGCCTTCGGCGGGACCGCCTTCATGTACGAGGGCGCGCCGGACCACCCGGAGCCGGACCGTTTCTGGGAGATGATCGACCGGCACGACATCACCACGTTCGGCGTCTCGCCGACCGCAATTCGGGCGCTCCGGAAGAAAGGTGACGAGTGGCTGGAGGGGCATGACCCCTCCAGTCTACGGCTGCTGGGCTCGACCGGCGAACCCTGGGACCCCGAGAGCTGGCAGTGGTTCTACGAGCACGTCGGGGACGAGGACTGTCCTATCATTAACATCTCCGGCGGAACCGAGATCATGGGCTGTTTCCTCATGCCGATGCCGATTCAGTCGCTCAAACCCTGCACACTTGGCGGTCCAGGGCTTGGAATGGACATCGATATCGTCGATTCCGACGGCGAATCAATCGCCGACACACACGAGCGCGGCTATCTGGTCGCCAAGGACTCCTGTCCCTCGATGACCCGGTCGCTCTGGTCGGGTGACGACCGCTACCTGCACGAGTACTGGTCGACTTGGGACGATGTCTGGGACCACGGCGACTGGGCCCAGAAAGACGAGGACGGGCTCTGGTTCCTCCATGGCCGGGCCGATGACGTGCTCAACGTCGCCGGGCGGAAGGTCGGGCCGGCGGAGGTCGAGGGCGCAGCAATGGAGCACGACGCCGTCAATCAGGCCGCCGCCGTCGGTGTGCCGGACGACACCACCGGTACTGCCGTCGTCCTCTACGCCGTGCTGGAACCCGGCTACGAATCCAATGACGACCTCCGGGACGATATCCGCGCCGCTGTCGGCGAGGAACTTGGCAAGCCGTTCCGGCCCCGCGAAGTGCTGTTCGTCGATGAGTTCCCCAAGACCCAGAGCGGCAAGATCATCCGCCGAGCAATTGCTGGCGTCTACCGCGGCGAGGACCTTGGCGATATGTCCAGCATCGAGAACCCCACGGCGCTGGACGAGGTTCGCGAGGCGTCGTAGTCAGCCGCCGACGGCGTCCTCGGTCGGCTTCTCCAGTCGTAGCAGTCCGGGCAGCGCCAGCACTGCGAGGACGACCTCTGTCCCGCCGGCGACGAGGAACGCAACGGGGTAGCCGAAGGCTCCGGCGACAGTGCCGCCGACGAGGATGCCGGCGAGGAAGCCGACGCTACCGAAAATGTTGAAGCCGGCCATAGCGGTCCCACGCTCCGTCTCGACGGCGAGGTCCGAAACGAGCGCCATCGTCGCAGGGGCCATCAGTGCCCCGATAACGCCGGTTAGTACCATCCCTGCACCGGCGATGGCCACCGTCGGCGCTTGCCCGACGCCGACAACAGTGAGTCCGTACAGCACCGACCCGACAACGATAGGAGCGGTTCGACCGATGCGGTCAGAGAGCACGCCGAAGGGATACTGCAGCAGGGCAAACGGAGCGAAAAACAGCGCCAGCATGACACCGGTTTCGCCGGGGCCCAGTTCGAACGTCTCCCTGAAATACAGCGTGCCGACAAGCGCGAAAAAGCCCGCAGTGAGCCGGTCGATAAACCCGAAAGCGTACGGCACGCCGAGCGTCGGTCGCTGTTTGAGCCCGGACACGGTCGCGGCCAGGCCTGACCGCCCGTCCGACGGTGCGCGGTCGGTCACGAGCAGCGCGGCCACTGCGACGACAAGCGACAATGTACTCGCCACATACAGCGGGAGCGTCGTCTGGATTTCGTAGAGTTGGCCGCCGAGTGGCGCCCCAAGCGCCGTCCCACTGCCGATAGCGATGCCTGCCGCACCCATGTTCTTGCCGTGGCCGCCGCCGAGGTCCATCAGCATCGTCATTGCCAGCGAGAACGCGGCGATAGTGGCCCCACCCTGAAGAACTCGTAAGGCCAGCACGCCAACAAAGGAGAGCGAAACCGCTCCAGGGAGCCACGCGATGAGGGCGTACAGCACTGCACCTGCGCCTGCCCCGCCGGCAATGTACGGTGTACGCCGCCCGGTGGCGTCGCTGAGTACGCCCCACACACCAGCAAAGACGACGAACGCCCCGAACTCAGCGGCGAGAAACCACATACTCGCGTTCAGGTCTGTCGTCGCACCAAGCGACTGGACAAGCCTGTCGACACCCGGATACAGCAAGACCTGCGCCAGTAACACGGCGAAGATAACACCCGCGAGAACGCCCCGGTCTGTGCGGTCCGTCACAGGCAATGCTACAGCGAGCCGAGAAAAATAGATGTCGGACCAAAATACGGCACGCTACTCGTAGAACACGCCAACTACCGACGACAGAACAGCGCGTCCGCTAACTCAGCCCAATCCGCGTTACTCAGCACTGTGTGGTGGAACGAAACCGCAGTTCGAACAGCCGTTGTGCTTCGTCGTCTGGTAGCTCAATTCCGCCCCGCAGTTCGGACAGTTGTACTGGTCTGAACTCATTCACCTACTGGTAGTGTTCGACATTACCTAAACCTTTTCTCGACAATTGTCTATAGCACTTTTTGGACCGATTTATACGGAGTACCGAGGCTTAGACTGCGTTCTACCAGTTTGTGGGACGGATAATTACATCGTTCAGTACGGGTGAACAAGGCTCCCTAACTGGTGGCGGTCGACGCCTGTAGCCGTTGCTGCGTCCGTACCGACAGGCGTGGCCACTCTGTGCGTTCGAGCGCACTGGCCCTGAGATTGCTGGCGGCGCAGGCTCCATCGACTCCTGTCGAAGTGTTAGATCGATAATACGGAACATCGTTAGACGGTTCTGAGTTCCGGGGGACAGCTACTGAAGACCGCTCGTCCCGGTCGACAGGCAGATTCGGCAGCGTGCTTACTGTCTGTCGTGGCGAACGTTGCTACTGGGTCAATAAGAGAAACACCGACACGGAACCGGCGTCGTTCCGCGTCCGCTTACATGTAGCCGAGGTCGCGCAGGCGCTCCATCAGGTCTTCCTTGTCCTGGGCGCGGCCGGCGCGCTCGGTCGTGTTCTCCATGTCTTGCAGCCAGGCGGGCTCCTCGGCGGACTTGTCAGTGCTGACCTCGCTCCCGAGCGAGCGGAACCCGGCGAAGTACTTCGGCGAGACCGGCACATCTTCCTTCTCGATACCCTCAGGCAGGTCGTCCTGCCCCTGCGGGACGTAGCCCTCGTCCGGGTAGCCCTCGACTGTGTCCGGGACGACGAAGTTCCAGAAGGCTTCCCACACGTCGGCTTCCGCGAACTGGAGAATCGACTGGATGCGGTCGTGCGGCGGGTAGATGTCCGGGTCGTGACGCGGCGAGAAGAACGTCTCGTCGGCGCGGGACTCCTGCTCGTCCCAGCGGATGCCGGAGAGGATGCCGTCGACGTCGTGCTCCTCGATAGTGTCGTTGAGCGCCACCGTCTTCAGGAGGTGGTTGCCGACGTAGGTGTCGAGCAGGAACGGGAACGTGTCCTCCTCGTATTCGAGGATGTTCCGAATGTGGTGCTGGTTGTGCTCGGAGAGTTCGTCGACGGGGATGTCGTCGCCCGGTTCGAGACCGTTCTCGTCGACATAGTTCCCCACGTCTTCGTTGCGAGCCCAGATGACATCGAGGTCCCACTCGTCGGCCCAGTGTTCGACAAAGTCGATGAGTTCGTCGAAGTGCTGGTAGTGGTCGATGAAGACAACCGGCGGTACTTCGAGGTCAAAGCGCTCGGCGACTTCCTTGACGAAGTACAGCGTCAGCGTCGAGTCCTTGCCGCCGGTCCACATCACGACAGGGTTCTCGTATTCTTCGAGGCCAGTCTTCGTGACCTCGATAGCCTTCTCGATCTTGTGGTTGACAGTTGGGTACTCAGCGGGGTCTTCGCCTTCCCCGTCAGTGTAATCAACGTCCAGATAGTCCGGGAACTCTGCTGATTCGGACATAGTGTAATGAGATATAATTACGAATGCCAAGTACTTTTTGGATGATAGACAGGTGTGTGAGACGGTGGCAAATAAAATTGCGGACACCCGGTAGGGTCGTGTTTAGTTAAGCGTGAAAAGTGAGGCGAGAGTGATTTCAGCTGTCCATGGCAGAAATCACGCGCCTCAGCGGATGTAGAGACTGGATTGATTTGGGTTTTGTGGAGCGCGAGCGGACACCCGAGCCAGCGATGGCGTTGGGTATTCAATCGCACGTTGCGGGCCTCTCGCTATCGAATACCGTTGAATTACTCGAAGATCTGGGTGTCCAACGCAGTCGCAAAGCCGTCCACGATTGGGTGCAGAAAGCCGATCTACAGCCCGACTCTGGAAAATCTCCGAATCAGATTGCGCTTGACGAAACAGTGATTCGGATCAACGATCAGCAGTTCTGGCTGTACGCCGCGGCCGATCCGCAGTCGAACGAACTGCTTCACATCCGGCTATTTGCGACGACTACGACCACTCTCACAGAAATTTTCTTGCGCGAACTTCGGCAAAAACACGACGTCGAAACTGCCGTCTTTCTCGTCGATGGCGCTCAACATCTTCAAACTGCACTGCAACGAGCTGGACTCCGATTTCAGATGTCTCGCCACGGAAATCGGAACGCTGTCGAACGGATTTTTCGAGAACTAAAGCGACGAACCTCGTCGTTTTCGAATTGCTTTAGCCATGTCGAACCGGAAACAGCCGAAAATTGGTTGCTGAGTTTCGCTCGCTGGCACAATGCTACTAACTAAACACTACCCCCGGTAGGTCACTCGGGTTTTTTGGTGCCGGTCCGAAAGGTATGGTATGGACGACCGCCCAAGCCTCCCAGCCCGTCTCTTTCACCGCTGGCTGTTGCACTATGTCCCCGTGGCCGCGTTGATACTGGTAGTCAGTGTCCTGCTCGGCTACGGACTCGGCAGCCAGATCCCCGCTGAATGGCTCCAGAACCCTGGAACGACCGGCGATACTCCCTTTATGCCGGCAGAGCTAACGACGCTTTCGCTAACAATTAACAACCTCGGCGCACTGCTCGTGATGGCACTCGGTGCTATCTCGCTCGGTTCGATGACGGTGCTCTCGCTCGTCTTGAACGGCCTGCTCATCGGCGTCGTCGTCGGCATCGCACTCAAGCAGGTCTCACCCGTCGTCGTTGCCGCGCTTATTGTCCCGCACGGCCTCATCGAGATCCCTGCACTGCTTATTGTCGCCGCCGTCGGGCTCCGGTTCGGGTGGCACACAATCCAGTACATCCGCGGCCGCACGAACGAGCTAGTCACTGGACAGGATATCCGGGAAGCCGGATGGCTGCTTGCGACGGCTGCCGTGCTCATCGTGATTGCGGCCTACATCGAAGCAAACCTCACCATCGAAGTTGCGTCACGGTTTACAGATACCGACCTCTCAGGCATTACACCAGCATAGCGGCTTGGATTGTCGGCTACACAGTGTTGGGCTGCGGCTCGAGAAAATTGAATCCGTGACTGGACGCTGTGACAGACCGCGTTACGAGATGAACTCGTTGTCGCGCCAGTTGACGCCCTCTTCTTCCTCGCCGTCGCGAGGCTCCTCTGCAACGTTGATCGCGGCAGGTCGTTCCTCCCCATCGACAATCCGAACAGCCGTTAGTTCCTCGTCAACCGCAGCAATCGCCGTCAGCGTGCCCTTTTCAGCGACTTTCGCGACCTCACACAGGACCTCGAACATCGCGTACTGGAGTGCAGTATTCTGGAGCACGGTCTCGCGGTCGCCCTTGAAGCAGGCGTACTCGACGAGCTCGGACTCGATCTCTTCTTCTTCCTCTTCGAGTGCGCCCCACTGGGGGCCACCGCCGGCGCTTCCGGTGCTCGCGGCCCCGGGCGGCCCCATCTCGTCGGGGTCCTCCTCGTACACCCGGTTCTCCGTGACGCTCGCCTTGAGCTGGGCCGTCGGGGTGTACTTGCTCATGGAGTCGTCTTTGGCGACGGCGCTGACGATTAGCGTATTATTTCGACGGGTGATGTCGATGTCAGCGATTTCAGGTGGAAGGTCCGGATCCTCGAAGAAATCGTATGCGTCTTCCAGTGGCAGTTCAAGTGTCGAGTGAAGTCTGTATACGCGGCTGGTCATGGTTGGGGAAGCGTGTATCAGTCGTCGAAGGCCGTCCGCTGACGCTGTAGTCATCACTCTATAGGAGCCACTTGCTTATATGACCTGTCCTTCATTCGCGGTTTGACCGCTCTATATCAGGCCAGATCTGAGGCGTATGTTAAAGGTATTTACAGACCATCTAGCAAGCCATATGTTAGTGGTATCCAGTTCCTACTAGTCGTCCGCAGGTGTGGGGTCGCCGTCCTCTGGACTGACATCCCCTTCAATACTGGGCGGGTACTTTCCACGGTCAAGTTTCAGGTCCGACTGTGGGCGCGCCATGCAGGTCAGTGCGTAGTTCTCCCGTTCTCGGTCGGTCAGTCCACGGGCAGCAGGCTGGGTGACCGACCCCTCAACGATTTCCGCCGAACAGGCCAAGCACATCCCCACGCGGCAGGAGTACTCCTGTGCGATACCCTCCTCGATACACCGCGAGAGAATCGTCTCCTTCTCAGAGACGGTGATCTCCTCACCTGTCCCCACAAATGTCACCGTATGCTCGGTCATATTCGGCCTTTTGATACCCCCCAGCAAAACTCTTTATCACCGCCGCCCCGGAGCGAAACGGACTGCTATCCGTCAATGCTGTACCGAGCACCCGCAGTCGGCCGTTCATCTCGAAAGATTGTTCTAGCAGTCCGTCTGAAACCCGTAGCGGAATAATTTTCTCTCTCCGGGCAGGACGAGAGTGCATGACCACACATCAGGACGGCAACGCCGACGGTGCGTCGGCGACGGCACGGACCGTGTCCGTGGACGTTGTCGTCGTCGGGGCCGGGACATCCGGCTGTTACGCCGCTGCGACCGTCGCAGATGCGGGCTACGACGTCGTCATCGTAGAGCGCAAAGACGAAACCGAGGCCGGCCACATCGCCTGCGGGGACGCACTAAAAGGAGCCAGCGACTTCCCCGATGCGATCCCGAAGTCCCAGCTCGAACCGGCGTTTACCAACACGGATGTCGACCACGGCCGGTTCGAGATCCCACAGGAGGACACCGTTCTCGAAATCCCTGTCCCGGGCGAACTCGCCGTCATCGACCGCTGGGAGTACGGTCGCTGTCTCATCGAAGGCGCAAACGACAGCGGTGTGGAGTTCCACTACGATACGGTGGTTCAGGACGTGTTACAGGACGATAGTGGCCGTGTGACCGGCGTGAAAGCCATGCGGAAAGGCGACCCTGTCACATACGAGGGTGACATGGTCATCGATGGGGCCGGCGCGCTGTCGATTCTGCAGGACAAGACCGACCTCGAAGCCGCGACCTTCGATACAAACGTCCAGTACTCGCAGTTTTGCTCGGCATACCGCGAGATAATCGAAGTCGACGAACCGGTAGAATGGGACGACGCGCTCGTGTTCAAGCCGACCGAGCGCTCCGCCGGCTACCTCTGGTACTTCCCGCGCACGGACACGGAAATCAACGCCGGCCTCGGCTTCCAGATGAACGAGGAGCCGATGGAACTGGTCGACGACCTCAAACGCGACCTTCAGGGCCGAAGCGAGTTCGAGGGCGCAGAGGTACAGGATAAACTCGGCGCTGCACTGCCGACGCGCCGGCCGTACGATTCCGCTGTTGCGCCCGGATTCATGGCCGTTGGCGATGCTGCCGGACACGTCAACCCGACGACCGGCGGCGGTATTGCTGGGGCGGCCTACGCTGGGACCTACGCCGCTGAGCAGGCTATCGAGACTATCGAAGCCGGACGGACAGACGACGAAGCCGCCCTCTGGGAGTACAACGAGCGCGTGATGGACCACTTCGGCGCCCGGTATGCGGCGCTTGACGTATACAACATCTTCACCACCGCTTACGACGTCGACGACCTGATGGCGCTGCTGGCCGCGCTGCCCGGCGAAAAGCTCGCCGAAGCGCTGTACGGCGGTTCGACCAGTATCGGGCTCGGACTCAAACTCAAGATGGCCGTCAAGAGCATCGGCCACCTCGGGACTATCCGGGACCTCTACCAGACGAAAAAGGCCGCCGACCGGCTGCTGGAGCATTACGAATCCTACCCCAGCGACCGTAGCGGCTTCGAGGCCTGGCAACGCGAGCGTGATTCGATTATGGACGATATCTACGAGGTCACTGGCGCAGAGCCGAAGTACTGATTCGACAGTTCGTTGCGTTTTCGGCTGATTCTGATATACTGGTCCTGTTGTCAGCGGCGGAACTATCGTTTTTGACGGCAATCTGGATAGTGGTTGATTAATTCGTAAAATATAGTTTTGAACAACAAGTTTTATTATTTAACAACATGATATCAAAATGAAGTCACACTGGGGTCGGTCGACCGGGGGGTCACCGAGACGGCGACAGCGTGTCGACCGTCGCCCAAGTGGGGGTCAATCATGCTAGCACGCAGATTCAAATCCGACGATAGTGCAGTCTCACCAGTTGTGGGAGTTATACTAATGGTTGCAATAACGGTGCTGCTGGCGGCCACAGCAGCGACGTTCTTCTTAGATTTTGGCTCTGGGAATCTCGGCCAAAACGCGCCACAGGCGGCGTTTACCTTCGATTATGAGTCTGGGAGTCCTGATAGCCTGACAATCGAACACCGGAGCGGTGACTCGATTCAGGCTGGAAATCTGTATATCACCGTTAGCGGTGCTTCAACTGCCAACGGACAGCACGATTTCACAAGTCTCAGTGGCGCGCCGGCGGCGGGTTCAAAAATCACGGCCGGGTCACGTGTGACGTTTTCGAAGGCGTCTGACCTCTCGGATGCGGCAGTTACGCTGAACTGGAAGTCGCCGGACAGCGGCAAATCTATTCAGCTTGCCAGCTGGGAAGCACCGTAGCGTATTCAGCCGCTCAGTTGGCTGATCGCTTCAGTGACGACATCGATACCGATAGTCAGCGAGTCTTCATCGATATCGAACAGGGGCGTGTGGTGGCCGCCGGGGTGGTCAGTCCCGATACCGACGAACGTCGCCGTTCCACCGTGGTTCTGGACGCGGTCCATCAGGTAGGTTGCGTCCTCGCTTCCGCCGAGGTCGTCAGTCCGGAGGCGGCTGGTGACGCCGGGAACTGAGTCTGCCGCATCGTACACCACACCCGCGAGCGCATCGTCGCTCACCGCACTCGGCGCTTCTGCGGTCGTCTCGATAGCGACCTCGCAGTCGTGCATCTCGGCCGCGGACGACATGACGGTGTCTGCCCGCTCGCTCATGTACTCCTTGAGTGGCGTCGTTTCGCCGCGGACCTCGCCTTCCAGCGTCGCTTCTCCGGGGACAATATTCGTTGCTGTGCCGCCCTCGACAACCCCGGCGTTGACACGCGTTGCGCCGTCACCGTGCCGGCGAATCGCATGGAGGTTCTGTACGGCGGTCGCCAGGGCCTGCACAGCGTCCCGTCCCTGTGCCGGATGCCCGCCGGCGTGCGCCGTCTCGCCGGTGAAGGCCGCCCGGAACTGCCGAACGGCGAGGAAGCCGCCGACGCCGGCGACAATCTCTCCGGTCGGATGATCGAGACCGATGTGTATCGCCAGCAAGTGGTCCACGTCATCCAGATGTCCACTCTCGGCGACGGCCTTCCCGCCGCCGATGACCTCTTCGGCCGGCTGGAAGACGACTTTGAACGTCCCCTTGAAATCACTCTCTTTCACTGCCTCCAGCACGCCAAGGCCAATCGTCGCGTGGGCGTCGTGCCCGCAGGCGTGCATGTACCCCTCGTTTGTTGAACGGAACTCCTCCGTCGCTGGGGCGTGTGCCACACTGTCTGACTCCGTTATCGGTAGCGCATCGATGTCGACTCTGAGCGCGACGGTCGGTCCCTCACCCTGTTCGAGCACAGCGAGAGCCCCAGTAAATCCTCCGGCGGCGGCCTCCAGCACGTCCTCGCGGGCACCGGCGTCACGGGCCTTCCGTTGCCAGTCTTCGAGTTCATTGCCGTCGGGGACTGCCATCCGCGCATCGCCGTCCACGACATCCCGACCAATATACAACTGGTCGACGCCGATTCGCTCGATTTCCTCAACGATGCGACTGGTAGTGTAGAACTCCCGCCACGCGGGTTCAGGGCAGCTGTGTAGGTCACGCCGGACGGACCTGCGCCGCTCCTGTTGGGCCTCGTTCATGTCGGCGAAACGGGTCACAGTTACTTATAAGAATCCACAGGAGCGGACGGCGGCCCTACGACCCGCTGCCGACCTGCGTCCGCTGTTCGACGCCGGCCTCAACGTGGATTGCATTCGGGAAAGTACGCTGGGTAACGTCCCGGGCGAACTCCTCGTACCCGACAATCTCTATGGTCCGAGTGTAGACGGTATGTGTCCAGGAGTCGAAGCGGCCACCGTCTGGCCCCAGCGATTTCGATTGTGGAATCCGCAACTCCTGAGGTTGCTTCGGGTGCGGGCCCTTGAGTTCAACTCCCTTCTGCTCGGCACTCTGTTTAATCTCTGTGACAGTGTCTTCGAGGCGGTGTCGGTCCCCACTGGTGAAAGTCAGCGTTGTGACGAAGGGCATCTGTAGACGAACACTCAGCCGCGAGTGACAAAAGGCCATCTGTTTCCGTTGTGTCTCCGATATTCTCTTAAGTAGCGGTGTCATAAAATCCGATAATGATAGAGGCCACGAGCGCGGGAGCCATCCTCTTTCGCGATACGCGTGGCCGGCGGGAGTACCTCCTGCTCAAGAGCCGACCCGGCGATTGGGAATTCCCCAAGGGCGGCGTTGAGGGCGAGGAAGAACTCCAGCAGACCGCCATACGCGAAGTGAAAGAGGAGGCCGGTATCGGCGATTTCCGGCTTTTAGACGGGTTCCGCGAAGACTACGACTACGTGTTCGAGGCGAACGGCAATACCATCCACAAGACGGTCCACCTGTTCGTCGCGAAATCGTTCGAAGCGTCAGCTGAACTGTCCACAGAACACCGCGACCTGCAGTGGCGCGACTACGAGCAGGCCATCAACACGGTCACGCAGGACGGCCCCCGCGAGATACTCGAACAGGCACACGGGTTCCTCGACGAACGGGAAGACGGCGAGGAGTAGCGGTCTCGTAGCGGGAGTCGACTTGCCGCCGGAGACAGCGATAGCCCTCTCGCTTGCTGTTCGAAACGGGCGTTTTCGGCTTCGTTAGGCCTGTTCGACGACAATGGTGCTTCCAGCCATATCGCCGAGACGCTGTTCGTCGTCATTCACCGCGATGAGAATTACGGCCAGCAACGCCGAAAACGGCGAGAAAAAGAAGCCGATGAGTCGGAACACGTTCCTGACGATCGAGTCGACCCATGTGATGCCGCCGCCGCTCTCGTCGGCGATGACGAGCCCGAGTGCGTGTTTCCCGAGCGTGTAGCCGTACATTGCCTCCATGATCGTGTGATAGAGGAAGTATACGAACGGGAATCCGATCAGCATGAAGAGGTAGGCTCCAGCTAACCCTGCTATAGCGGCGTTGCTCTCGCCGGAAGCGGCACCGCCGACGCCGCCGATGACGAAGAAGATGATTCCAAAGACGATGGCGATGAGGAATCCGTCGAGGAATCGGGCCGCGAATCGTTTGCCGAGCCCTGCCTTCTTTTCGAGGTTTGCTCGTGGATGTTTATCCATACACTAGTGAGCCTTTCGTCCGAAAAAATAAAACTTTCGTAGCATTATATAAATAAAATAACACCAACCAGAGATAGTGTCATATGAGAGGGATTATGGAATGATATTGACCGGGCCGGTCTCACAATAAAAGGTTTTGCTGTCGACCGTCGAACGGTCGGCCGTGTCGGCCACCTCTGAGTTTGCCTTCGAACTGTCCGTCTGCCAGTGGGCCGAGCGCGAGTGGTCGCCGTCCGACGACGCGGCGGTGCTGGTCGCCAGACAGTTCGGAACGAAACACCGCCGCTGGGATACGATTGTACTGGAGTGCGATCCCGATGGACTCCGGGAACGGGCGAAATTCGGCACCGAAGCGTTTGACTCGGACCACCTGCACGTCCTGCAGAACGCGCCGGCGGACTGGACCTACTATCGCGATGCGCTGCCTGACCCGGGCTACCCGTGGCGGTACGTCCGGGAGTCGATTCACGAGGCGGCCGACCGTGATGCCATTGAGACTCGCAAGCGCAGCAATCGCATCGAAATTCGTCGGGTACGTCCCTATCCGGACTGGCTCCGGCGGGTCGTCGCCATCGAGAACAAGCCCGACCTGACGGCCAGCGCCGCCAGGAATCTCGTCCCACAACTGGAGCGGGACATCGCGCTCTCGCTGGCCGATGAGGTGTGGGTTGCGACGGCGGCGACCGACGAGCGTGTGGAGCCGATTCTACTGGCGGACCTGCCCGCAGCCGCCGGCGTGTTGACGGTCGACTCCGAATCCGGAACGGCTGAGGCGGTCTGGCAACCGCGGTCGCTGTCAGTGGCTGAGCCCGGAACGCGAATTCTGGACCGACCGGACGATGACACCAGCGCCGCCCGGTTCGAGTACGTAGACACCGACTGGAAGCACGAGCGGCGTCTCGCCATCGCTGAGCGGGCGTACGCTCGCGGGTGGCGCGCTTACGCGGACACGATGCGCCCCGACTGCCGCCACTTCCAGCTCACTGCCGGCGAGACTGGCGTGTACCCCCACTGCGCTGCAAAGGAGTGTCTACCGACAGCGGCGGAGTGTCGGGGGCAGTGTCCGTCCTACGAGCCGGAACCGCCGACGTGGCGGTCGAAGGACTGGCCGCTTGACGGCGGGCCGGGCAGGGCAATAAAGCGGCTGTTAGCGCGGCGACGACGCCGCCAGCGGCCGGGGCTGTCAGAGTAGCTGACCGACACCGCGGTCCGCCCTCACTCCTCGGACAGCTCAATATCTAGCTCGCCGCGCGGAACGGCCAGCCTGAACGTCGGGACGGTCTTCTCGACTGTCTCCACGATACCTTTGTCTGCGAGGCTCCGGAGCGCAGAACGAACGTCGTCGGTATCTCGGTCCTCGCCGACCTCGCGGAGGGCGTGTAACACGGCGACGACGCTCTGGCTCTCCTCATCCGGGCCGGCAATCACGTCGACGACAGCCTGCTGGAGCGAGGTGACTGTCACCGTCTGTATCCGTTCGGAGTCCTCCCCGTCGATGAGCGTCGTCGCCTCCGGCGTCGCACAGATGAGGCTGTTGTCGTTGCGGTAGTAGTACTCCTTGAGTTCGGCTTCGAGGTACTGGTGTACCTCGCTCCCGCTGTCCATGTCCCAGCGCTCCTGTAGCTCGCCGTTTTTCGTCGGCTGGAGTTCGACGATGTCGGCGAGCCGCTCGCGGGCCTCCTCCGAGAGGGTCATGGCGCGTCGGTACGACGACCACGTATTTCGGTGTTCTGAATCCGGGTAAGGCTCACTCGTGTCTGAGTGCGTCGATGGGGTCGACCCGCGCCGCTCGCCACGCCGGGTAGAGGCCGGCGACGACGCCGACCAGTACGCCAACGCCGACCGCCAGCGCCATCCACAGCGGCGCGAGCGAGAAGGTCACTTCAGCGTACCGCGTCGCCCCGTAGCCGACGAGCAGTCCGAGCGGCACCCCGAGCAGCGAGCCGAGCGTTCCGAGCAGTGCGGCCTCGACGAGAAACACCTGCATCACGTCACGGTTGCGCGCGCCGACGGCTTTCATAATGCCGATTTCGCGGGTCCGCTCGGTGACGCTGACGAGCATTACATTAGCAATGCCGATAGCGCCGACGACGAGTGCGATGACGGCGATGCCGGTGACAAAGCGCGTGATGCGTTCGATGACATCGCTGATCTCCTCGACGAAGTCGTTCCCGGACCGGGCGACCAGCTCCGTGTCGTCGGCCGAGAGTGACCGCGCGTCGGACTCACCGGAGAGGTACGTCTGAATCTCCGACTGCGTCTCCGGAATCTCTCGCGGGTCGACGACGAGGGTTACCTGCGGGTACGCGCGTTGCCGCACACCCGCCGACGGGCTCTCGACGACAGACTCATAGAAGGCGTCGATAGGAACATACACCCGGGGCTGACGGGCGAACTCGCTAACCGGGACTTCCCCGCGAGTCCCGTTGACGACGCCGACGACAGTAACGTTCCGCTCGCTCCCGTCAGGCATCGTCATCGTGAGGCGCTCACCGGTGGTGATGTTCTCGGAGAACGAGCCGGCCATGCGTTCGTTGACAACGACGGCATTCTCGTCGGTCTCGAAGGAGCGCCCCTCGACGAGGACCCCCGGCGTGAAACTGGCCGGCCGCGTCGCTGTGACCTGCTGTCTAGCAAGCGTTTGATTCCCGTGCCGTACCGACTGTGTCTGGACGATACCACGCGGGAGCACCGCCTGTACCCCAGCAATCCCCTCTAGCTCCTGAATGTCGTGCTCAGTAAACACCGGCTGGAGGGTCCGGTCGAAGTCGTCATCGCCGGACGGGGTTCCGAACACGTAGATGTTGCCTGCGTTCGATGTCTCGATGTCGCCGACGATTTCGGCCTCAACACTGGCCCCGAACGTGGCGAACGTGATGACCGACGCGATGCCGATAACGACGCCGACGACCGTCAGCGCCGACCGGAGCTTGTGCGCCCTGATAGACCGGAGCGTGATGCGGACGCTCTCGCTGGTGTCCATCAGTGTTCGCCCCCGGAGACGTCCTCGACGGACTGGATGTGGCCGTCTTCGACGTGGACGATTCGCTCCGCCCGCTCGGCGACGTGGCGCTCGTGGGTCACCAGCAGGAACGTATTGCCCGCCGCATGGAGGTCATCGAACAGGTCGAGTATCTGTGCACCGGTGTCCGTGTCGACGTTGCCGGTGGGCTCATCGGCGAGAATCAACGCCGGGTCGGTCGACAGCGCACGGGCGATGGCGACCCGCTGGCGCTGGCCGCCGCTGAGTTCCGAGGGGACGTGGTCGGTGCGGTCGCCGAGTCCAACCTCAGAGAGGAGCGACCTCGCCCGCTCGCGGCGGCGGGCGCGGTCCCAACCGTCGAAGACCAGCGGCAGAGCGACGTTTTCCACCGCGGAGAGTCGCGGCATGAGATTGAACGTCTGGAAGACGAACCCGACCTCTGTCCCGCGGATGTCGGCCCGCTCGGCCTCGCTGGCCGCCGAAACGTCCTGTCCGTTGACCACGACCTGCCCCGACGACGGCGTGTCCAGCCCGCCGATGAGGTTCAACAGCGTGCTCTTCCCGGAGCCGCTCGGTCCCATCACCGCCGTGTACGACCCCGCCGACAGGTCCAGACTCACGTCGTCCAGCGCCGTCACCGTCCCGCCGAGGTCGTACTGCTTGCTGACGCCGTCGACGCGGACAGTCGTGTTCGCTGACTCGCTCACGGCCACGCGTACGGACTGGACGGCAATGAGGGGTTCGCCCTCTGTCATAGTAGTCCGCGCTGTGACAGGAGCAACCCACTTACCATTCCAGTCCTAAGCCCGGACAATGACAGCCGATACCGGACGGAGACTGGCTATCGTCGCTGTGTTTGTCACCATCGGACTGCTGGCTGTGGGGGCAGTCGCCGGCGTTTCCGGCTTCGAGCAGATGGGGCAGCCATCCGGCGACGACGTGCTCGACGAGACCGAGCAGCGCTACGACGCGGCCGAGACAATTACCGGGACCGCGACAGTGACCGTCACGAACGACTCGGAATCGAAGACTGCGACGGTGGAGTACGCTGCCGCTGAGCCGAACAAGACGTGGGCCGCCGTCACAAGTGAGAACCGGTCCTACGAGATGGGGACGAATGGGACCGTCGTCTGGGCGGTCGGCGAGAACCAGTCGTATGCCCGCGAACTGACCGAGGAATCCGTGGCGATGAACGACACCACCGACCCGGTTCCCGAGGAGAACGTCACTGCGACGCTCCGGGGAACTGAGGAGGTCAACGGCGAATCGACGTACGTTCTCGACCTCGAACCGACCAACGAGAGCATCGACGCGCCGAACACGACGCTGTGGGTCGATACTGAGGACTACCGCGTCCACAAGATGACCACTGACGACGGGACGAACCGGACGGAACTCACCGTCGAGGAGACGAACTTCAACGTCAGCATCGACGACAGCCAGTTCGCCCCACCGGCTGACCGAGTTGCCGTTACGACCGTCGAGACGTACGACTCATACGACGCAGCCCAGTCCGCGACGGACCTGGACCTGCCAGAGTACGAGAACGGGACCTTCGAAGAAGCCCGGTACATTAGCCGGCCCGAGAGTACGGCTGTGGCACAGCAGTACGACACTGACGGCGAGAACGTGACGGTTCTGACCGCGACCGGCGCATCGAGCTATCTGGACGATGCGGAGAACGGGACGGCGGTGCAGGTGAACGGCCAGAACGCGACCGCAATCGAACGCGGCGACAGGGCTGTGGTCTACTGGACTGAAGACGATGTCACGACTGGCGTGGTCGTCGAGGGGACGACCGACGAGGCTGTCGCCGTCGCTGAAGAACTGTAGCGACGCCCGGTAATTTTCTGTATTCTATACGTCTTCCAGCGTCGCCTCGACTGACGCCCAGTGGCTCCCTTTCCAGAAGTGTTGCCCGCAGTCGGTACAGCGCCAGACCCGCTCGTCACCTGCACTCGGTGCGTACTCCGGCGTCGGTTCTACCGGGTCGACTTCCTCGACCGGGCTGTTGCAGACGCCACAGTAGTCCGGCTCCGGAGCCAGCGAGAGGCGGAAGCCGGCGTCTGCGAGTTCTCGCAGCTGGTCTTCAATCTCTCGCTCGCTGAGGAGCACACTCTCGGGTGCGCGGGTGGCGAGGTCACTATCCCGGGTAATCACCAGCCGGTCCTCACGTTCCGCTATGTCGAGGAGGTCGTCATCGGCCTCGGCGTCCCGGTCCAGCGCGTACGCCGTGTCGTAGCCACACATCCGCAGATAGGTGGCGAGTTTGCCGAGCATCGCATCAAGCGCGAGTCGGTCGCTAGGGGTGTGCTCAGGCATCGAGGAACTCGCGGAGACCCTCGGCGTCGCGGGTGTTCAGTACGTTGTCCGTCTCGGCCCAGCCCCGCCGAGCCATGTGGACGCCGTAGCGCAAGAGTTCGAAGTTACCCGGGCTGTGGGCGTCTGTGTTGATGGCGATTGTCGCCCCAGCCTCAACGGCCTGCTTGACCGCGCCACCGCCGAGGTCCAGCCGGGCGGGGTTGGCGTTTATTTCCAGCGCCGTGTCGTTGTCGGCAGCGACAGATGCGAGCCGCTCCACATCCACGTCCAGCCCTTCTCGACGGTTCAGATAGCGCCCCGTCGGGTGGCCGATGACGTTCACGTCGGGGTGCTGTGCGGCCGCGACGAGGCGGTCTGTGCCGTCCCCGTCCAGCGCGGCGTGTGGCGAGGCGACCACGACATCCAGTTCTGCCAGCAGGTCGTCGGCGACCGAGACACTGCCGTCCGCGGCGATGTTGGCCTCGACGCCGGTGAACACGTCGATGGAAGCATCCGCCGCAACCGATTCGACCTCGGTCAACTGCTCGCGGAGTTTCTCATCCGGGACGCCGACGCCGCCGACCATCCCCGGCCCGGTCGCGTGGTCCGTGACGGCGAGGTAGTCGTGGCCGAACGCGGCCGCGCCCTCGACCATCTCCGTGATACTGTTGCTGCCGTCCGACCAGTTCGTATGGGTGTGGATGTCGCCGCGAACTTCGCCCTCGGCGAGGAGGTCGGGGAGCGCTCCGTCCGCGGCGGCCTCGACTTCGCCGCGGTTCTCGCGGAGTTCCGGCGGAACCCAGTCCATTCCCAGTGCGTCGTACACCGCTTCCTCGGTTTCGCTGGCCACCAGTTCGCCAGCCCGCTGGTCATCGTCTTCGACGTCCTCGACATCAAAGACGCCGTACTCGTTGACTTTCAGGTCCCGCTCGATGGCGCGGTTTCGGACTGCCACGTTGTGGTCTTTGCTGCCGGTGAAATACTGTAGCGCCGCACCGAACTCCGATGGGTCGACGATCCGAAGGTCGACCCGAACGTCGTCCGCGTAGGCGCTGGCTTTCGTCTCGCCGGACTCGATAACCCGGTCGAGTCCCTCCCAGTCGGCGAACCGCTCGACGACGGCCTCAGCGTCGGTACTCCCGACGAGCACGTCCACGTCGCCGATAGTCGGCCGCCAGCGGCGAATCGAGCCGCCGAGCGCGCACTCGGTCACGGCGTCACCGGCGGCCATGTAACTCCGAATCCGGTCACCGTACGGTCGGGCCTCGCCGAGCAGCGACCGCTCGTGGGCCTCACGGGCGAAGTCGATGTTGTCGAGGATGTTCTGCTCTGTTTTCGCGCCGAAGCCCGACACCGCCTGTATCTCGCCGGCCTCGGCGGCGGCTTCCAGTTCATCAAGGGTGGTGATGCCCAGCGCCTCGTACAGCGAGCCGACGGATTTCGGCCCAACCCCCTCGACCGCTGTGAGTGCGTCCATCTCGACGGGAAGCTCCTCGCGGAGTTCGGTCAGCTCCTCGATTTCGCCGGTCTCGACGTATTCGACCACCTTCGAAGAAATGGCGTCGCCGACGGCGTCTATTTCACCAACGCTGTCCTCGCCCTCGGCGGCCAGCCCCTCGATTGCGCCGGGGAAGTCCCTGATGTTCTCGGCCGCCCGGCGGTAGGCCCGGGGCTTGTACTCGACGCCTTTGGCGTCTAGCAGGTCGGCGAACTCTTCGAGCAGTGTTGCGATTTCGTCGTTCCGGCTCATGTTAGTAGCTCCGTCCGGCACGACCCGTGCCGGAGTCTGCGTCCTCGTGTCCAAGCGCTTTCTGCAGGAACTTCATCCAGCGTTTCCTGTCGGCTGTCTCCTGAGCCTGCGCTTCCTGCTCGATGTTGGCCGCACCGAGCTGTTCGAGGGCGTTGAGCGCCCGGTCGATGCCGATGATGGCCGTGGCAAGCTCCTCGCCGCGTTCGTAACTCACTTCGTTGTCCTCGATCCGTTGCTTGCGCTGGAGACGCTCGCGCCGCAGGTTCTTTTTCGCTTGCTCGACGCGCTCGCGCTCGCCCCGCGGAATTGTCTCCCGACGCTTGATCTCGAAGACGAACGACTGGAGTTCGATCTCCTCGCCCTGCACGGTGATTTCATCGGGAATGTTCGCACCGACGGTCGCGCTGTCGCGTTCGATGCGCTCCAGCAACTGTTTGCGCTCGAACTCTTTCACTAGCAGCGCCTTAGACCGGGTTGCCCTTACCCGCTTCGCCCATCGGTCGCCAGCGGTTGTACGGCGTCGCCTGTTTTTGCTCTACCCACGTGTGCCCGTTCAGCCTCCGTGTTTCTGGGAGACGCTGTGAACGGTCCTGACTGAAATAAAACGAGGTCGGCGATATCTTTTTCATTGTCTCTGCCGTTCTCATTGTACGAGAGTAATACTGTCCCCCTCGTTTATTATATGACTCTAACGTTCGAACCGCTTGACGACCGTCCTGGGCTCGCGGTCATTGACCAGATCGAGCGCCAGCGCTACCGGATACACACGCCGACGCCAATCGCGCTCAGGGAGACGGCGGCCGACGTGTTTCAGTATCCCGTCGGGGACGCTGTCCGGATACGGACGCGCGCTATCGAACTACCGACGGTGGTCATGGTGTACGTCCGTGACGACGACGGAGCGATAGCCGCCGAGGTTGCGCAGTTCGAGTCTGAGACGCTGCCGGCGGATGACTACGTCCTTGACCCGCTGACGCAGATCAAGACGTATATGCGGGTCGAGGACGCCGAAGTCGAGGTCACCGTCGACTCGGACCGGACCCGAATCGAGTTCGACGCTCCGACGGACCTGCTCATCGGCGCTCGCTCCCAGCACGACCGGCCGGCTGCCACGGTCACGACGACCGAGCAGCCGGCTGACGTGATGGCCGCGATCGAAACCTTCGGGTCGGCACTCAAGGCCCACGACCCCGAGCGCTCCTATCCGACGCTCCGCGGCCACCCGCCGGCGCTTGAAATCGGTGATACGCTGGACATCCCAGCGGATATCGACAGTCCGGATACCGGTGTCACGCTCGAACTCCCGCCCGATCTCGCGTCTATCTTCGTCGCCGCGCCGCTTTCGTACTACCTCGGAGCCTCGCTCGTCCCCGCATCCGAGCCACGGCTCACGACCGACACGGGATTTACGTACTCGCTAGATACCGCACGAGGCTTCGAATCCGAGGTCGGACGCACGCTCAAGCGTCTCTTCTTCCTCGATTGTGTCACACGCACTGAGGGGTTCCACCAGATCGACTTGCACGAGCGAGCAGCTATCGAGCCCTACGTCAACCTCGACTTCCAGTCGCTGTACCAGCAACCACTGGCGGAGCAGGTCGCCACCTATCTGCAGGTGCCGTACGACGTTATTGAGGACCACATCCCGAAGTGGCGGCTGACAACGCACATCGACCCGGTGCCGGCGAACGCGGAACAGCTCCCGTACGTCGTCGATGACCTCGCTATCGTCCGAACGCACCAGCAACAGCGGCTAAACCAGGCGAGCGTTCCGGCGGAGGCCGAGGCCGAGTTCACCCGCGACGATGTCATCACCCGCGCCGCGAGTTCAGACACTGCCACCGCGCCACCAGATACGGACTACGTCGAGCCACAGGCCCACGACTCACTCGAACAGGCCTGGATCGGGGACAGCATTCCTATCGGTGCGAGCAAGCTGACCAAAGCGGCGTTCGAACACCGACTCGACCGCGATACGAACGCCGAGGATATCACGATTCGAGTCGTCCAGAACGACGCCCGGATGGACGAGGAACGACAGCTCGTCGACGAAGTGTATGGCACCCGCGACGACCTGCCGTTCGATGTCACAGTCCACGACGACCTGACGACGGCGGAACTCGGAACGGTCCTCACGACCGACGCAGAGTTCTTCCACTATATCGGCCACACCGAACACGACGGCTTCGTCTGCTCCGACGGCAAGCTCGACGTGACGACGGTCGATTCGGTCGGCATCGACACCTTCCTGCTGAACGCCTGCAACTCGTATAATCAGGGTCTGGCGCTCGTCGAAAAGGGCGCAATCGCTGGCATCGTCACGCTTAACGAAGTACTAAACGACGGTGCGGTTCGCATCGGTGAGACTGTCGCACGGTTGTTGAACTGCGGCTTCCCGCTCCGAGCGGCGCTAACTATTGCGCGCGGTGAGAGCATTCTCGGTGGACAGTATATTGTCGTGGGTGACGGTGGTGTTACTGTTACTCAGCCAGAGGGAGGGACACCGAATATGCTTAAAATAACTCCTCATGGGACAGAATTTGAAGTACTCATGAATATGTACCCAACCGATGTCGACGAATTGGGTGCTATTACCATGCCTTTAGTAAATGATTATTCCTGTCATCATCTGGCATCCGGCGAGATTGGTCCACTTGTGCTCGATAGAACAGAATTAGAGGATTTCCTTCTCATGCAAAAAGTACCGGTGCAGATCGGAGACAAGTTATATTGGAGCAAATCCCTTGATTTAGCTGAAGCTGTCTCGTAAATGATTGATGTAGCTTCCTATCGAACTCGGCTTAATAAGCTGGAAAGTATCTGATCTACTCTGAAATTACGGACCGAAGTACGAACTATTATTAGCTGCTGCAGTCCCTGCCTGTGACAGTAACATCAGGAGGGTGAACAGTGCGCCGGCCATTTTTGGGTGCTCTGCGAGGTATTCGCGCATGGTAGTATCGGACATGATACGAATTGGATGTTGGGTGGAAGATAATTAAATTTATTTGAATGGTTCCTACATATTATATATTGTATTAAGGATAGAATTAAAAGATAAATCCAGAAATCAACCGGCACAAGAGTTAAATCGCGTGTTTAGTGGGAGAATTACACGCGGAAGTCGTATGTACGCATGAGAAGACGCTAGCGATACCCCCCATCAGTAACGTTTAGTAGGCAGGTATGTAACTGACAATCAGGGTTGTGTATTGATGTATGAATGGAAATTAACTGATGACTATCCGAAATATAGACATCCTACCGGCTCCCTTCAGTTGCCGGACGTAGGGTGGTCGAGGTATACAACGATCGCTACTTTCTTGATGCAATTGATGATCACTGGTGGCTTTGTCGGCAGCACCGGGGGGAAAGATGGCTCCTGAGGAACAGTGGCGGCTCGGAGACAAGACAGTGGAGCTCTCCAGTGCAGCCATCAGCGGGAGCCGACGCGTGGCAACACGGCATACACCGCTTCTCCGGACTGAATCAGTAGACCGACGCGACGAGATGCGGGCAGAGGTCCCGATTCCGCTGGCGAAAGTCGAGCAGTCCCAGCAGTGTACCGTGTTGCACGTCGACGACGACCCACAGGTGGGTGAACTGGTCGAGGTGTATCTCGAACGCATTAACGACGACTTCGATGTCGTGACGAAGACCAGCGCCGTCGCCGCACTCGATTTCCTCCGGACAGAGCAGGTCGACTGTATCGTCAGCGATTACGATATGCCAAACACCGATGGGCTGGAGTTTCTGGAACTCGTCCGCGAGCAGTATCAGGATATCCCATTTATTCTGTTCACTGGCAAAGGTAGCGAAGAGATCGCGAGCGAGGCAATCGCGTCGGGCGTTACGGACTACATGCAGAAGGGAGGGCGGTCAGACACATACGATGTTCTCGCCAACCGAATCGAAAATGCCGTCGAGCAACATCGAACCGAGCAGCGGTTCTGGAACGCCCTCTCGTGGTATCAACGGCTCGTCGAACAGGAGCTGGCGGGCGTCTGTATCATTCAGGACGGGACGTTTGTCTACGTGAACCAGAAGCTGGCCGACATTTTCAGCTATGACCAGAGTGAACTCATCGACGAATCCCCGGCTCTCCTCACGGCAGAGGGCGACGGCGACCGACTTCCCGAGTCACTCCGAGCAGCGGACTCAGACGAGCTCGATACGTTCCATTCGAAGTTTGAGGGCCGACAGGCCAACGGCGAAACGCGGACCATCGAGGTCTCCGGCGGGTCCATCGAGTACGATGGCGAACCGGCGTGGATCGGTGTGCTTCGAGACGCTGAAACCAACCCCGATATTGGCGAGTGAATCGCCGTTTGACTGCTGTGTGCTGCTCGCTGGCTCGTACGGTTTTGCAGGGTACTTCTCAGCTACGCGATAATCGATCGGTGGCCGGTCCACTGTCCTGCTGTTGACTGTCCCTGTCACGAGATATCAGCTCTCTCACGAAGGCGAGAGTTGTCACAGACGAACAGCCGACAGTATAAGCACAATCCCTTTCCACCGTCCACTCCTACCGTAGTATAATGTCGGAGTGCGATGCCTGTGGAAAGCAGGAGAACATGCCGTACCAGTGTGGGCACTGTGGGGGGACCTACTGTGCGGAACACCGGCTTCCCGAGGCCCACGATTGCCCCGGACTGGACAACTGGAGCGATCCGGGCGGCGTGTTCGACAGCGGGTTCGACGAGAGTGTAAATACTGGCCAGACATCAGGGAGCGGCGGTGTCGCCGACCGGTTCGGTATCGACACCGGGCCCGGGGGGCCGCTGGCGTACTTCCGGGGGAACGTCACGTATCTGTTCCTGGCGATTATGGGAATTGTGTTCATTCTCGAACATATTGTTATCCTCTCGCTTGGCCGCGAAGCGTTCCAGACGCTGTTCGTTCTCCATCCGAACAACCCTGAGTACATCTGGACCTGGGTTACGTCCGTGTTCTCACACGCCCCCTTCGGATTCTATCACATCTTCGGAAACGGGATTATCATTTACTTCTTCGGCCGACTCGTCGAGCAGCAGATCGGGTCGAAGAAGTTCGCTATCTTCTTCCTCGTGTCCGGCGCGCTGGCAGGCCTCGGACAGATCGCAATCCAGACGTTGCAGGGAACGTCTGCTGGTGTCCTCGGAGCCAGTGGCGCGGCGCTGGCGATCATGGCGTTCCTGACGGTCCTGAAACCGGACCTCCGCGTCTACCTGTACTTCCTGATTCCCGTCCCGATCTGGGCGATCACCGGCTTCTACTTCCTGTTGAGCATCTTCGGGTCGCTCAATCCGATGGGGGCCGGCCTGCTTGGTGGCAACATCGCGCATCTCGCCCATCTTATCGGCCTCATCATCGGGCTCTGGTACGGCCAGAAAATCAAGGGCCAGACCCGGATGCCCGGCCAGATACAGTTCGGCGGTGGCGGCGGCCCCGGCGGCCCTGGTGGACCGGGCGGTCCCGGCGGTCCGGGCCGGCGTCGTCCATGACGGTGCACCCGGTTCGCCCCGAATTCGTTCCCGACCCGGCGCTCTCGCAGACTGAGATGGAGGAGTTGCAACGTGATATCGCGGCGGCGGCGCGGTTCGAGGACGAGATGGACGTTTTGCCCGAGGCGATCACGCGCACCGGAGATGCACCGGACGTCGACCAGACGACACTGAGCACCAGCGCCGACGACCGAACGGAGCCGCCATTCATCGCTGGCGTCGACCAAGCGTTCGTCGACGACAAGGCCGTCTCGGCGATTGTCGTGCTACAGAACGGTGAGGTCATCGAGCGAGTCAGCGCCGTCGAACGCACCGAGATTCCGTACATTCCCGGCCTGCTGTCGTTCCGTGAGGGCGGCGCAATTCTGGCCGCGTTTGCGGAGCTAGAGACTGACCCCGACGTGGTACTTGTCGACGGTAGTGGCCGCATCCACTTCCGGGAAGCCGGGCTGGCGACACACATCGGCGTCACGCTGGACGTGCCGGCCGTCGGCGTCGCAAAGAACCTCCTCTGTGGCACACCGGAGCAGTCCCTCGACGAGAGATACCCGGAAGGGACGCGGATTCCGATTACAGCCGACGACAGCGTCGAGACCTGCCCCGACGGGACAGTAATTGGCCACGCACTCCAGACGCGCCAGTACGACTCACCGAATCGGCACATCAACCCGCTCATCGTCAGTCCCGGCCATCGCGTCAGCGCAAGCACGGCGGCGGATATCGTCGAAGCTACCGCCGACGGCTACAAGCTCCCCGAGCCGACCCGGCTGGCCGACAGCTACGCCGACGAGGCAAAGGCAACCGTCGAGTAGCTCGTTCGGATAACCGACAGTATAACTTCCCGGGGTGTGTTCTCCCGGCCAACACATGGCGAAGACGGTGCTGATTACGGGGGCGTCCTCGGGTATCGGGCGGGCGAGTGCCGAGGCGTTCCTGGCCGACGACTGGACTGTCTGGGCGACCGCCCGCGAGGAATCGGACATCGAAGACCTCGAAGATGCAGGCTGTAAAACCGCTGAGCTTGACGTGACGAACCCGCGGGAGTGCGAGCGGGTCGTTGAGGCGCTTATCGAGTCCGAAGGGCGACTCGACTGCCTGATAAACAACGCCGGCTATGCGCAGTTCGGCGCGGTTGAGGATGTGTCGACGGCGGACCTGCACGACCAGTTTGACGTGAACCTCTACGGCCCGCACCGACTCATCCGTGAAGCGCTCCCGCACATGCGGGCTCGCGAGAACGGAACCATCGTGAACGTCTCCAGCGTCGCGGGCCGTATCGCCTTCCCCAATCAGGGTAGCTACGCCGCCTCGAAGTTCGCGCTGGAGGGACTCAGTGACGCGCTCCGGATGGAGGTCGAGGAGTTCGGCATCGACGTGGTGCTCGTCGAACCCGGGCCGGTTGAGACCAACTTCGACAACCGCGCCGACGAGGAACTCGATGACCTTGATACGTCCGGCGCGTACGACTGGCTGTATCAAGCCCACGAGGATTCGAACCTCGTCGGCATTCAGGACGCGCTCTCTGTCACGCCTGGGACAGTTGCGCTGACTATCCGTGACGCTGCCAACGCCAGCGACCCTGAACCGCGGTATCCGGTCGGACAGGGCGCACAGCTACTGCTTATGCTCGATTACTTGCCGGCGCGGTGGCGCGACGCAGCGTTCGGTGTCATCCGGAAGCTGACACGCTAATCACCGCCCCGCTCAGTTTAGTCCAGACAGGCCGCCACAACCGACAGCAGTCGCTCGCCGCGCACTTCTTCGGCGAACAGCGGCACACGGCGTACGTCGTGGCCGCGGAACATGTCCTGTGACCGGGCCAGCGCGTCTTGCTGTACCTGCCAGCGCCGCGCGCAGAACTCGCAGTCGGCGTGGTTCGGGCCGGCGATGTCCACGTCCTCGCCAAGCACCTCGCTCGGGTCTTGCATCACTCGATTGACGACGACGGTGCTGACGGGGATGTTGAACTCGCCGAGTTGGGCGAGCAGACGCTCGGATTCGACAACGGACAGTTCCTCGGGCACCATCACGATGCGGAAATCCGTCCTTTGTGGGTCCTGTAGAATCCCCCGGAGGTGCTCAATGCGGTCCGAAAGCTCCTGCAGGTCCTCGATGCCGGCCTCGGCGTCGACGTCCTGATCGTCGCCGAACATGCCGGTGAGGTTGTCCATCATCCCCGAAAACCGCTCGCGGAGTTGCAGAATCTTCCCGACCATTGAGTCCATCGTCTCAGGGAGTTCCAGTAGCCGGAGGGTGTGGCCGGTCGGGGCGGTGTCGATGACGACGCGGTCGAAGCGGTCGTCGTCGACGTAATCCAGCAAGAGGCGGAGCGCCGCAGCCTCGTCGGCTCCGGGCATCGACCCGCCGAGAAGCCCCTCCTCACCGCCGATCGGGTCCTCGGCCTGACCTGCGCCCGCTGCACCGCCTGCACCTCCGCCAAACATCCCGTCGCCGCCGAGCAGTTCGCCCACGCCACCCAGTGCGTCCTCCTCGACACCGAGCGGTCCCTCGCCGACGGCGGCCTCCGGGTCGATTTCAGCCGCGTACAGCGGGATGTCTTCGCGGATGCGCGTCGGTGTCGCCGGGATATCCGCATCCAGCGTGTCCGACAGGGAGTGGGCAGGGTCCGTAGAGACGACGAGCGTCGCCGTGTCGTCGCGCGCGGAGGCCAGCGCGGTGGCCGCAGCACACGTTGTCTTGCCGACGCCGCCTTTTCCGCCGTAGAGGACGTACTCCGCCGCATCGATTCCTGCGGGTGCATTAATATCGTCGACCGCTTCGACGTCGAGTTCGCTCATGCCAGAAGCTACGCTTGTCTGGCCTTGAGTACTTCCCGAAAAGGAGTTGTCCTACTGTCTCGAGGACCGCGCTTCACGGACATCCGCGCCGTCCCGGAGTTTGTCCTCACAGTTTGGACAGACCCGGGGGCCATGGCCTTCGACGGCTTCTGGTGTAAAAACCCGTACGTACTGCTCGGTTACAAATTCACCGCAGTTCTGACACTCGGGCATCTATAGGTACACTCGTTCCACGATGTATATGCCTTCCGCTGCCAACGAAATATTCCGGTTAATCGGCACGGTGGTCGGCCCAGAACGAATCCAGTTGGCTCGCGAGGAAATCCGGCGTCATCCGGGTGAACTCCTCGCGCTCGCCGGCGGGCAGGTACGGAGACACCGAATGCCGCGCGTCCGGCGTGTACCGTCGGCCGACCAGCGCCCGCACCCCGACCTCGTCAACGCCACGGATGACGCGGCCGATGGCCTGGCGCGCGCGCCGCACAGCCGGAACTGTCAGGGCATACTCGAAGGCGTTGTCCTCGCCGAAGGCGTCACCGTAGGCGCGCTGGACACCCCGGACACGTGGCGACCCGATGTTCACCAGCGGGATGCCGACGACCGCGCAGGTCGAGAGCTTCTCGCCGTCGTAGTCGACGCCCTCGGTCAGCGTCCCGCGAGTCGATGTGACCATGACTTTTCCATCGCCGCTGAAGAACTCGCGTTTCAGCCGTTCGGTCTCCTCGTTACTCGATGACTCGTCCACGAGGACCGGCTTCTCGACGGCGTCTTGCAGGTATGCGCCGGCCCAGCGCGCCTCCCGGTAGTTTGGCATCGCCACCATGACGTTGCCCGGTGAGCGGGCCAGCGCGCGTAGCGCCTGTGCGTACTCGTCTCGCGTTGGATTCCAGTTGTCGCCGAGCGGCCGCATCGTTCCGGGGTCGCCGCGGTTGCGTGCGGTAAACGGTGTCGCGTCGACGAGGTACGACGCCCGGTTCTCAGGCGGGAACGGCAGGTCGTAGGTCGTCGACCGGACCGGCCGTCCGTCGCCGGATTGCTCGTCGGGGGCCGTCGAGCCCGTCTCGGCCATCGAGTCCAGCCCCGACACGCGGGTGAACACGTCCAGCGGCTCCAGCGTCGCGCTCATCAGGATACCGCCGCCGAGGTCGTCGAAGACGTTACGCAGGGCCGTCGCTGGCATGCAGTTGTAACACAGCAGTCCCGGCGTGTAGACGGCTTGGTAATCGGCATCAAGGGTCTGGCCGTGGTTCGGCGAATGCTCCAGTTCGATCTCCCGGAGGAACGTTGCGTGGTCGCGCTCCCACCACTGCCCGGCCAGCACGCCGACAGCGGCACACACCGGCTGGCGGGTCAGACCGAGCTGGTCGATAGCGTCCTCGACGGCCGCACCAACCTTCGACAGCGAGCGCCACAGCGAGCCCTCGTAGCCCTTACGCTCGGCCCACTCGGTCAGTTCGTCCTGTTCGACCGTGTCGGGGTCCCGAAGCGGAATCTCCCTGTCGTGCTCGGGGAGGCTTGACGGGTCCGCGCGCCAGCCCTCGTGTTCGGCGTCGAGGAAGGATTCGATGCGGTTGTCGAGCCACCGAACGAGGTCGTCGTAGAACTTCCGGGCCTGATCAACTGCGTCCAGCGGGACTTCGCGGGCTGACAGCACCTCACGGACCTGTGCCTTGTGGTCGGCGCTCTGCTGGGCGCGCTGGATGAGTGTCGTGCAGTCGTTGCGCGCTTGCACGATGCTCTGACGGCCGAGGCGGTCCGACAGGAGGTCTCGCACGCGCTCTTCGAGTCGGTGCGCCTCGTCTACGATGACGAGCGTCTGATTGTCGAGTACGTCAGACAGCAGCGGGCGAGAGCCCGGGTCGAACAGATGGTTGTAGTTCCCAACGATAACGTCAGCCTCGTTCAGCATCACGCTCATGACCCGGTGCGGGCAGGTCCCGCGCTCCGTTGCCGCCGGGAGGTAGTCGTCCATCGTCACCACGTGCTCGTCCCCGGCCGAGAAGTCGACGGGCGAGCCCTTGTTGCGGGCGTACCAGTCCGCCTCGAACGGACAGTACAGCGGCGGGTCTGACCCCTCTGCCATCGACTCTGGAGCCGTTGGCTGGGCCTGCCGGTACGGCGAGGCTGCGCCGGCCGTCTGAAGTGTGTCGTCGCCAAGGGTCGATTGCTCGACCGCATCTGGGCGTGCAGCCGCGGCGAGGTCCTGTCCTTTCCGCGGGTCCCACCACTGGTCATCGTCAGCCTCACCGGCGATTGCGGCGTCCGCGACGGCCGCGCCGTCCGAGCGCCCGTCGTCCTCAACTAACCGCGCCGTCGCCTCCCTGAGGTCCTCACAGCGGTCGTGTGTCCCTACGTCGTCCGGGAACTGGCCCTCACGACCGTACGGACAGAGGTCGCGCTTGCCGACCAGTGAGATGCCGTCGAACGGCTCGTCGATTCCAGCGTTAAGCGCTCGGAGGTCGTCGACGAACTGCTGGAGTTGCTGTTTGACCGGCGTGACGACGACCATTCGCTCGTACAGGTCTGTATCGCGGACTAGCGTTGCGCCAGCGGTGAGCGCGGCCATCGTCTTGCCAGTTCCGCACGGACCTTCCATCGCGAGAAAGCCGCGTGCCTTGCCCGCCTCGATGGCTCGTTCGACGGCGTCGGCCTGATTCTCGTAGGGCTCGTCGAAGCCGAAATACGTGCGCCAGGACTCTGTGCCCGTCGAGGCGGAGTCTCCCATCGGAACGGGGTTAGTCGTCCCGGTATTTGAACCGCGGGGTTCCTGTCCGTCGCAATCGCTCTGTGCGCGTCGCGTCGGGACCGCAATGAACCGAAAAACGGGCTGTGACTGGCCGCCGCCCAGTCACTGGCACTGAGCCGTTAGTCCAGCAGGCCGAGGTCGCTCAGCCGCTCGACGATGGTGTCAACGGCTTCTTCGGCGTCCTCTTTGCGCTTGCCACCGGTGACAACGAGCTTCCCCGAACCGAACAGCAGCGCGACCACGTCGGGTTCGTCGAGTCGGTAGACGAGGCCCGGGAACTGCTCCGGCTCGTACTCGATGTTCTCAAGCCCGAGGCCGATAGCGATGGCGTTGAGGTTGAGCGAACTCCCGAGGTCAGCGGAGCTGACGATGTTCTGGACGACGATTTCGGGGTCGTCGTCGACCTGGATGTTCAGGTCACGGAGCTTGTCGAAGACGATGCGCAGACTCTGGTGGACATCGTCTGTCGATTTCGCACCCGTGCAGACAATCTTGCCCGACCGGAAGATGAGCGCGGCGGATTTGGGGTCCTGTGTCCGATAGACGAGGCCCGGGAACTGCTCGGGGTCGTAGTCGGCTCCCTCGAGGTCCATCGCGACGCTCTCAAGGTCGAGTTCTTGTCCGATACCGGTCGAAGCAACGACATTTTCGATGTCAATGCTCTCTTTTGGGTCGACCATATAGTGTTTTAAATACCGGATTTAAATCATATAAACGTTTGTGATGCTGTGATTACTAGTCGTTCTTCGACCTCTACCACGTCCGACAGATTCCATTCAAGTAGGGGTCTGTCGGTTGAACGACCCTGCCGTGACAGTTTGCTCCGGCCCCGTAGTCTGGCCAGCCCGGCGGTCACTGAGCCGCTGAAAACGCGACGATACCGCTATACAGTGTGGCCGTCGTTGTCGACGACGCTCGCAAACGCGACGTTTTCCTGGACGGTCTCGATTTCGACGGTCGGCGAATCGCCCGGCTCGCCGTCGGGGACGATGACGACGTATCCGCGTTCAACCTTGGCGATGCCGTCGCCCTGGTCGCCCAGCGATTCGATGGTCACGTTTCGGATTTCGCCCTCGTCGACTGGCGGTTGCGGGACGCCGGTGTTGGCTCGTTCCGGGTCGGTGTCCTGTTTGGGCGTCTGCGGTTGGGCTGTTGCCGACGCACTGGCGTCGACCTGCGAGAGCAGGCCGACGCGGTAGGTCTCGCCCGGCGAGACTGCACCGTGAGATACTTCACTTTTCGGAATTTCAACAATATATCGGTCCCCGTCCGTCTCTATTTGGGCACTGAACAATGTACTGAGCGCATCTGGAACTTCGACCATAGCCTATTCTACGGCTCATGATAGATAATGGTCCTGCCCTGATGTGGTGAAAATTGCCGGCAGTTGCCGATTAGTCGTCGCTTTCCACTCGATTGGTTCCCGTATCGACCCCAGCCTCATCAAGCAGTTCCGTCCTGTGCTCGTCTAGCAGCGGCGCACGATCGCCGGGCGAGGGCATCGTCTCGGTCATCTTTATTGGGCTGCCGGCGATGGTCATCTGATCGTCCGCGCCCGGCTGGTCCACCTCGGCGAGCATCTCCCGGTCATGGATGTGCGGGTCGTCGAAGATGTCGGCGGTGTTCTGGACCGGCGCGGCCGGCACGCGCCCTTCAAGCAGGTCAAGGAGCGTTTCCGAATCGATAGCGGCGGTCCACTCCGCAATTTCGGCCCGCAGCGACTCGCGGTTCGCAATCCGGCTGCCGGCGTCGGGATACTCCGCGGCGAGGTCCGGGCGCTCCATCGCCTCGCACAGCGCCTCCCAGTGCCCGTCAGAGAACGCCGCGATGACGACATGACCGTCGGCGGCCTCGAAGGAGTCGTACGGGAACAGCGTCGGATGAGAGTTCCCCTGTCGGGTCGGCGACTCGCCGTCACAGGAATACTGGTACACCGTCCGCTCGCATAGTGACACCATCGAGTCATACATCGCTGTATCGACGTACTGCCCCTCACCAGTGCGCTCGCGGTGATGCACGGCTGCAAGGATGCCGACGGCGTTCAGTACGGCGGTGAAGAGGTCGCCGACGCCAGGACCGACCTTCGTCGGGGGGCCATCCGACTGGCCGGTGATTTCCATGACCCCGCCCAGCGCCTGCGCGATGAGGTCGAACGACGGCTGGCCCTGTCGGTGGGTTTCGCCCGTCCGCGGGTCGCCAAAGCCCCGGATGGAGGAGTAGATGAGGTCCGGATTGTGTTCTCGCAACGTCTCGTAGCCGCAGTCGAACTTCTCCATCGTGCCAGCCTTGAAGTTCTCAACCACGACGTCTGCACGCTCGACGAGCGAAAGGAACGCCTCGCGGTCCGCATCGGCCCCCAGGTCGAGTTCGAGCGAGCGTTTCCCACGGTTGACGCTCTGGAAGTAGCCGCCGTAGGCTTCCTCGTCGCCGTCACTCACGAACGGGGGGTTCGACCTGATGAGGTCGCCGCCGGGGCGTTCGACCTTTACCACGTCCGCGCCCATGTCTGCGAGCAACATCGTACAGTACGGTCCGGCGAGGACCTGTGTCAGGTCGAGCACACGCAAGTCGTCAAGCGCACCCATGCAAAAACCACGACGGGGCGGCCGCATAAACCTTCTTGAATGTCCGTTATAAATTCCTTAAGGCCATATTATCATGAAAGACCATTAGGTTTATCACTGCCCGCCGATGACGGGGTAGTACATGCCCCGGACCGTTATCCTCGGCGTGATTGGCTCCGACGCGCACGTCGTCGGCATCACGATTCTAGAGCA
This sequence comes from Haloarcula quadrata, assembly GCF_003634715.1. NCBI lineage: Archaea > Methanobacteriati > Methanobacteriota > Halobacteria > Halobacteriales > Haloarculaceae > Haloarcula > Haloarcula quadrata. Next base: position 1,642,462 of record NZ_RBWW01000001.1, read on the forward strand.
GGCGCTCTCGGCCGCAGGCTTCGAGGTCATCAACCTCGGTGTCCAGACCGCACAGGACGAGTTCGTCTCCGCCGCGAAATCTCATGACGCCGAGGCAGTACTGGTATCCTCGCTGTACGGGCACGCCCGCCAGGACTGCGAGGGGCTGCACGACGAGCTCGACGACGCTGGGCTCGACGTGCTCACGTACGTCGGTGGGAACCTCGCCGTCGGACAGTCCGACTTCGAGGAGACGCAGGCGACCTTCCGACAGATGGGTTTCGACCGCGTCTTCGACGCGGAGACGGACCCGGAGGAGGCAATCGAGATGCTCCGCGAAGACCTGCAACTGACGACAACAGAGGCGGAGCAGATCAGGGTTGACGGGTGACTATGCCAACTGACGAGCGACTCAGCGACGACCAGCTACAGCGCATCGCAAACGACCTCAGAGACAACTGGCACACAGGCCGCGAAGTCGACTTCGAGGAGGCCATCGCCTTCCACGAGTCGCTGCCGGCCTCAAAGCAGTTCGCCCAAGTGCTGGAGTCCGCCGACCAGCCGCTCCTCCAGCCGCGAGCGGGCGTCCCTTGCCTCGAAGAACAGATCGACCTGCTGCGGTATCTACAGGACGAGGGCGGTGCGGACCTCCTGCCGACGACCATCGACTCGTACACGCGCGACAACGAGTACGAGAAGGCTGAGGAGGGACTCGCCGCCTCTCGCGGCAGCGACGAAAACGAACTGAACGGCTTCCCCGCGGTGAACCACGGCGTCGAAGACTGCCGGCGACTCATCCGGGCGCTCGACGCACCGGTCGAGGTCCGGCACGGCACGCCCGATGCCCGGCTACTGGCGATGGTCACGCTTGCCGGCGGCTTCCAGAGCTTCGAGGGCGGACCGATTTCTTACAACATCCCATACACGAAGCGACACGACCTCGCGACGACCATCGAACACTGGCAGTTCGTCGACCGGCTCTGTGGGGCCTACACTGAGCGCGGTGTGACAATCAACCGCGAGCCCTTCGGTCCGCTGACCGGGACGCTCGTCCCACCGAGCATCGCAATCGCGGTGATGCTCGTCGAGGGCGAGCTCGCCGCGACACAGGGTGTCCGGTCGCTCACACTGGGTTACGGACAGGTCGGAAACCTCGTGCAGGACGTGGCAGCGTTGCGGGCCTTGCGGAAGCTCGGCAACGAGTATCTCCGCGATGAAGTGACCGTCACGACCGTTTTCCACGAGTGGATGGGGGGCTTCCCGCCCGACGAGGCGCGGGCAAACGGCGTCATCAGCCTCGGCGGCGCGACAGCGGCCGTCGCCCAGCCGGACAAAGTCATCACGAAGTCCGCCCAGGAGTTCCAGGGCGTGCCGACGAAGGAGGCCAACGCGGCCGGACTGCGAACGACGAGACAGCTTATCGATATGATGATTGAACAGGATATCGACCTCGGGGGTATCGACGAGGAACAGGCGCTCATCGAACGGGAGACACGGGCGCTGATGGACGCTATCTACGAGGCCGGCGACGGCGACGTTGCACAGGGAGTTATCAACGCCTTCGACAGCGGGGCACTGGACGTGCCCTTTGCGCCCAGCGACGCCGCCAAGGGCGCGGTGCTCCCGGCCAGAGACGACGATGGCCGGGTCCGCATCTTCGAGTTCGCGGACCTCGCGCTCCCGGACGACATCAAGGAGATTCACGCCGCGCGACTCGGCGAGCGAGCCGAGACCGAAGGCCGCGACCAGTCGTTCCGGATGGTCGCCGATGACGTGGACGCCATCAGCGATGGGAAGCTCATCGGGCGGCCGAGCGGCGACAACAGCCCCACAGGGGGTGCAAGCGATGCGGATTGAAGACGTTCGAACGGTTCCAGGCCTCTCCGGGTTCTTTTTCGACGACCAGCAGGCCATCAAGAATGGGGCGACCCAGACCGGGTTCGCCTACGACGGCCAGCCGGTCACGGACGGGTTCGACCGCATCCGCGAGGCCGGCGAGGCGCTCATCGTTGAAATCGAACTCGCAGACGGCTCCATCGCAACGGGCGACTGCGCCGCGGTCCAGTACTCGGGGGCCGGCGGCCGTGACCCGCTGTTCCGGGCTGAAAAGTACCGGCCTGTCGTCGAGGGGGCTGTCGCTGACGCACTCCGTGGGCAGGACGCGACCCAGTTCGGGGCCAACGCGACGATGCTGGAGGAAATGAGCCCACAGCGCTCGGGCGGCGACCAGCTCCACACCGCGGTCCGCTACGGCGTCTCGCAGGCGCTGCTGAACGCCGCCGCGCAAGCACGCGGGGTGACGCCGACGGACGTACTCGCGGACACCTACGACACCGAGCCGGCGACCTCGCCGGTTCCGGTGTTCGGCCAGTCGGGAGACGAACGTCGTATCAACGCCGAGAAGATGCTCATCAAGGGCGTGCCGGTGTTGCCCCACGGCCTGTTCAACAGCGTCGAGAAGGTCGGCGAGAACGGCGAAGGACTGCGTGACTACCTCGCCTGGCTCTCGGACCGGGCGACAGCGCTCGGGCCGGAGCCGTACTCGCCGCGCTTCCACGTGGACGTGTACGGCATCCTCGGGAAGGTGTTTGGCCCGCCGTACGACCGGACCGAAGTGACCGACTACTTCGAGACGCTGCGGGAGGCCGCCGCACCGTACCCCCTTCAGGTTGAGGGACCGATGGACGCTGGCGGTCGGCAGGCACAGATAACCGAGATGGCCGAACTCCGCGAGGGACTGGCCGATGCAGGCGTCGACGTGGACATCGTCGCCGACGAGTGGTGCAACACCTTCGACGACGTGCAGGCGTTCGTCGACGCGGAAGCGGCCGACTTGGTCCAGATTAAGACGCCGGACCTCGGCGGCATCCAACGCTCGGCCGAAGCGGTGCTGTACTGCGATGGCACGGACACCCGGGCCTACGTCGGCGGGACGTGCAACGAGACCGTGACTTCCGCGCGGGCCTGTGCCCACGTCGCACTGGCGACCGATGCCGCCCAAGTGCTGGCGAAACCCGGAATGGGCTTCGACGAGGGGTACATGGTCGTCACGAACGAGATGCGGCGGGCGCTTGCCAGACGGGACGCCACACAGGAGGTGCCGGCTGATGACTGACTGGACTGACCCCGACGCGCTGGACCTCTCGGACGACGAGACGTTCAATCCGCTACTGGACAGGGCTGACACCCGAGAGAAAGGCCACTTCTTCGAGTTCTTCGCCGAGGGCGACGAACTCGCTCACGACCCCGGCCTCCGACTCACCCATCACGGCAGCGAGCAGTGGATGGGCCAGACGCTCAACCACGACCCGGCGTACTGGCGGGCCGATACCGCCCGCGAACGCGATTTCGAGGAGCGCCCGGTCCACCCGGATTACCTGCTGGCGTGCGTGATGGGCATCACTGTTGAGGACCTCTCGGAGAAGGGCGGCTACTTCCTCGGCCGCGACGACGTGACGTTCCATCAGCCGGTGACGGCCGGGACGCCGCTGTCGGTCACTTCGACTGTCGTCGACACCAAGACATCGTCCTCCAGACCCCAGTACGGTATCGTCACCTGGGAAACGGAGGGCCGGGACCGCGAGACCGGTGAGACGCTGGTCTCCTACCGGCGGACGAACATGATTCCGCGACGCGAGCCAGCGGCTACGGATGGCGGCGCAGTCGGGGAACAGGATGAGGATGGGCCTATGCTGCCCGACACCCTCGTTTCCCCGGACGGCGAGTACTTCGAGGATTTCCAAGCGGCACTCGAACGCGCCGACACGGAGAACGCCGCCGTCGCCTACCGCCACGAACGCGGGCGGACGATGGACGACCAGCTCGTCGCCGGGCTGCCGCTGGCGACGCTCAACACCGCGCGCCAGCACCACAATCGCGACGAAATGGCCGACTCGCCGTCGGGCGACATCGTCGCGTACGGCGATGTGACACGCTCGGTTGCGCTGGCCCACGCCCGCTCCGACGAGGCGACCTACCGCGAGCGTCGCTTCGCTGACGAGCGGTTCCACGACTTCGTCACGCTGGGCGACACCGTCTACGGCTTCACTCGCGTCCTCGACTGCGACCCCGACGCCGGACCGGAGCAGGCCGGCGCGGTCACGTTCGAGCACGTCGCGTTCAATCAGGACCAGACCCCGGTCTACTCGGGCCGGCGAACCGCACTCATTCAGCGAGATACATGACACGACTCTGTCGCACATTCCAGACCGCACCGGCCGCGATACCGAACGACAACAGCGCGAAGTTCCTCGTCTCGGGACTCACCAGCGAGGGGTTTCAGGCCCCCGACTGGCTCGTCCCCGACATTGAGGACGGCACTGCGCCGTCGATGAAAGACGAAGCCGTCGACAACATAATCGAACACATCCCGGACCACGCCGACGACTTCGCCGGGGACATTCTCCCGCGGGTCGAGTGGGCCTACGACGACGCCGACGCCCGTGAGCGTGGCATCGAGCAGGTGACTCGCCTGGCCGAGGCAGTCGGCGAGGAACTCGACGGCTTCGTCTTCCCGAAGGTTGGTCGCCTCGACGACGTGCGCGACGCCGCAGGCGTCATTGCCGACGCTGAGCGCGACGCCGGGCTTCCCGAGGGGACGCTGGAGATGGCGATCATTCTGGAGACGGCCCCCGGCCGCTCGGACCTCCGCGAGATCTGCCAGTACGCAACAGACTCCCGGCTCTCCGGGCTCGTGTTCGGGCCGGTCGACTACACGGCAGAACTCGGCGGGCGCACGCTCGACGGCGAGCGGCCCCGCTGGGACGGCCTGCTCGAAGCGCTGTCGAACGAGACGAGCGCCGCCGACATCGTCGCCATCGGCGGCCCCTTCGACCAGTTGTTCCACGAACGCGCTGGCGTCACCTACTACAACGCCGAAGGGTACGCCGATCAGGTGGAGTACGAGGCGACCATCGGTATCGACGGCTCGTGGTCGCTCCACCCAAAGCAGACCGAACAGGCGAATCGAATCCACATGCCGACAGTGGAAGAAATGGAGCGAGACCTCCACAAAATCGAGTCGTTCAACGAGGCCAAACGCGAGGGCACTGGCGCGGTCGTCGTCGACGGCCAGATGGTCGACGAAGCGACATACAAGAACTTCGCCAACACCGTCAAAACGGTCCGAGCCATCGACGAGACTCATCCTGCCCAGACCGAGGCGTACTACGATGACGACTTGCTGGCGCGGGCGAGAGACGTGGAACTGATTTTTGGCTAAGCTGGCAACAGCTTTTTATCCGAAGTAGTTCGCCAGCCGCTGGGCTGCCTCGTCCACCCGGGAAGTCACGAGCGCGAACCGTATCCAGTCGCTACGGGACTCGCCGAAGGCTTCGCCAGGCATCCCGGCGACGCCGGCTTCGTCGATGAGTTCGTACACGTTCTCGAATGACCCGGGGAAGTCGGGGAACCGCGCCATCACGTAGAAGCCGCCGTCGGGGCGGTTGTACTCGGCCCCAGCCGCAGCCAGTGCGGCACAGAAGTCGTCGACGCGCCTTTCGAGTCGCCGTCGGCAGGCGGCGTAGTAGTCCGGACTCGTCGTCTTCAGCGCCCGCAGGACGGCGTACTGCGCTGGTCGGCTCCCGGTGACGTTCGTGAGCATGTGCTGAGTGCGAGCGCGTTCGAGCAGTGTCCCGGTGGGGCCGTCCTCCGGCGGGAAAATCACATAGCCGACCCTAAACCCCGTTATCGCCATCGTCTTGGAGAAGGAGTTGGTGGCGACGACGTGGTCGGAGTCGGCGCGCAGCGCTGAACTGAACCGACCTGCGTAGTCGAAGTGGTCGTACACCTCGTCGCTGAGTAGCAGGGCATCGTACTCCTCGGCGATGGCTGCAAACTCGGCCATCGCTTCAGCGTCGTACACTGCGCCGGTGGGGTTGTTGGGCGAATTCACCACGATGACGGCCGTCTCCTCGCTCGCGGCCGCCCGAACGTCCGCGGGGGCCAGTCGGTTGTGCTCGTCGACCGGAACGAAGGAGATGTCCGCGCCGATGAAGTTCGCCCGGCCGGCGTAGTACGGGTAGACCGGGTCAGTCAGGAGGATTTCGTTGCCGTCGAAGTGATGGAGCCCGCCGGTCATCGCGAGGTGGTTCGCCTCGCCAGCGCCGTTCGTAATGAGTACGCGGTTCCGGTCCACTCCGCGCCGAGCGGCGATTTCATCGCGGAGCGGCGTCAGCCCCACGCTGGGTGGGTACTGATAGTCGTCAGCGGACGCTTCGGCATAGTCCCGTAGCCCGTCCCGAAGCCCCTCAGGCGGGTCCCAGTCGGGATTGCCCGACACCATGTCCACCACGTCCCGGTCGGCCCGGGCCGCGTACTGCATGACCCGGAAGAACTGGGGTTCCGTGTAGTCCATATGTCCACTCCGACTGCCGGCCCCGTCTGCTTTTCTGTCTACTGGCGAATATACAGCGTCAGTCCGCCGAGGACGAGCAACAGCATCCCCCACAGGAGGTCCGACCCCGGCAGGACCCAGAGGAACAGCGTCACGAGGCCCGATGTAACGAGTGACCAGCCAAGCGTCGTCTGATAGCTCATATACACAGTTGTGTCTCCAAGCTGAAATATATCGGCCTGGCCTGAACGTTTATTCGCCTATCACGACAACTACGGACAATGGCAGACGACACTGCGACCCCGGTCGAGAAGCGCGTCGGCAAGCGTCTCCGAGAAGCTGCTGCCACGGTCGCCACCGCGGAATCCTGTACCGGTGGCCTTGTCGGTTCGAAAATAACGGACATACCCGGCTCCAGCGACTACTTCGACCGCTCGCTGGTCACCTACTCCTACGAGGCCAAGCGTGAACTGCTGGCTGTTTCGCGGGAATCGCTGGACGCTCACGGCGCGGTCTCCGAGCCGGTCGCTATCGAAATGGCTCGGGGCGTTCGCGACACCGCCCGGACCGACTGGGGCGTCGCTACGACTGGCGTCGCTGGGCCGAGCGGCGGCTCGCCGGAGACGCCCGTCGGGACGGTGTACATCGCCGTCGCCGAGGCCGCCCCCTGGGGAACCAACGAGTCCGGCGTGACAGTGTCTCGCTACGAGTTCGATGGTACCCGTCGCGAGATCAAATCGGCCATCGCGACACAGGCGCTCCGGGACCTGGAAACCGCCTTACAGGAGTAGTAAGCTCTTTCAGTTGGGACACGGACGGTCAGGTAGATGAACAAACGTGGGCACGTCCTGAACGCCGTCCTCTTGAGCATCGGACTGGGATACGTTCTTGACCCCTCGGGCGACGTGACGACCTTCGCAACAATCGCGGAAGTGTTCCTTCCCATCGTCTTGGGCGCACTGTTTCCCGATGTCGACACCGCCTTCGGCAAGCACCGCAAGACCCTGCACAATCTCCCCGTCCTCATCATATTCTTGGCCCATCCGCTGTATCACGGCGGCAATCTCCAGTGGGTGTGGCTCGGTGTCCTCACGCACTACGTGCTTGACTACTTCGGTTCCCGACGGGGGATTGCCCTGTTCTACCCGTTCTCGGACACAGAGTATGGCTCACCGACGGGCGTGACAACCTCAAGCGACCGCGCCGAAGCCGTTACCGTCGTGATTACCGCCTTCGAACTGCTCGCGGTTGCCCTGCTCGTCCACGTGCTCCCACAGTATCTGCCGCCAACGGTCAGGACCTTCGTCGTCGAGAACAGCGCGTTTCTGGTTTAGTACACCTTCACGTCGTTGAATCGACCGTCGTACGCGACATGGTCAGGATGTGTCGGCTCGGTCCCCTGTAACATCAGTCGGTCGAACTTGCCCCACGTGTTTTCCAGCCCCAGATGCGCCCACTCGACCGCCCGGCGGAGGTCGTGTGAGAGACCATCGCGATGGAACAGCGACCGCTCCACGTCGTCTTTCAGCGCCGCACTGAGCCCCGCCACGCTCTCGAACGCTTTGGTGAACGTTACGTACGCCTCGCCGACGGTGCCGCGAACGTGGGCATACGAGGAGACGAACGGCTCGTGACCGGTTTCCGACGTGAACGACTGCGCACGGTCTCGGTGATGGGACAGCTGCTTGGGGTTGTACACTTCTAGCGCGTCGATGATGTCGTCGTACGCTTCGATGTCGTCCAGTCCGAGACTGACATTGAGAAAACCGGGATGCGGAACCAGTACAGCCGCGTCTTGGCGGTCCAGTTCCCGCATCGCGCCGTCGAAGGTAATGAAATCCGGAATCGGGTCTTCGAGGCCTATCGCCAGTACGTGCCGGCGCTGTTGCCAGGTGCCAGTAAATATCTCTCTGGCCGGAAACACAGTCAGCTCTTCGTCGGAAAACGCCTCTGCTTGCCGCCGTATCTCCGACAGCCGCGTGAAATGCGGCGCATACACCAGCGCGTCGAGGCCACGTGCCTTCGCGCGCTCGACGACCCCGTCGTCGAGCACTTTCACGTGGAGATCAACGGCGTACCCCTCGGGTTGCACGGTCAACGCTAACTCCGTACTGCCATTAGGGGTTTCCGTTTTGGCAATCTGAGAGACAGACTTCTGACAGGTGGCAGCCAACGTTTTTAACCCCGGGTCGCCTGCCACTGAGCAAATGCCACGCTGGGAGTGCGACATCGAAGGAGACGAGAGACAGTTCGACCGCGTCGAGGAGCTTATCATCCACCAGTCGGTCGAACACGACCGTATCGAGTGTAAGGTCTGTGGTGCCGTCGTCCCCGACGGCTACTTCGCTATCAAGCACGCGTTCGACGAACACTCCCGCGCGGAGTACGTTCGCGCCTACGACGCCTCCGCCGCCGAGGTCCGCCGTCGTGAACAGATAAAGGAATCCGTTGAGGCCGCCGCCAACATGAGCGAGGTCATCGACCGACTGGAAGGCGGCGAAGCGTAGCAACTACCGCTGTTTTACGACGGTGCCTGACTTTGCTCGACAATGATTGCCAACTAGTTTGAAAACGCTTGATTGCTTCCTTGCGGGTCGCTACGCATCCGTTCGAATTGCACGAGACCCGTTCGCCTACCGCTCTTCGGAGTCCAGCACTCGAATCTGGTCACCACGCACGGTAACCGGAATCGGGACCGTCGCCTCCTACTGTTCCACCTTTTTCTTCGTCGGGTGCGCTCACTGTGCTCGCGCACCACTCCTCGAAAAACGTGGGCGAAAACGCGGGCCCTCAGTCGTTCAGGCCCGTGAACCACCGGCTCCGCCGGTGGATATGGGTCTACCGCTCTTCGGAGTCCAGCACTCGAATCTGGTCACCACGCACGGTAACCGGAATCGGGACCGTCGCCTCGTACAGTTCGACGGTGACCTGGTCCTTGCCCTCGTCGATGCGCTGGACCTGCGCCTTCTCGCCCTTGAACGGGCCGGCGATGAGTTCGACGATGTCGCCCTCCGCGATGCCTTCCACGTCCGGTTTCGGCGAGAGGAAGTGCTCGACTTCCGCCATCGAAGATTCGCCCTGCACGACGCCGTTGGCGTGGGGAATCTCGTCGAGGATGCGGTCGAAGACGTTGTGGTCGTCCGCTTCGACCATGACGTAGCTCGTGAGCGAGTCCGGCGCGAGCGCGGCGTGGATCTCGTCTTCCTCGCGGGAGATAATCATGTCCGCGACGGTGCGTTCCTGGCTGGCCGTGGTTTTGACTGCGTAGATCCCCATCGGTTTACACCGGCTTGCTGCCAGGCACGAAGGTCATCACAGCGAAGATGATGAACCCGAGCAGTCCGACCAGCGCGATGCCCGCGCCGGCGATTTTCGCGATCTGGGAGAACTCCTCCCACGACGGCGTACTCGCCAGTTTGAGTACGCGGATGTAGGAGGTGAGATCGTATGGAACGTCCATAGCGGGTCGTACCCACTGGTGGCTTTTCTATATTGTGGTGCGCGGCGACGAGTCCTCACCCTCACAGAATGCGCTGGGTATCGTCTCGAATGAAAAGTAGCCGACAGACCGGGGCGATACCCGGAACAGGCGACCCGAACCCGCTCGGTCAGTCGTCAGTCAGCGCAGTTCCGCCCGATTCGTGTGTCCCCAGCTCGCTACCGTTATCGGCATCGCTGGTTTCGAACTGGTCGATAAGCTGCTTGAGGTCAGTCGCCTGACTGGAGAGCGACTGTATCTTCTCGGTGACCTCCGTGATCGACGCCGTCTGTTCCTCGGCGGACGCGGCGACGTTCTCGGCCTCGGCGGATGTCTCCTCGCTGATCGAGCCGACTTCCTCGGCCATCGAGACGACCTCTTCCATCGAGGCCGCCTGCTCGTCGGTCGCGTCGCTGATAGCCTGCACCCCGTCGTTAGCTTCGTTGACCTGCTGGACAATACTGGTCAGCGAGTCGGTTGCGTTTTCGACCGTCTCTTTCCCGGTATCGACGCTCTCGCCCATGTCCCGCATATCCTCGACGGTGGAGTCCGTCCGGGACCTGATTTCGCCGATCATCGACTCGATGTCAGTCGTTGCTTCCTGCGTCTCCTCGGCGAGCGTCTTGATCTCGCGGGCCACGACGGCAAACCCTTCGCCTGCCTCACCGGCCCGAGCGGCTTCGATGTTCGCGTTAAGCGCGAGCATGTTCGTCTGTTCCGCGATTTCGTCGATGAGCGTCGTGACCTCGCCGATGCGCTCCATCTCCTCTGCGAGGGACTCCACCTGTTCGATAGCCTCGGTGGACTTCCGTTCGAGCGCTTCGATTTCGGTGGCGGCCTGCTCGGCGTACTCGCGGCCGGATTCGCCGTCGTTGACGGCCTGCTGGGACTTCGACGCGACTTCGTCGGTCGACGAGGTGATTTCCTCGACGGTCGCCGACAGGTCGGTCATCTCGTCGCTCACCTGCTGGATGTTCCGATTTTGCTCGTCAGCGCCTTCGGCGATCTGTTGCACCGACTCGCTCACCGACTCGCTGGCCGACCGCACTTCCTGTGCGCTCGCCGAAATGGTCTCCGTTGAACTGTCAACGGTTCCAGCGAACCCTTCGATGCGGTTGACCGTCCGTTCGAGTTCCGCGATCATCTCGTTGAAGCTCTCCGCGATATCGACCATCGCGTCGTAGTCGCTGTCGGTGGCCATCCGCTGGGTGAGGTCCCCGTCCGCCGACTTGTCCATCACGTTGCTGAACTCGGCTGCCTTCGCTTCGAGGGCAGACGCCATCGACTCGGCGTCTTCTTTTGCCGCCTCCGCCTCGTCTCTGGCGGCCTCGACGTCGGTAATCAACGTCTGGATATCCTCGCCCATCTCCTCCAGCGCCGCACCGAACTCTCCGGGGATGCTTTCGTCGAGCGATGGGTCGTCGAACCGCTTTTCGGCGAGCGCGTCAGCCTGGTCCGCGGCGGTCGTCAGGTACGCCTGCATCGACGCGAATGAGTCGTACAACTGTCCCATTTCGTCGACGCGCGTGGTCTCCGGGAGGGTACTGTTGATCTCACCGGCGGCGATGTCCTCGGCGCTTTCGGCCACGCGGGAGAGTGCGTTTGCGGTTCCGCGCCCAATTGTCACGCCGACGACGAACAGTGCCCCAACAGCAAGCGCCACCAGGAGTGCGATATTTTGCGAGACAGCCGACTGCAGGGCGAATGCGCGGTCCTGGGGCACGTGATACAGCAGCGCCCAGTCAGTGCCGGTCACCGGCGTGTACGCCATCACGTACTGCCCGTCTTCCATCCCCGTTCTGGCGGAGACGGACTTGTAGCCGGTTTCGCCGTTCAGTGCCGAGTCAACACTGGTATCGGTCGCGTCCCCGGTTGCCGCATACTCTTCGAGAATTGAACTCTTTCGATTGTCGAGGATGATCTGCCCGCTCGACCCGACGACCTTCACGTCGCCGGTCGCAAATGGTGATGTGAACTCGTGGGAGCGCGCCTCGAGCGACGCCGTCAGCACGATGTATTCGTCGCTGCCGGAGACGGGCTGGATGAATGCGATGACCGATTCGTTCCCGCTCTGGTACGCTTCGGACGTGCCCGTCGGTCCCGACGAGACGACTGCACCACTCGCGTCGGTCCACGGGTCGTCAACGTTGCTCAGTGCGACGCCGTTGAGTTCGTCGTCAGTGCTGGCGGTGACTGTGCCGTCAGCGGCATCGACGTAATGCAGCGCCCGGACATCTCCGGGGAGCCCGATAAGCTTCTGTTCGAGCCACTGCTGCTGTTCTCTGTCCGATGTCGATTCGGACCGGTCACCGATAGACGCTGCAAGGAACGTCGCCGTCGACTGCTTGTTCGAGACCCAGCTCGACACGGAACTCGACTGGGACTCCGCAACACCGATGATCTGTTCTTCGGTCTGTGACTCGACCAGCGACCCCGTATCGAGGTGGATCGCCGCGCCGCCCAGCGCGAGAACGACGACCACGCCGAGCAGCAGGACGCCGAACTTCGCCGCGTACCGCCGCCGAATAACGTCAGGGAGCGCACGTTCCGTCGCCTGAACCATCCGGCTCGGGAGTGAACTCATTGATTCCCTCCCGATTCGAAGAACTGTGGCTGCAATAGCTCTAGCGACTCGACTGACCCATTATTGACTTGTTCGATCAGGTACGAACTCAGCGGTTCGAGGTCCGCAGTCAGGTCGACGCCTCCGGACGCGCCCTGGTAGTTCACTGATCGGCCTGCATCAGTGAGTGACCGAACACGACCGAAGTCACCGACTGAAACAGTGTGCCCAGACCCGCCGGAAACCGACTGAATGGTTTCGGCGATTGCCGGACCGCTGGCTTCACCGGCCTGTTCGGCGGCACATGCCATCAAAAACAGCGCGTCGTAGGCGTTAACCGAGTACGCTTTGGGCTGATCGATATCCGGGAGTCGGCGGACGAGTTCGAAGTACGCTTGCGTTCGCGCGGAAGACAGACTGGCGCTGTAGAACCCTTCAAAGTATGATGGGAGGTCGCCGCCGAACATTCCCGCTGACAACACCCATGGAACGTCGTACTCCGACTGGCTGTACGCATCAAGGATACCGCGTTCCTGACCGGAGACGCTGGTGAAAGTGACGGCATCAGGGTCGTTCTGGAACACTTCTGCGAGCGTGTCGTCGAACGATTCCGACGATGGGTCGTACCGAACATCGGCGACAACCTCGGCGTCCAGCGCCTCACGCTGTGCCTCGGCCAGTCCAGCACCGAACGAGTTGTCGAGGCTCAGTAATGCGACGGAGTCCGCATCGATGTACAGCGAGTCATCGACGACTTTCGCCATCACCAGTGCTTGCGTCCCGTCGCTTGGCACCGTTCGACCGAAGAATTTCCGCCCGTTGGCCTGGCCGGCCGTCGATAGTTGCGGGGCGGTGCTGGCTGGGCTGACTTCCATGATCTCGTCGCTGGCCGCCTCCGGTGCAAGGGCGAGCGACGCGTCACTGACGAGGCCACCGACGAAGCCGATGACACCACGGTCGACAAGCGTCCCGTACTGCTCGACAGCGGTTTCGGCGTTCGCTTCGGTATCGAGGATGGTCACTTCGACATCGTTACCGCCGATACCACCGGCCGCGTTGACGTCGCTCGCTGCCTGCTCGACCATGCGCTTGCCGTGTTGCCCGAGCGGAGCGAGCGCACCACTGAGTGGGAGAACCGCACCAAACTGGACGGTGTCACCGCTCCCGCCCAGGGTACCAAGGCAGCCAGACGAGAGGCCCAAGCTCCCAGCTGCGATACATTTTTTGAGAACACCACGCCTCGAGTCAGAGTACATAAAGAAAGAATCTGAATTTCCGGATAAACGCTTTTCGGCGAGAATATCATTTATGATAGAGAAAATGTAGATAGGGCGGCACGTAACGGCGATTACGGGGAAATAGAAAACTGAGACAGCGAGGCAGTTTAGTCGACGTAGTCGATGTCTTCGCCGAGCTGCTGGGCGGCCTTCTCCTGCTCGGCCTCGCTCTGGCCGTAGATTTGTGGGCTTTCGACGCCAGTGACGACGATCATCGTCTCCATCTTGCCCTCGAACTCGTTGTTGACCGACGCACCCCAGATGATACGAGCGTCGGGGTCGATACGGTCGTAGATCTCCTCGACGACACCCTCGGCCTCCTCGATGCTCATGTCGGGGCCGCCAACGACGTTGACGAGCGCGGAGTTCGCGCCGTCGAATTCCACGTCGAGCAGCGGGGAGCGAAGCGCCGAGCGGATGGAGTCCTGTGCCTTGTTCTCGGAGTCAGATTCGCCGAGGCCAATCATCGCGACGCCGCCGTTCTCCATAATGGTCCGAACGTCGGCGAAGTCCACGTTGACGAGGCCGGGTTTGGTAATCAGTTCGGTCATGCCCTTGACCGAGCGCATCAGCACGCGGTCACAGATCTTGAACGCGTCCTGCAGCGGCATCGACGGCGCATAGTCCAGCAAGCGGTCGTTCGGCACGACGATGACCGTATCCGAAACCGAACGGAGTCGTTCGAGGCCAGCGTCGGCGTTGGCACGGCGGCGTTCACCCTCCGCGGTAAACGGAATCGTGACGATAGAAATGGTGAGTGCGCCGGCTTCCTGCGCGGCCTGTGCGACGACCGGGGCCGCACCGGTGCCGGTGCCGCCGCCGAGACCGGCGGTGACGAACACCATATCCGACCCGTCGATAGACTGCTGGATGTCCTCGATATCCTCCTGTGCGGCCTCCTCGCCGATTTTCGGGACCGAACCCGCACCGCGGCCACCGGTACGCTTGCGGCCGATGAGAATCTTGGTGTCGGCGGCCACCTCGTCGGCGAGGTGCTGTGCGTCAGTGTTTGCGGCGACAAGTTTGGCCCCGTGGATGCCCTCCTCCATCATCCGGGTGACCGTGTTTCCGCCAGCGCCACCACAGCCGACGACAGTAATCTTCGTCTCCAGATCTTTGACGACGCTTGCCAGTTCCTCGTCGGACATCGTCCCCGATGTGGACATGTCCTGCGACGGCGTCGATGTCGTTTCGTCGACAGTCCCGCCAGCCGCGTCCTCCCCGTCTTGTTCTGCCTCGTCGATAGCGTCGTCAATTATCGAATCCATAATTTAAAGCGTCCTTGCAGACGAATAGTTATTAGTTTTCCCCCTGTGTCTGACGCCCGTCTGACGTGTTGAGTGCCAGCTTTGGCGGCTAACGCGCCAGTGTTCACAGCGTATATCGACGTATACGCTCGCGCTGGAACCGCTCCGGGTCGATTTCTTCGCCGTCGATTTCGACTGATTCGCCAGAGGCGAGTTTCCCGAACTTCGGTCCTTCAGGGATATCAGCAGTTCGCGCGAGGTCCGGATCGAACGCTGTCTCGCGGGCAACGAGTTCGTCCGCGTTTCGCTCGACACTGTCGAAGCGTTGTTTGAGGATTTCGACGAGTGGGTCGACGACCGCTTCCAGTTCCGTCGTCGCCGGACAGACAATCGGTTCGGTGACCACGGTCCCGTTTTGCTCGGTTGCGTACGCAATGGACTGACGCTCAATAGTGTCGCGTAGTGCCTCGCTATCAACGCCGCGCACGTCCGAGATAAGTTCCCTCGGGAGGTCGAGTACGGTCCACTCGCCGTCGTATCCAGGTGCAAGTGCTCCGAATCGAAGGCCCTCGTCAACTGGCCTGACAGCGTCTTCTAGCGCCTCGACGAGGCCAAGGTCGACACCGGTTGTTTCCTGAACGAACGTCTCACTGACGACGCGGTAGCCCAGCGACTCGATGGCGGCCGTGAGGTCCGGCCGGTCGCCCTCCATGAGAGCGTAGTCGGCCGCGCTGGCCCGGACGGCGCGGTCGAGCACTGTGTCGCGCTCCTCGTCGCTGTCGGCCCACTCCGCCAGCGTGTCCAACGACCAGTTGGCGGCGATGTGGCCGACCGCCCAGTCCGTCTCACGAACAACTCGCTCGAACCGCGGGGCGTAGTGGCCGCCGCCGACCCCGAGGAGGTGGCGGCGCGTCCCGTTCTCACGCGGCCTGTCAGCCGGTTCGTCGGCGAGGTCCAGTATCGCTCTGGCGGTGGCCTCGGCGGCGTCGGGGTCCTCCCACTGTGGCTCCGCACTGCCGACCTCGACAAACATCGACGGGACACCGACTGCTGTCGGGCCGTGGTGCGTACACTCCATCCCGACTTCGTAGTCCGGCGGAGCGTGGCGCTGGAGTGCCGACACCACGGCCTTGTGAGCCCCGGGACAGGCGCGGGCGAACTGCCCGTCTTCGCCGCCGTACTCCGCGACACCGAAGTTTCCGGTATGGTGGGCCGTCAGGAGCTCGTCCGTCTCGCCGGCGTGTTTTGAGGCGAACACCAGCAGGTCCGGGTCGTCGAACGCTGCCGCGACGTTTTCGATGTCCAGATGTAACGCCTCGAACTCGCGGAGTTCCACGCTGTCAATCTGGTACACCGTACCGCCGCCTTCGTCGTCGGGCCGCGTTTCGTCGACGCTCGTTTCCCAGTCCCGCAATGAGCGCAGGTGCTCTCCGATGTGCATCGATGCCGCGTCGGCGTGTGAGACAACGATTCCGAGCATCAATCGGCGTTCTCCAGATGGACCGGTTCACGACCCACCGCGGACCGGACGGCGTCACCGGCCAGCCCAAGCAGGTGTTTCAGCGCCTCGCGGCGCTGGACGAACAGTCCGACCCCGAGGAGGATGTACAGCCCTGTATACGCCAGCAGAAGGTCGTGACTCGATATCGGCAGAGCGAGAAGGTCCCTGATGATGGCAAACTCCAGAACCACCTGCGAGATGAACAGCGCGAACAGCCCGATTGCTTCCCGGATACTGATCTCGAAGTTGACCAGAATGGCGAGCGCAAAGAAGGACTGGGCCGCCGTAATCCAGATCTCCGCGCCCTGTCTGGCGTCGAACGGCAGGACGCCGTACCCGCCGAGTGCGATGGAGTACACCACTGCGATGGTCCCGATGAGCAGCGTCCACTGATTGAGTTTCGAGGAAATGAGGGCGTTGAACCCCGCCGTCGAGCGGGCCTTGTTGACCAGCACGGCGACGACAATGAGTTCAGGTGACTCACTGGCCAGCGGGGCGACCCACTGGATCATGAAGAACTCGGGGATGCCGTTCGCGACGCCGATCTCTTCGAGGCCGTGGGCGAACGGCTCAACCGCGGTGAAAATCATTGCGCCGGAGTAGCCAAACAACGCCAAGACGACGAGTGGCCGCCACGGCAGCGACCACTCCTGGAAGTACTTTGGGACGCCGACGGTGTGCTCGCTGTGTTCGATATCGGACTTGAGCACGAGGCCGATGTACGCGACGTAGAGGCCCACCAGAAACAGCGTATCGAAGATACCGATACCGCCGCCAAGAGGGACAAGAAACGCCCACAGCGTCGCCAGAAAGAGGAAGGAGATCTCGGTTGCGATGTCGGTGTCCAGCTGGACGGCGTCTTTCAGGAAGCCGTCGCGTTTCGTGACTGCGGGGTCCCGTGTCTTTGCGGCGCGCCAGACGGTGAACACGGCGATACCCGCCCAGCCGATACCGATGAGGATGCGGTTCGCGCCGGTCATGTTCGCAATCGCGAGGTTCGCGTCGTGACAGGCGCGAGCGAGCCCCCCGCTTGCGGACTCGATTTCTGCCGCCGTGAACTGGCGACAGGCCTCCGTCGTCGCCCCACCAGCCCCGGCGTTCCAGGCGTACAGCGCGTCAACGGCGTACTCGGGAGCCACGGCGAGAATGGCGAGGACGGCGATAGCGAACGCCCTCGGTACGTCTTTCTCGGCGGTTTCAGCGCCCCAGGCCAAGAGGAACGACGCCCCGAGGACGGCGAGCCCACTGACCGCGACGGTGGTCACGTTCCCGACCTCAATGCCGGAGATAAATAGGTAAATCCAGCCGACAGTCAGGGCCAGCGCGACTGCGACTTGCATCAGTGGATGGCGAAAACGACTCACTGTCGGAAGTGTGGCTGGGTCTGGCTGAAAAGCTTGCGAAAGTGTCGTCTGCAGACCGTGCTTCCCACAGAGCGTGGCGTTCATACGACCGGGGCGCGCTGGCGTTGGTATGGACGTTTACGGACTCATCGGCAACCCGGTCGGGCACTCGCTGTCGCCCCCGATGCACGAGGCGGGCTACGAGGCACTGGGACTTGATGCACGCTACGTCACGTTTGAACCACCAGCGGATGCTGGTGCCGAAGCCATCGAAGCGGCAGAGACGCTCGGAGTCGACGGCCTCAACGTCACAATCCCGTTCAAGCAGGACGTGCTAGACGCCGTTGACCCCGCACCGCTCGCCGAGCGCATCGGCGCGGTCAACACCGTCGATTTCACTGGTGGGACGCCGACGGGCTACAACACCGACGCGGTCGGTGCGGTCCGAGCGCTGGACCATCACGACGTGTCGCTGTCGGGTACGGCGGTCGTCGTTGGGGCCGGCGGTGCGGGGCGAGCGGTCGCGTTCGGTCTCGCCGACGAGGGGCTGTCGGTGCGGATCGCGAACCGGACCGAGTCTAAAGCCGACGCGCTCGCCGATGAAGTCCCGGACGCCTCCGGCCACGGGCTCGATTCGCTCTCCGACCTGCTCGCAAACGCCGACATCCTCGTCAACTGCACCAGCGTCGGCATGGAGGAGGACAAGACGCCGGTCCCCGCCGACGCGTTACACAGCGACCTCGCGGTGCTCGATGCGGTGTACACGCCAATCGAGACCCGTCTGCTACAGGACGCGGCGGCCGCGGGCGCAACGACCGTTGACGGCGCGTGGATGCTCCTGTATCAGGGGGTTGAAGCGTTTGAACGCTGGACTGGCGAGGACGCACCTGTAGACAGGATGGACGGCCGATTGCGCGAACACTTGTAACGGAGCGGTCACCAGCAAGAGATTTGTGTTGGGGATAAATACGTTTATGTATGGGTCTGCTTCAGAAATTGAAATCTGCCCTCGGGCTTGACGGGACTGGGTCATCCACGTCGGGAACCAATCGCGACGTGGACGTGACCGTCGAGCGAGAGCCCTCTACTGAAGACGAAGACGCTGTGAAGGGGACGAACACCGCGACGACTACCGAGACCCACACATCCGATACCGCGGACGGGGCCGGGACTGAATCAGGGGATGGGAGTGCAACATCTGCTCAGACGGCCGAGTCGGAGACTGCGGCGTCACCGACTGCGACCGACGACGAATCGACATCTGCGACCGATGCTTCTCCAGCAGGGTCCGAGCAAGAACCAGTGGTCGACGACGAAGCCAGCGACTCGGAGGCCACCGCTGACGAAGAACCGGCCGAGGCTGATGCCGAGACTGAGGACGAGGAAAGTACTGCCCCAGTCACGGAAATAAAGGGTATCGGTCCCGCCTACGCCGACCGACTCGCCGATATCAGTATCGAGACGGTGGGCGAACTGGCCGCTGCGGATGCAGCGGACATCGCCGCAGACACCGACCTCTCAGAGAGCCGCGTTTCGGGCTGGATCGAGCGGGCCGAAGACTTCTGAAACCGTTGACGTTCCGTCTTTTTGCGCCGAACCGCAAGGGAATTAGTCGCCGCACTGTTTTCATTCGGTAATGCAATCGGTCGAAACCGACCGGACCACGTTCACCGACCTTGCGACCGACGCGCATCCAGCGGCGCGCGTCCCTGTCGAGGTTCGAGTGGACGTCGATGACCCGTTTCTCGCCTATCGCCGGGCGCGCGACGAAACTGGCGGCGTGTATCTGGCGACGACCGGCGGCCAGTCGGGGTGGGGTTACTTCGGGACCGCTCCGGCGGACTTCCGCGAGGTCGACCCCCGAGCTGGCGGGACCCTCGCCGCACTGACTGAGTTTCTCGACGGCGAGCGGCTGGTCCGTGGTGACTGCGACGTGCCGTATCCCTGCGGAGCCGTTGGATGGCTCTCCTACGACGTGGCGCGGGAACTGGAGTCACTGCCCGACAGCGCCGATGCCGACCGCGCGCTCCCAAACCTGCAGGTGGCCCGCTACGACCGCTTCGCCGCTTGGGAGGAACCCCGCGGTGAGTCGGTGACGCTGCGTGTGACAGCCTGCCCGCGGGTCGACGACTTTGAGACGCCCGAACTGGCCTACGAGTTCGGCAAGCAGCACGCGCTGGACTTGGCGCGGGCAGCGGCACAGGGCGACCCCAGTGTCGAGGATCCGCCGGTCGAGACCGATGAAGCAACCTTCGAGAGTGACTGCACGCGCGAGTCATTTGCTGACCGAGTCCAAACGGTCAAGCAGTACATCCGCGACGGCGACACGTTTCAGGCGAACGTCTCACAGCGTCTCCGCGCACCCGCCGCAGTCCATCCGATTGAGGCTTTCGACGCGCTTCGAACTGTGAACCCCGCACCGTACTCTGCCCTGCTTGAGTTCCCTGGCGTTGACCTCGTCAGCGCCAGCCCGGAACTCCTCTTGCACCGCGATGGCGACCGTATCGAGACCGAACCCATCGCTGGCACCCGCCCGCGGGGCGAGACGCCTGACGCTGACGACCGACTGGAAACGGACCTGCTCGACGACGAGAAGGAGCGCGCCGAACACGCGATGCTCGTCGACCTGGAGCGCAACGACCTGGGGAAAGTGAGCAAATTCGGGAGCGTGGAAGTGTCTGACTACCGCCGCGTCGACCGCTACTCCGAGGTAATGCACCTCGTCTCGGTTGTCGAGGGCCGACTCCGCGACGGCGCGTCTCTGCAGGACGCCATCGCTGCGGTGTTCCCGGGCGGCACCATTACCGGCGCGCCGAAACCCCGGACGATGGAGATTATCGACGAGGTCGAGGCCACGCGACGGGGACCGTACACCGGCTCCATCGGCCTGTTCGGCTTCGATGGCCGGGCGACGCTGAACATCGTCATCAGAACGCTGGTCCGGTACGCCGAGGAGTACCACCTCCGCGTCGGTGCCGGGGTGGTTCACGATTCGGACCCGGACCGCGAGTATCAGGAGACGCTGGACAAGGGCCGCGCGCTCGTTAACGCCGTCGACGAGGCGCTGGGCCGGCGTGTCGACCTTGCCATGGAGGACCAGCAATGAGCGGCCACCGTGGCGGCGACGATAGCGGCAACAACACTGCGGGCGGCCCGGCGACGGACTCGCTGGCTCCGACCGTACTGGTCATCGACAACTACGATTCCTTCGCGTACAACCTCGTCCAGTACGTCGGCGAGGTGGTTCTCCGACTGGGCGGGACCGAGGACGATGTGGTCGTTCGGCGCAACGACGCCATTGCTGTCGAAGGTATCCGGGAGATGGACCCCGATGGCATTGTCGTCTCGCCGGGGCCAGGGACGCCCGAGGATGCCGGCGTCTCGATGCCGATATTCGAGGAATTGGAATACCCGACGCTAGGGGTTTGTCTCGGCCACCAGGCACTGTGTGCGGCCAACGGCGCGCCAGTCGGCCACGCCGAGGCGGTTGTCCACGGCAAGTCTTCGTCGGTTACCCACGACGGCACAGGTGTGTTCGAAGACATCTCGGACCCGTTCGAGGTCGGGCGCTACCACTCGCTGGCGGTCGACCGCGAGAACCTCCCCGACGTACTGACCGAGACGGCATACACTGTCAGCGACGACGCTGAGGCCGCTGCGGTACCGGAGTCAGCCGACGCTGCCACCGCCGACGGCACGGACGAGTCGCAGGTCGTCATGGGCGTCCGCCACAGCGACCGCCCGCATATCGGCGTGCAGTTCCACCCCGAGAGCATCCTGACAGACCACGGCAAGACCATGATCGAGAACTTCTGCCTACTATGCAATACCACGTAAACGGGACGCTCGTCCCCGAGGACGAGGCAACGGTGTCGGTGCGCGACCGCGGGTTCATGTACGGCGACGCGGCGTTCGAAACGCTCCGGGCCTACGGCGGCGAGCCGTTCCGGTGGGACGCCCACCGCGAGCGCCTGCAGCGGACGGCCGAGACGCTGGGCTTCGCTGACGCCGTGCCCGAGGACCTCGGGGAGCGCGTCGACGAGACGCTCGCGGCTAACGACCTCGAGGAGGCGTACATCCGGCTGTCTGTCACGCGGGGCGTCCAGCCCGGGAAGCTCACGCCGGGGGCCGACGTCGACCCGACGGTCGTCGTCATCTGCAAGGAACTCCCGCGGGGCGGGCTCGACGGCGAACGCATCTGGGATGAGCCGGCGTCAGTCCAGACGGTTCGGACTCGGCGGATTCCGGGCGAGGCCGTTCCGGCGGACGCGAAGACGCATAACTACCTCAACGGGATTCTCGGCCGGCTCGAACTCCGGAAGGCCGCTGCTGGCGGCGAACCCGCCGACGAGTGTCTCATTCGGGACACGGACGGGAATCTGGCCGAAGGGGCGACGAGCAACCTCTTTTTCGTCACGGACAACGGCCTCCGGACGCCGAGTACGGACCTCGACCTGTTGCCGGGGGTCACCCGCGACGTGGTGATGGACATCGCCCGCGGCGAGGACTTCCCCGTCGAAACCGGCCACTATTCGCTCGATGCCCTGCGTGACGCCGACGAGGCGTTTCTCACCAACTCGACGTGGGAGATCCGCCCCATTGCGACCGTCGACGGCATCTCCGTCGGGAGCGGGCCGATGACGAAGCTCCTGCAGCGACTGTTCGACGAGCGTATCGAGGAGCGCCATTACTGAGGCCGATTCAGTTCTGGTGGTCGTCTCCTCAAGACGAGAATAGGGCCGGGACCGGCGGTTTGAAACGGCTCACATCCTTATGGACGCGTAGTATGGACGAGGACAGCCGTATCGTTGCGCTGGATGAAGTGCCCGACGATGGAACCTTTCTGTTCACCGTTCGTGACGGGTTCGACACAAAAGAAGCGATTATCGTTGAGTTGTCCGACGCCGTCGTCGCGTTCGAGAACTACTGTCCACACTGGACAGATGTCCGGCTTGACAAAGGCAGTGGGGCGACGGTTCGTAACGGGGAACTGGTGTGTGAGAAACACGGGGCGACGTTCGAATCCGAGTCGGGGCTGTGTAACTACGGTCCCTGCGAGGGGGCAGTGCTGGAGGAAGTCGCGATCACTACTGAGGACGGTGATGTCTACCTGACCGACGAGCGCTACGAGTTCGAAAATCAGGGACCCTCCGGCAATCATGACCTTTCCTCACGAGGTCGCATCGGCTTCTCCGGGAACTGAGCGCACAGAATCGATGCCGCTGGGAACCGCCCTCCTGTCAGCTGATTCGGTACGCCGGCTCCGAGACGGCCTCGCATTTACACTCCGGGCACCGGCTCGGTCGGTTCGTCAGGTCGTCGAAGTCCGTGAAGCCGCACTCCTCGCACTCGGGTGGGGCAACAAGGAGCTGTTCGTCGGTTGATTCCAGAGATTTCGAGATATGCTCTACGTGTGTGAGCGCGTCGCTGGTCTGTATTTCGAACTCGTTTGCGATTGTCCCGGCGGCCATCGCTTTGTCGCGTAGTTGGTCAGCGATGCGCTGGCGCGTCGTCCGACTTGCCTCGCGCATGGGAAAAATTGGCATCCGACTGTTATAGGCTTTGTTCTGTTCTCGTGGCGCCACCGTTGCCGTCTCCCGGACAGTTCCTCGCTCCGTCACGGTACTTTATCACCGACGGCGGTGAACAGCGAGACCAATCGATGTTCGATAGTATCCTTGTGCCGACAGACGGAAGTCCCGGTTCCGAGCGTGCGTTCGAGGCTGCCGCGACGCTTGCACGCACTCACGACGCCACCGTCCACGTCCTCTCGGTCGTTGACGAGCACGGACCCACGGACGACTGGGACTACGACGGCGACTCTCCGGCGGAAGCCTTCATCGAGTCCCAGGCCGACCACGTCGACACCGAGGGCCTGTCCATCACCGCCGCCGTTCGCGAGGGAGTCGTCCATGACGCGGTCCTCGACTACGCCAACGAGACCGGTATCGACCTCATCATTATGGGAACGCACGGGCGAACCGGCGTCCGGCGGTTCCTCCTCGGGAGCGTCACCGAGAAAGTCGTCCGCCTCGCCGACGTGCCCGTCCTTTCTGTCAAAGCCGACGCGGAGCCGGGAACCATCTCATTCGACGACATTCTGCTCCCGACTGATGGCAGTAGCGGCGCGGAGGCAGCTATCGAGCCGACGGGCACACTCGCAAGCGAAACCGACGCGACAGTCCATCTCGTTTCGGTGGTGGACACGCGGTCGCTCGGTATCGATGTGGGGTCCACCGTCATCGTTGACGAACTGGAGTCGGTCGCGACGGATGCCGTCGAGGATGGCTCCGATCAACTCACTAAGATGGGAGTCAAAGCCGTTGAGACAGCAATCACTCACGGTATCCCGTATCAGGCCATCCTCGACGCCATTGAGGACACTGATGCCGACCTCGTCGTCATCGGGACCCACGGTCGCACGGGTGTCGACCGCTACCTGCTGGGCAGCGTTGCCGAAAAACTGGTCCGAACCTCGCCGGTTCCGGTGATGACCGTTCGAGCGTCGGACGTCGGCGAGGAAAGCTAACACCGCTCCCAGTGGTGTATCGTGGAATTATAGCCAGCCGGCGAGACGACGCTCGGACGGCACTCGACCGCCTATCCGAAGTTCTCGACTTTCGCGTCGTCAGTGCTGACGCCGGCAGCTTCGAGCGCTTCCGTGGCGGCGTCGAGGAAGTCCGCGAAGCCATAAATGAACACCTGGCCGCCGTCTTCGATGGCGTCGGCGACTGGCTCAGTCAGGGATTCCTCGCTGTCGATGACCGAGACGAGCGCCCCGGCCTCGGCGAGCGCGTCCAGTCGGTCCTCGTGGACCGGCGCATCGTCCTGATACACGACTGCAGCCTCGTTGCCGTCGTCCAGTGCGCGCTCGGCGATACCCACGGCTGGACCGACGCCGGGCCCACCGGCGAGGACGACAGCGCGACTCTCGCCTTCGTAGTAATCCGACCCGAACGGCCCGGCGATGCGGACACCGTCGCCCGCTTCAAGCGCGCCGAGCTGGGGGGCTAGCTCGCCGTCGGGGTCGGTGCCGACGGTAATCTCGAACGCCTCGTCGACTGTCGGCGAGGAGATTGTGTAGAACCGCGAGATGTCCTCCCCGTCGACGCCCAGCGTCAGCTTGACGAACTGCCCCGGCTGTGCGTCGAAGGCCTCCGGTGTCTCGAAGTCGATCGCCACGGTGTCCGGTCCGACATCTCGGACGGCAACCACGTCGAGGACTTGTTCATCCATACCTGAGAGTTGCCGTGACTGGGCAAGGGGGTTACGGTCGCGGAGTTTCACGCCTACCGGCATCAGTTGCCGGCATTTTCTAACATACGGGTGATTATGCCGGTTTTCACTCGAAACTACCCCGGAATTCACTCGAAAGCGAGTAGTGCGCGCGCGGGCGGTTACGGAAGGCTTTTCCTACCACGCTGGCTACCCGAGGGATATAATGCCAGAGGACCTGAACTGGGCCATCGGCGGCGAAGCCGGCGATGGAATCGACTCCACCGGGAAGATTTTCGCGCAGGCACTCTCCCGGGCTGGTCGACACGTCTTCACCTCAAAGGACTTCGCCTCCCGCATCCGTGGCGGGTACACTGCCTACAAGGTACGGACGTCAGTCGACCGCGTCGAGAGTGTCGTTGACCGCCTAGACATCCTGATTGCACTCACAGAGCGCACCATCCACGAGAACGAGGACGAACTCCACGAGGATTCCGTCATCATCTACGACGGTGAGCGCTCGACGATGCAGGACGTGGAAGTCCCCGGCGACGCGACGGCACTCGAAGTACCGCTGAAACGACTCGCCGAGGACGCGGGTGGGGCCATCATGCTCAACGTCGTCGCCCTCGGCGCGGCGTGTGAAGTCACTGGCTTCCCCATCGAGAACCTCGACGAAAGCCTCGAAAAGCGCTTCGGCGACAAGGGCGAGGCCATCGTCGAGAACAACAAGGAAGCCGCCCGGAAGGGACAGCACTACGTCCAGGAGGAGTACGGCGAGTTCGACTACGACATGGAGACGACCGACGAGGACTACGTGCTTCTCAACGGCGACGAGGCCATCGGCATGGGTGCTATCGCCGCCGGCTGTCGCTTCTACTCCGGCTACCCAATCACGCCAGCGACGGACGTGATGGAATACATGACCGGCCGTGTCGACCAGTTCGGTGGCAAGGTCGTTCAGGCCGAAGACGAACTCTCCGCGATCAACATGGCGCTTGGCGCGGCACGTGCCGGTGCCCGAGCCATGACCGCCACGTCCGGTCCGGGTATCGACCTGATGACCGAGACGTTCGGGCTGGTCGCCACCAGCGAGACGCCGCTGGTCATCTGTGACGTGATGCGTTCCGGTCCGTCGACCGGGATGCCGACCAAGCAGGAGCAGGGCGACCTCAACATGACACTGTACGGCGGCCACGGCGAAATTCCGCGGTTCGTCGTCGCTCCGACGACTGTCTCGGAGTGCTTCTGGAAGACCGTCGAGGCGTTCAACCTCGCCGAAAAATACCAGACGCCGGTCTTCCTCGTCTCGGACCTCGCAATGGCCGTGACGGAACAGACCTTCTCCCCCGAGACCTTCGACATGGACGAAGTCGAAATCGACCGCGGGAAGGTCGTCGACGAGAACGAGATCGACGCCTGGCTGGACGAGAAGGGGCGCTTCCAGGCCCACTTCGCGGCCGCAGACGGGGTCTCGCCGCGTGCGTTCCCCGGCACGACCGACGGCGCGCACATGACCACCGGCCTCGAACACGACGAACTTGGCCGGCGGACCGAAGACACGGACGTGCGTATCGAGCAGGTCGACAAGCGCCAGCGGAAAGTCGAGACCGCCCGCGAGCAGGAGGACTTCGACTACCGCGAGTTCGGCGACTCCGACGCCGATACGCTCGTCATCTCCTGGGGCTCCAACGAAGGAGCCCTGCGCGAGGGGCTGACGCTGCTGGAGGAAGACGGCTACGACGTGCGGTTCCTCTCGGTGCCGTACATCTTCCCGCGGCCGGACCTCTCCGAAGAGATCGAAGCCGCAGAGGACGTCATTGTCGTCGAGTGTAACGCCACTGGCCAGTTTGCGGATGTCATTGAGCACGACGTCCTCGAACGGGTACAGCGCATCAACAAGTACAACGGCGTGCGGTTCAAAGCAGACGAACTGGCAACCGAGATCAAGCAAACGCTTGACACACCCCCGGAGGCAACACAATGAGTTCCGACGTTCGCTTCACAGACTTCAAATCCGACAAGCAACCGACCTGGTGTCCCGGCTGCGGTGACTTCGGGACGATGAACGGCATGATGAAGGCACTGGCAGAGACGGGCAACGACCCCGACAACACCTTCATCGTCGCCGGTATCGGCTGTTCCGGTAAGATCGGGACGTACATGCACAGCTACGCGCTCCACGGCGTCCACGGCCGCGCGCTGCCGGTGGGCATCGGCGTGAAGATGGCCAACCCGGACCTCGAAGTGATGGTCTCGGGCGGTGACGGTGACGGGTACTCCATCGGTGCCGGCCACTTCATCCACGCGGTGCGGCGCAACGTCGACATGAGCTACGTCGTGATGGACAACCGGATTTACGGGCTGACCAAGGGGCAGGCCTCGCCGACCTCGCGTGAGGACTTCGAGACCTCGACCTCACCTGACGGGCCGAACCAGCCGCCGGTCAATCCGAAGGCGCTGGCGCTGGCTTCCGGTGCGACGTTCATCGCGCAGTCGTTCTCCTCGAACGCACAGCGACACGCCGAGATCGTCCAGAAAGCCGTCGAACACGACGGCTTCGGCTTCGTGAACGTCTACTCACCGTGTGTGACGTTCAACGACGTGGACACCTACGACTACTTCCGCGACGCCATCGTGGACCTCGACGAGACCGACCACGACCCGGCGGACCGCGACCAGGCCAAGGACAAGATCCTCGAAAGCGAGAAGGAGTACATGGGCGTCCTGTATCAGGACGAAGACTCCGTCCCCTTCGAGGAACGCGAGGGCGTCGAGGGCTCGATGGCTGAGATTCCGGACGGCGCGCCTGAGGGCGCGATGGATCTCGTCCGCGAGTTCTACTAAGTACCTTTTTGTGCCTCGGGTGCGCTTCGCGCACCACTCGGCGTAAAAATCTACGCTAAAAAGGCCGGAATCGAGGCCACAGCCTCGATTCCAGTGAAACGGCGGCCTGCGGCCGCCGTATGCTACCTGCTGTTTCTATTGGCTTGCCGAGGGGGCCGTTTTTACTAACGGACCCTAGCAGCGAGTTGTGGCGAGTGTAACGCTGCCGAATGGTTTCATTTATGACAACCGAATGAGAACTGTGCGGAGATGGGTGGCACGCTTGACTACGACGAAGCGGAAGCCCGGCAGGAGGAAGCGATATACAGAACACCGGCCGCAGCGGCGCGTCGGGAGCGAGTCCGGGGCCTGCTCGCACCCGAACCAGGCGACACCGTTCTTTCTATTGGCTGTGGGCCGGGCTTCGAGCCGGCGGAGATCGGCTGGGCGGTCGGCAACGAGGGACACGTTCACGGTATCGACCGGAGCCAGGCGATGCTTGAACTCGCCCGAGAACGCTGTGCCTCGCTCCCGCAGGTGACCGTGTCACAGGGAGACGCAGGTGACCTTCCAGTGGCCGACGAATCGGTCGATGCGGCCGTTGCGGTGCAGGTGTTCGAGTACCTCGAAACAGTTTCTTCGGCGGTTGCAGAACTGGCCCGAGTCCTGCGGCCCGGCGGGTCCGCTGTCGTCTGTGACGCTGATTTCGCGTCGCTTGTCTGGCGCAGTCCCAATCCAGAGCGAATGGCCCGCGTCCTCAGGGCGTTCGACGACCACTGCCCGCAGCCACGGCTCGGCTCCCGTCTGGCCCCTGTTCTCCGTGAGGCTGGGCTGACGGTCGACCGGGTCGAACCGAACACTATTGTCAACACCCGACTCGAAGAAGAGACGTTCGCGTATCATCTCATGCAGTTCATTGAGGACTATGCGGCCGACCATGGAGCTATCGGGCGGATGGCGGCACAGGCCTGGGCGAACGACCTCCGGGAGCAGGAGGTCGCCGGGGAGACGTTTTTCAGTTTCACACAGTACTGCTATCTCGTTCGCAAACCTGCGTCGCGGTAGGTCGGCGATATGGTGGAGGCGAAGCGCCAGACACCATATCCTCCGGGCCCACACACAATAGAATCGGGTTCGGACCCATATGCTGGTATCCCTAACAAAATGCATGCACGTTTTCTGGCATCAGCGGGACCTCCGAATACCGGACAATCGAGGGTTGACTGCCGCCGCCGCGGACGACGAAGTACTGCCGGTGTACGTTCTCGACACGGACCTGCTGGCAAACATCGGGAAGCGGCAAAAAGCGTTTCTGCTGGCTGGTGTCCGGGCGCTGAAACAGGCGTATCGGGACCACGGCGGGGAGTTACTCGTCAAGAAGGGGACCGCCGTTGATGTGCTTTCGAATGTTGTCGATGAGTACGATGCCGACCGGGTGTACTACAACGAGCATTACCGGCCCGCGCGGCGGAACCGCCAGCGGCGAGTCGACGAAGCGCTCCCGACGAAATCGCTGACCGACCTCGTGCTCGTCGACCCGGCGGGGCTCGATAGCCAGTACGAGAACCACAGTCGCTTTTACGACGACTGGCAGGCCCACCACAAGCTGCCGCCGGTCGGCAGTCCGGACTCGGGCTCACTCGTCGACGTGTCGGACCCGACGACAGCGCCGACCATTGAGACGGAGATGGACCTGCCGACGCCCGGCTACGAGGGCGCACGGCAGCGGTACGACGACTTCCTCACCGGCGGCATCGAGACGTACAACGATACCCGAGATGATATGCAGGCCGCCGTCGAGCGGCCGACCAGCGCTGTCTCGCGGATGTCGCCGTACCTCGCAGCGGGGATGATCGGCATCCGCGAGATGTGGCGCGATGCCTCTGACCGACATACAGAAGCCACTGGCGACGCCCAGCGGAACATCCAGAAGTACCGCTACGAACTCTCGTGGCGCGAACAGAGCTACCATCTGCTGTACTACAACCCAACGCTGCTGTCGGAGAGCTACAAGACGTTCCCGAACCGTATCGAGTGGGAAAACGACGAGGACAACTTCGAGGCTTGGAAGCACGGCGAGACGGGGTATCCATTCATCGACGCCGGGATGCGCCAGCTCGAACAGGAGGGGTACATCCACAACCGGCCGCGCCAGAACGTCGCGTCCTTCCTCACAAAGCATCTCCTCGTCGACTGGCGCGAGGGGGCGCGACACTTCCGGAAGCGACTGGTCGACCACGACCCGGCTAACAACGCCGCCAGCTGGCAGTGGACGGCCTCGACCGGGACCGACTCTGTGGACGTGCGAATCTTCGACCCGGTCGCACAGATGAGCAAGTACGACAGTGGGGCGGACTACGTCACCGAGTACGTTCCGGAACTTCGTGGCGTTCCGTCGACCAAGATCGTCGACTGGCCGACGCTCTCGGACGGCGAACGCGAGGAACTGGCCCCGGACTACTACCACCCAATCGTTGACCGGAACGCCGCCTACGAGCGCGCACAGCGCGTGTTCGAGACAGCGCTGGGGAAGCGGTAGTCGGTTCGAGCGCGTTGCTGACGCCGTTTTCAGTCCTTGTCGACCATCACTTCACTGGCCTTGATTACCGCCGACACCTCGTCGCCTTCGGCAAGGTCGAGTCGGTCGGCGGACCCGCGTGTGATCGTCGACGTGACCGTCTCGCCGCCGTCCAGTTCGATGACGATCTCCGCCATCACTTCGTCCGTCGTCACCGAGCGAATCGTCCCGCTGAGATTGTTCCGGGCACTGAGTGCCATACGAACTAGTTAGGTAGGTAACAGTAATACAGTTGTCATCCCGGGAAGTATGGCCGCGGGGCTGGCAGGCAGACAGCCGGTATGGTCATGATTCGGCCGTGAACAGCCATGCCGACACCGCGATAGCTCCGGTGACGCCGGTGAGCCGGATATCCGTACTCAGATACAGCCCCGGCGTCGGCGGGTGGTACTGTGTCAGGGGCCACAGCACTTCGTACGACCGTCCAGAGGCCTTCAGCAGGAGCGCATCGGCAAACAGGTGACTGGCCGCCCCGAGCGACAGCAACCCGACCACGCGCCGTCGGTCGGAGCGGTTCACGACGACCGCCCCTACGAGAACGGCGACGAACGCGCCGCCGAGCGTGTGGACGCCCAGCCAGTCAAAGGGGATGTCCAGCGCCGCCTCGACGGTCGCGGAGTCCACTAGGAGCTTGATTTTCGCCATATCCGGAATAAACGCGCCCGCCATACCCACAGTCACATACTCGCCAGTGAGCCAGTCGTACCGCAGTGACAGGAGGGTACAGATGGTGAACGCGATGAAAGCGTGCGAGAGCAGGTCCGGCATCAGGCACGCACCTCCTGCACCTGTGTGCGGAGAGCCCGTATCGGCCGGAGTGGCTCCTCACGCCGGCATAGTGCCCCTGTCTGCCAGTTCAGCCGCCAACCACAGACTAGCCGTCCGAGGGTCCACAGGCCGGCGAGGGCAGAAACGAGGTGCATCGCAACGTAGTTTGTCGCGGGCACACTCACGCTGTTCTCCGCGGTGATGGTCCAATCCGGGCCGAGCGTCCCGTACACCTGCAGCGATTCGCCTTCGGCGACGGCTCTGTCGACGTTCCGGACCACGATCGCGAGTGTGCCGCTGTAGCGTTTGCCGTTGGCAGCGTACTCGTACTCGACGGCGATTTCGACCGGCTCAGTTCCGGTGACCGTGCCAGTCACCTGAACAGACTCGCCGACGTACCTGTCGTAGTCCGCAGCTAGTGCGTCCTCTGCGGGATAATCGCCCAGTTCGGAGGCCGGCGTGGCGGTGCCGAATCCGACCATGAGTGCGAACAGCACGGCCAGCAATCCGCAGATAGCTGCGGCCCTGCCCACCCACGAGTGAAGCATTCAAATCTCGGTGCGGGCGGCGGGATATAAACTCTGGCGCTTGGGTCGAATCGATATCGCTCGTGCGCCTACTCAGGCTTGCCGGGCAGGACGTCCGGGTCGCCGGAGCGGTAGATGTACTCGACAGCGACGCCGGTCAACGGCGAGTCGGCGGCCGTTGCATAGGACTTCGCGAGGTCGAGGTACTGTTCGGTCACGTCGACGACGCGCCGATAGGCGGCTTCGTCGTCGGGCGCGAGCAGGTACTCTGCGGTAACGGGTGTCAGTTGCCCCTCCGCGCGGTCGTCGTCGTAGTCGTCGACGTCGTCGAGCCACACCTGTGCGCCGATGATGGCGAGGACGATGGCCTTGGCAAACTCGTCGTCGATATCGAGGCCAGCGAGTCGGTAGAGGTCAAGCATCCCGTCGTAAAGGACGCCGACACGGGCGTACTGGGTCTTGCTGTAGGGGAGTTCCTTCTCCGTCTCCGTGAGTGTCGCTGGCTCCTCGTCGTACTCGGCGAACTTGTACGCCTCGCGGATATCGGTCAGGGCATCGGCGTCACCGTCCTCGGCCGCGGTCATCAGTTCCCGGAAGTAGTCGTCACGGTCCTGATGGGCTTCGCTGTAGTCGACGGCCCACTGGTACGCGTTCTCGACAACAGGTGGCATGTCTTCCAACAGACCGTCAAGATGGGACTGTAGCGCGGATTGGGCGACCTCGGCGACGCGGCGGCGGTCGGCCTCGCTCGCGTCAAAGTCAACCTTGAAATCTTCGAACTCGTCGTCATTGATGGCGTCGCGCATGTCGCCGTCGATGAGCGCCTCGATAGAGAGACGGGTCATCTGCTCGGCGCGGACGACCATCTCGCGGGGGGCGAGGTCCTGTGCCGGCCCCTGTTCCAGCGCCGTCTCGTCGACTGTTGGAACCCCGTCGGCGATAGCGTCAATGACAGGGTCACCGGGTGCTTGCTGACGAGCGTTGCGGTAGACGTAGCCCAGCGTTAGCTGTGCGGGCAGAATAAGTTTCGTGTCATAGGAGAACTCGACTGGCCGGCCGAACTCGTCTTCGAGGGCGTCCTCGATGCGGTCGGTTACGTCGTTGACCATCGCCTCTGTGCGCTCGTCGATCTCGGATTTCAGCGAGAGACTGCCGGCGTCGAACACGCCGGTGTCCGCGTAGTATCCCAGCACTGCCCGTAGTGCCGTGGGAAGCCGCCGCCTGTCCGCGAGCACGCCCGCGCCTGTCTTGAGAACCATTGTATGTCGCCCCGGGTGTTCCCGTCATGGTAGTGGGGCCGTCTTTACCCTTTCGAGAGCGCCCTCGGTGGATTCGGAAAGACTGATTACCGACAGGAAATACTCACAACCATGCGCGAGCGCTTTGACGTGGTAATAGCCGGAGCCGGGCCTGCCGGGGCGCAGTGTGCCCGTGATCTAGCGGAGCGAAACTACGAGGTGCTCGTTCTCGAAAGCGAGCCCGAAGACGGGTTCCCGCGTCAGAGCAACAAGTCCACCGCCGGGACATTCATGTCGGCGATGACGGGCTTTGCCATTCCCGATGACGTGGTGATGAACTACACGGACAACGTCGTCCTTGAGTCCCCTAACGACCACTACGTCCGCAATCAGACCGGAGCCGTTCTGGAGTTTGCGGAGTTCAAACAGTGGCTTGTCTCGGAGGGACGAGACAAGGGCGCGACCTACCGCTTTGACTCCCGCGTCTCGGCCCCCATCATGGAAAACGGTGAGATCGTCGGTGTCCGCTATGACGGCGACGAAGAGGTGTATGCGGACATCGTCATCGACGCCACCGGCCCTGCCGCGCCGCTGGCGAAGGAACTTGACGTGTGTAACCTCCAGCGGAACCATCAGGCTATCGGCGTCGAGTACGAGTTTGAGGGCGTCGAAGTCGACCACGACGACTACGCTGACCTCCGAGATGCGATGATGCTCCGCCTAGATCACGACCTCGCCCCGGGTGGCTACTCCTGGATTTTCCACACCGGCGAAGACACGGCGAAAGTCGGCCTCTGTTACATCCAGAACGGCTCCCACCAGAAGTACGCGAAAGACGGGATGGGCATCGACGACTATCTCGAGTACTGGCTCGATTCGGACCCCCGGTTCGATGACGCCGAGCGAATCGAGGGCACACAGGCCCACCGCGGGTCGGCCCACATCCAGCCCCCTGACTCGATGAGCACGGACAACTTCATGGCTATCGGCGATACTGTTCCGACCGTCGACCCGCTGTGGGGCGAGGGGATTCATAAAGGGATGAAGTCGGCCCGCGCCGCCGCCGCAACGGCTGATTCGGCGCTCAAACCAGACGAACCCGACACCTCGGCGGAGAACCTCTCTGTCTACGACCAACTCTGGCACAGCGAGGTGGCCCCGAAACACAACGCCCGCCTGATGATGACGGAACTGCTGTATCTCGCCCCGAACGAGCGGTACGACCAGCTGATGGACGACCTCCGGAGCACCGGACAGGACACCCTTCGGCAGATCAATGGCGGCGACCGTCGGGCGATTGCGAAGCTAACCCACCTCTCGGATATGCCGATTCTCGTCGAATACGCGCGCCGCCGCCTCGATATTTGAAGTGACCGCGCGGAGTGCGGCAGGTTTTTTTCCGCCGGCCCGGAGTTTCAGATGATGGGAACCCCCGTTGGTGTGGTCGGTGACGACGCCATAGCAGACGAACTTCGAGACGCTGGCGTGGCTGTTGAACGGGGTAGTGACGGCACTGTTCCGAAGGCCGACCGAGTCGTCGCTGTTGGCGAGGACGCCGTCGCTACCGTGGCACGGGCCAAGGGTGACCCGCTTGTGTTGCCGGTCGCGGCTGGTCGCGGCGTCCGGTCAGTACCACGGGACACCGCTGTCGCCGCCGTGTCGGGGCTTGCTGACGCCCGGATTGAAACGCATCCCGTTCTCCATGTGACGATGCCTGATGGGACGGTCGAGCAGGCATTCTGGGACGTGACCCTCGTCACTGCTGACGCCGCCCGCATCTCCGAGTTCACTATCGCGTCGACAGCCGACCGCATCGGACAGTTTCGGGCCGACGGTGTCGTCATCGCGACGGCCGCTGGCTCACCGGGCTACGCCCACCGTGTCGACGGCCCGATTCTGGCGCCGTCGAATCAGGCAGTGGTGGCACCGATCGCACCGTTTGCGACCGACCCGGACCACTGGGTGTTGCCTGTCGACGGACTCAGTGCCTCGATTGAGCGCGACGAGGCGACTGTCGAGTTACTTGTCGATAACCGGGTTTCGCGCCACGTCAGCTATCAGGAAAGTATCACGATCTCGCTCGGGTCATCCGTTCGGACTGCTGTCGTCGACGAGAGCCAGTCCAGGTTCGAGTGAGATTGGAAAGACACTAATGGACGGTGGACAGAGCTTTGCATATGCAGCCATCCGTAACGTTCTTTGGGCCACTGGATACCATTCTGGGGAGCCCCACAGTCGGCGGCGCGCTCCTCATCGAATACATCATCTTCGGAGTGGTAATTGTAAACTTCCTCACACGGCAGCTCGCCCATAGAAGCCACGTCAAACAGTACAAAAACGATGGCGCGGAGGCGGTTAGCCGACACCCGGCACACACGTTCTCCAACATCGCACTGGTCGTGCTATCGTTTTTCTACATGACGCTCCACCATCACGGTGGGATGGTCCTGTCCGTGCTCGTGCTCGGCGCAGTCATCACTGACTTCTTCGAGTTCGAGTCCCGGAAAGTCGAAGCACGCCGTGACATTCCACTGGAACGACCGAAAGGAGCTATCGTCGCCGCTCTCGTGGTGTTCATGTACGCGGGCTACCAGAGCCTGTTCTGGGTCATCAAGGGTCCCTGGAGCGCCATCGTCTAAACACGTCCTCTCATTCTACCGGCGTCGAGTCCCTGTAATTTGCTAGCCGTGCCTATCGGAAGATGCACACATACGGTCAGCAGCTACTTCCTAGACAGTATCCGGCGTTCGTGTGCTTCTATGCCACTATAGCCTGCAAATGACCAATTCGAAACAAACTCAGCGACTAATTGGACTGGAATTAGCCGAAATAGTTTAATACCCGCACTGTATCTGTTTCAGTGTAGACGAAAATGTCACACAGGTCCCTCACTACGGCGCTGACACTGTATCGCGGGGAAACACTCACACTGAAAGAAGCGGCGACCTACAGCGGGGTGTCGCCAACAAAATTTGCTACGGCACTTCGTTCTCGCGGAATTCAGGTACGTGACGAGGACAGCGCACCGATCGATCAGACTGCGAACTGAGACTAGCGTCGGTCCCAGCTAGAAAGACACGGTTACTGCGTACTATTATGCCGACCGTTCGTTGAGGTACGCCTGAAATTCACTGATCAGCGGGAGCACGACCCAGAAGGTCAGTGCGCCCAGGACCGCGAACCAGAAGAACGCATCGCCCATGAACAGAGCGATCTGGTCGAACGTGGTCGGTTCCTCGATAGTAAGTTCGCCGGTGAGCTGTGCCCCCTCGAAACTCGGCGTGTTGTACCAGCCCTTGATGGTCATCCAGCCCAGTCCGCCGACCATGAGGCACGCGAACCCCTTCATGAACTCGTCAGCCATTATCCGAACGTTAGGTAGCGTCGTCTTTAGACTTTCCCATTTCCTCGGTACGGAACCGTGTCGAAAACGCATAGACGACTGTGCCAGCGAGGATGCACGCGATTCCGGCGATGCCGACCGGAACATCGATCTCCGAGGCGGGCGCTGACGCTCGCTGTGTTGCCACGTCGACGAGAATGAAGCCGGCGACGACGCTGGCGACCGCAAACAGCGTTGAAAACACTGTCACGGCCTTGTACACGCGAAGCGGCACCACAACGTCCCGCCGCTCCGACCCGTCTTCAGTCCCCGCTGACTGGTCCTCTGTCATCGCTACTACTACGGACGGAAGCCACTTTACTGCGGCGAGACGAAGTCACTACGCTTGCGGTGGAACGGAGCGGCGGATGCAAAGAAACGACGGAGAAACTGGCCGAGTCGGTTACTTCGGCGGTCGCAGCCGGTAGTACCGACGGTTGAGGTCGAACATGTAGCCCTCGCGCATCGTCTTGAGCACCGCGTAGGTGATCGTCGCGCTGATGATGGGGACGAGGAACGTCAGGTCGAACAGCAGGTGGGAGTCCATCGGAACGAGGTTCTTGATGGACAGTGCAGCGATGGTCAGGCTGAAGATGACGCCGGACATCCCGACCGCAGCCCAGAACGGCTGCTCGACGGGACGGCGTGCAGACCCCTTGTTCAGGAAGGGGACGATCGCGACGAAGCCGACGACCACGACGTTTGCCAGCACACCGTAGGTTCGGTCAGCCATGAGCTTCGAGCCGCCGAGGATGCTCAGGTCCGGGTTCAACGGACCGAGCTTGAGCAGGCCAAAGGACCAGTAGAGATACCAGTCCGGCAGAATGATCGCCGGCGTCACGCTGGAGTTGGCGGGGTTCGGCATTTCCGGTGGCAGTGTCGCCGAGACGAACAGAATCATGCCCACAAAGAAGGAAGTCAGCGCAATGTTGCGCATCATCTCGTGGGGCCAAGCCGGGAACGCGAGCACGTCACGCTCGACGTAGTCCGACTGCTGGCGAAGGTCCTGGTCCTCGCGGCGCGCCCGCTCGAAGTACTCGTAGGTCAGCCGGGAGAGCCCCTGGGTCCGCTCTTTGCGTTCGGACCATGCGGGGGTCTCGTCGTCCGGCGAGACGATACCGGTGCCGGAACCGTCCGTGCGAACGTCGTCTGTGTCGTTGTCGCTCATAGTATTAGTGTGGTTCAGCGATCCCCTGCATCCAGACGATGCCGATGTGGACCGCGATGATGGCAGTCGTGATGAACGGCAGGAAGAACACGTGCAGGATGTACATCCGCTGTAGCGTGGCCTGCGAAAGCGTGAACCCGCCGAACATCAGCTGTGCAACCCACTCACCGATAAGCGGGATGGAGAGGGACATCTCGACACCGATCTGGCCGGCCCAGAACGATAGCTGGCTCCACGGCAGCAGGTAGCCGGTGTATCCGAACACCAGCGTCAGCGAGATCAGGACGATGCCGATGAGCCAGTTCAGCTCGCGCGGTTCCTTGTATGCCCCGGTGAAGTACACACGGAGCATGTGGAGGAACACCGCGGCAACCATAATCTGCGCGGCCCAGCGGTGGACCGAGCGCAGGAAGTAGCCGAGGTTGAGCTGGCCCATGATAAGCATCACTGAGTCGTACGCGACCGTCGGCGACCCGTCAGCAGCCGCGGCGGCCGGAGCGTAGTAGAAGCCCAGCAGCGCGCCTGATATCGCGGCAACGATGTACGCAACTGTCGAGAACGACCCGAGTGCATACAGTGGGTACCAGTACCAGAATTTGTTGTCGAGGTTGTACTGTTCCGTGTGGCTCTTCGGCATCTGCATGTTGACCTTGTAGTAGAGATCCTCGAGGATCTCCAGATAGTCAACAACGCGCAGCCGTTTGTCGAGCCAGATGAGCACGGTCAGGTACACCGATTCGATCGGTGTCAGCTCGCGCGATTCCATCCAGCCTTTGTGATCGTGTTCGTCTTTGCGTTCGAGACTCATTGGTTAATCCGTCTGTGGTGGGCGTGGCAGCGCCACGAACGTCGATTGCACGGGACTGAACGGGTCGTACACTGATTGGTGGCACTGACAGTAAATAGAGTTTGCGCCGCCGAAGTCTGCACTCCCTTCCTGCGTCTTGAATCCCGGCACACAGCAGAAGTGTGTACATTTGTTCAGCCAGGCGATGAAGCCTTGATCAGTCGCCTCTGAAATGAATGACTGGACATTTCCGGGAAGGTCTCCGTACTCGCCCTCGCCGTTGGCCATCTTCTCGACTTCGACTGATCGGATTATCTGCACCGGAGCGCCGTTCTTTCCGTCGCTGTTGGTCCGCCAGACGACGCTTGCAGGCTTCCCGACGCCGGGGTCGCCGATGCCGTTGCCCCACTCCTTGTAGTCCTCAAACATATCGACCGTGAGTGGTTTGCCGGATTCATACTCTCCCTGCCAGGAGAAGGTCCCGGTGTCGTTGAGAAACGTGCTGTTCCGGTCTGACTGAGGGTAGATAGCGGCAGTGCTCTGGATACCACAGTACTGGAACCACTGCGAGGAGTAGTCGATACCGCTCCCGCCGAAGTCAGGTGCAACGGCCGCCCCGGCGTTCTCGTCGTACTCTGGCCAAAGCCCACTGATCTCGCCACCGTTTATCTTGATCGGGATGATCGGCATTCCCCGTGGTGCCGGTCCGGAGGTATTTTCGACAGCGACGAACGGGGTTGTCCCGCCACCTTCGCCGGCGGCGTCTGTTGTCGCGTCAACGGCTGCTGCGCCACCGACGCCAACGCCTGAGAGTGCTGCACTCCCGACGACGCCCTTTACAAAGCGACGACGGCCTGTTTCAGCCGGATATTTGTCTTCATCAAGTGGCATATTATTTCTTGTAGTATGGGTACACTGCGCGTTTGAATGTCTCTGCGAGCTTGTCGCCGTCCGCCACCGTCGTGCCGTCGACGTCTTCCTGACGGATGTAGAGGTCTTCCCACTTGCGACGGCGCTTCTTGACGATCATCACGTCGGGAAGGAACTCCTTGCGGTACAGCAGCATGATGAACGACAGGTCGATGAATATCGCCGTCAACACGCCGCCCATGAACATATTGGCCTCGATGAGGCGGACCGTCAACGTCGTCCCGATACCGGACGCCCACCCGGCAATCATGCCGTAGGTGAAGAGCCCGACAAGGCCGACCTGAATGATCGTCAGGAGCACGATGCCGACAGCCGCTGCCGTGCTCTCGCGTGGCGGTTCGTACCGGTGAATATCGCCGTAGGTGGAGCCTTCGGATGCCATCAGTTGTTCCCTCCGCTAGTGTGGGGCGACTCGCCGTACTTCAGCTGGAAGAAGGTGAAGATCAGCGGGATGATGACTGCAAGTCCAGCGCCGAACCCAACGAAGTGGGGCTGAATCGGGACGCCGGCGTAGTGTGGGTCAACCTCAACCGGGCCGCCGCCGCCGATTGTCTGTG
The DNA here is from genome assembly GCF_003634715.1 of Haloarcula quadrata. Lineage (NCBI taxonomy): Archaea > Methanobacteriati > Methanobacteriota > Halobacteria > Halobacteriales > Haloarculaceae > Haloarcula > Haloarcula quadrata. The sequence continues at coordinate 1,682,160 of NZ_RBWW01000001.1, forward strand.
TCGGGTACTCCTCGCCGACAACAATCGCCCCTTTCATGTTGAGTCCCTCGTGGGGGACACAGAGGTACGGGTAAATGCCGTCCTCCTCGAAGGTGTGCTCGTAGTTGACGCCGGCACTGGAGGCCGTGCTGCCGGAGTCCAGCGGACCGTCGCCGTCAGATACGACGTTGTGGCCGCCACCGTTACCCGTCCATTCGAACTGGACGGTCGCGCCGTTGTCCACGTGGACGGCTGGCGGACCGAATCCGTACGCGCCGCCGTTGGCCTGCACGCCGACCTCGACAGTTACTGTGTCCTGCCCGGTCGCGTCGACGGTCGACCCGTCGAAGTTCCCGACCGAATCCAGGAAACCGCCGTAGTCCGGGACGGTTTTGGCACCGTCACCGCCTTCCTCCTGTGCGGCGGCTGCGCCGGTGGCGCTGAGGGTCGCCGCAGCACCGGCGGCCCCCCCTGCTGTCCGGACGAACTCCCGTCTATTCATATACACTCTGGAATCAGGACTGAGTTTGTATAAACCCACCGAATACCACCCGCAGGAACCGTCATTACCCGGCTTCGTCAGTTTCGCCAGCCCCCTCTTCAGACCCCGAATTCTGCGGGCTCAGCTCCGGAACGAACTCCGGTCGTTCGCCATCCTCGAGTCCGATTGCCCGCAGTCTGTCCCGGTACTCCTCAGAGCGGAACGTGTCCGAGAGCCGCGCGTTTGCGACGGTGAAAAAGAGGACAAGCGACACACCGATGAAGGCAACACCAGCCACGACTAGCAGCGCGATGCTGGTCCCCCTGTTGCCGATGACGCCACCGGTCGCCAGTGCTGCACCCCCGAGCAGGGCAACCCCAGCAAGGAACTGTGCCCCGGCAATCGCCTGTAACATCCAGTTTCCGAGTTCGCCACCGCCCTCGGGGACCTCTTCCGGCTGGGGGAGGGGCCTGTCAGGGACGTTCTCAGGTACGTCGTAGGAATCCATGGAACACAGCGCGACCGTGGGCTTTACGTCACGCATGACGGTCCCCTCACCTTCGAGGCTCCCATCGGGATAGACGATTGCGTAGCCCTCGTCGGAGTACGCGAGCACCCGCGGCGGGTCCTGATGCCGCTCGATGCGAGCGAACACATCACGGTTCGCCACGCGGTTTCGCAGGTCCCGCGCAACTCGGTCGAGGAGTTCGTCGCCAATGATCCAGGATTCCTCGTCGAAGGCAACGTCCCACTCCTCGGCGGTCATCTCGGCCATGTCCGCCGGGCCGAAGTTGTCGAAGTCGTACTTTTCTTCGACCTGCTTCCGGAGCGCCTCCGTATCAAGTGCCTCGCCCGACTCGCCATCATCGCCCGACTCGCCAGCACCGGCCGTCTCAGCGCTGTCGCCCGTAGCTCCGGGTTCGCCAGGCTCGGTTTCGGCAGCTACCGCATCCGCAGGGGTGTTCCCGCGCTCGTCCTCCGTGGGAGACGTCGAGTCCGGGTCGGCCATTGCTCGGGTGTAGGGACCGCGACGGCTTACAAGTTCTGACCTTCGGCATCCGGCAGTCTTTAGCGAGCACTGTCCCTAGGTCGGCCCATGGTGTCGGACGGCCTCGTGGCCACAGTCGTGTTACTGTCGGTGAGCCTCAGCCTCCCCTGTTTCCTGTATGGCGCGTACTACATCATCGAGACGGAGCCAGTCACCTGGGACGTGCTGATACATCACCTGAAGTTCGTCACAACAGGGCTGGTGTTGACCACCGTCCCAATGGTGTTCTGGATGATCCCGCGCCTGCCGGACCAGCTTGGTGGCCTGTCTGCTGTCCACGCGATGCTCGGCCTGCAAGCCTACGCGCTGCTTGCCTTCGGTGGCACGGGAATCGTTCGCATCTTCCGCGCGAAGCGAGAGCACGACCTCTACAACGAGTACGACGAGGACCTGTTGCTGGACGAAATCGGCGACGAGACGTTCAGCCACTGGCGTTCTCGGCTCCGCATCGGGGTGTTCGGCTACGTCATCTTCTGGCTGCTGGCGTATCTGGTCGGTGTCGCCCGGTACGCCCTCCGGTACGTGGCATGAGTGCCGACAGCGGGTCTGATTCTCGGTTTCTGCGAACAGGCTAGATGTTTCATTAGCCTTGCATGTCCATCTCTAGTTGTGGTTCCAATGTACGAACACATCCTCTTTCCAACCGACGGTAGTGACGGAGCAGCAGCCGCACTCGCGCATGCACGCAATCTCGCCGAGACGCACGACGCGACGTTACACATCATGACGGTGCTCGATACGTCGTCGCCGCACATTGGGATGACCTCTGCAGGCCCGGAGGGAGCGACGACTGGCATGATTGCGGAGGAACACGACGAGTCGGAGCCGGGCATGGTCGGTGAAGACCACAACATCGAATCGTCGCTACAGGAGCGGTCACAGGCCATCGTCGAGGCAGCGGCGGACGAGGTCGACACAGTCGACACCGTCACCGCCATTGAGCGCGGTCCCCCGCACAGAGCAATCCTCGACTACGCCGACGAGAACGCCATCGACCTCATCGTCATGGGGACCCACGGCCGGACGGGCATTGAACGGTATTTGCTCGGTAGCGTCGCCGAAAAAGTCGTTCGCACGTCCGACGTGCCAGTGCTCACTGCGCGTTTCAGTGACGACGAAAGCTGAGTCGCTCGGCGCGGGGCTACCATGCCTCGCCGCTGGCGAGGTCGACCTCGCTGTCGCCCTTCTCCGAGGGACAGATGTCCGCGAGCACGCACGCCTCGCAGTCGGCCGAGCGCGCACCACACACGGCTCGCCCGTGGTCGATGAGCAGGTGCGTAAACTGTTGCCACTCGCTTTCCGGCACCACGTCGAGCAGGTCCTGCTCGATAGCTTCCGGGCGCTCTTCTTCGGTAAGGCCCAGTCGCCGCGAGAGCCGCTGGACGTGCGTGTCGACCACGATGCCCTCGACGATGTCGTGGCCATGCTGGAGGACGACGTTCGCCGTTTTACGGCCGACACCCGGGAGGTCAGTGAGGGCGGACATCGTGTCCGGGACCTCGCCGTCGTGTTCTTCGGTCAGAATCTCACCGATTCCCTGGAGATAGCCGCCCTTGTTGTTGTGGAACGTGATGCCGTAGATGTCCTCAGCGAGTTGCTCCTCGGAGGCCGCAGCGTAGTCCTCGGCACCCTTGTACTTCTCGAATAGGTCTGCTGTGACCTCATTGACTCGCTCATCGGTACACTGCGCCGAAAGGACGACGGCAATTAGCAGTTCCAGGCGGCTACTGTAGTTCAGTGAAATCGTCGAGTCGGGGTATTCCTCATGTAGTCGGTCGACGACCTCTGTTGCCTGTTCCTCGCGTGACTCCAGCGGCGTTCCCATACCGCAGGGCAGTGCTGAGTTCCCTTTGGCGTGTCGTTCTCAACTGCCTAGTATGTGAATGGTGTCACTTCACATACCACGACAACACCCTTGTATCATCTGCGAGTGGTTTCACGCGTGTCAGGACCAGCGTTCATCCACGGTGAGCGCGTGACGCTCCACCCGCAGCAAGCAACCGATAGCGACCTGCTACAGCAGCTATTAAACGAGCCGCAGGTCCGGCACAACATCGGGTTCAACGAGCCACTCTCCGAGCCAGCCGCCGAAGACCTCAACGCCCGTGATGCTGACACGCACTTCGTCGTCTGTGTGGACGATGATCCGGTGGGAACGTGTATGTTACACGAAGACCACCACCCGTGAGGATTCGGTGTGCTCGGGTACTCTATCTGTCCGGACCACTGGGGCAACGGCTACGCGACCGATGCTGTGGACTGTCTCGCACAGTATGCGTTTCAGGGACTGCGACTGAACAAACTCGGTGCGGACTGCTACGCCACCAACCCGGCCTCCGCACGTGTGCTGGAAAAAGTGGGATTCCAGCAGGAGGGACGACGGCGCGACCACGCCTTCGTCAACGGCGACTACGTCGATCTGCTGGAGTACGGCCTGCTCGCCGATAACTGGGCTCCATGAAGCTCACTCACACACCTTCCGAAGCTTCTTTCAGCACCCCTTCGTCGGGTTACATATGCCCGGACCAGCATTCCTCCGGGGCGAAACAGTAACGCTCCGAACGGTCGAAGGCGAAGATGTCGAGTTCCTGCAAGAGACAGTCAACAGTCCGGATGTCAGGCACGGTCTGTCGGCCACAGAGCCGATCTCCGAACAGGCTGAGCGTGAGTGGGTCGAATCCGTCACCAGCGGCGAAACTGATGACGTGCATCTGCTCATCTGTGTCGACGGCGAGGCGGTCGGTATAATCGGTCTGAACGATGTCACAGACCGGATCGGAATGGCCGAACTTGGCTACTGGCTCACGCCGGATGCGTGGGGCAACGGCTACGCGACCGACGCCGCCCAGAGGCTCACCGAGTACGCCTTTCAGGAGCGTCGATTCCATCGAGTGTACGCGAAGGTCTTCGTCGGCAACGAGGGCTCCCAGCGCGTGCTTGAAAAGACGGGGTTCCAGCGAGAGGGGACGCTGCGGGACCACTGGTTCCGCGATGGCTGCTACGAAGACGTGTACATCTACGGTCTGTTAGAGGGCGAACTGGACCACGGTGAGTAGCTACAACTCAGCATGGCCACGCAGAACCGTGTCAAGGGCCGGCGTGGTCCCGTCGGTGTCGTCAAACACAGTTGCCACCTGAACACGACATCGCTGGTCGACGACGAACGCCGCTCGCTGGATACTCCCGCCCTGTTTTCGGACGCCGAACTGCGTAGCGACGCCGTGAGTGTCGGCCAGCAGCGGGTAGGGAAGCGACAACGCCGCCGCGAGCGACCGGCAGTCGTCGATACCTGCTGGAAGAACGCCAAAGACAGCCACGGCATCCGATACGCTCGCCCAGTCTGCATCGGCCAGCGCACTGAGGACGGTCCGCGACTTGGAGTCGTCGCCGAGAACGAACGCCACGACCGCCGGCGCGCGGTTCGTCGCAGCCGACAACCGATAGGCACCAGCACCTCCGTCCGCGGTCCCTTGCAGGTCGAAATCCGGGGCAGGGTCACCAGGGGAGAGCATACCGAGCGAACGGGAAAGCAGGGTAAAAGTCCCGCGGCCCGAACAGACGACTGGTACCCGTGTGGCGGTAGTGCTACTGGGAAGACAGAATTAGCCCGACAATCGGTTTCGGAAGTGCTGCATGGTACTGACTCCCCGCGCCGCGGACGTTTCAGTCGCAAAGAAGCTTTATAAGCCGTCCGACCAACCACCGTCGTATGGGAATGGAGAATCTACCACAAGAGATTACAGCCCTCGTGGGTCGCGAGGTGTATTCGAAAAACGGCGTGTTCGTCGGCGAAGTCGAGGACCTTCGGCTGGAACTCGACCGCAAGGAAGTGACAGGGCTGGCACTCCACCAGCTTAACACGGAGCTGTTTGACGAAGAGGTGAACGCGTCGCGAGGCGTCATCATTCCGTACCGGTGGGTCCAGGCTGTCGGCGATGTCGTTATCGTCAGCGACATTGTCGAACGGCTCCGCCAGCCCGAGGCCGGCGACGAAGAAGAAGAAGTCCCCGCCTAGTTACCGTTCGAACTCTCGCTACTGGAACTGTCGACACCCATTGCTTCGAACAGTTTCCGCTTAACTGCTTCTTCAGTGAGTTCCAGCAGTGTATCTCTGTTGTCATCGCTGGTATCGAGGCCGGTAAAGATGCCAAGCGGTATCTCGACGCTGGCATCGGTGGAGTGGCCCGCTGTCTCGCCCATCCCGCCGAACGCGTCTGATAGTACTTTGCCGATGTTCATCCGGATGTCCTTGGACCGAGCGGCGAGATAGATTGTATCATCGGCGATAGCGAACACCGCTGTGGTCGTGATGCCCTCCAGATTGAGGAGGTGCTGGGCCGCCTGTGCCAGCGCATCGCGGTCCCGAATGAACCCGGCGTTGGAGACGAGGTGGCTTCCCTGCACCTCGCGGTTCCGAATCGCTTCGGCAAGCACGTCCAGCGTTTCCGGACTCATCGACGGCGATTCGACCTGTTCGAGCGTGTCGTGGTCGGCGAACGGATACAGGTACGCCGCGGCGGTCAGGTCCGCCGGCGTCGTATCTCGCTTGAAATCCAGTGTCTCGGCGCGAATACCGTACAGCAGCGCCGTGGCGACACTCTGGTTGAGATTGAGGTCCAGTTCCTGAATGTACTTCGTCAGGATCGTCGACGTGGCCGAGATATTCGGCCGGATATCGGAGAAGGCGGCGTCGTGTTCCAGTTCGTGCTCGTGCTCGTAGTGGTCGATGACGATATCGACCGACTCGACAGCCGGTTCGCCTCCCTTGGCAACGTCCACCAGCGCGAACGTGTCGTACTCATCGAGGTTGACATCCTCGTTCGAGGTTAGCTCGATACCGAGGAGATTAACGAACGCGCGGTTCTCCTGATGCCCGATCTCGCCCTCGTAGATGATGTCGGCGTCCACGTCGCGGCTTGCGGCGATGGCCCGCAACGCCGCCGCCGAGGCGATGGAGTCCGGGTCCGGTGACCGGTGGATAAGTATCGCCATGCGTTCTTCGGTCCCGTCAATGACATCCCCCAGCTGTGAGGCCTTGTACTCCAGTTCACCCGTTTCCAGCGCTCGAAGCGCCGAATCGGCGATGACCGCGGAGGGATTGATGACCACGTCCGCACCGAGTTCCGTGAGGTCGTCGGCAGACACCGGGTCGTCGGCGCGAGCGATGATGAACTGCTCGCCGCCGGACTCACGGATGTTCTGGACTGCTTCGGCGTTGGCGGTCACGTCCGGAGACATGATGAGCACCACGTCGCGGTCGGCCACCGTCTGGGCGACGTCGGTTTCGCAGATGTCCGCCTGCTGTGCATTAAGATCTTGATCGCGGAGGGCCTCGACTCGCCCCTCGTCCGCGTCGAGGATGAGGACGTCTTTCCCCTCCTCGACGAGTTCTTCCGCCACGGCGTGGCCAACACTCCCACACCCGAGGATGGCGTAGGTCGACATAGAGGCCATCGTGATGCCGCTGGCTGTACTCATTAGTGTCTGTATCGCTTGGCGTCAAGCCTCTTTAATGCCAGCTATTTCTCCAACAACTGGGAACGGCTTCCTGAAAAGCCGGCCCGAGAGGCCGTCAATCGTCATCTGACACGGTCACAGTCGTGCCCCGAACGACACCGATGACAGCCGATCGCCGCTAGCCGACTGGTGTGTGCAAGAAACGTGGGACCAACCGACACAAGGCGTTCGAATGAAAACCTATTTTACCGGGCCGTCCAGAGAATTGAGTGCACTGGGCCGGTAGCTCAGTCTGGCAGAGCGACGGCCTCTTAAGCCGTCGGTCGAGGGTTCAAATCCCTTCCGGCCCGCTTTTGCGACGAACACTTCGTGAGGAGCAGAGCGGCTACGAAGCGGTTTTGAACGATGGAACGAGCGACCTGTGGGAGCGAAGTGCAGGTAGTTCAAATCCCTTCCGGCCCGTTTTCCTACGAACGACAGTGAGCAGTGAAAACGTTCGAAGGATTTGAATCAGGGAGGTCGCGCGGAGCGAAGCGAGCACGTCCGACCGTGGTTCAAATCCCTTCCGGCCCGCTATTACTGTGGCTCGCAAATCCGCGAGCCACGGGTGTAGTAGGAGACATTTGAACCAGAGAGGGCGCGAAGCCCGAAGCGAACACGCCCGACCGTGATTTGACTCTCTTCCGACCCGTTAGGCAGGCCAGTTAGCCGTCCAGTTGCTTTCGCATCTTGACGTGTGGGATGCCTGCTTCCTCGAATTCGTCGCTAACCGTCTCATAGCCGAGCTGCTGGTAAAATGGTTCAACGTGGGTCTGTGCGTGGAGTTTGAGTTCGGTTGCGCCGTCGTCCCGAGCGGCGTCTTCGACGGCCCGCATCAGCGCTGCGCCGACGCCATCGCCCCGATAGGGCTCGCGGACCGCAACTCGCTCAACCTTGCCGACCGTGGACTCGGGGAACCGGAGCCGAGCAGTCCCGACGGGATACTCGTCGTCACGGGCCAGAAACTGGACCGCATCCGAGTCGTTTCCATCGAGTTCCTCGTCCTCGGAGACGCCCTGTTCCTCGACGAACACTGCTGTTCTGACGGCTGTTGCCGCATCTTCGAACGCATCCCAGGTGCCGACACTGATTTCCAAGTCGCCCATGTCCGCGACTTCGAGCGGGTCCCCTGTATGTGCTGTCACTTAGAATCGCCGAAACCATCAACACAGATGCGGGTGAAGCGGGCACGTATGACGTACGACTACGCTCGCGACCACGAGCACGAACTGTCGGCGGAGTATCTGTACGCCTCTGACGCGGAGGTTCTGGGAATCTACGACGCCGATGACTCTCTTCAGGTCGACGTGGCGGTCATCTGTCCCGAGTGCAGTGAGACACTCCGTCTGGAGACGACTGTCGACAAAGTCACGTCGTCCGGGACGGAACTGCCGCTGGACGAAGACTACTACGACTGACGGACACTCCCGAAATGATTTTTTCGCGGCGCGAGTATACTGGGCCGCTATGTCCGACTTCGACACGTTCGAGTGTGCGAGCTGTGGTGCGTCGTTCAAAGCGTATCCCGACGCAAATGCGGCACAGAAAGAAGCGTGTAGTCCGGCCTGCGAAACCGCATTATAGTCGGCTTCGACTTTCTTGCGTTCCTCGGTCAACAGCGTTAGTTGTCGGGGCTGTAGTTGGGTGCTTCGTCCGTAATCATCACGTCGTGTGGGTGGCTCTCCTGCTGTCCCGCGGCAGAGACCCGAACAAACTCGGCGCGTTGCTTGAACTCGGGTATCGTCTCGGCTCCGACGTAGCCCATCCCGGACTGCATCCCGCCGACGAGCTGGTGGAGTTCGGAGGCCAGCGAGCCCTTGTACGGTGTCGCGGCTTCGACGCCTTCGGGGACGAACTCCTCGCCCTCTTCGTCGTCCTTGAGGTAGCGTTCGCCGCCGCCCTCGTTCATCGCGCCGACGCTGCCCATGCCGCGGTACTGCTTGTACTTCTTGCCGTTCATCGTGATGACGCGGCCCGGAGCCTCGTCGGTCCCGGCGAAGTACGAACCGAGCATCACCGCGTCAGCGCCCGCGGCGATGGCCTTGATGGCGTCGCCGGAATACCGGATGCCGCCGTCGGCGATGACCGGCACGTCGTGCTGGCTCGCCACGTCGGCGACCTGCGCAACGGCGGTGATCTGTGGCATCCCCGACCCGGTAACCACACGAGTCGTACAGATGGAGCCGGGGCCGATACCCACCTTGACGCCGTCAGCGAAGTCGACGACGGCCTCGGCGGCTTCCCGGGTCCCGATGTTGCCGACGACCACGTCAGCGTCTACTTCGGCCTTGATCTCGCGGGCGCTCTCGATGACGTTCGCGTTGTGGGCGTGCGCACAGTCGATGAACAGGATGTCAGCACCGGCCTCGTCGGCGACCTGCGCGCGGTCCATCTCGAAGGGGCCGACAGCGGCACCACAGCGGAGCGAGCCGTCGTCCGCGCGGGCGGCCTGGTCGTACTCGCGGCGCTGGAGGATGCCCTGCATCGTGACCAGCCCGACGAGTCGGTTCTCGCCATCGACAATAGGGACGCGCTCGATCTTGTGGTCGTACATCAGTTCCAGCGCCTCACGGGGCGTCACGTCCTCGGGGGCGGTGACGACTTCGTCAGTCATCGCATCCGTGACGGCGTCGTCCTCGCCGACCTCCAGATACGGCCGGATGTCCGTCCCGGAGATGATACCCAGCACTTCGCCGTTGTCGTCGTCGACGACCGGCGCGCCGGAAACGCCCTCGTGTTCCATCATCTCGTCGACCTCGCGGACGGTCTGGTTCGGGCTGGCCGTCACGACATCGCGGATAATGAGCTCGTCGGCGCGTTTGACCCGCTCGATCTCGGTCGCCATCTGGTCGGCGTTCATGTTGCGGTGGAGGACGCCAATGCCGCCCTGGCGTGCCATCGCGATCGCCATGTCACTCTCGGTGACGGTGTCCATTGCCGCGGAGACAACGGGGACGGTCAGTTCGACCGACTTCGAGACCCGCGTTGTGGTATCTGCCTCGTCGGGTTCGACACGGGACTCCTTGGGTCTGAGGAGTACGTCGTCGAACGTCAGCGCCTCCGGCACTCGGAGCTTCTCTGAGAAAGGCTCGGAATCGTTCGCCATGTAAATCGTCAACGACGGCCCGGCAAAAACGTTGCGAGACTCGGCGCTACGTGAGGTTCGATGCCACACGTCTCTCTGGCACCCCGTTCCAGAAATCCGCTATCGATCTCTCATTTGTCACTCCCTGGTCCCGAAGGTGAGACATTCGTCCACAAACAACGGGCTATTCCGGAGAAACGGTGGCGTATGTGCGCAGTTCTCACGCAACGGTTATGTGCGAATGAAGGATAATTAAAAACATGCGACTCACCGAACCCGCACGGAACGGTACTGCCCGTCAGATGACGTCCACAGCGTCGGGCAATACAGCGTTCACGTGGTTCGGTAAGAAGTTCTGGCAATTCTGTCGTGTTCGTCAGGACCGAGTGAGAACCTCCCGACGGGAGTTGGGTTACGCTCAACCGTAGCACGACATGAGTAGCTCCAGACACCCGATTGCACTCGACATTGAGCAGCAGGTCGGCCGCGGTGGCCGGCTGCTGGCGACCGTTATGGGTCTGCCGCTCGTCGACGGCATCTTCCCGGTGCTCGTCCTCGCGGGGGCACTCTCGACCTGGATGGGCGTCCTCGAAGTGGGCTTGCTCGTCTTCGGCGGGTCGGCCACCGTCGCTGTCGTGTTAGCCGAACTCGAAGGTGGCCCCCGGCAGCAGGCGCGCTCTGTACTCATCATCGGAGCCGTGTTGATGCCGATCGCGCTCGTCGAAGCGGCCCTTGCGCCGACGATTGCGGGACTCGTCGAACTGGGGACCCTCGAACGGTTCGCCGGCCTCGTCATCCTCGCCATCGCAGCACAGACCGCGAGCGCCCGAATCGGCGAGTACCTGCCGCGGCCAGCCGTCATCGTCGTCCTCGGCCTGCTGGCGAGCCTTGACCCCGCCGGCGCAACGCTGGTCACCGCTATCGAACCCGGTGTCTTGCTCCGCGCGGCCGCCACCACGGGCGTCGGTATCGGCTTCGCCCTCGCCGTCGCACTGGCGAGCCCGTGGCTGCGTAACGCCGTCGACATCGACCGCTTTCGCTTCGGTAGTGCTGTCGCGCTCGGCGTCCTCGCCCTTTCGGTCCTCGGCGTGATGCCGACCGACGCGCCCGTGGCGCTGGCCGTGCTCGCTGTCACGGCGCTGCTGTCGTTCGACCCGGAGAACGCCCGCACGCGTCACACGGAATACCGACCGGACGCCGTGGACCTCACCGCCGCCTTCGCCGACGGCGGCGCGTCCCAGGGCGTCGCCGCCGACGAGCAGACCGACGAAGGGGCCGCGGTCGAGTACGAACCGGATCAAGAACGCGCCCCGTGGCTGTGACGAGGGAGAACTTTTAGGCCTCTCAGGCCCGGTCGTCCGGTATGAGCGACAATCGCGTGGTCCAGGGTCGGATGCAAACCCCCGAGAGCCTGGCCGAACTCATCGAAGGAGACGGTGTTATGGACGCAGAGCCTATCGAAGACGCCGATGACGACTGCCCGGAATGCGGCGAGAACGTCATCTCCGTGGGGTACATGCCCTCTGCGCTAGAATTCGTTACTGGATACAAGTGCCAGGAATGCGACTGGTCTGACACCGACCGCGACTGAGCGCCGTCTGCCAATCGAAATCCCTTTAATGCGAGTCGGCTTACGCCGGAGTGCGGGGTCGTGGCCTAGTCCGGGAAGGCGGCTGACTCCAGAGGCCACGCGCCTGGGACGACACTCCAAGGGCTGATATACTGAGCGGCCGGCTGATCACCGGTTCGCGACGATGACCCTCTGGAGTTCCGAGGCGCAGGACGGAGATATCAGCCGATCGGGGGTTCAAATCCCTCCGACCCCATTTCTCGCGTTTCACGCTCCAAAATTGCCAGCAGAGGCTCTTTTGCTCAAGTCTCTCCGACCACATACCGTTACCCTTTCAGACCGGTCTGTTCGCTGGCTTGCATCACAGTAGGACGTCGCAACCCGATATATCTGGCTCTAAACCCATCCTCAGCACTGCCAGAGCATTCTGAAAGCACGGACCTGTAGTCAGTGCCGAGTTGCAGACGCCAACACTGCCCAAGTCCAATGAGTTTACTGCATGGCGGCTATCTGCCCACGCATGAGTCAGTTATTACGTGATTTACTTGCCGGAAACGCCGACCACGCGGCGGCGTTCCGGGACCGGTTCGACAGCGTCCAGAACTCGCAAACGCCCGACGCCGTCACGGTCTGTTGCTCCGATTCGCGGGTGCTACAGGACCATATGTGGGGCAACAGCGAGCCGGGACATCTCTTCACCTGTAGCAATATCGGAAACCGAGTCATCCAGCGGACCGCGTCCGGCGAGGCGGTCTCGGGTGACGTGTTGTACCCCATCGAGCACACGATGACCGAAACCGCCATCGTCGTCGGCCACACCGGCTGTGGAGCGGTGACGGCGACCTACGACGACCTGACGGACGGCCTCGATGAGCCGGCCGGTATCGAGCACTGTCTCGGCGTTCTCAAACCGCATCTTGAGCCCGCGCTGGAACACCTTCCCGAAGACATCGAGCGGGCGGCGGCTGTCAACCGACTCGTCGAGTACAACGTCGACAGGCAAGTCGAGTTCCTCCGAGACAGCGATGACGTGCCCGACGCCGTCGACGTGTTCGGTGTCGTCTACGACTTTCAGGACGTGTACGGGGGGCAACGGGGTGAGGTCCACGTAATCAACGTCGACGGCGAAACCGATGTCGACGCGCTCCGGGCAGCCCATCCCGATATCGACTCACGGATCAACCGTCTCTGGGAGTACTAACAGGACGGTGAAGGTGGTGAGTGAGCGTTAAAACCGAGTCTCGGACTATACCGACCACATCACAACAGGTTCTTACTATCTGTTCTCTCGCTGTTCGACCTTGTTCAGTTCGATCAGGAGCCGGAAGATCGCTTTGACGAGATTCTGGTCGACATCGAACTGCTCCGCGTTGTCGCCGGCGCGGTCCATGACGGCCTGCTCCTGTTGCTCGTCGGTCGTCGGCAACCCCTTCTCGTCTTTGACCTGTGCGATGGTGTCGGCCACGTAGGTTCGCTGTGCGATCTTCTCAACGATCTCGCGGTCGATTGTCCGGATTTCGTCGCGTAGTTCGTCCAGCGACATATCCTCTGGGTTTGAATTCGTGCTCATACTGTGTGTGTTCCCTCTGTTTGTGTCGTCGTCAGCCAGGTCGCCCCGGGTCGCTTGTCCCAGGTGTCCTGTACAGCTTCGAGTGCCGCCCGTTCGCCGACGGCGGTAAACGACGGCCCCGTTCCGGACAGTGAGACGCCCTCGACGTGCTGGAGCGCGTCGAGAACCGGGTCCGTCTCGAAATCCAGCGCGGCCGAGAACGCGAGGCCGTTGACGGTCATGGCCCGCTGGTAGTCGCCATCGAGTGCGAGGTCCTCGACGAGGCGGGCCATCGGTGCGATCTGCCGACATCGCTCGACATCCGCGTCAGCACTGAAAGACTGTTCCGGCGGCGTCCAGACGAGCACATCCCAGTCGATTTCCTCGCGGGCAAGGAGCGCGTCGTCCTCGTTGTCGGTGACGGTGACGCCGCCGAGCATCGACGCCGACGCGTCGTCGAAGGCCCCGGTGACGGTGACACCCACGTCGCGGGCGGCCATGACGCCGAGACGGGCCATGTCCTCGCGGCTCATCCGCTCGGTCGCGTCAAGCGCGTCGAGCGTCGCCATGACAGTCGCGTTTGCGGCCGCACTGGAGCTTTTGAGCCCCGACGCCATCGGGACCTCGCTCTCGGTGCGGACGGTCCCGCCGGAGACTGCCGGGACACCCACGTTCTGTGGGCCGCCGTGGGCGTCGATGACGTACTCGACACAGCGTTCGATGAGCCGCGTGTCGGCGTCCGGCGCACCGTCCACCTCACCGGTGACGCCGTCGGTCTCGGTCGAGAGCGTGACGGTCGCTGTCGTGTACTCGTCGATAGCAAACGCCGCGCCGCGGCCGGTCGCGAGCGCGTTGAGGACCGTCCCTGCTGCGGGCGCTGCTGCCTTCCCTTCCATCGACGTGTACTCCCACACGAACCTATTTACTAACTGCGATACCCCTGTAGCGGTCATATTGACCGCAGCAGCCGATGTGGTTCTGTCTAGTAATGCGATACACCGGCGTCCGACTGCAGTACCCCGTCTTAGGCTGGGAACAGGAGATACGGCAGAATAAACAGCAACAGGAACATGAATAGGAGGATGATGCCATAGCCGGCCAGCGTCCCGGCGGCTGTCAGCCACGCTGGATGGTCGAACTGCTCGGTGAGAGTTGCCATACCGTGGGATTCAGTCGGGGACAGTATAGTGGTTTGGGAGCGGGACTGCCCCGAATTACCGCAATGGCCTCCCTGTGACTGGGAACGGTAGGCTTTCAACCATCGGTTCAGTACACTGGCAAAAATGTATATTGTCATCGTTGGTGCCGGTGATATCGGGTCGCCGTTGCTTGAGATTGCGACAGCAGGGGGCAACGAGGTCGTCGTTATCGAACGCGACGCGGAACGAGCGGAACGCGCGTCGAGACAGTACGACTGTCTCGTTATCAACGACGACGCGACGGTGAAGGATACGCTAGAGGACGCCGGTGCAGACCGTGCCGACGCGCTCATCTCGACAACCGATCAGGACGCGACCAACATCATGGTCTGTCTACTGGCACAGGAACTCGAAGTGCCGGACATCGTCTCAGTTGTCCACAATCCCGAGCACATGAACGTGTTCCGCCAGATCGGCGTCAACACGATGCAGAACCCACAGCGGCTCATCGCCGAGTATCTCTATCGGGCCGTCAAACGGCCGTCTATCGTTGACTTCATGCGCATTGGCGATCACGCGGAAGTGTTCGAGATAACGGTCCAGCCTGACGCACCGATTGCAGGCAAAACGTTGCAGGAGGCCAACACAGACGGCCTCATCGGCGGCCAGACGCTTATCGTAGCTATCGAGCGTAATGGCGATGGTGACCCAATAACGCCCCGCGGCGATACGCGTATCGAGGCGGACGACCTCCTCACGGTCTACTCGGGAGAGGGTGCGACGCCGGAGGTGACTGACATCTTCGGTCACTCCGAGGACCACAACTGATATGTCACGACGGAACGGCGGGCTGTTCCCGACAGACCTGCAGACAATCGCCCGCGATATCGGGTCCCTCCTGCTGATGGAGGCCGGGTTGATGACGATTACAGCCGCGGTTGCGCTGGGCTTTCAAGAGTTCTACGCCGCGTTTGGGTTCTTTACCGCGGCCGGGATGACCGCTGGCGTCGGCGGTCTCGCGAACCGCGGGTTCTCCGATGCTCCAGCCCCACAGATGAAACACGGCATGGTCATCGCCGCCGGCGGGTGGCTGCTGGTCGCCGCGTTCGGCTCGTTGCCGTTCCTGTTGACCGCGTGGTTCACGCCTCCTGCTGTCATGGATACGTTTGTTCCGGTCGGAACGGACACGAGTACGTGGGCGCCGATCAGGGTCGGCGGAACGACGACGCTTTCCAGTCTGGCGTACTTCCGGAATCCGCTCCATGCCTTTTTCGAGAGCATGAGCGGATGGACCGGGAGCGGCCTGACGATGGCGGTTCACGAGCCCTCGCTCCCCCGCGCAGTCCAGTGGTGGCGGTCGTTCATCCAGTACGTCGGCGGCGTCGGCGTCATCGTCCTGACCGTGTCTATCCTTTCACGACCCGGCAGCGGTAGTTACGCCCTTTACCAGAGCGAGGCCCGAGAGGAAAAGATCCATCCAAGCGTCGTCTCTACCGTCCGAACGGTCTGGAAACTCGTTGTCGGCTACACAGTCCTTTCGTTCGCGCTGCTGTTCGGTGCTATCCTCGCCAGCGACAGCGAGTACGCGGAGTCGCTGCCGCTGTGGGAGGTCGCCTGGCAGGCACTCAACCATGCCATGACTGGGCTCACGACCGGCGGGTTCTCGGTCACTGACAACTCGATTGCAACGTACAACTCGCCGCTTGTCGAGACCGTCCTGTTGCCGATTATGATTCTCGGTGCGATTGCGTTCCCGGTCCACTACGTCGTCTTACACGACAGGCAGGTTCGTGAACTGGTGACGGACCTGCAGACCCGCTGGCTGTTCATCCTGCTCACGGTCGGCGTCGTTGGTCTCTCAGTACAAAACGCGTGGTCCGTTCCTGCAACGACTGAGGCGTTTGCCACCCAGTCGTTCCTGCCGGTTTCCGTGCCGATGCTCAACGCCGCACAGCTCGATGCTGTCCGGGACTCGACGTTCCAGTGGGTCAGCGCCCTCAGCTGTACCGGCTTCCAGTCGGCACCAATCGGTCGCTGGCTCGCCGGCGGCAAGGTACTCGTGGCCGGTGCGATGGTGCTTGGCGGCGCTGCGGGGTCCACTGTCGGAGGCATCAAAATCATCCGGGGCTACACCATCGTTCGCGGCATCATCTGGCAGTTCTCGCGGGTGTTCCTCCCGACAAACGCGGTGATTACGGCCCGTATTGGCAACCGGACGCTCGACCGTGAGTCGATGGAGCGGGAGTTCAGCGAAGCGGCCATCGTCACGCTGCTGTGGCTCATCATTCTCATCATCAGCAGCGTCGTCCTCACCAACGTCGCAGGACCAGCGTTCGGCTACGCCGATGCCCTGTTCGAAGTTGCCAGCGCGCAGGGGAACGTCGGCCTTTCATCGGGCATCACCGGCCCGTCGATGCCCGCGATTGCGGAGGGGATGTTCGTGTTGAATATGTGGGTCGGCCGACTGGAGATTATCCCGATACTCGTGTTCATCCGCGCCGGGCTGTACGGGCTCGACCCGTAGCTGAGCGGTCGCCCCGCAGTCTTTCACTCTTCATCAGGGTAGACTTCGCCGAGGAACATCCAGTGGACTTTCGTACCGCCCTCGGGTCTGGTCTCCTCCTTGACGTGGTAGAGATACGGACCGTGTGGGCAGTCACCACAGTCTTCAGCACAGGTCGTCCGCTTCACCACCTCGGTGTAGCCGTCGCGTTTGGTCGCACGAAGGATTTCCTCGTTGGGGCCCGGATCTACCGGTGAGGCCGTCTCGTCGTGGAATTGTAACAGCTCCTGCGCATAGATGATCGTATTGCGGAGTTCATCAGGCGTCAACTGTGGCAGTTCCGCTGCTACTTCATCCGGGAGCCCCTCAGGCGGTGTCGGCTCGTTTTCATGACTAGACATACTCACATCTCTATCTGGGAGGAATATAACTGAACTGGCAGCTACAAACAACGGCAGAAGGTGTTTCCCGGACTCACTCGTTCCAGAACGCACCCGTGAATAGCACGAACACCGGGATTATCTCCAGTCGACCGATCCACATCAGGAATATCATCAGCAGTTTGCTGGTTTCCGGGAAGAGTTCGTAGGTCCCGAACGGCCCCAGAAACCCGAACCCGGGGCCGATATTCCCGATAGTCGCAAGACTTGCACTGATGGCCTCGAAGACAGTTAGTTCGAGTCCGACACGGCCCGCATCAAGGAGGAGAAACACCGTCGCGATGCCGAACGTGAGCAGGTACAAAAGCGTGAATCCGTATATCGCGTTGATAACGTCCTCATCGATAACCTGCCCGCCGAGCCGAACTGGTCTGACGGCACTGGGATGGGCAGTCGTGAACAGTTGCCGTCGGATGCTCTTGAGGACGACGAGCCAGCGAACGATCTTGACACCGCCACCCGTCGACCCTGCGGAGCCGCCGATGAACATCGCGAACAACAGGACTCCCTGTGCGGTGTTGCCCCACTCAGCGAAGTTACTCGTCGCGTACCCGGTCGAGTTCAGTAGCGAGGCGACCTGGAATGTGGCTTGCCTGAGCGAGTTCTCCAGCGCACCCTGCGTGATGCCACCGAGTTCGAGCGGCGGTGCGGACCCGGTAAACAGCAGGCCCCAGAGGATGACGGCCACGCCGGCGTTTGCACCGAGGTACGCCTGGAGTTCACGGTCCTGGAGGAAGGCCGCATACTCGTCCTGCAACAGGAGGTAAAACAACGCGAAGTTCATCCCGGCAATGAGCATGAACGGGATGACGGCCCACTGGACGGCCGGTGAGAAGTAGGCGATGCTCTCAGCCTGTGGCGAGAAGCCGCCGGTCGGCAGCGTTGTGAACCCGTGGGCAACGGCGTTGTAAGCGTCCATATTCGGTGCGTAGCCTGTGTAATGGAGGCCAAGCAGAATGAGGATATACAGAACGGTAAAGCCCAGATAGAACAGCCAGAGGAGTCGGGCAGTCTCGGCTATCTTCGGCGTCAGTTTCTGCAGTTCGGGGCCGGGTGCCTCCGATTCGATCAACTGTGCCCCGTTGACGGCTGCCTCTGGGAGAATGGCGACCATCAGGACGATGATACCCATCCCGCCGAGCCACTGGGTGAGCTGTCGCCACATCAGCAGCGCGTGGGAGTGGCGAGCAAACGATATTTCATCGGTAGCAGTCGCGCCAGTGGTTGTAAACCCGGACATCGACTCGAACAGTGCGTTCACAGGCTCACCGAGCGCTGATTCGGTCCCGTACCCGGCGATAACGTAGGGAATCGCACCGATGACTGCGACAGCCCCCCACGAGAGCCCGACGAACAGCAGCGCTTCGCGTGGCCCGAGTTCGTGGCTGTCGCTGACTTGCTCCAGTGCAAGGCCGACCACGATGGCAATTGCGATAGAAATCAGGAAGACAACGGTATCCTCTCCGTACAGCAAACTGATCCCGAGCGGGACCAGCATTGCGACGGCGAGATACTTGATGACAGTGCCGGTCAGAGCGACGCTCTGTCGCCAGTCGACGCGAACCGACATCACTAATCACCGACCATTAACTGACGCTCACACTCCCGATATGAAAAAGCCCCACGTTCTAACAGCGCCGTTTCCGGCGAATCTACTCGTGCACAGCGTCAGTTCGATGCGGTCGCTGTTCCGTTCTGGCAGCGCACCGACTGCGTATGCAGTCGCGTCGTCCGGTGTCGATCTTGCCGCTGGAACTACTAGAGACGCTGCAGTGGCGACTCAGGCGTGGCCCCGTTCTTTCGCCCCTTCGCGGATTTTCTTCGACCGCTTACGGACGCGTGACACGTACCGTTCGATTTTCTCCGGTTTCTCGCCGTAGAACGACGCGGCCCAGTGAACGTCGACGCCGTCCTGCGTGAGGAAGTACGCGACGAGCGTATCACGGCCAGCCTGTATGACCGTCGGCGGCACGCCGCGGTCGCCGGTCCCGGCCTCCTGAAAACCATTTACGTCGAAGTACACATCAGCGTACAGCGTCGCCGTGTCCGGGTCGTCGAATGCAATTCTCTGGTGATCTGGGGCCTCAAAGCGATACCGTGTCTCGCCGTCAGCAGTGGTCCGTTCGGTGATTCGGACGCCGAGGATATACTCACGATACGTCTCTAAGTCGGTTACAGTGTTTGAGTTGTCAGTCTGAGCCATTTCTTGGGTAAAATCGAAAGCTGGATAGCTGTCGGAGTGGTGCTTGGTCAGCGGCGTGCCTCGTTAGCTGTTGCTCTCGTTGCCGCTGTGGCATTCTCGTTACCGTTGTTGCTATTTTCGTTGCCGTTGTTACCGTTGCCGCTGTTGCCGTTACCGCTATTCCCGTTTCTCGTCTTTTCTTCGGGCTCCTGTGGCTCGTAGACGTAGAGCCCGTCGTTCGGGTACGAGCGCGCGGGGCCGCCGAAGCCGTCCTCACAGCAGAGGACGCGTCCGTCGTCCATCACGTAGACGTTATCGACGTTCCGGAGCGCGTCGTCGGCGTCTTCTGGCTCGTCGGTGAAGTCGGGGCCGACAATGACCGGTTCGAGCGTCGAGATGTTGTAGTCGGATTCAAGCACACCGCGATAGACGACCCCGCCGTCGACGCGGTCCATCTGGATGTCGCCCTCGTCGTTTGCGAGGTCGTCGTTGAACTCTGAAATACCGAAGTAGACTGGGTCGCCTGGTCCGGCACCGTCCTTGCTGTCGACACCCTCTGCTTTGTTGAACTCGATCGATACGCCGATTTCCTTTGCCGCCGCACGGGTTTCGAGGAACGGAACCCGGCGGAGTTCCTCGTCAACGCCGTCAGGACCTTCGGCGTAGTACTGGTCGGCCCACTCGACAATTTCCTCGTTGGTGATGTAGTTCTGGTTGCCGTTCTCGATGACTTCTCGGTCAGCCTCCTCGAGGGCGGCCTCGCGGTCCTCCATCCAGTCAGACCCGGCGTGGACTCGGAGATAGTCAGATTGCGTGATGTCGTCGTATTCGGCAATCCACTCTTCGATTTCCGCGTTGCTTGCACTACCCAGCGGAATCCACTCGATGTCGAGCGAGTACTCAGCCGGAGACTTCCGTGTGCCAACCGTCGACGCGTCCGCCTGTGGGTTCGTGATCTCCGGCGCGTACAGCGTGCCCGACACGTCCATCGGGTCGTCGTACTTCGGAATCCGCTCGTCGGCGACGAACTTGTAGATGCCCTTGCTGTCGCCGTCCGAGCACATATAGACAGTTTGCTCGTCGGCCTGAATGTTCGGTGCCTCCCACGAGGCCCGCCCCATCACGTAGTACTTGACTGGCTGTGGCGGGTCAGCGGTCGGCTCGCGGAAGTCGACGTGGTAGCCATATCGGTACGGGTTCGGATACGTATCAGAGATCGGTTCGGTGCTATTGCTGTTTGAGTTCTGATATGACTGCTCAGAACCGAGATAATACGCGAGGAATTCCACGCCGTCCAGCGCCCAGTATCCCTGGATGCTCCAAGCTTCGTCGCCGTAGTAGTCGTCGACGGCGCTCTGAATCTCAGTCGGGTTCGGTCGGTTCCAGAACTGCGCACCACCGATGCGTCCCTTTCCGGTGCCGGCGTCGACGATGTCACCGACTTGGTTGGTCAGCGACACACGGGGGTGGGCGTAGTTCTCCTCTGAAGAGATCATTGTTCCCCACGGGCTAAGATCGCCGTAACAGTTGATCCGCGTGCCACCGATCTCACGGAACGGCTCCGTGTTCGCCAGGTTGATCGCGTCATCGAGGTCGGCTTCCCACTCGCCGTCGAAAGTCTGGCGCAACGGGATTCGACTGACGTTGCCCGGACTGTTCTCCCAGTTGGTAAACAGGTACCCTTCAGTTCCGTCCTCGTCTGTCGGGACAAACTGATTACAGTCAGGGTTCGTCCCAGCCGCACCGTACTGCGTCCCTTCGAAATTGTCTAGCGTGATGTCTGTTCCGTCCGGCGTCTGCGTCACGCCGAGGCGCTCCTCGCCGTCGTTGATTTTGTCCCGACCGTGTGCGAGGATTTCGTATTCCCCGTCGCCTGACCGGACCTGACGCTGCTCCGCCTCGGTCTGTGGCGTCGACAGCTCGTCGAAGTCGTCGTTAGTCCCATCAAGTTCGAACTGGAAACCACTGAAATAGCCGATTCCAGCAGTGTCGAACGGCTCCGGATTTTCCTCCTCAGGATGCTGGAGACTGTACAGGAGTGCCCCGTTCTGGAAGACAAACGGCCCTGTCACCTCCGCCCCGAACGCTGTCGTCGAAAATCGTTTGAGCTCACCCTTGACAGTCCCCGAGCCGACTGTCTCAGATTCTGCGACCTCATCACCACTTGCCACACCGATGACACTGGCCCCAAGCGCATCTGCCACCGATTTCGAGAGTACCTGTCGTCGACTAAAATCGACCATGCACCTGTTCAAGCGGAGGGTGCTTTAAAACCGGTTTATAATATGTGCGTATAAGGATATTTTCTGTACAGAGATATCCCGGTTGCAGGGTAACAGACAGTTTGTGAATAAATCACGATGCAGCGCTATTTTTGCCGAATATATTATCTATTAAATATACGAGCCAGATGGCACAGTGCTACAGGAGCAGGACGCTTGTGAGGGGTCTGTCTGCTCCATCAGTGGACTCGGCCCGCAGTCTGTCACAGTGTAGCGGTACTCAGGCGTGGCCCTGTTCTTTTGCCCCCTCGCGGATTTTCTTCGACCGCTTGCGGACGCGTGAGACGTATCGTTCAATTTTCTCCGGTTTCTCGCGGTAAAACGACGCCGCCCAGTGGACATCGACGCCCGCTTGGGTGAGAAAGTAGGCGACCAGCGTATCACGGCCAGCCTGTATGACTGTCGGTGGCACGCCGCGCTCGCCGGTCCCGGCCTCTTGGAAGCCGTTCACATCGAAGTACACATCAGCGTATAGCGTTGCCATCTCGGGGTCATCGAACTCGACGCCCTCGTGGTCTGGGGCCTCGAACCGATAGCGTGTGTCACCCTCGCCTGTCGGTCGTTCGGCGATGCGTATGTCGAGGATGTACTCACGATAGGTCGAACTGTCCATCGGTGCAACAGTGGTGTCTGATTGTGGCATGGATAGGTTGGTCTGGTGCTACGGTTGTCGGCTCGTTCTAGCTGCGAGCGCCGCCACCGCAGCGAGTGCGGCGATGGCCAGCGCTATTGGGAGTGGCCCGTTCGCGCTAGTCGTCGACCGGTCGCCGCTATCCGTTGTGGTACCTGCGGCGTTTGCGGTGCCCGCTGACTCGGCTGTGGACTCGCTGGCGGGTGAGGATGCGTCGCTCACAGCGGTCGCTGTCTCCGTCGATGCGCTCGGAGAGACTGCGACCGCCGTCGGCTCGGTCGCAGGTTCGACCACGCCGCCGCCGTCCGCGTCGACCTGACTCGACGCGACGGTCACCTGTGTCTCGCCGCCGGCGACACCGGTGAGTTGGACCGTCGCGAGCGTCACGTCGCTCGCGCCGGGTTCTATCTGCCCGTCGAGGTCAGCCGCCTCAAGCGTGACTGTCTCACCGTCTGAACTAATGACAGGGTCAGTCGTGAGGCCGAGGCGGTCGGGGTAGCTTGCGTTCTCAAATCGGGCGACTGCGGGGTCATCGACGGAGAGTTTGAGCTGGTAGCCGGCCAGTCCGTCCGGTGCGCTGGTGAGAACGACCGGCACGGCCATCGTTTCACCGGCAGCGACGGAGCCGGTCTCGATGCTGATTGCTGGCGTACTCTGCCCTGCAGCGAGCGCGGGGACCGTCCCCGCGAGGAGGACGAGCGCGACGAGCGCGAGCGGGGTGCCAGCGGTTCTGACGCAACCGCGTATCGAAAGGGGGCTGTCGTCTGTCATTGTGTTCCTGTATGGAAAGATGAGAGGGGGTCGGTTGCGGCCGTCAGTTGACCTCTTCGTAGAGCGCCGTCACATCCGCGAAGTCGAGTTTGCCGTTCTCATTGAAGTCGTACGCGCCGGTGTTCAGCTGCACGCTGTCGGAGTCCATATTCGAGAACAGCACCTGCACATCCTCGTAGTCGAGACGGCCGTTGCCGTTGAGGTCCTCGAAGTGACCGTCGCCGTCGGGGTCGGTCGGCGCGGCGTCGCCGACGACCGTCTGCGGGCCACCCACAACGATGCCGTTTCGAGCTTCTGCCTCGATGGCGTTCCCGTTTTCGTCATCCATCTGCTCGATGGAGACAGTCAGGTCGGTCGTGCCGCCGCCGTTGGCGCGGACATCGAGCGTTGCGAGCGACACATCCCTCGCGCCGGACTGGACGTTCGTGTTGACATCGGCCACGCGAATCGTCGCCGACGAGCCGTCATCGCTGACGGAACTCTCGGTGAGTCCGAGTGCGTCGGGGAATGAGACGCCGGTGATAGACGCGATTTCGGGGTTCGAGACGCTGACGGTGAGCCGAGCGCCGGAGAAGCCAGCAGGGAGCGACGAGGCAGTCAGCGAGACGGTACCCGTCGACCCACTCCCGACCGCGGCGGAGTTGGCGCTGACGGTGACGGTCGGCTGGTAGACATAGAGCCCGTCGTTCGGGTACGAGCGCGCGGGGCCGCCGAAGCCGTCCTCACAGCAGAGGACGCGACCATCACGCATCGTGTAGACGTTGTCGATGTTCCGGAGTGCGTCGTTTGCGTCTTCTGGCTCGTCGGTGAAGTCGGGGCCGGTGATGACCGGTTCGAGCGTCGAGACGTTGTAATCCGATTCCAGCACACCGCGATAGACGACGCCGCCGTCGACGCGGTCCATCTGGATGTCGCCCTCGTCGTTTGCGAGGTCGTCGTTGAACTCCGAAATGCCGAAGTAGATGAAATCGCCGGGCTGTGAGTTATCCACGGTGTCGACACCCTCGGCCTTGTTGAACTCGATGGTCGCACCGATCTCCTTGGCGGCTGCGCGGGTCTCAAGGAACGGAACGCGACGGAGTTCTTCGTCGACGCCGTCGGGACCGTTGGCCTCGTACTGTTCGGCCCACTCGACGATGTCCTCGTTCGTGATGTAACTCTGATTGCCGCTTGCGCTCTGGAGGACTGTAAGGTCGGCTTCTCTGACCGCGTCGGACACCGAGACGTCCGTCCCGATTTCGTCCACACTGTATTCGGTGTGCTCCGTGATGTAGTCGGCCTGCGTGACGTCGTCGTACTCCGCGATCCACTCGGCAGCCTCGCCGTTCGTGGCGTGACCGAGCTCCATCCATTCGATTTCCAGCGGAGTCTGTGCGGGAGAGTTACGTTGACCGGCTTCGGCGGCGTTGGCCGCGTCGTTGGTAATCTTTGGCGCGTACAGCGTGCCTGCGATGTCGTCGGTGTTGTCGTACTCCGGAATTGGCTCGTCGGCGACGAACTTGTAGATGCCCTTGCTATCGCCGTCCGAACAGCCGTAGACAGTCCGCTGGTCGCCTTGGATATCGGGTGCTTCCCAGGCGGCCCGACCCATGACGTAGTACTTCATCGGACTCGGCGTCTCGGCAGCCGGTTCCCGGATGTCGACGAAGTACCCGTAGCGGTACGGGTTCGGGTAGACGTCATCGATTAGCGTCATATCGTTCCCGTCCTCAGTCTGGTCGACCGTGTCCGCACCGAGGTAGTACGCCGCCTTCTCGACACCGGCCTGAGACCAGTAGCCCTGAATAGTGAACTCTTCCTCAATGTCACCGGCCTCAACGTAGTCACCGAGTGCCTCCCCGATCTCCGACGGATTCGGACGGTTCCAGAACTGACAGCCACCGATTTTTCCGACACCGGTGCCGGACTCCACGATGTCGCCCACTGTGTGCGTGTATGAGACGCGCGGGTGGCTGTAGTTCTCCTCGGCGGAAATCATCGTCTCCCACGGGCTGAGGTCACCGTAGCAGTTGACCCACGTCCCGCCGATATCGCGGAACGACTCAGTGTTGACGACGTTGAGTGTCATGTCCGAACCGACATCGGCACTCCACTCACCACTCTCATCCTGACTTATCGGGACTCGCGAGATGCAACCGGGGTAGTTCTCCCAGTTTGTGAACAAATATCCTTCGGTGCCCTCGTCGTCTGTTGCGACGAACTGGTTGCAGTCCGGATTTTGCCCATAGCCACCACTGCTTCCATTGAGCGCAATAAGGTCGACGCCGTCGGGTGTCTGTGGGACACCGAGGCGCTCCTCGCCGCCCTGAATCTCTTCGCGGCCCTGAATAAGGACCTCGTAGTCACCGGCCGCGGACCGGACCTGACGCTGTTTCTCCTCGGTGTCCGGAATTCCCACCTCCGAGAAATCGTCGTTACTCCCGTCGAACTCGAAATTGAAGCCACTGAAATAGCCCACCGCGGCCCGTCCGAACGGTTCGGGGTTCTCTCCTTCCGGGTGCTGGAGGCTGTACAGCAGTGACCCGTCCTCGAAGACGAACGGTCCCGTCACCTCTGCGCCGAACGCCGTCGTCGAGAAGCGTTTGAGACTTCCGGCGACGCTCGGTGCCCCGGGTGTGTCTGTTTCTTCGACCTCTTCCCCACTTGCCACGCCGATGACGCTGGCCCCAAGTGCAGCAGCCACCGACTGTGAAAGTACCTGCCGTCGAGTGAAATCGACCATGCGAGTGAGAGGTAGCAGTGATTATTAAAGCAAGTTTATAATATTTGTATGATGTATTAAGAGAGGTCTTGGTACATCGGATACACACGTACTGCTAATTTTCCAGATGTATAAGAAATAGTACTATTTTTGCGGAATACGTACTGAATAGCTCTGACAACATCCGCTCAGGGACCTGTTGGAGCCCACCTACTTACCAGTAAGTGCTACGGGGAGCTGACACTACCCCCATACCACGATATGTCAGGTTGAAAATTAAACAGGTCGTCGCCGTGGAGCGCGGGACGAACGGCTACATCCCCATGTCGGCGGCCGGGTCGGGGACCGGAAGCACGTTCGGGGACACACCGAGCAGTTCCGCCGCGTGGTCAAGCGCCATGTCGAAGCCATAGTACCGCTCCAGTTCGTCGCCGTCAGCGGTCGGTCGGACCTTCAGCATCGCGTACCCCTCGATGTTCTGTGCGACCGCAGCGCTCCCGCCGTTGCTCTCGAATATCAGTAGCCGTTCCTCGTCGGTCTCTCGGTACGTGGCCGTGATGCCGTCGGCCGACGCCTCGACGGGGAGTTCGGAATCGGTCATCAGCGGTACTATGAACCGGGGGCATGCGAACCTGACGGTCCGTTCGAAATCATAAACGCGAAGCGGACGGCCCGCCACGAACGCCTATGTCGAAGTGGCTCCAGAGTGGTCGCCGACGCGATATGTGTGTCCTGCTGGCCGCCGCCGAAGACGGGGAACTCTCCGGCCAGCGGCTGAAGACACGGCTCGAACGCCGGTATGACACACGGATCGAACCGAAGAGCTTCTACGGTGCGCTTGACGCCCTAGAGTCGGCCGGGTTCGTCAAACACCGCGAGGACGGCATCGCCGACAAGTACTCGCTGACCGACGCCGGCAAGCGACGACTTCGAGCCCAGTTCGAGTGGATGCGTGAGGCGCTCAACGAAGACGGCTGACGCCGCTGACCGTCGACACCTGCTGCATTTCGTTCGCCGGCACTGGTGGATGGGATATTCTTTTGTGAGCTGTCCCACAGCACACAGGTATGTCCCTGTCCCGCGCGCTCCTTCTGGCTGGTCTGGACGCCCTCCCGTTCGCAGCGCTCGCCAGCGTCGCAACGTATGTCTTCGCACGCACAGCTGTTCAGCCGTCGGAAATTGTCGGGATGCTCGCCGGGACCGTCGGCGTGGCGGTACTCCTCGCGCTCGGAACAATCAGTGCGAACTGCTACCGTGCGGACGGAAAGCCGTTTTACTTCACGCGTGCGGTGATCGTCGAAGCGCTCCTCTCGCTTCCCTAATCGAGAAGTTCGCTGGCAATCGTGTTGCGGAGGACCTCGCTGGTCCCTTCGTAAATCTCGTTGAGTTTGGCGTCGCGGTAGAACCGCTCGGCCGGGAAGTCTTTCGTGTAGCCGTAGCCGCCGTGGACCTGAATGCCCTCGTTCGCCACTTCCCGGGACACCTCTGAGGCGTACAGTTTGGCCTGAGCAGCCTCCTTGACAAAGGATTCGCCGGCCATCTTCTTATCGGCTGCCTGGTGCATCAGCAGGCGAGCGGCCTGCGTCTTCGTGTCCATGTCGGCGAGTTTGTGCTGGATGGCCTGAAAGTCGCTGATTGGCTGGTCGAACTGCTCGCGGTCCTGGGCGTATTGTAGCGCCTCGTCCAGCGCCGCCTGAGCGATGCCGACACCGCGGGCCGCAATGGTGATGCGTCCACCATTGAGCGTCTTGAGCGCGTGGACGAATCCGCGGCCTTCCTCTCCGAGCATCCGGTCGGCGGGGATACGCATCTCGTCGAAGCGGAGTTCGGCGGTCGGACAGCCCTTATCGCCGAGTTTGTGCTCGGTCCCTTCGACGATGAAGCCGTCGTCCTCCTCGGGACGGACGATGAACGAGGAGATGCCCTTGTTGCCGGCCTCTGGGTCGGTCTTGGCGAACAGGACAACAGTGTCGGCGACGGAGCCGTTGGAAATCCAGAGCTTGCCGCCGTTGACCAGATAGGCGTCACCGCCGTCAACCGGTTCGGCGGTGGTGTCCATCGCCGGTACGTCACTGCCTGCGCCCGCTTCGGAGAGGGCGAACGCGCCGATTTCCTCACCCGCTGCCAGCGGCGTGAGGTAGGTCTCCTTCTGGGCCTCGTTGCCGAACTCGTAGATCATGTTGCAGGCCAGCGAGATGTGTGCGGCGACGATTGTGCCGAGCCCGCCGCTTCCCCGCGAAATCTCTTCGAGGGCCATGGCGTAGCTGTGATAGTCTAGTTCGGCCCCGCCGTACTCCTCCGGAATCGGCATCCCCATCAGGCCGAGGTCGGCCATCTCGTCAACGAGGTCCCACGGGAACTCGTCGGTTTCGTCGATCTCCGCTGCCCGCGGCTTGACCTCGTCGTCGACGAACTCCGCGACCATGTCCTGTATCTGGCGTTGTTCCTGTGTGGGGCTAAAGTCCATGACAGATTCTAACGCGGGTTGGGTCTTTACTGTTGGCCAACGCGCGGCCCGTTGCCGGGTATCGTATTCGGCCTGCTACTGTCGGCGTTTGTCACCGCAAAGTGGTCAGTCATAATCGTAGAAGCCCTGCCCGGACTTCTTCCCGAGGTCGCCGGCCGCGACTTTCCGTTTGAGCAGGTATGCGGGCTTGTAGCGGTCTCCCAGCTCTTCATACAGCGTTTCAGAGGCGTCGAGAACCACATCAAGACCGATGTGGTCGGCCAGTTCGAGCGGGCCCATCGGGACGTTCGTCCCGAGAGTCAGCCCACGGTCGATGTCGGCCTTGTCGGCGACACCCTCGTCGTACGCGCGAACGCCTTCGTTGATCCAGGGCATCAGCACACGGTTCACCACGAAGCCGGGCTTGTCGTCGGCCTCCCAGGTTTCCTTGCCGATGTCGTGGGCGAACTCCCGCCCCAGCGTCACCGTCTCGTCACTGGTTTTCTCGCCAACGACAAGCTCGACGCCTTTCATGACCGGTACGGGATTCATGAAGTGCAATCCGAGGACCTGTTCGGGTCGATCGGTAACACTAGCGATAGTCGTAATCGAGAGCGTGCTCGTGTTGCTGGCTAGCACTGTGTCCGGCCCACAGACGGCATCGAGATCCTCGAATACAGACTGCTTGATATCCATGTCTTCCGTCACGGCCTCAACGACGAGGTCGGCATCCGCGAGGTCGTCCATCTCGGTAGTTCCAGTGATGCGGGCTGTTGCCGCTTCTGCCTCTTGTTCTGTCACTGTATCCCGCGCAACGAGTGTCTCAAAGCTCGACTGAATCTCCTCAAACCCGGCGGCAACCAGTTCATCTGTCATATCGCGCATGACGACGTTGTAGCCGGCCGTCGCCGCGACCTGCGCGATGCCGTTGCCCATCGTTCCAGCCCCGACGACGCCGACGGTGTCTACTTTTTCGAGATGCATACCGGCGTCTTCGTCGGGTGGTCGTGTAAGTCTGCCGACGGTATCGGACTGTCATAGGACTGGAATTATACCGAGAGAATCTGTCACAGGCTTAGCGGCAAGCACTGCCCCGCGGCTGAATATTCACTCGAAATGTAGTAAATGTCAGCAAAAAGATACTTATGGTGTGCCGGAGAACCAACTGGTGATGAGAAACCCTGCGGGCAGCAGGCTCGGAGAAAATTCGACTGGTCCCCGAATGGCCAGTCTCTGCCCTTACACCTGACAAATGAGTAAGTCACTCGACATTTCGACCACCGAAGCCGAGCAGACAGTCACGGAAGTCATCGACACCATCGTCGCGACGACACCGGACGTCCGCCGCGCTGTTGCCGACTACCGTGGCCAGAGCAACTCCGTCAACCCCACTGGCGACGACCAGCTCGCGGCTGACCTGCGCGCCGACGAACTGTTCGAACAGCGGGTGCTGGGCATCGACGGCGTTGCCTCCTACGCTAGCGAGGAACGCGCGGACGTGAAAACGACAGACGGTCGCCTGCATGTCGCGATGGACCCCCTCGACGGGTCGAGCAACCTCGAACCCAACAGCGGGATGGGGACGATTTTCGGCATCTACAGCGAACAGCCACCGACTGTCGGTACCAATCTCCTCGCCGCCGGGTTCGTCATCTACGGTCCGATCACCTCGATGGTCGTTGCTCGGGACGGCAGCGTCCGCGAGTATATCCTTGAAGACGGCGACAAGCGGGTCGTCGACGACGACGTGACGGTCCCTGAAGACCCCACCGTATTCGGGTTTGGCGGCGGCGTCGACTCTTGGACCGACGAGTTCGAATCCTACGCCGAGGCGGTCCGTCACGAACTGAAACTCCGCTACGGCGGGGCGATGGTCGCGGACATCAATCAGGTACTCACCTACGGCGGCATCTTCTCGTACCCCGCACTTGAATCACGCCCCGAGGGGAAACTCCGGGTCCAGTTCGAGGGCCACCCGATGGCCTACATCCTTGAGTCAGCCGGCGGTCGGTCCTCCGACGGCGACCAGTCGTTACTTGAGATCGAACCCGACGAGCTACACGAGCGGACGCCGCTGTATCTCGGGAACGACGACCTGATCGACCGTCTCGAAGCGAATATCGACTGACGACCCGGCTTCTGTCATTTAGTAGCCGAGATAGATCGCCAGCGCTTTGAGAACGCCGTACAGCCCGACAGCGACGCCCAGTAGCCCACCGAGGACGGTTCCGACGATGCCGTCAGGCCACAGCGAGAGCGGGTTCGGAACGCCGATCGACGGGAGCGCTGGAATCGGGAGACCACCGCTGTCACCCGTCACGTTCCCGACGCGCTGCCCGTCGACCGTTAGCTCGCCGGTCCTGTTTTCCGGAACGGAGCGGGCAAACTCCGTCGTTCGCGTCTCGCCAGCAGGGACGGTGACCGTCCGCGTTGTCAGTATCGAGGTGTTGAGCGCGACGATTACGTTGTGGTCGCCGCTTGCAGTGCCCCGGTTTTCCAGATCGACAGTGATGACGGTCCGGTCGCCGGGACTGAGCGTCGACGGAGCAGCCGTGGCGTTCGTGACCACGATATCTGGTTCTCCGGCGGTCTCTGTTTGTGTCTCGGGTTCAGGCGTCGATGTCTCAGTCGTCTCGGATTCAGATGTCGATGTCCCGTTTGCCGCGGCTTCAGACGTTGCCGTCTCATTTGTCGTCGCTGTCTCCGAATCCGCGTCTGCTGCTGTCACCCGCTCGACTCCGACAACAAACGTTGAGAGACTCGGTGATGTAGCCCGGTACACGATGTGCGATTCGGTCCGGTCGGCGACTTCAGTCGGTAACGGCGTCCATCCGTTGCTGTTCCGGAACAGTGTCACAGCTCCGGGCTCCGCGTCGACCGCCGCAAGTGTGTCGCGGTTCACAGTAAACGGCTCAATTGAATCCGGCGAATTTCGGCGTTTCAGCGTTCAATTGCCTGCTCCACGTTGTAAACGCCGGCTATGAGCGTTATCTCCCGGAACTGGCGGAACCAGTCACGCGCTCGGACGGCGGAGCCGTGCGAGCGCTTGATTGAGGAGTTGACGGACTCGGTCTGTGATCGCTGACCATAGAGCTCGTCGTCTATTCGGGCGTTGTGTGCGTGATCGTAAGGAGCGAAAACACGGTGCTTTATCAGCGGACGAATCCCGGCGTTTCGAAGCTCCTCACGGAAGCTCATGTCATCATAGCCTTTGTCAGCGGCCAAGCTTCGAAGGTCGCCCGCGTTCCGCAGGGCGACCTTCGGGCCGATCTTGGTTTCGTCAGGCCACTTCGTGCTGCAGTGTAAGTCAAGAATTGCTCCCTCAGCTGTATCTACGAGAAACGTCGTCTGGATCGTTTTGGCGGAACGATCAATCCGTCGCAAGTAGTGAGACGATGCCTGCTGACGGTCGAAGTAGGTGGCATCAATTGCGGCGTGACCATTCTGGTCCAGCAGCTCCGCCGACCGGCGGAGCAGCTGTCGCCAGACAGTCATCGATGCCCGTTTGAACGCCTTACACAGCGTCGAAGGCGCGGGAAACTCCCCGCGTTGAAGATTCAATACCGCTCGAACACGTTCCATCTCTTCGGCCCAGTCGATGATTTCCTCGTACTCCGCGCTCATGTGTTCGCGCAGATAGAGCAAGACTGCGTGCTTCCAGCCGGCAAACCCGTTGCCGGCTGGATCACTCAGTTCCATCAGCGCAGCGTCAGTAAGCTTTTGAGCGAGCGAAGCCACTTGCTTCACGAAGCGGAAGAGGGTGTTGTGCATAACATTACTCTCCCGCTTCATACCCGTGATTCTAACGACCTATCCCGGCGCCGTCTGTGGATTCAATTGAGCCCAGTAAACCTAACCAGCACATCCGCAGTTGGAACTGCGCCATTGTCGAGAGCAAACCGGCTGATACCAGTGTGGCCAGTCGCAGTCGCGAACGACGGCGGAGGCTGGCGAGAGCGGATGGTGAGCGTCGCAGATTCGTTGGACGGGAACGACGCCGTGAGTCGTTCCAGTGTTCCGTTCGGGCCGCTGGTGAGTGCACCCACTCGGGGCTGGATCACCTGTGACTGCCCAGTCCCATTCACCGAGACACTTGCGACAGTCGCATTCGGTTGCTGCACGGTCACGTTCCCAACGGTTCCATTCCCCGTCACAGACACGACTCTGGTCACTGTTTCCGTGTTCCCAAATGGATCGGTAGCCGTCACTGCAACCTCGTGACTGCCAGGCGAGGCGAATGCCACGGTGATGTTCTCGCCGCTCAGGATCGTGTCATCACCCACCTGCCACTGGATAGACTCAACACCCTGGCCGTCTGTCGTTTCCGCTGCAGAGAACGCCACCGGTTCGCCAACTGTCGCGTTTCTCGGACCAGTAACGGTGACGTTCGGTCCAGTCCCATCATAGAGGAACGTCTGCTGTCGGGAAAAGGAGTTGTTGTTCCCGTGCCTGTCGGTCACCGACATCAGCAACAGTGAGTACTCACCTTCTTCAGGGAACGTGTATTCCCGGGTGTAGACGGCTGAGTTGCCGGTACGTTCAGTGAAGGCTGAGATATTGAGCGTGTCAAGCGATGCCCCGCCGATGGAGACGCGTAGTTGATCTAATCGTTCATGTGTCTCAACGGTGATTTCGGCGGTCGAACTGTTGACCCGCGTGACATTGAAATCCCTGTACTTCGGTACGACAGCATCCATTCCGGTTGCGGTGACTGTCTCATCCGGGAGTTCGTTGCCTGCCGTATCGGTGATGTTCGCAGTATTGCGGAGGCTGATTGAGACATTGTTTTTGTCTACCTTGCTTTCGAGGGCGAGCGACACACGCGCCCCACTTTTATTCCCCTTCGCTGCACTGATCGACGTGACAGAGACGTTCTCTACCCGACCCGCAGTCAGTGTAAAATCGTCTGCTTGAATCGTGTTCGTGGCTATCGACTCGTCGTCATACAGAGTGACCTCGATGGTCGTGTCGTCGCTCCGCGTCGCGTTGCCCCATTCTGGTGGTTCAGTGTCTTCGGCTACAACGGTGTCTGTCGCAATCGGCATGAGAAGCGGGACCGCGAGAAGCAAAACCAGAAGCGGGAGCCATCGGCGCGGACTCCCGGGTATCAAAGGCGTGACTCGGGAATGACCGATGGCACTCATAGTATCTAGCTATTCAGGCACCCAATATCAATGGTATGCCACCATTATGAGAGGTGATAATCACGCGTGGGGTAGCTACGATGATATGCACTGGGACATCGAACGTGTTGTCGACGGTCAACCCCTTGGGATCGTAGTCGTCGGGAGTATACAGCCCCTACTCCCTCCCTTTCAGTGGTAAACAGTGTGTATTTAATACGGTGGGTGAAAACGGGATAACAGACCACGTGGGGGCGTGGTTGCGGAGGGTGACGTGTTCACAACGGACCGAACGGTCCTGATAGGGACCATCGACGGGTGGTGTAGCGCTCTGCTCGACGAACTTGCGGCCGTCGAGCGAGAACTATGGTTTGTCGTCGCCGTGACGCTCATCGTCGACGTGTGGCTGACACACATCGGCCTCCAGCACGGTCTCCACGAAGGAAACCCCGTGATGCGGGCCGCGATAGAGACGTTTGGAATTGCCGTTCTTGGCCTGACGAAGATCGGCGTTCTCGGGCTGGCAGGGCTGACCCGCCAGTTGCTGAGCGACCAACGTGGTGTCGTCGTGCCGCTCGGGCTGGCGCTCCCGTGGGTGGCGGCCGTCGTGATCAACGCGGCCCTCTTGGTTAGCCTGTAGCCGCTCTGGGATTGCGCTGTCCTCCGACGTTACCTGTTCGTTCGCTGGACCAGTATCCTGCACGTATCGTGTAGCCGTGGGCGATTCAGTCACAGACATTCCGTCTGACCGACTGGTTCCGTCGTGGGTAACTGTTATCTGGAAAATCCCATGGACGGCGGTACCCTTTTCCCCACAGTCTGAGATATTAGCCGTATGTCGCCTGAGGTAAACCCATTTGAGAGTTTACAGGAGCAGATCGACGACGCGTCGGACTATCTCGAATATTCGACCGACGTGCTCGAACGGCTGAAACACCCCGAGCGAGTGCTGGAGACGAACCTCTCCGTAGAGATGGACGACGGCTCCGTCGAGGTGTTTCGGGCCTACCGGTCACAGTTCAACGGTGACAGGGGACCGTACAAGGGCGGGATCCGGTACCATCCACAGGTCACACGCGATGAGGTCAAGGCGCTGTCTGGCTGGATGGTGTACAAGTGCGCTGCGGTCAACATCCCCTACGGCGGCGGGAAAGGCGGTATCGAGATCGACCCGCGCCAGTACTCGGCCAGCGAAATCGAGCGGATAACGCGGTCGTTCGCGAAAGAACTCCGGCAAATCATCGGCGAGGACCGGGACATCCCCGCGCCCGATGTCAACACCGGCCAGCGGGAAATGAACTGGATTAAGGACACCTACGAGACGCTGGAGAACACCACCGAACCCGGCGTCATCACCGGCAAGGCTCCGGAGTCGGGTGGCAGTGCGGGCCGCGTCGAAGCAACTGGCCGGTCCGTGATGCTCACGGCCCGCGAGGCGTTCGACTATCTTGGCAAGGACATCGAGGACGCGACGGTGGCTGTCCAAGGCTACGGGAACGCCGGCTCCGTGGCGGCGAAACTCATCGAGGATCTGGGCGCGAACATCGTCGCCGTATCGGACTCCTCAGGTGCCGTCTACAATCCCGACGGGCTCGGCGCACGCGACGCGAAGGCGTTCAAGAGCGAGACCGGGTCGCTAGCCGGCTACGAGGGCGCGACGGAGGAACTGACCAACGAAGAGCTGCTAACGATGGACGTGGACCTGCTTGTTCCGGCGGCACTCGAAAACGCTATCGACGGCGACCTCGCTCGGGATGTACAGGCCGACATCGTCGTGGAGGCGGCCAACGGCCCGCTGACACCGAACGCGGACGACGTATTCACGGAGCGCGACGTGGCCGTGTTCCCTGATATCCTCGCCAACGCCGGCGGCGTCACGGTGTCGTACTTCGAATGGGTCCAGAACCGCCAGCGGTTCTACTGGTCCGAAGAGCGGGTCAACGACGAACTGGAGACCATCATTACGAACGCGTTTGACGACCTCGTCGAGACTTACGAGGAGACCGGCGCGCCGAACTTCCGGACGGCGATGTACGTCGTCGCTATCCAGCGCGTCGTCGCTGCGGCCGAGGAAGGCGGCATCTGGCCCTGACCGCGTCCCGGAATCAGTCGCGGCTACCGCGGGTGTTTTGCCAGCGCTTCCCCTACTGTGTGTATGGACATTTACGAGCGCCAGGTTCGCGTCGAAGCCCCGCTAGCAGAAGTCTGGAAATTCCACGCGACAGGCGACGGGCTGGTCGCACTGACCCCCGACTGGATGAACATCCGCATCGAGGCGGAGCGGGGACCGGATGGCGAGCCGAACCCCGACGAACTAACCGCCGGGTCGGTCGTCGAATCCTCGATCAAGCCCTTTGGCGTGCCGCCGCGCCAGCAGTGGGTCTCGAACATCGTTGCTCGGGAAGAAGGCGAGGACGAAGCGATGTTCCGCGACGTGATGGAGGAAGGGCCCTTTCCCCACTGGGAGCATACGCACACCTTCCGAGCGTTGAGCGACAGGGAGACGCTCGTCCACGACCACGTCGAGTTTGAACTGCCAGGCGGACCGCTCGGCCGGGCCCTTGGCCCCTTCGGCTGTCTCGGGATGGAACCGATGTTCCGGTATCGCCATCAGCAGACGAAGAAACTACTCGAAGGGTAACTTGGCCTGCCCGCAGACGGCACGGTCCCAACTATGGTATCCGGTGTTTCTTTATCCCCGTGTCGGATACTGCCACAGGATGAGTGGACGTGTCGTTACGATAACTGGTGTGGTCGTGATGTCTCCGCGCCACAGCGGAGCGGAGTGGACGTGACCGAGCCGCGAATCGACCCGCGAATCGGGCTGGTCATCGCAGTCCTTGCGGTCAGTACGAGCGCGATTCTCGTCCGCTGGACCGACGCTGCGGCGTCGGTAGCGGCATTCTACCGTGTCCTGTTGACGACCGCGCTGCTGGCCCCGCTGGCGCTGGGTCGGCATCGGTCGGCGTTCGGGCGACTCGCTCGACGGGACGTACTGGCGGCCGGGGCGACGGGCGTCGCGCTCGCAGTGCACTTCGCCGCGTGGTTCGAGAGCCTGGCGTGGACGAGTGTTGCGGCGTCGGTCACGCTGGTCCAGTGCCAGCCGCTGTTCGTCGCCATCGGCGCGTGGGCGCTACTGGACGAGCGTGTCACGCGTGGCACGACGGCGGGCATTCTGGTCGCTATCGGCGGTATCATCGTGATGTCTGTCGGCGAACTGCTCGGAAGCGGGACTGTCGGCCAGCGTCCACTGTACGGCAACGCCTTGGCTCTCGTCGGTGGTGTCATGGCCGCCGGCTACGTGCTCGCCGGACGCTCGCTCCGCCAGCGGTTCCCCCTTATCCCCTACGTGACCGTCGTCTACGGTGTCGCCGCGGTCTGCCTGCTCGTCTTCGTCGTCGCGTCGGGCCACCCTGTGACAGGCTACCCGCCCCGGGAGTGGGCACTGTTCTTCGCGATGGCCGTTGGCCCCGGCGTATTCGGCCACACCGTCCTCAACTGGGCGCTGGCACACGTCGAATCCAGTATGGTCAGTGTCTCACTGCTCGGTGAACCGGTCGGGAGCGCGCTGCTGGCGCTGCTGTTGCTCGCGGAAATACCTGGTCCGTCGACCGTCGCCGGCGGCGCCGTCGTGCTCGTCGGTATCGGCGTTGTTGCTAGAAGCCGGTCGGTCGGAGCAGCGCCAGCGGACTGAAACTGTTCCGGACGGCCTACGCGTGTTTTTCGACGGCTCCGCGGATTTCGGCGGCAGCGAAGTCGTGGTCCGGGCGAATGTTGACGAAATCGAGGAACTCCTCGGCAGCCAACAATTCAGACGTATCGTAATACTGTGCGGCAGCGGAGACAGCAGCCGGTGCACCGATGAGCGGCTCCAGCGCGCCAAGCGCACAGGCCACGTCGTAGGCGCGAGCATCCCTGATAGCCGCCTCGCGGACGCTCGTGGCGTCGATGAAGTACAGGTCACCGTGGGCCACGAGCACGTTCTCACAGCGGAAATCGCCGTGTGCGAGGCCGTCCTTGTGCATCCGGTTGAGGAAGTCAAACACCGTTGGACTGTGTCGCTCGACGGTCTGGGCCGGAAGGTCGTCCAGCGGTTCGAAGTCGGGAATATACTCCAGCACCAGAACCCCCATTCCGTCGTACTCGAAGGCCTCAATTGGTTCGGGAGCGTTAACGCCGATCTCCCGCATCCGCCGGGTCGCCGCCAGTTCGTGTTCCGCC
Source organism: Haloarcula quadrata (assembly GCF_003634715.1). NCBI lineage: Archaea > Methanobacteriati > Methanobacteriota > Halobacteria > Halobacteriales > Haloarculaceae > Haloarcula > Haloarcula quadrata. Next base: position 1,719,807 of record NZ_RBWW01000001.1, read on the forward strand.
ATCTCGTAGGGCGTCCCGAAGTGCTCAAAAAAGCCCTCGGTGCCCGACGAGAACGCGCCGATGTTGCGGCCGGCGGTCAGCAGCGTGTGGACCAGCGAGTTCTGCCCCGTGATGACTTTCACGAACCACTGGTCGTTGACGACCAGCGGGGTCGAGAGCCAGTTGTCCGCCTCCAGAAACGCCACGCGAGCCGCGGGCTCGTCGTACCGCCCTATCACCGCTCGCACCACACCTTCCAGTTGCTCCCAGGGGACTGTTCCACGGAGGAGTCGCCGGAACGCCATTCCCTCTAAGAAACGCCGTGGGCGGTCAAATAGCTTGTGTCTGCCCCCGCGAGGTATTTAATAACACAACACATAGGCTCGGTATGGAGTTCGACGTTCCCGGCGAACACCGGATGATACGGGACTCGGTCCGCACGTTCTGTGAAAACGAGATTCAGCCGATAGCGCAGGACATCGAGGACGAGCACCGGTTTCCGGCAGAGATATTCGAGGAACTCGGCGAGCTGGACGTGATGGGGGTGCCGATCAGCGAGGAATGGGGCGGGCTGGGCGGCGATACGCTGATGTATGCGCTCGTCGCCGAGGAACTCGGGCGCGTTTCCGGAAGCATCGGGCTCTCGTACGTGGCCCATACTTCTCTTGGGGCCAAGCCGATAGAGCTGTTCGGCACGGATGCCCAGAAAGAGCGCTGGCTCACACCACTCGCCTCTGGGGACCAGCTCGGCGGCTGGGCGCTGACAGAGCCGGGCAGCGGAAGCGACGCCAGCGACATGGAGACCATGGCCGAGCGTGACGGCGACGAGTACGTCATCAACGGGACCAAGCAGTTCATCACGAACGCTTCTGTCGCCGGGTCAGTGCTGGTCAAGGCCGTCACCGACCCCGAGGCCGGCTACGATGGCATCTCGACATTCATCGTCGCTCCCGAAGACGACGGCTGGGACGTGACGACCGAGTGGGACAAAATGGGGCTGAACGCCTCGCCGACTTGCGAACTCCAGTTCGACGACTGCCGGGTTCCCGCGGACCGACTGCTCGGCGAGGAAGGCGACGGCTGGGCACAGACCCTGAAGACGCTCAACGGCGGCCGCATCTCCATTGCTGCGCTCTCGACGGGGCTCGCACAGGGGGCGTTTGAGGCCGCGAAGTCCTACGCCACCGAACGAGAACAGTTCGACCGTCCTATCTCGAAGTTCGATGCCGTCCGGGACAAGATCGTCGAGATGGACCGCAAAATCGAGCGCGCTCGCCTGCTGACCCACAAGGCTGCGACGATGTACGACCAGGGCGAAGACGTGACGCGTCTGTCGTCGCTAGCGAAACTCGACGCCAGCGAAATCTGTCGCGAGGTCGCCGAAGACGCCGTTCAGGTGCTTGGCGGCTACGGCTACACGACGGATTTCGCCCCGCAGCGGTTCTACCGGGACGCGAAGCTCATGGAAATCGGCGAGGGAACGAGCGAGATACAGCGGATGGTGCTCGGCCGGGAGCTGGGCCTGTGATACGCCGCACGGCGTTCACGCGTCGACGGGACCTTCGGGGACGATAGTAACGGGCACATCGGCGGCGTCGATGACAGCGACTGCGGCGTCGCCTTCCCGGAGTCTGCCGGCCAGCCCCTTCGGCTCGTGGCCCATGACGATGTGATGCACATCCACGTCAGCCGCGAGTTCGAGCAGTTCGTTGCCGATCCGCGTGCCCGACCGCATTGCTGACCGGCCGACGTGTTCGATAGCGACCGTCGCCACGACGGTGGCGTCGCGGAACCGGTCGCGCATCTCGTCCCGGAGTTGCATGGCTGTGCCATCAGCGGTGTTCTCGTCGACGAGGTGGACGACGTACAGTTCCTCGTCGAGTCCGTCGGCGAGTCGAACTGCCGTATCAATGACTGCCGGCGAGACCGAATCGTTGGCGATAGCCACAAGAATGGTCATACCGGAGACAGGGCCTTCGTGTCCTAATCACTTTCTGCCAGACCAACAGGTTCGCTCACTCAGTTGCCTTCAGATTATGGACGGCGTCGACGTACTCGACGACCTCGGCAGTGGGCTGGATAGCCGAGAGTATCGCGTCGGCGTCCTTGTACGCCATCGGCGCTTCGTCCCGGACGCCTTTGATGACGGACTCCGAGTAGATACCGTCCATCGCTTCGGCGAACTCGTCCATATCGACCTCGCTGTGGGCCTGCCGGCGGCTCATCACACGGCCCGCACCGTGTGGCGCTGTCTGGTGGTACTCGTCGTTGCCCTTCCCGCGTGCGATAATCGACCCGTCGGCCATGTTGAACGGGACCAGCAACCGCTGTCCGTCGCGAGCGGGCGTCGCTCCCTTGCGAATAGTGAGGTCACGGAAGTCGATGTAATTGTGAATCGACTGGAAGCGGTCGACGGGGTCGACGCCAAGGGCGTCACAGACGGCATCGCTCATCAGTTCGCGGTTCCAGCGGGCGTACTGCTGGGCGAACAGCATATCGACGAGGTAGCCGTGGGCCTCGCGACCCTCCAGCCAGTCTAAGTCCGTGTTGCGGTCCTCGTCGTCGCTGCTGTGGATGGCGTCCTGAACCTGTCCTAAGGCGTCGAAGGCGTCCTCGATTTCCTTGCCGTCCAGTTCGCGGCGGAGGCGGTCCTTCCGGATGTAGGATTCGCCCATCCCGCCAGTGACCCAGGCGTAGAGGTCGCGGGATTCGACTGTATCGGGGTCGAATTTCAGGTACTCGACGTACTCTTCGGGAAGCTGGTCGCGGATCTCGCCGATTGTTCGGCGGTCCGTCGCTGTCGACTGCCAGTACTCGGCGACGGACTTACCTAGATACCGGGAACCGCTGTGGATGACCAGCCAGTAGTCACCCGACTCGCGGGCCTGGCCGAACTCGACGAAGTGGTTCCCGCCGCCCAGCGTCCCCGCGCTCTTGATGATGTACCCCATGCCCTGGCGCTGGTCAGCCAGAACGCGGTCACACAGCGACTCGAAGTACTCTCCGTCGTAGCCGTTGAAGTCGAACTCGACGGGGTCGATGTGTTCGCCGAACCGCTCGGCGTAGGCCGTGTCGAACTGCTCGAAGATGCGGTTGGCCCGCTCGAACGGGAACGCTTCGACGAAGTGGACCGCATCGTCGTAGTCGTGGACCGACCGCCCCATCGGGACCGCCTCGCGGACGCGTCGCTCGCGCTCAGCGTCTTCTAGCGGGAGTTGCGGGCCAAGGTTCGTCGCGGCCATTCCACACCCCACGTCGACGCCGACGATGTTCGGCACGACGCGCTCGCTCAACGGCATCGTAAAGCCGATAGGTGCGCCGGCCCCCCAGTGCGTGTCCGGCATGATTCGAACCGGCTCAGTGAACGCCGGATGGTCGATGAGCGTCTCGATCTGCTCCCGACACCCGCTCTCGACGAGCGATTCGTCGTTGACCATCACCCGTGCTGTGGTGTGTTCGCCCGTCAGTTCGAGTACCATTGGTGTCGTACCGTAGTTGCATGGAGGGTTTGAACCTCACGGTGGCCCGTGGGTGGCTCTCATCCCCGCGAAAGCTCCTAAAACCCACAGCCGAACAGGGCCCGATACACCCAACCGCTGAAATCTGCCTTCTCAGCCGCTGAGATGGGTTTCACTCTGTGGGAACACCCTCTCCCTTATATGCCACCGTGGTGCGGAACTCCATATGTGAGGTGACACAGATGTCCTATCAAGCGGCGAACCCCCTGGCAGACGACTTCGAGCTCGAGCTCGGCGGGGCCTGGACCGCATACTGGCTGGCGTTCCTGCGTGTCGTAACCGGCTGGTGGTTCTTCCACGCAGGCGTAACGAAGCTCATCGAAGACGGGCTGGCCTACAGCTACGGGCCGATGTATCTCAAGCAGATGACTGGCACGGCACTCGGTCCGATCCCCGTGCTGATGGGCGAACACTTGGGCTGGCTCATTCAGGCGATGGTTCCGCTGGGCGAGACGCTCATCGGGCTGGGACTGATGGTCGGCGCGCTAGTCAGGCTCGCCTCCGTGTTCGGGGCCTTCTTCATGTCCCTGTTCTGGATCGGCAACGCGGAGTTCGGCCACGGGCTGGTCAACAGCGACTTCATGGGCCTGCTGCTGTTCATGACGATGATCGTGCTGGCCACCGGTCGCTACTACGGCCTCGACGCGATCATCGAGAAGACCAAACTGGTCAAACGACACCCGTATGTGTTTACCCTGTGGATTCAACGACCGGTACAGCGCGAGCTCGTGAGATCATCTCGTTGTCCCGAACGACTCGCTTGAGTTCCTCATAGGGATTGCGTCCCTGCTGGCTCCACGTTGCCAGCAGGGAGAAGAGGGTTTCGTGGACGAACATTCCGCGGTCGTTCCGGAGTGTCCCGATGATTTTCCGAAGAACGACTGGTTCACGTAGCGCGTTTTCCGCAGCGTTGTTCGTCGGCGAGACCGCTGGCTCACCGACGAAGGTGAGCCAGTGGTCGAGGCCTCCTTCGATCTTCCCGAGTAGTGTTGCCACTGGTCCGTCGGGGACCGACCGCTCAATCAACGATTCGAGTTCTCTCCGCGCGACACGCTGTAATTCTGCCCGCTCGCGCAGTGTCAAGTCGCTCTCCAGCTGAGTCTGGAGAGCGGCATACAACTGTGTGAGCGCTCGGTAGATCGGTTCGCCTTCTTCCTGCTGTTCGGCAGCATCCTCGGCCTCCCGGAGAATGTGCGCCCAACACCGCTGGAGTTTCTTGCTGAAAGCTGGGTACGCTGTCCACCCGTCACAGATAATCGTTCCTGCGAAGTCCTCCCCGAGGACTTCCGCAGGAACATCGTGGCCACGACTTTCCCGGACGGCGTACAGCGTGTGCTTGTCCGTTCGGAACGTCCAGAGCCACGCTTGGTCTCCGTCGCGCTTGATTCCCGTTTCATCAACGTTGACCACGTCGGCCTGTTGAATCTGTCTACGTATCTGCTCGTACTCCGAGCGACCGGCGCGCGCTGCGCGCTCGGTCGCATGCCACGCGGACGCGCCCGAAAGGTCCAATCCGTGGAGTTGGTTGAAACGATCAGCGATCTTTCGGTAGGGAAGCCGGTGATCGTACCGGGAAAGAGCCGCCTGCGCGATGACGTTCACCCCGAACTGCCCCTCATCGGGGCAGTCGGGGTGTGATGCCACCGTCTCGGTTCCGCACGAGTCGCACTCGTAGTAATGGCGGTTGTACTGGGTAGCTTCCACAGGCTGCGGATCAGGAATCTCTTCGACGAGTCGCGGGCTGACGCCCTCCGACTCATCGAACTGCTCACCACAGTCAGGGCAACAGTCACACGTGACTTCGACCACCTCATCTGGATCGGGTGCAGACCGCCACTCGGGATTATGGCCGGATTTTCGACCCGGTGTCCCGCCGTCAGTACGAGGTTCTTCGTCGTCCTCGTCGGATGAAGACGAGGACGACTCCTCAGAGTCAGATTGTTTCTGACTGGAGGGGGTGTGCGGTCCTTCGTGCCAGCGAAGTTTGGCTCTGAGCCGCTTGTTCTCTTCGCGGAGGTGTTGATTCTCCTGTTCAAGCTTCTCAACACGATTTTTGAGCGCAAGAAGTTCCTCACGCGAAACCTCAACGCTGTCATCTGAGGAAGTCACGCGACTGCACTCCCCAAAGCAGACGACACGGGATGGTCTCTGTCAGAGAGACCATCCCTCACAATCGCCTTTGTCGCCTGCATTGACCTACTGGCAGGTCAGGGGCAATCTACGAGAGAGTACCGAAATCGTTCTGGGGGTAAACCGATGCCGACACCCGAAACTCAGGTACCTGCTCGGCTAAGGAGGTGACCACCAATGCAACAACACACCACCGTCATCGACAAAGCGGCGATGGCACTCAGCGGCGGACTGATGCTGCTGGGAGTCGTTGTCCTCGGCATCGTGGAGATACTGGCGGGTAAGCCCTACAGCGCGGCACCGCTGACGAACGACGCGGGCGAGATCATCGCGACCCCGATGGTCGATCCGACGCTCCGGACCGGGCTGGTCTTGGCCGGCCTCCTAGTCTTGGCCCTGTACGGGGTCTACAGGCTCGTCGCCCCAATGAAGACTGAGACGGCCACGACACAGCAAGAAATCACGGCAGACTGAGCAGTCCTCGTTTTCGCTGTTTTGACCCGACGTGTCGCTCTTATCTACAGAAATGATAGTGGGTGCCGTTCCACCCCACCGATTCCCCACTAACAATGTATTTACTGTGTCTATATTAATCAAGTGGGGTAGTTTCTAATTCTGATAGAGCCCACCACAACGCTCATTTCTGTGGTGGTAGTGATTATTATATGCCTTCGCTGGTGGTCCACTACGCTTTTGTTGGGTTACTCGCCGCAACGCTGCTGGGTGCTGCATTCGATAAGCGGTCGTTGCTCCTGTCGATACTCGTCGTCACGTTTCCCGATGTAGACGCGTTCCTCGGTCTCTACTGGCAGGCCGGTCACCGAGCCGCGACGACGAACCTCGTCATCCCGGCGGTGCTGGCGCTCCTCATCGGAGCCGACCTGTACCTGCGCGACAAATCGTATATTAAGCGCCGCTGGGGGGCGTACGGTGTTCGAGTCAGCTGGTTCTGTGTTGTGGTGTATGCGGTGGGTCACGTACTGCTGGACTTGATTACTGGCGGTGCGAACCTCTTCTGGCCGCTGTACGACCAGTTCTATCAGCTCAGCGGCCATCTGGAGCTGTCGAGCCAGCGCGGTATCGTCCAGACGTTCGTCGAGCTACCCGAGCCGCGCGCTCAGACAGCCGGTGGCACCGGTACGGGCGGGAGCGGTGGCTCGACCACGCAGTCGATGGGCAACTCCAGCGAGGTGCAGATGAGTACCGGTATCGACCCCAATCCGGGCCAGCCGGAACCCGAGACTGTCGACCGTGTGTTCCCAATCGCCCGGAGCGGCTGGGAACTGGTCGTCCTCGTCGTCGGGACGCTCGCCACCGCCATCCGTCTGCGCATCGGCCACGACCTCCCGGAGGAGTGATGGGCTGCCGGTCGGCACTGTGGAGCGTTCGCTTTCGAGTCCTTCATATACGCCGTGGCCAACCGGGGAACCATGGGCTTCGAGGTACGCCGACGACTCAGTGTCGCCGACACGGTGACGTTGTTCAACGCCGTCGTCGGGTTCGTCGCCGGAGCCATCGCCTTCACTGACCCCCATCTGGCCGCTCGGCTCATTCTGCTGGCGGTTATCGCTGACGCTATCGACGGAATCGTTGCCCGGAACGGCGACAGTTCGGCGGTCGGCCCGCTGCTTGACTCCGTGACCGACGTGGTTTCGTTCGGTGCGACACCGAGCCTCTTTCTCTACGTGCTGTTGACGGACGCCTACGGCGGTATCGAGTCCGCGCACCCGGCCGTGTTCGTCGGCCTCGCGTTGCTCGCTTCCGCGTACGTCGTGTGCTCCATCGTCCGGACCGCCTTCTACTCGACGTACTTCAATTCTCCCGATGAGCGGCCGGGCATGCCGAACACCCTCGGGAGTATCATCATCGCGACGGCGTATCTGAGCGGCATCACGAACCCGCTCGTCCTGAGTGTCGGCGCGCTCGGTCTCTCACTGGCGATGATCGCGCCCTTCGACTATCCGAAACCCGGTCCCAAACACGCGGTGCCGATGGGCGTCGTGCAGGCGGTGGCCGTCGTCGCGCCGGCTGCGCTGTTCCGGGCCGGCCCGCGGGCGATGCTCGCCATCGCGCTACTGTTTTTCGCGCTCGGCCCGTGGTTTTACCCCGGAGAGTAAGACGCCAGCAGCTTCAGCCGTTCAGTTCCGCTCAGGCTCGTACAACTCTCGATCTTGATCGGTATATCTGGTGGTTTAAAGTCTGTTAATCCCATACATATGTGGTACAGAGTTCAACAGCAGGAATGGAATTCCAGTTCTCTTGGTACCTATATACCCCTCTTCTCTCCGCCGCAGTTTCGCTTCTTATCGCTGGTGTTGGCGTGTACTATCGCGACTGCACGGGGTCTCGCTCTCTCGTTTTTTTGATGGTTGCCATCGCCTGGTGGTCGGTGATGTCTGTGATTGAACTCGGGGCGACCGACCTTGCAACGAAGCGCCTCGCACTCAAGCTCATGTATCCCGCAATTGGGGCTGTTCCCGTCGCGTGGCTCCTGTTCGCCATCCAGTACACGGGTCAGACTCGCCTTCCGACCCGCAAAGAGCTGGCGGGCATACTCCTCGGGCCTGTCCTGATGATCTTGCTCGTGTGGACAAACCAATACCACGGGTGGTTCTGGTCCTCGATGGAGTTGGCTTTCCAGGGCTCGCTCCTCGTTTCAGTGACGGAGCGGGGCCCCGCGTTCTGGGCATGGACCGCATACGCGTACGTCGTGATGGCTGTGGGGACCGGCCTCATGCTGAAGCTGGCACTGTTCTCAGGACGCGTCTACCGTACCCAGGCGATCGGACTCAGCCTGGCAGCACTCCTCCCGTGGGGAGGAAACATTCTCTACCTTACCGGCGTCTCGAGCGTATTTGACCTGACCAAGATCGGATTCGTGTTCAGTGGCGTCCTTCTGGGGGGCGCTGTTTTTCGTCGGCAACTGCTTCAAGTCATTCCTGCAGCCCGAGAGATCGCCCGGGACGAGATCGTCGCGTCGATGAAAGAGGCTGTCATCGTCGTCGACGAACGCGACGTTGTCATCGATCTCAATCCACAGGCGAAAGCCATTATCGGGACACCGGGGGCAGCGTGGATCGGCCGGCCACTTGAGGATGTGCTCCCCGGTTTGATTGAGCTCCGTGACTCGCCAACCGACGACATCCCAGACCGTGCCGAAATTACCGTGCCTGTGAATGGCGAAGAGCGAGCATACGAAGTACGACAGACACCGCTGCATCGTGGCTACGGCACAGTCACGGGACAACTGATTACACTCACTGATGTAACCGAGCGCAAACAACGTGAACAACGCATCGAGCGCCAGCGCCAGCGCCTAGAGGTCGTCAACCGCGTCCTCCGCCACGACATCCGTAACGATATGCAGGTCATTCTGGGGACCACTGAGAACCTCCTCAAATCACAGCAAGCCCAGCCACAACTGAAGCGAATCAAACGGAAAGGAGAGGATATTGTCACATTAAGCGAGCGGGCTCGCGACCTTGAGCGGTTCGTCGGGGACGGCGCAGTCGAAACTACGACCGTCGATCTCAGCGCTGTCGTTGCAGACGTAATAGCTGACCTCGAACGGACGTATCCAGACGTGGAGTTTCGCGTCGAACGGCCGGACCGGGCGGAGGTATCCGCCGTAGATTTGATCGACTCCGCGCTGAGGAACGTTCTGGAAAATGCGGCCGAACACAACGACCAGTCGGTCCCAGAGGTATCGGTGACGGTTATGGGACCCACAGATGACGGGGACGTTACGGTTACGGTCGCTGATAACGGTCCCGGACTCCCTGACCGAGAGCAGGAGGTGATCGAAACGGGGACAGAAACGGCTCTCAAGCACAGCAACGGGCTGGGTCTCTGGATCGCCTACTGGACTATCACTACCTCCGGCGGAACCATCACGTTTGCCGAGAATACGCCACGAGGTTCGGTCATCACTATTCGCCTGCCATCTGCTTCAGCAGAACAGCCGAAGCCGTGACCGCCACTGTCGCCCCCTCCAGTCAGTAGTTGTGTGTCTCAATAGCGCCGCTTCAGTATATCTCAAACCGCTCAGACCGCGTCCTTGATGAACTCCTTCAGGAGGTCGTTGAACGTCTCGGCCTGTTCGACCATCGCCAGATGGGCAGCGTCGGGGACAAACGACACCTCTCCGTCGGGGATCTCGTGAGCCAGTGTCTCGTGATACGCGCGCGGAGTCAGTTTGTCGTGTTCGCCGCAGACGGCCAGCACGGGCACGTCAATCTCGCCCAGTCGCTCGCGCACGTCGAAACCGTGACACGTCATGAAGTCGCGGCGGGTTACCGCCTGCCCGACCGCCGCCATCTGCTCGCGGGAGCGAGACGCGGCCTCGTGGCCGGTGTCGTGGAACAGGCGGTCCCGTTCGTGCAGGAACTCGACGGCGCGGTCCCAGTCGTCTGCGAGCCATTCCTGCAGCCCTTCGAACACCGGGAGTTCAGGGCCGGTTCCAAGCAACACTATCGCCTCGGGCGTCCAGTCCCGCTCCAGTGCGACCCACTGGGCGACGGCCCCGCCAAGCGAGTTCCCGATCAGCACGTCCGCGTCTGTCTCCCGCCCCACAGCGACCACGTCGTCCGCGTAGGCGTCGAGCGTCGGGGTCCCAGCCTCGGTGTCGATATCGTCGGAGTCACCGTGCCCTGACAGGTCCAGTGCGACGGCGGGGTGAGCCGGTCCAGATGGCACGTATTGGTGACCCCACACGCGGTGTGTCGCCCCGCTGCCGTGGACATACAGCGCCGTCGACCCCGATGCCGCAGGCTGTGTCTGTCTGTACGCCGTGACTCGCCCGTCATGATCGACCTGTTCCATGCGACACCGTTCGGAAGCGGTGTGGATAAAAGGTTGGCGCGCTCAGATGAGGTGTGAACCGCATTCAAGCAACTCTCCTCATTTTTCTGCCGTACGGCGTATTTCGGCGATGAGGTTATATACTTATAGCACTTACTTTGGGTTAGCATGACTTCAGAACAGCAGTTGTTCGACGAGACGCCCCTCCGCCGATTCGAGTACGACGACAGCGTCGTGTTCGCGGCGGACGTGGGACCTGCCGCCGATGCGAGTGTCGATGTGGTCGATGGGACCGTCATCGTCGTCGCTGACGGCCACCAGTACGAACAGGACATCCCCGCTGACGACGCACGAGCGTTTATCAACCACGGGGTTCTCACTATCGAACTGTCAGACGGGGAGAGATAACTGATGAGACTCACTGTTAAACCACTCAAACAGAAAGACGCTGGCCGAGGCCTCGCGGCTATCGACCGCGCCGCGATGGACGAACTCGAACTCGAGAACGGCGACTACATCGTTCTCGAAGGGAAACAGGACAGCCGTGCAGTCGCCCGGGTGTGGCCCGGTTACCCCGAGGACGAAGGGAACGGCATCGTCCGTATCGACGGGCAGCTCCGCCAGGAAGCTAACGTCGGTATCGACGACCCCGTCAACATCGAGAAGGCCGACGTCAACCCCGCGACCTCGGTCACTGTCGCGCTGCCCCAGAACCTTCGGGTCCGGGGCAACGTCGGTCCGATGATCCGCAACAACCTCAGCGGCCAGGCCGTCACACAGGGCCAGACGGTTCCCGTTAGCTTCGGCCTCGGACCGCTTTCCTCGATGTCCGGCCAGAAGATCCCGCTGAAGATCGCAGAGACCGAGCCCTCCGGCACGGTCGTCGTGACCGACTCCACGGACATCCAGGTCAGCGAGATGCCCGCCGAGCAGGTCCACAGCGGCGAGGGCGCACCTGAAGCGAGCGACACTCCCGACGTGACCTACGAGGACATCGGCGGGCTCGACCGCGAACTCGAACAGGTCCGCGAGATGATCGAGTTGCCGATGCGTCACCCCGAACTGTTCCAGCAGCTCGGTATCGAACCGCCGAAAGGCGTTCTCCTGCACGGCCCGCCCGGCACGGGGAAGACGCTGATGGCCAAGGCCGTCGCCAACGAAATCGACGCGTACTTCACCACCATCTCCGGGCCGGAGATCATGTCGAAGTACTACGGCGAGAGCGAGGAGCAACTCCGTGAGGTCTTCGAAGAGGCCGAGGAGAACGCCCCCGCTATCGTCTTCATCGACGAGATCGACTCCATCGCCCCGAAACGTGGCGAGACCCAGGGCGACGTGGAGCGCCGCGTCGTCGCCCAGTTGCTCAGCCTGATGGACGGGCTCGAAGAGCGCGGACAGGTCATCGTCATCGGCGCGACGAACCGCGTCGATGACATCGACCCGGCGCTGCGCCGTGGCGGCCGCTTCGACCGCGAGATCGAAATCGGCGTCCCGGACAAGAAGGGCCGCAAGGAGATCCTGCAGGTCCACACCCGCGGGATGCCACTCTCCGAGGAGATCAACATCGAGAACTACGCCGAGAACACCCACGGCTTCGTCGGCGCTGACCTCGCGACCCTCACGAAAGAGAGCGCGATGAACGCCCTGCGGCGCATCCGTCCCGAACTCGACCTCGAATCCGACGAAATCGACGCCGAGGTGCTCGAACGCCTGGAAATCAGCGATAAAGACTTCCGCGAGGCGATGAAGGGCATCGAGCCCTCCGCGCTCCGGGAGGTCTTCGTCGAAGTCCCGGACGTCACCTGGGACTCCGTCGGTGGGCTCGAAGACACCAAGGAGCGGCTCCGGGAGACCATCCAGTGGCCGCTGGAGTACGAAGACGTGTTCGAGTCGATGGACCTCGAAGCCGCAAAGGGCGTGCTGATGTACGGCCCGCCCGGCACGGGGAAGACGCTGCTGGCGAAGGCCGTCGCCAACGAGGCCCAGTCCAACTTCATCTCCGTGAAAGGGCCGGAACTCCTGAACAAGTTCGTGGGTGAGTCCGAGAAGGGCGTCCGCGAAGTGTTCAGCAAGGCCCGCGAGAACGCCCCGACTGTGGTGTTCTTCGACGAAATCGACTCCATCGCCGGCGAACGTGGCGGCGGGACGACCGATTCCGGCGTCGGCGAACGCGTCGTCTCCCAGCTCCTGACGGAACTGGACGGCATCGAGGACATGGAGAACGTCGTGGTCGTCGCGACCACGAACCGTCCGGACCTCATCGACGACGCGCTCCTGCGCCCCGGCCGACTCGACAGGCACGTTCACGTGCCCGTCCCGGACGAGGAGGCCCGGCACGCTATCTTCCAGGTCCACACCCGCGACAAGCCGCTGGCCGACGGCGTCGACCTCGACGACCTGGCCAGCCGAACGGACGGCTACGTCGGCGCGGACATCGAAGCGGTCGCCCGCGAGGCGTCGATGGCCGCGACCCGGGAGTTCATCAACAGTGTGGACCCCGAGGATATCGGCGACAGTGTCAGCAACGTCCGCGTGACGATGGACCACTTCGAGCACGCGCTCTCCGAAGTCGGCCCCAGCGTCACCGAGGAGACCCGCGAGCGCTACGACGAGATCGAACAGCGCTTCGACCGGGCTGAACCCGGCGTGACCGACGAAAGCACGGCCAGTCGCACCTTCCAGTAGCGACGGTCGGCACTGACGCCGATTTTTGCGTAATAGAGCGGTTTGCTGGCTGCGTTATTCGTCTGCAACCCTGTCTATCGTGATTTCCCGACACTCATAGGCTTCCTTCGTGGCACCGGACCCGCCGACAGTGACTGGTCCGTCCTCGGTCTCGATGGTGAGTGACCGTTCGGCCGGGTTCGTGCTCGATGCGGGATAGACGAGACTCTGCCGGGCGTTTATGACCGGCCCCGATATCGTTGTTTCAGTTCGGTCCGCAGTCGAGAGTACCCGGGCGCGAGCAGTGATCGGCGTCCCCGCGCGAAGCGCCAGCGCCGACATGAGCACCGCGAACTGAAAGGCAGAGAACGTCCGCGGGAACTCACACACGTCGGCGACGTAGCGTTCCGTCCCCATCAGCCAGTGGCTACCGAGAAACATCGTGAACTGGTCGTGCGCGAGGTTCTTGTTATCGAACTTGGTTGCCTGATATTCTGCTATCGAGTCAGTCAGCATTCCAGAATGCCCAGTGAGTCCACGCTGAGTGTCGGCGGTCACGAGCAACGGGGTGATGTTGCTCTCGATTGTCCTGACCGCTGTTGCGATATCCTCGTACGCGGGCGTCGGTACTGTCTCATCGCCATGGACCAGTAACAACACCAACACATCTCGCTCGATAGCGGCACTGAGTTGCGGCACAAGCTCCGAGAGGGCGGATATCGGCACAGCAACCGTGAGACTCTCCTCGGCACTGTCGATAAGTGATCGTATCGCATCGAGGACTGCCGACTGAGTCCGATGAATCTCCATCCCCGGTTGTGCCATCATCAGAGGGTACACTGCCACGAGTATAAATCGTCCCCTGAATTGGGCGATACCGTCGCTGAGACGGTGGAAGTGTCACCAGTAGGGATGGTCGTGGTGTAACTTCTTTATGTGTGTGTCTCTTCGGACGGGTGATGAAGTCACAGCCCACCGTCCTGTTCGTCCGTAGTCCGAGCCAGGACAGGGCCGCGATTTCGATGCTTCGAGACAGCGGTCTCACCGTCCATGAGTTCGACGGTGTTCGTGAACTGGAGTGTGCGCTCGGCGAGTACGACACGGATTGTGTCGTCACGAACTGCGAAGTGGAGAACTTGGACGGAACACAGTACCTCGGTGGGCTAACGGTTATCGAACGACTGCGGGAAAGCCATCCCGAACTTCCAGTCGTCCTTTTTGCTGAGGTGACGAACGGAGACATCGCTCGTGAGGCATATGGCCGCGACGTGTTCGGGTACGTTCCGAACACCGTGGCAGACGCCCACCAGCGGCTTCTGGCACAGGTCGACGCCGCCGTCGCGTCCAGCCCGGCCCGTCAACGGGCAAACAAGCGAAAACAGCTCAACGAGGCCGTCCGGCTGGTTAATCAAGCGCTCGTCCGCTCACAGTCACGGATGGATATCGAACGCGATGTCACAGCAGTTCTGGCGGGCACGGCCAGGTACAGCGAAGCCTGTACGGTGACCTGTCAGCACGACAGGCCGGTCGTTCGAGCGCTGGGCTCACAGCGAGACCGCGTTTCCATCGCCGTGCCGGAGCCGTTGCGTCGCGCCGACTCGGAGGACAGACTTGTCGTTGCAGACATCGACCCAGCAACGCTCGCGGACGACACAGACGCACTGGAGACGGACTGCGTCCGCGTGCTCGCTGTGCCACTGGTGTACGATGGGACGTCGTACGGTGTCCTCGGAGTGTACGCCGACCGTGTCGATATCTTCGATATGGAAGAACAGGACACGTTCCGGGAGGTCGGCCACAATATCGCGCTGGCTATCGACGCGAGCCAGACGAAAGACGCGCTCCAGCAGCGGACGACAGAACTGGAACGACAGAAAGAGCGGCTCCGAGAGCTCGCACAGATCATCTCACACGAACTCCGGAACCCGCTTCAGGCAGCGATGGGACGGGTCGAACTCCTCGCCGCTGAACACGCCGCCGAAGAGTTTGACGCCATCCAGCGCAGCCACACCCGTATTTCGTTCCTCATCGACGATCTCATGGAAATCGCGCGACAGGGCGGCAGACAGTACACTGTCGAGCCGGTCGCGCTCTCCGACGTGATGGGGGACGCCTGGACGACGGTCGACACCGATGGGTCGACCATCGAAATCGACTGTACTGAGACGATATTGGCCGATAGCACCCGGCTGTGTCAGCTCGCAGAGAACTTCTTTCGGCTCGCCACGGACCAGGCCGACACCGGGAAGGTAACGATCACGGACACGGCCGATGGGTTCGCCCTCGAACACGACGGCCCTCCGTTGGAGGCGGGAAACGAGGGGCCGTTTGAACTCTACTACGCCTCCACTGATGAAGGAGTCGGGCTCCATCTCGCTGTTATCCGGGAAATCGCACACGGTCACGGATGGGAAATCACCCTCTCCAACGAATCGACGGGACGGGTCCGTCTGGACGTAACCGGTGTCCAGCGGCCGTCAGCGAAAACCACGTAGGACCCCGCCTCGCCGTACGCGACTCGAAACCGTATTCTGGATTCAGTCCGGAGTTGTGGTATGGATCTTCAGGCTCGGTATCGCGTGCCAGCACTCACTGGCCTGTTGACGGTCGTGTCGCTTGCGCTCGTGTTCGGGGCCGTTCTCGGGGCCATTCCCCAGTCGGCTCTCCCCGCTGCGCCCGCGAGCGTTCTCGGGGCCATCCCCCACGCCAACGCCGTAGTCAGCGCTCTCGCTATCGGAACAATCATCGGCGGTGTCCGGGCCATCCGCCGCGGAAACATCGCTCGACACCGGAAACTGATGCTCTCCTCGTTTGGCCTGTTCGCCCTGTTTCTCGTGCTGTACCTCTACCGGATAACGCTTGTCGGGCCGACGGACTTCACCGGCCCGTCGGTCGTCGAGACCTACTTCTACCTGCCGTTTCTCGCGGTCCACATCTTGCTCGCCATCATCGCCATCCCGGCGGTGTACTACGTCCTGCTGCTGGCTTACACATACCCCGTCTCGGAACTGCCATCGACAAACCATCCGCGAGCCGGAAAGCTGGCCGCAAGCCTGTGGCTCATCTCCTTCTCGATGGGTATCGTTGTGTACGCGATGCTGTATCTGGTCTGGTAAGGATTACTCGCGCTCCGTTCGGAGCAACCCAAACCACAACATGTCACGCCACGCGCCGTCGAGATACCACTCCTCGCGGTGTGTCCCTTCCTTCGTGAATCCAAGCCGTTCGACCACCGCGACGGAGCGGTCGTTCCCGCCCACAATCTTTGCCGACCACTTCCGGAGCGCCCGCTGGTCGAAGCCGTACCGGACCAGTCTACCCGCCGCCTCAGTGGCGTACCCCTCGCCCCAGGCGTCCGGGTCGAGCCAGTAGCCCAGTTCGGCTGTGCCCCGCTCCGGGTCGTGGTCAGTCATGGCGACGAGCCCGACCGGTTCGGTTCGGTCCTCGACCCGTCCGAGACTCCCGGCCGGGTCGACACAGACCAGCAGATGAACCGAGTCCTCATTGGAAAGTGTCTCCTCATAGAACGTCTCCAGTTGGTCGGCCGTTGAGGGTTTCGCGTACGTCCCCAGCCCCCAGACCTGTTCGTGGTGGAACACCTGCCGTATCCAGTCGAGGTCGTCGCGGTCTGGTGACCGGAGGGCTGTCCGCTCGGTTTCGAGAAACGCGGGACCAGGCATGGCTGGACGCTCACCCGGAGGCAGTAAAAACGTGATGCCCTTGTGGCCGCTCACAGCCGCCTTAGTCGTCAGCTGGGCGCGACTGCGTGCCAATGTCCGGGCGGGCCACGTCGCGGTCCGTCGCCTCGCCATCAATGTCGTAGGGGTATTCGCCGGTGACACAGCCGAGACAGAGGTCAGTCCGGCTCTTGTCCAGCGTTTCCGCGATGGCATCGATAGAGAGATACGACAGCGAGTCCGCCTCGATTTCCTCACGGATTTCCTCGACGGACTGGTTCCCGGCGATGAGTTCATCACGGGAGGCCATGTCGATGCCCATGTAGCACGGGGCGACGATGGGCGGCGCGCCGATGCGGACGTGGACCTCCTCGGCCCCGGCGTCTTTCAGCAACTGAATCAGTTGCGTCGAGGTGGTCCCGCGGACGATAGAGTCGTCGATGATGGTGACGCTTTTGCCCTCGATTGTGGACTTGATGGGGTTGAGCTTCAGTCGGACAGCCCGCTCGCGTTCGTCTTGCGTCGGCATGATGAACGTACGGCCAACGTACCGGTTTTTCATCAGCCCTTCGGCGAACTCGATGTCCGAGCCGTCGTCCTGTGCGGCCTCAGCGTATCCGGAGGCGAACGCACGCCCGGAGTCGGGCACCGGCAACACCACGTCCGACTCGACGCCGGACTCCTCCCAGAGTTTCCGACCGAGTTCGCGCCGGACCTCGTAGACGAGGTTCTCGTCGATGGTCGAGTCCGGTCGCGCGAAGTAGACGTGTTCGAAGAAGCAATTGGCCGTGTTCTCCGGTTCGACGAGCTGATAGGTGTCGTAGCCGGTGCCGTCGGCGTGCAGGACGACGAGTTCGCCGGGCTTGACGTCCCGGATCAGTTCGCCGTCGAGCGTATCGATGGCGGCTGATTCGGAGGCGAGGACGTAGCCGTCCTCGAGTTCGCCGATACACAGCGGCCGGTTCCCCTGCGGGTCGCGCACGCCGAGGACCGTCTCGTCGTGCATGATGGTCAAAGAGTACGACCCGTGGATGCGGTTCATCGTCCGCTTGACAGCCCGAACCAGATCCTCCTCGAGGAGATTACGCGCGAGGTCGTGGGCGATGACCTCGGTGTCGCCATCGGACGTAAAGGCGTGGCCGAGGTCAGCCAGTTCGTCGCCGATCTCGTCAGCGTTGACGAGGTTCCCGTTGTGGGACAGTCCCAGCGACCCCGACTTGAACGAGACGGAGAACGGCTGGGCACAGCAGGCGTTGACGCTCCCGGCAGTCGGGTATCGGACGTGGCCGATCCCGTTCGAGCCGTTGAGCGCCTCCAGGTCGCCGGGGTCGAATGCGTCACCGACGAGTCCCATTTCGACGTGGCTGTACTGCTGGAACCCGTCGTGGGTGACGATGCCGGCCGATTCCTGGCCGCGGTGCTGGAGCGCGTACAAGGAGTAGTAAAGCGGTCGGGCGGCGTCACGGTCCTCCAAAGAGATGCCAACAACGCCGCACTTCTCGTGCATTTGTGTTGAGTGTGTTATTCGCCTGCTTTCGACTGCCACTCGTAGTCACGCCGCTTGGCCGACTTGCCGAAACCGCACGACGAGCAGACCTTCTTTTTCGTGTGATACGACTTTTCACCACACCGTCGACACTTCGTGTGCGTCGTGGTGTTTTTCTTGCCCTGACTCGGAGTTCCTGCGCCAGTCATGGAGTAATTGAGACGACGTTATCGCCGCGTATAATCGTTGTGTCTTCATCCTCGACGACGAGGTTCATGTGTTGGTCGTAGCCAGTGAGTTCCCCCTCGAACAGTTCGCCACCCTTCAGCTGTACGGTGACTGTCTCACCGAGGGACGCTTCGAGTACATCTAGCGGTCGTCCACTCATGTACGGTTTGGATAGTGATGGCCGCTTAAACGTACCGTTTGTCTGATGGCGCGCGAGAGCGTTCAGATATCCTACACGTCAACGCTAAAGGGCGCTTGCTCGGCCGCTCGGACGGCGAAGCCAGCCAGCAGGTCTGCGAGCGCGTCGAGGTCGTCGGGGTCGATAACCTCGACCGGCGTGTGCATATAGCGGTTCGGCAGGCCGACGTTGACTGACGGAATCCCACCGCGGGAGGTGTAGAAAGCGTCCGCGTCGGTCCCGGTCCGGATACCGGTCGCCTGTAACTGGATGTCAATGTCCTCGGCGTCGCTCGTTTCTCGAAGCGCATCGACGGCGACCGGATGGTTCGCGCTCCCGCGGGCAACGACCGGTCCCTCGCCGAGTTCCACACCCGTCGCGGCTTTGCCCGGCGAGCCCGGTGCGTCCGTTGCGTGCGTCACGTCCGCTGCGATGGCGACATCGGGCGCGAGGTCGAATCCGACCATCTTCGCACCCTGTACGCCGACTTCCTCCTGCACCGTCGAAACAGCGTACACCGTTGCGTCCGCATCTGACTCTGCTGCGCGGCGGAGTCCCTCAGCGGCCGCCCAGATGCCGATACGGTTGTCCATCCCCCGTGCAGCGAGGCGGCCGTTCTCCAGTTCACTCAGCGTCTGGACGAATGTCACCGGGTCGCCGCGGTCGACGAGCGATTCTACCTCGTCACCGTCCACTGCCCCAACGTCGACGTGCTGTTCGGAGATTTCGGGGACTGAATCGTCGTCCGAATCCCGGAGGTGAATCGCAGTCTGTCCCACGACACCCGAAACGGGACCGTCAGCCGTGTGAATAGTGACGTGTTGCCCGCGTGAGACGGTCTTGTCAGAGCCGCCGATGCGGCCCAGTTTGACGAAGCCGTCGTCCGTGAAGTCCCGAACGATGAACCCGATTTCGTCGCCGTGGCCCGCAAGCGCAACGGTCGTGTCGCCGCCCTCGACCTTCGCGACAGCGTTCCCGTAGTCGTCCGTTCGGACCTCGTCGGCGAACTCACTGACGTAGTCGAGCCACACCCGCTGGCTGTCGGCCTCGTATCCAGACGGGCCGGGCGTTGTCAGCAGCGATTCAAGGAACTCTCGTCGTCGTGTGTCCATATGGGGCATAATCGCCCCGTGGTGATGAAATCAACGGACGGCAGATGGTCTACGACCATCCCAGCGTGGTCCCGGTACCGCCACGGCTAAGAGTCGCGGTATCGAACTGTCAGTATGGCAGAATTCACCTTCCTCGAACTGCATCTCGACGGCGCGGAGTTCACTGCGAACGCCCCATTCAGCGCTGCTGACGATGACGACGAATCGGAGCGCAAATCGCGGTGGTCGCGGTCCCAGACGGAAAAAGCGAGCGACGAAACGGACGCAGAAGGCGGCAGTGGCCCCAGCATCGGTCGCATCGCGCTCGCGGTGCTCGGTGTCGTCGCAGTTGTCGCGCTCGTTCTGCGCCTGTATTTCGGCGGGTCTGCCGCTGATGACGACAGCGACGAAGCGCTGTAGGGCCACGTCTCGTGCCACAGCGAGCAACGAACCGAACGCTAGTGGTCGTTTTCACAGGGAGAAGGCCTATTTTGTCCCGCCACATTTCAGACGTATGGGATTATACCACAGCGTTCAGGCTGTCGCCAGCGCGACCGGCGACGGCCCCATCGACTGGAGTGCTGTCGCCGACGCCGCGAAGGGTGCCACGGACACGGGTGACCTCACCGTCGAGACGCCCGAACGCGACGGCTACGCGACCGACGTTCGGGACGCGCGGGATCGCGTCCGGGAGGTCGGCGAACTTGCCTTTGATCTTCCCGAAACCGTCGAAATCCAGAACCGGCATCACTGGATCGACGCCAACGTCGCCACGTTCAGCCGCGTGATGGAGCCGATAGAACAGCAGGCCGAGTATATGCCCGGCATCGCCCGCGTCGTCAACACCGGATCGATGGCCGTTGCGCTGTCGTTTCTTGGAAACAACGTTCTGGGCCAGTACGACCCCGTCTTGCTCGCGGACAACGACGCCCACGCGCTGTACTTCGTGCGCCCCAACATCAACCGGGTCGCCGACCAGTTGAACGTCGAACGGGACCGCTTCCGCCGCTGGATCGCCTTCCACGAAGTCACGCACGCGGCGGAGTTCGGTGCAGCCCCGTGGCTGTCTGACCACCTCGAAACAGCGATGGAGGACGCCATCGACAACCTCACCGACGGCAACATCGACCGCACAACGCTTGGCGAACTCGATACGACGATGACTGCCGTCGAAGGGTACGCGGAACTGCTGATGGACCGTGCCTTCGACGACGAGTACGACGACCTGCGGCGGAAAGTCGACGAGCGCCGACAGGGACGTGGCCCCATCGCGTCGCTCATGCGCCGACTGCTCGGCCTCGGAATGAAACGCCAGCAGTACGAACGCGGGAAGGCGTTCTTCGACACGGTCGCCGACGCCCGCGGCGTCGCTGCGGCCGGACGCGTCTGGGATTCGCCGGACACCCTCCCCACCGAAGACGAGATAGAGACGCCGACGCTGTGGATCGACCGCGTCGATCCCTGAAAGCGCTACAGCACGCTGCGTGGTCGCACGGAACGGTTATTTTTCCGGTTCTTCTACAGGCCCTTCTATTTTCGCGACCTCGAGGAGGATTTCGCTGTTCGATTCGTCGACAGCGACAACTGTCCCGGCGACGACGAGCTTCGATATTGGCGTCGGGCCGAGAATGACGGCCTGTCCCTCACTGAAATCCTGCACCGAACTCTGGAGGTGGAACCGGGCGCGGCACTTCTCCGGGTCGTGAACGTTCGTGAAATTAATTTCCTCGACGGTGACGTCGACCCGGTCGTAGTCGTGGGCGACGACGACGCTCTCTGCCTCGTCTATCTGCTGGCGGTCGATTGCGTCGAATGCCTCGGACGTCGGCTTGTAGCCACCCGTCGGGCCGGGAATACCTTCGACAAGTCCCAGCGAGGTCAGACTCTGCATCTGGTTCCGTACCGTTCCGGGGTTCCGGTCGATCTCCTCCGCGATTGTCTCGCCGGTAACCGCCTCACCGGTCTGTTGATACCTGTTTACCAGCGTCGTAAGCATCGTTCGCTGGCTGTTGTTCAGATCGATGCTAACCATACCGGAGTGTATCGGGAGCGGCTACTTATCCCATTGGGTTCACTCATTCACCGCCAGTCGCTCTCACGGAGGTGGCTACTCCATGTATCCCAGTTGCTTCAGGCGGTCCTCGACTGCGTCGCCGTCATCGCTTCCAAGGGCGTCCTCGATACTGAGCGGGTCACGTTCGCCGATGGCGGGGTCCTCAGGGAACACCGGGAGCACTTCGCCGCGCATATCAGTCGGGATAGCACAGCCGTGGGCGGCCAGCACCGTTGGCGCGATATCGAGAATGCTGATTCTGTCGAGTTCGCCCTGTGGCTCGAAGTCCGGCCCGCTGGCGGCGAAAATGCCGTAGGGTGTGTTCTCGGCCGCCCAGCGGTCGGGGCCGCTCTGGATGGTCCCGCCGCCGATGCCGTCGTTGACGTGGACACCTGGGCGCTGGTCGACAACGACCTCTGGACCGGCGTCGACATAGGGGCCGTTGTACACGTCCTCGCCTCTGTACACGTCAGTGAACAGCGGCCCGTGCTCGTCTTCGACCTCGCTGAGGTCGGCAATCAGCGACTCACGGACCGATTCCACGTCGAATCGGGGATTGATGTACACCGGCCCCTGCCCGCTGGCGACGACCTTCGTCTGTTCCAGGTCGATAGCTTCGAGCTTTCGGTCCCGTTTGACGCCGTCGCGTTGCGGGACGAGTTGCTGGATAGACTCGGGGACGACGCGGGCAAGTGTGTCGACCAGTCCAGCCCGCTTTGCGACCGCGAGCAGGTTCTCTCGGTCGAGCCCGATTCGGGTGAGCACGGCGTCGACGCTCGTGTCCCGGACCTGGTAGCCGTTCTCGGCCAGCCACTCGTTGATGTAGAACTCCGTCTGGGTGGCGTCACAGCCGTGGTCGGACATCAGGACGAGGTTCAGGTCCTCGCGGTCGTCGAGTCGGCCGACCCACTCGTCGACGAGCTGCCACGCGCGCAGGCTCGGCTCGTCGTCCCAGAAGAAGTGATGCAGGACGTTCAGATAGAACAGCGTCACATGGACGAAATCGAGGTCCCGCTCGTCCAGTAGCGTCGTCGCGACCTCAAAGCGCTTCTCTAGCAGGTCCAGAATGGCCTCGACCTCCGCGCCGCGCTCGTCGTTCGAGGACAGCAGCGGGTCCGGGTGGACGCTGTAGTCGAACCGCGATTCGAGTTCCTCGGCCAGCTCCGGCGGCGAGGTGTAGCCGGAACTGATCGAGCGGTACTCCCCTTCAACGGCGTCCGGGCCGCCGGCAACCACGAGGTCGTCGATGTCCCGCGGGGGGTACATCGTCGGCATATTGACGACGCCAGCCGACTGCCCCTCGTCGTTGAGGTAGTCCCACAGCTCGGCGGTGTCGTAGTCGCCGCCGTTCATCACGTTGATCTCGCCCGCGGCGAGGTCGACGTTCTCGAACCAGAAGACGCCGAACCCGCCGGGGTCCTTACCCGAGGAGTAACACTTCCAGTTCGGGAACGTGACTGGCGGCAGACAGCTCCGCGTCCCCGCCCAGGTGCCGGTGTCCCGCAGCGCGGCCAGGTTCGGGAGCTCGCCGGCCTCGATCCACGGGTCGAGCAGTTCCCAGCTCGCTCCGTCAAGTCCGACGACGAGGGTCTTCGTCATGGTGAGACGGAGACAGGGGAGTCACTAGTCCCTTTCGCACCCTGTCTATGGGAGTGCAACACGACCACCCGACCAAACCGACAACGCGTCACTTTTGAGCGCGCCGCCGGAAGGGCTGGTATGAGCAACCGGTCGGACATCGCACCGGACACCGTCTCGGTCGAGTTAACCGAGGACGGCGTCGTCGTGGAGTACCTCGACGGCCGCCAGGCGTTCTATCACGGCGTCCCAACGACGGTCGAGGGGAGTATCCAAACTGCGCCGGGAAAAGACACACACGTCCTGATTACCGACAAGACAGAGACGTCAGGTATCCTCGTGTACGTCAACGACCTCCGGACGCACGACGACATTCTCGAAGAAACGGGCGTCGGACGGGTCATTCTCGACGACGGTGAGGAGGACGAACTGTTCCCGGGGGTTACGGTCCGGGATAATCAGATGCGGACGGCGGTCGAGGTGGACTACGACGTGACGAACGGCCGGGTGTTCGTCTTCGAGGAGGACGAACTCGGCGAGCGGAGCTACGAAATCGTCGAGGGGTGAGACTACGGTGGGACAGGCGCGACTGCGGGGCGAGGACCGTTACTGGATGTAGGACGGGTCTTCGTCGTCACAGTTCTCCTCGTGCTGGCGCGCGTCGTTCTGGTCGTCGAACATCAGGCCACAGGTCTCGCACTTGTACCACATGACCTCGTCTCGCTCAGTTTGGACAACCATATCAGAACCTCGAATTGCCGTCCGTATATTATTTTCCCGCAACACAACGGGAACCCTCAAGGGAGTCGGATTGCAAGAAGGCGGCATGAGCGGGTCCACTGAGGCCGGTGTCGAACTCACCGTCGAGGGTGCGAACAAGCGCGACGCCGGGCGCGGTATCGCACGACTGCCGGAGTCCGCACGGACTGAATTGGGCGTGCTGAGCGGGTCGCCCGTCATCATCGACGGGGATGACATGACTGTCGTGAAAGTCTGGCCGGCTGACGATGACGGCTCGTTTGTCCGTATCGATTCGGACACTCGGGCGAACGCCGGCGTCAACATCGGCGACACTGTCACAGTAACAAGCGGGTCGGTCTCAGAGGCCACCGAAATCGCCGTCCAGCCGGTTGAACCGATGCCGGGGAGCGAGGACTATGAGAGTCTGGTCAGGAAGCGTCTCGTCGACCAGATTATTCAGGCCGACGAACGGACGCACATCGATGGATTGGGGACCTTCCTCGTCCGCAAAACGTCTCCGTCGGGGCCGGTCCGGGTTACCGACGCGACAGCGGTGACCGTGCTGCCGGGACTCGACGGCGGCAGCAGCGCGGGCCAGTCGTCATCCGACGAGGCAACAACAACGAACACGCCGACCGCCGAAACAGAGTCCGGGGTGAGCTACGAGGACATCGGCGGCCTCGACGAGGAACTGGACCGCATCCGCGAGATGATAGAGATGCCGCTCTCGGAGCCCGAGGAGTTCCGCCGTCTGGGTATCGACCCGCCAAGCGGGGTCCTGCTGCACGGCCCGCCCGGGACGGGGAAGACCCTCATCGCCCGCGCCGTTGCCAACGAGGTCGACGCCTACTTCGACACCATCTCGGGTCCCGAAATCGTCTCGAAATACAAGGGCGAAAGCGAGGAACGGCTCCGCGAGGCCTTCGAGAAAGCCGAAGCGAACGCGCCGGCCATCCTCTTCGTCGACGAGATCGACTCAATCGCCGGCTCCCGGGACGAGGACGCCGACATGGAGAACCGGGTCGTCGCCCAGTTGCTTACGCTGATGGACGGCCTCGAAGACCGGGGCCGCGTCGTCGTCATTGGCGCGACGAACCGCGTCGACGCCATCGACCCGGCGCTGCGCCGCGGTGGCCGCTTCGACCGCGAGATTGAAATCGGCGTCCCCGGCGAGCACGGTCGCCGCGAGATTATGGACGTCCACACGCGGGACATGCCGCTGCACGACGACGTGGATCTGGACCGGATCGCCGCACAGACCCACGGCTTCGTCGGGGCTGACCTCGCATCACTGACTACTGAGGCCGCGATGGCCGCGCTCCGGACCGACCGCGATGATGGCGATGTCCATCAGGACGACTTCGAGACCGCGCTTGCAACGGTCGACCCCAGTGCGATGCGGGAGTACGTCGCCGAGTCGCCGACGGCGACCTTCGACGATGTGGGCGGGCTGGCCGAGGTCAAGCAGACGCTGACCGAGACCATCGAGTGGCCGCTGTCGTACGGTGAACTGTTCACCGCGACCAACACCGACCCGCCAAGCGGCATTCTACTGTATGGCCCGCCGGGGACCGGCAAAACCCTGCTCGCTCGGGCCGTCGCCGGCGAGAGCGACGTGAACTTCATCCACGTCGCCGGCCCCGAAATCATGGACCGCTACGTCGGCGAGAGCGAGGAAGCGGTCCGGGAACTGTTCGAACGCGCCCGCCAGACCGCGCCGAGCATCATCTTCCTCGACGAGATAGACGCCATCGCCAGCCACCGCGGTCAGGGCAACGAAGTCACCGAGCGCGTCGTCTCCCAGCTACTCGCTGAACTCGACGGCATCAC
Source organism: Haloarcula quadrata (assembly GCF_003634715.1). NCBI lineage: Archaea > Methanobacteriati > Methanobacteriota > Halobacteria > Halobacteriales > Haloarculaceae > Haloarcula > Haloarcula quadrata. The sequence continues at coordinate 1,745,760 of NZ_RBWW01000001.1, forward strand.
CGAGAACCCCAATCTGGTCGTGCTGGCTGCGACTAACCGCCGGGACATGATCGACGATGCGCTCCTGCGACCGGGTCGCCTCGAACAGCACGTCGAGGTCCCGAACCCCGACCGTGACGCCCGCGAGGAGATTCTCGCCGTCCACACCGCCGGGAAGCCACTCGCCGCTGACACCGATATCGAGGACCTTGCCGAAAAGACCGACGGCTTCTCTGGCGCAGAGCTGGAGGCCGTCGTCCGCGAAGCGTCAATGCTGGCTATCCGGGAGGTCGCGTCCGCCTACGGACCAGAAGAAGCCACCGAGAACGCTGAGGAAGTGGAGATCACACCAGCACACTTCAGCGAAGCGCTTGAACGGGAACGCACGCGGTAGCTCGCGTGGCTCGCTGGGAATCTTGGTCGGACTATCCGCTGAGCGGGAGCGCTTCGTCGGTAGTATCCGAAAGGCGAGGAGAGGCGAAAGGGTCGACTCCGGGAGAGGAGTGAAAAGGCTGTCCGGACAGCCTTGGCGGACGAGCGACGCCGAGTGGCCGAGCAGCGAGACGGGCGTTAGCGCCGGCATCGACGTGAAAAGCGCCTTGCCGGCAGGTACTCGTAGCGAGTGCACACGCAAAAAAGGCCCGGTGTCGGGTTCCGGCTACGCGTCGTCGTCGGGCGACTCATCAGTCGGTTCGGGAGTTGGTTCCTGCTGTGGGTCGCTACTGCCGTCGTCGCCGTCTTCTATGGCCGATTCAGACGTGCCACGTCGGCCCAGCACCGGGAGCGACCGACCGCGGAGGAGTCGGCGGCCGCCGACGACTGGGACGGCGAGGACGACGAGCCACGGCGCGAGACTCGCGGCGGTCACCAGCAGCCCACGAGTGAACACGTACACGTCGGTCACTGACGAGAGGAACGCAGCGACAAGCGACTGCTCGTGGTACGGCACTTGCTGGGCCGACGGCTCGGGCGCTGGCTCATGGATCTCGACGCGCAGCGTCGAATAGGCGACCCGCTGTTCGAGCGAGCGCTTCTGTGCTTCGAGGCGTTCGATGTCGCTCTGGACCGACGACAGTTCTTCCTCGATGCGGAGCAGTTCCGCCGTGCTGTTGGCCTGTTCGTAGAAGGTCCGCAGTCGGTCGCGGCGCTCCCGGAGGTTGGTCAATCGCGCTTCGAGGTCGACCAGTTTGTCGGTCACGTCTTTCGTCGTTGTTTCCTCGGAGCGGACCGTTCCCTGCTTGCTCACCATCGACTGCGTCGGCTCGTACTCCTCGCTTGGCACTCTGACGACGATGTAGCCGGTGTACCACGTCTCGCCGTCGTCACGGTGGAGTTCGCGGTTCGAGTCGCTCACGTATCCGCCGGACGTGCGAGCGCGAGCGGCGATTGCATTGGCTGTCGCGGAGTAGTTCTCCACTTCGACCACCATCCGTCCGTTGCGAATGATTGCCCGGTCGGCCGCCGCGTCGCCGGCCTGAATGTTTTCGCTATCGCCAGCGCTCGCCTTGGAATCCGCTTCGACGGGCTGACTCGACCCGTCGCCGCCGCTGGACATCTGTGCGCCATCGCCGCCGCCCTGTGCCTCGCCCGCATCGCCACTTCCGCCCATGCCGGTACAGCCGGCCAGCAAGAGGAGACCGACGACAGCAAGGACCCTGATTCGGGAAGCCATACGGGACGGACTCGTTCTGAGAGCAGTATAATGACGGCGAACGCTCAAAAACCGCTTTTTGTTAAACAGCGACTGCAGTTACGGCCAGTCCGTCCGGCGGTCAGCAAGCGCCGGGAACTCCTCGCGGACCTGGTCGACGCGCGCCGGGTCGAGGGTGGCAGTCACCAGCGCCGGGTGGTCGTCAGCGCTGGCCAGTGTCGTCCCCCACGGGTCGTACACCGTCGACCGCCCCAGCAGTTCCGCCTCCTCGAACTGTCCGACGCCGTTCGCCGCGGCGACGTACAGTTGGTTCTCGACGGCACGGGCGCGACCGAACAGTTTCCAGTGTTCGACGCGCGGATACGGCCACGCACTGGGCACGAGCGTCAGCGTCACACCTTCGTCGACGAGGTGGCGATACAGCTCGGGGAACCGGAGGTCATAGCAGGTGGTGACTCCGATGGTGAATTCCTCGAAGTCGACAGTCGGAACCGTCTCACCCGGCTCCAGTAACTGGGATTCCGCAGAGTCGTAGCCGAACAAATGGTGTTTCCGGTACACCGCCCGACGTTCCCCGTCGCGGTCGAAGAATACAGCAGTATTGGCCAGCCCCTCATCCGCGGGCACGTCGAACCCGCTGTCAGCGCTGGCCGCGAGGTCCTCGACGACGCTGCCGGCCAGCACCGCCACGTCGTGGTCCGCGGCGACGCTGCGAATCTGGCTGAGCGTCTCGCCGTTCAGTCCCTCCGCCTCGCGAGCGTAGCGGTCGAAGGCGAAGTACCCGATGTTGAACAGTTCCGGGAGCACGACGAGATCCGCGCCCTCCGCGGCCGCGTCCCTGATGGCGGTCGTCGCGCGACTGACGTTCTCGGTCACCGAATCCGACGATACGTCTGTCTGGGCAAGCGTGAGCCTCATACTTCGACTTCGAGGTCGTCCCGCAGCGCCTGTTCGAGGTTTTGCATCTCATCGTCGAGGTTCCGCTTGAAAAACCGCTCGACGCCGGGGAGTTTGCCGTCGACGATGAACCGGTTCGTCAGTTTCGTCCCGCCGTCGGCCGTCTCTTCGAGTTCGTGCTCGCCCTGGACGGTCATCACCTTCGAGCGACCGATAAAGCGGGCGTACTCCGGGCGGCGCTGTTCGACGTCCTCAGTTTTTACCGTCATTGTCTGACTGACCACCGGAATTGGGAGCTCAATCGACCAGTTTGCGTGTGTGTCGTCGATGATTTCCCAGTCAGTGACCACACTAATCGGCCGGGCCCGTTTATCCGGGTCGGTGATGAATTCCCAGACACGTTCCGGTGTGGCCGGCACAGTCATCGTTCGTTCGACCCGGACAGTCATGGAAGGTACTGAGGACTACTGGCCGATGAATCCACCGATTGTCACAGTGCGTAAAACCCGACGGGCTATCCGGTCGGCGTGACGCGCCACGTCGTCGACCGCGCTCGGCCCCACTTCTCGATTTCGACTTCGTCGGCCTCTTCAGCTAAGCGTGGCAGCCGCGCTCCCACTTGCTTCGAAGAGAGGCCGAGTTGCTCAGCGATGTTCTTCGCGCGGAAGTAGCTCTCTCCACGCGAGACGCTGTCCCGGAGATATTCGAGAATGCGTCGGTCTTCCTCGCTGTAATCGGCCATACAAGAGATACGGTCTCTGCGTTTTTAACGGTTCCCTTCACAGTCTTGCGGCTGATACCAGTATCAGGCGTCGTAGGCGTGGATCGCCACGATTGCCACGGCCGCGGCCAGCATCGCAAGCCCGAACGCGCCGCCAGATGTCACGAGCAGGTTCCCCGTCTCAAGTTCCTGTGCGTGCAGAATCGCGTAGTTATAGCTGTTTGTTGCTGTGACCACGGCCGCGCCGACAGAGACGAGCCCGAACAGCAGGGCCAGGCCCGTCCCCATGTCGCTTTTGGACGCCTTGGAACTCATGTATGACGCTTTCGGTGTTGCCCACTTAGTTCATTCGGGCTGGAGCCACAGGACATATACCTCCCCATTGGAGATGGATGTGCAACTATGGGTCGGTTGAAAATAGTTGGCGTGCTGGTTGTCGCAGTCGCTGCTGTCGCGGGGGGCAGCGTCGCACTCGGCGTCCTGGGCACGCCCAGTGTCGCGTCGGTGGACAATCACTTCGCAGGTGTCTCGAACCAGACGACTACCGTGGCGACGGACCTGACCGTGACCAATCCCAACCCGGTCGGCGTCCAGCTGGGCGGCGTCGGACTCAATTACACGGTCTCAATGAACGGCGTAGAGATGGCACAGGGCGACAGGCAGGGCATCGGTCTCGGCACCGGCAACTCGACGCTACAGTTCACCACCGACATGCAAAACGACCGTATCCCGCCGTGGTGGGTCACTCACATCGACAACGGCGAGACGACGACAGTAGGTATCGACGCCACCGTCACGTCCTCGATGCTCGGCGGACAGTCAGTGTCCTTCAGTCAGGAACGAACTATCGAGACGGACCTCCTCAGCCAGTTCAACTCCACCGAGACGCGGCCCGTTGAGGCAGACCAGCCGCTCGTGTCGGACCCCGTCCTCTACATCAACGAGACCCGCGGCGCGTGGGACCAGAGGAATCTCACACAGTCCGAGACACCACTGAACCTTGCCTTCGACGTGTACAACCCAAAGCCGTACCCTTACACAATCACCAAAGTCGGCTACACTATCCAGATGAACGACGTGACCGTTGGCGAGGGCGAGACGGATCGTGGCTACGTCCTCAGCCCCGGTGAGGAGACGACGCTCGAAGCGAACACCGCTATCCAGAACGAGAATCTAGACCGCTGGTGGGTGACCCATCTCCAGCGAAATCAATAGACAGACCTCTACAGGCGGAGCAGGCCGAGTGCCTCGGGGCTTGACCCCGAGGGTGAAGGCCGTAAGCCCCGTTAAACGTGTTCCGTTCGCTCGATATACTGCTCAATCGTGTCGGTCGAAACATCACCCGCCGTCCCCACGTAGTACGATTCCTCCCAGAACCCACCTCCCCACAGATACTCCTCCAAGTACGACTCGTACTGTTCCCACATCTCCCGCGCCGTGATGCTCTTGACCGTTCGCACAATCTCGCTCGGCGCATGCTTCGGGTGGGCTGACAGGAACAGGTGTACGTGGTCGGGTGAGATGTGGAGCGACAGTATCTCGTAGCCGTACTCGTCGCACATGGCACGGAAACTCGCTTCCAGCGAATCCTTGATTGGTTCGAGAATGGTGTGGCGGTACTTCGGACACCACACGAAGTGGTAGTTAATGTTGTACACCGTGTGGTTCGACCGCTTCTCGCCCATACATACCAATACAACGACCAATCGAAAGTATTCTTTGAAGTGACTCACAGACTACCACAAGTAAACTTTTAATTGTGGAAGAACAAGTGGTAGACGTGACGAAACAACTCAAGGTATCCGACACCGTGTACGACGACCTTGACGAACTCAAGGACGAGGAGGACCACACGAGTTTCGACAGCGTACTCCGCACGCTCCTCCTCCACTACCGTCACGTCCAACCCAACGAGCAAGAATGACCGACTCACAGGCTCTCGTCAAGACGCTGGACTTCCAACTCGACATCCAGAGTGACAACGAGAGCCTGCTGTACGACGCCACCCGCGAAGCGCGGTCGGTGTACAACGAAACCATCCGTCTCGCCAAGCAAGGCGTCGACTGGGACGCGATTCCCGACCGTGTAGCCGACGACGCCAACCTCGTGAAAAACACGACACAGCGCGTCGTCGCCAAAGCACTCGGCGCGATGGAGAACTACTACGAGTACGACGACTTCGGCCAACCGAGCCACACTAAAGACGGTGCGTACCCGCTTCGAGGAAACTACGAGGAAGGGTACAACCTGTCGATCACCGACGACGGTGACGTGGCGTTTCGCATCAGCGCGAAGCCGTACAAGCACGTCACGGGCGTCCTCGAAGGTGACGACGCCCACCTCAACGTTCTCAAGACCGCTCTCGAAAGCGATGAGTGGAAGATTGGGACGGCGGAAGCCCTGTTCCACAACGACGACGCTGAGTTGCACGTCAACGTCACCAACACCGAACAGACCGTTCGAGACAAGCAGGACTCGCGGACGGTCGTCGGTGTGGACGTGAACGAAGACAACGTGGCTCTCACCGCTCTCTCCGAGGATGGCATTGAGGACTCGTTGGTTATTGACTTCCCCGAAATCAAGTTCGAGCGCCACCGCTACTTCACGATGCGGAAGCGCGTCCAGAACGCGGGGAAAGACAGCATCCACGACACGCTGGAAGGGCGTGAGGAACGGTTCGTCCGTGACCGACTCCACAAGGTGTCTCGACACATCGTGGAGTGGAGTCGTCAGTTCGAGAAGCCGTGCATCGTCTTTGAAGACCTCAAAGAGATGCGCGACAGTATCGACTACGGCACGCGGATGAACCGACGCTTGCACCACCTTCCGTTCCGCGCCCTCCAGTTCTATACGTCGTACAAGGCGTCGTTCGAGGGTATCCCGACTGCGTGGATTAACCCCGAGTACACGAGCCAACGGTGTCCGATGTGCGGACACACGGAACGTGCGAACCGTAACAAGAAACGGTTCAATTGTTGGGACTGTGGGCATCAAGACCACAGCGACCGTGGTGCAAGCGTCAACATTGCCGTGAAAGGCGTGAAGAAACTCGATTGGAATGTGCCTGCTCTCAACAGCCTTCCCGTTGTTCGGAAGGTGCGACGGCGGGCATCGGGGGCCGTGGACGCCCCGACCGTGACCCAACCGACCGTTCGAGGCTATCAGGCCGATGGTCGGATGGGAGTGTCCGACTAAACCACGGGAAGCCTCGGGGCTTGACCCCGAGGCGGTTCACCTCGTGCTCGAGGGCGACAACGAGCAGTTCAGAGTTGACCTAGACTCTATTGACTACCAGCAGGAGATAGAGACAGATATCTTCGGCACCAAGGCGCAGCACCCGACCGGTGATGGGACTGCTGACGACTCCAGCAATGGGTCCGACCGTTCGACAGCCGACAGCGCGACTGCAACCCCAACACCCGCGGAAACCGAAACAGACGGCGGATTACTGGACGGTGGGGACACAGAGACGGATGACGGCCTGCTCGACGACGGAGAGACGGAAACGGAAACCACGACGACGACCGAGACACCCACAGCGACCCCGACGGAGACGGCCACGCCGACTGAAACCGAGACAGACGATGGCGGCCTCCTCGGGTAGCCGATAGTAGTCTGCTCCCTCAGTTCTCGACACAGAGTGTCCCCGTGTCATCGACTGATACCGTATAGCCACAGTACTGGAACAGCATCGGTAACTCCTCTGACGGGGCATCCAGCACCGCGTCCAGTCGTTCACCGTCAACGACCATCTCAAGGCTCCCAAGTTGTGTAGGGTGGCAGTCCTCAAGTGCCGCGATGGTCTCTTTGACGGCGATATGAACGGGTGTCGATGGATCGACAGGCCGCTTCATACTGGACCGTTCACGACGTCCGATGAAAGGTGCAGGTGTTTTTCACAGCAACCGATCGTGGTAGTGAAACTGCCAAATTACGTGGTAGAGTCGGAAAACAGGACTGTCGCTGCGAACCGCAACTGCGGGCAGCGGGAGCCGCCTCACTCGATTGTCGTGTGCTCGGACTCCTCGTTGAGCGCGAGGTTCGTCGCGATCTCTGCGCTCCGGACCGCGAACTCGGCGGTCTGCTGGAGGCTGACAAGCACTTCACGCACTTCCAGTAGCGCCTCGTTGTCCATCTCCGGCAGGTCGTCGAGGATTTCGTGTTCCTTGTCGCCGATATCCTTGTACAGTTCTCGGACCTGAATCGCGGTGTCGTAGTTACGGTCGACAGCCGCCTGCACCGCCAGCTCGGTGATGTCGTTGACCTGGTCGGTAAACTCGCGGATGCGGCGCATCGTGGAGCTGTCGACGTTGAGCGAGTGGTCCTCGGTCTCCAGGGCGATCTCGGCGATGTCCTCGGCGTTGTCCGCCGTCAGTTCGAGGTTCTTCGCAATCGACCGATAGCCGATGAGCGGGAAGCCGTCGTTGAGGCCGATGGCCCGCGCAAGGTTGGGGTTCTGGTAGGCCGTGAAGATGAGCCGTAGCAGGAGGACGAATATCTTGTTGGCCTGTCGCTCACGGTTGAGCGCCCGCTGCGCGAGGTCGGGGTTGCCGTGGGCGAGGGACTTCACCGCTTCATTGCGCATCGTCGAGCCGGTGGATTCCAGCCGTTCGAGGAGGTTGTTGAGTGTGAAGTCCTCCGGGTCGACAGAGCAACGAATCGCAATCCGGTCGGGCGTCTCCTCGATGACGCCGAGGCCCATCAGCTGGGTTTCGGCGTTGTAGACGGCGTTGATGTGGGACGATTCTAGCGTCTCGCCTTCTGGGGCTTCGACGTGGATGACGCGCCGGCCGAGCACGTACTGGGCGACGATAGCCCGCTCGACGGACGCGGCATCGAGATTCTCCGCGTGGATGATAGCCTCTGATTCCTCGGTCTGGACGGACTCGGGCATGACTGTCAGCGTGCCTTTGCCGCCCATCCGCAGTGACACTTCGTCGCCTTTCTCGACATCGTGCGCACTGGCCCACTCCGCCGGCAACGTCATCGCGAGTGTCGACGGTCCCAATCGCTGGACTTTCCGGGTTTCCATATGTCCTTTGTGGGGCGTGAGATACCTTAATCTTGACTATACATGATAAAATGCCGGGAGCGATATATCATGGCTTGCTGTCATCGGCTGTAGGAGTTTCAGACGACTTCGACGAGTCTGCGTTCGTGCCGCCCGACGCGGACCCGCAGCCAGCCGCGCAGTTCCGCGTCTAATTCCGGGTCGCCGGTGTCGACACGGAGGGTGCCGATACCGTCTAGTTTCCGCCGCGAGGCGACCACTTCGAGGTCACACTGCCTGATGACCGCCGGCGATAGCTGCTGGTTCCCCCGACCGAACACGAACCCCTGCCCGCCGATAGGCGAAACGACGATGACATTTCGGTCACCAAGGGCGTCGAGGATGTCCGACTCGGCGGCGTCGCGGGCGAGCACCTCTCCGTCGCGCCATACGTCTACACCAAGCGTCGTTCCATCGAACCCCAGTTCCTCTTTGATAGCGCCAACAGTACTCCCCGGTCCAAGGACGTAGGTCACATCCGGGTCAGCGGCATTGGCGACGCTCTCGGCGAGGGATTCGACACTGCCGCCGCCCAGCTGCTTGGCTGACTGGCGCTGGTCTGCGACTGGGACCTCCGCGACGGCCCGGAGTTCGGTGACCACTTCCCCGCCTCTGAAGGCGTCCTCGTCGATATCGTTGACCTCCGCGCGCTCCGTCTCGGAGAAGCGGGCCACGATGCGCCCGGCCGCACGTGGCGACACGCCGAACACGGAGGAGTACACCTTAACACCGGCCGGGACGCCCAGAATCGGGATAGCCGCGTCCAAGTCGTCGAGGGTCGCCGCCACGTCGACAGCCGTGCCGTCGCCACCGACGAACAGAATCACGTCCGCATCCGCCTCGACGAACGCTCGGACCGCATCTCGGGTGTCCTCGCTGCCTGTCTCATCAGCGCTCGCCGGAGTGCCAACGACCGTCGGATCGAAGCCCGCCTCACGAGCGAGACGCTCTCCCATCGGGTCGCCGTACGTGAGCAGTTCCACGTCCGTCCCGACCTCGGCGAGTGAGGCAAGCGCTGTCCGTGCGCGGTCCGGTGCGCGTTGCTCCGCGCCGCGGCGGCGCGCTTCCGCGACTTTCCCGTCAGTGCCTTTGAGGCCGACGCGGCCGCCCATGCCGGCAATGGGGTTGACCACGACACCGATTCGTCGCATTCAGCGTCACTACGCGACCCCGCGGCAAAAGAGGCCCGGGAGCGTGCCTTTCAAGCCACCCCACGCAGAACGCACAGCTATGTCAGTCGTACTCCAGAGCGGCGTTCAGACAGGGATTATCAACGCGTCCGGCGCGGCCATCACGCTCGGTGGCCTGCTGCTTACGTTTCTCTGGCTGAACCACCTCTACCGGTAGTCACTCTGCCGTCGGTGACTCAACGCGTTCGCTGAACCACGCAGCCGCCTCCTCGACTAGCTCCTCCTCTGTCCCTTCGAACCGGACGGTCACGTGCTCGCCCGGATAGCTCCCGACCTTAACCGGGAACTGCTCCTGTACCTCTGCCAGTCGGTCAAGGAGTGCGCTCTCGGGCTCAGCGGCGTCGACGGTGCGAACGTACCGCTGCTCGCCGGCGAACTCTTCTGCGACCTCCTCGAACATCCGCTTCATTTCGCCCGGCACGCCCGGCAAGACATAGCAGCTCTCGACGACACAACCGGGCGCGACCCCCTCGTGGTTGGGCAAGACACGGGACCCCTCCGGTACCTCGCCCGTTCCGTCGGTCAGGTCGTCGCGCGTGTACCCGCCGTGTTCCTCCAGCCACGCAATGGCGTCCTCGCTCTCGACGACATCCCGTCCGAACGCCGCGGCGACGGCTTCGATTGTTTTGTCGTCGTGCGTCGGTCCAAGGCCGCCGGTGACGATGACGGCGTCGAACTCCGCGTGATACTCGTTGACCACGCGGGCAATGTCCGAGATCTCGTCGGGGACGACCGTCGTCCGACCGACGGTGACGCCGCGCTCCGCGAGTTGTTGTCCAAGCCACGCAGCGTTTGTGTTGACCGTCTCGCCACTGAGCAGTTCGTCTCCGACGGTGACTACCGCGACGCGCATACCGCCTGATTGGACTGGCAGACACAAATACTGTCGGTCATAGAACGTAGTAACTGTGTATCCGTTGAATCGGAGAGAAATGCTCCGTCAGGGATTTGAACCCTAGTCGTCACCGTGAGAGGGTGATATGATTGGCCGGACTACACCAACGGAGCGTACACAAGTTCGTAGCAAGGAGATACGTATAATCATTGCGTTTCAGCCCCGCCCTGTGCTGGTTTATCATGCTGTCAGCTGTAACTATTCCCAGATATCTGCGGTAGCGAAACGCGACACAGGCGTACAGCCGCCAGTATCACTCGTCGTCGAACGGTGACCCTGCGGCGTCGGGTTCCTGACCAGCGAGACTGATGATGTTCTCGCGGCCGACTCTGAGCTTCGAGATGTCGCCGTCGTCTTCCATGTCCGAGAGAAGCATACTCACCTTCGACTTCGACCAGTCGGTGCTGTCGACGATGTCGACCTGCTTCATCCGGCCACCGTTTTCCTCCAGCAGTTTGCGGACGCGGTCGCTGTCGGTGAGCAGTTCCTCGTCGGGGACTGCCGGTTCGTCAGGGGTGTCGGTGTCCGCCATTGCATCGCCCGAGGAAGCCGTCGATGGCTGCTCAGTGCCGCCTGTGGCCGACGCCGTCGGAGCGGGTGGTTCGTCATCGTCGGTTCCCAACACCCCTCCCAGCGCGCCGGACCGCCACGCGGCCACGCCACCGGCGACGACAATGAGACCGACGATGGCGGCCGGGAGCATCCACGATGGCCCGCCGGCGGCCTCGGCAGGTGTGTCATCGTCCGCCGTGGTGCGCTGCTCAGCACTAGCGCTCTGCCCGGTTTCGCGCGGCTGCAGTTCCACGTAGGGCCGACGGTCGTTGAACGACTGCTCGCCGTTCCACGTGACGCTCTCGCTGTTTTCGAGCGAGTCCGGGGCGCTCTGTGAGGCGGGGGCCGGCTGGACATCGGCGAATGCTAGCTCGGGGCCGCGCTCGAAGACGAACGACTGGCTCGGCCCGATGTAGAACCCGCCGTCGAACACGTCGCTGACCACGACTGCGTCGCCCTCGACGACCGCGAAGTTACGCCAGCGGAACGACATCCGCACGGTTCCAGTGTTCTGGAGCGGGTCGACCGTCGCCGACCGGTCGTAGTTGGTCGCACTCATGTTCCGGCCAGTCACGTTCGTCCCGTACTGTGTCAGCAGCGTCGACTGCTCGACGAAATTCTGGTACAGTGGCTGCTCCGACTGCTCGAACTCCCGGGCAAACTCCTCGAACTGCTGTTGTTCAGTGTCGTTTGCAAGCGGCGTCCGGTAGAGGATGGCCCACTTCGCCGACCCGTTCTGATACAGCGTGACCTGAAACGTCGTCCGGTCGAACCTTTCGGGCGTCTGGACGCCAATGCTCTCGTCGGCCGGCTGTGACATCGCCAGTGGCGCGGCACCGCTTCCCAGCAGGAGAGCCAGCACGAGACTGGCGACGACCAGGCGTACCATCTGTCGTATATCATCGATGGACCGCATAAAAGCGCTGTGAATAGCACCGTTCTCCGTCGATGTCGGGCCGATGTCCGGTGGTTTCTCGATACGGTTTCGGCTCAAAGCATTGGTGACCCAAGTCGGTGTCGTGCGCTGTGCGGGCGCTCGATCACCCGGCCGTCACTGGGTTCGAAGTGGCTCCCATCGGCAATCTGTCCCGTGGTATCAATCGTCTCTCGCTTGATACGTGACCATGGGAGGGGACGATTCCTGTTTTGACACCGGTGTCTTGGCTTCTACACCGGTATTTCGCACGAATTTCCGGTGGGTTATTTAGACAGGAGGGTCCAACGAAGGGTAACCTATGGGAATTGCTGAGTTCGCAAGAGACGGCCGTGTTGTGATGGGTGACCGGCCGGGGGCAGCAGTGGTGGCCGCTGTAAGTGGCTTCCTCCTGCTGGATTTAGTTGCAAAGCTCGCTGGGACAACCGTGTTCTTCCTCGGAGCCAAGTTACTGGGTGGGTCTCTCACCGTGAGTTCGTTGCTCTCAATGGTGGTGGACGGACTGCTCGTCGGACTGGCGGTCGGACTCGCCGGCATCGGCCTGTCGATGACATACAGCATCCTCGACTTCGCCAACTTCGCACACGGGGACACTGTGACCGTCGGGGCGTTCCTGGGGTGGGTCGCCGCGTACATCACCGCCGGCCTCGGGACTGGAGCCCCGATCTCGGAACTGTTCATGCTCAATTCGGGGCGGCAATTGAGCACCGTTTCGACGTTCCTTCCGGTGCTTCTCGGGCTTGTCGTCGCCGGCGTCGGGTCGATCGGTATCGTGTTACTCATCGACCGACTCACCTATCGCCCCATGCGCGATACGGACAACATCTCCTTGCTGATTGCGTCAATCGGTGTCGCACTCGCGTTGCGCTACCTCATCGCGTTCGTCTTCGGCACACAGACCAGTGGGGTCGCAAGCGGCGGGCTCCGGGTGACGCTGTTCTCGATGATCTCAGTCACAGACAACGAAATCACCCTGCTGGTGGTGTCGGTCCTGTTGATGCTCGGCGTCCATCTGCTGCTACAGCGGACGAAGCTCGGCAAAGCAATGCGGGCGATGGCCGACAACGAGGACCTCGCACGCGTGACCGGGATTCCGACCGAACGCGTGATTCGACTTACCTGGATTCTCGGTGGCGGCCTGGCAGGCATCGGTGGCTACCTGCTCGTGTTGGAAAGCGGCACGATATCATTCAATTTCGGCTGGATTCTGCTCCTGCTCATCTTCGCCGCAGTCATCGTCGGCGGCATCGGCTCGATATACGGGGCGATGGCCGGTGGCATCCTCATCGGGCTGGTCGACAGTCTGGCCCTGATATGGCTACCATCGGGACTGACCCGGGCCTCCGCGTTCCTCGTGCTCATCGTCGTCTTGCTGTTGCGCCCGTCCGGTATCTTCGGGGGGGTGTCGACAGCATGAGTGCTGTTGACACTGTTCGAAACCGTCTGGATGCGCTCCCTGACGTAGGGCTGGTCGTCGCCTTCATCGCCAGTATCTGGGCCGTCATGCTCGTGCTGGCGATCGCTGTCGGCGGGGCGAACTGGGCGAACCTCGCCGCCGGCTTCATCGGCAGCGTGACCGTCCTCATCGGCGGCTACGCCATCCTCGCGCTGGCACTGAATCTCCAGTGGGGGTACACCGGCCTGTTCAACATTGGTATTGCAGGGTTCATGGCCGTCGGCGCGTACACGACGGCGGTTCTCACCGCGCCGACGGACCCGGCCGCCGGGGCGGTCCCGGGGCTCGGCCTCCCGCTGTGGGTCGGCCTCATCGGTGGCATGGTGATGGCTGCTGTTATCGGCGGTCTCGCGGCGCTACCGGCACTCCGACTGAAGGCTGACTACCTCGCCATCGTGACGGTCGCGTTCTCCGAAATTATCCGGCTTATCGTCAACTGGAACGGTCTCGCCGAGGTCTCGCTGTTCGGCGTGCCGGTCGGGACCGGCGGCGCGACCGGTATCTCGTTCAAGTCCGCAAACGAGGTCGCGTCGACGCTCATCAACGGCGTCGGACAGCCACTCGTTACTGCTGCGGAGGGCGTCGGCGTCTCCGGGCCAAATCTGGCGAACCTCACGTACGGGATACTCCTCCTGCTGGTCGTGGCGGCGAGCTACTGGGTGCTCGCCCGTATCACGAACTCGCCGTTCGGTCGCGTGCTGAAGGCGATCCGCGAGGACGAAACCGTGACTCAGTCACTCGGCAAAGACACCCGGCGGTTCAAGATCAAGACGTTCATGATCGGCTGTGCGCTGATGGGGCTGGCTGGCGTTCTGTTCCGCGGGCAGGCGGGCTACGTCAGCCCACAGCAGTTCAGACCGACGATCACGTTCTACGTGTTCGCGGCGCTTATCATCGGCGGCTCGGGGTCCAACACCGGCAGCATCATCGGGGCGGCGACGTTCTCCGGACTGCTGTTCTATCTGCCGGCCCGACTGGGCGAGAACGTCTCGCTGGGCGGCACTCGCGCACCTAGCAACATCGTTGACGCGATCGCCGGGCTCGGGTCACTGGACCCGCTGCCGCTGCTCGCATACACCATTAGCAACGTCAGCACGCTCCGGTTCGTCCTCATCGGCGTCGTGCTGATATACATCATCCAGAACCAGCCAGACGGACTGCTCGGCCACCGAAACGAACCCGCAACGAGCGTGAGCCTTGACAGACCGCAGTCCGGGTCCGGAGGTGAGGCGAATGAGTGAACCCGACGCGGCACCGCGACAGGAGACCGCCGTCACGAGCGACGCGATCGAGTCGCCGCTGCTGGAAGTCACCGGCCTCCGCAAGGAGTTCGGTGGCGTTGTCGCGGTGGACGGGGCGACGTTCTCCGTGGCGGAGGGGTCGCTCACCGGCCTCATCGGCCCGAACGGGGCCGGCAAGTCGACGACGTTCAACTGTATCACCGGCATTCACGAGCCAACTGGTGGCCGGGTCACCTTCGACGGCCAGAACATTACCGGGCTCCCGCCGTACACACTCGCAAACCAGGGACTGGTCCGGACGTTCCAGATCGCCCGTGAACTGTCCGAGATGACGGTCCTGGAGAACGTGATGCTCGCGCCGGGTGGACAGGTCGGCGAGTCGGTCATCCGGTCGGTGACACCGGGGCTTCGCGGCGATGTGGTCAAGGCCGAAACGGCAGTTCGCGACCGCGCGTGGGAGACGCTGGAGTTCTTCGAGATCGACCATCTCGCCCACGAGAATGCCGGCAATCTCTCCGGTGGCCAGCGGAAACTGCTGGAGATGGCGCGGGTTCTGATGACCGAGCCCGAAATGATCCTTCTGGACGAGCCACTTGCCGGTGTCAACCCGACGCTTGAAGAAAAGCTGCTGGAGCGGATTCACGAACTCCGCCGAGAGCAGGGCCTGACCTTCCTGCTGGTCGAACACGACATGGACGTTATCATGAACAACTGCGAACACATCATCGTCATGCATCAGGGGAGCGTCCTCGCCGAAGGGGACGCCGAGACTATCACGTCGGACGAGCGCGTACTTGAGGCGTATCTGGGAGGTGACGTATGAGCCAGCGCGCGACAGAGTCCGAGGCTGTCACGCTCCCTGACCCAGCCGAGCGGCTCCTCGCCATCCGGGACCTCGATGCGGGCTACGGCGATCTGCAGGTCCTCAGTGACGTCCACATGGACGTTGCGGACGGCGAGTACGTCGTCATCGTCGGCCCGAACGGGGCCGGCAAGTCGACGGTGATGAAATCTGTCTTCGGTCTGACAACGTACATGGGCGGAGACGTCATTTTCGACGAGACCGACATCAGCCAGCGCAATCCCGACGAAATCATTTACGAGGGAATCAGCTACGTCCCACAGACCGGCAACGTGTTCGGCTCACTGAGCGTGCGCGAGAACCTCGAAATGGGCGCGTACATCCTCGATGAAGTACCGGAAGACCGGATCGAGGACGTGTACGACCGGTTCCCGATTCTCCGGGAGCGGTCCGAACAGTCAGCAGGGACGCTGTCGGGCGGCCAACAGCAGATGCTCGCCATGGGTCGGGCGCTGATGCTCGACCCCGATCTTCTGTTGCTTGACGAGCCTTCCGCCGGGCTTGCCCCCGACCTCGTCGAGGATATGTTCGACCGCATCGACCGCATCAACGACGACGGCACGGCTATTCTGATGGTCGAACAAAACGCAAAGGAGGCCCTCCGGCGGTGTGACCGTGGCTACGTGCTCGTGCAGGGTCAGAACCGCTACGAGGACGAAGGGACGGTCCTCCTCAACGACGAGCAGGTTCGTCAGGACTTCCTCGGCGGATAGCTCGAAGAAAGAATCGACGCCGGCAGCCCCGTTACTGGTTCATCGCGCTGTTGATTTCAGACGTGTAGGAGGACTGCTGTTGTTCGAAGCCGACCTGATTGACGATGGTCCCGCCTTCCGCTTCGAACGCGCCGGCGAACGCCTCCTGTAGCGCTTGGCCGTAGCTGTTGTTCACGTACAGCGTCGATGCGGTCTCCGCACCGAGTTCGCCCACGCCGACTTGCGCTAGGACCTGTCCCTGCAGCGCGTCGCTGGGCGGGGTGCGGAACATGTAATCGTTGTCTTCGAGGTCAGTAATCGTCGGTGACGTGGACGCTGGCGAACAGCCGACGACGCCGCTATCGATGAGCACGTTTCTGGCGACCTGAATCGACGTTTCGGAGCTGGCCGCCCCGGTTATCGACGGATAGCCTGCGCTGACGAGAGAGTTGGCCGCGTCGATGCCCGCCTGCGCCTGCGTCTGGGTGTCACCGACCTGGTAATCGAACTCGAAGTCGACTTCGCCTTCGAGTTGCAGGGCCGGGAGTAGCGCCCCGTCGCGGATTGGCCTGCCGAGCGGCCCGAGGTCGCCGGTTTCGGGCATCAACACGCCGAACTTGATCGTCCGTCCGGAGTCGCTCCCGGAGCCGTTCGGTTCCGGCTGCGGGATGTCGCTGCCAGCGCCGAAGTCGACGGTGCTGAGCGTATCGACGCCCCCTCCGTCCTGAAACCCGAAGACCTGGTACTGCGCCGAAGCCATGTCCCCGTTTTCGTCGAAGTTGACCGCACTCGAAGCCCCTTCGTACTGGATGTTCTCGCCCGCCGCGGCCGCTTCGACGGCCGCTGGCAACTCGGAGGGGCCGTACGACTCGCCGCCCGGGTTGGCGACGACGCGCATGTGGTCCCGGACGGCTTGCCCGTCGTTTTCGCCGGCCAATACGTTTGCGAGTATCTGGACCGCCGTCGCGTCGTAGGCCTGTGACGTAAACACACCGGCCTCTTCGTAATCGAACTCGGAAGTGAACTGCTCTGTGAACGTATCGACGCCGGGCCCGGCCGCCGATGGGGCCGTGCCACGGACATTTGACATATCGTCGCCGACGTTGCTCGGCAGTTCGCCGTCCTGCAGTCCGTCGGTGACGAGGATGTCGGCGGCGTCGTCGCCGTAGTCGGCGTAGAAGTCCTTGAACAGTTGCACACCGCTCTGGGGATAACCGACGACCATCAGCACATCCGGCGACTCCGGACCGCTGTCGCCACCGGACTCGGTCCCGGTTCCGGTCATCCCACCGTCGCCGCCGTCGCCGCCATCTCCACCGTCACCGCCGGTCTGTTCGGTTGAACAGCCTGCCAATCCGCCAAGCAGACCAACAGTGGTTACCGCTCCAGTGCGCTTCAGGAACGCTCGCCGATTGGTATCGCTACTCATACCACTTACCACTGATTCACATCTTATAAAACTATATCCTCCCGTGCCACTGCCGTTCCGTAGTCTGCTACAGTCTCGCCGATATTTTTTGTTGGTATCGTTAGATATTAACGGCGGACTGAACGCAACCGGCCCAGATACCGCTCGGACTCTCGGCACAGCCGCAAAAAAACGTCGGGTGTCGCCCGTTACTCGAAGTGACTGACCGACTTCTCGTACTCTTCAGCAGCCTTGTCCCAGTCGACAACCTCGAAGAAGGCGTCGATGAAGTCACCACGGGCGGGACCGTAGTCGTAGTAGTAGGAGTGCTCCCAGACGTCGAGTGCGAGGATGGGATGGGAGCCCCAGAGCGCGCCCTGGTCGTGCTTGTCGACCGGCACGTTGCGCAGTTGCTTGGCAACGGGGTCGTACACGAGCAGCGCCCAGCCGCCAGCAGCTGATGCAGCGGCTTCGAACTCGCCCTTCCAGCCCTCGTAGGAGCCGAAGTCCTCCTCGATGCGGTCGAGGAGTTCGCCTTCCGGCTCACCGCCGCCGTTGGGGTCCATGTTCTCCCAGAACAGCGTGTGGAGATAGTGACCACAGCCGTTGTGGGTGACGTTACCCATCGCAGCAGCGCTTGAACCGAAGTCACCGGCGTCGCGGTTCTCTGCAAGCGTCTCCTCGGCCGATTCGAGGCCGTTTACGTACCCTTGATGGTGGGTGTCGTGGTGCCAGGTGAGCACCTGCTCGGAGATGTGTGGCTCCAGTGCGTCGTAGTCGTACGGGAGCGGTGGCAGTTCGGGATTTGAATGTTCGGACATATGAAAACGCCTCCATCAGTATTGTCGCGCGGCTGCCTGTTAAACGTTTAGGAGCCATTTGGTAGCACTCAACAAGGACAGCGAGACGGAGCCGTATCTGCCCGCGGCACTGACGCCAACACGTGGCCTCGTCCCGCGTGTAAGCACTCAGGAGAGTTCAATGGATCTGAACGAACCGCTCTAGTCGTCTCCTCTGGCCCGCTCGAACATCGCCAGCGCCTCTTCCCGGCGCTCGCTGTGGTCGACAACTGGGTCCGGGTACTCCGGTGCGGCGCTGCGCCGTTGTGTGAGGGAACAGTCGTTCCAGTCGTGGATGATCTCGGGTGCAGCGTCCCGTAGCTCCGGGACGTATTCCTTGATATACTCGGCGTTCGGGTCGTAGTCTTCGCCCTGTGTCATCGGATTGAAGATGCGGAAATAGGGCTGCGCGTCGGTCCCCGTGGAGGCCGCCCATTGCCAGCCACCGTTGTCGTTTGCCGTGTCGTGATCGACCAGTTTCTCCCGGAACCACTCGTAGCCGTGTCGCCAGTCGATGAGCAGGTCCTTCGTGAGGAAGGAGGCGACGATCATCCGGACGCGGTTGTGCATGTACGCCTCGTCACGGAGCTGTCGCATTCCGGCGTCCACGATGGGATAGCCCGTCTCACCGTCCTTCCATGCCTGCAACAGTTCCTCGTCGTTCTCCCACTCGATGGGGTTCTCGTATGATTTGTAGTTCGAGCTCACGACGTGTGGATGGGCAAACAGTACCTGTGTGTAGAACTCCCGCCAGGCCAGCTGGGACTGGAACTCCCGGACGGAGTCGCGGCGGTCGCCGCCGGTCCCCTCCTTGGCAGCCTGTGTCCGGTCGTACACCTCCCGAATACCGATAGTTCCGAACTTCAGATGGGCCGAGAGCCGCGAGGTGCATTCGTCGGCCGGGAAATCCCGTCGCTCCTCGTACTCGTAGACGTTCTCGTCGAGGAAGTCATCAAGCAGGGCGCGCGCTTCTTCGGTTCCCGCTGCGGGCACGTCCGCTTCTGGCTCCTCGAAGCCGAGGTCAGCCAGTGTTGGGAGCGCGTCGCCGTCGACATCGGCCAGTGTGTCGGCCGACGGGGGGTCGTAGGGGCCCGCCTTCTCGCGGTCGTGCCACTTCCGGCCGAAGTAGGTGAAGACGCTGTAGGGGTCGCCGTCGTTCGTCGTAATCTCGCCCGGTTCGTGCAACACAGCGTTCTGGACGGCCTCGCGGGCCACGTCGGCGTCGTCAAGCGCTTGCCGGACAGCCGCGTCGCGTTCCCGTGCGAGCCCTGAGTAGTCCTTGCCCCAAGTGACCTTCTCTGCGCCGTGCTGGGCTGCCAGTTCTGGCAAGACGGATGTGGGGTCGCCCTCGGCAACGACGAGGTCACTACCCTTGTCGCGGTACCACTCGCGCAAACTGTCGAGCGCGTCAAGCATGAACGCGACCCGGGGCGGGCCGGCGTGGTCGAGAACGGCCGTGTCGAAAATGAATACCGGGACGACCGGGTCAGATGGGGTCGCCGCGGCGAGGCCAGCGTTGTCCGTTGCCCGGAGATCACGGCGATGCCAGTGCAGGCGCATACCTAGTACACGGACTAGCCCGGGCAAAAGGTACTGCCCAACGATGTTGGTCTGTCAGGCGCTGACGGACACCACTGTTATCTTTCCGCCGGTCAAGTGCCCACACATGGAAGACGCGACCGTGACGCAGTCTGTTGACGACGAGATCGCTACAATAACGCTGAACCAGTCGGAGTCGCGAAACGCCCTGTCAGCGGAGTTGGCCGACGCGCTCACTGCCACGTTCGAATCGGTGACCGACAGCGACGCCCGGTGTGTCGTACTGGAAGGCGCAGGCCCAGCCTTTTGCGCTGGCGGGGACATCAATGCGATGTTACAGGGCGTGAAACACGACCGACCGCCGGCCACACAGGTCGAACTGGTGGTTTCGTCACTCCATGAAGCGATCCGGACCGTCCACAGCTGTCCGCTCCCGGTCGTCGCGAAAATCGACGGCCCCGCCTTCGGTGCCGGTGCAGGACTCGCGCTGGCCTGTGATACACAGGTCGCAAGCACTGACGCCCAGATCGGCTTTGGCTTCCGGCAGGTCGGCCTGGCAAGTGACTCCGGCGTCTCCTATTTCCTGCCACGAATCGTCGGCCCGAACAAGGCCAAGGAACTCCTGTTTACCGGCGAACTGCTGGATGCTTCGGCAGCCGAGGAACTGGGGCTGTTCACCCGTGTGTTCGACACAGAGACGTTCGAATCAGCCTTTTCGGAGCTCGTTACAGACATCGCCGCTGGACCGACAGTCGCGCTCAGCCACGCCAAGCGGCTGGTCAACCGGAGCTTGGACAGTTCGCTGGAACAGGCACTCGAAAACGAAGCCACCGCGCAGGGGCTCGCGTTCACGACTGACGACCACGAGGAAGGGACGACCGCGTTCGTCGAGAAGCGTGACCCAGAGTTCACGGGCCAGTAAGCTGATTAGCGTGGCCGACACCACCACTGATTCAGCAACCAGAGACCAGACAGACAGATGGTACCTACGAACGTTCCAACACTGACTCGACCGACCACCGACACTGACACCGAGCGCGCCTGTGCTCCCGATAGGAGGGCAGTCACAGCATGACCGACGACCCCCCGGACTGGGAGTTCAGCGAGCGTGATATGTGCATTCTGCGCGAACTCTCGGCGGACCCCAAGCGGTCGTCCCGTGAGCTTGCAGATCTTCTCGAATCGAAGTACGGTATCGACGTGTCCCATGTGACTATCAGTGAATCGATTCGGGAGATGCGCAACGAAGGCGTCTTCAGGGAAACTATCGTCCCGAACGAGGAGCTGTTCAATTTCGCGCTGTTTGAGTTTAAGTTCAACCCTGAGAATTTTGCCGACTCCTGGCACGACGCGATGGTGTCCATCCGGGACGACCGGCACACGCTGTTTTACTTCCTCTCCGACGGCGAATATCAGTGGAAATCAGTGATGATGTTCCCGAGCCGGACGGCCGAATCCCGCTGGATACACGACTTCTACAAGGAACACGGCGACGTGATCCAGAACATCCGGAACTCGGTCGTTCACAACGTCCTGAAGTTCAAGACGGACCCAGAGCTGTTCACCGAACTTGACGGCGAGAAATCGTAGCCAAGAGGAGACAGATCGAAATAAAGACGAGAGGGCGCGACTCAGGACCGGCCTGGTTACAGTTTCCGCTCGGCGTCCTCGGCCAGTTCCTTCATCCGCTTGCTGACCCGACCCGCATCCGAGAACTCGTCTTCGCTCATCGCCGTCGCCAGCGAGTTCCCAAGTACGAACACGGCGTGTTTGTGCTCGCTTTTCGATTTGTGGACATCCGATGGCCGCACGTCAAGTTCTTGGTACGCGTCGAACAGGTCCGGGTCGACTGAGTCCATGTCGTCGCGGAAGTACTCCATAATCGTCACCATCTGCTCGTGTAGTTCGAGAAGCTCGTCTTTGTGCATGGCTACAGTATACGGTGGCACGTCTATAAGAATTGCTTGAGAAGGGATACCAGACGCTCACGCCTGTATTTTCAGAAGACGTACTCGTCGTCGTGGCCCATCATGCCGTCTTCTTCGAACCCTGGCTCCTCGTCTTCGTCCTGTGGTCCGGAGGTTTTGTACGCCTTGAGCCCGGTCGACAGGAGGTCCTCAATGGCTTCCTCGCGGTTGAGGAACTCGCCTTTCTCGACGAGCTGCGCGATTTGCATCTCCAGGTGTTCCGGGATATTGATCTCTACCTTAGGCATCGCAACATAGGGGGCTTCGACTATGCCCTATTTAAACTTGACGGGGGTATGTTCGTAGATTGCAGAATTACAATTGTAGAACTGAGAGAGGAACTTTGTGAACCCAGATATTAATTTCTACGAATCGGAATCCGAGAGCCGCCATGTCGTGCGGCGGCCCGGAGCGGCGTGAAATCGGCCGCGCCACGACAGCGGTCCGATCGAAGTTCACTGTGTGGAATCGAGCGTATAGTTAGGCTCAAAGGTGCGCAATCCTAAGGCATGGCTGATGGAACCACTGCGTGGTGACGAGACGACGGTTGGTGAGACAACGGTCGTCGCACGCGGGTGTCGCCTCGACGATGCACCGGTGCGGGCGGTACTGGAGACGGACGCTCGCCCCCGGTTCTTCTGGGCGGCCGGTACAGAGTCAATCGCGGCCCGCGGGAGCGCGGCGACTGTGACTGCCGACGGGCAGTCGCGGTTCGACGACGTGCGGACAGCAGTCGAAGCACTGTTCGATGACTGCTCAGTGCCCGACAGCCTCCCGAGCATCGCTCGACCGCGAGCGTTCGGCGGGTTCGCTTTCCACAACGGAACGCATGAAGGAGAGGACTCTCCCTGGGATGGGTTCCCCAGTGCGGCGTTTTTCCTCCCCGAAATACAGGTAACCAGAAGGGACGACGATGCCTGGCTCACAACGGTCGCGACAGGACCTGAGGCCGCGACCGAAGCGGAGGCGCTACTGGAGGAATGGCGCGACCGACTGGTCGCAGACTCCGAGCGCAATCCGGGTACGCCGCCGGGAATCTCACACCGGAAGCGCACGCCAACACAGGACGGCTGGCGCGAGCAGGTGGCGGCCGCCACAGAGAGTATCGACCGGGGCGAGCTCCAGAAGGTCGTGCTCGCCCAGAGTCTCAGCGCCACACTGGACGCGGAGCTATCGGTCCCGGACGTGATGGCCCGGTTGTCGGAGACGTACCCGGACTGCTACCGGTTCATGTTGTCGCCCGACTCCGGCGGCACCTTCTTCGGAGCCACGCCGGAGCGGCTGGTCTCAGTTCGCGGGCGAACCGTCCGGACGGAGGCGCTGGCCGGTTCAACGGGACGGGGCGACACACCCGCCGAGGACGAGTGGCTCGCCGCCGAACTCCTCGACAGCGAGAAGGACCGCCACGAGCAGAAGCTCGTCGCCGACGCGATACGGGACCAACTGGAACCGTTCGCTTCGACGGTCCGCATCGGCGACCGGACCGTTCGCCGACTCGCCACGGTTCAGCACCTTCGAACATCGATAACAGCTGAACTGGACGACGACGAGCACGTCCTCTCGCTCGTCGAGGCGCTCCACCCGACGCCAGCTGTGGGCGGACTGCCCCCGGACGCGGCGCTGCGGACTATCCGCGAGACAGAGGCATTCGATCGGGGCTGGTACGCTGCCCCGGTCGGTTGGGTCGACGCCGCCGGCAACGGGACCTTCGCCGTCGGCATCCGCTCGGCCGTCGCCACGGAGCGCGAGGCGACGCTCTTTGCAGGCGCGGGCATCGTCGCGGACAGCGACCCCGACCGCGAGTGGGACGAGGTCCAGCTCAAATACCGGCCGATACTGGACGAGCTGGAATGACCGCCCCGAACGTCAACACGCTGTGGGCAGAGACGCTCGTTTCCGAACTGGCCGCGGGCGGCGTCGACGCGGTGTGTCTCTCGCCCGGTAGCCGCTCAACGCCGCTGACGGTCGCATTCGCCGAGCATCCTGATATTGAGGTGTTCTCTCACCTCGACGAGCGGTCGGCGGCCTTTTTTGCGCTTGGACGCGCCCGCCGGACCGGCGAGCCGACGCCGCTGGTCTGCACATCGGGGACCGCCGCGGCGAACTACCACCCGGCGGTCATCGAAGCCAACCAGTCGGGCGTCCCGCTGCTCCTGCTGACGGCGGACCGCCCGCCGGAACTCATCGACAGCGGAGCGAACCAGACTGTCGATCAGGAGAAACTGTACGGCGACGCTGTCCGCTGGTATCGCGATATGCCAGAGCCGGAGGCCGAGCCACGGAAGGTCCGGATGTTGCGGACCACGGCGGCCCGCGCACTCGCGGAGAGTACCGGAGCCGACCCGGGACCGGTCCACCTGAACTGTCGGTTCCGGAAGCCGCTGGAACCGACGCCGATGCCTGAGGACGACCCGGCGAGCGTTCCCGCTGGCTGGGCGGGCGGCGACGACGCGGCCGAAACCGGACGCGACGGGCCGTTCGTCACGACAAGCGAGGGCGTCGCTACGCCGGACGAGCGGACAGTGCGCCGCGTGCAGGACGCACTTGAGGCCGCCGAACGAGGCCTCATCGTCGCTGGGCCGGCCGACCAGGGACTCAGTGCAGATTCGCTTGAACGGCTGGCGGCAGCCACGGGCTTCCCCGTTCTGGCGGACCCGCTGTCGGACCTGCGGTTCGGCCCCCACGTCGACCGGCTCGATGTGCCGGTCTGTGGCGGCTACGACGGCTATCTCGGAAGCGACAGCGTCGACCAGTGGGACGACCCCGATGTCGTCGTCCGGTTCGGTGCGTCGCCGACCTCGAAGCCACTGCGTCACTACCTCTGGGACGCCGACTGTCAGCAGTTCCTCGTTGACCCGGCCGGCGGCTGGTCGGAGGCCGAGTTCACCGCCACGGACCTACTCGTTGCCAACCCCGACGCCACCGCAGATGCGCTCGCGGGCGAGACGCTGGGTGGCGTTGCAGCGTCGTGGCGAGAACAGTTCATTAGGGCGGAGCAAACCCACTGGGACGCCGTTACTGAAACCGCTTCGGAGACCTACTGGGAAGGGGGCGTCCTCTCAGATGTGACTGCGTTGGCCCCGGACCCGGCTACACTGTTCATTTCGAACAGTATGCCGATACGAGATATGGACCGCTTTGGCGGCCCCCGTGACGCCGACCTGACCGTACTGGGTAACCGCGGGGCCAGCGGTATCGACGGCATCACTTCGACGGCGCTCGGGGCCGGCAGCGCGACATCCGACCCGCTCGTGCTCGTCACCGGCGACTTGGCGTACTACCACGACATGAACGGCCTGCTCGCGCTCGGCCGCTGTGCGGTAGACGCGACGGTCGTCCTGCTCAACAACGACGGCGGCGGCATCTTCCACATGCTGCCCATCGAGGACCATCCCACCTTCGAGGACCAGTTCCGAACGCCACACGGGCTCGATTTCGAGCCGACGGAGGCGCTCTATTCCCTGCAGTTCGAGCGGGTGGCCGACCGCCGGCAGTTCCGCGAGCGGTTCGCCGAGTCAGTCCAGACAGATGGGACAGAGGTCATCGAGGTCCGGTTCGACGCGGGTGACAGCCACGCAGTCAGAGACCAGCTTACCGAACAGGTCGCCGAAACCCTCGCTGGCGACTGATTTTCAGAGCCGCAACACCGACGCTGTCAACAGCGACAGTCCGAACGGGAGCCACGTCCCCGACAGCGCGAGAGCCCCCACAAGCGAGAACGCGCTGATATTCAACGTGACCAGCAGCACCGCCGTCATCAGACTCCAGCTCCCGAACACCATAATTGCGATAGTAGGTTCGGACTGGAGGTAGCCGATCATGAAGAGGGTGCAGACCCCAATTGTCAGGTTCACCCACAGCGGGAACGCCGGGAGTAACGCGCTGAACAGCAGTACCGGATAAAGCGCGAACGTGATGGCAAACAACGTCAGCCCCCGGCCGGTCGGCATCTCCAGAAGCGACCCGCGGGACGGGGTGTCAGTCTGGCGGACGGAGTACGCGGACGAAGAACTCCAGGTGGCACCGTTGCCGGCGTTGTCGCTGAAGCCGCTGGTCGCGGTGGCCCCGGAGCGCCGGGTCGACGCTGAGTTCGACGCGGTCGCCGTCCCGCTGGTCGTATCAGTCGATTGCTCGTTGCTCGACGACGCATCAGTGTCGGTGGTTGATCGCTCGTCTCTGTCATCGGCGACGCGGTCTCTGGCAGCCCGTTCACGTCGCGCCCGATCCCGGGCGTTTGTCCGGGCTGTACTTCGGTCAGTGCTCGCTTCGGTTCGGTCGCCAGCCGATCCAGACTCGTCATAGCCCGCGCGCCGTGCCGCTTCGGAGACGTTACTGCCACCGTCGTCCGGTATATTATGTTTGCCCGCAACATAGGCGTCGTGACCCAGCCGATCGTATCGCGCCCGCTCGCCCTCGTCGGTGAGCACGTCGCGGGCTTCAATGAGCCGCTGTGTCGCCTCGCCGGCGTCGGCCGCATCGCTCACGTCAGGATGGGTTTCCTTCAGTCGCTCCCGATAGGCCGCTTCGATAGCCGCCGTCGAGGCGTCAGTTGGAACGCCCAGTACCTCGTAGAACGTCTCTGTCATGCCGGGGGTAGCACCTGCAAGCGAGTGAGCGAGGGGAGCTGCACGCGACCGCCGTCGGTCACTCGTTCTCTACGCCTCCTTTGGTTTCCGTGCTGTGTCCGTATGACTCCGACGGCCGCTGGTAGTTTCCAGCGGGTCCATCCCTATCTGGTTCCGACTCGCGGGCACGCGCTGTCGCAAGCCGTTCCAGTGCCGTCGCGATCCGTTCGAGCGTGAGGATGAACCGCACGAGAAGGTAGAGGAACCAAGGGACCACGGCCACAATCAGTCCGAGTAGAATCTGTTGGACGATGATGAGGCTGTACACGACAACAACGATAGAGAGGCCAGCGAGTATCCCTATCACCGCTTTCCTCGATGTGGAGGGCATCGCTAGTCGGTTCACGTGCGCGACACGAAAGGGTTTGCTCTGCTGTGGGAACACGTACGAGGAATCTTTTTGCGAAGGCCGTCCCGAGCCACGGTATGGTCTCTGAGCTATTCGACCCGGAGCGGTGGACAGCCATCGACCGGTTCGACTTCGCCGACATCACCTATCACCGCTCGACCGACACGGGCGCGGTCCGCATCGCCTTCGACCGGCCGGAGAAGCGCAACGCCTTCCGCCCGGAGACGGTTGACGAACTTGCGACGGCGCTGGACCACGCCAAGCGCCAGACCGACGTGGGCTGCGTTCTCCTGACCGGGAACGGCCCCTCCGAGAAGGACGGCGGCTGGGCCTTCTGTGCCGGTGGGGACCAGAGCATTCGCGGTGAAAGCGGCTACGAGTACAGCGAGTCGCCACGCGACTCGGACACAGCGAGCGGGGAGCAAAGCGACTCACGAGAGACGAGCGACGGCGTAGAAGATGACGCGCCGGAGAACGTCGGCCGCCTCCACATTCTCGAAGTCCAGCGCCAGATCCGCCACATCCCAAAGCCCGTCGTCGCCGTCGTCCCAGGGTGGGCCGTCGGCGGCGGCCACTCGCTGCACGTCGTCTGTGACCTCACGCTCGCCAGCGAGGAGCACGCCAAGTTCCTTCAGACGGACCCCGACGTGGGGAGCTTCGATGGCGGCTTCGGCTCGGCGTATCTCGCGCGACAGGTCGGCCAGAAGAAGGCCCGCGAGGTGTTCTTCCTCGGCAAGACCTACGACGCCGCCGAAGCCGCCGACATGGGGATGGTCAACGACGTGGTTCCTCACGAGGACCTTGAGGACACTGCTATAGAGTGGGCCGAGCGCATGAACGAGAAGTCACCAACGGCGATGCGGATGCTCAAGTACGCATTCAATCTCGACTCCGATGGGATGGTCGGTCAGCAGGTGTTCGCCGGGGAGGCGACGCGGCTGGCCTACATGACCGACGAGGCCCAGGAGGGGCGGGACGCGTTCAACGAGGGCCGCGACCCGGACTTCGACGACGTGCCGTGGCACTACTAACGCACGCCGCGTAACCGTCGGTCAGTCCTCGTACGCGAGGGTCATGACCCACTGCGAGAAGGTGTCGTCGTGGGGGTCGACCTCTTCGTCGCCGATAAACGGCGAGAGCTGGTCACCGGCCATCAGAAGCGAGAAGTCGAGGTCGCGGGCCGCGGGCGTCAGGTAGTACGTGTTGTGCCCCTCATACACCGTCTCCTCACGCTGGATGAGGTCCTTCTCGAACAGGGACTCGACGATGCGACTCCCCTTTCGCGAGGAGACGTCGAGTTCCTTCCAGAAGTCGCTCTGGTGGATGCCACCGGACTCACGAATCAGTTCGAGCCCGGCCCGCTCGCCATCAGAAAGGTCCGCCTCCGACGCTGCTGAACTCATGTATTACTCATACCGTGAGTCGGCCGCTTAAATCTGACCTTCGACCGGGCGGTACGGCGTCCGGCATGGCGGCCCGGCCGCGTGCCGATACTCGTGGGCAGCACCCAGTGTGATGAGCGACGACGACCGCGTCCCGAATCCGTCACCGTGGACGCAGACGCCGTACTCGTGGTCGCTGATGGTTTCGCCTGCCCGATCAATCCATTCGTCGGCGGCTTCGCCGGGCTCCGGAACCAGCGCCTCGCGCAACCGCGTCGCGTTGTTCGCTTGCTCCTCGCCGGCATCGGGCCGATGGGCTGGAATCCGGTAGTCGCCGTCCGCGCCAACGTTGACGACGACGTGAACGCCGGGCTGGAAGTTCTGGACCGCGAGCTGGCCGTCCCATTCCAGCAGGACGGCGGCGTTCTCGTCTGCCAGCAAAAGGTTGAATCCCGAATATTCGGCGTCTCTGGTCGCTTGCTCGACGGCGCGGGCGGCTGACTCCGCGCTCTCGTGACTCAGCGCGTCCCGGACGAGCAGGCCGCGCGAGCGGTCGCCGGCAAGGTCGGCGTCGACCCAGCGGTTCGTCACCGCCGCTAGCAGGCCGTGCTCGTTGTAGCCGATCCACGTCCCGTCGGCTTCCTCGTCAGCCGGTGCGACGACGCGACTGCCCCAGTGGCGCTGTTGTGGCGGCTGTGACGGCCTATCGAGCCGCTCGTCGCGGTTCGCCGCGACCGCGATCGGCGTGCCGTCGAAGACCTGCCACGCGAGGACGATTGTACACACGGAACTGCATATGCTATCGACGTAGAAAACCGCTTGGCCGCGAGCCCCGATCCGCTATGCCGATTCGTTCGACTCGCTGGCAGTCCCGAAATGCGACCGGACGGCGGCCCGGTCTACGGTCCCTGACGCCGTCCGCGGGAGTGCGTCGGCGATTCGAACTGTCTTCGGAACCTCGTACGGCGCGAGTCGCTCGGCGCAGTGGTCGCGAACCGCCTCGGGCGATACATTCCCGACGACCAGTGCAGCGACGCGCTGACCCCACTCTTCGTCGGCGAGTCCCACGACGGCCGCGTCCTCGACTGCCGGGTGTTCGCGAATGGTGTCAGCAACCGTCGACGCGTCGACGTTCTCTCCGCCGGTCACGATCTGGTCGTCGACACGGCCTTCGACCCAGAGGTGGCCGTCCGCGTCCCGGTAGCCGATGTCGCTGGTCCGAAAGCCGTGGTCGCTGAACGCGTCATCGTCGCCGTTCAGATAGCCCGGCGTCACCGTGGGGCCGTCGACGACTATCTCGCCACGTTCGCCGGGGTCACAGGCGGCCCCGTCAGCGACGACCGTCACGTCGGTGAACACGAGCGGCTGGCCGACGGTGCCGGCGTGTTCAAAGGCTGTCTCGGGCCGCGCCGTCGCTATCTGTGACGCCGTCTCGGTCATCCCGTAGGTGGGATAGACCGGTACGTCCCGCTCCCGACACCGTTCGATGAGCGTCTCGCTGGCCGGCCCGCCACCGAGCAGGACGAAGCGGAGCGAGGACGGTGGTTCCCAGCCAGCGTCCAGCAGCCGCGAGAGCATCGTCGGCACCAGCGAGACGCCCGTCACCCCGTGTTCCGCGAGCACCTGCTGTGTCGCGTCGGCGTCGAACGACCGCTGGACGACGGCCGCAGTGCCGTATAGCGCGCTCCGGATGAACGGGGCCAGTCCGCCCATGTGGTAGGTCGGTAAGCAGACCAGCCAGCGGTCATCCGGAAGCACGCCGAGGCGGTACGACGACGCGACGGCGCTAGCGACGAGGTTGCCGACGGTCAGTCGGACGCCTTTCGGCTCGCTGGTCGTCCCCGAGGTGAAGATGACCAGCTGGGTGTCCGTGCGGGAGAGGGGTGCCGGGGTCACGTCGGTGGCTGTTTCACCAGCCGAACCCGCCGCTGCTGTCTCGTCGGCGACAGCAGCCGCTGACAGTTCCCTGTCGACCGAAACGGTGGGACAGCCGTCGATGTCGGCCGCCAGCGACGCGGTGCTGTCTCCACAGACCAGCAGGTCCGCGTCAACTGTCGAGAGCTGGCTTTGGAGCGTCGCCGCGTCGAGTTCGACGTTCAGCGGCGCGAGTGTCGCCCCCAGTCGCATCGCCGCAAACAGGAGCGTCCCGACCGCCGGCCGTGTCGGCAGGAGCGTCGCGACGGTGGCGTCCGGGGCGTCGACCCGCCGGTCGAGTTCGGCAGCCACCGCATCGACGGCAGCATCGAGTTTCCGGTAGGTGACCGCGTTCCCGGAGGCCGCCGCGATCATCGCCGTTCGGTCGGGTGTCGTGTCGGCGCGGTGCGTTACGAGGTCCTGTGTCGGCCAATTGAGGGGGTCACGCATCGGTCCCCACCTCTGTCGGATCGATTCCCAGACCGGTCGACTGGGGGACCGACATCGCACCATCCGTTACTGTCGTCGGGTCCGGCGCGAGGTCGGCCGCCAGTCGGTCGCCGGTCGCCAGACCGCACGCGGCCACGTCGGGAATCGCGGCGGCGACGTGCAGCGCCGCAAGGCGGGCAACGACGGCGTCGATGGTCGTCGTGACGACCGGCTCGACACCCTGTTCGCGTGCCCGGAGTGCCAGCGTGTGGGCGTTGCCGGGGCCGCCCAGCACCATCGGCTTCAGTATCAGCACGTCGGCTGCGTCGGCATCGAGGACGCTGTCGACCCGGCGGTCGACGAGGGATTCATCGAGCGCGACGCCGACCCCGGAGCCCCGCAATTCGGCGTGCCCGGTGAGGTCGTCGGCCGGGAGCGGCTGTTCGACGTAGGCCACGTCCAGCGGCGCGAGGCGGTCGACGGCGTCTTGCGCTTGGTCACGGGACCACGCGCCGTTGGCGTCGGCTCGCAATGTCACGTCGTCGCCCACCCGCTCGCGGACGGTCCGAACACGCGCCACGTCTTCGTCGACGGTTCGCTTCCCGACCTTGAGCTTACAGCAATCGTAGCCGGCCTCAACCGCTCGCTTGACGGCGTCGGCGGTCTCGGCTGGAGACCCGTCGCCGACTGTCGCGTTGACCGGGACGCGATTGCAGTGCCTCTCGGAGTCGAACCACTGGTACAGCGGCACGCCGTCGGCTCTGGCGTCGGCGTCCAGTAGCGCGGTCGCAAAGCCGTGTCGGGCGGCAGGAACCGATGCGGCGTCCAGCGACAGCAAGACATCTGTGTGCCCACCGTCGGCTGCGACCGTGGCAGCGTCGTTGAGCCCGCGCTGGCAGTCGTCGAGCGACTCCGTCCAGCCCGGGAGCGGCGTGGCTTCGCCGACGCCGGTTTCGCCGCGGTGGTCATAGCGGACGACGAACCCCGAACGCTGGCTAATTGTCTCGCGGGCGGTCGCGAGCGGACTCGACAGCGAGAGGGAGAACGAATCGACCTTCATAATAGCTGTGTGGCGGCGAGACCTGCCGCGAACAGGACGGAGTGGGCGAACAGCGTCTGACCGACCCGTTCGAGCGTCGGGTTCAGTGCGTCGCCGTCGGTCTGTGTGAGGACTGTTTTCGAGATAGTCGCCGCCAGTGGCAGCGTCAGCAGCGGGGCCAGTGCCGCCAGTCCGTACTGGCTATCGAGGGCGAACACGACCGGGACGACGTAGGCCATCCCGACCATCAGGAGAAATTCGACGCGGCTCCAGCCGTAGCCCAGATAGACGGCCAGCGTCTTCTTGCCAGCGGCGCGGTCCGTCTCGCGGTCTCGGATGTTGTTGACGACGAGAATCGCCGTCGACAGCCCGGCCGCTGGGAGGCTTGCCGTGATGGCAGCAGCAGTGACCGACCCCGGCGGGAGCGTCATCGGAAACGTGCCGACGCCGCTTGCGCTCGCCACGGCCTGCACGTAATATGTGCCGGTCACAGCGACGAGACCGAAGTAAACGAACACGAACAGGTCGCCGAGACCGCGGTAGCCGTAGGGGAACGGACCGCCGGTGTAGAGAACCCCGGCGGCGATGCCCGAGAGGCCAACCACGACGATGGGGAGACCGCCGACGGCGACGAGATAGACGCCGATGACGACAGCGAGGCCGTAGGTCGCTATCATCGCCCGTTTGACCTCCTCGGCGTCGATGAGGCCGCCAGCGGTCACACGGGTGAATCCCTCACGCTCGTCGGTGTCGGCCCCCTTTACTGCGTCGTAGTAGTCGTTCGCAAAGTTCGTTCCAATCTGGATAAGCAGCGCACCTACCAGCGCCGCGACTGCCGGCAACAGAGCGAAGACACCGGCGTGGACTGCCAGGCCCATCCCAACGATGACCGGCGCGGCCCCGGCAGGCAGTGTCTGTGGCCGCGCGGCCATCACCCACGCCTGCCGCTTCGAAACGTCCGCCGTCGCTGTACTCATTGCTGAAAACTGGGGACGCTATCCTCAAAGCGACTGTGGTTCGACAGGCACCCTAAATATGACCGGTTCCGAGACAGCAAAATCAGGGGAGTATCACAACCACTTTATCATGATTAACCATACGATAGCCTGAGATGCATAAGCCACTGCTTACCACGGATTTTCTCGACCGTGCGCGGGAGTACTACGGGGACAAAGAGGCTATCGTCGCCACGACCGGTGAGCGCTTCACGTACGACGAGTTCGGGGAGCGAGCCGACGGGTTCTCGGCGGCGATGGCTGCCCGTGGCATCGAGAAGGGGGACCGGGTGGCCGTCTTGGACCCGAACACGCACTACCAGCTCGAAGCGGCCTACGGAACCATGCAGCTGGGCGCGGTCCACACGCCGCTGAACTACCGGCTCGTGCCGGACGATTTCGAATATATCCTCTCGGACGCCGAGGTCGACGCCGTCTACGCGGACTACGAGTACGCGGATAAAATCGAGCCGATTCGGGACGAGGTGCCCACTGATATCTTCGTGACTAACGACACGGACGCCGTCGACGGCGACTGGGAGTCCTTCGACGACATCATCGAGGAGGCGGGGACCGACTACGAGCGCCCCGAGATGGACGAGGACGACCTCATCACCATCAACTACACGTCGGGGACGACCGGCGACCCGAAGGGCGTCTGCCGGACCCACCGGACGGAGACGCTGCACGCGTACATTGTCGCGCTGCATCAGGAGATTTCGG
Source organism: Haloarcula quadrata (assembly GCF_003634715.1). NCBI lineage: Archaea > Methanobacteriati > Methanobacteriota > Halobacteria > Halobacteriales > Haloarculaceae > Haloarcula > Haloarcula quadrata. Next base: position 1,779,089 of record NZ_RBWW01000001.1, read on the forward strand.
ACGACGACGTGTACCTCTGGACGCTGCCGATGTTCCACGTCAACGGCTGGGGGCACATCTTCTCGGTCACCGGAATGGGCGCGAAACACGTCTGCACCCGCGGTGTTGATGCCGAAGGCATCTTCGACGCTGTCAGGACTGAGGACGTGTCCTATCTCTGTGGCGCGCCGACGGTGTTGAACATCCTTGCGGATCGCTATGCGGCCCACGACGGGGAAATCGAGACGACCGGTGCGAACGACGTGCGCATCGCGACGGCCGGCAGCGCACCGCCGGAGGCCGTCATCCGAACCGTCGAGGACGACTTCGGCTGGTACCTGAAACACGTTTACGGCGCGACCGAAACCGGCCCGCTCGTCACGACCTCGGACGCCCGGCGCTTCTTTGAGGACGGGAGCGATGCCCGCTTCAGCGTCAAGAAGCGCCAAGGTATCGGCTACCTCGGGACCGATGTCCGGGTCGTCGACGAGGACGGCAACGACGTGCCACACGACGACGAGACGCTTGGGGAGGTCGTCGTCCGCGGCAATCAGGTGATGGACCGCTACTGGAACAAACCCGAACAGACGGAAGAGGCCTTCTCCGACCGCGTCGAGGGCTACTACCACATGGGCGACTTGGCGACGGTCGACGAGGACGGCATGGTTGCCATCCGCGACCGCAAGAAGGACATCATCATCTCCGGCGGCGAGAACATCTCCAGCATCGAACTAGAGGACACGCTCTACGAACACGACGCCGTCAGCGATGTCGCAGTTATCCCCGCCCCGAGCGACGAGTGGGGCGAGACGCCGAAGGCCTTCGTCGTCCCGAATTCGGGCGATCCCGACAACCCGGGCGTGACAGCCGAGGACCTCCGGACGTTCACCCGCGAACAGCTGGCGACCTACAAAGTCGTTCGCCGCGTGGAGTTCGTCGAGGAACTGCCCACGACAGCAACTGGGAAGGTCCAGAAGTACGAGCTCCGCGAACAGGAGTGGGAAGACGAAGACGAGATGGTCGGCCAGGGATAGCGACCCGCAAGAACCTCACAGAAGTGTAAATTATTTATAATTAAGCGGGGCCGAAAGATGGAACACGTAGCCCGCCAATGACGGGCATATGTTAGCTTCCGGTTTCAGAGATGGTCTTTTAATTCAGCGTCCTATAATGTATGACTACTACCCAAAGATATGACTGCTATCGCTGAGACAATTTGCATTCTCCACGTCGATGATGAGCCGGGATTTGCCGACATGGCAGCGACGTTTCTGGAACGCGAGGACGACCGGGTAGACGTGCAGACTGCGACGTCCGCCACAGCGGGGCTAGAAATCCTAGCTGACAACGACATCGACTGTGTCGTCTCCGACTACGATATGCCCGAGCGGAACGGCATCCAGTTCCTCGAAGCCGTCCGCGAGGAATACGGGTCGCTTCCATTTATTCTGTACACTGGCAAAGGCTCCGAGGAGATCGCAAGCGACGCTATCTCGGCCGGAGTCACCGATTATCTGCAGAAAGAGAGCGGCACCGACCAGTACGCGGTGCTCGCGAACCGAATCACCAACGCAGTGGAGTCTCAGCGTGTCAAGCGAGAGCGGAACCGCCAACTCGATGCCATCGAGACCGCACAGGAGGGCATCAGTATCCTTGACGAAGATGGGGAGTTCATCTTCGTCAACGAAGCGTACGCAGACCTCTACGGTTACGATCCGGCGGAGATGCGCGGGAAACACTGGGAACTGCTGTATCGAGAGGCGGATATCCCTCGAATCTACGACGATATCATTCCGGCTGTTCAGGAAAACGGATACTGGACAGGCACAACAACCGGACTCCGTGCGGACGGGAGCACGTTCATCGAGGACCACGTGCTCGCACGGACCGACCGCGGTGAGTTGGTCTGCACTGTCCGGGATATCTCCGACCAGCGAGACGGCGAACAGGAGCTCTCCCGGATCAAACGTGCCATGGACGAGGCCCCGGTCGGAATCACGATCACCGGCCCCAAACAGGAGGACACTCCGATCAGCTACGCGAACAGGCAGTTTCTGGAACTGACCGGCTACACGGAGTCTGAGGTCCGCGGCCGGAACTGCCGGTTCCTCCAGGGCGAGGAGACCGAGGCAGAGCCGGTCGACGCGATGCGGGCGGCCATCGACGCGGACGAACCCGTATCGGTCGAACTCCGGAACTACCGGAAAGACGGGACGATGTTCTGGAATCAGGTGTCTATCGCCCCAGTCCGCGACGAAGACGGAACGGTCGTCAACTACGTTGGGTTCCAACGGGACATTACCGAACGGAAAGAACACGAACGCCGCCTCAAAGCTCTCAGCGAGTCGGCGCAGGACCTGCTCCAGGCAGACACGCGCGAGGAAGTGGCCGAAATCGGCGTCGAGACGGCCCGCACGGTACTGGGACTCGAAGCCAACACGATCCACCTCTACAACGAGGCCGAACGGACGCTCGAACCGGTTGCCGCCTCTGACGGGATATATGACCTGCTAGAGGATTTGCCGACCTTCACGCCCGGAGATAGCATCGCGTGGCGCGTCTACGAGTCCGGCGACGCACTCGCAGTCGATGATGTCCACGCTGACCCGGACATCTACAACCCGGACACGCCAATCAAAAGCGAACTATATCTCCCGCTCGGCAGGCATGGAATCCTGCTGGCCGGCTCGGGGACAAACGCGGCGTTCGACCAGCGAGACGTCATTCTCGGAGAGATTCTGGCCGGACACATCATCAGCGCGCTCAAGCAGGTCGAAGGGACCGAACAGTTACGCGACCGCGAACGGGACCTCGAACACCACAACGACCGGCTCGAAGCGTTCACGAGCGTCGTCTCACACGATCTACGGAATCCGCTGAACGTTGCACAGGGACGACTGCAACTGGCACGCGAACAGTACGAGAGTGAGCATCTGGCCGCTGTCGAACAGGCACACGAGCGAATGGACACGCTGATAACCGACCTGCTCACGCTGGCACAGGACGGTGAGACCGTCACCGACCGCGAATCGGTCGCGCTCGCGTCGCTCGCCGAAAATTGCTGGACGACCGTCGAGACGGCCGATGCGACACTCGTCACCGATATCGACCGGACTGTCCTGGCAAACGAGAGCCGCCTGAAGCAGTTATTCGAAAACCTCGTCCGGAACGCGGTCGAGCACGCCGGGGCAGACGTGACCGTAACGGTCGGAGCGTTAGACGACGGGTTCTACGTCGCGGACGACGGCCCCGGCATCCCCGAAGACGAGCGAGAGACAGTGTTCGAAGCCGGCTACTCAACGAGTACGGAGGGGACCGGGTTCGGGCTCAGTATCGCCCGGAAAGTTGCAGCGGCACACGATTGGGAGATCAGCGTTCGGGATAGTGCTGATGGTGGCACACGCTTCGAGATTACCGGCGTCTCGTTTTGTGATTCGTAGCGACTGGCACGGCGTCCGTCTGGGGGCTTGCTGGCACTCGTTCAGTGACCCTCGTCACTCCACCGCTGTTCCGTTAAAAAATGGTCGTTGCCCGACCGCTGTTCGATAACGAGCAGACGCTATCTGTCGGAGTGAGATGTCGCTGCCTCGTTTGTCTGCAAAAACGTCGGCGAACCGAGTTCCGTTACTCTTCGAGCGCGTCAGCGATGCGGTCGAGCGAGCGTCGCATATCGTGGACTTCGTCCCGGAGCTTTCGCATCTCTCGCGTAAGTTCCTCGTTGTCGCTCCCGCCCGATTCCTCGCGCTGCCCTGGCGGGCCGCCGCCCATGCCGCCGGGGCCGCCCGGACCGGGACCGCCGGGGCCGCCGCCCATCATGCCGCCCATCATCTGTGCGAAGGGGTTGCCGCCGCCCATGCCGCCGGGGCCGCCGCCACCGCCCATCATCTCTTCCATGCGCTCTTCGCGGCTCATCTCTTCGCCGTCGCCCTCGCCTTCTTCGCGCTCCTCGGCGCGCTGCTGTCGGATCTCCTCGACTCGCTCGCGGAAGGACTTCTCCTCGCCGCCTTCCTCGGTCGCATCCGCCGATTCGCCAGCGTCTTCAGGTTCATCGTCTGCCATACGCTCGGATTTGGTTGGGCCGCTGAAAAGGGTTGCCGTCCGAAGACAGACTCGATAAACGGTCGGTCAGCGAGGGACGCTGGTCCGGAGAATTGCGCCGTCTTCGGGTGACTGGTTCGCAAAGTTACAGATGAACAGCGACTCCTGCTGGTCGCCGGTCCGGAAGAGCACATCGGAAGGGAACACCAGCCCGTCGTCCGCCGTTGCGACGACGTCCGTGGTCCCGTCCGCAGTCACTCTGACGACGCGGTTCTGGCTGTTGGCCGCGACGTAGATGTCGCCGTCCCGGCTGGTAATCCCGTCGGCTCCAAATATCGTCCCGCCCTCGAAGAACATCGAGGGCTCGCCGGCAGCGCCGTCCGACTCAACCGGAACGCGGAGCAAGCGGCCAGTTTCTTCGGGGGCTCGCGTCACTGCGACGAAGATGTCGCCGTCGGCGTCGCGGGTGATTCCGTTCGCGCCGAAACTCTCCGTTTCCAGCCGGTCGTCATCCAGCCAGGTCGACCGCTCACCGTCGGTCGTGACCGCGTAGACCACGCCGTTTTGCGATTCGGTCACCAGCAGGCGCTCCCGGTCAGCATCATAGTGGATGTCGTTCGGGAACCCGCCCATCTCCACGAGTTGCGCCGCGTCGCCGTCGAGCGGGATTTCCCAGACGCCAGCCTGATCGTCCTGTGTGGCGACGGCGACGTATACCGTTCCATCGGGCGCTGCTTCGACGCCAATCGCGCCGGGCAGCGTCGCAATCTGCTCGGTATCTTCGAGGGAAAGGCCGGTCGCGCCGGTCTCTGCCGCAGGGACGCGCCGAACTTCGCCGGCCGTGATACCGAAGTACAGGCCGCCGTCAGGACCGAGGGCCATGTTCTCCGGTACGCGGTCGCCGCCGACCGAGACGAGCGTCTCGACGGCCGCTTGGTCCGGCGTCGCTGTCGCGGTGTCGGTTGCCGGCGGCTCGTCGGTTGTCGTCGTGGGTTCGGCATCACCATCGTCAGTGGGTGACGGCGTCGAGTCAGTGGCAGTCGACTCATCGCCGCCGGTACAGCCGGCCAGCCCCACACTGGCGATGGCGCTGCAGCCCATCAGGAATCGTCGCCGCGTCGCGCGTCGTTGGGTCATGATATCCCTCTCGACGTATGGCTGACAGGTGCCTGAAACCTCGGATTACTGAAACGCCGACTGTGGGTACCTGATATGGCTGGGGACCGGCTCAGGCGAGTCGTCGGACCAGCACCGAGAGCCCCAGTCCGCAGCCGAGCACCACGGCGAGGTTGAACGCCGCGTTGAACAGTGGCCGATACCGGTCAGTGACGAACGTATCAATCGCCGACGACGCGGAGAAGTAGAACTGCAGCGTCGCGATGAGCGCCACGAGCGTAAGAATAGCGAATACGGCCCATTGCGCGTAGATAGCTATTGTCGGACCCGCGTTGTCGTCGTCTGGCTCATCGACTCCGCCGCCGGTATCCGCGTCAATATCCTGTGCCACTGTGTCGGTGTTGGAGGTATCACTCATTGGTCTGTCTCCGTGCGATGAGGAGCGCGCTTGCGAGGACGGCAATCAGGCCGACCAGCGCCGTGAAGCCGGGACCTTCTCCGGCCGCAGTCTGCTGTGGTTCGTCCATTCCCTGCTCCGCTGGCCGTTCCTGCTCGAAGTCACTGGACTGGAAGCCGACTTCCTGCCGGGTTTCGTTCTCCTGCAGGCGCTCCGTCGGATGGAGGTTCGCCGGGGAACTTTCGGTCCCGACGATGACGCCGTCGGAGAGCAGCATACCGTCGAGCCAGTAGTTGTAGTCGTCAGGCACCCTCAGCTGGGTTCTGACGATCTCTGTTCGGCCGGGGCGAATCTGGCCGACCCGCACGGTCGACTCGTCGGCGATGACGTTCGAGTCAGCCTGCCGCGCCCGGAGGCGAAGCGAGAGGTCATCGGACGGGGTGTTGCCAGCATTTGTGACGTACACCGACACGTTCAGCGTCGTCTGATTGTCCGAGACGCCGTCGATCCGGTAGGTGATGGAATCGAGCGGCACGCCAGCGTTCTCGAAGCGCTGGAACGTCACGGTACTGCGGGCGTACGCCGGTGTGAGCGCGTCGACGTTCTGGACCGACTGCTGGCCGGTTTCGACCCGGTTCCCGTCCTCGTAGACGATCGTGTCTATCCGATAGCCGCCCGCCCGCTCGACTGTGATGTTTGACCGCACCGATACCTCTCGTTCCCCTTCGACTGTGCCGACCGACTGTCGCGTCGTCGTTGCGACGAGGCCGGTGTCCGCGTCGATAGCTCGCGTCTCGACGGTGACGTTCTCGGCGGGACCACCGCGGTGAGAGAGTCGGGCGTCGATGGCGAGCGTCACTGTCTGGCCGTCGACGGCGGCCGGTTCGATGGTCGTCTCGCGGAGGTCGAGATAGCTCTCACGAACGTTGTCCTCGGGTTCGGAGAGCGCGCCGGGGACCGCTGTTGCACCGATGAGCATGGTCAGGACGACCACGACCACGCCACCGGTCAGGAGGGTTTCACGTCGCACACGAGGAAGGGCAACAGCCGCGTTTAAATGTCTTCTGCACTGTCAAGTGTGGATTACAGCGACGCCAGTCTCCAGTGTTACCCGAACGCACCGAGGCTCGACTGGAGGTCGCGGTCGGTCCCGCCGTCGGTAAGTTCGTAGCCGACGAGCTGTCGGAGGTCGACAGCATAGACACTGCCGTTGTTCTCAAGCACGGCGACTCGTCCCTTCGTCCCCCGGACGGTCCCCGTCGCCAGGGTTTCGGCCATCGGACGGTCCGAGAGGGGCAGGTCGTACTCGAAGTCGTAGGTCGCCAGCGGGTCATAGCGCTCACAGAGCGACGCCCACCAGTCCGTGTCGACGGACTGGTCGAATCCCGATATCTTCGTGGGAACTCTGACCCGGTCGCCCAACTCAACGGCGATGTCGGCCTCGACCTGTCGGGCGATACGGCCGTCGGCGACGGTCCGGAGGTGGGCGGCCCTGTCAGCCCCCTGCTCACGGAGCCGTGTTTCCAGCCGCCAGGAGCGGGTGACGCCGACCTTGATGACATCCGGCGCGAACGCCGCCAGATACACCGCGTGTTCCTCGTCGCAGGTGTCGAGGGGCTTGTTGCAGTCACCGGTACAGCGGGCACACGGCCAGATGTCGGTGTGTTCCGGGCAGTACGGCGCAGAGTCATTGTCGCAGTGAAAATGTCGGTCGCCGTCGACCGCGCCGGCGCAGTGGCGCTCACCGAGCGTGTAGGAAAGGTCCGTGTTCGGGTCCAGTCGCTCAGTAGTCACGCTCCCGTCCTCGGCCAACAGGAGCGCGGCGTGTTCGTCGACCCGCGCGCGGTAGCCCACGACCTGCACGTCCGGCGGTTCGGCGCGGAGCCGCAAATGGCTACCGGGACGACGTTTTTGTGTTTGTCTGTCATATCTCCCGACATGGCAGACCTACAGCTCCGAAGTCCGGCCTTCGACGACGGGGACCGTATCCCCGAGGAACACGGCTACTCGGCGGCAAACACGAACCCACCGCTAGAAATCGAAAACGTTCCGTCGGACACGTCGTCGCTCCTCCTCATCGTCGACGACCCGGACGCCGAGGAGCCGGCCGGAAAGGTGTGGGACCACTGGCTCGTCTGGAACATCCCGCCGGATATTGGTCGGATACCGGCGGGGTGGGAGCCCGATGAGGCCACAGAAGGACAGAACGACTTCGGTGAGGTTGGCTGGGGCGGTCCGAATCCGCCGGACCGGGAGCACACGTATCGGTTCCTCCTGTACGCGCTAGATACGACGCTTGACCGCTCCCCGGCAGCCGATAAAGACGACGTGTACGACGCGGCCAGCGGCCACGTCGTGGAAAAAGCACAACTGAACGGTACGTACCCGGCCTGAATCCGCGCTCAGAGTTCTTCGAGCAGTTCGCGGGTCGACTGTCGCACCGCGTCGTCGCTCGACTGTTCGGGCTCCCAGCCCAGTGCCGAGAGCTTGTCGACGGAGAGGCGCATTCGCGGCACGTCACCCGTCCAGCCGCGGTCACCGCCGGTGTACTCGTACTCGGGGTCGATGCCCATCTCGTCAGCGACGATGCTGGCGATGCGGTCGACTGACGTGGTCGTCCGTGTCCCGAGATTGAACACGTTGTGGTCCTTGTCGGCGTGTTCGACGGCGAACAGCATCGCGTCGATACACTCGGAGATGTGCATGTAGGACTTCTCTTGCCGACCGTCGCCGAGAATCGTCAGCGTCGACGGGTCATCGGTGAGTTTTTCGATGAAGTCGGGGATGACCGCACCGCGCAGACGCGGGCCGACGATGTTCGCAAACCGGAACACCCACGACTGGATGTCGTGGCTGTGGGCGTACGTCGAGACGAGCGACTCTTCGGCGAGTTTCGTCGCGCCGTAGACACTGATTGGCTCAAGCGGCGCGTAATCCTCTGGAGTCGGTCGCGGCGCTTCGCCGTATACTGTAGATGACGACGTAAACACGAGGTTTTCGACGCCGGCTTCCTGCATCTGTTCGAGAATGTTGTACGTGATGTCGCTGTTGTCCTCGAACTGGCGGCGAGGGGTGTCCGTGTCGACCAGCTTCGACGCCGCGAGGTGGACGACGAGGTCGACATCGCTCGTGATAGCCTCAGCGACGACATCGGGGTCGGTGAGATCACCATCCAGATAGGTTGCGCCCTCATGGACCCACTCGGATTGCCCGTTCGCTTCGTTGTCGACGACGACGACGTCGTTGTCCGGAACGAGGCGCTCGACCAGATGCGACCCGATAAAGCCTGCCCCGCCGGTAACGACTATTCGCTTCTCTGATACGTCCATAGGTGCGATGCTTCCTAGGCGAGAAAAAACGTTGTGGTCGCGGCCGATTCCGGTGGAGTCGGTAGGCACGTAACAGATGACAACGTCGTTTTATACCTTCCCCTGTGAGGGTCGGTTATGACCCGATTCACTCGCCGGAGCGTTCTCTCGGCGACGACCGTTACCCTCGGCGCGCTAGCCGGATGTGCCGGCGGCGGTTCTGAGTCGGCCGAAACGGAGACGGCGACGCCGACGCCCGCACCGGGCCAGCCGCTCTCGACGCCCGTCGCGGGCGACCCAGAGGCCGACGTTACGGTTGCGGTGTACGAAGACTACGCCTGTCCACACTGTGCAACCTACTCGGAATCCGTCTACCCGCAGGTTCGGGAGGACTACCTCGCTGATGGAACCATCCGCTATGAGTTCCACGACTTCCCGATTCCGGTCGATGAGGACGCCTCGTGGCAGGCCGCAAGCGCTGCGCGCGCCGTACAGGACAACGCCGGCGACGAGGCCTTTTTCACCTACTCCGAGCGCCTGTTCGCGAACCAGAATCAGTTGGGGCCGGACACCTACGCCGACCTGACGGAGGGTATAGACATCGACGGCGAGACTGTTCGAGCGGCCGCGACGGGAGAACTGTACCGCCCGACAGTTTCCGGTGACCGCGAAGCCGGCATTGACCGTGGCGTTCAGGGAACGCCAGCCGTGTACGTCAACGACGAGCGGGTCGAATGGAGCGAGGTCTCCTACGAACCGGTCCGGGCCGCCATTGAAGCCGCACGGAGCGACGGATGAAGGATTCCCCACAGGTGACGGTGCTCCGACTGGGCCACCGGCCCGGCCGGGACGAGCGGATGACGACCCACGTTGGGCTGACCGCACGCGCGCTCGGGGCCGACAAGGTCGTGCTGGCCAACGCCGCGCGCAACCAGGCCGACACCGTCATCGATATCACCGACCGGTTCGGTGGCCCCTTCGACGTGGCTTCGACGGAGGAGCCAAAGCGGCTCATCCGCGATTTCGAGGGGCGCGTCGTCCACCTGACGATGTACGGCGAGCCAGTCCAGGAGGTCGAGGCCGATGTTCGAGAGGCCCACACAGCGGAACCGCTGCTGGTCGTCGTCGGCGCGGAGAAAGTCCCCTTCGAGGTGTACGAACACGCCGACTGGAACGTCGGCGTCACCAACCAGCCACACTCCGAGGTCGCTTCACTGGCCGTCTTCCTCGACCGCCTGTTCGAGGGCCGGGAACTGGACCGCGAGTGGGAGAACCCCGACCGGGTGGTCGTCCCGCAGGAAACCGGCAAGCGAGTCGTCGACCCCGACGAGGAGTGATACCCACGCAGTTGTGCCGCGGGCCTTTTATCGCTCGACGCTAACTCACGCTCAGATGTCGCGTCACAACGTGTTGCTCGTCGTCGCTGACAGTCTCCGCGCCCGGAGCACCTCCGTACTGGGCTATCGCCGGGAGACGACGCCCTTTCTTGACGCCTTTGCCGAGGAGGCGACGGTGTACACGCAGGCTCGCAGCCCGAGCAACTGGACCGTCCCCAGCCACGTCAGCATGTTCACGGGCCACGAGACCCACGAACACGGCGTCGACCACACCGCTCGACTCGACGCTGGCCACACAATCTTCGAAGAACTTGCCGATGCGGGCTATGACACGGGGCTGTTCTCCGACAATCCGTTCCTGACCGACCACGAATCGGGGCTCGACGACGTGTTCCAGACGGCGGTCGGCTCGCCCGAGCAGTATGACTCGGCCTACGAGACGAACGGCTCGCTGGGCGACTGGCCCAACGGCTTCTGGTACGCCGACCGAACGCTGGAGTGGGTCGACGACCGGGAGAGCGAGTGGGCTGCCTGCATCAACCTGATGGACACCCACCGCCCGTACGAACCGCTCGCCGAGTACGACGAGTGGAGCGATGAGCGCTCCCGCGAACTCCAGGAGTCGATGGGGTTCAAGTGGCACTGGGAGTTCCTCTCGGGGAACCTCTCGCTTGGCTTTGCCAGCATTCTCGAACAGATATACGATGGTGCAGTCCGGCAGGCCGACGCCATCTTCGAGACGCTGATCCGGGGGCTGGACGAGCAGGGCGTGCTTGAGGACACGCTGGTCGTCTTCGTCGGCGACCACGGCGAGGGCTTCGGCGAACCGACAGCGATTTCCGAGGAACCACCAGCCGTCAGCCACCGTATCGGAACCCACGACAGTATGTATCACGTCCCGCTCGTCGTCCGTGCTCCCGGCCAGCGGGAGGGACACCGCATCACCGACCTGGCGACACTCAGCCGGTTCCCCGAGGCCGTCCGCGCGATGGCGCTCGGCGACGGCAACGCGGACGGCCCGGCGTTTGCCTCGCCGAACGGGACCGTCGTCGCGTCACAGGCCCCCATCGGCCCGGCAATGCGCGAGGAGGCCGAACGGGTCTGTGGCGACGCTGCCCCGTTCGCAAAACACGCTCGCCTGGTCTACCACGACCGGCCCGGCGACGAGGTCCGAAAACGGGCGGCGTGGGGCGACAGTGCCCACGAATCCGTTATCAAAGGCTGTGGCGGCACGGTCGAGGACCGCGATATCGACGCCACTGTCGTCCGGAACCACTTCGACAGCGACCGGTACGCCGACGTGGCTATCGCGACGCCGCTCGACGGCTACACCGAGTTCGAGGATGCGTCTGACACGCAGTTTGCCGGAGACCTTGACGACCGACTGGAGGCGCTTGGATACAAATGACGATGATACCCGACACCGAACTGGTACTCGTGGTCGCAGCCGACGAAAACAACGTCATCGGCCTAGATGGCGGCGTTCCCTGGCACTACCCAGAGGACGTGCGCCAGTACAAGAACCGCATCGCCGGCCACCCAATCATCCTCGGGCGGCGAACGTTCGAATCGATGAAGCCCATCCCGGACTGCTACACCGTCGTCCTGACGAGCGACGACAGCCGGAGCGCCGATTCGGAGACAGTTGAGTACGCCACAACGCCGCAGATCGCTGTCGAAGCAGCCGCTCGCGCCGGCGCGAGCGGGGCGTTCGCTGGCGACAGCGCTGGCGCAGACAGCTCACCACCAGTCACCTACGTCATCGGCGGCGAGGCGGTGTACGACCTGTTCCTCCCGTTCGCCGGCCGGGTTTTCCTCAGCCGTATCCACGAACACAACGAGGGCGACCGGTATTTTCCAGATCTGGGCGCGGAGTGGACAGAACTGTCCCGGGAGCCCCACGACGGGTTCGATGTCATCGAATACGAACAGGCATCGCCGCGACCGCTCGACGACATCTGACTGTTCGCCAGTCAACAAAGTCGCCTGAAACTGTCGGTGGCCTGAAAACCACAGCTGTTAAAGTAATTCAAATGACTACTATCCTGCAGCAACTCGTGATGCTAGACAAAATCAAAAAATCCGTCTCGGATGTACTCTCGGGTGGGAAGGGGCAGTCAGACAACGGACCAGAGGCCAGTGCAGTGACGAACAACCGTGTTCAGGCTAGCTCCACCGGCGGTGACGGCGCGGCCGACGAACCTGAGTCGAATCTCTACGAGTGTCCGTCCTGTGACTCCGTCTTCGTCGCTATCGACAAAGAGACCTGCTCCTCCTGTCGGACTCCAGTCGAGCAAATCGAATAGCGGGGGCCGTGGCGACGGATTACGGTGACGGTGGTGCCCGAAAAAGGACTGCTGTCCGTCGCTGTTGCTGGCTGCCTGCGGGCACAACGAGTGCTTCCCACCAGCAGCATGGTCCTGGCCTCTGTGTCAGCGTTCAAGAGAGGACGACCCGATGGTTTTAACCACATGACTCCCGGATGTGCGGGTAATGGCTTTTGAGGAACTCTTGGAGGACCCCGTCATACAGAAATACCTCCACGAGCTGGTCGGACCGAAAGGGATGCCGGTCGCCGCCGCGCCGCCGGACGGCGAAGTGACCGACGAAGAACTGGCCGAGGAGCTCGGACTCGAACTGAACGACGTTCGCCGAGCGCTGTTTATTCTCTACGAGAACGACCTCGCGACCTATCGTCGGCTCCGCGACGAGGACTCTGGGTGGCTCACGTACCTCTGGACGTTCCAGTACGAGAAGATCCCCGAACAACTGCAAGAGGAGATGCACCGCCTGCTCGACGGCCTCGAAGAGCGCCGCGAGTACGAGCGGGAAAACGAGTTCTACCTCTGTGAGCACTGCGGTATCCGCTTCGAGTTCGGCGAGGCAATGGAGTTCGGCTTCGAGTGCCCCGAATGTGGCAATCAAGTCGAGACGATGGAGAACACCCGTCTCGTCACCGCGATGGAGAATCGCCTCGAGGAGCTTAGAGACGAACTGAACGCTGACGTGGACGTGGAAGCCTGATGGTCGTTCTCGGTACAAAAGTGTACGTCGCCGGCGACGCCCGGGACCGTACGCTCGACGGCCTGCGCTCGATGGTCGGCAACGAACTCGGCGACCTCGACGTGGCGTACGACATCGGCCTCCGTGACGACGACTTCCCGACGGTGACCCTCGACGGCCCGGACGAGACTGTCGCGAAGAACCTCCTCCGCGAGGAGTTCGGCGAGCTGGTCGCCGACCACGAAGACGGCGAGACGTACGTCGGGACACTCGATAGCTGGGACGAGGACGGCTTCGTCCTCGATGTCGGCTTCGGCCAGACGGTCCGGATTCCGGCCGATGAACTCGGTCTCGGGCAGGGGACGCCGTCACAGATCCGGAAACGGTTCGGACTGGTCCAGCACCTTCCGCTCCGGTTCGTCGCCGGCGACCCTGCAAGCCTTGCAGAGGTTGAGCAGGACCGCCTGTACGAGTGGAGCCGTGGCAACAACGGTCGCATCAACGCGAACAGCGTGACACGCTCGGAAGCGCGTGCGACGGTCAACCGCGCCGGCCACGCACAGGATATCGTCACTGTCGAACGTATCGGCCTGTTAGAACAGAGCATCATCTGCAACCCGGACACCGACCCGCCGGGGCTGCTCGCCGACATCGGGCAGTATATGCCGTCGGAGCTGCTGGCAATCGTGCCCTGATTTCGAGCTATGAAACGCCGCCACCTCCTGTTGGTTGCCGTTCTCGCACTGGTCGCCCTTTCGGGCTGTACCGGCTTCTTCGGCTCCGAAGAGGTCGACCCGGAGCGGCTGAACGAGAACGCGAGCTACGACTGGAACACCTCAGCTGACGGGACCATCGTCATTGAGGAGTCCAAATACACCGCCGTCTACGCCGTCGAAAACGAGACGACGTTCGATGTGTACACCGTCGACGGCCTCGGGCGCGAGCGGAGTGTCCCTATCAGTGCGCTTCGGTTCCGGTACGAGAACGGGACTGTCGTTAGCGCTGCCAACTCCTCGCTGAGCGCTTCAGAGAGCCGCCAGCGAACGACTGTCAATCTCTCCGGGAACGTCTCCGGAAAGGTGGGCTACTCGGTCGCGCGAACCGGCAAGCGCTTCGCCTCCCCGACACTCGTCGAAGACGGCTCGTACACGGTCGTACTCCCGCCCAATACCGGAGCCGGGATTCCGTTCCTCTCGCGAATCAGCCCGGGAGGCTACGAGTCTGAGACCGTCGACGGCCAGCAGGTCATCCGCTGGGACGAGGTGACCTCCGACCAGATTGTCGTCCGGTACTATCTTGACCGCGACCTGTGGCTGTTCGGCGGCCTGTCGGCCATCGCCATCGCTATCGGCGTTGTGGGGACGCTGTACTACTACCGACAGCTACAGGCGGTGATTCGCCGACGCCAGGAAGCGGGCATCGACCTCGAAGAGGACGACGGTGACGACGACCCGCGGGACCGCGGGCCACCGCCGGGGATGCGCTGAGGTCGGACCGAAAGCGCAATTGGACGCCTTTCGCAGACGCTAACCGGGTCACTTTTTCGCATCGGGCGTGCACACACGGCTATGAGCAACGGGTGGTTCGCCGGGCTGGACCCGGACGACGACGCGGCCGCTGTCGAACAGATAGAGGCCGGGCGAGCCGAGACGCCGGAGAACTGGCCACAGCAGGCCGTCGAGGCGGGGTTCGCCGACGACGAGGCGGCCTACTACGACCGCCTGCACGAGGTGACGATGGCGGCCACCAGCGCGGCGGTCGCCGAACGAGAGGGCGCTGACGACCAGCAGCTCGTCCACGCAGTCCGGGCGATGGCCGACTGCGAGCGGACGGCCAACGAACTCGCCGAGCGGGTCGCCGAATGGGGCGGGAGCCGACATGGTGACAGCGGCAGCGGCGTCGAGTACGCTCGCTCACTGGCCGACCGGGACGACGAGGACGAGGGGGACCGCGCGCTCCGGTCACTCGCCGAGCAGACGGCCGCGCTGGCCGACGAGGCGGACTCGCTCCGGGCGTACATCGAGCGGACCGCGCCCGCCGTCGCACCGAACCTCTCGATGCTGGCCGGGCCAGTACTTGCGGCCCGACTTATCTCACTGGCCGGCGGGCTCGAAGCGCTGGCGAAGAAACCGAGCGGGACGGTGCAAGTGCTGGGTGCCGAAGACGCGCTGTTCGCCCACCTCAAGGGGAACGCCCCGTCGCCGAAACACGGCGTCATTTTCACCCACGAGTACGTGCGCGGAACCCGCCGGGAGGACCGCGGGTCGGCCGCGCGGGCGCTCGCCGGGAAACTCTCGATTGCCGCTCGCGTCGACCACTACAGCGGGGACCGCCGGCCGGACCTGCAGGCGGACCTCGACGAGCGCATCGAGCGGATTCAGGCGCGCGCTGAAGCGGGGACGGAGGAACAGGAATGACGCACCCAACTGGCGTCGAGCGTCACGACTTCGACGGTGAGACGAGCCTCGCCACACGAGGCCAGCCGGTGTACGGCGAGCGGACCGACGGCGACTGGCGGCGGTGGGACCCCCACCGCTCGAAGCTCGGCGCGATGCTCGAACACGGGATGGACACCGGCCTCGGCGGCGGCGAGACCGTCCTGTACCTCGGCGCGGCGGCCGGGACAACCGTGAGTCACATCGCCGATTTTGGCGGCCCGACCTACGCTGTCGAGTTCGCGCCCCGGCCCGTGCGGGAACTGCTGGACGCCGCGGAGAGCCGGCGGAATCTCTTCCCGCTGCTGAAGGACGCGCGCAAACCCGAGAGCTACGCCCACATCGTCGAACCGGTTGACGTCGTCGTGCAGGACGTGGCGACCAGAGGGCAGGCCCGGGTGGCGACACTCAACAAACAGTTCCTGACCGACGACGGTCGGCTGCTCGCGGCTATCAAAGCCCGGAGCGAGGACGTGACTGCCGACCCCGACGCCGTGTTCGACAGCGTGCGTGCGGAACTCAGCGCCGAGTACGAACTGCTGGAGACGGCGCGACTGGACCCGTATCACGAGGACCATCTCGGTATCGTCGCTCGGCCCCGCAAGGACTGACGCGGGACCTCTTGTTCACGTGAGTCACGTCAGGATGGAATCCAGTTGTGCGGGCTGAGCGGGCGGGGACGGAAGGCTTTAGCGGGTCGATTCCGATGTGCTGATTAATGGACGCGACGGGTTCTGCCGAGCATTTTACCCGGATGGGGACGCTCGGCATCGAAGAAGAGTTCTACGTCGTCGACGAGTTCGGTCGCCCAACGTCTGGCACGGACGAACTCGTCTACGAGACGGAGCCACCAGCGGTTCTTGACGGGCGGCTCGACCACGAACTGTTCAAGTGCGTTATCGAGACGCAGACGCCGCGTATCGACGACCCGGCGGACGCCGGTGACCACCTCCGGTCAGTCCGGGACGCGCTGGTCGACCACGCCGAAGCGAACGGGTTCGGTATCGCCGCAGCGGGCCTGCACCCGCTGGCGAAGTGGCGCGAACTCGAACACGCCGAGAAACCGCGCTACAAGTCACAGCTGGACCGTATTCAGTACCCACAGCACCGCAACACGACCGCGGGGCTGCACGTCCACGTCGGCGTTGACGACGCCGACAAGGCCGTCTGGGTGGCAAACGAGCTTCGCTGGCATCTCCCACTGATGCTCGCGTTGTCGGCCAACTCCCCGTACTGGAACGGCTTCGACACCGGGCTGCAGTCCGCCCGCGGGAAGATATTCGAGGCCCTGCCCAACACCGGAATGCCGACAACCTTCGACGATTACGACGCCTTCGAGACCTACGAACAGCGGATGCTTGAAACGGGGAGCATCGACGACCGCGGCGAGCTCTGGTTCGACGTGCGGCCCCACTCCGGCCACGGCACTGTCGAGGTACGGGCCCCGGACGGGCAGGCCGACCCAGACCGGGTACTGGCCTTCGTTGAGTACGTCCACGAACTCGTTGTCGACCTCGCTGAGCGCTACGAGGATGGTGAGTCCGGTCGACGGCTCCGCCGGGAGTTCCTCGACGAGAACAAGTGGCGCGCGATTCGCCACGGCCAGTCCGCGGAGCTGCTGTCGCGTGACCTCTCAACGACGCGCTCGGTGGAGGAACTGGTCGAAATCGAGAGCGACCGTCTGGGGGTCGATGGGCTGTGGGAGCTGTACGACCGCGAAAGCGGCGCCGAGCGACAGCGCCGGCTTCGGTCGGAAGAGGGGGTCATGGCGCTTGCAGACTCACTGCGACTGTCCTGACGAAGGGTGTCGCCTGGGGCCGGAACGGATTGGTCGTTTCTAGACAGGGACTGGAGAGCCGGGGCAAGGGTTTTTATCCAGCTGTAGCTTTTGTCCTCACAGAGACAACGCATGTCTGCAGACGACAACGACCACGACGAGCTTGAGGACACAGACGATGTCCGGGACCGAATCGAGCAGGAGGCAGACCGCGCGGTCGAGCAGTTCGACGAAGGAATTGTCGACCTGCTGGCGTGGGTCCTCGACACGGAGACGCGGGCGCGGATCTACGTCCACCTGCGACAGCAGCCCGAAAGCACCAGCGAGGAGATAGCCGAAGGGACCGGCCTGTATCCGAGCACTGTCCGCGAGGCCTTGGCCGCGCTCACCGAGGAGGAGATCGTGACCCGCCAGAAGCGTGAGAGCGACGGCGCAGGCAACAATCCCTACGAGTACAGCGCCATTTCGCCGAGCGACCTCGTCAACACTATCGTCGGTGACATCCAGTCGGAACTGAACACGGTGTTCAACCTTGACGACCACATCGGCGGCGAGACGACACTGGAACCCGACAACGAGCCAGTGACGATTTCCGTCGAAGATGCGAACGATGACGCGACCGACGCCGACGCGAGCGAGGCCACTGGTGACGACGGAGACGAGTCCGAAGACGGAAACGACGACGCCGACGTGTAATCAAACTCGGCTCCAACAGGCTGTTTCACAAGTCGATATTACTAAACCTACCCGTGCCGTTGCCCGGGATATGAATGTCGCGCTGGGGGGAACGTTCGACCCGATTCACGACGGACACCGCGCGCTGTTCGAACGCGCATTCGAACTCGGGGACGTG
Source organism: Haloarcula quadrata (assembly GCF_003634715.1). Classification (NCBI taxonomy): domain Archaea; kingdom Methanobacteriati; phylum Methanobacteriota; class Halobacteria; order Halobacteriales; family Haloarculaceae; genus Haloarcula; species Haloarcula quadrata. The sequence continues at coordinate 1,797,332 of NZ_RBWW01000001.1, forward strand.
ACAGTTGGCCTCACCAGCGACGGCCTCGCGCCGAAGACACGCCACGACCAGCGCCACGTTCGCCCGTTCAGCGAACGGCAATCCGCACTCGCCGACGAACTCGCGGCGCTCGCCACCGATCTGGAGCGCGAATGGGAGGTCCGGGAGCTCACCGAGCCGACCGGTATCGCCACGGAGCCGCAGTTCGACACGCTCGTCGTCTCGCCAGAGACGGAGACCGGCGGCCGCCGCATCAACGAAATCCGCGAGGAGCGAGGCCACGACCCGCTCGAAATCGAAGTCGTTCCGCACGTCCGCGCCGCGGACGGCGACATCATCTCTTCGACCCGGATCGTTGAGGGCGAAATCGACGAACACGGTAATCTCACGCCGAACCGCACCGGCCGCCAGAACATTTCGTAGTTACCAGCCCGGCGCTTCCAGCCCAGCTGTCTCCAGCAGGTCCTTCCAGCGCTGTTGAATCGTTAACCGAGAGACGTCTGTCGCCTCCGCGACGGCCGACTGTGACCGCTCTTCACCGGCGACCAGCGCACCAACGTACACACTGGCCGCCATTGTCGCCTGTTTGGACCGGTCCTCCTCCGGTACTGTCGAGAGGAACAGGTCAACTGCGTGGGACCGCGCCGCCGTCCCGAGGTCAAGCCTGTCCGACGCCGCTTCGATGTCGGAGAGCCACTCATCGTGCTCGATTCGGTCGCTGGCGCGGTACATACCAAGTCGTTGGTCCCCATCCTATCTAAACCTTCGTCGCCCGCAAGCGAAGGGTTCTTTATTCCAACACGGATAGCGACTGATGCGCGCGGGTTGCCGAGCCAGGCCAAAGGCGTAGCGCTTAGGACGCTATCCCGTAGGGGTCCGCCGGTTCGAATCCGGTCCCGCGCACTTCTCGGCTCGAATAACTCATTAGAGCCGTGAGTGCAGAACGAGGATTCGAAGCACGGAACGAACGAAGTGAGCGATGTTCAGGCGGTTCGAATCCGGTCCCGCGCATATTCTGTCCGAATAATAGTGAGGACGAATAGCGGCTGGAGCGAATTCGAGCCCTGTAAGGAACGCACAGCGAACTGCTGTGAGCGAGCATTTCTTGCTCTGGTTCGAATGCGGTCCCACACGGTCTTGTTACAAACGCGGGCGAGAGACGCCGGCCAGATTCTCACACCGCAGGAATCACAGCTGCCGCTTATAATGAGTGTTGGCGTTGTCTCAAAATGAGGGACTGACGATGTCAGTGTACGACCCACTCCGTGACTCGTCTGCTCGCCCCGCAGGATCGACTCGGTTCGACTATGCGGTTGACGACGCGGACAATCCGACCGAGCTCACCGTCTTCAGCGAACAGGACGATGAGCTCCCAACCCACTGGATTTCGGTCGACATCGAACACGCCGTCGCGCTCGATGAGATGCGGTGAGCGAGGGGTGGGCTCGCTCAGGTCGCGTCTGTCGATTTCTTGACGACAGAATGGACAGCGAACGCTCTGGAAGCGTTGTGTCCGAAGTAAGTTTGCGTGGGTGCAGTCCCAAGGGAATGCACCTGCACTCTGAGAGTGCGTGGGACCGGATTCGAACCGGCGGACCCCTACGGGACAGCGCCCTCAACGCTGCGCCGTTGGCCTGGCTTGGCTACCCACGCGCGCTCTGTCTGAGTGCATTCAACTGTTCCCGGTGGGTAAATAAAAGCGCTTTCGTTTAGAGCCGCCCCGGGAGGGTGTGACACTCGGTCGAACCGGACGTTTGAAATATCACGAAACCGCTACGGGGGGCATGGCCAAATACTCGACCGGCAGTGGTGGCGATAGCGCCGGCGGGAGCTGTGAGCTCTGCGGTAGCGACGGCGGCGACCTCCAGACCGCAAACGTCGCTGGTGCGACCCTCCAAGTGTGTGACAGCTGTGCGCGTGACCACGGGGAAAACGACCGAACGACAGGCAATGACAGCTCGCGCGACGAACAGAACCGGAAACGCAAAGCCGCACAGAACGCGGCGAAGCTGCAGGACGCGCAACGAGCCGATACGTCGCACTGGGAGGACGGCGCTGACTACGACGATGACCAGCTCCCGTATCTGGTCAGTAAGTACGGCGAGCGCGTAACGGAGGCGCGACAGGACGAGGGACTCCAGACGAGTGAGCTGGCCGAGGAACTCGATCTTGACGACGCAGACATCCTCGCTGTCGAGCAGGGGCGCGCGACGCAAGCGAACGTCGGCGGCTCGACAATCAAGGCGCTTGAGCAGTACCTCGACATCGACCTCGTCGAGTCCAACTGACCCCGGATATTTTGCCGACTCCGGTGTAACGGCCGGTATGGATCTCTCCGCTGCGCAGCGAGCCATCCGTGACACCGTTCGAGAGTTTGCCGTCGAGGACATCCGCCCGAAAGCCGCTGATGCCGACCGAGAGCAATCGTTTCCCGAGGAATGCTGGGACGGGCTCGCGGATATCGACATCACCGGACTGACAACACCGGCGGAATACGGCGGCTTCGACGCCGACAAACCGACGTACGCGCTGGTCAACGAGGAACTCGCGTACGGGTCGCTCGCGGTCGCGACGGCGCTGTCGGTCCACTGCCTCGCAACCTCGTGTATCGCACAGTTCGGTTCCGAGGCAGTGCAGGACGACTGGCTCCCGGAGATGGTCGACGGCCGCCCGGTCGGCGCGTTCGCGCTCTCGGAGCCACAGGCCGGGTCGAACCCGCGGGAGATGTCGACCACTGCCCGGCGCGATGGCGATGAGTACGTCATCAACGGCGAGAAGCAGTGGATCACCAACGGCAAACGGTCTGGCGTCGTCATCGTCTTCGCGAAGGCCGACCCCGACGACCCGGATTCGATAACGCAGTTCCTGGTGCCGAAAGACACAGAGGGACTCACCGTCGGTGAGAAAGAGGACAAACTCGGGCTCCGTGCGAGCGACACGACACCGCTCCAGTTCGACGGCGTCCGCGTTCCCGAGCGGTACCAGCTGACAGAGGAAGGTAAAGGGCTGGCCGCAGCCCTGTCGATTCTGACCACCGGTCGGGTCGCTATCGCTGCACAGGCTGTCGGACTCGCACAGTCAGCCCTCGACGAGGCCCTCGACTACGCCAAGGAACGCGAGCAGTTCGACCAGCCGATAAGCGAGTTCCAGACGATTCAGCACAAACTCGCGGACATGGCGACGAACGTACAGGCGGCGCGGCTGCTGACGTGGAACGCCGCACAGCAACTGGAACGCGGCGAGGATGCGAGAGCGGCAGCGAGCATGGCGAAGTACTTCGCGAGCGAGACGGCGGTGGACGTAGCCAACGAGGCGATTCAGATCCACGGCGGCTACGGCTACACGACGGACTACCCCGTCGAGCGCTTCTACCGCGATGCGAAGGTGACGACCATCTATGAGGGGACCAGCGAAATCCAGCAGAACATTATCGCACAGGACTTGCTGGAGTGAGTGGGCCGGGGCGAAGCGGTTTTGCGGGTGTCGGCCCTACCGCTTGGTGTGACACACGACGCTGTGATTTACGACCTTGACGGGACGCTCGTCAGGCTGGCTGTCGACTGGGACACAGTGACCAGCGACGTGGCGACGGTCCTGCGCGAACGAAACGTCGAGCCCGAGAGCCGTGACCTCTGGGAGATGCTGACGCTGTCTTCGGAGACTGGCCACCGTGACGCCGTCGAAGCGGCGATCACCGACCACGAGCGGACCGGTGCGCATGAGTCAGACCGACTGGCCCTCGCCGAGGGGCTCCCACACAGCGTCCCCGTCGGCGTGTGCTCGCTCAACGCAGAGGAGGCGTGTCGGGCGGCGCTGGATGTGCATGACCTCGACAGCTACGTCGGTCCGGTTGTCGGCCGTGACACCGTCGAGTCACCGAAACCAGACCCGGAGGGACTACTAGCGATTACCGATGAAATCGGCGTTGATCCCGAAGCGACGGTGTTCGTCGGCGATTCGGAGAGCGATGCGACGGCTGCACAGCGGGCCGGGATGACGTTCGAGTGGGCGAGCGAGTTCGATCAGGCCCGGTACCGCGCGTAAAGATAGACGCAGACGGCCGTCAGGAACCAGATGAGTGCGCCGACGCGGACCGCGAACAGCGCTCGCGCGGTCCAAGTCTGGAGCGTGACCGCGGTCGACGCGAGCACGACGAGCGGCGAGCCGACCAGAATCGTCGTCACGAACGTGACCTGCATCACCCACCCGAAGTCCACGCCGTCGGGGTCCGTTTTCTCGACTGTTGGCACGTCTGATGGTACAGCCAGGTGCGGCAAGCGCCTTGCGGTTTCCCGGGCGAAGTGCGCAACCCGAACAGGTAAGGCCCAGGCGCGCCCCCGCTCGGATATGCCAACTGTCCGGGACCTGCAGGCGATGGCTGGTGAGGAGCCGATCACGATGCTGACAGCGTACGACGCCGTTACCGCGAGCATCGTTGACGACACCGGCGTGGACGTCATTCTTGTCGGCGACAGCATGGGGAACGCCGTGCTCGGCCACGACGACACGCTCCCGGTCACGCTCGATGAGATGGCCTCCCGGGTCGGCGCGGTCGCACGTGGCGCGGACAACGCGCTGGTCGTCGCCGATATGCCGTTTCTCTCCTTCGGCGCGGACGAAAGCGAGAGCATCCAGAACTGTGGGCGAATGCTGAAAGAAGAGGGCGCAAACGCGATCAAGCTCGAATCTGGACCACATACAGTCGAACTGACCGAGCGGCTGACCGAGCTCGGAATCCCAACAATGGCCCACCTCGGGCTCACGCCACAGAGCGTGAACCAGACCGGCTACACGAGACAGGCGACGGGCCGTGAGGAGGCCGAGGAAATCCTCGACCTCGCGCGAGAGCACGAGGCCGCCGGCGCGTTCGCGCTGGTGCTCGAACACATCCCGGCCAACCTCGCGGCCAAGGTCACCGAGGCCGTTGATATCCCGACAATCGGTATTGGGGCCGGCGGTGACTGCGACGGTCAGGTGCTCGTTTTCACCGACGTGGTCGGCCTCTCGGAGTCCAGCCCGCCGTTCGCCGAGCAGTTCGGCGACGTTCGCGGTGAGGTGGCCGACGCTGTCGACGAGTACATCAACGCCGTTGAGTCCGGCGAGTTCCCGCGCGAGTCACACAGCCACACCGAAGACGAACTCGACGACCTGTACTGAGCGGTCACGTCGGTATGTCGACCTACCCGGCTGCGGTCGTCTGATTTTCCATCCAGGCGTCGTACCCGGACTGGTTCTTGACGACGACGGTGGCGTCCATCTTACTGTGTCCGGCCCCGCACATCTCGGCGCAGTACAGTCGGTACTCGCCGGGTTCGGTGGCGTGGGTCCGGGCTGTCATCGTCCGGCCGGGGAAGATGTCCTGTTTGACGCCCAGTTGCGGAATGTAGATGGCGTGAATCACATCTGTTGTCCGCAGCCTGAACGTGACGTTCTTGTCGGCCGGAAGAACGAGCCGTTCCTCTGTCGTAACGTTGGCCTCGCCGTAGGCGAACTCCCACCCCCACTGGTAGGCGAGGACGTCTATCTCCGTATCGTTCGTGAACGCGTCGTCCCCGTCGGCGGATGCCTCGGCTGCTGCGGGCGTGATGTAGGGGTTGGCCATCACCACGAACGCCGAAACACCGACGAAGACGAGTATCGCGCCCGTCGCGGCCGTCCAGGTCACCTCTAGCGCCGGGTCGTCAACAGTCGGCTTCGGGTCGTCGTTGTTTCGGAACCGGTAGATCACGTACACAAGCGTGAGTTCCACGAATAGCGTCAGTGGCAGGGCGACGTACAGGAGTTGTTCGTTGAGGTCGTCGATAGCAGCCCTGTTGACCGACTGCGCTGTGACCGGAGCAGCAAGTAGCGAGAGCCCGACCACGACAAGGCCCGCCTGAAGCACGCGCCTTCGGAGACGCATTGTCACACTGTACCAATCGCCATGTCAAATAACTTGCCCAACGTTGCGTTAACTGAGCGTGTCATAGAATCCTCCTCATAGTGTGAGCTTCTCACGACCCGGGTCGTCTCCTCGCTCGAAATTTGTGATTGCGACAACGATGCGGAGACACAGCGCAATGAACACCTCTGTTCGTGCGTGGACGCGGCCTCGGGCGCGAACGTGCCCGAGGCCGCAGTCCTTCACCGCATCGTTGGTGCGTTCGACTCCTGTACGGCGGTTGTACGTCTCATCCAAGACTGATTGCTTGAGCTGAACCTCCTCACTGTGTTCCTTGATACGGTCTTCGACCCTGTATTCGATATCGAGCGGGTCATCAGTGTTTCGTGGGTTGTACGGGGCGACTGGTACAATCCCTACTTCCAGCAGGAAGTCGTGCCACTCAAGAATGTCGTAGGCACTGTCTCCAAGCATCCAGATCGGTGTCCCGACGGCGAGCGCGTCTTTTGTGACGCGCATCGCCGTCTCAGCGTCTGCCTGCTTGCGTTGGGTGAATTCTGCTGCAATCGGGATCTTTGAACCGGTCGAAACGATCGTACAGCCGAACCCGTAGTAGTGCTCTTCGGCCGTTGAATCGTAGTTCCACGACGCATCGTCGTTGTACTGGATCGCTTCAACGTGCGTCGAATCGATAGAGTACGTTGAGTTGAGCAGGCCGCGGGCGGCGGCCTGCTCGACGAGCCTCTGGAAAACATCATCGATGACGTGTTCTAGGTCGGTGAGAAACCGGTCGATTGTGTCTCTGGATGGCGGTTTGTCGAGCCCGCAATAGTACCAGACGAGGCCGTGCTGAAGTTCTCGTGCAACCGGGCGTGTACCGTAGACATCCTCGTAGTAGCAGTGCAGAAAGCCGCGAAAGAGGTCTGGTGGCTGATGCACCCGTGTTCGCCCCCTCGAAGCGGGGGCGAACACGTCGTACTCTAGCAGAAACTCGAACTCAAGATGCTCAAACAGCGGTACTGTCTCGGTAGCCGCGACATTCAAGAAGGCGTCTACCGAATCCAAATCTTGCAGGGTTGCGGTTGTGCTGGACACACTTTCCGCACCCTGCTGCTTCGTATGTGACCCTTTCTATGACACGCTCTTAACTGAGAGGCGATCGCCGCAAGATCCGGGTCTCCGTGTGGTTTTATGAGCGTGGGCGTGTCAGAAATTGGTAACGTATAGCATGGCGACACGAGCAACCGTTCCGGCACGGCACGTCACACACAGATGCTAAACAGGGCTATCGTTGAGGGAACCGCTCTCGCTGTGCTGGCCCTGGCAGTGCTTTTCCTGTGGGTCCGGGAGCAACGGAAGGCGCGACCGGAGAGCGATGGCGGCTACACGACGCGGGAGGAGGTCGAATTCGAAATCGGTCGAATCCAGTCTGAACTGTCCCGCTGGCTGACGACGACGGATCACCGGGACATCGGCTTGCTGTATATCTTTTTCGGCACCGCCGCCGGCCTATGGGGCGGTGTCGACGCGATGATGCTCCGGACGGAACTGCTGACGCCGCCGGCGGACATCTGGACGCCGGAGACGTACAACGCGCTGTTTACCACGCACGGGCTGACGATGCTGATATTCTTTGTCCTGCCCGTGTTTTTCGGCATCGGGAACTACGTCTTGCCGTTGCTCATCGGGGCCGACGACATGGCGTTCCCCCGCGTCAACGCTATTGGCTTCTGGCTCCTGCCGCCGGCGCTGATTCTGGTCCGAATGGGACTGATGATGCAGGTGCTTGGACAGGTGCTGAATCTGGTGCTCCCGGCGGACGCTATCCGGTTTTTTCTCACGATGCGCGAGGTGAGCGTCGGCTGGACGCTGTATGCGCCACTGTCTGTGCAACAGCCCAATCCACAGATAGACCTGCTGTTGCTCGGGTTACACCTGAGCGGCATCGCTACGACAGTCGGGGCCATCAACTTCATCACCACAATCGTCTACGAGCGCGGTGAGGGTGTCAGTTGGGCGAACCTCGACATCTTCTCGTGGAATATGCTCGTCACGAGCGGGATTGCACTGTTCGCCTTTCCGCTGCTGGGGAGCGCGCTCGTGATGCTCCTGCTAGACCGGAACCTCGGAACGGCCTTTTTCGCCACGGAGGGTGGCGGTGCCATCCTCTGGCAACACCTGTTCTGGTTCTGGGGCCACCCGGAAGTGTACATCCTCTTCCTTCCGGCGACGGGGCTGATGAGTCTTATTTTACCGAAGTTCGTCGGGCGAAAGCTCTTTGGCTACCAGTTCATCGTCTACTCGACACTGGGGCTTGGCGTGCTCTCCTTTGGCGTCTGGGCGCATCATATGTTCACGACGAGTGCGGACCCGCGGGTCAAACTGTCGTTCATGGCGGTTTCCATCGCCATCGCCGTTCCGAGCGCGATCAAGGTGTTCAACTGGATCACGACGATGTGGGAGGGGAATATCCGCCTGACTGCGCCATTTATGCTCTGTGCCGGCGGCATCGGGACGTTCATAATCGGTGGCGTCACCGGCGTGTTCCTCGCCGTCATCCCGGTTGATATCCTCTATCACGGGACGTACTACGTCGTCGGCCACTTCCATCTCATCGTCGTCGGCATCATCCCGTTCCTGATGATCGCCGCGAGCTACTACTGGTATCCGCTCATCACTGGCCGGTGGTACGACACGCGGATGGCACGGTTTCAGGCGCTGTTGATCGTCTTTGGCTCGTTCGTGACGTTCATGACGTTGCTGGTCATCGGTGGGCTGGGGCTCCCGCGACGGCAGGCGATCTACCCGCCGGAGTATCAGCTTGCCCAACAGATTGCGACTGTGGGCGGCTACATCATCGGCCTGAGCGCCTTGTTATGGCTGTATAACATGCTTGTCTCGTACTGGCGGGGGACGCCCGTGACGACGACAGACCCGTGGGGCCTGAAGGCGACGAGCCAGTTCACCCGCGAGTGGCAGTGGTTCGAACAGCACATGATGGACAAATACGACATGGAGCCGACGGAGCCCGAGACGACACGGCGCTCCTACGCCCCCGAAGCCGAACCGACCGGGCTGGCCGGCGGCGTCGGCACCGTCGCCCAGACGGTCTCTCGGAACGCCTGGATGGCCGCAGTCGGCGGGTTCGTCGGCACGGTCCTGATGAGCGGCGGACTCATCACGGCGATACTCATTGGCGTCCTCGACCCGGTTTCGTTCGGTGAAATCGCCGAACTGGTCGGGCTGCCCGCGAATCCGGCAATCGGCGCGGTCCTGTTCCTCGTTGGCGGGACCGTCACCTGGCCGCTCCTGTTCCTTGCCTTTTCGGACTATCTCCCCGGTCGCCTCCTGTTCGAGACCGGGCTGGTGTTTGCGACATTGATATCTAGCGGGTTCGCCATCGCGTTTTACACCGGCCAGAGCGGGCTTACGTTCATCGGGTACCTCACGTTCGTGCTTGTCTCTCACTGGGCGTACGGCATTGGGCTAACCGTGACCTTCCAGTACCTCAAATCGGACGAGACGCTCCGCAGCCGCGGCGGAGGAGGAAGCTAACGGATGAGCGATGGTGCTGACTCGTTCGTCTTCCAGTATCTCGCGCCCTTCGTTGGCGTCCTGCTCGTCGCGGTCGGTATCGCCGGAGCCGTGCCCGGCGGCTACGCGCTCATTGAGCCGGACCTGGAGAACTGCGGAAACCCGACTATCGGCGTCGAAGGGCCGGAGCGGACGGCCGAGCGGTTCAGCGGAGCCGAACCGGGACCGCGGCTCCCACAGGTAGCCTTCGAGGACCTCTCCTCGGCCGAACAGACGGCGTTTCTGACGGCTGTGGACGACCCAGTTGGTGAGCAGCAGGTCGTCGGTAGCGTGCCCAACGCCGACGCCTTCCGGCGCGGGGCCATCGTTACCTACGAGGGTGAACAGTACTACGTGACCCTCGTCGCGGAGAACACCTGCTTCGCGGCCGCACCACTACAGTTCCCGCTTGGAGTGTTCGCCATTGCACTCGGATTCCTCGGCGTTCTGGCCCCGCCACTGTACCGGCGGCTGGTGCGACTGGAACAGCGGGCCGGCCGGTCAGAGTAGCGGTCTCGCACTCAGAGCATGGTCAGAGCGCAGCGCCGACGTACAGCACGACGACGAGGAACACCCACACGAGGTCGACGAAGTGCCAGTACAGCGACGTGGTCCGGATAGCCGTGTCCCGTTCGGGCGCGTAATGGCCACGGAGCGCGCGCCCGAAGGCGATAGCGAGCAGCAGGACGCCGAGCGCGACGTGCAGACCGTGGAGACCGGTCAGGCCGTAGAACGCGCTCCCGAACGCGCCCGAACCGATGCCGAACCCCTCCACGGCAACGAACTCGTAGTACTCGTACACCTGTCCGGCGAGGAAGACAACGCCGAGCGCGAGCGTCACCCCGAGCAGGCCGAGGAACCGGTCCCGGTTCCCGTCTTCGAGCGCCTCGTGCCCGTAATGGAGCGTCACGCTGCTAGCAAGGAGCAGCGCCGTGTTGATGACCACGAGCGAGCCGAGCAGCGGCGGGAGGTGGGCTGGCGGCCACGACCCGGCCCGAATGAAGGCATAGTAGACGAAACCGGCGGAGAAGGTCGCCACGTCGGAGACGAGAAACAGAATCATCGTTGTGGCGTACAGGTCGGAATCGCCATCGCTGCGGTTCCGTAGGTAATCGGCGATGAAGGCCTCGTTAGCCCACCCAGCGAGTCCGGTCAGCAAGCCAATCGCACCAGCACCACCGAGGACAATCGGGACCACAGACGGGACCAGATCGAGCCCGACAAAGACCAGCCCGATACTCAGGTACAGCGACGCAGCGCCGACTGCAGCTAGCAGCGGCCACCGGCTTCGGTGTTCGTGGCCGTCTTCGGCGACGTGTTCGGTTCCCGCCTCCGTCGAACCAGCCATGTGAACGCGTAGCAGTGGGTTCGGTAAAACGGTACCCCCGCGATTAGCGCGTCGGCTGCGAGACCCACCCGAATCTTTATCAAACCGTCAACCGACACCGAGAATGTGGTTTACGAGACGGGCAACCAAACGGTAGATGATGCCGTCGTACGCGTGCTGGACGGCGAGCGCCTCAACCGACGGGACGGACTGGCTCTCATCGCACAGCCGGTCGACGACCTCGCGGCCGGGGCCGACTACGTGCGCACGCAACTGGGTGATGACACCGTCGACGCGTGTTCGATCGTAAACGCCAAAGCCGGGAACTGTGCGGAAGACTGTGGCTTCTGTGCCCAGTCGGTCCATTTCGACACCGGCATCGACAACTACGGTTTTCTCGGCCCGGAGAAGATACTCGAAGCCGCAAAGCGCGCCGAACGCGACGGCGCACAGCGGTTCGGTATCGTCGTCGCCGAGAAAGGCGTCTCGAAGGAGAATCGACCTGAGGAGTGGGCGGAGGTCCTCGAAGCCATCCGTCTCGTCCGCGACGAGACGGACGTGGAGGTCGACGCCAGTCTCGGCATCCTCACGGAGGAGGAGGCCGCGATTCTGGCCGACGAGGGACTCAACCACTACAATCACAACATCGAGACCTCTCCCCGGTACTTCCCGGAGGTCGTCCAGACCCATACCTTCGAGAAGCGGGTCGAGACGCTCCGGGTCGCCAAGGACGCCGGCATGGACCTCTGTGCCGGCGTCATCCTCGGGATGGGCGAATCACCGACCGACAGGGTCGACGCGGCAATGGCCCTGCAGGACATCGGCATCTCCTCGCTTCCGGTGAACATCCTGAATCCGGTCGCTGGCACCCCCATGGCCGAACAGGGGCTGCCCGACATCACGACCGAGGAAGTCGTCAAGACCATCGCGGTGTACCGCCTGCTCCATCCAGAGTCCCGCGTGCGCCTGACCGGCGGGCGCGAGGTCAATCTCGACACGGACGGACAGGTGGCCGCGCTGGAGGCCGGTGCGGACGGCATCCTCACTGGCGATTACCTCACAACAGAGGGACAGACGGCAGCCGACGACCTCGAAATCATGGAGGAGGCCGGACTCGAGCCGAACACCGAGGCCAACGAGTTCGACCCCGAGGCGGTCAAAGAACGCGCGGCTGACGAGACAGAAACCGAGACGGCGGCAGGGACAGCACAGACCAAATCAGAGCTCAAATCCGACGACTGACAATGGACGACATACGCTTTGCAGTGCTTGGAACCGGTGGAATCGGACGGCGGACGCTCGAAGTCTCACAGCACAAGGACGGCCTCACCGCCGTCGCGGCCTGTGACCGCAACGGCGTGGCTCTCGACCACGATGGCCTTGACGTAGACGAACTGCTGGAGGCGACGGAAGGCAACATCGCGAGCGGGCCGCAAAGCGGCCCGGAACAGTCGAGCGGTGATGAACCGCGAGACAGCGGGCCGGAGGACGACCCGGATATGGCCGCCGACGGCGGCACAGCCACGGCGGAAACAGCCGACGGCGTCAAACAGCACGGCGAGCAGGCCGGCATCGTCGCCAGTTCGCAGGGCGAGCCGACGGAAACGCCCATCGACGACATTATCGCCGAGAGCGACGCCATCAACGCCGTTCTGCTGGCGCTGCCGAACCTGGAACACGACTTCATCCCGCGTGTGGCCGAGCGCTTCGCCGAGGCTGACTACGAGGGCGTCATGATTGACGTGCTCAAACGCTCCCGTGTCATCGGCATGCTCGATGACCGCGAAGACCTGCTGAAAGCGTCCGGCATCACGTTCGTCTGTGGGGCTGGCGCGACCCCCGGCTTCCTGACGGGGGCGGCGGCGCTGGCCGCCCAGTCCTTCGTTGAGGTCGAGGAAGTCGAAATCTGGTGGGGCGTCGGCCTCAAGTCCGGTTACGAAGACAACCGCGGGACGGTCCGGGAAGACATCGCGCACCTCGACGGCTACGACATCGAGACAGCCCGCGAGATGAGCGAAGCCGAAATCGAGGCGCTCATCGACGAGCACGACGGCGTGCTGGAGTTCCACGACATGGAACACGCCGACGACGTGTTGCTGGAGCGTGCGGGCATCTGCGATGCCGAGGACGTCCACGTCGGCGGCGTCCTCGACGTGCGCTCGGACGAGAAACCGACCACGACGACGGTCAGCGTGACGGGCACGACATTCGACGGCGAGACGGGAACGAACACCTTCGAACTCGATGACGCGACGAGTATGGAGGCCAACGTCAACGGGCCAGCACTGGGCTATCTGAAAGCCGGTGTCCGGAACAACCGCGCCGGGCACTACGGCGTGTTCGGCCCCGCCGACCTGATGCCTGGTTTCTGAGACTGCCTGACTCTACGCTTCATGACTCACGGCTTCGATTTGAACGAGCGACTCAAACAGCGCGACGCACAGAACCTCCGGCGCCATCTGGAAGTCGCTGAATCCGTTTCGGCGCGGACCCGCTTTGCCGATGACCCTAAAGGAGACCCACCGGAGTTCGGCGACGAGGAAGTCGTTTTCGCCGCGAACAACTACCTCGGACTCGCCGATGACAGCCGAGTCCAGCGAGCGGCCGAACTGGGCGCACGAACCGTTGGGAGCGGCGCGGGGGCCTCGCGGCTGGTCACAGGTGACACGAAGGTTCACCGAGCGCTGGAGCGCGACCTCGCGGCCTCGAAAGGGACCGAGCGGGCTCTGGTGTTCTCGTCGGGCTACGCGGCCAACATCGGGACTATCGACGCGCTGGCCCCGGATGTCGTCTTTTCGGACGAGCTGAACCACGCCTCAATTATCGACGGCTGCCGCGTCGGGGCCAGCGAGACAGTCGTCTACGACCACTGTGACCCGGACGACTTGCGAGCGAAACTGGCCACGCGAGCAGCCGATGTCGATGAGGACGAACAGTGGCTCGTGGTCACCGACTCCGTGTTCTCGATGGACGGAGACATCGCGCCGCTATCGGCCATCTGTGACGCCGTCGACGAGTACGGCGCGTGGCTGATGGTCGACGAGGCGCACGCGACGGGGCTGTTCGGTGACAGCGGCGGTGGCGTCGTGCAACGTGAGGGGCTGAGTCACCGTGTCGACATCCAACTGGGGACGCTCTCGAAAGCGCTGGCGAGCCAGGGCGGCTACATCGCCGGTGACGAGGTGCTCATCGAGTATCTGCTGAACGCCGCGCGGTCATTCGTGTTCTCGACTGGGCTATCCCCACCGAACGCTGCGGCGGCCCGCGAGGCGCTACGAATCGCCCGCGAGACCGATCGTGCGGCGGAACTCTGGGATACCGTGGCAACGCTTCGGGACGGGCTGGAGACAATGGGCTACGAGGTGCTTGGCGAGACACATATCCTCCCGGTCATCGTCGGTGACCGTGGTGACGCCCTCGAACTGGCCGACCGCCTGCGCGACCACGGTATCGTCGCGCCTGCGATTCGACCGCCAACAGTGCCAGAAGGAACGTCCCGCATCCGGGTTGCACCGATGGCGACACACACCGCCGACGACATCGCGCAGTGTCTCGACGCCTTCCGGACTGCCGGCACAGAGGTGGGCGTGCTGTGAGCGAGACGAGCAATGATTCGAGACCCGTGCGTGGGACCGGCCGCATCGCCGAGGACGGCGTCTTCGTTGTCGGGACCGACACCGGCGTCGGCAAGACGGTCGTGACCGCCGGGCTGACGGGCTGGCTGCGGGAGACAGGAACCGAGGCTGTCGCGGTTAAGCCCTGCCAGACCGGATACCCGCCGGACGACGACGCGGCGTTTGTCGAGTCCGTCTGTGGCACGGCGGACGCCGCAGTCTGTCTGCAGCGGTTATCGCCACCGCTGGCTCCAGAAGTGGCCGCACGGGAAGCAGACGACGATGTCACGCTTTCCTACGAGTCGATCCGCGACGGGGTCGCCGATGTCGTGGCGGGAAGCGAGACAGCTATTGTCGAGGGTATCGGCGGCCTGCGCGTCCCGCTCGCGGACGACCGAGAGGTCATCGACCTCGTTGCGGATATCGGGCTTCCTGCGCTGGTCGTCGCCCGTTCGGGCCTCGGAACGCTCAATCACTCGGCGCTGACGGTTCAGGCGCTCCGGCAACGAGGCGTGCCAGTCGTCGGTGTCGTTCTCAACGAGTACGAAGGCGAAACAACCGCTGAGCGTACGAATCCGGACGGTATCGAACGGATGACCGACTGCACTGTCTGGCCGGTGCCACCCCTTGACATCGAGTCACCTGAGAGCGTAATTGACGGACTCAGAGCGCATCTCCAACAATCGGTTCTGCGGCCAGCTATCGAGCAGTAGCTGTCGGTGTGTCAGCACAAAGGGGATAGAACGGGGGCAAACCCCCGTCGTGTGACACTACGGAGCCAGTAAGGCTCCATCTGATGATTGACTACCGATCACTAAAATAGTAAGGCACGTTTCATCTGGAGATTTCCCCTCAGTACCGGGCCATGTTCCGTTAGGAACGGGCTAACGCCCAGCCGAAACGACGGTGCTAGAGGTCAACTGACAGCAGCGACTCGACGTCGACGCCGTCGTCCAGTAGCGTCCGCATACGGTCGACTGTTGCCTCGTTCCGAGTCTGCCCGGTTCGGAGCACTTCCTCGACTCTGTCTATCGTCGTCCGCGTGTCTGACTGGACTGACAGCACTGGGACGTTTTTCTCAGCCGCCTGTCCGATGACCGCACTGGCGGGCTGGAACCCACCAGTGAGTAGTAATGCGTTGATACCAGACGCTTCGAGGGCCGCCGTCTGGACCTCCGAGCGGTCGCCGCCGGTGACGACGACGGCATCGCGTGTCCGCCGGAAGC
This sequence comes from Haloarcula quadrata, assembly GCF_003634715.1. Lineage (NCBI taxonomy): Archaea > Methanobacteriati > Methanobacteriota > Halobacteria > Halobacteriales > Haloarculaceae > Haloarcula > Haloarcula quadrata. Next base: position 1,812,932 of record NZ_RBWW01000001.1, read on the forward strand.
GTTCGAGCGCGCTGCTCCCGCTCATTGCGCCGACGCTGAACCGCTCGACGTGGACGTCGGTGTTGGCATCACCAGTGAGGATGTCCGCGCCGAGGTTCCGGGCGAGGTCAGCAACCGTGACACCGGCGAGCGAGCGGTCACGCGGCAGAATGCCGTGGACTGGAATCCCCTCGCCTTCGAGGAACGGGACCACGTCGTCGGCGAGTTCGTCGACCGTCGCGTCGGTGACGCCGTTGAACAGGACGCCGTCCAGTCGATCACCGATCGCTTCGGCCGCCGACAGAATTTCGTCCGTGTCACTGGGCGTGTCGTAGCCGGTGACTAACAGTACACGGGCGTCGAGCAACTCCGCGATATCGATGTCTGTGAGGTCGACGATACTGCCAGTCGCCAGGTCACTGCTCCCCTCGACGAGGAGCATATCGGTTCCGTCCGAACACGTCTCGATGCCCTCTTGCAGTCGCTCACGGAGGTCATCCGGGTCCTCACGCCCGCGGATGGCTTCCTGAATGAACGTCGGCGAGTAGACGATGGGCTCCATGTCGTGGAGGTCGGTCTCCAGATCGAGTAGCTCGCGGGCGAGCATCGGGTCCTCGTCCCGTGTCTTGCCGACCGCACTCCGCAGACGCGTCCCCTTGGGCTTCATGTAGCCGACATCGTAGCCCGCGTCGTGGGCTCGTGTCGCTAGCGCGAGCGTGATTGCCGTCTTGCCGATACCTTCCTCCAGTGATGTGACGAGTAGCGTGTTCGTGTCGGTCATAGTTTCTCCTGGTCGAGGGTGAGTCGCAGGTCGACCGCCTGCACCCCGTCGGGCGTCGCGACGAGGGGATTGATGTCCAGTTCCACGATTGCGGGGAAGTCAGTGACGAGTTGCGAGAGCCGCTGGATTGTCTCGACGAGCGTGGCCTCGTCGACGGGGTCGCGGCCCCGAGCACCGCGTAACAGCGGCGCAGAGTCGATGTCATCGAGCATCCCTTTCGCCTCGGTCTCGCTGACAGGAGCGACACTGACAGTGTTGTCTTCAAGCACCTCGACGAAAATTCCGCCGAGACCGAACAACAGCAACGGTCCGAACTGCGGGTCGCGGTTCATCCCGAGAATCGTCTCGACGCCGTTGTCGAGGTCGACCATCTCCTGTACCTGAACGCCGAGAATCGTCGCGTCTTCCTGATAGTTACGCGCCCTGACGACGAGGTCCTCGTAGGTGTCGCGAACTTCCTCGACGGGGACAGCGACCTCGACGCCGCCGATGTCGGACTTATGCAGGATGTCCGGACTGACGATTTTCATCACCACGTCGTCGCCGATTTCCTCGGCGACAGCCTCCGCTTCGACGGGCGAGGAGACGACATCACCCTGTGGTGTCGGAATCCCGTACGCGTCAAGCAGTTCCATCGCTTCCACGCCGAGCCGGTTCGACCCGCGCCGGGCGCCGGATTCGAGTATCTCGCGGGCCCGCTCGCGGTCCACGTCGAACGTCGTCGGTTCCTCGTACTCCGTCGCTTTGATTTCTCGGTAGCGCTTGAGCGCGCCCAGACTGCCGACCGCGCGGGCCGGGTCGAAGTAGTTCGGCACGCCCGCTTCGCTCAGGACGTTCGCACCAGCGTCAACCGACTTCCCGCCCATCAGCGTCGCCGCGACCGGTTTCCCGAACTGCTCTTGCTGTTCGACGATGCGTTCCGAGAGTTCCTCGAAGGAAAGCACTGCGGTCGGACAGGCGACGACGACGGCCATCGAAACGTTGTCGTCCGCAAGGACTGTTTCGAGGGCTGTCTCGAAGCGCTCGGCGGGAGCATCGCCGATAATGTCGACCGGATTGTAGATGTTGGCCTCATCAGGCATCTCTTCGCGGAGTCGGGAGAACGTCTTGTCACCGAACTGCGCGAGTTGCAGGTCCGAGTCGCCGACGGCGTCGGTCGTCATCACGCCGGGACCGCCGGCGTTTGTGACGATGGCGATTTCGTCTCCATCCGGGAGCGGTTGGCCGGCGAGAATCTGCGCGTAGTCGAACAGTTCCTGCACAGATTCAACGCGGAGCGTTCCGGCCTTATCGAGGCCTGCCTCATAGGCCCGCTCCGACCCGGCCATCGCACCGGTGTGGGAGGCGGCCGCGCTCGCACCCGCGTCCGTGCGGCCGGACTTGACAAGCACAATCGGCGTCTCCTGTGTCACCTCACGAGCCGTCTGTACGAACGAGGACCCATCATTGATGTCCTCAAGATAGCCCAGAATGACATCAGTATCAGGGTCGTCACCCCACTCAGCGACGAAATCACTCTCGTCGAGTACTGCTTTGTTCCCGAGCGAGACGATGTCCTTGAAGCCGACATCGCGCTCGGCGGCCCAGTCCAGCACGGCGGTGATGAACGCGCCCGACTGGCTCATAAAGGAGATGTCGCCGTCGCTGGCCATCTCATTGCCGAAAGTGGCGTTGAGCCCGACGGGGGTCGACATCACGCCGAGGCTGTTCGGGCCGACCAGATTCAGGTCGTATTCACTGGCCGCCTCCCGGAGCCGCTTTTCACGTTCGGCCCCATCACTGCCAGTCTCACCGAAGCCAGCGGTGATGACGACGACGTTTTCGATACCCGCTTCCCCGGCGTTCTCGATGACCTCGACCGCCACCGTCGGCGGCACGACGACGACGGCAACGTCGACCGACCCGGGGTCGTCCAGGCCGGCGAGGTTGTCGTAACACGGCAATCCAAGTACTGTCTCTTTGTTCGGGTTCACGGCCACGACCTCCCCTGTAAACGAATCGAGCAGGTTCGTGGTGACCGCGTGACCGACGGATCCCTCCGAATCGGTCGCCCCGACCACTGCGACACGTTCCGGCGCAAACAACGTCGATAATCGTCCCATGCCTCTACTCGATGGTTACGGTGGGCCCGAATATATGTGTGGGGAACTCCCGGCGAGCGGGAATCTAGACGATTCATTACCGCGATTTCGGTGTGACGGTACTTTTGTTCACCACCCCTGTAGCGGCGTCCAATGAATGACCCAACACTCCCAGCACCGTTTGACGACGACGTGGTCCGTGGCGTTGCGGGGACGAACAGCGTCGACGAAGAGCGGTTGCGGGACGCGCTCGCCGACCACCAGCGAACGATGCGTGAGAATCCGGGCGTCGAGGACCTCGTTTACGAGTGGCGAAAGCGATTCGACGATGCGGTGCTACACCGCACGCCCGAGACGTTCTTTATGGCTGTCAGGGAGACCGTCTGGGAGGAGTACGGCGCGCATCTCGGACTCGATGACTACCTGCTTGCCGCGGTCGTCGCAGTCCATCAGGAGCAAGTCCTCCGCGAAACAGCGGTTGACAGCAGCACTATCGACGAAAACGCCGTTGCGCTCGTTGTTTCCCGGCCGTCGTCATAGTAGATATATTCCCGGTTATCTCAAGTGCAGCGCCCGGGCTAAAGCGACAGTTGTGATCAGCGGATAATATTTCAGTTCAGGTAACCAGCCCTTCCATCTGAGAATATAATTTTTGGGTTCCCGAAAACATATTTTCACAAAACAATCTTTAAGTGGCTTCCACCTGTACGATAAGATGACTATGGCAACACAAGAGCACGTCCGACGCGAGTTCGGGGAAGTCGAAGAGAACGAACTCCGCCTCGACAAGGAGAAGTCCGAGCAGGTAATCAACGCGCTGAATCAGGACCTGGCGGACACATACACGCTGTATCATCAGGTCAAGAAGCACCACTGGAACGTCGAGGGTGCCGAGTTCCGTGACCTCCACCTGTTCCTCGGCGACGCTGCCGGACACGCCGAAGAGGCAGCCGACGAGCTCGCAGAGCGAGCACAGGCCCTCGGTGGCACGCCCATCTCCAGCGGCAAGGCACAGGAGGAGCACGCGTCGGTAGAGCCGGAAGGACAGGACGTGTACGACATCCGAACGTCGCTCGAAAACGACCTCGAGATGTACGGCGACATCATCGAGTCGCTCCGTGACCACATCGACCTCGCGGAGAACCTCGGTGACCACGCCACGGCCCAGATCCTCCGAGAAATCATCGTCCAGACCGAGGAAGACGCCCACCACATCGAGCACTACCTCGAAGACGACACGCTCGTGCTGGACTAACTCGGCACAAGGCTTTCTCTCTCAGTTTCTTTCGCCGGCTAGTCACTACCTAGCTCAGGTGTATAGCGTGGTGTGAACCGTTCCAGCAGAAAACAGTGCAGACTCGGAGGAAAGAGAAACGCAATGCGGGGGCGGACGAACTACCGTCTGAGGTCAACGGTTACGTCAGTCGAAATCCAGCCGTCTCGGTTCCCGTCTTCAGTAAACACGGTTCTGTCAGCACCGCTGTCCAGTGCTGCAACGTCCGGGCGGTCCTCGGAGGTCTCGACATCGTCCGTCTGTGATGGCATTATCAGAGTTAGGTACCCCTAAAGCTAAAAGGATTTTGGTTGGCCTAATCATCTGCGGACGCCAGCCCCTGCATCGAGGGCAGAAATGGCCCGGAACCGATCGCCGACACAGCGCGGCCTTTAGTACCTGAGGCGACAAGAGAGAGGTATGAGCTCGGACGACGACCTTACCGCCCTGATTACGGATCTCGTTACGACGCTACAGGACCTGGAGACGGAGGTCGAGCCCACGACCGACAGTGGTCTTCCGCGGCCGCCGACACCGGGCGAACTCCTCCGGTTCACCAGCGATGTAACTATCCCCGCGGTCATCCTCGTGTTGAAGAGCAACATCGAGGCACTGAAGCTACTCCGGCGAGCCCTCCGGATGGCCGAGGGGCGGCCGACATCGACGGGCTCCGCCTCGGGTGAGGTGCGACAGCGTGCGAGTGACCTGAGCCGGGCCACGCTCTCCCGCCTCGACGGTGCGTTGACAGACCTTCAGCAGGCTGTGGAGGGGACGCCGGAAGATGAGGAAGCCCGCGAACTCATTCAGGATGCCCAACAATTACGCGGTCAGATCCGGGAAAGGTTAGCCGCTGAATCTGAAGTGAGTGAGGCGGTCGACCCTGATGAAGTTACTGACGTTCCTGTGGACGTAGATGCCGAGCTGCGGTCGATAAAGGACGATATCGAGGGCCCAGACAGGGACGACACTGGTACCGAAAACGGAGACGGAAACGGCGAGGAGTAACGAGTTCTAGTGTGGTGTGAAAATATACTTCTACAAACATAATGATTTATTATTGCACAGTTACAGGTATGAGTACCGATGTCCAGCTCTACCGCTCCGGGCGGTCGTCGGGCGACCCTGTTCGTCCGGTCTGACCTCCCTGCGCCATCACAGAAACGTTGTACCGCTATCAAATGTGAGCTACAAGAGCTGGTGTGCCGCGGCGTCCTCGACGACATCGAAACGGTGGAATGGGAGAAACGCGTTCCGCTGCAGGGCCCCGGTAACGGGATCGAACGGGACCTGTACAACGAGTTCGCGGACTGGGCCCGCGAGTCCGGTGTCTGTCTCGCGCCGTTTTTCGACACCCGGCTCTGTTACAGTTCGACGACAGGCGAGAAACGCCGAGAGCTCGTCATGCCGGCCGTCTGTCTCGCGGTCTACGAGGACGACACTCTCGTGCAGGTGGCCCCCTTTGCCGACGCGGGCCGGACGGAATCAGTCGAGGAATGTATCGCGGAACTCGGTGAGACGGGAACCCTCCCGGACACCGGTTCGACGACTGTCTCGACCGTGTAGCTCTCGTCCGTTCCGTTGCTGTTCTGGCCGGCTACCACCATTGCCGCGACACGAATTATAAAGTTCTGTTCGTAGTACTACACATTTATATGACAGAACAGGTGACACGTCGTGATGTACTCGGGACGGGTGCGTCTGTCCTCGGCAGCCTCGCAATCGGCTCGACGACCGCCAGCGGCGCGCTCCAGACGGACGGAACCACTGTCACGTTCCTGCATGACACCCACGTCCACGGACGGTTTGCCAACGCCTCTGCAGGGGAATTGAGCGTCGCCCGCTACTTCGGGCTGATGAACGAAATCACCGAAGACGCCGACACCACACTCAGGGTCGGCAACGGTGACGACCTTGCATCGTCAGTCCTGTCGGCAGTGTTCGACGGACGCCACGTCGTCTCGACGTTCAACGCCGGCGGGCTGGACTTCGATACGTTCGGCAACCACGATTTCGACATGGGGCCAGAGGTCCTCCGCGAGCGCGTGTCTGACAGTCTCTTCACCAGGGTCAGCGCGAATATCCGCGAAGATGGGTCGGTTTTCGCCGCCGAGCAAGGCGCCCAGCAGTACGTCCTCACGGATGTTGGGGACGTGACACTCGGAGTTACTGGCCTCATTACGCCGGAGGCCCCCGAAGTCACCTCTATCGGAGAGAACACCGACGTACTTGCGCCGGCATCGGCGCTGCAGAACGTAACAGAACGGATGCGGGCCGACGGCGCTGACGCAGTTATCGTGCTCTCCCATCTCGCGAGTGAAACCGCTCGAACTGTCGCCGAGGAGGTCGATGGCGTCGACGCTATCATCGGGGACCATGCCGCGTCGCTACTCGAAGAACCGGAAGTCATCAACGACACCGTCCTCTCGTTCGTCGGCGACGAGTACGAGTACCTCGGGGAGTTGGCGCTCGGTATCGACGGATCCGGCGTCACAGACCACGAGTTCGTCCTCCACAACGTCGGCGAATCTTCGGCCGGAACGGACCCGTTTGTCAGTCTCGTTCAGGACCACTACGAGACGCAACTGGAACGGCAACTGGACGTGGTCATCGGCGAGACCACCCAGCCGCTTGACACCCGGCAGTCTGTCGTCCGAGCGCGCGAGTCGAACATGGGGAACTTCGTCGCCGACACCATCCGCACTGACGTCGAAGCGGACACAGCGCTAATGAACGGCGGCGGGATTCGGACAGACAGGCTCTATTTCGAAGACGCAAGTGAGGATGATCCGGTAGCGATCACGCGGCGTGTCGTCGTCGACATCCTGCCGTTCCCGAACAACGTAGCCGAGCTGGAAGTCACCGGCGAGACGCTGCTTGCGGCGCTGGAAAACGGGGTGAGCCGCGTCGAGGCGGGGGCTGGCCGGTTCCCGCAGGTGAGCGGTATCACGTACACGTACGACCCCACCGCGGAGAGCGGCGACCGAATCGTCGACGCGACTGCCGGTGGCGACCCAATCGACCCGGACGCGACGTACACGCTTGCGACGAACGATTTCGTCTCCGGCGGCGGCGACGGCTACGATATGCTCAGTGATGCGACCGTCCTCGTCTCCTCGAACGAGGGGGCGCTCCTCTCGGACCTCATTATCAACACCATCGAAGAACAGGGGACGATTTCGCCGACGACGGAGGGCCGCATCACCAGGCAGAGCGAGGAGAGCTGATCAGACTGGGTCCCAGCGGTAGCCGTCCCAGTCCTGACTCTCGGGCACTTTAATACCCGCGTCGGGGTCGCGGAGTTCCTCGATGTAGACGGGTTCGACCGTGTCACCGGTTTCGACCTCATCGGTGGTCACCTGCCCGAGTGCGCGAACAAACTCGTCGCTCGCGTCGTCGATGTCCGTTACATCGAACTCCACGATAGCGAGTGTGTTGGGCTCGCGGACACCCGGCGGCGTCGCTGTCGAGTGGGTCCAGGTGACGACTTCGCCGGTCCGGTCCGAGAGGTCGAAGCTCTCTTCCTGTGGCTCGCCACACTCAGGACACAGCGGATGCGTGGGGTACGAGACGTGACCGTTCGAACACATACCTGCTTCCAGCGTCATTCTGCGGCCTCCATGATGGTGGTGATGACACAGTTTCCGAACCCGCCGACGTTACACGCCAGTGCGGTGTCGGCCTCGACCTGTCGCGGCCCGGCCTCGCCGACCAGTTGTTCGTAGATTTCGACGCCTTGCGCGACGCCGCTTGCCCCCAGCGGATGCCCCTTCGATTTGAGCCCGCCGGAGGTGTTGATCGGCAACTCGCCGTCCTTGGCCGTCGCACCGTCCATCGCCATCTCCCAGGCCGTTCCCTGGTCGGCGACACCGATACCCTCCAACTGGAGGAACTCCAGAATGGTGAACATGTCATGCAGTTCAGCCACGTCGAGGTCGTTGGGGCCGAGGCCGGCCATCTCGTAGGCCTGTTTGCTCGACTCGACGACCCCGCCCATGATTGTCGGGTCGTCGCGCTCGTGGACGACGTGGGTGTCGGTTGCCCCGCCGATACCGGAAACCAGCGCGTACTCGTCGGTTATCTCCTTGGCCCGCTCCTCCGTCGTGAACATGAGCGCGGCGCTGCCGTCCGTAATCGGACAGAAGTCATACAGCCGCAATGGGTCTGCGATGATGGGCGACTCAAGCGCTTTCTCCATCGTGATTTCCTTCTGGAACTGCGCCTTGGGGTTGTCCACGCCGTTTCTGTGGTTCTTGACCGCGACCCGGGCGAGTGACTCCCGGGGGGCGTCGAAGCGCTCCAGATAGTGCCGGGCGGTCATCCCGGCAAAGGACGGGAGCGTCACGCCGTGTTTGTACTCGTCGGGGTGGGTGATCGAGGCGATGATGTCTGTCGCCTGGCCCGTCGTCTTGTGGGTCATCTTTTCGCCGCCGACCAGCAGCGTCATCTCACTGGCCCCGCTGGCGACTGACTGCCAGGCCTCGTAGATGCCGGCCCCACCCGAGGAAGAGGTCTGGTCAACCCGTTCGCTGTAGGCCGGAAGCACCCCCAGGTCGTGGGCCAGCAGATTCATAATTCCCGTCTGGCCTTCGAACTCACCGCTGGCCATGTTCGAGACGTACAGGTGCTCTACGTCGTCGGGCGCGACGCCGGCGTCCGTGAGACACTCCTCGCCCGCCTGCGAGAGCAACTCACGGATCCAGACGTCGCGTTGCCCGAATTTCGTCATTGACGCGCCGATTACTGCGACTCCCATACCTGTGCCGTCACAGGGGTCTCGTGTATGTATTACGGTCTGACCTATAGAACGAGTGGAATGTTCAAGCAGTCGTCGTGACGACAGATAGCCCCTCGGCGGGTTGGTCACCGGCCAGTGAGACGAGCAGTCGCCAGCCATCCGCAGTTCGCTCCGCTTGTGCCATTTGTGGCGTGATACTCGTCCGGCGCAGTAGTTCGACGGCAATCGGCAACACTGGGCAGCGGAGGTCCGACAGCGTCGGGCGATAGTTCTGTAATGTGATATATCTGGCACAGCGGCCAGGGCCGACGGCTGCGGATTCGATTGCTGCCTCGTCAACTAACCCCGCTGTTTCGAGGTCGGCGATGGCGTCCCGAACCGGCTCGGGTCCGCTTGGCTTTCGCGGCAATTGCCCGGCGGCTTCTCGGAGGGTGTCCGCCTGTACTTCCGGGTCGAGGTGTTCTGCGAGCGCCGTGGCCATGCTTTCGAGCATCGCCAGACAGAGTCGCTCGCGGTTCTCGGTTTCCTCGGCCGCTTCGAGATAGCTGTCGATAACTGCCTGCTCGACGGAGCGATGGCGACCCGACAGCACTTCGAACAGCGACCCGGCGACCGTGTGACAGTACTCCGGAAGCGACGACGGGGCGGTCCTGACGGCATCGGTCCCCCACGGCGCTTCACAGACGATGAGGCCGTGAACGGTGACACGTGGGTCGTATCGACGCAGGGCACTTCGGTAGGCAGTCGCTACGCTGGCCGCTTCGGCAGCCGTCTCGCGGTCCGGGAACTGCATACCCGACACCGGGAACGGCGGCGTGCCCGTTTTGGCGCTGACAACGCGATACGGCCCGATAGCCACACTAAGCTCCGAGAGCCTGTCACGGATGTCTGCGAGTGTGCGTCCAACCATTGCTACAGTGTCTGTCTCGGCGTCGGTCCGAAACCCGGTACATCGGTGACGGTGTGTTTAGTCGCGCGCCGATACGCGTCGACGGCTCCGCTTACTGCGTGCTCAATGCCAGCCATGGCGACACAGCCACAGAGCCGCCCGACCGGAGCCGTGTCTCTCCATCCTCCCAGCCCCCCCGCAGCCTCGGTAGTGAGTCGGGTTGCTCCGGCCATGGGTCCTTACAGGTCTCCGGCGACGATATCGGCGACGCGCTGGCGGTCGAACAGCTCCCGGTCAACCTCATACACCTGCGACGCGGCCCGTTCTGTGAGGACCAGATTCGTTATCGGTCCCTGGTACAGCGGCCCACCGCGGTACACATTCCCGTTCTGTACCGCCGTCAGTTCGCTCCCAGTCTGGTCCGCTTCGAGGAAACTGACGACCGTGTCTTCGAACTCCGAGCGTGTCTTATTCTCCTGCCCCCGCAGGAGCAGGTACTCCGGATCGATGTCGAGCAGGGTCTCGAAGTCGACCTTGCTGCGGTCTGCGTGGAAGTCCCTGACATCGGTCTTCGCGAAGGCATCGCGTACCCCGAGGTCTCGCCACTGTTTGAAGCTGGTCCCGTCTTCGATGAGGTACGGTGAGAAGCTGGTGGGCTCGTCGCTGCCGGCCCATACGATAGCTACCTCCGGCCGGTCGGACTCCGAGTCCGGGACAATGTCGTCCAGACTCGTCCGGAACTCTTCGTGGAGGGACTGGAACGCCTCGAACCGGTCGGTCCGCTGGAACGCTTGGGAGAGTTTCTCGAATGCCTCGTACAGCGTGTAGTAGGTGTAATCGTGCCACTCGTACCCCGTCGAGAAGATACTGTTCCCGAAGAAGGGGGCTATCTGGGACTCGATTTCGTCGATGTCAGACTGCTCCCAGGACCCGCGGCTCTGCAGGAAGTTCGGGTCCATGACGTGGATGTCGGCATCTATTTCGTAGAACTGCTCCTTGCCGACACCGCTGTCGCCCCACAGCTTCTGAATCGAGTTCCCGTCGACGCTGACGCCCGGGATTTCGTCGTAGTACTGAGTGTGATACCGCGACGGCAGCCAGACCCCCTCCGGGGCATCAAGGCCAAGCGCAATCCCCATATCTGCCCAGCTCCCGTTGTTCGCGACCCAGACCTCCGGGACTGACTCGAAGGTGACCTCGCCGACCGGCTCCATCGAGACTGCGTAGCTCGAATCCGTCGCTTCGGTGGTCGCCGTCGGAGTTGACTCCGCAGCCGTCGTCCCGGACGCCGTCGACTCATCGGCCCCACCGTCACTACCGCTCCCGGCCTCGGACTGACCCGAACAGCCAGCGACGGTACCTGCCAGCCCAACACCGGCCGCAACGATATACTCTCGTCGGTTCATGTCTTTTTAGGCTTGCCTAATCAATTTAAATCTTCTCATATTTAGGCAGGCCAAAAGCGCCCCGAATCGCAAAATAGCACCACAGCCCTCGACAGTGAGAATCCACACAAAGTATATCCGTGTGTGCTAACCACACACGAAATATGCAGGAGGCTTGGCTTCAACTCCAATGTCCGGCGTGTTCAGTCGCCTGGGAAGAGCAAGTGTCCGACCTCCCGGCCCCGGAGACACAGTTTGCCTGTGACGACTGTGGGGCCGAGCGGTCGCTGTCGGAGTTCATGCGGACCACTCGCGATCTGGAAGTACTGCAGGAGTTTACCGACTCTTAGTACCGCGCTCGCGCCGCTGCCTTCCACTCATCGCCTCGCTTGACGTTGCTGGGAGGGCGGCGTTTGCCCACGCTCGCCAGCCGTCCGGCGAGCCTCCACTCGTCCACGTATTCGACCGTCTGCCGCTGTGCTGTGGCCACAGCAGCCCGCTGGCGGTCGGTCAGGTGAGCGCTGATCGCAGCGGTGATAGCCGCTGCTTCTGCCTGTGATGCGTCCGCCGGTATCGACAGCGACAGGTCGTCCGGGTCCGCGCTGGCAGTGGGCAGCGCCGCCTCCGTGTCCGGCTGTGGTGTATCGTGAGTCGCCATGTTACAGTGGGATGTTGCCGTGGTCTTTCGGCGGCGTGTCCTCGCGCTTGCGCTGCAGGAGGTCGAGGTCCTGAATGAGGCGCTTGCGCGTCTCTTTCGGTTCGATAACGTCGTCAAGGTAGCCCCGTTTCGCCGGCCCGTACGGATTGGCAAACTCGTCGCGGAACTCGTCCATCAGTTCCTGACGCTTGGCATCCGGGTCGTCGGCGTCCGCGATTTCGTTCCGGTAGAGAATGTTGACGGCTCCCCGCGGACCGAGCACTGCCATCTCCGAACCGGGCCAGGCGTAGTTCACGTCGCTGCCCAGGAACTTCGAGGACATGACGATGTACGCACCGCCGTAGGCCTTCCGTACGACGACCGACAGCAGCGGGACCGTCGCCTCGGCGTAGGCGTAAATGAGCTTCGCGCCCCGCCGGATGATGCCGTTGTGCTCCTGGTCCGTGCCGGGCATGAATCCGGGCACGTCGACGAGCGTGAGGATGGGGATATTAAACGAGTCACAGAAGCGGACGAACCGGGCCGCTTTCTCCGCCGCGTCGATGTCGAGTGTCCCCGCGCTCACGCGTGGCTGATTGGCGACGACGCCGACCGACTGGCCGTCCATCCGCGAGAAGCCCACGACGACGTTGCGCGCCCAGTTGCCGTGAACCTCGAAGAAGGAGTCCTCGTCCACGATAGCGTCGATGACCTTCGTCATGTCGTAGGGCTTGCGCGGTGCTGACGGGACAATATCGGTCACGCCGGGAATTTCCCGGTCGGGGTCGTCCCAGGGCTTGACTCGCGGCGGGTCCTCCATGTTGTTCGCCGGGAGATACGACAGGAGCCGCCGGATATTTTCGAGCGCCTCCTCCTCCGACGGGTACGAGAAGTGGGCAACACCGGATTTGGTAGAGTGCGAACCCGCGCCGCCGAGTTCCTCTTTCGACACCTGTTCGCCGGTCACCGTCTCGATGACGTCCGGCCCGGTAATGAACATGTGGCTGGTGTCTTGCACCATGAAGGTGAAGTCAGTCAGCGCTGGACTGTAGGTGGCCCCGCCCGCACATGGCCCCATAATCGCGGATATCTGGGGGATGAGCCCGCTGGCTTTGGTGTTGCGTTCGAATATCTTGGCAAAGCCGACCAGCGAGTCAACGCCTTCCTGAATGCGTGCGCCGCCGGAGTCGTTGAGGCCGATGACCGGGACGCCGTTTTCGATCGCGCGGTCCATCACCTTGCAGATCTTGTCGGCGACGACTTCGCCGACCGAGCCACCGAGTACGGTGAAGTCGTGGGCGAACAGGAACACCTTCCGGCCGTCGACCTCGCCGTAGCCCGTGACAACTGCGTCGCCGGCGAAGCGCTTCTCCTCCATGCCGAAGTTCGTCGACCGGTGCTCGACGAACGGATCGACCTCGTTGAACGTGCCGTCGTCGACGAGGAAGTCGATACGCTCGCGGGCGGTCATCTTGCCCTTCTCGTGCTGGGATTCGATACGGGCTTCACCGCCCCCGAGTTCGGCTTCGGCCCGTTTCTGTCGCAACTCTTCGACCGCGTCGTCAGGCGCCCCAGTCTCGTCGTCTGGTTCTTCCTGTTGACTCATCCTACCACTCCATCCCGCCGTTAACACCAAGTACCTGTCCTGTCATGTAGCTCGATTCCTCGCTGGCGACGAACCTCACGATGCCGGCGATGTCTTCGACGCGTGCGAACCGGTCGAGCGGAATCTCCCGCAGAATCTTCTCCTGCACGCGTTCGGGCACCTCCTTTAGCATATCGGTCTTGACAAAGCCCGGCGCGACGCAGTTCGCGGTCGAGCCCGTGTGTGCCAGTTCGAGCGCAAGCGTCCGTGTAAATCCGAACAACCCGGATTTCGTCGTCGCATAGTTGGCCTGCCCGATGTTGCCCTGCTGGCCGACGACGCTAGAGATACTTATGAGTCGGCCGTGGTCGGCGTCACGAATATCATCATAGAAAGCCTTCGTCCCGTTGAACACGCCGCCGAGGTTGACATCGATCACCGTCTCCCAGTCGTCGCGGGTCATGTTCTCGAACTTTTTGTCGATGGTGATGCCGGCATTGTTGACGAGCACGTCCGCGGGACCGAACTCGTCGGCCACCTTCTCACGCATCGCCCGGACCTCATCGAGTTTCGCCACGTCGGCCTGCGCCGCGATAGCGGTGCCACCGCGTTCGCGGATATCCTCAACGACGGCACGGGCTTCCGCCTCCGAGGACCGGTAGTTAACGACGACGTTGGCCCCGTGAGCACCGAGGTCTTTGGCGATTCCGCGACCGATACCGCGTGAGGACCCAGTGACGACACAGGTTTGATTGTCCAGGTTCATTTGTGATTGATGGGAGCCCTGTTGCTTCGTACGCTCATCACCTAATCTGGCAAAGCACAGCCAGATAATAGTTCTCCTAATACAACATTAAACGCCAGATTTGGAATATAATGATATACCAGTTACAGGAGAAGTGATAGCTGGAAAACAGACTCACGAGGGAAACAAAGTGAGAACGCCATATTTTTTAGGATGGCCTAAAGACGTGGAGGCAGCACATGACAGCCGACATCTGCGTGATGGTGCCGACGATTCGAAATCATGAATGTATGCGTTCGTACTTCGAGAACGCCCGGGAACACGGATTCGACCTTGACCGGTTGTTTGTCGTGCTCATCACCGAGGACTTCTGTGACACCGACGCGATGGAACAGATGCTCGACGAGGAGGGCGTCGACGGGGCCGTCTACGACGGGACCGCCCGCGAGGCGTGGTTTGAGAACCACGGCACAAGCGAGTATTCACACCTTATCCCCGAAGCGAGCCACGCCCAGACATCGTTTGGTCTCCTCTATATGTGGGCCAACGACTACGAGTACGGCGTATTCATCGACGACGACACGCTACCACACGAGGACGCGGACTTCTTCGGCACCCACATGTCGAATCTGGCCTTCGAGGGCGAAATCGAGACGGTCAGCTCCGATGAACAGTGGGTCAACGTTCTCTACCAGAACGAGGACGAGCACGGCCTCTACCCGCGTGGCTACCCTTACGCCGCGATGGATGAGACGGTTGCAACAGAAGCAACGCAGGTCAACGACGTAGTCGCCTCGCAGGGCCTCTGGACGAACGTGCCCGACCTTGACGCGGTTCGCATCCTGATGGACGGCGACCTGCAGGGGCAGGCGCAGACCCGTACCAGCGGGGCGGACTTCGGCGATGACTTCGTCGCCGCGGAGGGCCAGTACCTCACCGTCTGCTCGATGAACCTCGCATTCCGCCGCGAAGTCATCCCGGCGTTCTACCAGCTCCCGATGGACGACAACGAATGGGATGTCGGCCGCTTCGACGACATCTGGTCGGGCGTGTTCCTCAAGCGGGCCTGTGACGTGCTGGGCAAACAGATCTACAACGGCGACCCGCTGTGTGAGCACAACAAAGCGCCCCGGTCGACCTTTTCGGACCTGACCAACGAGGTTCACGGGCTCGAACTCAACGAGCACGTCTGGGAGATCGTCGACGAAGCCGGTGCAGACGCCGACTCCTACGCCGAAGTGTTCGACGCGATCGCCACAGCGATGGCCGACGGCGATTTCAGCGACTGGGAAAACGGTGCCTTCCTTAACTACTGCGGCGAATTCATGCTCGACTGGCTGGAATGTCTCGACGAGCTGGACGCCGCCGCGACGGAACAGGTCCCCGCAACCGCCGACGACTAGAAAGGCCTAAGTTGTTTAGGCAACCCTAAATCAAACAATGAGTGATTCTAACGATATGACTGGACGTAACGCGACGCAGTCTCGACGCCGCTTCCTTGCTCTCGGCAGCGCAACTGCTGCGACAGCGCTTGCCGGTTGTTCCGGCATCCTCAGTGGGGGTGACGGTGGCGACGGCGGAAGTGACGGCGAGGCCGGAACCACAACTGGGCAGCAAATTTCCCTGTCGGACTTCCGTGGCTCCGGCCCACTGGTCGCACAGCGGGAGGCTCCCGGTGGCACCTCGATCGAAGACCTGCCAGACCTCAGCGGCGAACTGACGCTATATCTAGGTGGCGGGGAGGGTGGACTCTATCTCGACCTCATCAATCTGCTCGAACAGCGCTATCCGGACTTCACGGCGAACCACCGGCTCGAAGCCTCCAGCGACCTCGCAAACACCATCATCGAGGAAAACGAGGCCGGCGCAAGTCCTGCTGACGTGTTCATGTCCATCGACGCCGGCTCGCTCGGAGCTGTTGCAAACGCCGACGCGACCGCGAGCCTCCCCGACGAGGCGCTTTCGACGGTCCCCGACGCGTACCAGGACAGCGAGGGGCGCTGGGTGGGCATCGCTGGTCGCGCTCGGGCGATCCCGTACAACACGAACCAGATATCCGAATCCGATATCCCGTCGACGGTTCAGGAGTTCCCCGAGGCGGCTGCCCTCGAAAACAGCATGGGCTGGGCACCGAGCTACGGCGCGTTCCAGTCGTTCGTCACCGCAATGCGACTCATTCGCGGCGACGACGAGACGATGTCGTGGCTTCAGGCGATGCAGGACCACGGCATCACCACCTATGACGACGAGTTCCGCGTCTCCAATTCCTGTGCTGACGGGGAACTGGCCGCCGGCTTCGCTAACCACTACTACACGCTTCGGGTCCAGTCGGCCCGCGAAAACTCGCCGATCGGCCTCGCGTTCACCGAAGGCGACGCTGGCGCACTCGTCAACGTTTCGGGCCTCGAAATTATCAATGGAACCGACAACGCGGACCTGGCGTCGAACTTCGTCCGGCACGTCCTCTCGGCGGAGGCACAGGAGTTCTTCGCCACCCGGACGTTCGCGTATCCGATGATTCCGGGTGTCGCACCGGTCGGCGACCTCCCACGCATCGACGAACTGAACCCGCCAGAGATCAACCTGACCGAACTGGCCGACGTGGCCGGAACCGTTGACTTATTGCGGGACGCTGGCGTCCTCTAATATGGGCACAAAAGACCGGTACGAGCGGCTTCGGGAGCAGGCGACGACATCGGAACGAGACTCGTCGCCGCACACGCTGCTCGCAGTGGTCTCACTCGCGATCTCGCTGCTGTTACTGGCGCCGCTAGTGTGGGTGTTTCTCCGGGCGGGCGAAATCGAGTTCGCGCGTGCGGTCGAACTGTTGACGAGCGATACGACCGTCTCGGTGACGCTGAACACGCTGGCGCTGGTGACTGGCGTCACTGTCGCATCGATTCTTATCGGCGTTCCGCTGGCGATTCTCACCGCCCAGACGGACCTGCCGTTCAAGCGATTCTGGACGATTACGTCCGCACTGCCGCTGGTCGTCCCGAGTTATATCGGGGCCTTCGCGTTCGTTTCGGCGTTTGGCCCCCGTGGCGTCCTCGCGGACCTGCTCTCGCCGCTCGGAATTGAGCAAATTCCGACTATCTACGGCCTGCACGGCGCGATACTGGTGCTGACGCTGTTTACATACCCGTACGTGTTCTTGACCACGCGCGCGTCGCTCCTGTCGTTCGACGGGACCGTCGTCGAGGCCGCCCGGACACTGAACCACACGCGCTGGGAGGCGTTCCGCCGCGTCACGCTGCCACAGATCGCACCCGGTATCGCCGCTGGCGCGCTGCTGGTGGCGCTGTATGCCCTTTCCGACTTCGGGACACCGGCGATTATGCAGTACGACGTGTTCACCCGGATGATCTACAACGAGTTCGGCGCTCGCCGGCTTGACTATGCCTCCGTGCTCTCGATGCTGTTGCTCGTGATGGCGCTCGGTATCCTTGCCGTCGAGTCCCGCCTCAGCGCCGGGCGGGACGGTGCCTACGTCAGCAGCGGCTCGCGCCGGCCCGGGCTCATCAGGCTCGGCTACTGGAAGGTCCCGGCACTGCTGTTTTGCGGTGCCATCGCGACACTGTGTCTGGTGTTGCCCATCGGCATCCTGCTGCAGTGGCTCCTGCGCTCCGGCACGGGCTACAGTGCCGGTGGCTTTGCGTTCGAGGCGGCCTACGCCTGGAACTCGGTCGGTCTCGCGGCCGCTGCAGCCGCTATTTGTGTCGTGGCGGCGCTCCCGATAGCGTATCTCTCCGCGCGCGGCACGTCGGGTGTCTCGTCGCTTCCCGAGCGAGCTACGTATGTCGGCTACGCCGTCCCCGGTGTCGTCCTCGGGCTGGCACTGGTGTACCTTGGCCTCCGGTACGTCCCCTTCCTGTACCAGAGCGTCATCCTGCTGGTGTTTGCCTACGTGATTCGGTTCCTCCCGCAGGCCGTCGGGACGACCGAATCCTCGATTCTTCAGGTCGACCCAGGTTACATCGAGGCGGCGCGGTCGCTTGGCTATCACCCGCTTTCGGCGTTTCGGAAGGTCGTCTTGCCCCTCGTTGCCCCGGGTATCGCCGCCGGGGCCGCGCTGGTGTTCCTGACGACCATGAAGGAATTGCCGGCAACGCTGATGTTACGCCCGACGGGCTTCGAAACCTTCGTCACGTACATCTGGCTCGTCCAGGGTGCCGGCTACTACGGACAGGCGGCGGTTCCGGCCCTCGTGCTCGTTGGCCTTTCCGGACTCTCCATGCTGGTCATTCTTCGACGGGAGGACACAAGCTAATGTCTCGACAAACACGCACACAGCAAACATCGGACTTCGACGACGTGGACGCAGCGGTGGCAAACCCGAACCGGACCGTGCTGGAACTGGACGATGTCTCCAAAGACTACGGTCACGAAGTCGCCGTCGAGAACCTCTCGCTCGACGTGAAAGACGGCGAACTACTGACACTGCTGGGACCGTCCGGCTGCGGGAAGACGACGACGCTCCGGATGATTGCCGGACTGGAACGCCCCTCTGACGGACAGATATCGATCGCCGACGAAGTCATCGCCGACGGCTCCTCGTTCCGCAAGCCAGAGGAGCGAAACGTGGGCATCGTCTTTCAGGACTACGCCCTGTTCCCGCATCTCACCGTCGCCGAGAACATCGCTTTCGGCCTGACCGAGATGGAAGAAGACGCCGTCGCGGAACGGGTCGACGAACTGCTCGAGCTAGTCGACCTCTCGGCCCATCACGACAAGATGCCGAGCCAGCTTTCCGGCGGCCAGCAACAACGTGTCGCGCTCGCCCGTTCGCTGGCTCCGGAGCCAGACGTCCTCCTGCTCGACGAGCCGTTCTCGAATCTGGACGTGCGCCTGCGTGTCGAGATGCGCGAGGAGGTTCGCAAAATCCTCAAGAGAGCCGGCGTCACCGCCATCTCCGTGACCCACGACCAGGAGGAGGCACTGTCGATAAGCGACCGCGTCGCCATAATGAACGACGGGACCATCGCCCAGATCGGCGACCCCGCTGAAGTGTTTGAAAACCCCGAAAGCCGCTTCGTTGCGAGCTTCCTCGGGCAGGCGAGTTTCCTCTCCGCCCGGGTGACCAACGACCGCATCGAGACGGGGCTGGGCTCGTTCAATGTCGAGTTACTGAACGGGCCGGTCGAGGCGTACAACGGGGCGATGGTTGACGTGCTCGTCCGGCCCGACGACCTGCAGGCGATGCCGACAAACGAGTCCAAAGCCGACGGCTACGTCGTTCACCGCCAGTACAACGGCCCCTCGTTCGTCTACCGGGTCGAACTCCACAGCGGCGATGTCGTCCACTGCATGCACAACCACGTCGAGACGTTCGAACCGGGCCAGCCCGTCGAGGTTGACTTGGTCGCCGACCACGACCTGGCCTGGTATCCAACGGAATGAAGCGACTGCGCCAGCCGGGGGTACAGGCGGGGCTGGTGGCACTGCTCGGCGGGGTCGTCGTCTTCGCGCTCGCTCACGTCGTTTTTCCACATCACACAACCAACCACGACGAGGGCGTCTACCTCCAGCAGGCCGCGATGTTGCTGGAGGGACAACTGTTCATTTACCCGCCGGTCGAGGAGTCGTTCCGACCGTGGTTCTTCGTGGCCGACGGCGAGCGGCTGTATCCGAAGTACGCGCCGGTTCCGGCGGCGATGTTCGCCGTCGGGAAACTGTTAGGCGGGTACCGCGTTGCGCTCGGCCTGATTTCGACCGGCGCGCTGGCGATGACGTATCACACCGTCCGCGAGGCTTTCGACGCTCGAACCGGCGTGGTGGCGAGTGTCCTCATGCTCGGGTCGCCGCTCTTTCTGATCGACGCCTCGGTGTTCCTCTCGTACGTGCCGACGACGCTCTGGAACCTCGGCTTCGCCGCGGCGTACCTCCACGCCGACCGGACCGGAAGCCGAAAGACAGCGGCCTGTGCCGGCCTCTCGATTGGCCTCGCTTTCTTTGCGCGACCATACACCGCCGTGCTGTTTGCGACGCCGTTCATTATCCACGCGCTGTGGGCGCTCCGGACGCGGGACCCAGCGCGGTTCACGCGCCTATCGCTGACCGCTGTCGGCGGGCTCACCGGTGTCGCCGCGACGCTTGCATACAACCACGTCGTCACCGGCTCCGCCATGCTGTTCCCCTACGAGGTGTTCGCCCCGCAGGACGGGCCGGGCTTTGGCTACCGTGAGATTCTGGGCTACTCTCGGGAGTTCACGCCGGCGATGTCGCTGGATGCGAACACCGAACTCCTCTGGAAACTCGTCACCCAGTGGGTTGTCGCCGGGCCGCTTGGGACGGTGGCAGCAGCTATCGGCCTCGGGGCTGTCGTGCGCCGCGGGATAGACGGTCGACAGGCTGCGCTGGCCGGCGTCCTCCTGACGGTTCCGCTCGGCAATGGCTACTTCTGGGGCACCGTGAACATGCTCGGGGACCTCTCGGACCCGACCGACGGTCTGGTCGCCTTCCTGGGGCCGTTCTACCACGTCGATATGCTTGTTCCGCTAACTGCGTTCGGTGCTGTCGGCGTCGTGACCGTTGCCCAGTGGACGCGGCGGCTGGTCACAGAGCGGGTCAGCGCGGACCGGGTCCGCCCGGTCCTGCTCGCGGTGGCGCTGTGTGGCGCGGCGCTGGGCGGCGGCGCGGCCGTCACAACGGCGGCCGAGCCGGTTTCGGACAACTACGAAGTGACCCAGCAGTTCGAACAGGCCTACGAGCCGTTCGAGGAGCGGGACCTCGACAACAGTCTCGTCTTACTCCCAACGCCGTACGGTGACTGGCTCAATCATCCGTTCCAGTCAGTCCGCAACGACCCGGGCTTCAACGGCGACACAGTCTACGCGATGCAACACAGACAGTTCGAAGTTATCGACGCCTACCCGGACCGAACCTACTACCGCTACGTGTTCCGCGGCGAGTGGGTCCCGTATCTGGGGCTGCCCGTCGAACCGCGACTCCAGCCGGTGTCTGTGGCGGAGGGCGAGACGGTTCGGACAGATGTATCGGCGGCAGTTCCGGAGCAGGCCGCGCTGGTTTCGATGCGGCTCACAAGCGAGGGTGAGAACGACTATGCGACGGTTATTGGAGTTGACAAGCTCGATTTGCAGCTCTCGACCGACCAGAATCGGACACGGCTCACCGGCGACGGCATCGACGAGCAGGTCGGCGTGCCGACGCCGGAAGACGGGTCGGTCACGCTCATCATGTTCGTCGACTACGGCACTGGCGCAGGGTTCGAATACCGGGCGGAACTCCCAGTTGCACAGACGGACGGCGGCGTCCGGACGCTGACGCCGCGGCTCGAAGTCTGTAAGGATCAGCGCCGCTGTGACGGCGAAGCAGCTTACGTCCCGGGCGCGCACCGCGATGGAATCGGCATGAACGCAACCACGACGGCGGAAAATACGTGAAACTAATCGATGACTGACTACGAACTCACCAGACGTGACGCACTGAAAGCGCTCGGCGCGGCGGGTGTCACCGTCACCGGTGGCGCGGCGGCGCTCGCCTGGAACGAGTCCGAAGACGACGATACTGTCGAGTCAGCCGAGGACGACGCTGATGCGTCCGAATCGGAGTTCGGCGAGCACGAGCGCGAGACGTACCGCGCCGTCGCCGCTATTGTCTATCCGAGCGAGGTGGCAGGCGTACAGGAGTTCGTCGACAGCTACGTCGCCGGACGGGTCGAGGCAGACCCCGAGCGGGCGGCGGACATGGCGACCGCTGTTGCAGATCTGGACGCCTACACCAGAGAGTGGGAGGACACCGTCTTCACTGCGTTAGACACAGAGACGCAGGAAGAAACGCTGCGAGGAATGGGTGTCAACGCTTCCGACCCGGACCCACATGGCGACCCGCGACACCGCGTGCGATACTACCTCGTCAACGACCTCCTGTTTGCGCTGTACAGTTCGCCGACGGGCGGCGAGCTTGTCGGTATCGAGAATCCGCAGGGCTACCCCGGCGGAACGAGTAGCTATCAGCAGCCACCGAACGACCGGTAAGCCGGGTCCCGGCGGCGATTGCTCGGTCCGTTAGCGGAACCGTTCTTCGAGCGCGACCCGAACGATAGACTTTGCGATGGCGGCCCCGCCGGAGAACGGGTCGAGTTTCGTCTCGCCTTTCCGCTCGTCGTACTCGATAGGACGCTCACGCACGTCGTACCCGCGCATCAGCGGCCGCATGAGGAGTTCGGCCGAGAGTCCGGTGTTTTCGGTCCAGACGATTTTCTGGAGGACCTCACGGCGGTAGGCGCGCATTCCGGTGGTCGTGTCGTGGACGCGCTTGCCCATGAGCACGCTTGCGAGCAGGGCAAACAGCTCGTTCCCCAGCTTGTTCATCGCAGGCATCTGTTCGGCCCCGTAGTACAGCCGGTCGCCGCTAACGACGTCGGCCCCGTCGTTTATCTCCGCGAGGAAGTCGGGCAGGCGTTCCATCGGATACGTGTCGTCACAGTCCGTCGTGACGACGACCGGCCGATCCGGTGTCAACACGGCTTCACGGACCGCCACGCCGTACCCCTGTGGTTCCTGTTCGAGGACTGTCGCACCGTGGTCGCGGGCGATCTCCGGTGTCCGGTCGCTGGACCCGTCAACACAGATGACTTCCGCGCGCCCGTCGGTCACTGTCGCGATATCATCAAGAACGGTGCCGATCGCTTCTTCTTCGTTGTACGTCCCCATGACGACCGCGAGGTCGTCGAACGTGTAGCCGCCCAGTCCTTCGGTCCGCGAACCCTGAATAGCCATTGCTCATCCGTCAGAACCCACGGTTCTTGAATGTTTAGGTTTGCCAAAATCAGCGGTCGGCGAGATACGTCTCTATCGGGGTTGCATCCTCCCAGAGATGCGCAAAGAGGTCTCTTGCCCATAAAATCGCGCTATCCGCTTCCGAGACTATCTTCGCTGACGGCCAGGCTCCGTCGAGTTCTGGAAGCGTCAGAATCATCCAGTCGTCGGCGACGGCGAGTGCGTACGGGACCGGCGTGACACGAACGGTCGTCTCCTCGTACCGATTCGTATCCAGTGAGACGGACTCCTTGCCGAGGATTTCGTCGATGACAGCACAGCTCACCACAAGCCTCGAATCGGCGTTGTCTGGCATCGCAGCCTCGTACTCAGGGTGGTAGACCGGCGAGACAACATCGCAACTAGAGACACTCTCAACGCGGGTGACGACTTCGCGGACGGGACGGTTGATATCAGTCTGTGTGCCGCGGACGACCGTGTATTCGTCAAGTTCAGGCAGGCGACACCGGAACGGCTGTGGCAGCACTGACGTATCGTGGGACTCCCAGTACTGGGGAGCCACAGCGAAAAGTTCCTCAAGACGGTGCTGGCGGTGGATCGTATCGGCGACCAGACGGCCAGTGCCGGTCAGTTGCCACCCGTCATCCATCGAGGTGACCAGACCGCGGCCTTCGAGGTTCGAAAGCGCATCGTAGATCGCTGACTCGCTGGCAGTGACTGCTGACAGCAGTTCGTTGGTGGCCTTGGCTCTGGGACACAGCGAACCGATGATGTCCGTCCGGACGGACGACGTTCGGACGTACTGAATAAGCGATTCTACGCCCATACTGTCCCCATATACTATAGCTCATATTTTTCGTACATATCAGTTTCCATTTGTAATGGAATGTTCTTCAGATGGGACACTATTCTCCCGGGCACTGGATATTATTGCAGCCAATGTGTCCATCTTTTTTACCGCTCACGACGCAGACACTGTTGCTGTCCACGCAAGACCACGTCCCCGCTGAACGCAATGGAGCACGCTGGTCTCGTGGAATTGCCACGTTCGGGCCCGGCGATGTCGTGCCTCTGACATACTTCGCCAGCCCGAAGGGTCATGCAATCGCCGTGGGTTGCCCACCCACGGTGCTCATTGTCTCAGCGGTCGACTCGTCCAGCCGCGTCCGTTTAGTATGGACTGCTGTCCATTGTTCCCGTATCGACTGTCTATACTCGGGCAGCCATCGTGAGAAACAGCGACAGCCGACAGGACAGGATCAGTTCTCTGGCGGTTCGTCCGTCCCGATTCGGATCTCGTACGCTTCGATATCCTCGAACGCAGCGACCTGTCCACCGACCTCGACCGGCCCATCGGCCGTTTCAACGACCAGCGTCGCGACCTCGCGGTTCGAACTGAACGACGCCTGATCCACTTTGCCCTCGATGACCCGGTGGTCGCCCGTCTCTACGTCCCGGCCCTCGATAGTCGCGTAGAACTCCCCATCTAGTGTCATCAAATCAGAGATACAGCGCCGTATCGTCCCGTAGCGGCGCGGGAACGGCAGCGCTTCGCCGTCACTGGCAATCGTTTCGGCAGTCGTCCACAGCACCGTGTTAAGAAACCCGGACACCAGAAATCCGAGTTCCGACCGATTGAAGATGACGCCGTACCGGTCCGTGTCACCGCGGACGCTCTCGCGGGTGGCATACATCGAGTAGTTTCCATCGGCGACAGCGACGACCGGTGTCGTGATACCGCGACGAGCCTTCACCGTGGTCGCGATGGATTCGTAATCGAACCGCGCCGGGTCGGGAGCGTCGACGCCCGGTGAAATGAGGATCTCGATAGCGATGCCGGACTGCCTCCGGCTTGCCAGTCTGTCTTCGAACCGCTCTAACAGGGCCGGGGTCAGCGACAGCGTCAGTTCGTACTCGGCCGTTTCGATTATGTCTTCGAGGTACCGGAGTATCGTCGGCCGGGATTTGACGAGCGAAACAGCTTCGGGCTCTCGGGCGGGCGCCGTGTAGCGCGAGGACAGGTCGTCAACGAGGTCATCAAGCGAGTCCTGTATGCCCTCGAACGCTTCCCGCGGATCGATAGCCAGGACCTTCATCGGTCGGGACTCCTTGAGTTCGACCAGCCCAACATCGCTGAGGCTTCGAACCGTATCGTACACCCGCGGCTGTGGAATGTCCGTGTTCTCCGATATCTCCGACGCTGTCAGCTCGCCGTGTTGCAACACGGCCAGGTAGGCTGAAATCTCGTATTCGCCGAGATTGAACCGCGCAATTACCTGTTCGAGCGATGCTTCCAAGTCGTCACTAGACATAGTGTGGCGTTTGCGAGTCGAGTACTAAGAACTTCGGCACTCTCCTCAGCAGACAATTTCAGGCCCAGTCGCGCGCCTATCCGCTACTGTTCACTGTTCCGTCACAGCGGCCACCTGCGGACCCCGATTGTTCGAGTTGCTACAGCGAAAAAACTGCGCGCTGCGATGCGCTATTAGTAGGCGTTGGAGATCTGTGAGACGACGTCCGCGGGCGCAGCACCGGAGTTCAGCGACGAGATAGCGGATTCAAGCGAGGACTTGACTGCCGGCGGTGCGGCCAGGCCGTGTGCCACAGACGGCGGCTGGGCATCGCTGTTCTGGAAGTCCTCTATCTGGTCTTTGGAGAAGTCGTTGAACGGGTCGGTGTCCACGTCAGTCCGCGGCGGAATCGACCCCTTCTTCGGGTTGAAGATCTCCTGTGCCTCTGACGTCCCGACGAACTGGCACCACAGCGTGGTCGCTTCCGGGGACGGGTTGTTGACCGGATACGGGAACGAGTCCATGTTGAGTGCGTAGTTGCCGTCGGTACCCGGGAATGTCACATGGTCCCACTCCTCGCCGTACGTGAGGTCGTTCGTGATGTACGTTCCGGCCGCCCAGTCACCCTGGTGGAGGAACGCCGCTTCGCCGTTGATGACCTGGTTGTTGGCCTCGGTCCAGGAAATCGACCCGGCGTCGCTCGGGATGTAGTCGAGATAGGACTGCGTGGTCTCGACTGCCGACTCCAGCGCGTCGCTGTTGGCGTCGACTTCGCCGTTCTGGAAGATGGCGCTGTAGGTCTCGGCGTCCGTTTCGCCGAGGAGGACCGTCGCGAACATCTGGAAGCTGGACCACGGTGACCCGGTCTGGTGTGCCATTCCGGTGTAGCCAGCCTCGTCGACCGTCGCCATTGCGTCGACGAGGTCAGACGGCGTTTCGAGGGATGTCGGGTCGACCCCGGCGTCCTCGACGACCTCAACGTTGTAGAAGAGGTTGTTGATCCGGTGGATGTTGAGCGGAACCGTCACGTAGTTTCCGGCGGGCTGAGCCGCGTCTTTGACACCCTGAAGGTACGCGTCCTCCATGCTGTTCTCCGACCACACGGAGTCGCCGATGTCCTTCAGCAGGTTCGCATCGGTGAAAGGCATCAGATTGTTTCCGGGCCAAGCCTGCCACGTACTCGGGTGGTTGCCGTTTTGCACTCGTGTCCGGATGTTCGCCTGCAGGTTGTCACCGGCACCGCCGGCGATGAGGTTCTCGTCGAACGGAACGTCCGGGTGTTGCTCCTTGAAGGCGTCCATGACGGACTGAATCGCTTCCAGTCCGTCGCCTTCACCCCACCAGTGGGCGACCTCAAGTGTGCTGTACTGTGTCCCGCTGTCAGTACTGCTGTCACCGCTGCTGCCGTCACCACTGGTACTGTCACCGCCGTCGCCACTGCTGCCGTCGCCGCTGCTGCCGTCGCCGCCGTCACTCCCACCGCAGCCAGCCAGCGAGGCCGCACCTGCTGCACCAGCAATCCGAAGAGCGTTACGCCGCGTCAACCGTTTATTTGAATTGTCGTCAGTCATGGTTGCACCAATACCTCATAATTCCTTATTGAAGATTCGCACTTAATACTTCTGTATAGCGAAAGTCAGCATTTGACATTCGAATCAATCCCGATAAATCATCTATATCTCCCGAATTTTCGGGTCTGAATGGTGGAACAAATTAATCGTATGCGAGTAAATACCTCACCATCTTACATCTATTATCTTACATATTCCCGATGTATCCTCTTCTGGATGGGGTATATCCAGGCCATACTGCGGCGAAAAAGCTCGGGCGCGGTTGTACCCGAGGACTTACAGCGAATCGAACTCGACGACTGCTTTTATTTGATCGTCCCCATCCTCGAAGGCAGCCTCGACGTGTTCCGGGTCGGTAACCGTCGTGACTAAATCATCGAGCAGCCACGCCGGAAGTTCCTGTAAGGTCTCGACGGCGTCCTCGAAGTGCGAGACGTGTGAGTTGACCGTGCCGATGAGACATTTGTTGTGCAAGACGATCTCGTTGTGTAGCGAGCCGCCATCGACTTCGAACTCCCACGGCTCCGGGATGCCGAGCAACACGCCGACCCCGTTCTGGTCGAGCGCCTTGACCGTCTGGAACGCGTGGGGGGCGAACCCGGTCGCCTCGTAGATGTAGTCCATCGCCTCGTAGGCATCCGGAAGTTCGTCCACCGGTGTCTCGCGGGAATCGACGTACGTGCTGCCGATCTCGTCGATGATGTCGACCGTCGGGTCAGGGCGGTCCCGCCGACCGACACAGTACGTCCGGTCGTACTCCTGGTCGAGCATCCACAGCGTCAACAGTCCGAGCGACCCGTTGCCCAGCACGCAGGCGGAGTCCGGTCGCCAGTCGAACGGTTCCCGCGTCGCATACGCGTGCTCGTTGGCCTTCTCGGTGATAGAGAGCGGCTCAACGAGGAAGCCGTACTCTGCGACCGATTTGGGGACCGGGACGAGGAAATCCGCCGGCGACGTGAAGTACTCGGCCATGAAGCCGTGGTCGCCGACAATGCCCCGTTCCGTGTACTCGCCGTCCGGTGCCATATCTGGCTCACCCCGGCGGAAGTACTCGTTCGTTTCGCCGTTCGGTTTCCGTCGGACGGTCGGTGCGACGACCTGCCCCGCCTCGAGCCCCGTGCCATTGGGCTCTTCGACGACGCCGACCGCCTCGTGTCCGAGAATCATGTGGTCTGCCCCGTCGGGGAACCCACCGTGGGACCCGTTCAGGACTTCGTGGTCTGTGCCGTCAACACCAACGCGGAGTGTGCGGACGAGTGCCTCGCCCGGGTCAGGCGACGGTCGCTCCCGCTCTAAGAGCTGTGGACCGTCGTCGTCCCGCGTAACACCAATCACTTTCATGCCAGGCAGAGAGTGAGAACACTGGGGATTAAGTCTTTCTTCAGGTCTCTGTCCTACCGATGCTGACGGCCGCACCAGTTTCGCTGGAGCGGTAGATTCCGTCCATCACGCGCTGGACCCGTAGCGCCTGCTCGACGGTGTTCATCGATGGTGGCGTCCCGTCGCGGACTGCCGAGACGAACCGTGCCTGCTCCTTTCGCTGTGGGTCAGACCGCTGTGTCTCGATGTCGGTTGTCCGGTGGTGCATCCGGCCAGTATCGGCCGTTTCGAACAGTGTCAGCGACTGGTCTGCGAGGTCGAGCTTCGCGCCTGCGTCCGTCCCGCGAACGTAGTACTCCTGACTGTCCGGTCGGTTCGTCGCCCACGCAACCTCCAGAGATATCGTTGTGCCGTCGCCACAGCGGATAAACGCGCTGGCGGAATCGTCGACGCTGAACTCGGCTGCGTCCTGATCCTCGCCCCACATCTCGACGTAGGCGTACTCCTCGTCGATGCCGAACTGAGCGCGGGTGTCACCCGACACCTCGACGACGTCCGGATGGCCGGCGACGTGCAGCGCCAGGTCGATAGCATGGGCACCAATATCGATGAGCGACCCGCCACCCGCCACGTCGTTGCGCGTGAACCACGACCCGCGGCCGGGAACGCCACGACGCCTGATGTAGTTCGCTTCGATATGTGACACCGCACCGATGTCGCCCGCGTTTCGGTAGCCCACAAGCGTCTCGACCGGGTCGGCAAAGCGGTTGTGGAAGCCGACCATGCAGAACCCGTCGGCCACTTCAGCAGCCGCAGCGATCCGTTCGGCGCTTTCGAGCGTGTGTGCCAGCGGCTTCTCGACAAGCACGTCAAGCCCCGCCTCAAGCGCCGCCACGACGTACTGCTCGTGGTATCTGTTCGGCGTCGTCACCAGCACGGCATCCACCGTCTCAAACATCGCCGCGGCTTCCTCGTACACTGCCGCGTCGTACGTTTCGGCGAACCGGCGGCGCGCATCGGCATCGACGTCGACGCCCGCCGCTATCGAGACCGGCTGGTCGAGTTGTCGGAGGTTCCGACAGTGAATGTCCGCGATGTTCCCCAGTCCGATGATGCCTATCCGAACGGTCTCAGTCATTGGTAAAAGGTGTCACAAAATTGGATTAATACAACTGCTGTTCACGCTCTTCACGTTCCTCTTCCTGTTCCTGTTTCGCCTTCTCACGGCGTCGGCCGCGCCGATACTGAATGATTCCGGGGACGATTTTGTTCTTCAGATCGAGGACGAACGACACGATACCGTACGCCCAGAAGAAAAACAGCACGAGCATCCCGCTCCAATACAGCATCGCGAGGTGGCTACTCATATCAGTCGTCTGATTCTACTTCGCTACTGGATGCAGTACCTTCGGCCTCGTACGGGATGAGGTCGTGGACAATCGCCTCTCCGGTAGCCGAGTCAAACAGGTGAACGTTCCGTCGGTCGATGACGACCCCCAGCTCTTCGTCCTCTTCAAGATCCGAGTCGGGGTCGATACTCATCAGCAACTGGTCGTTCGTCGCCAGTTCCTGAGACATCGACGTTTCGCCGTCGCCCAGCAGCAGGTAGGCGAATATTTCGTCGCCCATGGGTTCGAGAATGTCTGTCGTCGCCGTAATCATTCCCGAGGGATCGGGAACCTCCGACTGGAGGTCGCCCGGATAGATGTCCTCCGGGCGGATGCCAAGCGTCACATTGTCACCGACTCCAACACCTTCGATAGACGACGGATTGAACTCGAGCGAGAAGTTCGGCGTCTCCAGTGTGGTCTCAGTGACTGTCCCTTCGACGAAGTTCATCGACGGCGAGCCGATGAACCCGGCGACGAAGAGGTTATCCGGCTCGTTGTAGCAGGTCAGCGGCGGGTCGATCTGCTGGAGCTGGCCCGAATCGAGGACGGCGATCCGGTCTGACAGCGTCATCGCCTCCTCCTGGTCGTGGGTCACGTAGATGATAGTCGTGTCCAGCTCCTTGTGCAGGCGCTGGAGCTCTGTTCGCATGTGGACCTTGAGCTTCGCGTCAAGATTCGCCAGCGGCTCGTCCATCAGGAACACGTCGGGCTCGCGCACGATAGCGCGGGCGATGGCAACGCGCTGACGCTGTCCACCGGACATCTCCTCGGGCATCCGGTTGAGCATCCCCTCTAGCTGGACGATGTCCGCGGCTCGCTCGACCCGTCGGTCAATCTCGTCCTGTGGATAGTCCCGCAGCCGCAGCCCGAAGGATATGTTGTCGTACACGTCCATGTGCGGGAACAGCGCGATGTTCTGGAACACCATCGCGATGCCGCGGTCCTTCGGCGGGAGGTTCGTCACCTCGCGGTCGCCGATGTATATTTCACCCTCGGTCGGGATGGTGAGCCCGGCGATGGTCTCCATCGTCGTCGACTTCCCGCAACCCGAGGGGCCGACGAAGCAGATGAACTCGCCGTGGTCGATGTCGAGGTTCATGTCGTCGACCGCGGTGACCACGTCACCCTGGTCGTCGTAGCGTTTCGTCACGTGTTCGAGTCGTACTCTTGCCATTGTGTTACTCTTTGAGTGCGCCTGAGGTCAGTCCGCTGACGATGCGTTCCTGTGCGACGATAACGAGGATGACGACGGGGAGGACCCCGACGATGCTCGCGGCCGCCATGAGGTTGAACTGCGTCGTGTACTGGGTCTGGTAGCTGAGAATCCCGCCGACGATCGGCGACCATTTCGCCGCCTCCGGCGAGGTTGCCATGATCGAGCTGAAGAAGTACTCGTTGTAGACGGCGATGAACGTCAGCACGGCCGCGGTCGCCACGCCCGGCGCGGACAGCGGCATGATGACCCGGAACAGCGCGCCCAGTCGTGTCGTTCCTTCGACCCGCGCGGCGTCCTCCAGCCCGTCGGGAATCTGGCCGTAGAACGTCGTCAGGATGAAGATCGACAGCGGCATGAACAGCGCGCTGAACGGCAGCACCATCGACCCTGGCGTGTTCAGCAGCCGTGGTGGGGTAAACAGCGGAATGGACGTGAACGGAACCGTAATCGGCGCGTTACCGGCAAACGCCTGAAACAGCGGGATGACGAACGCGGCCGGCGGGAAGTAGCTGATTGCCAGGATACCGAGCATCAGCAGTGCGCGGCCGGGGAACCGAAGGCGGCCGAACACGTAGCCGGCGAGGCTGGCGACGAACAGCACGATGACCGTCGTCGTGACCGCCAGCGCGAAGCTGTTCAACATGTACAGGTGGAACGGCACCTGTTCGAAGACGGTGACGAACGCACCCGGGTTGAAGCCCTTCGGAACTGGCAGCGGGAACGTCCCGCTGACGCCGAAGAGGTTCACCGTCGGGAGGAAACTGCCCGAGAGCAGGTTTCCTTCGGGAGTCACCGCCAGCACGATGAGCCAGTAGAAGGGGAACAGCGTCGTCACCAGGAAGAAAATCATGGCCACGTAGAACAGCGCCCGGTACACTTTTTCGGGGTCCTGAATGGCGCTCTGGGTCCAGCGCTGTAGCGGTCCGTCGCTCGACTGCTCCTGAGTGTCGGTTGACGTAGCCATGTTAGATCGCGTCCTCCCCTTGCCAGACGATGAGTCCCATCACGACGATACCGATAATCGCGGCCGTCACAAACGCGATGGCCGCGGACGTCCCTTCACGGGTGGTGAACGTCGCGACGACCATGCATGACAGCGACGGCACGACGGTACAGCTCGACACCGTATCGATGATGCCGTACACACGCATCGCCTGCACCGACCGGAACAGCACGGCGACGCCGATGGTCGGCAGAATAAGCGGGAACGTAATGAGCTTGAACTGCTGCCATTTCGTCGCGCCGGCGACCTTCGCCACGTCGTACAGGCCTCTGTCGATGCTCTGGAGCCCCGCCAAAATGAGCAGGGCCATGAACGCCGACGTCTTCCAGATATCGGCGACGATGATGATAAACGTCGCACTTGCCGTGTCGTTGAGCGTGTTCGTCGGCGCGAGCAATCCAAGGTCAGCAAGCGGTGGCGTCAGGAACCCGACGTTCGAATTGAACATCAGGAAGAATATCATCCCCTGAATAACGATAGGGACAGCCCACGGGATGATGATGGCCGCGCGAATCCACCGCCGCCCGTAGAAGTCCTGGTCGAGGATGAGTGCCTGTCCGAGGCCGATGAGTGTCTCGAACAGTACACTCACGACGGCGAAGATTATCGTGACGACCAGCGCGCTGTTCAGCAATGCACTCGTGCCAACTCCTTCGGGAAGGAATGTCGTTCCGCCCGGCAGGTACCGGTTCTTTTCGCCAGTGAACAGTTCGACGTAGTTCCCAGCGCCGACGAAGGTAGTGCTTGAAAAGTCCGCCGAGAGCGCGAACAGCGACAGCTCGAAGGTGCGCAACAGCGGGTACAGCGCGACGATGCCCAGAAGGACGAACACGGGCACCAACAGCAGATACGCGTACTGCGTGTCGCTGAGGTTCTCCATCCACCGCATCACGCTGACGAGTGCCCCCGAGCGTCTGGATTCACGGCCGGTTTCTGT
Organism: Haloarcula quadrata; assembly: GCF_003634715.1. Classification (NCBI taxonomy): domain Archaea; kingdom Methanobacteriati; phylum Methanobacteriota; class Halobacteria; order Halobacteriales; family Haloarculaceae; genus Haloarcula; species Haloarcula quadrata. Next base: position 1,845,492 of record NZ_RBWW01000001.1, read on the forward strand.
ACTCATTCGGTTACCTCCGTCCGTCGTTTGAATGTGTCATGGTAAATAATCACAGGGGTGGTTTTGTAACGCTTGCCTGTGCCTTCAGGTCTGTTCTGTCGATTCGAGCGAGGACTCGAGTGTCGCCATCGCGTCAGCCGAGGAGGCTTCCTGCCCGACTGCACGGTTCGCTTGCTGTGCGATTTTGCTGGACTGGTCGCTCCAAACGGCCGTCACCGGGCGCGGCATCGTGTTGTTACCAGCGACCTGCAGCGTGTCCATGTACCGGCCAACGACGGGCACGTTCTGGGCCTCGCTGGAGTTGAACAGTTCAGGCCGCGGCGGCAGCCATCCCTGAACAGACAGCAGCGTGAGCTGGAAGTCCGGCTCCATTGCGGCACGAATGACCTGCGTCACGGCGTCTAATTGCTCGCTGTTGGGGTTGACGGTCATGTGCCAACCACCGAGCGCGGCTGTGGAGCCACCCGTGCCGGGCTGTGCTGCCTCGCTCTCGGGCACCGCGTACGGAATCGGCATTGCACCGAGGTTCTCGCCGAGCGCCGGGTCCTCGGTTTCTTCCGGGTTACGGCCGCCAAGCGCCAGCGAGTAGGGCCAGTTACGGTGGAAGACAGCGTTGCCGTTGACGAACGGCGCGCGAGCGTCTTCCTCCTTCCAGCCGAGGATTTCGGTCGGGGTGAAGCCGCCGCCGTAGCCCTCAAACTGACCGCCGAAGTCCTCGTCGTGGACGAACTTCCGCATCATGTTCAGGGCGTTGTGGACCTCGGTGTTGTTCACCGTGATCGGTCGCTCCCCGATCGGGCCAAAGAGGTTGTCGCGGCCGCCGAAGTACGCACCGCCCCACGAGGACATGACCTCGTTGAACGTACAGCAGGAGGTTCCCTCGTAGATATCCCACTGGGTGGTGAAGCCGAAGTCAACGTCAGCGTTGTCGTAGGTGTCCGCGGCGATGTTCGACCACTCCTCCCATGTCATTGGCTCAGTCGCCCAGTTGTTGCTCTCGGGGCTGTAGCCGGCCTCTTCAACGAGGTCCTTGCGGTACTGCATCGTCGGGAAGTCCGGGAACACCGGCACACCAAACAGGTTCCCGTTGCTCGGATTTCGTGCCGTGTCGGTAAACGCCGAGAAGTAGTTGTCCGAGACGTCCGAGAGGAGGTCCTCTGGTAGCGTTTCGGAGAGGTTCTGGAGTTGCCCTCGCTGGATGAAGATATTCGTCCAGCCGTTGTCCATCAGGAACATGTCCGGGTTCGTCTCGCCGGCCGAGAGCAGTCGGTTGTAGTTCGACCGGGCCGCACCGGTGTCCTGGTCACGCGGGACGAACTCTATCTCGATGTCGTCCGACAGGCCGTTGTCGTGGAGTGCCTGCTTGATTGCGTCGCCGTTGTTCTGGACGGCCACCGGGTCGAAACCCCACTGGACCGTCGTGGTCTCGCTGCTGCTCCCGTCACCAGTCGATCCACCGTCACTCCCGTCACCGCTACCGCCGTCGCCGCCGCCGACGAAGTCAGCACAGCCTGCCAGTCCACCGACGACACCTGCTGCTCCGGCAGCACGGACGAACCGTCGCCGGGAGACGCCTGTTGAGTTCCGCTCGCCGCTTGTGCCATTGTCCGACATATCTATTCTGAGCTATCCCGGACACATCTTAAAGGTTGTCCATAATTAACCACAGGTGTTGTTAATTACCGTCGGCGGCCCGGCGATAGTGATACTTTATTGACTGTTCGCCACTGTATAAATCTTTCAGTATATATACGCAGGGATAGGTCAAACAGCTGTTTGCCACACAGAAGACCTCAAACGCACAAACTGAGGGAAGGTTTATTCGTCCCGAGAAAATCGCGTCTCGTTACTCGTACTCGACGTTCGTAATCGTAATTTCGGTGGCCTCGACCTCCTCGATGACAGCCCCCCAGCCACCGACCTCATATGTCCCGTCGTCAGTGACCAGCGTCGCACTGATTCGGCCGGCCAGTTGTGCCAGTGGGACCGGGTCCGTCCGTCCGATGTTACTCCCGGTGTAGTCGATGCCGGTGACGCGCCCTGTCAGCTCAACCGATTCTTTGGTTTCCGTGTCGTACCCCACGACGACGGCCTCGATGGTCGCGTCCTCGTTCAGCAGCGGTTCGATATCCCGGACAGCGTGGCGAAGGTCGACGTACGTCGTCGGGGTTTCCGGCGTCCGCTCAGTGTACAATGTGTCCCAGATCTCCCACAGGCAGGTCAGGAAGAACCAGTGGAAGACGTAGGTGTGGGTCCGGTCCTTGACGAGGACGCCGTACTCGTTGACCGAGTCGTGGTGTGGGGCAAAGCACGTCCAGGTCCGGTCGACGAGAACGAAAAACGGGGCTGGAATCTCGCGGTTCCGGGCCTCCGCACAGGTGCCTTCGATGTCGGAAAGCGGCGGTACGTCCTCACCAGCACCCGTACAGATGCTGAGTTTGATGTTCACGCCGCGGTCGTGGGCGGCGATGAGTTCCTCACGGACCGCGTAGAACTGCTCCGGGTCCACACCGACCTGGATCTGGTTTTCGGCCGCTTCGATGAGTTCTCGGGCCCGGCTGACGACCGTCTCGAACCGCTTGACGATACTGACCTCGTGGTCGGATATCTCGGGCTGGTTCCAGCGTTCCTCGATCGTTTCTGCCGCGTTGAGGTACTTGCTCGACCGGGACCGCAGGTCTTCAAGGACTACATCTGGGTTGCGGGCGCGAGCGGTCAGACTGTCCTGCTGGAACGTCTCGATATACCCCTTCGTTTCCAGGTCCCGGAGCACATCGTAAATCCGCGGGTCCGGAACGTCACAGGAGTCCGCGATGTCGGTCGCCGATGCGGTCCCCAGCCCAAGCAACGCCACGTAGGCCTCCGCCTGATACGGAGAGAGACCGGCATCTTCGAGGACATCGGTTAGTTCGCTGTCGTCCATGTGTGTACAGGGAAACTGAGAACGCAGTTAACGTGCATGGTTATCCATCGAGATCATCGGTCAGTCCTTGCCCTCGACCGGCCACTGTGGCTGTTTCGGAGCCTCGATTCGGGCACACTCCTCGTCGGTTAGGTCGACGTCAAGTGCACCGACGTTCTCCTCCAAGTGGTCCATCGTCCGCGGCCCGATGATCGGTGCGTCAACAACGTCCTGATGACAAAGCCACGCCAGGCTGACCTGTGCCGGCGTTGCGTCCTTTTCGTCAGCAATCGACTGCACCTCGTCGAGGACCGCCCAGTTCTCGTCGCTGAACCGGTTTGCTGTGTACTCGTCCGTACTCGCCCGCCCCTCGGATAGGTCGTCGTCGCGGTCGTACTTCCCGGCGAGGAAGCCGCCGGCCAGCGGCGACCACGGAATGACACCGACCCCCTCCATCTCGCAGACGGGTAGGAGGTTCGCCTCTTCGTGCCGGTCGACAGCGTTGTACTCCGGTTGCATCGAGACGAACCGCTCGTACCCCTCGATATCTGCGGTGTACAGCGCCTTCTGGAACTGCCAGTTTGCCATCGTGCTCGCGCCGATGTAGCGGACCAGCCCCTCGTCGACGAGATACGTCAGCGCGTCCAGCGTCTCCTCGATTGACGTATCCTCGTCCCACCGGTGGATCTGGTAGAGGTCGAGATAGTCGACGCCGAGGCGGTCCAGCGTGGCGTGACACTGGTCGATGATGTGTTTCTTCGAGAGCCCGCTCCCGTTCGGTCCGTCGTGCATATCGAAGTACACCTTCGATGCCAGGACCAGTTCGCCGCGGCGAGCGGAGTCGACGGCCTCGCCAAGAATCCGCTCGCTCTCGCCGTTCGAGTAGGCGTTGGCCGTATCGAAGAAGTTGATACCCAGATCGAGCGCCCGTTCGAGTATCCGACGGCTCTCGGCCTCGTCGTTTAGCATCCAGGGCTCCGCGCTCCCGAAGTTCATCGTTCCGAGACAGAGTTCAGACACGTCGAGCCCTGTCGACCCGAGCGTGGTGTATGTCACCGGCGAGTCGCTCATGACACTTTGTACCACAGCTGTTGTTAAAGAATTTTGGGACTGCATACCGTTGTCCGAACATGAACCGAGAGTCCGCACCGCAGGAATCTGACCCGATGGAAGTACTTGAAACCCTCAGCGACGAGTCCTACACCGGAGCGAACAGATGCTGGCCGTGTACGGTCTTGAACCTGGGGCTTGTCGGGCTTCTGGCACTGTTCTTGCGTGCACGCAAACGCTCGTTACTGAGTCTACTGGTCGCTGTTGTTGGCGTCGCGGTGGTCTATCTCCGGGGGTATCTGGTTCCGTACACACCTGAATTTGCCCCGCGGCTGGTGGCGATATCACCGGTCCCGAACGAGTGGTTTCACGGGGAGTCCGCACACGACGCGGCAACGCAGGAAGCCATGGCCCACGAGAAGCGTGACTCGCTGGCCGAGGATGTGGAGTTGGACGGCGAAACCATCCTCCGGGAACTCTCGGCAGCGGGCGTCATCGAACTCGAGGGCGAACGGCTGTTTCCTGAAGCGACCGTCGACACTGCCTGGCACGACCGAATGGACGAACTGGCAGCGGAATCACTCGACAGTCTCTCGACAACACTGCAGGCGTCGCTGGAGCAGGTCGGGCACGCGGAGCAGTACGTCGACGACGCGGAGTGGGTCGTGCTCGGTTCCGAGCACAAACAGCTCCTTCCCCGTCCGGTCGTCGTCGCCGAACTCGCAGCATACGAGGTCCTCGGCGAGCGTCTCGACGACGAACGGCTCAGAATCGCCGGTGCGGAGGCCTTCCAGATGTTTCTCGATAGTTGCCCGGTCTGTGGCTCCGAACTGGTCGAGTCGTCGTCGGTGTCGTGCTGTGGCGGCCATCTGGGCCCACGTCAGGACCCCGACGAGACGCTCGTCTGTCCGACCTGCGAGCAGCGACTCTACACCTTTGAACTGGACGACAACTGAACCAGACACACTGAACGGCCGAACCGGTGTCAGGTCTGGTGTTCGAGACGCTATTCGGGTTCGACCCAGAGAGAGACGATGGACGGCAAAGGGCGGGAGAATCCCGCCTGACCGCTGGTGCGTGCGGTCCCGCGGACAACCATGCTGCGTGGCAGACAGTTGGCGTCGGCCGGGTGTGGCTGGTGGGGAACGATGCTGACCGAACAGCGGTCTCACATAGTCCCGGATAGCATGGGGAATGTACCCAGCCGCTAGAATTGTACAACTGGTGTTGTAAATAGATTTTGATGGCTGAAGAACACTGCCTATTAAATCCTCGCACACGGAGATGATGGTATGAAGAATATCGACGACCTCGTCGACAGCGCGTCCGACCTGGCACAGCGTGGCCTCTCTAAGGGCGAAATCGCTGACGAGCTTAACGTCTCCCGCGAGACGGCGAGTTGGCTTGTCGAACGTAGCGGCACCGGCACGGAACCGGATACGAGCGACGACGGCGGTCCCCACGATATCCACGTCGACTGGTCTGCTGTCGGTCGGGACAGCAACCGACTGTACCACGCGGGCGCGGCGATGGCGGACCTGCTCTCGAAGAAAGGCGACGATGTGGACCTTACCATCGGCATCGAGAAGGCCGGCGCGCCGCTTGCGACGACCGTTGCGCGGGAACTGGAAACCGACCTCGGGACGTACGCCCCGACCAAACACCAGTGGGACGACGACGAGAGCGAGACCAGCGATGGCTCGTTCTCCCGGAACTTCGCGCAGATCCGGAACCGAGACTGCTACGTCGTCGACGACACTATTACGAGCGGCAAGACGATGGGCGAAACCATCGACGCGATCCACGAACAGGGCGGCAATCCCGTGGCCTGCGTCGTGCTGGCTGACAAACGCGGCATCGGCGACATCCGCGGCGTCCCGGTGTACTCCCTGCTGCAGGTCATCCGAGTCGGTAGCGACGGCGACTCGTAACGGCCCCAACGGACCGTTCTGAACCCGCGTTTCGCCGGATGGCCACCGGATTACCTGAATCGGCGTGGCCGCCCGAGAGACTATCCTTTTATTTGTGCCGTGCGTAATCCGCGGTATGACTGTACTGTCGTTCGACGAACAGGGTGTCGATGTCGTCTACGAGGGGACGGAGTTCCGCCTCGAAAAGGCCCTCATCGAGGATGCCATCCAGAAGTCGTATCCGAACGTGACCGACCACGAGGTGCTGCAGATGGTCGAGCCGGAACCGGCGCTGTCGGGCGAACCCCAGCGTATCGCCGAAATCGTGAATTGACGCAATAGTTCCGTTGAAGGCTATAATTCCGTTGTAAGAAGGAATTTCTGAAGAAAACCAATATCCCGTTTGTAGGCGTTCAAAGCGTCGAATATTCGCTAATTAAGCACCCGAGCAGTAGGCATTTAAGCCGTCAGCGCACACTGGGAGGTAATGTCAGACCCACGTATCGCCGGGGCCAGCGTGACACAGTTCGGGAAACACCCCGAACGGACCGGCCGAGACCTGTTCGCCGAGGCCGGACTCGAAGCGCTATCGGAGGCCGGAATCGACCCGGAAGACGCTGAGGCGCTCTATTACGGCAACTTCATGGGAGAACTCGCGGAACATCAGGGCCATCAGGGACCGCTGATGGCCGAGGCTATCGGGCTGGACGTTCCGGCGACCCGTGTCGAAGCGGCCTGTGCATCCGCCGGCACAGCCGTTCGTGAAGCCGTCAAGACGATCCGGAATGGCGAGGCGGAGGTCGTCGTCGTCGGCGGCGCGGAACGGATGACCAATATCGGGACCGCAGCGGCGACAGACGCGCTCGCTATCGCCGCCGACGACCTCTACGAGGTCCGTGCCGGGATGACTTTCCCGGGGGCCTACGCGCTGATGGCCCGGTCGTACTTCGACCAGTACGGCGGCTCCCACGAGGACCTCGCTCACATCGCCGTCAAGAACCACGAGCACGCGCTGGTCAACGAACACGCCCAGATTCAGAAGGAGATCACGGTCGAGGACGCTATCGACGCCCCGACGATTGCGTCCCCGCTCGGCCTCTATGACTCCTGTCCGATTACTGACGGGGCCACGGCCGCTGTCCTGACCACGGAGTCCTACGCCGAGGAGCACGACCTAGACGCCCCAGTCGCCATCACCGGGACCGGCCAGGGCGGCGACAACCTCGCACTGCAGGACCGCCCGCATCTGGCACAGACACCCGCCGCCGACAAGGCTGCGGAGGAGGCTTACGGGGACGCCGACGTCGGTCCCGACGATGTTGATTTCGCCGAGGTCCACGACTGTTTCACTATCGCGGAAGTGTTCGCAATCGAATCGCTTGGCTTCTACGAGCGCGGCGAGGGCATCGCCGCGGCGCGCAACGGCGAGACGACCCGCGACGGCGACCGCCCGATCAATCTCTCGGGCGGGCTGAAGGCCAAGGGTCACCCGGTCGGCGCGACCGGTGTTGCCCAGTTAGCGACGGTCGCCTGGCTCCTCGACGGGTCACACCCGCGGGCCGACGCCGTGCCGGACAGCACCGTCGGGGTCGCACACAACGCGGGCGGCACGGTCGCGTCTACGACCGTCCACGTCATGGAGGTGCAAGAATGACTGAATCCGCACAAGACGGCGAGTACGACGCGTGGCTCGACAGCATCGAATCGGGCGACGGGTACTACCTCGAATGTTCGAACGGCCACGGCTGGCTCCCGCCTCGTCGGGTGTGCCCGCGCTGTCACGACCAGGACCTCTCGGCGGTCGACCTGCCGGAGTCCGGTGAAATCGCGAGCCACACGACGATTACGGTCCCGACGCCGCAGTTCGAGGACGACGCGCCCTACGTCACTGCCATCGCTGATTTCGGACCGGTATCGGTCACGGGCCTCGTCCGTGACGTGGACCCGGACGACGTTGCCATCGACGACGTGGTCGGCATCGATGTCGGCGAACGCGTGACAACCGGCGAGAGAGCGGTCGTGTTCCGACCGCGCTAGGGCTCAGTTTTCGACTGTTACCGAAGTCACTCTGTCCCGGACCACATCGACGAACTCACCGGGGTGTTCGACGTGGGGTAGGAGCAGCGAGTCACCGAACACGACGAGCATCGCATCTGCCTGCTCGGCCATGTCGCGACCCTTCGACAACGGCGTGATGTCGGCGTCCTCGCCCCAGACCATCGTCACGGGCACGTCGAGACCGGCCAGTACTTCGCCGAGGTCGTCTTCCGGGTCGAGGAAGCCGGAGACGAACGATGCCGGCGCAAAGCGCGCACCGGGCTGGTGGCCACTCTGCCACTCGTAGTCGACGACATCCTCGGTGAGGTTGTCCATGTCGTAGTAGCCGTGGTCGGCGTGGAAGTGCCGGATGGAGGCTTTCGAGACAGTGAGATTGTAGATTCCCTCGCCGATGACGGGCGCGCGAAGCAGCGAGCGGAGCCAGACAGTGCGGTTGCCCATCGAGGTGTCCGTCGGGCAGATGAGAACGAGTTCCTCGACGTTGACCTCCTGTGCCGCGCTGGCGGCGTAGGCCCCGGTCAGTGATGACGCGACGACGGTCGCGTCGGCCGTGTTGTCCTCGATAAAGTCCCGCACGAACGCCGTGTACAGCGACGCCGAGTACAGCAGCGGTGGCCGGTCCGTGTGCCCGAAGCCCGGCAGGTCCGGTGCGATGACGTGGTATTCCTCTGCGAGGGTGTCAAACACCGTATGGAACTCGTGACTACTGGCAGCGGCATTGATGCCGTGGAACAGCACGAGGTCCGGGTCCGACGGGTCGCCGGCTTCAGTGTACGCGATATCGAACCCACGCCAGCGGTACGTCCCCTGTTCCCCGTCGAGCATCGGTTCGAACGCGCCGGCCCGCGACTGTAGCACGCGGTTGGCAGCGGCTGTCGCGCCGACCGCACCAACGACCGCACCGAGCGCCTTGCGGAGTTTCATACTGATGACTTGGGACCCGGAGTATGTTATACATGCTGGAAGATCGTCAGATAGCTGTCGCTATCGGTCTGGGCAGACATGGTTCCGCGAACGCAACAGTCCCGAAGTTAGTTCCCGTCGCGCCGCTCGTCGAGACACTCTCGGAGCGGTTCGAGCACCTCGTCGACAACCGTGTACGGGTCAGTATGGCGCTCGATGACGGCGTCGACGTACTGCTCGATGCCGCCGCGGCGGTCAAGTTCGTCGACCAGTAGTTCGTTGGCATCCTCCCGAAGGAGAGTTCGAATCTCGGCGGCGAAACGCTCCCGGGCTTGCCCCTCTCGACGGCCGGTTCGGTCCAGATACGCGCCGTGGTTGGCAAGCGCGTCTAAGAAATCTTCGACGCCCTCGCCCCGATTGGCGACTGTCTCCACGATAGGGGGATTCCACGTCTCCGACTCGTCCGCCTCATCATCGGCGGCATCGGTGGACGCATCGCCATGGTCGCCGGCGAGTTCAGTCGCGCCGTGATGGCCGGAGTCCGGGCGTCCGCTCTGTCCCTGTAACATCTCCCGGAGTTGCTGGACGGTCCGGTCGGCCCCATCGAGGTCGGCCTTGTTGACCACGAACACGTCACCGATTTCGAGGATGCCGGCCTTGAGCATCTGGACGTCGTCGCCGCTGCCCGGCGGCACGAGCACGGCGACGGTATCGGCGGTGCGGACGATGTCGACTTCGTTTTGCCCTGCGCCGACCGTCTCGACGATGATCTTGTCCTTGCCGAACGCGTCCAGCGCGGTCACGGCGTCGGTCGTCGCCGTCGACAGCCCACCGAGGGAGCCACGAGCAGACATCGACCGGAAGAACATATCCATATCGCCAGCGTTCGAGGCCATCCGTATCCGGTCGCCGAGCACCGCGCCGCCGGAGAACGGCGAGGATGGGTCAATAGCGATGACGCCGACGGTCTGTCCCTGCTCACGGTAGGTCGCTGCGACCTTATCGACCAGCGTGGACTTGCCCGCGCCGGGGCTGCCGGTGACGCCGATAACGTCGGCTGTGCCGGTGTGCTGATGGAGGTCGGAAATTATCTCTCGGTACCCCGACGAACGGTTCTCTATCAGTGTGATGACTCTGGCGAGGGCGCTGTGCTTGCCCGCAAGCAGGTCAGCGACGAGGTCGCTCATCGCTCGGGCGCGTTCTCGTGGATGTAGTCGATCATCTCCTCCATGGACGCGCCCGGGCCGAATATCTCGTCGACGCCCTGCCCGCGGAGTTCCTCCTGATCGTCATCCGGGACGATGCCGCCGACGAGGATGAGCCGGTCATCGAACGCGTCATACTCTCTTAGCCCGTCGAGAATCTTTGGGACCAGCGTGTTGTGCGCCCCCGAGAGAATGGAGATGCCGACGACATCTACGTCCTCCTGCACAGCGGCCTGCACGACTTCGTCGGGCGCTCGATGGAGCCCTGAGTAAATCACTTCAAAGCCAGCGTCACGGAGCGCCCGCGCGATGACGTGTGCGCCCCGGTCGTGTCCGTCGAGTCCGACTTTCGCCACCAGACACCTGATGGTCCGTTCCGTCTGCTCCTGCTCGACACTCATGCCAGTACGTACCGCGCGGTGTGTTTTCATTCTTGCCCTATCCATCATGATCTATTTTTATTACGAGCGGACTTCGAAGCGTGAGTTATGTGAACAGCCACCATTGCCTCGCTCGCGAGAAGTGCGGGCGTCCCGACTGGCGAGGTTCACGTCGGCTGTGGCTCACAGAGGCCGGCCTGGCGTGAGTGGAGCGGTCAACGACAGGCGCACAGGCCGCAAGTGAACTATCCCAGAGAACGACAATTCTAAGTTCGCTGCTAGCGGCGTTTCCACCAGTGCGAACAGTCGCCGTCATCCCCGCGTACAACGAGTCGAGCACCATCGGGTCGGTGATCGACGGAACGAGCCGCTACGTCGACGAGGTCGTCGTCGTCGATGACGGCTCGTCGGACGACACCGCGGCCATCGCCCGTGAGCACGGCGCACACGTCGTTACACACGTGTTCAACACCGGTGTCGGCGGGGCCGTCAGGACGGGCTATCAGTACGCAATTCGGCACGACTACGACTTCGTCGTGCAGGTCGACGCCGACGGCCAGCACGACCCGGAGAAGATTCCGACCCTCCTTGACCACGCCGAGGACGCGGACATGGTCATCGGCAGCCGCTACCTGAACGAGAGCATCGACGACTACCCGCTTATCAGGCGGCTGGGAATCACCTTCTTTACGACCGTCGTGCGGAAGCTGGGCGGCATCGACATTACCGACGTAACGAGCGGTTTCCGCGTCTACCGCGTGTCGGCGCTGCAGGATATCCTCCACCGCTCGGACAACCACTGGGCAGTCGAACAGACGCTCGATGCGGCCCAGCGCGGCCAGCGGATCGAAGAAGTATCGATAGCGATGCCGATCCGGGATGAGGGCGAGTCACAGTTCAGCCTCGACACGCTCGTGCTCTACCCGCTCCGGATGACTGACACGGTGTTTCGCGTCCTCCTCTTTCGCTAACTATGGTCTTTGGATTCGACTACTCACTGGTTAACCTCTTGTCGCTGGTCGTCGGGCTGGCCTTCCTCGCGAACGGGTTTATTATCGTCAGAAGCGAACGCGAGTCGCTGGAGTTGTTCGTGATGTCGCTGCTGCTCGGCACGGGGCTCATCGTCGTTGCTATCGTCCCCAACGTGTTCGAGGTCGTGGCGCGGCTACTGGGCCTGGAGTGGAAAGCCCGCGCCATCCTCGTCATCTCGAACCTGACGCTGTTTGTGGCGGTGACGTACCTGCTCAACCGCATCGGGCACATGTACGACCGGCTGTCGCGGCTGAACGAGGAGTTGAGCCTTCTCCGGAGCGAACTTGAGGAACATCAGCTACAGACCGAGGACAAGCAGGATGAGTAACCGCGCGGTGCTGTCGATAGATTTCGAGCTGTTTACTCAGACACCGGCCTACCGGAGCGCGTCGGGGACGACCGACCGCGACGGCGTCGGCCTCGACGGCGGTCGATTTTTCAGGGACACGCTCGCAAAGTACGACGCGACATCGACCGCGTTCGTGGTCTCCTCGGTTGCCGAGTCCCATCCCGACGCCGTGCGGGCGCTTGCTGACGCGGGTCTGGAAATCGCCTCGCATACGCACACCCATCAGTTGCTCTCGGATCTCGACAGCGACGGGCAACGAAGGGAGTTGTCCCAGTCGAAGGACGTACTGGAGCGAGTCACCAACGAGCGGGTTTCAGGGTTCCGAGCACCCGCCTTCGACATCACCGACGACCACTTCGATCTGCTTTCCGACATCGGATACACGTACGACTCTAGCGTCGTCTCAAGCCGGTCGATTCCGGGGTGGTACGGCGGCGAGTACGACATTCACGAACCGGTCCAAGCGACGGCGGTCCGCCCGGGCGCACCGGACAGCATTACCGAGTTCCCGGCAAGCGTCATGCCCGGCCTGCAGTTGCCCCTCACCGGGACCTGGCTCCGGTTTTTCGGCCCGCGATACACGATTCTGGGCATGAAACTGCTGGCCCGCCGGGGTATCACACCGATGCTGTACGTCCATCCCTGGGAACTGGTCGACCTGCCAGCTGTCGAAGGGGTGCCGACGCGGGTGTACGTCAGGACCGGCGACTGGATGCGCCGGGCCGTCGAGCGGATTCTCCAACAGGACTTCGAGTTCACGACCGTGCGGACAGTTCTGGAGGACGGTGAAGCGGCCGCGACGCAGCTACAGAGGGGCGAGACACCGTGACGAGTCGGGCTCGTGATCTGGGGATCACGGTCGCCCAGTACGGTATCGCCGTCGTTGCGCTTTCGTGGCTGCTCACGCAGTTCGACATCGCGAGCGCAATCGACCTGCTCGCCAGCGTCGAAACCGAAACGGCGCTCGCGGTCGTCGCCGTCAGCGTTCTCGGTATCTGTGGCCGGACCTACTCGTGGCACGCGGTAATCACCCCGCTCGCACCGGTCCAGTTCCGGACCGCCGCCGGGACGACGCTCATTGTGAACTTCGTCAATCAGTTGCTCCCGTCGCGGCTCTCGGGACGGCTGGCTGCGCCGTTCGTCCTCCGGAGCCAGACCGGAATGGCTTACACCGACGCTGCAGCCGCGTCGGCGCTTCACACCAGCATCTTTGCCCTATACTATGGCGTCGCGGCGACTGCTGGCCTCATCCTGGCGATTCCACTGCTCCGGGTCGAACTTATTCTGTTGCTGGCGCTTGCGACAAGCCTGTACTTCGTGGCCGGCCTGACGGTACTGTTTGGTGGCCTCAACCTCGACTATCTGGACCGGCTTATCGGCTGGCTGTCAGGAGTGGCAGTCCGGGTTCCACGCGCCGGCGAGACACTCGCGGCGCGTCTCGACGGCCTGCTCGAATTCACCGACAGTTCGACCACGACGTTTCGGTCACTGGCGAGCGAGCCGACAGTGTGGCTCCGGTACGCGGTCGGCTGGACCGTCGACCTCGTGCTCGCACCCGGTGTCCGCGTCGGCCTGCTGCTGGGGAGTTTCGGCGTCGCGTTCGAACCGCTGGTCGCGTTACCGCTGTATCTCTTGGTCGCGTACACCGTGACGCTCCTGCCGCTGACGCCCGGCGGCATCGGCATCACCGAGGCCACGGCGACGGCGGTGTTCGTCGCGCTGGGTATTCCAGCGGAGGTCATCATCCCCATCATCTTCGTCGACCGGTTCCTCAGTATTTACCTGCCGTCACTCGCAGGCTGGTATCCTTCTGTCCGGCTCGATGTCGCGTCACTGACGACGGAGTAGCCGGCCCCAGGATACATCAAAGCGGACTCAGAACGGCGGATGACGGCTCGTATCGCACTCGCCATCGCGTTCCAGAATGAGGGTGTACTGATTTGCCGCGAGTTCCTGCTCGTCGGCGAACTGGTCCGTGTGCGGGACGACGCCGAGCCGGAGCAGGTCGGTGAACGAGCCGGGGGTCGGTCGCTGAGGCACGAAGTTCGGTGGCCGCTCCCCGAACTCCGCGACGATTCGGTAGTTGGACTCCTCGTTCAGGAGGTTCCGGAGATAGACGGCCTGTGCCTCACCGTTGCGGTAGTAGGTATCCTCCTTGAGGTACAGGAGGTCCCGATACCCGACCTGAATGTATCGCGGGCACGCCATCGCTTCCTCCGCCTCCGAGTCTTGGCCGGCGACGTGTCTGGCGGTCAGCGAGTGCGGGACGGCAGTGTCCTGAATATGGACGCGATACGTCTCCACCACGTCGCCATCCTCGCTGTTCTTTTCGAGCCACGCTGTCGCTTCGTCCCGGGGCATCGACGCGAACTGGGCCGTCCCGATACCGGCGTAGACGGCCGTTGTTACCAACAGAACCGCCATCACCGGTCGTGCCAGAGACGACGAGCGTTCGCGGAGCTCCACCAGTCGCCCCCCGACGAGTAAGGCGATGAGCGGGAACGTCGGTATGAGGTGGTGCACCCGGAAGTCGTGCCACTGAGAGAACATCGCGATGTAGGCCGTCAGGCCGGTCAGAATGAGGACGGTCCCGTGAAATGCAGAACCGCGGTCACGAATGGTTGCAACAGTCGCCACGACGCTGGCGGCGGCCGCGGTAACCAGCGGCAGTCCCAGCGCGCTGAAGTAGCCCCGCAGGAACCACCACCACATCGGGGCGTCGGGTCCCGTCGGGTGGCTCATCCGCGAGGTCGAGCCGCCGAACACGCGCTCGATGAACGGCTCCGGCCCCGCCACGAGCGCGGTTGGGAACCCGAGTACAATCATGGCGAACCCGAACAGAGCGCCGCTCAGGAGGAGCTTCGGCCGGTACAGCGTCTCCGTCAGCGGTGCGTCAGCGGCACGGGCACGCAGGACGAAGGCCACGCCGATGAGCAGAATGACCGGCGCGGCCGTCAGTTTGAACGCGATGGCGACACCACCGGCCGCGCTCGCCGCCAGAAACAGCGTTCCGTCGTCGGTCTGGACGTACCTGACCAGCAGGTACAGCGCGAGGAGGACGAACACCAGCGCCGGCATATCCTCGCCGGCCTCCTTCGAGATTGTGAGAAAGCCGAAAGTCAGCGAGAGCACGACGGCCGAGAGCCGGCCGGCGTTGCGCCCCTCGATTGCGACACCGAGACGATAGGTGAGGTAGACAGCACAGAGCGCAGCGACGACGTTTGTCAGGCGGATGGAGACGAGACTCCAGGTCCATATCCACTCGGGCGTGGCGGCCCAGACCTCGTAGTGGCCGAACTCCCAGCTGGGGAAGGCAATCGTGGTGAACGCGTCTAGATCCCCGGTGAGAGCCGCGACGAGCACGACGGGGAGGATGGCCAGCGCATAGAGATATAGCGTCGCGCCGAAGGGGGCCCGGCCCCACTCGATACCGGCTTTGAGCCCCTCGAAGCTCGGTTCTTCGAGAACCGATCCGTAGACGACCATGGCGTCGAGCAACCGACTGTACTCGTCACGAGTCGCAAAGTTCGGAATGCGATGCCAGAACCAGAACCCGACCATAACAGTCGACAGCAGGAGCACGTAGCGGAGATAGGGGTCGTCCCGGAAGTCCGACCGTACCTGTTCGACAGCACGTCGGGACAGTGACCGCCAGCCACTCATCGTGTCACCGCTCCGGGGTGTGAGTTGAAAAGACTGCCCTTCTCAGAAGTAATCGGCATCGAACTCCCGGCGGAGGATGTAGTGGTTCGCGTACCCGCGGACATACTTCGCAAATAGCGAGAGATATCCCTCGTCTGCCTCTCTGCGGGCCGACGTAGCGACACAGGAGTCAGCGTCGTAGACGATTCGGCCGTAGTCTTTCATCCGCAGTGAGAGTTCCGTGTCCTCCATGAACGGAATGTCTTCGTCGAAGCCGCCCGCGGCTTCGAAGGCATCGGCCCGGAAGCTACAGTTGAAGCCCGGTTGCTGGACGAAGCCCAGCGGCCAGGATACCCGATACCAGTAGTCCGACAGCAGTTTGAACAACACGCGGTGTTTGAGACTGTCTTCGAGCGGCCGTGCGGGCCCGCCAACGCCGATCACCTCGTCGTCAGCGTAGTGCCTGAGATGCAGGCGAACCCAGTCCTCGGGGACCACCGTATCGGCATCGGTGAACAGCAGAATCGGGGCTGTTGCGGCCGCGGCTCCGCGGTTTCTGGCGATTCCCGCCCCGCCCTCGTCGCACCGGACAACGGTGTCGACGAAAGGGGTGTCGCGGGCCACCTGCTCCGTGCCGTCGTCGCCGCCGACTACGACGACCAGTTCGACGGGCTGTGACTCGAAGGGAGCCAGACAGCGGGCCAGCGACTCCGCCTCGTTGTAGGCCGGGACGATAACTGCGGCGTCCATCTGACCCGCCGCTACACCGTACAGACAGAAATACTATCCGATGGTCAGGAGAGCGCGGGTCTCAGGCAGCAGTGAACTTGCCTTCGAGTCACCGATCCGGGTAGTCACCGGAGAAACGGCAGACGACAGCCCATTTCAGTTCCGCTCTGGCTGGCCGCTCCCGTCGGTCACCGGTGCGGTGTCGCCGGTCGCCGCTGTCGCGTGGCCGGTCCCGCCGGAGACAGCGAACTCGAAGCTACTGAGCAGTTCCGAGAGGTTCTCGGCCTGATCCGAGAGATGGACCACGTCGTCTGTCACACCTTCGATGGCCGCAGTCTGTTCTTCGGCCGCCGCGGCTGCGGTCTGGGCCCCCGCGCTCGTCTGCTCGGTCATCGAGTCGAACTCCTCGACCATCGCAACCACTTCCTCCGCGGAGGCGGCCTGTTCGTCGGTCGCATCGTCGACGGACTGGATGCCGGTGTTGACCTCCTCGACGTGCTGGAGGATATCTTCGAGAACGCTGATAGTCTCATCGACCGTTTCCAGACCGTTGTCGACGCGTTCATCCATCTCGTGAATCCCGTCGACGGTCTCGTTCGTCGACTCCTGAATCATTTCGATACGGTCCGCGATGCGCTGGGTCGCTTCCCCGGTCTCCTGTGCGAGGCCCTTGATTTCGTCGGCGACGACAGCGAAGCCCTCGCCGGCCTCGCCGGCGCGAGCGGCCTCGATAGAGGCGTTGAGCGCCAGCATGTTCGTCTGCTCGGCGATGTCTTCGATGACGCTGACGATCTCACCGACCTGCTCCATCTCGTTGTTAAGCGATTCGACACTGTCGATGGTCGAATCAGCCTGTCGCTCGATGGCCTCCATCTCCGATTTCGCCTCGGTGACGTGCTCGCTGCCAACAGAACCGAGTTCGGACGCCTGTGCGGATTTCTGTGCTACTTCGTCGGTCGAGGACGCTATCTCTTCAATGGTCGCAGACAGATCGGTCATCTCGTCGGTGACCTTCGTGACGGTATCGTGTTGCTTGTCGGTGTTCGAGGCGATTTCCTCGACGTTCTCGCTGACCTCCCTGCTCGCACTCCGCACCTCCTCGGCACTAGCGCCGAGTTCGTCCGTCGAGTCGTCGACCTGTCCGGCGAACTGCGTGACGGTCGTCAGCGTCTCCGAGAGCGTCTCCATCATGTCGTTGAACGCCGTCGCGATCTCAGTCATGGCCTCTGTTCGGCTTTCGGGATCCATCCGCTGCGTGAAGTCACCCTCAGCGGCCGCATGCATCGTTGTACTGAACGACTCGGCTTTCGCTCGCAGATGACCGTTTAGTTTCTCTGACGCCTGTTTCGCCTGCTCAGCTTCCTGCCGGGCCTCATCAGCTTCCCGTTTGGCCGCCTCCGCCTGCTGGCGTTGCTCCTCAGCGGTCTCACGCTGTTCCTCCGCCTCCGCGCGCCGACTCGCGGCCGTTTTGGTAGCCGTCTTGAGGTCCTCGACAGTTGCGATGGTTCCTGTCGAGGCAATCGCGGTTACGCCAATGAGCACTGCCAAGAGGGACGTACCCAGCGCATCCATGATCGCTCCCGCGATGCCGATCCATTCGAGGAACACAACACCGGTCCAGAGAAACCCGAGTGCTGCGGCGAACGAGAAGTTCGCCCAGAACCCCGAATCGAGCTCGGTTTCGCGGTACGTTTTCACGCCGAGAACGACCGTGGCGGCGTAGGCGGTAACCGCGATGAAGTCCGCGAGGATGATGGGCGCACTCACGGTTCTGTCCTCCCGCCATCGGCGGCGACATCTGGGCCGTCCTCAAGACCGATTTCCGGGCCGTCACCACCGGCATTGTCCGCCAGTACTTGCTTCCGGCGCACGTACGCCGCAAACAGGAACACGAGCCCCGACCCCATCAAGCCAAGGTAGTGCTCAGCGTAGTTGAGTACTGTTCCCAGAAACAGGTTCTCGACGTTAGTCACGACCGTTGCCAGAATCAGCAGTACGTAACCGACTACGAACAACCGGGAACTTCGCCGGTAGTACAGCAGTACCGGGATGAGTCCGATAAGCGCAACGATAGGGAGTACGGCTTTGTGTGGGTCGAGTGCAGCCAGTCCTGTTTGCATGAAACAGTATCAGCTTGAGATTGTGTTATACGTTACCACCCAATTACAACGATTGAAAACGACATAACCGTTTTTCCAACAGCAGATCGGGACCGGTATCCAGTTACTTGCGACGAGCGAGAGCGACGCCGGTGACAGCGGCGACAAGTGCAATGCCGGCAAGCGTCCCGAACAGTGCTGTCGCGTTCGCAAAGGCCAGAATCGACCCGGCGAGACCACCGCCAAGTGCGCCGACCCCGAACACGCCAAGATACGTGAAGCCATATGAGAGTCCGCGCGTTCCGGCGGGCGTGTACTCCGCGACGGCGGCCTGATACATCGGCTGAACGACGAACAGTGCGATGCCCAGAAGTGCACCCAGCACTGCCAGCGGCCCGAAGCCCATCGCCGACACCGGAACGAACAGCACCGCAAGGACAGCAAGCACCAGGAACGAGCCGGCGATACCGTATTCGACGGGAATCCGGTCGCTCAGTTTGCCGCCAGCGTACTGGCCGAGGACGCCGATGAGCAACAGGCCGGCATAAAAGTAGTCCTGTGGCTTGAGCGTCTGGCCCGTCCCGGCCTCGATACCGAGCGCCGACAGGACGCCGGGAGGCAACAGCGTCTCTATCGGGATGGGCTCGAAGCCCGGCAGGCCTCGCAGGAGTTCCGGAAGGAACGTGAGGACGCCGCGGTAGTACAGCCCCGAGCACATGACGACGACGAACACCAGCAGGAAGCTCCCGGTCAACAGGTGCTTGCTCTCTGTGAGAAATTCCCCGAGCGAATCGATACCGCTGCTGGCTTTCGACCCGCCGTCAGTCGCCGTCGTCACCGCCGCCGTCTCGTCGAAACTCGCCTGTGAGGCGTAGACTGCGGCGAGCAACGCCGGAACGCCAAGGACGAGCGCGACCGTCCGCCACTCGGCGACCAGCAGAAGAACTGCGGCGACGAGCGGGCCGAGGCCGATTCCGAGGTTGCCGGCGACGCCGTGATAGGCCAGTCCGGTCCCACGTTGTTCGACACCTTTGCTGATGAGCGAGAGCCCGGCTGGGTGGTAGACGCTGGCCGAGAGGCCCCAGAGGACAAGCGCCAGCGCGATGACGACCATACTCGGGGCAAGGCCAAGCAGGATGTACGAGCCGCCCATGCCGAGCAGACAGCCCGTGATGAGGCGACGGGAGCCGATACGGTCAACGACGATACCGCCCGGGAGCGCGCCAGCCCCGAACAGGCCGTAGCCCAGCGTCACGATGACGCCGACGGTGGCCGTCGTCACGTTGAACTGGGTGATACCAAGATTGATGAGGTCGAATTCGGTGAGCCAGATGACGACAAATATCGGGACTGCCATCTCGTAGGTGTGGACGAGTCCGTGTGCGAGCATGACCAGTGCGGTGATCGCTCGGTCGTTCGCGTTCACAGTGTGGTTCGTGTCGGCCGCCGGCAAGTGTGTGACGGTTTCGCGCATTCACGCGTGCGCCTTTTTGACCCCTCCCAAAAGCAGGGGTGGGTTTTTATGTCCGAACAGTATAGGCGGCAAGTGTGAGCAAGATCAAGGTGTCACTCCCGGACCAGGTGGACTCGGACATCCAGCGACTCGTCGAACAGGGCGAGTTCCTCAACCGCGACCAAGCCGTGGAAGACCTCCTAAAGCGAGGGATTTCGGCCTACAATACCACGACGGAAGAGACCGAGACGCTTGATGAAGAGATTTTCGACCAGACGGCCTCCGAACAGCAGGACCCGGCAATGCAGGACGATTTCCTCTAATCGCGGTTCTGTGAGAGTCGGCTGTCGTCCTCGGCTGCCCGTTGTCCGGAGCCGTTGTCTTCCTGCCGCTGTTGTTTCATTTTTGCGCCGGGTTTCGGACCTCTGTCGACTGACTCGTACGGCGTTTCCGCGATACTCTCCGGGATGATGTACCACGCGAGGCCACCGCCAACGACGGTTCCGCCAACAAACATTCCAGCAACAATCAGCAGTTCCGCACCGCCGTACAACGTCACAAGCCCCATCGAGACGCCGATGAGAAGCGCGAATCCGACTTGTGTGTATCTGAGAAATCGTTTCCGGTCGGCGTCCGTCATCGAGGGGCCGACCATTAGCGACCCCCGGTACAGACTGGGAGTGTTCGGTTGACCATCAGTAGAAGCCCCGCTCTACGTCTTCTTCGATAACGTCCTCGAAATCCGCGTCGAGTAGTTCCTCCGCTTCTTCGAACGTCTCAGTGAGTTCGCTCATCTGGTCTGGTCGGTCGTGGTGGTCGAACTCCATCGGCCCGTAGGCCGGGGAGTCCATCGCGTCCATCATGTCCTCCAGCAGCGCTTGCGGTGACGTCGGTGCGTCCGCATGCGTTTCGAGGACCGTTTCGAGGTTCTTGGCCTTCTCTTTGGCGTCGTCCTCGTCTTCCGGCCCCTGCTGGACACCGAAAATGCCGGACCCGTCGTCTGGAAACAGCGGGTCGATGTCATCGTCGATACGGCGTGCCACTTGCGACCCGACGCCCTGTACCTCGAAGGGGTTCTTTGCGTAGGTTTTGAGTTGATAGACACCGGCGTCAGGGTGACCGAAGTAGATGTCCTCGCCGATTCCGTTCGCGCGGTCGCCCCCGACGGCACGCCAGTCCCCCGGATTGGCATTGCTCTCCATCACGTCTTCGAGAATGTCCTGCCAGTCACGAACGCGCATTGTCAGTTTCCTGTTCGGACTGGGTCAGAATGAACCCATCGGTCCCGACTGCTGCCAGGGGCGAAGAAATGTCGGATATACTGGCTTGGCTGCCCTGACGACTGTGGCCACTGTCGAGAACCATACCGGGGATTGATTATCTTTCACGTTAGATTCCATGATAACAGCTCGGGGTGTCGCAGTACGGGCGTACGTTACGAGGGGCGACAAGTGGGTACAGCATCCGATACTGACCATGGCGGCGTTGACTGGCGGCAGCTACTACTGGTAAGTCTTTGCCTCGTTGGGCTAATCGTCGCTGCGTTTCTGGCCCCACCACCGGTCACCGAGAGCGGGGTCAACAGCAGTGGGGGCAGTGACGGGAGCCCCGGGTCTGAACCACTGACGCAGACGCCAGCCGACACACGAGAACAGCGTCGCGACGGTGGCGGGAGCAGCAACGTCACAGGCGACACAGAGCCGATTCCGATTTCCGGCGAGACTGCCCCGCCCACTGAAGACGGCTGTGGTGTCCTCATTGAATCGACGCCAAAAGCCGGGCATCCCCTCACAGTCCTGGTGTATCAGGATCTGGAACCAGCGGGCGCGACCCGTGTCTGGTTCAATGACCGGTATGTCGGTCGGACTGACCAGAGCGGGCAGGTGACCGGACAGGTGCCCTACCAGCGCGAACTGAACGTAACGGTCGAATCGCCGGGCCCAGAGCCATGTCAGTTCTACCGTCGACCGGACGAGGAAGCAGGCGCTGAAACGGCTGACCGCCTCGCGAAAGGCGATATGTGGCCATCTGGCGCGGGTGATTCGACAGCCACACGCCAGCAGACAGCGGCCGACAACGACACCGGTCAGTACCGTGTCGCCGGGAGCGTCAACGTGACACTGCTTGGCGAACCGTATCCCGGGTCGACTGTCCCGCTCGTCGCAACGGTCGACGGCGTCCCGGTACGAAACGCGACTGTGAGCCACGACGGCGATATCGTCGGCCGAACTGACACCACCGGCCAGTCTCAACTAACAGTCCCAGATACCGATACTACTGCGGTAACCGTGTCCCGCGGCGAGTTCGAGGGCACCGCACGCGTTGACGTGCTGAACTTACACGTTCGCGTCATGCCAGCGAAGACCCTCCCAGTCCCGGGTGATAGCGCCGCAGTCAACGCCACGAGAAACGGAGAGGCAGTCACGAACGCGACTGTGACGCTCGGCGACCAGCGCCGGGGGACGACTGGCGCTGACGGCACCGTTGCCGTCTCACTCCCGGCAAACCCCTCGCTTACCGTTACAGCGGCAACAGACAGACAGACAGCGAGAACAACGCTCTGGGACGCGTACATCGGGACCGTCGTAGTGAGTTCAGTGCTGCTGGTGGCAACCGTGGTGACTATCGCTATCGGCGCACTGCTGTACACCCCCAGGGTCGCACGCGGCATCGGTATTCTCTGGGCGCTCTTCGATTCGCTGTTTTTCATCGGCGTACTCTGGGAACGCGACGGACTGGTCATCGCGCTCACAGTCGTGGGCGTCGCCGCGCTGTATCACTATCGGGCGGATGCGCTCTCCGGCGGGCAGGCGGTCGCGCATGCAGTCAAGAACGGCAGTGAAGCCGTTGCTGGCTACGTCGCCCGGGTCGTTCAGTTGACCCGGCGAACTGCGCTCTGGCTCGTCGGCCGTCTCGAAGCCATGTTGCGCATTGGTCGGCGACTGGCTGCCCGTCTGGCCGCATGGCTCGCGTCGCTGCCGCTGACGGTGACAGGACTGTCCCGCCGCTTCCAACAGTGGCTCCGGTCGGCCGGGTATCGAGCCATTACTGTGGCCAGGGCTGAAACCACACCACGCCGGATTGTAACGCTCGGATTCTCGTGTGTCGTCGTGATACTGAGCTATGTTCGCTGGGGCACGACCGGTGCCGCCGTGGCTGTGGCTGGAGTGGGGCTGGGTGCGGTCAGTGTCTACACCTCTGGCCGGACCGACGATACGGACCGCCCAACTGCGGCATCTAGCTCCGGACCGAGCGAGTCGGTTACTGACTCGTCGGACGGCGACGAGTCTACTCTTCCGTCGCTCCGGGACATCTGGCGTGCGTTCGCCAGGCACGTCGTCCCCGGACACTGGCGGACGCGGACGCCCGGCGAGGTGTCCCGGGCCGCAATCGACAGCGGCCTCCCGAGGGCACCCGTCGAAGCACTGACAGAGGCGTTCCGAGACGTCGAATACGGCGGCCAGTCGAGTGACAGTCGCCGTGAACAGGCCCGTAACGCGTACGATGCGCTGGTGAGCGCGAGCGACGAGCAGGAGGACACAGAATGAATCGTCGTCACGTCGGGCTGGGAATCGCCGTGCTGTGTGGCCTGCTACTTGTGGCTGCCGGCGCGGTTATCGGGCTGATAGGGACGCCAGAACCGGCGGCGTCCGGACCGGGTGCGGCGGGTGTCCTCGTCCTCCTCGTCTGCGTGCTCGTAGCCTTCTGGAAGCTTTTGCGGACGCCCGACGACCCCGCGATATCACCGTCACCGTGGGCTGCTGACGACGGGTTCACCAGAGAATATCTGGAGACGACGCCGACAGATGACGCTGTCTCCGGAACCGACCTCGCAGAACGCGTGGAGGCGGCGGTTGCGCAGGCCCGCGACGACGGGTCAGTCGACGGGAGCGTCGGTCCTGTTCGGGAACCACTTCGGGCGACGCTCACGGAGGCACTGGTCCAGGGCGGCCACGACCCCGACTCGGTGAAAGCACAGTTAGCCGCGGGGAGCTGGACGGACGACCCGGTTGCCGCCGCGGTACTGGACGAATCCGTCGCGCCGCCGGACCGGTCGTTTCGCGCTCGCCTCCGGGCCTGGCTGTTTCCAGAAAAGGCCGTCCGAAAGCGGTGCGCGCGGGCAATGGCGGCAGTCAGTGTCGCGGCTGACGACGCGTTGCCGACGGTTGTCGGCCAGCGAGCGCCGCGTCCGGTGCCAGTCGTCGCCCCAGCAGTCGCCGACCTGCAGCGGGCCGCTGACGGGAGCCTCCAGCGGGCCATCGACGGGTCGATTCCCAAGCGAGAAGACATCGAGGCCAGCGAAAACAGCACGTCTGAAGATGCCCGCGTCGACAGGGACGGAACTGCCGCGGACGGCGAGACCAGCAGTGAATCGGAAACTGACGGGACGACGCTGGTCAACGATGACGGAACGGATGCTACAGCCACCAACGGGGCCGACTGGGGCGATGTAACGGAGGGGAGAGACTGATGGGGCGACGGGCCACGCGGTGGCGCGGCGCAATCGTTGCCGCGCTGGCACTCGCCGGAGCGGGCATCTGGGAGGGAAACGGGACACTGCTGCTGGCCGCGACGCTCCCGCTCTCGTATCTGGCCTACGGAGTCCTGTCGACCGCTGCTGTCCCGGCAGCACTCGTCGTGTCGCGGGCGGTCGACCCGACGCCAGCGCCCCCGGGGCACCCGGTGACAGTCCAGTTGACGGTGACAAACAGCGGCCAGCAGACACTGTCGGACGTCCGGGTCGTCGACGGCGTTCCGACTGACCTCGCAGTGCTGGATGGGTCGCCACGCGGTGGCGAGACGCTTGCTGCCGGCGAATCAGTCACGCTCGAGTACACGCTCATCGCTCGCCGGGGCGAACACGACTTCGACGAGCCACGGCTCCGCGTCCGGGGGACGGGTGCCGGCGAAGTCGCGACGGCGACACGACACCCCGAGGGCGATGACAGGCTGGTGTGTCAGTTGGACGCGAAAGCGCCGCCGCTGTCCGACCGGGGGACCGACCGCGTGGGCCAACTCACGACCGACGCCCCCGGCGATGGCTTCACGTTTCATTCGACGCGGGAGTATCAGCACGGTGACCCGGCCGGCCGTATCGACTGGCGCGGCTACGCGAAGCGCGGCGAGCTGTCGACGGTCAACTACGAGCAGTGGGTGTCAACGACGGTCGTGTTCGTCGTCGATGCCCGTTCACCAGCGCGGGTGACCGCCGGCCCCGGTCGCCCGACAGCGGTCGAACTCGGCGCGTACGCGACCACGCAGGCACTGACATCGCTGCTGGATGCCGGCCACGAGGTCGGGCTGGCAATCGTCGGCATCGACGGCGACGGGCCAGCGGGACTGACGTGGCTCCAGCCAGGCGACGGACCCAATCAGCGGTCGCTAGCTGTCGAACAGCTACGGGCCGCTGCCGATGCTGCCGAGAGCGACCCGGCTGGTGGGCCAGCAGACGAGGCCGACACACAGCGACAGTTCCGGAAGGTGATGGAGATGGCCGGACCCCGCTGCCAGCTGGTGCTCGTATCGCCGCTGCTCGACGACGCGCCGGTCGCCGCGATGGAGTCCTGGGCGGCGTTCGATTGCCAGCGAACCGTGCTCTCGACGGACGTAACCGCGGCGAGCACCGTCAGTGGACAGTACGAGCACGTCCGCCGTCGGACCCGTCTGGCGCGGTGTCAGGCGTCCGGGGCCCGGACGATAGACTGGCGACGTGGGACACCGCTGCCGCTCATCCTCGATTACGCCTTCGCCGTCGCAGCGCGCCAGCCGAGTGGCAGCGCCCAGCTAGGAGGCGGAGCGTAAATGATTGGCGGGCCGCGACTCGACACACCATCGGCCGTCGGCGAGGAGGGGCGGCCGCGGGCGACCAGTCTGACTATCGCCGCGCTCATCATCGCCGCGTTCGCCCTGACGACAGGCGTTCTCTCTGGCGACCCGAAACTGTTCAGCGGTATCGCACTCCTCGCCGGCATTGCCGTGGCGGGGCTGACCCTGCTGGACCGAGACAGGCTGGGACCGACGGTCATTGGCCACCTCTGTTTCCTGCCGGCAGCGACTGGCCTCATTGCCTCGGTCGGGCAGGTGGCAGTCGCCCCGCTTCTCGCGCTTGGTGTCGCCGTCGCAATGGTTGGCGTCGCGGCTGCCTGGACCAACGTGCTCGACAGAGAGACAGTGTCAGCGGCGACAGTGAGCAGCGTCGTTTCGTATCTGTTCGCAGTGGCGGGTCTCGTCGTGGGCACTGTCGTCCTCGCGCTCGCGTGGTTTAGCTGGGAACTGGTGAGCGCTGTCGCCGGTGGAACATCGCCGATGGCCGCCACGGTCTGTCTCGGCGTACTCGGTGTCGCCGCGTCGGGCTGCCTGTATTTTGCCGTGGCACAGCTTCCACTCGTGCAATTGACAGCGCGGAGCCGCCGCGACGCGATAGCCACCAGACTGAAACGGGGGACTCGGGAGCTCAAACTGGTCGCAATCGGTTCAGCGGCGTTCACTGTAGTCGTGCCGCTGGCGCTGCTGTTGACGCCGTTTGGTCAGCTTGTCGCGTCCCCACCGTTCAGTCTCGGTATCCGAGTGCTGTCGTCGTGGGTCGTTCTTGCGCCGCTTCTGGCAGTCACAGTCGGCGCGCTGGTTGCTGGTAGCGGTGCGATTGTCATCCGAAAGTTCACGACTGAGTTCAACGCCGCCTCGGTGCGGACTGTCGGAGCCGCCATCGCGGCAGTTGGCTATCTGGTGTTGCTAGCCCTGTTCCTCCTGCGGACTGGCATCTTCGGGTTCGGCTCGTTCATAACTGTGTTCTTCGGCGCACTCCTCCTCCCGTTGCTCGTGTATCTGGTGCTCGTGCTCGTCAACGGGGCACTCACATTTGGCCTGTTGCCAGCGCGTGCCGGCCCCGCAGCACTGACCGCTTCAGGACTTATCTGTGCGAGCATCGGGGCGGCACAGGCCGACCTTCCCACGCTACTGGTGTTTGCTGGTGTCGTCAGCGGCCTCGTCGCCTGGGACGTTGGTACATTCGGCCTCGGACTGACAGCAGAGCTGGGCCATCGTCCGGAAACACGACGGCTGGAGCTGTATCACAGCGTGTTCGCCGTCGGCGTCGGGCTGCTCGGTATCGCCGCCGTCGGCATCGTCGATGCAGCGCGCCATGCCGTCGGTTCCGCAATCGGGTCGCCTGAGACAATGGCACTCGCCGCAATCGGTGTGTTACTGCTGCTTGCCCCGCTCCGTGGCTAAGGGACTGGTTCATGCTATCCCATCCGGGATGGACCAGTAGCCACTGTGAACTGACAGATACCGGCTAATGGTACACATTGATACACCCCGAGTGCAACGCATGGAGCATGGCCGGGTTATCGTCGGATTTGAGGGTTGCGGCGGCGTCAGAACACTGTCTCAACATTGTGGAGCGAGTTGAGGAGGCTGTCGTTGTCGAACGCCGAGTGCTGTTCGAGACACTGGCTGGCGTCATCGCCAGAGGACACGTTCTGGTGGAAGACGTACCGGGAACGGGCAAAACTGTTCTGGCGCGGGTGCTGGCGGAGGCTCTGGGGCTTGAATTTACCCGGATACAGTTCACACCGGACTTGCTGCCGGCGGACGTGACCGGGTCGAACGTGTACAACGAACACGAGCGGGAGTTCGAGTTCGCACAGGGGCCGGTGTTCTCGAATGTCGTGCTCGCAGACGAAATCAACCGCGCGCCGCCGAAGACCCAGTCTGCACTGCTTGAGTCAATGGAAGAGCGGCAGGTCAGTGTCGACGGGACGACGCATCCGCTCCCGACACCGTTCGTCGTTATCGCGACCCAGAACCCCATCGAGCAGGAAGGGACCTTCCAGCTTCCTGAGGCCCAGCGGGACCGCTTCAGCGTGAAGACGTCGATGGCCTATCCCGATGTCGAGGGGGAAATGGGGCTGCTCGACCGGCGGGCCAACCGCCGAACACTCTCGCCGTCGGTCGACCCGGTAGTTGACTCAGAGACGGTGCGTGCCCTTCAGGAGTGTGCAGAAGACATCCGCGTCGACACCAAGGTTCGTCGCTATATCGTCGACCTAGCGCGGGCGACACGCGAAGACGACCGGACAGAGATCGGCGTTTCGCCGCGGGGCGTGCAGCGGGTCTTCGAGGCTGTCCGGGCCAGCGCAGTCATCGCCGGCCGGCAGTATGCCACACCCGACGACGTGAAGCGGCTGGCGAACGCGACGATGAGTCACCGACTGGTCCTGACGACGGAGGCGACCATCGAAGGGACCCAGAAGACCGATGTGATTCAGGCTGCGCTGGACGCTGTCGACGTGCCCGCAGTCTCACCGAATGCACCGGAGACGGACGACAGGGCCGAATCGACAGCGGCGAGCGGGGCCGAGCCTGCTGACTCTCCGTCGAAAACCTCGCCAGACGATGATTCGCCCGAGCAGCAGCCGCCACAGAGTGCTGCTGAAGCAGAGAAAAGCAAGGCCAGGCAACCGGACAGGGATGGCGACCAGCCTACCGACTCAGCAGGTGACACGCAGAGCCGGAGTGACGAGGACGACATCGGACACGGACAGTGAGCGCGAGCGGGTAGCCGAACGGCTTTACTCTCCGGAACAGCCAGACGTAGTATGGAAAGCGAACGCAACGTCCTCGGCGGGGAGTTGGCTCCCTGCTCGATGGACCCCGAGACCGGGTTCATGCGCGACGGGTACTGCTACCCGCTCCAGCGCGACCCGGGCCGGCACGAGATTTGTGCCGTGATGACGGCGGAGTTTCTGGAGTACAGCAAGGCACAGGGCAACGACCTCGTGACGCCGCGGCCGGAGCTGAACTTTCCGGGTCTTGACCCCGGTGACAGCTGGTGTGTCTGTGTCCCGCGCTGGATAGAGGCCCACGAGGCCGGGCGCGCACCGCCGGTGAACCTCGACGCGACGAGCGAGGACGTACTCGAAGACGTGTCGCTGGAAACGCTGCAGGAGTACGCTGCCGATGGTGACTCGGATGCCGACGCGACCGCTGAATGAGCCACGCCGCGAACGACTTTTGAGGGACCGCCCCGTCGCTTTGGCCGTGCAACAGGGGAGGGCCAAGCGATGAGCGTGGACCGCGTTCGTGGCGTCGTCGTCGACATCGAGGAGCCAAAGACGGTGAACACTCAGTACGGCGAGAGCGACCTCTGTGAGGTGACGATACGCCCCGACCGCGGGGCCGGGGAGCCCACAACGGTCACGCTCTGGGGAAAGTGGACCGAGAACGCCGCCGCCATCGAGACGGGCATGGAGATCGCCGTCTACAACCCTGACGAACGCGAGTACCAGGGCGAACAGCAGTACTCCGTCGGCGGTGACGCCACGCTGGTCGTCCAGCCGGATTTCCTCGTCGACGTGACTGACATCCGGGCGTGGGTGCAGTGCCCGCGGATGTACTACCTCCGGAAACTCGACGGCGCGGAGCACGCTTACCCGCTGGTGAAAGGGACCGTTGTCCACGAGGTCTTTGGCGACCTGCTTCGGGGCCGGGACCTCGACACCGCTATCGAGGAGCAGGTCGACGCCGCTGGACTGGACATCGGACTGCTGGGCCGGGAGGCCGATGAGGTGGCCGGCGACGTGCGCGACCACGCGTCGGCTATCCAGGGGTGGCTCCAGCAGGGGACACTGACGGAGACCGACCAGTGGCGCTCCGAGATGACGCTCATCTCCGAGCGGTTCGGCATGAAGGGACGGGCTGACGCCGTCCGTCGCGGGATGCCCGTCGAACTCAAGACCGGCAAAAACACCAAACGAGAGCCGCGGTTTCAGGACAAGATACAGGCGACGGCGTACGCCCTGATGCTGGGCGAGCGGGCGGCCGGCGCGGGCAGCGCCGTCGACGCGGCTCCAGATACAGGCACACTTCTCTACACCAAGAACGCCGCTGTCGACCGCAACGAGGAGAGCGGCGACCTCTCGCCAGCCAAGGAGTTCTCTATCGGGAGCGGGCTCCTAAATTACGTCGTTCGGACCCGCAACGCGATTGCGGCGATGGAGTACGACTCTGGCGTGCCGACGGGCTACGAGGCCAACGCCAAATGCGAGTACTGCTTCGAGCAGGACACCTGTATGGCTGTCTCTGGCCGCCTCGACCAGGAATCGAAGGCGGGAACGGTCGGTCGGGCAGTGCCCGACGAGGAACTGGACTACTTCGAGCGGTTCTACACGGCCGTCGAGGCCGAACGCCGGTCCGTCCACCGGGAGTACGCGAAGCTCTGGGAGCAGACGCCCGAAGAGCGGGCCGACAACGACCGGGCGCTCATCGGCCTGAAACCGACCGGTCGCCGGGAACTCGACGGCGGCCGCTGGGAACTCCGGGCAACCGGGACGGGGGCCGTCTCGAAGATCCGCGAAGGTAATCTCGTGCTCGCCAGCGACGGCGACCCGGTGACCGGCAACGCCGAACTGGCCCGCGTGGAACGTCTCGGCGAAGAAATCGTCGTCACGGCCGACGAGCCGCTTGACCTCCGCCGACTCGACGTATACCCTTCCGAACTGACAACCGACCGACTCCAGAACGCGTTGCACGACGCCGTGCTCCTCCAGTCGCCCGAGCAGAAGGACGTGCTGTTCGGGCGGCGCGAGCCAGAGTTCAATCCGGTCACGGAGACGTTCATCGACAACAACGACGCCCAGAACGAGGCCGTCCAGCTAGCGGTCGGTGCCGAGGACTTCGCGCTCGTCCACGGCCCGCCGGGGACGGGCAAGACATACACGCTGGCGCGGATGGTCAGGGCCCTCGTTGCTCGCGGTGACCGAGTCTTGCTTTCGGCGTTTACCAACCGCGCCGTCGACAATCTGCTGGAAGCGCTGGAAGAACAGGGCTACACCGACATCGTCCGCGTCGGCACGGAGAGCGGCGTCCGCGATGACATGCAGAAGTACCGGCTGGAGACCAGCGGCGACCCCGGCGAGTGTGCGAGTCGGCTCCAGAGCGCGCAGGTCGTCGCGGCGACGACGGCCACCTGTGGCGGAAGCACGCTTCAGACGCAGGAGTTTGACGTGGCCGTCGTCGACGAGGCTGGCCAACTCACCGAGCCAGGGACGCTGGCGGCGACGACGCTGGCCGACCGATTCGTGCTCGTCGGCGACCACCAGCAGCTCCCGCCCGTGGTCCAGTCCGAGGACGAGACGTTGTCGACCTCGCTGTTCGAGCGGCTTATCGACGACAATCCCGACGCGGGCGTGATGCTGGACCGGCAGTACCGGATGGCCCAGCACATCCAGGCCTTCGCCTCGCGGGAGTTCTACGACGGGCAGTTGCGACCCGCGACCGGCGAGGTGGCGGCCCAGCGGCTCGATGACCTCGATGGCGTTGGAACAGCGAGCTTACCCGAGGCACTCCGAGACCGAGTGGCGTTTGTCGACTCCGGCGGCAGTCAGGTCGGCAACACCAACCCGACCGAAGCCGACCGGATTGCCGAAATCGTCGCGT
The DNA here is from genome assembly GCF_003634715.1 of Haloarcula quadrata. NCBI lineage: Archaea > Methanobacteriati > Methanobacteriota > Halobacteria > Halobacteriales > Haloarculaceae > Haloarcula > Haloarcula quadrata. Next base: position 1,876,643 of record NZ_RBWW01000001.1, read on the forward strand.
CGTATCGGTCTGCGGGGGTTCCGGCCGCCGACATCGGCGTCATCGCGCCGTACCGCGCGCAGGTCGCGGAGATTTCCAAGCGCCTGCCGGACGTGACCGTCGACACGGTCGACCGGTTCCAGGGGTCGAGCAAGGAGGTCATCGTCATCTCCTTCGTCGCCACCGGGACGCTCGACAGCCCGATCTTCGAGGATTACCGGCGTATCAACGTCGCACTCACGCGGGCGAAGAAGGCGCTCGTCCTCGTCGGCGACGGCGACGCGCTGGCGACCGACGAGGTGTACGGTCGGATGGTTGAGTGGGCGCGGGGCTGACTACGCGTCCGCGTCGCCCCTGTCGCCTGTCCGCAGCCCTGCAACGTGTGCGGTGAGCCGGTCCCGTAGCGTGTCTCTGAGTTCTTTTGCGGTGTCCTCGTCGATGTCGTACACCCGAGCGACGCCGCCGAGCAGGCTTGATGAACTCGCCGTGTCAGCCCCCACGGTCGCCAGGTCACGGCGGCGCTGGAACGGCGACCGCGTGACGAACACCGTCTGGAGCCGGTAGTACGGCACAATGCGCGTTGTCCGCCGCCAGAACCCGCTCCGGGTCGCCAGGACCGAGTCATCGAGGTCGAAGCCGCGGTGTCGCCAGCGGAAGTGTGCCGCTGGCACGACCGGGAGAAAGAGGAGGGCGGCGAGCCACCAGTAGCCTGTCTCAAGCACCAGCGAGTCGACGGCGTAGGCGACTGCGGTGAGTCCGGCCGCCGCCAGCGAAAACCGCGCGAGATAGCGCCGACGGGCGCGCTTCGGCGGGCGGTCGAAATCGAGGTCGCCGAACGACTCGATATCACGGGCCAGTTCGTACACTTCCTCGCGGGGTGCGAGGGGCACGGCGACGCCCTGCGTTGACTGCTGGTTCCCACCGCTGTAGCCGGCCGTCTCAACGGCCAGCGTCGCGTATCCGAACCGCCGCATCAGTACGTTCTCGCGGATGGTGACCGTCTGGACCTTCTCCAGCGGGATGTTGCCGCTGTACCGGCGCAACAGCCCCCGCTCGTACCGGAGGTCGCCGTCGGCCTGTGTGAGCCGGAAGCCGTAGTATTCGATGACTGTCAGCGCCACGCTGACGACAAGTGCGAGCAGGAGGAACTGGACGAGCGAAATCGCGGCGAAGACGGCGAGTCGCGTGGATTCCGGCGAGCTAGCCAGCCAGCGGATGACGGGTCCATTCAGCGACGCGCCAACGAGGGTCGCGTTGAACCGAAGGACGGCCCAGACGACGTCCATCCCAAGCGGGAGCGACGCCAGCGTCAGGACCGGCGCGGCCGGCCGAACGGAGACAAGCGCGTACGTCAGGAGCTCGCGCTGGTCGAACGCGAACAACAGCGACCCGTCCGGCTGGTCGCGTGGTTCCGTGTCCGAAGCCGAGGCCGAGTCCTCGAAGTCGTTCGCCGTCTGGGCGTCGCCGGTGTGTGCAGGTGTGGGACCGGTCACGCCGGGGAGGTCAGTGTGGGCCGACCGGCCAGATGTTGCAGTCCCAGACACCGCGCCGGCGGTTTCTGCCGCCGACTCGGCGGCTTCGTCCCGGTCGTGAGTCCGCACGTAGTTCCGGAGGCGTTTGACCTCGGCCTCGTCAACTGCGTCCAGCGTGGCCTCCGTCGCGCTCCCACCGGCCGTCTCAAAGCGGACGATTGCGAGCCCGAGCAGGCGGTTGAGGATGTTCTGTTCGACATCGAGATTCTGGACGCGGCCCAGCGGAATCTGGCGGGACTGTCTGGCGAAGACGCCAGATTCGACGGTGAGCGTGTCCCCGTCGAGTTCGTAGCGAAAGCGGAAGTACCGTGCCAGCGCGTAGCCGCCAAACGTCAGCGCGCCGAGCAGGCCCAGCAGCGGAACCGCGAACGCTGGCAGTCCAAGCATTCCGGTCCCGACGGACCCGCCGAAGAAGCCAAAGAAGCCGCCTTGTAGCGCCGCTCGGGCGACGCTCAGAACCGCACTTCGCGGGTGGAGCCGGTTCATACCGCGTCCGTGGCCTCGCTCTCGTTCGCGAGATCACGGAGTTGTTCTCGCAGTTCGGTGGCTCGTTCGGGCCGCAGGCCGGGAATCGTGATGTCCGCGCCGCGGGTCCCGGCAGTGTAGACGACGACACTCGCCAGCCCGATAGCTCGCTCTACTGGGCCGCGCGTGGTGTCGACGTGCTGAACACGAACGTACGGGACTGATGTGTCGGTCCGGGTCACGACACCGCGGAGAAGAAAAAGCGCGTCGTCCTGCAGGTCAAAACGCCAAATCCGGTGGGCAGCGATAGCGTGGGCAACACCCAGAAGCACGAGCACAACCCAGCCGCCGACGACCACCGTCTGTGGCAGTGAGACCGCGAACCGGTCGACAAGATACGCGATGACACCGAGCACCGACGCCTGGATAACTGTCGACAGAACCCACAGCAGTCTCACTCGCGGGTGAAGCGACTCCATGTCCGAATCGAGGGGCCGGCCGCGGATTAACGGTTTGGCTCCGGAACGAAATTGGAAGCGTTCCGACCCACACATGGGTCAAACAGTGGGCAGAATCGTCTGAAACTTCGAAAAACGTCCTTGTATGCCCCCGACGCCGGACAAAGCGTATGTCACGAAGCCGACGGACGTTTCTGACGACGCTCGCCGCTGCAAGTGTCACGCTCCCGCTCGCTGGCTGTGCCGGCGGCGACGAACAATCCGCAGACGAGGAGGCGGAGTCAATGAACGATGAGGGGATGACTGACTCGATGGACGACGAGGGGATGACTGACTCGATGGAGGGCGGCGAAACGAGCAGCTCGATGGCCCAAGAGAATAACACAGCGATGGACGGCAGCGCAATGACCGAATCGATGACGGAGGCAGCGGACGGCGAGTCGATGGGTGACGACGAAATGAATGACGGAATGACGGAAAACGAGACTGCGTCGTAAGCCGCCCGGTGATGACCGTATCGGACTACACGCGCTCGTTGACCTGTTCAGCGACGCGCTCGCCGGGCCGGCGGAGGTGGCCACTCTCGACTTCGTAGACGTAGCCTGTCACCGTGACATCATCGGGAATCAGCTCGTGGTTTTCGAGGTATTCGACCTGTGCCGCACAGGCCGCGTCGATGTCGTCGGTCATCCGGACCCACTCCGCGATTGACGCGTCACCGATGTCTAGCTCCGGCAGTGCCGGGTCTAGATCGATATCATCGAGGTCACCGTCGACCGCGGCCTCGAACCCCGCGACGATGTCCTCGTCGGACGCACTCATCATTCCACAGTCGGTGTGGTTGACGACGATGATTTCCGTCGTATCGAAATACTGTGTTGTCAGCGCCGCCGAGCGAATTACGTCGTCTGTTACCTTCCCACCGGCGTTTCGGTATATCTGTGCGTCGCCCAGCGAGAACCCAAGCGCGTCCTCGACGGGGATGCGCTCGTCCATACACGCGACGACGAGCAGTTGCTTGTCGGTTGGAATCCCTTTCCGGCGTCGCCGCGCCCAGTCGTCTCTCGCGTCGACACCGTCGTCAACCGATTCGTGGACGTGGCCGGCCTCTGGCTCTTCGTGGTCGTGCGCGTCGTCACTCCCGTGTGTGTGATGTGGCATTGCAGAACACGCCTTTGTGCCCCGTGGCCTTTACTGCTTGCTCGTCGGCAGTACAGCGGAGGAAAGTAATCCGAGTCGAACAGTCCCAGCCACTCAGTCGTCAGTGGCGACGGCGCTGTCTTCGCCGTTTCCGTCGTCAATCTCGTTTAGCACGCGCTGGTGGAACTCCTGCAGGACGGCCGACTCGTCCTCAGCGAGGACCACGTCGCTGGCCATCAGCGTTGCGAGGCCGAAGGCGCGTGGCGACGGCGAGTCGACGCGGGTCCGGACCACGTCAACGTCGCCGTCCTGCATCGCACCCAGGATAGTCTCAATGCCGTCGACGTTGAGCTTATCCTCCAGAATCTCGCGGTAGGTCTCTTCGACGACGGCGAAATCGCCGAGGTCCTCGGCGAACCCGAGCAGCATCTCCGAGGAGACCTGCTGTTCGCTGGCCGATTTCTCGTAGCCCTTGTAGCGTTTGAGTATCATCAGGGACCGCGTGGCGTTGATGCGGAAGTATCGCTGGAGGAGGTCTGTCCCGTCAAGGCTGGCCCGGAGGTCCTCGCGGGCTGTTTCTGGGTCGATGTCGCGGACGATTCGCGCGATGTCCACCTTGCGGTTCAGCGGCATCGAGAGCGTGAAGCCGTTGTCGGCGACGGCGACCTGAACGTTCGCGCTTGCTTCCCGGGCGATGTGATACGCCAGTAGCCGAGAAAAGCCGTCGTTGAACCGCCGGCCGTAGTTCGAGTGGACGTGGTAGTGCCGTTCGTACTCGTCGTGGTCCAGCGTCTCCTCGATGACGAGGCGGTCGGTCGTGGCGACGCTGTCCGGGCCGGCGTAGGCCACCTGCTCGCGGAACATCCGCGCGATGGCCCGGACGCTGTTCTCGTCGACGGGGAACGTCCGGAGCCAGTTCCGGACCTCCGACATCCCGCCGTCGGCCAGTCGGTCCAGCAGTTGGCCCTGAAAGTCGAGTATCTCGCGGCCAAGGTCGTACGACAGCGGGAGGCGCTCGGAGAACCACGACGGGACCGTCGGGCGGGCGGCGGTCCGGTCGACGTACACCTTCGACCCGCGGCGGTAGCGGTACTCGAAGTTGTTCCCACCCAGTACGAACACGTCGCCTTTCTCTAACGTGTCCAGATACGATTCGTCCAGCTGGCCGACCCAGCTGTCGTCGCTCCGGGTGACAACGTCACAGGTAAACGAGTCCGGAATCGTCCCGATGTTGGTCATGTAGATGACCCGCGCGAGTCGGCCGCGTTTGCCGATGAGCGGCTGGCCCACATCGTAGTCCTCGTAGTGGTGCTCGCCGTCGGGCGCATCGTTCGTGTCCCGCCAGATTTTGGCGTAGACGTTCTTGTCTTCCATCCCCGGGTAGTCGGCGGTCATGTACCGCATCAGCCGTTCCCAGTCCCCGTCGTCGTAGTCCCGATACGGGTAGGCCCGCCGGAGGACGCTTTTGAACGTCTCCTCGGGGCGGACATCGTTGATGGCCATGCCGTATATCTGCTGTGTGGCCACGTCCTGTGCGTTCTCGGGGATGAACACGCGGTCGACAAAGCCCCGTTCGGCCTTTTCGAGCATCACCGCACACTCCACGAGTTCGTCGCGGTCCAGTGCGATGACCCGGCCTTCGACAGTTTCGCCGAGCTGGTGGCCGGCGCGGCCGATGCGCTGGAGCAACGCGGCCACGGATTTGGGCGAGCCGACCTGCACGACGAGGTCGATATGAGGCATATCGATGCCCAGTTCCAGGCTGGTCGAGGTCGTCACCACATCGAGTGACCCCTCCTTCAGCGACTCCTCGATGTCGCGGCGCTTCTCCTTCGAGAGCGAGCCGTGGTGACAGCCGGAGTTGGACTCGTCGTAATCACCGAACTTTTCGCGGAGGTTGTGCAGGACGCGTTCGGCTCCCGAGCGCGTGTTCGTGAACACGAGCGTGTTGGTGTGAGACTGGATGTGGTCGTGGAGTTGCTTGTAGAACCGCTCGGTGACGATATCCCGCGGCGTGTTGATGAGGTCGTCGGCCGGACAGGACAGCTCCATGTCGAAGTCGCGGGCAAACCGCGTATCGACGATTTCGTAGTCGCGGGGCTCGCCGCCGGGTTCCTCACAGCCGACCAGAAACTCCGCGACAGTGTCGAGCGGTTCGACGGTCGCCGAACAGCCGATTCGCGTCGGCGGTTCCTCGACCATCTCCTCTAGGCGCTCCAGCGACACCGAGAGGTGGGTCCCGCGCTTGTTCTCGGCGAGGCTGTGAATCTCGTCGACGATGACGTACTCGATGGTTTCGAGTTTCTTTTTGAACTTTGGGGAGTTCAGCAGAATTGCGAGGGTTTCCGGCGTCGTATTGAGGATGTGGGGCGTCGTTTCGAGCATCGCCTGCCGCTCGCTGTCACTGGTGTCCCCGTGGCGGATGGCGTGCCGTATCTCCACGTCCTCGCCACGCTCATCGAGTTTGGCAGTGATACCGTCGAGTGGCTGTCCGAGGTTCCGGTGGATGTCGTTGGCCAGCGACTTCAGCGGCGAGACGTACAGACAGTAGACGGAGTTCTCCAGTTCGTCCTCGCGGGCCTTCCCGAACAGTTCGTTGATGATGCCAGTGAAGGAGGCGAGGGTCTTGCCGCTCCCCGTCGGCGCACAGATGAGCGCGTTCTCGCGCTCGTGGATGAGCGGGATGGCCTCTTTCTGTGGCGGCGTGAAGAAGCCGCCGTTACCGGGGACAAACTCGCCGAACTGCTCGACCCACCACTCCTGGACGACGGGCGCGAGGCGGTCAAGCACCTCGGCGTCGTCGATGTCGACCGCCTCCGGGTCGAACTCCGGGTCCGTCGCTGCGAGACGCTCGCGTCCTCCCATTGTCGGCTCTTACCAACCTGTGGGACTGCCGGGGCAAGTGGGTTCCGCCATATCGACGGGAAAACGACTAAGCGACCGCCACGTCTGGCCTGTGGCATGGCCGACTCCTTCGACGTACTGACGCCGCTGGTGACACCGTTCGACGCCGACGGCAACCTCGATGTCGCTGGCATAGAGTCGCTGGTCCAACACGTCGTAGCGGCCGGCGTCGACGGCATCGTTCCCTGCGGGACGACTGGCGAGTTCGAGACGCTGTCGCCGCAGGAGTACCGGACCGTCGTCCGAACCGCAGCGGCGACAGCGCCCGACGACTGCCGCGTCATCGTCGGGACGGCCGCCACCGACGTTGCGACTGTCCACAAGCGGATGGCGTTTGCCGCCGAACAGGGCGCGGACAGCACGCTGGTCGTGCCCCCGTACTACGGCGGCCAGGCGAGCGGAGCGGGCAACGAGGCGTTCTTCGACACGGTACTGGCCGACGCGCCGCTGCCCGTCTACCTCTACAACATCCCCGGGGCCGTCGGACAGGAACTCTCCATCGAGACGGTCGCCGCGCTCGCTCAGTCCGACGCCGTCGCGGGACTCAAGGACTCCTCGGGCGACCTCCCGTACGTCACCGCGGTCATGAATCAGACGCCTGCGGATTTCACCGTCTACCAGGGCCACGACGGCCTGTTTGTCCCGTCAATTGTACTAGGCGGCGACGGTGGCATCAGCGCGCTCTCGCACCTACTGTTTGACGAACTGGAGCAGGCGGGTACTGCCGTCGCAAGCGGCGATGTTGCACAGGCCAGAACAGTCCAGCGGGATGTCCTCTCACCGCTCTCGGACGCGTGTGCCGAGTTCGGTTTTGCGCCAACGGTGAAGGCGCTGCTCGCCGACCGCGGCGTCATCGACCACGCGACGGTGCGACCGCCCAGAACCTCGCTTTCGTCCGACGCGGTCGCGTCGGTGACCGAACGGCTGGAGTGAGTCTCTAGACTCAAATGGGTCTGTGAGGTTCCACGAGATTCATTACGCTGGGCGGCAGTGAACGGAATATATGTCGTTGCTGCCCTCCCGCGGTCCCGACACGAGCACCTCACAGGACGGGGAGCTACAGGTCGTCGGGGTCGACGAAGATGTCTCGGCCGTACTCGATGCCCTCTCCTCGGAAACGGCCAGAGAAATACTCAACACGGTCTATGAGGAGCCGGGGACACCCTCAGAACTGGCCGACCGGCTCGATATGTCGATACAGAAGGTCTCCTATCATCTGGAGAAACTGGAAGACGAGGAACTCATCGCTGTCGCCGGGGTCCAGTACTCAGAGAAAGGCCAGGAGATGAAGGTGTACGAGCCCCCGGATGACCCGCTGGTGCTGTTTGTCGGCACACAGGACCGCAAGCAATCGCTCCGGTCGCTCGTCCGCCGCGTTTTGCCTGTTATCGGCATCCTCACTGCGGCCAGCGTCATGCTGCAACTCCTGCTCGGGCAGTTCCCGGTCCAGTTCGGGAGCTCCGGGGCCGGCGACGCAGGAACCGCCGGTGACGGTGCGCAGGGTGGCGGAGACGGCGAGCGTCTGGACGCGGCGAACCAGACAGCCGCGACGGCCGATACCACACCGACCCCGACAGCGGCGGACGACGGCGGATTCCAGGTGGCTGAGGCGACGGAGACCCCAGAAGCCACGCCGGCCCCGAAAAGCACTCCCGCTCCGGAGGCCGACACCCCGGTCGAAGTAATGACCGAGGAGGCGCGGCAACTGACGACCGACGCCGCGGCCAGTGGCGGCTTCCATATCGAGCCCGGTGTGGCCTTCTTCCTCGGCGGGTTGCTGGTCCTGACGCTGTACGTCTCGTTCTGGGCGTACAGAAACTACCGCTAAGTCGATTAACGGTTCAGTCGCTTCAGTCCAATTTAACGCGTTCGGCGACCAACACGCCAGCCTGCTCGGTAACCATCTCGACGGCCGTCAGCGCGTAGCCGGCATCGGTGAAGGCGTCAGCGAGGACGCCGACCGTCGCCGGGTCGTCGACTTCAGGGCTGTAAAACGGTGCGTCGGGGTCGTCGTCGCCAAACAGCATCACGTCCCCGAGGACAATGCGCCGCGGCCCCAGGTCGGCGATTGTGTCGATAGCCTCGCGTTTCTCGTCGTCGCCAAGATGGTGCATCGCAAAGTTCGATGTGACGATGTCCACCGGCCGGTCGACGTTCGGAGCGCGGAAGCGGCCGTCGCCGAAGGAAACGTTCTCGACGCCTCGCCCGTCGGCTTTCTCCCGAGCTTTCTCCAGCATCCCGTCGCTGATGTCGCGGCCGATAATCTCCGCTGCGTCGGACGCGAGTGCGAACGCAATCGCTCCGGTGCCCGTGCCGAGGTCAAGTACCACGTCGTCGCTCTCGGGGGCCGCGTGGTCGACAACGAAATCGACGCAGGCGCGATACGCCGCCGAATCCTGGTCCTCGTCGTACGCGTCGGCGTGGTCGGAGAACCGCTCGGCGTGCTCGTCGAGTGATTTCTTCATACTCGCTTCTCGTCGTACTCGCACAAGTGTCTCCCGCTCCGTTTCGCGGTTTTGCCGCAGACGCCGTTCGGTTAAAACAGTTTTTGAGCCACGGGTGAATTTTTGCTATCCCCGTCCCAAGCATGAACTGCGCCGTCGACGGGTGACCTTCCCACACGGCCGCCCTGACCCCGTCCCCGCCGACGGCCACCGCCCTCACTCCGCTGACGCTCCCTGGTGGTTCCCCTGACAACGTGTTCCCCCAGACACCAACCCTTTGTCCGTTCGCTCGCTGTCGTCCGGTATGCGTCTCACGTTTCTCGGCACCGGCAGCGCCATGCCCACCGGCTCTCGAATGCAGTCCGGCTATCTGCTGGAGCGCGACGGGAACCGGCTGCTCGTCGACTGTGGTAGCGGCGTGTTGCACTCGCTGGCACAGACCGACACGGGGTACGAAGGCGTCGACACTGTCTTGCTGACTCACCACCATCTGGACCACGTTTCCGACCTCGACGTGCTGATGAAAGCTCGCTGGCTGGCCGGTGAGACGGACCTCACGATAGCTGGCCCGCCGGGGACGAGCGATCTGGTTCGGGACCTGCTCGAAACACACGACTACATGCAGGACCGACTGGACCTGACACTCAGGGACCTCGATGGCGGCCCCTTCGAACTGGCTGGGTTCAGTGGCGACACCTGCGAGACGCGCCACTCGATGCAGTGTTTTGCCTACCGGCTTTCCGTCGGTGACGGGCCGGCAATAACGCTCGGTGCTGACTCCGAGGCGTTCACGGACCTCATCGAGTTCGCCGACGGGTCGGCCGTGCTCGTTCACGACTGCTCGTTCCCGGACGACGTGGACGTGTCCAACCACCCGACGCCGACAACACTCGGAGCGACGCTCCGCGATGCCGACGCCGAGGTCGGGCGCGTGTATCTCACCCACCTGTATCCACACACGGAGGGACGACACGAGGAGATGCTTGAGTCGATAGCGGACAGCTACGATGGCGACGTGCAGTTTGCCGAGGACAGCCTGACGATAACAGTTAGCTAGATGCGTTCGAGCGTGACGCGGAACTCGGCCCCGCCAGCGTCGCTTTCGCCCACGCTGACGCTGCCGCCGTAGGATTCAGTCAGTGCCCGAACGAACCCGAGGCCGAAGCCGGTCCCCGAACTCTCCTGGCCCTTCACACCCATCTGGAAAATATCCTCGCGCAAGTCCGGCGAGACACCGTCCCCGTCGTCGGCGAAACAGACCGTAACTTCGTCGGGGCTGACTTCCGCCGGATACACTCGCATGTGGACATCGCCCTCGTTGTGGACCGCCGCGTTGGACATGATGTTCGTGAACACCGAGTCGAGCAGGTCACCGCCGTACACCTGATACTCGAAGTCTGACTGCGCAAAATCGACAGTCAGTGACCCGTAGTTGTCTCTGACATCACGCACCGTGTCCCCGAGGACCGATTCGAGGTCCTGTGGCTCCGGGTTGTCCTGAGCTTCCAGCGTCGAGACGAGGTCGCCGACGCGCTGGATGAGGTCGGCGGCGCTCTCGGCTGCGCGCTGGATCTTGCCGGCGTACTCCTCGGTCTGGCCGTCGACCTGTCCAGCGACGACATCGGCGAACCCGGCAATGACCTGCAGGTCGTTACCCAGGTCGTGGCGGAGCAGTCGGTCGTACATCTCAATCATCTCCTTTCGCCGTTCCAGATCCCGATGAGCCCGCTCTAGCCGTTCACGAGAGCGGATATTGGAGATGGCCGTCGCGGCGTGGGTGGCAAGAATTTCCATCGGTCTGACGTATTCGTCTCCGAACTCCTCGACGGTCTGTGACCGAGTGACCAACACCGCAGTCACCTCATCGCCCATCCGGGACGGGACAGCCAGCGCACCCGTCACATCCGAGTCGGCCGTGACAGCGGCATCAGCGCCCTGTTCGACCAGCGTTTCGCCGGCCTCCTGCGCCCGTCGAGCCAAGTCACTCGGTGGCTCGCCCTGCACGAGATTCGGGTTCGTACTGTGGACGACGCGGAGCTCGTCGTCGCGAACCTCGACGAACGTAGAGTACGAGAACTCGAACAGCAGCGACATCGCTTCGAGCGTGAGCGAGACGACTTCATCGACGGACTCGCAGCGGTTGAGTGCCTGGCCGTATTTGTTCAGGTCGGCGACCTGTCTGGCAAAGTCCTGTTGTTCTTCGAACGACATATCACCCACTCCTCGCAGACATTGGAACTACGTACCAATGGGGAGCGGGGCAAAAAACGGTTTCGGGGGACTCACCGGCGGAATGAAAGACGGTAGACACGTATCGTGGGTACGCGGCCTCAATCGAGGCGGTAACGCAGTAGCGCCGCGACACCGCCCAGATTCGAGAGTTGCTGTCCAGGCGCAAACTCCGCGGAGAAGACGGTTACGTCGCCGCCTTTCTGTTCTGTCGTTTCGATGATCTGGTCGACATCGATATCCCAGTCGCCCTCGCCGGCCCGCTCCAACCGGAGTCGTTCGTCCAGCACGAGCAGCGTCTCAATAGCGCCGTAGTCGGCCGCCTTGGCGACTTCTTCCGGGCCGTAGGCCACCTCCGAGCCTGAGCCGATGCGCTCCATCAGTTCGTCGATGTAGTCCGCCTCCTCAGCGATGCGGGTCTGCTGCTGGACGTCCTCGACAGCGCCGCGTTTGAGTACTTCGTGGACACCGCGGTCGCCGACGGCGGACGTGTCGACGACAGTAATCTGTTCGGCGATATCGGGAATCTCGTCCTGAAAGTGGTCCAGCGCGTCCTGTTTGGTGAAGCCGGGACCCGCAAGGATGTAGGCGTCCACGTCCTGCCGTTTGAGGACTGACGCCAGCTCGTCGAACAGTTCCTTCCGTGGACGGGCGTACTCCCCTTTCCCGGTCGTCGAGGTGATCGTCGCTCGCTCCTCGGTGCCGTACTGGGCGACAGTGTGGACGTGAGCCTCTCCTTCCTCTACGGTCGCAATCGCCACGTCGGGGTTCTCCGTCGCCTCGACGGCCTCTTCCAGACGGTCGGCCTGATCGGGCTTGAGGTGCTTCTCGACGGTGAGTTCGGTGTGTTCCTCGACGTTGAGCGTGTGGTGAAAGCCCAGCTGGTCCTCGCGGGAGCAATCGACAATTTCGCCGCCGACACGGAGGCGGTTGGCGAACTTCGCGAACTCCACGTCGGTGACCTCGATCTGAATCCACATCGGCTCGCGCTCGCCGCCTTTGTCCCGGAGGTTGTCATCGTTGCGCTGGATGCGCCGCGTCGTGTCGCCAGAGACGAGGTCCCCCGGCTCAATGACATACGAGAGGTGCCAGAGGTCGTCAAGCGTCTCGGGGACCACCTCGATGCGTTCTGCCCCTTCCGCGGTGGTCTCCTGACTCTGTATTTGCATACTGAAGCGTCCGCTTCAGGGACACAAGTGTTCTGCCATTCGATTCGCCGGAACGGTGAGACACTGAATCGGCGTACTGTGCCGATCAGGCAACCGAGCCTGTCGCGGGCGTCTTATCGCCTGCGTCAGTGGCGGGCATATCCCGCACGGCCGTTCCGATGGCGTAGGTCCCCGCCACGTTCGCGTAGAACGTCACGAAGGGGGCCAGCACCGCGCCGATGACGACAGCGTTCAGGACGCCGATGAGGACGCCGGCGATCAGGCTGATACCGAACGCGACCAGCCAGCCAGTGGCGTAGGTCCGGCTGAACGCGAGCCGGCGAAGTTCGTCCGGTGCGAACGCCGCCGCGATGCTGTCCGTGCGAACGTACGCGACGATTGCGGCCGGGAGCACGTACGCGATGGCGAGCGAAAGTACGGTCACCGCGAGCGTCGCGACGAGGGCAATGAGGCCGACAGCCAGTCCGCTTCCGGCCCCGTTGCCGCCCAGACCTAGCGTCGCACCGCTTGCGAACACCGCCGTAAGGGCGATGGCCGCCGGGACGAGTGAGTAGGCGAATCCGATAGCGAACACCTTCAGGCCGTCCATACCCAGGTCGCCCCAGTCGTCGAACACCGGCGGTTCGGCCTCATCGTCCAGCACCGCTCGGAGTGTCCGGGCGATATAGCCGAGGACGAAGAACACCGGCACGACGAGGAAACTCAGGAACAGCAACACGCCCCCGATGGCGATGGTTTTCACTGCGCTGTCGCTGTCTCGCGGATACGATAGTGCTTCTTGGAACATGGTGGTACTCCGTGACATCGGCCTGGCTGGCGTGGTCGCTGCCACGTCAGTCTCGACAAGGTGTCACATCAATTTATAATACAACGTACAGGTATATATAGCAGTACGTGCGCCGTGCTGGCAGTTGTAGCCGGCAGTCGGGCAATTCTCAGCGTCTCACTGCTGGTCAGGGGTGCCGTCGGCGGCCGCCTGTAAGCTGGCGAACGCCTCCCACGAGGAGTCCGCTCCAGGGTGGGACTGCCGGGCGCCGTCGACGTACAGCCCCTCACCGTCGGTCACTTCGCCGACGACGGCGGCCGGGGTCCCGCGGTCGCGGAGCGCACCGACAACATCGTCGGCATCTGCGGGGTCGACGGCAGCCAGAAGCGTCCCGCAACTGCTGACGTGCCAGGGGTCGATGTCGAGCGCGTCACAGAGCGCGCCGACACCGTCAGCAAGCGGCATCGCATCGCTGTCCACGTCGAATCGGACGCCCGCACCGTCGGCCATCTCGATGAGCGCACCAGTGATGCCGCCCTCGGTGGCGTCGTGCATCGCCATCACGTTTCCAGCGTTCGTCGCAGCCATGGCGTCCTCGACGAGTGCGGTGTCGGCCAGACGTTCCTGTGCAGTGGCGGTTCGGTCGGGCGACAGCCCGATCTGCGTCGGGAAGAGGGTCGCGAACAGGCCCGTGACTTCCGCACCGGGACCGGTCCCGACGACCAGTTTGTCGCCCGGCCGCGCGCCGTCCGGGCGGACGATGTCCTCGTGGGGCCCGACGCCAAGCACCGTTGCGCCACCGACCCATGAATAGTCGACGCCCGAATACCGGGCGGTGTGGCCGGTGACGACGCTCACGCCGACTTCTTCGGCCCGTTCGGCGAAGCCGTGCCACATCGCCGCCAGTTCGTCGTCTGTCATCTCGGGCGGGAGCGTGAACGTCACTGAGAGATGCGACGGCGGGATGCCGGAAACGGCAACGTCGGCAAGTACCACATCGAGTGCAAACCGACCAGCCCGTTCGAACCCCAGATCGGGGAGCACCGACAGCGGGTCGGTGGCTGTGACGAGAGCGTCACCGCCCACGTCGATGACGCCGAAGTCAATGCCGTGCGTCGGCCCCAGCGTCACGTCTTCTCGGTCCGCGCCCAGTTCCGGGTAAATGACGGTATCGAACAGGTCGCGGTCGATTTTCCCGAGGTCGCTCATCCGGTCAGTCACCCCCAGCGCGGTGTTCTCTCTGCCCCCGCATTGTCAATCCTCAGTCATCCGACTGCCGCCGGGCGGCAGGAACTCCTGTATCTGGTCCGGGCTGGCGACCTTGCGGACGAACGTCTCGTCGGCGAACCGCTCCTTGAACTCGCGGTAGAGGCGCTTGGCGATATCGTTCTGGGCGTACTGGCCCGGTTCAACGGTGATGCTCGTCGCGGCCTGTCCCTCGATAGCCGCCGGCGGGCCACCGATGACCCGCGTCTCGTCGTCGCAGGTGATACCGACGGCGACGCCGGCCGGCGTGCCCTCGAAGTACGTCCGGTCGCCGCGGACGGCGAAGCCGCCCTTCTCCAGATACTCGCCGCTTTCCGGCGTTTTCGACACCTGGTCGGGGTCGACCATGTACACGTCGCCGGCGAACTTCCCGTCTTTCCAGACCGAGGAGTACGAGACCGCGAACTGGGCGGCCTGGTCCAGTGACGACTGCGGGAACTCAACCTCCTTGGATGGCTCGCTGGGGCCGGTGGCCTTGAGCACCGTGACCGGGCCGCCATGAGCCTGCGCGTGGAAGAACTTGTCACCGCCCTCCAGATACTTCTGGACGAGTTCTTCGTTGTCGTCGGCGTCACGACCGCCGATGACGAGGAAGCCGTCCGAGGTGTGGAACCAGCGGAACTGCTCGTACCAGCGCTCGGTCGACCGGGTCGGAATGGACTGCATCGAGAGCCAGTCCGTCGGTTCGTCCTCGGCCTCGTCGTTATCGGCTTCGTCCTCGCCGTCGTCGGCCTCCCACTCCTCGCGCCGCTCTTTGACCGCTTCGAGGTCCTCGCGGGTGTTCTCGATGGCAGCGAGCGCGCCCTCCTTCTTCTCCTCGATGCGTTTGGCCTCCTTGTACAGTTCGTCGGCGTTCTTCTCGACGCCGGTGAAGGCGTCCACTGTGACCCGCGTCCCGTCGATGTCGAGGGTCACCGTCCCCTCGCTCCCATCAAGCGAGACAACTGCTTCGGCGGCCGCGATGCCGCGGTCGGCCCCCTCGTCAAACTTCGCCTCGATGTCGTCCCAGGACACGTCGTCCTGGCGGGCGGCCTGCACCGTCGAGAGCACGTCGTCAACGAGGTCGTAGTTGGCGTACAGCAGCTCGGCCTTCTCCCGTTCGACCTCGGCGTCGGCTTCGAAGTCCTCGATAGCCTGCTCCTGTTGCTGGATGATGCGCTGCTGTTTCTCTATCTCGGCCTCGAAGTCCGGGCGCTGTGTCTCGCCGCCCTCGACTTCCTCCTCCCGCTGGAAATTGAAGAAGTAGTCGTCCAGCGCGGGGTTGAACTCCGTGAAAGATTCGCTGTAGAGTTCTTCGTACTCCGCCAGCGGAATCGGCGTCACGTCGATGCGCCGGCGGTCTGGGTCATCGCCGGATTCCCCGTTGCCTGCACCGTCACCGTCGTCGAGCGTTTCGTAGTACACCCGCGGGTCGACATCTCCCTCACGCAGGCGCGTCCCCATCTCGTCGATGAGTTCGTACAGCCGCTCGAAATCGGACTCATCGAGGTCGTCGACGGCGACGTTGTAGTCGATGCCGGCGCGGGTACACAGTTCCTCGCCGTAGAGGCCGCCGAAGTTCAGTTGCGTCGCCAGCGTCCGCACGAGGTCAGCGTCGGATTCCTTGATGCGAGCGACGAACCCGTCGTAATCGACAGTCATCGGGTTGAACCGCGCCGACGGGAATTCGTAGGGCGTCCCGGGTGCGACGGTTCGGGATTTGAGCCTGACCGTTTCAAGACAGTCGATGACCTCGCCGTATTCGTCCAGCACGGCGACGTTCCCGTCGCCGAACAGCTCCGCGACGATAGTCGTCGACGCGTCCTCGCGGTCGAACTCCAGTTCGATGATGCGGTCGAACTCGAACTGTTCGACGCGGACGAGGTCAGCGCCCGACAGCCGGTTCCGGAGCATCATCGCGAAATCCGGCGGCCGACCCGGCGCGTCGGGGACGTGGCTCTGGTCGGCAACGTGGGCGCGCTTGACATCACCGACTTCGATGAGGAACTCGACGCGGCCGCGGTCGAAGTCCCGGAGCTTCAGTCTGACGAGGTCGTCCTCGGGGTAGAGGTACGCCTTGTCGAGCTTCGCGCCCTCGTAGCCGGCGAGTTCGCCCTCAAGAGCGGCGAGGTCGACGCTCGTCAGTTCCCGCTTGTGGTCCATGTCGGTGGCTGTCGGCGGGCACCCAAAGGCGTTCCGTTACCCGCTGTCGGCGATTGCCTCGCCCGTCTCCAGTCCGTTCCGTAACGCCGCGTGGAGTCGCCCCTCGCCGGCCACCCAGTCGCCAGCGAAGTGCAGGTCGTGCTCGGCCGCACACGACAGCAGATCGTGGTCGACTTCGCCCTCGGGCTGGGAGTACCGCCAGTGCTGGTGGTCGGTCCAGTCGGGGTCGGCCAGCCGGTCGTCGTCCAGCAATCGGGCCGTCCGCGACGCGATGTCGTCGATGAGCGTGTCGGGGTGTTCGTCGTAGTTCGCAATCGACCACGGTTCGTTCATCTGGACCAGCAGCAGGGACTCGCCGTCGGGGACGTGGCCGTCCTTGCACTCTTCGCGGCCGACCCAGCCAATATCGTGCTCTTTGTCGCTGTTGACCGCGGCGTACCACGGCACGTCGAGTTCGAAGGGATAGTGCAACACGCCGGAGATGACCGTTCGATAGGGCACCGAAGCGATCTCTTGCCGAAGGTCCCGACAGTCGTCGTGGTCCCACCGCGACTGTCCCAGCAAGTCAGCCGTCTGGGGAGCCGGCGGTGTTAGCAACGCGGCGTCGAAGTGTCCAAGGTCCGCCCCCTCATCGTCCTCAAGCCGCCAGCCGTCGCGCTGTCGCTCCAGACGCTCAACCCGCACGCCGTTCTCTACGTCGGCGTCAGCCTCATTGAACAGCCGCTTTGCGACCTGTGTAATGCCTGCCTCGTACGTCCATTTGTGTTCGTCAGCATCCCGACCGGTGCCGATGTCGCCGGTCCTGTCGAACGCGTACACCGGTTCCTCGATATCGACGAGTCCCTCAGTCGGGAGGGTCTCTGTGACCAGTTCCGTCACGCGGCCGTCGTCGGCCTTGAGATAGTTCGCCCCGTACTCGTACGTACAGTCGCCGTGCCGCCGGGTCGCAGCGCGCCCGCAGACGCCGCGGCTCTTCTCGAACACTGTTACGTCGACGTCCGCGTCGCGGAGCGCGTACGCTGCTGCCGCACCGGCACCACCGGCACCAACGACTGCGAGATTACGAGCCATACTTGCCCGTCGGACGGTACGAGTAAAAATCCACCACACAACCAGTTCGGACCGCCAGCCAGCGGTCCGATTCAGCGGCTCTGCTTGCGTCGAAGGCCCCAACACGCCCAGCCGATGACAGTGAGTATCGTGACACCGACGCCCACCTGTGGGAGCGAGAAGCCGGACCCTGTGCTGCAGTCGTTGCCCAGCCAGCACCGTCAGTGACCGAAACAGATGGGTTTTCGACTGTGAGCGAGCCCGGAAAGTCTGCCGCCTGTATGCGCTCTACACCCGACGATAGACGCGAGCAAGACCGGCGACCAGCGCCAGCACGAGTGCGGCTAGCTGGACGGTGAATCCCGGGCCGGACGCTGCGGCCGTTTCCGCGGCTGGCTCTGCGCCACCACCGCTTTCACCAGTCTCGTCAGTCGCGGACCCGCCTGTGCTCTGGGCGGTATCCGAGCCAACACGCAGGTCACCGGCACTGACGCCGTTGACCGCGACTGCGCCGTCGACAGCCTCGAACTCTATTGTCACAGTCGTTTGTTCGCCGGCGTTAAGCCGGACGGTCCGGGAAGCAACCGGGTCGCCGTCAACAGTGACCGTCAGCGTCTGTTCGGCGGTTTCGTCGGTCGGGTTCTCGACTGTCGCTCGCGCCGACGTGTTGAAACCGGCCCGAACCCAGTCAGCCATCAGCGACGCATCAGCAACGGTGAGTTCTGCGGGCGTCGACGTCGACATATTCGTATCCGAAGAGTCGGCTGTCATCGGAGTGGACGCATTAGCGGCCGGGGAAACGACAGCGATGGTTGATAGATTGGACGCCGTCGCCCGAATGGACTTGTTCGTCGCGTTAACAGTACTGGGTAGCTGCCTCCAGGACCCGTTGTGGTACTGGAACACTCTGACGGCGTCCATCGACCCATTGGCCGGAAGCGCCGATTCGTTGAGCCGCAGGGTGTACGTCGCCCGGCTGATGGCAGACGCATTTGCGCCGGAAGTGACGGTCACGTATCCGCGCACACCGTCTTCCTGAACCGCGGCCATGTCGTTCGGCGTAGCGTGTGGGCCGAGCAGTGTCGCGTTGAACCCATCACTTTCGTTGGTTACGTTGAGCGAGAGTGCAGAGAGGGTAAAGGCCGGCGCGGTCTCGGACGGCCCGGAGCGGTTCAGCGACTGGGAGACCGTCGAGTTCGCAGCGTCGGCGGTCACCTGAACAGTGACGCCGTTATCGATTTGCGACAGCGAGATAGCAGGAGCCTCTGCACCGCCGCCGTTGTCGGTCTCGTCGGACTCGTCATTGAAATTGAATCCGCCGCCACCACCGCCTCCGCCGCCACCGCCGCCTCCACCACCGTCGTCACTATTGCTTTCAGCTTCCACAGCGAGCGTTTCGGTGGTGGCGCTACCAATAGCGAGCGACCGGTTGCTCTCATTTTCAAAGGAGATACTGAAAGAGACAGTTGCCGTCTCACCGCCGGCAATCGGACCGATGGTTTTGGACTTAAGCGTCTGATTGCTCTCTGTGAGCGCCGCGGTGTAGTTTCCACTCTCTGTACCGACATTTGCGACAGTCGCTGTCACATCTACTGACTCGCCGGTCTCGACGGACTGATTGCTCAGTTTTACGTCGCGAACCTCGAACGTCGCGGGTTGGGTCACTGAAATGTTTCCGCCGGAGTCACTGTTGACCGCCACGTCGTACTCACCGCCACTCTCGAAGACGTAGACGAACGTGACGTTGGTCTGCTGACCGCCCGAAAGCGAGACGTTCGTCGTGTCCACGATGTCGTCGTTGGCCTGCAGTCGAACCGGGGAGGTCCCCGTCTCGTCACCGTTGTTAACGACCGTGGCAGTCACCTCAACGGGCTCGCCTGTTCGAGCGCTCGTCCGGTTCAGTGCGACAGCAGCCGTGTCGAACGCCGCCGGCTCCTTGACCGTGACCGTGCCAGCCCGCTCACCATTGATATCGACTACGTAGTTCCCACTGCTGTTGAAGACGTGTTCGTGCGTGATTTCTCTCGCCTCACCGCTATCCAAGGTCACTTCTCGGCTCTCCACAACGGAACTCGCCACTGAGAAGTTCCCCGTGACGTTCCCCGCCTGTCCACCGGTGTTCGTTACGGTCGCGCTAAGTTCGACAGCGCCTCCCTGAGTCACAGACTCACTACTGACCACCGCGTTGCTGATCTCGAACGTCGCCGGGTCAGTCACTGTCACACGGGCTCCGAACTGGTTGTCGACGGCGATAGCTCGTGTCCCCGCATCGCTGAACGACTGGACGAACGTGACGGTCGTTTCCTCGCCGCCGTCGAGTGTCACCGACTGCGTATCTATCGTGGTACCGTCCTCCTGTAACCGCACCTCGGTCGTTCCGGTCTGGTCACCCTCGTTCCGAACAGTCGCGGCGACTGCTATCGGCGCTCCGGTGACGACATCCGTTCGGTTCAGGTCGACAGTGGTGGTTTCGAACGTCGCCGACTCGGACACACGGACCGTCCCGACCCGCTCGCCGTCGAGGTCGATAGCGTACGTTCCCACGGCGGTGAACGGTTCGGTAAACGAGACGGTCGTCGATTCGCCGGGGCCTAATCGCAGTTCCGTAGCGTCCGCCCGCTCGTCAGCGACCGTAAGCGGGACCTCGTAGGTGCCTGCCTGGTCGCCGGTGTTCGTGACTGTTGCGGTCACCGCAACGCTCTTGCCCTCGCTCACACTCGTCATGTTCAGGGCCCTATCAGAGACCTCGAACGTCGCTGGCTGCTCGACTGTGACTGCCTGAGTCTCGCCGCGAATCTCAAAAGTAAACTCACCAGCCTCATTGAAAGTATGCACGTACGTCGCCGTGCCCCTCTCGTCTGGTTCAAGAGCGATCTCGACAGTGCTAACCCTGTCCTCACCAAGGAAAATACGGACAGGCTTGCTTCCCGAAACGACACCTGTATTCTCCGCAGTGATGTTGAGTGCAGCAGCTCCGCCCTCAGTTATCGTCGTTGTATTTACAGAGGTGTCTGTGACAGTAATATTTGAACGGCCGACGATTAGTGTGCCAGCAGGTTCCCCATTGACGGTGACTTCGTGTTCACCGTCATTGACATAGCCACCATCATTAGTCTCCAGTCTGTAGCTTGCGTTCACTCTTTTTTTATTGCCAGGCTTGACAGTCACCTCTGATGAGCTGATAATCCCCACTTTTTGCCCACCGACTTCGATATCTACTGGAACCGTGCCTGTTGATCCGCCCGTGTTTTCGAATACTATGGACAGCCTAGGCGTCGGCGTTATCATCTGTCCCGAGTCAATTCGTGTATCGATTAATTCAGCCTCCTGCAGTTCAATGACCGGTGGCGGGGCCACTTCGACTTCTCCTACTTGTTTGTCCGCGATACCGACAGTGTAAGTTCCGACGTTGTTGAATGAACGAATATATGACACTTGTGTTTTTTCACCGCCGGAGAGTGTCACATTTTCCCTCACCTCGGTCTTGCCGTCAATGACGAACGGAACCGCGTAGCTCCCTTGCCGGTCGCCTGTGTTTTCCACCGTCGCTGTAATATTGACACTGTCGCCCTCGTTAATAGCCGACTGGCTTAGTTCCCGATCGGAGACTTCCAAGTTGGCCGGATCGCCGACGGCAATAGTCCGGGTTTGGTTGCTGGTGCCGAAGCTGTACTCACCCGGATTATCAAACGTGTATGCGTATTTTTCCGTCCCTGATTCGCCCGGTTCGAGGTTGAAAGACACTGCGTCGACGGACTTCCCGTCTACGTAGGTGAAGATATCCCGCTGTCCGGAAACGGCTCCGGTATTCTCCGCGGTGACGGCCAGTTCGACGGCACCGCCCTCGCTGACTGTCGTCGTATTCCATGCGTGAGATGTGACGGTAATATTCGGTTCGTCGACGACCAGCGTACCAGCGGACTCACCGTTGACAGTCACCTCGTGTTCCCCGTTTTCGATATAGCCGCCGTCACTGGTCTCCAGCACGTACGTCGTGGTCACGTTTCTCGACTTATCCGGCGCAACCGTCGCTTCGTCGGGGCCGATGACCGTCACTTCCCGCCCGCCGATATCGACGGTAATCGTTTCTTTCCCTTCCATGTCGCCTGTGTTCTCGAACGTGACCCACAGGTCGAGTTCCGGCGTGTTCTTCTGGCCCGTATTAGCTTGTGTGTCTATCAGTCCGACATCCTGTATCTTGACGTCCGGTCCTTCAGATGTCCCTGTCTCGTGATTAGACGCAGCCGCAACGCCCGGCCCAAACATCGGGGCCGTCAACACCGCAACCACAGCCAGTAGCGTCATCGCTGATAGCCACAGGCCCGTAATCTTACCCATGGGTTGGCCGATGACAGTATGGTAATTAGTTAGCGGGAACGAATCGCCAAGTAAGGTCCTATTATCGCGCCCGCCGTCCGCTACTGCCAGTTCTAGTCTAATAAGGGATGCAGCCAGACATTACAGGTAATGGGCTAGTCACACCACTCCGGCAATACGGCTGTCACGTCGGTATACATATAGTACCTCAAATGACGTCTGTCCTTTCAATCGTCGCCCAGCACCCGTGGCGCGGTGGCGGCACCGCACGCTGAGCGGACACACAACATCGCAGTTCTGTAGCTATGGGCCACTCACAAGCCGTACGGTTACACGGTAGCGATGGGAAAGTCAGGTCGGAACGCTATCAGAGGCGCTTGCTCACGTACGGGCCGTCCTGCTTGTACCCCAGTTTCTCCCGGTAGTACTGCCGGACACCGATGCCGGAAATGACGGCCAGTTTCGGGAAGCCGGCGTCCCGGGCCAGTGCCTCCGCTTTCTCCAGCAGTTTCTTTCCGTAGCCTTTGTGCTGGTGGTCCTCATCGTCACCTTCCTGCCCGACGCCGACGGCGTTGCCGTAGACGTGGAGTTCGCGCACAATCGCGGCGTCCTGTAGCTCCCGGCGGACCGGGTCGTTGGGGAACCGAAGCCGACAGAAGCCGACGAGTACGTCGTTGTCGAAGTCCTCGAAAGAGATGAAGTGTTCCGTGCCGCCACAGGCCTCGTAGGTCATCACGTTGAGTTCGATATTCTCGGCGGCGTCGTCGCTATGTCCGGCCTCCCGGCAGCGGATGCAGTCACACGTCCAGTCGTGTTCTTCCATCCGCTTCCAAGCGAGTTGCCGGAGGTTCGACTTCCAGACCCCGCCTTCGATGAAGTCAGCCGGGATGTCCCGCTGGACGCGCTGAAGTCGGGTGTAGCGGGGAATCATATCCTTGATTTCGGCGACTAACTCGGCGGCCTCGTCGTTGTCCAGCGGGTCGAACTCGTCTTTGCGCCACCAATCGTAGGTGACGGTCCCCTCGACGATTAGCGTCGGGTATATTTTGAGGTAGTCCGGCCGCCAGTCGGTCTGCTCGAAGATACGTCGGAAGTCCTCCAGACACATCTCCTTGGACATCCCGGGCTGGCCCGGCATCATGTGGAAGCCGACCTTGAACCCCGAATCGCGCAGGCGGCGGTTGGCGTCGATAGAGGCCTGGACGCCGTGGCCGCGGTGCATCTCGCGGTTGATACGCTCGAAGGTCGTCTGGACGCCGACTTCGACTTTCGTCGCGCCGAGGTCGAGCATCCGGTCGATCTGCTCGGGGTCACACCAGTCGGGCTTCGTCTCGAACGTCGTGGCGACGTTGCGGACATCGGCGGTCTCGTTCTCAGCGATAACGTCCTCCAGATAGCGGAACTCGTAGTCGTCTTCGGCGAAGCTCACGTCCTCTGCGGGCGTCGGCTCTCCGTCCACATCGAAGTCATTCATCGCTTCGAGGGCTCGCTTGACGAACCACTCCTGATAGTCGTGGCTCCGGGCAGTCATCGTCCCGCCCATCACGATGAGTTCGGCCTTATCCACGGGATGGCCGATCTCCCGAAGTTGGTTGAGCCGGAGGGTGACCTGCCCGTACGGGTCGTAGTCGTTCTGTTCGCCGCGTGCGGCCGCGGGTTCGTGACCGGTGTAGGACTGGGCGGAGGAGAACTCCGAGTCGGGGCCGCCGGGACAGTACAGGCACTTCCCATGGGGGCACCGCTCTGGCGAGGTCATGATAGCGATGGGGGACACACCCGAGGCGGTCCGAACCGGCTTGCGCTGGAGAACCTCCTCCAGCACCTCGCGGTGCTCCTGTGGCGCGTAATCGAGCAGTTCGGAGTTTTTCGGCACTTTCGGCGCGGAGTACTCGCGGCAGACATCGATCTTGGCTGATTCGACGTCGTCGCGCTCGACCTCACCTGCGAGAATCCGGTCGACCAGCTCCGCACACACCTGCTGGAAGGTCTCTGTCTCGTCTGGGTCCGGCGTCTCCGTGCTCATCGGCGTTGTGCGAAATCGGCGTCTCGGCCGAATAAGCGTGTCGCTCGGGTATCGTCAGCGACGGGGATAGCCGTGGGGTTCATTATCTTGTCACCCCATATCGAAGTATGAGCGGTGAAACGGACGACACCAAGAGCCTCGACCGGCCGACCTTCCGCGGCTGCGTGTTCTGTTACAGCGCTGAGTGGGCATACTACGGTGTGAAGAAGGCAGCCAGATCCGTCTCAGGAAGTGGTACGTAGCGGGTCCAGAGTAGCGGCCGGCAGCGAGTGAGCAGTTGAAACAGCTTCCAGATCATCAGCTCTTGACCGCAGAGAGCTATCCATGTTATTTCAGTTGATACTGCTGGACCGAGTACTCTACGGGTGAGCGTGGCGTATGAGTGCACGGACACGGTGATAGTGGGCTGAAACCACTATCGGAGATCTGTGGGTTGCGAGTAACCTGAACCCTCCTCCGGTCTGTGAGGGTAAACGGCAGACAGCCCCGGTCTCAGGCGCAGCAACAAGCCGTTTTAGTATATATGCACCATGCCGATTCGGCAATTCAGGGAATGATAATCTGCGCGAAAAGGTTAATTTGCGGTATCCATACCATGTGTGCATATGGCACAGCCAACGGGAGACATTGGGCAGCAAACAGATCGCAATCCAGGCCCAGTCGAGCGGCTAGAAAGCTTCGTATCCTATATCCCGGACGGGTCGACAATCCCGGACAAGCAGTGGCGCAACCGACACCGGAGTGTGGTGCTCGTGACATTGCTGCATATCCCGTTTCTGTTCGGGCTTGGCATCTACACCGGGTCTACTCCGATAGCTGAAGCGCAAATCCCTGCTACCGCGCTGCCACGGGTACTGTTACTCTGTGGGGTTGTGTTCGCCCTGTCAGCTGGGAGCCTCATCGCTCG
The DNA here is from genome assembly GCF_003634715.1 of Haloarcula quadrata. Lineage (NCBI taxonomy): Archaea > Methanobacteriati > Methanobacteriota > Halobacteria > Halobacteriales > Haloarculaceae > Haloarcula > Haloarcula quadrata. Next base: position 1,901,434 of record NZ_RBWW01000001.1, read on the forward strand.
CTTCAGGCGGCGTGTCAGGACAATCCTCTCAGTCACGGCGGTGTTTGTGTCGTCACTGGCCCTCGTTCAATTATCCGGCGGCTATATCGAAGCCCATTTTCATTTCTTTGTCGGGATGGCAATGGTTGCTGTGTACGAAGACTGGGTCCCGTTCTTGTGGGGACTGGCATACGTGGTTCTCACCCACGGCTACTTCGGAACAATTGACCCAAGCCGCGTCTACAATCATACGGCTGCGATTAACAACCCGTGGGTGTGGGGGCTCATCCACGGTGGGTTCGTCCTGATGCTGTGTGTCGGCCTCGTGAACAACTGGGTGTCAACCGAGCGATCACGCGAGAAGTCACAGGAGCGTTTCGAACAAGCCGAACAACGCGCCTCGGAGATTGACGACCTTCAGGCCAAACAAGAGGAGATAGAGCGGAAACGCGCAGAGGCAAAGGAGGCCCGCGAGAAGGCGGAGGCAAAAATGCAGGCCGCCGAGCAGCAAAACACGGAACTCCAGGAGACAGCCAGCAGATTCAGCGAGGCGATGGCGGCTGCCGCTGACGGTGACCTGACGGTTCGCGTCGACCCCGACGTGGCCGACAACGAAGCGATGGCACAGATCGCAGAGTCGTTCAACAAGATGATGACGGAGACGGAGTCGGCGATGGAGGAGATACAGACGTTTTCGGAAGAGGTTGCAACGACGAGCGACCAGGTCACGGCCGGTGCGAACGAGGCGACCGGAGCCAGCGAGGACATGAGCGAGTCGATTCAGGGCATCGCCAGCGGGGCGGACGAACAACGGGAGATGCTCGAAACCGTCTCCGGCGAGATGACCGATCTGTCGGCGACCGTCGAAGAAGTCGCCGCGTCCGCCGAAACCGTCGCGGAGCGGTCCCGCGAGACGGCTGAGATTGCAGACGCGGGCCAGGAGACGGCACAGGAAGCGATAGCGGGCTCCCGTGAGGTCCAGACGGCAATCGACTCGACCGTTGAAAACGTGGAGCGATTGGACGAGAAGATGGCCGAGATCGGTGACATCGTCGAACTCATCGGCGACATCGCCGAACAGACGAACATGCTGGCCCTGAACGCCAACATCGAGGCAGCCCGGGCCGGGAACGGATCTGGCGGCGACGGGTTCGCCGTCGTTGCGGACGAGGTCAAACAGCTAGCTGAGGAGACGCAAACCTCGGCAAGCGAAATCGAACAGCTCATCGCGGAGACCCAGGCGCAGACCGAAACCACGGTCACGGAGGCACGGGGAGCCAAGGAGGACATGCAAGAGAGTACCGAAGCCGTGGAAGCTGTCGTCGACACGTTCACGCAAGTGGCTGAAAACGCCGAGGCGACCGACAACGGTATTCAGGAGATCAGCGACACGACCGATGACCAGGCCGCCACGACCGAGGAAACGGTGGCGATGGTCGAGGAAGCCGTGGACATCAGTGAGGCGACCGCTGCGGAAACCGAAACCGCCTCCGCGACCGCGCAGGAACAGGCCGCGTCCATGTCACAGGTCAGTGCCAGCATCGAATCACTCGCCGACCAATCGGAGCGGCTCCAGACGATGCTGTCGGAGTTCGAGGTCGGCAGCCGGTAGCTCACTCGTCCCAGTATTCCTTTTCACCGGTTATATCGAGATACGTCGACAGCGTCCGGTCTGCTTTCTCGCCGCCCGGGGGCGACCCGGCGTACAGCCCGACCATCTCCCGGTCGGGGTAGACAGTGATATCCGGTTCTTCCATCGTCGAAACCATTAGCAGTCGGAGTTCAGACTCACCGGCTTCGATTTCATGCGCGCTCTCTTCGCCAGCCGGGAGCGCCACGTAATCGCCCGGTTCCAGCGCGTGCTCGTCGGCCTCGGGGCCGAGCCGGAGCGTTCCCGTTCCGCCACGGACGAATATTGCTTCCTCGTTGCCCTCGTGGTAGTGGCGCACCCAGAGCCGCTTGCCCGGCGGGACGGCGTAGAGGCTCGCACCGAGTTTTTCGCCTCCGGCGGCGTCACCGATCTGCTTGCGCTTGAACGTCCGGTCGCCGTGTTCGTGGTCGGTCCAGTCGAGGTCGGCTTCGTTGACGGGGCCGTCGCTCATGCCCGGTCAGACTGCCGGCAGGGATAAAAAGTCTGTTGCGTTACAGTTCGTCGGCCAGCACGTCGAGCGTGGCGTCGAGGACGGCCGGGCGCTCGCCAGCCAGATAGCGGATGGTCCCCTCGCGGACGCTCCGTGTCGCGACGCCGCCTTCGGGAACTCGCTCGCTGACCTCGTTGACTAGCTCGTGCAGGTCCAGATCACCGTTGGCACGGACGTACATCGTGTCCGTCGAGATGCCGAGCACGGCGTCACTCTCGTCGCGGACATCCCGGTGGAGTTCGTCGAGCAGGAGCGACTCCGGCGGGAACTCGTACTGGTGGGTAAAGGCGTCCGTGTCGAGCACGGCGATGTCAACGCCGTCAACAGTCCGGTGGTCAAGGTTGGCTCGAGCGGTGGACACCTCTTCGTCAACCTTCTCGCGGAACTGCTCGGCGATGTGGCCGGCCAGGCCGCCCACGTCTTCCTCGTCGTCGCCGAACACGAGGTCGGTGATGAGTTCGCGCTTGTCCTCGTAGGACTGGTAGTGGGCTTCGAGGGCGACAGCTTCGCGGAGTTCCGACACCGCAGTCTCGTCGTAGCCGGCCTCGCTGGCGGCGTCGACGTACGGCTCGGGGATATCCTCCCAGAAGCTCACGGCCGGGAGGTGTTGCAGGTCGTCGCGAACGTCCTCGTTGACGTGTGCGGCGACGTTGGCCGCGAGCGCCGTCGAGGTGGTCTCGGAAACGGCGTCAGCCGAGGGCGAGACGACGGCGTCGACGGTGTCGACGACTGCGCCGTCAACGTCGATGTCGTCGATGACGACGCTCGGCGCGCCGTAGACGTTCAGCAGGTCGAAGCCGTCGAGGCTCTCGCGCGTGCCGCCGGCGGCGACGAAGACGAACAGCGGGAGCTTCTCCTCGTGGCGCTCTCGGTTGTCGAGCATCGTCGTCGTGTCTTTCGTTGCGTCGTCCATGTCGTAGACGCCGCCCTCGATAGGTCGCCGGTCGAAGTAGTGGTACTTCGCGTCGGCGCGGCGGTGCTGCTCGGTGACGAGCGGGAGCGCCGCCCGTTCGAGCGCGCTGCCGGCGAGGTAGCCGTCCGCGGTGTTAGCGTGGCGGACGATGACCGGTCGGTCGGTCAGCACTGCTTTCCGGATCTGGGTCGCCGCCTCGACCAGTTCATCGGAGAGGGCCGCGACCGCCGTGTCTTCGGCGAGCGGGTCGGCCGTGTCGGGTCGGGCCTCATCATCGAGCGCGTCGGCGAGTCGCTGTTCGACTTCTTCGCGCTCTTCTGCTTCGAGCACGTCGAGGTCCTCGGTCTCGACCTGCAGTTCGCCACGTCGCTCACGGACGTCGCCCGACAGTCGAATGTAGTCGTCTTCTTCGACTTCGGGGTAAGCGCGGACACCCGCTTCGACGAAGGCCGCGCAATCGACAGTGCCGGTCTCGTCCTGCAGTTCGAACACTGTCGGCCCGGAGGTCTGTCGGATGCCGACGACTTCGCCTTCCAGCCGAACGTCCGCACCGACGTGGTCGTCAAGGTCGCCGATAGCCGCGGCGACCGGTTCATCGGTCGTCGTCTCGTCTGACTGGCTTGCCTCGTTCTCTGCGTCGGCTTCCTCGTCAGACTCGGTCATGACGGCGGTGTTCGACCCACTGTCGTTGCCGCCAACGGACGCAGTGCCCTCGACGCGGTCATCGTCGCTGGCTCGGCTGACAGCACCGGCGCTTGTGGCACTCTCGGAGTCAGGCTGGCTTGCGCCGGAGTCGTCGTCCGCACTCGACTCGTCGTCACTCTGGCTTGTTGACTCGTCGGCTGTCGATTCAGGCGCTGCTTCCTCGTCCACCTCGTCGTCTTCGTCGTCTTCGTTCTCAAGCAGGACGGAATGGCCGATTTCCGGGTCGTCTACGAGGACGCCGCGGAACTCGCGTTCGGACTGGCGGATCGACCAGCCGAGGTCGACGTTGCCGTTGTCCCGTACGTTCTTGACCTGGACGTAGACGGTGTCGCCCGAGTCCCAGTCGAGGGAATCGAGCCGCTGGTCCAGTTCGCTCCGGTGGAGCAGCCCCGTTACGCTGTCGCCGATGTCGACGAACACGCCGAACTCGGCGAAGCCGTCAACACTGCCGCGGTAGTAGCGGTCGACCGATAGCTGGTCGGCACGCGAGCCACGGAACTCGAACAGGGCGTCCTCCTCGTGGAGGTCACAGATGCGTCCTTCGACAGATTTGCCGCAGATGATACACGAACCCATTACACGGTGCAAGCATGTCGGGCCTAAAACGGTTGTCGAATTCCGGACGAGCCAAACGGGATCTCTATTCGAACATCTCGCTTTCCTCTTCAAGTAGCTCTAGCCCTGAAGCGACGGCTTTCGCCTGTTCCGGGAACAGGGCGACCTCGATTTCGCTTCCCTGTTCGTCTTCGAAGGCAATTTTCACGCGCTTGTCGCCGTATTCGCGAACGTCGACGCCGTCCACGTCGTACATCTTGATCGTCGCTTCCTTGTTCGAGGGGCCGACGCTCTTGAACGCTCCATCCTTGAGTTCCAGCATGAACTGGTCGATATCAATACTGAGCATCGTGCGGAAACGCACGCCGCCGGACCCTAAAACCCGTAGTTAGCGGCCAGCACCGAGAGGGCCTGGAAGCCACGGAAGCCGTAGCCGAAAATAATCGCGGCGGGGATGGCCCCGACGATTGCAGCCACCGGGAGCCTGACGTTGTGGACGACAGCGGTCCCGATCAGGTACAGCCCTGCGCCCCAGGCGGTGACGAGCACCCGGACCTCTGCGCTCGGCAGACCCGCCAGCAGACAGGGGGCCATCGCGTAGCACATCACCTGCACGGTCTCACTGACGCCGCCGCGGTCCGACGCGACGGGGAGCAACAGCAGCGTCTGCAACGCCGCCGTCAGATGTACCGTTGCCGGCGTGACGAACACGAGGATAGCAAACAGCGCCAGTACCGCAACGCCGGGCGAGAACCCGCCGATAGCGGGGTAATCGAACGGCCCTGTCGAAAGTAGCCCCCGCTCGGCCAGATTGACGACGGCATAGCGGCTCACCTCCTCGAAGAGGACAACCGTCGCCGCAAACACCAGCCCCGGAGCCTGGTCGCCCGGCGCGACGCCGGTGCGGAAAAAGCGCCGCGGACGCCGTAGTATCTCGACCCACGCGCGAACCAGCGCGGTTGGCCCCCGGTCCCGGCCACCGGTCGGATTCTCGACCCACTGAGTCACGACCGTCAATAAGACGTGGGTCGGTTTGACCGTTTCCTTCTCTCGGTCAGCGGCCGCTCACAGCTCAGACACCCACGGCGGTCTTCGCGGCTAATCGTCCGCTCCCTCGAACCGGCCGCTCACGGCGCCGACACGCACAGCGGTCTTCGCGGTTAATCGTCCGCTCCGACGTTCTCCGCACTCTCGAAACACGCCGGGTCCGGCTCGATGTTCGCGTACTGGACCGCTTCCTCGCCGAGGGTCACCACGCGTTCCTCGATGTCGGCGTCAACTATCTGGCCATCGGCGATATGGTTGCGCGCGTTCGGAACTGCAGCCTGATGTGGGATGACCCAGCAGTTCAGCGCCCGACAGACCGAGCGCAGGTGTTCGAGTGCGGTGATGGGAAAGCCCCCGCCAGCGACCGCCAGTAACCCCACGGTCTTGTGTTCGAACTCGTCGAACCCGCAGTAGTCGAGTGCGTTCTTCAACACGCCGGAATAGGACCCGTGATACACCGGCGTCCCCAGCAAAACTGAATCAGCCGCGTGGATGCTGTCAGCGAACGCGACGGCGTCACCGGCCTCGCGGTGGTCGGCGTCGAACACCGGCAGGTCGAACTCCTGGAGGTCGAGCAGTTCCGTCGTCGCTCCCGTCTCTTCGGCGGCAGCGAGTGCGCGCTCGATGCCGACTCTGGTGTAACTCTGCTCCCTGAGACTGCCGACGACGCCGACGACGCGTGGTTCGGACATGGCAGACCTATGCAGTGGGGCCGATATATTGGTGGGGGACTAGGTGCGTCGCTAGTCTCGGTTCTGCTGCCGGATTACCACGATTACGAAGGTCGCTCTGGCCGACGTTCAGTTGTCGTGGTACACGTAGAGGAGGTTCGGATACGGGATGTACGCGACCCGTTCGAGCCCGCCACCGCCGACCTCCTTCTTCAGGTGGACACCGTTCGACCCTTCGACCACGTCGTGAATATTCTTGATTTCGGTACCGTCACTCAGCTCAGCAGTCATATGCGACATCGTATACCATACTCACTCTGGTCGTAAAGCATCCCGGGCTGTTCGTGATCGACCGGCAGCAGTAGCTGAGAGTGTTCCGGATTACGTATGGTTTGCTGGCGTGAGCGGCTAAAAAAGGCGTCCGTGGTTCAGGAGCCGAGCTGGACCTTCTCGGACGAGGCCTCCTCACGGGAGCGGTGGCCGAGGTCGGCTTTCAGTGCCTCGATGGCTTCCTCCGGGTCGGTCTCCGAATTGAAGACCCGGTCGAAGCCGAGCGCTTTGAACGTCTCCCGCGTCTCCTCGAAGGAGTCCTGCCCGACGGCGAGGTTGCCGCCGATGTACGTCGTCACGTCGAGTCCTGCCTCGTTAATTTGTTGCTGGAATCCCTGGCAGTCCTGCTCGGCGTGGCCGTACAGCGACGAAACGAGTATCGCTTCGGCGTCGTGTTCATCCGCGGCGTCGATGAACTCCGACTGGGACGACTGGACACCGAGGTTGACTACGTTGAACCCTGCCGCTTCGAACGCTCGTTCCAGAATGGTAATCCCAACGACGTGCGCGTCGGAGCCGATGACACCGAGGATGACTGTCCTCATACAAGAGCATCAATGGGTGTCACCTACATAAACCTAATGATAAACCATTATAGATAGTGAGAGAGATTCACACACCAAGGAGAGGATATTAGCCATGATAGCCCAAACGAATCGATAGACACAGCATCTATGGTACGCGACACGATTCAGCATCCGGCCGAGCCGCCGGGACTGCGCCGTCTATCGCGTCAGTCTACCCGGTGTAAAGCCGGCTCGGAACAATCACTCTGTCCGGCGTCGAGGCACAGATGACGGCTATCCGCCGAGCCTTCGACGCCGACGCCGACGGCATCCGCCGGGTCGCACGGGCAGCGTGGCACGACGCCTACGACTCGCTGGACTCCGAGGTCATCGACGAGACGATATCCGACTGGTACGCCGACCCACTGGGTAGCGCGCTCCACGGCTGGGCCGGCGGCGTCCCCGCCAACGACCTCGACGATATCGAGGCGACACTGCTGGTCGCCGAACAAGACGGCGAAATTATCGGCTTCACTCAGGGTATCACTATGCATACGATGGGAACGATGCTGCGGCTGTACGTCCATCCGGAGCACCACGGTGAGGGTGTCGGGACGGCACTGTACGACCGGCTCGAAGACATCTTTCTGGAGCACGGCGTCGAGCAGTTCCGGGCGCTCGACCTGGCCTCGAACGACCGGAGCCGAGAGTTCTTCGAGAATCTCGGCTTCGAGCGGACTAATGTTCGCACACTGACTATCGGTGGCGATCCCTACGACGAGGCTGTGTATTCCCGCGAACTATCGCCCGGAGAAGGCGATGAGTAAGCCCAACAGGGCAGTTTCCCGAGGGCATCGAGGGCGGATGCTGGCTCACCAGTGACGGCACTGTGGACCCGCCTCAAATACCGCTGACCGTCTCAATAAGCCCGACCGATTCGAGGGCCATCCAGCAGACGAACACCACGTACAGCCCAAGCAGGGTGTACGCTTCGCGGTCGGTGAGTTCGAGATCGGTCCGGATAAACACGATGAACACCAGCGTTGCAGCCCCGAGAAAGCCCATCGTCGGGATCGCCACGAGGAAATCGATGGTCGCCCGGCCCGCGAGAAGAACACCGACTGGAATCGCCACTAGCAGATTGAACGTATTGCTTCCCAGGACGTTCGTCAGGCTCGTGACGCTGTCGTCGTCTTTCGCCGCGCGAACGCTGACGAAGGCATCGGGAAGGCTCGTGCCGGCGGCGATAACTGTCAGCCCCCAGAGAAACGTCGGCGTATCGAAGATGACACCGAGAGAGAGCGCACCCTGAACCATCCCCTTGACGCCGACCGTGATGACGACGAGTCCGACCCCCAGCATTCCCCACTCCCGTCCCGGACGGACGCTGTGGGTTTCGTCTGCGACGTGCTCACTGGCGTCCTGCTGGTGCAAGAAGACGTAGATACCGTAGGCCATGAGCGGAACGGCGACGAGCGTCGGGGTCAGGATAGCCGCCCGGTTGGTGCCGCCCGGGACGTACGTCGCCCCGAGCGCGAACACGATAAAGAGGATGAGGACGCTGATGATGTAGAACTGGGCGTCTTTGTGGACGATGTCACGCGTGGACCGAAGCTCCTCGCTCGAAAGCGCTGCGAGGGCCGGAATCACGAGCAGATTGAATATCGCGCTCCCGACGATAGCACCGACGCCTAGCGAGAATTCATCGTGGATGACGGTGCTGATGACGACTGAACTAATCTCAGGAAAGCTTGACCCGACGGCGACGACGATTGCGCCGTGGACCGCCACTGGTAATCCGTAGTACTTGCTCAGCCGTTCCGCGGCCCGCTCGAAGTAGGCACTCCCCTTCCAGATGACAGCGGTTGCGACGATGATAAGAGCGACCGAACCCGGCAAGCCAGCCATTGTGGACGTATTGACCGCATGGGTTCAAGTGTGTATGCCACTCGCGGTCAGCGCTGGAGACGCGCGACCGTCTCGCCATCGCCGACCTCGACATCGACCAAGCCGTCGTCCGCAAGGTCGTCCAGCAGGCCGCGGAGCCACTCCCGGCCGTACTCCCCCTCAGGTGCGTAGTCGACGCGCACACGCGGACCGAGTTTGTCCAGTCGTAGGTCGTCATACTCCTTGAGCGCCGAGATGACGCGGCCACGCATCTGTCGACGGCTCCCCTCGAACTCGGGTTGGGTCGGGACATCCGGTGCGGTGAAATCGCCCGTCTCGTATGCCGAACACCACTCGCGCCAGGGGCACTGTGCGCCGTCACAATCCGGCGTTTTCTCGCAGGCGACACCACCCAATTCCATGATAGCGTTGTTCCAGACCCGCGACTGCCCTGCTGGCATGAGCGTGCCCGCAGCCGTTTCAAACGCCGAATCGTCGTCCGGCACGTCGAAAGCGCGATACAGGACACGCTTGACGTTCGTATCGACGACGGCATTCCCGTTGTTGAACGCGAAGGAGGCGACGGCGTTGGCGGTGTAGGGACCGACCCCCATCAGGTCGCTGAGGCCGTCCGGGTCGCGGGGCCACTCGCCGTCGTAGTCATCGACCACTTGATTGGCTGCTTCGTGGAGATACTTCGCCCGGTTGTTGTATCCCAGCGAGTGACTGGTCCAGAAGCCCACCACGTCCGACCGGTCGGCCTCGGCCAGTGCCGCTGCGGTCGGCCAGCGGTCCAGAAAATCCTCCCAGGCGTCGACGACCCTGTCCAGTTGGGTCTGTTGGCTCATCACCTCGGAAACGAGAATCTCGTACGGGTCTGTCGTCTCTCGCCACGGGTACGAGCGGTGGTCCGCCTCGTACCACTCCACGAGCGCGTTCTGGACAGCCGACGGGTCCGCGGGCACGCCTTCCGGGCGGTCCGTCGCTGTCGACTGGTCGGTCATACCCTCGCTTAGCCCTGTCCTGATTTGTGCGTGGCGGTCGTTGTCGCGCGTCCCATCGGCTGTCCGTCTGGAAAAATGCCGCCCCAGAATCGAAAACAGCGTGCAATAGCGACAGCCGATAGTCTCAGTCGCTGGCTTCGGATCGTCCCCACTCGAACTCGGTTCCGTACCAGTCCGGTTCGTCCTCGCTGAACACGTCTGCGAACACGAACATCGCGCCGTCGGGGTAGGTCGTATCGATGTACAGCCGCCAACCGTGGGCTTCCGCGATGGTCTTGACGATAGAGAGGCCGAGCCCAGTTCCGTCCTCGCTCGTCGTGTGGCCGTACTCGAAGATGTTGTCGACCGCGTCGGTCGGAATCCCCGGCCCATCATCGGCAACGTAGAACCCGTGGTCCGTCAGCCCGACTGTGACGGTCACTTCCGGGCCGACGTGGTCGATGGCGTTGCGAAACAGGTTTTCGAGGGCTCGCAAGAGTCGCGTCCGGTCGGCGTCGATGGTTCGACTGCCCGCGACTTCGATGCTGGCGCTTTTGTTGTCGATGTTGTCCCACGCATCGGTGATGACGGCCGCCAGCGGCACCGGGGCCGTCTCCTCGACGCTTGCGCCCTTTCTCGTCAGCGTCAACACGTCGTCGATTATCGACTCGATACGGTCGTGTGCGTCCTCGAGTTTCTCGATGTGGGACTGGAGATCAGCCGAATCCGTCCCCGGGTCCGACAGCCGCGTCGCAAGCAGTTCGACGTGCCCCCGGGCGACCGTGAGCGGGTTTCGGAGGTCGTGACTCAGCGTCGATGCGAATTCGTCCAGCCGCTCGTTCTGGCGCTCGAGTTCGTGGCTCGAACGCTCAGCCTCCTTCCGGGCTGCCTGCGCCTGCTGTATCTGTCTCCGGAGCGTGTCCCGCATATTTCCGAAGGCGTCGTACAGCCGCCCGACCTCGTCCTGCCGGGTTGTCGAGATGTCAACACCGAGGTCACCCTGTTCCATCGCCTGCGTCCGGTGACGGAGCTGTCTCAGAGGCCGAACCGTGTGCCGTCCGAAGAGGTACCCTGCGACGCCCAGCGAGATGGCTGCCGTCCCGATGACAGCGAGGAATCCCCAGCGGACGAGCCGGCTTGTTCCGTACAGCGACTCGCGCTCAGCGCTCGTCACAACCACCCACGACGTGCCGTTGACGGGTGTGTACGTTGCGACGCGGTCCCCAGTTTCGATGGTCGTCGTTTGGCCCGCTGTCGCGGCTCGGCGGCCGTCCTGACTGATGGGCGTGGAATCGCCCTGACCGCCGATAAGCGGGCCCCCGTCCCCGGTGAGCAGTTGCGTTTTGAACCCGTTGCGCCCATCGTGAAACTGTGCGGCTGGGACCCGGGCAACCAGAACTAGTGCCCCATCGCTATCGGGGACGGGGGTCACGAACGCAATCGAATAGCCGTCACCGTCCGCGTATGCTGTCGATCGCACGACTGTCTCAGTACCGGTGGTGTCGTTCATCGCCGCCAGTACAGGGGACTCCCAGACAGGTTCGACCGCCCACGGTGACCGGCCTTCTGTGCTCGTCTCAGTGCTGGCGACAACCATCTGGGAGCCGTTGACGGTGGAGACGTAGTGGAGCGAACGAACCTGTGACGACTCTGCCGTGGTGAGGTACTGTCTGATATCTGTGGACGTCCCAGTGTCGTACACGCCTGCAGCTGCGATAGCAATCGTCTCCGTCTCGGTGGTCGTCCGCCACTGCTCGATACTGTCGGCGTGATGCGTGGCCGACGTTTCGAGGTCTGTCGCCGCGTCGCTGACGATCCGTTCCTGTATCTGCAGATAGCTGCCGAAACCGACGGCTGCGAGTACGATGACGATTACTGCCAGGGCGACAGCGAACTTCGCCGTGTAGCTCCTGTTCAGGACGACTGCGTGAAGCCGCTCTAGCAGCCCATCGGGTTGACTGGACGCTGCTGTCTCGTCCCCACCACCTGTCATTATCTGATCTGAATCCTTCGGTAGTTGACCGCTACCCATCGTTATGTTCAACCCATGATATAATTTATCATATGTTATACTCGTAGGGACCCGTGCTTCGAGGGAGCGGCCCCAGACGAGTCGTAAGGGGTTTCCTCGCGCTCATCGTCCTCTTTCGTATGAGCCTTGAGGATCTACAGGAGGATATCGAAGCGGCGTACGGCGACTTCGACGACGAGTTCGCACTCTCGATCAACCGCGAGACGCGCAACGAACTCGCGATGCTGTCAGTCGCACTCGACCCGGACGACCCGGACGAACTCGTCAGGCGCGCGGTCCACATGCTGTTTCAGTCAACCGTCGACCGCGGGACGCTGGATTTCCACCTCCGGTCGAGCTACGACTGCACGTACGACGAGTACCTCTCGGGGATGACCTTCGACCAGATGACCGGGAACGACTTCCCCCAGCAACAGGACAAGGACGACCGGCGCTACCAGTTTTAAATCAAGAGCCCCAGCGCCAGTACCGTGGCGACGCCAAGGACCACTGAACTCCAGAACGCGACACGCGTGGCGAAGGCGCGGTTCGGCCTCGAGGCAGTCAACGCTGCTTTGACCATGATGCTGGCGGCAGTTGTGGTCAGAATGGCGACCATCGCCGTCGGCCCGTCGATAGCGCCGCCGCGGTACAGCAACACAGCGGAAGTCGTCGCCCCGGCACTGGAAACGAGGCCACTGAGCGCCGACGTGATGTAGAGGCCCGCCGTCCCGAACTGCGTCTCCGCGAACCCGCCAGCGACCACGACCAGCAGGAATACCCCGCCAAAGGCAAGTGCATTCCGAAGCGAAAACGGACTTTCAAGCCCCATATCGACCGTCTCAGACCAATCAGCGGTGTATGCGGCAACAACGACACTGCCGACAATGACGGCCCCCAGCGGAATGATCGCTTCGACCAGAACGCCCCGCTGGATAGTGAAAAACACGGTAATGAGGAGGTTCCGGAGCGCCATCGCTGCGTCGGCCAGTAGAATCGCAGCCACGGCGTACGAGGTGGCGTCCGGCCGCTGTCGAACGTGGTCGAGCATCGTCCCGACTACCGCCGTCGACGACGCAAGGCCGCCGAAAAAGCCGGTGACGGCGATACCACGGCCGCCGTACGTCTGGACGATGCCGTAGTTGACGATGCCGATGCCGGCGACGAACACTACCATCAGCCAGATGACGCGCAGTTCCACGGCCACGTCAACCAGTCCGCCGGGTATCTCGACCGGTTCTGACGGGAGCAAGGGGTAGATGACAAAGGCGATGATGGCGAACTCCGTCGCCGACCGCAGTTCCTCGCGGGAGAGCCCCCACGCCAGGGAATGGAGTTCCCGCTTGAGCACCAGCAGGAGCGACGAGAAAACCGCGACTGAAACGCCTTCGAGGATGAACCCCTGTGCGACCAGCGCCCCGATGCCGTATGCAACGAGCATCGATACAGAGGTAGTGAGTGAGAGCCCCTCTTCTTCCCCATCGTCAAGGAGTCCCTTCACTGCGAGCAAGATCCCTTGCACGATGACCAGCACGCCGCCGACGACGAGCAGCGCCTGGTTCTCGACCAGCGTGAACACCGCAGCGAGCAGGCTAATCAGTGCAAACGTCCGCACACCGGCTGACTTCTGTGACCACTCCCGCTCGAGGCCCAGAAACATCCCGAGCGCCCCCGCAAGCAGGATTCGAAACACGGTCGCCTGAATCGGCTCCGGGGATAGCTGCAAGAGAGTCGACATAGACCCCATACGTGTGACATTAGTTAACAGTTAGTGATGGTAGACAGCAGTTCCCTGCCTCTCAGAGAGTTATCACTGCCGACGATACGACGGCTTCAGCACGAGCCGCGGTGCAACATCCTCAGAGGTCGACGTACTGGTCTTCCCACTCGCGGCGGGCGTCTATCTCACGACGCCCGCGACGCGTGAGCGTATAGAAGTTAGTCCGGCGGTCGCGCTGGCCCTTTTCGACCAGCCCCTTGTCGACAAGCGTGTCGAGGTTCGGATACAGGCGACCGTGATGGATCTCCTTCTCGTAGTACGCTTCGAGTTCCTCCTTGATAGCTAAGCCGTGGGGTTCCTCCCTGCCAGCGATCACGTAGAGAAGGTCACGCTGGAATCCTGTCAAATCGTGCATCGATTCTCCTATGTAATGATTTAGTATCTATACTGTTAAATATATCGGCCCAGAGAACTTGAGGTGGTTTCAGTAGTTTTGGGTATCGAATTTTCTGTATTTAGGCCCTCAGTCATCGTTTTGTCCATACGGTAAATACAGTCAGTATATCATCATTCTCCGGAAACTGATGGCAACAGTATTATTTGTCAGCCCAGGAGAGAGATGATAGAACGGTCCTGTGTGAAAGCAAGGCTGTAGTTGGCCCCACCGTCATCGCGGCAGAACGCAGAGCGATAGCTGACTCTCTGGAAGACCGGGTTGCGACCACGCTCAACGTGGAGGGTAGAAGGCCATGTTCACGCCGACAGTACAGGTCGCGTCTGAATTGAAAGTAGAGCGCGGCGGTCCAAGGGCGGCAATGGGAAACTCACTAATGAGGTCAAACTGAAATGGCTTGGGAGCGCGACAGAGGCAGACCTGTGCAGCAAGTCCATCACATCGTCCAGTAGTCACTTTCTGGACGTACAGAAATCACTCGTGTCAGGTTGTTTGCAGCGAAGTAAGTGGAAAGCGGTCGCGAAAAACGCGACCGCTTGCCGCCCTGAATTGGTCCCCGCTGACGCTTCGGCCCTCCAAGCGAAGCGTCACTTGGTCGAATGGGGCAGAATAACTTAAAAGTACCGGCCCCGTCCAGCAGATGTTAGTTATCGAATTAGAATCGAATGTAAGCTGTAACTAACCTAGATGTGTTCTTCCTCAAGTACCCATCCAAGTGCCCGCTTGTAGTGGGTAAACATCATTCGGACCCGCTCGTGGTCCATCTCCTCGTCGTCTAGCTGTTCAGCAAGGAACTCGTACTGCTCACGGATCTCGTCTTCCGAGCGCATACGTTGGTGTAGACAGCCCTCACGGAACAATCTTGAGGGCTGCCCTCTCAGCATCAGGTATGAAAGTCCGCGGGGAGCGCGAGTGTCAGGACTGTGGCACGCGGTGGCGGTACTACGAGACGGGAAGCATTGCCTGTCCGGACTGTGGCAGCATCCACAGTGTCGGCATCGACGAGCACACCGAACACACCGACGCACCGGCCACGCTCGACCTGACGCCGGTGCGGAGCCGAATCGATGCGGATACGACCCGAGAAGTCGCCGACGCGGCAGCGGAGCGCTGCCGGGAGTACACGCGCAAGCGGGGGTTCATCGACGCGGGCGAGCTCCGCCCGCTCGACCCGACGTTCGTCGCCGCGGTCGAACTCCAGCACGTCGGCGCACACCTCGCCCGGGAGTTACGCAGCGGCGACCCGGCAGAGCGGTACTTTTATGAACTGCTCGGCGGGGCTGATGACGGCGACCGTCCGGCCGTCGACGAGGTCCCGTCGGCCCTTCGCGTGCCGTACGGGCTGGCGATGTCGGCTGCTGTCGACAGCTATCAGCGCGACGTGCGGACGTATCTGGACGCCAATTCGGAACCGACCGCACGACAGCTCTCCGGTCGGATTCGCGACCATCGAAAGCGGGTCGAGGCGCTGGACGGCGATGTCGACCCCGCGGACGCGAACCGCCTCGTCCATGCAGCGCGGGACCTGGGGTCGTACATCACCGGCGACGAGAGCGCCTTCGTCAGAGCTGAAAACTGGCTCACCGGAATCGAGGACGACACGGTGTAACCGTCACCGGAGTCGCCGTACAAGCGACTCGTCCAGACAGTTTTCGGGAACCGAGTCCCGCCACATGACGGTCTCTATCGATTCGCCGTCGAGGCCGGGGTCCGACGCGAGCGCCGTTGCATCTGCCGTCCCGCGATAGGTCCCGAAGAAGAACGTCGCCTTGCGGTCGCCGTCGGTTACTGTGACCTCGGTGACGGCAGCCAGTTCGTCGACAGCGATACGCACACCGGTCTCCTCGCGGACCTCGCGGCACACTGCCTCCTGACGCGTCTCGCCGGTTTCGACGCCGCCGCCCGGGAGCTTCCAGATGTCGTCCTCGTAGACGAACAGCAGGCGGTCCGCCGGGTCGGTGACGAGCGCGCCGACCGCCCAGCGAAGGCCGCGGTCAGCGCGGGCGCGGACGCCGTCTACGCCCGCCGTGTCAGTCTCTCTGGTTACTCGGCGGGTGTGCACGTCGCGGTCCGCAAAATCCGCAAGCGTCGGCATTCAGGGGAGGTCGACGTCGATATCGTGTTGCAGGCCCGTCGCTTTGACCGTGTTGTACAGCAACATCGCGCGAGTCATCGGACCGACGCCGCCGGGGACCGGCGTGATTGCGCCAGCGACCTCCTTTGCGCTCTCGTACTCCACGTCGCCGACGAGTTCATAGCCCTTCTCTGTGTCGGCGTCGACGCGGTTGATGCCCACGTCGATGACCGTCGCGCCCTCCTGTATCATCTCGCCGTCGATCATCTCCGGGACGCCGGCCGCAGCGACGAGGATGTCGGCGTTGCGCGTCCGTTCGGCGAGGTTCTCGGTGCGGGAGTGACACACCGTCGTCGTCGCATTACCACCGGGTGCCTTCTGGATGAGCAGGTTCGCCATCGGCTTGCCGACGATGTCCGAGCGGCCGACGACGACGGCGTCTTTGCCTTCGGTGTCAACGCCCGCGCTCTCGATGAGCTTCTGGATACCGTGTGGCGTACAGGGCTTGTAGCGTGCGTCACCGGCGACGAGCCGACCGACGTTTTCCGGATGGAAGCCGTCGACGTCTTTCATCGGGTCGATGGCGCGCAGGACCGACCTGTCCTCGACGTGGTCGGGGACCGGCATCTGGACCAGAATACCGTTGACATCCTCGTCGGCGTTGAGGTCCTCGATGGTGTCGTACAGTTCGGCGGCGTCCGCGTCGGGGTCAATGTCGATGTCGATGGCCTCGATACCGACCTCCTCGCAGTCGTCCTGTTT
The DNA here is from genome assembly GCF_003634715.1 of Haloarcula quadrata. Taxonomy (NCBI): domain Archaea; kingdom Methanobacteriati; phylum Methanobacteriota; class Halobacteria; order Halobacteriales; family Haloarculaceae; genus Haloarcula; species Haloarcula quadrata. The sequence continues at coordinate 1,918,172 of NZ_RBWW01000001.1, forward strand.
CATCGAGACGTACGTCTCGCTGGCCGGGTCCTCGGACATCAGCACCGTCGCCAGCGACGGGCGTTCGCCCGCGTCGGCGAGGCGGTCGATGGACGCAACAAGGTCGTCCCGAATCGACTGTGCGACGGCGTTGCCGTCGATAATCTCTGTCATTAGGTACAACGGCGGCGCGGGGCGGTATGAACGTCCCGGATTTCAGTCAGCCGCGACAGGCTAGCACGCTCCCACTCAGGGACAGTCCGACTCGGCAACCGACTTGCGCTCGGCTCCCTGCTGGATAGCCCGCGTCGCGCCGCTCGGGACAGCCACCGTCATCGCCTGCCCACCGTACTCGTGGGTCTGGTCGTGCCCCCGGACCACGACACAGCCCACGTCACTGGGAATCGTAATCATCGCCGACCGGGTGAACGGGGCCGTTGAGTGAGCGTGCAAGAGGTCCCGGCGGCCGAGTCTGTCGCCCGTCAGGGTTTCGACCTGCCACCAGTTCGCGTAGCCGTCCTCGCCGTCGTCGTCATGATAGAGTGTGACGTCGAAGCGGTAGTCGCCGCCGTCCTCGTCACTGACCTCAACGCCGACGACGTTGGCCTCCCGCAGGTCGAGTTCCTCGCCATCGGTCGTCTGGCCGGCAGTGGCCCGCTCAGTTGTCACAGTAGCAGTGTCCGTTTCTGACACCGTGGCCGCCGCAGTCGCCTCGCTCCCGCTGCCATCGCTCTGTCCGGTTTCCGCCCCGGACTCGACATCAAACTGTGTACAGCCGGCAAGTATCGACAGGGACGCGCCCAGTGCAGAGAGTAGCCGGCGCCGAGTTGTGCGGAGCATACCGGACGTGTCGGCTGGAAATGGTAAAAAGTGAGTTGCGAAGTGTGCGGATAGCAGAACCGCAGGCTTCCGGCGTTATTCGTACAGCGTGTACTCGTCGGTCATCTCGTCCACGCGGTCGCTGACTTCCGCGACGACATCGTCGTCATGGGGAGCGTCGACGACCTTGTAGATGAGGTCCGCGACCTCGCGGCAGGCGTCCTCGTCGAAGCCACGCGTGGTGAGCGCGGGCGTGCCGGCGCGGATGCCCGAGGGATTGAACGCCGAGCGGGTCTCGCCGGGAACCGTGTTGGCGTTGAGGACGATACCAGCTTCCTCCAGCGCTTCCTCAACTTCCTTGCCGGTGGTGTCAGGATGGGACGGCCGGAGGTCAATGAGCACGAGGTGGTTGTCCGTGCCGCCGGAGACCAGCGAGAGGCCGTGCTCTTTGAATTGTTCGCCGAGCGCAATGGCGTTGTCGACAGTCTGCTGGGCGTATTGCTCGAACTCGGGAGCAAGCGCCTCACCGAAGCCGACAGCCTTGCCGGCGACGTTGTGCATCAGCGGGCCGCCCTGCGAGCCGGGGAAGACGGCAGCGTCGATGTCGTCGGCGTACTCCTCGTCGCACATGATGATGCCACCGCGGCCGGCGCGGATGGTCTTGTGCGTCGACCCGGTGACGAAGTCGGCGACGCCGACCGGCGACTCGTGGACGCCGGCAGCAACGAGACCAGTGATGTGAGCGATGTCCGCGAGGTGGTAAGCGTCGACCGCATCGGCGGCTTCCTGAATCCGCTCGAAGTCGACCTCTCGGGGGTACGCCGAGTAGCCCGAAACGATGATATCCGGTTCGAACTCCTCTGCGTGGTCGTGGAGCCCCTCGTAGTCGACGTAGCCGGTTTCCTCGTCGACCTTGTACTGTTCGACTTCATACACCTGCCCGGCGAAGTTCGCCGGGTGGCCGTGCGAGAGGTGGCCGCCGTGGGTCAGGTCAAGCGAGAGGATCTTGTCGCCGGGTTCGAGGACGCCGAGATAGACGCCCATGTTGGCCTGTGAACCGGAGTGTGGCTGGACGTTGACGTGGTCCGCGCCCCATAGCTCTTTCGCGCGGTCGATAGCGAGTTCCTCGACATCGTCGGCGTACTCGCAGCCGCCGTAGTAGCGTTCGCCGGGATAGCCTTCGGCGTACTTGTTCGTCAACTCGGAGCTCTGTGCCTCCATCACAGCCTCGCTGACGTGGTTCTCACTGGCAATCATCGCCAGTGTGTCGTTCTGCCGGCCTCGTTCACCCTCAAGGGCGTCTGCAACTGCCGGGTCCGCTTCCCGTACGGTTTCGTAGCTCATGTATCCGATTCAGGACCGATACGACAATAATCTACCCTTTGACCCACGCGCGTGTAGTGTTATCAATACTCGTTCGGTTCCGGGGTGTGGTGGGCGGTGACGACGTGCTGACAACCGTACGTATATATCAGATGACGTTCCACATATGCACACATGGTCACCTGGGGGGTGGCAGGCGAGCGGGTGGGCCGGGACGGCGGTGAAACGCTGGACTGGGATGGGGAAACGGCCGACCCGACCGCACTGGTGCACCAATTACACAATCGAGAGAGTACTGACGGAGAACAGTTACCGCGGCGTGTCGACGATTGTTACCGCGGGTCCGTCACCGAGTTAGCGCTGCCGGCGGTCGATGCCATGGTAACCCGCGTTGATACTGACGCCGATAGCGGGACGGTTGATTCACCGACAACGCTGCAGGAAGGCGAGTACCTGTTGACGATGCAGGCCCGTGCTGCGGATAGCGACCGGGAATCCCCGCTGGGCGTCGTCGACGACATCCGGATCCACGTCCACTTCGACGGCCCGGCGTCGCTCCATTCGGCCGGTATTACCACCGTGCTTAGTTTCCAAGAGCCGACGAGCATTACCGTCGGGTTCGTCTGGGAAACGAACACGGAGCGGCCGCATCTGCAGGTCCCCGCGACGCCCGAAGGGCTCGCAACGGCGATTACGCATCTGAGCGGAGCGCATCACACGATGCAGCCGTCCCGCTCGCATCCGGAACTCCGTGGACACCCGCCGATAGTCACGACCGGCGAGACAACCCGTATTCCGGAGCCGGTGCGACAGAACCGTCCCGAGACTGGTATCACGCTCCGTGTTCCGGAGTGCGAGGCGGAACTGCTCGTCAGCGCGCCGCTGGCGTACTATCTCGGCGCCAAAGTGGTAGTCGAGTCACGGGATGCCGCACTGCTGACGGCCGAAGGCACGTCGGTACACCGCTCTTTCGACGCGTGGCCGTCGCTACAGGCCGGCGTCGCAGCGCTGCTCCGGAGGGTGTTCTACCTCGACTGTCTGGTCAGACGCGTCGACCCGGCCGAGAGTGGCCCTCGTATCACGTCCGCCCTCTCGCTCGACCCGGATACAGTGCGGTCGCTGTCGCCGGCCGGCCGGCTCGAACGGTACATCGAGGTCTCGGACGAGGCCGTAAATTCGATTCTGCCTGAGTGGCCCCTCTCGACGTACGTCTCGCCGGAGCCGGAGCGGGTCCGCTATCTGCCCTTCCTCCTTGACCGGCTCAGTCTCATCTACCTGCCAGACAGCTCACGGCTTGATCAGGATGAACTACTCGACAGAACGCTGGCGGATTCGTATCTGAGTCGCGGATCGGCCGAGCGCCCGCCAGTCATCGAGCCGAACCTGCGCGAGGGCCAACTGCACTCGTGGCTCGCGCCGGGGAACCCGATAGACGCCTGCAAAACGCCACCGGAAGCGTACGTGAACCGCTACCGGAGTCAGAACCGTGACACCGACAGCCAACAGGTCGCGGTCGTCCTCAACGACGAGGAGATGGCAGACGAACACACAGAAGTCACGGAGATATATCGGGCAGCTGACCTCCCCATGGACGTACGGGTCAGCGAACTGCTGTCGGTCAACGAACTGGCCGACGTGTTCCGGCAGCCGACGGAGTTCGTCCACTTCATCGGGCACTGCGACGAGGCGGGACTGCGCTGTCCCGACGGTAATCTGGCACTGTCGTCGCTGTCGGAAGCCCGAACGCAAACGTTCTTCCTGAACGCCTGTGGCTCCTACGATGAAGGGCTTGATCTGGTCAAACAGGGCGCAGTCGCCGGCGCAGTGACACTCACCGACGTGCTGGACAAGCACGCCGCCCTGGTCGGGACCGCCTTCGCGCGCTTACTCAGTAACGGATTCAGCATCCAGCGAGCGCTGGAGCTCGCTCGCCGGCGGATAATGATGTGTAAAGACTACGCGGTTGTCGGGGACGGGACCTACTCCATCGTTCCCAATCCCGCGCATCCTGCAGTCGTCTGGCTCTCCGAAGGGGAGACAGGATTCGACGTGCAGTGTACGGTCGTGTCCCCGGAACGGCCCGGCGAGAGCTACCGCCTGCCGTTCGACGACAGCGCCGCGCTGAACGGCGAACAGACGAGCCACTCGCTCAGTGCTACGGAGTTGGCCGACGCGCTGGGCCAGACCTCGCTGCCTGTCATCTACGACGGGGAGTTCCACTGGTCCGATGACCTGGCCGCGCGCCTCCGGACGGGCTTCTGAGGAAGGGAGAGCTATCAGACTCTATGGCCGGAGCCGAGGCGGCCGCCGTCTGTTTCCGAACCGACCGACCGAGTCGTTGCGGCGATGCGACATCTTCCGGGAACCTTTCGTACTGGAGGTCAGATTTGAGACGATACCCGGGTCGTAACTTCTGGCGGGAAGGAAACAGTGATACCAGCCACTGATTCGGCCGAATTTACGCGGCGTCACCGAGCGGCATTGGTGGTTCAGTCCGTGGGTCGAACGGCTTCTGCTTAGGATAATTGACCAATATTTTATCGCTGTTCGCTAGTGGGTGTTGTCGGATTGTTGGCGAAATCAACACAGTATGGCCGGTAAAATTAAATATAGCAGTACACTATATACTGGCAAGGGACAATGACCGAAAATCTCCTGCAAGACGACATCGGGTCCATGCTGACCACGGTGTTTGGGGCAACCGACGAGCCGGTGTACGTCGTGAACCCGTCGCGGCAGACCATTTCTGAGCTTGTATCGACGCTAGACGCAGATTCGGGCGCTCCGGAAGTTCGGCTGCTGGCCGACGAGCGGGCACTGAAAGACGTCATGGACGACTTCCTCGTTGCGAGCACCGCGGCCGACCTCATCGATGAGGGGCGGCTCACGATGCGACTGCTCGACGACGTGCCGAACCACTCGGTCGCGGTAACTGTTGACACAGTGTACGCGCTCGTCACGATCAGTGATACGGTCGGCGGTCTCGGGACCGACGACGCAGCGTTCGTGGACAACGCCTACGACTACCACGACTCAGCTTGGACGGACGCCGACGAGTACTCACTCCGGACGCCGCCGCTCAACCGCGTCCAGAGCACGCTTGAATCCGATATCGGCCCGGAAACCGCGTCGGACTTCAACGACGTTCTCAGCTCGCTGTCGACGGCCCGCGGCGATGGTGACGGGCTTGATGAGGTCACCATCAGTCTGCTCGTGGCTGCCCGAAACGGCGAACTCCTGTACGACATCAGCAAGTGGGGCGAGGATGTCGGGCTGGCGAGCAAGGCGACGTTCTCGCGGACGAAGACGAAACTCGAAGATATGAACCTCATCGACACCGAGAAGGTCCCGATTGACGTGGGTCGCCCGCGACTCCGCCTGATGCTCGGTGACGACCGGCTCAAAGACGCCGACCCGGACGAACTGGCCTCCGTCGCCCAATCTATCCTCGCCGCGTAGGTTTTTCTCCCTTCACCACGAGGGCTTCGGCATGCGAACTGTCGAAGTCGTCGGGCGTGGACCGGCTGTTGATGCACTTGCCGCGTTTCTCGCTGATATCGACGTTTCAGTAGCACAGCCGTCGACACCAGCGGACAGCAGTGGCGACCTCGCCATCGTCGTCGATACCGTCGGTTCGGAGCGGTTTGCGGCGTGGAACAACCGGGCGAAAGACGATGCCATTCCGTGGGTCGCCGTCGAACTGGGCGGCGTCGGTAGCGTCCCGGTTACTGACGCCGCTGTCAGCGGATTCGGACCGGAGACGGGCTGTTTCGACTGTTTACGGACTCGGGTCGAGGCTACAGTCGATGACACCGAGGAAGTCACAGGAGCCCCGGCAGCAGCCACGCAACGATTCGCGGGAGCGCTGGCCGGTCGACTGGTGACCCAGTTTCTCGACGGCGACGCTGCCCTCCTTGGAACTGTCACGGAACTCCCGCACACCCAGCGGCGGTTCCTGCCTGTCCCGGGCTGTGACTGTGGCGGGACACAGGGCCATTCCCTCGGCGACGGTCGGCAGACGGCCCCCGACAGCGAGGCGCTATCGCGGGCGGAACTGGGCCTCGACGACCGGGTCGGTATCGCCACGGAGGTCGGTGAGGTCGAATCGTTCCCGGCTCCGTACTACCTGTCGACGCTCGCCGATACCGCCGGATTCAGCGACGTGTCGGCCGCCGCCAAGGCCGCCGGTGTTGCCATCGACTGGGACACAGCATTCATGAAAGCGCTGGGCGAGAACTACGAGCGGTACGCGGCCGGCGTCTACCGAGAAGGGAATCTACAGCACGGAACAGTCGCCGATGTACCGGCTGCCGTCACACCCGATACGTTCGTCAGAGACGAGGCCGAGTGGGACGAATCGCATGCGCTCCCCTGGGTTCCTGCCGAGAATCTGCTGACCGACGAGCAGCGGTCGCTGCCCGCCGAAACCGTCCACTATCCGCCGCCCTCGAACGCTGTCAGACCGGCAACGACGACCGGGCTTGGGCTGGGCAACACCGTCACGGAGGCCTTGCTGACCGGGCTGTACGAGGTCCTCGAGCGTGACGCCGCGATGCTGTCGTGGTACTCGACGTTCGACCCGCTCCGCGTTGCCATCGATGAGCACGAGCAGTGCGAAACGCTCCGGCGGCGCGCCACATCTGAGGGCCTCGACGTGACGGCGCTGTTACTGACACAGGACGTGGACGTGCCAGTCATCACTGTCGCACTGGCACAGGACGAGTGGCCGCGCTTCGCGCTCGGGACCGACGCGGATCTGAACCCAGGTGCGGCCGCCGTCGGCGCGCTGGAGGAGGCGCTCCAGAACTGGATGGAACTCGATAGTATGGGTCCCGAGGCGGCCATGGATGCACAGGGTGCTATCGGGCGCTACGCCAAGTCGCCCGGTGAGGCGGCCGACCTGACGGCTGCGGAGACGGCAGTCCCGCTGGACTCGCTTGGCCCTGATGCGGACCTCTCTGGCGAGGCAGAGCTAGAGACATTGTGTGACCGGGCGGCCGACGCGGGGCTCGCTCCGTACGGGACGCGGTTGACGACGCGCGACCTCGAACAGCTCAGGTTCGAGGCGGTTCGAGTCGTTTGTCCGTCGGCACAGCCGCTGTTCTTCGGTGAGTCGTTCTTCGGCGAGCGGGCCGAAACCGTGCCGGCCGATTTGGGCTTCGAACCGCGACTTGACCGGGATCACCACCCGTTCCCCTAAGCGGACCAGTGGCTGTCAGATACCGAACGTCGCCCGCAGCATATCCCGCGAGCCCGGCCCGAGGCCGACGGCGGTAACGGCGATGAGCAACAGCAGTGCGTACCGTGGGCTGTCGTCGATGAACTCCTGGTTGAACAACGAGACGACCAGCGAGGCGACGGCAAGCTTGACAACTAAGAACGGCCAGGATGTGCCGATAGCAGCCGAGAGACCGGCCGGCTGGAGTGCCTCGGTAGCCGTAATGATGAACTCGTTGGCCGGGTGTTTCGGATAGTACGTTAGCGGGACATTGAGTGCGTCGAGCCAGTCGGCCAGCAGAACGTTCGCAACACCGTCGATTGCGTGGCCCCAGATGACCAGCAGGCCGATATAGCCAGTTCCGTCGTTCAGTACCGGGCGGTAGGACTCAAACAGGCGGTACAGTCCGTACGCCAGTGCCGACGCGAGTGCGACAGTCGTGATGAGGACTGACGGGTACAGCGTGGCGTACTCGCGGGTGAGGGCGACAAACGTGAGATACAGAAGCGTCACGGCGACAAAGGCCCCGCCGATAGCGCCGGTCGTCCGGTAGTAGCTGTCGACGACCCCACGCTGTTCGAGGTCCACGCAGACGACGAGGACGAGCAGGGTCAGCAGAAATACCGTGCCGTAAATCACGGGACTGATGATGAGCGAACTGAGCGGGTACTCGACGATCGGTGACACTCCGGCATCGACTGCGCGGTCGGTTGCGTCTTCGACGGTCCGCAACGCACCGCCAAGCAGCATGAACGGCACGAACGCGAAGTAGAGCTTCGGGTCTTCGGCGATGTCCAGTCGCTCCAGAAGGAAGTAGACGCCGACGAGCATGTACACTAGAATCAGCATATAGCCGATTTCGGAGACGATAGTGTATCCCGGTTCGGCGATGAGCCGCCCCTCCTGAATGGCCGCCGTACAGCCATCGTACAGCGGTTGTGGGCCGGACGCAGTCATTTCGGCACAGCTAGCCGACTTGGCGTCCGCGTACACTGGCCCCCAGAAGTACTGCCAGAGGAACCGGTCCCAGACAGCCTGTGGAGCGGCCGTAACAGCGCCGACCGCGACGAGAAGGACTGCAACAAAAGAGCCCACCCAGAGCTGGCCGGGCCCGTACTCATCAACGGCTCGCTCGAGCGTATCCATGGCCGAGTGACCGGTGGCAGGCGGTTTTAGCGTTCCGGTCCCGTGTGCGTGGCGCGGAATTTCGCGCGGCACTGAACTGCGCGGGGCAAGTGTGTTCAGTTCTGTCTGAGCGCTTCGTTGCCGGCCGCCACAAAGGCCTCGTGTGCCTCACCGTTGGAGGCAACGACGGAATCGCTGTCGTGGGTCCATGGCTCACCGTCGAGGTCAGTGACCATGCCACCAGCCTGTCGGACCATATGGACGCCGGCGAGCGTATCCCAGGGTGCCATCGGGCGCGTGCAAACGAGCCCCTCAAGCGCCCCGTCGGCGACGTGTGCCAGCGTTGCCTGGAACGAACCCAGGCGACGGATGTCGCCGAAGCGGTCGCCGACAGCGCTGCACAACCGACCAAACTCATCTCGGTCATCGCGGTCCCACCAGCCAACAGGAGCCACGGCAAAGGTCTCCGGGTCGGTTCGTCCGCTTACCGCGAGTTCGGTCCCGCCTCGCGTACCGCTCTCCGGGCCGGCGGCGTAGAGGTCACCGTACGAGGGCAGATAGGTCACTGATGCGACCGGCTCACCGTCGACAATTGCGCTGACGGCCGTCCCCCACAAGCGCATCCCACGGACATAGTTCGCCGTCCCGTCGATCGGGTCGATGACCCACAGGGAACCACTGTCGGGGACGCTATCGACCGCTTCAGGCTCGCGGTCAGCCTCGGGCCCGGCCCGCGTCGAAAGGTCTTCCTCACAGAGAAATCGGTCGTCAGGGAACTCTGCTCGAATCGTGGCGACGACCTGCCGCTGGGCGTCGCGGTCTGTCTCCGTAACGAGGTCGTTCTTGTTGGCCTTCGAATCGACACTGAGGTCGCCCCGGAACTGCTCGCGGGCAACGACACCGCCAGCGCGGGCCGCTCGCTCGGCAACCGCCGCCCGGTGGCTTGCATCTGTCATATCTGATGCTGGACCGCCCGTGTTCAAACCATCTCGCCTTCCAGCAAAACAGGACCGACGGTCGGCGATGGGTTACTCCTCTTCGACAGCCTCGTCAACGGCATCGAGAATGGCTTCGGCAATGTCCCGTGCCTCATTGGGCGTGTACAGGACCTGATTCCCCAGCGACTGTTCAATACGGACGTAGCCGTCATCGTCCTCAATGGAGAAAAACGCCGTATTCTCCAGTGGTGGCACGTGCAGGCTGGCCCCCTCGGACTGATCTGTGGCCATGATACAGTGTAGCATACGAAACGATTTAAATCTACGGCCCGAGATCACAGAATCTATCCAATTACAAATGTTAATGATCAAGCTCCAACGGCTTGTACTTATAAAGATTCGAGGCGAATACACCCGCCTTCCCGTGAGGAGGGAGTGTTCCGACGACTGTCGGAACCAAGCGACGAACAGGCGGGTGATGAAGCCGACACGATGGGAAACAATCCACCGGCTACACTATTGCTGGATATTCCGAAGTTTTTAAAAATTAGCGACTCATAACAATACATAACGGATGCCGACAACACGCCGCACCTATGTCTGTCGCATCACCAACCACTCACAAGTGGCTGGTGTGCTGGACAGACACGGCTGGTCGGCCAGCAAACTCTGGAACGTTGCACTCTAGTACGCCCGACAACAGTGGGACGAAACCCGCGAAATACCCGACGAAAAGGAACTCAAACGCGAGCTGAAAACCCATCCAAAATACAAGGGACTGCACAGCCAGTCCAGCCAGAAAGTTCTCGAAGAGCTTTCCGAAGCGTTCAGTTCGTGGTTTGGTTCCGACGACGACCGGGACAACCCACCGGGCTACCGCAAAACCAACTACTACGACAGCGACGGCAACAGAGTCCACGAAGAACATCCCCGCTCAACGGTAACGTGGAAGAAAAAAGGCATTCGCCACGACACAAAACACGACAGAATCCGCCTGAGCAAAGGGAAAACCACAAAGACGGACGTGATTTCATCCTTTGCGAGTACCAGACACCACCAGCAGTTAACTTGGAGAACATCCAGCAGGTTCGTGCTGTCTACAACAGTGCGAAGCGTCGATGGGAGTTGCACGTCGTCTGTGAGACGGAAATTACCGCAGAGTCACCCGGTGAGAAGACGGCAGGCGTTGACCTTGGCATCTGTAATCCCGCCGCTGTCGCGTTCCCTGACGACGCCCTGCTGTATCCAGGCGACACGTTGCGCGAAGACAAGCACTACTTCCAACAAGAAGAGTACCAGACAGAAGGCCCGCACGGCCCCAGTCAGAAAGCACAGTGGGCGCGTGAAAAGCTGTCGCGGCGTAAAGACCACTTCCTTCACGCCCTGTCGAAGGACATTGTTGAGCGGTGTGTTGACCACGACGTTGGCACTATTGTTGTGGGCGACCCAAGTGGTGTCGATGAAGACGACTGGGGCAGACACGGCAACAAACGCCTCGACAACTGGGCGTACAAGCGATTGATGAACCTCATCGACTACAAAGCCCGTGAACGTGGCATCGAGGTGGAAATGCCCGACGAACGTGGCACGTCCTCGACGTGCAGCGTGTGCGGGCACGAGGATGATGACAGCCGTGTTGAACGTGGACTGTGGAAATGCGGCCGCTGTGGCGTTGTCGCACATGGCGACGTGAACGGAGCCGATAACATCAGACAGAAAACGCTACCCGTGACTCCCCCGTTAGGGGATAGCGGTAACGGCTGTTTGGCCCAGCCACGCGTCATTCAGTTCAGCCGGACTCGCGGATTCCAACCGCGAGCAACCGCTGAGTGACGTGCAAACCCTAATATCCCAACGCTCGGGATTCACCCCGCCTTCAGGCGGGTGAGGAGGTCAATCCAGAAACGCACACGTATGGCCTCGGTATGTGGCGCGCTTCGGTTCAGTAAGGCCATCACAGTTATCATCGCGGCCGCAGTCTGTATTCTGTATCTTGCGGTCATGTTCGGACAGTGGCTTCTCGCCGGCGAGGAGGCGTTGCCGTCGGCCACAGCGACCCTTCTGGCCTCCACAGTTGTGGTGCTCGGACTACAGACAGTGTTCGGGTCGTTATTCATGAGCATGCTGGCAGACAACAGCTAACCGCTGGCTTTCGTGTTAGCCGACTGATCAAGTACCCGTGCACCTGCTAGGACACGTTCCGTTCTCGACGCACTGAACATCAGGTCGCGTTCGGTTTTCGGCAATGAACTGCCATTCGTTACGGCCCACGCTGTCGGTGCCGTTCGAATACGTGAGCTGTCTGTACAGCCCGTTGTAGTTCATTACGCTATCGTACTCTGTTCTGGAGTAACGCTCCTCGTCGATGCCGTCCTGGTGGGCGTCAAGCCCCAGCGCATGCCCGAACTCGTGCATGAACAGTGACGCGGTGATAGTCGTCGAGTTGAACCGCTCTATCGCCGCGATTTCGGGCCGTCCCGCGCCGACGAAGTAGTTGTCCCCGTTGTAAGCGATGTCGTCAGTGACCAAGACATAGTAGTAGCCCTCGGAGCGGTACTCCGAGTGGTTGGCCCGAAAATCGTAGATGTCGTTGGCGGCCCCCGCACGGTGCTTCGAGTACACCGTCCCGTTGACCGGGAGGTCGGTGTCGTCCGCGACGAGGTGGATGTCGATACCGGTGGAGCCGTCGGGATTCGAGACGGGCGCGTCCTCGAAGGTCTCGACGATAGACGCCCGGACCGGGTCGCTGAGCGTCGCCGCCTGCGTGGAATCGACTTCGACGTAGATGTCCGTTCGAAGCGGGTCCGCGTCCGGAACGACCCCCTCACAGCGGACCTCCACGCCGTCCGGGTAGCCGTCTCCGTCCGTGTCCGGGTCGGTCGGGTCAGTGTTGTATACGGACCGCTCTAGCGAGTCCGCCAGGCCGTCCCCGTCCTTATCCGTGGTGTTCGCGTCGACTTGCTGTACGGTCGGGTTGTCGGCCCCGCCGCCAGTCGCCACCTCCGGTGACGTGCCGGTGACGGGAAACACGGCGGCAGCGAGAAGCACCGCGACGAACAGGACGGCCCCGACGCGAAACACCGGCAGACGACGACCCGAGGTGCCCGTGAGGCGGTGGGCTCCGGCGGACCTGTCGGCGGTATTGGAATTAATATCGATATCAATACCTAAAGTAGCACCGAGACCGGACGGCAGCAGCCGGCATAAATCAGACGGCCTCAACATTCTTATTTCGGAATTGCCGGCTAGACGTTAAGTAAGCAATCCTCCAGATATCAATATCGATTTCGATATTTTTTGTGGACCTACGTCGGACTGCTCCAGCCGTGGCCGTCGGTATCTTCAATGGCCTCGGACCAGCACCTGAAGCTAATGCGTGTCACCCGGCGGTTCTGGCTCGCGCTCGCCGCTATCGGTTGCCTCCTCCGGGGCGGTGGGGTACTCGGTGCACCCCTGTTAGTCGCCGGGGCCGTCGGGCTCGCAGGCTGGCTGCTCACGATGCAGGTCGCGTTCGTCCGCGCTGTCTCCCGGCTAAGCGACGAACTCACCGTCAGTCAGTCGCTCGACCGGTCCCGGATACGGACCGGGGTCGAGACGACGTACACGCTCGAGGCAGCGGTCGATTCCCCCAACGGGCACCTCCCGCTGTCCGTCGAAGCGACGCTCCCGCTGGCGACGCGGATTGAGACGGGCCGGACTCCAGTGATAACCCTCGGCGGGTCGATGCAATCGTTTCTTGCTGGAGGCTGACGACTCGTTTAGCAGCGCGACTCAGTCGTCACCGTGCCGCTGCATCTCGGCCGACTCGTCGGGCGTCCGCGTACGGTCGCCGCTCGGGAGCAGCGACACCGGCGAGGCCGTCACGGACCCCGAAGCCGAGGGGATCGACGGCATCGAACGGGTCGCGCTTTCGTTCGGACTTAGCATCGCGCTCGTCCCTCTCATCGAGTTGGTGTTGAACTTCACGCCGTGGGGCATCCGCCTGCTCCCGATTCTCGTCTCGCTCAGCAGCCTGACGCTCGTGTTGACCGGCGTCGCAGCCGTTCGCCGCTGGGCACTGCCCGCCGACGAGCGGTTCCGCGTAGTACACCGACGTCGCCGAGTTACAGCGCGTCGAACGCGTTGGAAACGAGACGCGGGTGCAGGAACGGCGGGAACTGCGGCGCTTCCGGCCGACGCTCGGCCACAACGAGACCTGGCACCGCCAGCACGAGGTGACGCCGGAGATGCCATGGGAGCGGCTCAGGCTCCAGTACCTACTGTATCGCGGCTTGCCGCCCGAGACACCCGACCAGTCGACCGCGCACCGGGAAGTCCACCTCTGGGTGAACGTGACCGGCTGACCTGCGTTGGCACCGAGTCCAAAACGGATTGTCCCACTCCCTCTCGTTACGTGTTCCACCTGGCGAATTACTTTTCTCTTTCCAGTCCATTGATACAATAGTGTACCCCGCAGGCCACTTCCTCCTCGCAGCGGTCCCGCTGACGGCGTATACGGTCGCTCGGTGGCGTCGGCTCCCGTCCGGACTGGCGGTGTTCCTATTGCTCGTCGCGACGCAGCTCCCGGACGTAATCGACAAGCCGCTGGCGTGGACGTTCGCCGTCCTCCCCAGCGGGCGGATGCTGGCACACTCGCTGGTCGTCTCGCTGCCCGTGCTCACCGTGCTCGTACTGCTCGCCACCCGTCGTGGCTACGGGCGGTACGCGGTAGTGTTTTCGGCTGGCTACCTCTCGCACATCGCCGGCGATTTTTACCCGATGCTGCGCCTCGGGACGGACTACTACTTCTTCCCGAACCTGTTCTGGCCGCTGCTGGCGGCGAACCCCGACAGGTCGCCGTCGTTCGCGGCCCACGCTCCCGACAGCCTGCTCTCGCTCGCCATCCCGCTCGTCGTCTTCGGACTGGCCGTCAGTTACGGCGCCGTAACGATGTACCGGCGTCGCGAACCGATGGCGGCTGAAATACGATAGCAGCAACCCATCGGCGGAGGCTCGCTGCTCGAAAAACGACGACGGGCCAACGAGAGTCCCGCCGCGTCTACCGGCCGGCGATACCGTGCCCTGGAACACTCGGGAGCCACGGACCGGGGCTCCCGACGGCCTCATGCCTGGGTCGCGGATTCAATCGGCGTTTCGCCGCACTCGACACAGACGTACTCCTCGTCAACTGTGACCACAACAGGTGAGTTGCACGTGATGCACTTGAGCTTCGACGCGCGTGATCGTTTTGCGTAGTCCCCCATTATGTACCTTACGCATATATTCACTTGTAACATATAATAAAATTATGCGTCTCAGCAACATTTCGACCGCGGCCGGTTCCGTCCGACAGCATCGGGCGGCCGGATAGCGATGCGGGACGGAACTCGCGGCGAAGCCGTGTCGGACCCGCCGGCCCATGACTCAGTCCCGCCGCGCCAGGAGTCCGGCACCTAGCAGTGCTGGCACCGCGACGAGCACGGTGAACCCGGGGCCGCTCGAACTCGTGGTTTCGACCGAGTCCGGCGTGTCGGTCGCCCCACGTCGTCGGGTTGCTGGGCACCACTACCGGCAGTCGTGCCTACTTTGGTCTGGTCACCGTCGTCGGTTTCGGCCGCGTCACTACTGTTGCTATCGTCGCCCCGTCGTCTTCGCCACCGTCGCCGCTGTCAGTCCCGTCATCGCTGGAGTCGGTTTCGTCCGACCGTGACAGCGTGACCGTGCCGGCACTGGAGACGATTCCGTCGGACTCGTTACCGACTGCGACGTGGACGTACTGATACTCGTCATTCGGCCAGGAGTCAAGCGTCTGGACCGTCACGTTGGCGTCTGCACTGTCACTGACGACCGTTGCGGAGGCGTGGACGACATCACCACCAACGTCCGACTCGGCCTGGGAGGCGACCACGCCGAACAGCCCCTGTAGTCCAATTGCGGGTATCGACTGGTCCGTAGAGAGGTCGATGCCTGCGATTCTGCTGTCGCTGACCGTTGCGACGCCGCTGACGTTGTCGAAAGAGTTCTCGACGGAAACCTGGTCCTGGCTGAAGCTCTCGTTCAGTTCGCCGGACACCGTCACCGTACTCAACTGGCGCTGGAGTTCGCCCTGTCGCACCGAAACCACCGCGTGCATGGCGTTCTCGTCCTCGATTTCCATGTTGACGTTCAGAGTGGCATTGTCACCGGGATTGAATGAGTTCCCGGTCGGGGTGTTGTCCTGCATGTTAGCCTGTTTGATACCAAAGACAGTCACGTTCCTGTCAATCGAAACATTGCCCTCGCATACTCGCATCGCCCCTGCTGGTTGTTCGTATGTGAGACACGAGGGGGGATGCGCCATAGACGACGGACTGGCTTCTCTCTCATACGTTGCATGTGAGAATTGCGAGGGAAGACCGCTCCGTGCGAGTCTTCCGGCACCGGCCGGCCATTCGCCGGCAATAGACGATGGCCGCTCGCCGTGTGCGAGGGACCGCGTCGGTCCAACAGTGCGATGGAAGGGAGCGAACTGTGCGACGACGGGGAACCGCCGTGCATCGTTCGCCTCTTCCGCGTGCATCTTTCGGCGCCGCGGTGTGCGGCCCCTATACGATGCGAGGGAAGGGATTTGAACCCTTGGACCCCTACGGGAGCGGATCTTGAGTCCGCCGCCGTTTCCTGGCTTGGCTACCCTCGCACGCGTAGTGCATTCAGATACATGGTAGTGCGGTATAAATGTCGTACGGAAGCGACTCAGGGCCAGCCGGGCTCACAGCAACTGAACAAACGACACCAGATCGGACTGCTGTCGTGCGCTCAGATGGTGTCTGGGTTTCAGTGGCGATCATAGCTGACAGAACCGGTGGTTTGACCCACCGTGAACCAGTAGCGTAGGCATGGACGACCACACGCGCGACCCGACCGTCGAGGCCCCTGACGGGAACCCATCGGGGTGGCGAACCGACGGCCAGTGGGAACACGAGACGCTCAGACGGGCCGTGGTCCACGGCGTCCGCCTGTACAACTCCGGCGAATTCCACGAATCACACGACTGTTTCGAGGACGAATGGTACAATTACGGCCGTGGGAACACGGAGAGCAAGTTCCTCCACGGGATGGTGCAAGTCGCCGCCGGCGCGTACAAGCACTTCGACTTCGAGGACGACGACGGGATGCGGTCGCTGTTTCGCACGTCACTGCAGTATTTCCGTGGCGTCCCCAACGACTACTACGGCGTCGACCTGCTAGATGTGCGGACGACAGTAACGAACGCACTGTCGGACCCGTCGGCGCTGCACGGCTGGCAGATCCGTCTCGACGGCGAGTACCCGACGTGCCGACCAGAAGACATCGAATTCGCGGAGTCGCTCGAACACTGACTGAATCCGGACAATTCTAAAGGCTGGACGCGTTATCACGGGTAGATGCGAATCGAGCAACTGGGAGACGGGGTTCCAGAGGTGGCCGTCGTGGGGAGCATCCACGGCGACGAACCGTGCGGCCGGGACGGCATCGAAGCCGTCCTTGCCGACCCGCCGGAGGTCGAGCGACCGGTCAAGTTCATCATCGCGAACGAGGCCGCTCTCGAAGCGGACAAGCGGTATCTCGATACGGACCTCAACCGCTCGTTTCCCGGTGACGCTAACAGTGAGTCCCGCGAGACACGGTTAGCTGCGGCGATTACGTCTGAACTCCGTGACTGTACCGTGCTTTCGCTACACTCGACGCAGTCCTACGACGGGATGTTCGCCCTCGTCGACGAGCTCACGCCGGAGATGGAAACCCTCTGCAGTTTGCTTTCCGTGGACGCCGTCGTACAGACGAAAGGCGCAAACAAGGGACGAATGATCGCGACAGTGGACTCCGTGCTCGAAGTCGAGTGCGGTTATCAGGGCTCCGCGGAAGCCGCCGAGAACGCAGCGCAGGTCATCCGGGAGTTCCTCGCCGCAACCGGTGTTACCGCTGCGTCACCGCCACAACGGGAGACGGCACTGCCAGTGTTCCAGCTCGGTGAGCCGATTCCGAAGGCAGCAGCCGACCAGTACGAAGTGTTCGTCCAGAACTTCGAGCCGGTCCCCGAGGGCGACCCTGTGGCAGCGGCCGACGACGAAACCGTCGTCGCGGAGGAACCCTTCCACCCGGTCTTGCTCTCAGCCTACGGCTACGAGGACGTGTTCGGCTTCACCGCGGATCGGATCGGCGTACTCGAATGAGACGGCGTTCGGTCCGGCCCTGAGGGACTCTCAGGTCAGTCACCGCTCTCGGCGACAGTTTCGTAGGAAGTGTATTCAGTCTTGTCCGGGTCGACCGCCGCCGCGACTGCGTCGCGGAAATCGGACGGGGTTGCCGAGTCGGCTAACTCGCAGTGGTGGATACGTACTAGCACCTTGCCCGCTCGTTTCGACTCTCCGTCACGACTGCTGAATAGGCGACCCACGGTCGAAGCGGTACGGTAGCCCCTCCGCCAGCATCGGGCGTTCTAACGGGGGTATCGTGCGACGGATGACAGCGTTCTAGTCCGGACAGGTCAGTCCTCCGGTGTGGCCGAATCCTCCCTAGACTGGCACTGGCCATCGGTGTCGGCTAGATGACAGGCAGCGCGGTGACCGTCCGCGATAGCTACTGTTCGCGGTTTTTCGCGAGCACACACTGTCGGGAACGTTTCGACGAGTCGTTCGTGTGCGCGGTCGACCTCGCCGTCGAGAACGAGGTCGAGTGCCTCTTTCACAACCCTGTCAGCCCGGCTATCGCCAAGCGTCTCTGGCATGTCGAATTCATCGCGGATCGCCTGTCGAGTCTGGCGGTCTGTGACCTCCTCAACTGCGATGCCGGTCTCGGCAGCGACGAACTCCCGGACTGGCTCGTGGTCGATTCCCTCTTCGTCAAGTCGCTGTCTGAAATCGAGTACTGCCCGCCAGATGGACTGCTCGAAATCGTATGTATCGGGCGGGATGACCTTCGGACACCGCGTGTGGAACCGACAGCCACTCGGTGGGTCCGCCGCCGACGGCACGTCACCGGAGAGCGTAATCCGGTCGCCCCGCGCTCGTGGGTCGAGTGTCGGTATCGACGAGACGAGCACTTCCGTGTAGGGGTGTGACGGTGCGTCGAACAACCGCTCGGTCGGCGCACTCTCGACGATCTCGCCGAGGTACATCACCGCGATCCGGTCACAGATTTCCCGGATCACGCTCATGTCGTGGCTGATGACGATGACGCTGAGGTCGAACGCCGACTGCAGGTCCCGGAGCAGCGAGAGGATGTCAGACTGGACCGAGACATCAAGTGCACTCGTCGGTTCGTCGGCGATCAGCAGGTCCGGGTTCAACACGAGCGCCCTGGCCAGGGCGATTCGCTGTTTCTGCCCCCCGGAGAACTCGTGGGGGTATCTGTCGATATCATCCGCGGAGAGGCCCACCCGTTCCAGCAGGTCCGACACCACTTCGCGGCGTCGCTCTCGGTCCGTCACGCCGTGGATGACGAGCGGTTCAGCGACCGAATCCCCGATGGACATCCGCGGATCGAAACTGGCGCTCGGGTCCTGAAAGATCATCTGTGCGTTCCGCCGGAAGGCCTTGAGTTCATTATCGTCGAACGCCGTTACCTCCTGCCCGTCGAACCGAATCGATCCGGCGGTCGGTTCGACTAACCGCAACAGCGCCCTGGCGGCGGTCGATTTCCCACAGCCGGATTCGCCGACGATACCGACTGTCTCCCCGCGCTCGACCGTCAGGTCGATGCCGTCGACGGCTTTGACCCGGCCGACCTCTCTGTCGAGAATACCCTCTGTAATCGGGAAGTGTTTGCAAAGGCCCTCGACTTCCAGCAGCGGGGGCTCATTCATCGGTGCGCTCACCCGCGTGCCCGTTCTGTAACACGTCCGGATCGCCGTTCGGGCCGTAGTGGATACAGGACGCCGCCTGTCCGACGCCGAGGTCGTGCAGGGGCGGCTGGTCACCGGTGAAACAGGCGTCCCGGGCGTACGCACAGCGGTCGGCGAACCGACAGCCCGCCGACACGTCGTGGAGGTCGGGGAGCCTCCCGGGAATCGTGTCTATATCCGTGCCTCGCCCGGGGAGACAGTCGAAGAGGGCTCGCGTGTACGGGTGGGCCGGTGACTCGAACACGTCGTAGACGCTCCCGCGTTCCATTACAGCCCCTGCGTACAGCACGACGACCCGGTCGGCCACCTCGGCGACGACCCCCAGGTCGTGTGTGATGAGCAGAATCGACATCCCGAACTCCGACTGGAGCCGCTGGAGGAGGTCCAGCAGCTGAGCCTGGATGGTCACGTCCAGCGCCGTCGTCGGTTCGTCGGCGATCAGGAGGTCGGGATTCGCCGCGAGCGCCATCGCGACGGCGACCCGCTGTTTCATCCCGCCGGACAGTTCGTGTGGGTAGGCGTCGTAATGGCTCGACGCGTCGGGAATGTCGACCTGGTCGAGCAGCGTCACCGCGCGCTCTTTGGCCTCGGCTTTCCCGATATCCTCGTGTAGCTGGATCGCTTCGCGCACCTGCCACCCGACCGTGTAACAGTGGTTGAGGGCGTCCTGTGGGTTCTGGAACACGTGTGCGATGCGGTTCCCCCGGACCGCCCGCAACTGCCGCTTCGAGAGCGACACCAGGTCGCGCCCATCGAACGTGACCGACCCGTCGACGATTCGGCCGGGCGGCATCGGAATCAGTCGGGTTAGCGTTTCTGCCGTCACCGTCTTGCCGCTCCCGCTCTCGCCGACGATACACACCGTCTCGCCCCGGTCAACGTCGAAGGAGACGCCGTCGACGGCCCGGAGCCGCCCGGTGTCGGTCTCGAACTCGACGGTGAGGTCCCGGACGGACAGGAGCGGGGCACTACCTGAGGTTCTCGTCGCAACCTGGCGCTGGTCGCTCATGTGTTACCCTCCGAGCGCGGGTCGAGGGCGTCCCGCAGCGCATCGCCCACGAAATTGAACGCTAGAATGGTAAAAAAGAGGAAGACGCCGGGGACCGTCGAAACCCACCACGCCGATCCGAGGTCGGACCGCCCGGCTGCGATGGTCTGCCCCCAGGACGGAATCGTCGGGTCGCCGAGCGAGAGAAACGCCAGGCCGGCCTCGAACAGGATGAGTCCCGGAATCAGCAGCGTCAGGTTGGTGATGACCGTTCCCGAGACGTTCGGGAGGATGTGGCGTCGGATGACGTGTGTCGCGTCCGCGCCGGCACAGCGAGCGACCGCGACGTACTCGTCTTCGGACCGCTGGAGCGCTGCGCTCCGGACCAATCGGGCGGTGCCGCCCCAGCTGAGCAGCCCGAACACGAGAATGAACATGAGCAGGCTCCCGCCGAAGAGATAGATGAGAAGTATGTACAGCAGGAACGAGGGGAACACTTGCTGAATGTCGACGTACCGCATCAGCACCTCGTCAGCCAGACCGCCGAGATAGGCGGCCACGGTCCCGACGGTCGCGCCGATGCTGATGATGAGAAACGACGTGATCAGGCCGATTCGGATGGAGACCCGCATCCCCAGAACGACCAGTGCGAGGATGTCCTTGCCCTCACCGGTCGTCCCGAGAGGGAACGCCCAGCTCCCGTAGCACTGCCTGTTCGCCACCCGACCGGCGCACTGTAACGGAACCGAGTTGTCGACGGCCACGCCGACCGGTGGCTGATAGCCCTGTATCAGTTCGACCGACGGTTTCCCGACGAGCAGCGGTCCGAACAGTCCGAGGGTAAAGAGGATCACCAGATAGCCGAGGCTGACGACGGCGGCGCGGTTCTTCCGGAACTCGCACCAGTAATGGGCAGCCATCCGCCGATTGGTCCACAGCGGGGCGATGACGTAGAAGCAAAACAGCAACAGCGACAGCGTGAACAGCCAGTCAAGCTGCGTGATGTCCCAGCCGTCGCGCAGCACGGGGTTCGGTTCGAAGAGGGGTGACTGACGGAGATAGTCGTAGACGAACAGGGTCGCGAGCACGAGGAGCGACGCGAGGAAGCCGGTCGTCTGCCGGGTGAGCCCGACGCCCCGGTCGGCGTCCCAGTCGATGTCCTCGAACTGACGGCGGGGCGTATCCGAACTCATTAGCGATCACCGTAGTCGATTCGGGGGTCGAGGACGGTGTACGCGATGTCCTGGAGGAGATTCCCGATGATAGCGATGAACACGCCGATCAGCGTCGTTGCGAGCACGAGCGGCGTGTCCTGGTTCTGGATCGCACGGAAGCTCAACTGACCCAAGCCGGGGATGCCAAACACCACCTCGACGAGATACGAACTGGCGATGAACAGGCCGAGCAGGTCGGCGACGAGAATCGTCGACAGCGGGACAGCGGCCGGCCGGAGCACGTGTCTGAGCAGTATCCGTCGCTCCGAGGCTCCTTTGGCCTTCGCCGTCTTCGTGAACGTCGCCTGGACGTACTCCAGCGCCTCCGCCCGGGAGTAGCGCGCGAGACTGGCAATCGAGCCAGTGGTCAGGACGAACACCGGCAGGATGAGCTGTTTGACGTTGGCCAGGCTGAACACGGGGACGTCGGGGTCGAACACGATGGGGACGAGGTCGAGGTGGACGCCGAAGATGACGAGCAGGATGATTCCGAACCAGAAGTTCGGGATGGCGTAGCCGAAAAACGCGACGAACGTCGCCGCGTAGTCGAACTTCGAGTACTGGTGGGTCGCCGAATACAGTCCGACTGACAGTCCGAACACGACGGTCAGCACCGTCCAGGGCACCGAGTACATGACCGTGTACGGCAGTGCGTCCATGATGGCCGCGGTCACCGGCTGGCCGCGAGAGGTGCTGTACCCCCAGTTGAACGTCGCCATGTTCGTCATGTAGTCGACGTACTGTCGCCACAGCGGCCGGTCCAGCCCCCGCCGCTGTTCGTATGCTTCCCGTGCGGCTTCCGCGTCACCGCCGGAGACGGCCGCCTGGAACTGAATCGAAGCGAGCGCCTGTTCCTGGGTTAGGAGCAACAGCGCCCAGGTGATCGAGAGGATGATGAACGTCGCGACGACGGCCCAGAGCAACCGGCGGACGACGTACCACCTCATCTATCGAAGTAGTACCGCTGGTAGTCCCATCCACTGGCGAAGGTATCGCTCGGCCCGACGAGGTGGTCCTGTGCGCCGGTGATGTCGGACTCCATCAGCAGGAATCCGAACGGCTGCTCCCGGGCGATCTGCTGGAACACCTGCGCGAACAGCTCCTGACGCTCGGCCTCGTCGACGGTTCGGGACGCCTCCGCGTACAGTTCCGGAATGTTCGATTCCGGGACGTAGCCCGCGTAGTTGGCGTTCCCTCGCTCCCGGAAGAACGTCGCGCTCGAACTCGGCGTTCTCGGGTACGTATTGAACCCCAGCACGACCGACATGTCCCACGGCTCCTGACTGACGGAGACGTCTCGCGGCCCGCCGTTGAACGTGCCGGAGCTCCAGGGGACGTCTTCGCCTTCCGGCGGCGAGTTCGACGCGTACTGTTGCTGAAACGTGTTTCCGGGGATCGTCTCGATCTGGATACTGATCCCCAGATTGGACTCGATCTGCTGGCCGACCAGTTCCGCCAGGGTCTGGTTCGTGTTGCTGGCCGAACTGGCATACAGCGAGAGCGTCACGGGGTCGCCGTCTGGATTGAGTAGCGTCTCCCCGTCGTACTCGTACTGTGTCCCCTCGATGCCTCGCTCCATCCGCGTTCTGGCCGGTCCCGAGCCCTGGAGGTCACCGGTCCCGAACGTGTACTCCTGAATTCCCTCCTCGACGTACCACTTGGAGAACCGCGGTTGCATCGTGTACGCCGGTTCCGCGAAGCCCCGATAGAGGTTCTCCGCGAGCGTCGTCTTGTCGACAGCACAGACGAACGCCTGCCGCACCGGAATCTCCCGGAACAGTTCCCATCCGTTCGCACGCATATTGTATTTTAGCGCCTGGACGAACGGCTGTGGCTGCACGTAGACGTCGATGTCTCCGTTGTCTTGGAACTCCTGTGCGTTTCGCGGCGGGATGCCGGCAATCGTCACCTCCCCGTTCCTGAGGGCGTTGAGCCGCGAGGACTCTTCGGGAATTACCTGGACCGTGTACGATTCGAAATACGGGACGTCGTCCCACTCCTCGCCCAGGTCCTCAACCTCGCGGAGATAGTAGTCGTCGTTTCGCACGGTGACGTACTGGGACTCGCGTTCCCACTCCTCGTACGTGTACGGGCCCAGATTGCCGGTGTACTGGAGCGTGTTGATCTCCTCGTCCTGCCGGAGTCCCTCCGCGTCCCTGTCCGGGACGTACTGTTCCAGAATGCCCTTCGGGAGACACGACTGCCCCCACATGATCGGTTTGAGCGGAAACGTCGGGTCGACCTCCGGGAGCCTGATCTCAAAGGTGCGGGTATCCACCTGCTCGACTGGGATCGGCTCGCCCTGCCGAAACCAGTCTCCGGCGTTCGTGTACCCCGCCCAGTTGTCTTCGCCCTGAAAGACGTTCGTGATCATGTACACCCAGTCCTCGGCGGTCATCTGCCCGTAGCCACCGCCCCACTGGAGGTTGTCCCTGAGCGTGATCCGGTAGGTCTGTCCGTCCTCCGTCGACGGTTCTGCCCACAGCGGGAAGACGTTCTGGTCGTTGTCGATTGCCCAGGCGCTGTCCAGCGTGAGGTCGACGTACGCTCCGGAGGTCGTGTCGTTGGTGTACAGCCAGTTCAGCGAGTTCGCGTCCGACCCGGCGACCGACGTATACTCACCCGAGACGGTCCGCGAGCGCGCAGTCTCCGTTGCGTCCGCCGCGGCTGTGCCGCCGCTGTCACTGTCGTCGTCACGGTCAGTCTGTTCCGCGTTCCCGCCGAGAAACCCATCACACCCCGCGAGTGCTGTGGCCCCGCCGACGCCGAGCACGTGCAACAAGTCTCGCCTGTTCGGTCGGTAAAGCCCACCCTGGTACTGATCCTCGGGTGACATTAACTATCATGATGTGTTCAGTATGAATAAGTATCACTGCTATTTTCGTGGACGACGTATTTTCATCAATATCTTAGAATACATAACACATTTATTTCAAAAATCGAATCTTATCGCTGCTTCTGTATCCATCTCCCCTCTTGGACTGGTCCAAGTGGTCCCGCCTGCGCCAACCAGAGTTGCTGGTGTGATACCCCGTGGTGGGATTCCTCCGCGTTCTCTTGCTAACGCCGCAGGGTCAGTCCCACGGGGTTGAACACGTCAGCTTCGAGCAGCGGCTTTAATTTGGTGTCGATAGCGGCGTACAACCACTTACTGTCAAACTCGATTTGATTCTCGTCGCCCCGGGCTTCAATAGTACGGCTAACGGTCCGGAGCATAACGAGGGCGCGGTGGCTCATAGCAAGGTAGTCGTCCAGCGCGTCGCAGGTCTGGGTGGTGTAGACGGTCATACCCCGCGACGTTTCGGAGGCGAGTAAAGCTTTCATAGCGAAACGCAATCGTCTCATTCGTGGACAGCATCTCAGTCCTCGTCGTCCGTTGCTTGATTCGTGCCATCCTCAGCCGCTTACTCACAATCAGCCTCGTACTCTACTGTCCGCTTCGCCGTCGTCTCTGCCCAGACGCCGTCGCCGTCTGCTACCACGTTGAAGTCGATGATCGCAGTCGAATACGTACTATCGGAGGAGTCACACTCCAGCGTGACCGTCCCGTCAATATTTTCACCTACACCTACGTTTTTTTCTATGATTGGATTGCTACTGGAATCTGCCGTCAGCCCACCAGTGACAGTGAAATATATTCTGAAATCCACGACTTCAGCAAAATGATTGGCGACGGTGACGAACTCGACTTCCTTTGTCCCGTCAGTGGGATCGACCGTTTCATTGGAATAATCCAGCGACATGTACGCGCTCTCGTCGCCGACCACATCGACGGTCACGGCTCTGTCCGCATCCACCGAACTGAATCCCCCACTGCCCATCCCCAGGCCAGCGCTGGCCACCAGTACGCACAGGGCTACGAACACTTTACGCATTCTCCACCTCCGGTGGTGCCTCGCCTGCGCCCACACGCATGCGGCGCGTGAGGAGATAGTGTGATGCCGACGAGACCAGCAACGCCGCGAGGAGGAACACCGTCCAGCCCATGTCCGGAATCACGGCAAACGGCGCCACGCCGAGCCAGGACAGCGTCACCAGAATCGTCCCGATAGCGCTGAAGCCGATGTAGTAGAAACTCCACGGGATGTCGTAGCGGTCGACGACCTCCAGATACACGTCGAGCTCTTGGGCGGCATCGGTGATGGTCACCTCACCGGCCCGCTGGTCGAACTCGACGGCACCTGTCTTGTCCATCTTCGGCAGGTGGAACTGCTGTAGCGACGTGTAGACGGTCTTGCGCTCGCTCGCCGAGATGTTTTGAATCCGCGTGTCGTTCTCCCAAGCGGCGATCTGTTCGGCGAGGTCGGAGAGCGTCGCCGGCCCCTCGGTGTCGTGGAGATAGTGGAGAATGTAGCGCCGGCGTCGGTTGCTCAACATCTCGAACATCTCGTCCCGCGAGAGCGTCTGTGGCTCGTCGTCTTGGAGCGTCTGTTCGTCGATCTGTGGGGATTCTGCCGCCCCGGCTTCTGCCTTACTCATGATGTCCACCCCCTGGCGACCGCAGCAGCAATAGTCAGTGATCGGTTCGTAACATGAACAATCAGGTTATAATGTGATAAGCGTTTTGCATGTAAAAGTTGGTAAGTCTGTAATAAGAATAGAACAGCCTATGTTTCGAGAGAACTCCGATTCTTGGCTCTGGCCCGATATTAGCTGACCCGTTACCGCGGTTCTGATGGCTCGTCTTCGCCCACGATACACTTCTGGTACGCTTCACGGAGATGGTATTTCGCCTGGTCGTCATCAGTGGCTTCAAGCGCCGTTTGCAGCAGTGTCTCCACCGCAGTTGGCGAAGAGTCGTCGATGTGTGGTGGCTCTTGCATCGGATATAGAAGTAGTATCAGAGTTGTCTCCACTTCGTATCCTGGTTGTTGAAGAGATGCAATAGCTGATTGAATCTGTATCAATCAGTGTAATATCTGATTCAAAAGCCTCCTAATACCGAAAACCACTCTGTAGCCCGACGCACTCAGACTCTCAGGTTCGAAAATTACGCTCCACAACGGTGGCAAGGAAGATGGTCAAGTCCGTGCTCTACGCTTTTCCCGGGTATATTTCAAGTAATCAAACAGTGCGATACGCCAGTGAGCAGTGCTACGGCGACTGTTTGAAGTTTCAAGGCGCTACTGGTTCGCGGCGACTGATCGGTTAAACAGTGTATACTGGGCTTCAAAGGGCCTATTCGGGGGTGTCAAAGAGATTACTACAATGCCCCTAGGGGTGATGGACTCAAGTAGCACGTTCGACCCACCTGCGGTGCAATGGGGGGTGGGAAGGCGTGCGTTGAGACAACTATGAACCGACGAAAGTTCCTCATCGGCGCAGGATCGCTCGCGGCCGGCTCGGCCGCTGCAATGGGTACTGGTGCGTTTAGCTCAACTGCTGCAGGACGATCGGTTTCCGTTTCTGTGGCAGGAGATCAGAATGCTTACTTAAGTATAGTTCCTGGCGACAGTCCTCACGCGTACACTGAGGGAGGGGAACTGGTGTTGGACTTCGATGGTAGCGAAGTTTCTGGCGAAGGTCTGAATACGAACGCATTCATTAAGTTTAATGATTTATTCGAAATTCAAAATAACAGCGGAAACAAAATCGCATTGTGGCTAGACGATGGTGCTAAGAATGCCCCCGATGTGAACAACGGATATGATGCTGACTTCATACAGCAACTCAGCGGTACGAAGCTGAATCAAGACTGGCGGTTCTTCTGGTCATTCGCTCGTGAGGATCAACCCGCAGCATACGATCCCAATGGAAGTGATGACTTAGGTAATGAGTTCGAATATGGGCTTGATGATAACGGAGTTCTTGCACCCACAAACGTTTCGGCTGGTCCACAGGGCATTTTTAATCGAGCAGGAAAGCATCCAGCAGTTCTTGAATCCGGTGATAATCTGAGTATTAACTTCCAAATCAACACGAAAGCCAGTGCTGACGGAAATCCTCAGGCACCAGATCCAAGTGAGATTACTGATGTCGGTGGCGAGATTGTGCTAAACGGATACTCGAAAGAATTCGCGCAGGATCTCCAGAGCTAAACGGATCCCCGGCTCCACACTTAATTTCAAATAATGAAAAGAAGAGAATTACTCCTTGTTTTGGGTACGATGACGGGATCTAGTGGAGCTCTAATGGGTTCTGGAGCCTTCTCAAGCACCGCAGCCGGTCGTTCGGTTACGGTCAGCGTAGCTGGTGATATGGAAGCATATCTTGGTATTGATGAACTGGGTTCGGGAGGGAGAAGCACGATCGATAATAACACGCTCGAACTCTATTTCCCTTCACTTAGTGAAACCAGTTCAAGAACAGGAGGCGACCCAGACCTCGGTCTTGGTACAGACTCAGTATATTACTTTGATAAAGATGCTGAAGAAGGAATAAATGGGGTCAATGGACTTATACAACTCACTAACCGGAGTGCAAATCCAATAAAAATTTACACCAAGGAGGATCCGGATAACAGTGTAGATATTGAATTATACGATGTGTCAGATGTGAATAGAACCCCCTTAAGCGATGATCCTCCAGAGTTAGCGGTCGGTTCCAATATTCGGCTCGGAGTCAAAATAGATACGTCCGGAGTGGAGCCAGATAGTTTGAATGAGACATTGACAATTATTGCTAACTCAGTCTGACAGAGGTGGGGCGCCATCAATATCACACCCATCCGGTATACTTACGCTTCGACTCCGCCGGTGAATCTCGGTTCCGAGGGAGAACTAATTCATGATGAATAGATCGACGATTTCCAACATAGAAACGTGATCACTCCCGGGTTCCGCTGCTTCGGTGGTGAAGACGCTCTTTGACCACAGTTCAAACACCGGAATACAATACCTATACAGCGGCTACCGAAGGTAACGAGCGGCTTGGCCGCGGCGATACTGATGAACAGGACGGCACCCCTCGTCGTGATTGCCCTCGTCACAGCCGTGCTGCTCGTTCCGACCGGCGCGGTGCCGTTCGGAACCGACGCGGTGAACGAGGACCTGGTCATGGCGCCCGCCGAGGGGCCCAATGGCGAATACGCTATCCTGAACGAGGACGAGGAAATCGAGCTGCTCCTGACTGGCGCGAATCCATCGGTCGACGGTGACGGCCTTGACGCGAACGCCATTACGCCGCTATCGAGGGTGTTCACGATCACCTACACCGGCGACGGGGCCGCCGAGGTCTGGCTGACCGACGACAGCGAAGACGTGCGGTTCTACCGCGGCGACGATACCGACGACTCGCTCGAAGGGGAAGACAATAGTGTCACACTTGAACCGAGTGAGTCCCTTGCGGTCGGCTTACTGGTGGACACGCGTGGCGACCACGATGTCGAAAGCGCAGATACGTTCACCGTCCACGCCGAGGAATCGGGAACCGGCGACGATGACGACGACGACACCGATGATGCCGGTGACAATGACGATGGTGACGACGACGACGATGCCAGTGCCGATGCCGACAGTGACACTGATGATGCCGGCGATGGCGAGGACGACACCCGAATCGAGACGCCTACGCCAGATCCGTCGACCGAGACTGATGAAGAGGCGTCGCCGTCCGTCGGACAGGGCGAGGCCGACAGGACCCCGGCGCCGACTGAGACGGTTGAGCCCGGAGGCGGAGCGCCGCCGGACAGCGGTGGCGGACCACCGCCAGACGACAGTGACGGGCCATCCGACCTCGGAGGTATCGGGCTCGGCGCGCTGCTGACAATCACTGCGATCATGATTGCCCTCCCCAGTAGCCTCGCGGTGTATCGCTGGTACAGTTAATTGTTGGGACCATTTCGAACTTAGCGTCGCCGCAACGGTGCTGTTTCTGGCCTCCCCGCTGCGAAGTTCCCGCTGCCCCTATCGACGGCGGCAACGTATTGGAACCCTCGTTCATCTGCTGGGCCACGCGCTTGGGTTCATCGGAAGCTACGCCATGACAGTCGTGGAAGCGGCACTGCTTCAGGGGGATAGTGTCAGTTCGGTACTTATTTGTCAAATGAGACGTTGATAGTTCAACGATGGGCCTACGGAGGGGTGGAGAGCTGGTTCTAGAGGCGGCATTGATAGTGTTCCTCGTCTCGATGATACTCGGGCAAGTGCTTGGACAGCCAGTGTTGCTCGGCTTCGTCACCTCCGGCAGTATGGCGCCGACAATAGAGACCGGTGACGGGTTCGTCGCGATTCCGGCCGCCCTTGCCGGCCCCGTTGAAGAGGGCGACGTGGTGACGTTCCGCGCCGAAGAGATACAGGGCGGTGGGCTGACGACCCACCGCATCGTTGAAGAGACCGATCGGGGGTACATAACAAAGGGTGACGCCAATCCGTTCACCGACCAGGACGGCGATGAGCCGCCGGTCAAGGAGACACAGATAGTCGCCATCGTTTGGCAACCCGGCGGGACCGTGGTAACCGTACCTGGCGTCGGGGCCGTCGTCACGGGAACCCAGTCCACGCTTCAGGAGATACAGCGACAGATCGCCGCCTTGGTCGGCGCGCGCTCGCTGCTGGGCACGCAAGGACTTGCTTACTTTGTGGTGGCCCTTTCGGTGGTCGCGTACGTCGCTGACATACTGCTGAGCGACGACAGGAAACGGGAACGGGAGCCCGAGCGATCGACTGGTACGAACGTCCGACTCATCGTCGCTGTCTTCGCCGGGGCGATAGTGTTGTCGGCGACGGCCGCAATGGTAGGGCCAGCGGGGCCACAGGAGTTCGGCGTCGTCAGCGCCGAGAGCGACTCGCCCGGCCCCCGGGTCATCGAGCAAGGGACAAGCGAATCCGTCCAGTATATCACGCCCAACGACGGGTTCGTCCCAGTAGTCCGGTACGTCGAGCCCGTGACTGAGGGTGTCGAGATCGAGCCTCGAGAGGCTGTCGTGCCCGCTCGCTCGTCAGTCAACGGGACGTTGACGCTGACCGCCCCGCCTGAGACAGGGTACTACCGGTACTACGTGGTCGAACACCGGTACCTGCTCGTTCTCCCGCAGTCGACTATCGAAACGCTCCATGCGGTCCACCCGTGGCTGCCCATCGTTGTCATCGATGGGCTGCTAAGCGGGTCGTTCTACCTGCTCTGGGTAGTCATGGTTGATAATGGACGCATCCGTCGACGGACGCGCGACGGGCCGTCACGGTTAGACCGGATACTGTCACGAATATGACTAGGATGCTATCAAATAGTTATGAGTTCAGAGTTGCCAGGTTCGGAGGAGCGGGTGGGGAGTCGGACAGAGGGGGGACAGCATAGATGAGTGAGCGCCGGACGAGAGCCCGCATCCTGCTAACGGACAATTTCGAACTGGTCATACTCGCACTCCTAGTGGTGGCCGGCATCGGTGCGTTCGTGACCTACACGACACACATCGACCCCGGGACGACCACCGAAGAGCGGCAGGTGTCCTCGTGGGAATCCACCGGGGAGTTCTTCCACCGGGCGACTGTCCAGAACGACACTGAGGTGTACGCGCAGGGGACGGTGCTACACAACCAGTCGGTGTACTTCCAGCAACTGACTCCGGAGCTCGACGGCGTTTTCGCCTATGAGTACACCGCCAGTGACGGAGGTAACCTTTCCGTCGAGACGGATATTACCCTCCGTTTGCAGTCCGTCCAGGCCGATACGGAAGGGAACGACACGGTCTATTGGGAGACTCAGGACCGGCTGGCCACCGACACCGAGGCGGGCGTCGGGCCTGATGAGCGCGTCAGTGTCCCGTTCCGCGTGAACGTGACCGACGCCGGCCGGCGGTTGGCGGCTATCGACGAGCAGTTCGGCGGGACGCCCGGGGTGAAACAGGCGCTCCTCGTCGCCGAGGTGACCGTCTCAGGTACCCGGAACGGCTCGCCAGTCGACCGGACACGAACGTACCAACTCCCCCTAAACAGTCAGGGGTCGGTCTACCGGGTCGACGACCCCGGTACCGTGGTCGCGTCGGATAGCCGAACCGATCAGGTGAGTGTCCCGGCAGAGTACGGGCCGCTCCGGTTGGCCGGCGGCCCCTTCCTATTCCTGGTCGGACTCGCCGGCCTGAGTGCAGTCGGCTACTACCATCGAAACGCGCCACCACTCACTGAGACCGAGCGGACCTGGTACGACTACCGACAGACACGGGCGGAGTTCGACGAGTGGATTACGACCGGGCGGGTGCCAGAGGAACTGTCCGAGCACCCGATCGTAACCACGGCATCCCTGTCGGGTCTGGTTGACGTGGCAATCGATACTGGCGAGCGCGTCATCGAAGACGAGGACCGGAGCGCGTATTTCGTCCTCGGGGAAAGCCACTGGTACCGCTACGAGATGCCGCCCCAGCCGGAGCGGAGTGACGAGAAGTCATCAAACGACGATGATAATTCCGGAGCCCAGACAGATGAAGACGACGCCGAGACGCCGTCGGACATACTCGACGCCAGCACGCCGACCCGCGACCGCTGACATCCCGTGTGGCGTATTTTTGCGCTGATGAAGGCTTCAATCACAGTTCCCACCGTGTCGCTATTGACGGCTCAATTGAATCCACAGACGGCGCCGGGATAGGTCGTTAGAATCACGGGTATGAAGCGGGAGAGTAATGTTATGCACAACACCCTCTTCCGCTTCGTGAAGCAAGTGGCTTCGCTCGCTCAAAAGCTTACTGACGCTGCGCTGATGGAACTGAGTGATCCAGCCGGCAACGGGTTTGCCGGCTGGAAGCACGCAGTCTTGCTCTATCTGCGCGAACACATGAGCGCGGAGTACGAGGAAATCATCGACTGGGCCGAAGAGATGGAACGTGTTCGAGCGGTATTGAATCTTCAACGCGGGGAGTTTCCCGCGCCTTCGACGCTGTGTAAGGCGTTCAAACGGGCATCGATGACTGTCTGGCGACAGCTGCTCCGCCGGTCGGCGGAGCTGCTGGACCAGAATGGTCACGCCGCAATTGATGCCACCTACTTCGACCGTCAGCAGGCATCGTCTCACTACTTGCGACGGATTGATCGTTCCGTCAAAACGATCCAGACGACGTTTCTCGTAGATACAGCTGAGGGAGCAATTCTTGACTTACACTGCAGCACGAAGTGGCCTGACGAAACCAAGATCGGCCCGAAGGTCGCCCTGCGGAACGCGGGCGACCTTCGAAGCTTGGCCGCTGACAAAGGCTATGATGACATGAGCTTCCGTGAGGAGCTTCGAAACGCCGGGATTCGTCCGCTGATAAAGCACCGTGTTTTCGCTCCTGGCTCTTACATAACTCAGCGAAACACGTTGACGACGAAGCAGTCAAGAAGGCCGTGTAGTGGTGCTCCAGCGAGGTTTAACGTCCGTACGAACCCGTAGGTTCGGACGGACTGCTCCAATCCAGGCTTGGAGAGGCCGCGGAACTTCTGTAGCCATGGATTCACTAGCGACCAGAGGCATTCGACTTGGTTGATGTGGACGCCGTCATCAGTGACAAATTCTTCGGAGTGAACAACGGTCTGCTCGTTCTTGTAGACGAGTGGCGCGTACCCGCGCCACCCGTCGTGCCAGACCTCATCCAGTTTCCCTGAGAGAATCTCTACCTCATCAAGTGCTGGTTTGAGTTCTTCCGGTTGAGCACCTGGCTCGGCGCGAATTACACGAAGTACATCACGACAGGCACCGATCAGCGTCATGGTATCGCCAGGTGCTCCTTCCCACCGTGATCGCCCCCCTTCCCCAGAGCCGCCGCGGGAAAGCCCATCCCGCGGCGGCGTCTGTCCCTTGTAACCAGAGCACTTGTGGCCGGTTTCGTCGATCTGAGTTGGGCCGTCGATAGCGTGTTGGATGCGCTCCCAGACGAGGTAGAAGCCGCGCTGGAAGGCGGCTTCTACCTCTCGAATCGTGGAATGAACCGTGTCGTAGACCGCTTCGAAGAGCTGGGTGATTTGGTGGATGCTGAGAAGTGTGTCGGCATAGAGGACGAACGCAATGACGATTTCGCCAGGAGAGAGAGTGCGGCCTTCGAAGGGCGTGTTGCGGGTGTAGGAGAAGACATAGCGGCAGTTGGTGCACCAGACCCGGGGACTGCCGTCCCCGGACTGGATGGCGGTTTCACCACACTCCGGGCAAGGAGCTTGTTCCCATGCCTGCTTACAGCGCCGCTCGATTTCCTCATCGAGCGGCTCTGGGCGCAACACTATTGACGTGAGCTCAACAATATCCTGTAGCATCCCGCCGAAGGCTGTTTGATTGTACATAGCAACTAGCCTACGGCGGGATGCTGTAATTCTCGGGGTACTGTTTCACTCAGTTCGGTAAGAGCCTCGCTCCTTACGATCACGCACACAACGCCCGAATAGACGACGAGCTCTATGGTCAGCGATCACAGACCGAGTCCGTCAACTCCTCAATCAAGCGCTCGCACGGCTCCGCCGTCCGAGCGCGTGACTGGTTCCGCCAGTTCCGGGAGATAACGCTCATAGCCGGCGTTTACAACGTGGAGCAGGCAACTGAACGCTGAAACGCCGAAATTCGCCGGATTCAATTGAGCCGCTCGAACAGATCATCGATCAACTGGAAGACGGTGACGTTTCGCTGGAACGGGCAAATGAACTCCATGCCGAGGGGACGGAACTGATCGCCGAACTTGAATCCGAGCTGGCTGTCGGGGATGGCGAGGTTATCGATCGGTAGAGTGTCTCGGTATCTGTCTGTAACCGTGATCTAGCCTAGTTCTGTAAACACAAACTCAGCTTAAACCGTCGAAGGACCGTCTGTAATCGTCGGTCCAGTACTCGGACCGGGAAACCTTCGGAGCTTCAACCCCACGACGTTCCGTCTGAAACCACAGGGCGGTTTTCTCCAGAAACGGTGGTGTGTGAGATTCAACTGACTAAGGGTCCAACTGAAACTAAGCCCGGTTCAGACAGATGGCTGAGGCCAATGGACGGTTTTCACCTCACCGTTTTTATCGATCTCCAATACACGCTGTACCCCCGGATCGACAAAAAGTACGTCGCGTACCTACACCGTCGCAGTCACGTGCTGATACTCTGCTTGGGAGGGTGTGGGCCGTAGCGTCAACTCAGCTAGTGCTAACTCCCGTAGTACCTCTGGTGGCACACCGCCGGTATCCTGAAGCACGGCATCAAGCGTCCAAGCATCGTACTGGCTCGCGTTCGGGGCAACTACGTCGACGGCGATAGTGGGCTCACAGTCACGAATCTCACGAGCAGCCCGCCGAACCCGTTCACGTTTCTCCACGGTACAGCTCATGCGTTCACCGCCTGGACGAGATCGTCAATCAGTGAGCCGCCGACATGGGGGCCGATATCCCAGCCACGCTCGCCTCGGGTGTACTCACACCACTCGGCAAGCGTCTCAAACGGCGTCTCCGACAGTTCGACTGTCTCTGCTTGTCCATCAACCGCGACAACAGCCACAGTGAACTCGTAGCTGTCCCAGTAGTGGGCCGCACCCTTGCCGTCAACGCCAAGGAACAACGGCCGGTTTTGGGTGAGTAACTCGCGTGCGATACGCTCTTGTGGATAGGATTGCGTAGTTACCATTGGTTCTTGCGCGGAACCACGCGCCTCGGTGTCCTACCACCGGGGCGATTTGCTTTCGAGCGGTATAATCGCCCAATAGCGCGTGGGTTCCTATCTAATACTGTTGGCTCCCAACAACAAAAAACTATTGTTACACCGCAATAGATATCCAATAGAGAGTATGGCAACAAGAGGGCCAGAACCAGAAGTCAGTGACGAGACGCTCATCCATTGTATCAAAAGCGGAAGGCGTCCATTCTCGACAGTAACTACTGTAACAGATCAAGTATCGTTAAGCCGAGAACGGGTTCGACAACGCCTCAACCGACTCAGCGAGCAGGAAGAGATCAACCGGGAGCAAATCAGTGGCAGTGTCGTGCTTTACTGGTCGGATGAATCTTCAGATAGGTAAGCACGCCCGTCAGGTGTTACCCACCAAACGCGGACAGAACCCAGCATATCTGTGGATAAATAGCCTGCCTCTTCTAATCGATTCAGATGCCTTCTCGTCGCTTCACTGCTGAGCTCGACTTTAGACGCGACATCTGAGGTTCCCAATGCTGGGGGATAGGCTTCTAAGATGGCGCGAATGAGTGCCTCGTCACTCACCGATGGGTTTGGTCCAGGCCGATCAGTCACTACCCGACATTTTCTCTGTCGGGCCAAAAAATACGCCCATGCATAAGTGTTGCAGGTCAACAATAGTTAAGTAGCAACAGTGTATCAGATTCTTTTAATACCCCGCTGGGCCTGACCCCACGGACTCAGAACCTATGATCGCAGGCCAATCCATCCACGATGAGTCGCATCGCTCCCCAGCACACTCGCGAGACGCCTCGTTCCTGCTGAGTCCTGCAACTAGATCCAGAGCGGCTGTCGATCACGGCAGCGCTGCAGTTTGAGCGACCGTTTCATCCGATTCGCTTAGCCCGTGCCGTGGTCGGTTCCCCTGGTTCGATTCCGGGCACGGGTCCTTTGGTCCCAATGACTCCAGACCATTCCTACGACGATACTATCGACCGTACGACCACCGACGCCGCCGTTGCCGCCCACCTCGACATGGACATCCCCCAGACCGACCATTCCACCGAGGATCTCCAGACTCTCCTTGAGCAGATCCAGGACAACATTCCACCCCTCGTTTCGAGTGTTCTCCAAACACTCATCCAGACTATCGAAACTCTCCAAAATCGTATCGACGACCTCGAAACGAAACTGGAACAGACACACGACATCGCTACCACAGCCAGCGGCAAGGCCGAGACCAACGCCAGCGACATCGACGACCTGGAAGCCGACCACGAGAAGACCCACGAGATCGCGACCAGTGCCGTCGCGAAGGTCAACCAACTCGACGCAGATCAACAAGAGGACGCAGAGACGCTCCCGGACGGCGTCGAGCCCAGTTCCTCCCCGCTGGATTTCTTTGCGAACTGCCGCCAGACCAAGGTCAAACAAGCGTTCGTTGAAGAGACCAACCAGCAGAACACCTATCGAGCGATTGCCGTTGCGAAACGCTGGCCCGAGTTCGCGACAAAGCGTACTGATGGCAGTGGCGTGTTCATGACCAAAGACGACATACAGACAGCCTTGACTGCAGAGCTCGGAAAACAGCCCCATCGACAGACTGTCGCCAGAGTGTGGGACAAACTCCTCGAACTGGACGGGAGCGATGTCCTCGAAAAGCGACGCACCGTCGGGCGCAATCAAGCGACGAAACAGATCCTCACGATGGACAAAGACACTGCAGAAGGACTCCTCGAAAAACGCTACATTGGGCTGGATTTACTAGAGACCACGAGTGACAAAGCCCAGACTGGAGGCGTCACGCCCGTTGTGACGGGGAGTCCAGCCTGAACCCTGTGACAGACCAGCCACAGCGACGGATCATCCGACGACCACGACGATAGAACGCGACGGTACGCGGCCTGCCGTCGTTGACGCCCGCTGTCGCTAGCTGCAGGACTCAGCAGGACCCCCTGGTTTCAGAAACAGCATCGGTTTACCCCCAGAACGATTTCGGTACTCTCTCGTAGATTGCCCCTGACCTGCCAGTAGGTCAATGCAGGCGACAAAGGCGATTGTGAGGGATGGTCTCTCTGACAGAGACCATCCCGTGTCGTCTGCTTTGGGGAGTGCAGTCGCGTGACTTCCTCAGATGACAGCGTTGAGGCATCCGTCTTTAGCTAAGATGAGAACCGCGTGACAGCGACGGCTTATCGAGGCTATTTTTCGAGAGGAATGAGGAGGAGAAGTCTGTGCACAACCCTCGCTCCTCAACGAGAATCATGCGTCGGCTCACTACGCTTTTTCCCTCTGAGTTCCTCGAAGAGCACGCCGAGGAACTCGGCGTGGTCGAGCGAGAAGGCAAGCTTCAGATTCCTGTCCTCGTGTGGGCGCTCGTGTTCGGCTTCGCCGCAGGCGAGAGCCGAACACTCGCTGGGTTCAGGCGCTGCTACAACGCCACAGCTGACGAACCGATCTCTTCTGGCGGCTTCTATCACCGGTTGACACCGACGCTGGCAGAGTATCTCCGCGACCTCGTCGAGCGCGGCCTCGACGAGGTCGCTGTTCCAGACGCTTTTGACGCTGATATCGACCGATTCAGGGACGTGATGATCGCTGATGGAACAGTGTTGCGGTTGCACGAATTCCTCTCTGATGAGTTCCAAGCCCGTCACGAGGAGCAGGCTGGAGCGAAGCTCCACCTGCTCCACAACGCCACCGACCAGACAATTGAACGGATCGACGTAACGGACGAGAAAACGCACGACAGCACGCTGTTCAACACAGGTTCGTGGCTACAAGGACGGCTAGTTCTGTTCGATCGAGCGTACTTCAAGTACCGCCGTTTCGCGTTGATCGACGAGAACGATGGCTACTTCGTGAGTCGGCTGAAGCAGAACGCGAATCCGGTGATAACGGCGGAATTACGGGAATGGCGCGGCCGCGCCATTCCCTTGGAGGGCAAGCAGATCCACGATGTGGTCGATGACCTCTCGCGGAAGTACATCGACGTAGAGGTCGAAGCGGAATTCAAGCGAGGGCAGTACGAGGGAACGCGGTCACTGGATACGAAGCGGTTCCGCGTCGTCGGCGTCCGCAACGAGGACGCCGACGACTACCATCTCTACATAACGAATCTGCCGAGAGAGGAGTTCCTGCCGTCAGATCTAGCGACGCTGTACCGGTGTCGATGGGAAGTAGAAACTCTGTTCCGTGAGTTGAAGACGCAGTATGAACTGGACGAATTCGACACGAACAACCCTGATGTCGTGAAAATTCTACTATACGCTGCGTTGCTGTCACTGCTGGTGAGCCGGGAGTTGTTGGATCTGGTCACCGAGCAGGCCGACGATGAGATCGTGTTTCCGCCGGAACGCTGGGCGGCGACCTTCCGGTCGCACGCCCAGCTCATCCTCCACAAACTCGGCGAGTACCTCGGTTACTCGCCACCGCCGTTGTTGGAGCGGCTAATCGAAGACGCTCAGAAGATTCATCAGCAACGGCCGATCTTACAGGAGACACTCGCTACCGCTACACAACCGAGGTGTGAGTCTTAGCTAAAGACGAATGCAGCGTTGAGGTTTCGCGTGAGGAACTTCTTGCGCTCAAAAATCGTGTTGAGAAGCTTGAACAGGAGAATCAACACCTCCGCGAAGAGAACAAGCGGCTCAGAGCCAAACTTCGCTGGCACGAAGGACCGCACACCCCCTCCAGTCAGAAACAATCTGACTCTGAGGAGTCGTCCTCGTCTTCATCCGACGAGGACGACGAAGAACCTCGTACTGACGGCGGGACACCGGGTCGAAAATCCGGCCATAATCCCGAGTGGCGGTCTGCACCCGATCCAGATGAGGAGGTCGAAGTCACGTGTGACTGTTGCCCTGACTGTGGTGAGCAGTTCGATGAGTCGGAGGGCGTCAGCCCGCGACTCGTCGAAGAGATTCCTGATCCGCAGCCTGTGGAAGCTACCCAGTACAACCGCCATTACTACGAGTGCGACTCGTGCGGAACCGAGACGGTGGCATCACACCCCGACTGCCCCGATGAGGGGCAGTTCGGGGTGAACGTCATCGCGCAGGCGGCTCTTTCCCGGTACGATCACCGGCTTCCCTACCGAAAGATCGCTGATCGTTTCAACCAACTCCACGGATTGGACCTTTCGGGCGCGTCCGCGTGGCATGCGACCGAGCGCGCAGCGCGCGCCGGTCGCTCGGAGTACGAGCAGATACGTAGACAGATTCAACAGGCCGACGTGGTCAACGTTGATGAAACGGGAATCAAGCGCGACGGAGACCAAGCGTGGCTCTGGACGTTCCGAACGGACAAGCACACGCTGTACGCCGTCCGGGAAAGTCGTGGCCACGATGTTCCTGCGGAAGTCCTCGGGGAGGACTTCGCAGGAACGATTATCTGTGACGGGTGGACAGCGTACCCAGCTTTCAGCAAGAAACTCCAGCGGTGTTGGGCGCACATTCTCCGGGAGGCCGAGGATGCTGCCGAACAGCAGGAAGAAGGCGAACCGATCTACCGAGCGCTCACACAGTTGTATGCCGCTCTCCAGACTCAGCTGGAGAGCGACTTGACACTGCGCGAGCGGGCAGAATTACAGCGTGTCGCGCGGAGAGAACTCGAATCGTTGATTGAGCGGTCGGTCCCCGACGGACCAGTGGCAACACTACTCGGGAAGATCGAAGGAGGCCTCGACCACTGGCTCACCTTCGTCGGTGAGCCAGCGGTCTCGCCGACGAACAACGCTGCGGAAAACGCGCTACGTGAACCAGTCGTTCTTCGGAAAATCATCGGGACACTCCGGAACGACCGCGGAATGTTCGTCCACGAAACCCTCTTCTCCCTGCTGGCAACGTGGAGCCAGCAGGGACGCAATCCCTATGAGGAACTCAAGCGAGTCGTTCGGGACAACGAGATGATCTCACGAGCTCGCGCTGTACCGGTCGTTGAATCCACAGGGTAAACACATACCAGAAACAAGGTGTATATTTGTGACAGTCCCAATGGACAGCCATCCGAAAGGACCGTCACAACAGCTGTGACGAACGTTTGTGTTTCCACTAACTCCTCTATATCGGTCAGCTCAGTTCTGACAGATACCGAGTAGACCGATCGGGTCTATGCAAGAGACAGACTGCGGAGTGACCAACGAGAGGTTTCCACCAGCGGCTCATCAAAATTAGTGTGCAAGATATAGCGGCACAGTGGCTGTATATAGCAGGAAACGCCGCCCATCGCTCAGTAGGTCCGGATGTGAGCGACGGTGTCCGCATACTCAGTTCCGTCTACATCCTGCAAGAGATTTCCATCAGCGGTGTAGGCTGTCGCATCTCGTTTAACGGCGAGTGCGACGTAGGCAGCGTCGTAGGCCGTGATGTCGACGCTGTTCGTAATCTCCGCGATGGGGCCGACTGACCCGAACGAGACGAGTTCGATACCGTAGTTGTCAAGCGAGTTTGCGGCCTCATGGAGTCGCTCACCATCGTAGTGGCCGCTGTAAGTGAGTGCATTGACCGCCTCGAAGGGCATGAGCGCCGGTGCACAGAGATCGTGTTTGCCGTTGAGGAAATCGTCACGAAGTGCTCGGGCCTGTTCGTGATCCTGTTCGGGAATGTACCACTTGACCACAGTGCTGGTGTCGATAACGACGTCGGCCATCAGGATCGCTTCTCGCTGTATCGAGTATCACGGAACTCACGAATTTGTGCTGCCGTGTTCGTCGTCGCAACCTCGTCGGTGTCGATGGCACTGCTCAGTCGCTCGCTGGTCGCTACTGCGTGGGCGATATTCCGTGATTCCAGACTCTGTAGTTCCTCCTTGATATGGTCACGGAGCACTGCACTCCAGTTTACCTCGTCGTGTTCTTCCATCTGTGCTTTCACCTCGTCGGGGACACGGAAACTGACACTTGCCATAGTGTATTACATGTACTACTGTAGCATAAGTCATACGCCGCGTCCAGCGCTGGCCCGAAACCAGTACCTGACAATCGAAAGGGCACCGGTGGAGAAACCGGATACGCAGTCGCCGCGTCCCTTCCAAGACTTCTCTCGTCTCCGTAGCACCCTTCACCCCCACCACAAGCGAACGACGGAGGAAGCGAACTCCTCCCGTGGGGGTCCGACCGACCGAGTGAGCGCACGCCCCCGAGCGCAGCGATGGAGGCAATCCTGCTGTCAAAGCTCGTGAGGGACAGTTCGTGAAATGCTGATATTCCTGTACAACGTCCCGGCGCAAATCATTTATTTTTAAACATGATACATATGTCCTCGCTGCGTTTCGGGCTGTCAGTCCGGGTTCTCGAAGTTCGTGGTAACGGAGGGTGTCATAGAACAGTTAACACACCAAAGAGCAGGGTGAATGCTGAGGTGGTATGGACTCAACGACCCTGCAAAATGATCCTTCGGTCGAGTCGTTCTTCAATGTCGTGGAGACAGAGACGCTTGCGTTGTTCGAGCACCTCTCCTTCGAGTTTCTCGAAGAGTTCGACGTGTTCGCCCCGACGGAGACGGGGCGAACACGAGAGCACGAGCCTCCAGAAATGATGCGTGGCTTCCTCCACTGCTATTACAAAGACATATACGGGATTCGTCCTGTTGCAAGAGAGCTGCACAACACGGTTGTCTGGCTTGGCTGTGGCTTTGATTCACCGCCGTCCAGAGATGCGGTTGATCGCTTTCTCACCGACCTCGAACATGTCGTCGACGACGTATTCGACCGGTTCGTCGAGCAGGCCGCCCGCCGCGGCCTGCTCGACTTGACCTACTGTATCGATTCAACCGACGTGAGGGCGATGCCCGCCGATCAAGACGCGTCGAAATGCTATGATCCAACCGACGACGAGTACTACTACGGCTACGGCTGCACGATCGTCTCGACCGGACAAAAGATCCCGATTGCGGCGGAGTTCACAGAGAGTAAGCAAGCGCCAGAAGAGACGGCGATGCGCGTCACACGTGACGCGCTCGCCGTCGCCACACCGATCTGGATGGTTGGTGACAGCGCCTACGACACACTCGACTGGCACGACCACCTGCTGGCTGCAGGGGTCGTGCCAGTCGCCCCGTACAACGCGCGAAACACCGACGACCCGAAAGACATCGAGTACAGGGTCGAAGACCGTATCGAACAACACGGCGAGGACGTTCAGCTGAAGCAGTCCACGTTGGATGAGACGTACAACCGACGTACGGGAGTCGAACGAACTAACGACTCAGTGAAGGACTGCGGCCTCGGGCGGACGCACGCCCGAGGCCGCGTTCACGCACGAGCACAAGTGTTCCTCGCTCTGTGCCTTCGTCTCGTCGTCGCAATCACCAACTACGAACGCGGAGACAATCCGGGAAGCACGATCATCACGGTGTGAGAAGAGTTCTATGACACCCTCGGTAACGATTAACCCACAATGGTCAATTGAGCATCGTGATGGCAAGCTCAGAAGACGATCCCTCGGACCACCACAACGCAGAGATACTGTCAATCGATGCTGGCGGGACGATGACAGATACCTTCCTCATGGACTCTAATGGTGAGTTCACTGTTGGAAAAGCCAAGACCACACCGGATGACGAATCGCGGGGGTTCATCAAGTCCTCACAAGATGCCCTTGAGGACTGGGACCTGACTGTCGAGGAGGGGTTCCCGAATCTCGTGTCGACGGTGTACTCGGGCACCGCAATGCTGAATCGGCTCGTCGAACGCGAGAGCGAGGTTGATGTGGGGATTCTCATTACCGGCGGGATGGAAGACACACTCCGAATGGGGCGTGGCCGGCAATCGTACACCGGCTACTCATATTCGGATCGGCTCCACGTCAACACCCACAAACACCCCGAGCCGTTAATTCCACGGAACCAGATTCGTGGCGTCAGAGAGCGTATTGACGTCAAAGGGAACACATTGGTTCCATTGTACGAAGACGACGTTCGAGAGGGGGTCAATGACCTACTCGACCAGGATGTCGACCACATCGTCGTGATGTTTCTCCATTCCTACAAGAACGGTGACCACGAACACCGGACCCAGGAGATAGCAGAGGAGATCATCGACGAACGGGAGATGGACACGACGGTGATGCTGTCGAGCGAATACTACCCGACACTGAAAGAATCGGAGCGGCTGAACACCGTCACTGCAGAAGCGTTCGCCGCTGAGCCATCCAGAGATCAGCTAACGAACATTCAAGACTCCGTCGACGAGCAGGGCGGGAACGTCGGCGTTCGTGTGATGGCGAGTCACGGCGGGACCATCGACATCCACGCCAACGAACTGGCCCGGACGCTCATTTCGGGCCCGATCGGCGGGATGATCGGTGCCAACGGCTCAATTGAATCCGGCGAATTTCGGCGTTTCAGCGTTCAATTGCCTGCTCCACGTTGTAAACGCCGGCTATGAGCGTTATCTCCCGGAACTGGCGGAACCAGTCACGCGCTCGGACGGCGGAGCCGTGCGAGCGCTTGATTGAGGAGTTGACGGACTCGGTCTGTGATCGCTGACCATAGAGCTCGTCGTCTATTCGGGCGTTGTGTGCGTGATCGTAAGGAGCGAAAACACGGTGCTTTATCAGCGGACGAATCCCGGCGTTTCGAAGCTCCTCACGGAAGCTCATGTCATCATAGCCTTTGTCAGCGGCCAAGCTTCGAAGGTCGCCCGCGTTCCGCAGGGCGACCTTCGGGCCGATCTTGGTTTCGTCAGGCCACTTCGTGCTGCAGTGTAAGTCAAGAATTGCTCCCTCAGCTGTATCTACGAGAAACGTCGTCTGGATCGTTTTGACGGAACGATCAATCCGTCGCAAGTAGTGAGACGATGCTTGCTGACGGTCGAAGTAGGTGGCATCAATTGCGGCGTGACCATTCTGGTCCAGCAGCTCCGCCGACCGGCGGAGCAGCTGTCGCCAGACAGTCATCGATGCCCGTTTGAACGCCTTACACAGCGTCGAAGGCGCGGGAAACTCCCCGCGTTGAAGATTCAATACCGCTCGAACACGTTCCATCTCTTCGGCCCAGTCGATGATTTCCTCGTACTCCGCGCTCATGTGTTCGCGCAGATAGAGCAAGACTGCGTGCTTCCAGCCGGCAAACCCGTTGCCGGCTGGATCACTCAGTTCCATCAGCGCAGCGTCAGTAAGCTTTTGAGCGAGCGAAGCCACTTGCTTCACGAAGCGGAAGAGGGTGTTGTGCATAACATTACTCTCCCGCTTCATACCCGTGATTCTAACGACCTATCCCGGCGCCGTCTGTGGATTCAATTGAGCCGTGCC
Source organism: Haloarcula quadrata (assembly GCF_003634715.1). NCBI lineage: Archaea > Methanobacteriati > Methanobacteriota > Halobacteria > Halobacteriales > Haloarculaceae > Haloarcula > Haloarcula quadrata. Next base: position 1,962,363 of record NZ_RBWW01000001.1, read on the forward strand.
AACTACTTCGGGGAGAAGCTGGACTACGAGAATCTGGTGTGTACCGATATCGGGGGAACCAGCTTCGACATGGGCATCATCATCGGGAACGACTGGCAGATCGACTACAGCCCGGAGATGGCCCGTCTCCTCCTATCGCTGCCGATGGTCAACATGGAGAGTGTCGGGGCGGGCACGGGCAGCTACGTGCGGGTTAACCCGACGTTCGACAAAATCGAACTGGGTCCCGAAAGCGCCGGCGACCAGGTCGGCGTCAGCGCGGTCGAAACGGACGTCGAGACGGTCACCGTAACAGACTGTCACGTCGCGATGGGCTGGATCAACCCCGAGAACTTCCTCGGCGGAGACATGCCGATCGACCGCGACGTGGCCGAACGAGAGATCAAAGAGCAAATCGCCGACCCGCTCGGCATGGGGGTCTACGAAGCTGCACAGGGTGTCATCGACATTCTGGAGAGCAAGCTCCGGAACGACCTCGAAGCGGTCGTGACCGGTGAAGGGTACGCACCGTCGAATTTCAAATGTCTCTCGTACGGTGGAGGCGGCCCTGTCCACACCGCCGGCTACACCAAAGATCTGGGTTTCGACGAAGTGCTCATCCCCGAGTGGGCGGCCGGCTTTTCGGCGTTTGGCTGTGGCGCTGCCGACTACGAGTACCGGTACGACCAGACGACGAGTATCGACGTCGATCCGGACCTCTCGATGGAGGAAGCGGCCGAAACCGCCGGCCAGGAACTCACCGAGGTCTGGAAAAACCTCGAACAGAAAGTCGAAGACGAGTTCGAGAACAGCAACATCGGCCGGAGCGAGATAGAGTTCCAGTACAACATTCTCGGTCAGTATCAGGGACAGCTCAACAGCATCGACATCGAGTCACCGGTCAGTCGCGTCGACACCCCGGAGAAGCTCGAACGGTTACTGGACACCTTCGAGGAGGAATACCGGCGCACGTACTCCGAGGAGGCCCGGTCTCCGGAGCTCGGACACACTGTCACGCAGGCGTCGGTCCGCGGCGTCCGGGACGTTGTCAAGCCGGAGATTCCAACGGAGGAAACCCAGGATCCGGAACCGCCCGAGGAGGCGTTCAAGGAGACCCGGGAGGCATACTGGGATGGCGAGTGGATGGAGACCAAGATTTACGACCTCCACGCACTCCAGCCCGGAAACGAACTCAGTGGCCCCGCCGTGATGGAGGGCGCCGCGACGACCTACGCGCTCCCGCCGGACTGTGAGACCTACCTCGACGAGCACCGTGTCCACCACCTGACCAGGACCGAGTAAGAGCGGTACCCCGCTCTTGTACAGCGATGCATCTATCCCGTCGCTCGGGTCCATTCCGGCGGTGAGGTAGGTGCACTGTACGAGCCCGCATCTGGCTCCGAGCAGATGCCCGCAATACAACACCACATCATGAGCTCAGAACACGAATCTGGGGAGAACTTCCCCCGCATGCGACGCGAGAAAGAGAAGGTTCACGAGAAACAGGCACAGGGCGATGGAATCGGTTGGGACGGCAAGACGCTCCGCGAACAGTTCGAAGAACTCGAACAGAAGACGGAGGAGACGGATCACTACGCCGGCTTCGAGAAACTCGAGTTCAAAAACGAGGAACCGATAAAGTACGAACAGATGTTCGCACAGTTGCGAGGCGACCTCGTGACTGCACGCGAGACCTCGAAAGAGGTGGCCGCGACACCGATCGTCGAACAGGAGGGGGAACTGTGTTATGGCCTGTTCACACCAGAGGGTGACTCTATCGCTGTCTCGACGGGTATCATCGTGCACATCCACACGATGAGCGAGGCCATCAAGTACATGATAAACCACGATTACGAGGAAAGTCCCGGTATCGAACCGGGGGACATCTTCGTTAACAATGACACGCACGTCGGGGACGTGCATCCGTGCGACATCATGACGTTGATCCCCATCTTCCATGAGGGAGAACTCGTCGCCTGGGCTGGCGGCGTCAACCACGTCATCGACGCCGGAGCGATCGGCCCCGGCAGCATGAACGTCTCCCAGGCCTCCCGTTTTGGCGACGGTGCTTACTACACGGCCCGCAAAATCGGCGAAGACCTCGAGATCTACAACTCCTGGAAGAACGACTTCCCGGACAAGACACGGACGCCGGACTTCCTGAAACTCGACGAGAAGACCCGGATGACCGGCTGTCTGATGATCCGGAACGCGGTCAACGACATTATCGACGAGTACGGCATCGAACGGTTCAAACAGCTCTCTCGGGAAGCAGTCGAAGACGGACGCCGGGGCTTCCGTAGCCGCATCAAGAAGACGATGCTGCCCGGTACCTACCGCGGCGCGTCTTTCGTCGACGCACTCTATGAAGGCCAGGGGAACCTCACCCGCGAGTACGCGAATGAGAACCACCTCATGCACGCCCCCTCAGAACTGCACGTCCGCGAGGACGGGTCGTTCCAGGTTTCCTTCGAGGGCGCAAACAAGTGGGGCTGGCATCCCTACAACTGTACTCCAGCCGCAATTCAGGGCGGCATCTGGGTGATGCTCACCCAAACTGTCATCCCCAACTCGAACGTCAACGACGGCGCGTACTACAGCTGTGACTTCCACCTGCCGGTTGGGTCGTGGGCCAACACGCAGAACACGGAGACGGCACACGCCTATGCCTGGCACTTCTTGGTCTCTGCCTGGGCCCCGCTCTGGCAGCACCTGTCCAGAGGTTACTACTCGCGTGGCTTCTGGGAGGAGATTAACGCCGGCAACGCGAACACGTCGAACTGGCTGCAGGGCGGCGGTATCGACCAGTTCGACAAACTCCACGCCGTCAACTCCTTCGAGTCAGCCTGTGAGGGTGTGGGCGCCCGGTACGTTGAAGACGGCGAACCCCACGCAGCAGCCATCTGGAACCCCGAAGGCGACATGGGCGACGCCGAAGTCTGGGAGATGACGGAGCCACTGCCGTTCCTCGGTCGAGCCGTGAAACCGAACACAGGCGGCGCTGGGCGCCGTGCCGGCGGCGCGGGCTTCGAGTCCATGCGGACGATCAAGGACGTGAGCCGGTGGCTGCTGTACGAGATGGGCAACGGGTACATGACCAGCGACGGCGGTCTCTTCGGCGGCTACCCCGCGGCGTCAGGGTACATCCTGAACGCACAGGACACGGACCTCGAGGAACGCTTCGAGAACGGCGAGGACTACCCACAGCACGACCTCGACCCCGAGAGCGGCGAGTTCGAGTCCAAGATCGACGGCGAGATCACCCGCCGCCCCGAAGGTATCAGTACGCCAAAGCAGTTCGACGACTACGATATGTACCTGAACTACCTCCGCGGTGGATCGGGACTTGGCGACCCGCTCGAACGCGATCCGGAAGACGTCCTTTCGGACATCCACGATGGGTACGTCCTTCCCCGACATGCGAAGGACGCCTACGCTGTCGTGGTCAACAAAGTCGATGACGAGGCAAAGCACAACTCCGCTGTCCAGGGCGAGTGGGAACTCGATGAAGAGGCGACCGAAGAACTCCGCGAAGAGCGGATGGAGGAACGCGCCGAGAAGGCCCAGCCGGTGTCGGAGTGGTACGAACAACAACGCGACCGCATCCAGAACGAGGAGAACCTCATCGACGACGTGAAAAAGACCTACGAGAGTAGCATGCGGATGAGCAAGCAGTTTGCCGAGTTCTACCACGAGTTCTGGGACCTTCCGGAGGACTTCGAGTTCGACCTCAGCGAGAAGGCGGAACGGTCGCTTGACGGCCGTTTCAAATCGGGGACGAAAAAGAAGTGGAAGAACCCGACGAAAGGCCACGAGACGTGGCTCGGTGTCGGGCGCGACGACGAACCGGAGGTGCCGTACACGTGGACGGCCGATCGCTCGATTCGTGACCTGCCAACCCCGAAGGCCTCGTTCGGCGACAGCACAGTCGGCAAAGCAATGGACGACGACTGACACAGAGGTGAACACACATGCCAGAATCTTACCCACGCGAACACATCGAAGACCTCGTCGACGACAACCTGGAGTGGAATCAGCTGCACAACATGATGAGCGATTTCAAGGACGCGGACCGGTTCCAGCAAGTCCGCGACGTCCTGCAGGAGCGGGTCGACTGGGACGACCCGATTGTCATCCCGTATGCTGACCACCTGTACGTCGTCGCGAAGTCAGAGGACCGGTGGGTCATCAAGTGCGACTGCGGCCACGAGTTCTGCGAGCACGACCAGAACTGGAAAGCAGACGCACTCATCAACGTCCGGGACTCCGAGGAGGAGTATCTCGAAATCTATCCCGCGGACATGCACCCACACCCTGATTACATGGAACTGCGCGAGTTCTTCTGTCCGGGCTGCAACACGCTGCTCGAGGTGACCAACGTCATGCCGGGGTACCCGCTCATCCACGAGTTCGAGCCGGACATCGAGACGTTCTACGAGGACTGGATCGACGAGCCGATTCCGACGCCAGAGGGGCAGTCAGCGTAACACCTCAACGAGGATCCCTCCATTCTGTATTCAATCGCGAAAACCCATGCTACAACAGAGTCCGCCGACGCTGAAACAGCTCTACGAGTCAGTCCTCCGTCGATACGAGAGCGCCCCTGCCGTCACATTTGGCGACGAGACGCTGACCTACGCTGACCTCGAGACGGACTCCGCGCGTCTCGCCAATGCGCTCCTGGAGTGTGGTCTTGAACCGGAGGACCGCGTCGGAATCTTGCTATCGAACCGCCCGGAGTACACCGTCGCCGACATCGCACTCGCCCGTGCAGGCCTGGCGAAAGTCCCGCTGAACGACATGCTATCGGCAGCGGACATTGAGTACATGTTGGACAACAGCGATACCAGCGCGCTCATAGCCGGCCCGTCTTTCGCCGAGACAGTCGAGTCAGTCGCTCCGAACGTGCCGACGCTGGACCGGGTCATCTCGATAGACGAGCCAGTCAGTCCGAAACTGAAGCGCACTCACCACGTCGATTCGTTCGATCAACTGCTCGAAACGGCCGAACCGGTGGCCCCGGACGTTTCAGTTTCGAAATCCACCCTCGCTGGCGTCTTCCACACTGGCGGGACAACCGGCGACCCGAAGGGCGTAAAACATACCCAGGAGAACCTCGCGCTGAACGCACTCGCACACGCCGTCGAACTCGATATCCAGCCCCGGGTCACGCTATTGCTGATGACGCCGCTCCCGCACTCGGCTGGTCTCATCATGGCCGGCGGGTTAGCACAGGGGAGCCACCACGTCATCACGCAGGGCTTCGATGCCGAACGCGCCCTCGAACTCGTCGAGCAGGAAGACATCTCGTGGACGTTCATGGTTCCCACGATGGTGTACCGCGTCCTCGACGTCCTCGAACGAGAAACACATGACACCTCGACGCTGGAGACGCTCGTATACGGCGCAGCACCGATGAAGCCGGACCGATTGCGTGAGGGGCTGGAGAAGCTCGGCAACGTCTTTCTCCAGCTGTACGGGCAATACGAGACGCCGGACCTCATCACCGTCCTGCCGAAGACAGCTCACGATCCAAACGACGAGGAGCGGCTGTCCTCGTGTGGCCTCCCGACCACGATGTGTGAAGTAAAGGTTGTCAACGAGAGCGGCGAGACAGTCCCACCTGGCCAGCCGGGTGAGATTATGGCACGTGCCACCTACTCCATGGAGGGGTACTACGAGATGCCGGAGAAGACCGCAGAGACGGTCGAAGACGGCTGGATCCACACCGGAGACATCGGGAAGACGGATGAAGACGGCTATGTTTACATCATCGACCGGGACTCTGACGTTATCGTTAGCGGAGGGATGAACGTCTACTCCGTCGCCGTTGAGGAAGTCGTCCAGCAACACGACCAGGTGGCGAACGTCGCCGTCATCGGCGTCCCGGACGACGAGTGGGGCGAGGCCGTAAAGGCCGTCGTCGTCCCCGAGAGCGACACTGTTGACCTGGCGAATATCAGGTCGTTCTGCCGGGACCGTCTGTCGGACTACGAAGTGCCGAAATCCATTGATGTCGTCGAAACACTCCCGACGACTCCCTACGGAAAGCTCGACAAGAAGCGCCTCCGAGAACCATATTGGCAGGACCAGTCACGCCAGATCAACTGACCCATGATCTCGAAGATCGATCACCTCGGTATCCTCGTCGACGATATCGAAACCAACAGGGGACTGTTCGAACTGCTCGGCCTCAGTGTTGGGGCCATCGAACACGTCCCGGCGTTTGGGGTCGATATCGCGTTCATTCGCGTCGGGGAGAGTCTGGTCGAACTCGTCGAACCAGTCGACCGGGGTTCAGAGATTGCTGCCGACCTCGACGCAACGCCGCAGTCAGCACTGATACACCACGTTGCGTTCCGGGTCGACGATATCGAAACAACACTGCTGGAACTCCGAAACGCCGGCGTGGCACTCGCGGACGAGGAACCCCGTGACGGCGCAGGTGGTGTAAGCGTCGCGTTTCTCGACCGACAGGCTGGTAACGGTGTTCGCGTCGAACTCGTCGAGCGGGAGACGGACGTCGTCTTCAGCTAACAACCGGCAGGAAGCAACTCACGTTATAAGAACAAAACATATGCCGGTATCGTTCGTGACAATACTTAATTAGAGGAGAAACCTCGGGTACCGGTACTAGTCACCAAGCAGACTGGTGATATTGGCTGTTACGGGCTTTCACACGCCAGCTTTCCATAACAGGGGATGCCAGCGGAACAAAACACGATATGATACCAGGCTGGACGCACAGACCGACACTCTGAACTGATGCTCAGAATCGAATTTCAGATACGCCTGGCCGGAATTCCATCGCAGATAGCCGACATCGACAGTCAGGTCAGTAGCGTCGAGATAGACAACGCACTACCAGTCGCCGGTGATTCGGTCTTTCTGTCCTTGACTGCCCAGTTCGGCTCCGACATCTCGCAGGACACGCTCGCGGAGAAGTTGCCCGGCGTACAGATTATAGATATGTCGAAGGCGGACGTGAACCAGCATACGTACTATCTGGGCGTGATAGCGGCACTGTCAGACGCATCGGTCCTCTCTCTCCTGACGGAAAACCAGGCGATTCCACACAGAATCGTCGGGCGGAACGCACACCTCAACGTGGTCGCATCCGTACGCGACTGGAACCATCTCAAGGAAGTCGCAAACACCGTCGAGGACGAACACGGCTCACTGGAGTTGGTCGGGACGACACAGACTGAGACGATCGGGTTTCCGCTCGGCGGCAACAAAATAAAACAGAGCATGTCGGGCAAACTGTCCGACAAACAACTTGAGGTACTGGAGACTGCCTACCGAATGGGCTACTTCAAGGTTCCACAGGAAGTGACAGCCGAGGAGATCGCGAGCGAACTGGACATCAGCAGGTCGACGCTTAGTGAACGGCTCCGCCGGGTCGAGCACAACTTCTGTGAGTTACTGTTCGGGCCACAAGAATGACAACGATCCTCATCATCAATTCGGTCGAGCAACAACCTACTGTCAGGGAGGTTCTGAGCTCAGTTGTCGACGCAGGCGAGACAATTTATTTTCTCCGATTGCCGACCGTTCGCTGTCTCGGCCCGCTCATTCAGGACATCAATCCCATGATCGAATACGATGTGGAGTACACGATTAGCTGTCTCCCCGAGGGGTACGATGTTGCCGAGCTCGTCGAATTCGCAGTCGAAACCGACGCCGACCGGATCTGCATCGGGATCTCCGAACGGACAGTAACGGGCAAAGCTCGAATTGACGACCTGACGGAGTCAGTGTTGCTCCACGACCGGATTTCCGGCGACTTCGTGGTCGGCGAGCACGCCATCATTCTGGAGGAACTCGACTATGCGCAGTAACGCCTCAGTCAACAACTGCGGCCGCCTGTTAGCACCACAACCATCGAAAGAGGAGACCAGCGATGAGTCAAACTGACCAAAACAAGACCGAAGAACGCTGGCAGGAAGCGAAACGAGAAAAAGAGACCGTTCGAGAGAAGCGGCAGCGTAACAAGGGCATTGGATGGGACGGCAGGACGCTCCGCGAGCAATTGGCCGAGCTAGAGGACAAGACGGAGGCGACGGGCCACTACTCAGGGGTCACAGAGCTCTCACTCAAAGAAGACGACCCGATACGGTTCGAACAGCTCTATTCGCGGCTCCGTGGCGATCTTGTAACTGCACGCGAAATCTCGAAAGAAGTCTCCGCGACCCCGATCGTCGAACAGGAGGGTGAACTTTGTTACGGCCTGTTCACCCCGGAAGGTGACTCTATCGCCGTTTCGACGGGTATTATCGTCCACGTACACACGATGAGCGAAGCGATCAAATTCATGATTAACCACGATTACGAGGAGAGCCCGGGAATCGAACCGGGAGACATCTTCGTCAACAACGACCCTCACGTGGGGGACGTCCATCCGTGTGACCTGATGACGCTGATCCCTATCTTTCACAATGGCGAACTCGTCGCCTGGGCCGGCGGTGTCAACCACGTCATCGATACCGGTGCGGTCGGTCCCGGCAGCATGAACGTCTCACAGGCCTCCCGTTTTGGCGACGGTGCATACTACACGGCGCGCAAAATCGGTGAGGAGTTCCAATTGTACAACTCCTGGAAAAAGGAATACCCTGCCAAGACGCGGACGCCGAGCTTCCTGAAACTCGACGAGAGAACCCGTATTACCGGCTGTCTCATGATCCGGGACTCGGTCAAGGAGATGATCGAGAGAACGGGGGTCGAGACGTTCAAACAACTCTCTCGGGAAGCGATCGAGTACGGTCGACGCGGCTTTCGCAACAGAATCAAGAAGACGATGCTGCCTGGGACGTATCGCGGCGCATCTTTCGTCGACGCGCTCTATGAGGGGCAACAGAACGTCACACGCGAATACGCAAACGAAAATCATCTCATGCACGCCCCCTCGGAGCTACACATCCGCGAGGACGGCTCGTTCCAGGTTTCCTTCGAGGGCGCAAACAAGTGGGGCTGGCATCCCTACAACTGTACCCCAGCCGCCATTCAGGGCGGTATCTGGGTGATGCTTACCCAAACTGTGATACCGAATGAACTGGTCAACGACGGCGCATACTACGCCTGTGATTTCCATCTACCTGTCGGGTCATGGGCCAACACACAAAACACTGAGACGGCGCATGCCTACGCCTGGCATTTCCTGGTCTCGGCCTGGGCCCCACTCTGGCAGCACCTTTCTCGGGGATATTACGCACGCGGCTTCTGGGAAGAGATCAACGCCGGTAACGCGAACACGTCGAACTGGCTGCAAGGCGGCGGTATCGACCAGTTCGACAAACTCCACGCCGTCAACTCGTTTGAAGCCGCCTGCGAGGGAGTGGGTGCCCGCTACGTTGCGGACGGTGAGCCCCACGCATCAGCGATCTGGAACCCCGAAGGTGACATGGGCGACGCTGAAGCGTGGGAACAGGTCGAACCGCTGCCGTTCCTCGGGCGCGCAATCAAGCCCAATACGGGTGGTGCTGGACGCCGTGCAGGCGGTGCTGGTTTTGAGTCGATGCGTACAATCAAGGACGTAAGTCGGTGGCTCCTGTACGAGATGGGCAACGGGTACATGACCAGCGACAGCGGTCTCTTCGGCGGCTATCCCGCTGCCTCAGGGTATATCCTGAACGCCCAGGAGACGGACCTCAAGGAGCGCTTCGAGAACGGTGAAGACTACCCGCAGCACGACCTCGACCCGGAAAGTGGCGAGTTCGAGTCCAAAATCGATGGAGACGTGACGCGGCGGCCGGAGGGTATCAGCACGCCCAAAGAGTTTGACGACTATGACATGTATCTGAACTACCTCCGCGGTGGGTCGGGACTGGGTGATCCGCTCGAACGCGACCCGGAAGACGTCCTATCGGACATCCATGATGGATACGTTCTCCCTCGACACGCCGAAGACGCGTATGCGGTCGTAGTGAACAAAGTCAACGACGAGGCAAAACACAACTCCGCCGTCCAAGGCGAATGGGAAATCGACGAGGGGGCAACTGAAGAACTCCGTGAGAAGCGCATGGACGAACGCGCCGAGAAAGCCCAGCCGGCATCGGAGTGGTACGACCAGCAACGCGACCGTATTCGGAACGAGGAGAACCTCATTGACGACGTGAAAAAGACCTACGAGAGCAGTATGCGGATGAGCAAGCAGTTTGCAAGATTTTTCCGGAACTTCTGGGATCTCCCAGAAGACTTCGCGTTTGATCTCAGCTATCAAGCCGAGCAATCGCTAAACAACAGGTTTGACTCCGGACTCCGACCGATGTGGGATAACTACACTCGGCGACACAAAACCTGGCTTGACGTGGACGATGAACCGTACGTCCCGTACACGTGGACAGACCGATCGCTTCAGGACCTCCCGGACTCGGTGTCGACATTCAAGCACTTTGAGCAAACAAGCGACGATGATTGAACTGACACGGAGCGTTCTGCTAGGAAGTCTAATCATAGTGTAACGTTTCAACTGTCGGCGTTTCGAACTGCACTGATCCTTGCGGACGGTGATTCCACCTTGGTGAATCGGCTGAACGATCGCCACACGCCTGTTGAGAAGCAACACATTGGCTGGACACCAATTCTTCAATTGTATCCGCGGCCGCCCGACCACCTGAATGGGCCGGGACTGAAAGGGGCAGGTCGCTCCGGGACGATGGGCGACGCAAGCACCCACTGGAGCGCAGCGAGTGCGCGGCGCACAGCGCCGCGACCACTCGAACGGTGAGCGAAGCGAACCGTGAGAGCCCCTCGACTGGAGCGACCGGGGGCTTTCTCGGCTATCTCTACTTCCTTCCAAAATTTTATACTAACAAATATACACGTAAATTCCAATGTCAGAGAAGAACAATTTACCGGTCCCAGTCGAGGAGACCCGGCAGTACATCCGGGTCACACCGACAGACGAACCAATCGACCCAGACACTGCCACAGCTCAATTCGAACGCCTCCACACCCTCAAATCCCGCAATACCGACACTGCCCTCCTATCCAGATTCACCAACTCCCCACCAACAATCGACATTTACCTTGTCGCACCACCGGAAGACACCCAGACGATCCAGTATTACGTCGGCGTCGACGCCGAAGACCTCCACCAACCACTCGAACGCATCCTCCGCACCCTCTTTCCAGATAGCTACGAGTTCCGAACGGTCCAGTGGGCACCCACACTCCTCCCTGCACAGCCCGCAGCCGGCGTGGAATTCGACGGCCGACCTGACCGTCGAAAGGACTGGCAAACTCGACTCACGCCGTTACAGGAGTTCCAGAACGAAAGCAAACATGTCCGCACGCCACTGGCAAGCGTCGTCGAGGCAATGGCCGCCACCGAGGGGCCGGCACTGTTACAGATCCTCGTCCGGCCCAGGGCCGATTGGTCGACTGACAGAGACCTCCACCGACGCGAACTCGAGGAGGGCCGGGAATCGTGGCTCGGACAGCTCATTGCCACACTCATCACCACGCCCGAGCCAACCCACACAGACACACCAGTCCCCGTCGAAGATCGCGCCCGTCTCGACGAACTCGCCGACCGAGACCCACGACACTCCTTCGATGTCAACATTCGCGCGATCCTCTCCAATGACACTGACCAGCATGTCGCCGACGACCTCGCAACGGCCTTCGCCGAGGTGAGCCACACCACCTACGAACTCACCGGCACCGTCTACACAGACACCGACGCGGCGGACCTCCGAACCCGGGTCTGTGACCGGACGTTTCAGCCCGCTGACTACGACCGACTGAAAAACCGCCTCCCGCTTACCACCCCAACCAGCCCTGGCATCGTCGTCGACGCCAGCGAACTCGGGAGCCTCTGTCTCCTGGACGGAAGCGCGCTCACGACTGCAGCCAGACGCGCCCTTGCGACGACACCCGGCGAACGTCGCATGCTCCCACCGCCACCAGCGTCACATCTCAACCCGTTCCGTGACGACGGCCTTCCACTCGGTCGCCCGCTCTCACAAGACGGTACGGCTCAAGAAAACCCAGTAACGCTCCCACCCTCGCTCCAGTCACTCCACGTCGCGTGGTTCGGCAAAACCGGCTCGGGCAAGTCCACGAGTCTCACGAACGGGATCGTCGCGAATCACGCGGCTACCGATGGTGCGGACATCGTGTTCCTGCCGAAAGGCGGTGGGATGGCCACCGAGTACATGCGCGCTCACTACGCCACGTACGGGAGTCTCGATAGCGTCCTGTACTTCGACTGTGCCGCCCTGTTACCGGCACTCTCCTTTTTCGACATTCGCAAGGACCTCGCGGCTGGCGTCTCGCGGACCACCGCTGTCGAGGACAAGGCCGATCACTACCTCGAACTGCTCGTAGGCATCATGGGCCGTGACAGGTTCGAACAGGCCGTCCGCTCGCCGGATATCATCAGATACCTAGTCAAAGCACTGTTCGACCCGGTTAACGGCGACGACGCGTTCCAGCATCGTGCGCTGCACGCAGCCGCCCAGGAGATGCACGACCGGCAGTCAGCCCCGGCCGTGGCCGACGAGGATCTCGAACGACTGCTGGCTGGCGTTGTCGCGAACAGCGCCCGTTCGTTCGATGAGATCATGCAGGGGGTCGCCAACCGGATCGAGAAGATCCCTGTCGACCGTCGGCTAGCCCGTCTGTTCAATCACGTTCCCGAGGGCGACGGCCCGCATTTCGATTTCGGTGACTTTCTCGATGAGGACGTCGTCATCATCGTCGACACCGGCCGCATTCGGACGGATACCCAGCGCGTCATGACGCTTGTCTTACTGTCGAACCTCTGGTCCGCTCGGCGCCGGCGCGCCCAGTCGACACCCTCGACAGAATCATATAAGCTTGTTAATGTGTATCTCGAAGAAGCCGCCTCGGTTGCTACCTCAAATATCTTACAGGACTTGCTCTCACAGTCGCGTGGCTTCGGTGTCGGGATCACACTCGCGATGCAGTTCCCCGACCAGCTGCGCCGGATCGATGACGCCGTCTACCGGGAGTTACTCAACAACGTCTCGACGTACGTCACTGGCAATGTTCCGACTGATGACCGACTGGCCGACCGCTTTACGACCGCGGATATGTCGGAACAAGAAATGTCCGACCAGCTCAAGTGGCTCCCTCGCGGGGAGTGGCTGGTCCAGTTGCCTGCCCCCTTCGACCACCCCGAGCCACGGCCGTTTCAGGTGAGGTCGTTGCCGCTCCCGGCCGGCGATCCGGACGGCCCCGGACAGCCGATTCCCACCGACGAGATGGAGCCGCTAATAGCGGATGTAACAGCTCGGACACGGTCCGAAGCTGGGCTCACCCTTGCGTCACCGAGTACGCCCGGCGAAACCGACGACGGTAGTGACCCAGCTGGTGAGTCCAGACCTATGCGCGTCGACAGTGCCCTCCCGCAGACGCGTCGGCTCCCGGAAACGGTTTCCTACGACCGTGAGAGTCACGCCCTGCACTGTCAGGACTGTGGGAACCGGTATGATCCGTCTATCGATGGCATGCGGCGTGCGATCGCCTGCTGTGGTGCCATTGCCGATGTTGACCCCGATGATGTGCCGATCTGTACGCTGAATCTGAAGCGCTCGGCCGAGGAACGCGCAAACAGCGAGTGGTCGACGACACAGCTGTGTTTCCTGCAGGCTGTCTACAACGCCCAGCAACTCCGATATGACCCGCTCGAATACGATCTCCTGTCCGATTCGATGCTTCGGTTACAGGAGTATGTCGGAATCGAGAGCGACGCCGTCCAGGACCTGTGTGATGCCGACGTCCTGCGCCACGATACGGATCGCCCCCATCGCCTGTACTCGGTGACCCCTGCAGGCAGGGACGCTATCGGGGAATCGTACCGCCGTGGCGTCGATTACGGTCACGAATGTGGTGATCTTGAGGAATCCAGTGAGCACGTCCTCGCCGTGGAGGCGGCCCGGCTCTATCTCGAACACGAGTACGCCGCGGACACGGAGTCAACAGTGACACAGGTCATTCCTTACTACGAGATTTAGGACGGCTCGCTCCCGGCTGCGACATTCATGGGGACGGATGAAGACGCTGTCGAGGAAGTCTCAGAGTCTTACTCATTGCATCGACTGGACCTTGTCGGGCTGGATGCCGAGGGCGAGATCCGTATTACGCTTGAGGCCGAACGCGTCAACAACGACCATCGACGCGCGGTCCCCGCTGATTTCGATAAGATGGCCGCGTGTGATCCTGACGAAGCTATCTGGGTCGCAATGTCACACGACGCCGCTCATGAGGTTCTTGCCGCGCTCAATGATCCACTGGAGGGCGAGCCACGTGTCGAAAAAACGTATTCCGAAAGCACCCCTGCGAGTTCCTTCACCATTGACGAACCCGGCTTCTCGGACATCATCACGGTCAACCAGCTGCTTGATCGGATCAACCGCCCGGATCCGCGTGACTTGCAAGGCTAATCGGGGGCGATTGAGACTGCCAAATCGGGCCAACACCGTCCTTTGTCGATCTGGGTATGTCCAACCTTGGGCCCCAACCCCGAAACAAGGTGAATAATCGCTGTCGAGCCTAGCTAGATGCGTGGGGAATTCAGCTGGCGAATGCCGTGGCTCACTGGCCAACGGGGCACTTTTCATGGGACAGCGCCCTGCTTGCGGGCAGTCTGGAAATACCGTGAATCCCGAATTTGTTAATCTAAGTTGATAGATATGGCGTACATTGATTTCCAACCTTAGTTGCTGTCTGGCGATTCGGTCTAAAGTTGACACTGATTGGGATATTGGTATGTTCCGCTTGAGCGATCTGTATTTCCCACGCAGCGCCCCGCTCACTTGGCTTTTCGTCGTGTTTCGCCCGCCTGCCCGTTCGTCGCGCTTGTCGCCGGGTGTCTAGGGAGTGCTAGAACCGCTTTGATCTATTCTACCGGGGGTTTTCCCAAGGTTGCCGACAGAGTGAACAACAGAGGATGGGGTAGTTGCTCTATTCTCCGGGCGCTTCCAGCTCCACCAGCGTCAAATCACGATCTAGCATACAGTAGTCATGCGGCGGGTCACCAACAATCTCGGATATCCGATATTCCTCATCAAACTCAGCCCCAGCAGGCTCACAGTAGGGGTGGCTGGGACACTCGGTGTGAGGACAGGGGCCCGGCAGCGACGCCTTACTCCCAGCGTACGCACCCTTCGAGGGGACGTTGGCCTGAATCGGTGCGGGCTCAACCTCGACGGCCCGAACGCCGTTTTCATGCACGGCACAGTCTAGCGTTTGCCCGCTCTGGCGGACGTTGGTGATCCGGTAGCGGTTTCCGGTCGTCAGATTGAGGCATTGGTCGCGGTAGGGACAGCCCTCACAGCCGCTGGCTTCGCCGCGGTAGACGAACTCCGCGCCGACCTCGGCGAGGCGCGTCCCGACGAGCGTGACAGTGGTCATACCGGGCTATAGAACGCCGCCACGGTAAAGCATCATGTCCGCCCGGTCAGGTCGTCCAGTTTATCCAGATACGCCTCGCGGGGCACCTGATACAGCGAGCGGTAGTCCAGTTCGCCGTCGGCGAACCGAGTGGCCAGGTCCACAGCGCCCTCGACGGCAGCGTCGCGGCCCTCGTAGGAATCGGCGTCGCGCTCGACCTCGGGCTCCAAATAGAAGGTGACGTACCAGCTTTCCCCGGTCCGGTCAGCGCCGGGGCGGCGGGTCCGTTTCCCGCGCGTGAGGTAAATAGTCGGCAGGCACGGTGCCGGGAACTGCTCCGAGTCGAATACGTCCGGGCGGTACGCGAGGATGAGCTTCTCGTCGGTCTCGTTCCACACCGTCCAGTCATCGGGGAGGCCCGACAGGTCCATACAGCCGAATCGGTGTGGACGGGCAAGAATCCGCTGGTCCGTCCCAGGCCCAGATACCGGCACTCGGTTGCACGACGGCAACAGCGATGCGCTGAGTTGCGCTGCCGTGTGTCCCGTTCTCGTTCGTCAATCAATCCGGCAACAGATTCACATCAATCCAGCGCTAAACACTGGCCGACCCACCAGAGAGAACAGTTGACAACCGACACAGTATATAAACTAATGCCAAAATAATGAGACATGGTAACATGGGTGTGCCCCGCCATCCCCGCATTCGGACGACTATCGGACCGGAATTTATCGGCGGTATGCACATAAGAGGGCAAAGTTCTTATATGAACAGAACTCGTACGGTAAATAGTATCGGAAACAGTTCGACACTGCTTCCCGTTACCACACCAGGTCGGAACAGTCCCCGTGTTCCGTCCGGCAGGTCAGCCATGGAAGGGCACACGCGTCACCCCGCAGTGAAGGGTGAACCAGCGGCTGTTTGCGGTCACATCTGCAGCGGACAGCACCGACACCGAGGAGCGACACAGCCCCGAGACCAGCCCGCGACAGTCGGTGGTCGCCTGCAGCCACGACGAACTACTGAGATAGCATGAGCAAGAACAACGAGACACTCGAAGCGCTGAGCAAGGAGTACCGTGACACGATACCGGCGGACCTCCGGAAGACGAACACGTTCGACTGGTATCTGCAACAGTTGTACGACGAGCCGAAGATCGCCCGCAACGCCCACCAGCGCGTGGCGGATATGTTCGACTACTACGGCAAAAGCTATGACGAGGAGGCCGGCGTCGTCGAATACGAACTGGCGAGTGAGGACCCGCTCCACGACGGTGAGAACACCTTCTACGGACGGGTCATCCACGAGGCGATGCACGAGTTCGTCAACAAGGTCAAATCCGGCGCTCGCGGGCTCGGCCCCGAGAAGCGTATCAAGCTTCTGCTGGGGCCGGTCGGGTCGGGGAAGTCCGACTTCGACCGGCAGGTCCGGCGCTACTTCGAGGACTACACGAGCCGGGACGAGGGCCGGATGTACACGTTCCGCTGGACGAACCTCTGTGATGTCATCCACGACCAGGACCCCGCCGACGACGTGGTCCGGTCGCCGATGAACCAGGACCCGCTCGTGCTCCTCCCACAGGCACAGCGGGACAAGGTCATCGAAGACATCAACGCGGAACTCGATGCCCCCTACACTATCCGAAACGAGCAGTCGCTGGACCCCGCCTCGGAGTTCTACATGGACCGCCTGCTGGCCGAATACGACGACGACCTCCAGGCCGTCCTCGAAAACCACGTCGAGATCGTCCGCTTCGTCGCTGACGAGAACCAGCGCCGCGGAATCGAGACCTTCGAGCCCAAGGACAAGAAGAATCAGGACGAGACGGAGCTCACCGGCGATGTCAACTACTCGAAGATCGCCATCTACGGCGAGAGCGACCCGCGAGCCTTTGACTACTCCGGGGCGTTCTGTAACGCCAACCGCGGCATCTTCTCGGGCGAGGAGCTGCTGAAGCTCCAGCGGGAGTTCCTCTATGACTTCCTCCATGCCAGTCAAGAACAGACAATCAAGCCAAAGAACAACCCCCGTATCGACATCGACCAGGTCATCGTTGGCCGGACGAACATGCCCGAGTACCGGGACAAGAAGGGCGACGAGAAGATGGAGGCGTTCAACGACCGGACCAAGCGCATCGACTTCCCGTACGTCCTCCAGTACGAGGCTGAGGCCAACATCTACCAAAAGATGCTGCGCAACGCCGACCTGCCGGATATTCAGGTCGAGCCCCACACGCTGGAGATGGCGGGCCTGTTCGGCGTCCTCACCCGCATCGAAGAGCCGGACAACGAGTCCATCGATCTCGTCCAGAAGGCCAAGGCCTACAACGGCGAAATCGACGAGGCCGAGGACGTCGACGTGAAGAAGCTCCGCGAGGAGGCCGAGAAGATGGCCGACATCGGCGAGGGGATGGACGGCGTCTCCCCGCGGTTCATCGGCGACGAGATCGCCGAGGCCATCATGGACTCGATGCACCGCAGCCGTGACTTCCTCTCGCCGCTGACGACGTTCAATCACCTCGAAGGTAACCTCGAGAACCACGGCTCTATCGACGAGGAGTCGTTCAGCAAGTACTACCGCTTCCTCGAACTCGTCCGCGAGGAGTACAAGGAGCGGGCCATCGAGGACGTGCGTCATGCGCTGGCCTACGACATGGACGAGATCCAGCGCCAGGGCGAGAAGTACATGGACCACGTCATGGCCTACATCGACGACGCGACTGTCGAGGACGAACTCACCGGCCGCGAGCAAGAGCCCGACGAGCAGTTCCTGCGCTCCGTCGAGGAGAAGCTGAACCTCCCCGAGGACCGCAAGGACGACTTCCGGCAGGAAGTGTCGAACTGGGTGTCCCGTCGCGCACGCGAGGGTGACACGTTCAACCCACAGGACAACGACCGCCTGCGCCGCGCCCTCGAACGCAAGCTCTGGGAAGACAAGAAACACAACATCAACTTCTCCGCGCTGGTCTCCAGTTCGGAAATGGACGACGAGGAGCGCAACCAGTGGGTTGACGCTCTCATCGAGCAGGGTTACTCCGAGGAGGGCGCCAAGGAAGTGCTCGAGTTCGCTGGTGCGGAGGTCGCCAAAAGCGAGATGGAAGAGTAATGACAGGCCAGGAGTACATCGACCGCGCGGACGAGTCACTCGACGCCGCCTACGAGGCCCCGATGAGCCTCGCGGAGTACGTCGACACCGTTCTTGAAACGCCACAGGTCGCGGCCCACGCCTCGAAGTACCTCCTCGACGCCATCGAGGACGCAGGGACGCGGATGGTCATCGAGGAGGGCGAGGAGAAGGAGCGCTACCGCTTCTTCGACGACCCGTACAACGACGGTGAACACGCCATCCTCGGCAACACCGAGGTGCTGAACGCCTTCGTCGACGACCTCCGCTCGATTGCGGCGGGCCGCGGGAAAGACGAGAAGATCATCTGGCTGGAAGGCCCGACAGCCACGGGGAAATCCGAGCTGAAGCGCTGTCTCATCAACGGCCTGCGGGAGTACTCGAAAACACCCGAGGGCCGGCGCTACACCGTCGAATGGAACGTCGCCGGGGCCGGCAACGACGCCACCAGCATGACCTACGGGAGTGCGGCCATCGAGGACGAGGACGACTGGTATGAGAGTCCCGTTCAGGCCCACCCGCTGACGGTGTTCCCCGAGGACGTACGGACAGACCTGCTCGCCGAGGTCAACGAGCGCCTCGACGACCACATCCCCATCCGCGTCGACGGCCAGCTGGACCCGTTCTCGCGGGAGGCCTACGACTTCCTCGAAGAGCAGTACCGCCGGCAGGGCGAGACGGACCTGTTCTCGGCGGTCACCCAGCCGTCCCACCTCCGGGTGAAGAATTTCGTCGTGGACGTGGGCCGCGGCATCGGCATCCTCCACTCCGAAGACGAAGGAACGCCTAAAGAGCGCCTCGTCGGCTCGTGGATGCACGGGATGCTCCGCGAACTCGATTCGCGGGGCCGGAAGAACCCACAGGCGTTCAGCTACGATGGCGTCCTCTCGCAGGGCAACGGCCTGCTGACTGTCGTCGAGGACGCCGCCCAGCACGCCGACCTGCTCCAGAAGCTGCTGAACGTCCCCGACGAGTCCCACGTCAAGCTCGACAAGGGCATCGGGATGGACGTGGACACCCAGCTCGTCATCATCTCGAACCCGGATCTTGAAGCCCAGCTGAACAAGCACGCCGACCGCGAGGGGCAGGACCCGCTGAAGGCGCTGAAACGCCGGCTTGACAAACACGAGTTCACGTATCTGACGAATCTCTCACTGGAGGCCCAGCTCCTGCGCCGCGAGCTGACAAACGAAACGCAGGTCTGGGACCCCGAGACGTGGGACGAACTGGAGACGTGGATTCAGGAGCCACTGAGTATCTCGGTCCGGGATCAGGTCGAGACGGCCACCGAGAAGGAGCTGGCCCCACACACCGTCGAGTCCGCGGCGCTCTACGCTGTCGTCTCGCGGCTCGATAGCGCCGAAATCCCGACCGGGCTGGACCTTGTGGACAAGGCCCTGTTGTTCGACCGGGGCTACCTGATGGAGGGTGACGAGCGCGTCGACATCGACGACTACGACCTGGAGACCACCGCCGAAGACGGCGACCACGGTATCCCGGTCACCTACGTCCGCGACATCATCGCCGACCTGCTGCACGAGCCACAGGACCGGCACCACCCCGACCTCCCGGTCGAACACGTGCTGATGCCCCGAGACGTGCTCAACGCCGTCGCTGAAGGGCTTTCGGACGCGCCTGTATTCTCGACCGGTGAGGCCACGGAGTACGAGGAACGCGTCGTGACTGTCAAGAACTACATCTTCGGCCAGCAGGAACAGGACGTGCTCGACGCGATGATGCGGGACAAGCGCGTCGACGAGGCGACCGTCGAGGAGTACATCGAGCACGTCTACGCCTGGGAATCGGACGACCAGATCGAAAACGAGCGGGGCGAACGCGTCGACCCGGACCCGCTGAAGATGAAGGTGTTCGAGATCGAGCATCTGGGCCGGTTCGACGAGAAGAACTACGACGGCAACGAGCCCGACCACGCCGTCGAGCAGTTCCGCACCGACAAGATCATTACGGCACTGAACCGCCACGCGTGGCAGCGCCGCGACGAGGAGTTCCGTGTCGGCGACGTGAACCCCAAGGAGATTCCGGTCATCAACACCGTCCTCGGGAGCTACGACTGGGACGACATCCAGCGGACCTACGAGGACTTCGAGCCCGGGCAGTGGGACAACCCGCCGTCCGGGACCGAGACGGCTCGGCTCAAGGCGAAGACGCTGGACAACATGGTCGAGATGTTCGACTACACGGCGGCGTCGGCCGAGTTGACGAGCCGACACGTCATGAGTCAGGTGAGTT
Source organism: Haloarcula quadrata (assembly GCF_003634715.1). Taxonomy (NCBI): domain Archaea; kingdom Methanobacteriati; phylum Methanobacteriota; class Halobacteria; order Halobacteriales; family Haloarculaceae; genus Haloarcula; species Haloarcula quadrata. The sequence continues at coordinate 1,983,075 of NZ_RBWW01000001.1, forward strand.
ATAGATGGGACTAAAAGACGACCTCGAACGGTACCGCGACGTGGGCGAGGAGCGCCGACAGGACCTCTCCGAGTTTATCCAGTACGGCGATCTGGGCCAATCTCGGGGCGACTCGGTACGCATCCCGATCAAGATCGTCGACCTTCCTGAGTTCGAGTACGACCAGCGCGACCAGGGTGGCGTCGGGCAGGGGGAAGGCGCCGAAGAGGGTGACCCGGTCGGCCAGCCACAGCCCCAGCCCGGCGACGACGGTGACGAGGACGGCGAACCCGGCGAGGAGGGCGGCGAACACGAGTACTACGAGATGGACCCCGAGGAGTTCGCCGAGGAACTTGACGAACAACTGGGGCTCGACCTCGAACCGAAGGGCAAGAAGGTCATCGAGGAGAAAGAGGGTGACTTCACGGACATCACCAGATCCGGCCCCTCCTCGACGCTTGACTTCGAGCGCCTGTTCAAGAAAGGGCTCAAGCGGAAGCTCGCGATGGACTTCGACGAGGACTACGTCCGCGAGGCGCTCAAAGTCGACGGCTGGGGGCCGGCCACGGTCTACGAGTGGACCCGCGAGCAGAACATGCCCGTCTCGAAGGCGTGGATCGACGACGCGTATGAGGAACTGCCAAGCGAGGAGACAGCCGTCTGGGACTCCATCGAAGAGATGGAAGACAACGTCGAGGAGGTCGAGACCTCCCAGCGTATCCGCCGGGAAGGAGTCAACCAGATCCCGTTCCGCCGCGAGGACGAACGCTACCGCTACCCCGAAATCGTCGAGGAACGCGAGAAGAACGTCGTGGTCGTGAACATCCGGGACGTTTCCGGGTCGATGCGCCAGAAGAAGCGGGAACTGGTCGAACGGACCTTTACGCCGCTTGACTGGTATCTCACAGGCAAGTACGACAACGCCGAGTTCGTCTACATTGCCCACGACGCCGACGCCTGGGAAGTCGACCGCAACGAGTTCTTCGGCATCCGCTCGGGCGGGGGCACCCGTATCTCCAGCGCGTACGAACTCGCCGCCGAAGTGCTCGAAGAGGAGTACCCATGGAGCGAGTGGAACCGCTACGTGTTCGCGGCGGGCGACAGCGAGAACTCCTCGAACGACACCGAGGAGAAGGTCATCCCGCTGATGGAACAGATTCCGGCGAACCTCCACGCCTACGTGGAGACCCAGCCGAGCGGGAACGCCATCAACGCCACCCACGCCGAGGAGGTCGAACGCAACTTCCGGGACGCCGACAACGTCGCGGTCGCGTACGTCTCCTCGCCGGAGGACGTGGTGGACGCCATCTACGACATACTCAGCACGGAGGACCAATGAACAACGATAGATTCGCGAAACAGCGCGTAGCCGATGACCTCGACGAACCCGTCGAGGAGGCTGGCAATCTCGCCAGAAAGCTCGGTCTGAAGCCGTATCCGGTGAACTACTGGATCGTCGACTACGACGAGATGAACGAACTCATCGCCTACGGCGGGTTTCAGCAGCGATACCCGCACTGGCGCTGGGGAATGCAGTACGACCGCCAGCAGAAACAGGGCCAGTTCCTCGGCGGGAAGGCCTTCGAGATCGTCAACAACGATGACCCAGCCCACGCATTCCTTCAGGAATCGAACACGCTGGCTGACCAGAAGGCCGTCATCACCCACGTCGAAGCCCACGCGGACTTCTTCGCCAACAACGAGTGGTTCCGGATGTTCACCGACGGCTCCTCCCGGACGACGACCGATGCGTCCGGCGAGGACCGCCGCCGCGGCCCTGACGCCGCCGGGATGCTCGCCCGCCACGGCGACACCATCCAGGAGTACATGCAAGACCCCGACATTGAGCGGGCCGAGGTCGAGCGGTTCATCGACCACGTCCTCTGTCTGGAGGACAACATCGACCAGCATATTCCCTACAGCCCGGTCGAGACGGTCCCCGAGGAGTTCGAGGACATTGAAGGGGCGGACGTGACCGAGCAGCTGGATGATCTTGAACTCTCCGAGGAGGTCAAACGGCAGGTGTTCGACGAGGAGTGGCTGGACGCCCAGCGCGACGACGACGAGAACGTCACGTTCCCCGCCGAACCTGACAAGGATGTTCTCGGGTTCCTCCGCAAACACGGGATGCAGTACGACGCGGACGCCGAGCGCGCTACGGAGATGGAAGATTGGCAGAAAGAACTGCTGGAACTGCTCCGCCGGGAGGCCTACTACTTCGCCCCACAGAAGATGACGAAGGTGATGAACGAGGGATGGGCCTCCTACTGGGAATCCCTGATGATGACCGGCGAGCAGTTCGCCGGCGACGACGAGTTCATCCTCTACTCCGACCACATGTCGAAGGTACTGGGGTCGGGTGGGCTGAACCCCTACAGCCTCGGGCTGGAAATCTGGGAGTACGTCGAGAACACGGAGAACCGCCGCGAGGTCATCGAGCGTCTGCTCCGGGTCAAGGGCATCACCTGGCGGAACTTCGACGACAGCGTCGATTACGAGATGGTACAGGACCGTCTCGAACCCCCAGCGTGGCTCACCGACATTCCGGGCCACCTCGACGACCTCGACCCCGAGGACGCCCGTGTCGACGCCGACGGACTGGCGGCGGCCCGCGACGGCGAGTTCGACGTGGAACAGTACCCCTGGAAAGTCCTGACCTACGAGGGGCTGGCCCAGCGGCACTACTCGCTGGTCAAACCCCAGTACCGCGGCTTCGTCTCCCGGGTCGGGCAAGAGGAACTGGAACGGACCGCCCGCTACATGTTTGACGATTCGCGCTACGACAGCGTTGCGGAGGCACTCTCGGACGTGGACTACACCCGCGGCTGGGAGCGGATGCGGGAAATCCGGGAGAGCCACAACGACGTGACCTTCCTCGATGAGTTCCTCACCCAGGAGTTCGTCGACGACAACGACTACTTCACCTACGAGTACACCCACGCCTCGGGCGACTACCGGGTGACCTCGACAGACCACGAGGATGTCAAGAAGAAACTGATGTTGCAGTTCACCAACTTCGGGAAGCCCACCGTCGTCGTCGAGGACGGCAACTACCAGAACCGCAACGAACTGCTGCTCGCTCATCAGTACAACGGCGTGATGCTCGACATCGGGCAGGCCAAGGAAGTGCTCAAGCGCACCTTCGAACTCTGGGGCCGCCCGGTGAACCTCCTGACCATCGTCAAGGAGTTCGACGACCACGACGTGGAGGTCGCCAAGCGCCGCGACCGCGAACCCGAGCCCGAAGAAATCGGCAAGCGAATCCGCTACGACGGCGACGAGGTGACCGTCACTGACGTGGACTGGGCCGAGGTCGAACACCTCACCGCGACCGATATCGATTACAACACCAAGCCGGACGAATGGCTGGCCTGAGCGCTGTGTGGCACCCCCGATTCGAGCGGAAACCAACTCCGCCATGCCGTCGGGTATTTCTCGCAGTACCGACCCAAATCGTATGTGAAATCGGTCCTAACCCCGGAACATGAGTGGCGCGACCGTCGCCGACTGCATGACCGAACCAGTGCTGACAGTGACTGCCGGCGAACCGGCGCTCGACGTTGCAGCGGCGATGGATGACCAGTCGATAAAGTCAGTCGTCATCGTCGACGAGGCGTGTCAGCCGGCGGGCATTCTCACCTCGACAGACTACGTCCGGATGACCGCCGACGGCGTCGACCCCACTGAAGCGACTGTGGGGGAGCACATGACGACCGATATCGTCACCACGTCGCCCGAGACGGCGCTTTCGGCGGTCGCAAGCACAATGTGGGACAACAATATCAGTCACGTGCCGGTCGTCGACGACGAGAACCGGGTGACGGGTATCCTCTCGGCCACGGACCTCACCGTCTATCTCGCTGACGACTGAATGAGACGGTTGGAGGAGAACCGCCGTCGCACCGGAGACGGTTGCGTGACAGTCTCTGCCAAAGATTTTTCATTGTCTGGGCTAACCCGGGGCCATGGAGCGAACGGCACACACGCCACCGGGGCTTCCGGTTGTGGGGAGTCTGCCACGACTGGCGAGGGACCCGCTGCGATTCCTGACCGGGATGCAAGACGCCTACGCAAACCAGTACCCGCTCGTCCGGGTCGACCCACAGGTTGGACAGTCAGTCACAGTTGTGCTCGACCCCGACATCGCCCATGAGGTCCTCGCGGACCGTGACCGGTTCCGCCGCCCAAACGTCGGGGCTCAGGAGCAACGGCGACAGGGGCTGGTATCGAGTGACGGCGCGCTCTGGGAGCAACAGCGGTCAGTGCTGGACCCGGAGTTCGTCGGCGGTCGGCTGGCGGACTACGCCGAGATCGCCGGCGACACTCTAGAGGAGACGCTGACAGCGTGGCCTGAGTCGGGGCGCGTAGACCTGTTCGAAGAGCTGTCGATACTGACGATGCGCGTCATCACACGGTCGCTGTTCAGCCAGGACACCGACCGCGAACGCGGGGAAACCGTCCATGAAGCGCTGGCCGCGCTTAATGATGAGTTCGACGCCTCTGTGTTCGATTTGGTCCTGCCCGAGCAGTTACAGTCCGGCGTCTCCGCGGAGTTCGAGGAAGCCGATGCAGTACTTGACTCGGTGGCAACGGAGTTCGTGGACTGGCATCTCAACCACGAGGACCCGCCCCGGGATGTGATTACTGCGCTTATCGACGCAAAGGCAGACCCGGACATCGAGCTCTCCGAGAACGAGCTCATCGACCAGACCGTGCTGTTCATGACTGGTGGCCAAGAGACGACAGCACTGACGATTGCCTACGCGTTCTACTGGTTGTCTCAGAACCCGGCTGCAAAGGAGCGTGTCAGGGCGGAGGCACAGGATGTGCTGGACGGGGGACAGCCGGGATGGGCCGACCTGTCCGACCTCACCTACACGGAGCGTGTTGTCAGGGAGACGCTGCGGCTGACACCGGCAGTCTGGAGCGTGTCTCGCGAGGCCCGGGAGCCGGTCACGCTTGCAGGAACCGACCTAGACGCAGGCGAGTTTGTCATGCTCCCCATATACGCTCATCACCGGGACAGTCGCGTGTGGTCGGACCCCCTGACGTTCGACCCGGACCGGTGGGCCGGTTCAGCCTCCCGTGGCGATAGCGCGTACTACCCCTTCGGCAGCGGGCCACGGGTGTGTATCGGTCGTCAGGTCGCCTTGACCGAGGCACAGTTCGCCCTTGCGCACGTGCTGCAGCACTACGACGTACAGGTGACTGCGGATGAACTTGATTTACAGCCGAGTGTGACACTACGCCCGTCGGGACCGATGGAAGCCGAGATATCAGCCATTGAGTAGCGTGGTCATGGGGTGAAAATGGCCTATCTTCACATAGGTCCGGGGAGTGGCATTCGATATGAGCGCAACTCGGTTCACCGTCGAAAGCGACACGCACACAGACGTGATTGATATCACCGACCGGGTTCGGGACGTAATTCCTGAAGACGCCGAAGGGACCTGCACCGTTTTCGTCCGTCACACCACGGCTGGCATCACTGTCAACGAGGCCGAGCCGCGATTGCTGGGTGACCTCAGCGACGCCCTCGGGGACCTTATTCCGGACAGCGGGTGGGACCACGACGAACTGGACGGCAACGCGGATTCACACGTCCGGGCGATGTTCGTCGGGCCAAGCGAGACGATTCCTGTCCGCGACGGGGACCTCGATATGGGGACGTGGCAGTCCGTGCTGTTCGTTGACTGTGACGGGCCGCGCGAACGAGCGGTTGACGTAGTCGTCACCGACTGAGTCGGAGTTCCGGTGACCGCCAGTCAGGCCGCCTCGACCTGCTGCTCACCGTATATTTCGGCGAGTTTCTCGCGGTACGCGCTGCGGATGTTGCGTCGCTTCTTTTTCATCGACGGCGTGAGCAAGTCGTTCTCGGCGGTCCACTCCCGGGAGACGAGCGCGAACGACTTGATCCGCTCGACGCGTTCGAGTTCCTCGTTGACCGCGTCGACGGCAGTCTGGACCCACGCGTGGACGCGTTCGTCATCGACCAGTGCCTCGGGGTCATCGGGAAGGTCGATACCCTCGCTGTCGGCCCACCGGTGGAGTTCCTCGAAGTTCGGGACGATTATCGCGCCGACGAACTTCTGGTCGTCGCCGACGACCATGACCTGATCGACCCGGTCGTTCGTCGCGAACTGGTCTTCGATGGGCTGTGGCGCGACGTTTTTTCCCGTCGAAAGGACGAGCAGTTCTTTGAGGCGGTCGTGATAAATAAGGAAATCGTCGTCGGTGCGTTCGACGATATCGCCGGTGCGGAACCACTGGGTGCCGTCAATTTCCGTGAAGGCCCGCGCCGTCGCATCGGGCGCGTTCCAGTACCCCTGCGTGACGTTCGGGCCGTCGACGAGCAGTTCGCCCACGTCGCCGGTCACGCCGTCGAACTCGCTGGCGTCGACGACACCGGTATCGATGTGAACGTCGACAGCAGGCAACGGGGCTCCCAGGGTGCCGGGCCTGATGTCTTCCGGCGGGTTCACACTCAGAACCGGCGACGTTTCCGTGAGTCCGTATCCTTCGAGTATCGTCAGTCCCATCCCGAGGAACGTCTCACAGAGCGTTTTCGAGAGGCTGCCGCCCCCACTGACCATGAACTCGATGTTCCCGCCGAGCCGTTCTTTGACGGTGCTGTAGACGAGGCGGTCCGCAAGCGAGTGTTTCGCTGTGAGTATCGGTCCCGGATTCTCAGTGCGGGCGTACTCGCGAGCTACGTCCATCGACCAGTCGAAAATGCGCTTTTTCAGCGGGGACTCGCTGGCCTGCGTTCGCATATTGTCGAAAATGCGCTCGTACACTCTGGGGACGCTCAGCCCGGTCATCGGTTTCACAGTCTGAAGGTCATCAGCCAGTGTATCCGGACTCTCGGCGTAGCTCACAGCTGCGCCAGAGGCGTACATGAAGAAATGGCCTGCAAGGCGTTCGAACACGTGCGCCAGCGGGAGGAACGCTATCGAACGCGTGTCTGCGGTAATGGTCGGGAGGTCCGACGGCTTGTCCGGTCGTGGCCCGATTCGCTTGCGCGTCTGATTGACATTCGCCCGGAAGTTGCGGTGGGTGAGCCGGACCCCTTTCGGTTGGCCCGTCGTCCCGGAGGTGTAGATGAGGCTCGCCAAGTCGTCGGGGTCGCGTTCGTCCAGCCAGGACTGGTATGCCGTCTCGCTGAACGTTTCCTCGCCACGCCTGTACACCGTTTTGAGCGTGTGTACGTCTTCGCGGTCCACATCGGTGTCGTCCATGACAACGATGAACGAGAGCGACAGGTCGTCCTCGATAGCCAGCACACGGTCCAGCATCGCAGCGTTCTCCACGATAACGGCGCTCGCCTCTGGGTCCGACAACAGATACTGCACCTGTTTCGACGAGGAATCCGTATACACGGTCGTCACCACCCCACCCGCAGACAGAATGGCAAAGTCACTCAGCGCCCACTCCATCCGGGTGTTGGACAGGATACCGACGCGAGCGTCCGAGCCGACACCGAGGTCACGGAATCCTGCGGCCAAGTATTTGACGAGCTGATGCATCCGTTCGTAGCTGAGAGCGGCGTAGTCGCCGTCAGGAGCCGCCGGTATCACGTCGTCAGTCAGTGACCGGTCGTAGACGCCACCCTTGTACAGCTGAGCTGTTGTGTCGGCGTTCCGTGCCGCGCTTGCGGCGAACATCTCGCCCAGCGTGTCGTCGCCGATGACTTCGTCAGTGTACTCTTCCTCGGCCTGACGCCAGTCAGCGTGATTGCCTCCGGTCATGTCATACCGCGGTATTCACTAGGCCATCCCAAATATGTGCAGGATGTTAACACCCAATTGGTTTGTCGGAGTTGATTGCGTCAACGGTTTTGAAAGAAGAGGTGACAACGGGGTGATAAAGTGTACACCAAGAGTTTATGACAGCCATAGCATAATCGAGCTATGGTCATCTCAACGGAACCAGCCTGGGATGATGCCGTAGATCAGTTCGTCAAAGACTACGAGAATGCCATTGTGTACGCCGATATCGATCAGGAGACAGTCCTGCACGAGGGTGCGGTTCGGGTCCTCGCAAACGGCTGGGTCGAACTACCCACCGGACGACTTCTCTCACCCGACGCCGTCCACCACATCGATACGCAGATGGCTGGCAAAACAGGCAGTTGATGCAGCGGCGAGATGCACCCAAACGGCTCGAATCGCGAGTGACACACCCGGCAAGCGGTCGCTGTCCAGAAGACAGTTAGAGTAGACGCGTTACTGCCACTCTAGTCGGCAGTCGTCGTTGCAAAAGTGGGCAGTTTCGACACTGCCGTCCTCGATCCATGTAATGACTCGGTGGGTCACTTCGTTAGCGATAGCGTCACCGCAGGTAGCACACTCCGGTGCCTCGTCCTCGTCGATATCTTCGTGGTGATCCGATGTCGGGTCGACCATCTTAGTTGGGAATGTCTTTCACGACACTTAATCCCACATACTTGCACTGAACGTCACGAACATACACGAATGACGAATCAGAAACAAAAGGACACCTGCGTGGAGTCATCGTACACAGATGCTCGCTGCGAGGTCCTCGCTATCGGTCCCGAGTGACGGATTCGCCGGGTGTCGTCGTCGCGCCCGATGAGAGGACAACGCCGGCGTTCAGACTGGTGTTGATGGCCGTCTTTGCGCCGTCGCCCGCGACGACACCGAACTTCCGCCGGCCCGTCGAGACGCGGTCGCCTTTCACCGTCATTCGGACCGGGTCGCCGTCGTGGCGAAGGTTCGCCACCTGCGTTCCAGCGCCGAAGTTGACATCGCGACCGATGACGCTGTCACCCACGTAGGAGACGTGGGGAACGTTCGAATCAGCCATCAAAACCGTGTTCTTGAGTTCGACCCCGTGGCCGACGTGGGTATCTTCACCCAGAAGGGTCGCCCCACGAATGTAGGCGTTCGGCCCGATGTGAGCGCCAGAGCGGACCAGCGCTGGCCCCTCGATGACGACGCCGGGTTCGATGACTGCACCCGCCTCGACGACGACTTCGCCGCGCAGGTCCGCATCGCCCCGCACCTCCCCGTCGAGTCGCCGGTCCAGTTGTCCCAGTTTCCACTCGTTGGCCTCCAGTAGCTCCCAGGGACGGCCCACATCCAGCCAGCGGTCGACCGCAACGGCGGTGACTGTCGACTCCTCGATGACTTTCGCAAGGACATCCGTGATTTCGCGCTCCCCGCGGTCGCTGAGGGGCACGTCCAGCCAGTCCCGTGCCTCGGCCGGGAAGACGTACGCGCCTGCGTTCGCCAGGTCCGTTGGCGGGTCGTCCGGTTTCTCGACGATGCCGGTGATGGTGTCGCCCTCAGTTGATAGGACGCCGTAGCTTGTCGGGTCGTCAACGCGGTAGGCGGCGACCGACGGCGCGGCGTCAAAGAGGCCGCTGAGACTCTCGGCGTCGTAGAGATTGTCGCCGTTGAGGACTGCGAAGGGACCCTCAAGATGGTCCTTTGCGGCGGCCACCGCATCGGCGGTCCCCAGTTGTTCCTCCTGGACGGCAAAGCTGACCGGGACGCCGCCGTACTCATCGCCGAAGTACGAGCGGACTGCCTCGGCCTCATAGCCAACGACGAAGATGAGTTCGTCGGCCCCCGCCTGAATCGCGGTGTCTGCGGTGTGTGCCACCAGCGGCCGGTCAGCGACCGGAAGCATCGGCTTCGGTGTGTGGTCCGTCAACGGCCGCATACGCGTCCCCTGCCCCGCCGCGAGTACGACAGCTTGCATGGTCTGCCCGTCGCCCGGCCCCGAAAAATACCTACCGCTGTTGACTCGTTCGAGAAGCGGGAGACATAGAAGTCACAGTAGTGTACTCGTGAGGGGGCCCTACACCTATTCTACGGCCTCGAACGTCCACTCCGCTCCGAAAGGTGTCGTCCGGTAGTCCCACCGTCTGTCCGAATCCGGCTCCGTCACCAGTTCGATGGTTCTAGTTTCTCCAGCGGGAATCCGCTGTGTGAAGGGGCCATCGGCGTCAATGTACCACGTATCGGCGGAATAGCTGGCAAATAAGCCTGACTCTTCGGGTGTTTTGAACTCGAAGATAGATTTGAACATTCCGGCGCTGTCACCCACATTTTCGACCTCCATCGCAACTGTTGCTTCATCGCCTGTAACATCCTCCGGTGGCACATCGATATTCGCCAGTTCGAACTCGGGGAAGCCACCGGGAGACTGTAGCGGGATTTCGATATCAGCGACCGCACTCCCCTCAGCGAGGTTTATGCCGAATGTGAGGTCGTCAATCTGAGCCTTCGGGACAGCGTAAATCAGGTGGCCGCTGTAGGTCTGTCCCGGGTTGATGTTCTCCCCGACTGCATTCGTTCCGTCACGACCTGCGGCCGACTCGCTCACGAAGCTCGATTCGGGAACAACAAAGTCGTCTTTTGACACTGTCTTTGCCTCACCCGTTCCATTCTCGAACGTAACGCTCAGAATCAGCAGGATATTATCTGAGACCGTTTCGCGGATAGCATGTGCAGTGTTGTCGCCTATGGTCCGTTCGCCAGGAGACAACTCGTAGGCTATCATCTGTTCATAGGTCATATCGGACACTGTGGCCTGAACCCCACTCGCAAGCTCAATGGTTTCCCCAGTGCTCCCCTGCTTCGGGAGGACCGACACGGTTGACGTGACTGTATCGTCGACAGCGTAGAAGTCCGAAGACGTTTCAAACGCCCATGCACCGGCGTAGTTGGCGTCAACACGATAGCTATGCGAGACTTCTTCGCCGGATTTCAGGCCATCAGCGTTGACGGTAACTGTCTGTGGCTCAGTGGCACCCGATTCTGAATGGACGAACTCGATGGTCGCATCCCCGGAGATCAGCTCGCCACCGACGTTGACAGCAGTCACGTCACCCTTGATGGTGTCACCGAACGCGACCTCTTTTGGCCCACTCACTGAGAGCAATTTCAGTCGCGCCGGTGCTTCCTGGTCTACTTCATACGTGGGTTCGGGCGTTGATGTTGACTCGTTTCCGTCTCCCCCGTCGCTACCACTGCATCCGGCAAGGCTGAGTGCAGCCATGCTGCTTCCAATCGTACCGATGTATGTTCGTCGGTCCATGTACTACTGGGTTTATATACACATACAAATATGTTTTCTTTTAGTTATTTATCTGTTAAATATGAGTATATAACAGCTTATCATCTAAAATAAAATCTTGTAGATTTATTTGAGCCAATCGACTGTCAGGATAGCGGCTACCACTGGTTTGCCTACCGTCAGCGTCTCCGACGGGCACGACAAGAGGGTCCGGCCAACGTCCTGAGACAGCGACGGACCAGCGGCGAGTGACAAGCGTCCCGGCCCGCCGGAAGGTGACGCAGTTCGGTGGATATACCAGACGAACGGCCCACTGGCGGGGCAGTGGGGTCATTGCGGGACGAATCGGCCGATCGTGCGGGATGGGATAGTGTGCGTTTCTGGTGGCGAGACGACGGTCCATGCCGTTGACCGAATTGTCGGAGAGCGTGTCTAGAGCTACTCGTTCGAACGGTCGCTACGGGAGATTCAGACGACAGCTGACACAGTTGTCTGCTGGACCCGGAGCGATGACGCGACCGGTGTGCACGCGCTTTCTTTCGGCGGCGACCCGATATGGAGCGGCATCAGTCGGGGAACAACGACCCCCCTAACGGTCACAGATTCCAGGACGTATCTCGGGACACAGACCAGGTACACCGTGCAACTCGGAGGCTGAAAGCGCGAGTGCGCACCAAACCTGTTCAGCGGGGTGCTGCACCGAACGGCTGATGCAGCAGTTGCTTGCGAACTTGTTTGCGACAGTAATGTGCTCGGTCAGGGATTTGAACCCTGGTCCTCGGCTCGAAAGGCCAAGATGATTGGCCGGACTACACCAACCGAGCGTACTCAAACGTTCCGGGTGGACCAATTTAACCCCATCGAAATCAACGCTACCTGAGGATGCGTACCACAGGCGTGTGGCTAGCGTAAGCAGACCATCCCCGAGACGTCTCCAGCAAAAAGATGGGACGTATTTGCTCGGCGGGCGACTGTCCGCTATTACTTCCCTTCGAAGTCCGGCTCTCCGTCGCCCATGAACGCGTTGATGCCCTCCATCACGTCGTCGGTCCCGATGAGGTGGCCGAAGGCCTGTGATTCGACTTCGAGGCCAGCGTCGATGTCGTCGCGGCCGGCGAGCATGGCGCGCTTGGTGAGTTTCTGTGCGACTGGCGGACCGGCGGCCATGTCTTTGGCCAGTTCCAGCGCTCGCTCGTGGAGGGCGTCGTTGTCGACAACCTCGTTGATGAAGCCGTATTCGGCCATCTCCTCGGCGTCGTAGCGGTCGCCGGTGAAGATAATCTCCTTGGCGCGGCCTTCGCCGACGATGCGAGCGAGGCGTTGCGTGCCGCCCCAGCCCGGCAGTAGGCCGAGGTTGTGTTCTGGCTGGCCCAGTTCGGAGCGTTCCGAGGCCACGCGGAGGTCGGCACAGGTCGCCAGTTCCATCCCGCCGCCCAGCGCGTAGCCGTCGATTCCGGCGACGACTGGCATCGAGCATTCCTCAAGCTTGCCGAAGGTTTGCTGGCCCTTGCGGGAGAGTTCAATAGCGTCCAGCGGCGTCGCGTTCGAGGCCATCGCCTGCACGTCGGCCCCGGCGGAGAACGCCTTGTCGCCGGCTCCGGTCAGCAGGATGGCACGCACCTCGTCGTCATTTTCGAGCAGGTCGACGGCGTCGGCAAGGTCGTCCATCAGGTCCGGGCTGACGGTGTTCATCCGGTGTGGACGGTCGAGTTCGATGTGACCGACCATGTCACCGGGATATTCGACGGTGACGTTGTCGAACTCCGCCGGCGCATCGTCGTCGCTGCCGTAGAAGCCGCCCGACTCGGCAGCCTCTCGGAGGCCGTCAGCGACGGCATAGCGCTCCGCGCCGGTCTCCTCGTGGGTTTCCTCGAGTGTGTCGATAAGCGTCTCCAGACCGGTCTTGTCGGCGATTTTTGCGGGACCGTCCGGGAAGCCGCCGCCGAGCTGGACAGCCTGGTCAATGTCTGCAACGGGAGCGACGTCGTTCTCGACGAGTTTCCCGACCTCGTTTGCCATCACGGCGACGAGGCGGTGCTCGACATCTTCGCGGCCGGCATCCGTCGGAATGTCGACGCCGCCGTTCTCATAGTCGTAGAAGCCCTTCCCGGTCTTCTTCCCGAGTTCCTCGTTCTCGACCTTCTCTTCGAGCAGCGGACACGGGGCGTACGGCTCGCCGAGGACCTCGTGCATGTACTCAAGCACGTGCAGCCCCACGTCGTTGCCGACCTGGTCCGAGAGTTCGAACGACCCCATCGGCAGGCCCATGTCGAACTTCGTCGTCGAGTCGACCTCGGCGATGGTCGCCGCGTCGTCGTGGACGAGCCACGCGGCCTCGTTCATCAGCGGGACGAGGATGCGGTTGACGATGAATCCCGGCGAGTCCTTGCGGACGCGGACCGGTGTTTTGCCGAAGTCTTCGGCAAGCGCCTCGATGGCTTCCAGCGTGTCGTCGCCCGAGTGTGCGCCGGAGATGACCTCGACCAGTTGCATCCGCACCGGCGGATTGAAGAAGTGCATCCCACAGAACTGCTCGGGCCGCTCGGTCACTTCCGACAACTCCGTGATGGAGAGGCTGGATGTATTGGTGGCGAAGATGGCGTCTTCGGGCGCGTGTTCTTCGACCTCTGTGTACACGTCCTTCTTGATCTCCATTTTCTCCGGCACGGCTTCGATGACCACGTCGACGTCGCTGACTGCTTCCTCGACATCGACCAGCGGCGTGATGCGGTCAAGCGCCGCATCGGCTTCCTCCTGGGTGAGCTGGTCTCTCTCGGCCAGCTTGTTCAGCGACCACTCGATGTTGCCGTAGCCGTCCTCGACGAACTCGTCTTTGATGTCTCGCATCCGCACGTCGTAGCCTGCGAGCGCGGCCACTTCGGTGATTCCATGGCCCATATTCCCGGCACCGAGCACGGCGATAGTGTCAATATCCTCGAAATCCATGACATATCGTTCCACTGCCGGCCGAGGCTTCAACGTTTCTCTCATTAGAAAACCACTCTCCAGTTTATTTCGGATTACAAACCATTAATGCATATCACGTCAACACACCACATATGGACTTCGGACTGACAGAAGAGCAGCGACAGATACAGGACGAGATAGCCCGGTTCGCGGAAAATGAAATCAAACCCGTCGCGACCGAGTACGACACTGAAGAGAAGTTCCCCCGAGAAATCGTCGAAAAAGCCGCTGAGATGGGGTTAACCGGGGCGAACATCCCGATGGAGTATGGTGGCGCAGGCTACGATATGCTGACGAACGCCATCATCGCCGAGGAACTGTTCGCGGCCGATCCCGGTATCGGTCTGAGCATCCAGTCGGCCGCGTTCGGTGCTGACGCCCTCATCGGGTTTGGCTCAGAGGCCCAGAAGGAGGAGTACTTGGAGCCCGTTGCCACGGGCGACGCCATCATGGGCGCGGCCATCTCCGAACCCGACACCGGCTCGGACGTGTCGTCGGTGTCGACGCAGGCGCGAAAGGACGGCGACGAGTGGGTCATCAACGGCAACAAGATGTGGATCACTAACGGCTCGGTCGGCGACTACTTCGTCGTGCTCTGTGAGACTGACCCGGACGCGGAGGGGCGGTACAACGGCTTCTCGCAGATTCTCATTGAGTCCGACCGCGACGGGTTCGAAGCCGAGAAGATTACGGGGAAACTGGGTATCCGTGCGTCGGATACCGCAGAACTCATTCTCAACGATGTGCGCGTCCCCGAAGACAACCTTGTGGGAACGCGTGGGGCCGGCTTCCTCCAGATAATGCAGTTCTTCGACGAGACCCGGACCGGCGTGGCCGCACAGGGCGTCGGTATCGCTCGCGGGGCCGCCGAGCGCGCGCTGGAGTACGCCCAAGACCGCGAGCAGTTCGGCCAGTCCATCTCAGAGTTCCAGGCCACCCAGCACAAACTCGCCGAGATGTTCACCGAAATCGAGGCGGCACGCCAGCTAACTCACAAGTCCGCCTGGAGCGTCGACAACGACGCCGACAAGCTCACCCAGCTGGCCTCAATGGCCAAAGAAAAGGCCTCCCGCGTCGCCGTCGAAACAGCCGACGAGGCCGTCCAGATCCACGGCGGCGCTGGCTACGTCAACGACTTCGACGTCGAGCGGTTCTACCGCGACGCCAAGATCACTCAGATCTACGAGGGGACGACCGAGATCCAGAAGAACATCATCGCCCGAGAACTGCTCGGGAAGGGCATGACGTAAACTACCCCACCCTACTTCGCTCGGTCTGACGACCTCGCTTCGTTGAGGGTGGGGCTTTCGCGTGGACTCCCGCTCTGGCCGGAATCTCCGGCAGGAGTCTCATACTCTCCGTTCGCGTTCAATGTCCCGCGATTCAAGCGCACGCCTACGGGTGCGCCTCCACCGTCCCCAGTTTGGTTACGACGGAGATACCGCAAACCGATGTTTTTTGCCGCATTGTAGTCGGCGTGGTTCTCGTAGCCGCATTTCAGGCACACGAACGCCTCGCTGTCGCGGTTGTCCGGGTGGGTGAACCCGCAGTGTGAGCAACGACGTGACGTGTTTTCCTGGTCTACCACTGCCACATCAATGCCGTGCAACTCGGATTTGTATTTCACGTACTCGTACAACCGCTCGAACGCCCACTTGTGGCCCCACGACGCTTCGGGGAGTCGGTCACGGATGCCGCTCAACTCCTCGAAGGCGATGATCGTACACCCGTTCTCGGCGGCTTCTTCGATGATACCGTTGGCAATCCGGTGGAGCATCAGTTTGAACCGGCCCGTTTCCTTCCCTCCGACCGACTGGATATTCTCGTGAGCGGCCCGCGTGCCACACTGCTGGAGCGAGCCACGCCGCTCCTCGTACTCGCGCCTCCAGTGGTCGAACTCGTGGCCGCTCCAGAACGTCCCTGTCGAAGTAACAGCGAGTTGGTTCACGCCGAGGTCAACGCCGAGGACTGTCCTGTGCCCGGTCGTCGCCTGTTTCGGCGTGTCAGACTCCACCTCCGCGCTTGTACGGAGATGAAGGAACCACTGGCCGTCTCTGTGGTGCAGTTCTGCGCCCGTCACTTGGTAGTCGTCGCTGTCGAGATACCGACTGTGTGGTGTGTCGCGGTCGGCGGCGGGAAGGAGGTACTCGACTTCGATACGGCCCTCAACGGTCGCCAGCGACACGTACTCGTCGTGGAATGTCGCGCACCGTTTGTCGTACACCACGGTCGGACTCGTGAAGTGCGGTTTTCCCGCGTACTCGCCCTGCTTCCAGCGGGCGACGGCGCTCTGTACGGCGTCGGCGGCCTTGTTGCGAGCGTTCTGGACGAGATTCGCGTGCAATCGTGTTTGCTCACGCACGTCGTCGTAGGTTTCTGCCTGCAACTGGGCCTTGCTCGTCGTTTTGTATTCGCCCTGCCATGCGTGGTCTACGACGTAGTTGGCGGCCCACAGAAATTCATCGACGGTTTCGCGGAGAAGTGCGGCGTCGTTGCTGTCCACGTCGAGTTTGACTGAAACAGTGCGCCGCACTTCCATGGCTCAGACGTGTGCTCGGTGTTTTATCAGCGTTGGGGAGAACAGACGGCAACAGTCCGTGGTCTGTGTCCGGGTTGTTGGCTTCCTCTCCGGCCTACTCGTTCGCTTCGCTCACTCCTTGAGGCCGGAGGCTCCGCCTCGAAACTGCATGATTTTTGCCTCGGTCACCGCTTAGTGGCCTGTGGACCTCCCGCTGCTTTCTTTAATTGCTGGTCGAATCACTGCCTTTTAGAGCGTGTCATAGAATCCATCTCATAGCATCTCACAGCCCGGCTCGTTTCCTCGCTCGTAGTTGGTGATTGCAACGACGAGCCGTAGGCAGAGCGCAACGAACACTTCTGTTCGAGCGTGGACGCGGCCTCGGGCGCGGACGTGCCCGAGGCCGCAGTCCTTGACGGCATCGTTAGTTCGTTCGACTCCTATCCGGTGGTTGTACGTCTCGTCCAAGATGGACTGTTTGAGCAGAACTTCCTCACTGTGTTCGGTGATACGATCTTCGACCCTATACTCGATATCGAGCGGATCGTCGGTATTTCGCGGGTTGTACGGGGCAATTGGCACGACCCCTGCGGCCAGCAGGTGGTCGTGCCAATCGAGGATATCGTATGCGCTGTCTCCAAGCATCCAGATGGGTGTATCGACGGCGAGCGCGTCACACGTGACGCGCATCGCCGTCTCTTGATCCGCTTGTTTGCTCTGTGTGAACTCCGCTGCTATCGGAATCTTTGGACCGGTCGAGACGATCGTACAGCCGAAGCCGTAGTAGTGTTCCTCAGCTGTTGGGTCGTAGTTCCACGAGGCGGCGTCGTTGTACTGGACCGCTTCGATGTGGGTTGAGTCGATGGAGTACGTCGAGTCGAGCAGGCCCCGGCAGGCGGCCTGCTCGACGAGTCTCTTGAAGACATCATCGATGACGTGTTCGAGATCGGTAAGAAACCGGTCAACTGTGTCTCTGGATGGTGGTTTGTCGAGTCCGCAGTAGTACCAGACGAGGCTGTGCTGGAGTTCTCGTGTGACTGGACGTGTGCCGTATACATCCTTGTAGTAGCAGTGTAGAAAGCCGCGAAAGAGGTCTGGTGGCTCATGGACTCGTGTTCGCCCCCGCCCCGAGGGGGCGAACACGTCGTACTCCAGCAGAAACTCGAACTCAAGATGCTCGAACAGCGGTACTGTCTCGGTAGCCGCCGCATTCAAGAAGTCGTTAACCGAACCTACGTCCTGCAGGGTCGCGGTTGTGTTGGACACACTTTCCGCACCCTGCTGCTTTGCATGTGGCGCTTTCTATGACACGCTCTTTTAAGCTATCGAGCGTCGTAGTTGTGGTAATCATGGGCGACCGAACTTCACGCCACGTTGCTCGCCCGCTTCGAACCACAGGCAGTCACCGCTTCTCCCGTCGCTGTTGTCGATTCTAATGTCCAGTGCTTCGGCCCGGCCAGCCGTCCCGTCTACAGACGACACCACCCACACTACACACCATGTTTGACCGACTGAAAGCGGATATTCGTACAGCACTCACAAAGGACCCGGCGGCGACCAGCGCGATGGAGGTCGCGCTCACGTACCCCGGCCTGCACGCGATCTGGGCCTATCGTGTCGCCCACTGGCTCTGGGCGAACGACCGAACGTTGCTCGCCAGACTCATCTCCCACGTCGCGCGGTTCCTGACCGGCGTCGAGATCCACCCCGCCGCGGAGATCGGCGAGCGCGTGTTCATCGACCACGGGATGGGCATCGTCATCGGGGAGACGGCCGAAATCGGCGACGACGTGCTCCTGTACCACGGTGTCACCCTCGGCGGCACGTCCATGCGCCGCGAAAAGCGCCACCCGACGGTCAAGGACGGCGCGACCATCGGCGCTGATGCCTCGATAATGGGACCGATCACCGTTGGAGAGAACGCGTCCGTCGGCGCTGGCGCAGTCGTCGTCGATGACGTGACCCCGGAAACGACAGTCGTGGGCAACCCGGCGGAGCCTGTCGGCGCTGCCGGTGTCGCCTCACCAAATCCGGACCCTATCATCGCTGACGGCTAACGGCGACAGATACGTTCTTTTCCGTCGAGTCAGTATCACAGAGCCATGAGTGACTCGCCACATGAGGTGTTACGCGCAGACCCCGATATCGGGCCGCTGGTCGAGACACACGGCGAACTCACGCTCGACCCGGCGTCGGACCTTTTCGAGCGGCTCGTCGTCTCGATTCTCCGCCAGCAGGTGTCGATGGCGTCGGCCGCCGCGACACGGGAGCGACTGTTCGACGCCGTCACCGTGACACCGGCGGGCATCAAAGACGCTGACAACGACCACCTCCGGGACGCCGGGCTCTCGCGGCAGAAAACCCGCTACGTCAACGAGGTCGCCGATGCGTTTCTGGAACACGGCTACTCGCTGGAAACGTTCGAGGACGCCGCCGACGAGGAGATCCACGAGGAACTGACCGCCATTACGGGGGTCGGCGACTGGACCGCAAATATGCAACTCCTGTTCGCGTTCGGCCGAAAAGATGTGTTCCCGGTCGGCGACCTCGGCATCCGCAAGGGGTTCGAGGCCGTCGTCGGTGACGGGTACAGCCGCGCGGAGATGCGCGAGTACGCCGAGCGGTGGTCGCCGTATCGGAGCTACGCGAGCCTGTATCTGTGGCGGGCCAGCGAGGATATCGCCGAAAGCGTCGCAGAAGTGCGCGAGGACTGAGACGGCTCGAAAGCTGGTACGAACGCGTCGCTACTCTTCGCTCTGCTCTTCTTCCTCTGTTTCCACGTCTGACTCGTCGTCCGCACGGCGGGTCACGTCGACCTGATAGTGCTTGAGGATGTCCCGACCCAGCAACAGCGGGTAGTCCATGTGCCCGCGGTCTTCGACGCTGGCGGTGACGGTGTGCTGGGTCCCGCCGACGCCGACGACGAGGTCGACGACCGGGCGCGAACGACCGGACTTGAGGCTCCCTGATTTGATCTTCACGATGTCGAGAATCGGCCCCGTTCCGATTTCCGCGGCGAGCTTGGCGTCGATACTGGTTCTGGTCGCGCCAGTGTCGGATTTCGCGAGGACGGACTTTGTCCCCTGCGTCCCGGTGACGACAACCTCCTCGATGTAGCCGACGACGACGTTCTCCTGTGCTTTCGGCTGTGGCTTCTTCGGCGTACACGCAGGCTTGGAGTCGTCAAGCCGGTCGGAGAGTCGCTCGACAGTTTCATGATCGACACTCCCGCCGGCCCGCTCGATGGCGAGCTGAGCGATGTACGGGGCAGGGCTGACGCCGCTGGCCTTGAACAGGCCACGGAACCCGGCAGTGGGGTTCACTTCGAGCACGTAGTAGCCGTCATCGCTCTGGACGATGTCGACGCCGGCGTAATCCAGCCCGATGGCGTCGACCGAATCGAGCGCGATTTCCCTGACTCGCTCGGGGAGTTCACCCGTCATGTCCTCGACCTCGCCGCCGAGCGCGACGTTCGTCCGCCACTCGCCCTCGGGCGCATAGCGGTTCATCGCCCCGACGATCTGGTCGCCGACGACGTACACGCGAAGGTCGTGGTGGCGCTGCTCGTCGTGTTCCATGTACTCCTGTAAGAACGCGTAGCGGCCACCGACCTGTGCGTTGACCTGGTTTTCCAGATCGACCATCCACGTCCCGCCGCCGTGGGTGCCGATGGCCGTCTTGTACACCGCACGATCACCGAAGCGGTCCCGTTCCTCGTTCAGCAGGTCACTCGATAGCGCGAGCAGGGCGTCCGGGACCGGAACGCCGGCATCGGCCAGCGCGGCAGCGCTTGCGAACTTGTGGAGGGCCGTCGTCGCCGCCATCGGCTCGTTCAACGTCGGTGCGAGCCGGCTGATAGTCATCCCGAGGCCGATCCCTTCCGCGGGGTGTTCGTCGCTGGAGAGCAGCAGCCGATTTGCGACCACATCAACGGCGGGCTCGAGCGTCATTTCGCCGTCGGTAACGCTGATCGCGGTGTTTTCGGCGCGAAGCCACTCCGTGTCGTAGCCCATCTCATCGACTGCGTTCAGGATGGCCTTCGACTCCTTGCTGGAGTGGAGGCTGAGAACGCCAACGGTAATATCCTGGTCGCTCATGCTGTCGCCTTCTGTCGGCCGCAGTATAGATGTACGGATATGTAATGCGGGACGACTCTACCGGGGGACCGCCTTGCCGGAGGGGTTTTAGCCGCCGCCTCTCGTTGTGATGGCATGGACGAGGCCGAGCCGTTCACCTACGACGGGGGAATCGTTGCGCCGGGCGAAACCCGCAACATTCGCTACACGGTCAGCGAGACGTATCTGGGGGATGCCGTCCGGATGCCGGTTACCATCGTCAACGGGAAGCGGCCCGGTCCGACCGTGTTTCTCACTGCAGCGGCACACGGTGACGAACTCAACGGCATCGAGGTCGTTCGAGAGGTCGCCCACGAATGGAACCACGACGGGCTGGCGGGGACGCTGATCTGTCTGCCAGTGCTGAACGTCCCTGCATTTCTGGCACAGGAGCGGTACCTGCCGATCTACGACCGCGACCTGAACCGCTCGTTCCCCGGCGACCCCGAGTCGACGAGCGCGAAACGGATGGCCCACGAGATTTTCCGGAACTTTCTGGCTCCCTGTGACGTGGGCCTCGACTTCCACACGTCAACGCGTGGGCGGACGAATATGCTCCACGTCCGGGCGGACATGGACGACCCGAAGGTTGCGCGGGTCGCAAACGCCTTCTCGTCGAACGTCATCATCTCCTCGGAAGGCCCGTCAGGGTCGCTCCGGCGGGAGCTGAGCGATTCGGGCGTCCCGACGATCACGATAGAGATGGGCGAAGCCCATCGGTTCCAGCGACCGCTCATCGACTCAGCGCTGGAGAGTGTGCGGTCGGTGCTTGCGGAGTTTGGTCTCCGGGACTCCGACACCGTCCGGTGGCCGGGCTGGCGGACAGTCATCGACGACAGCGGCGAGAAAACCTGGATCCGTGCGGACTCGGGCGGACTGGTGGATATGCACTACGACCGCGGTGACCTGGTGTACGAAGACGACGTGATCTGTACGATCGCCAATCCGTTCAAAACGGAGAATACACTGATGCGTGCGCCGTTTACCGGCCTGCTGGTCGGCATCCTTGAGAACCCACTGGTGTATCCCGGCAACCCTCTCTGTCATCTGGTCCGACTTGATGACCGGACACAGCGAGCTATCGAGTGGAACCGCCGGGCTGACGACGACGATTGGTAACTGCAGAGTAGTCAATTGACGAACGTCTTCGGACGAGATTCCGGCGATACGCATCCATTGTAGAAACTACTATCTGTCCCCGGACTAACCCCCCAGTGTATGAGTCAGTCTTACAATCGCGGCACCGTCGAGGACTTCGGACGGTGGCGGGAGTTCACGGCCGGGATGTGGGCCTGGATCTTCCACAAGTTCACCGGCTGGGTTCTCGTGGGCTACCTGTTCACCCACATCGCGGTGCTGAGCACTTCGGTCGGCGTCGATCCGGCGAGCGCGCAGGCAGGCAGTGACCTCTATACCAGCACGCTCAGCGGCCTCGAATCGCTGCTGATCGTCCGGTTCCTTGAAGTCGGCCTGCTGGCCGTCGCCGTCTTCCACATCCTCAACGGGATTCGACTGCTGATGGTTGATCTCGGCGTGGGGCTGGAATCGCAGGACAAGAGCTTCTACGCGTCGCTCCTGCTGACCGGCGCAATCGTCATCGCAAGCGTGCCGACGTTCCTCGGGGGGAAACTAGCCTGATGGCACAGCACTACTCCTCCTTTGACCGCGGCGGGCGTCGCTGGCTGTTCCAGCGCCTGACAGCGGTGTTCCTCATCGGCGTGCTCGCGTTCCACTTCATGCTGTTGCACTTCGTGAACCACGCTTCGGATATCACGTTCCTTGGCACGCAGGCTCGGATGAGCCAGGTCAGCTACTTTGCGACGATGTGGCTGTTCCTCGTGACCGCGACGTTCCACGGCGTCAACGGCGTGTACAACGCGCTGGTCAATCAGGGACTCACCGGTTCCCAGAAAAACGCAGTCAAATACATGCTCGGCATCGCTGGCCTTCTGCTCGTCGTGCAGGGGACCCGCGTGTCGCTGGCCATGACGACCCTCGTCTGAACTATGAGTACGCAAATCGAACAACAGGAAACCGAGACAGAGGCCGACGAGGAAACAGAGCCCGAGGTCGAATCCCCGGGCGACCGTCGGCGTGCACAGCGAGACGAACGACAGGCACAGGAGCAGGCCCAGCGAGAAGTCGAAGAGGAGACGCTCGACGACGAAGACACGATCACGCTGAAAGTGTTCCGCTACGACCCCGAAGTCGAGGGGAAGCAGGAACCACGCTTCGACGACTTCCGCGTTCCGTTCCACAAGGGCATGACCATCCTCGATGCCCTCATCTACGCACGGGACCACTACGACTCCTCGCTGACTTTCCGACACTCCTGCCGACAGGCCGTCTGTGGGTCAGACGCCCTGTTCGTCAACGGACGACAGCGCCTCGGCTGCAAGACGCAGATCTCCGAGCTTGAGGACCCGGTCCGCATCGAGCCGCTGCCCCATCAGGAGGTCGTGAAGGACCTCGTCGTCGATATGGAACACTTCTACGACCAGATGGAGGCCGTCGAACCGTACTTCGATGCCGACGAGACCCCGGACGACAAGCTCGAAGAGCAGCGCCAGACCCGGGAGAACCGCGAGAAGGTCAAGATGTCCACGCGGTGTATCTGGTGTGGCGCGTGTATGTCCTCGTGTAACATCGCCGCCGGCGACAACGAGTACCTCGGCCCCGCCGCTATCAACAAGGCGTACCGCTTCGCGATGGACGAGCGCGAGGGCGAGAACCGCAAGCAGGAACGCCTCCGTATCATCGAGCAGGAACACGGCGTCTGGCGCTGCCAGACCCAGTTCTCCTGTACCGAAGTGTGTCCAAAGGATATCCCGCTGACCGAGCACATCCAAGAACTCAAGCGGGAAGCGGTCAAGAACAACCTGAAGTTCTGGTGAATTCAGGGTAGCATTCCTTCTGCAGAAAGCCGCTAGTTGTCAGGTACGCTGTGTCTGTCGCCACCTGTCATTGGTCAGTTGTTTCAAAAGCGTACGCGCTTCCTCCACGACTAAAGTCGTGGGCTTCCGCGCTGCTCCCGCTGTGACCCAGAGTAGCCTGAGACAGTCACTATAGGGACATAGGCCCACAGTGCGTTCAGGAGCTATCAAGATTTATTGGCAACTCTGGACAACTATTCAACAAATGTCCCTCCCTGCGGTCATCAGGAAAGATTTCAACGACGCAATCCGCTCAGGAACGTTCCTCGCGACCACCCTGTTGTTCGTCCTCGTCGCCGGATTCTGGGCGGCGATTCAGCACGTCCCGCTGACGGCTTCGGCGAGCGATGTCCCGACTAGCACGCTGGCGCTGCTCAACAGTATGGGTCAGCCGATGAGTTTCTTTGTCCCACTGCTGGGGTTAGGCATCTCCTATGCCGCTATCGCCGGTGAGCGCGACAGCGGGAGCATCAAGCTCCTGCTCGGCCTGCCGAACTCGCGCCGTGACGTTATTTTCGGGAAGTTCATCGGCCGGTGTGCCGTTTTGACTATCGCTATCCTCGGCGGCTATTTTGTCGTCGCTGTCTTCGCACTGTTCACCTACGAGTCATTTGCGGCCGTCAAATTCGTGCTCTACACCATCTTGACGGTCTTCTACGGTGCGGTCTATGTCGCAATTGGTATCGGCTTCTCGTCGATACTGAAGTCTCAGTACACGGCGGTTATTGGTGCGGGGGGACTGTACATCCTCTTTCAGCTCGGGTGGGACGTTGTAACAGCTATTCTGCAGGTCATCACTGTCGGCTACACGCCCCCAGATTCCGGTGCACCTCCGTGGCTGATTGTCGTCCACGCTCTCAACCCGACTGCGGCAGTCGGCTACGCGGCACGGGCGATAATCCCCACGTTCGACGAAATAATGTCCTACCCAGTATCGGCTTCATTCTACCCTCCGAAGTGGGCCGGATTCGCCATTCTTGGGGGCTGGCTCGTTCTATCACTCGGGTTCGGCTACATTCGGTTCCAGTCGGCGGATATAATGTAAAGTTGCACAGTCCGACAACGATGATGGCGTGGTGCGTCCGTTCCCCACTCTGTACTGTCGTGGTCGGGCTCGCCTGTTACTCCCGTCTGGCCGTCGCCGGCGCGAGAATCGCTGTCACGGCCTTGTTCATCGGCGCATCACCCCGGCCTCGGCCGGGTCATCGGTCGCCGGGAGGTCGACCGCCATATCGCCGTGGATACTCTCGACCTACAGCCCATCAGTTTGGAGTGCAGTTAGGTGGTCACCTCTCGCAATGAGGTGGACCTCGTGGCCTGCGTGTGCCAGCCGAGCGCCCAGATGACCGCCAATACCGCCGACGCCGAAGACACAGAGTTTCAGACTCTGTAGGCTTACAGCGGACCGGAGCAAAGGGACTGCGGGCAGTCTGTCGCGGCAAAGCGCAGGCGCCCCCACAGCGGTCAGGAGTTCCGACAAATGAACTCGAATCGCGCACCGCCGCTCTCGCTGTCAGTCGCGATGACCTCCCAGTTGTGGGCGTCGACGATCTGTTCGACGATACAGAGCCCGAACCCGGTTCCGTCATCGGCCGTTGAATAGCCGGGTTTGAACAGGTCTGCAGTCCCGTCGGGGAAGCCCGCCCCGTCGTCCGTGACGTAGAACCCCCACGATTCTGTCCCGACAGTGACGGTTACGTCGTCGCCACCGTGTTCGACAGCGTTCCGAAAGAGGTTCTCCAGTAATTCCAGCATCGCACCTTCGTCGGCTTTGATGCTGTCGTCGGCCTCGGTTTCAAGCGTCGCATCCTGCGTGTCGACCATCGACCAGGCCCGCTGTGAAAGGGCGTTGAGGTCGATTGTCTCGATTTCCGCGGGATTAACGCCCTGTTTGGCGAGCACGAGCAAGTCATCGATGAGCGTGTACATCCGGTCGATGCTCCGCTCGGCACGCTCGAAATGTGCTTCTTCGCCTGTCTCACGTGCGAGTTCGAGCGAGCCGTCAAGGACGTCCAGCGGGTTCCGTAGGTCGTGACTAATCGCGTCCGAGAATCGCTCAAGGCGCTGATTCTGTCGTTCGAGTTCCTGTTCGCGCTGTTTCCGTGCGGAGATATCGCGGGTCGTCACGACGACGTGGTCTTCCAGCGGGCCGTTCGTGACTTGCTGGCCGCGGGACTCTGCCCAGATCCAGTCGCCATCTGCGTGGCGGTACCGGTGCTCGATGACGGCGACGTACCCCGGTTCGTCTATCATCCGGCCGAACTCGGTGAGCGCGTTCGGGAGGTCGTCTGGATGGACGTATCCAAAGAGGTCCGAATCCTGCATCTCGTCTTGCTTGTAGCCGAGGACGCGTTCCACGGACGGACTGATGTACTCAACGTTGCCCTGCTCGTCGAACACAGTGAGCACGTCGGAGGTATGCGTGACGAACTGGCGAAACTGGGCTTCGAAGCGCGGTCGGTCGCTGACATCGCGGGAGGTGAACACCCGGCAATCGCGGTCCGTCTCGGTGTCCTCTGAGACGGTTGTTTCGAGCCAGACCCAGTCACCGTCGGCGTTCCGGAACCGGTACTCAGTCCCGTCGTCCTCACGCTCGCCGGTAAGTGTGGCGAGGACACGATCTGTATCCGCTGGGTGGACGAGATCCAGCCAGTTCGTGCCGACAAGCGACTCCATATCGTACCCCAGTACGCGTTCGATTGCTGGACTTACAAACCGTATTGTCAATTCCTCGTCAGTAACTGCCAGCACCGTGGGTGCCTCAGCTAACACGCTTCGAAATCGTCAGTTGACGTGAGGTACTGGTCTGGCATCAGGTTTGAAGCGGGTCAACGCCCGTGGTAGGACTGTCTGTGGGGTCCGATATCAGTAGTTGGTTCCTAAGTATTCACAGCACGTGATATAATTCCATCGGAGGGAACAAAACTCAGTTCGTCTAATAGTTCGTCCCGATAGCAGAAGCGGAATGCGGCCCATCGGTGACGAAGCTCTCGGTAACGCAACAGGGAGGCTTAAGTTTGGCTAATCCTAAGCCGAAACCACGCCAAGAGACACTCTCACAATGTACGAACACGATGTCATCGTGGTCGGCGCGGGTGGCGCTGGCCTCAGGGCGGCTATTGCAGCGAACGAAGAGGGTGCAGATGTTGCCCTCGTGACCAAGCTCCATCCGGTTCGGAGCCACACAGGTGCCGCGGAGGGTGGAATCAACGCCGCCCTTCAGGAAGGGGACTCCTGGGACCTCCACGCGTACGACACGATGAAGGGGTCCGACTACCTCGGCGACGCCCCTGCCATCGACACCTTCGCCAAGGACGCTCCGGAAGAGGTCATCCAGCTCGAACACTGGGGGATGCCCTTCTCGCGTGAGGACGACGGCCGCGTCTCTCAGCGACCGTTCGGTGGCCTCTCCTATCCGCGGACGACGTACGCGGGTGCCGAAACCGGTCACCACCTGCTGCACACGATGTACGAACAGGCGGTCAAGCGCGGCATCGAGGTGTACGACGAGTGGTACGTGACCCAGCTCGCGGTCACCGACCACGACGACCCCGAGGACCGTGTCTGTCACGGCTGTGTCGCCTACGACATCAAGTCCGGCGAAATTCAGGGCTTCCGCGCCAACAACGGCGTGATTCTCGCAACCGGTGGGCTGGGACAGGCCTTCGACCACACCACGAACGCCGTCGCCAACACCGGCGACGGCTGTGCGATGGCTTACCGCGCCGGCGTCCCGATGGAGGACATGGAGATGATCCAGTTCCACCCGACGACGCTGCCGTCCACGGGCGTCCTCATTTCTGAGGGGGTTCGCGGTGAGGGTGGTATCCTCTACAACGACAACGAGGAGCGGTTCATGTTCGAACACGGCTACGCCAACAACGAGGGGGAACTGGCCTCCCGCGACGTGGTCGCCCGTGCTGAACTGACGGAGGTCAACGAGGGCCGCGGCGTCGAGGACGAGTACGTCGACCTCGACATGCGCCACCTCGGCGAGGAGCGCATTCTCGACCGCCTTGAGAACATCCTCCACCTCGCGGAGGACTTCGAGGGCGTCGACGGCCTCGACGAGCCGATGCCGGTCAAGCCCGGCCAACACTACGCCATGGGCGGCGTCGAAACCGACGAGAACGGCGAGACGTGCATCGACGGCCTCTACGCGGCCGGCGAAACTGCGTGTGTTTCGCTGCACGGCGCGAACCGGCTCGGGGGCAACGCCCTGCCGGAACTGCTCGTGTTCGGTGCCCGGGCCGGCCACCACGCCGCCGGCAAGGACATGAAGACCGCCGAAATCCAGACTGGCCCGTCCGCCAAGAGCGAACCCGGCGACGTGGAGCCGCCGGTCGACCCCGGCGCAATCGACGCCAGCAGCGGCGACGTCGCCGCCGACGGAGCCGCCATCGAACCGAAAGCGGTGCTCGAAAGCACTGTTGAGCAGGAACGCCAGCGCATCGAGGACCTCATCGAATCCGACGGCATCAACCACGCCGAAGTCCGCGCAGACGTACAGGAGACGATGACTGACAACGTCAACGTGTTCCGGACTGAAGAAGGCCTTGAGAAGGCCCTTCGGGACCTCCGGTCGGCGCGCAAGGAGTACGAGAATGTCGCCGTCGAAGACCCGTCCCGGACCTACAACACGGACCTTATCCACACCATCGAGACTCGCAACATCCTCGACGTGGCCGAGGCCATCACGCTCGGCGCGCTTGCCCGCGAAGAGTTCCGCGGCGCACACTGGCGTGCTGAGCACCAGGAACGCAAGGACGAGGAGTGGATCAAGCACACGATGCTTGCCTGGAACGAAGGACAGCCAGAGCTGTACTACAAGCCCGTCATCCTCGAAGGCGACGAAGAGACCTACGAACCGAAGGTCCGGTCGTACTGACGACCTGACCGTCGGCTGCAATATCTGTTTCTGCGAATTTCAGGGCGCGCCGACGAGGACGAACGTGCTCTCGGTGTCGCCGTTGTGGATTGTCCGTTCTGCCTCCGGCGGGAGCTTGATTGCGTCGCCCGCTTCCAGAGACACGCTTTCGCCGTCAACCTCGACGGTGGCTGTCCCCTCGACGAGGATGTACACCTCCTCATGGCCTTCGTCGGCGTGATCGTGTGGCTTGCCAGTCCAGCCGGCCTCACAGTCCAGTACAGTGACGCCGACCTGCTCACAGTCCAGCGGGTCTCGGAGGAAATGCATCGCATCTGCGACCGGTTCCACGTCGGTGTAGTTGACTTTCGTGTAGCTCACATCCACTGCTGTCGCTGGCCAGCACAAAGTAAGTTGTTGTGAATCCGAAAAGAAAGAGCGCAGGGGCGATACCACTCACACCCTGTGCGTTGCCGCTGGAAGGCACAGACCAGCGTCCGGTTAAATCGCAGCAGAGTATCAGGAGTTTTGGGTGCGGAAACACCCGGAATCATCACTTACTTGGTTGTCAGGAACGTATTACGGGTAGCTTGGAAGGGTGGCTCAGTGGTAGAGCGCTACCAGCCAACATGCCAGAATCGGTTGGTGGTTACCCCGCAAAGGGCTCCGCGTGGTTCGACTCCCGCCCCTTCCATTTTTGTGTCTCGCTGATAGCGACTCCAGTCTGTTTTCTCAGCAGCACCTCAGTCGGCCGTATCTGATGGGTCGCTAATCAAGAACTACGGTACCGCTGAAAGTTGGAATTGACTGTCGGCGGTGAGGTAGTGCAAGGCGTCGATGTGGGAGCCGACGCCTCACAGGAAGTGGAAAGGTAAGGAATGTGGGGGTGGGGGGTGGGGGTGGTGCGGCACCAGTATGGTGCCTGTTAGAAACAATGCGGGGAGCTGTATAAAAAGTCACCGCTGTGGTTATCATATCTGATTATTCGATAGGTCGCCAGTACCGGATTCCACGCCATTGGTGCAGAGAATATTCGGAGAAATAGCGGCGCCGTATCCCGGTTTCAGTCAGCTACTTATGCGTGAACAATACAACGCTCCCGTCGTTGATCGTTGTACAGAGATCCATCTCGAAATCGAGATTGAGGGACGTGAACTCCTGCTTGCAGACGACCATATCGTCGAACGGTTCTTCACAGGACGGACAGGCCACGGCCGTCGTGTTCTGGTAGGAAGCGATCGCCTCGTTATCCTCGCGCGGCGTTAGCGACGAGCGGAGTTCGTCAAAATCGTCCATGTTCGGGCTACCGCGGGCGTACGGCATAAATCATACGCCGCCCCAGCACCAAGGTATTAAAGTTGACTTGTGGTAATACAACCACAATGAGTTCACCCGGTGGCGGCACGCGCTTTGCACTCGTCGCAGGAACCACGGAAACCGCAGGTCGGGCGGGGATCAGCGCCGCCGGAGCCGATCCCGAACTAATGTCGGTAACGCCCGCCGCAGACGCTGAATTAGTGACATACGGCACACCAGTTCGGACGGACGTGACACCAGTCAGTCCGAGCGGCTGTCCGACGCCGGCACTTGTGACACGGGCCGCCCGAGAAGTCCTTGGATTTGATGTCACAGTTGTCGATGGCGGACTGGCCGAGAAAACGGGGGCGCCAACAGTCTCAGTCGGCGCACGCCCGGGAAAAGACATCGCAGAGCAGGACCCGGTGTCGACGGCCCACGGGGCGTTCGCGGCCGCCAGACAGTTCGGCCAGTCGCTCCCGGCCGACGAGCTGTATCTGGGCGAAACCATTCCCGGCGGGACGACGACGGCACTCGGCGTCCTCCGTGCGCTGGGCGAGGACGGGATGGTCTCCTCGTCGCTCCCCGAAAACCCCACAGCGCAGAAATCGGAGGTGGTCGCCGAGGGACTGCAAGCCAGTTCGCTGGAGCCGGGCGACGCCGCAAACGAACCGAAACGGGCGGTTCGCCGGATGGGTGACCCCGTTCTGGCAACGCTCGCCGGGCTGACCGCAGGGGCCGTCGAGAGCGATACCGCAGTGACGCTGGCCGGCGGCAGCCAGTGCGTCGCCGTCGCTGCGCTGGTCCGCCACGGCGGCTACGAGGGACCGCTCGGACTGGCGACAACAAGCTACGTGGCTGACGACGAGAGCGCCGACGTGCGGGCGTCGGTTGACAGACTCGACCTCGACCTGACGGTAACGGACCCCGGCTTCGACCGGAGCGACCACGTCGCGATGGAACGGTTCGTCGCCGGCGAGGCCAAGGAGGGGGTCGGGATGGGCGGCGCGCTGGCGCTGGCCGACCGCGCCGGCATTCCGATGGCAGAGGTTCGGGACCGCTTTGCGGCCATCTACGATGACCTGATCGGCGACGCACCCACAGCAACGGCCGAGGAGAGGACATGAAGATGGAGGGGTTCGTTCTCGCCGGCACAAGCTCCGGCGTCGGCAAGACCGTTGCCACGCTGGCGACCTTGACAGCGCTCGAAGACGCCGGGTATCAGCCCCAGCCGGCCAAGGCTGGCCCGGACTTCATCGACCCGAGCCACCACGAGGCGCTGGTTGACGAGCCCTCGCGGACGCTCGACCCCTGGCTCGCAGGCGAGGACGGCATGCGCCGGACCT
The DNA here is from genome assembly GCF_003634715.1 of Haloarcula quadrata. Lineage (NCBI taxonomy): Archaea > Methanobacteriati > Methanobacteriota > Halobacteria > Halobacteriales > Haloarculaceae > Haloarcula > Haloarcula quadrata. Next base: position 2,014,142 of record NZ_RBWW01000001.1, read on the forward strand.
ACTGGCGCGGCACGGGCGATATCTGCGTCGTGGAGGGTGTGATGGGCCTCTACGACGGGACGAAGACATCGACGGCAGCGGTCGCCGAGGGGCTGGACCTCCCGGTCATTCTGGTCGTAGACGCGAAGGCTGGCATGGAGAGCGTCGCCGCGACGGCGCTCGGGTTCGCGCAGTACGCCGACCGCATCGGTGTCGACATCGAGGTGGCCGGCATCCTCGCACAGCGCGCCCACGGCGGCCGGCACGCCGACGGTATCAGGGACGCGCTTCCCGAGGATCTTACGTACTTCGGTCGAATTCCGCCGATGTCAGACCTTGAGATTCCCGACCGCCATCTGGGGCTACACATGGGCTCAGAGGCCGGGCTCGACCGTGACGCACTCTCGACAGCGGCAGAGACCATCGATGTCGAGCGGCTGGTCGAAACGGCACGGGCACCACCGGAAGTGGCGACTACGGAGCGAAATACTGGCGACTCGCCGGCTGACCGCCGGGTCGCCGTTGCACAGGACAGCGCGTTCTGTTTCATCTACCCCTCAGTACTCGAACGACTCCGGTCTGAGGCGTCCGTCGAGCCGTTCTCGCCGGTCGCCGGTGACTCAGTGCCTGATGCCGATGCGATATATCTGCCCGGCGGCTATCCAGAACTCCACGGCGAGTCGCTCGAAACCGGCGACACACTCGATGAAATAGCCGTCCGTGCCGCTGATGGCGTCCCCGTCTACGGCGAGTGTGGCGGTCTGATGGCGCTGTCGGAGTCGCTGACGACGACCGACGGCGACACCTACGAGATGGCCGGGGTCCTCCCCGCGGACATCGAGATGCAGGACCGGTATCAGGCGCTTGACCACGTTGAGTTAGAAGCACGGACAGACACCGCCGTGGCCGCGTCCGGAGCGCACCGCCGCGGACACGAGTTCCACTACTCCGCTGCGGCCCTCGGCAGCGATGCGTCGTTCGCTTTCGACATGGTTCGGGGCGATGGTATCGACGGCGAACACGACGGCCTCACAGAATACAGCACCATCGGGACGTACTGTCATTGCCACGGCGAAAGTGGCGCGTTCGACCGTCTGCTTGCAGTGCCCTCGAAGGATATCTGACGTACGGCCAGCCGTCGGACGCGTGGCTGACTGCCCGCAACCTTTTTTTCGACAGACAGCGTCGTTCTGATAATGAACGAGTTGCGCGACCTACTCGGAGACCTGGTCGCAGACGTCGACGCCGTGTTCCTGTTTTCCCCGAACGCGTCGTTTTTCGAGGAGTTCGACGACGTCGATGAAGAAATCGTCGTTGTCGGCCCGGAGAACACTCTCGATGCGGAACCGTTTGTCGAGCTACCGATCGATTTCACCGACCTTGAAGGCCGCCTCCGCTTCGGTATCGAGGGCGCACTGGAGCAGGGCATCGTCGACGAGGGCGACGAAGTGCTCTGTGTGACCGAGGTGCTGGACGGGGCCGAGAACACGCTCGTGCGGGTCCAGACCAACGATTTCTCACCCTCCGGCGTGTACGACATGTTCGTCAACTCGCGGGCGGACGCAAGTGTCGTCCGTGATGTCTTCGAGGTCGCCATCGAACTGGGGAAGAAAGGCCAGAAGGGCAAGCCTGTCGGCGCTCTGTTCGTCGTCGGCGACGCCGGCAAGGTGATGAACAAGTCCCGGCCGCTGTCGTACAACCCTTTCGAGAAGTCCCACGTCCACGTCGGCGACCCCATTGTCAACGTGATGCTCAAGGAGTTCTCGCGGCTCGACGGCGCGTTCGTCATCTCCGACGCCGGCAAGATTGTCTCCGCATACCGGTATCTCGAACCCTCCGCGGAGGGGGTCGACATCCCCAAGGGCCTCGGGGCCCGGCACATGGCGGCCGGCGCGGTCACCCGTGACACCATGGCGACGGCTATCGTTCTCTCCGAGAGTGACGGGCTCGTACGGGCGTTCAAAGGCGGGGAGTTAGTCCTCGAGATCGATCCCGAGGAGTACTGAGGATGCAGTTTGGTTTCGACTGGGCAACCATCATCCGGCAGGTGTTCTCGCCACAGGGAACGTTCGTCTTTTCGCTCGTGGTACTGGCGTTTGGCATCGTGCTCGGCTATCTCGTCTGGCGCTCGTCCCGGCGGTTCATGCGCGAACTCGGTGTGCCAGAGGCAGTTGAGGGGACACCGTTCGAGCGGACGGCGCGGGGACTCGGCACATCAACTGTCGGCATCGTCTCGAACCTGGCGGCGCTGTTTATCTACATTACGACGGTCACCGCCGTCCTCAACATCGCGCAACTGACAGACCCGGAACTGTACTGGGCCCGCTTCACGTCGTTCCTACCTGACCTGTTTATCGCCCTGTTCGCCGTCATCATCGGCCTCATCGCGGGCGACAAGGCCAAGCTCATCGTCTCCGAGCGACTGCGCAGCGTCAAGATGCCCGAGGCGACGGTCCTGCCCGAACTCGTCAAGTACAGTATCTTCTATCTGGCAGTACTCATCGCACTCGGGCAACTGGGCGTCGAAACCCTTGCGCTGCTCATTCTCCTCGGGGCGTACGCGTTCGGGCTGGTGTTCGTCTGTGGACTGGCACTGAAGGACATCCTGCAGGCCGGTGCAGCCGGTCTTTACCTCCTGTTGACAGAGCCATACAGCATCGGGGACGAAATTGTCATCGGTGACCAGAGCGGCATCGTGCAAGAAGTCGACATCCTCGTCACGCGTATCGAGAGCGACGGCGAGGAGTACATCATCCCGAACAAGCGCGTGTTCAACACGGGTATCGTCCGTATTCGCGGCTAAGTGAGGTTACGCTTCTTCGGTTGTCTCGTCGTCCGCGCCCAGCGGTTCGGCCGGGACGCCAGCAACGGTCGTCTCTGGCGGCACGTCGGCAGTCACGAGCGAGTTCGCGGCGACCTGTGCGCTTGGGCCGATTTCGACGCCGGGAAGCACAATCGCGCCCGCACCAATCATGGCCCGTTCGCCGACAACGACTTCGCCAGTGCGGTACTCATCCTGTAGGAACTCATGACACAGCAGCGTCGCGTCGTAGCCGATGATAGCGTGGTCCTCGACGGTGATGAGTTCCGGCCAGAACACGTCCGGCGTTGACTCCAAGCCCCACGCGACGCCGTCGCCGACAGTGACACCGAGTCGCGAGAGCAGCCAGTTCTTCAGCCGGAGGCTCGGCGAGATGCGACAGACGAGGATGACGACGTAGTTGACCATCACCCGGAGCGGGTGTTTGGCGTCCGGCCACGGGAACAGGGAATTGTGCGGGCCGGGCGTCGGGTGCTGGCGCAGCCGGTCGTGTCGTGGACCACTCACGTCCGTCGTATACGGGGCCGCGATAATCAAACCCGTCGGCTCGCAGGCGGTCACCGCGTCCAGAACGTCGGCGTCAGCATCACCAGCACGGGGACGATTTCGATTCGGCCGACCCACATCAGCAGTATCATCAGCACCTTGCTCGACCGGGCGAATCCCTCGTAGGTCCCGTAGGGGCCGGCCTGCCCGAACGCCGGGCCGATGTTGAAGAACATCGACGCCGCAGCACTGAGTCCCTCGAACTCGGTTATCGGCGCGCTCGCTCGCTCACCGTCGGCGACGAGCAGGACCGTCCCGATTATAAAGAATACCAGCGCGACCAGCGTGTAGGCGTACACATCCCGGACGGTATCCTCGCCGATAGCCTCGTTGCTGAGCCGGACCGGGCGGACGCTCCGCGGGTAGGCCGAGACGTTGAGGTCACGCCAGAAAGACTTGGTAACGACGAGCCAGCGCAGGGTTTTGATAGAGCAGGTCGTGCTTCCGGCCATCCCACCGATGAACATCATGACAAAGAGGATGTTCTTCGCACCGGCCGACCAGGTATTGAAGTCCGTTGAGGCGTAGCCCGTCGTCGTGACGATGGCGGCGGTCTGGAAGACGGCGTGGCGAACCGTCGCCCCGACGCCACCGGTGAATCCCTGATCGAGCACGAGTAGGCCGCCGATGAGCAGGGTGCCGACCCCGAGAATCCCCACGTAGAAGTGGAACTCCTCGCTCTGCCGGAGTCGGTCAGTGTCGCCCCGGACGAGCGCGTACAGCAGGACGAAGTTCGTTGCGCCGACGATCATGAACAGCGTCACCGCCCACTGGACGGGCGGGGAGAACGCGCCGATGCTCTCGGCCCGTGGGGAGAAGCCAGCCGTCGCGATGGCGGTGAACGCATGAGCAATCGCGTCGAAGAGGGTCATCTTCGGGGCGAGGCCGCTCACTCCCAGCGCGAACAGAATAGCCGCCGCAGCAGCTGTCAGACCGAGATACAGCAACCCCAGGATGCGCGCCGTATCCTCGATGCCGGGCGTAAGCTTTGTCACATTCTCGGTCCGCGTCTCCGTCTCCATGAGCTGTGCGCCGGCGACCGAGAGCCGCGAGAGCACGGCCGTCGCGAGCAACAGGACGCCGAGGCCGCCGAGCCACTGGAGGACCTGCCGCCACATCAGCAGTGCCTGCGAGTGGGCGTCGAAGTCCCGGATAACGGTCGCGCCCGTGGTGGTGATGCCGCTCATTCCCTCGAACAGCGCGTTGACGGGGGTGGCGAAGACGCCGGTCCCCTCAAGGAACAGCGGTATCGCGCCGACCACGGCGATGGACAGCCAGGCCAACGACACCGTCAGGAACGCCTCGCGGTCGTCGATGCGCTCGCGCTGGAGGCGAGCGAGCGCTGTGCCGACGCCCAGCGTAATCGCTATCGTGACGAGATACGGTAGCGGCGACTCACCGTACAATACAGCCACCAGTGCGGGAATCACCAGCGGAACGGCCAACCACTGCAAAATCGCACCAAGAACGTTCAGCGACGACCGCACGTCGACAGTGGTCAGTGCCAAGGGCGTTCACCGCCCGGCGATTTTCCGGCGCGTGACCGCTGACGCTGCCACCACGCGCTCAGTCCGCGCCGCCGCGGATGTCGTCCATATGGTCGATACGCTGCTGGACGAGGTCGGCCGTACCGATGTCGTGGCGGACCCGAAGCCCCTCCGTCCCGGCCCGCTGAAGCGCTTCTTCGGCGATGGCCTCCGCGTCGCCAATCGTTTCTGCGAGGCCGACAACGGCGTAGGAGCGAGAGGTAGTCGTGTAGATACCGTCCTCACGGTCGTCGACGCTGGCGTAGCACAGCAGCGCCTCCGGGGCCGTCTCCGGGTCGTCACCGGACTGCTTGCGGTGGTCGTTGACGACCTCCGCGATGACGTCGTCGTCGATTGGTACCTTCGCCCCGGCGTCGGGGTCGGTCGGGTAGCCGTCCGGGACGGCGTACTTGCAGACGGTCGCCAGCGGGCGGAAGGAGAGCTGTGGCAGGGGGTCGTCGTCGCGTGCGGCGGTCAGTACGTCGAGGAAGTCCGTGTTGAGCACCGGCAGCGTGTTCATCGCCTCGGGGTCGCCAAAGCGAGCGTTGAACTCCACGACGCGTGGCCCAGTCTCGGTGAGCATGAACTGCCCGTAGAGGACGCCCTTGTACCCGTCAAGGGCCTCAACGGTGGCCCGGAGCACGTCGACGGCGTCCATGTAGTCGTCCTCGTCCATGAACGGCAGGTGGAGGCTGGCGTCGGAGTAGCTCCCCATCCCGCCGGTGTTTGGTCCCTCGTCGCCCTCGTAGGCACGCTTGTGGTCCTGCACTGCTGGCGTGACGCGCAGTTGCCCGTTTGCGACAAACGCCTGCACGGTGAACTCCTCGCCGACGAGGCGCTCTTCGAGGACGACGCGGTCGTAGTCGGAACTCCGGAGGTACTCCTTGGCCTCCTCGGCAGTGCACTGGTCGCCGATGACGCGGACGCCCTTACCGCCGGTCAGCCCGGCGGGCTTGACCGCGAGGTCGCCGTCGTACTCGTCGATGTACTCGCAGGCGGCGTCCATGTCCCCGAACGTCTCGAAATCCGGACAGCCGGGGATATCGTGTTCCCGCATGAACCGCCGCTGGAACGCCTTGTCCGTCTCGATGCGGGCCTCCTGCTCCTGTGGCCCGAATGTGTAGATACCGGCGTCGTCCAGCGCGTCGGCGACACCTGCGGCGAGGGCCGCCTCGGGTCCGATGACCGCCAGCGTGGCGTCGACCTCTCGAGCGTAGGTCGTCACGGCTGTCGGGTTGGTCGTATCGAGTGCCTCGAAGCCGTCGGCGAGGGCGACGATGCCCGGATTCCGGTTGCCGGCACAGGCGTACAGCTCTCCCGGCGAGTTCCCGAGCGAGCGCGCAATCGCGTGTTCCCGGCCGCCGCCACCCACGAGCAGCACTGTCTCTGACATACCCGAAGGCCGGATGGGCTCTCACGTAAGTATTGTCTTTTCGCCGGTTTGCGCTGACTGTGGCAGTCGTTTCTGTGTCGAGCGCGCTCGTGTGCAGGTCCACCGGACGGAGACCGGGAGCTACTTTGCCCGACTGTCTGACACACAGAGATACGTCCCCTCCCCGCCCCTTCATCGACCCCGCGACAGGAGAGATAGACAGGGCCCAGATACTCTCAGAGGCCATGCCACTCGCGAAGCTCATCGGCGTGTTCGTTGCCGGGAGCCTCCCTCTCTATGCAATCGCGTTCTTCGGTGCGGAGAACTCCGTACTGGGTGTAGTACTGGCCCTGCTCGGTAATTTCATCCTCGCCATCGGAGCCGGTGTCGTCCTGATGTACGTCCTTGCCCGTGGAATCCGGCTGGCTGGCGATTGAGGCGTCGCTGCCGGCGTCGCGTTCCTTTTCACCGCGGCGCTCCCAGCCACGGGTATGAGCGACGCCACGGACCCGACGGCCCGAAACCGACTCGACGAGGCGGAGAGCCCGTATCTCCGCCAGCACGCTGACAATCCGGTCAACTGGCAGCCCTGGGACGAGACAGCCCTGGAAGCCGCCAGAGAGCGGGACGTTCCCATTTTCCTCTCGATTGGTTACGCAGCGTGTCACTGGTGTCACGTCATGGAGGAGGAGAGCTTCGAGGACGAGGCCATTGCCGAACAACTCAACGAGAACTTCGTCCCGATAAAGGTCGACCGCGAGGAGCGGCCGGACCTCGATTCGGTGTACATGAGTATCTGTCAGCAGGTGACCGGTGGCGGTGGCTGGCCGCTATCGGCCTGGCTCACGCCGGAGGGGGAGCCGTTCTACGTCGGGACATACTTCCCGCCGGAGGAGAAGCGCGGGCAGCCAGGCTTTGGCGACCTGCTCCAGCGCCTTTCAGGCTCGTGGTCGGACCCCGAGCAGCGCGCGGAGATGGAGAACCGCGCCCAGCAGTGGACCGAGGCAATCGAGAGTGACCTCGAAGCGACGCCGGCTGACCCTGAGGACCCCGCAGAGGACATCATTCAGACCGCCGGCACCATCGCCCATCGCGGGGCCGACCGGCAGGACGGCGGCTGGGGCTCCGGCGGCCCAAAGTTCCCCCAGAACGGGCGACTACACGCATTGCTGCGGGCATATGCTGACGGTGGGCAAGAAGACTACCTGAACGTCGTCGAGGAGACGCTGGACGTGATGGCCGACCGGGGGCTGTACGACCACGTTGGTGGGGGCTTCCACCGCTACGCGACAGACCAGCAGTGGGCCGTGCCGCACTTCGAGAAGATGCTGTACGACAACGCCGAGATTCCGCGGGCCTTTCTCGCCGGCTATCAGGCCATCGGCTCGGAGCGCTACGCGTCGGTCGTCCGGGAGACATTCGAGTTCGTCCAGCGCGAGCTGCAACACCCCGACGGGGGCTTTTTCAGCACGCTAGACGCTGAGAGCGCACCTCCTGATGACCCGGATGGTGACAGCGAAGAAGGGCTGTTCTACGTCTGGACGCCCGAGGAAGTCCACGAGGCTGTCGACGACGAGACGGACGCCGAGGTTTTCTGTGACTACTTCGGCGTCACGGAGCGGGGCAACTTCGAGGGCGCGACGGTGCTGGCTGTCCGAAAACCGGTAGCTGTGCTGGCCGAGGAGTACGACCGGAGCGAGGATGACATCACGGCGAGTCTCCAGCGCGCGCTAAACGAGACGTTCGAGGCCAGAAAGAGCCGACCGCGACCGGCCCGCGACGAGAAGGTGCTGGCCGGCTGGAACGGCCTGATGATTCGGGCGCTCGCTGAGGGCGCGATTGTCCTCGACGACCAGTATGCAGACGTGGCCGCCGACGCCCTCTCGTTCGTTCGGAAGCACCTGTGGGACGCCGACGCGGGACGACTCAATCGCCGGTACAAGGACGACGACGTGGCTATTGACGGCTATCTGGAGGACTACGCGTTCCTCGGCCGCGGCGCGCTGACGCTGTTCGAGGCGACCGGCGACGTCGAGCACCTCGCCTTTGCGATGGACCTCGGCCAGGCAATCACGGAGGCGTTCTGGGACGACGAGCAGGGCACGCTCTTCTTTACCCCGACCGGCGGCGAATCGCTGGTCGCACGGCCCCAGGAACTGACCGACCAGTCGACGCCGTCGAGCACGGGCGTCGCCGTCGACCTCCTGCTGTCGCTGTCCCATTTCAGCGAGGACGACCGCTTCGAAAGCGTGGCCGAGCGGGTCATCCGAACCCACGCCGACCGCGTCTCCTCGAACCCGCTCCAGCACGCCTCGCTCACGCTGGCGACGGACACCTACGAGCAGGGCGCGCTGGAGGTCACGCTGGTCGGCGACCAGTCAGACTACCCGACTGAGTGGACGGAGACCCTCGCCGAGCAGTACATCCCGCGGCGCTTGCTGGCCCACCGGCCAGCCGAGAAAAGTCGTTTCGAGCAGTGGCTCGACACACTGGAGGTGGACGAGTCGCCGCCGATCTGGGCCGGCCGCACGCAGGTCGACGACCGACCGACGGTGTACGCCTGCCGGAACTTCGCCTGTTCACCGCCGAAACACGACCTCGGGACAGCGTTAGACTGGGGCGAAACGGCCGACGATTCGGAGTAAAGTTACGCCATCGCGTTTTCGATTTTGTCAGCGAGATACACCGCAATAGGGACCGGCTCTTCCTCGACGAATCGGGCGATCTCCTCGCCGTCGTGTTCGACGACGACCGTCGGAATGAGTTCGATGTCGTACGCCTCGACCTCCGGGCCGGTCTTCGAGCCGTCGTCTTCCTTCTCGACGGGGTAGTGGTGGACCTGCCCCTCTGGGACACCCGCGGCTTTCAGCGCCGCCCCGAAGTCGGGAAGCTGCGCCCGGCAGTCCTTACACCAGTCGCCGCCCCAGATCTTGTACTCGAACTCGTCAGCGTAGCGTGTGAGAACGTCGACGGTGTCAGCGTAGGCGTCTTCGACCCACACCGGATTCGGCTCCATGGTTTCGAGCGTCTGACTCATAACCGGCTGTATGTAGTCAGGGGGCTTGAAATCCCCGGCCACGAATTCCGCGAGTCAGACGAGCTTCAGCTAATACATCGGGATTTCAGTTGGGATAGGGCTGGACGCGCTAGCGGTCGACTGGAACAGTCGTCCGAATGTCTCGCGACGAGCGGCCGATTTCGACGGTGTACGTTCCGGTGTCGACCGTCCAGCCGGAATTCGGGTCGTACCGGGAGAACGCCAGGTCGTCCAGCGTCAGTGCTACCGTCTTCTGTTCATCAGCATCTAACTGTACAGCCTCGAACCCGGCGAGTTCGCGCCGTGGGCGGTCGACGCCGTCCACGGACGGCGGTCGGACGTAAGCCTGAATTACTTCTCGGCCCGGCCGGTCGGCGGCGTTCTCGACTGGAACTGCGACCGTCCGCTCGCCTGTGGTTTCGGCATCGCCGTATTCGAACGTCGCATACGAGTGGCCGTGACCGAACGGATAGGTCGGGTCGGCGTCTTCGTCGTCGAAGTGTCGGTAGCCGATAAAGACGCCCTCATCGTAGTGGACTTCGTCGTCGACACCGGGGTAGCGGCGTTCGGCCCCAGCGGTCGGAAACTCGCCTTCTGGGGCGAACGTGACCGGGAGCCGGCCGCTCGGGTCACGGTCACCATAGAGGACGGCGGCCGCTGCGTCCCCGTCCGCCTGCCCGGGGTACCACTGTTCGAGGACCGCGGCCACGTCCTCGCGCCACGGGAGTTCCACGGGGCCGCCGGACCTGACGACGACCACAGTGTTCTCGTTGGCGGCCGCGACGGCCGAGACGAGGTCGTCTTGCTGGCCCGGGAGCGCCAGTGAATCGCGGTCCCGCGCCTCCGTCGTCGCATCGCGGACAAACACCACGGCGACATCGGCTGCCGCGGCCGCGTCGACGGCGTCGTCGAGCGACGGGTCCTGTTGGGTGATGTCCGCTGCCGTACCGTCGGTATCGTCGTCCTCACCGACAAACGGCAGGAGGTCGAACAGCGAAACGGACTCTATCTGCGGGACGCCGAACGCTGTCGTGACTGCGCCTTCTGCGCGGGATTCGATTCCCGCGACTGGTGTAGCCGAGTGGACCGGCGTCGTTTCGGAAGAGCCGCCCCCGCCCAGTTTCGGCTCGTCGATGTTTGGTCCGATGACAGCCACGTCCGCTCCGTCAGCCAGCGGCAGGACCCCGTCGTTATCGAGCAACACCGTTCCGCGGGCCGCCACGTCCGCAGCGATATCTCTGTGTCGCTGGCTGTCGAGTTCGCCCGCTTGGTCGTCGCTTGCACCGTCTTCGGCGGCGGCACGGCTGCCGTCCAGTCGCCCGAATCGGTCCATCTGACCGAGAACCCGCCGGACCATGTCATCAAGGCGTTCGGCCGGAACCTCGCCGCTGTCGATGGCTTCGACGAGCGGGTCGCCGAACAGGCCTGCGCGGGTCGCGTCCGGGATGCCGTCGGGCCACTCGAACTCCTCGGCATCATCCGCAGTGTCGCTGTTGGCGGCTTCCGCTGCCCCGGGGGCCGCCACCCCGGGCATCTCTACGTCCATGCCTGCGTTCGCCGCGCCGACAGTGCTCTCCAGCCCGTACCAGTCCGAGACGACGTAACCGTCGAACCCCCACTCGCCTTTGAGTACGTCGCCGACGAGGCGCCCGTGGTCACTCATGTGTGTGCCGTTCACTCGGTTGTACGCCGTCATCACCGACCCGACGCCAGCGTCAACAGCCGAACGGAACGGTGGAAGATACAGCTCTCGGAGCGTCCGTTCATCCACTTCGGTGCTGACGGTCGTGCGATGTGTCTCCTGGTTGTTGGCGACGAAGTGTTTCACTGTGGCGACGACATCAGCGGACTGGATGCCGTCGATAAGGCCGGCCCCGACAGCGCCGGCGTGGACTGGGTCCTCGGAGAGATACTCGAAGTTGCGGCCGCAGTGCGGGACCCGGATGATGTTCACGCCGGGCGCGAGCAGCGCGTCCTGTCCGAGCGCCGCTGCTTCGCGGCCCATCGCCGCCCCCTGTTGTCGGGCCAGATCGGGGTCAAACGTTGCTGCTGTCGCAATTGACGCCGGAAAGGCAGTCGCACGCTGTCCCTCGGCGCGGATTCCCAGCGGCCCGTCGACGAGGCGAAACGGCGGAATCCCGGCTTCCTCGACACCCGAAAGGTACCCCGTCGCTGTGCCCTCCGGGTCGGTTGCACCGCGAACGAGAGCGAGTTTCTGTGGACGGGACAGCCGGGCAAGTACCGCTTCAATGTGGTCGTCATCGGCCATACCGGAGTTCACGGCCGGGCGGGCCTTAGAGTGTCGACTGGTCAGGACGGCGTCTCGGGCGATTGGACCGACTGCGTTTCGAGCCCCGAAACAACGAGTTTCGCGCCACCGGACCGGCTTTCGGTCATCTCGACGGCCCACCCGTGAGATTTGACGACGTGCTGGACGATTGCCAGTCCGAGGCCGGTTCCCGACTCGGAGCTGGTAACGCCGTGTGTGAATATCTCCTCCCGTTCCTCGGGTGGGACACCGGGGCCGTCGTCGCCGATTGTGAACCCGTCCGAGGTGGCGTCAACACGTATCGTTACTCCTGTGCCCGCCGGTTCTACGCTGTTGTCGGATTCCGGCCGACTGTGCCCGTGCTCGGTACTGTCGTCGCCCCCTGGTCGACCGCCTGTGGAGCCATGCTCCACGGCGTTCCGAACCACGTTTTCGAACAGTTGCAGGAGCTGGTCACGGTCGCCGGTAATTTCTCTGTCGCCGTCGATTTGTAGCGTTGCCTCGCCGGTGTCGACGTGGGCCCAGGCCGCCTTTGCCAGCGCCGAGAGCCGTAGCTCGACTCGGTCGGTCGTCTTCTCGTCGCGAGCGAAGGCGAGCACCTCGTCGATGAGGCTGCTCATCCGTTCGTGGGCTTCCTCGACGCGGTCGAACTCCTCGGGGTCATTGCGTTCTCGGGCCAGTGCCAGTCGCCCCGAGGCCACGCTCAGTGGGTTCCGAAGGTCGTGTGAGAGGACGGCGGCGAACTGGTCGAGCTGCTGGTTCCGGCGTTCGAGTTCTCGCTCCCGCTGCTTTTGTTCGGTGATTTCGTGGACGAGAAACACGCGCCCGACCAGTGTGTCGCGGGAGTCATACAGCGGGGTGAGTTGGACATCGAAAAACCGGTCGCGCTGCTCGATAACGGCCTGTGTTTCCTTGGCGTCGTCGTTCAGACCGCGGTACTTTTCCAGTAGCTCGGGCGACGTTTCGAGCGCGTCCTCGACGGATTGGCCGACGATAGTCTCCTCTCGAAGTAGCTGGCGGCCGGCGTCATTGGCCTCGATTATCTTGCTGTTCGTGTCGACGACGAACACGGCGCTGTTGAGCGACTCGACGACCTCTCGATAGGCGACCGGTGAGATGTCCAGCAATCGCCCCCTGAAGAACGCCCACGAGAGGGTGAGCCCAGTGCCCGCCAGCAACAGCGGTGTGAGTTCGATGCTGGTGTCGCCGAAGATGCTGAGGACGCTCCCGAACCACGGGAGGCCGATGGCCAGCAGGACGGCGTACACTTGCTTCCGGTACAGACCGCCGGAAACGAGTGCGTAGTGGATGATGAGCGCACTTGATACGGCGATAAGTGCGTAGGAGTACACCAGATGGCCCCAGAAAACAGGCCCGCCGGTGATTTCCCAGCCGTACATAGCAGCGTCTGTCGGGCCAGAGATACTGTATATCGCGCCGTCGGGGCCGACAAACAGTGCAGCAAAGAACACGATGGGTTCGACAGTCAGTAGCGCGACGGTCCGCCGGCTGAGATAGCGGTCGCGGTCGGTGTAGGCCAGCGCGAATGCGAACAGGCCGGCCATCGCGGGCATCACACCGACGAACACGCCGTACGCGAAAAGCAGCGCCAACTCAGTCCCGCGCGTCAGGACACCGGCCGCAACACAGAGGTCCCATATCGAGAGGCCGGCGAGCAGAACCGCGAGTGCGGTCCCGCCGCTGTAGTCGCGCCGCCCCCACGCGTACACCGACAGCGTCCCGAGGACAACGGCCACAGCCAGCAGGAGAAAGGCGTACGCAACGAGCAGCGTGGCCATTACCGTATAATCCGGCCCAGCAAGTAAATGGGTTCCGCCCAGTTCGAGGGGTTTACACACTCGCTCGGCATACCGGCGGGTATGCCTGTCGACAAGCAGGAGTTCGACGAGATACTGTCGTTCGAGCTCCACGAGCCCGCGGACATTCTCGACCCCGACAAACTGTACACCATCCCGGAAATCGCCCGCCTGCTGCAGGGCCTCCCGGCAGATGCCCAACTTAATGAAGCCAACGAGTCTGTGTTCATCGACTGGGCGATCCCGTGGATGATCTTCAATCAGGACGACCTCGTGATCGCCGACCCGCAGGACGATGATGTTGTCGGGCTGTACGGCCTCGCTGAGTCATGAAGCTCCTCGTTGCCGGCAGTGACCGGGTCGACGCGGGCAAGACCACGTTCAGCGTCGGCCTGCTCGAACGGACCAGCGCTCAGGGGTTCAAGCCCAGAGCGGGCAACAACTACTGGTTCGACCACGACGACTATCAGCGAGCGACAAACGAGGGGCGGCTGTACGGCAAGGACGCCAAGCGCCTCGCGGCCGCGTCACCGAGCGATGTCGCACCGGAAGAGATCAATCCGATTCACCGCCTCTGGCACCCCTCACCGGGAGCCGAGACGGGCCTGCTCGGGAAAGAAAACCAGCAGTTCGTCGTGGACCGGGTCGGCCGCCCGAGTACGGAAACGGGCGTCGAATATGTCGTCAACGGGACTGTCGACATTCCGGAGTCCGTTGCCGAGCGACTCCCGCTTGCCGATGCGCCACGAGTAACCTCGATCGCCGATTTCAACGACCTGATGCGGGTGATGCACGTCGAGGCGCTGGAGTCGGTCGCCGCGGATATCGAAGCGACGGACCGGGCAGTCATCGAATCCTACGGCGATGTGGCTCGGCCGCTGTCAGGTATCGAACCAGATGCCGTGGCCGTCGTCGAACCCGGCCGAGCCCGCATCTACGACGGCGACCGATACAGCAAGGCCTGTCAGATCGCCACCGGTGGTCCCGGCGACGGGCAACTGGAGGAACGAGTGCCGAACGTCGTCGACCTCATCGAACAGGTCGCGGCAGTACGGCTCCCCGCGCTCGACAGCGAGCAGCGCAGTGACCCGGCAGCTGTCGCCAATGCGTACGACCACGCCTACGACGCGCTGCTGGCCTGTGCGTTCGACTAAAAGCTGTGCGCTGTCCCGCGATCTCAGAACTTCGCGGCCTGCAGCGCCAGTTCGATGTCCTGGTACGGCGCGTCGGTGATGCTGGGTCCGTGACCGGTGTGCATCTCCTGTAAGTCCTCGTCGGTGACCGACAGCACCCGCTCGATGCTGTCGACGAGCAGGTCCCGGTTGCCTTCGTCGAGGTCGGTCCGGCCGAAGCTCCCGTTAGCGAACACGAGGTCGCCGGCGAACAGGACGCCGGCTTCGTCCGAGTAGAAGCAGAGATGGTCGTTCTTGTGGCCGGGCGTGTGCAGCGCCTGGTAGTCGTGGTCACCTAGCTGTATCGTCTCATCGTCGGCGATAGCGTACTCGACGCCATCCTGCTCCGTATCGTAGCCGTACACCGGTACGTCGAAGGCGTCGACGACGCTGTCGAGGTTCTCGACGTGGTCATAGTGGGTGTGGGTGACGGCGACAGCGTCGATATCGTCGACGTGCTCTTCGACAGTCGACACCACGTCGAATTCGTTGCCGACATCCACCAGCACAGTTCGGTCCCCAGTGACGAGGAACACGTTGCTCGTGAAGGCCTGTTGCCCACGGGCGAGATTTCGAATCATTACCCGCCTATTTGCCGTCGTCCCGGATGTGGGTATCGTTCTGTTACCGGTCGAGACGCGCTGCACGCCCGCACCCACAGGGCTATGTACGTGGATATGCAAACGAGGGATAGTAGAACATTATGTCAGATTCGGACCTACCTGTGGTGCTTATCGTCGAAGATGAACCAGATGTTGCCGAGACGTACAAACTGTGGCTGCAACAGGAGTACGAGGTCCGCATGGCACAGAACGGCGACGAGGGCCTGGAGCAACTGGACGCGGATGTCGATGTGGTGCTGCTCGACCGGATGATGCCCGGACTTTCTGGAGACGAAGTGCTTGAGCGCATTCGCGAGCGTGATCTTGGCTGTCGGGTGGCAATGGTCACCGCTGTCGAACCGGACTTCGATATTCTTGAGATGGGTTTTGACGCATACCTCTCGAAGCCGATCCGGAGCGAACAGCTACATGAGACGGTCGACAATCTGCTCGACCGCTCCGAATACGACTCGCTGCTGCAGGAGTATTACGCACTCGTCGAGAAGCAGGCGACGCTCGAAGCGACAAAATCGAGCGCGGAACTGGCAGAAAGCAGTCAGTACGACGAGCTGAGCCAGCGAATCGCGGAGATGCGAGATGACCTCTCAGATACACTCGGTGGCATCGAAGACGACTCCGATTTCATCGCAACGCTTCGCGGACTGAGCGACGATGAAGACAACTGAGCGACAAACAATGTATGATCTCACCTCAGTACTAGAGTTCGATGCGCTCAGTGAGGTCCGGCCAGGGTCAAGCATCCTGATATCCGGCCCAGCAATGAGCGGGAAGGAACGACTCGCATACGATATTCTCGCCGACGGGCTGGACAGAGGTGACGGCGCGGTGGTCGTGACGACCGGTGACGGCGCAGGCAGCGTCGTCGAGGAGTTCCGGTCGCTCGTGCCCGACCTCGACGACTCCCAGCTCGGTGTCATCGACTGCCGGGGGGAGAGTGGCACGGACGAGGAGGTAATCGGTAACGCTCACGCGCATCACGTCTCTTCGCCCGGTGATCTCACCGGCATCGGTATCGGCATCACAAAGGCGCTTGAGGGGCTGCACAACGCTGGCAACGAACAGGGCCGTCTCGCCCTCGTCTCGCTGTCGACAATGCTGACCTACACGGACAAGAAGACCGTGTTCAAGTTCTGTCACGTGCTGTCCTCACGGCTGGACTCTGCTGGCTACATCGGCGTGTTTACCATCGACTCGGGAGCCCACGACGACCAGACCCTGCAGGTCATCAAGCAGGCGTTCGACGGGATGATCGACGTGCGCGACGCAGAGGGCGGCGGCCGCGAGGCCCGCGTACTCGGGCTGTCCGGCGAGCCGACCGACTGGCAGGACATCTGAGTACGGAGCCATCCACGGGCAGTCCGAAACGCCGTGTCGGTCCGGGAAGGAAGTATTTTGCCGCTCCGGGACACCCACCCGATATGGACGTCAAGCTGCTCGAAGCGACAGACGACCCCGAGAATCTTATCTGCAAGGCAGCACGCAACGACTACAGCGACACCTCCGTCGGCAGCCAGTCGTTCGAAGCGACGATGGCTGAGGTCGATGGAGACTCCCTTGAGGAAAAAAAGGAGACGCTCATCGGGCATCTCCTCGACCACGGCCACTTCGGCCCCTTCGAACACGCGCAGGCGACTTTCGCCGTCGAAGGCGTTTCCCGCTCCTGTATGGCCCAGATCACCCGTCACCGACACGTCTCATTCGATGTGCAGTCGATGCGGTACGTCTCCTTCGACGACGTGGACCCCGAAGCCGTCCGCGAGGGGGAACTGGTCGTGACGCCGCCATCTGCGACGGATCCGGACTGGATCGGCCGGAACCAGCAGAAGGCAAGCGTCTCCGACGAAGAGTTCGAAGAACGCGCGGAGATATTCAAAGACACCATCGAGCAGGCGGTCGAATCGTATCAGGAGCTGCTTGAACTGGGAATGCCGCCGGAAGACGCCCGGTTCGTACTGCCAATCGGCACCAAGGTGAACATCGTGATGTCGATGAACGCCCGGATGCTGATGCACGTCGCGGATATGCGAGCCGCGGCGGACGCACAGTGGGAGATCCGAGAGATGACCGAGGAGATGCTCGAGTTGGCGGCCGACTGGTGTCCCAAGACCTTCGAGTACTACGAACAGGAGATGAAGGGGCGCAAGAACCGGCTCGCCCCCTGACAGGTCCGGCACTTCTCTCGGCGGTTCAGAGCGACTGTCTCCGGCTACGACCATCGACAATTGTTGAATCGACCTTGATACTCACAACGGCAATGGCAAGACACAAGTCGTTTTGTTGCATAAACGGCCGGGTTTCAGAGTATCAAAAGACGAAACGAGTACGACACATTCATTACCGCACATCCTAGATGAACAATTGTGTCTTACGAGGTTGAACGTCCCACCCGTCGGTCGGGAACTGCGTCTGATGTGATGTGTGCTGTCGACGATGTCGACGGCCAGCAGCGGTTCGTCATCGCCGATATTGCCCACGATGACACCTGGATTTCGATGGTAGCGGACGAGACCTGTACACTTACAGCCTGGCGATAACGGACGACCACCGGCTGAAAAGTTTTTGTTGGCTGCTCTGTGACGTAGGAGTATGGAATACGACGACATGCTTGACCGGGCGATGGAAGAGACGCCCGAGATTGATGGCACAAGCGAGCGGTTCGAGGTCCCGGACCCGGATATCCGGCAGGAGGGGAACGTCACCGTCTACGAGAATTTCCAGTCGACGTGTTCCCGGCTTGGACGCGAGGACGACCACGTGATGAAGTTCCTCCAGAACGACCTCGGAACGAGCGGCCACATCGACGAGAGCGGTCGAGCGCGCCTGACCGGTGAATTCGATGCCACCCGTATCGAGGCGTCCATCGACGAGTACGTCGACGAGTTCGTGCTCTGCTCGGAGTGTGGACTGCCGGACACGCAACTGGGGCGGGAACAGGGTGCGCTGTTGCTCCGCTGTGAGGCGTGTGGCGCACGCTCGGCGACGAGCGAGTAGTTACTGCAGTCCTTTCAGCGTCTGCAAGTCGTTTTCTGTACGGGTGAAAACAGCGAGCCGATGGCTCGCGTGACAGTTCGGGCAGTGGAACGTCGTGTCGTGTCGCGGCAAGTCTGTCGGCGTCGACTCCCAGTCTTTCTTACACTCAGGGCAGAGCAATCGCACGTACGCTTCCTCCATGTATGTTACTCACACACATACCCAATGATAAAAAGCCTTGTCGTCTCCCCATTAGTCTGCCTTCATCCGAGCGTCAGGCCGGAAGGTCCTCGGCTTCGAGGAGTTCCTTGTATCGGTTTCGGATGGTCACTTCAGAGATGTCAGCGACGTCGCTGACTTGGCTCTGTGTGACCTTCTCGTTGGTCAGCAACGCGGCGGCGTAGACGGCCGCAGCGGCGATGCCGACCGGCGATTTGCCGGAGAGCATCCCCGACTGACGAGCACCTTCGACGAGGTCCCGTGCCTGTCGCTGGGTCTCCTCACTGAGGTCCAGGTCGGAGATGAACCGTGGGAGGTAGTGTTCCGGGTCCGCCGGCTGAACTTCGAGACTGAGTTCCCGGACAATGTAGCGGTAGGTCCGTGTGAGCTCCATCTTTTCGACGCGGGAGACACGGGCCATCTCGTCCAGCGACCGGGGGTTCCCGGCCATGCGAGCGGCCGCGTACAGCGCAGCGGTCGCAACGCCCTCGATAGAGCGACCCGGAAGGAGGTCGTCACCGAGTGCGCGGCGGTAGATGACGCTGGATGTCTCACGGACGTTCTGGGGGAGCCCCAGCGCAGAGGCCATACGGTCGATTTCGCCCAGTGCCTGCTTGAGATTGCGCTCCTTGGAGTCACGGGTCCGGAACCGTTCGTTCCAGGTCCGGAGCCGCTGCATCTTCTGGCGCTGTTCGCTGGAGAGGGAGCGCCCGTAGGCGTCCTTGTTCTGCCAGCCGATGTTCGTCGAGAGACCCTTGTCGTGCATCATGTTCGTCGTCGGCGCGCCGACGCGGGACTTGCGGTCCTTCTCGGCGGAATTGAACGCACGCCATTCCGGCCCTCGGTCGATCTCGTCTTCCTCAACGACCAGTCCACAGTCTTCACAGACTGTTTCGCCGTGCTCGGTATCCGTAACGACGTTGCCACTACATTCGGGACAGGTCTCTACAGCCTCCTGTTCCGTCGATTCGGTGATTTTCTCGTCTCGTTCTCGTGTGCTTGTCCGCGTTGTTGATTCACTCATGATTGGAAGTCCTGTTCTGCCGGGTGCAGAAATTTTAAGACTGATTGGGGATTTGTCTTACCCTATAGTTAGTCCGTAAAGTATATAAATCTTTCGCCGGCTTCTGGCATAAACCGCAGTACAGCGGCGTGGTAGGGTATAGCATGTCCCGATATAGGGATATATAAAGTTGACGGTGGTCGCCAACGCCCGGACATAACGCATAATCGGGGGACTGCAACGCCGTGTGACTCCGTCGGTGCAGCGCTGAACGACCAGCCCACACCTTGCTCCAGTCATTCCAGTTCAGTCGAGAACGGCGAGTGGATCCCGAAGTTACCGGGTCAGCGGGAGTCACAGTGTGGTTCCGCACATCGTGAGGGAGTGATATGATGTAAAAAGCGATGTTACCGAGTAACACAGCTTAGTTACGGTTGTATACCAGATAGGTACATACGGTGATGATGACGCCCTGTCACTGGAGCGGCCCGCGACCGATTAATCGGGGGCGACCCAGACCACAAGGCCACCGAACTCAAGTGCCGCAACGAACGTCATCGTGCGACTGGAGCGAGGGGCCGTTTCGCAGTAGGGCAGCGACCTGCGGTTCGAACAGATAGTAGTAGACGGACAGACAGCTCTCTGTGAGCGCCAACCACAGATCCATCTGGCCGCGGTTTCAGACAGTGAACAGATGCCCCTCAGTTGGCACGTCAAAGAGCCCGATACGTGCGCCTGCGTCCAGCCACGCGTGCCCGTACGAGAACGACGCTAAGGCGTTCACGAGGTCGTCGTCGTCCCTGAAGTGACGCCCATCTTCAAGATACGCTGACGCCATCTCCTCGCACTCCAAGGCGGCATTGTGCATCGGTGTCCCTTCAGGGGGTGCGACTGATGCCGCATCAAGTGCCTCCGCGAGTAGTCCTTCGTAGCGGTCAGTCTTCTCTCCGATATCGGCAGCCATACCCTCAGCGAACGGTGGCAGCGGCCTAAGCGTGTCGTCCCAGCCCGCGTTCGGCGCACGACAACACAAGCTAAATACGGCCCGGTAGTCTAACTTGGCTAATGACAGAATCGGTCGAACACCGACGACTCATCGTCGCTGGTACGGGCGCAGCGGGACTGACAGCGGCCATCTACGCCGCCAGGAGCAACAACGACCCACTCGTTCTCGAAGGCGACGAACCCGGTGGGCAGCTCACGCTGACTAGTGAAGTCGAGAACTTCCCCGGCTTCCCGGAGGGCCTCTCCGGGCCGGACCTCATCAACAATATGAAAGAGCAGGCTGAGCGCTTCGGCGCTGAGCTGGAACACGGTATCGTCGCCGACATCGACGACAGCGAGCGGCCGTTCCGCGTAGAGCTGTCAAACGGCGACGTGTACACCTGCGACGCCTTCATCGCCGCCTCCGGAGCCAGCGCCCGCACGCTGGGCGTCCCCGGCGAGGACGAACTCATGGGCTACGGCGTCTCGACGTGTGCGACCTGCGACGGCGCGTTTTTCCGTGGCGAAGACATGCTCGTCGTCGGCGGCGGCGACGCAGCCATGGAGGAGGCCCACTTCCTCACGAAGTTCGCTGACACCGTCTACATCGCGCACCGCCGCGAAGAGTTCCGCGCCGAGGACTACTGGATCGACCGCGTCCAGCAGAAGGTCGACGAGGGCGAAATCGAGATCATGCGCAACACCGAGCTGCTGGAAATGCACGGCTCCCCCGAGGACGGCGTCGACCACATCACCCTCGCACAGAACGACGAGGGCCATCCTAGCGAGAAGCTCGACGCCGACGGGACCGAAACCTTCGACTTCGACGTTGGTGCCGTCTTTATTGCCATCGGTCACACGCCTAACACCGACTACCTCGGAGACACCGGCGTCGAGCTGGACGATACCGGGTACATCCAGACCCACGGCGGCACCGGCGGCGACCAGACCGCCACCGACGTGGACGGTATCTTCGGTGCCGGCGACGTGGTCGACTACCACTACCAGCAGGCCGTCACCGCTGCCGGGATGGGCTGTAAAGCCGCCATCGACGCTGACGAGTACCTCGAAGCACAGGCCGAAGCTACCGCAGAGGCAGAGTCCGAAGCCGCCGCAGAAGCCGACGACTAGCGCGCCTGTTTCTCCGTTCTCACATCCACAGACCCTTTAGGATAGCCCCCGGAGTAAACCGCATGGCAACAGACACTGTCACGCTGACTATTGACGACGGCGAAGAGACCGACGAACTCACAGTTCCGAGCGAACTCGTGGACATCCTCCGCGAGTCACCGGACGAGACGGACCCGCAGGTCGTCGGCGACATCGCGATGTTCGGCATGACCCAGCGGATTCACAGCGCTGTCCACCACGCGCAGGGCGAGCCGGACGAGCAGATCGTCGCGCTCGAAGAGGAAACCAGCGAACTGTTCGAAGAGCGCTTCGGCCAGTCCTTCGCCGAGCTGACCGGCCACGACCACTAATTCTGTCGGCCAGTTCTTAGAACTGCCAGTGTAGCACCACGCCGTCGTCGACCCGTTCGACGTCGGCTAGCTCCGGCTCCGGGAAGTCCTCGATGAAGCCGTCGCCGTCGGCCAGCGTCGGCGCGTCCCGGCCGCCGATAACCTTCGGACCAACGTAGACGAACAGTTCGTCGACCAGCGCCTCCTCCAACAGGCCGAAGATGAGTTCGCCGCCACCTTCGACCATGAGCTGGTCGATGCCATCGCCTTCCAGCTTTGCAAGCGTCGTCGTGAGGTCGACCCGGTCCTGACCGGCAGCGATGACGTACGCGCCGGCGTCTTCCATCTCCTCGATGAAGTCCGGTGGCGCGGCTTCGCTAACGAGGAGGTAGGTCTGTGCGCGGCCGTCAAGCACTGTGGCGTCCGGCGGCGTGCGGATACGGGAGTCAGCGATGACGCGCGCGGGGTTTTCGGGGTCGCCACGCTCGGCCCGAGCGGCGCGGCGGTCGGCGTCGTCGACGGTCAGCGAAGGGTCATCGGCGAGAATTGTGCCGACGCCGACCATCACCGCGTCGCTGTCGGCTCTGAGCTGGTCGACGCGGTCGAAGTCGTCCGGGCCGGAGATAGCTATCTGTTCGCGGCGGCGAGAAGAGAGTTTCCCGTCCACACTCATGGCGGCGTTGACGACGACGTGCATACTCGTTCGTGCCGGCGACACGTCAAACGGCTTTTGGGTTACAGTCAGGAAGATGTTGTCTCGGGACGCTTCGAGAGCTTCCGGACGTCGAGTTTCTTTACCGTACCATCGGCGGTTTTCAGCTTTAGCACCGTCTTTTTCAGCACCAGTTCATCGACGTCAAGCGTCGTCTCACTGTTCCAGCCACGGAGCCTGACCATCCCTTCCTCGTCGATTTCAACGAACGTACGGGGCTTGCGCTGTGAGCCCATCGTCCACTCCTCGTCGCCGACGGAGAGTTCTTGTCCCCCGCTTTCCGACCAGCGGAACACGCAGGCAAACTGCTCGCGGGGTTCATCCGCACGGTCGTGGTCAACGCGGGTCCACTGCTCGAAGTCGACGCCGAAATGGGCGGCCCACAGTTCCAGATACTCGAAATCGAACTTCTTTTTGCCGTCGTTGTTCCGGCCACTCCGCCAGATGACGTGGGCCTCTGACGGCTTCGACCCGAACACGCTCCCCATAGTCAGGCTTCCCTACGCCCACACTCGCTATCAGTGACGATAACTTCCTGTCCGGTTAGCTTGACGTGGCCAGTAGCGGAATTTTCGGCCGTTTGAAATGCACTAACTCGGTCAGAGAGCATATGCTGAGAGATTACAGTATCATAAATAAGAATTTTGGGCGATTTCAAACAGGTATCGACGGCTGTACCCTGCACGGCTGGCCGAAAACGCTTTTGAGTGCTCCCGTCGAACCGTCAGTCGATGTCTCTCGAAGACCATGCCGAGGAGCTCGCCTCCGACCTCGGTGTTGACAAAGAGGAGGTCACACGCGACCTGGAAAACCTCGTGAACTACTCCGTCCCGATGGACGAGGCCAAGCAAAGCCTCAGACGGAAGTACGGCGATGGCAGCTCGGGCGGCGATAGCACGCCGTCGAGCAAGGCCATCAACGAGGTTTCGACCGACGACTCGAACGTGACAGTCACCGCCGTGGTGCTCACGTCGGGTCGCCGGTCCATCCAGTACAACGGGGAACAGCACGTCATCCGCGAGGGCGAACTCGCCGACGAAACGGGAAAGATATCCTACACGGCGTGGGACGGCTTCTCGGGCGACCTCCAGCCCGGCCAGACCGTCCAGCTCGGCAACGCCGGCGTCCGCGAATGGGACGGCCAGCCGGAGCTTAATCTGGGCGACAGCACCGACCCGGAAGTCGTCGACGAGACGCTCGACATCGACTACGAAGTCGGCGGCCGCGCCGCGCTACAGGACCTCGCACCGGGTGACCGCGGCATCACTGTCGAGGTGCAGGTGCTGGAATGCGAACAGAAGGTCATCGACGGCCGCGACGGCGAGACGACGATTCTCAGCGGCGTCCTCGGCGACGAGAGCGGCCGGCTCCCGTTCACCGACTGGGAGCCCCACGACGAAATCGAGGAAGGGGCGTCCGTGCGCCTCGACGAGACGTTCGTCCGTGAGTTCCGTGGTGCGCCATCGGTGAACGTCTCGGAGTTCTCCGCGGTGACCGCGCTGGACCGCACGGTCGGCGTCACTGAAGACGCACCGCGGTTGTCAGTCCGTGAGGCCGTCGAGAGCGGCGGCCTGTTCGACGTGGAACTGGCCGGCAATGTCATCGAGGTGCGGGACGGCTCCGGCCTCATCGAGCGCTGTCCGGAGTGTGGCCGCGTCATCCAGAACGGCCAGTGTCGCTCCCACGGTGCGGTCGAAGGCGAGGACGACCTGCGGACGAAGGCCATCCTCGACGACGGAACCGACACCGTCACCGCGGTGCTCGATGACGAACTCACCGCCCGCGTGTACGGTGGCGACCTCGACGACGCCCGCGAGCACGCCCGCGATGCGATGGATAAAGAGGTCGTCGCCGAGCGCATCAGCGACCGCATCGTCGGCCGCGAGTACGTCGTCCGCGGGTCGCTGTCGGTCGACGAGTACGGCGCGAACCTCACTGCCTCGACCTTCGCCGAGGCCGACGACGACCCGGCGACGCGTGCGCAGGCCCTGCTACAGGAGGCAGACACATGAGCGAATCCGGAGACAGCGGCCCCGGCCGCCGGGAGGTCGCCCATCGACTGTTCGCCGCGGAGTTCGATGACGCCGACTTCTCGTACTCCGAATCCGACGAGGAACGGGCCCCGAACTACGTCGTCACGCCGACCGGCGCGCGGGTCAACCGGCTGTTCCTCGTTGGCGTTCTCACCGAACTCGAACAGGTCAACGACGACGTGTTGCGCGCTCGCGTCGTGGACCCGACCGGCCCGTTCGTCATCTACGCTGGTCAGTATCAGCCCGACGAACTGGCCTTCCTCGAAGCCGCTGACCCGCCGATGTTCGTCGCCGTCACGGGCAAGGCTCGCACCTTCCAGCCCGACGACAGCGACCGGGTGTTCACTTCGGTGCGACCCGAGAGCATCAGCGAGGTTGACGCGGATACGCGGGACCGCTGGGTCGTTCAGGCTGCCGAGCAAACCGTCTCGCGCATCGGACAGATGGCCAGCGCGAAACAGGCCGGTTTAGCCGGCGACGAACTCCGCCTTGCGTTACTCGACCGGGGCATCGACGAGAGCGCCGCGGCCGGCATCACGCTCGCGCTGGACCACTACGGCACGACCGGCGACTACCTCGACGCGCTCCGGACGACGGCGCTCGACGCTGCTCGCGTCGTCGCCGGCGACACGGACGAGGCGCAAGGGCTGTCGTTGTCACCAGACGACGGGACCGACGACCCGATTCCGCTCCTTGCCTCTCTCGACCTCGATACTGACGTTTCCACCCCGGAGACGGCGACTGAGGACGCAGAGGGAGACGCGACGGCAACCGACTCCGGCGCTACTGAGCCGACGACAGACGAGGAGGTGGCCGACGCGGCCGAGAAAGGTGCGCCCGCAGACGCCGCCGACGCCGAGCCCGCGCCCGGTTCGCCCGGCGCACCGGCCGGCGACGAGTCGACAGAGCCAGACGCCGGCGCGGCCACGAGTGACGCACCCGTCGAGACGCCCGAGACAGCGACCGACGCCGCAGCCGACGAAACCACGCCGGGTGAGTCCGTGGGTGAAGACGTGTCCTCGACGCCTGAACAGAGCGAGCCCGTGGACGAACCACCGGTGTCGAGTGAGCCGGTGACCGACGCCGACGCGATGGGACAGGACGAACCGGAGTCGTCGTCCGAACCCGACGACGGCGGTGACCTCGGCGACTTCGACACCGAGTTCGAACTGGACGAGGGCGAACGCGAGGAAATCGAACAGGAGTACGGCACTGACTTCCAGAGCGGGACGGAAGTGGATGAGCCCGGCGAGGCCGACATCGAGACGCCGGACCACGAAGAACTGGCCGACGCGGCCCAGGAGGGCGCGCCCGCAGACGCCGACGACGCCGAGCCCGCACCCGGTTCGCCCGGTGCACTAGCCGGCGATGAGTCCCCCGAGCCGACCGCTGACGCGGCCACAAGCGACGCACCCGCCGAGACGCCCGAAACAGCGACCGACGCCGCAGCCGACGAAACCACACCAGACGAGTCGGCGAGCGAGGACGCGCCTACCGAGGACGTGGACCTCGAAGACGCCGTCATGGCGGTCATGGACGACCTCGACGACGGCAGTGGGGCCGACCGCGAGGAACTCCGCTCGACGGTCGTGAGCCGCCATGGCGCGGACGCCGATGCCGTCGAGGACGCCATCCAAGACGCGTTGATGGGCGGACGCTGCTACGAGCCCGAGGACGGCAAGCTCACACCCATCTGACGGGGCGAGCCGCGGTCCTTTTCTCCCCTGCGACCCAACCGAGCGCAGATGCGTGTCGAACCGCTTCCCGACGTCCCGGCGGCCACCGTCGATACTGACGGGGAGCGGCTGCTGGCGGTGGCCGATTATCACGCCGGCATCGAAGCAGGACTGAGGTACGAGGGGGTCGAACTCCAGTCGGCCGCCGAGGCCCGCCGGGAGCGGTTGTTGACATGCCTGAGACGCGCCCGGGCCGACCGGCTGGTCGTCATCGGCGACCTAGGCCACGCCATCGGCGACCCGTTCGCAGACGAGCGAGCGGAGCTCGAAACGCTGTTCGACGCCCTTGACGTGCCCGTGACACTGGTGAAAGGGAATCACGACGGCGGTCTGGAGCCAGTCTTGTCTGACCTCGACGCCGATGTTGAGGTAACACCGGGACACGGAACCCGTCTCGGTTCGGTCGGGTTCGCCCATGGCCACACCTGGCCTGCGCCGGACGTACTCGAAGCGGATGTCGTCTGTGTCGGCCACGAACATCCCGTCGTCCGACTCGAAGACAGCGTCGGTGGGGCCCAGAAGGAGCGGGCCTGGCTCCGCGGCTCGCTGGTGACTGAGCCCTTTGCCGAACAGTTCGACCAACCAGTCGAGAACGCGCCGGACATCGTCGTCTTTCCGGCGTTTAACGACCGCTCCGGCGGGACGTGGGTCAACGTCGACGGCCAGGAGTTCCTCGCCCCGTTCCTGCCCGAGGGCATGGCGGATACCGAGGCGTTCCTGCTTGATGGCACGCGGTTAGGGGCCTACCGACAGGTCTGAGCCAGCGTTCTGTACCCGCCTATGTTTCCGAGAGCGCCGCTTCGAGTTCGTCGACCAGTTCTGTGTTCCCGAGGAACGTCGGCGTCCGGTCGTGGATACCGTCCGGTTCAACGTCGAGCAACGACTGCGAGCCGTCGCTAGAGGCCCCACCGGCAGCCTCGACGAGGTACGCGAGCGGCGCTGATTCGAAGTGGACCCGAAGCTTACCGTTTGGGTACCCCGACGTCACCGGATACCCGAACAGCCCGCCGTATTCGAGCACCTGTGCCAGGTCGGCGACGGTCGCGCCGCCGTAGCGGAGCTTCAGGTCCCGCTCGAAGGACTGGGCGATGTCGTTGAACGCGTCGCTTCGCTCGCCAGTCTTGCCCGCTAACCCGACTACCGTCGCCTCTGCTGGCAGTTCGAACTGGCCCCAGCGCTCGCTGTGCCCGTCCCGGAGGAGGTGCTCCTGAACGACATCGCGGTCGGACCGGGCGATTGTCAGTGTCGTGTATGGGCCGTACAGCACCATCAGCGATGCGACCATTTCCCGGCCCGCCGCAGGCAGTTCAGCGTCGTAGACCCCGATTATCGTCCCCACGGAGTTGTTCGAGGCGAGGTTCGAGGAGCCATCGAGCGGGTCGATGGCGATGCTGTAGCCCTCGCCACAGTCGACCACGTCGCTACGTTCCTCGCTCGCGTACGCGCCGATGCCGTCGATGTACGCGAGTGCGTCGAAAAACAGGTCGTCGGCCCACACGTCGCCACCGACCTGTTGTTCCCCGCTCGGGTTCTCGCCGGCGGCTCTGTTGGCGTAGTTCGCCAGGTTCCCGCTGACGTAATGCGCCGTATCCTTCACCGCGCGTTCGATTTCGTCGAGCGTGTTCACAGGCCATCACCGACCGCAGTTGCACAGACGCCAGTCATGATTCCACATATCCCAGGGCAACGACATAAGGCTGTACCCGTTCTCCCCCGCAACGCCCGCAGTGCTCTGGTTACCGATGGGGGACGAGAGAATATGACACAACGTGTTTAACCCGGTGTAGTCGCTAGAGAGGGGCGATGACTGACGGGGTCGCTCGCGGCGATGACGCCTTCACTGCGCTCGGGCCGGCCGTCCGCAGTGCGCTCTCCGAGCGCGGCTTCACGACGCCGACCGACCCACAGCGAAAGGCGATTCCAACTCTGGCTGACGGGCGAGACGCGCTAGTCGTCGCCCCGACCGGAACCGGAAAAACTGAAACGGCGATGTTGCCGGTCTTCGACGCGCTGGCCGAATCCGAGGACCGCTTTGGCATCGGCGCGCTGTACATCACGCCGCTCCGGGCGCTGAACCGCGACATGCGCCAGCGCCTCGACTGGTGGGGCGAAACGCTCGGCCTCGAAGTGGACGTTCGCCACGGCGACACGACTGACTACCAGCGCCAGAAACAGGCCAACGACCCGCCGGACGTGCTCGTGACCACACCCGAAACGCTCCAAGCAATGCTCACCGGGTCGAAGCTCCGAACTGCGCTGGAGGATGTCGAACATATCGTCATCGACGAGGTCCACGAGCTCGCTGCGGCCAAGCGAGGCGCGCAGTTGACGGTCGGACTCGAACGGCTCCGGGAACTGTCCGGGCGGTTCCAGCGGATCGGCCTCTCGGCGACCGTCGGCGACCCACACGAGGTCGGCCGGTTTCTCACCGGCGGCCGCACATGTGCCATCGTGGAAGTTGACATCGGCAGCCGGCTGGACATCGAGGTGGTCCGGCCCCAGATTACCGACCGGGACGAGGAACTGTCGAGTTCCCTCGTCACCGACGCGGGAACGGCCAGCCACGTCCGGTTCATCGCAGACCTCATCGACGAAAACGAATCGGTCTTGCTGTTCGTAAACACCCGACAAACAGCGGAGGCGCTTGGTTCACGGTTCAAAGAGCTCGGAACTGACCTCGGCGTTCACCACGGCTCGCTGTCGAAAGAGGCCCGGATCGACGTGGAGGACCGGTTCAAGGCCGGCGACCTCGACGCCCTGCTGTGTACCTCCTCGATGGAGCTGGGTATCGACGTGGGCCACGTCGACCACGTCGTCCAGTACGGCAGCCCCCGGCAGGTGTCCCGGCTGGTCCAGCGAGTCGGCCGTGCCGGCCACCGTCGCGACCTCGTCTCCTCGGGCACGGTCGTTACGACTGACACCGACGACACGCTGGAGGCGCTGGCGATTGCGAGACAGGCCGAAGCCGGCGATGTCGAGCCCGCCGAAATCCACGACGGGAGCCTCGACACAGTTGCCAACCAGATCGCCGGACTGGTGATGGATACCGGCGAAATTCGGGCGATGCGGGCCTTTGAGATACTGACCCGCGCGTACCCGTTCCGGGACCTCGACGAGGCCCAGTTCAAGCAGGTCGTCGAGGAACTCGCGGCGAACAACGTCATCTGGCTCGACGAGGACCGGGACACTCTGGAGAAACGCCGCGGGACCTGGCAGTACTTCTACCAGAACCTCTCGATGATTCCCGACGAGGCCACATACGACGTGGAGGACGTGGCCTCGGGCCAGCAAGTGGGAACCCTCGATGAGAAGTTCGTCGTCAACTTCGCCACGCCCGGCGAGGTGTTCGTCCAGCGCGGGGAGATGTGGCGCATCACGAACATCGACGAGGAAGAAGAGGTCGTGACCGTCTCACCCATCGAAGACCCCGCCGGGGAGGTCCCGTCATGGGTCGGTCAGGAGATTCCCGTTCCGAGGGCCGTCGCCGCGGAGGTCGGCGAACTGCGCCGCGTAGCGGGCCGGCAACTGCAGGACGGCGCGGACACCGACGCCGTCGCCAGAGACGTGGCGACTCGCTACGCTGCCGGCCCGGAAACCGTCGCCGACGGCCTCTCACAGGTCGAAAAGCACGAGGGACCGATTCCCGACGACACGACCATCGTGGTGGAATTCCACGGCCGGGAGGTCATCGTCAACGCCTGTTACGGGCACAAGATCAACGAGACGCTGGGGCGAATCCTCTCGGCGCTGCTCGGTCAGCGAGCGGGCGAATCAGTCGCGATGGAGGTCGACCCCTACCGGATTACGCTGGAAGTCCCGCGGCGGATCACCGCCGGCGATGTCATCGAGGTCATCGAGGACACCGACCCCGACCACCTGCCGGCGCTCATCGAACTCAGCCTGAAAAACGCCGACGCGCTGAAGTTCAAGCTCGCGCAGGTGGCGACGAAGTTCGGCTCGCTCAAGCGCTGGCGGGGCCGCGGGTCGACTGACTTCGGCCGCGACCGCCTGCTGGCAGCGCTTGAGGACACGCCGATGTACGACGAAGCCCTGCGCGAGGTGCGCCACGAGGACCTGGCTATCGAGGCGACTGCCGACCTCCTCCGGGATATCCAGCGCGGCGACGTGGCGCTGGAAACGGTGGGCGAACACACGCCAATCGGGACTGGCGGAAGCTCTTCCGGCCGGGAGCTGCTCTCGCCGGAGAACGCCGACGCGAGCGTCATCAAGACCGTCAGGGAACGCATCCAGAGCGACCGCGTCATCCTCACCTGTCTTCACTGCAAGAAGTGGGACCGCAAACAGCAGGTCAAGCGCGTGCGGGAGCAGCCGTCGTGTCCGCAGTGTGGCTCGACCCGCATCGCCGCGCTGAATCCGTGGGCCGAGGAAGTCGTCTCGGCCGTCCGGACCGACGACAAGGACGACGAGCAGGAGAAGATGACCGAACGAGCCTACCGCTCGGCCTCGCTGGTCCAGAGCCACGGGAAACAAGCCGTGGTCGCGCTGGCCGCCCGCGGGGTCGGGCCCCACAACGCCGCCCGAATCATCAACCGCTTGCGGGAGGACGAAGACGAATTCTACCGGGACATCCTCCGACAAGAGCGGGAGTACGCACGGACGCAGTCGTTCTGGGGTTGAGGGCGGTACAGTACGCCAGCGGACTAACTCAGTTCCCGAATCGCGTCCACGAGTCGCGGCTCGATAGCGTCAGCGTCGGGCGCGTCGACGGTGAGTTTCGTGTGTCGCTCGTCGGCATCGGTCATCTCCGAGAGCAGCCCGGCATTGCGGTCGACTTCTAGGTACACCGTGAGCCGGTCGTCGTCGAACACCGGGACGATCTCGACCTCGTCGACCGCGCCGGCGAACTCGCCGCGCTGGGGCCGGAACTCGAACTCCTGCGGGAAGTTCGCCGAAGTAGTGAACAGGCTTCCGGCTGTCGCCTCACAGGCCGAGGCATGGAGCGAGAAACCGAGCGAATCGAGCGCGTCGAACACCGCCTGCGTGCGGTGTGTCGGTTCGACTTCGATGTAATCCTCATCGCCGGGGTCGACCGCCATCGAGATGTCGAGGCCGGTTTCGATTTCGACGGCCGTCGAGCGTGTGGTCACCGGCGTCTCCCGGGGAATATCGATAGTAGTCTCGAAACGTCGTGTCTCGCCCGCTTCGATAGTGAACGGCTCCGTGAGTTGCCACTGGTCGATGATGGCGTCCTTGTACCCCTCGTCGGACTTGTATTCAGTTTCCAGCGCGAAGTAGACCGCATCGATGTTCTGGTCTGTCGATCCGCCCTCAACATGGACTTCGGCCCGGACGGATTCACCGGCTCTGACGGAATCTGTGGGCAAAACCGTGTCTACCGTAGCAGACCCGATGCCGATTCTGGAGAGCACGTCTTTCATTGGCATTGTTCAATTCAGCCGTCATATGGTATAAGGCTCAGGGAGTTGCAGGGCGAATAAATAGTCTGTCGGCGGATACAGACACGTCTGCGTATGGCGGCCGGTCAGCACACAGGGCCGGCATCTGCAACAGAGAGACACTCGATCAGGTATCAGAAACATCCTGACCAAGTATGACAAGCCCTGCAGTGTTGTTGTCCAGATCAGTCAAGGAGTGAGCGCGGAACTCATACCGCTGTTGCTGACCGCTGTCGAGGCACAGGCTGGCCGTGATAGTCGTTCGGCCAGTGCGGAGCGCATCGTCAACCGCGTCAGCAATCGTCTCCCGCTCTTCGTCGGGAAACAGGGCAGTTATCGGCGTTCCGACGGCTGTCTCTTCGGTGTTCCCGGTAAGCTCGAGTGCACGATGGTTACAGTGCTTGAGGCGGCCATCTATATCGGTGACGAACAGCGGCTCATCGAGCGCATCAAGCGCCTGTTGAATGACGGCCCGTTCTTCGCGTAACTTCTGCTCACGGGCGTGTCGTTCGGTGATATCGGTAAACGCGACGACAAGCTGCTCAACCTCGCCGTCTCTGATGATCGGCGTGGTATTGACTTCATGAACAACGTCGCCGACTGGATGAGTAAGTGTCACCGTATATGTAATTGTCTCACGCATGGCGACACATTTCCGATACGCGCCGGCGACCGCTCTGGAATTCTCGTAGCCGAGTGCCTCCTGTGGGGTCTTACCGATAAGTTCTGACTCTGCAAGTCCGGTAAACTCAAGCACCCGTGAATTACACCGCCGGAAGCGAAACCCGTCTTGTTCGACATCAACAAGCAAGAGCCCGTTCCGCGCGTTCTCGAAAACGGCAGCATACTCCTCTTTGGTCTCGCGTAGCTTTTGTTCTGAGCGATTGCGGGTGACAGCGTTGTTAATGCGGTTGGCCAGTAGCTCGTACTGCTCAGTCCCGGATTGTTTCTGTAAGTAGTCAGTTGCGCCGGCAGAGATCGCATCGCTTGCGATTTCTTCGCTTCCCCGGCCAGTAAACAGGATGAATGGGAGTTTGGAGTGTTTCTCCCGGACGGCCTGTAAAAACTCAAGTC
Organism: Haloarcula quadrata; assembly: GCF_003634715.1. Classification (NCBI taxonomy): domain Archaea; kingdom Methanobacteriati; phylum Methanobacteriota; class Halobacteria; order Halobacteriales; family Haloarculaceae; genus Haloarcula; species Haloarcula quadrata. Next base: position 2,046,912 of record NZ_RBWW01000001.1, read on the forward strand.
CGTCTATTCCGGGCATCTCAAAGTCAGAGACAATGCAGTCAGGGGAGAGGTCGCTGAGCAGCTGTAGCCCTTCTGTCGCGCTTGCGGCAGTCACCACGTTGAACCGACTGTCCTTGCGTTCAAGTAGGTCGGCAGTCAGGCTAGCAAGCCCCTTGTCGTCGTCAACGTGTAGAATGTCAACGCCCCCCATATGTCACGGTGGGCTTGTACTGGATTATGTCTTTCTATCATTTAGAATACAATCTTCAGCCGGAAACCCACGGCGGAGACAGCGATCTGACTGCATGGGTCGTGCTACACTGTGATGGAGTATTAGCGCTCCCCACATCTGTATTCTGCTAATATGACACTATCCGGGTCACTCAAACCGCTCGATGTGTAAAGGAGAATATGACCGAGTGGCGTGACGCGTCGGACCCCGCCTGCCCGGAATGTGGCGAGCCGCTGGAGCCCACGGCAATGGCCTGTCCACACTGTAACGCGTCGCTACTCACTGACGAACAGGCCGAAATGCTTGACGAGCGCCTGACCGAGACGCTGGAGTCGATGGATTCCGGGACGCCAACGTGGGCGGTCGCGCTCACTGGCCTCTCCCTCGGTATCGCCATTGCGCCGCTCGTGCTGTACGCCGTCGTCATCCTCGTCGGCGACCTCTCGCTTCCCGTGGCCGTCGGCGTCCTGTTAGCGGGCTGGCTCGGCCCGGCGGCGTATCTCTCGCGGCTTCGCAATCCCAGTGAGGTGCTTGCCCGCGGGCTATACCTCGTCGTCGCCGGCGTGGCCGTGGTTGTGCTTGTGGTCGGCTACGAAGTCCTCCTGTCAGATGGGCCGTCGGTGGTTTCGGAACAGACCGCGCTTGTATCGCTCGGTCTGGCGATTCCGGCAGCACTGGGGGCGCTCATCGCACGCCGTGCCGCTCGGCGGGCTGACCGGCAGGCCCGCGGGGAACCGGGGCCACTGCACGAGCGCTTCGGTATCGACGACGACGAGCCCGACAACTGAAAACGCCTAAGCGGGCCGCCGTTCTCCACCCGTGCATGCGACTGGAGGAGTACTGGGGCATCGGCCCGAAGACGTCCGAACTGCTCACCGAGGAGCTAGGCGTCGAGCGGGCCATCGAGGCCATCGAGTCGGCGGATACACGAGCGCTAACTACGGCTGGCCTCTCTCGGGGGCGAGCGACGCGCATCCTCCGGCGGGCGACCGGGGCCGAGTCGATAGACCTGCTCGCCACCAGAGACACCCGCGACGTGTAGGCCACATTCTGTATTTTGTATCGACGTTTCGGGCAGTACGTCGGTGCTATCGGTAGTATGTGGCTGTTAACTCTGCAAACATTGGGCATTATTCCACAGCAATAGGCACGGAAATCTACCCATGCAGTGTGGCACGACGCGGGCCACAGTTCGACGGTATTGCTAATCGCAAGACGGGAGTCGGATTTCCTTGCGGGCATTACGTGTGCGCATATCATTGGGCGGTTATTATTAACAACATGTATATATTATAGGTGGGTGAGTACTGCTGTTCTACTACAGTGTAAATAATACATAGCCACGTATCTACTATACGTTGGTAATACCGGAGCGCTCCCCCCGTATTTCTCGCCAGCAGTGACAGCAGAGCGACGGGGATATAGCTTTCAACATACCAACATGACAGGTCTGAACAAGTGGCTATCAATTCTAAGGCCGCTGAGTGGACGCTGAAGGTGGGGGGCAAACTAAGACGATGGAAACCCCTTGCATTCTCAAAGAATCTACTGTGCGCCAAATATGAGCGAATTAGAGGGGGTTGCACTTCTTTGGAGAGTCGATATGCTTAGTAGTTATCAACACAGCCACCGCTCGGGAGGCCAAAGGACAACCCAGCCTTTGCGCAAAGTAAACGCGCCTATTTCTCACAGCCTCTGAGACGGCGCTGAATCGATTTGAAGGTCCGTATGACCAAAACCACTTACAATTTCAAAGAATCTACTGTGCGCCGAATGTGAGCGAATTAGATGGGGTTGCACTTCTTTGGAGAGTCGATATGCTCAGTAGTAATCGAACCCCGCACACCAAGATTAGGTTCGGGATGGGTCCCTACGGAAATCGGGGTGCGGGGTGCATTTGAATGGAAAACGTATCAGTTTGATATCCCATATATAGCGACCCACCGACACGTTTTGAGTACTCAATTTTTTATGTGAGAAAATATAGACCAACATTCTGCCGTCCCGACAAGCGTCCCATAACCTGTCAGTACGGTCTACTGCGGAGAAAGGAGAAGGAAAGCTCCTCTCTCTGCGCTGTGCGACTTTATCGTTTCCACCGTCCATGTGGTCGGACTCATCCGAAGTGGGCAGTCGTTCATTGTCATTCGGTCTTCCATTGCAGTTCGGTTCATCCAGTGGCGTGGGGTGCTACACCATATCCGCTCGCCACTATTACTCTTTTGTTGACACTATTCGGTGTAGTGCAAACTAAAACGTCGAGATACGTCTAAAAGTCGTTGGTGGAGACAGTCAGGCCTCTGGTTTCCGATTCGCCCGTCTCAGTTTCCACCGACGTACCGCCCAGCTTGCCGTCCTGTTCCTCAAAAGCTGACATTTGTTCCTCAGCAGTTGCCCCGCTGATAAGTCCACACCGCTTAAGAGTGTCTTCGACCGTCTGTGTATCTGCGACGGTGTGGTCCGACAAAACGTCCGTAATTTCTGCCACGCTGAGGCCAGCCACGTATAGCTCAGATACCACCAGTGCGTTCGACGGTGCTATCATGTCATCACTTGGCATGAATCCCAGCAGAGATTCAAGGCGATTTACTTTCTCTGGATAGTCACCAAAATAATTATCTAAATTCAGTTCATATGTCTCAATCGCCTTACGCAGTGTGAGATTCCACCGCTGTTTGACCGTGGGGTTCTCAGCACATTCTTCCGCTGCGTCTCCAATGGAATTAATCAGTTCATGCGATAGTAGCGATTCAAGGAAATCCTTCTGCTGTGGGTCGGTTAGCTCTTCCCGCTGTGGATAGTCGGCGTACGTATCGGCAGCCAGTGGTTCTCCCTCACCCCGTCCCAGTTCGGCAGTCTGAATAATCTCGTCAATCTCTGCCTCCCGCTCTGTATCTGCCCGTCCGTCTCTTTCTCTACAATTTTCGATAGTGTCACTGTTGAAATCCATGTTAGTAGGCCTCCTTCGGCGTTAGAACGAACACCGTCTTACCGTCGATTCCCAGAACAATACTGCCATCAGCTACATCCACAACTCCGCTTTCATCGGCAGTCTGTTCGCCATAGACGTATTCTTTCGTCTCATCGTTGGCACGGAAATAAGCCCGCAGTCGTTTGTTTTCGACATCAAATTCACGGCGAGAATCAGCAGGAATTTCTACCACGTCGAACGGTCCCAGTTCGATATCCAGAGTGGCAATCTGTGGCATGGTTTATACCTCCACGCAGTAATGAACGGCAGAACCGTCGAAACCGATTACAACTGCGTTGGGTGGAAGGTCGACCGCGACATGGCCACCGTGTGTATCCATCTTAGTGCGATGCTCCCATTCAGACTGTTCGACACTTGTCCGATGTTTGAAAGACACTGTATTCCCGTTCACAAGGTCGATTTCAGATTCCTTCAGGTCAGACTGTAGCTTAAGTTTCGTATCCTTCGGGAAGTGGGCCGTACAAAACTGCATTAGAAATGCACCTCGTTTTCGTCAGACAGCATTTCCTCGCAAGCAAGTCGACAAACCAAACCCATAGGCATAGCTGGGTCGAATATTTCATCCCTAACCCTCTGAATTTTATCCCTATCTGCCTCATTTATACGCATTTCTGCCGTACGCGGTTCGTGTTCAGTCATGATTGATATTCTCCCGTCCAGACAAGCGTCCAGACATCCCCACTTCAATCGTACTGACGAGCTTTTGATAGCAGCTTAGCACCTAACACGGCAGTTCTCTACTCACCACCATTCAATGTACAGATATGTACAATGGTGTGCTATGTTGTTGAAACGGAATGTTCTCCCGCAAGTTACTAACTAATATTCTGGGACCGCCATGTCTTACACGTATGCGCGTTAGTAAAAACATAACTGAAAGGTATATTTTATCTCTAAATGGTGTGAATATAGGCCAGAATTGCGATTAGGAAGGGTGAATATATATCTATGTTAGGGCGATTTGTAGCTATACATTCGAAACACTATGTAATGGTTCTACACACCCTATGTAATGATTCTACACCTTTAGAGCGAAGCCCTATTCGGGGTTCGGTCTATCGCTGAGTGCGATAGCACGAAACCTTGCTGTGTGAGGGTCACCCACGGTTAGATGTAGGTGGGTGTGATTGATTACCAAGCTGTGACCAATTCGGTTAGTCGTCGTCCGTCCACCCCGATAGCATTTTCTCGCCCACAGAGTCGTCCGATACGTCGAGATAGCGCTCAGTGGTCGTCACCTTGCTGTGTCCTAACGCCTTCTGTAGTGTCCGTAGGTCGACATCATTTTCCCACCTTCTGACTGCCCCACTATGGCGTAGGGTGTGAGCAGTGATTTTCTGCCGTTCGTGGCCGTGAGCCGTAGTATAGAGAGTATCCTGTATCTCAGCGTCTTTTGCCGCCATTTTCACGACGGTATTAAGCCGCTCTGGGGTGATATGACCGTCTCTATGGTCGGACGGGAATAGGTACTCAGTTTCCCCGAATTTGGCCTCTCTATCGACGGCCCACATATCGAAAAGCCGTTTGACCTTGCCATTGAACCGAACTGTCCGACTCTCACCAGTTTTTGATACCTCAGCACGGACGGTTAGGTCGTTTCCGTCGATATCAGACTGTTTCAGAGACACTACCTCACCACGCCGCAGCATACACTGGTAGCTGAGACGGCAGAGTAATTCGTTACGAACGGTCGGTGTCGGCACATTTTCGATTAGGGCCTCTACGTCAGCCTTTGGCAAGGCGTGACGGTCTTTCCGCCTATCCAGTTCTCTTTCTTTTTTCGTCCCACTGCCGTCCGTCACTGCCTTCGTGTCGACCTTTTGTGCTGGATTCTCAGCGGGTAGGTCGACGGCAAGGCGGTCAGCGTCAGCAAGGAACTGTCCCGCCTTGAATAGCCGCACAAGCCCACTGCGATGGGTTGTAACAGTATCGTACGCATAGCCCCTATCATCGGTTAGGTGTCGCAGATAAGCGTCTATATCGACGTTATCCGCAGTCAGTGGGCAGTCATCAAACCACCGACTAAATACCCGTATGGCTGAGTTGTATTGCCGCGCCGAACCACTGGTTTGTTCGATACGTTCCATCACCGCTACGCAGTCGTCACAGAGGTTTGTTTCAGACATCTATGCCTCCCGATACCAGAGAATATCTTCCTCTGCCCGCCTATCTTCACCCCAACCGTCTACCATTTCGATATCGACACGTTTCACCGCCCCACTGGATTCTGCCAACTGTGGCAAGGCAGTTCGGACCTTCACGGGTGGTATTCCTGTTCTGTTGGCTATCTCGTTGGCCGTCACTGCGTTATCTCGACCGCGTGGCAAGGCTTCAAAGACACCGCTGGTAATTTCCTCACTGATAGCTGACTCTGCCGATAGCATGGCGTCAGTCGCCTTTGAGACGGTTTCGTCCATGTTGCTGATTTCCGATTCCACTGAGTCGAGACGGTCCACTATCTCGGTTAGGGCCTCTGCATCAACGTTCGACCCACCGTCACCGCCACTGCCACCCACGTACGAATCTGATAGCTCACGACTGACTGCCTTCTTGATAAGGTGTGTCACACTATCATACTCATCAGTTCCTTCGACCGCATTTCGCCACTCTTTCTTTCGCTCTTCCTCTACTCGAAACGCAATGGTTTCAGTCGCCATATTGCAAAACAGTGGTTACTTCCCCATAAATTGTATGCATTGTTAACAGCCACTGACGACCTCATACGTGGCTATCATCGGTAGTACTGTTTCATTCTATTTCGGGTGCTAAGCTACACCCGCGACGTGTACAAGGAACTGCTCGACCTCGCCGAGGAGTACGCGGTCACGGCGGATGCGGCGGACAGCATCCGGGTGCTGACGCCGCTGCCGACCCGCGAGGCGATGGCCGAGCGGCTGGACGACGTGCTCGAAGCGCGGGACACCTGGGCTGACCTCTCCGAGTCGGACCAGCGGGCCGTTCTCGACGCGTTCGAGGAGTACGACGCCGGCGGGGGTGAACTGGCCGCGGTCGACGTGGCGCTCGCCCTCCGGGACACCGGCATTGAAAGCGGCGTGTTCGAACCGCTAGCGGCCCTCGACGGCGAGTCGCTGACGGCCGGACGGGCGGCGCTCGCCGGGCTCGCGGGCGACGGCGAGTCCGTCGGCGAAGGGGCCGATAAAGAACTCGACCGCCTGCGCGACCAGCTCGGACAGATAGAGGACCTTGCAGCGGCATCGATGGAAGTCGTCGAAGCCGTGCAAGAAGGCGCACGGCGACCCGACGAGTTCCAAGACGCGCTCGTCCGTCATGTCACGAGCGAGACGGGCATCGACGCCGCCCGCGTCCGGGATGCGATGCCCCGTGAGGCGACCGACGCGCGGGACTTCGTCGACGTGGCTCTCCGAGACCTCCGGAACACGCTACGAAGCGACGTACAGAAGCGAGAGGAAGCCGTTGCCGACCGGCTGGAAGACGACCTCGCGGACGCCCGTGAAGACATCGACGCCGCAGTCAAGGCGGTGGACGACATCGCCTTTTCTGTCTCGCTCGCCCGCTTTGCCATCGCGTTCGACCTGACAAGGCCCAGCTTTGTCGAGGACCGCAAAACTATCGCGGTGAAGCGAGCACGGAACCTCACCATCGCGGACGTAGAGAGTGTCCAGCCGGTCACCTACGCTATCGGCGACCACACGCTAGAGTTGGACCGGGCGAACCAGCCGCCCAGCGGCGACCGGGTGGCCGTCCTGACCGGCGCGAACTCCGGCGGGAAGACGACCCTGCTGGAGACGCTGTGTCAAGTGCAACTGCTGGCCCAGATGGGGCTTCCGGTTCCCGCTGAGGCCGCCGAGGTCGGCATCGTCGGCACGGTCGTGTTCCACCGTCGGCACGCGTCGTTCAACGCCGGCGTTCTCGAATCGACGCTGCGCTCGGTTGTGCCGCCGCTGACCGAGAGCGACCGGACACTGATGCTCGTCGACGAGTTCGAGGCCATCACCGAACCCGGCTCCGCCGCCGACCTCCTCCACGGACTCGTGACGCTGACTGTCGACCGCGACGCCTTGGGCGTGTTCGTCACCCACCTCGCGGACGATCTCGAACCGCTGCCCATCGAGGCCCGTGTCGACGGCATCTTCGCCGAAGGGCTGAATCAGGACCTCGACCTGCAGGTCGATTATCAACCTCGCTTTGGGACCGTCGGGAAATCCACGCCGGAGTTCATCGTCTCCCGACTGGTCGCGAACGCGAGCGACCCGGTCGAGCGCAGCGGGTTCGAGACGCTTGCCACAGCCGTCGGTGAGGAAGCGGTCCAGCGGACGCTTTCGGACGCGCTCTGGACCGACGAGTAGCGCGGTTACGACAGCGAACTGGCGACAGCCCGCTCCTCCCCTTCGACTGCCTCGGCGACGTTGTCAAGCAACTGCCGAACTTCTCGACGGTTGTACCAGCGGATGAGCGGCGCGAGGAGGAACTCCGGGAGCGGCCCCGGAACATCGTAGTCGGCCGTATACGTGAGTCGCGTGCCCCCGCGTTCCGGTTCGAACCGCCAGTCGATCCGCCCCGTCAGGTCGCCGTCCATGTCGTAGACGATTCGTTCGGGCGGCTCGTACGTCGATGCTCGGACCTCGCCATTAAAAGTGAGTCCGAACATCCTGTACTCGTAGGCGGCGCGATTCCCACTGTTCGGCAGCCGCTCGATGCGCTCGGCGCGGGACAAACTTGGCGTGACGGCCGCCTGATTCGACGGTTCGTCCATGAACGTAAAGACCGTCTCGACTGGCGCATCGAGCCAGCGGTCGTCGGTGGTGTGGACCGTCATATGTGGCAGTTCGCGCTCCAGTATCTTACAGGCTCGGCCACACAGGCCAGCAGACTAGTCCGGATACGGACGACTGCGACCGGTCCCGGCGGCTACAGCCGCCGGGTGCGGCGTGACTGTGCTCTGCTCTTCGAGTCGCGTCGCCGCCTGTCGATGACAGTGGCGAGATATATTCGATGCATGGGTGTGGACTTCCCGGCAGGACTCGAACCTGCGCCGGGCGAGAGCCCGGGTCCGGTTGGGATATTCGGGAAGACGGGAGAGAGTGGAGGGCTGCGCTTACGCGTCACCGGTCACGTCGACGCAGTTGACTGCCATCACGCCGAACCCTTCTTGGAGGAGTTCGGTGCGACCGTCCGCGGTGTTCCGGTCGGCGTCGACCCGCAGTGTCAGCGACACATCGGCGTCGACCCGGATGTCGGTCCAAGTGGGACGCACGCTTGTCACACGGTCAACGGCCACGTCTTCGACGCCGTCGACGGCCGCAAGGACGCCGGCGACACCGGCTTCGAGGGTCTCGGACCCGCCACGCGGAACGCGCAGTGATACGTCGGCCGATACCTCGGTCGGGGGAGTCGCCTGCAGCGACATAACGCCGACGGCCGGAGTCGAACCGGGCCGAAAGGGCACTCACCAGTCGAGTCGCGTCGGTCGGGGACTGCGCGGGTGGCGGGCGCGTACGTCCGGCGCGGAGCGGCCGGTAGGGGATTCCCACACCAGGACGATGGGGAACCCGAGGGCTGGACAGCGAGAGAGCGACACGATACAGTGCAGGCTCAGGGCCGAGTGGCGACACGCCGACAGACCACACTGGGCGGTGCAGGCCTCTCAGACGGAGCAGCCGCGCGGGGAGTAGAGCCCCGCCGCTCGACAGTGAGCCAAATCGAATCCCCACCGCAGTGCGGCGTCCGTGAGTGGGACGCCGGTCCCACGGCGGCGAACCAGTCTATGGTGCCACGGGCGGAATCTTCACCGAGCGGGTGTCCGCGGCGACCCGTTCCCTGATAAGGGATGCATACTCGACCGTAGCGTCGAGGCTACGTTCGATGGCCGACCGCCCGCTGTACAGCCAGCGAGCGAACGACGTTGGCGCGGGAACGGGAATTGCGTAGGTCATGGGTCACCACGTCGGTGAAAGCGACGTATATACGACCAGAATCGGTGATATATTAAATCTGTTTCAGACATGATACCAAATAACAACCATTCGGCGGTCGCTGGCAAGACAGCAACCGACGGCACGGTGTCAGTCGGCCGCTGCTGGTTGCTGTGGCGGAGTCGGTCCATCGGCACTCGTATCGCCGTGTGAGGCCGTGCCTGCCAGCGTCCGCGTGGAGTTCCCCACGACGAGCAGACTGCTGGCCGTCATCGCCAGGGCCGCAAACAGCGGGTTCAGGACGCCAAGCAGCGCGAGCGGGAGCGCCACGGCGTTGTAACAGAACGCCCACGCGAGGTTCTGGCGGACCCGCGTCCGGGTTGCGGCTGTCACCGAGAACACGTCAGGGACGGCTCGCAGGTCGTCCGTCGTTACGACCGCATCAGCCGCATCAGCGGCCAGTGACGTGCCCGACGCCATAGCGATACCAACGTCGGCGGCAGCCAGCGCCGGGGCGTCGTTGCTCCCGTCGCCGACCATCGCGACGGTTCCGCGGGACTGTAGTCGCTCGACGACTTCGGCTTTCGCCTCGGGCGGCACCCCAGCGAACACCTCGTCGACGCCGTCGTGGCGCTCGAACGGAGTGGCGGCTTCGGGCCGGTCGCCAGTAATGACAACCACGTCGCGGTCGCGAGCAAGCGCCGAGACAACTGACTCCCAGTGCGAGCGGAGCCTGTCGCCTGCAACAAGTACGTCTCGCGCTTCGCCGTCCCAGCCGACGAGCGCCGGGACACGCCCGTTCTCGGTCGCGCGTTCACACCGGCTCCGGAGGTTGGCGGGCACGTCGAACCCGAGGTCGTCGAACAGTGCTTGCGTCCCAACGACGACGTGGTCCCCCTCAACCGTCGCACTGACGCCCTGCCCCGGATGTTGCTCGAACCCGGAGACATCCGCGTCCGGGACCGGCACGGCGTCCGTCACAGCCTTGGCGACGGGATGCTCCGCGAACTGCTCGACTGCAGCCGCCCGAGCCATCGCCCCCTCGTCGGCCCGCTCCAGCAGTTCCATCTCGCCGGTCGTCAGTGTGCCCGTCTTGTCGAAGGCGACCACGTCCGCGTCGGTCGCCGTCTCGAACACTGCGTCGCCGGTGACGACGGTGCCGCCGTCCAGCGCCCGGCGGATGCCGGCCGCGGTCGCAAGCGGCGTCGCCAGCCCCAGCGCACAGGGACAGGAGACCACGAGCACCGCCAGCCCGGTCAGCATCGCGTCGGTCAGCGTTGCGCCAGTGACGAGATGCCCACCGGTGGCGAGCACAGCGAGAACGACCACCAGCGGGACGAAGACGGCGGCGATGCGGTCGACCAGCCGCTGAACGCCGCCGCGCGTGCTCTGGACTTCCCACAGGAGGTTCGTCAGCCGGTCGACGGTGCTCTCGGCGTCTGGCCCGACCCGCACGACGACGCCGCCCTGCGTGACCAGCGACCCCCCGATGACCTCGTCGCCGTCCGTCTTCCGGACAGCCAGCGACTCGCCGGTGACGAGTGACTCGTCGACAGCAGCAGTCCCCTCAAGTACAGACCCGTCAACGGGAATTCGCTCGCCGGAGCGGACGACGACTTCGTCACCGGCCGACAGCGACCCCACGTCGACCTCCTCGTGGCCCCCATCGGTGCGCCGTCGAGCGCTATCGGCCCGCTGTGTGGTGAACTCCGTGAGCCGGTCCAGCGCGCGTCGCCGGACCCGGTCCTGATAGTAGTCGCCGACCGAGACGGCCATCACGATGACCGTCGCCACGTCGAAGTACACCTCTGTATGTCCCAAAATGACGGCGACGACGCTGTACAGGAAAGCGGTCACGGCAGCCATCGCCACCAGCAGGTCCATGTTCGGCCGGCCGGCCCGGAGGCTGACGTAGGCCCCGCGAAGCAACGGCCACCCGGTGTACCCGACCACAACACCGGTCATCACGGCCATGTTCCACAGCAGGTAGTCCCCCGCCTGCCCTGAGGGGTCGAACAGCAACAGGGACGAATCGACGCCGAGATAGGCCGGGTAGAGAAAGAGGATGTACCACAGCATCGTCATCATCCCGAAGAAGCCGCCGACGATGAGACGCCCCTCCAGTTCGTACTCGTCGTCGGTTTCCGTGGCCTGCAGGCTGGCGTCGTAGCCGGTGCCGGCCACTACCTCGGTGAGGTCCGACTCCGAGAGCGCATCAGCGTCGTAGGTGAGTTTCATCGTCCCCGTCGGGTAGCTGGCGGCCGCGGCAGCAACCCCGTCGTGGTCTGTGGCCCGCGCTTCGAGGAACGTCTCGCAGGTCGCACAGTGCATCCCGTCGACAGAAACGAAAGCCGTCTCGCCGTCGGCGTCGTCCGGATCGGGGCCAGTGTCGGCGGCGTCGCGGGTCTCCCTCGCCGGGTCGTCGAGCGTCCGTGCGACTTCCAGACAGCCGCGACAGCAGAACGTCCCCTCGACCGCGTCGTCGGTGACTGGCGCATCGACCGGCAGGTCACAGAGCGTGCAGTGAGTCATGTCCAGGGCATCGGCAGGGGTGGTTTCGGGATAGCAATACCAAACGCCGCCAGTCCGTTCGACAGCGGGACGAGCGCGAGCGCGATGAAGACGATACCAAGTGCCCGGTGCAACGTCGCGCGGTGGCCCGGCGACAGCGTGCCAAAGGCGGTCCCGTAGGCGAACACCAGCGGAAACGTCCCGAGGCCAAGCGCGGCCAGCGAGAGCCCGCCGGTGAACGCAGAGCCGGTCGCAAACGCGTAGAGGAACGCCGGGTAGAGCAGCGGACAGGGGAGCAAGCCGTGCATCGCGCCCAGTGCGACCATCCCCGGGCCGTCGACCCACCGGTCGACTCTGGCGACGAGCGACGCGGAGAGTCGCTGGAACAGGTCCCCGACCAGCGGTAGCGACCGGGCCACATCGACGGCGCGGCCACGGGAGAGATACCCCAGCCCCACGGTGATGATAGCGAGGCCGACGAACACCCCGACGGCCCCCCGGACAGCGGTCCCGAGGCGCGCAAGGCCGGCGACGTCGTACAGCACACTTCCGGCAGCGCCAAGCACTGTCCCGACGAGCGCGTAGCTCAGCGTCCGTCCGGCGTTGAACAGCGCATGCTGGCGTATTTCGTGGCTTGATACTGGCCCGCCGTCGTCAAGTCTATCGGCGTAGGTGGTGACTAACGGTCCGCACATCCCGAGACAATGGACGCTCCCGACGAGCCCAAGCCCGACGAACGCCGCGAGGCCGGCTGTCTCACCGGAACTCAGCCCCGCCGTCCCGAACTGCATATCAGGCGGGACTCGACTCTGTCGGTTTTGTCATCAGGAACAGACTACCGGCAATGATGACGACGCTGATCAGCGAAAGCGCGACGATGGTGCGGCCGGTTCCCTGCATATAGTACGCGACCGGCGCGAGTCCGAGCAGCGCCAGCAACGTTACGAGCCGAGGGCTTGACGCAGACATATCTGGCCGTACGTTAGAGGGGATATAAAAAGAAATGGGTCGTTCCTGACGACTGAAAACACCATCTGGGGTTTTTTTAGGTAATCTGCTATTCTCCCAGATATGGTACGGCACGAAGCTAGAAGCAGCCAGCTGCCAGATTCGCACGACGCGGTGGGGGTGCGACAATGGCGCTGAGTCGGCGACAGTTCGTCGGTGCCGCAGCCGGGACAGCGGCGCTAGCCGCGACCGGCACGGCGACAGCACAGGAGGAACCGGACTACGGCGGCTGGTTCGACGACGTTTCGAACTACGACGGGACCGTCGACAAGCGAGGCCAGGACACCGTGACAATCACCGTCGGCGCGCAGGGTAACAACGGCGCGTTCGCCTTCGACCCGCCCGCCGTGATGGTCAGCCCAGGCACAGAGGTTGTCTGGGAATGGAACGGTGAAGGCGGCGGTCACAACGTCGTCTCTGACGGCGACGGGCCGCTCAATTCCGGAAGCCCGGTCAGCGAGGCCGGAACGACCTACAGCCACACCTTCGAGTCGGAGGGGATGTTCAAGTACGTCTGTGTCCCCCACGAAACACTTGGAATGAAGGGCGCTGTCGTCGTCCGGTCCGGTGGCTCCGGTGACGGCAGCTCCGGCGGGCAACAGCAGCAAGGCCCACCCGAGAACCCGGATTACGGCGGCTGGTTCGACAACGTCTCGAACTACGACGGAACGACCGTCGACAGGACCGACGCTGACAGCGTCGAGATATCGGTCGGCGCACAGGGCAACAACGGCGCGTTCGCCTTCGACCCGCCAGCGGTTCGGGTCACACCCGGAACCGAAGTGACGTGGTCCTGGACCGGTGAAGGCGGCGGCCACAACGTCGTTTCTGACGGCGACGGGCCGCTTGACTCCGGGGGCGCGGTCAGCGAAGCCGGCACGACCTACAGCCATACCTTCGAGGAAATGGGCGTGTACAAATACGTCTGTACACCCCACGAATCGCTCGGGATGAAGGGCGCTGTCGTTGTCGGTGGCCCGCTCGATGGTAGCGGTGGCGGCAGTGGGGGCGAAAGCGGACAGGAGGGGAGCGGTATCGAACTCTCCGGCCCGCAGTGGCTTCTCTCAGGCTCGGTCCTGCTGGCGTTCTTCTCGCCGCTGCTGTTTGCCGTTGCGATGCGACGCCGCCAGAACGGGCGGCCGCCACAGATGGGTGAAGGTGGCGAACTGCGTCGGGCGACCGGCCCGGAGCCGGTTGAAGAGGCTGCAGAGACTGAACCGGCCGTTGAGCTGGGCCACGACGAGTACGACCCGAAGGGAACAGCGGCGCTGGTCGCCTTCTACTTCGTGTTGATCGGCCTGCTGTGGGTGTTCATGTACTTTGTCGAGTTCCTTGGCCGTGTCTCAATAATCGGGTGATAGCATGCAGGTCCATAGATTCGAAAAAGTCTGGCTCGGTGCAGCGCTACTGCTCATCGTCGGTTTCATTGCGACCATCGCGTACGGCTCGGTCGGCGTTGGTGTCGGAATGGTCGACGATTCGGGCGGACAAATAAGTGCGGAAGCGGTACAGAACGGTAACACTGGGACTCAGTTCGACGACCCCGGTGTCGTTCAGACGGGCGAAGATAAGTACACCGTGTACGTCGTCGCCCGGCAGTTCCAGTTCGTTCCAGGAAGCGGTGACAATCCGGTTCAGGTGCCAGCAGGTGCCAACGTAACGTTCAGGGTGACCAGTGCAGACGTGGTGCACGGCTTCTCCGTGGTCGAAACCAACATCAACACGATGGTCATCCCGGGACAGGTCTCTGAGGTCTCGGCCCGGTTCAACGAACCCGGTACCTACGGGCTTATCTGCCACGAATACTGCGGGGCGGCCCATCACACGATGGGTGGCTCCGTCGAAGTGGTCCCGCCAGAGGAATACGATATGCAACAAGAGAACATTGACCAGTCTGCGGATGATGCACAGGCTCAGGAGGAGGCGGATCAGTAATGGTGTTCGTCGACTCCTATCCGAAAACGTCGAAGCTCGTCCGTAGCGAGTTCATTGTGGCATTCGCCGCCCTTGGAATCGGTGCGCTGTTTGGCATCATCCAGTCGCTTCACCGCACTGGCGTGTTCCGCGGGTTCATCAGTTCGGCGGACTACTACACGATCCTGACGGGCCACGGCGTCTTGCTGGCGCTCGTGTTCACCACGTTCTTCATCGCGGGGCTGTTCACGTGGGCTGTCGCTAACAGCCTCGAACGCGAGTTGCCACACCGCATCGCCTGGTCAGCCTTCTGGATAATGCTCACGGGAACAGTGCTTGCGGCCGTGTCCATCATCGGCGGTCTCGTCGGTGCGCCGTCGATTCTGGGTCACGACCTCAAAGCGGATGTGCTGTTTACCTTCTACGCCCCGATGAAGGCGCACCCGGCGTTCTACATCGGTGCCGCGCTCATTATCGTCGGCTCGTGGGTCGCCGGCCTCGCGTACTTCAAGGCGCTGTGGGAGTGGCGGTCTGAGAACCCGGGTGAGCGAATTCCGCTGCAGACGTTCATGGTCGTAACGACGATGCTGATGTGGTACGTCTCCACCATCGGCGTCGCCGTCGAGGTCGTTGCTTTCCTCATTCCGTGGTCGCTCGGACTGATCCAGAACATCGACCCACTGCTGACGCGGACGCTGTTCTGGTACTTCGGCCACCCGGTCGTGTACTTCTGGCTCATGCCGGCGTACCTCGTCTGGTACACGATTCTGCCGAAGCTGGCTGGCGGGCGACTGTTCAGTGACCCGCTGGCCCGTGTGGTCTTCGTCGCCTTCCTGCTGCTCTCGACCCCGGTCGGCTTCCACCACCAGTACACCGACCCCGGGATTCCATCGGGGTACAAGTTCATCGCGATGACAAATACGATGTTCCTGCTGTTGCCCTCGCTGTTGACCGCGTTTACCGTGGTCGCCTCTGTTGAACACGGGGCTCGCCAGCGGGGTGCAAAGGGCTACCTCTCCTGGCTTCGGAATCTGCCGTGGGGCAAGCCTGCCTTTGCCGGCTGTATGCTCGCCGGCCTGATGTTCGCAGCAGGCGGCTTCTCCGGTATGATAAACGCCGGGATGAACATCAACTACCTCATCCACAACACCATCTGGGTGCCCGGCCACTTCCACCTCACCGTCGGGACGGCGTTCGCGCTGACGGCGATGGCTATCAGCTACTGGCTGGTCCCACAGATTACGGGGAAGAAACTCCAGCTGCGGGGCCTCGCTTCGCTTCAGCCGTACGTCTGGTTCGTGGGCATGGCAGTGATGTCGAACGCGATGCACCGCGCTGGCCTCGCGGGCATCCCGCGACGGACTGCCGAACCAACGTACGACGAGTTCGCGTTCGAGGGCGTCGCCGGAACGGTCGGCGAAATGCGCCTTCAGATCGCCATCGGCGGCTTCCTCCTGTTCGTCGGCGCAGCGATGTTCCTCATCGTCATGGCCGACACCCTGCTCGCTCGCCGTGGCGGGACGCTATCGGTCAACGGCCACATTCCAGAACCGCTGTCCGGCGCGAACCACAGCCCACGCATTCTGGACAACTACAAGCTCTGGACGGCGATTGCCCTGCTGCTCATCGTGATTGCCTACGGGCCGCCACTCGCCAGCATGGTTGCTGACGGACTGTTCGCGCCCGGTAGCCCGCCAATCCCAGTCTAACACCACTTCATTACTCTCTCATCATGTTCGAAGACGTCGACGGTCCGGAGCAGAAGACGCTGTTACGACTCCTCATCATCGTCGGAATCGGCTTGCCGATCCTCATTGAGGTCGTTACCTTCGGGAGTATGATGGGGCATCACCTGATGGGAGACACTGGGGGTGAGGCGGTCCCTGAAACGCCGACAGCGGCCGAATCCGGTGCCAGCATTGGTGACCCGATTCTGGAATCCGCCAACGTCTCAGCCCGCATCGATGCGGCGTCTGTCGTCACCGCAGACGAGGGGTGGCGGTTCACGCTCACAGTGAACGTGACAAACACCGGGTCAGACCCCACAGCGGTTCGTCTCGACAGCGTTACCACCCGTAGCGGAGAGACAGTTGCGGACACCGCGAGCACTGGACAGCTACCAGTGGGGGACACTGACGACGTGACCAAGTCGTGGCTCCTCCCGCCCGGTGAGCGCCCGGGCACCGTCGCTGTAACGGTGTTCGTGTACCCAGACGGGGAATCAGTACAGTCGACACAGTACACCGTCGCGCTCGGCGACATCCCCGTTTCGAACCGCTGACCACCTCACCCGTCGACAGGGTCGCCACAGGACGGACAGGTGTCCGCGTCGGGCGGCAGCGACTCGCCGCACTCGCTACAGTACGACTGCCCGGCGTCCCGGCCGCCCGGCGTGAAGACGGACGTATCATCCATCCACGCTTCGTCGGTTGCTGAAGCAGCCTTATTCGTATCGTCGGGCCCCGCTGTCTCCGAATCAGTGTCTGTCCCGCTGTCGTCACCCGCCGTTTCCGGTTCTTCCCCGCTATCCGATGATTGCGCGTTGTCCGGTGCCGATTCGTGAGCGGGCGGTTCCGCCGCCGGGACCTCGTCGGGCGAAAACACTCGGGTCCCGGTGTGTCCCGATGACTCTTCGTCGCTACCAGTATCTGCGGTGTCAGCCCTGTCCCCAGTCTGTTCCCGAGAGTCTGATTCAGCGTTGACAGCCCGCTCGGCAGTTGGACGCTCGGTGCCGCTTTCCGCCGTCCTGACCGGTGGCATAATCGGGAATCGCTGGTCCGGACGGCGCTGCGGGTTCGAAAGCGGCGCGCGAATTCTGACGACGGTCCCGGCGAGCAGTTGGAAGAAGAGGTACGCACTCGCCAGCACACCCGGGACGGCAACTAACAGGGGTGTGGCCTGTGCTGGCTGGACACCCGTCAGTTGGAGCGCTGTTTCAACCACGGGACTGATGCCAGTCTGGGTCAGCCACGGGGACAGCGCCGACAATACGCCTGGTGCGGTGACCGTCTGGACCAGCCACCCAGTACTAAG
Organism: Haloarcula quadrata; assembly: GCF_003634715.1. Taxonomy (NCBI): domain Archaea; kingdom Methanobacteriati; phylum Methanobacteriota; class Halobacteria; order Halobacteriales; family Haloarculaceae; genus Haloarcula; species Haloarcula quadrata. Next base: position 2,064,475 of record NZ_RBWW01000001.1, read on the forward strand.
CGAGACTGCGCTTACAAACACCAGCAGCGACAGGAATGTGGGGACCGAAAGTGTGTACACGCGGTGGCCGTACGCGACGGTCCGGACGACCAGATGCACTGTTCCGAACAGTGCAATCACCGTGAGCGGGCGTCGCTGACCGAGAATGAGACTTACCAGCAGGCAGCTAAGGAGCACACTGCCGGGGATAGCGAGCAACACACTCGGGTGGTCCAGCCGATACGCGTCGGCAAGGTTGCCGTGCCTGTTCCGGAGCCGTCGGTTAATGAGGACGACGGTCGCCAGTGACGGACCGATGAGCCAGAGACCGCCGGCAAGCACAGTACGTAGCGAAACAGTTCGGCCAGCAAGTGTCACAAGAACAGTTTGTTCGAGTCCCGAGAACTGCGCCAACAGCAGCCCCGTCGCAAGCACCCAGCCACCGTAGACGAGCCATGCCAGACCGACACCCACAAACAGCCAGGTTTCAGTTCGCAGTAGTGCAGCGGACTCGCGGAGTTCCAACCCCAGTCGACCACGCTCCATCAGCCTGATATTTTCCGACCGACCGCTTAATTGTGGGTGGTCACGCCGCCCGAATCGTCATCGTCACAACACCTGACAGTTCGAGTTCATCGCCCGGTTGGATCGGTTCCCGGTCGCCTTTCTGCAACTGGGTCTCGTTCAGCCGCGTCGGGTTGTCCCCGAGGTCGACCAGATAGTATCCTTCCGACTGGCGGTCGAACCGGACGTGTTCGCGGTGGATTCGAACCGCTTCGTCTTCCGGTCGCCCGGCGTCCAGTAGCGCCGCCCGGATCTCCCGGCCGATGCGGTCCCCGTCCTCAACAGTGATGTCTCGACCCTCGACCGAGAGGACGAGTTTGTCCGGTACGGTTGCGTCATCGGTGGACTGTGACGCGAGTGTGTCGACGGCGTTACCCGTAGCTGCTGACTCACTCTCTGTCTCGGCGGCAGTTGCCGACCCTGCTGTCGAATCAGCCGTCGACGTGTCACGCCCGCCACGATGTGCGTCTAAATCCTCTCCACAGTTGACACAGAAACTGGCGTCGTCGTCGACAGCGGTGTCACAGGACGGGCACGCGTCAAGCGACCCGTCGTCCCCCGGTGTAATGTCCTGTACGTCGGCACCGCAAGCGACACAGAAATTCGCGTCGGCGTCGAGTTCGCGGTCACAGTCCGGACAGGTAATCGTTGCCGAATCGTCATCTGCCTCCTGAGTTTCGTCGAATATCTCGTCGTCCCCATCGGAGTCACTGCTTGGCTGATCCGGCGTGTCGTCGGCCTCGTTGTGTTCTCTCTCGGTGTTCGGCTCGGCCTCAGTGTCGGCTTCCATTTCGTGTTCCGTCGGCGTCTCCGTCGTCCCCACCGTCTCGTCTTCGGCCTCGGGTGCCCCAGTGTCCGAGGCCGCATCCGCCGATGCTTCGTCGTCGCTATCATCGTCGACAGTGTTCCCGCCCGGGGTGTCGGCTTCGCCGCTAGCCGCCACCGACCGGCCATCCATCGGGTCCGCCTCGTCCGTGCCTTCCGGTATCAGGTCAGCGTCGTCCGGCACCCCATCGTCAGTCTCAAAATCAGCAGCGCTTTCGTCGGTGTGTTTCCACTCACCACAGTCCGGGTTTGTGCACCATCCGCCCGCGACTGTCGGATCAAAGTCCTCGTCGCATATGGGGCATTTTACCGTGCGGTCGGATTCAGGCATGGATTTCGTTAGGTCCTACAAAGTCGAGAAATAAAATACTTGTCCCACGAAACTTTCTCTCTATTCGTCTGTCATAATCACTGTGTCACGTTCGGAAATGTCGAGGTCCGGATCGATATCTCGAACTGGCATCCCACCGCTTTCCGGTGTTTTCGGGAGCGCACTGTCAGCAAACAGGAGCACGGAGATGTTGTCTTTCCCGCCGCGGTCGTTTGCCAGTGATACGAACTCTCGACTCGCCGCATCGAGGGACGATGCACCAAGGACCACGTCACGGATTTCCTCGTCGGTGACGACCTCGTCGCGGATACGCTCGGCCACCGACTCGGCGTGGTCCGAATCGACGTACTCTTCGTACAGTTCCGGCGCATCGGTCTGTGCATCGATGAGTCCGTCGCTGGTCGCCAGCACCGTGTCTTCTTCGTACAGCCGGACCGTTCGCGTGTCCACCCCGACAGTCGCCTCGTCAGGGTCCTCGTAGCCGGACCCGCCCAGCGCGCGTGTGATTTCGTTCCCGTTGGGGTGGACGTGCGCCTCCACAGGGTCGATTTCGTCGCTGTCAACCCACTCCTGAACAACGGCGTGGTCTCTGGTCAACGGCGAAATCGTCTCACGGGCACTGTTGACGACGTAGGCTCGGCTATCACCGACCCAGCCGTAATGGAGTTTGCCGTCGGCGTAGATCCCCGCGACAACTGTCGTGTAGGACTGTGTCCCGGTCTCGTTTGCGTACCTGATAATCTCGCGATGGGCCGCCGTAATCGCCTCCGCCACGGCAGTTTCGAGTTCCCGTTCACCGGGCGGGTCCGGCAGGACATCACGGGCCACATCGACATCGAAGTCACCGGGATAGCTCCGGGCCGTTCGGATCGCCACAGGAGCAAGGTGTTCGGCCACGATAGTCGTCGTGATGTACGACGCGATGTCGCCGGCGTCGTGCCCGCCGGCCCCGTCAGCGACCACGAACACGCCGGCCGAGCGGTTCATCGGTTGTCCGCTGCCATCGGTTTCGGACGTATCCGCGTCGTCAATGTCAGCACCGTCCGTGTCGGCAGCCGTATACGCCGCCGTCTCAGTACCGTTTGTCTCGTCTGTCGCATCCGCCGTCTCGCTGTCGTCTGCTGTGGCTGGGTCCTGCGACTGGGGTCTGTCTTGCCCGCGGTAGCCGTCCCGATGGCCCTCCTCAAACACCGTCAGCGAGACGCTGTCCTCGTTGATGCCCTGTCCTCGCTTCCTGTCGCCGATGTCGTAGTTCGTGCTGTATCTCATGACTCCTCCGGATGGAACTCGAACGTGACCCCGTAGGTCGGATGAACCAGCGACACCAGATCGCCGTCAGTCAGTGTCACTGACTCGGGGGGCACGTCACCGTGTCTGTCGGTCGGGTCCTCGCCCTCAGAGCGCAGGCGGTTACGTCCGGGTTCAGAGAGGACCCGCTGCCAACCAGCCCCTTTCTGGACGAACGTCCCGTTGAGACTCCGGTCGTGGAGAGACCACTCGCCGTCCTCGATATCGAACTGTACCTGCACCGAGGAGATGTACTCTCCCTGTGGGTCTTCGATTGTTATCGATGCCGGGGGGCCGCTTGCGCCCTGTCGCCCGATAGTGTCGCCCGGTTCGACGGTGAACTGCCTGTTCGCCTGAATGTACGTCACCGACGCCGTCGCGGGCGGCGTTGGATCTCGTCGTTCGAGGACCTCTTTGAGGACGGTCGCGTTCCGGTATCGGTCGCGGTAGTGTGACTGCGTGGCCCGCTCGACAATTTCAGCCAGATAATCGTCGCAGTTGGCCCCAAACGCCTGCGGGTTCACGCCGTCCTTTTTCGGAACGCTCCCCTTGAGCAGGAACAGGAGGATTTTTCCGATCGAGTACACGTCCGACCAGGGGCCCTGCCGAACGTCGGTTCGGCTGGCTTCAGCGACTTCCCGGGGCTTGAACGGCCCCAGAATCGTTGTCCCGGTGTTCCCGGAGGACGGGTCCTCCGTCGCATCGAACCCCGTCGCCGTATTGAAGTCGATCAGCGTGGGCGTGATATCGGGCGTGAGCATCACGTTCTCGGGTTTCAGGTCCCGGTAGACGATCTCGTTTTCGTGAAGAGAGCCCATCGCGTCACAGAGGTCGATGCCGATCTGTCGGACCTGTTCGCTGTCGTCGATTGGACCGTGCTGGTCGATGACTTCGTCGAGTTCGATCCCGTCGACAATTAGCTGGACGACCAGAAATGGAACGTCACGCTCTGTAACCTGGTCGTAGTAGTCCATCACGTTCTCGTGGCCGCCGGCCCGGCGGATACGTTCCAGCGAGCCGACCTCCTTTTTAAAATACTCCTCGATGATGTCGGGGTCGTTCTGGGATTCGGTGTAGTTGGGGTATTTGACGGCGACCGATTCGCCGCTGTCGATGTCCGTAGCACGGAACGCCTTTGCGAACCCCCCTTTGCCGAGGAACTCCTCGAGTTTGTACTGGCCGGCGATGACATCACCGCTCTCAGGTTCCCAGGTCATGAATTACCCGTTTCTCCGGCCAGTAGCGGCCCTGCCGACACCGCAGATTGGGACAGTCACTTCTGGATGCCCTCGTCAGTGACAATTTTCGTCGCCCTGTTTTGCTCCTTGCGCCCGCCTTCTATCACGATACGCGTCTCTCGCTCTGCTGTCTGGACGGCCTCGGTGTCCTCGCCGTGGATGCGCGTCATCCGCTCCAGTTGTGTCTGGGCTTCGGCGACGTTGCCCTTGCCGAGTTCCGTCTTGATAACGGTCTGCCGGTGGTCCACATCGACCTGTTCGTTGTGTTCGGCCAGTTTCGACTCGTCGTCGGTGTAGTCGACGGTGATTGATTCCCGCGTCGTCTCGCCGCCGGCGTGCAGTGTGACATCCGCCAGGGACACAGCGTCTTGCGGGTCGTTAGCCGGAGCGTGTATCTTTAGCACGACCCGCTGGGTCTCCCGGTCAAGCAGGTCGGGCAGCGGCACGACGGCCGTGTTGTCCTCCCAGTCGGGGTTCACGGACTGCGTCTGTGGGAGCGAGCGGTACACCTCGCTCACCTCAACGCCGTCAGCCACGTCGAGTTCGAGACGAGCGTCGGGAGCGACAACGGTCCCGGCCTCCTCGACTGCGTCGCCGAAGAACGACTCGATGTCACCGGCAGCATCCAGATGTGTCCATTCGCCGCGGGCAACGGTCCCGAGCGTCCGGATCGTCTCCTCGCGGTAGTCGCTCCCGATGCCGGCCGCCTTGATTCTGATACCCTCAGTGTCGATTTCGCGAGCTAGCGTCCCGAACGCTTCCGGGTCGTGGGAGTTGTCCTTCCCGTCAGAGAGGAGCAGGACCCGCCGGGCCGTGTTGTCGTCGGTCGGTAAATCCTGCAGGGACGCCTTCGCTTCCAGCAGGCCGCTGTACATATCAGTGCCCCCGCCAGCAGAGATGTCAGCGACTGCGTCTACTGCCGTTTCGCGCGAAATAGTGCCCCACCGCGTCGGCGCAAGTACTGTCGTAACCTCGTTGTCGAAGGCGATGATCGAGACGTAGTCGTCCTCGTTGAGGAGTCCGAACACCCACTCAGCGCCGGCACGTGCCTGCTCGATGTCGTTACCAGCCATCGACCCACTGGCGTCGATACAGAGGGCAATCTGTCGCGTGGGTGGTTCCTCCAGCCGTCCGGGCTCGACTTCGATTTCAGCAGTCAGTTTCGCCCCGCCCGTCGGCACGTAGGGTCGGTTGACCTCGCTCACGACAGTAGCGGTCATACTGGTAGATGGGTCGTACGGAGTAGTTATATGTTTCCCTCAAATCGAGGGAAAAAAGGTCCACCCACTATCTGAGCCGGTAGCCTGTTGCTACTATTTGTCCCCCAGTAGTAGGTACTATCTACGCTACCTGTTGCGCCGTCTCGACTCGACTCCCCACCCAGAGAAGGGTTCCGAGTAGTGCCACGACAGTGAGGGGGAGGAGCCACTGGAACAGCGAGAGAAGCCCAGCGCTTGCCTGAATACCGACAACGAGCAGGATAGTGGGGCCACAGCAGGCAAACCCGGAAAGCAGTCCTGGTAGTCCCGACATAGCCCCTGCACCCGGGCCGAGACGGCAGGCCGATGGGCCGCGCCACGCGACGATGGAGACAGCGAGGTTGAGTCCGACCAGCACTGCCAGAACTGCCCCGAGAAGCATATTCAGCGGCGCGACGAGCAGTTCGACCGGGCCGACGACCACCAGTGCGATCGGTTCCCACTGGAACGGGCCAACCTGCCGGAACGCACGGACAAGCGGGTTACTGACGACAGACACCTCGTATCCGGACGGGCCGAAGCCGAGATGTCTGAGGCCAGCGAGATACAGCAGGAAGTACGCCAGTCCGGACACACTCAGAGACACCCGTCCGTCACGGCGGCTGAGCGCCCCGCTGACCGCAACTACAGTGTTCCGAAACAAGCGTTGGACGCTGGCAGCTGCACCTGCCCCGTCGGTCGGGCTGTCAGTTGACATACCCACTCTCCGGATAGAAGCCGGCCCAGGCGAACCACATCGCGTCGAAAGACAGCGTGCGGTCCAGCGGGAGCGAATCGGCATCATATGCCGTCCCGTCGATCATGTAGCCGTCGTCCGACGCTGCAACTGACATCGATTCTGGGTTCGCGTACACGTACCCGCTGGCGAGGTCGGTATCGGCGACCGCGACGTACGGTGTGTCGTCGATACGGCCGGTCAGCACGCGCTGACGCAGCAGTGTTTCCTTGTCGAACGCGAGTCCCCCGGTTTCAGTCCGGGTCCCGATGACGACAGCCTTCGAGTGAGCGCGACTGTCGCTGTGCAGGGGTTCGAACAGTGTCCGGGTGCTCGAATAATAGCCGCGCTTCTCGTTGTACTGGCCGTACGGGTCGACACCGTAGCGCCGCGAGAAGCCAGTGTCTTCGGTGAGGATGCGTGTCTCCGGGTACGCGCTGGACCAGCGGCTCCATGTCGTCCAGATGACCTGGAACTCCCGCAGCGACTCGCCAGTTAATGGGCCCGTAATCGCTGTCGCCAGCATCTGTGGCCACCAGCTATCGGTGCCCCGCTCGTACATCGTCAAATTCGAGTTCACAAGCCGCCCTGAGACGCCGAACTCCACTGGACCACGCTCGAACCCCTGTGCGGTGCCCGTCAGCGGACAGTACGTCACGGCGACGGGGTCGCCGGCGATGGTGTCGTTCACGATCTCGTGGTGAACGAGAATGTACTGCGGGTAGGCTTTCGCCTCCCCGTTGCGGACCACGCCGAACACCGGGTCGTCCGGGGCTAATCCGTCCGGGGGCGTATCCGCAAACGTCGGGTCGTCGATGGCTGGAATCCCGTCTTTGGGAACACCGCCGCTGACGATATTCTCTTCGAGTGTCCCGATCTCGTAGTCCAGATGCAGGCGGCTATCAGTTGTGGGTGGTTCTGAGCCGTCGTTCCGATCAGTTGCAATCGACGCCGTGCTGGTTCCAGTGCTGGAGTCGGGTTCCGAACCACCTCCAGCGGTAGCACCCTCATCCCCAACACAGCCTGCGCCGCCGAGCGTCACACCGGCCCCAACTGTCGCAAGAAATCGTCGGCGGGAAATCCTCATGTTATGTGTGATTTTTCCAACCACTAAACCTCGCGGTGAGGTGCCGGTAACTTCCTGTTCGGCCGCTCATCGAGCGGATCCCGGTGACCGGACCACCTAATTGACGAGGCCAGCGGTCAGCGACGAGACGTACGCCAGTTCATCTTCGTTCACGCCGTGGCCCATCCCCTCGTAGATGCGTTCCTCCACGTCCCCGTTCAGACGCTCGAAGACCGAGGCTGTGACGTGTACGCGTTCTTCGGGAATGTGTGGGTCGACATTGCTACAGCCCAGAAACACCGGCGTCTCCTCGATGTCGCCCTCGTACTCGCTTTCGTCGATAGACTCACCGATGAGACCGCCGCTGAGGGCCACGAGACCGCCGTAGCGCTGTGGGTTGCGAGCCACGAACTCGCTCGCAAGACAGGCTCCCTGTGAAAAGCCCAAGATGAGCACGTGATCAGTCGGAATCCCGGCTTCTGCTGCCTTCGTGACGGCGTCTTCGATAGCCTGCAGCCCCGATGACCGTCCGGGTTCATTCTGCTCGACCGGCGAGAGGAACGAGTTGGGATACCAGGTGTTTCGCGCGGCCTGAGGTGCAAGAAGAGCCAGCCCGTCCTGCTGGAATTCCGCCCCCATCTGGACGATGCTCCGAGCCGTCGCGCCCCGACCGTGGACCAGCACCGCTGCCGCGCTCGCCTCCGACAGCGCGGTTCCCGCAGTCACGAGCTGCTGGCTCTGATGCGGGTCGCTCATTGCTCCCCTCCCGGTCGTCGGCTGGGTCCTATCACGCCCACACAGTCAGTCTCTGCTTCCGTTCGTCCACCTGCCGAAGCCAGCCGTCGTATCGTGTGCATATCCCAGATAGCGCGCGAAGACACTTGACTTGGCACATCAGTCAATCGGTCGAAATATCCCGTGTACGGGTTCGCAGGCGGAGTTCAAAATCGACGGGCGATAGTAAGTCAGCAACAGTTAGGCCTACCCGGCCAATCTCGGTGTCCGATGGAAGCGCCGCCTAATCCATACCGATAGTAGGCGTAGACAGTCCATAACCCTGAGTGCCAGTCGCAGACACCCGCGGTGAGTTTGCGACGGCAGTGTTCGGCTCGTTGTGGTCCATCGCCGAAAAGCGTGCTTTGCTAGCATACGCCTACAACTTTGGAGAAATGGTAAAATTTAGTGTAAAATACTCAAAATATACTTCGTGGCGAGAATTATTCATAAACTATTACGTAGTACTAGCAGAGACGTGTGTTAACCTTCATCAGAGTAGTACTATAACCTTCGAGTTGTTACCTTGGGTTGACTATGAAAAAGCAGGAGCTCATCCACCTTCACGGCCTGCTTGCACAGGTACAGAACCACTACGAAGCCGAATCCGGGACAGAAGTGGACCACGACGAATACGAGGAACTGGGCGTCAAGCCGACATCGATTCACAAGTCGAAAACAGACCACAAAGCCGCTGTCTTTGCGATTGCTGACGGTATTGCCTCCGAGATGGCCGACGAGACTAAAGAGCCTGTTTCTGCCGCCGCGGACTAACGGTTCTCAGTAGTTTCTACGCAGTTCTCCCGCCAAGCAATGCCATTAGTGACCGTATAACAGCTCTTAGACTTATATTAGAATTTCTATACGTCGAGCGTATAGTTAGATATGCCCTTGCTGCTCGGTAGCCTGGCTACTCGTCGATTAATTCCTCGAACTCGGGTAACACGTCGTCCGATTCGTCCGCGGATTGGTCCGACGGCGGGTCATCGGCGTCAGCTTCCGACTCTGCGGACGAGGACTCGTCTTCTGTCGTCTCGTCGGACTCCTCTGGAATCTCCTCGATTTCGAGCACGTCGAGCGGGATATTCTCGAGCCGTTGCCCGATCTCCTTGCGTGCAATTCGGGCGGCATGTTCGTCTCGTTCGACGTTGAACACGGTCATCTCCAGTTCGAGTGCGACGAGACTCTCATCAGCTGCGAGAAACGCGGGTTCCAGTGTCTCACCGCAGTGTGGACAGTGCCGATCCCCCATGTTGATCTCGACGTAGTTGAGGTCAGGGTTCAGCATCTCCCCCGTTTTCGAGATGGCGATACGAACTGCCTCGTCCGCAGATGCCACGTCGTACACTGGGACTGCGGCCTCGACAACAACTCGGCAATTCATGCCAGTATGTTTGTTTCCCAATATAATGAAGGTTAGCCCTGAACCAGAGTGTACCACACGCGACGTATATCGGGTGTCAGAGAGACGGAGCGCCCAATCGAGCGGGACACACACGAGCACGCCAAAACGTCACGACGACAAAACCAGTGACAGGTAAGACAACTGCAGTTCCTGAACTGCTGGTACACGTGCAACGCCAGTGCGAGTGGAACTCGTAACGCCATTACCTCCGGGTCCGTACACGTAGACAATGGAACAGGGCGTCATCGATGTCGGGTCGCTGGCAGGCGGTATCGATTTGCAGGCAACTGTCGAGAGCGGGCAGTCCTACCTCTGGGACCGCGATGACGGCAAAATGTATCAGCGCGATGGGGCAACTGGTGGGGACGCATGGTACTGGACAACAGTCCGCCGCGATGGGTCACCGGAGGTCATCCGCGTCCGACAGCAAGATGGAATGCTCGAATGGGAATCGACAGTCGACGCCGAAGCGGACCTCAGGCGACTCCTTCGGCTTGACGACGACCTCGCTGCAATTCGCTCGACAGCACCGGACGACGACGTGGTCCAGTCGGCCTATGAGACGTTCTGGGGGATGCGACTGGTTCAGGACCCTCCGTTTGGGTCCCTCATCTCGTTCATCTGTTCGGCCCAGATGCGTGTCGCCAGAATCCACAGTATGCAGCAGGCACTCCGTGACGCATTCGGCGAGGAGGTCGAGTTCGGCGGGCGAACGTACAGTGCCTATCCGACGCCATCGGCGCTGGCCGAAACGACAGAAGAACGACTCCGGGACCTCGGGCTGGGCTATCGTGCGCCGTACGTCCAGCGCACTGCGGAGATGGTCGCAGGCGGCGAGGCCGACCCCGAAGAAGCCGTCGGCCTCGACTACGAGGACGCCAGAGAATCGCTCACCCGCTTTGTCGGCGTCGGCGATAAGGTCGCAGATTGCGTGTTGCTGTTCTCGCTTGACTACCTCGAAGCGGTCCCGCTAGACACCTGGATCCGGACGACAATCGAGGAGTATTATCCAGAATGTGAGCGGGGGAACTACGCCGACACGTCGCGGGCTATCCGGGGCGCACTGGGTGGTGAGTACGCCGGCTACACGCAAACGTATCTGTTTCATTACCTCCGAACGGGCAGCAACGAGGACTGACACGCGTGGCGGAAGGCGACAGTATAACGAAGGCCGCCGGCAAATCCTCGGATATGGCTCACACGCGAGCACACGTGTTCGTCTCCGGTCGTGTTCAGGGCGTCTATTACAGAGCGACCACGCGGGAGCGCGCACAAGATCAGGGAGTCAACGGATGGGTCCGTAACCTCGACGATGGCCGCGTCGAAGCGGTGTTCGAAGGCCCCGACGCCGACGTAGAAGCGATGGTCGAGTTCTGTCACGAGGGGAGCGAACGCGCGAACGTGACCGACGTCGAAGTCGAGTACGAGGACCCGGAGGGTGTCGACGGCTTCGAAGTCCGCTGGTAAGGCGCCGTCCCGTAGAGTTACTTCACTGGCGGGCGAACCCGCGGGTATGCTCACCGGCTCCGAAATGGGTGTCGTCGATGAGAACGCTGCCGCGCTCGGTGTCCCGCGCAAGCAGTTGATGGAGTCGTCCGGCCACGCCGTCGCACGGGCAGTCCGTCCCATCGCTGACCCCGGCGAACAGGTCACCATCGTCGCCGGACGGGGAAACAACGGTGGGGACGCGCTCGTCGCTGCCCGGTTCCTCGACGAGTACGACCTTCGCGTCCTGCTGCTGGGCCGCCCGGGCGCCATCTCGACGACGATTGCCAGAGAGAACTGGGATGCCCTCCAGCACGCCGAGTATCCGACAGAGACGGTCAGGGATTCCTCGGCACTGGACCTCGGGACCCCTGATGTCGTCATCGACGCGATGCTGGGCACGGGTATCACCGGCGACCTCCGGGAACCAGCGGCGACAGCTGCCACAGCGATGAACGAGAGCGATGCGACCGTCCTCTCTGTAGACGTCCCGTCCGGCCTTGACGCCGAAACGGGGCGGCTGGCCGACAACGCCGTCGACGCCGACCACGTCGTCACGTTTCACGACACCAAGCCCGGCCTTCCGGACCTCGACGCACCGGTTACCGTCGCCGACATCGGCATCCCCGACGCTGCGGAGTTGTTCATCGAGCGGGGCGACCTCACCCGCCTCGAACGGGACCCAGCGAGCCACAAGGGCGACAACGGCGAGGTGCTAGTCGTCGGTGGCGGCCCGTACACCGGTGCGCCGGCGCTCACGGCCCAGGCCGCCCTCAGAAGCGGGGCCGACCTCGTCCGGGTCGCCTGCCCGGCCGTCGTCGCGCGCGAAATCCAGTCCTACAGCGAGAACCTCATCATGCGGCCGTTCGACGGGGACCACCTCGCGCCGCACCACGTCGACCGCCTCGCCGAGGTGGCGGCGGACCACGATACCTTGATTGTCGGGCCGGGGCTCGGGAACGCCGACGCGACGCTGGATGCTGTCGCGGACCTGCTGTCCGGATTTGCGGGGACGGCCGTCGTCGACGCTAACGCCCTGTCAGTGGTCCCGGACATCGAAACGGACGCGGACCTCGTCTGCACGCCTCACCAAGGCGAACTGCTCGATATGGGTGGGGAGACAGCCGAGGACTGGCGGGAGCGAGCGGACCTCGTGGAGTCCTTCGCAGCGGAGGTCGGCCAGACACTGCTTGTCAAAGGCCCGTACGACATCGTCTCCAACGGTGAGCGGACCCGCGTCGGTCGGACGGGCAATCCGGGGATGACAGTCGGCGGAACCGGTGACGTGCTCGCGGGCGTGACGGGCGCACTCGCCTCCGTGCAGGACCCACTTGACGCGGCCGCTATTGCCGCCTACACTGTCGGCAGCGTCGGCGACCGCGTCGTCGACGACCGCGGCTACGGGCTGGTCGCGACGGACCTGCTAGACGAGATACCGAGCGTTCTGTGGCAGCGAGACGCAGAGCCGTAGGCCGTAGTCAAGCCGACGCACCGACCAAGTCCCCCGCTTTCGCCCGGGACTGCTCGATGATGGCCGGCCGCGCTTCGAACTCGATGACAACTTGGTCGCCATAATCGACCGTTTCGACGCTGGCGTGGTCGTGAATCCACGAGACGAGACTCATCGTGTCGTCGGTCATCGGGAGCACGAGCCGCTCCCGTTCGTAGTCCGGCAGTTCGTGGTCGATTCGCTCAGCCAGGTCGTCGATGTTGAGCCCCTGCTCGGCGCTGACGGCGACAGGGTTCGGGGCTAGCGACGAGAGCGCGTCTCGCTTTCGACGGACCTCCTCGTCGTCGACCATGTCGGTCTTGTTGAGGACCGTGACGATGGGGGCTTCGTTGCGCTCGTACAGCGTGTCGTGGCTCGTCACCAGTTTCTCCCGGATTTCCTCGACCGACTCGGAGACATCGACGACGAGCAAGACGAGGTCGGCGTGGTACACCGACCCCAGCGTCGACTTGAACGATTCGACGAGCCAGTGTGGGAGGTCTTGAATGAACCCTACCGTATCGGTGACCAGTACCTCGCGTTTGCCGACCTCGGCGCGGCGAGTGGTTGTCCCGAGCGTTGTGAACAGACGGTCCTCGCTCTCGGCCGTCGTGTCGAGGTCGGGGTGGAGGTCGTCGTTCTCGTCAACGTCGAGGTCGTCGGCGAGGCGGCGCAGGAGCGTCGACTTTCCGGCGTTAGTGTAGCCGGCAAGTGCAACGAGGTCGAAGCCGGACTCCCGGCGCTGTTCCCGCCGATGGCGCTCGGTCTCCTCGATGGATTCCAGTTCGTCCCGGATGTTGGAGATCTGCTTTTTGATGTCCTCTTCGCGGGACTCGTCGTACTCGCCGAGCCCCATGAACCCCGGCCGCTCGTCGCGTTTGGCCAGGCTGGCCTTGGCTTCGGCACGCGGGAGTTCGTAGCGAAGCTCCGCGAGTTCGACCTGAAGCTGGGCTTTCCGCGTCCGGGCTCGCTGGCCGAAGATTTCGAGGATGAGCCGGAAGCGGTCGATGACGCGCACCCGCTCTGGGAGTTCGTTCCCGATGTTGTACGTCTGGTACGGGCCGAGCTGATTGTCGAAGATGACGACAGCGGCCCCTTCGCGGGCGACCGCGTTGCTCAGTCGCGTTACCTTCCCCTCGCCGAGGTGGTACGCCGGGTCCTCCGTTCTGGTCTGTGTCACTTCGCCGACAACGTCGTACCCGGCCGCCCGGGCAAGGTCCCGGATTTCCGTCGTGTCGGCGGTGCCACTGTCGACGCGCTTCGCGATAACCGCTCGTTTCGTGGTGTGTGTCGCCGTCACTCGTTATGGAGATACGGCGTCCGATTATTTAACCCCCCGGGCGGCTCACAGCGTCGCCCAGTGCGCTGGCAGAAAGGCGGTAAAATGGCAGATGCCGCGGGTAGCGGCGGTCGATTGCTAACCGTTGCCCGTTCTGTCTCGCGATGTCTGAGACAGCCACCACGGCAGTGGCGTTCGCTCCGGCTTATTCGAGGTCGAAGCGGTCGAGCTTCATGACCTTGCTCCACGTATCCACGAAGTCGTGGACGAGCTTCTCTTCCGCGTCGGCAGAGCCGTAGACTTCAGAGATGGCCCGGAGCCGGTCGTTCGAGCCGAAGATGAGGTCGATGCGTGTGGCTTCCCACTTGACCTCGCCGGTGTCGCGGTCGAGACCCTTATACCGGTGTTCTGAGTCCGCTGCCGGCTCCCACTTCGTGCCCATGTCGAGCAGGTTCACGAAGAAGTCGTTGGTCAGCGTCTCCGGCTCGTCGGTGAAGACGCCGAGGTCGGTGTCCTGATAGTTCGCACCGATCGAGCGCATCCCACCGATCAGGGCCGTCAGTTCCGAGGCCGTCAGGTTCAGCAGGTCCGCGTTGTCGACCAGCACTTCCTCCGCCGGTCGCGTGATGTCGTCCTGAATGTAGTTCCGGACCCCGTCGACCTTCGGCTTGAGAGCGTCGAAGGAAGGGGCGTCGGTGTGTTCCGGTCCCGCATCGACGCGGCCGGGTTCGAACGGGATCTCGACGTCGTAGCCGGCGTTCGCTGCCGCCTGCTCGACGGCCGCGTTGCCGCCCAGCACGATCAGGTCAGCAAGCGAGACCTGCGTCCCGTCGGAGCGCGAGTCGTTGAACTCCGCCTGAATGTTTTCGAGCGTCCCCAGAACCGTCTCTAGCTGCTCCGGCTCGTTGACCTCCCAGTTCTTCTGGGGTTCGAGCCGGAGGCGTGCGCCGTTGGCGCCGCCGCGCTTGTCGCTGTCGCGGTAGGTCGAAGCCGACGCCCACGCGGTCTTGACGAGCTGGGAGACAGAGAGGTCCGAGTCGAGGATTTCTTCCTTGAGCTCGGCGATCTCCTCGTCCCCGATCAGGTCGTAGTCGGCGTCCGGGAGCGGGTCCTGCCAGATCATCTCCTCGTCAGGGACTTCCGGACCAAGGAACCGCTCCGGCGGCCCCATGTCGCGGTGAGTCAGCTTGTACCAGGCCTTCGCGAAGTTCATCCCGAACTCCATCGGGTTCTCCTGGAAGGTCTCCATGACCTCTCGGTAGTCCGGGTCTCGCTTCAGGGCGATGTCCGTCGTCAGCATCATCGGCGTCTGCTTCTCGTCCGGGTCGTGGGCGTCCGGGACGCTGTTTTTCAGCTCTTCGCTCTTGGGTGCCCACTGCCACGCGCCGCCGGGACCCTTCTCCGGTTCCCACTCGTAGTCGAGCAGGTTGTTGATATATCCCATGTCCCACTCGGTCGGCGACTGGGTCCACGGCCCTTCGATACCGCTTGTGATCATCTCGCCGCCCTTGCTGTTCCCGTTCTTGTTCTGCCACCCGAGGCCCTGCTGCTCGATTGGAGCCGCTTCCGGCTCGGGACCGAGGTTCTCTTCGGGGTCGTCAGCGCCGTGGACTTTCCCGAACGTGTGTCCGCCGGCGATGAGTGCGGCCGTCTCCTTGTCGTTCATCGCCATGCGGTCGAACGTCTGCCGGATGTTCTTCGCCGATGCTTCCGGGTCCGGGTTGCCGTCCGGCCCTTCCGGATTCACGTAGATGAGGCCCATCACGGAGGCACCGAGGCCCTCCTGTATCTCGCCCGGCTCGTCGAACCGCTCCTGGGTCTCGAACTCGTCTTCCGGCCCCCAGTTGACAGCCTTATCTTCCTCGAAGGCGTCCTCGCGGCCGCCGGCGTAGCCGAACGTTTTGAATCCCATCGACTCGATGGCGACGTTCCCTGCGAGAATCATCAGGTCGGCCCAGGAGATCTTGCGGCCGTACTTCTGCTTGATCGGCAGGAGCAGCCGTCGCGCCTTGTCGAGGTTCGCGTTATCAGGCCAGCTGTTGATCGGTGCAAAACGCTGTCGACCGCCCGCCGCGCCGCCGCGGCCGTCGGCGGTTCGGTACGTCCCGGCGCTGTGCCAGGCCATCCGGATGAACAGCGGGCCGTAGTGGCCGTAGTCGGCCGGCCACCAGTCCTGCGAGGACGTCATCAGCTCTTCAAGGTCCGACTTCACCGCTTCGAGGTCGAGTTTCTGGAACTCCTCCGCATAATCAAAGTCGTCCTCCACCGGGCCGACATCCCGAGCGTTCTGGTCGAGAATCTCGAGGTTCAGCTTACTTGGCCACCAGTCCTGGTTAGATTTTGGTCGCTTCGACCGTCCGCCTGTGGCGCCGCTCATATCAGAGTTCGGTGTTTCTGCCATCTTAACAGTAAGTAAGATTCGTCGGCAGCATACAAATCTTTGGATATGAGTAAAGAAATAGCATCGTGTGAAAAACATTCTCCCTGAATTCTGTGGGACGTCCGGGGAGCAGCGATCTCAAACCTCTGTAGCAGAAGCTGTGTGTAAAAGGAGCGCCCCAGGGGGAGCACAAAGGATTTAAAAACAGGCGGTCAGGTACGCGGTATGGGTGAGTTCGTACTCCAACTAGATGGGTTGGGCCTCCAGCAGATGGGCCTCGAATTCGGTGGCGGCGGCCTTATCGGCGGTATCATCGGGTTCGCCGCAAAGAAGGTTGCAAAGCTCATCGCCGTCATCGTCGGCATCGAGCTGGCGCTGTTCAAGTTCCTTGAGACGCGCGGGATTCTCGAGGTGAACTGGAACGCGATAGGCGGGGCCGCACAGAACGCGACTGGCACCGCCGGGAACGCGGCGGCGACGCAACCGCCGTCCTGGGTCACGTCGCTGCTTTCGGCCCTGCCGGTCAGCGCTGGTTTCACGGCCGGCTTCCTCGTCGGATTCAAGAAGGGATAACGCGACGCCGCGGCGTCAGCCGCGTGTACTGATGTCGTCTTCGTCTTTGATTATCTGGGTTTCCGCCTCGCCGCTGGTGTGTTCGTTCACCACGTCATAGAAGTCGTTCTGCAGACCGGCTGGGAACGTCATGACGCCGACCCACGAGCCATCAGACTGCCATTCCTCGCGTTCGAGGTCTCCGAACTGCCGGATCTGTGCCTGGGCGCTCCCGGCGTAGTCCGCAGGGACCTGCACGGCAACAGTGACCTCATCAAACCGGATTGGGATGACTGGCCGGAGCGCATCGAGGGCGTCGTCGACCTGCGCCTCGACGGGCTCCATCGGGTCAACTCTGAAATCCGTTTCTTCGAGGGCAGATTCGATTCGCTCCGGCGGGTGTGGCGCATCATCCATCTGCGGGTTGACCGCGTTGCGCGTAATCCGCTGGATGAGCTGTTTGTGCTTTTGTTCCTGCATCTCGCGGCGCTGGTCGGCCGTGATCTGGATCTCACCCCGTTTGATGACTTCGGGGATGATAGCCATCGGCTCAGTCGTGTCAAACACCTCTTCGAGCATATTCTCGGGCGGCCGGTCCCCCCGCGAGGCGTCCTCGAACACGTCCTCCGCTGCGATAACGTCCTCGAGGTCGTCGTCGAAGTCATCACGTTTTATCGCCAGCGCAGCGTCCGGATCCACCAGTACCTCGAACCGCTGGCCGTGGGATTCGAGGCGCGCCGTCACCGCCTCGTCAAGCGATATCATACCCGTCGGTAGCAGTGGGCCAGTTAAAGGCCTTACTGCGTGGTCGAACAGAAAAAGTCCAGTCGCCCGCGAGGGCTGTCGGAAGGGTTACTCTTCGGTGGCGTCTTCGGCTTCGTCGTCCGCGTCTTCGCCGGTGTCAAGCAGGTCGGCCTCCGCGAGGTGGGCCTCCTTCTCCTCGTCGGTCAGCTGGCCGAAGGTCTCCGTTTCGACGTCGACCGTAGCGACGCCGATGCCTTCCGGCGAGAGTTCGTCGTCGTTGACTGACGCGAGAGCGGCCAGCGCGAGGTCGACACCCTCGTCAAGGTCCATCCCCTCGTCGTAGTGCTCTTCGAGGTAGTCTCGGATGTCGCCGCGGTCGGCCCCGACAGCGAGGGCCTTCCACTCGTAGGGCGTCCCGGAGGGGTCGGTCTCGAACAGGCGCGGCTCGCCGTTCACGATGCCGCCGATGATGAGGGCAACGCCGAATGGGCGCGCGCCACCAACCTGCGTGTACTGCTGAATGTAGTCGGTGATTTCCTTGGTGAGGGTCTCGACGCCGACCGGCTCGCCGTAGCGGAGCTGGTTCACCTGCGCCTGTCGGCGGGCGAAGTCGATGAGCTGTCGGGCGTCAGCGACGTGGCCGGCCGAGGCGATACCGATGTGGTCGTCGGCCTTGTGGATCTTCTCGACCGAGGAGCGCTCCATCAGCGGCGACCGGATGCGCTTGTCCACGGCGAGAACGACGCCGTCGCTCGTTCTGACGCCGATGCTTGCTGTGCCGCGTTTGACCGCTTCGCGGGCGTACTCGACCTGGTAGAGGCGTCCGTCCGGCGAGAAGATAGTGATCCCGCGGTCGTAGGCCTGCTGTTGGTTTTGTCCCTGCATAGTTATCGGAAATCGAGTGCTGTCGCGCCGACGAACGCACCGTCGGAGGCCGTTTCGACATCGTAGCGCGGCGGCCGAACAGTAGCGCTCCGGTCTGCGTTCTCGAACACGACGTGTCTCTGTTCAGTGGATTCCGGCGGCCCGCGTATATACTTTTCTTCACAGGCACGCACGGTGCCGCTAATCCCCCGGACACGGACCCGAACGTCATCGTCATCGACGCTGTCCAGACAGGTCAGCGCGGCCCGTGCCGGGTTCGTCTGGCCGCGTCTGGTCCGGACGATAGCCTCAGCCGTGCCGTCGTAGTCGTGGAACTGGAGGACCATCATGTCCGTCTCGGCGCTGCCGGTGTCGCCAAGCAGGTTCTGGGCGGCGTACCACACCTCGCGCTGGAACGCCCGGCGGCCAAAGGAGGCGTTCGGCCACGTCTCGATGCCGACGGCAAGATAACGCCACCGGGGCCGGAGATGCTTCGGGAGGTGTTTCATACACAAGCGTTGGAACGGAGGACAATGAGCGGTGTGGTGTGGGAGTCGGCGGTAGTCTGTCTCAGACACACAGCACAGTGCCCCGAGAAGTAGAGCGGTCCGGCGTCGGGTCAGAACAGGCTGTCGGTCGTCACCGCGCCGACGACACTGAACACAGCCCCGACGCTGATGGCGCGGAAAGTGACGATCATCTGGTCAGCCAGGGGAAGCTCACCCAGGAACTGGTCAGGAGCGGTGACCGCGATTGCGAGCGTTCCGACGGAGCCGAACACGACAAGCAGGACAGAAATGAACCTGACTGGGACACCGGCGACCGCGGCTTCGCGTCTGGGGTTACGGTCGTTGTCAGCGCCGTACAGCCCGCCGTATCCGATGGCTGCGACAATACAGACGAGAAATACGTTGTGGAAGACGGTCATGTTCAGCGCGAGCGCCCACACCTCTTGGGTCACGACGAACGGTCCGGACAACAGGAATCCGCCGACGATCTGTTGAGCCGTGTCCGCGAGTTTGTGTTTCTGTCGCATCCGTTCTAGTCTAACTTGATTCGGCTGACAGAGATTGTGCCAGAGCTGGTGATACATCTACGGTGAATAACTGGCGCTGAAGATTCGATCTGCTCGTGTGTGACAGCCTGAACTTCTCTCAGGAGGAAGAAGCACTGAATTGCCCATCTGGACCGAGTAGCGCAGCTAACCAGCGACGCGAATCCAGCGTTCTCGCTGGATTACGCGAGCTTGGCGTCAAACGAGTTGTACTGTACCTCCTCAAGCAATAAGGTACGGTGAGCGTTCGGGTTCAATCCGTCGTTCATCAGCGATTTGACGAGACTTGGCGTCTCATAGCCGAGTCGCCGAGCGACTCGGCGGAGTATCCGATCATTCCGGCGGCTCACAGCCTTTGCCCAGCGCTCTCGTGGCAGCAGTGACGACGGCTCAATGTCGTCGTCACTGCAGTTGTCTTCGAGAATCTCGATGAACAGTTCTCGAAGTGTCCGGCTCACAATGAGTGAAATGAGGCTGATCAGAATGAGCGCTTCAACGACCTCTGGTTTGGTTGTATCCATCTTGTCAAGGGCGTATGTAGTCTTGAGTTCACGGAAGAGAAGCTCTACTTCCCATCTAGCTTGGTAGAGCTTTGCGATATCTGAGGCAGCGTAGTCGTCAGCTGGAAGATTCGTGATGTAGAGGTGGTACTGCTGTTGGTCCTCGTTCCAGACACCAACGACGCGAAACGTCTCAACGGCACGGCTGCGCGTGCCGTTGTAGACGCGTCGCTTGAACTCGACCTCGCTCTTGGCATCAATCACGTCACGATGCAGATCGTCCAGAATATCCTGAACTTTTTCTCCCTCCAGAGAAATGGCGTTGCCACGCCATTCCCTGAGTTCGTCGACGATCTTCGGTTGTGCGTTTGGCTTCAACCGCGTCAGGAACCAGCCGCCGTTAGTGTCGATCAAGTCCATCGTCCGGTACTCGAAGTACGCCTGATCGTACAGCAGCAGTGCGTTCTCCAGCCATGGTCCAGTCGACAACTGCGTTGACTCGTGCGTGCGAGCGTCTGTGATAGAAAACTCGGTAGGGAGGCCTGTACTGGTTGATTCGACCACGTGGAGCTTCGCTCCAGCGTGGTCGTCACCAAAGCCAGGGAACTCATCAAACAGCTCCTGGAACAGCGTAATGACTGTCATATCCACGATGAAGACTTCACGGAACTCCTCAAACCGTCCTTGGAGACGGTCGCTCTCGTGATCGAGGTCCTCAAGGGCCTCCTTGAGGACCTCTCGAAGGAATGTACACAGTTCAGGCGTGAACCACTCGTAGAAGGATGAGTACCTGATCGTGCCACCAAAGGTATCGATGTAGGTTTGGCGGAACGCTTCGATTGTTCTGTGCCCGGCTGAGAGAAATCCGAGCGCAAGCGCCCAGAACAGAGCGTCAGCTTCCAACTTCCCGCCGTCGCGCTGCACCAGTCCGGTTGCGCGAGCCAGCTCGCGCAGCCGGCTGTTTGGAAAAGTATTCACCAACCGCTCTTCGATTACCTCATCCGGTGGTAGTTTCATTCACTTTCCACCGGTTTCTCATCCCGGTAACATCTGGTGGTTTTCCTGCTAACTCAGCCTTAGCCTAGAACGGATGTGTTTCTGTCGTTCTTTCATACGTCTCGTGTACTCCGGTCAGATGCAAACGCATTCGGGTCAAGTCAGTCGGCTGACGTGCCGTAGAAAAAAGCGGAATCGGGCTGCAACGCACTACATCCTGCACAGAACCGATACCGTCCAGTGAGAGTGGTATCAGCGCTAGTTACTCGGCATCGTCTGCGTCGTCTTCCAGCCGGACGCCGGGTTCGATGACGGCACCGCTCTGGCGCTCACGGTTGCGTTCCACGATCTGACCCCACTCCGTCAGGCCCTCGCGGACGGTGTCAGCGTCGAAGCCGATGGTCTCCCCGACCGCGATGATATCTCGCGGTGCCCGAATCTGGAGATGAGTGTTCGGCGACGCCGAGACGACGAAGGGCGCGCCGGCGTTCTCGACCAGTTCCCGGAGCTTCCGGAGTTCCTTGATGGCCCGGACGCGACTGCCGCCGGAGGCCCGGAGCACCGGGCCGAAGTCGAACTCGACGCGGACGCCGTTGTCAGCCGCCGCGTTCGCCAGCACGTGGTTGAAATCACCGTCATCACGCATCGGATGGGCGAGCACGTCGACAGTCGGTTGCTCGACCGCGAACCGATTGATGCGGCGGTCGCCGCCGTGGACGACGACGACCGTCCGGTCACTTCGGTAGTTCCCGACGAAGCCACTCGCCCGTGAGGGGTCGTCCGCTCGGACCTCGATGCCGGCCGCGACATCAACCCCATAGGCGTCGCTGATAGCATCGGCGTCGTAGTCCGCCTGTTCGTCGCCGTGGTTCCTGACGACGATACCGTCGTACTCTGAATCAGCGGCCGTCAGCGCGTGTCGGGCAACGGTGCTGTCGCCGTCAGGATGAGCGTAGACGGCCTCGTACATCACAACTCCTCTAGGAGTTCGCGGGCGTTCTCGACGGCCTTCTCCCGCTTTGCAGGGTAGGCCTCGACTTTCGCCCGGAGCGTGATGCCGTCGCCGCGTTCCACGTTCCCGCCGAACGCGGCCTGTTTGCCGAACGTGAGGAAAAACGAGCAGTTGTCGTCAACCCGGTCGTCAAGTTCCGCACGCACCGCGTCGATCTCCGGCGCTGACGCTACTTGCGTGAGCACGTGCCGGATGTCGTCGGCGTTTTCGACGCGAGCCGAAAGGACGATGATCCGGTCGCCGTAGTGCCCCTCGCTCTGTGCGCGCTCGACAGGGTAGTCCTCAGGGAGGAACGTCCGGAGCGCGTCCTCAACGCGCTTGTCGTCCTCTGTTGCGTAGCAGAAAGTCCGGAGGTCAACGTAGTGGAACGGAACCGACGACATTGCGGCCCTACTCGTCCTCAGCGGCTTCGAGGTTGTCCTCGGGGACGCCCTGTTCTTGGCCGTCCTCGAAGGAAACCGTGTAGTTGGCGTCGCCGAACATCGTCTCAACGACCTGCGTGATGGTGCCTTCTTCGCCGTCGTAGTCGCTGTGCTCGTCGTGGAGAATAACGCTGTCGTCCTCTTCGAATGCCATACCCGGCGGTACTCGGTGGCTCGTCAAAAAGGGACTGATTCGGGTTTGCTCGGCCTAACCGTGGACGTGGTCAGTAAATGGAGCGGTGACACGTCCTGTATTGACCAATCGGGACAGCGATAAACCCCGATCAGCGTAGACCGAGCGGTGCGCCGGCCAGCGATGACCGTTCCCATGTTCTCTATCACTTCGGTTGTGGAAGGTCCGACACTAATTAGACCTATCTAAATATTTGCTTAGATAAATAGAATTAAGTGCCGGGGAGCTCCACAGTCACGTGCGTTCTGTCAACCACGGAACGTAAAGGCGTATAGATCGAGTGGGTAGAACGAACCGTCAGGTCGTCGCAAAACCAAAGAGTTCCTGCTACACGGGAGCGTGGCTTTCCTTGTTCGGACACCTTCCCGTGTTTCGTTTCGAATGAGCCAGCCCAGCGTGTATCCCCATCCACACTTCCCCACCAGTGTCAGCAACGCAATGGGTTCGATAGCGAAGCCGCCCGAGATTCGCCACGACAGCCGATCTGTCACAACAACTGTTATGGGACTCTCTAAACTAACCATCGACATGATCAATCCACCGCTTTCCCCCATCGAGACGGCTGTTTCGTCGAGGTGTCAGACACAGATAGGACACAGATGACGAGCGTCGACGACCTGTGGTTCCTCTCTGATAAGGCCTGTCAGACGGCCGAACAGACGTATCACGACCTCCGGAAGCGCTACACGGATTTCGTCGAGTTCACGCGCCACCGCAACGTCCCGCGGAGTCGGTTCCGAGATGTGGCGACCGGCGCCCGGGATCACGGCGCACCCTACGGCGCGCACACGCTCGCCTACCGACCCAGCGGTGAACTCCTGCTCGTCCGCCACGAAGGCGTCGACATGTGGGTTCTACCCGGCGGCGAGCTCGACAGAGGCGAGTCCTTCCAAGAGGCCGCACTGCGGGAATTAGGCGAGGAGAGCGGCATCGAAGCAACCATCGAGGGACTGGGGATGCTCGGACGGGTCGAGTTTTACTGCGACGGTAATATGGCCTGGGGCGTGCTGCCAGTGTACGAGGCGCAAGCAGAGACGACCGACATCGCCGTCGACGACCCGGACCACGAAATCAGCGAGGCCCAGTGGTTTGACAAACTACCGGCCGATACGCGCGACCGCGAAGAGATCCTGCAGTGGCGCGGACAGCGGTTCAGCGGCAGAGCGTGAGCCGCCGAAGTCGGGTCGATTACTCCGGCCCGAACGACTGCCCGTCGCGGGCGTCGGCGTTCATCCGGCGGATGGTCGCGCGGGCGTTACTCGCGTCGTAGCCGAACAGCACGGTTTCGGCGTACTCATCGGCCACCTCGACGGCCTTTGAGAGATCGTCAACGTCCACGTCGACGGCATACAGTTCGATGCTAAAGGGTGTCGAGAGTCGGTCCTGCCAGCCTTTTGCGAGAATCTCCAGCCAGTAGGTTGTCGAGTACGCCATGTCGTAGATCGGGACGACGAACTCGTCGACGTACTCGGCGATGTCGTCAACCGCGACACCCGAGCGGGCCTCGAGGTGGCCGGGGTAGGGGTCTGGATACAGCGTGAGGTACATCTTCCCGGGCACGCGCTCGCGAGCCTCGGCGACAAACTCCGTGATGACGTTGCTGCGCCAGGCCGACCAGTCCTCGAACTCGCTGTCGGCGAAGCGCTGCTCGCAGCGGTCACAGTGGCAGTACTCGTCCCGTGGAAAGCCCACGTCATCGAGGCGGACGTCCTCGTTGACGGCGGCGGCCTCCTCGATGATGTCGAGCAGGCCCTCGCGGTAGCGGTCGTGGGTCGGGCAGACGTACGTCCAGTCGAAGTACGGCTGGTTCCGCGTTGCCGGCGTTCCCTCGTCGTCGAACGCGAGCAGGTCCTCCTCGCTCTCGACCGCGTTGTCGCCGAAACAGGATACCATGTTTACCGCGCCCGCAATCGGTTCGACAGCGCGGCCGGTCACGTCCTTGACCTCGTAGAACGCCCGGTCGAACTCGGACCACTCCGTCTCCTCCTCGTTACGGGTGACGACGCCGTACATACACGCTGGTACGGCGGTTCGCCGGGTAAGGGTTCGGAAAGCGACGGCGCTGCCGCTGACAGCGCAGAAGCCGAGAGAATACTGCCGGCCGTCATAGTACCCGACCCAATACAACGCCGTTGAGGACCAGTAGGCAGGGCGGCCGGCAGTAGGTTCAGAGGGTGATACAGCCGATTCGCGCAGCGTTACCGCTTGACGACGTACACGAGGGCAAGTGCCATGACCGCGACGAGGGCGATGACTTTCTTTGACATCGTTTCAATAAACGAACACCGATTATAAAGAACTACCGCCGTGCTAATCGTCAGCACTCCCCTCTGTATCAGCGGGCATATCGGCGTCAGGGCCGGGGATATCGGCCCCGTCGTGGGTACCGACCGGCGGTCGGTTTACCGCTGCCGCTGACGAGTCTTCGAGGGGAGTCCGGTCGTCAGCGTCGGCCTCGATCGATTCCATGTCGCCGTCAGACCGTGCATCCTGATCGATGCGCATCGAACAGAACTCCACGCCACACATCGAGCAAAAACGTGCCTCCTTGTAGTTGTCACCGGGGAGCGTCTGGTCGTGGTACTCGCGGGCGCGGTCGGGGTCCAGCGCCAGGTCGAACTGCTCGCGCCAGTCGAAGGCGTACCGGGCTTCCGAGAGGGCGTCGTCCCAGTCCCGCGCCCCCTCGCGACCGTTTGCCACGTCGGCGGCGTGGGCGGCGATGCGATAGGCCGCAAGCCCGTCCCGCACGTCGGACTGCTCCGGGAGGCCCAAGTGTTCCTTTGGAGTGACGTAACAGAGCATCGCCGCACCGGCACGGCCTGCCTCCGTCGCACCGATGGCGCTCGTGATGTGGTCGTAGCCCGGCGCAACGTCGGTCACGAGCGGGCCGAGAACGTAGAACGGTGCGCCGTCACAGACCTCCTGCTGACGTTCGACTTGCTCAGCGACCTGATCCATCGGGACGTGGCCCGGTCCCTCGACCATCACCTGCACGTCGTGTTTCCAGGCGGTCCGCGTGAGTTCCCCGAGCGTGTCCAGTTCGGCGAACTGTGCGTCGTCGCCGGCATCGGCGAGACAGCCCGGCCGGAGGCCATCGCCGAGGCTGAAAGTCACGTCGTACTCGCGGAATATCTCGCAGATGGCTTCGAATTTCGTGTACAGCGGGTTCTCCATGCCGTTCTCCTCGATCCACTTGGCGAGGATGGACCCGCCGCGAGAGACAATCCCCGTTTTGCGGCCGTCAGTCAGCGGCAGGTGTTCCATCCGGACGCCGGCGTGGATAGTCATGTAGTCGACACCTTGTTTCGCCTGTTTCTCGATGGTATCCAGCAGTAGTTCGTGCGTGATGTCGCTCGGGTCGCTGGCGCGCTTGACCGCTTCGTAGATCGGGACTGTTCCGATCGGGACCGGCGAGTGCCGGACGTTGGCCGACCGTATCTCGTCGAGGTTACTCCCTGTCGAGAGATCCATCACCGTGTCCGCGCCGTAGTGGACAGCGGTGTGAAGCTTCTCCAGTTCGCCCTCGATATCGCTCGTCTCCTCGCTGTTGCCGATGTTTGCGTTGACCTTCGTCGCAAACTCCCGGCCGATAATCATCGGGTCCAGCGAGTCGTGGCCGACATTCGCGGGAATCACCGCCTGTCCGTCAGCGACTTGCTGTCGAACGAACGCCGGGTCGACACCTTCGCGCTCTGCGACTCGCTCCATCTCCTCGGTGACGGTTCCGTTCCGCGCTGCTGCCATCTGCGTCATAATCACTAGGTTATACTACCAAGTTATAAAACACTATGGTCGAACGCGTGAAAGACACCCCGTCAATACTGGGAACAACCCCAACACCGATGTACCCGAACGAGAAATGAGCGAATAATGGCCCGACAAACCCGGCGTGCAGTACTTGCGGCACTGGGGAGTGGTATCGCCGCAACCGCTGGCTGTGGGGCATTCGGGCAGGAACGGGTAGACGTGCTGGTGGCAGGGAGTTTACAGAAGGCAGCCAGCGAGACGCTCCAGACCCAGACAGACGTCGAAATCGCCGTCGAAGCCCGCGGTTCAGTGCAGGCCGCCCGCCTGGTCGCTGACGGGAAGCGCGACCCGGCTATTGTCGCGCTGGCGGACCCCACCCTGTTCAACCGGGTCATGGACACCGCCTGGCACGCCGTGATCGCCAGCAACGAGATGGTACTTGCGTACAACCCAGAGACAAGCGCCGGGACCCGTATCACGGACGCAGAGCCGTGGTACGTGCCGCTCAGACGTGACAGCGTCTCGCTCGGCCGTACTGACCCGGCGCTTGACCCGCTTGGCTATCGAACGCTGTTCGTGCTGGCCCTCGCGGCGGACTACTACGACGAACCCGGCCTACCAGATGCTATCCTCTCGCCGGACCAGACGTACCCCGAGACACAACTGCTCGCGCAGTTCGAGACGGGAGCCGTCGACGCCGCCTTCGTCTACCGGAGTATGGCGGTCGAACGGGACTACCCCTTCCGGGAGTTCCCGCCGGAGATACATCTTGGCGACCCCGCATACGCCGAGCAGTATCAGACCACCAGCTACGAGCTGCCGAACGGCTCGACAATCACTGGCAGCCCTATCGAGTACGGGGCTATCCGCCGCAATACCCAGGAAGCGACACGTACAGCCTTCGAGGCAGTCCTGTCCGGAGACTGGCTCGCATCACACGGATTTACCCTCCGTCAGGCCTATCCTCGACTAGTGGGAGATGTCCCGAACACTGTCACGCGGTGAGACCAGTGCCGGCCACACGGTCGGCGTGCGCGAGCTCGTTCCCGCGCTGGGAGCGGTGCTACTCCTGTATTTTGTCGTTCCGGTGCTGGTGCTCGTTATCACGTACTCCCCGGCGGCGCTGCTGACGAGTCTGACAGAGACGTACGTCATCAACGCCGCAGTCACATCTCTCGTTGCCGCACTCGGCAGTACGACCATCGCTGTCGTATTTGGCCTCCCGCTTGCCTACTGGCTCTCGCGAAACACCAGCGTGCTGGCGACCGCAGCGATGGGTGCCGTCGTCCTCCCGCTCGTCCTCCCACCGGTTGTCAGCGGGATGTTGTTGTTGACCGTCGTCGGCCCGAACGGACTCGGCGGTCTTACCGACCTGACGCTGACACGGTCGCTGCTTGGCGTCATCGCCGCCCAGACGTTCGTCGCGTCGCCGTTTTTCGTCGTCACTGCCAAGGCTGCCTTCGATGGCATTGACGACCGGCTCGAAGAAGCCTCACGGTCGCTCGGACGCGACTGGGTCGGGACGATGCGTTCGGTGACGGTCCCGCTCGCAAAGCCCGGGCTGCTCGCCGGACTCGTACTGACCTTCGCCCGCGCGATGGGCGAGTTCGGCGCGACGATGATGCTGGCGTACTATCCGCGGACGCTCCCTGTCCAGATCTGGGCCTCGTTCATCTCTGACGGACTGGATGCGGCACTGCCCGTGGCAGTAGTGCTGCTCGGCGTCGCGCTCGGGACGCTGCTGGTGGTCCATGCACTGCGGGCGACGCCGTGGCGGTAGCGGTTACTGCAGGAAAAGTCGCACCACCAGCTTACCGCTCGTGTGCCCAGAACTCCTCGTCGACGGTGACTTCCTTCTTGAACAGCGGCACCTCCTCTTTCAGCCGGTTGATGCCGTCTTCAACGGCGCGGAACGCCTCAGTTCGGTGGCCGGCCAGAATGACGACGAAAACGATGTCCTCGCCAGCATCGACCACACCGGTTTTGTGGTGTAGTCGAACCGCGTAGACGCCGTCGCGTGCTTCAAGATCCCGCCGAAGTGCGGCCATCTTTTCCGCGGCGACCTCGTCGTAGCGTTCGAACTCCAGCAGCTCCGTTGGCGGGTCCTCCGGCCCCTCCTGTGCACGAACGCGCCCGGTAAACGTCGCTATTGCACCCGAGTACACCTCGTCCGGGTCCCGCTTTACGTCCGCGACAAGTGTTTCCAGCGTGATGTAGGGGTCTCGCTCCTCCATCGCGGTGAGGATGTCGTCAAGGTCAGCGTCTGCACCGTGGGGCGTGCGATGGATGACG
This sequence comes from Haloarcula quadrata, assembly GCF_003634715.1. NCBI lineage: Archaea > Methanobacteriati > Methanobacteriota > Halobacteria > Halobacteriales > Haloarculaceae > Haloarcula > Haloarcula quadrata. The sequence continues at coordinate 2,092,927 of NZ_RBWW01000001.1, forward strand.
GGGTCGGCGGCCTCGCGGTCGCCGAGGACAACTTTCGGGATGTTCGCGTCCGAATACCCCTCTACGAGTACGTAGTCGTAGTCGGGCGAAAGGTCGTCCAGCGTCTCGTCGAGCGTCCGCGACTGCCCCGTCGCGTACCACTCGCCGTCGTCGGTGAGCGCGACGGTCTCGGCCGCTCCAGCGTCGCGGTGGCGAACCGTGTCTTTTCCGTCCGTGTCAACATCCGGTGCGTGCGTGCAGTGTTTCACCGTCGCGACACGGCCGGTCCCGGAGAGCCGCTGTGTCAACCGCTCGACCAGCGTGGTCTTCCCCGAGTCGGAGTGGCCGACGATACCGAGGACTTGCATACGCGCCAGTAGCAGGGCGACGTAGATAGACCTTTTTCATAGCGGCGTCGCGGCTGTCGCCAGTAGCCCTTCCTCAGCGGTCGACAGTTTTCTCGACCACACGGATATCTTCGATAGCTGTCGTGGGATACTCGCCGTCATCGTCTTTCTCGTTTGCTTTCACCATATCCCAGACGACGTTGAGGCCGGTCGTCACGCCCTCCAGCGCCTCCATCTCGCAGCCAGTCTTGCCAACCGTCTCGACGGCCACGACGATTTCGACGGCCTCATCGCCAACGGTGAACTCGATGTCGACGTTCGTGATGGGGATCTGGTGGCACATTGGCACCGTCTCCCAGGTGTGTTTTACCGCCTGAATTGCGCCGATACGGGCTGTCGCCAGCACGTCGCCTTTCTCCACCTCGTCGGCGTCGATGGCCGCCAGCGTGGACTCGGTGAGTCGAATCTGTCCGCGTGCGACTGCGCGGCGCTGGCTCTCGGCCTTGTCGCCCACATCGACCATCTGTGCGTCCCCCTCCTCATCGACGTGCGTGAACTCCTCGGACATAGCTATCCGTAGCCGACGCCGGCCCAAAACCGTGCGGGTCCGCGTTACCGGCGGACGAGCCCAAGCAGGTGGCCCACGGCTGGCGCGACGAGTTTCTCCGCGCCCGTCCGGGCGGCGTTCTCACTGCCGGGGAGGCAAAACACCAGGCGGTCGTCGACGACGCCGGCGGTCGCGCGCGAGGCCATCGCCATCGGCCCGACTTCCTCGTAGGAGAGCCAGCGGAACAGTTCACCGAAGCCGGGAACCGGCCGGTCGAACAGCGGTTCGATGGCGTCGACAGTCACGTCGTCGGGCGTGAGCCCAGTCCCGCCGGTCGTCAGAACCACGTCGACGCCGTCATCTAGCAGGGAAGCGACAGCGTCCTCGATAGCGTCCATCTCGTCCGCGACGAGGCGGCGCTCGGCGATTTTGTGGCCCGCGTCTTCGCAGGCCGTGGCGATGATGTCCCCCGCCGGGTCATCATCGAGTGTTCTGGAGGTAGAAACTGTGAGAACCCCTATGTCAACCCCTTCGGCGTCGTGGGCGTGATGGTCGTCATGGGTGTGTTCCTCGTGGCTATGGTCGTGGTCACTGTCGTGTTCGTGCTCTCCGTGGTCGTGGCTATGCTCTCCGTGTTCATCCTCGCTGTGGCTGTGACCCGCCTCGTCGTGGCCGGTCGCTTCGTCGTGGTCGTGCCCCATACCGGAGATGATAGGCGGCGGCAAAATATACCCTCGGCTGCGTGGCCAGTGGTCGGGCCAACTCTGACAGAGTGCAAAAGTAGGAACCAGCCGAGAGAGCCGGTGGCTTACTCGTAGTAGGGGAGCCGTTCGACGATCTCCGCGAAGGCCACGTTCTCGCGGACCTGATCCATCTCGACGCGGAGGCGCTCCCCGACATCCGCATTGGAGACGATGACGACGTACCCGCCGTCAATGCGCGCGACGCCGTCGCCTTTGTCCCCGATGTTCTCGATTTCGACCACACGCGTCTCACCCTCGGCAACGGGCGGGGACGACGGTCCAAACTCCGGTTCCCTGCTCCGCTCGTCGGACTGTGAATCGGACTGCAGTCCGGATTGAGAACTGGATTGCGGCTCCTGCCTGGAGTCGGAACCAGACTGCGGCTCTTGCTTGGAGTGGGACTCTGACTGGGACGCGGGTGCCTCAGCCGCCGACTGGAACAGTGCGATCCGGTACAGCGTCTCGGGGGCCAGCGTTCCCAGCTCGACCTCCTGTTTTGGAATCTCGATCACGTACGAGTCGTGCTGCTCCTCAACGGGTGCGGTAAAGAGACAGTGAAGATCTGAATCGGTCGCCATTAGTATAATTGGTTGGACTAGCACCGGAACTGCATTGATTCTGGTGTTTTCGATCCGCCGGGCCGAACGCTGCTAGAAGGAGTGAGCGTGTCATAGAATCCTCCTCATAGTGTGAGCTTCTCACGACCCGGGTCGTCTCCTCGCTCGAAATTTGTGATTGCGACAACGATGCGGAGACACAGCGCAATGAACACCTCTGTTCGTGCGTGGACGCGGCCTCGGGCGCGAACGTGCCCGAGGCCGCAGTCCTTCACCGCATCGTTGGTGCGTTCGACTCCTGTACGGCGGTTGTACGTCTCATCCAAGACTGATTGCTTGAGCTGAACCTCCTCACTGTGTTCCTTGATACGGTCTTCGACCCTGTATTCGATATCGAGCGGGTCATCAGTGTTTCGTGGGTTGTACGGGGCGACTGGTACAATCCCTACTTCCAGCAGGAAGTCGTGCCACTCAAGAATGTCGTAGGCACTGTCTCCAAGCATCCAGATCGGTGTCCCGACGGCGAGCGCGTCTTTTGTGACGCGCATCGCCGTCTCAGCGTCTGCCTGCTTGCGTTGGGTGAATTCTGCTGCAATCGGGATCTTTGAACCGGTCGAAACGATCGTACAGCCGAACCCGTAGTAGTGCTCTTCGGCCGTTGAATCGTAGTTCCACGACGCATCGTCGTTGTACTGGATCGCTTCAACGTGCGTCGAATCGATAGAGTACGTTGAGTTGAGCAGGCCGCGGGCGGCGGCCTGCTCGACGAGCCTCTGGAAAACATCATCGATGACGTGTTCTAGGTCGGTGAGAAACCGGTCGATTGTGTCTCTGGATGGCGGTTTGTCGAGCCCGCAATAGTACCAGACGAGGCCGTGCTGAAGTTCTCGTGCAACCGGGCGTGTACCGTAGACATCCTCGTAGTAGCAGTGCAGAAAGCCGCGAAAGAGGTCTGGTGGCTGATGCACCCGTGTTCGCCCCCTCGAAGCGGGGGCGAACACGTCGTACTCTAGCAGAAACTCGAACTCAAGATGCTCAAACAGCGGTACTGTCTCGGTAGCCGCGACATTCAAGAAGGCGTCTACCGAATCCAAATCTTGCAGGGTTGCGGTTGTGCTGGACACACTTTCCGCACCCTGCTGCTTCGTATGTGACCCTTTCTATGACACGCTCAGGAGTGGCAAACAGGCTGTGCACGCCTGCTATCGAGCGAGCCGTCGAGCAGCGTGGGGCGATTACTCGAATTCGAACAGCCGACGGAGTTCGCGCTCGATAGCGTCAGTGAACGCCGATAGCACTGTGTCGAACGTCGCTTCGTCGCCCGGCAACGACTGCGCACGCGCTGCAGTGTCGTCGGGGAGCCGGATGCTAAACGTCCCGTTGCCCTCGTACACCGGCTCGCTCTCGCTGAGAATCTGCCGGTCGATCCCACGAAGGACCTCGGAGTCGTACTGCCCGTGCAGTTCCTGATACGCGTTCGAGTACGCCGTTTCGAGCTCTTCGAAGTAGTGGACGTATTTCTCGTCGAACTTCTCGGCGTCGAACTCGGTCATAGATGCAGTGTCGCCGCGGCGAGGGGAAAAGGTTCTGTGACTCCGTGGACGTCGTTTACCACTCCCCCGAAACCCCGATTTCACCGGCAAAGTGCGTGAAAAACTCGTCCATGAATTCCCGGCGTGTCTGACCGAGACGCCGGCCGGGTTGGGTGTACAGCGTATCTAATCGTTCCTGCGCCCAGTCTCGAAGCAGTTCGATATCCGGAGAATTCGACGTTCCGAGGTCGGTAGCTGACGTGTCATCGATGACCGCGTATTTCTCACCCGTCCGCCCAGACCGCTCGCCGACGATACAGGCCAGTCGGACGAGTCCGCGTGCCCCGGCAGCGTCCAGCTTGTCCGCATCGAAGAGGAGTTTCGCCTCCAGCGTTCTTGGCTCCGGCGAACTCGTGCGGATACTGTGTGCTTGAATGCAGTGTTTGATACGGCCGATTCGGTCGGGTTTCACGCCTTCGGCCGCGAGTAGCTGTGCGGCTTCCGCCGTGGCCCAGTCGTCGTGGTCATCAATTTCACCGGCCCGCTCCCGGGGCCGACCGATATCGTGGAGCCACGCTGATGCGGCAAGGACATCCCGGTCGACCGATCCATTGCAGTCGCCCGCGAGCCGAAGCGCGATGTCTCGAACTCGCTTGGCGTGAAACTGGTCGTGGGCTGGGAGGGCGTCGTCGTAGTACGGCATCGACAGTGTTCGAGCGAGGGGACCCAGTTCCTGTGTCATTAGCGGCAGTGGCACCTCGCGTGCCGGCTGGAATAATTGCTATGGAATGTGCCAGCCTCACTGACATGACACAGAGTGGAGCCACTCAGCAGGAGTCAAGCAGGTCATCAAGGAGTTTTCGCTGGGCCGCAGCGAGGTGCTCGGTAAACGTCGAAGTGGAGATATCCAGCGCGTCGGCCACGTCACCGGCGGTCGCATCGCGCGGATGTTCGAAATAGCCCATCTCGTGGGCCCGAGCCAGCACCTCGCGCTGGCGGCTAGTCAGTTTCGCGCGGTCAAGCACGACCGGCCGGTCCGCCTCGGTGGGGGTGTCTTCCAGTAGCCGCCGGAGTTTGACGGCCTCGCCTTCCGACTGGAGGTCAGCGACAATCTCTCGCAGGGTCGGAACATCGTCAACGAGGAAGGTGACGACGAGGGATTCGGTGTCCGCCGTGAACTCATGAACGACGCAGCCGGCTGCTTCGATACGTTCACACACGCAGCCCTGCCCGGCCGCTCTGGACAGTTGGAAGACGTGTCGCTGCTCGTAGGCGAACACGTGGTCAACGTTCAGACCATCGGTCTGTAGCACTGACGGCGGCCCGTCACCACCTTTGAGGGTAAACTCTTCGATGACGGGGTCAGCAGCGGCACTCGTTACACTTCGGGAGACCGACGACACTGACCACTCCTCATCAGCGTGGGGCTGTACGTGACAGGACCGAGGACCGAACACTTCGACCTCGGCGAGTATTCGGCCCGACATGTCTGGGGGATGCCCCGGCTGACATAAGAAGGTCTGTGCGAACATGTTCGTATAAAAAACCGCCATATAATGGGCCTAAGATGTCGGGCTGGCAGTTCATCGGGGTGCTGGAACAAAGCCTGAACACAGCGACACAGATAGCCGTTCGAATCGCTGGCGAACCGAGATAACACAAGATTATGAGACGCAACACGATACTCATCGGTCTGTTGATAACAGCGGTGTTGCTGCCGATGTGGTACGTCGCCTTGCACGGCGAACCACCGTCGGAGGAAATCGCTATCGACGAGAGCGTCAGCGACATCCGGCCGCTCGAGAGCCCAGTAGAGACGCCGAACAAGCTGTCACCGAGCCAGGTCGGTGTCGTTGTCTGGGTCGCCCTGTTCGGTCTCGTGGGCGTGCTGACGGCCGCCCACCAGTTTATGAACAGGGCGGTCCGGCCGCCTGACGAGGCCGAGACGGTCACCGACGGCGGGACCGTCTCGTTACCGTGGCTCAACACGGACCACCGCTGGGTCGTCGAGTACCACGACGCCTCGGACGCCATAGAGGGACTCGTCGCCATGAGCGGGCTGACGGTCCTGTCTATCGTCTTCGCGGCGCTGTTCACCGGCGAGTACCTCACGCTCGCCCGCACCCAGTACTTCGGGCTGTACGCGACTGGGATGTTCCTCTCGCTCGCGCTCTCGACGGTCGCGTACTACGCCTGGTTCATGCCACACGTCGAGGTCGCCGAAATCAGGGGGCACGAATGATAGAGTATCCGAAACCCGATGACGACGAGGAACAGGGCGACGACTGCTCGTGTGACGGGGCCACCGGTACATCTCCAACGCTGTACGGGGACGCCCGTGCGGAACTCCGCCGGCGTGACTTCGCGAAGTTCCTCGCGACCGTCGGCGGCCTGACCGCCGTCACCAGCCTCACAGCGCCGCTTGCCAGCACCACCCAGGTGTTCGAGCGGGGGTACGAGGGGCCGGTGTACTCCGACGGCATCCACCTCGTCGACGGCGAAGGCGAGCGTATCACCGAGGGCCGGCTCTCCGAGGGCGAACACATGACTGTGTTCCCGGAGCCACGACCCGGCATCGAGGACGCGCCCACACTGCTGGTGCGCTACGCCGAGTCCGACTACGGCAGCGACATCTCGGAAGGGTTCACCGTCAGCGGGTACGCTGCCTTCTCGAAAGTGTGTACCCACGCCGGCTGTATGGTGTCGGACCGGGAGGACGACCTCGTCGTCTGCCCCTGTCACTTCGGGAAGTTCAACGTGCTTGAAGGGGCGGCGGTCAGTGGCGGCCCGCCGGGGCGACCGCTCCCACAGCTTCCGATTACGGTGACCAGCGACGGATTCCTCGTCGCCACCGGTGACTTTGAGGGGCCAGTCGGCCCCGGAGGTGGATAATGTCCCGCGCCAAAGCCGTCTACGACTGGTTCGACACGCGCCTCGACCTGGAGAACGGCCAGACGTTCCTCGGCAAGGCGTTCCCGGCCGAGGACTCGTTCCTGCTGGGCGAGGTGGCGCTGTTCTGTTTCCTCCTCCTGATTCTGTCGGGGGTCTTCCTCGGGTTCTTCTTCGAACCCTCAACCTCCGACGTGGAGTACGACGGCAGCGTCCAGAAGTTCCAGGGCGAGGAGATGCCCGAAGCGTTCGTCTCGGTGTTGCACATCACCTACGACGTTCCCTTCGGGATGTTCATCCGCCGGCTCCACCACTGGGCGGCCCACCTCTTTGTCGCCTCGATAGGGTTGCATATGTTACGGGTGTTCTTCACCGGCGCGTACCGCAACCCGCGGGAGCCGAACTGGGTCGTCGGCACCGGCCTGGCGGCTCTCTCGATGGGTGCGGCCTACACCGGCTACGCCCTGCCGTTCGATGAGTTCGCTGCCACAGCCACGAGTATTGGCTACAACCTCACGATATCCATCCCCCTGTTAGGTGATTTCCTCGGCCAAGTGGTGTTCGGGGGTGAGTTCCCCAGCAGCGCCACCATCCCGCGGCTGTACTTCCTGCACGTCCTCGTGATACCGGCGGCCATCGCCGTGGGCCTGGCCGTCCACATGGCCATCCTCATCAGACAGAAACACACCGAGGCCCCGCGGGACGGCAACGTGACGGCCGGTCGCCAGACTGTCGACGAGGACGACGACGACATCATCATCGGCCTGCCCGCGTTCCCGAATCAGGCCGCCGTCTCCGCGGTGGTGTTTTTCGTCACCGCGGCGACGCTGTCGGCGCTTGCGGGCCTGCTGCCGGTCCACAACGTCGCCGAATACGGCCCGAACGACCCCGCATCTACGCCAGCCCTCATCATGCCGGACTGGTTCCTGATGTGGGTGTACGGCTTCCTGAAACTCCTGCCACAGATCAGCTTCAACGTCGGCCCGGCCCACATCAACGGGGAGTTTGTCGGCGGCATCGTCCTCCCGGGACTGGTGTTTGCCGCGGTCGCCGTCTGGCCGTTTATTGACCGGACGGAACCGACCCACTTCACCGCGGACCCGCTGGACCGGGCCTGGCAGACCGGTGTGGGCGTGGCCGCCGTTGCGTTCATCATGATCGCCTCGATTGCGGGGATGAACAACATCCTCGCGGACCAGGTGCTCGGAACGACGACGAACGTGGTCAACCCCATCCTGACGGCGGCGCTGCTCGTCGTCCCACCCGTCTTCGGCGGCATTACGTACCTGCTGTTGCGCGACGGTGAGCCCACGCCGTCACAAGAGGGCGACGTGGCTGCCGACGGCGGCTCCGTCGATGGCGAAACGGATAGCACTGACTCGGAGGGAGACAGATGACTGCGAGCGTTGGACTGACTGAGCGACAGTATCGCCTGCTGGATACGACGAGCAAGCTGGTCGGCCTCGTGCTGGTCGCCGCCGGCCTCGAAGTCGGCGGTAGCACGCTCGCTGGCATCGCCTTAGCCGTGGCCGGCACTGCCTGCGCGACTGCGACAGTGTTCATCACCAATGAGTAGAAACGACCTGACCGACGACGAGGGGGACAGTGCTGGAATCAGTCGCCGCGACTTCGTTCGTGGCCTCGGAGCCGCATCGCTGCTTGGCGCGACGGGGCTGTCCTTCGCCGACGACGGCATGGACGGCCTCGAAGCGGTCGACGACCCCATCGGGTCGTATCCGTATCGGGACTGGGAGGACCTGTACCGCGACGAGTGGGACTGGGACTCCGTCGCCCGCTCGACCCACAGCGTCAACTGCACCGGCTCCTGTTCGTGGAACGTCTACGTCAAGGACGGCCAGGTCTGGCGCGAGGAACAGGCCGGCGATTACCCGACGTTCGACGAGAGTCTCCCGGACCCCAATCCACGGGGCTGCCAGAAGGGGGCGTGTTACACCGACTACGTCAACGCCGACCAGCGCGTGCTCCACCCGCTCCGTCGCACGGGCGAGCGCGGCGACGGCCAGTGGGAGCGGATTAGCTGGGACGAGGCGCTGACCGAAATCGCCGACCACGTCATCGACGAGGTGCAGGCGGGCCGGTACGACGCGATTTCGGGCTTTACCCCCATTCCGGCCATGTCCCCAGTAAGCTTCGCCTCCGGCTCCCGGCTGGTCAATCTGCTCGGCGGTGTCTCCCATAGCTTCTACGACTGGTACTCGGACCTGCCGCCGGGCCAGCCGATTACGTGGGGCACCCAGACGGACAACGCCGAGTCCGCCGACTGGCACAACGCCGATTACATCGTCGCCTGGGGGTCGAACATCAACGTCACGCGCATCCCCGACGCGAAGTACTTCCTCGACGCCGGCTACGAGGGCGCAAAGCGGGTCGGTATCTTCACCGACTACTCCCAGACGGCCATCCACACCGACGAGTGGCTCTCGCCCCACGGCGGCAGCGACACCGCGCTCGCGCTGGGCATGGCCCAGACCATCGTCGACGAGGGACTGCACGACGAGGAACACCTCAAAGAGCAGACCGACATGCCGCTGCTCGTCCGGGAGGACACCGGGAAGTTCCTCCGGGCGAGCGAGGTCGGCCTCGCCGAGGACGCCGACGACCCGGACAAGGTATTCGTCATGGTCGACGCCGACGGCACCCTCCGTCGTGCACCCGGTTCGCTCGGCGAGCGGGACGGCCAGAAGGATTACTCCGCGAGTATCGAACTCGACTTCGACCCGCAACTGTCGGTCGAGCGCAGCGTCGACACCGACGAGGGCAGCGTCGCGGTCCGGTCGGTCTGGGAGAACCTCACTGACGAACTCAGCCAGTATACGCCCGACCTTGTCCACGAAGAGACCGGCGTCGGCGAGAACACCTACCAGCGAGTCGCACGTGAGTTCGCCGAGGCCGACGCCGCGAAAATCATCCACGGCAAGGGCGTCAACGACTGGTACCACAACGACCTGGGTAACCGCGCAATCCAGCTGCTCGTGACGCTGACAGGCAATCTCGGCGACCCCGGAACCGGGCTGGACCACTACGTGGGTCAGGAGAAGATCTGGTCGTTCCACGGCTGGAAGGTGCTCTCGTTCCCGACCGGGAACGTCCGCGGCGTCCCGACGACGCTGTGGACCTACTTCCACGCAGGTATCCTCGACAACACGGATCCGGACACCGCCGAGAAGATACGCGAGTCCATCGACAAGGGATGGATGCCGGTCTATCCCGAGGAACGGGACGACGGGAGCCGACCGGACCCGTCCACGATGTTCGTCTGGCGCGGGAACTACTTCAACCAGGCCAAGGGCAACGTCGCCCTCGAAGAACAGCTCTGGCCGAAACTCGACCTCGTCGTCGACATCAACTTCCGGATGGACTCGACGGCGATGTACTCAGACATCGTGCTACCGGCGGCCAGCCACTACGAGAAACACGACCTCTCGGAGACGGACATGCACACCTACGTGCACCCGTTCACGCCGGCCGTCGAACCGCTCGGCGAGGCCAAGACCGACTGGGAGATATTCCGCCTCCTCGCCGAGAAGATACAGGAGCGCGCCCGGGAACGCGGCGTCGAGCCGGTCGAGGACCGCAAGTTCGACCGGACCATCGACCTGACGACCATCTACGACGACTACGTCCGGGACTGGGAGACCGGCGAAGAACAAGGGCTCGTCGAAGACAAAGCCGCGGCGGAGTTCATCCTCGAACACTCTGAGGAGACCAACCCCGAGGACAGCGACGAGCAGATAACCTTCGACGACATCGACGAGCAACCACAGCGGTTCCTCACGGCCGGCGACCACTGGAGCTCCGATATCAAGGACGGCGAGGCCTACGTCCCGTGGCAGGACTACGTCCACGACAAGAACCCCTGGCCGACCTTCACCGGCCGCCAGCAGTACTATATCGACCACGACTGGTATCTGGAACTCGGTGAAGAGCTGCCGACCCACAAGGAAGGGCCAGAGAACACCGGCGGGGACTATCCGCTGTCGTACAACACGCCCCACGGCCGGTGGTCCATCCACTCGACGTGGCGCGACGACACCAAGATGCTCAGGCTCCAGCGCGGCGAGCCCGTGGTGTATCTGAACCCTGAGGACGCCGAAGAACGCGACATCGAGGACGGTGACACCGTGGAGGTGTACAATGACCTCGGGAGCGTCGAGGTGCAGGCGAAGATCTACCCCTCCAGCGAACCGGGGACCGTCCGGCACTTCTTCTCCTGGGAGAAGTTCCAGTACCCCGACCGGGACAACTTCAACACGCTCGTCCCGATGTACATGAAGCCGACCCAGCTGGTCCAGTACCCGGAAGACACCGGGGAACACCTGCACTTCTTCCCGAACTACTGGGGGCCGACCGGGGTCAACAGCGACGTGCGTGTCGATGTCCGACCGAGCGGAGGTGACACCGAATGAGTACCGACGAACAGGACGACCAAGGCGAAGAGGACACGCTGGTCAACGTCGCTGACGGCGTCGACCACCAGGTCGCGATGGTGATGGACCTGAACAAGTGCATCGGCTGCCAGACGTGTACGATCGCCTGCAAGAACCTCTGGACGGAGGACGGCGGCAGCGAGTATATGCACTGGAACAACGTCGAGACCAAGCCCGGCGAGGGCTACCCGCGGGGCTGGGAGGACTCCGGGGGCGGCTGGGAGTCGAGCGAGCACTCGGACCGCTCGCCCGGCGAGATCCCCGACGAGGAGGACTACGGCCGCGCCTGGGAGTTCAACCACAGCGAGATCATGTACGAGGGCAGCGACGAGCCGCTGCGGCCCCGCGACGGCGCGGAGTGGGGGCCCAACTGGGACGAGGACCAGGGGGCCGGCGAGTACCCCAACAGCTATTATTTCTACCTCCCGCGCATCTGCAACCACTGCACACACCCCTCCTGTGTCGAGGCCTGCCCGCGCTCGGCGCTGTACAAGCGTCAGGAGGATGGCATCGTCCTCGTCGACCAGGACCGCTGCCGGGGCTACCGCTACTGCGTCGAGGGGTGTCCGTACAAGAAGGTGTACTACAACACCGTCTCGAAGAAATCCGAGAAGTGCATCTTCTGTTACCCCCGCATCGAAGGGGAGGGCCCCGACGGGGAGACGTTCGCCCCGGCCTGTGCCGAGGAGTGCCCGCCACAGCTCCGGCTGGTCGGCTTCCTCGACGACGAGGGGGGTCCGATCCACAAGCTCGTCAATGAGTACGAAGTCGCACTACCACTCCATCCAGAGTTCCGCACGCAGCCCAACGTCTACTACATTCCACCCTTTGCGCCCGGCCAGCACACGGAGGACGGCGAGACTGTTGACATCGACCGGATTCCCCGTCAGTACCTCCGGGACCTGTTCGGCGACGGCGTCGACGAGGCGCTGGACACTATCGACGCACACCGGCAGCGCGTCCGACAGGGTGGTGACAGCGAGCTCATGGAACTGCTTCAGGACAAGAACCCGGCCAAACAGTACCGACTGGAGGTCTTTGACGATGAGTAGCGAGCCGCTACGCGGCTCGGAAACGCGAGCGGGCGATGCCCGCGAGCGGTCCCAGTTGGCCGCCCCTGAGCGTGCTCAGGGGGTGGTCAACGATGACTGACTACCGACGCACGCTCACACTCACGGCGGTGCTTTCGGCGCTCATCGTCGTCTCGACGGTGGCCGCGCCGATGGTGAGCGCCCGGCCAGCACACGAAATCCCGGTTTCGGAGGTATCGACGGCCGACCTCGCCGAACCGAACGCCGACGGCTGGGAAGAAGTCCCGGCCTCGGACATACCGCTTGCGAGCGCCCCGAGTAGCGTCCCGAACGCCGACGACACGTCTGTCGAGACAGTTGACGTGCAGGCGGCTCGCACTGATGAGCGACTGTACGTCCGGCTGGAGTGGCACGACGCGACTCGGGACATGAACGCCAACGCCACGCGGGAGTTCGCCGACGCGGTCGCGGTCCAGTTCCCGGCGAACACGAGCTCCCGGCCGCCGATAGCGATGGGCGGGCCGGACAACCAGGTCAACGTCTGGTACTGGAGCGGAGCGACCGGAACCCAGGAACTGCTGGCCGGCGGCGCTGGCTCGACGACAGCGTTCGAGAACCCAACCGTGCAGGCGAACGCGAGTCACAGCGGCACCGGCGGCAACGCCACCTGGACGGTGGTCTACTCGCGCCAGCTTGACGCACCAAGTGAGAACCGGACCGACCTGCGAACTGACGGCGACCTCGACGTGGCCTTCGCCGTCTGGAACGGCTCGAACGGCGAGCGCTCCGGCCAGAAAGCCGTCAGCGAGTGGCACTACTACCCGTTCAGCGGCGGCCCGCAGGGCCCGCCCTACGAGACGCTGCTGTGGACCGTCGCCGGCATCGCTATCGTCGGCGTCGTCGGCGTCACCAGCTTCGGCATCTACCGCACACGGGGGGCCGAGTGATGGCAACGACACCAACTGACCCGATGGACGACATCGACGAGGACGCGGCCGCCCGTGGCGCGGTGTACGCGACGCTCGCCAAGGCGTTCGAGTACCCCGAGGAGTCGTTCCACAGCGCGGCGGCCGACGGGACGCTGGAGGCCGACCTCGGAGCCAGCCTCGACCGGACGGGCCTTGACGTGCCCATCCCGTCGCTGACCACCGACGACGACTACGAGACGCTCGCGGCCCGCTACAACGACATCTTCGAACTCGGCTACAGCGAGTACACGGACCGGACCGACGGCTCGCTCGAAGCGGAGGGACCGCCGGTCCCGCTGTACGAGTCCAAGTACCGGCCGGACCATTCCTGGAACGACGTGAACCTCGACTTATCGCGTGCCTACAGTCACTATGGCCTCGAAATCGACCAGGACCAGCGGGACAACCACGACGCGCTGACCTACGAACTGGAGTTCGCGGGCTACCTGGCCCGGCGGGAAGCCGCCGTCGGCGAGGACGCCGCCCTCGCTCGGCTGGACTTCCACGACCGCCATCTTGGCCACGCGGCCGCAGGCGTCGCAGACAGACTGGCTGACGAACCGGGAACGGAGATCTACGGCGGCTTCGGCGAACTGCTGGAGGCGTTCGTCCGAGCCGACCGCAACGACCTCGCGGCACGGCTGGAGGGCCAGCGATGACGGCGGCGCTACAGCAGCGAGTCAGACCGCTGCTACACGGCGGAAGCCATTCGCTGGCGGACGTCGCAGTCGGCGCTGCGGCCGTCGCGGTCGCTGCTCAGTACCTCGCCGTCCTGTTCGTCAACGCGCCCGGATACGCTGGCCTTCCGGTCTCGCCCGGCCTGGCGACAGGCGTGTCCACGGCCGTCGTCGCCGCCGCGGCTATCGCCGTCGCCGTCACCGACGCCGACCCGCTCACCGGCATCGGGCTGCTGTTCGTCGGCGTGTTCGGCCTGCTGTCGCTGCTCAGTAGCGCAGCCGCGCTCCCGGCGGCCGCCGCAATCGTCCTCGGGACGGCGACCGTCGCCGCCGTCGCGGGCCGGCGGCTGGACCTCGTTTCGGCCGCCGCGGTCGCCCTGCTCGTCGCGGCGCTGAGCGTCGGCCTGGCGAGCGGCGTCGGCGGCTGGACGGACCTCCGTCCGGTTGCCTCGACCGTGGCACTGCTCGGCATCGCGTCGACGCCGACGTTCGCCGCGACGGATTGGCGCTCGCTGTCGACGGCGGACTGGGGCGCAGTAATCGGCGGCCTCGCCGCCTTCGCCGTCGTTCTGAGCGTCGGTCGGGCCGTCCCGTTCGTCACTGGCGCGGTCACGCTCACGGGAACCGGCGTCGTCGGAACGAGTCTGCCGGTCATCGCACTGGCCGCTGCCGGTGCGGTGACGACGGCCAGCGCCGCGAGTCGAACGCGGCGGTGGCCGCTACTCGCCGGCGTCGCACTGGTCGCGTTCGCCGGCGTCCCGGCGTCGCTCCCGCGCGCGCTCCCGTTCGCGCTCGGCATCGCCGCGCTCACCGCACAGGGGGGAACACAATGACGGGGTGTCACGACGACGACGAGTTCGAGAAGCACCTCGAAGAGGACCCGGACCCGCAACTGGACCCCGAGCGCAGCCCGGGCCTGCACACCGATATTGAAGCGCTGGAGGACATCGAGGTGAGCCGTGAAGACGTGACCATCGGCGAGGCCACACCCGAGGAACTGGCCGCCAGCGACACCGAACCCGTCGAGGGCGACGCGGTGGCGTCGCTGCTGTCCGATATCGAACACGGCGAGAAGACCGACCGACGCCGTGCCGCCCTCGAACTGAAGGACCGCGCGACCACCGACGAGATCGTGGCGGCGCTGGCCCGCGCTGCGACGACCGACGACGACAGCGACGTGCGCCAGTTCGCCGTCGAGGCGCTGACCGCCCACGGCGGCGAGCGGGCCGCGGCAGTGGCGGTGGAACTGTTGGGCGACCCCAACCCGTGGGTCCGAGCGGAAGCCGTCGTCACGCTCGATAACGTCGACCGCGAGGCCCACGAGGACGATATCGCGGCCGCAATCGACGACGACCACCACGCGGTCCGGCGCAACGCGGCCATCTCGCTATTCAAACTCCGTGGGGAGGAAATGGCCGACTTGCTGCTGGAGCAGAGCCGCGACGACAGCGAGCGGGTCCGCGAGTGGGCCGCCCACATGCTCGGCGGCGTCGACGAGGACCGCGCCCGCGAGCGACTGCAGGAACTCACCGACGACCCGGCCACCGTGGTCCGCCAGACCGCCGAGCGGTCGCTCAACGTGGACCCCGGACGGTTCCGGCGGCAGTTCGGTGGTGCGCTGGAGAACGACGCGCGACTACTGCCCGGCGAAGACAGACTCAATCGGATGCCCGACCTCTGACGATGACTGACGGAACGCCCACTACACTGACCGACCGCATCGAAGCCGCACTGCGAGACGTGCGCGACCCGAACGCCGACCTCTCCGTGTTCGACGCGGGCTTCGTCGAGAACATCGACGCGGCCGACGGCGACGTGACCATCGAGGCCGACCTGACTGCGCTGGACGGCCAGACGAGCACCCAGGTCGTCCAGGCGATGCTCCACGCGGTCGACGACGTGGACGGTGTCGACAGCGTCCACGTCGAACGGACGACGCCATCGAGCGAGGGGCAGGCCGGTGTCGAGTCCTTCGACCGCGTCGTCGCCGTCGCCAGTGCGAAAGGCGGCGTCGGCAAGTCCACGGTCGCCACGCACCTGGCCTGTGCGCTGGCCGCCGACAACGAGGTGGCGCTGTTCGACGCCGACATCCACGGGCCGAACGTGCCCGAACTGCTGGAGGTGAGCGGCCCAGTCCACTCCAGCGAGGAGGGCGACCCGCTCCCCGTCCGGGCGGGCGACATGGACGTGATGAGCGTCGGCCTGATGGAAAGCGGCGCGCCGCTGGCCTGGCGCGGCGCGATGGCCCACGACGCCCTCGACGATCTCTTCGAGAACACCGCCTGGCGCAATGACGAGGTACTGGTGCTGGACCTGCCGCCGGGGACGGGCGACGTGGTGCTGACGACGTTGCAGGAGGTCCCCGTCGATGGTGTGGTCGTCGTCACGACGCCGTTTCACGCGAGCGTCAGCGACACCAGCCGAACCGTCGAACTGTTCCGGGACAACGACGTGCCGGTGCTGGGAACCGTCGTCAACATGGCCGAATACGTCTGTGACTGCTGTGGCGAGCCGAACGACCTGTTCACCGGCGACGAGCTGGGAGACCTCGATGCCGAGGTGCTGGCCGAACTCCCGTTCTCGCACGACCTGCAGGGGACGCCAGCACCCGGCAGCGTGCCCGACGCTGTCGGCAGTTTGGGGGACGCCGTCGAGTCCGCCCTCGACACCGCCGGCGTGGTGTCAGTCGACCCCACGGTTGATATCCGGGACCTGTCGCCACAGGAACGCAAAGACCGGGTTCGGGAACAGTTCACCGCGCTGGACAGCGGCGAGCCGTTCGTCCTCGTCAGCGACCGCGACCCGACCCCCGTCGGGCAGTTCCTGGGCCGGCTTGCGGAGGCGCCACGTGAGGCCTTCGACCCGTTCGAAGTCCGTCGGGAAACGCCCGAGGCTTGGGTGCTGGAGACAGCCAAGCCGTAGGTATAGTCGCTGGCAGTAAGCAGTGACAAATAGTATCACGCCGCCAGCGCAGGTCTAAAGGCATAATTGTCCGCACCCATAGTAATACGGTAATGACCGCTATACTCGTGGCGGCGGGCCGACTCGCTCGCGGTCGCATACGTGTCAGGTCCCGGTGGGCCGGAGGGGAAACGTGACCGACGCGTTTGCGGTGATGAACGCTATCGGACTGGTCGGGTTCGCATTCGTCGGCGCGGCGAAAGCCATCGAAGAGCGCTACGACGTGTTCGGCGTCACGGTCGTCGGCGTGATGACGGCACTGGGTGGCGGGACGACGCGGGACCTGCTGTTGAACAGGGTTCCGAACTCCCTGCAGTCACCCGGCGAAGTCGCCCTGTCGCTGCTTGGTGTCACCGCCGCTGTGCTGTTCGTGCATTTCCTCGATGACGGGCACCAGCATCCGGTCGTCCTGACGGCCGACGCTATCGGGTTGGCGGCGTTCACTACCACCGGAGCGTTGCTTGGTCAGCAGGCCGGCCTCCCGGTGTTTGCCGTCGTCGCGCTGGCGACGGTCAACGCGGCCGGCGGCGGCGCGATATCGGACCTGCTGTTGGGCCGAACGCCCTTTATCCTCCGTGAGGATTTCTATGCGTCCTGTGCTGTTATCGGCGGCCTCGCCTTCTGGGCGCTGGCACAGATTGGCGTGAGCGTCAGCGTAGCATCGGCCGGGTGCGCACTCGCAGTGCTGCTGGCCCGAGGACTGGGCATCGGCCGCGGGTGGTCGCTGCCGACGGTACAGGCGTGGGAGCGACGCGACGCGCAGTAGGACGGCGTTATTTCTCGTTCGGCCACCATCTGAGCGTGAGCGCGACCGACTGGTCCAGACTGAACACGTCCGACGAACGGTCGACAGTCGCGGTTTCCGGGCAGTCGATGTCGGTACGCTCGTCGGCGATTTCGACGGTGATTGTCCCCTGTCCTTGCTGAAAACGGTCGGCAAGTGTCTCAAGTTCGGCCAGCAGCGCCTCACGGGACATCGTCGTTGTCCGGATGGTGTTTTGCTGGGAATGTTCGCCAACGACAGGGTCGATATCCACGTCCGCAGAGCGGTTCGAAAGGACGGCGTTGATGGCCGCCCCGAGCAGTATCACCAGCCCGATGATGTACAGCCAGCTCAACAGGACGAGGATGCTGGCGATGATGTTCCCGCCCGTCGAATCGGATTTGAACGCCGTGAAGAGAACCTGCGCGACGGTAAGTCCGATTGCGGCAAACGCGACGCCGGGAACAACTTCAAGCGGTGAAACGTCCGTGTCCGGGAAAATGTAGTACATTGGATAGAAGACAACGAACAATCCGGCGGCCCGGACCAGCCCGCTGGCGACTGTCCACAGCGGGCCACTTCCGGTCTCGGGCAGGACGCTGCCGAGCGCGCTGGCGCTGAGTATCGCCACTGCGACGGTCACGAGCAGTACCAGCCCGTCGCCGAACTGGTCGAGGAAGGTGTTCGACGCGCCCGTCTCGTAGATGTCGGAGAAGGCCGTGTCAAGCCCCCGGAAGATTCGCAGCGAGCCCCAGAGAAGAAAGCCCACGCCCAGCGCCGACACGGACGCGTCGGCCTCGGTCAGTCCCTGCTGGATGATGCCGCTTGCCTGTGTGGTCAGAACAGCCTCCATGATGCCGACGATGGAGGCCCGTAGCGTGACGTTCTCCGTTCGCTGGACGAAGGTCAACACCAGCAATAACAGCGGAAGAATCGACAGGAACGCGTGGTAGGCTATCGAGCCAGCCATGAACGTGAGCCGTTCCGCCCTGATTTCGTGAACGAGAGCGCGCAGAACCTCCTCCGTACGGGCGCGACTGAAACGCATACGCGGAATTCGACGCCGAGAAGCAAATAGACGCCGCCGTAGCGGACGCTCCCCGACGCCGCCGGCGAGGCGGGCGTCGGTCCAACCGCCGATAGGTGCGGTTTGTCACCCCAGAACCGGTCTGTCACGACCCCAAGTGAGAATAGCAGTTCTGTGGGGTGACCACCCGTAGAGAACGCGTCTATTCGCCGCTACAAATCCGGGGAGCGCCCCGAAGCGTCACTACTGATGTATGACCTCTCGGGTCGTCGTTGCCAGCGACGCGTAGAACGGTTCCCGTGTTTCTGTCTCGACTTGCCTGAGGAACTCGTCAGTCCAAGCAGCGAGGTGCTCCTCGAAGAACTGGTCAAGCTGGTCGTCGAAGCCCGCTTCTGCCAGATAGGCAGCGAACTCCAGTTCCGTGGCGATATGGTCCGGGAGGTCCGAATAGGCAGCCGCGGGCTGGACGCCGAACTCTCTGTACCAGCGCACGACAGCCATCGTGGCTGGTCCCTTGACCGGGCCGAGTGCATCCGGGTCCTCACCGTCACGATAGACGCTCTCGTAGGGCGGACATGGCGGTCCCGCTGGACCGATGAACAGTCGGGTGTACTCGGTCCGGAGACGATGGCGGTCGACCGAGCCGATGTCACCGACCACCGGAACCAGATCACCGGCCTCAATGGCTTCGGTCAGTTGCTCGGTCGGTTCTCGCCAACATTCGGCGAGGACAGCGTAGGTCGCCGCGGCGTCCGACCGAAACCCATCGCTCCCGATGTCGTGCTCAGGAGATCGCTCACGTGTGGTGGAGGTGTCAGTCTGTCCAGTCATTGTCGTTCCTGTGTGCCGCCATCAGTTGCATACTGTCCGTCGACTCGCTGAATCGGGACGTACTTGATGCCGAGCGTGACGATGAGCGCGCCGAAGGCGACAATACCGAGGGTGACAACCACCTCGACCAGCGTCGGGGTGTAGGCTCCGGCAGTCGCCCAGATGCCGGTCGTGATGCCGGCATACTCGCCACCGAGCGAGATGCCCGGTGGGAGGTTGATGTTAGCGACCTCGTATCCCGTGAACACCAGACGGATGCCTTCGAACATTGTGCCAAAGACCGCGAGAAGGCTCGCGGTGAAGATGACCGACACGCGCTTTCGCAGCGATGGAATCATCAGCATGACAAGTGGGACTGCCCCGCCGACGACGGTCCAGAGCCAGAAGTAGACGGACTCGCCGATGAGGAAGGTGCTGGTGATGGCCCAGAACCCGAAGTGGTCCGCCCAGGCGTGGGGCAATCGTTCGGCCGCAAGCAGGTACACCACGTGAAGCGCGAGGAAGATACCGAGTAGCTTGCCGAGGCTCGTGAGTTCCTCGCGGTTGACTTCGTAGTTCGTGAGCCGGTCTGCGAGGATCGACACGACCAGCAACAGCCCGAGCCCGGAGACGAGTGCCTTGGCGATGAACACCGGTGCGACAAGGGGGCTGAACCAGTCGCCACGTCCGATCTGCGTCGCGAAAATCCACCCGGTCACCGAGTGAAGGGCGACTGCAGTCGGGAGTGCGAGTGCCGCGGTCCAGAACATGAGCGTGCGGTCACGCTCGCGTCCGGGGCCGGTGTCATCGACACCCAGTGCAAGTGGCGACCCCCGCGCAGCAAGGTCACGCCGAGTCAGGAGCCACAGATACCAGAGGTTTAGCACGCCGTAGAGAATGACAATCCCGAAGTCCCACACCATCGGTGAGCGGAAGTCCGGCGAGGTGAAAAACTGGTAGAGCCGCTCGGGCCGCCCGATGTCCGGGAGGATGAGCAGGCCCGCGACCGTGATACACGCGAGACTGACCAGCACGCCAAGCCGCGCGAACCCTTCGTAGCGGTGTGAGTGGAAGAACTTCGGTGCGCTCGAAATGATGAGCCCGCCGGCGGACAGCCCGACGAACAGGACGAACATCATGATATACAGGCCCCACGAGAAGACGTTGCGCATCCCCGTGGCCACAAGGCCCGTGGTGAGTTGGTAGCCCCAGGCTGCCAGTCCAGCGACCATGAGGCTCGCGAGCAGGCCGAGCCACAGCTTTCCTTTCGTTCCGAAGGCCGGAATCGCGATTCGGGATGAGTCAGCGGCCATCAATCATCACCTCCGGACCCCACTGCTGGGACGTGTGGAGCTGCATCACTCTCGATGGAGTGGTGGCTTCCACCCGAGCCACTGCTGTCGCTTTCATTGGCCTCAGCTGGCACGTCCTCTGACCCATCGGACCACGGAGAGACATCGTCGAGTTCGCTCTCCATTTTATCCGACGTCTGTGGCCGACCGGGGCTCATCTCGCCGCTGATGTAGTGTGTCTTCGGGTTCGTCCCGCGGTCTTCGAGGAGCTGGTCTGTCTCGTATTCGTTGATGTATTTCGAGACGGTGCTTCCCTCGTCGTCAAGGTCACCGAAGATGCGTGCGTCGGCAGGACAGTTGACGACACAGGCCGGGTCGAGTCCCTCGTCGACGCGATGGCTACAGAACGTACACTTCTCGACGACGCCCTGTGGCCGGGCGGCAACGTCGCCCGTTCCCGCCTCGGGCATGTGTTCGGGTTCGTCCCAGTTGAACACCCGCGCGTTGTACGGGCAGGCGGCCATACAGTAGCGACAGCCGATGCATTTGTCGTAGTCGATTTCGACGATTCCGTCGTCCCGGGTGTACGTTGCGTTGACCGGACAGACCTTCACGCAGGGCGCGTTTTCGCAGTGCTGGCACGCCGTCGGCTGGTACTGCATATGTAGCGCCCCGCTGCCGCCGTCTTCGGGGTAGCCACCGGACGGGGTGTCCATCTTGTCGCCGCCCTCCGTGAGGACGCGGTTCCAGAACTGTCCCATCGGGACGTTGTTCTCCTGTTTACATGACACTGCGCATGCCTGACAGCCGATACACCGCTCCTGGTCGATTACGAGGCCATAGTTCGTCATCGTTAGTCACCTCCCACACGTGATGTTTCAGCGACAGTTCCACGCGGGTTGTCCGTTTCGTATTTCTCCGTGTCAAGGTCGTCAGGAGCCGGCTCGACGGCGACGCGGACATCGTAGAACGACATTGTCTGGCCGACTTCGCTGACCTCGTTGTGCGTGAGGTCGTTGTGGTGACCCTTGAGGTAGTCACGCGACCACCATCCCTGGTCAGTGTTTACCAGCCCCGGCTGGAATGCCTCGTTGTATTTTGCCTTCACAATCATCTCGCCGCGGTCGTTGTACACGCGGACGTACTCGCCGTCCTCGATACCACGAGCTTTCGCATCCGATGGATGGATGTCCAGCTGCGGCTCGGGGTTGACCTCGCGCACCCAGTTCACCATCTCGTACTGTGAGTGGATGCGGAACCGACTGTGCTTCTGCATGAACATCAGCGGGTACTCGTCGGCCTTTTCGTAGTCGTCGGCTGTCCGGTCTTCGAGCGGCCGTGGGACGTCGAACGTCACGCCCTCCTCGCTCGGGGCGTCATCGTCGTACATTTTGATGCGCCCCGTGTCGGTGGGGAACTCGTCGGTGTACTTGACGATGGGAACGTCCTGCTTCTTTTGAGTCCCCTGCTCGAACAGCGTCTCGAAATCGATGGCGTCGTCCCGGCTGGCGAGTTCCCGAAGCATCTCGCGTTTCGTCTCCGGGAAGTAGTCGCCGAAGCCGAGTCGTTCCGCGAGCCCGCGAACCGCGTAGTAGTCGTCTCTGGCCTCCCACATCGGTTCTTGCACCTTGTGTCGGTACCCGAGGTGTGGATGGGACCCCCAGCCAGAAGTGATGTCCTCCTGTTCGAACCAGTGTGGGGCCGGGAGGATGATGTCCGCGTGCTGGACCGTATCCGTGTGGTGCATATCCGCGACCACGTACATTTCAAGGCTCCTGATGGCCTTTCTGAACCGCTGGCGGTCCGGGAACTGGTTCCCCATCATGTTCGACTCGATAGAGTAGACAGCCCTGACCTTGTGCGGGTCACCGTCGATCATCGCGTCCGGGTATTCGGGGAAGAACAGCGACGGTCCGGGGTCGGCGTCCTCCGGAGTGCCCCAGCCACCGGTACTGAGCGACGCACCGCCGGCATGGTGCGCGTGGATGTTTCCGTGCCGACCGTAGTCACCGGTCAGCCCCATCAGCATCGCATAGGTCTGGCCGAAGACGTGCCCGTGTTTGTACCGCCCGATCGCGTAACTCGGGGCGATGCCACCGGGGCCACGAGTCGCCAGCCATCGGACTGCAGTGCGGATGTTCTCCGCGTCGACGCCGGTCTTCTCCGCGACTTTCGATGGGGTGTAGTCAGCGACGTGGTCCCGGAGTCTGGTCAGCGCTGTCTCACATTCGATGCCGTCGACAGTGAACTCCCCAAAGAGGGCATACGGGCCGTCGGTCTCAGGTTCGAGTTCGACCGGCGTGTTGCTCCCCTGCTCGACGGCGACAACCTGGTCATCGCTGCCGTCGTCGAAGACGGTGCTCGATTTGAGCAGGTCACCAGTGTCTTTCCGGACCAGCGCCGGACCGGTCGTCCGCTTCCGAAGGAACTGTTCGTCGTACGTCTCGTCTTCGAAGACGGTGTGCATCATCGCAAGGGCGAGATGCACGTCTTTCCCGGGCTTGACCGGGAGCCACAGGTCGGCTTTCGACGCTGTCGTCGTATATACCGGGTCCACCACGACAAGCTTCGCGCCGCTCTCGACGGCATCGAGAACCTTTGAGGCGTCCATCTGGAACTGACTGGAGAAGATGTCCGACCCCCAGACGATGATGGTGTTCGCGTTCTCCCAGTCCTCGGCCTCGTTCGTTGGTGGCAGGAAGAAGCCGGTCCCAGTGACCCGGTTGAATCCGCGACCGACGTTGGCGTCGATTCCCCATGCAGACTGGGTTGAGCCGAATAGAGAGGCCAGGCGGCTGAACGCCTTGCCGGTCTGGCCGTAGTTCCCCGACCCCTCATGGAAGAGGACGCTCTCTGCGCCGTGGTCTGTTTTCAACGACTGCATCTTGTCGGCGACGAGGTCGAGCGCCTCGTCCCACGAGACGCGCTCGAACTCGGCATCCGGACCGCGTCCGTCGGGATTGGGCTCGTCGGGCGACCAGTCGGTGCGCTTCATCGGGTATTTCAGTCTCGTCGGGTCGTACACGCGCTGGGTGTGTGAGAGCCCGAGCACACAGGCCCGCTTGTACTGCTCATCTTCCGGCGGGTGTGGCTCGACCTTTCTCACCTGTCCGTCACGGACGTGGACATCGATGGGACACTTCCCGCGACAGTTCGGCGAACAGACGGTCTGGATGACGTCATTTTGCCCGACGTAGTTCTCGATACCCGTGTTGTGCTTTGACGCCGCCGTTTGGTCCCCGCGTTCGGCCAGTCCCTGAAGGAACTCACCGCCGCCGAGACCAAGGGCAGCAGCCGCTCCCCCGGCTTTCAGTACATCACGCCGATACAGCCCATCGTTGTCAGTCATCGTCGAATCCCTCAGGTTTGGTCGGTCGCTCGTCTGCACCGAACTCCGCCAGCACCGCCTCGTGGTACTTTTCGTGGAATTCGGCGTCGCTCAGCTCCCCATTTGAGACGCGGATCGCGTCACGAGCCATCCGTAGCCCCAGATCAGTATCGTACTCGACGCCGTCGAGCATCGCTGTTGCTTCATCTTCCCACTCCTCAATCGGCGTCAATCTCGGTTGCTGTGGGTTATTCATGGCTCTAGTTGTCGATTTCTCTCGGAACTCGGTAGGAAACGCGCTGTATTATGAAGGGGTTTAAATACAGGTGAGAACCGCGCCACTCAGCTTGAACCCACGGTGTAGCCGATAGGCCGATGGCGTGTCGAGAAGCTAGACTGCCGACCGAAACGCGGTTTCACCCATGGAACGGCCTGTTCGCGTTTGTCTCGGTCGCTACAACGCCGGCGTCGATGCTACCGCCAGTACGTCTTGACCGAAAAAATGAGGTTACGGGTCGAAGGCGGCCGTCGCGAGTTTCGATTCAACGGCGTTCAGGCGCTGAGAGAGCGCAGATTTCGAGATACCGAGTGTCGATGCGAGGTCGTCGAGAGTCGTCTGTCTGGGCTGCTGGTAGTAGCCTTCGTCGACCGCGATTATCGCTGCTTCCCGTTGTTTTGTCGTGAGACAGGCGAGGTCGACAGTCGCAGGGTCCGACTCTGTCTTGTTGTCCTGCCGGGATGTCAGCCGTCGCAGGCGCACTCGTTCAGCCGCTGGTTGCAACTGCTCGACCAGCTCGCTGATGACGCTCCGGTCTGAGACGTACGTCTCGATAAAAAGTGAGTCACCGTCTACGCGCCGGGTTCGTGGTACACACCCGACCTCGCTAAACGCCAGACAGAGACAGGCGTCCCCGACCTGATTTGTCGAATGCAGGACCCGCGGGGTGCCAGTTTCATCAGAGACGGTCATCTCCGCGTGACAGACTCCGTCGTCGATCTGGTTATGAACGTTCTCGATGTCTGCATCCGGATCCGAAAGTGGACACGAACAGTCATCGGGCAGTTCAATTTCGAACAGAACCTCAACGGTCCGTTCGGAAGCGGTGCCCGTTGTTGTCCCTGTGAGCCCGCTTTCGGATTGGTCCATTCTGTCTGTTCATCTCCGACGTTCAGTTAAATACGTTTTGTCGATTCTCATCGTAACCGACAGACATCGGCAGGTTTGTCCAGAACGTTCATAGAGAATAGCTTCCTGACGTCACGACGGCTCCGAATATGAACTGTGCCACGTCGTGTCTCAGATGGACGGCGTCGGGGCCATGTTCACAGGTTGGTGTCACCAGAGACACAAGATAAATGCCGCCTCCGCCTGATACATCGACAATGGTCCTCTCGGACGTTTTGCTTGCCCCCCTGGGACTGGCCGCCCTCCTCCTTACGGTGCCGATCGTCGTGCTGTATCTCATTCGACCGGACCCGCAGGAACTCACGCTGCCGACGTTCCAGTTTCTCGTCGCCGGCGAACGCCAGCAGTCAGCGACACCGTTTCTCGAACGGATCTCACGGAGTATCCTGCTGCTGTTGCAGGTGCTCGTTGTACTGGTGCTCGCGGTCGGACTGGCGACACCGTACGTCACCGTCTCCGAGCGGGCGACAGTAGCGGAGACGGTCATCGTCGTCGACACGAGCGCGTCAATGCAGACCGACGCTGACGGCCAGACGCGCTTCCAGCAGGCCGTCGCGGCCGCCCGAGATGAGGTGACTGGGACAACCTCTGTCGTCACGACGACCAACGGTGGCGAGGTGGTACTCCAGCGTGGCACGCCGACAGCGGCCCAAGGAACGCTGGACGGACTCAGTCCGACGGATGCGCCGGGAGCGCTCAGCGGCGCTATCTCGCAGGCAGCCTCGCTCGCCGGCGAGAACGCCAGAGTCGTCGTCCTGAGCGATTTCGCGGGCGAGGAGTGGACGACCGCGGTCACGACGGCTCGCGGGCGCGGGCTCTCCGTCGACCTCCAGCAGTTCGACGGTGGGGGCGACGGGAACGTCGGCTTCATCGACCGGCGGTTCTCCGGCTCGGCGGTGACGCTGTCGGTGAAAAACTACGGCGACTCGACCGTGACCCGGACCGTCCGGCTCGGGAACGCCCAGCAAGAGCTCCAGCTTGGGCCCGACGACGTGGGTTCGGTGACGCTCCCGGTCCCGGCCGGTGGGAGTGAGGCCCGGCTTGGCCCAGGCGACAGTTTCCCAACGGATGACAGCGTTTACGTCGCCGCACCGGCGGACGCAGCCGTCGACGTGCTGGTGCTGACAAACGACCGGAACCGGTACCTGACCACCGCGCTGTCGGTCGTTGACCGGGTGAACGTGACAGTCAGGCAGCCGCCGACAACGATTCAGGGCGACTACGACATCATCCTGTACAGCAACGTCGACAGGAGTTCGTTGCTCCCCGGGAACGTCGAAACCGGGCGCGAACTGGTCGAAGACGGTGGCGGCGTGGCGGTGCTGGCACAGGACAACCTCCCGCAGCGGTACCGGGACCTCCTCCTCATCGAACCCGGCGAGACCAAGGCGGGCGCGACGGTGGGCCAGACAGCACAGACACAGCTCACCCGCGGCATCGACTTCCAGCCTCCCGACGAGTACGTTTCGGGCTCGCTGCGCTCCGGGTCGGCCCAGGTACAACTGAGCGACGGGACGCCGCTCATTGCGACCGAGGACCGGAACGGTGGCCGCCTCATGTACTACGGCTACATCGAGGACCGGTCCAGCTTCAAGTTCAATTACCAGTACCCCGTGTTCTGGAAGCGGGCAGTGTACTACCTCGCGGACAGGGAACCGCTCCCGGCGCTGAACCACGAGACCGGCGAGACCGTCCGGTTCGGAAACACCACTGTCGAGGGGCCGGCTGGCCCTGTCTCCGGGAATTCGGTCCCGCTCCAGCGTGCCGGCCTCTACCGGAGCCAGAGCCGGCAGGTGAGTGCGTCGCTGCTGGACGAAAGCGAGTCAAACACCAATGTCGAAGCACTCGACCAGCGCTCCGGGACGGCCGGGAACCTCACCCGGACCGAACGGCGGTCGGTGCCACAGCCGCTGACCGAATACTTCGCGCTGGCTGGGCTGGTACTCGCGCTGGTCGAGGTCGGCTACCTTCGCCGGCGGGGTGATCTCTGATGGCGGTTTCCTACACCCTCACAGAGGGACTCACTGTCGGCGTCGAGCACCTGTGGCCCCTGCTCTCTGTGCCGGTTGCCGTCGGCCTCCTCGCGTATCTCATCCGGCGTGGCGACGGTGGACCGCGGTCGGCCTCGAACCGGAGCCGCCGACTCCTGCTTGCCAGCCGCGTGCTCATCGTCTGCCTGCTCGTCCTCGGCGCGATGGAACCGTACACCGTTCAGACCCGCGAGACGCCGGGCGAACCGGGCGTGACACTGCTGACAGATGAGTCCGCGAGCATGGGAATCTATCCGAACACGACCGACGAGCTGGTACGGGATATCGAGGACGAGGGCGTCCCGGTGACGCGGGCGACGATCGGTAGCGGGTCGAACTCGCGGCTCGGCGACGGCGTAGCGGCAAACCTCCAGGAAAACGGGACGGTCGTCGTCGTCTCCGACGGTCGTGTCACGGAGGGACGAAGCCTTGCAACGGCTGCCGAGGACGCCGCCGGGCTCAACGCGACCGTCCACAGCGTCACTCCCCAGTCGCCACGAACAGAGCGAGCCGTGACGATAGCCGGGCCGTCGACGGTGAGTCGCGGCGTCCGGTCGCAGTACACCGTCTCGATGGAGGGCGTGAGCGTCCTCGAACCAGTGCCCGTGGAGGTGACCATCGACGGAGAAACGGTCACCGAGGGCGAACTCCGGCCGGACGGGACGCTCACCGTCGACCACACGTTCGAGGCGCTCGGGTCACACCGGGTGACCGCGACACTGTCCGGCGACGACGAGTACGCGCGAAACGACGTGTTCTACAAGAGCGTCCGCGTCGTCGAACAGCCCGACGTGCTGTACGTCTCACAGGGTGAGTATCCGCTGCGGAACTACCTCGACTCGCTGTACAACGTCTCGACGGCCTCGTCAGTCCCGGCGGACCTTGATGACTACGCCGCCGTCGTCATGCAAGACACGCCGTCGGGCAATATGGGGAACACCACTGCCCTGCAGGACTTCGTCATCAACGGCGGCGGGCTGGTCGTCGCGGGCGGCAACAACGCCTACGAGAACGGCGGTTACGAAACGTCGCCGGTGGCCTCGATGCTCCCGGTCCGGGTCGGGAACGCGACCGGCGGCGAGTCGAACATTGTCATCCTCGTCGACGTGTCCGGCAGCGCTGAGAGCGGCCTCTCGGTACAGAAAGCTGTCGCGCTTGACGTGCTCGACCAGCTCGGCGACGAGAATCAGGTGGGTGTCGTTGCGTTCAACCAGAACGCGTACCGCGTCTCGGAGATGCAAGCGCTCGGTCAGAACCGGGCAGAGACTGCCGATAAGATACGGCGGCTTGAAAGCGGCGGCGCGACGGACATCGCCGTCGGACTTCAGGGCGCTGACGAACTGCTGGACGACCGCGAGGGGACGATCATCCTCCTCAGTGACGGGCAGGACCGGCTCGGCCCGCCGGCGGCCGTTGCCAACCAACTGGGCCGCGAGGGGACCCGCGTCGTCTCGGTCGGCGTCGGCAAGCGCGTCGGCGTCGCGACGATGCGCCAGATCGCCAGCGAGTCCGGCGGCTCGTACTTTGCGGCCGACGAGACCGAGCGCCTGCGGCTCCTCTTTGGCGGCTCCTCGCGGCGCTACCAGGGCGAAAACCTCACCATCGTCACGGAAGACACGTTCATCACCGCCGGCGTCGAGCTGACGGCCAATCCCGGCCAGGCGAACAACGTCCAAGTCAAGCCCGGAGCGGACTATCAGGTCGCCACCGCGGACGGGAAGCCGGCCATCGCCTCCTGGCGGTTTGGGCTGGGCCGCGTGGTCTCTATTACCGCCTACGATTCGGATAACACGATGGGCGGCCTGCTCGACCGACCGGACTCGCTAGTCGTCACAAAATCGGTCAACTACGCGGTGGGTGACCCCATGCGCACACAAACCGGCGTCACAGCGGTCGGCGATGCCCGCGTGGGACGGCCAACGACGCTGACCTACCAGGGCGATAGCCGCCCGGACGCGGCAAACATCTCCTTCCGTCAGGTCGGCGACGGCCGGTATCGCGGCGAGTTTACGCCCAGAGAAGCGGGGTATCAGGCGGCGCTCGACACTGAATATGCGGCGAACTACCCCGTCGAGTACGCTTCCTTCGGCCCAAGTGACAGCCTCGATGCGCTCGTCGAAACGACGGGCGGACAGACCTTCACTCCGGACCAGGGCGAACAGATAGCCAGTGAGGCACGCCAGAAGTCCACCCGGGTCCGCACCGTTCAGGACACCTGGGACTGGGTCGCCCTGCTCGGCGCGCTCCTGCTGTTCACCGGCGAGGTGGTCGCCCGGCGTGTTCAAGTGTACCGCGGTCGCACCTCTCTGGAGAGTGGTCTCCCGTGAGCGCAATCGGTCGCCGGATCAACCTCGGACTCGTGGTGTTCGTCGCCCTCTCGATGGTTGGCACCGGCGGAACGACGGTGCTGTACCAGGACTCAGCCAGCGACCTGCGCTCGCAGAATCAGGAGCTTCGCCAGCAAAACGCCGAACTCCGGGAGAATCTAGACGACACGAGAAATGACTTGGAATCTACCCAGACCCGCGTTGACGAACTCGAAGACCAACTGGAGACGCGGTCGGAGGACGTCGATCAGGTCGCGACCAATCTGAACCAGACAGAAGAACAGTTGAACGCCACAGAGAGCCAGTTAGCAGAGACTCGGCAGTCGCTCCGCGATAGCGAGGACCGCGTCGAAGAACTGGAGGGGACGGTCGATGACCTGCAGGATGAGCGCGACACGCTCCAAAACGAGGTTGACGACCTTGAGTCGACGATCGATGATCTGGAGAGCGAAAACGAGGATCTAGAGGACGAGCGTGCCGAACTGGAGGACCAGGTGTCAGACCTGCAGGACGACATCGACAGTCTGGAATCACGGATAAGTACGCTCGAAGACGATATTGAGGAGCTTGAAAACCAGAACCAAGAGCTGCGAGACGATATCGAGACGCTCTGTAGCCAGCCGGAGAACCAGGAGAAAGCTACCTGCGAGGGCTACTGATGGACAAACCAGATACAAACATCGGAGAGAACGGCGGTGAGGAGCCGCCTGAAAGCGAACGGGCACAAGCACGCGAACGGATGGCCGCCGCCATCGCCGAGGTGAGACGCGAGGGAAAGAAGGCGGCGTTCGTCTACGCCATCGTTGACGCGGTGTTGCTCTTTCTTCTGGTGAACATCCTCCTGACTGTCCTCTCGCCGGCCGAACTCCCGACACAGGTGTCGGTTCCGGCGGCGGTGACGGACCCGGTTGAGGCGGCTGTCGGCCGCTCGGTACCTGCGCTGTCGTTCCCGACAGGCGCAGTCGTTGGCATCGCCATCGGAGTGTGCTGGCTCATCGGCGAGTATCTGTACCGAGTCCGTCAACCGCTCGTCGAGCAGTTCGAGGCGGCGAACGCGAACGTCACCGACGCGCTCCGAACGGCGCGGGATGCGGTGGAAGACGAGGCCGAGACACGGATGGCGGCCCGGCTCTACGAGGATGTCCTCGATGGGCTGAAACAGAGTTCAAGCGTCGCGCTCGTCGACAGCCGGCGACTGCTCGGGACGCTTGTTGTCGTTATCCTGCTGAGTCTGGCGACAGTGCAGGTAGCCGTCGTGGACATCGGCCTGCTCGACCGCGACCCGGTCGAGACGGAGTCACCAAACGACCGGCCAAGCCAGTACGAGGGGCTCGAAGACGGCGACGCGATACTCGGCGACAGCGAGGACGTACAGGCGGGCGACGAGAACCTCACCGCCGAGATTGACTCGACGGGCGGCGACGAAGAAATCGACCGGAGTCAGTCGTTCCCGTCGTCGGACACCGAGGGGCCGGGGAGCGGCAGTGGGACAGTCGACAGCCAGCAGGCCGGGTTCGCCGGTCAGGAAGACGTCGAGGATGCGGACCTCATCCGCGAGTACAATCTCAGGATTCGAGATCAGGACACAGACGACGAGGACTCCGACCCATGAGCCCAGAGCAAGACATCGACGAACTACAGCAGAAGATCGCGAACGCACGTGAACAGATCAGCACGCGGATCGTCGGTCAGGAGGCGGTACTGGAGCAACTGCTCATCTGTATCCTGGCCGACGGCAACGCCCTGCTCGAATCGAACCCAGGGCTTGGGAAGACGACGATGGTCCGGACCGTCGCGGAGGTGACCGACCTCCAATTCTCCCGGATTCAGAACACCCCGGACCTGATGCCGTCCGATATCACTGGGACCGAGATTATCCGCGAGACCGACAGCGGCCGCGAGTTCGTCTTCGAGAAAGGGCCGGTGTTCGCCAACGTCGTACTGGCCGACGAGATCAACCGGGCAACGCCGAAGACACAGGCCGCCCTGCTGGAAGCGATGCAGGAGAAACAGGTGACCGCCGCGGGCGAGACCTATGAACTGCCGCGTCCCTTTTTCATTCTGGCCACCCAGAACCCGATTGACCAGTCGGGGACCTACGCGCTTCCGGAGGCCCAGACCGACCGCTTCATGCTGAAGCTG
Source organism: Haloarcula quadrata (assembly GCF_003634715.1). Lineage (NCBI taxonomy): Archaea > Methanobacteriati > Methanobacteriota > Halobacteria > Halobacteriales > Haloarculaceae > Haloarcula > Haloarcula quadrata. The sequence goes on from NZ_RBWW01000001.1 coordinate 2,124,511, forward strand.
CTGGTCGATTATCCGGACTACGACGAGGAACGGACTATCGTCGACATGTACACCGCTGGGGCAGAACAGGTCCCCGTTGAGCGGTCGCTGACCCGCTCGGAAATTCAGGCGATACAGCAACTGGTCCGTGAGATGCCTATCGCAGACGACCTGCGCGACCGGGCAGTCCAGCTCGTCCGCCGGACGCGCGAGGCCGACGACATCGAGTTCGGTGCCAGCCCGCGGGCGAGCATGGCACTCGTCCAGACGGCGAAGGCCCGGGCGTTCCTCCACGGCCGTTCGCACGTCACCGGCGAGGACATTGAGGCGCTGGCAGCCCCCGTGCTCCGCCACCGGATTATCGTTGACTTCCGGGCCGAGCGGGAGGGTCGAACGGCGGACGACCTCATCGCAGCCCTGCTGGAATGAGCGACTCAGTGACCGCGATTCAGCGGGCGGCACAGCAAGAATGGGAGGGACAGTCGTGACTATCGAACCGGACTTTCTCGACGAACTCGGCCGGTTCACCGCCGCGCTGAACCGCCAGACGACCTCGATTCGGCAGGGCGACCAGCAGTCCCCGCGGGTCGGCGAGGGGCTCACGTTCAGCGATTACCGGCGGTACTCGCCGGGGGACGACACGCGACGGATCGACTGGAAGCTGTTTGCCCGCACAGAGGAGTACTTCATCAAGCAATACGAGGAAGAGCGGAGCCTGACCGTCCACCTGCTCGTCGACACGAGCGCGTCGATGGACTACGGCGACGCGACGAGTCACAAGTTCGAGTACGCCGCCAAGCTCGGGCTCGGCTTCGCCTACCTTACCGCGGAGGAAAACAACGACTTCCAGTTCTGCACGTTCCGCGACCGGGTGAACCGGATCGATACCGGCCAGTCGAACCGCGGCGAACTCCTCTCGCTCATCGACCAGTTGAACGAGATGACGCCCGGCGGGACGGCCGATTTCGAATCCGCGCTGGAAGCGTACGCCGAACGCATTCGGTCGCGCTCGCTCGTCGTCGTCTTCAGCGACTGTCTGTCCGACCCGGAGGCACTCGAATCCGGTATCGCCGCGCTCGCACGCAACGACGCCGACGTGTTGCTGGTCCGCGTGGTCGCGCCAGCGGAACGGGACCCTGGCGTCGTCGGTGACGTGCTGTTTGCCGACCCCGAGAGCGACGAGACACGCCGATCGTATTTCAGCGGCTCGCTGGCAGAGACGTACCAGTCGCGGCTCGACGCCCACATCGATTCGGTGTCAAACCGCGTTACGGCACTCGGTGCAGACCACGTACTGATCAATACCGGCGAAGACTACTTCGACTCGTTTGCGAGCATCTGGCTACAGTAGCAAAGCGGCAGCAAGGTCGGCTTACTCTGCGAGGATGTGTGCCGGCAGGTCGTCGCGGATGATCGTATCGCAGTACTCACAGCGGACACCGTCGTCGCCGACGGCAAAGCGCGAGTCGACGGGTTCGTTCTCAGTCGTGATGCAGTTGTGGTTCGGGCATTCGAGGACGCCCTCGACGACCGACGGGCGCTCGACGCGGCCTTTTTCGACAACCTCGTAGTCGCGAATGATGTTGATCGTCGCCGCGGGGGCAATGAGCGAGAGCACGTCGACCTCGTTCTGTGAGAGTTCGCGGCCCTCAACCTTGACCACATCCTTGTGACCCAGGCGGTCCGAGGGCATATTCATCGCGACGGAGACGGAGTCGCCACTGGTGCCGTCAATGCCGAGAATCGCCAGGACGTTTAGCGCCTGTCCGCCCGCGATGTGGTCGATGACGGTGCCGTTCTGGATCTTCGAAACGCGGAGTTGCTGGTCGTTGTCGCTCATTGGTCGCCTCCGAGCATCAGGTCAAGCAGCGCCATCCGTACGGGAACACCGTTGTGGGCCTGCTGGAAGTACTGTGCGTGGGTGGTCTCGTCGACGTCGTGAGCGATCTCGTCGACGCGTGGGAGCGGATGCATCACGGTCAGGTCGTCTTTGGCCGCCGCAAGCGTGTCGCCGTCGATCTGGTACTGGCCGGCGACTTCGCGGTACTCGCTCTCGTCGGGGAACCGCTCGGCCTGGATGCGGGTCACGTAGAGCACGTCCAGTTCCGGGAGTATGTCGTCAAGTTCGGTGTGTTCGCGGATGCCTGCGCCGGCCTCGTGGAGGTCGTAGCGAACCGACCGCGGAAGCTGGAGCGACTCCGGGCTAATGAAGTGCTGGCTGGCGTCGACGGTCGTGAGTGCGTGGGCCAGCGAGTGGACGGTTCGTCCGTACTTCAGGTCGCCCATGATGCCGATAGTCAAGTCGTCGAAGCCGGCGTTTTCACGGATCGTGTAGAGGTCGAGCAGCGTCTGTGTCGGGTGCTGACCGGCCCCGTCACCGGCGTTGACGAGCGGCACGTCGACGAACTCGCTCGCCATCTTCGCGGAACCCTCCATCGGGTGCCGGAGCACGAGCGCGTCGGTGTACCCCTCGACGACGCGGACAGTGTCAGCCAGTGACTCGCCTTTTTTCACGCTTGAGGACTCGACAGATCCCATGTCGACGATGTCGCCGCCGAGGCGTTTCATCGCCGTTGTGAAGCTCATCTTCGTCCGGGTGCTCGGCTCGAAAAAGAGGAGGCCAAGCAGCGTGTCGCTGTGCCGGTCCGCGAACGCTCCCGGGTCAGCCGCGATGTCAGCCGCGTGGTCGAGCACCGTCTCGATGTCGCCCCGCGAGAGTTGTTTCGCGCTGATGATGTGGTCGTGCCGCATTTCACTCGATACCGCGCTCCGGACGCTCTTGAATCCCCCGACACGGGAATTGAACGGTCACTTACATCGTCAGGTTCGGCTTCGTGAACATCGTCGCTGGGTTCGAAAGCGAGGCCAGAGGGAGCGTAGCGGCCAAAATAACACGACGAGGCGACTCGTCAGGGGTTGCTCTGCCAGACATCGACGCGGGGCTCGGTGTACGCCTTGCCGACGATGTCCGGGACGCCGTCACCGTCGAGGTCGACGACCTTCGCCTCGTGGGTGGGGATGCCGGTGTTCAGTTCCTTCTGCTCAAAATTCCCCTCGCCGTCGTTGTGGAACACGAGCTGTCGCGGTTCGTGTCCGTCCTCTAGACCCATTTCTGCGACGAAGATATCGGGATTACCGTTACCGTCGAAGTCCGCCACGTCGAGGCTGTGCGGGTTCGAAAGGTCGTCGTGCAGCAGGGTCAGGTCCCACTCGGGTGGGTCGAACACGCCCAGCCTGGCCGGGCGGTCGTCGAGATACGGTTCGTCACCCTCGACGAGGATTATCTCTAGGTCGCCGTCGCCGTCAACGTCCTTGATAGCGACGCGAGTACACTGCCAGTCCTCGGCGATTGGCTCCCGGTCCCATCCGTCGGCCGTCCGGTGGAAGACGTTGGGGCCGGCGACGATTTCGACCGCACCGTCCCCGTCAATGTCCTCGACAGCGACGCCCTCAACATCGAGGTCCTCGGCGACGACGTGTCGGTTGGCCACCGGCCACGGTTTTCGCGTCGGGTCCGCAGGAATATCGTAGTAGAACACTGTCTTTGACTCCTGGGACAGCCCAACGACCTCGTTCTGTCCATCGCCGTCCACGTCCGCCACAGCGGTGTCGTGATATTTCTCGAAATCGTCGGTGATGAGCCGGCGCGTCCACTGCTTCCGTGGGTTGTCCGGTATCTCGAACCACCACAGTTTGTGCTGGTGGATGTTCTGGCCGGCGACCATATCCGGTCGGCCGTTCCCCGTGATGTCACCAAGCGAGCCACCGACGGATAGTTCCGGTGCGCTGGCAACGTCGTGGCGCTCCCAGCCGGGGTTTTCGTACCAGAACACGTTCGTCTGGAGCCAGCGGGCCAGCGGCCCCATACCGAATACGGACAGCAAGTCGACTGACTTGTCGACGAGTGGGAACTGGACCTCGTGCGTGTCGCCGAGCGCCCCGACGATGACGTCCGGTCGGCCGTTCCCCGTGAGGTCGGTTGTGAGACAGAAGCTCATCGTACTCGCCGGCGGCGAGGCTTCGATGCGCTCGTGATGTAGGTTCATGTCCCAGCCCTTCGGGTACATCGGTATTGTTATAGCCGGGCTAACACCGGCCGACAGCGGCCACAACCTGAAACTGCGCCCGACAATGGAACCCAGCGCGTAAGGGTAGGCAACAGCCAACCGACGTAAGTCAGACCTTCCGGCCCAGTTTTGCGGTCACTGTTTGTGATTCATAGTACGAGGATTCAAAACCGATAGGCAGTCCACCCTCACTATGCTCGCAATCGCTGGCGGCAAGGGTGGCTGTGGCAAAACGACCATCGCCCTCGGGCTCGGTCAGGCACTGGGAACGCCCACCCGGCGGTCGCTAGTCGTGGACACCGACCGCGACATGCCGAACCTCCACCGTCGCGCTGGCGTCGCTCCGACACCCGGAATCGCTGATATCACAGCCTCGGCTGAGCCGACCGCAGTTGCCCAGCCCGCCACGACCGTCGAGAACGTCGACGTACTTCCCTGTCAGACCGCACCCGGAGCCGCTATCGACAATGCTATTGACAGTCTGTCTCGGTGTGATGGCCCTGTAGTACTCGACTGTCCAGCCGGCGCTGGCCCGGATGCCGCCCAGCCGCTACGGGCGGCCGACAGGACGGTGCTTGTGAGTGCACCAACCCGACAGAGCCTCACCGACACAGCCAAAACCGCGGCGATTGCCCGTGCGCTTGACGCGCCGCCCGCCCTCACAGTCCTCGTCGGCGGTGACGGGTCCGTGGACCCATCGGACCTGCTGTCCTGCTCGGGAACGGTTCACGTTCCATCGGTGTCGAGGCCGTTGGAATCGGACCGGGCGGTGGCAAAATACGTCGAGATGGCGAACGTTCTCGCCAAGCGGAATACTTAATCTCGTGGGTAAATAAGCTCTCAGTGGTATGGCCAACCGGTTGCGAACGGGCATCGATGTCCTCGACAGAAAGCTCGATGGTGGCATCCCTGCGGGGAGTATCGTCGTGCTCTCTGCCCAGCCGGCTAGCCAAGCGGAGCTGTTCCTCTACGAACTTACCGCCACGCGCGGGACGCTGTGGCTGTCGCTCGACCGGACCGCCGAATCAGTCATCGCGAGCATCGAACAGACGCCGGCCAATACCGGCGACCCGACGGTGCGGCACATCTCCGGCGAAGCGCCGCTTGACAACGCCGGCAAGCTCGTCTCGGCACTGCCGGAGACCTCAAACCTCATTGTCGACCCGCTCGACGTGCTGGAAGCCCAAGAGCCACACTCGCGCTTTCGCGCGTTCATGAACGACTTGCAGAACCATATCGTCAACACCGGGAGCCTCGCTATCGTCCACTGTCTCGACGGCCGTGACGTGCCACCGCTTCGAGATACGACCGAGCACTTCGCTGACGTGGTGTTCCAGCTTAACACCACAACGAACGGTGACGAGGTCGAAAACCGGCTCGCGATTCCGAAGTTCCGCGGCGGGCGCGCTCCCACTGATATCATCAAGCTCAATCTCGTCGAAGAGGTCAGCATCGATACGAGCCGCGACATCGCCTGATTCTATTCGCCGCCGGGCTGTGGCTCTCTGTCCGTCGAGCCGAACTCAGTGCCGACGAGTATCAACAAGAATAGTCCGAGACCAACGCCAACGCCTGCTGCCAATCCTGCGCCGGTGCTTCCAGTCAGCACGACCGTGCCGACGCCAAACGCGATTCCCGGCGGGAGCGCGAGCAGTGACGGGTACACCAGCGACACTCGCATGCGTAGTGATGACGTGTCGTGCGTATAACGGTTCTCCCGTATTGGCCGTCAGAAAGTGGCAGTTGCTAGCGCCTAGAACCGTAAAACCGCCCGCTACCGCTCGATACCGCAACCCCGTTCGCTGTCGCTCAGCACCGTAGAACCGCTCGGCGTGCTCGCGACGAAGTTACTCTTCGGCGCCTTCGATCTCTTCGACGATCTCCTCGGCGTCAACGTCGGCGTCTTCCAGCGCGTCTTCGATGTCAGCACCGCCGGCACCGCCCATGCCGCCCATCATGCCGGGCATGCCCATGCCGCCGCCACCGATCTCTTCCTGCACGATGATGCGGTCAATATCGAGTAGCTGCGTGAGCTGCTGGGCGATCTGCTGTTTGCCCATCATCCACTGCTGGTTCATCGTCAGCTGCGGCGTCGCCTCGATGTAGAGCGTCTCTTTCTCGACTTCGACGGTTTCGTACTCGGGCTCGGACTCTTCGTCTTCATCCTCGTCCTCGCTCTCGACGAGCTGTTCTTCCTCGACGGTGTCAGTCTCGAACCACACGTCGAGTTCCATGTCGAGCATCATCTGAATGATGCCCTGTGCCTTCTCCTCGCGGTCCGTGACCTCTTCGAGGACTTCGTAGTCGTACTCGACGTCTTCACCGGCCAGCGGGTGGTTGAAGTCCACTCGCGCGCGGCCGCCGATGATGGTCTCGACGTGGCCGTGTTCGCCCTCGAGGTCGACGTGCGCGCCGGGGTAGCGGTCGTCCTCGGGGATCTTGTCCTTCGAAACCGTCCGGACCTCTTCCTCGTCGTACTCGCCGAAGGCGTCGGCAGCCGCAACGGTCACGTCACCCTCGTCGCCGACCTCCTTCCCGTAGATGTCCTGCTCGACATCCGGGAAGATGTGGTTCTCACCCAGCACGATGGTTCGCGGACCGAACTCCTGCTGTTCGGTATCAATACCGTCGTCCTCGGCGACTTCCTCGTCGGTCGTATCGACAAGCTGACCGCCGTCGACGGTGCGGGCAGTGTAGGCGAGCTTGACGACATCGCCCTTCTGGAGTCCCTCGGCCTGTTCTTCTTCGTCTGCGGTCTCCTCGTCTACGTCGGTCTCAGACTCGTTGCTCATACCCTGTTCGTCAGTCGTGGCACTCTTAAGGACAACGTTTCCCGGTCAGTAGCGGTCGAAGAACTTCGGAAGTGGTCGGCTAGTACTCGCTTTCGGCCAGCAGTCGGTCAAACTTCTCTCGGTCGATGTTCCGTCCCGAAATGGGAAGGACGACCGTCTCGCCCCGTAGTTCGTCACCAGCCTGAATCGCTGCGGCGACAGCCGTCGCACAGGCCCCTTCCATGACGATGCGGTCTGTTTCGAACAGGCGCGCCACGGCATCGGTAATGGCGTCTTCGGACACGAGTCGGAAATCGGCGAGTCCCGCCTGCAGGATTTCGGTCGGGAGCGCGAACGGAACCCGGGTTGCGACACCCTCGGCGATAGTGTCGACGCTGTCGAGGGCGTCCAGCGTCTCGTCCTGCCAAGCGCGGTACACCGCGGGCGCGCCCGCAGCCTGCACGCCGACGACATCGGCGTCGGTCATCGCCCCGAGCGTAGTGCAGTACCCGGCCGCGGCGGTGCCGCCGCCGACGGGGCAGAACACACGGTCGACGTCGGGGCGCTCGTCAAGGATTTCGAGCCCCGCCGTGCCGACGCCGGCGAGCAGCTTCGGTTCGTTGCCCGAGTGGACGTAGCGCGCCTCGCGCTGGGTCGCCAAGTCCTCGATGTGTTCGCGGGCCTCATCGTAGTCCTCGCCGTACTGGATGACTTCTGCGCCGAGTTGCTCCAGCGCGCCGACCTTTCCGGCGTTGGCTTCTTCGGGGACGCCGATAGTAACGGGTACGTCGAACTCACGCCCGGCCCAGGCGATAGACTGGCCGTGGTTTCCCGTGCTCGCGGCGAGCAGTCCGGCGTCGTGGAACTCCTCGTCGAGGGACGCGACGAGGTTCACCCCGCCGCGGACTTTGAACGCGCCGGTCGGGAGTGTATCTTCTCGCTTGAGCAAGACATCCGCGTCGAGGGCTTCGGAGAGGGCTTCGCTTCGGACCAGAGGCGTCTCCGGGAGGTGCTGTCGGATGCGTTGCCGGGCGCGCGCGACCGTTGCAACTGTCGGCGGCGTCAGGTCGTGGTACGGAAAGAGGGTCGTCTCGTCCGGGGAGTCGATCGGTTCGTAGCGACCGGCCATACTACTACCCGGGAGAGCGGACACAGTAAAGGGCGCGGTCGACGGGAGTGTTTTTCAGCGGCCCGGCCCAGCCACACAGTATGTACGAAGTCGAGGTGAAAGTGCCGGCGGATATCGAGGCTGTCGCGGAGCGACTCGACGAGCTCGGAGCCGAACAGGTCGATACGGTGATACAGACGGACACGTACTACGATGCGCCCCACCGGGATTTCGCCGAGACAGACGAGGCGTTCCGGGTCCGTCGCGAGACCAGGAAGGGAGAGACGACGGCGAAAGTCACCTACAAGGGGCCACTCCTCGAAGCGGAGTCGAAGAGCCGAGAAGAGTTCGAAACGGGCGTCGAGAACGGCGACCACATCGACGCTATCGTCCAGCACCTCGGCTTCGAGCCCGCGGCGACGGTCCGGAAGAACCGCCGAGTCTACGAGGTCCGAGAGTACGATGTCACCCTCGACGCTGTCGACGATGTCGGCGAATTCGTCGAAGTCGAGCGCGAAACCGACGGTGATATCGAACCCGTTCGAGAAGGAGCCTACGAGGTGCTTCGGGACCTCAGTCTGAACCCCAACGACCAGCAACGGACCTCCTATCTCGGGATGCTACTTAGCGATGCGAACGAGTAATCATTCCGCTGTTATCTGTTCCCGTAAGTTATAGAACCCGGCCAGACGAAGTCGAGTCAATGACTGAGCGGAACATCCACGTCCAACCTGCAAGCGGACTCGCAGTCGAAGATCAGGACATCGAAGTCGTAGAGCGCAAGGGTATCGGCCATCCGGACTCCATCTGTGACGGCATCGCAGAGACGGTTTCACGTGCACTGGCACAGACGTACATCGACCGGTTCGGCACAGTCTTGCACTATAACACAGACGAGACACAGCTCGTCGCCGGCACTGCCGCCCCTGCGTACGGCGGCGGCGAAGTGCTTGAGCCGATCTACATTCTGGTCGTCGGTCGAGCGACGAAGAAGTTCGACGGCGAGCGTATCCCGGCTGAAAGCATCGCCCTCCGGGCCGCACGCGACTACCTCGACGAGCAGTTCCCCCACCTCGATCTCGGCTCCGACGTCATCGTTGACGTTCAGTTCGGCGAAGGGTCAGGCGACCTCCAGACCGTGTTCGGTGAGGAAGCAGCAATTCCGATGGCAAACGATACCAGCTACGGTGTCGGCCACGCCCCGCTAACGGAAACTGAACAGATCGTCCGCAACACCGAGCAGAAATTGACCGGCGAGTACGCCGAGTCCAACCCAGTCGTCGGCCAAGACGTGAAGGTGATGGGCAAGCGCGAGGGCGACCACATCGACGTGACTGTGGCCGTTGCGATGGTCGACGAACACGTCCCGGACCTCGATGCGTACAAAACTGCCGTTTCGGACGTGCGAGCGTTCGTTACTGACCTCGCCGAAGAGTACACCGACCGAGACGTAACGGTCCACGTCAACACGGCCGACGATTACGACGCCGAGTCCATCTATCTCACCACCACCGGGACAAGCGCCGAGCAAGGCGATGACGGCTCTGTCGGGCGCGGGAACCGCGCGAACGGCCTCATCACGCCGAACCGCCCGATGAGCATGGAAGCGACATCTGGCAAGAACCCAGTCAACCACATCGGGAAGATCTACAATCTCCTTTCGACAGAAATCGCACAGTCCGTCGCAAATGAAGTCGATGGCATCCGACAGGTCCAGATGCGCCTGCTCTCACAGATCGGGTCGCCGATTGACGAGCCCCACGTTGCTGACGCGACGGTCGTCACCGAAGACGGCGTTGCGGTCGGCGATGTCGAAGCAGACATTCAGGCCACAATCGACGACGAACTGGCCGATGTGACCGACATCACGCGGCAGGTCATTGAGGGCGACCTCTCCACGTTCTGAGACGGCGAGACGACACCCCTTTACTCACTGCTAGTCAACTCGCTGGCATGCATCCGCCAGACGCCGACAGCGTGCTCGTCCGCCACGGCGAACTCGGCGTCAAGAGCAACCAAGTCCGTCGAAAGATGGAGCAGCAACTGGCGGACAATCTCCGCGCGATGCTCGACGCGCGCGACCTGTCAGGAGGCATCGAACAGCGACGGAACCGGCTGTTCATCCATACTGACCAGCCAGAGAGTGTGGCCGCAGCCGCGGCCGACACGTTCGGCGTCACCTCCGCCTCGGCGGTCACGACCGTCGATCCGACGTTGTCTGCAATCAAAACGGCACTGGTCGCGACCGCACGAGAACAGCACGACGGCGGCACTTTCGCTGTCAACGCTCGCCGGGCAGGGCCAGCAGACGCACACCCCTTTTCGAGTACGGACATCGAATCCGATGGCGGGACCGCCGTCTGGGAGGCAATTGAAGAACTGGGCGGCGAGCCCGCCGTCGACCTCAACGACCCCGATTTCGAACTGTTCGTCGAGTGTCGCGCCGACGAGGCGTACGTCTTCTGTGAGAAACGTTCGGGCCCGGGCGGACTCCCACTCGGGACCCAGCGGCCCGTCGTTGCCCTCATCAGCGGTGGTATCGACTCGCCGGTCGCCGCCTGGAAGCTCATGAAACGCGGCGCACCCGTGATTCCAGTCTACGTCGACCTCGGTGACTACGGCGGCCCCGACCACCGGGCACGAGCCGTTTCGACCGTCAAAACACTCGCCTCGTACGCACCCGGGCACGACCTGTCCGTCAACGTCGTTGAGGCCGGTGACGTCGTCACCGACCTCTCTCAAAACCTCGGGTCGCTCCGAATGCTCGTTCTCCGCCGGTTCATGCTCGCAGTCGCTGAGGCTATCGCACACGACTACGACGCTGTCGGCATCGTCACCGGCGAAGCTATTGGGCAGAAATCCAGCCAGACGAGCGCGAACATCGCAGTCACCGATGCCGCGACCACACTCCCCGTGTACCGACCGAACCTCACCGTCGACAAGTCCGAGATAACCGATCATGCGCGAACCATCGAGACCTTTGAGGATTCGACAATCGACACCGGTTGCAACCGCGTCGCGCCATCACATCCGGAAACCAATGCCTCGCTAGAGGCGGTTCGGGTAGCCGAACCCGACGACCTGTTCGAGCGCGCCGAAGCCTGCGCCCAGGACCGTACTGTCGTCCCCATCGAAAGCTAAATCTCCGGGGCGGGCCAGGGTTGAGCCATGACGCAGGTCTGTCTCGTCGGGAGCGACGACGTGAATCTTCGATACGAACTCCTCTCTCGCGAGACCGCACGGAACGCACTCGCCACCTACGACCTGCAGGAACCGTTTGCGAATACCGTCGCCGTCGACACCGTGAGCCTCGGGGCGGCGGTGGCGCTGCTCAACGACCTGAACTGGTATCTCGTTCGCTTCGCTGACGCCGCGTTCGTTCGTGATCCGTCAATTAGTGAGACGGAATGGCTCTCTCGAAACCTTGCCGCAGCGATACGAGACGACGACATCGCGCCCGAAGAGACCGGGCGCTTTCTCAAGGTGTACGGCATCGTCGGCCCGGACAGGACCAGCGACGCTGACGATGAAGGCCCGACGGAAGGAGAGTCAACGCCCGACACGCAGTCGGTGGAAGCCGACGGCCCACCGGAACTGTTCGAGCCGATGCTCCTGACACGGACTGGCGACACGATTCCCGACTACGACCTCCAGGACGTGGACGAAACGCTCATCGTTAGAGTGACCGAGTCGGAGTTCGGGGCCTGAGTCGGGTCACGCTGCGCGCAAGACAGACCGTTTTCAATCGAACATTCCGGTCGACATGTATCGCTCACCACTGTCCCAGTAGACTGTGACGACGAGCGGGTCATCGACACCGTCCCTGATGAGTTGCTCAGCAAACTCTCTTGCCGCGAGGTTCGACGCACCCGAGGACTGGCCAACGAGGATTCCCTCCTCGTGGGCGAGGCGGCGGCACTCGTCTTCCGCGTCCGGGAGTTCGACCGTCATCACGTCGTCCAGCAGGTCGGTGTCTAAGTTGTCGCTGATGAATCCCGGCCCCATTCCCTGAAAGCTATCCTCGCCAGTGCCCGGTTCCATCCCCGAAAGCACAGCGTTGTCCGCCGGCTCGACCGCGACGATGTCCATCCCAGGAAACGCGTCCCGCAGTCGACGGCCGGTGCCGGTGAGTGTCCCGCCGGTGCCGACACCGGCCACCAGCGCGTCGACAGTCCGGTCGCCCACCTGTTCAAGTATTTCCTCGCCCGTCGTCTCGTAGTGCGCTGTCGGGTTCGCCGGGTTCTCGAACTGCCGGAGTTGGACGTAGTCATCGCGCTCGCATAGCTCGTTTGCGCGCTCTTTCGCGTCGGAGATATCACCCTCGACAAGTTCGATCTCCGCGCCGTACGCCTTCATTATCTGCCGGCGCTCCGGCGACTTCGAGGACGGCATCACTAGCACCACGTCGTACCCCTTCGTTGCCCCGACCATCGCCATCCCAATGCCGGTGTTCCCACTCGTCGGCTCGACAAGCGTATCATCCGGTTGGAGCGAGCCGTTTCGTTCGGCGTCGTCAATCATGTACTTCGCCGGCCGGTCCTTCGCGGACCCACCGGGATTGAACGACTCGATCTTCGCTGCAACGGTTGCCCCCTCCGGTGCGCGAACCGAGACCAGTGGGGACCCGATTGTATCGAGAATAGAGTCTTTCATCGCCGTCGGCTACGCGGCCCCGACTTAAACGCCTACTGAAGGTCTCAAACGGTTCGTGGACTTCCGAGACGCGGCAGTCCTTTCCGGCGTCGACACCGTCTCACGTGAACATATTTATGTCGTCGACCGGCAGCACCGAGTAATCGACTGACAGCGTGTCTTTCGTGGCTCGGACCTTACCGACGAACGCAGAGATGTCCTCTAACTGGCCCTCCAGCACAAATAGTTCCATACAGTACCGGTCGCCGACGTGGCTGTGGAAGTTCGACGCGACGATGGACTCGTGGTCGTGGCGGAGATGCATCATTTTCTCCTCGACGGTTGTCGTCTCGTAGTCGAACAACACAGTGACGACCGCCATCAGTTCGCGGTCTTCCAGCCGCTTGTCCTCAAACTCTCCCATCAGATTCCGGACTGCTTCTCGAACGACTTCGCTGCGACCCGTGTACCCATGTTCGTCGGCGAACGTGTCGATTCGCTCCTCCAGCTCGTCCGGCATCGAGATACTTACAACGCCCATATATTAACTGAGCGCCGTTAGAGTATTAATAGTTCATATCTCTCCGCACAGACTGGCATTCTTTCGGATAGCGCTGCCGCTTCGTCTCTCAAGCTACGGCGACTGGCTTGTCGACCTGATGTGAGTCTGTTTAAATACGGAAAGCCCACTCGGGAGAGATATCTCTCCTGAGTGGGCTGTGATAGGTATGAATGGTGGCGGCGAACCGCGTTTCCCAGAGGCTCGCGCACTCCAGTACTCCCCGGAACGCTGGTGGGCTTATCTTCCGTGTTCGGGATGGGTACGGGAGGCAACCCCACCGCTGTGGCCGCCTAACGTCGAGTCACGGAATCGAACCGCGATAGTACCAGTCTCGATTAACTTTTCCACCGTGTGATTACGTGCGATCCAGATTGCGCCTGGACTCGTTCAGCGACGAGTTAAATCGTCGGTGAATGAGTCACAGTGCGTATGAATGATGGCTTTGGTCTGTTAGTGCTCGTGGGCTTAACGTCTCGTTACCTCGACGCGCACACCCCGAGTCTATCGACCGCGTCTTATACGCGGGACCTCGGCGGTGTCTCTTTTCCAAGTGGGTTTCGAGCTTAGATGCGTTCAGCTCTTACCCCGTGTGGCGTGGCTACCCGGCACGTGCTCTCTCGAACAACCGGTACACCAGTGGCCACCAACCGTAGTTCCTCTCGTACTATACGGTCGTTCTTGTCAGACACCATTACACACCCAGTAGATAGCAGCCGACCTGTCTCACGACGGTCTAAACCCAGCTCACGACCTCCTTTAATAGGCGAACAACCTCACCCTTGCCCGCTTCTGCACGGGCAGGATGGAGGGAACCGACATCGAGGTAGCAAGCCACTCGGTCGATATGTGCTCTTGCGAGTGACGACTCTGTTATCCCTAGGGTAGCTTTTCTGTCATCAATTGCCCGCATCAAGCAGGCTAATTGGTTCGCTAGACCACGCTTTCGCGTCAGCGTTCCTCGTTGGGAAGAACACTGTCAAGTCATCTTTTGCTCTTGCACTCTTCGCCGGGTCTCTGTCCCGGCTGAGATGACCATAGGGCGCGCTCGATATCTTTTCGAGCGCGTACCGCCCCAGTCAAACTGCCCGGCTATCGGTGTCCTCCTCCCGGAGTGAGAGTCGCAGTCACCGACGGGTAGTATTTCACTGTTGACTCGGTGGCCTGCTAGCGCAGGTACCTGTGTAATGTCTCCTACCTATGCTGCACATCGGCGACCACGTCTCAGCGACAGCCTGCAGTAAAGCTCCATAGGGTCTTCGCTTCCCCCTGGGTGTCTCCAGACTCCGCACTGGAATGTACAGTTCACCGGGCCCAACGTTGGGACAGTGAAGCTCTGGTTAATCCATTCATGCAAGCCGCTACTGATGCGGCAAGGTACTACGCTACCTTAAGAGGGTCATAGTTACCCCCGCCGTTGACAGGTCCTTCGTCCTCTTGTACGAGGTGTTCAGATACCTGCACTGGGCAGGATTCAGTGACCGTACGAGTCCTTGCGGATTTGCGGTCACCTATGTTGTTACTAGACAGTCCGAGCTTCCGAGTCACTGCGACCTGCTCCGTTCCGGAGCAGGCATCCCTTCTTCCGAAGGTACGGGACTAACTTGCCGAATTCCCTAACGTTGGTTGCTCCCGACAGGCCTTGGCTTTCGCCGCCATGGACACCTGTGTCGGTTCTCGGTACGGACACTATGCTCGTCTTTTCATGGGCCCCAGGTTGAATCACGTTTCCCTATACCGCCGTTCGTCCGCTTCCTGCCATTACGGCTTCCACGGAGTTGGACGGTTCGACCGGGCGAATGCCCGGCGTGATCGACCCCAGGGCGTCAACTTTCACTGCATAGTGGCACGGGAATATTAACCCGTTTCCCATTTCGTCATAGTCGAGTTGCGGTATGACTTAGGACCGGCTAACCCTCAGCTGATCAGCAGTGCTGAGGAACCCTTATCCATTAGGCCGTCGGGGTTCTCACCCGACTATCGCTGCTACTATGGCCAGGATTTTCGTCACTAATCGGTCCATAGGAGTTTTCACCCCTACTTCCATCCAATTAGAGCGCCAATCTACTCGATTACCAGTATGAGTGGTACGGACAGGTCTCGGTGGTGGATTTGAGTCCCGATCATTTTGGGCGCCTCAAACCTCGGCCGGTAAGCTGTTACGCTTTTCTTAGAGGGTAGCTGCTTCTAAGCTCACCTCCCGGCTGTCTAGGGCTCGAGACCACCTTCAGAGGATTACACTTAATCCACACTTGGGGACCTTAACCTATCTCTGGGTTGTTCCCCTCCTGGTACACAGGCTTACCCCGCGCACCGGAATCCCCGCGTCAAACGGCGTCTGTAAGTTTGGAGTTTGACAGGTGTGCCGACTCCTCTCGGAGGCGGACACACCAATCGGTCGCTCTACCTCACAGACTACCTCGGCGGAGGTCATGCTTCGACATGTTTCGATTGGAACCAGCTGTTGCCGGACTCGATGGGCCTTTCACCCCTACACATAGATCACGAGAGGGTATTGTAGGACACCAACTCTAACAGACTTCCACGTGCCTTTCGGCACGCTTCATCTTGTCCATGCGTAGATCGTCCGGATTCGGGTCGTGTCCACATGGCTCCCCGCCCTTGAAGACGGCGGCCCTCGGGCAAAGCCCTGCGGCCATGTCGGTTTCCCTGTGCCTCCCCGGATACTCCGGTTAGACTTGCCATACAGACACACTCCCTGGCTCGTTTTTCAAAACGTACGACAGAACATCGGCTTCCCGTGAGTCTTACTGGACGCTCGCGCGTCGGTCATTCGTCAAGGGACCTTGTATGCCCTGTCGCTCGATCGCCAACTGATTTCATGCTCTATTTCGCCTCCCTTCTGAGGGTACTTTGCAGCGTTCGTTCACACTACTTGTTCACTATCGGTCTCAGGTTGTGTTTAGCCTTCGCAGTCGATGCCTGCGTTATTCGCGAGGGATATCCAACCCCCGCTACTCTGGCACTACCGCACAGCGTACTGGTCTTCAGTACGGGGTTGTCACCCTGTATCACGCTCTGTTCCAAGAGACTTCGTGAAGACGGTCGGCTGATGAGAGGTAGCCCTGACACCACATTGCCCGTGAGGGCTTCGGTTTGGGCTGTATCGCGTTCACTCGCGGTTACTAACGACATCACATTGCGTTTTCTGTTCCTCCCGATACTGAGATGTTTCAGTTCTCGGGGTTCCTCATTGCGCGAAGCAATTGTTAGAGAGATTCTCATTCGGAAATCCATGGTTCTTCGCCTCCGTGCGGCTCCCCATGGCTTATCGCAGCTTGGCACGTCCTTCATCAGCGCCTGAGCCGAGCAATCCACCAGCTGGCATAGTAGCCAACGTCGTTGTGACTCGTTCAACTGAACGAGTCCAGTGGACGCCTGGATCGCACGTACACACGGTTTCATACTCGCCCCCAAGGTGGAGATGGTGGGCGAATTGACCCTTCCCAGGCTCGGTTTTACCCGGCCTGGTGCATCTGTCGTCGTATCACATTCGAACGCCGTCCCACACTTAAGGGGACGGATTTCGAAGCGATACGGAGTACGGACCCGTCGGGAGTTGCACCCGACATCCCCGTGAGGGGATATCCGCCTCGGATAGGTCTTGTGAGCCCAGCGGGCCCATGCAGTAGTCGGTGCTTACCGACTCGCGGTGACTTGTGGTCACCAGTCAGTGTAGGTGGGTCAGGGCAGAGCCCTGATCCCGGTCAGTAGGAGGTGATCCAGCCGCAGATTCCTCTACGGCTACCTTGTTACGACTTAAGCCCCCTTGCGGAGCCCAGATTCGACCGTCGCATGACGGCCTCATCCGGACCCCACTCGGGTGCTTTGACGGGCGGTGTGTGCAAGGAGCAGGGACGTATTCACCGCGCGCTTCTGACACGCGATTACTACCGAATCCAGCTTCATGCGGGCGGGTTTCAGCCCGCAATCCGAACTACGACTACGTTTGGAGATTAGCTTCGCCTCTCGGCGTTGCATCCCACTGTCATAGCCATTGTAGCCCGCGTGTTGCCCGGTCCATTCGGGGCATACTGACCTACCGTTGCCCATTCCTTCCTCCATTTTAGCAATGGCAGTCCTCCTAGTGTACCCAACCACCGCAGGGGTGTTGCTGGCAACTAGAAGTGTGGGTCTCGCTCGTTGCCTGACTTAACAGGACGCCTCACGGTACGAGCTGACGGCGGCCATGCACCTCCTCTCAGTAGCGTCGAGTAAAGTCGTCAACCTGACTGTCATTACTACTGTCGGGACCGGTGAGATGTCCGGCGTTGAGTCCAATTAAACCGCAGGCTCCTCCGGTTGTGGTGCTCCCCCGCCAATTCCTTTAAGTTTCATCCTTGCGGACGTACTTCCCAGGCGGCTCGCTTATCGTCTTCACTGCGGCACATCACGTGCTCATGGCGCGTGACATACCTAGCGAGCATTGTTTACAGCCAGGACTACCCGGGTATCTAATCCGGTTCGAGACCCTGGCTTTCGTCCCTCACTGTCGGGTCCGGTCTCTCAACGTGGTTTCCCCATTGGTGGTCCGTCCAGGATTACAGGATTTCACTCCTACCCCGGACGTACCCGTTGAGTCTCTCGGCCCCAAGCTGTGTAGTTTCCACCGGACGCCGACCAGTTGAGCTGGTCGATTTCCCAATGGACTTACACAGCAAGCTACGGACGCTTTAGGCCCAATAATATCGGCCATCACTTGGACTGCCGGTATTACCGCGGCGGCTGGCACCGGTCTTGCCCAGTCCTTGTTCCTGTACCACCTTACGGTTCAGAAAAGCGAGGGCTATATGCCCTCACACTCGGAGTCCCCCTATCGCACTGTCGTGCAGTGTAAAGGTTTCGCGCCTGCTGCGCCCCGTAGGGCCCGGTATCTTGTCTCAGATACCGTCTCCAGGCTCTTGCTCTCACAACCTGTACCGATTATCGGCATGGTGGGCCGTTACCCCGCCATCTACCTAATCGGCCGCAGCCACATCCTACAGCGCCGGAACGTTTCTCACTCTCGACACTCCAGTCTGAGAGTGATATCCGCTATTGGCCTCAGTTTCCCGAGGTTATCGCGGTCTGTAGGGTAGTTTGGCCACGTGTTACTGAGCTATATGCTACGAGTCTAAACTCGTGCAACTAGCATGGCTGAATCGGACTCCGATAGCAATGGCCTCCGGCAGGATCAACCGGAATGTGCTGATATACATCAGCGGCGGAAGTGGTTGCACTCCGTCGGAAGCTAACACACTGGTTCCTACACCAGTGTTGACTACTGCATGGGTCCGTGGGCTCACATCAGATTCCATCTTAACGGCGGACCGCAGGGGTGGAATCCTCATAGGGTGGATCTCGCAGGCCCCAGAGGGGAAGGCGAGATCCTCTCGTAGCTCAAGCCGACCCAGGTGGTCGACCGAGCGTGTCGACCCGGGCTCGCTGCCCGGTGCGACCTTCGCATTAGTTCAGAAGACGGGGGAACATATAAATGAATCGTCTCACACCCGCCCTGTATAGGACACACACGACGCATACGTAACGTGATGGCGTGACACGCATAATCGCAAGACAGCGCCAGTCTGTCTATCATCCAATGTGTATTTGTTCTTGAATCCTGACATGGGTTTCAATGACCGGAGGTCAGAAAGCCATTATATATCAATTGGAAGGGGTACAGACCTGACGGTAGACAGTCGTAGTATACCAGACACTATGACGAAACAGGCGTCAGGAGACGCAGGAAGACAGCAGTCAGAACAGGGGCCCGCCGGGGTTGTGATAGAGAACTATCTCAGGTCGTTGTGAACCAGGACGCGGGTACAGTGGTAAAATTAGGCGGTCAGCGAGTCAATGTGGCCTTCCGAACGGAGCTGGTCGGCGTCTTGCCCCTTGTAGCGCCATTCGATGTTGGCCTTCTCGTCTTGCCAGTCCCACGGTTCGGCGAGAACGATGTCATCCTCGTTAATCCAGGTCCGGAACTTCATCCGACCTGGAATCCGGCCGAGTCGGGTTTCGCCGTCCTCACAGCGAATGCGGACGTGGTTCCCGCCAAGGTGCTCTGTTACCACTGCAAACATCTCGTCGTTTGTAGGCATGCGGAGATTCCGCCGCCCTGAATCGTCGCTCACAGCATAAATACGGTCGCCTCCCGTATAAGTCGTTTGAGAGGCGGGATAGCGTGTACCATGGATCCGACACAACGGCCGTACCACGGCAAGAGCTGACCAATAGCTATCGGAAGCAGTGAAACGATAAGAACGGACTGGCGACAGTGCGTTGATTCAGTCGGCAGTCAGGGCCTGTGGCTCGTCGGCTTCCTCGGCCATCGCATCCGTCAGTCCGGACGCGAGCGCAAAGACCCCTTCTTTGTGGTCTGTCTTCGATTTGTGGATTGATGTCGGTTTGACACCAAGGTCAGCGTAGAGATCGTGCTCAACGCTTGTGTCCGCCTCGTGCTCGTAGTGGTGTTGTACCTGTGCGAGAAGACTGTGAAGGTGAATGAGTTCTTGCTTCTTCATTAGTATCCAATCTTATGGAGTGAAGGGTAATAGTACTACCTTGCCAATGACCCACACGTAATGCTCATTCAGATGCAACACTCACCAATCTCAGTTGCAAAAATAGAGTTGTCTACCGGCGCAGTACCGTTTACGTCTTGTGCTTTCGGTTACAGATAGTAATATTCTTCTTTCAGGCCCTAATATTAAATGTAACGGCGGAAACTTTGTCGTGTCAATTATCACTCAATACTGGTTAACGGAATTGAGTGGGCTACTGACCTGCGAAGCGCTCTCAATCATGAAAAACCACGACAATATATTAGTTATCGAACACTTCATGACTGCTGAGCACGTACCTATAGTCGTAATGAACTGGAAGCACCCACGAGACAAGACTGCGGCTATGGCGAAACAAGAAGAAGCAAATAGCGGGACGGAGTGGTCATTCATCGCGGCGCTGATGACTGTTGCATAACGGCTTTCTCACCGCTCAGGACTGAAATCCCATAGCGACAGATCTATGCACCGCGTACAGGCCGTTAGGTAACGGTACGGATATCAACCGTTGTGTTGTGGACGACAGCGCGGCTGATGCCTGTACACTGGTACGTGTGTGGTTCCGAGTGGCCCGACCAGTTTGGTAGTTCCTGCTCAAATAGACGGTGCCACGCATCCGGGTACGCAGTCTCCGAGACGTTGATCAAGACGGTTGTCGCGGACGGTGGCTTGCCAGCCTGGGGCGAAACGAGCGTCTTATTCTGGACAGCAGTCTCGATTGTGACGCGACTCGACGAGGAGAAGTCCGTCTGTCCGTCAAGCGAAAGGACGGAGAGGTATGCACTGCTGCTATCAGGGGTACACCGGAAACTGGGTTTCCGTGAGACGACCAGTCCCTCCTGCTGGACCCGATACACTGCACCGCTGGTGTAGACGATATCCGTCTCGGAGTCAGTCTCCCGGATGAACGCTCCGGTCGAGATATTCGTTGACCGTCCGTCAACAGTTACGTTCAGCGTTGACGACCGGATGGAGAGCCCGTGGCCCTGGAGTTTCATACTCGTGGTCCGTCGTGGGGCATCGCCCTGGATGTGGTCATCTGTAGTCTCCGCGAACCCGATCATCGACGTTTCGGCGACATCAGTTGTTGCCCCCTGTTGGATAGCGTCGAACGCACCGAGCCCACCGAGCGTCACCAGCGCAATGCCAGTGATGATGATACTGAACGTAAGCGTAAACGCAAGCAGATCGGACACGCCACGGTCGTGACTGTCTGGGATTGACAGTGGCGATGTCATCCGCGTGTCACCTCCATGCAGTCGGCCGTCGCATTGTACGAGACGGCTAGTGGCCCGCTGGAAACGACAGATGTGCAGACATTAGTTTCATTTTCGAATCGGACGACAGCGTACCGATTCAGTCCTGATGCATTCACGTACACGCGCGTGCGCGAAGTATCTGGAGAGACCTCGACATTGTACGACTGGTCAGCGATCCGCTCCGGATACGTCGCACGAAACGACACCGTCGAATTGAGGCTCTCAGTGTTGAACGCATCCAGACGAACCAGGTCGCGCGCGATACCATCGCCGACGTTCTTTAGGGCTTCTTCGGTCACTCGCTCACGCTGTGAATCGACCATCTGGCTCCCGCCGATGAGGAGACCAGTCACCAGCAGCGACGTGATACCGATAGTGAGCGCCTGCGTGACCGCGGGCGAGACGCCGCGGCTGTCAGACAGGAGGCAGTCGAGGTTCATCCGTTCTCCACCTCCACCAGAACTGTTCGATTGTAACTCGCAGACGGTGTGTCGTAGGTCACATCTATAGCAGGGACGACGGGATACGGGTCGACAGAATCGTAGCTGGTACCCGGAAAGTCACCAATAGCCGCGAACCGGTATGTTCCCTCGGCCTTCTGTCCTTTTATCACATTAATGTCGTACGGCGGTTTGGTTACGTCACTGAATGTTCTGAAACCACTCCCTTTGTTACACGTTCCAGCAACGAGATCGACCTCTAAGGTATTTCCAGGTCCAGAATTCGGGGCTGAACAGGCAACAGTAGGAGACATCGGAGTGCTATCCCGAACGGTTATAGTTTTATTTTTGGGACTAGTCCCATTGAGCGAAACCTCTAACGACCACCAGTTACCGTCGGCCCCTTCCACGGTAATGTTAAATGGTTTTCCGCTGTCATGTCCTTTGGTGAAAGTAAAGTTGAACACAGCGATACGAGTGACGTTCTTAGCCACAACCCACTCTTTCGGCTTCGGGCCTCCGTTCGGGTCGTCAATATCCTTGGACGAAGGCTGTTGCGTTTCATTACCGAGCGACGCCGACTCGTTCAGCGTCGCGTTCAGATAGGCCCCCCCGCTGCCTCCGACGACGCGATTGTGCGTCTCCGTATAGTTCTGAAGCGCGTTCTCGTATCGCGCCTCAAATTCATCGAGGTCATCGCCCCGCGTTTCGGCCGCAAGCCGTCCGAGATCACGTTCAACGGAGGCTTCGCGGTCAGCCGACCGTTCAATAGTATCCGCACTGCCGGTGGTCGTGATGCCGTCAGTGACGGCGAGACTGTGGGCAAACAGTATCGTACTGAACACGACGATAGCGATGGCGACGCCACCGATCAACAGCAGTTGTCCGCGCTCGTTGGCTACCATACGACCAGACGCACCTCCACAACGTTGTAGACGATAGAGTCAGGCTCCGCGTCGGGAGCAAAATACCCGCCGACCGCCGAGAGAGGCGGGCCGGTACCGCTGCAGTCGCCGATTCGGGCGGGCATATTGTCGGTCAGGGTCACCGTTTCGGTTGCGACAGCTGCATCAGCCGGCCGCTCAGCGACGTTCTCATCTGATTCCTGCGAGGCAAGAACTGTCTGGCGCACGCCTGAATCCGAGTAACTGAAGTAGAGATTGTACTGTTCTCCCTGACGGTCGAAAGTACGGTTCAACATCCGCTCGAACTCGGTTGAGCTGCCCGTCTGGTTACCGTTGAGTGTCGGTGTGCCGACGCTGTAACACGCCGTCGCGTTGTGCAGCGCGCCGGTTTCTGCC
Source organism: Haloarcula quadrata (assembly GCF_003634715.1). NCBI lineage: Archaea > Methanobacteriati > Methanobacteriota > Halobacteria > Halobacteriales > Haloarculaceae > Haloarcula > Haloarcula quadrata. Next base: position 2,147,190 of record NZ_RBWW01000001.1, read on the forward strand.
GCCAGTGATAGCGTGTCGCTTGCGCGGGTTTCCAGTGCCGCGGTTCGTTGCTGGGCGCCGGTCTGGAACGGGCCGGTGTCGACTGCCGACAGGCCGTAAACGGTCGCGGTCACAACGACAATAGCCGCGAGAACGCCTTCCAAGGTGTAGGCTTGGCCACGCATCGTTACCACACCCTCACGACAAGCCAGCAGACCGGGTCGCACTGGCCGGTTGCGTTGGTCAGTTTCACTACGCGGGACGCCGTCGCAACGTTGTCTCTATCGGCGACATCAGGCCCCCAAGCGAGCCGCTGGTCGTGGTCATCAACTGCCGGGTCCCGTGTTCCTGCTTTGAGCGATGACGCGTTGACCACACTTACATTGAGTGTGGCGTTTGTCCGGCGTTGTGTTGCGGTGTCGAGACCGGCACTCGATTTCAGGTCGCCAAGCGTTCCGCCGTGCTTGGCTATGTCATTGTTGAGGGACTCGTTGATCCCACCGCTCGTGTTGTATCGAATGAGGTTCCGTGTCCCCTCAACCGAGTGGTTTTCAACAAGGTACGTCGCCGCTCTGTCCGCAATTGGTTGGTTACGCTGTACGTCTGGGGATTCGTACACGCCGACCGCACTATCCTGTACGAAGGCCAATACCCCGATTATCGTCACGAGCAGGACACTCACCCCCACGGCGAAGTCCTGCGGTGTTTGTGCTCTTGAATCCATATCCCACACACCCTATTTATTATCTGATACGTCCGCTGTCGAACCGCGAGTGAGGCGCTAACCCACGGCGATCCACACCACCAGTGCAATCGTCGACAGGACGACTGCAAACTTGACGCCTGCGACGAGCTTCACTTCCCGAATGTAGCCGGCGATAAACGACGACAGCAACGCCTGCAGCGTCACTGCATGGAAGAACAGCATCGACAGCAGTTCCGTGTCGACACTGCCGCCGAAGCCGCCACCGGGCGCGCTCGAACTGCTTGACCCGGAGGCCTGCGTCGCCAGCCCCGACATCACATCAAGGAACTGTGTCTTTAGCAACGCCATCACGCCGAGCAGCGTCAGGTAGGTCATCAGGATGATGACCGTCTGCATCCGCGTCCGGGATTTGCGCTCCCGTTCGATGTCGTCCTGATTCTCCGAGGCCTGCGCGGCCGTCGAGAGCACGTCCTGAATCTGGCTGGAGGCTTCCTGTGCCTCCGCGATGAGCTTGACCGTCCGCGCCAGTCGTGGGACGTTGTACTTGTTGTTGAATTCTCGAAGCGCGTCTTTCAGGCTCGTTCCGTAGTTGACCTTTGCGTGGATGGTCTCGAACTCGTCGGAAAGCTTTCCGGAAGACGTCTCGGAGACCACCTTGACCGACTCTAGCAACGTCATCCCGGTGTCGTTGGCCGATGCAAGCTTCCGGAGGTTTTCCGAGAGTTTCCCGATGATTGCCTTCCGCGAGCGCTGGTTCCACTCGTAGAAGATCATCAGCGGGATGAAGTTGAGGTACATCGGGACGTACACCCAGAAGAACGTCGAACGAACCGGGACAGCGATCATCCCGTCTAGCGATAACGGGGCCCAGCCGATGACGATAGCCGCGATAACAGCGAGAATTGACAGTGGAACCGTCAGCCACAGCACCAACAGGGGATGGTCACGGAAGAACAGGTCAGGCCGTGTGAGGATGGCGAGAAGTTCGTGAGTTCCCTCCCGACTCTTGATCCGGTCGAAGACGCTGTAAGTCCCCGTGTAGCTCTCGATGAGCCCGAGGTTGAACACGCCGACGCCCTCATCGACGACGAGTTCCTTCTCGCCGGGGCTCGAGCGCAGATAGCCGTCCCCGATTGAGTCCTGCGTGACAGTCGAAACGAGGACGAGAAAGCCCAGGCCGGTCAGGGGAATCAACCCGTACACAGTCCCATAAATAAGCGACTGCTGTGCGTTCCCCATCATCGACATGATGACCAGAATGATAATGAGAAGCAGTGGAAACAGCGAGAGCGTCATGTACATCTCGCCGAACAGCTCCAGCGTCTCCAGCATCTTCTCCTGTTCCTGCCGGGCGGTTCGCATGTGCTTTTCCTTCTGGTCTTCGAGGAAAGAGGTCATGTCACCGCCGGAATTGATGATAGAAAGCATATCCGTCAGGAACTGTGACAGTTCGTCTGAGGGCGTCTGCAGCGCCTGGTTCCGGACAGCGGTCCGGTAGTCGGTATCGAAATACTCCGTCTCCAGTACGATAGACTGGAACTCTTTTGCGACTTCACCGTACGTGTCTTCGGCTTTCCCCATCGACTGCAGGATTTCGAGTTGGTTGAGCCCACCCACGGACAGCGCATACATGAACGAAATTGAGTCGGACAACAAGACGTTGATTTCGCGCTCACGCGCGCTCGAACGGAAATACGGAATCGAGACCAGCGACCCGAAGCCGATACCGAACCCGATGGCACCGAAGACGAAGCCGGTCACGATGACGAGGAATGGGAGTTTCAGCACGGCGAGAATCTCTGAGACGCTCTCAGACACTGGAATCCCGATGAGCGTCGGCGCTTCTCCACTGGCAAACAACAACTGGACCAGCAGATACCCGAGGAACGTGCCGACGAGCCACAGCGCTAGACCCGCGATGACACCGACCGCGAGTGCGCGTGCGAGGAACATCTCTACGTTGTCGGCCATCCGGGCCTCCGCGAGTTTGTTCTCGACACTGCTGACGAAGTCGCCCTCGTCGTCGAACACCATCTGGTACGCCGGGTAGAACGTGTCGCCGAGCGCACCGCCGCTGCCGACCTGTTGCTGACCCGGTGTGTCGAGGCTCAGTCGATCACATCGGGTTAGAGGAAGCGTCTACTTGGGAAGAGTGTGGAAGCCACCCAAGCAGACAGCGAGATAGAAGAAGAGCACCTGCTTAATTTTGTCGTCAATAGTCTTGACGAGGAACTTTCATTAGATCTCGGCGAGAATGTCAAGGTCACGGCAGAGACGCTCTATGAGGTCCTCGCCGGCGCCAGCGCCGGCGGGACCTCGATCAATCACGTCTGCGAAACGACTGACGACTCACCACACGCTAATACCGTCCGTGGACATCTCACCGATCAGTTTGAACTGGATTCGGTTGAATCGGTTGGAGACACGCTGCTTCAACGAGATACGCTTGAGACACTTCCAGATCGACCGGTGGAGGTCTGCGCAGACCTCCACCTCGATCCCTACTACGGTGATGAGGACGAAACCGAGGCTCTGTACTCCTCACAGGCCAAGCGTGGAACAACGACGTTTCACGCCTATGCAACGCTCTACGTGCGCGTACGCAACAAGCGATACACGCTGGCGGTTCGCCAGCTCGTTGCTGGCGAAACCACCAGCGATGTCCTCGGTGAGTTTCTTGAACTCCTTGACGGCCTTGACCTCGGCGTCAAGGCCGTCTACCTTGATCGAGGTTTCTACAACAGCACCTGTCTCAAGCTGCTGTACGCGCACAATTACGCCTATGTGATGCCGATCGTCAAGTGGGGTGAGACGATTCAAAACAAACTCAGCAAAGGCTGGAGCCGCGAGATCGAACACGATCTCGCTGGCGAGGTGGAGTTCCCTGTGTTCATCGACTGCGTGTACCAGCAGGGACGGTACGACGAACACGGGGTGGCGCGTCACGGCTACGCCGCTGACGCGCCCTTTATCGACACGCCACGAGATGCACGAGATCACTACAGCAAGCGCTTCGGCATCGAATCAAGCTACCGATTAGCCAAGCAGAGCCTCGCTTTCACTAGTTCTCAGGATGCTGGACTACGGTTGGTAATGTTTGTAGTGAGCCTACTGCTTCAGAACAGCTGGCGATATCTCCACTGGAGGTACGTGGCGGCGCCCCGCCGTGGGGGGCGCCGCCTCTTGCAGTGGTCGTTCACGGAGTTTTGCGAAATGACGCTTCGCGCAGCTTGGACAGCACTTGGTGTCCGCAGGTCTGTTCCAGCGAATCAACCACTTGACGGCCGGTTCTTCCGGTAGCTGTCCATCGGGCCGGACGGCGGTCGTCAGTGGTGACACTGTCGCGTCGGCGGCAGTCCGCCGCCGACAGCGACGGTCCATCCCGAAAATCATGCTCACCAGCGGTTCGAAGATGCTCCACAGCTAGTTCGGTTTAGTTCACCGTAATCAAACGGGGTTACGCGGCTGTCGATGTGATCGACTGAGGCTCATTCGCTATCTGCCTCCGCACCGGCTTTCGGAACGAACTGACCGAAGTCGATGCTGTCTTCGTCAGCGCTCTCCTCGGAATCGTCCATCAACGCTGAGACAATGTCCGGCGTTTCGCGGCTCTTGTAGGTGTTAAACAGTGGCTGGGCGTTGTCAAGCACCTGCTTTGTCTCCTCGACCATTTCCGGCGGCGCGTCCGGCCGGGGCACCATTTCCTCTTTTTCGGGGTCGATATCGATCTTGACAGATTCCATCTCTCGGAGGTCCTCGAGTGACAGTTCGAGCTGGTCGTTGGCGATGAGCGTGAGGATGGTGTCGGGGTCATCAATAAACGCCTGGATGGTCGCCGCAACCTGCGTGTAGGTGTTGAGCCCCTTCTCGATGAGATATGCGAGGACGACTTTGCGCTTGAACAGCTCTTCGTCGAGTTTTTCTTGGGTCCACCCACGGTCGAACTTGATCTCTTCAAGCGTGTTCGAGTTCCCCATCTGGATGTACTCATCCGTCTCGGCGCGCCACTCGTACACGTCCCGGACGTTGATCTCATCGTTCTCCGCGGAGTACTCGTTAATTTCGGTCAGGGACTTGTTTCGGCGAACCTTGTTGCCGTCGACCCGCGTCTGGGTCTGAATCGACACCAGATCAAGCGCGGTAAACAGCGTCTTCGAGACGTTGATCGGTTCGGTGGTGAACCGCTTGATGACCTCACCGACCGAGTCGGCGTGGAACGTGGTGTAGGTGGTGTGCCCGGTCGACATGACCTGGAACAGCGTCCGACCTTCTTCACCGCGGATCTCACCCATGACAATGTAGTCCGGACGCTGACGGAGTGCGGCTTCCAGCAGGTCGAACTCGTCGACGTCACCCTTGTCGTCTTCACCAAAGGAAGGGCGCGTAACGCTTGCCACCCAGTTTCGCTGTGGCAGTTCGACCTCACGCGTGTCCTCGATGGAGACGATCTTGGAGTTCGATGGGATGAACAGCGAGACGGCGTTCAGGCTTGTCGTCTTCCCCGAGGCAGTACCGCCGGCGAAGATGAGGCTCTTGTTGTTCTCGATACAGAGCCAGAGGAACGCCATCTCGTCCAGCGAAAACGTGTTCCAGTTGATGAGGTCGATAGGGGTAAAGGGGACGTCCTTGAACTGCCGGATAGTGTAGTTCGTCCCGTGGTCGGACACTTCCCTACCCAGTGTCAGCTGGGCACGCGACCCGTCCGGGAGCGTCGCATCGACCTGTGGCTGGCGCTTCGAGATACCCTTCCCGGACCGCTGTGCGAGCTTCACGACGAAGTCGTCGAGTTCCCCTTTTCCGTGTTCGACGTTCGAGATGATCTGCTCGTAGTCAGTGTGATAGACGAACACCCGGGAGTTGTACCCGTCACAGGAGATATCTTCCACGTTGATATCGTGTTTGACGCCGTCGATGCGGGCATAGCCGACGAAGTCCCGCTTGAGCATATACAGCAGCTTCTCGACCTGATACTCGTTTAGCTTCGGTTCGTCGTCTTCGAGGATAGCCGGCTCAGGCCGTGTCGAAATGCCGGAGAGTTGTCCCGTCGTTTCACTTTGTGTTTCCTCATCCAGCCCGAACAGTTCCTTGACCTGTCCGAGAACGCTCTCTTCACCACGGCTGGAGACTGAGCCGTCGTAGAGGTCATACCGCGAGAGGAGCTGTTCGGCCTCCCGCTGGATGACCTGTGCCCGGTCAGCATCAGTCCCCTGAACGATCACGTCGTCCTCGGAGTACTTGATCGCGGTCTTGAGTTTGCCCGAGAGGAACTCCCGAAGGTCGATCTCAATATCGGTGAGATACGGCTCAATGACGTAGTACTTCTTCTCGTTCTCTTTCCGTGAGTGGAAGATGATAACGCAGGCGTAGGGTTTGTTGACCCAGTACCGTTCCAGTTCGTTGAAATGTGATTTCTTCGACTGGGGAACAGCTTTTTCGAGGTCGTAGCGGTTGACGACGGTCGTGTGGCCGTCCCGTGTCGAGAAGAACTCGTCTTCGTCCAGCTCCGGGTTCACGTCAACGGTGTTTTCATCGACATACTCGTGCAGTTCACTGGCGATGTCTTCGGCGGCGGACAGTTTGTTTTCCGTGTGTTCAGAGTCGAAGTGCAGATACTCACTTGCATCAAACGGAATAACTTCGCCGTCACTGTCACGGGGGAGACTGCCGTCCTCGTAATAGTACTCCTGTTTGAAATGCTCCCACGTGTAGATGTCTTTCGCGACTGGTGTCGTAGTTGGGTCGAGATACTCTTCGAACGGCGCTTGCAGTGTTTTCCCGGCACTCGCCGCGTCTTCGAGTCGCTGACTGAGTTCTCTCGGCTCGAAGCCGAGGTACACGCTCCGGTCGAACCGCCCCCCATCGTGTACCTCTCGCCGGAGATCATCCCACGTGTATTCGCCGACCCGTACAGGCTCGTCAGTCAGATTCCCCCCACTGTTGACCTGTTCTGACTCACCTCCCCCAGTATCATCGATAGCCATTGTTATTTATCTCCCGTTAGGCAGGAAAAAAGTTTATCCCCACCAAATGTCGATGAAAAAGAAGTTCCGGTTGTTCGTATCACGGTCTCCTTACGGTAGTAAGTGGACCATACTGAATGTTTCGCCGATCCTAGTTGTCAATTAAGGAATGACTCAATCCGGGCCATTGCTTCCTTGAGATCGTCGAGACCCGTCGCGTATGACACTCGGAGATGGCCCGACCCGCCCTCCCCGAACGCGGTTCCGGGGACAACCGCGACCCGTTTTTCCTGAAGGAGACTCTCGGCGAACTCACCGGCATCGTCCCAGGGACATTCCGGGAACGCGTAGAACGCTCCGGCCGCCGGGAAGCAGTCCAGCCCCATCTCTTCGAAGCGCGTGAGGACGTACTTCCGCCGGCGGTCGTACTGAGCGGCCATGTCCGTGACCTCGTCGCGGCAGTTGTCGAGCGCCTCGATAGCGGCGTGCTGAGCCGTCGTCGGGGCCGAAAGCATCGAGTACTGATGGATTCGGTTCATCGCCTCGACAGCCTCCGGCGGTGCCATCGCGTATCCCAGTCTGAACCCCGTCATCGCAAAGGCCTTCGAGAAGCCGTTGAACACGACGGTCCGCTCACGCATCCCGGGGAGGGTAGCAATAGACGTGTGGTCGTGTTCGTACGTGAGATCGGCGTAGATCTCGTCGGCGAACACGAGGAGGTCGTTTTCGCGGCAAAAGGCCGAAACATCCGCCATCTCCTCGGCCGTCATCGTCGCTCCGGTCGGATTGTTCGGGAAGCAATATACGAGCGCGTCGGCCTCCGCCGCACCGGACGATTCCAGCACCTCTTGGGTGAGTTTGAACTCATCTTCCGCGCGCGTCGGAACGTCGATAACGTCGATACCAGCGAACGTCGCACCGGGGACGTACGAGACGTAGCACGGCTGGGCGATAGCGATCGAATCGCCGGGGTTTAGCAGTGCCCGAAAAGCGAGATCCAGACCCTCGCTCGCACCCGCCGTGACGAGGATTTCCTCATCGGGGTCGTACTGCAGGTTGTGCGTCGCCGCTTCGTAGTCCGCGATGCGCTCCCGGAGCTCCCGTTTCCCGCGATTGGCGGTGTAGGAGGTCTGGCCGCGTTCGAGCGACGCAATAGCGGCTTCACGGGCCGACCACGGGGCCGAGAAGTCCGGTTCGCCGACCCCGAGCGAGATGATGTCGTCCATCTCCTCGGCCAGTTCGAAGAACCGACGGATGCCTGATGGCGGCACGCTGTCGACTCTGTCCGCTGCTTCGAATGTCATGGTGAGACGGACAGGCGGTCGTCGTCGTCGTGGTCGTCGAACTCCATCCCCTGCTCCTTGTACGACTCCATGATGTAGTGGGTTACCGTCTGCGTGATCTCGGGGATCGGCGCGATTTTGTCGCTGATGAAATGCGACACTTCGCGCATCGAATCGCCCTCAACCTCCAGATCGAAGTCGTAGTCGCCGCTGACGAGGCGTAGCGAAGTCACTTCCGGGAACTTCGCGATCCGGTCGGAGATGTCGTCGTAGCTGGTCTCACGGTCCAGCGTGACGTTGAGTTCGACGGTAGCGCGGACGCGCTCCTCGTCGTTCTCGACCGCGTTCCAGTCGACGACTGCCTGATAGCCGCGAATGATGCCTGCCTCCTCGAATTCGTCGATAATCTCGGCTACCTCGCTCTCGGAGTAATCGGTCAACCGAGCGATGTCCTCGGTCGTGTAGCGAGCGTTCTCCCGTAGCAGGTCGAGTATCTCGCGGCGACTGCTCATACAGTGCCAGCAGAGTGACGCGGACAAAAGCCTTGCTCAATAGTGAGAGAGCGTCACATCATTCGGTCGGGAATGCACCAGACGGTTTTAATATCTCTGCTGGTTATATATCGCTTAATGTTCGAAGAGGGTGGCCAGCGGGCTGATTCTGACACTGGATGGGCACATGTCGCGAATCACGACAAGGCGGCAACAGTTATTGACACGATACTCCGCCTGGACGTGGACGAGACGTACACGAAAACAGCCCTGAGTGAGGAAGCTGGCGTGCCGCTGAAGACGCTATACCTTGACGGGACGCTCGAAGAGCTAGTGACGGTCGGGCTGCTGGAAAAGCACGAAGCGGATGGCGAAGAGACGTTGTTCTCGGTCGATGACGGGAGCGCAGCGTTCGAGGCAGCGAAGGCCTTCGATACTGCGGCAGCGACATCCAGCGACGTGGACAGTTGATCGAAAAACGGCTGTCACAGAAGGCAGCCTAGCGTCCGTGGACTTTTGACGGCGACAGCCGTAGTGGAAGGCGATGGTTTCACTCGATTCGGAGTCCGACGTGCTCGGACGTGGGGACGAAGCACCGACGTTCGAACTGCCGGGGGCCGACGGGGCGACGTACTCACTGTCGGATTTCGCGGACAAGGACGCACTACTAATTGTATTTACGTGCAACCACTGTCCATACGCGAAAGCGAAGATAGACGAGCTAAATCGCCTCGCGACAGAATACGACGACCTCGCTGTCGTCGGGATTAATGCCAACGACCCCGAGGAATACCCCGACGACTCGTTCGAGCGGATGCAGGAACTCGTCGAGCGCGGAGAGATACAGTACGACGCGTATCTATTCGACGAGTCACAAAATATCGCAGCCGCGTACGGTGCCCGCTGTACCCCCGACCCGTTCTTGTTCCGGAACGACAATGGGGCGTTCAAACTGGCGTACCACGGCCGCCTTGACGACGCGCCAAACCCGGACGACGAACCGAGCGAGCGGGAGATGGCTACACACGTCGAAACGTTGCTGGATGGCGACCAGATTACGGCGGTCGAGAAACCATCCAGAGGGTGCTCGATAAAGTGGAAGCCCGGTAACAAACCCGCGTACTGGGACGTTTAATCGGGATGGCCCGGCGTGGGCAAGACAACCGAGACAAATGCGTTGCCCGTGCTGAGATGGTGACCCAGTAGACGCACTAGTTATAACTTCAATCGTATCTACGGGAACCTTAGGTAGTGGTTAGGTGTCAGTAGGCATACAGTATAAGAAACTCAGCACCGAGGTGAAGACGGTCGTCAACGAGATGCTCGACGACCAGTCAACTGAAGCCAGTTCTGGAAACCCGGGCGTCGATACCTGCTGTTAGATTTCGTCCAGAGATTCGAACCCGCTCCAGCACTCGCAGTCGAGGTCGTCGATGGACGTGACTTCGTCCGGAAGTGAACTTATCGGCATCCCATCATCAAACTCATCACACTCCTCGATATGAATAGAAAAGTCGCTACTCGACATGACTGGCATAGACAGTGATACGGCATCGTACCGCAAAAATCCTCGGACTTGAGACGGTATAGAATAGGCACTAAAGCCTAGTTGTATAGAGAGAGCCGAGACGAGCACTGTTTCGTATTCGAGTGGCGCTTATCAAAAGTTACCGTATGTCAAGGGAACGCTTATTTGTTGATGGCTTTATGGTTCCAGATACGATACAGTACGCAATGAACTCCGGGAGTGGGACAGTTGACCAGCCTCTGAAAGAGGCTGCGTCCGTATTGGTGTTGGCACGCAATGCAAGCGACGCCGAACGAGAGGGGTGTGCCGGGTTTCTGGCTGAGCAGGAGGTCAGTAAGTCGAAGGCGATCTGTGTCACAGTGTCCGAATCCCCCGATTCGCGCCTCTCGCTGTGGCAGCAGCACCTCGACGACGAGATGCCCGAAGAGGCGATCATCGTCGACGCCGGCAGCGAGTTACCGGCTACCTCACAGGCAGCAGCGTCTGGTGCGTTTCCTTCATTGACGCTTGATACCCTTCCCGCAACAGTGGCGCCGATAGACATCAGCGCGACCGTCTCTCGCCATCTCGGTCGGTTGGAGCAGGAAGATACACCGCTGCTTCTGTGCCTGCATTCGCTTACTGGGTTGCTTGAGTCCTGGGAGCGTGACCGCGTCATCGCGCTGGTGACGGCGTTGAACCGACAATGTGCCGAGATGGGCGTCTCGAGCCACCACCACATGGACCCAGAGGCCCATACGGAGGAGACAGTCGAGATGTTTCGGCCGCTGTATGATGTCGTGTACGAGTATCTCCCGGACCACGGCTGGACCGTCACGGCGTCGCAAGACGCAGAAGAGACGCCGACGTTTCGAGACACCGTCACCCCACCCGGCGGCGTCAAGAAGGGCGACCCGGAGGAGCCCGAAACGATTCCGATACCCTACTCGTTTGACCAGGTACTGGAACTGATCTCCGCTCCGCGGCGGCGCAGTCTCCTGTATCACCTGAAAGACCGGTCTGAAACCGAGGTCCCACTGGACGACCTCGTCGACCGCGTCTACGAACGCGAAAAGGCTATTCCAGCCAGAACGACGCCAAAATCACGCGATGAAGTGGGCGTGTCGCTGGCACACAATCACCTTCCGCGGCTGGACGATCTGGGGATTCTCTCGTACGAGACAGCTGATAATACTGTTGAGTACTACGCCAATCCCGCGCTGGAGTCCGTGATTCAGTACGTCGAACGCCTCGAACTCGGCTAGTTCCGGTCCGGACCCACTCGTTTATGTTGCCGCTACCGGCATAGCCTGACATGGACGAAACCCCGCTCCCGGAAGTGACAGAGCAGTTCGCTCGCACACTGGCGCCAGCCAGCGATGCAATTATCGATGAGATGGACGCCAGAGCCGACCGAGAGGGATTCCCGACGGTCGGTCCCGCAGTCGGCGGGTGGCTCCGCCTCGTCGCCCGGATGGTCGACGCCGACCGTGTCTTCGAGTTCGGCTCCGGCTTCGGCTACTCGGCGTACTGGATGGCACCCGCTGTGTCCGACGATGGACAGATTGTCCTGACGGAGATCGACGCCGACGAACTCGAGGATGCCCGCGAGTTCCTCGACCGCGGCGGGTTCGCCGACCTGGCCGCCTTCGAGCACGGTGACGCAATCGAAATCGTCGAGAACTACGACGGCCCGTTCGACGTCGTGCTTATTGATAACGAGAAACACCGCTATGCAGAGGCCTTCGAGGCTGTCCGGGCAAAGGTGCCGGTCGGTGGGGCCGTGGTCGCTGACAACATGATCGAGGCCGGGCCGCTGGAATTTGCAGATGTACGGGCGTTGCTGGCTGGCGAGGACATCGACGCCAACGAAACGAGTCGCGGTATCGCCGCGTATCTCAAACGCGTCGGCAGCGACCCGGCGTTCGAGACCGGGCTGCTACCGCTCGGTGAGGGCGTCGCTGTGAGCGTCCGGGTGGAGTGAGCAAGCGGCAGCAACACGCTCCGATTCTCGCCGACGAAAATGCGGGTGCATAGCTTATGTATGAGGGCACACAACTCAGCGGCAACGCTGGTCCTAACGAATGAGTCTGATGATAGATATTCGGAAGCTCGGGTTGTTCAATCAGATGGCTAAAGAGGGCGGCAACACCGTTGCGAACCACCTCAGCCAGATGACAGGGATGGAGACGGAGATGGAGATCACGAAGATCAACTTCATCGATATCCCGGATATCAAAACGCACGTCGGCGACGAGAAGCAGATCGGTATCAGTATCGAAATGGTGGAAAAGCCCCACGGGCACATCCTGTTCCTGTTCAACGCCGCCAGTGCAAAGGACCTCGCCACCGGGATGATCGGCGATATGGGTGAGACGGACCCCAACGCGAACGGCTTCACCGACATGGAACGCTCGGCGATTCAGGAGATCGGCAACATCATGACCAGCGGCTTCATCGACGGCTGGGCAAACGTTCTCGATACCACCATCGACATCTCCACGCCGAACTTCACGTTCGGCCCGGGGAGCGGGATGGTGGACCAGCTCGTCGGCGACCGGGACAACGAGATGGCGCTGATGTTCGACTCCCGCGTCCACGCACTGGAGTCCGACATCAACGTGAAGGTGTACACATTTCCGGAACTCGAAGAGCTGGTCGACCTGATGCAGGAAATCGAAGTGTAAGCGGTCCGAACTTATTCTGGCGGCGGGAACTGCGGATGAACTCCTTGTCCCTCATGAAAGATTTAGCAGTGTTTCTTGTACCGTGGGCCCTTGCGTCATGATATGCCAGGAGGCAGCCCGCAAACTCTACGACCGTTCTTGTGGCGTGCAGAAACACTGTATCCGGACACAGAGGTCGTCTCTCGTACCCACGAGGGCATCGTCCGCCACGACTACGCCGAATATGCCGAACGGACGGCACAGTTAGCGAACGCGATCGAAGAAGCCGGCTACGGCGACGGTGAACGGCTCGGGACGTTCTGCTGGAACCACAGCCGTCACTTCGAGACGTACTTCGGGGTACCCGGAACCGGTGCGCAGCTGCACACTATCAATCCGCTCCTGCCCGACGAACACATCCAGTATATCGTCAGCGACGCACAGGACGAACTCATTTTCGTCGACGAATCGCTCCTGCCGAAACTCGAAGGCGCTGCAACAGCGGACCCAGAGTCCTTCGAAACGGTCGAGCAGTTCATCGTAATGAGCGACTCCGTCCCGGAGACAGAGCTTGATGCCGTTGCCTACGAGTCGTTCATCGCCGACCAGCCGACGGAGTACGACTGGCCCGAGCTGGAGGAGGACCGCGCTGCCGGCCTCTGTTACACGTCCGGCACGACCGGGCGACCAAAAGGCGTCGAGTACACCCAGCAAATGCTGTGGAGCCACACGATGGCGATTCAATCGCCACAGGGAATTCCACTCGACGACGACGACGTGATGATGCCCGTCGTCCCGATGTTCCACGTCAACGCGTGGGGACTCCCCTTCTCAGCAACTGCAGGCGGGGCCAAACACGTTTACCCCGGCCCACAGCCGGAGCCTGCGGACCTCGCGAAGCTCATCGAAGAAGAGGACGTCACCGTCACCGCCGGCGTCCCGACCGTCTGGCTGGGACTGATGGAGTACATCAAAGAGAACGACGTCGACCTCTCGTCGCTTGAGCGCCTCATCGTCGGCGGAAGCGCCGCACCGGAAGCGATGATCCGGTTCTTCGACGACCGCGACGTGGAACTCGTCCACGCCTGGGGAATGACCGAGACGGCCCCGGTGGGTGCGGTGGCGTCCCTGCGGAGCGACCTAGAGGACGCTGACTACCAGACGCAACTGGACAAACGCTCGAAACAGGGACTCATCACGCCCGGACTGGAGTTCCGTGTCATCGACGACAACGGCGACGAGGTCCCACATAACGGCGAGGACTTCGGCGAACTCCACATCCGCGGGCCGTGGGTGACGACAGAATACTTCAAGCGTCCGGAAGCGAACGAGCAGGAGTTCGAGGACGGCTATCTGAAGACTGGTGACGTGGTGTCCGTCGATGAGGACGGCTACATCAAGATCGTCGACCGGGCGAAAGACGTTATCAAGAGCGGCGGAGAGTGGATCTCCTCGCTCGAACTGGAAAACGAACTGATCGCCCACGACGACGTGAACGAAGCGGCAGTCATCGGTGTCCCGCACGAGCGCTGGCAGGAACGCCCACTTGCGATGATCGTTCCGACGGCCGATGCCGACGAGGAGACGCTTGGTGATGAACTCCGTGAGTACATCCTCGAGTCCTACCCCAAGTGGTGGGTCCCGGACAACTTCGTCACCATCGACGAGGTTCCGAAGACGGCAACCGGAAAGTTCGACAAAAAGTCGCTCCGTGACGAGTACGCCGACGAATCGCTCGTCGAAGGTCGCGTCCCCGACGACGCCGCGCCGGAATAGGGGAGTTGGCGCGTTTTCAGCCGCTCAGTAGCGTTACTGAACGCCAGTGACGAGATTCCGGACTTCGGTCCGATAGGTTTCGGGCTGGAGTCCGAGGTCGACATCGACGGTGACTGTGATGCCGTCGCTCAGGTCGTTTTCGACGACCTGCTCGAAGTTCTGTGCCGGGTACGCGCCCCCGGAAATGACGACGAAGTCGCCGTGGTGCCAGACGGCGAACATCGCCGAGATGTCGATGTCGCTGGCTGGTATCTCGACGGCCTCGTCCTCGGTCACGTCGAAGGAAATCCCTTCGAATGGGTACACGGCGGACAGTTCCACCGTCTCAGCTGTCTCTCCGGTGTCGATATCGATTGTCCCCTCGCCGGATTTCTCGATGTCGGTCAGCCCCTGCGCTTCCATCTGCTGTTCGAAGCTGTCGCGGGCGTTTGTTTTGACTTCCGCCAGCAGTTCCTCGCGCCCCACGCCAGCCGGAAGATTGTCCAGATTGGGGCTGAAATCCACTCGGGTGGCGAAAAACACGGAGAGTGCAGTCTGAACCTGGTCAAGAGTACGGTCGGCGACACGCTCCTGTAGCTGTTCGTCGACGTACTGAACCGTACTGGAGACGGCCTCGACCGAAACCGGGCCGTAGCTCCGGTCGAATACTGTTTCCGAGGACTGGGCCGTTTGCGTCCAGCCACCGTCGTTCAGTTGCGCTGTCGGAACGTCCGGTGGCGGTGCCTCGGCTGCGGCCAGAAACGAACACCCCGCAAGCCCGGCAGTTCCAAGGGTGGCTCCGGCGAGCAAGTAGTCTCGACGATTCATGTCCGAGGAAGGCTACAGCCATGGAAAAGCGTGCTGGCCGATTATCAGGAGTTTCCCAGAAACAACTACGACGGTGTTTGGCAGAGTTCCACGGAGTATATGAGTACACAAACCATGATAATCACTATGGACCTGCTATCCGAGAAACTCGTTCCGGAGCACGCGCACGAGGTCAAGGAGGAGGCTCGGGAGTTCGCCGCGGAGCACATCGAGCCAGTCGCGGGTGAGTACTACGCGTCCGGGGAGTACCCCTGGGACGTGCTCGAAGCGGCGACGGAGGCCGGGCTCGTCGCACAGGATATCGGCGAAGAGTGGGGCGGGAGCGGCTACGACCTCCAGCAGATGCTTGCGATGGCAGAGGAGCTGTACAAAGCCGACGCAGGAATCGCGCTGACGATCCAGCTCGCCAGCTTCGGGGCAGAAATCGTCGAGGACCACGGCGCGGACTGGCAGAAAGAGGAGTTCCTCAAGCCCGTCGCTGCCGGCGACCAGCTTACCGGTCTCGCCGTCTCTGAACCGGAAACGGGGAGCGACCTTGCTGGGATGACGACGGCCGCTGAGAAAGATGGTGACGAGTGGGTAATTAACGGCGAAAAATACTGGATCGGCAACGGTGTCGAGGCGGACTGGGTGACGCTGTACGCCAAGACTGGTGACGACCCGAACGACCGCTACGGGAACTACTCGATGTTTATCGTCCCGACGGACGCCGACGGCTACCACGCCGAGCACATCCCCGAAAAAATGGGCTTCCGGGCGTCCAAGCAGGCCCACATCGTGCTTGACGACTGCCGGATTCCGGAGGAGAATCTGGTCGGCGTCGAAGGGGCCGGCTTCTATATGCTCGCCGAGTTCTTCAATCACGGCCGCGTCGTCGTCGGCGGACACGGTCTCGGGCTGGCCGCCGCAGCCATCGAGGAAGCCTGGGAGTTCGTCCATGACCGCGAAGCCTTCGGCAAGACCGTCGACGAGTTCCAGGCGGTCCAGCACAAGCTGGCCGATATGCAACTCAGCCTCCAGTCCGCCCGGACCCTCACCTGGCACGCGGCCGAACGCGTCGCCAATCAGGAGAACTCCGGCTACTGGGCCGCACTAGCAAAGACCAACGCGACCGAAGCCGCAATGGACTGTGCGGAGAAGGGGATGCAACTCCACGGTGGGCGGTCCGTGCTGACGGAGAACCGCATTTCCCGCGTGTATCGCGATGTTCGGATTCCGGTTATCTACGAGGGAGCCAACGACATCCAGCGGAACCTCATCTACAAGCAGGCTCCGATGTAACGGAAAGAGTAGCGGTCACTGTCGATTGATTGCGTCGCAAACGGCGTGTTTTTCGCGGGAACACCACCCTTCGAGTGTTCTTTAGAGGAGCGTGGCTGGCCAGCTATCACTCCAGCGGCTGTTCACGACTGGACAGCCTGTACAGCCCGGATATACCAACCAGACAGGGATTACGCTACTGTACGAAGTCCATGCGAGTGATACTGAGTCGGTACACCACCCTACAAGTGTTCTATCACCACCCTGCGAGTGTTTCCAGTTCGAGTACAGCCAGACCAGAATGGTGAACACGTGTTCACACACCACCCTGCAAGTGTTCGCACGGAAGGTGTGCAAGCGTCTGAATCTACGAAAACACCACGCTGCAAGTGTTTTTGTAGCGTTGTTCCGAGTTCCGATTCGCCCTTGCACACCACCGTGCAAGTGTTTCACGTACTGCTTGAGATGTGTGAGAGTATGCTGATACACCACCCTGCAAGTGTTCCAAAAGGCCGTTTTGGGCGGTTTTCCCGTCGGATCGGGTTCACACCACCCTGCAAGTGTTTTCGAAACGGAATACGTAGGGTCGTGGTGGAACCGGACGGACACACCGGTCTGCAAGTGTTCTACACACTGCAGCGGGGAACAGATACCAGATAACCGCCTGTTTGCACCCCCTTTCACTGCCTACTGTGGGGACACACACCACCCTGCAACTGTTCTGGACGCCACAATAGTTAGACCGCCGCTGAACACACACACACACCACCGTGCAAGTGTTCTGCCGTGTGAGCCGACGGGGGGTGGCTACGTGAACTGCCAGAGGTTCTGTTGCTCGTCGTCAGTAGTGTCCGGTGCCTCGAACTCAGTCGCCTCGTCTTCCAGATAATGTTCGAGAATCCCGTTGACGTTACTCGGCACAGCATCGCTGTAGGAGGACTGGAGTGCAGCCTTGATGATGTCGGTCGGGTCATCAGTGACTTCATAAATATATTTGCGTCCGCCCTTGCGGCCAAGGTTGCGTTCCGCAGAACGGACCAGTCCCTGCATTGAGAGCTGGTCAAGGAACTCGTATATCTTCCGCTCGGATTTCACGCGGCGACCGCTCGACTCCGCGATAGAGGAATAGAGATTGTAGATCCGTTTTGTCGACGCCTCGTGTTTCGGCTCGATGAGTGCAAGCGTCGTGGCGAGATAGGTCAATGCTTGTTGTGAACTCAGATCGTGCTCGAAGTAATCCAGCAGTTCATCGGTTTCGATGGTGTCCGTCGCCCGCCGTGTATGTGCCTCCGTTACACCCTCTGCACCCTCCATCCGCGCGTACTCCCCGGCCTTTTCGAGGATTCGGAGTCCCTGCCGAACGTCACCGCGTTCCTGTGCAGAGAAGGCTGCTGCCAGCGGGACGACATCTTCGCCGAGCACGTCCTCCCGAAACGCGATGTCGGCGTAGTAGCCAAGAATATCTCGAAGTTCAGTCGCGTCATATGGGCCGAACTTGATCTCTCGCTCCCCCAGCGTCGATTTCACCTTGGGTTCCAGTACGTCGACGAACTTGAGGTCGTTTGAGATACCGATAAGTCCAACCTTCGCATCGGTGATCGGCGTGTTCTCGTTCGCTTCGGCCCGCGGCAGTTCGTAGAGAAAGTCGTTCCGTGCATCCGCAGGAATGTTGTCGATCTCGTCCAGAATGATAAGCACGTTCCCGCCCACAGCCTCTATCTCTTCGTAGAGGAACTCGAAGACGCTGTCAGTGCTGTAGCCGCTCTCCGGGAGCTGGTTCTCGGGATCCCGGAACTCGTTGACGAGCGTATTTACCAGTGCATACGCCGACCGGTAGTTCCGGCAGTTAATCGGACCGACAACGGTGAGCGGGATATCCTCAGCCTCGGCTTTCTCTTCGAGTTTGTCTCGTACCCACTTTGTAACAGCAGTTTTGCCGACTCCTGTTGGACCATAGACGAAGACGTTGTTGGGGTCGTGGCCGACAATGACATCCTGAAGTGCGTTGATGTAGAATTCGATTTCCTCGTCGCGGTGAAAGATCGTATCCGGCGTGAACGTGTCTTTTTTCAGTGGTTGTTTTCGTTCGAAGATCGAATCAGTCCCGTCGAACGGGTTCTCGTTCACGTCGACCATCGTATTCCACCTTTTGAGTGGCTCTATATAAAACCAGTGACCACCGTTCAAGTGTTTCAAGTGTTTTCACGCCGAACAGTCACACACCACCCTGCAAGTGTTTCTCCGCTCCCACTCGAAAACAGTTACGAGCGGCCTGCTACACCGATACCTGACTTAACACACTTGATTCCTGCGATTCTTCATTCTCTAGTCAATGACTAGATATGGAACTAGGGATTAGTTTATATCTTATGGTATATGCAATATAGCCTGGTTACTGTTGAATAGCACAGTCTATAGAATCTACGTCGGAAGGGGTCTGTAACGGCTAAGTCTATGTATTCAGGTACAGTACCGACCACACAGTCTCGGCGAGACAGAACAATCTCCACTCTATTTAAATATAGTGACGTGGTTCCGCCACTCCCCGCCCCCACCCCCTGCAAACCCCGAGAACACTTGCAGGGTGGTGTGTGTGGGTCCCGCTCTGTCACGAATATTTTGGCATAAATCTCACTCAATGTCCACACGGCATGAAACCCCATTCCACAGCGAAATGCGGTTGGTGCACCGAGCCAGCCCACTGCGCACGGCATCGTCTTTACTTTGTGACAGGCCGTAGACACTGTATGGACGACCTCACAGTGACATTCATGGACCGGGGCCGCGTACAGGCTGACCGAAACTTCGTCGTTGACGGCCACAGCGTCGCGACAGCCTCTCACCGTGACCCGGAGCACGAGTACGAAACGTACGTTGTATGGAACCTCATCATCGAGACGCCCGAGCTAACCGTCCTCTGGGACACCGGCTCTCACCCAGAGGCCGGCGACGGGTACTGGCCGACGCCGCTGTACGAGGCGTTCGCACACATCGATGCCGCCGAGCATACCCTGCCGGCAGATCTCGAAGATGCGGGCTACAGCATCGACGAGATCGATGCCGTCGTGATGAGCCACCTGCATCTGGACCACGCTGGCGGCCTGCGCAATTTCGCGGGAACGGACGTGCCAATCTACGTCCACCGCGAGGAACTCCCATACGCGTACTACAGCGCCAACACGGACGACGGTTCTATCGCTTACCTCGCCAGCGATTTCGACCGCGACCTGAACTGGGAGATCGTTCACGGCGACAGCTATCACCTCACCGATGGTATCGAACTGCTTCACCTCCCTGGCCACACCCCAGGGCTCATGGGTGCATTCATCGACCGCCCGGACCAGTCGCTCCTCGTCGTCGGCGACGAAGCCTACGTTGAGGCGAACTACGCGGGCCAACCAATGGCGACGAGCCTCCTGTGGAACAACGGCGCGTGGAAGGAGAGCCTCGAACGGTGCCGCGACCGCCAGCGGGCCACGGGGGCTGAAGTCCTACTCGGCCACGACCTCGGGGTGTTTGAGGACGTAGCCGGGGCGACAGACTGAGACGCGGTTCGTTGGGTCAGTCCGAGACAACGACGAGCGTTCGGCGCTCGCCGTTTTCAGTTGCCACGATCCACCGGTTATCGTGCCGCTCAACGACTGCCCACACGCCGAAAAACAGGTGTAACTCCAGTTCGAGACCGTTGACGCGTTCGCCGGTCTCTTCGATACGGAACTCCCGGGACGCAGCAACGTTCGTCATGTCACAGACGAGATGGCAGCCAACGGCGTGCCGTGGCAGTGGCCGCGTTGGCCCGTTTGCGCGCGGCTGTCACTGTTCGAGATAGCCGTACGTCTCCTCCAGATAGTCGATGATCCAGTCGACCGTCGACTCGTCGTAGGTCCAGAAGCCGTAGAACTCGCGCGGTTCGCGCTCCTCGGCCAACAGGGCGCATTTCTGGGTCGGGTCACCCCCGCCATCGAACACGACGAACCACGAGTCGGCGATCTCGTTCGACCGTTCCAGATGCAGCGAGAACGTACTGTACTCGGGCGGTTCGACGTCAGGGACGGCATAGGCGTGAACATCCACGTCGGTCTCACCCAGTCGTTCATAGAGGTCGAGTTCGCCCTGAAGCGTCGAGAGTGTCTGAAAGCCGGCGTGCAGGGTTCCCTGTCCCACTCGCCATGCGCGATCCTCTATTTCGCGCGATGCGGCGGTCATCCGTTGAATCGACCACGAGGTGAACATGGTCTCATCAAGGTGGTCGAGAATCGACACGTACGGGCTGTTGTCACGCGTGATGTACTGCCGACCTTCGTTGAGCGCGTCCGTGAACGAGTTGAGGCTCGCGGCCGCGATCACCTCTGTGTCCTCGCTGAGGGTGATAAACTCGCCCGGTCGTCCGCTCTCGGTCTGCTCGGTCTGAACGTGGACGTTACGGTCCGCGAAGCGCTCGCGAAGGTCCTCGGCCGCTGTCGGCCCGGCGTTAAAGATAGTCAGCGTCTTCTGATGGTCCTCGACGCCGGTGATGAGTTCCGTTAACGACATCTTCGACTGTACATCGGTATTCACCGTGTTAGTCGTTGCGGGAGGGAGTTACGCGACTTACTAGTAGCGGCTGACACGTGTGGGTTAGCTGAATATATCGACCCTGTGAATTTGTCCCACTAGTGACGAACCCCCATTTCGAAAACGGCAATCTGAGGTGCCTGAGCCGAAAGATAACGATTAATGAGTGGTGACATAGTGGAAAATCTTTAGTCATGGCCCCCCAACGGAATGATACGGCACCAGAGCTGGGGCCGAGGATTTCACCATGACAGACAACGAACTAATCTGGCGAATCGCCGGTGGTTCCGGTGACGGAATCGACTCGACAAGCCAGAACTTCGCGAAGGCCTTGATGTGGTCGGGGCTGAACGTGTTCACACACCGCCATTACCCGTCGCGTATCCGCGGCGGCCACACGTACGTGGAAGTACGTGCAAAGGACGAACCGGTACAGTCCCGCGGGGACGGCTATAACTTCCTGCTGGCCCTGGGTGACTCCTTCGCCCGCAACCCACAGGAAGAGGCCTACTACGGCAAAGAAGAGCTGAAACCGCTGTACGAGAACTTCGACGACCTCCGAGAAGGCGGCGTTCTCCTCTACGACGAGGGACTGCTCGACGACGAGGACGTCGACGAGATCGGTCTCGAAGAAGCCGCCGAGGAGAACAACTGGCACGTCGTCCCGATGGACCTCCGCGGTATCGCCAAGGAACACGGCCGCGAGATCATGCGGAACACGGCCGGTATCGGCGCGACTGCGGCCATTCTCGACATCAGCACCGACGAGTTCGAGAAACTCATCACACAGAATATGAGCGGCGACATGCAGGAGGCGAACCTTAACGTCCTGCACGACGCCTACGAAGCCGCCAGCGAACTCGATGTCGACCACGACATCGAGGTCCCCGAGGGCTCCCACGACGAGGAGCAGGTCATTCTCTCGGGCTCGAACGCGATTTCCTACGGCGCAATCGACGAGGGCTGTCGTTTCATCTCAGGCTACCCCATGACTCCGTGGACCGACGTGTTCACGATCATGTCACAGCATCTGCCCGAGTTCGGCGGCATCTCCGAACAGGTCGAAGACGAGATCGCGGCCGCCGCGCTGGCGCTCGGTGCATCCCACGCTGGCGTGAAAGCCATGTCCGGGTCCTCCGGCGGTGGCTTCGCGCTGATGTCCGAACCGCTCGGACTGGCAGAGATGACCGAGACGCCTATCGTGCTGGTCGAAGCGATGCGAGCCGGCCCCTCGACGGGGATGCCGACCAAGCCCGAGCAGGCTGATCTTGAGCACGTCCTGTACACCTCACAGGGCGACTCCGCCCGCGTCGTGTTCGCACCGGCGAACATCCGCGAGTGTTACACGCAGACCCGCTCGGCGTTCCGCATCGCCTACGAGTACCAGATCCCGGTCATCGTTATCTACGACCAGAAGATTCAGGGCGAACTCCGAAACCTCCCGGCCAGCCACTTCGACGAGGAGCCAAACGCCGATCCCGGCTCGGTCCTCACCGAAGAGGAGATTCAGGACGCCGCACACCACTCCTCCGGGAAGTTCCAGCGGTTCCTCCACGAGCCCGAGGACGGCTCGAACGTCAGCCCGCGCACCGTGCCGGGCCAGAAGGACGGCCGCTTCCTCGCGACTGGCAACGAGCACAACCCATCGGGCCACATCAGCGAGGACCCCGAGAACCGAATCGCCCAGATGAACCGTCGGCTCAACAAGCTCGACGACATCCGTGCTGATCTGGACGAGAACACGTCCCACCAGACTTACCACGGACCCGAGGAAGCCGACTACGGCATCCTCGTGTGGGGCAGCCAGCAGGGGACCGTCTTCGAGGCCGTCGACCGACTCAACGAGAACGGCCACTCCGTGAAGGCGCTTGGCGTCTCCGACATGGCTCCGTACCCGAAGGAAGAAGTCTCTGAGTGGCTCGAATCAGTCGACGAGGCACTTGTCGTCGAGATGAACGCGACGGCCCAGTTCCGCGGTCTTACCCAGAAGGAACTCGGCAAGTACGGCGACAAGCTGTCGAGCTTGCTCAAGTACAACGGCAACCCCTTCGAGCCCGCCGAGATCGTCGACGGGTTCGAATCCAGCATCGACGGCGAGGAACTCGCCGCGAGCAACATGAAGTACGTACCCGCGGCAGGTGACTAACCTATGAGTGCATTCTCAGCAATCAACGAAGAACGCGAAATCGAGCGCGACGAGTTTACACCCGGCATCGAACCCCAGGCGACCTGGTGTCCGGGCTGTGGCGACTTCGGCGTCCTCAAGGCGCTCAAGCAGGCCATGCCGGAAGTCGGCAAGAACCCCGACGAAGTCGCGCTGTTCACCGGTATCGGCTGTTCGGGGAAGCTCAACAGCTACTTCAACAGCTACGGCTTCCACACCATCCACGGCCGCTCGCTGCCCGTCGCCCGGGCCGCGAAGCTCGCCAACCCCAACCTCGAAGTCATCGCGGCCGGTGGGGACGGCGACGGCTACGGTATCGGTGGGAACCACACCATCCACACGGCCCGTGAGAACCACGATATGACGTATATCGTGTTCAACAACGAGATCTTCGGGCTGACAAAGGGCCAGACATCCCCGACATCGCCGAAGGGCCACAAGTCAAAGACACAGCCCCACGGCTCGGCGAAGTCGCCGATCCGCCCTCTGTCCCAGCAGCTCAACGCCGGTGCGACCTACATCGCCCGGACCGCGGCTGTCAACCCGAACCAGGCGAAGGAAATCATCGCCGAAGCCATCGAGCACGACGGCTTCGCGCACATCGACTTCCTGACCCAGTGTCCGACCTGGAACAAGGACGCGAAACACTACGTCCCGTACACGGACGTCCAGCAGTCCGACGAGTTCGACTTCGACGTCTCGGACCGCGCGGAAGCCGCCGAGATGATGCGAAAGACCGAAGAGCGACTGTACGAAGGCGAAGTGCTCACCGGTCGGATGTACATCGAAGACGAGCGCCCCTCCTACGGCGAGGAGAAGCGCCAGATCGGCGAAATGCCCGAGGAACCGCTCGCAGAGCGGTACTTCGACGAGGACGCGGAGTGGGAGCGGACCTACGACAACCTCCTCGAACACCACAAATAAGGCTCGCTGCCGGACTGCGGATACCCCCGGACGTGGGTTTCTGGTTCGGAAGATATTTTTTCATGCACCGAAAAGATTAGTGCATGAGTGCCGAGTCTACGGAGCGTCGAATCCTGTCGGTCCTTGAAGAGGACGCACAGGCCTCGTACGCAGAAATCGCAGAGCGAGCGGAGGTATCGAAGCCGACAGTCCGGAAATACATCCAGAAACTCGAAGAGGAGGGTGTCATCGTCGGCTACTCCGCCGATGTCGACCCGAAGAAGCTGGCGGGCCAGTCGATTGCGCTGGTCGGCATCGACATCGCGAGCGACTGCTACGTTGAAGCCACGCGGAACCTCAAGGAGATTCCGGAGATGGAGGAACTGTACACGTCTAGCGGCGACCATATGCTGATGGCGGAAGTCCGGGCGATGGACGGTGACTCGCTGGCGGACGTCATCGAAGACAAGATCCTCGCTCTCGACGGTGTTACCGCCGCACATCCGTCGTTTCTGCAGGAACGGCTGAAGTAACGGGTTTTTAGACGCTCCAGTGCTGACTGCACGGTATGCTTTCTCGGCTGGTGCTCGGACTCGGGCCGACGGCCGCGGACCTTCTCGACGCGATTAGCGACGACCGCGGCGAGCTGGCGGTCGTGACCCAGGACGAGCACCGTGCTGAAACGCTCCGGGCGGACGGCATCAACGTGCTCGAAGCCGACCAGGCCGACCCATCTGTTCTCGCCGACCTCGACTTTCACCCCGAAAGCATCATCGTCGCCAGTGAGGATCCCAAACAGAACGCCGACGCGGCAACGGCCGCGCGTGACTGCTTTCCCGATGCGTTCCTCCTCGCATACGCCGGCCACGGCGCGACAACCGACCAGCGCGACCGGCTTGACAGCGTGGCGGACCGGCTGGTCACACCGGAGACCGTCGTCACCGACTACGTTACCCAGTCGGTCGGCGACGAAGGAACGCGGGCCAGACAGCTCCATCAGGTACTGCGGGACATCGACGACCACCTCGCTGTCGTCATGCACGACAATCCCGACCCTGACGCGATTGCCAGCGCTGTCGCCCTCGGAGCGCTCGCTGAACGAGCCGACTGCGAGGTGACGATCTGTTACTACGGGGAGATATCCCATCAGGAGAACCGGGCGTTCGTCAACCTCCTCGAGTTTGACCTCCGAAACCTTGACGCCGATTCACCAGACGAACTGGAAGCGTTCGACGCGTTTGCGCTAGTTGACCACTCCAGAGCCGGTGTCAACGACCAACTCCCGCCGGAGACCCCCATCGACATCGTCATTGACCATCATCCGCCACGCGTTCCGATCGAAGCCCGCTTCGTCGACCTCCGGAGCGGCGTCGGGGCGACGAGCACACTGCTGGTCGACTACCTCCAGCGGTTCAACGTTGACATTCCGACACCTATCGCAACGGGCCTGCTGTTCGGCATTCAGGTCGACACGAAGGACTTCCGCCGGGAGGTCGCTGCCGCGGACTTCGAGGCCGCCGCACATCTCGTGACGAACGCCGACATGGCAACGCTCCAGCGAATCGAAGACCCAAGCGTGAGCCCGGAGACGCTGTCCGTCATCGGCCGCGCGATTACAAACCGCGATCAGGAGGGCTCAGTGCTCCTGACTGGTGTCGGTGAGATCAGTGACCGGGATGCACTCGCACAGGCGGCTGACAGGCTCCTCGACCTCGAAGGCGTCCAGACGACGATGGTGTACGGCGTCGTCGATGGGACGATATACGTCTCCGCTCGGGCACGTGGGGCAGATATCGACCTCGGCGAGGCGCTGCGGGACGCCTTCGGACAGATCGGGTCCGCGGGCGGTCACGCCGATATGGCGGGCGCACAGATCGACGTGGGGATGATCACCGTCGACGACCGCGAGGAATCACTGGAGGAGATTGTCCGCGCTATCGTTTCCAATCGGTTCCTCGACGCTGTCCAGTCGCGGTCCCACCGGCTGCTTGGGCGCGTCTACGCCCGTGCTGACTACGACGTGGCCGCGTTCACGGAGTCGACGGCGCTTAGTCAGGACAGCGACGACACCTCAGCGACGGCCGAAGGCGCATCTGGAGAGGCTGGTGACGACGGCACAGCGGACTGGAACAGCGATGTGATGTTTCTGGAGAACGGCGACGAAGACGGTGGTGACGAGCCAGACCAGGCAGCCGACGCGGCTGAACCGACAGACGACGAGGCAGAACAGGGAGAGGACAGCCCGGAAACGCTCGTCGAACCCGACGACGGCGAACCGCTGTAGGCGAGCCTTTTTTGCTGTCGGTCGAGAACCCAGTGCCGATGGAGGATTCGAATCGCCCGACGGTCGGGGACTATATGACACGCGAGGTTGCCACCGTCGAACTCGACGACACCGTGGGAGAGGTCGCCCGACGAATCGCCGACAATGACCACTTCAGCGGGTTTCCGGTGACTGACGGCCGCCGGGTCGAGGGATTCGTTAGCGCGCGCGACCTGCTGCTCGCAGAGGACCACGAGCCGATGTTCCGCGTGATGACCGACGATATCCTTGTGGCACATCCAGACATGGCCGTGCAGGACGCGGCGCGCGTTATCCTGCGGTCGGGCATCCAGAAACTCCCGGTTGTCGACGACGCCGGCCATCTTGTCGGCATCATCTCGAACGCTGACGTGATCCGTTCCCAGATCGAACGGGCGACACCGGGCAAGGTAGACAAGCTCGGCCGGACGCTCGAGAATATCCACGGGATCACGACACACGAAGGCCGCCGTGAGGTGGACCTCGATGACCTGACGCCAACACAGACAACGGTGTACGCCGACGAACTCGAAGGCCGGGTGTACGAACTGGAACGGGGACTGGCGGAACCACTCGTCGTCATCGACAACGGCGGAGACCTCCTGCTGGCGGATGGCCATCACCGCGTGAAAGCCGCTGCCAGACTCGACATCGATGAGATGGACGCCTACGTCATCGTCCTCGATGAGACGGTCGAACTGGGGATGGCCGAGACGGCTGCAGACTCCGACTTAGAGTCAATCGACGATATCGAGGTCGTCGACTACGCACACCACCCGCTCGTACAGACAACGGAACGACTCCAAGACTAGTCCCTAGCGGTGTGATCGACGGTAGCACCCCGCTTTGCCCGAACCTTCTTACTAAATCATGACATACACCGGAGTATGTTCGACGAGTCAGACCTCCAACGAATCCGCGAGCAGAAAGACGAGTGGGAAGCCGAGACACTGGACCCCGTACTGGACGCTTACGGCGAACGCAAGGAGCGGTTCGCGACGGTCTCAAACCTCGATGTAGACCGGCTGTATACGCCACGCGACGTGGATGGCCTCGATTACGAGGAAGATATCGGCTTCCCCGGCGAGGAGCCGTTCACACGCGGTGTCTATCCGACAATGTACCGCGGCCGGCAGTGGACGATGCGACAGTTCGCGGGCTTCGGGACCGCTGATGAAACCAACGAGCGGTTTCACTACCTCATCGACGAGGGCCAGACCGGGCTCTCGACGGCCTTCGATATGCCGACGCTGATGGGGATCGATTCTGATGACGTGATGGCCGACGGCGAGGTGGGCAAGGAGGGTGTCGCCGTCGACACACTGGCGGACATGGAACGGCTGTTCGACGGCATCAATCTCGGCGAGGTGTCAACCTCTTTTACTATCAACCCCAGCGCTCCCGTCATCTATGCGATGTACATCGCGCTGGCCGACCAGCAGGGCGTCCCACGCGAGGAAATCCGTGGGACGCTCCAGAACGATATGTTCAAAGAGTTCATCGCACAGAAAGAGTGGGTCATCCCGCCAGAGCCGTCGCTGAAGCTTGTGACCGACACCATCGAGTTCGCCAGTCAGGAGACGCCGAAGTTCAAGCCCATCTCTGTGTCGGGGTATCACATCCGGGAGGCCGGCTCGACAGCGGTACAGGAGCTCGCGTTTACGCTCGCGGACGGCTTCGCCTACGTCGAGGACTGTCTGAACCGTGGGCTGGATGTCGACGAGTTCGCCCCACAACTCTCCTTTTTCTTCAATTCACACAACTCCATGTTCGAGGAGATCGCGAAGTTCCGCGCGGCCCGGCGCATCTACGCCCGGGTAATGGGCGACTGGTACGACGCGGAGGCCGACGCGAGCAAGCAACTGAAGTTCCACACCCAGACCGCTGGCCAGTCACTGACTGCCCAGCAACCGCTGAACAACATCGTCCGCGTGACGATTCAGGCCCTCGCGGGGGTTCTCGGTGGAACCCAGAGCTTGCACACCAACAGCTTCGACGAGGCGCTGGCGCTCCCGTCCGAACAGGCGGTTCGGGTCGCCCTCCGGACACAGCAGATCATTGCGGAGGAGTCGGGGGCCGCCGACATCGTCGACCCGATGGGCGGCAGTTTCGCCATCGAGTCACTGACCGACGAGGTCGAAGAGAAGGCAATGGCCTACATCAATCACATCAGAGACGAACTCGGAGACGGGTCGGTCCGGGACGGCGTCATTCAGGGGATTCAGGACGGCTACTTCCAGCGTGAGATTCAGGACGCTGCCTACGAGTATCAGCAACGCGTCGAGAGCGAGGAAGAAGTCATGGTCGGCGTTAACAAGTACACCGTCGAGGAAGACACCGAACCCGAGATTCTCACCGTCGACGAAGACGTACAGGAACGCCAGCGGGACAAGCTTGCGACGGTCAAGGCAGAGCGCGACGACGCGGCTGTGGAAGCGGCGCTCGATGACCTACGGCAAGTGGTCACCGACGGCGGGAACGTCATGCCCATCATCATCGACGCGGTGAAAGCCTACGCGACGATGGGCGAGATTATGGCTGTCTTCGAGGCAGAGTACGGGAGCTATCAGGAAACGGCCAGTGTCGCGTAACGGCGCTCTCGTAGCACGCTGCCCGGACCTGTCGAGTCACGATAGGCGTCTCATCGCAGTGCGTTCGTGTTGCTTCGTCGAAAACGCCGCTGATCACCGTGTCGCTCTGGTCACGAACTGGCCGCGTCGTCGATTCGCTCGGAGACGTATATGACGAGGCCAAGCAACACGCCAAGGACGATACCGATAGTGACAAACCCGTAGATAGCGACACCGAACGGCGTCGGCGGCAGTGCGATTACACCGAACAGTTCCGGTTCGAGGTCCTCCGGACGAATGCTTCCAAGGACGAACCCCATCACACCGGCAAGCACAACGATAGCAACGTACAGGCGAAGGACGATTTGCTGCCCGGATCTGGCCTCGGCTGACTCGCTCATGTGAGACCAACGGCTCGGAGACGATTAGCCTTTTTCACTTCCACGCCGTAGCTATCTTATGTCACAGAAAGAGCTACTGTTTCTCGTCCTGACCGGAATCGCGCTCATGATGTTCGTGACGGCTATGGTACTGGTCTCTGGCGCAAGCTAACAGGAACTGTCCGTTCTGGTTGCGAACGAAAAGAAGCGGACGAAAACAGGGTTCGGGACGCTTACGAGTCGTCTTGTTCTTCTTGGCCGCCGTCAGCGAGTAGCGATGGGTCCTTTTCGGGTGCCTCGGCTTCGAGTTGCTCGTCGAACCACTGGAACTCGCGGTCCAGCATCCCGTCGCTTTCGAGGTCCCACGGGTCGCCGTCCTCGACTTTCGGGCCTTCGAGCCAGGACTGGACAATGTTCCAGACGAAGAACAGCTGACCGATGAACAGGATGAATGCGCCCACCGTCGCCGCCTGATGGAACGTCGACACCTGCGTCAGCGGTGCGATAGCGCCGTCAAACTGGTAGGTGGCGTACCGCCGTGGCATCCCCAGGTAACCCAGTGCGAGCATCGCGAAGAACGTGATGTTGGTCCCGACCATCGAGAACCAGAAGTGGGCCTTCCCGAGGGTGCGCTGGTACATCCGACCGGTGAAGATGGGGAACCAGTAGTAGATGCCCGCGAAGGCCGCGAAGCCGATGGCCCCCATCACGATGTAGTGGAAGTGCCCGACGACGTAGTAGGTGTCGTGCAGGATCAGGTCAACGGGGATGGAGGCGAGGAACACGCCCGTCACGCCGCCGATGATGAAGTTCGAGACGAAGCCGATACAGAACAGCATCGGCGTCGTCAGACGCAGGCGGCCGTTCCACATCGTTGTGATCCAGTTGAACGTCTTGACCGCGCTCGGTATTGCAATAGCCAACGAGACAGCCATGAACGAGGCCCGGAGCCGCGGGTCCATGCCCGTCGAGAACATGTGGTGGGCCCAGACGCCGAAGGACAGTACACCGATGGCGAGCGTCGAGTAGACGACGAACTTAAAGCCGAACAGCTTTCGCCCGGAGAACTTCGGCAGGATGAGGCTAACCAGTCCCATCGGCGGCAGGACGAGGATGTACACTTCAGGGTGGCCGAAGAACCAGAACAGGTGTTGCCACAGCAGCGGGCCACCGCCCTCGACCGCGAAGAACGTCGTTGCAAGGTTCCGGTCCAGCAGCAGCATCACGATGGCGCTCCCCAGTAGCGGGAAGGCGAACAGGATCAGTGCGGACTGGGTGAGGATTGTCCACGAGAAAATATCGAGATTCGCCCAGTTGACCTCCTCATTGCGCTCCGTGAAGATGGTCGCAATGAAGTTGATCGCCCCCATCGTCGCTGCGACGCCCGAAAGGTGCAGCCCCAGCAGCATCAGGTCGACACCGGGGTTCGCCTGCTCGACGGACAGCGGCGTGTACATCGTCCAGGCCGTTCGAGCCGGCTCGATCATGTTGTCGGTCACCGGCGCGAGGAAGAACCCCGCCCAGATCAGCAGTGCTGCTGGTGGGAGCAGCCAGAACGCGATGGCGTTGATACGCGGGAACGCCATGTCGTCAGCCCCGATAAGCAGGGGGATGAAGTAGTTCGCGAACGCCGCGATAATGGGCGTCCCGAACAGGAACAGCATCGTAATGCCGTGACTCGTCAGGATGGAGTTGTAGGCGTTGTTGCCGAGGATGGCCCCTGCGGGCGTGACGAGCTGGATACGAATGAGCATCGCCATGATCCCACCGACAGCCAGGGCGATGACCGCGTACACCCCGTACAACAGACCGATGTCCTTGTGATCGACAGTTGTTAGCCAGCGAATGATACCTGCGGGTTTCTCACGGTTGATGACCGCCGTCTCGTCACCCGTGACGGCCCCGCCACCCGCGAGCGGCGTATACGAACGCCAGTTCTCGACACGGGTGAGAAGCGCGGCGACGCCGACGAGGAGGACGGCCATCAGCCCCGTCAGCACAATATCTCCTGCTACCATAGTCGTCCTTCAGGACTGGGACATTATCAAAGGGTCGATTCCTGCAGCAACGACCATAAAATACGGCTCCCATCCAGCATTACAGCTTCAAAAATAAGAGACCTCCTCACACAGTCATCCGGTGCCAAGCGCGGGCGTCTTCGAAACGGTCTGTCTGCAACTGGCCGCTCAGCCTTCGTGGCCCAGTTCGTCGTTCTCTTTCTCGGCGTTCTCGACAGCCTTCCCCGCGTAGTACGTCAGGACAGCGAGCAACAGGAACATCGAGATAATCAACGCGAACTGCAGCCCGGAGAAAACGGGGTCCGTTCCGAACGCCGGGAACACGGCAAATGCAACGATGAAGAAGAAGAGGATCCCAAGCGGAATGATGTTCACGGTGAGGTCGAGCAGGGTGTCTTTTTCGAACCCAAACAGTGCCATGTCTGCCCGTTAGCACAGGCCAGTAAATAGATTGTTGGTTTCCGTATCGGGCAGGGACCCGTCTCAGACAGCGGTCTGTTCCATTATCGAGGCAACGCCACCCATTGCGATCATCACTGCGCCCGCCACGGCGACAGCCACTAGCCGAGTGAACAGCGGCCCGGTCCCGACATTCGAGAGCGCGATGTCGGCGACCGGAACCTGCCAGAGCGTAAACGCAGCAGCGAGGACAATGAGAATGACGCCCACACCCAGCATGGTCGGCCACGGCCGCCCCACGTACCCGGACTCCGTGAGGATGCCGGCGATACTACCGCCAAACAGTATCAGCCCGAAGACAGCCACTGGAAAGAGTCCGACGAACACGCCGATCTCTGACAGTGCTAATCCCAGTGCAACGAACAGCGGCCACGGACTCGCAGTCGGATACTGGTCGCTTAGTCCCGGCTCCTCTGCC
Source organism: Haloarcula quadrata (assembly GCF_003634715.1). Lineage (NCBI taxonomy): Archaea > Methanobacteriati > Methanobacteriota > Halobacteria > Halobacteriales > Haloarculaceae > Haloarcula > Haloarcula quadrata. Next base: position 2,179,393 of record NZ_RBWW01000001.1, read on the forward strand.
ATACCAACACTTCGGTTCGAATCATCATATGTCCATCGGACCGCGCCCGTGGGCACAAACTATTTGTTCACCATCCGGCTTGGTGGGAGTAATGAGTACACGCACGGTCGAGCGGGTCGACGGGTGGGAGTCGGTTCCGTTCGACGGCGGGTTCGCGGGCCTACAGGACCTCGCCGGGCAGGAGTTCTCCGGCGCGGTCATCACGGGTCCGACGCGCCTGTTCATGTTGAACGGGACCGTCGTCGGCGTCCTCGACGGCACCATCGAGGATTTCGAGGACGCGTCGGGAACAGCTAAGCGGTCACCGCACGAGGCCTTGCCACTGCTTGCAGTGATGCAGGAGCGCGCCGACGAGGTGAAAGCACAGTACTACACCGAGGATACGGCGCTTGCAGAAGTCGACCATACCCTGTCGAGTGGCAATTTTACCGGCTTTATCGAACTCTCCGAGAATGTCCTCTCGGGCGACTACTACACCGTCTACCACCAGGGCCGCTCGATGAGCGTCGCGTGGGTCGGGAACTCTGACAATCTGCTCACTGACGATGAGGCGTTCGAGACGGCCAACGACGAGGTCGGCATCTACGAGGTTATGCCGGTCGACATCGAGCCGATCGAGATTCCGAAACCGCCGGAAGACGAGACGGACGAGCAGTCAGCGGACCCGGCGGCTGCCGGCGTCGACCCGCTCGACGCTGGTGACGAGACAGCCGCTACCGACGAACCGGCTGATGCTGGTGTGGCGGACGCCGCGGCGACAGGCGAGGAAGAGCCGGACGGGGCACCGCAACGCGACGACGCTCGCAGCGACGAGTCGGTCGAGACGCCACCGGAAGCCACCAGGGACAGCGGAACCGATAGAGCCGACGACGCTGGGCAGACTCGGACCGCAGCAGAGTCGACACCGGACCGCGGCCCTGCAAGCAGCGGCCCGCCGGGGTCGAAAGCTGCTGGTGCGAATCCGGGCCGGTCCCGCCGCAGTTCTGAATCGGACGAGCAACCGGACGTGGAGGAAAAGCCGAATGCGGACAGCCGGCCAGACAGCAGGGTGACCGACCGGGCGACGGCAGACACCGACACCGCGACGCAGACGGAACCGACTGAACGGGAGACCGGGGTGCGTGAGACTACCGGGGAGACAGAGCCGAAACGCCGGGGGGCCGAGCCGTCACAGACACGGGAAGCCCAGCAAGCCAGTACCCGCAGTTCACCGGCACAGACCGACCAGACGGCTTCGACAGACCGCCACCCTGAACCGACCGACTCGAAACCGAACCAGAGCACCGAGCCACAGCCGTCCAAGGCACAGCCCGGGACTGATTCGCCAACTCCGACACCCGAAGCCGGCTCTGGCGGGGCAAGTACGGACCTGGAGACGCGCTCGGTCCCGTCGCTGGACCCGAACAAGTCCGGCGGTGCGCAGGAAAGCACACCCTCCAGCGTGTCATCCACCCAGACGCCACCAACAGGTGGGCAAGAGGTATCGACGCCACGACGTGACCAGCCAGCCCAAGACGACCCGACATCGTCAACCGAACCCAGTGTGCAGGGACCAGCACCGGCTCAGGAAAGCCGTGGCACACCTACGAAAGACCCACAGCCGGTCGATACGCCGCAGTCCCAGCCGTCGACAGGGGACCAGCGACAGTCGCCTGCCGACGAAGAGCCAACACCGCGCGAGGGGGAGCGCGTCGCAGAACTCGAATCCGAACTCGAACAGCGAGCCGAGACGGTGTCGGAGCTCGAATCCGAACTCACCGATCTGGAGGCAACAAATCAAGAGCTTCGTGACGAACGCGACCGCCTGGAGTCGGAGCTAGCCGACGCGCGGGCCAAGATCGACCAGCTGGAAGAACAACTCGACGAGCAAAACGACGACGCCGCAGGTGGTACCCGGCTCAGCGCCGGCGAGGCGATAAACGGGACGAACCTCTTCGTCAGGTACGACTCGAAGGGCAAGGCGACGCTTGAAGAGGCCAGGGACGGCGAGGCGAGCCGCGAGGAGGTCGAAGCGAACCTCAGGCTGGAGTACCACACGCAGTTCGAGGCCGAGGGCGCTGCGGTCAACGGGACGCCGTTCGAGGAGTTCCTCGAAGACAGCATCCAGTACCGCTTCGTCAACTGGCTCATCCGGAACCTCCTCTACGAGATTCGGGACACCGGACACGCGGGAGCGATGAAGGACCTCTATGAAGGCCTTCCAGCTATCGACCGTGCCGAACTGAACGGCAACGTCACGGTAACCTACACCGAGGATGGACAGGAAAACCGCTCGCAAGAACGGTTCGATGTGGTCGTCCGCGACCGGATGGGGAACCCGCTGGTTGTTGCAAACATCAACAACTCGCGCGAACCGGCCTCCGAGGGCCAGATGTCGGATCTCATCCGGAACGCCGAGCGGGTCGGCAACGCTTCCGGGTCGCTCGCGTCAGCGTTTCTCGTCACGAGTAGTTTCTTCGAGCCGGGCGCACTCGAAACCGCCGAAGAAGCTACCTCTAGCGGGCTGTTCAACCGGGATAAGCGGAAGAGCTTCGTGAACCTCTCGCGCAAAGAGGGCTTTCACCTCTGCCTGTTAGAAGCGAGAAACCAGGAGTTCCACCTGGCGGTCCCGGAACTCTGAGAAAGAAGCTTAGCCTTCGATTTCGGCTGCGTCTTCGATCTTCATACCTTCGAGCTTGTCGATGATTTCGTCGACCTTCTCGTCAAGGTCGTCGACGAACTCACCAGTCTGTTCGGTCGTGATCGCACCCTGGCTGGAGGGCTCGATGAGGTTCTCCTCTTCGAGAACGCGCAGGGAGTACCGCACCTTGTGGTGCGGGTAGCCGGTTTCGTTGGACATCTTCACGATACCGATAGGCTCGTTCTCGATAACCATGCGAAGCACCTGCAAGTGGCGCTCCAGCATGTCAACTTCCTTTTCAAGCCTGTCTATCATGGCAATTGTTAACTTGTGTTTGCGGTATTTAAAGGTTCTCCCTCGGATAATCGCTACAACGTTGATACGTTTGAACAGGGGTGTCTTAAAACCGTCGTAACGATTCACATGGGTACTGCTCACGAGCGTGAGTTCCGGACCGTAATCTGTTTATCACGGTGGATGGAAGGTGCGTGCGATGACCGTAACCATCGTCGGCTCACAGCTCGGCGACGAAGGGAAGGGCGGCATCGTCGACCTGTACGGCGACGACGTAGACGTCGTCGCGCGCTATCAGGGCGGCGACAACGCCGGCCACACCGTCGTCCACGAGGGCGAGGAGTACAAGCTCTCGCTGGTTCCGAGCGGAGCCATCCGCGGCAAGGTCGGCGTACTCGGCAACGGGTGCGTCGTCAATCCGCGAACGCTGTTCGACGAGATAGACACGCTCCAGGAACGGGGCCTCGACCCGGACGTTCGCATCGCCGAACGAGCACACGTCATTCTTCCGTTCCACCGCGTGCTCGACGGTATCGAGGAGGAACTAAAAAGCGAAACGGATGACGAAGTCGGGACGACGGGCCGGGGTATCGGCCCGACCTACGAGGACAAGGCCGGTCGCCGCGGCGTCCGCGTCGGCGACCTGCTCGACCCGGACGTGCTCCGGGAGCGCCTCGAATACGTCGTTCCGCAGAAGCGGGCCGTCGTCGAGGACGTGTACGACCTCGATGTCGACGAGCTTGACGATCCGGACGCCTTCGACGTGGACGCCGTCTTCGAGGAGTTCCGCGAGTTCGGCCGCCGCTTCGAGGCCGAAGACATGACCGTCAACGCTGGGGCCTTCCTCAGCGCGACCATCGACGAGGGCCAGAACGTCATGCTGGAGGGCGCACAGGGGACAATCATCGACATCGACCACGGGAACTACCCCTACGTCACGTCATCGAACCCGACGGCCGGCGGCGCGGCGACCGGGACCGGACTCAGTCCCGGTGTCGTCGGCGACGGCGAAGTCATCGGGATCGTGAAGGCGTACCTCACCCGCGTCGGCAGTGGCCCGCTGCCGACCGAACTCGGCGGTGTCGTCGGCGATACGCCCGGCTACGACGAGCAGGGCGAGGGCGAAAACGAGGAGCTGGCGAACTACATCCGCGAGGAAGGCGGCGAGTACGGCACTGTTACCGGCCGTCCGCGGCGCGTCGGCTGGCTCGACCTGCCAATGTTGCGCCACTCCACGCGCGTGTCCGGCTTTACCGGCATCGCCATCAACCACCTCGACGTGCTCGCCGGCCTCGACGAAGTGAAGGTCGGCCACACCTACACGCTCGACGGCGAGGAGCTGGCATCGATGCCTGCGACCACCGAACAGTGGGCCAAGTGCGAGGCGAACTTCCGGTCGTTCGACGGCTGGCCCGAGGTCGACTGGGCGGACGCCGCCGAAGAGGGGTACGACGCACTCCCCGAGAACGCGAAAGCCTACGTCGAATACATCGAATCAGAACTCGACACACCGGCCTACGCCATCGGCGTTGGTCCCGGCCGCGGCGAAACTATCGTCCGCGAACAGCCGTTCTGAGCGGCCTTTCTCTCGGATTCGGCGTTTGAGTGCCCACTTACCTTCGCCCAGCGGTGGGGCGGTACCACTGAGAGAGCGGCAGACTTTTGCGACCGCCGGTCTTGGTCGAATGTATGAAAGAGGACCTGATGGAAATTATTTGCTGCCCTCTGGACAAGCACGACCTCGACCTCGAAGTGACGGAGCGCGACGACGGCGAGATTCTGTCGGGCGAACTCACCTGTACCGAGTGTAGCGAGACGTTCCCCATCGAGGACGGCATTCCGAACCTGCTCCCGCCGGACATGCGCGACGAGGCACCGGCCTGAACCTTTTTTTCCTCGCCACGCGGAGTCACATCCGTGCCTGACTCCCTGCCCGTGCACCTCAACCGGACGGACATCCACAGCCTGGACGTTCCAAAGGAGTTCGACGCGACAGGGAGCTTCGATGTACAGCTAGTCAATCACGGCGAGGCGCTGCACGTCCATCTCCACCTCAGCGATTCGCTCTCTTCTGTCGCCTCGCTTGACGCCACAAATCACCACGTGCGGGCCGAAACCGACCGATTGGCCAGAGTGACCGTCGACGGTGACGGACCAGTCCGTGGCAAGCTAAAGGTCGTGACTGGATACGGCGCTGAGACTCGATACATCGACATTTACATCCCGGAAGGCGGGACGGAGAACGAACCGGTCATCGTCGACGAGGAACTGTCAAAGCCACAGCCGAAACCGGCGACGGACTCAGAACCCAGCCTCGAAGACCTGTCGGCTGGACCGATACTGGCGGCTGGCGGTTTCACAGCCCTGATTGCGGGGCTCATCACGCTGGTACTCACCGAAAGCGTGCTGTTGACCGTTGCCGCCGTATTTGCGGTCGCAATCGTGCTGGGACTCCTGTCCGTGACTCTTCGCTCGTCCTGAAACCCGGTTACTGCTCCGTCTCGACGCCGCCGAGGTTCTCATCGTTGTCGAACAGCTTCGCCCGCAGGAACCGTGCGCGGTACCGGTTGGCTCCCTCGTAGATGTCCGCCTCGCGGATGTCGTCTGCCTCGCCGTCGGCGACAGCATCAATGATGGCTTCCAACTGTTCTTTCTCGCTTGGCGTGAGTTCGAACTCGTAGGTCTGGGACTGCTCGCCTTCGAGTTTCGTCCACTTGCGTGCGCCAGCGATGACGAGGGAACAGGGTTCACGGCAGGGGAATTTCCCCGACCCACCGTCGACGTCAAGTTCCGTTTCGTCGTCGTACTGCCACTCCCGGCGCTTGAGACACTGGGAATCGTCACAGCAAGCCTCGGCGACCCAGTTGACGTGTTCGTAGCCGTCGCCGCGGTCCCAGGTCTTGACGACGCCGTAAATCCCTGTCTGGCGGTCGACGGTGTCGCGCCAGTGGCTCACGTCCAACTCGCCCTCGCGCTCACGGTGCCAGTTCGAAATCGTGGCCGGATAGAAGAAGTCCACCGCCTGGACTAGCTCCGTCGGTCCGAGTTCGGGAAACACCCAGCCTGACTGGAGAGTGGGGGCTGTTTTCAGCGGGCGGTAGCGGTCACGGTCGTCGTGTTTGGCGAGGGTACGGGCGTCCAGTGGGTCGTCGTACGCGTCCAGCGAATCGGCGTCTGTCCCCGTGTCGTCGACGTGGCGGAGGTCGTACACCCGCTCGTCGTCCTCGTCCAGTGTCACGGTAATCGAGAGCTCACCCCACGTCGTCGTCAGCCCCTCTCGTAACTGGTCGTATCGGTCCGGAATCGGCGTCGACTCAGCGTTTTCGAGCCACCGGAGATACGCCCAGCGAGGCTCCGCCTGAGGCGCTTTTGCGTGCCAGAAGTACCAGTTCGAGATGTACTCGGGGTACGACGCGGCCAGGCCATCGAGGTCCGCGATACTCGTACTCTCTGCTTCCGCTGTCGTCTCGACGGCGTAGCGTCCACCCTCGACCGCTGCCTCGATACCGTCGAACGCGATACCGTCCGACGCTGCCTCGGCGAACGCCTCGACATGGGTGTCGTCCATACCGCCGCCGTAGGTGTCGCACCGGGAAAAGTCGCCTGTTCCGGCAATCGGAGTGGAGATAGTTCCAAATTTGGTAAAATTATATTTTACAAGAATCGTAGATGATTTATGATATCTTGGTGGGAGCGGTCCGTGTCCGGAGGTGGACGCTGTGGACTGGCCGACTGACCGGGGGTTACAGGTCCGAATGGCGACTGCTGTCGTCCTTGTGGGACTCCTTCCGGTGGGGTTCGTCTACGCGGGCCTTGCACTCGTGAACACGGCCGGAATATGGCTGGCGAAGCTAGCCACCGACTGGGTGCTGGCCGGCGAGTTCTACATCGAGCCGTGGCTGGTCGCTGGCGGCGTCGTGGTCGGGTTCGCCGCGCAGTTGGCCGTTGGTGACACCATCGCCCTGCGGGCGCTGGACGCTCGCCCCGTGGGCCCCGACGACGAACCCGGTCTGGTTGAAAACGTGACACGGCTAGCGCAATCAGTGAACCTTCCGGCACCGGCAGTCGCCATTGCAGACAGCGACGCGCCGAACGCATTCACTGTTGGCCGGAGTCCCGACAGCGCCACGCTGGTGCTCACGACCGGACTGCTCGACGCACTCGACGACAACGAGCGCGACGCCGTTATCGCCCACGAACTCGCTCACATCAAGAACCGCGACGCCACCGTGATGTCGCTTTCCTACGTGCTCCCGACGCTAACCTACAGCCTCGCAGCCAGCACCCTCGGGCTTCTTCAGGCCATCCCCGGTGCTTTCACCGGCTTCCGACACACCGATAGCGACAGCGCCCGGGGCCTCTTACTCGGCATCTTTATCTTGACAGTCAGTGCCTTACTGACGCTCGCTGTCTCAGCCGTGTTCTGGCTCGCCAGTTTCACGCTGTTTCGCGTGCTCTCGCGGTACCGCGAGTACGCCGCAGACCGCGGGGCCGTCGCTATCACCGGCGACCCTGCGGCGCTCGCCAGCGCGCTGGCGACCATCGATGACGAGATGGCGGCGGCCCCGGACCACGACCTCCGGGCGCAAGACGGTGGTCTCGACGCGCTCTATATCGCACCCATCGACGAGACACAGTTCAAAGACGCGCCTGCTTTCGTTGCAAACGACGTGTTCCCCCAGACCCATCCGCCAACCGAGGCCCGCATCGAACGACTGGAGGCGATGGCCACGGAGGGACCGACGTGACGGAGTACAGCCGCCGAACGGTTCTTACGGGCCTGACCGGCGCTGTCGGGTCGCTCGCCGGGTGTGGCTATCGCCCCGGCCCGGGCGATAAGAAGTGGGAAACCGCCGACGACGGCGGCCGGTTGGTCACGTTGGTTGACGGGACGCTGTTCGAAGTGACGTTCGATGCGACGCGCTTCGTTGACGACTACCCGGTAGGCGCTGTTGCTCGATACACACTCGCTGATGGGACCAAATTGGGTCGCTTCGAGTTCAAGGGCGTAGCTACGGACTGGGCCAGCGACGGAGCCCACCTATACGTGGGAACGGAAGCCAGCCACGTCGTCGCGGTGGCCGGCGACGGACGAGCCTGGACGGAAACCGTCGACCACCCAGTAGCCAGTGTCGCCGCCGCTGACGGCCGTGTGTATGTCGGGACCGACGGCGGACGCATCGTTGCCTTCGACGGCGAGAGCGGCGCAGAGCGGTGGTCGAAGTCGCTTCCGGTCCCCACTGACCCATCCAAGAGCGACCTGCCGACAGTCGGTGCGGGACACGGCAGCCTCGCTGTCGACTGGGGGACCAGCGAGGAGTCCCAACTCGATGTGTACGCCCCGGATGGTTCGGTTCTGTGGGACCAGCCCCTACAGCGGAGCCTCAACGGCCGGCCACACGTGCGCGGTGACACGGTTTACGCCCGCTCGGAATTCCTCCGGGCGTTCAACCGCGACTCGGGGGCACCCCGCTGGGTGAACAGGGGCACCACTATTCCGGATGGACCGTTGCGGTTCAGCCGTGACGGCGAAATCGTCTACATTCCGGAGCGTCACGCCCTGATAGCGATTGCTACCGCCGATGGCGAAGAACTGTGGCGGTTCAATGATGAGCGGTTGGCGGCCATGGAACGAGGGCGAAGCGAATTCGAGATAGATCTCGGGGCAACGGGCGCGGTCCCGGCCCCGGACGGCGCGTCAGTGTTTCTCAACACGAAGCACCACGGGCTGTTTCAGTTTGGGACCGACGGCACTCTCCGCTGGCACGAGCCTCGTCTCGACTTCAGTTTTCTCTACGCAGTTACCGAGGACATCATAGTCCACTCGGGGACCGAAGCAATCGTCGCTCGCTACCGCTAGTCCCCAGCGGCCGTGGTGCCCCCGCCGGTCTCCTCACGCACCTGCTCGATGGCGCTGCTCACATCGGCTCCCGCGTCGGCGGCCCGTTCGAGCACCACGTCAGCCATTAGCGGCTCCGTCCCGACCGCGCCGGCGTACCAGATGTCGTGGCCCTCGACGGTGGTCGGCACGTCGTAGCCCGTCCGGTAGTCGTCGGTCAGGCCCATGTCTTCGGGAATATCCTCCTGCGTGTGGAAGCCGTCGGCGATGAACAGCGGCACGACGACAATGTCGTCGCTCTCGAAGTAATCCGCGACATCATCGACCTCGGGGTCCTCATCCATGAACAGCGACTGCACCTCATCAAAGCGGTCCCGCTCGCGGATGCGGTCAGCGTGGTACTGGATGGCCTTCGCGGAGTTCTCGTTGCGCTCCGTGCCGTGGCCGACGACTGCGAGTCCGAACCCGTCGCCGACGTCGGGGTCACCGGTGACGGACTCGGCCCGCTGGACGATGACATCGCTCATCGAATCGTGCGTTCCGACCGGGCCGCAGTAGTGGACCGTCTGGTCCGTGTCCTCGGCGGCTAGCGTCGCGTTGGTCGCGCTCGTCCCGTCGGAGTCCCACAGCTCGGGGTCCCAGTCCTCCAGCCGGAACTCCCGTGGAATGACCTGCTCGGTGAAGTAGCCCTCAGAGATGAACAACGGAACCAGATACACCTCGTCGGCGTCGACGGTCCGCAGTGCCTCCCGGAACGACGGCTCCTCCTTCCAGAAGGATTCACGGACCTCGGCGAACGCGCCGGTCGCTCGAATCGTGTCCGCGTGGTCGTAGGTGGGCGTACTCGACTCGGCGTTCAGGTGGGAGCCGTGGGCCGCGATAACGAGTGCTTCGTCCATATCCACTGGTTGGTGCGAGCCGTCCTTAGGGCCTTCGTTGACCTGCTCGGGTAGCCGGCGAGCTGTGTAGTGTTGCGTGCCGAAAGTGTGTCGTTGCCGACCGATTCTACTTAGTCACAGCCCGAACAGGAGGACGTAGAACAACAGTCCGGCAGCTGCCAGCAGTGCGGTGTGTCCCAGCGCGCCGGCGACCACGACGAGGCCACCAATGACTCGTTCCGCCGTTTTCAGGGGCTGTCCGAACACTTGCCGTTCACGTTGTGCAATAGCCATTGTCCTTCCCTCATGTAGAGAGTGAGCGTCCAGAGGGACAATCCCCCCTGACTGTTCTCACTTGCTGGGAGCAGTCCACAATTCTGCGGGTTCAACACGTCCGTAGAGTGGGTATCACGGGGTGATGTGAGGCTTGCAGCTAACTGTCCAGTCGCACCGCGTTCCCTCGCGCCTGATAGAACCGCTTTTGCCCGCGCCGTTCGTGCCTGCCGCCAATGTCACTCGCAGCCGCGACCAGAGACGCCGTCCGCGAGCGCCCGTTCCTCTATGATGCACTTCGGGCCGGCGTCGTCAACTACACGGCCGCCGCACGCACGCTCGACATCGAGGGTGAGGAAGAAGCGATCGCGACTGCGCTCCGTCGGTTCGCCGAGGAATTGCCTGCCGACTCGCCACACGACAGCGACGCCAGAGTCTCGATGCAGAGCGGGCTTGGGCGGGTCGAATCATCCGACGCGGAGTCAGCTATTGTCCTCGAAGTCGCGGACACCGCCTTCGCCGAGGACGCTGGCTCGCTGACGGGCATCATCGCCAGCGGTGCTCTTGCTCCAGAAGCCCTCGGCGAGGTGCTAGGACGCCTGCGAGCGGCGGACGTCTCCGTCGACGCTGCCGGTGTCACCGACGCCGCGCTCGTCGTGGTAGTGAGCCGCCGCGCGGGGCCTGACGTACTCCGAACAGTTGAAGCTGCAGTTCAAAAGTGAGGCGCCTTCCGACGGCTTAAAGCGGGCGGACACAGTTCTCCCGGGTAATGACGCTTCGCGTGACGAACACGTTGACCGGTGAGAAAGAGCCCTTCGAGCCGCGCGACCCCGACTCCGTGTTGCTGTACTACTGTGGGCTGACGACCTCCGACCCGCCCCATCTCGGCCACGCGCGCGGCTGGGTCCACGTTGACGTGATGGCCCGCTGGCTCGACTATCTGGGCTATGACGTCCACCACGTCGAGAACCTCACCGACGTCAACGAGAAGATCGTCGCTCGCGTCGGCGAGGACGGCGACAGCGAGGCCGACGTGGCCCGCCACTACGTCCAGCAGGCCATCGACGATATGCGCTCGCTCAACCTCGGCCGCGCGGAGGTGTACCCCCGCGTCTCAGAGCACGTCCCGGAAATCATCGACCTCGTTGAGCGACTCATCGAGCAGGGCCACGCCTACGAGCAGAACGGCTCCGTTTACTTCGATGTGACGAGCTTCGAGGACTACGGGAAACTCTCGAACCAGTCCGTCGACGACATCGAATCACAGGGCGCGGACACCGAAGGGGAGAAGCGGCACCCCGCAGACTTCGCGCTCTGGAAGGCTGGCGGCGTCGATCCGGCAGACATCGCCGAACATCAACATCCCGAGGCCGCACCCGCCGAGGAAGCCTGCCAGACCGCTCAGATATGGGACTCGCCGTGGGGCGAGGGGCGACCCGGCTGGCACATCGAGTGCTCGGCGATGTCGATGACCCACCTCGACGAGTCCATCGACATCCACGTCGGTGGGCAGGACCTTGTCTTTCCCCACCACGAGAACGAGGTAGCCCAGAGCGAGGCCGCGACCGGCCAGCAGTTCGCGAACTACTGGCTCCACGTCCGCCTGCTGGAAACCGAGGAGGAGAAGATGTCATCCTCACTTGGCAACTACTTCACCGTCGCCGACGCTGTGGAGGAGTTCGGTCCCGACGTACTCCGAACCTTCCTGCTGTCGACGGCCTACACTTCGCGGGCAACATACAGCGATGAGACCATTGCGGAGGCCAAAAAACGCTGGGACCGCCTCTCCCGTGGCTACGAGCGGGCGGTCGAAGCCTGCGACGACGTGGACGCCCACACGAAGGTGACCGACGAGACGCTTCGCGACGCTGTTGAGGATGCTCGCTCGGCGTTCGAGGCGGCACTGAACGACGATTTCAACACGCGGGAAGCGATGACCGCGCTGCTTGACCTGACGGCCGCGGTCAACACGCACGTTGACGGCCACGACGAGTACGACTACCAGGGGCTCCGCCGCGCCGTCGAGACGTTCGAGGAATTCGGCGGCGGCATCCTCGGACTGGCCTTCGGCGACGACGACAGCGGCGACGTGTCGCTGGCCGGTGACGTCGTCGACCTCGTTCTGACCGTCCGTCAACAGGAACGGGAGGCCGGTAACTACGAGCGCGCCGACGAACTCCGAGACGAACTCGAAGCGCTCGGTGTCGAGGTGCAGGACACCGACGACGGGCCGACCTATCGCCTCTGAAGGGACGATATACCGGCTCTAAACGCGTATCGATGAATTCTATAGTCCAGATGATACCTTGAACGGCCATGTACTTTATATACTGGACACAGCATTCGTCTTTAGCTAAGACTCACACCTCGGTTGTGTAGCGGTAGCGAGCGTCTCTTGTAAGATCGGTCGTTGTTGGTGGATCTTCTGAGCATCCTCGATCAGCCGCTCCAGCAACGGCGGTGGCGAGTAGCCGAGGTACTCACCGAGTTCGTGGAGGATGAGCTGGGCGTGCGACCGGAAGGTCGCCGCCCAGCGTTCCGGCGGAAACACGATCTCATCGTCGGCCTGCTCGGTGACCAGATCCAACAACTCTCGGCTCACCAGCAGTGACAGCAACGCAGCGTATAGTAGAATTTTCACGACATCAGGGTTGTTCGTGTCGAATTCGTCCAGTTCGTACTGCGTTTTCAACTCACGGAACAACGTTTCTACCTCCCATCGACACCGATACAGCGTCGCTAGATCCGCCGGGAGAAACTCCTCTCTCGGCAGATTCGTGATGTACAGGTGGTAGTCGTCGGCGTCCTCGTTGCGGACGCCGACGACGCGAAACCGCTTCGTGTCCAGCGACCGAGTTCCCTCGTACTGGCCGCGCTTGAATTCTGCTTCCACCTCTACGTCGATGTACTTCCGCGAGAGATCATTGACCACGTCGTGGATCTGCTTGCCCTCCAAGGGAATGGCGCGGCCGCGCCATTCCCGTAATTCCGCCGTTATCACCGGATTTGCGTTCTGCTTCAGCCGACTCACAAAGTAGCCGTCGTTCTCGTCGATCAACGCAAAGCGGCGGTATTTGAAGTACGCCCGATCAAACAGAACCAGTCGTCCTTGCAGCCACGATCCCGTCTTGAACAGCGCGCTGTCGTGCGTTTTCTCATCAGTCACATCGATCCGTTCAATCGTCTGGTCGGTGGCGTTGTGGAGCAGGTGGAGCTTCGCTCCAGCCTGCTCCTCGTGGCGGGCTTGAAACTCATCAGAGAGGAACTCGTGCAACCGCAACACGGTTCCATCAGCGATCATCACGTCCCTGAATCGGTCGATATCAGCGTCAACAGCATCAGGGACAGCGACCTCGTCGAGCGCGGCCTCGACGAGGTCGCGGAGATACTCTGCAAGAGTAGGCGTCAACCGGTGATAGAAACCGCCAGAAGAGATCGGTTCGTCAGCTGTAGCGTTGTAGCAGCGTCTAAACCCAGCGAGTGTTCGGCTCTCGCCTGCGGCGAAGCCGAACACGAGCGCCCACACGAGGACAGGAATCTGAAGCTTGCCCTCTCGCTCGACCACGCCGAGTTCCTCGGCGTGCTCTTCGAGGAACTCGGAGGGAAACAGTGTAGTGAGCCGACGCATGATTCTCGACGAGGAGGTGTCAGTGTGCACAGCGGACTCCTCCTCATTCCTCTCGAAAAGTAGCCTCGATAAGCCGCTGCTGTCACGTGGTTCGTCTCTTAGCTAAAGACAGATGCTGGACACAGTGTAAGGACAACAATGCGAAAGGGGATACTCACGCTTCTTGTCGGGGTACTCGTCGTCTCGTCGGGCTGTACCGGCCTGATAACCGGGGAGACGGTAGCGTTCGACTCCGCACCGGCGACAGTCAGCGACAGTGCGCTCGATGAAACCGGCTACGAGCAGTCGATGGCGGACGAACAAACAATCGAGCGGACGGTCACCGTCGCCGGCCAAGAGCGAACCATCCGTGTCACGAACCACGTCCGACAGTACCAGCGTGGCATCGATCTCGGACCGGTCGGTGAGGTCAACGCCGGTCGATTCATCGTCTTCTCGACGCCCAGCGCCAGTGTGGCGGGACAGACGCTGAACCCCGCCGCGAGCTGGTCCAACGAACGCCTCGTCGAGGAAGTCGCCAGTCGAAACGACCAGATCAACGACGTCCAGTTCGAGCGTAACCGCACAGTGGAAGCGCTGGGTGAGTCCCGTGAGGTGGCTGTGTTCTCCGGGACGACGACCATTGAGGGTCAGAGTGTCGATGTCCTGATCCACCTCACGAGCTTCGAACACGAGGGCGACGTGGTCGTCGCCGTCGCCGTCTACCCTGAGCGGCTTGACGACAGCGAAGGGCCGCGCGTCGATACGCTGCTTGGCGGCCTCTCGCACTCGGGCAACTGATTGCGGGGACACTGTTTTCTTTCGGGCCAGTGATAACGGAGGCATGAATCGGCTGTCTGTCGGCGGTGTGGTGCTCACGCTTGTCGGTATCGCCGGCTACGCCGTCGGGACGAGCGTCGCCTATCCCGGCCGGTCTGTGTCAGTAACGGCGGTGATGGTCGGGCTGACTGTGGCGGCCGTCGGCCACGCCACGCCGACGGAGGACACGCCGTGATTTCCGCAGTGGTGTACGCTGACGGGCAGGCGATAGAGTACGAGGATCTGACGACCGCCCGAACGGCTGCCGGAACGACGTGGGTTCACGTCACCGACGTGACAGCCGATGAGGTCGACGCCGTCAGTTCCGCCTTCGACCTTCATTCGCTGGCTATCGATGACATCAAGAACGACGTCCGGGCGAACGTTCAGGAGTTCAACGCCTACACGTTCGTGCTCGTCAAATCTGCGTCGCTTACGCCCGGCGATACGACCTTCGACAAGGAGGTGAAAACGACGCCGCTCGGCCTGTTTGTCGGCTCCGACTGGGTTGTCACGCTGTCGACGGGCGCCGTCCCGTCCATCCAGCGCGTGATGGACGCTGTCGGCCGTGGGGACGAGCGACTCCTTCACCGCGGCCCGGATTTTACTGCCTACCGGGTCATCGACGTCATCGTCGACGCGTACTTCGACTTGCTGGACGAGATCGAGACCGATATCGAACAGATCGAAGAGGAGGTGACTACCTCCACCGATATCGAGACGCTCGAACGGATCAACGACGTTCGGCGTGACCTGTTGTCTTTCCGCAAACAGGTCTGGCCGGCACGGGAGGCAATTGGCGTGCTCGCCCGTGGCGACCCCAAACAGATCCAGCCACAGACGGAGAAATACTTCCGGGACGTGTACGACCACCTGGTCCAGATTGTCGACCTGACTGAGACTTACCGCGACCTCGTCTCGGGGGCGCGGGATATCTACCTGAATACGGTGTCCCAGTCGACAAACGAGGTGATGAAGATGCTGACCGTCGTTGCGACGATCTTCATCCCACTGACATTCGTGGTCGGCGTCTACGGGATGAATTTCACCGACAGCCCGTACAATATGCCGGAACTGGGCTGGGCGTTCGGGTATCCCGCGGTGATGATTGGGATGGTGATCGTCGTCGGAGTCTTGCTCGCTCATTTCCGCCAGCGGGGCTACCTATAACGCCAGCGGGACGAGTAAGACCCCCATCAGGGTTGCTCGCCGGGCTCCGAACTTCGGGGGCAGGTGGCCCACTGCAGTCGCGGCCCCGAACGCGCCCACGCCGACGAGGCCGGCGAAGAGCGCGGAGAGACAGACGAGTACTGCAATCACCGACAGCGAGAGATATGTCGGGTCCAGTCGGCCGACAATTCGGAGGTACCGGTCGCCCAGCGTCGGGACGAGTATCGCGCCGGCGACGGCAGCGATAGCGACTGCCGCAAGCAGCGCTGGAAGCACCAGCGGGACTTCCGCCCGGTCCAGCGCGACGAGGACGCCGGTCCGGGGCGTCCCGAGCGAGATGAGCGCGAACAGGGCAAACACCGCTGTCGCCGTGTTGACCCCACTCGTCGTGACGATGAACGCCCGAGGTCCCTGGTCGGAGACCAGACCCAACGCTAGCGTCGCCGCGATAGCACTCGAGATTCCCGGGATGTAGCCGACTGCACCCCCACAGAGCGTGCCGATGCCTGCTAAGACGCCGACTGTTCGCCGCGGCGTCGTCACCGTTGCACCGGCCTGTGGCGGGACGCCATCCCCCTCGATAGCGGCCAAGAGCACCGGCGCGCCGAACAGCCCCGAAAACAGCGGGACCAGCACGTCCAACACAGGCAACGCGCCGGTCACTGGCGCATCGAGCAGACTGACTCCGAGCAGCCCGCTCGCGGCGAGCGAACACGCAGCACCGACCTGCTGGCGGCGACCGTGCTCCGTGACCACGAGCAGGACGGCGACCCCGACGAGTAGCACCGACAGCCACGGCCGGAGGAGTGGGTACACACGCTTCATTACCAGAGTGAGCGGAACCGCGAGCGGGACGGCAAACACCACGGCGAGCCCGCTCCCCAGCGCAGACAGGCGAAGCGCCTCCCGACCGCGGCCCTCTATCACCAGCTGGTGGCTCGGCAGCGCGCTGGCCGCCATCGCCGGGTCCGGCACGCCCAGTGCCAGCGCCGGAATCACATCGAGAAAGGTGTGTGTCACCCCGGCCGAAAGCATCGCGACGCCGACGTAGAGCCGCGGCCCGGGCAAACTGCTCGCCGCAGCAGCGAGCAAGAGCGCGAACGTGTTGGCGTGTAGCCCCGGAACGAGTCCGCTGAGCGTTCCCAGTCCGACCCCTGCCCCGATCGCTGTGAGGAGCGCGAGCGTCGCTGTCGGGTCGGCGGCAGGAAGCCCCGGAAGCACACTGAGGCGTGGCCCCGTTCCCGTACTTGAACCTCCGCGACGCGCAGCCCGGCTAGTCCTCCACAGCGTGATGCGGGCCGACCGGACCGTGTTCGGGGCAGGTCCCGGCGATAGGGGTGGCATTGAGACAGCAGTGCCGGCTGTCGGTTGCGACCAGTCCTTTCGAGAGCTCGTTCCCACGGAGCCGACAGCGAAGGTCCGACTCAGCCATACGTTCTTGTTTGCCCGAAGCCCCCTGAATCTGGCGAGCTTTTTGGTGTGCCGGCCATTCGTACACGTATGAGCAACGAGTCCCGGAAGTCAGCCGGATTCAAGGACCGAACGCCGGTGACGACGGCCAGAGAGACGCTGCTGGACGCAGTGTCCCCACACGAGCGGACGGAGCGTGTCCCGCTGCGTGACGCCGACGAACGCGTCGTCGCGGGTGAAATCACGGCCGAGCGAGCGGTGCCCCACTACCGCCGTGCGGCGATGGACGGCTTCGCTGTCAGAGCCGAGGACACGTTTAGCGCGAGCCAGCGGTCGCCGGCATCGCTCCGGGTCGATGAGGCGGTGACAACGGGAACAGCGGCTCGCGTGCACACGGGGAGCGAACTCCCCGAGGGTGCCGACGCCGTCGTGATGGTTGAGGAGACCGAGGTGACCGGCGACAGCGTCACAGTGTTCGATGCGGTCGCTGGCGGGGAGAACGTCGCCCCTGTCGGCGAGGACGTGGAGCAAGGGCAGACGCTGTACGAGGATGGCCACAGGCTCCGACCGTCGGACCTCGGGCTGTTAAAATCGGTCGGCAACGACGTGGTCGAGGTGTACGAGCGGCCCACGGTCAGCGTCATCCCGACCGGCGAGGAGCTGGTCCAAAATGACCCAGAACCGGGGCAGGTAATCGAGACGAATGGCCAGACCGTCACCCAGTACGTCGAGCGCTGGGGCGGCGACGCGACCTACCGCGACATCGTCACCGACGACGTGGACGCACTCCGGGCGGCCATCAGTGACGACCTTGACCACGACCTCGTCGTGACGACCGGCGGGTCCTCTGTCGGCGAGCGTGACCTGCTCCCGGAGGTCGTCAGCGAGATTGGCGAGGTGCTGGTCCACGGGGTCGCACTGAAGCCGGGCCACCCGGTCGCGCTCGGCGTGGCTGAGGGGACGCCGATTCTCATGCTTCCGGGGTATCCGGTCGCTTGCATCGTCAACGCCGTCCAGTTCCTCCGGCCAGCGCTCCGGCAGGCCGGCCATCTCCGGTCGACCGACCCACCGACGACCAAGGCCGAACTCACGCGGAAGATCGCCAGCGAGCCGGGGACCCGAACCTACGCGCGGGTGGAACTGCACGATGAAGACGCGGACGAGCAAACGACCGCGACGCCGACGCGGGCCAGCGGCTCCGGTGTCCTCTCAAGCGTCGCGCTCGCTGACGGCTGGGTTGTCGTGCCGGAGTCCGTTGAGGGGTACGACGCCGGTGACACCGTGACCGTCGAGGACTGGGAGTGGTCACAGTGAGCGACCGCCGCGAGTTCCGCGACCTGGCGTCACCCGAGGAGGCCCACGAGGTCGTCGCGGGCCTCGACATCGACCCCGCCCCGGAGACGGTCCCGCTGGCAGATGCACGGGACCGCGTCCTCGCCGAGCGGATCGACGCCGATATCGACGTGCCGGGGTTCGACCGCGCGAGCATGGACGGCTACGCTGTACACGCCAGAGACACCTTCGGCGCTGACGAGGCTGACCCGGTGACGCTGTCGGTCGTTGGGGAGGTCCACGCGGGCGAGGAGCCCGACGTAACCGTCGAACCGGGTTCACTCGCCGAAATCTCGACCGGCGCGGTGATGCCGACCGGCGCGGACGCCGTCGTGATGGTCGAACGAACGACTGAGACTGACGATGGCATCGAGATACGCACGTCCGTTGCGCCCGGCGACAACGTGATGCTCGCCGGCGCGGACATCGCGGCCGGGGCGCGCGCGCTCGGCCCCGGAACGCGAATCACGCCCCGGGAAATCGGACTCCTGTCCGCGCTGGGCGTCGACGAGGTCCCGGTGCGTGGCCGGCCCCAGGTTGGCATCCTCTCAACCGGGGACGAACTCGTCCGACCCGGGAATCCCCTCGACAGCGCTGCCGGCCAGATATACGACGTAAACAGCTACACGCTGGCGGGCGCGGTCGCGGAGGCCGGCGGCGACCCTGTGATGTACCCCCACGCCGGCGACGACTACGAGGAGATGGAGCGGTTACTTCACGAGGCAGCCAACGAGTGCGACCTCGTCCTCTCGTCAGGGTCGACGAGCGCCAGCGCGGTCGATGTCATCTACCGCGTCATCGAGGAGCGGGGCGAACTCAGGCTCCACGGCGTCGCCGTCAAGCCCGGCAAGCCGATGCTCGTCGGCACTATCGGCGACTCGGCGTACGTCGGTTTGCCGGGGTACCCGGTGTCGGCGCTGACCATCTTCCAGACGTTTGTCGCGCCGGCAGTCCGGGACGCCGCCGGACGGGACCCGCCACGGACAGCAACGGTCTCTGGCACGATGGCAGTTCAGGAACGCTACGGTGAGGGGCGCAGACGCCTCATGCCGGCGGGTCTGGTCGAGGACGAAACGGGGTCGCTGCTGGTCTACCCCGTCGACAAGGGCAGCGGCGCGACGACAAGCCTCGTCGACGCCGACGGGTTCGTCGACGTCCCGCCGGGGACGGACTACCTGGCAGAGGGGGAGGCAGTCGACGTGACGCTGTTCTCTCCGGCAGTCAGGCCGCCGACGCTTCTGGGGATGGGCGAGGACGACCCGCTGCTCTCGCGCCTGCTCGACACGATTGGCCGGCCGCGGTATCTCCCGCTTGGATCTACTGAGGGGCTCCGCCGCCTCAACAACGGCGTGCCCGACATCGCCGTCGTTGCGGGGCCGGCCGCCGATGACCACGACGCGGCCGACATTGGCGGCTGGGAGCGCGAATGGGGGCTTGTCGTTGGTCCTGATACCGACGTATCCGACTTGGGCGACCTCGTCGACGGTGACTACCGCTTTGTCAACCGCGACACTGCCTCCGGACTGCGACGGAGCTTCGACGACGCGCTCGACGCCCTCGGCGGGGACCGGGGCGTCGGCCGCGCGGAGGTCGTCGATGCCATCGAAGGCTACGAACTCACGACAAAAGCCCACGAGAGTCCCGCTCGAAAGGTCATGGCGGGCGGTGCGGATGCGGGGCTCGGGCTTCACGCTACAGCGGCGAAACTTGACCTTGGGTTCGTCTCATTGGGAACACAGCAGGTCCGGGTACTTGCGAACCCGGACCGACGGGAGAAACACAGCGTCGGTGCGCTGGAGGAGGCGCTTGACGACCTTGACTCGCTGGCCGACGGGATAGCTGGTATGGAACCGCAGTAACGGCGTTTACCCGAACGCGGGGACTTCAGCCGAGAATACGCTGCCGTCCTGCAAGGGACCGTCACGTGTCCGCGTTGCAGTCATCGAAAGCGAAAGTTGTGGCGATTGACGGCTCTGGCGACCTGAAGGCCTAAAGACGAGCGGGGCCGAATGCGTCACACCGATGGCCGACACACCGGTTGCCGGCGACCTTGAGGCCCCGTTTCGGTTCGAGTATGCCCCCGCGACGCTCCGATACGCCCCTGACGCCGTGCGGTCGCTGGGTACGGAGTTAGACGAGCAGGGCTACGACCGTGCACTGGTCGTCTGTGGCACTACCGTCGGTGAGACGCCGGCCGTGATGGACCCTGTTCGGGACGGACTCGGTGACCGACTTGCCGGCGTCTTCGCGGAGACAACGCCAGCCAAGCGGCTCGGCACTGCGTACGACGGGCTCGAACGCTTCCGCGAGGCTGACGCCGATTGTCTCGTGGCCGTCGGCGGCGGGAGCAGCCTCGACGTGGCAAAAATCATCAGTATTCTCGCGGCGACCGACCGCGACCCAACCGCTGTCGGCACGGCGTTCGCTGATTCCGGAACGATAGCTGTCCCCGAAGCAGCACTGCCACCGATTATCGCCGTCCCGACGACGCTGGCCGGCGCTGACCTCTCTATCGTTGCTGGCGTCACAGCCGCACCAGACACCTGTCCTGTGGACGAACCGGCCAGCGGCGGTGTCAGTGACCCGGAACTGATGCCCGCGGCCGCCTGTTACGACCCCGAACTGATTGCGACGACGCCCCGGTCGGTCCTCGCGGCGTCGGCGATGAACGGGTTCGACAAAGGTATCGAGACGCTGTACGCGGCCAACGCAACTCCGATAACCGACGCCACAGCGTCGCACGGCCTCGACCTTCTCACAGAAGGCCTGCTCGCGTTCGGTAACGGTGACGACGACCCATGGGTGTACCAGTCGGTCACGCAGGGACTCATGCTCGTCCAGTACGGTATCTCGCGGGCCAACGGGACGACGCTCTCGCTGATCCACGCCCTCGGCCACGGACTAACCCGGACCGACGACGTCCAGCAGGGCGCGGCTCACGGAATCATTGCTCCGCACGCGCTCTCGTACCTCTTCGAGCAGGTCGACGGCCGGCGGTCACTTCTGGCCGACGCACTCGGGGTCGGCGACGCTGACAACCCTGGTACGGCGGTCGTTGACCGAGTCAGTGAGGTAGTGACGACGCTGGGACTGCCAACACAACTCCGGGACGTAGCCGGCCCCGACCGGGCGGAGTTTCCCGAAGTCGCCGATGCCGTCCTTGAAGACGCCTTCATGATGAACGTCCCGTCGGGGCTGGAGCCAACCCGGGACGATATTGTCGGCGTGTTAGAGTCTGCTTGGTAGCGACCTACAGACGGCGGCATATATCAATAGCTACTGGGGAAGGTGGCAGACACGGCATACCGCGCGAGCGGAGCGAGCGCGGTTTCACTCCGAGCGCGTTCGCAGAACGCGACACGGAGGTCGTTTTTAGCGTAGATTTTTACGACCCTGCTCCCCGCAGCGCCGGAGGCGCGAGGAGGGGAGGTGACGTAAAAAGGTACTCGCTACATGTCAGGCCAGGCCTTGGCGGCCCGACCAACACCGGTCATGTCGTTGATCCAGCGGGCGGCAATCGCTTTCTTCAGCAGTTTCGCCGGCATCCCGCCAAACGTCTCGATAGGCATGTTCACCACGTCGTGGGCGACGGCTTTCTCGCCGACCGAAACAACCGTGCCCTTGTCCTTGTGGGTCCACGTCTTCAGCGGCTGGCCTCGCACGGCGCGAGCAAGGTTCTCACCGGCGACTTCGGCGGCCTGCCAGGCGGCCTGCGCGGTCGGCGGGGCGGGCTGGTCGCCCGGCTGGTCGATCAGCGCCGAGTCGCCGATCGCGAAGACGTGTTTATCCTCGGTCTGGAAGTTCCCTTCTGCGTGGACGCGGTGGTTGCGCTCGTCCTTGTCCAGGTCGACGTCTTGCATACAATCGCGGCCGGTGATGCCGCCCGTCCAGACCAGTACGTCGTACTCCAGTTCGTCCTCGTCGCCGATGTAGACCGTCTCCTCGTCGACTTCGCCGATGAACTCCCCGCACTTGATGTTCACGTCGGCGGCTTCCAGACGCTTGCGCAGGGCACCCTGCAGTTCCGGGTCGCTGTTGGGCAAGACCTGGTCGAGGCCTTCGACGAGGTGGATGTCGATTGGCGCGTTGTGTTCGTCGCGGAACTCGGCAACCTCGCCGGCGGTCTGAATGCCGGAGAGGCCAGCGCCGCCGATGACGACCTGTGCTGGGTCGTTTGTGGAGGCTTCGCGGGCCGCTTGCTGAATCTTGTCGTGGATTTCAAGCGCGTCGTCGAGGCTCTTGAGCGTCAGAGCGTGCTCTTTGAGGCCCTCGATGCCAAAGAAGGCCGTCTGGGAGCCCAGCCCAACGAGCAAGTAGTCGTACTCGACGGTGTCGGAGTCGGCGAGGGCCACTTCTTGGGCGTCGGTGTCGATGCCGACGACCTCGTCCTGAATAAATGACGTCGACGGCTGCTTGATTTCGTGGACAGGGATGGCGATGTTCTCCTGCACGCTCGGGTCCCGGATGCAGCGGTGAGACTCGTGCAAGACCAGATGATAGTCCGTCTCAGAAATCCAGGTCACATCAACGTCCGTCTGGCCATCTAACTCGTCCTCGAAACTCTTTATTGCCCCCGCGCCGGCGTACCCCGAACCAAGCACCACTACGTTCTCTGTCATAGGCCACTCTCCGGAGTCATTAGATACAAACCCTTTGGAATCGGTCCACGGCTTTGCTGTTGTCCTCGCATGCTGGCTCGCGGTTGTGACCCAGCCCCCTAAGTTTGCAGTCACCTTCGCTCCCCCTCCTGAGCGCAAACAGTTCCTACTGTTCCTGAAAACCCCTCCTAATCACCTACGTGCGGATTCAGGCCGCCGTTTCCAGCCAGTCAATTGAACAGGAGACGGGTCATCCGGGGGCCAATGGCCAGCATAACAATTGTGCTGCTTGTCAGGACTGTCCGGCGCAGGGGCGGTCGGGCTCATTCGGCGCGGCCCACGTAACGGCGTTGTGCAAGAGCTTCTGGACGACCGGCCGGTGGTACACTGGAAACGTCTCGTGGCCGGGCTGAAAGTAGAATATTCTTCCTGCATCACGGTAGTAACAACACCCGCTGGGAAACACCGTGCCGTCGTCACACCAACTTACAGTCACTAGCGTGTCCGGTGTCGGCAGGTCGAACCCCTTTCCGTAGATCTCGGCACGTTCGAGTTCGAACTCCTCGGGTAGTCCATCGGTAATAGGATGGCTCGCTTCGACGACCCAGACGTGCTCACGCTCGCCCTCCTCGCGCCAGCGCAGGGTGCCAGTCCCCCCCATGAGTGCCTCGAACGGCTTCGACTCGTGACTGGAATGGAGCGGGATGAACCCCATCCCGTCACGGACGGCCTGCTCGACGCGGTTCGCAGTCGCATCGCTAACAACATCGTGGGCGATATCGCTCCACCACAGTAACACATCAGTTTCGGCGAGCACCGTCTCGGTCAGTCCGTGGGCTGGGTCATCGAGTGTCGCTGTCTGAACGGTGTGGCCGTACGAAGTAAGCGTCTCAGCCAACGTCGTGTGGATCCCGTCGGGGTACATCGCATTGGCCGGGCCTGTCGCCCGTTCATGCTGATTTTCGTTCCACACGGTGACTGCAACCATACAAGAATACACTGAATAACCGGAGAAAAATATGGCTACTCTCTCCCAGCGTAACCGCGCCGCAGGAAATAGCGGAGAGGGACACACTCGGGTATAATAGCTCATAGCTCTGGGTAGGCCTCAGTGTGCGATGTCCTGCTGAGTCTCTCGATGTGGTTCCCAAACGATGGAGTCCGGCTACTTGCACAGGGGTAGTTATTAGCCGGCCGCGGCCGAAATCCCGACAAGATATGAGCGATTCACCAGAGAAGCTCTCCGTCTGGTGTGCTGGCGAGGACTGGTGCCCCATAACCACGACGGCGTCCCTTATCGGGAAGAAGTGGCACCCCGTTATCATCCACCGATTGCTTGATAACGGCCCATCAGGCTTTAACGAACTCAAAGAGAACGTCGATGGGATTTCTTCTAAAGTCCTCTCTGACAGCCTTGAAGACCTGCAGGAGAAAGGGCTCGTCGACCGGGAAGTAATCAACGAACAGCCGTTTCGCGTCAATTATTCGCTCACCGAACACGGGGAGTCGCTGGAGTCCGTAATCACCGAAATGGCGGCGTGGGGCGAGACGTACCTGCAGGAACCGACAGAGGCCGACGAGCCCGCGGAGTAGGTCCAGCAGGCAATCCCTTTTGTTGCTGCCCGACGAACCTTCGTGTATGCCTGTTACTTCGGACGACGAACTCCGGGAGATTCTCGAATATGACCGTGTCGCCGTCGTCGGGTGCTCGACCAGCCCCGGCAAGGACGCCCACGAGATTCCGAAGTACCTTAGCGAACAGGGGTACGAAGTAATTCCGGTCAACCCCTTCGCTGACGAGATATTCGGGCAGAAGGCCTACGACTCACTGGCAGAGGTTCCGGGTGAAATAGACATCGTTGACGTGTTCAGGCCCAGCGATGAGGTCCGCGACATCGTTGACGCGGCCCTAGAACGCGACGACGACGCCGTCATCTGGCTCCAGCTTGGTATCCACGACGACGACGCCGTCGAACGCGCTGAAGCGGCTGGCCGCCGCGTCGTTCAGGACCGCTGTATGAAGCCGACCCACCAGCAACTGATGAGGTGAGTGGACGGGCGACTGTCGCGGACTACCGCTGATCGATGTGTGAACGTCGTCCAGCAGTTTTGGGAATGTGGCGTCAGTCCGAGTTATCCCTGCGCGCTGGCGGCGTCTTTGACATGACCTTCCCCCACTTCGAACGGTTATCCGCGACCTGTCGATAGGCCCGCTCGCGGAACCGCTCGTAGTCCTCGAACTGCCGGAGGAACGAGACCAGCGGTCGTGCTGGCTTGCCGAGTTCGGTGTATGTAAGCGCGGTTTCGATGGATTTCCCGCAGGAATACACGTCCTCCTCGGTCACCAGATGCGAACAGGACTCGTAGTCGTCTGGGAGTCGCTCTAGCAGGTCGTCGCCGAGCGCAGAGAAGCCAACGATTTCGAGATCAGACCGTTCGCCGATGAAGTCCGCCCACCATGTACAGAAGCCACAGTCGTCGTCGTAGACGAGCGTTGCGTCGCTCATATGCGGTCTACGCATCCGGGGCACAAACACCTGTGGTTCAGCCGACAGGGATTCACAGCCGGTCACCACAGACGCGGACGTGAATCGGTTGGTCAAACCGGTCGTGACTGGCGGGCTTGTACCCCTGTGACTGGCCGCCTTCGACCGGGTACTGTCGCTCAGTTGGTGCCCACGACGCGACTGTGACGCCAACTGTTTTGCCCGCCGCTCTCTTCAGAACGCGTATGGACGAGGATGCGGTCGCCGAACTCATCGAGGAAGCGCTTCCGGAAGCACAGGCGACGGTCACCACACCGCGGGACCCTGACGACGACAAACACTACGCCGTACGCGTGGTTTCGCCGGTGTTCGAAGGGGAGTCGCTAGTTGACCAGCACCAGCTCGTCCACGACGCGCTGGGGGACCATCTCACTCGCGACATTCACGCCATCGAGCTGACGACGCTGACACCTGCGGAAGCAGAGTAGCCGGGTCTCGGTGATGGGGCCTCACTCGCCCCGTCGGTACGCCTTTATTGCCGACGCCGTTAGTGGCGGTATGGCATTCGAGCCCGAAGAACTTTCCCCGGAAGAGGTCACGGAGCAGGTAGACAGTGTCATCGAGGACAACGAGGTCGTGCTGTTCATGAAAGGCAACGAGCTGATGCCACAGTGTGGCTACTCGAAGAAGGCACTCGCACTACTGCAACAACACCGCGACGACATCGAGACAGTGGACGTGCTCAAAGCGACCGACGCCTATCGGGAAGCTCTGGAGCGCCACAGCGGGCGCGAAACGATCCCACAGACGTTCGTCGACGGGGAGTTCATCGGTGGCAGTGATATCCTCGAACAGCTCGACGAGCGCGGCGAACTTGCACAAAAAGTCGGTCAGTAAGCGCGGCCGGAAGTGGCGGCGTTACTCTTCATCTTCGTCTTTCATGTCGCCGAGCTTGTCGACGAGGTCGCTCGTGGTCGCCTCCGTCTCGAAGGAGACCGACCCGTCGTGGTCGTTCTCGTGGACCGCAACACCCTCGCTGTCGTCCGCGTCTACGTCGTTGTCTTTCTGTTCGGATTCATCGTAGCTACCAAAGCCCATATAGATACAACTCGCAGTCCCACACTAAAATTCGCCGGTTCTTGCCGAGACACGACCACGCGATGACATAACGAGACAAGCAAAGGTTCTTTACCGTGCTTGCACTCCCGCTAGATAACGGCAGTCGAGAGCCGTGGTTTTCCGACGGCTATCGGGCCTCCATCTCCAAACTTATGAGTTCCGCAGACGAGACACTTGATCGAATCAAAGCACAGGTCGAAGAAGAGACACCAGACGACATCGAAATCGAATCGGTCGCGTTCGAGGGGCCGGAACTAGTTATTTACACGCCGGACGCGCAGACGGTCGCCAACCGCGACGGCATCGTCAGAAATCTTGCACAGACGCTCCGCAAACGCATCAACGTTCGCCCCACGCAGGAAGCCCTCGTGCCGCCGAACGAAGCCCGGGCCCAAATCACGCAGACGATTCCCGAGGACGCCGGCGTCCAGAATCTGGATTTCGACCGCCAGACGGGCGAGGTATTTATTGAGGCCGAAAAGCCCGGTCGCGTCATCGGCCGCCACGGGGCAACGCTGGACGAGATTTCTGCATCCGTCGGCTGGACCCCCGAGGTCGTCCGGACGCCGCCGATGGAGTCCTCGACTGTCTCGAACGTCCGGAACTACCTCAAACAGGAACGCGAAGAACGCCGAGATATCCTCCAGCGCGTCGGTCGACAGATCAACCGCCCAACCACGAGCGACGAGGACTGGGTTCGACTCACCACGCTCGGCTGCTGTCGTGAGGTCGGGCGCGCCGCCTTCATCCTCTCGACGCCGGAGTCCCGCATCCTCATCGACTGTGGCGACAAACCCGGCGCTGAGGGCGAGGTTCCGTATCTCCAGGCTCCCGAAGCGCTCGCTGCGGGGCCGAACTCCCTCGATGCCGTCGTCCTGACACACGCCCACCTCGACCACTCCGCGCTCATTCCTATTCTGTTCAAATACGGTTACGACGGGCCGATTTACACGACTGCACCGACGCGGGACCTGATGGGCTTGCTCCAGCTGGATTACCTCGACGTGGCCTCGAAGGAAGGGCGGACACCGCCCTACGAGAGCCAGCAGGTCCGGGACGCACTGAAACACACGATTCCGCTGGAGTTCGGCAACGTCACCGACATTGCGCCGGATATCAAGCTCACGATGCACAACGCCGGCCACATCCTTGGGTCGGCAGTGTGTCACTTCCATATCGGCGAGGGCCGCTACAACGTCGCCTTCTCCGGGGACATCCATTACAAAGACACCCGCCTGCTCGACGGGGCCGTCAACGACTTCCCCCGCGTCGAGACGCTCGTGCTGGAGTCGACCTACGGCGGCAAGAACGACTACCAGACCGACCAGTCTGACTCCGAACGGGTTCTCAGAGACGTTATCAACGAGTCTTACGAGAACGACGGCAAGGTACTGATTCCGGCATTCGCCGTGGGGCGGTCGCAGGAACTCATGCTTGTCCTCGAAGAAGCGATGCGGAAGGGCGATATTCCGACGATGCCGGTGTACCTCGACGGGATGATTCGGGAGGCGACGGCTATCCACACCGCGTACCCGGAGTACCTCCGGGACGACCTCCGCCAGCGAATCCTCTACGAAGACGAGAACCCGTTCCTCGCCGAGCAGTTCGAGCAGGTCGACGGCGGCGACGAGATGCGACAGGACATCGCCGACGACGAACCGGCTATTATCCTGACTACCTCCGGAATGGTCACCGGCGGCCCCGTGATGTCCTGGCTCCGATTGCTGGGCAGCGACCCGGACAGCACGATGGCGTTCGTCGGCTATCAGGCCGAAGGCACCCTCGGTCGCCAGATTCAGCGCGGACAGGACGAAATCACCCTTGGCGACACGAGCGGGCCACGCGCCGAGCGGGTGAGCCTCAGACTCAACGTGGAGACGGTCGATGGCTTCTCCGGCCACGCCGACCGACAGGGGCTTGAGTCGTTCGTCGAGACAATGCACCCGCGGCCGGAGAAGATCCTCTGTGTCCACGGCGACGCGTCCACGACGAACCAGCTCTCTTCGGCGCTGTACCAGAAGTTCAACATGCGGACGCACAACCCGAAGAACCTAGAAACGTTCCGGCTGTCCTGAACAGCGGCTTAGCTGTCTTCCGAGAGATTCAACCCGGCAAAGAGCCGCGCCGAAATCACCTGCTCGACAATATCGACAAGCACGGTGTCGTCGCTCGTGTAATCGGCGAAGATGCCAAGCGGGATTTCGCCGCCGGCCATCTCGCGGTGTCCCCCTGCGCTCCCCACATCGCTCAGGGACTCACTCAGAATGTCACCGATGTTGACCCGGGAGTCCGTCGAGCGGGCGCTGAGCTGAATCGTGTCCTCGACAATGCCAAAGACGATGGCCGCCTCGACGCCCTCAAGCGTCGCCAGATAATCAGCCGACTGCGGCAGGGCGTCCCGCTCGGGCGTCCGGCCGACGTGTGAAATCAGCACCGACCCGCGGACTGTCCGGTTTCCGATTGCGTCCGCGATAGCGTCGACGGTTGCACCGCTGATCGACGGCGAAGAGAGCTGTCGCAACAGGTCCGAATCGGCCGTGTCCGTCAGAAAGCCGGCCGCCCCGTACTCATCCGGCGTCACGCCGCGCAGGAATCCCAGCGTCTCCCGGCGGATGGCAAACAGCAACGCTGTCGCCAGCCGGTCGTCGAGTTCGATTTCGAGGTCCCGCAGGTACTCGGTCAGTATCGTCGCCGTCGCCCCGATCTCCACCCGGTGGTCGACGAACCGGGCGCTGATATCCTCGGCGGGGTGATGGTCGACAACGATATCGACCGAGACATCATCGGGAACCCGGTTGTTCGCCCCTGGAATCGAGTGGTCGACGAAGGCGAGTAGTTCCGAAGGGTCCCGGTCAATCACGTCGGCTCTATCGAACTCCTGAATGTCCATCTCCAGCAGATTGACGAACGAGCGGTTCTGCTGGTGTGATATCTCGCCGCTGTAGAGGATGCGTCGTTCGTCGATGCCGACGGCGGCCGCAATGCGACCGAGCGCGAGCGCGCTGGCCAGACAGTCGGGGTCAGGGTTGTTGTGACAGACAATCGTGAGCGACTCCGCCTCTCCGAGTAGATTTTCAAGTTCTGTTGCGGGGCGCATTTATCGGTCGACCCTTCGGGCTCCTGCTACAAGCGTGTGGGGGCCAGCCGCTGAGTTACAGTCGGGCACGCAGTTGCTGGACGAGGACGCCGAGGACGAGCGCGAGGCCGAGGTTGACGAGCACGCCGACGACACCGATTGCAGCGACAACTGCCAAGTCATCCGTGCTGGAAACCCCGGTCCAGCCCAGTTGGAGTGCGATCAGTACCAGAATGACCCCGAGTAGCGCCGTCGGATAGGCCGAGATGACGCCGACGGCGAGGAACGCAGTCAGCACGTAGCCCGCACCGAGTAGCAGATTCGCGCCGGGCGTTCTGGCCCCGAATGCGTACTTCCCGGCGACGCCGCCACTCCCGTGACACATCGGGAACGCGCCGAAAGGGACCGCGACCAGATTCATCAGCCCCATGCTGTTCGAGAGCTGGTCCGCAGATACGTCCCGGTCGAAATAATCGGCGAGCAGGACCGACGTGGCGAGGGCGGCGTTGCCGACCGTGACCGCGATCTGTGCGAGGACGGCCTCCCCCGTTTGCAACGATAGCGTCATTGTCGGAAGCATAAACATGGCCTCAACCGCTGGGACGGCCGGCGTCGGAACCCCGGTCTCCGCGAGGGCGATGGCGGCTCCAAGGACAAAAACGGCGAAGGCGCTCTGCCTGCTGTGGCCGACCACCGCAAGGACGGCAACAATGCCAACGGCGACAGCCACGAGTCTTGGGTCGTTGAGTCCGAGGCCCACGCCGGTTTCGAGCAGGACCAGCGCGACGCCGAGTTGCACCCCGCGGACAACGGTATCGTCGACGTACTGATTGACCACTTCGAGCGACTGTGTGGTTCCAAGGACGAGCAGGATGCCGGCCAGCAAAAGCCCTGCAACGACGAGTTCGCCAGTCGAGATGGTCCCGGCGATGACCAGCGCGGCGAACGCCTTCATCGGCTCGACTGATATGGGAACACCGTAGTACAGCCCCCAGACGACCTGAAAAACGCCGAACCAGACGAGCATGACCGGGAGCGAGAGCTTCGTCAGCACGGCGACGGCGACAACAACTGGGAGTACCGTCGCCGAGTCCCCGATTGCGCCGGTCAGTTCATTCCACGACAGCGAAACTGTCGTCTGGTCGCGGAACGTGAAACTCATGACGGTCGTGTCCGACGGCGAAACAGTGAGCGAACCCCTCCGCGGCGGCCGCTACTCCGAGTACTCGTAGGGCGCACGGTCCCCGTCGGTGTCGATGTACTCCTCGTTTATCTCCCACTCGCCGTCCTCGGTTTCAATCATGTACTCGCCGTAGTAGGGGACGCGAGTGTCGACCGTCTCGCGGAACGCGGCGCGCATCGACTCTTTGGTCGTGCCGATGTCACGCAGGTCATCGTTGCGGTTCAGACAGCCCTTGAGGTAGCCGTCGTGGGTGAGCCGCACGCGATGACAGTTCGCACAGAAGTTCTCGTTGCCGACGGGGTCGACGATTTCGACCATCCCGCTGTTGTGGTTGTTGACCGGCTCCGTTCGTATCCCGCCGTCGGACGCGGCCAGCGAGGTGGAGGCACTATCACCTTCGACCGTCGCCTCGCCGCTGTGCATCCAGTAGCGCTTGCGGTCGTGCATCTCGCGGTGTTCGACCTTGTCGGCGCGGTCTTCGAGCCAGTCGTGGACGCGGTCGATGTCGATAGCCCACTCCGGATGGCCCGCCAGTTCCGGCATGTACTCGATAAGCTGGAGCTGGAGACCGGGGTTCTCGGCGACGTGGTCGACCATCTTCGGGACGTAGCCCGCGGTCGGCTCGAAGACGACCATGTTGAGCTTTACCGGCTCGAGGCCAGCGTCCAGCGCCGCTTCGACCCCTTCGAGGACGCGGTCGTAGGCCCCGCTCTGGGTCAGTTCGGCGAAGGCCTCGCTGTCGAGAGCGTCCTGTGAGACGTTGACCCGCTCAAGACCTGCGTCGACGAGGTCCGGGGCGCGGCCGGGGAGGAAGGTGCCGTTGGTCGTCATCGACACCTCCATCTCGTCGGGGGCGCGCCGGACGATTTCCTCCAGGTCCTCCCGGAGCATCGGCTCCCCGCCGGTGAACTTCACCGAGTCGACGCCGAACTCGGCGGCGACTTCGAGGAAGGCCACGATGGTGTCAGCAGTGAGTTCGTCGTCCTGTGCCTCCATCGGGCCCCGTGTGTCGCCCAGCCCCTCGTTGTGGCAGTAGACGCAGTCGAAGTTACACCGGTCGGTGAGGGAGACGCGGACACCGGAGACCTCGCGACCGAAGTCGTCTTCGAGCATATCCTTGCTAACTGTTCACAGCACAGCCTATTAAATGGCGTGACTGGTCCGGTTCCGTCATCGGACACGGGGTAATGATTAATCAGGCGACCGCCGTGTACTGCGTATGGACATCGTCGACGCGCTAGACGCACGACATGGGACCATCTGCTTTGTCGGCGCTGGGGGCAAGAAAACGACGATGGCGACGCTCGCAGCGCGACTAGAACACGCCGTCGTCACCGCGACGGTTCGGATTCCGATTTTCGACGGGTGGGTCGAGGACGTTGTCGTGACGGAAACCCCACGGACAGCCATTGACGAGGCGTCTGCGTGGCCGCTAGGCGTCGTCCCGGCACAGGAGCGACCGGACCGCTACCGCGGCTACGACCCGGGGACTGTTGCCGACCTGGCTGATATCGACCATCCGATTCTGGTGAAAGCCGACGGCGCACGGATGCGAGAGTTCAAAGCGCCGAGCGACCGCGAGCCACAGCTCCCCACGTCGGCCTCGACCGTCGTCCCGATTGCCAGCGCCCACGTCGTCGGCGAACCCTTGACCGACGACATCGTCCACCGGGTCGACGAAGTTACCGCGATTACCGGGCTCGCTCGCGGTGACGAGATTCGACCGCAAGACGTCGCTGCGGTCCTCGCCCACGAGCAGGGCGGGCTGAAAGACGTGCCAGCCAACGCGACCGCGGTTCCGCTGCTCAACATGGTCGATGACGCGGGACTCGAAACAAGCGCGCGGGCCGTTGCCGAGGCGATTCACGACCAAGCCGACGTGTCGCGTGTCGTCCTTGCTGAGATGCGGAGCGACGACCCGCTGGTGGCAGTCGTCTGAGAGCGAGGCGACACCGGCCCCGCTCGTTCAGAACCGCTCGGCCGCGGCCTCGAACTCCTCACGGGTGTTGAGGTTCTTGAACGTATCCAGTGAAGTGTGTGCGAGCACGTCTTCGCGCTCAACGACAACGTACTCAAGGTCGAACAACGGTTCGACGATTTTGTGCTCACCGCGCTCCAGTGCTCGCTGACAGGCGTCATGCATTGCGTCGGCGTGGTACACCGCCTGTGTCGTCTGAAACCACTCGTCCGGACGTGGGACTGCGGCCTCGTGGGACGCCGCTCGCTCGAACAGGTA
Source organism: Haloarcula quadrata (assembly GCF_003634715.1). Classification (NCBI taxonomy): domain Archaea; kingdom Methanobacteriati; phylum Methanobacteriota; class Halobacteria; order Halobacteriales; family Haloarculaceae; genus Haloarcula; species Haloarcula quadrata. The sequence continues at coordinate 2,212,333 of NZ_RBWW01000001.1, forward strand.
GTCGACGAACGTTGGGTCGACAAAGGGCATATCGCAGGCCACCACCGCAGCGTATTCGCTGTCGACGGCCCCCAGCCCGGTCGCGATGCCAGCCATCGGTCCCTGGTCGGGGTCCTCATCGAGCGCGAACGTCGGCTCAAGCGTGTGGTCCGATAGCGCCGTGTCGATGGCCTCGACCTGGTCCTCGCGGCAGTTCACGACGAGTTCGTCGACGGCTTCGCCAAGGCGGTCGGCGACGCGGCGGACCATCGGTGTCCCAGCGAGGTCGGCGACGGCTTTGTCGCTGTCGCCGAACCGCGTCGACCGACCGCCCGCAACGATGACACCTGCGCGCATACCCTGCCTTCTCGGGTCTGGCACAAAGGTGCTTGGTGCTGTGGGTAATCCTTTAGTCGACAGACGGAAGAGTGAGGTATGATGACAGTAGCTAATCGGGACCGGATGCTCCACGTCGACCTGTCGTCGGCATCGGTCGAGAGCTGTCCGGTTCCGGAGGCCTGGCGTCGCCAGTTTGTGGGCGGCAAGGGACTCGGCGCTCGGTACCTGTACGACAAACTCGACGCCGGCACCGACCCGCTAGGCCCCGAGAACATCCTGTTGTTCATGCTCGGGCCGGTCTCCGGGCTGCTCCCCGGCGAGACACGCTACGCGGCGGTCACGAAGTCGCCCCTGACTGGCGGCTTCCTCGACTCCTATGCGGGCGGGACGTTCCCGGACACGCTGGCCGGCGCGTTGCAGGACCACACCGGGATTCTTGTCACCGGGCGCGCTTCGGAGCCGGTCAAACTCGTCGTCGAGGCCGACGGCGCGACGGTCGAACCCGCCGAGACGTGGGGGCAGGATACAGCCGAAACCGACGCAGCGTTCCCCGAGGCTGCGGTGGCGTGTATCGGCCCGGCGGGCGAGCAGGGCGTCGCGTTCGCGACTATCGCTTCTGACGGCGGCGAACACCACGCGGGGCGGGGCGGTGCCGGAACAGTGATGGGCGCAAAACGGCTGAAAGCCGTCGTCGTCCGCGGTGAGCCGCCGACGGACCTCGCGGAGCTACGGGAGCAGTACGCCAAGCGGTACCGCGAGGGCGACACCGGACAGTGGCTCAACGCCAGCGGGACCGTCGAGACAGTCGATTTCGCCAACGCGATCGGCGCGCTCTCGACGCGCGGCTGGGAAGACGGCCAGTTCGAGGGGGCCGACAGCGTCGGTATCGAGGCCGTACAGGAACTTGCCGCGGGCCGAGAGTACGACGACGCGGACAGTCCCGGCGGCTTTCGCGTCCAGACTGAAGATGGCGAGACCGTGCCCCGCGGGGCGACGGCGATGAGCCTTGGGGCCGGGCTTGGCATCGACGACTTCGACGCCGTGGCGACGCTGGGCGAGACATGCAACCGACTGGGGCTCGACCTCATCAGCGCCGGAAGCGCCGTCGCGTGGGCTATCAAAGCCGGCGACGCCGGCCTGCTTGCGGAATCGCTCGATTACGGGAGTCCTGACGACGCGCGAGCGCTCCTCGAAGAAATCGTCGCGCGGGAGTCGACGCTCGGCGACGCTCTGGCCGACGGCGTTGACGCGGCCTCGGCCCGTCTAGGCGGGGACGACCTCCTGCCGACGGTCAAGGCCATGGAACTGCCCGCGTACGACCCCCGCGGCGCACGGAGCATGGCACTGGCGTACGCGACCAGCGACCGCGGGGCCTGTCATCGGCGGGCGCTCCCCATCGAGCGGGAGGGGTTCGATGGCAACTGGGGCCCCGAGCGGGCGGCCGCGGCCGTCATCCGCGAACAGGACCAGCGTTCGGTGCTGTGGTGTCTCGTCGTGGACGACTTCGTCGGCGACGCGTTCGACGACCTCGGCGCTGAGTGGCTTGATGCAGTCGGACTGGACACGGACGGCGACCTTGCGACAGTTGGCGAGCGGGTCTGGACACTCACGCGCCTGTTCAACGTCCGCGAGGGTATTTCGCGGGCCGACGACGAACTGCCGGCAAAGCTGCAGGAACCGCTTGATTCTGGCCCGAACGCTGGCGCGGCAATCGACACCGAATCCTTCGACGCGATGCTTGATGAGTACTACAGGCAACGGGGCTGGGACGCCGATGGCCACCCCACTCCCGAGACAATCGAACGGCTCGGCCTCGCGGACGCCGTCGACCAGTCGACACTACCAGCGGACACAGCACTCGGAGAATGACAGACGAAATAGACCTCGATGAACTCGACGTACAGGACGACGAAGAGACGCCGAACCGGGGCGACTGGTTCTGGAGCGATGAAGGCGACCCCGTGGATGAACCCGACACCGGAGCAACTGGGACTGAATCGGTACGGCCCGACAGCGACGCCGAGGCTGGCAGTCCCGCTGCAGCCATAAATACGAGTCCCGACGCGGCCACTGATGCCGAGAGGAACAGCGGAGAGACGGCCAGCGCAGACCCCGGGGGACAGCCGGTCCCCCACGTCCCGCGGGAGAACAAAGACAAGCCGGTCGGCATTCCGACGGACAGCGGCGGCGCGGGCGGCGCAGCCGCGACTGACACTGACCCGGCCTCGAACGTCGCCGAGGACCCCGCTGCTGGCGAGGCGTCTGTCGAAGCGAGCGGTCCGCACGGCGGCGGTATCGACGACATGACGATGGCCGTGACCTACGACGCGGCCCGGCAGTTCGCCGACCCGCAACTGGTGTTCCGTGAGGCGCGGGGATGGGCCGACTGGGTCGGTATCGTCGGCGACGTGGAGGCGTTCGTCATCAACAAGTTCCAGCGCGACCATGGCATCGACGCCGATTTCTTCAGCGGCGCGGGCCAGGAGCCAGCCGAGCGACTTGCCGACATCGACAAGCACTCTATGTTCTACGCCGAGCGGATGGTCCTCGTCGGCCGCCCGGACGACGAGCCGATTGCAGAGCGGACCGGCTGGGAGTTCATCCCACTCGCCGACGCCGCCGAGAAAGCGGACTGGGACCTCGCTGATGAGTGACGCCGTATATTTATAATGCTTGCTGGTCATTGTCATACACGAACGACAATGACACTCCGAACCGCGGTCCGACAGTCGAAGATACTCACGTTCGTGGTACTGGGTGCCTTCGTCTGGCTGTTACTGACGCTGTTCGAAGTACTGTCGACCATCGACCTCGCGACCGGCACAGCAACGTATGTCGGCCAGAACGCGCTGGGCGGCATCGCCGGGGTGCTGGTGTTGACCATCGTGCTCGGAGCGCTCGTGGTCCTGTACTCCGAGATAACCGAGTCGGACCCGGCCCCACAGTCGTGGCCGCCATCCGAAGAATGACCTACTACAGTTGCGAGAAATGCGGCCAGATGATAGACCTCTCGGCGTTCGAGGGACAGCCGCGCCGACAGGACTGTCCAGTGTGTGAGGAGACGACGCTGTGGACGCCCGAGTTCGAGGGTGAGGGGGTGTCGTTTTGACGCTCGCCTTCGAGGTGAGTGACCGACTGTATGCGGCCGCCGAGGAGTGGGCTGACCGGCGATTAGAGGACATTGACGAGGCGATGGAAACGAAAGTCGAGCAGGCGTTACTGGAGGTCGAGCACCTCGTCTCACAGTCCCACGACGTGGCGTTCGAGGTCGACGGTCGCGAGGTACGGTACGAACCAACAGCCGAACTGGCCGCGTTGCTCCGTCGACAGGCCGAAGAGAGTGGCATCGACGAGAGCGCGGTCTTGAAGATGCACGTCGACCTCTACGCCAACGCGTTCCTTGATGAAGTTACGGACGAGCAGAAACCGCCGGGAACGCCGTCTGAGTGACGGCACCAAAGCTTAAGCCCGACCACTGAGACAGATGATACACAATGGCACACGAAAAAAGCGAGTGGAAACCCAAGGGTGCGACAGAGACATTCAACGACTTCGAGGTCTGGGACCACGGCGTTTGGCCGGGTGACGTGAACCAGAACGACACGACATCGGACGACGACGAGGAGTGAACCGCTATCGGCGTCAGGTCTTGTCCTATTTTCGTGGCTCACCCTGCACGCGAGCGACAGCTATGGGGCCGGAAAGGCCCGTCTGTCACGCGGCGGGACGTAGAAGTTCGAGCGTGACGCGACTTCGATAAATTCCAGCAGGCCGTTGTTCTGCCGGTCCCGGAGTTCTTCGTGTTCTTCCCGGAGCCACCAGCCGTTCATCGCGTCCCGGACTTCCTCGAAATCACGCGGGCGTTCCTGGAGCGAGAGGAAGTGAATCCCGGCTTGGCCGCCGTCAATCGTGTTGAAGTCGCGCCGGAGGAGAAGCGGCTCCCCATCCTTGCGGGCGCGGGCCACTTTCTCGAAGTGGCCGACCGTTCCCTCGCTGCTCGCGTGCTCGCGGACCATCTCGGCGAAGGGGAGGCTCCCTCTGTCGATGTCCTCCGGGGAGAACTCCGCCGAGAACAGTCGCTTGACGCGGTCTGACTGGGCCAGCTCCCACCAGTTGTCGAAGGCCTCGTTGATTCGTGAGAGGTGTATTGTCGTCCCGCCGGCGTAGGGGCCGTCGTCGATGGTGACGCGGTCCTCGCTGGCCTGCGTGCCGGCCCGGCCGGCAAAAAAGCCAGAGAACATATGTGACTCTTCGGGGATATCGGCGGGGACGCCTTCCGCGTCGGCGTGGGCCGCTGGAAGCCCTTCGCCGACGAACCCGCCGCGGCGGTCTGCGACAGAGAACACGTCGCCGAGTCGACCCTGCACCTCCGCATCCGCAAGCCTCGGCCGCGTGTCGAACATCGCCGACTCGGCGGCGGCGAGGTTCGACGGAACGTCGCTCGCAAGGACGAGCATCGCGTCGAAAGACTGCAAGTCGGGGTCGTCGGTCCGGGAGAGGACCCGCGGGCTGCGTATCGGGGACGAATCGAGCGACCCGTAGGTGTCGAAATAACTCGTCCCCCAGCCGAGCATATGCAGGAGCCCTGCACTGTTGAACTCGTAGGCGTCCTCCAGCGTCCGCATCGCTAGCTCGACGGTCTCCGCGGCAGAATCCGACGGGGCGGCATCAAGGTCGAGCATGAACAGTCGGAAATGACGTGGCAACAGGTCGTTGCCAGCGCCGTCGCTCCGAAGGCGCTCGTTCCAGGCGTGTTGCCGTATCGGGAGGTCGTCGGCCCGCGGGTTCGGGTCGAGGTCACCCGTCGGCGACTCCGCTTGCCTGGCTAGCAGGGATGAACAGCCGCTGAGACCGGCCGCTCCGGTGAGTGCGGAGAGCCGAAGTAGCAGCCCACGGCGCGAAGTCATGGTATACTATCACAGGGTAGGGCTACGCGGAGAAAAACTTTGTCTCATGAGAACAGGTCACAACGGTTTTTTACTTGCCAGTCCGTACCTCACTTCATGTTAACTACACTCATGCACTCGGAATCGGGACTTAACCTCCCGTTTCCACCCGATATGGGTGCGGCAGTCCTCGGTGTCGGGCTGGTCGTCCTCGCTGTCATCACGTACGATATCTATCAGCAGCACTGGGCTGGGGACGGTACCTGATGGCCACCGAACAATCGAACTCCCGGCTGACTGCCGCGTCACTTCTCGGCTATCTCCGAATTCTCGTCTACACCCTTGCTACGCTACTGGCGTTGTCACTGCTTGTCGTCGGCACGATCGGCCTCATCGCCGAGCTCAAGGGAAGTTGGCACTGGCAGATTCACCTCGAATCGACTATCAGTTACATCGGGCTGTTCGTCAGCCGACTGCTGGTCGTCCTCGTCCCGCTGTTCGTAGTTCTCGTCGTCGGTCGGCGGGTGGTCCCCGATGCGTGAGCGATTGCGTGCGAACCCATTCGGGGTCGTCGCGGCCGCCTCGGTCACGCTTCTCTGCGTACTGGTCGCGGGCGCGGGAGCGGTCGCGGTCATCGCACAGTCGGTCAACACCTGGCGGTCGCTCTTTCTCATGGAACAGGCGATGGCGTTCCTGCTGCCCGCGGTGAAGGTTCTGATGGCTGTCGGGCTCATCGCAAGCGTCGGGCTCGTGCTCCGAATCCGGTAGCCACCCTGCTAGCCGATCTGGGCGACGATTTCGTCCTCGAAGCGGACGAGCCCTTCACAGATGAGCGCCGCTGCGAGGAACAGTCCGTCATCGGCCTCGTCGCGCATCTCGTCGGCGAATTCGACAACCCACTCGCTGAGGTGTTGCTCAATGAACACCCGCTCGTAGCCGACGGTCTCCTCGTCGCCCTCTCGCTGGCGCTCGATGAGATACCGCAGGAACGCCATTTCGACGGCGATGAAGTCGTCCTCTTCGGGGTAGTTCTCGGGGGGTGCCCAGCCCGCCGCGGCGTAGCTGGCATCGACCTCGGCGAGCCCTTCCCCGATGAACTCCGTGTCCTCGCGGTAATTCGTCTCGTGGGGCAACACCGGCGGTCGCGGGCCGACAAGCAGGTCCGTGTACTCTCGTTCGAGGGTGTCCTGCACCGCCGAAACCGACTGATCGGCGTTCTCGTCGATCCACGACGCAAGCATCTCGAAGCCCTCGTCGAGCTGGTCGTTGATGGACTCTTCCGGCAGTTGCACCTCGCCGCTCAACAGTCGCTCGACGAACGCTTCCTCGGGCACGTCCCAGAACACGTCGATAACGAAATCCACCAGTTCGAGGCGGGCCTCGTAGACGGCCGCGTCGTTCATCGTTTCTCCCCCTGGTCGAACAGCAGACGACTCCGGCAGTCGCTACAGTACTCGAAGACGGAGTGGTCGGCATCGGGAGCCAGACCCTCGACCTGATCGCCGACCTCCTCCTCAATCTTGTCGGCGGAGGCGACGCTGGTGAAGGGCTTGCCACAGCGGACACATTCCAGCATATCGCCCTCGTGGACGGTCACCCAAGCCTCGCCGCCCCTGTTCTCGGGAAGCAGGGAGAGGTCCAGTCCGTCGTGCATCGTAATCGCCGTTTCCGGGCAGCCCTCCTCACAGAGGCCGCAGTTGACGCAGTCCGCGTGGTTGAACGCCAGTTCGCCCTCACCGGTCCGCTGGATGGCGCCGGTCGGACAGAGGTTCGTACAGGTCGGCGTCAGCGTACACGCGTCGTTGACATCCATAACCCCGAAGTCCTTCAGCCCGCGAATCACCTCGCGTTCGGGCTCGACGTGGTCGAGAATAGCTCGAACGCTCTCCAAGGTCCAGCCGTGGCTGTCGAAATCGGGGTTTGGGCGAGGGTCCTCCCGGTCGGCGTCGCTGCGGCCGGTCGCCTCGTAGCCGCCGGCCGGAATCGGTGTCTCGTCGAGCCCGAACTCGACGAACCCGGACAGCGACCCGACGAACGCCTCGGGGTTGCCGGCCTCGGGCGCAAAGAAGCCGACCCGGTCACCGAGCCCAAGGTCGGTTGTCGCCTGATTGAGCCGGTCAACTAGCTCTTGCTTGGGATCCGGGCCGGAGTGCAGACACGAGCCGCCACAGCCGACGACGGCGACGCCGTCCGCACCGGCCGCAAGCGCGTGCATGACATGTGCCTCGCCGACCGTGTCCGTGCAGTTGACCGAAACCGGAAGGATAGGCGGGTAGTCGAGGTCGCCTGACTGCACGGCCTTGCGTCCGTGCGCCCGCAGGCGGTCCATCGCGTACTCCGAACAGACGAACGCGATGACCTGGGTGTCGATACCTGCGCTGTCGCCCCGCGAGAGCAAGCCCTCGTCGGAATCGTCTTCCAGCAACGCCTCGACTTCGCGGGCGAGCCGTCGGTTCGAGGGCTCGCGGAGCTGTGTCGCGCCCGTCGGACAGGAACTCGTACAGGCCCCGCAGTTCTCGCAGGCCACCTCATCGAACTCCACGGAGTCGATAGTCGGTCGGTCGACCGCGCCGTGAGGGCAGGCGTCGACGCAGGCCGTACATCCCTCCTGACTGGATGCCCCGGCCGCACAGACATCCACCTCGAGGTCGAGGAACTGTGGTTTCTCGATGCCGCCCAGTTGCGATTCGACTGCGGCGATGGTTCCGGCGTCGACCGGCCCGGTGTAGAAGCCCAGCCGGCCGCCGCGAGCGTCGTCGCGGCCGCCGGGGTAGATGACCTGGTCGACTTCGACAGTACGGGTAACGCCGTCCAGATCGATGGCGTCGGTCGGGCAGGTGTTCGTCCACTCGCCGTCGGGCGCGTCCGGATGGATATCAACGGGGAACTCCGTCACCATCCCATCCGGCCCCTCGCGCACACAGTCCATGCAGTCGATACAGTCGTCGGTGACGCGGGCCTCTAACGTGAGCTCGTACTCGCCGTAGGAGCCCTCGATGTCGACGACGCGCCCGCGTTCCATCGTCACGTCACCGAGCCCGTCAACGTCGGCGAAATCCCGCCCGTCCGCGATGAACAACACGTCGGCATCGTCGGTCAGTGACCGCGCCGCGCCGGGGTCGCCCACGACAGCGACGCGGTTCCCAGCGTCTTTCGACACCGTTCGCGACGGCGCTTCCTCACGGAGGCCGGCCTGTTTCGCGTTGATGAGACGGGCCGTCTTGTCGGTGGCCGCTGCCTCGTCGTGGACCCAGGCGCTGGTTTCCCGATGGTCGACGAACACCGATGCCTCGGGATGAAGGTCGTGTTCGTCGGCAAGCCCGCGGATGCGGTCCTGACACGACGGTTCCGGCGTCGTCGCGATGACCTGATCGAGATCGTACTCCTCGATGACCTGCGACATCCCCGCCAAGCCGTCCTGACAGAGCAGTTCGGAACTGGCGACAACATCGACATCGTCGACACCGTCCCGAACCGCTTCGAGGTCGATGTCACACGATCCCCCACAGGAACACACAAAGGCGCCTGTATTCATTAATCATGCAAAATCCTGTCCCGGTAATAGACCTTGCGGAGTGTTCACACATCTATTCATGAATTCAACCCTAAATACTGGGGAGACCAGAAAATTTCCTGAACTATAATGGCTAACTATGACACATTTTATCATGGAGGGCATTGAATTTGTGCAACGGCTAGATAGACAATGACAAACCAGATTGCGTGGCAAACACGGACAGCATCGGTGATGGGTGGGCACCAGTCACCATGAGTACACAACAGGAACCAGTCTCACTGGATCTCGACCGGCGCTCGTTCATGAAGGCGAGCGCCCTCGCGGGCGGGGTCGCCCTTGGCGTCAGCGGCGCTGGTCGGGCACTTCAGGAGGACGGCGAGGAAACGGACGGGACAGATACGGACACCGAACTGACCAAGACGATCTGCAACTACTGCTCGGTGGGCTGTGGCTTCCGTGGTGAGCGGGAGGGTAATTCCTTCGTCGGCATGGAGCCGTGGCATGAACACCCAATAAATGCCGGGTCGCTCTGCTCGAAAGGGGCCGGCATATACGAGACCGAACACTCCGAGAAGCGTCTCAAACACCCGATGATACAGGAGGACGGAGAGTGGCGCAAACTCGGGTGGAACGAAACGTACGACCGTCTGGCGACAGACATCCGGGCCCTGTGGCCCGACGACGACACCTCTCCGGACGAGGCTGTCGACGTCGACGCGGAGCACAGTCGCGAGAGCGTGATGTTGCTCGGCAGCGCCCATCACTCCAACGAGGAGGCCTACGCCATCAGGAAGCTGGCGGCGTTTATGGGTACGAACAACATCGACCACCAGGCCCGTATCTGTCACTCTACGACAGTCACGGGACTGGCAAACACTTGGGGCTACGGCGCGATGACAAACACCGTTCAGGACTACCGGAACTTCGACCTGAACATCATCATCGGCCAGAACCCGGCTGAGGCACACCCCATCGCGATGCAGCACATTCTCGAAGGGCAGAAACGGGGCGGAACCATCCTCAATCTGGACCCGCGGTTCACGAAGACATCGGCTCACGCCGACGAGTTCATGCGGTTCCGTCCGGGCACCGACGTGGCTCTGATGATGGGCATCATCAAGGAGCTCCGTGACAAGCACGGGCTCGCGATGGACCCCGACGCGGACGAAACTGGGCAGAATATGCTCACTGACCGCGTCCAGGGCTGGGAAGACGTCGACGCGGAACTCGACGAGTACGACAAGGAGACGGTCGAGGAAATCACGTGGGTGTCCGCCGAGGACATAGAGCGCATCGCCGACATGATCGACGAGGCCCGACCACACGTCCAGATCGAGTGGGCGATGGGCGGGACACAGCACAACAACGGGACCCAGAACATCCGCTCGTACGCGGTGGCGAGCCTCGCCTCCGGGAGTGCGGCCCGGAGCGGTGGCGGGCTGCAGGTCATGCGCGGACACGCGAACGTTCAGGGAGCGACCGACCTTGCGGTCGCTAGCCACATCCTGCCGGGGTATTACGGTCTGTCACCGGGTGGCTGGTCGTGGTGGGCTGAAATCTGGGACCGGACGCCCGAGACCAGCGGCGACACGTCGTTTGCGGATATGTACAACCGGTTCGAGCTGATGTCGCCGGAGAAGTACGTCCGCCAGAGTCCGACCTACGAAGGGAGTGAGGACGCGGATTCGCTGCCGCCGAACACCGCCCACGGGCCGAACAACCCGGCGGAGAACTCGATGATGTTCCAGAACGGGCTGACCGTGGCCCGCTGGTTCGAATCGGCGCTTGATCAGGAAGACCGGTATCAGGAAACACCGATCTACCAGCCCGACCAGACGAAAATCGCGGTCTTCTGGGGGCACTCGGCGAACTCTATCAGCGAGATGGAGCAGATGAAAGAGGGGATGGAGAACCTCGACCTGCTGGTCGTCGTCGACGTGTTCCCCTCCGTCGCGAGCGTCCTGCCGGATTACGAGGACGGACCGCCGGTACTGCTGTTGCCGGCGTCTAGCCAGTACGAGCACTACCGGTCGCTGACCAACACGAACCGGTCGGTCCAGTGGTCCGAACCGGTCCGCTCGCCGGCACACAACTCCAAGCCGGACCTCCAGATCATGCAGGAACTGGCTGGCTATCTAGGCTTTGGCGAACACTTCGACTGGGGCGCGGGCTCGGAGCTATACAATGGCAAGTCCTCATACGAGGGCGTCGTCCGCGAGTTCAACCTCGGGACGAACACCATCGGCTACCGGCAGACGCCCGAACGGCTCCAGCAACATCTGGAGTACGACTACGCGTTCTCCAACGAGGACCTCAAAGGAGCCGAAGGAACGCCTGTCGCGGGCGAATACTGGATGCTCCCCTGGCCCTGCTGGGGCGAAGACCATCCGGGGACGCCGATTATCTGGAACGACGATCTGGACCCCAACAACGGGGGCCAGGACTTCCGGACCCGCTGGGGCGTCTCGGCACCCACGCCTGAAGACTGGGCCGATATGCCGACAGACGACGACTACCCGATGCAGGAGACGCTCGACGCTGTCGGCGACCGCTACGACAGCCAGGAGGAGGCGCTGGACCTGACCCGGGCACCGTACAACCCCGCATGGGCCGACGACGACGACACGGCTGCGGACGGCATGATCCACGGCATCCCGGAGTACCCTGGCTGGAAGGTGACGCCGCCACAGAGCCTCATCGATCCGAATCAGGAGGTCCAGCCGGACGAACTCACCATCCCACAGCAGTACGCGCTCGACAATCAGGAGTCTGTGTACACCGCCGCGCAGGCGCTGAACGACCCTGACACCGGGAGTGCAGTGTTCGACGAGTACCTCGAAACGATGATCGGGGAAGGCGTCGACCCCGAGTTCTACGAGCAATACGACTTCAAACAGCCCGACGCGCCGACCGGGCGCGGCCGGGCGCGGGCCGTCGTCTGGAGCTTCCTCGACAAGGTGCCGGTCCACCGCGAACCCATCGAGGGGCCGGACACGGAACTACTGAACGAGTGGCCGGCGAACGGCCAGCAGACGAACTTCTATCGGCTCGACCAGAACAACCTCGAGGAGCAGGAACAGGCCACGAACATCATCCACAATCAGGACGACGGGCCTGATCTGGACATGATCATGACCAGCGGTCGGCAGGTCGAACATCAGGGCGGTGGTGCGGAGACGCGGAACAACATCCACACCGCCGACCTCCAGCCGCATATGTACGCTGAGATAACGCCGAACAAGGCGGAAGAACTCGGCATTGACGGCGGCGACCTCGTCGTCATCTCCTCGACGGACCGCGGTTCCGTGCTGGTGAAAGCCCGCGTGACGGACCGGCCGAACGACCGAGAAGTGTTCCTGCCGTACCACTGGGGCGGCGTGTTCAAAGGCGAGAGTCTGGAGGACAAGTACCCTGACGGGCACGTTCCCTACGCTATCGGGGACTCAGCGAACGCCATCACGTCTCGCGGCTACGACGTTGAAACCCAGATGCAGGAGACGAAAGTATCGATGGTCGCGGTCAACCCGGCGACGCCGGAGGTACTGGACCGGTACAATATTGACGTGGACCTCGACTTTGACTTCCCGCAGGACGTGAACGACGTCGGGACGCAGAAGGACTTCGATGTCCGCGACAACTCGACGGTGCAATGAGGTGAGCTAGTATGTCAACAGGCAATGAAGTGATGCACGACGGCGTGATGAGTACCGGCGAGGATGCGCGCATCTTCCCGGATGTTGAGGCGTGTATCGACTGTGGTGGCTGTGTTGTCTCCTGTAAGCGTACGTGGGACGTCCCACGGGACGAACAGCGAATCAGTATCGCGACGATGCTCGAAGGCCAGGAAGCCGCATCGGGGCTCAACGCCAGCAGCGGCCAGGCGATAGGCCAAGGTGAGTCACCCGGCGAGACAGCAGTCCCGATGCAGTGCTATCACTGTTCGAACGCGCCGTGCGTCTCGGTGTGTCCGACCGACTCGCTCATCTCGAAGGAGAATGGCTTCGTGCGGGTCCGTGACGACCTCTGTATCGGTTGCCAGTACTGCCTCTCGGCGTGTCCGTTCGGCGCGCCACAGTTCCCCGACGAGGACAGCGGGGTCGCCAACCTCGTCGGCAGCGGTGGCAACATGGACAAGTGTACCATGTGCGAGGAACGTCAAGATGTCGGCAAGGGGCCGGCCTGCGCCGAGGAGTGTGCCACCGACGCCATCCTGGTCGGGACGCCGGCCCAGATATCGGACGAACTGGACAACAGGGACAGCGGCACGTTCTTCAACGACGTGGCTATGGACATCATCTTTGGCGAGGACGCCAGTGAGTTCCAATGACGAACACAGAAGACCTCCCGGAGGTGAACGGCTACAGCCGCGTTTCGGTGCTCGTCAGCGCGGTCGTCGGCCTCGCTGTCGCGGCGCTGGCGCTGTTCTGGGCACAGGGATTCAGACTCGGCTATGAATCGCTGTACCGGGTCAACCCGAGCGTCGAGGGCGGCGGTATCGGCGCGGACTGGGTGTTCGGCAACACCATCCCCGCGCTCGATTTCCTCATCGCGCTCATCCACGCGGCCGACGTCATCCTCGGCGCGTTCATCCTCGTGATGGTGTTCATCCACTGGGCGGCGTTCCAGCGTCTGGCAGGCAAGATGCGTGAACCGGGTGAGGATACCAGCGAGGCCGTCGCGGCCGACGGTGGTTCGCCGGCCCGCGGCGACGGACAGGGAGGTGACGGCGCATGAGCAATCTCGACCACGGGAAGTTCACGCGCGTGACGACCCTGTTCCACTCGCTTTTGGGCCTGGACGTGTTCCTCCTGTTTTTCACCGGCTACGCCATCATGTTCAACGACGAACTGTGGTGGATGCTGACGCTGATGGGCGGGGCCTCAGGCGTGACGGCGATCCACCGCATCACCGGCATCGGGCTGGTTGCACTCGTCATCTTCTGGATTACGCTCCAGCTTATCTCCTCGACCGGCCGGAGCAACTTCTCGAAAATCCTCCCGGCGAAAGACGACGTCGACGCGTTCATTCAGGATATCCAGTTCGTGCTCGGTCGAGCCGACGAACGACACCCGAGCGCGCGGCAGTTCGCCGGCTACAAGGCCGACGAGGTCCCGCTACTGTCCTACATCGGCAAGGGCGTCGTGTTCATCTTCTCCATCGAGCTGACCCTGCTGGCGATATCGGGGCTGCTCATCTGGAGCAAGACCGGCCTCGCCGCGATGTTCCAGACCAAGGCGGCCGCGATGGCCTTCGTCACGTTCCACGGCCTGCTGGGCGTTATCATGCTGATGGGGGTCATGTTCCACATCTTCGAGCACGGGATGCACCCTGCCTTCTACCCCGTCGAGACGAAGGCGTTCATTCCCCGAAGCATGGTGCCCGAACACCACGGTGACGACGACGAGGAGCCGGACACCACGGGGATCGAACGCCTCTCGCTGTCCCCGTCCTGGCGGACTGTCTCGACGATCTTCGGCGCGATGACTGTCATCGGCATCGTTTCCGTGCTCATTGGGAGCATCTTCGACGAGGGCTATCCGGTGCCCCGCGAACTCGCCATTGGCGGCGGTCCGTCGAGCATTCTGTTGACTATCGGTATCAACCTCGGCATGGTCGTCCTCGGTGTCGGGCTCGTGCTGTCGATGTACGGGAACGTCCTGCGCATCCGCTGGGAACAACAGCTAGAACGAGACGAGCGGCCGGCCGCGGCCGACGGTGGCGAACCCCAGACCGACGGCGGCCAGCCTGAATCAGACGACAGCGAAAACTGAACCGACTGAGGGCCGTTTTTCGTGCAGCTACGCGATGAGTGCCTGTCCTTCCGGCGACAGCTCGACATCGACGTCCTGCCGGGTCTGTTCCTGAATCTGGTTCAGGTTCCGGGTCAGGACCTGCAGGATGTCTTTTGGCTCCGGGTAGACGAGCATGTTGCCGTCGCCGTCCTCCATGACCAGTTGTGTGTCGGAGAGCGCGACCTGGTCGCCCTCGATGCTGGCGACGATGACATCCAGTGCTTCCGCGCCGCCGGGGTCGCCCTCCGTCACCTTCGTAATATAGAGCGCATCGAGCCCAATGAGGTCCTTGTACTCGCGGACCTGTTCGGCACAGGCGACCATGTCCTGCGTCACCGCCGTCTTTTGGTCGTTCCCATGCTCTCCCTCGTAGCAGTGTTTACAGATTCGTAGTTCGAGGCGCATGCCCCTGACTATGTGATTGGGTCTCATTACCGTTGTGGGGATGGCGATTCGACCACCAGTGTTTACTGTACTGCTGTGAAATGGTATCATATGGCATCAGCGCTTAACGCAGTGTATCTGGCACTGGTCGTCGTCGGCGTCGTCGGAACGCTGTTCGTCGCAAGCATCAGGTCCACAGACGTGCGGTCCCGGTGGCTCGAACTGTCATCGATCGGGGTCGTGGTACTGTTCCTGCTGGCTCTGGGCGTCCAGTTCCTCGCGTAACCGTGCACCCCTGATTTGTTGGGAGATACCGCCGGAACGATAGCTGCTGTTGCGTGGCTACCTGAGCAATATATATGGGCGGATAGTTCATGCTCACCCTTATTATTGACAAAATATAATTCTATCTACCCAAATCTATCGACGTATTTTGCACTGTCGATTTTTCAGAGCCTGAATTAGGTCTATATTAGGCATAGCTGTATATAAAATCGACATTTGGATATATTAGCCATAGCGACGGTGGGTTTTGCTACTATTTCGAGCACAGCCAGTGATAGGAAACGCATAATCGATGTGTCTCGTCTGGAGTAACAGTAGTACATCCATTATTGAGATTGGGACCGTGTCGGAGTCGTGGTCGTATCTCGTATCGAACAGTGTAAGATAGCGTTGGAAAGCCGTTCACTCATCATGAATCGGGTATGGACACCGTTCAGCAGCCAGAGCTATGAACTGGCGGTTATCGAATGCAAGCAGGAACTCATGCGCGTCGTGGATCCAATGCGTGCTGCAAACGCTGCCCGAATACAGCGCTACTGTCGAAAATGGGCTGTTCAGGTATCACTACCACAAGACTGTAATACCGTTCACCGCTTCTGAACACCGCTGCTATGAATAGGTAACGTTCAGCTCGATAACGTTGGCGACTTCCAGTACTTTCTGTGGGAATTCTTCGCGGAATCGATCGCCTCGGAACCGATTTGTCGGGCCCGAAACGCTGATCGCACCGATAATTTCGGTATCGTGGTTGAGCACCGGGGCAGCGACACAGCGGAGTCCTTCGAGACGCTCTTCATCATCGAAGGCGACGCCGCGCTCTCGGACGTCCGCTAGCTCTTGCTCCAGTGCCGCTCTGCTACTGATCGACTTGCTGGCCTCCCCGCCGAGTCCGTGGCGGTCGACGATCGCATCAACCCGTTCGGTCGGCATGTGTGCGAGAATCGCTTTTCCCAGCGCTGTCGTATGAAGCGGAACGCGTGTTCCGACGTGGGCTTTGACCTGCACGGCTTTGTCTCCCCGAGCACGGTACAGGTACGACCCGCGGCCGTGTTCTTCGACGAGAATATTCGCGAGCTCGCCGGTTTCTTCGGCCAGCCGGTCAACCTCTGGCTTTGCAATCTCGAACAGTTTCTGCCGGTGGCGGGCGTACGCTCCCAGCTCTAGGAACCGAAGCCCAACCTCATACACACCGTCTCTGTTGACAACGTATTCTTCCTGTTCCAGCGTGCTCAGGTAGTTGTGAACGGTACTCTTTGGGATGTCAAGGTGCTGGGCCAGTTCGGTGACACCGGCTCCGTCGAGATCTTTCAGTGCGTCGAGCACCTCGAACGTCGTCTCGGCGGATTTGACTGGGTTTTGAGCGGTTTTTGCCATACTCGGCCATGTATCCCCTCGTACTAAACAGTTGTTCAAACATCTGGGACAGAGCGGCGGCCTCGACGGCACACTGGTTTTCTCACGGCATATCGATAGCAAATCACCGCAAACTGACACGTACGCCCTGATCGATTGTCGCAGGTAGACATATCCGTGGAGCGTGCATTCAGATGGAGGGCTGTAATAATTCCGTCGGCGCAAATCCCCGCCAGACCGACACACAGGCACGCAATCGAAACCAGTCGAGAGCCGAGCACGGTATCACAGTGTGAAACCCTCTGCGAAGCGGTTACCAGACCGCCCCGGTCCGATAGCCTTTCACACGACTGTAACCGAATTGTTCAGTGTTCCGATGGACTCAATGTTGATGCTGACTTGATCTCCCTCTTGCAGCGTAAAATCGTCGTCGGGAACGAGCGAGGTCCCGGTAAGTAGCACTGACAGCTCGGGGACTGCGTTGTGCGCGGTGTAGTACGAGACGAGTTCCTCACAGGTGCGTTTCATCTCGCTGGTGTTGGTCTCTCCGTGGTAGACACGGTCACCATCGCGGTGAATCGACATCGAAAGTGCCAGCGAGTGCGGGTCTTCGATGTCCGTGACGACGGCTGGGCCGACCGAACAACAGCGGTCGTACACCTTGGCCTGCGGGAGGTACAGCGGGTTTTCTCCCTCGATAGACCGACTGCTCATGTCGTTGCCGACAGTGTAGCCGACGATGTCGCCCTCGTAGAGAACGATTGCAAGCTCTGGCTCGGGCACGTCCCAGTCTGAGTCGGCTCGGATGCCGACCGCTTCGTCGGGGCCGACAGTCCGAGTGGGCGTCGATTTGAAAAAGATCTCCGGCCGCTCCGCATCGTACACGTCAAGGTACATCTCCGGCGTGCCGCTTTCCTCTGTCCGCGCTTCTTCACTGATCTGGTACGTGACGCCAGCGGCCCAGACTTCGTCGGCAGTGACGGGATCGGTAGCAGTGGCTTCGAGTCGTTGTTCGGACACTGCCTCAGCGGCATCGAGGTGGCGGGCGCTGAGTTCGTCCGGTGCGGTATCCGCAATCGAGGCCGATTTGAGGAGGTCACGGAGCGTTCGAAGCTGCGGTTTGACGCTGGTCAAATCGTACACACCGTCCCCAGTTTCGACCGCTAACCGCTGTGAGTTCCCGTCACGTAGCTGGTAGTACCTCATACAGAGTTGCAAACTGCAACAATACATGAATCTTGTGCTGGCAACGGTATGCTTCTTGCCTGTCGCGAGAGCACTACCGTCGACCGGCAACCCATTCCCAATCGGGCGAACTGCCGTTCAGCAATACGGAACACTACGAATGACAGGCGTACAGACGTTATTCTGGTATCCCAGTGAGTGTGTGGTGAGACACATACTCACCGCTCCCAAGCCCACTTCTACAGCGGAGAGTGATGATACTAGAACGGTTCCGTGTAACACCGCCGTTCAGTAGTTCAGTTCCTATCTGATACACAGTTATCGGACTAATATCAATATAATATCAACGAGACTCCGCTCTGTCACCATCCGTTCAATATGCATTTCTAATGAGCCACAGACACCTCTAAATTTGCACATGAGCTTTCCAAGCACCACCTGCATGTTTACCGCCACATTCAGATTTTTGCCACTCAACTTCGAGCATATATGTATCTATATCAGTTTCCCACCTCAATAGCGCCCTATACAAACCTACTTTCACTACGGCCTACTCAGGTACCTGAAAGATGCGAACAGTATCCCGCTTTCCGTCTATTGAATCGACCTCGGTAAGTCCACAGTCTGTGAACACCGCATTCCAGTCCCGGTAATACAGCGGGACGTTGTCATCGACGTAGTTTACTTCACCCGGGTCGCCGCCTTCGTTCTCGACGGTAATCAGCAGGTCACCTACGATCCGTGCCAGTTCTTCGAACGCCCAGTCGACATCTGGGTGGAGATGTTGCAGTGTTTCGACGGAAAAAACGACATCGTACGTGTCGTCCGCGACATCTGTGACGAACTCCTCAATAGCCATGGCGTGAAACGAGCCGGTGGCTGCGAGGTCGGGGTACGTCTCAGCAAGGACATCTAACGCATCGCCGTTGATATCGACGCCGGTCAAATCCGAGTAGCCAGCTTCAGCTAGTGCAGCGAGGTGCCGCCCGGAGCTGCAGCCAACCTCCAGCACAGCCGCGTCCTGCTCGACATGCTCTGCGAGTATTGACTGCACCAGCTCACTCGTCTCGTCCGCTCCATAGTAGGCATAATACGCGGGAGAGTATTCGCCGGACCGCTCGGCCCACTCGTCC
The DNA here is from genome assembly GCF_003634715.1 of Haloarcula quadrata. Taxonomy (NCBI): domain Archaea; kingdom Methanobacteriati; phylum Methanobacteriota; class Halobacteria; order Halobacteriales; family Haloarculaceae; genus Haloarcula; species Haloarcula quadrata. Next base: position 2,231,186 of record NZ_RBWW01000001.1, read on the forward strand.
CGAATGTCGGTAGAGTCCACGGTGAAGTCGGGAGGGGAAGACGGAAAGTTCTGCCGGCTCGGGTGTGGCGACGGTGGTTCGACCGAAAGACGCAACAGCCACCCAGACGACCGGTCTGCCATGGTCTGGACAGTGATGCCGGACTTCGAGGGGTACGACGAGGCCCACGAGCAGTTCAGCTGGGACCTTCCGTCGTCGTACAATCCGGCGGTCGATTTTCTGCAAAAACACGAGGGCCCCGACAGGGTGGCGCTCGAACAGGCATATCCTGACGGACAGCGCGAGCAGTACACCTTCCGCGAACTGGACGAGCTATCGGACAGACTCGCGGCGGGGTTGGCCAGTCTCGGCGTCGAGGCCGGTGACCGGGTCGGCGTCGTCGTGCCACAGAAGCCACAGAACCCAATAACGCACCTGGCGAACTGGAAGCTCGGGGCCGTCTCGGTGCCGTTGACGGTCCTGTTCGGGACGGACGCGCTCCAGTACCGGCTGGACGACGCTGGCGCGACCGTCGCCGTTATCGACCCGACCGTGCGCGATGATATCGACGCGATACGCGAGGACTGTCCGACGCTAGAGCACGTCCTCGAAATCGAAACTGACGCACCGGCTGGTGATGTCCACGCCTTCGGCGATATGCTTGCTGCGCCGGAAAACACCGACATCGAACCCTACGACTCCACGCCGGACACTGACACGGCGATACTGTACACGAGCGGGTCGACGGGACCGCCGAAAGGCGTCCGGCACTCACACGCACTGTGGCTCGGACGAGCCGCAGCCGCGTACAACTTTTTCGACCAAGGGCTGGGACCGGACGCGACAGTCTGGACGCCCGCGGACTGGGCCTGGGGCGCGGCCCTCGGCGGGACACTCTTTGCGACGTGGCATCACGGTGGAACCATCGTCGGCTATCCCGCCTCAGGGTTCGAGGCCGAGGCGGCGTTCGACCTGCTGTCCGAGTTCGATATCACCCGGTCGTTCATGCCGGCCACCGCCCTCCGAATGCTGATGGATATCGAGGACCCGACAACGACGTACGACCTCGCCATCGAGACGTTTGCCGTCGGCGGCGAGTCGTTGACCCCGGAAATCGTCGACTGGGTGGCGGAGACGTTCGACTCGGTCACCATCAACGAGTTTTACGGCCAGACAGAACTGAATCTCGTTGTCGCCAACAACTCGAACTGGTTCGACACACAGCCCAGCAGCATGGGCAAGCCGTTACCGGGGTATGACCTGGCGATTCTGGACCCCGACGCCGCCGACCGCGGCGTTGCTGCGCCGCTCTCGACCGGCGAACTCGGCGAGATAGCGGTGCGACCGCACGACCGCTCGGTGTTCTTCGACGAGTACTGGAACATGCCGGAGAAGACGGCGGCCAAAGAGGTCGACGGCTGGTTCGTTACCGGCGACTTGGCACGACAGGACGCCGACGGCTACGTCTGGTTCAAATCGCGCAAAGACGACGTTATCATCACCAGTGGCTACCGCGTCGGGCCGATGGAGGTCGAGAGCGCGATTCTCGAACACCCCGACGCAGTTCAGGCGGGCGTCATCGGTGTCCCGGACGACACCCGGGGCGAAATCATCAAAGCGTACGTGGAAGCATCGGCCGATGCGCCGGCCCACGAGACGCTCCGGTCAGAAATCCGATCTATCGTCAGAGAGCACCTTGCCGAGTACGAATACCCCCGCGAGATCGAGTTCGCTGATGCGCTGCCACAGACGACAAGCGGGAAGATCCGCCGGAAAGAATTACAGGCGTGGAATGCCGACGACAGCGCCGGCGAGTTGCCGTAGTCTCAAGTGTCGCCACCGATAGCCGTCGGATGGACGAAATCAGTTAAGCATTCCAGATATTGACGACGACAGGCTGAAAAGCAGCCCCTTTTATACAAATAAGTAGGCAAATTACTGTTCTATATACCTATATTTGTCTCTATATTCTGGATATATGGTGAGATATATTATCTATATCAGATTTTTATAGACGAAATGCCACTATTTACACCCAAGTATCGTCCTTTCGCGTACAGTGTACTGAGAGAGCTCCGCAAAAACGCGTCCAGTACGACTGTTCACGGGTAGTGACTGTAGGTATGAATGGAACGGACAGCCAGGATAGCCCGGCGTTCGGACGCGGGTAATCCCGTTTGCCTCCTCCACCCCGCGACCCCACGAGCGACGGGTGTTCGATGGTCCGCTGCTCACTTCCGTGCCTGGCGGAGTGCCATCGTTTAACCACGTGGGCGCACCCCTGCAGGTGCGACCACGCGGACCGCCGTCCCCGTGGGACGAGGCTTCCACGTTAGCTCACGGGGTCCACGTCCGTCAGACCGGACGCCCCCGGTGTTCGGTCCCCGCTCAAGACCACAGTGCGGGCAAGGAGGGGGGCCTAGCCCCCCGACCTAGTCCATCTGAAAGTCCGCCGCCGCCCCATAAGGGCCTTTCGGATGCGCCCACAGACCGCTGGACGACGCGCCGGTGGACAGACCGGCCTACAGCAGGTCCAGCGCCCGCGCGAACCATGTCCCACCAAGCGGGATGAGGAGGCCCGCGATGACGACGCCCCAGCGGTGGTGCTCCATCAACGTCGACTCAGTCAGTCCCAGCACGAGACTCTCGGGGACGGTGACCGCCCAGAAGACACTGAGGGCGACGATGAATACGCCCATGCCGATGCTCGCGCCCGCCGCGACACTCGGATCCGACCGTCCCTCGCGGCCGGCCGCCAGCACAATAATGCAAACAAGCGCGAATACGCCTGGCAGCAGCGGGGAGAGCGCCCCCGAACTGTAGTACGCCCCGACGGCACTCGCCGTTTCGACGAGGCCGTACGGGACCGCAAGTACAAGCAGATACAGAACGCACCCGACGATGCCGACAGTCGGAGCGAGCCGCAAGTCGTCCATATCGCCGCTCGGTCCGGCGGCGTCTTAACAGCGACGTTCGAGCGAAACGAGGAAATGTCGGCTCGCCGTAGCCGAGGCCATGGGACTGGGCTCCACCGCGAAAAAGATACAGAAGGTCGCCGACATCGCCGAGGATCTCTACAAGAAGGTCAACGAGCTGAAGACACAGCTCGAGGACCTACGGAGCACTGTCGACGAGACGAATACTCGCGTCGATGGAATGGAGCAGGAACTGGCCGAACAGCGCGCGCTCATCGAGGCACTCGCCGAAGAACGGGGTGTCGATACAGACGCGATCGTGGCCGATGTCGCCACAGACACTGATAGCGACACAGCTGAAGCGGTTTCAGAGTAATCCCCTGACTGCGGTACCATCGCGCGGCGGAACCGGTTGGTTTAAACCATAACACCATCATATCATTGTACGTAGGGCGCTTAGCTCAGCTTGGACAGAGTGCTTGGCTTCGGACCAAACCGTCGGGGGTTCAAATCCCTCAGCGCCCGTGTTCTGCCGCGAGCAAATTCGCGAGCGGCTGCCACGGTAAACTGAAGGATTTGAACCACACGAGACGAGCGAGAGCGAGTCTCGCAGTCGGGTGAAAATCCCTCAGCGCCCGTATCGGATTTTGTAGTTCTAACCGCCCGACAGCGGTGGGCTGGTTCTGCTGATGAACGCAATGTAGTTCCTTTCCGTTCAATCATTGATGGGTCCTGAATTGGAGTAGTATCGTCTGGTGATTTGCGTACATCTACATAGAACACGGCGAGAAAACTAAGCACCAATAGGGCCATTGGCGCCGCTCGTGTTGGGTACCTCACTGTCTCTGGGAGCAGTCTCGTGTCTGGCAAGGGTCCGGCCTAATGAAGCGCGCGAAGTCAGCACCGAGGGGTAAAAAAGTCAACCATTTCATACATGTTGGGAGAAATTCAGACGAATAATGACGAATAGTGACCGTCTCCTGTCTCAACTCGGATTTTCCGAATCGTCGGGGGCAGGATTTAGTCTGACGTTGGCCGGGTTCATTGGCTTCATGGGGATAATTACCGCTGAGGTCCTCTACCCAAACTATTCGACGAGACAGGACATCAGTGATCTGGGATCGACCCGCCCACCGAACCCCGTGATTCACGAACCGTCTGCGACAATCTTCAACACAACGATGCTGGTAACGGGGGCGATGGTACTCCTCTCGGCATACTTTCTCTACCGGACGATGGACCGACGTGGGTTCCCACTCGCACTCGCAGTATTTGGGTTCGCTGCGTTCGGCGTCGGCGTTTTTCCAGGGAATGTGACACCGTGGCACGGGATATTTGCTCTTCTCACCTTCTTTAGCGGCGGTATCACTGTCGTTCTCTCTTCTCAGGTCGTTTCTAGACCGTTCTCGTTCCTCTGTGGCCTCTTCGGTGGTATCTCTCTGCTGGTTCTTGTCAGTGTCTTCGTCTACGGATTGCTCGTCGGTGGCCCCAGTCCAGTTGAGCCACTCGGACCGGGTGGAATCGAACGCTGGGTCGTCTATCCTATCATCATCTGGTTACCCGCATTCGGTGGCTACCTTCTGGCGATACGGTAGGCGATTATCCGAATCGACAAACTCCGGAGTGACCCAATTGCTCTCGACCTGTCGTCTCTTCAAAAGCCTTGACAGACTTGCACTGTGTATGCAGTCTTCAGCATTCATTTGCCCGCACTGCCGGCTGTAACGAACTGAAGGAATTCGCCACCTGAGGTGGTGAGTTCCATCTCGCACACACTGACATGGCTTATTCAGCAATTGGGAGGAGCGCGACGGCAGGATGTAGCGTATCTATTAGTCGACTTGATCGCCCATTTGGTGTCTCGACCGAAGCTCAGGACGCGCCACGCCCTCCGCGAAGCCGGTTGTGTCGTATCGCCACCCAGCGTATCCAACAATCTGTCGACATCGACCACCACGGCTGCGATCACTATGAGTCCGGCTTCCGGGCATTCGGTCTGAGTTCGAGATGGGCATTGATGTGGGAAAACTTGCTGTCGAGCTGTATGACGGTTGACTCAGCCGTCCGTGGCACGCCCCTCATTATCAACCCGTTATATTGCGATTTGTCGCCTCTAACTTCATTTTCTCTGTTGGGCACGACGTGATAGATGTGGTGGTCATCGTGCCGCTGGCCAATTCCGATTCTGACAGTCAATGATACAAAAACCATTTATGCATTTATTTCTATTTTTTATAACAAATAAGTAATAGAATGGATAAAAACCAAGAGGAGAGTGTAGATTCCACGGCGGAACTGCGAAAGACGAAACAGCACCTGAATCTCGTTCTAAAACTTGCCGATATCACCGCCGCTCGGGTCGACACTGACCTCAGGCACACATGGGTTAATGATCAGGGGCCCAACAGTATCTCCGACCCAGAGGCGCTGGGAAAACGGGATGACGAACTCTTTCCGCCCGACATTGCCGAGCCGACGTTAGAACTGAAGAAGGCCGTCTTGGAGACTGGTGAACCAGTCACTCGTAAAGTGACATTCCAGAAACCGACAGGTGACAGGATATACAATATCCGGGCCGAGCCCATGCGTGACAGCGAGGGCAACATCAAGGGTGTCATGCAGGCTGCAGTTGACACAACCGACGAGCATAGACAGCAACAGCAGTTGAGCGTGGCGACGCGGATGCTGCGGCACAACCTTCGAAACAGAGTCACCACATTGCTGGGGCAGGCAGAGATGCTAGACGAGCATCTCTCGACACTCCCTGACAGCGATAGACTAAGGGCACTGCAAGATGTGCTGGAGACGCTTGACGGGGAAGTAGAGACCAGAGACGTTGATTCTCCCCGCACATCGGATCTGCATGCCCGACTTGTGGAGGCTAAACGACTCGCGGAGGACCTCTCGGATCTCTCGGAATCGAATGTTTCGGACATGTCCAAGACCATACGGCAAGTCACCAATCGACTATACAATGTCACTGAGAAAGTCGACCACTTTCTCATACTGGCCGATTCAGGTACATCCTATGACCGGACTCAGGGCACGGAACTGCGACCGACGATAGAGGCAGTACAGGAAGAAGTCACGCAGGCAAACCCAGACGCTGAAATCAGTATCCAGGGACCACTCGACACGACAGTGCTGGCACCATCCAACGAACTCAGAATTGGACTTCTCGAACTCGTCGAGAACGCTATCGCTCACAACGACCAACCCAGTCCGACGGTAGAAATCCGCGTTCGCACACAGGACACTGGTCGGACTCTGGTAGAGGTGGTGGACGACGGTCCGGGCCTTCCGGAACACGAAGCGCGAGTTATCGAGGACACGGTGGAGGCGCCACTCGAACATGGTAGCGGTATGGGACTGTGGCTCGCACAGTGGGTGAGTCTGAAAAACGGTGGGCCACTCCAGATCGACTCCACCGACCAAGGCGGCACAGTGGTTTCGCTGACACTCGCGACAGACAACGACGGACAGGGCGGCCTTGTATTTGCTGGCGCTTCGTGCGCTTCTAACCCCGTCTATACAGTAAAACGATTGAATGTGGCCGTCTCAAACCTAACAAGCTGATTCGTTCGATAGATGGGCGAGCGCCCCCAGCGCCTGTGTTCTGCGACGAGCAAGTCGGTGAGCAGTAACGGGACCGTCTGAGGAAGCATCGTTTCTACGCGACCAACAGTGAGGTGCCCATCGTATTTTGCGTGAAACGAAGACGAAGAATCGGAACGGCGATTCCGCACCGCATGTAACGTCACACAGACCGCAAAACGTCGGTGTAGGTCGGTGTGTTGCAGTCCCTGACGACGAGGTTGCGCCAGCGGCAGATCAGTCGTCGGCTGGTTCCACGACGCCGTCGAACCCGGTCATCTCCAGCCCGCCGCCGATGGTCCGGTTCGGGTACGGCATGTTGATGTCCTCGGCGTCGAAGCGTTGCTTGACCGACTTGACGTATTCGGCGCGCGTCTTGACGAAGTCGGACCGACTCGGGTTCTTGATCCAGATACGGGACTGCAGTCCGACAGAGGAATCACCGAGTTCAACGAGGCGAACGGATGGCTCAGGGTCGTCCATTATTTCTGGGTGTTCCCTGGCCTCGTCGAGAATGATTTCAGTCGCTTCGTCGATGTCGTCGTCGTAGTCGATGCCGAACACGAACTTCAAGCGGAGCTGGTCCTTGGCGACAGGGTTCTTAATAACGCCATCGGTTAGATTCGAGTTCGGCACGGTCAGCAGTTCGTTGTCGAAGGTCCGGACGCGGGTGACTCGAAGGCTAATGTCCTCGACGACGCCGGAGTTGCCGTCCCACTCTATCCAGTCGCCGATCCGGAACGGCTTGTCAGTGTAGATGAACACGCCGGCGACAAAGTTCGAAATAACGTCCTGCATCGCGAAGCCGATGGCCAGTGTCGCCGCCGCGGCGATGGTCGCCAGCGACTGCAGGAAGTTCCCGTATTCGGCCATCCCGAAGGCGACAGAGATGGCGACGAACACGATACCGATGCTGACGACCTTCTTCAGCGGTTGCCGAGCGTGGGTATCGAGGTCGCGCGACTTGAGCGATCGGTCGACGATGGGCAGGACAATCGCCTTCCCAAGGATGTAGACGAGGACGAAGACGACGACGAAAACCACCGCCGAGGCGATAGAGCCGGCGGCTGGCACGCCAAAGCCTTCGAGCAGGTCGGCGAGTGGCTGGACCTGCATCATTTCTCGAACACCGCGGTGTGGCCCCGCACCTGAATCACACTGGCGTTGACCATCTCAGCAAGGTCGTCGGCGAGTTCCTCGGCTGTTGTGCCGCCCCGGGACGACCGGAGGAACTTCACCTTCACGAGGTCTGTGTTCTCCAGTTGGTCGTCGAGTTCGTCTGCGACGGATTCGATGCCGTGTTTGCCGACGCGAAGCGTCGCGTCGAGGTCGTGTATCCGCGACTGTCGAGAAGAATCACTCATGTACACCGTTTAGCGAGGACAGCCTCTTAAAACCAGTAGTCGTAAAGAATCCTCAGTCGTACGGATAGCGGGACTGTGACCCACAGTCACACGTGATGACGACGTGGCCGGCCTGGGTTCGAGACCGGGCGTTGTGTCCGTGGAGGAGGTACGTATCGCAGGCGTCACACGTCGACCGCTCGAACGACCGTGGCAGGCGCAGGCGGTGGCGTTCGGCGACGCGCCGAGCGCGTCGGACGTACGACCGGGCGCGCTCCTCGTTACCGGCCTGAACGGCCTCGCGAGCGAGCGACTGGAGGCGCTCGATACGCTCGCGGGCGATGGTCGCCTCGTCCGTCATTGGCGGTACTGGGTCGGCGGCGGGAAAATGCCTTCCGAACGAGCTAGCAGCTTCGATATCATGCTTTGGGTACTTTCTGGCTGTTCTGAACTTTTGTGTGGGACGCAAGCACTGCCTCTCACAGGGAAAGTCGATAGGATTTTCGGCCCGGCCAGAGAGCCCCGAGACGTGCGCGTCCTGAACTATCTCGAACTGGCCGACCGCCTCGACCGGTCGGGCATCGGCACCGCCGTAGACCACCAGCGGGCGGCGCTGTCCGAGACCGACATTGAGGTCGAGACGACGCCCTGGCAGGAGGGGCACCCGGCATGGGCGCTGGGGGGCAATATCGCGTTCAACGACCCGATGTTCCGCGAGTTTGACATCGCCCACTGCAACATGATCGGGCCGGGCTCCGTTGCCGTGGCCCGGTACGCGGCGCAGGCAGACATCCCGCTCGTCCTCCACGCTCACGTCACCCGCGAGGATTTCCGGGATAGCTTCCGCGGGTCGAATCTGATCGCGCCGGCGCTGGGCCGCTACCTCCGGTGGTTTTACTCCCAGGCCGACCTCGTCCTCTGTCCCTCTGAATACACGAAAGGTATCCTCGAATCGTACCCAGTCGACGCGCCGATACGGCCGATGACAAATGGCGTCGACATCGACGCACTGGCGGGCCACGAGGATATGCGAGAGGACTACCGGCGGCGCTACGACCTGGATGGGATGGTGGTTTTCGCTGTCGGAAACGTCTTTGAGCGCAAGGGGCTGACGACGTTCTGTGAACTCGCCCAGGAGACGGAGCACGACTTCGCGTGGTTTGGCCCCTACGACGCCGGGCCACAGGCCTCAAAGACCGTCTCCCGGTGGGTGAACAACCCGCCTGAGAACGTGACTTTTACCGGGTGGGTCGAGGACATTCGTGGTGCCTTCGGGGCCGGCGACGTGTACCTGTTCCCGACGAAGGCCGAGAATCAGGGCATCGCCGTGCTAGAGGCGATGGCCTGCGGGAAGGCGGTCGTCCTCTCGGACATTCCGGTGTTCCGGGAGTACTACGAGGACGGTCACGACTGTCTCATTTGCGCGGACGAGGCCGAGTTCCGCGAAGCGCTGGAGCGCCTCGCCGAGAACCCCGACCTGCGGGAGCGGCTTGGTGAGAACGCAAGACAGACGGCCAGAGAACACAGCTTAGACCGGGTCAGCCGGCGGCTTGTCGAGACGTACGAAGAGCTAGCCTGAGGGTCGTTCGAAGCGGACAGTTGTTACGCTGAGAGCGGTTCGCTGTTGACAGATATCGTTGATGAGCGCCGCCAGACGACCGCGACTAGCACCGCGCCGACCAGCACCAGCGCGCCGGCGACGCCGAACGCGAGCAGGAAGTCGTAGCCCCCGAGCCAGCCGCCGAGTATCGACCCGACACCGCTCGCGAGCCCGGAGATAGCGGTGTACAGCCCGAGCGCCTCGCCGCGGATCGCCGGCGGTGCGAGCTGGGTGACGACGCTGGCCGCGGTGACGGCGATGACGGCCCAGGCGACGCCGATGAGGGCGAACACGACACCGTTGACCGCTGTGCCGACGAGCGTGGCCGGGAGGAGCAGTCCCACAGCGGCAACAGCCGGATGGAGCGCCGCGCGGGCGAGCAGGCCCCCGACTTGGAGCCCGCTCGGGCTGTAGCGTTCAGCGAGTGCGCCAGCACGATCGTACCACAGCGCCGAGCCGACGCTGGAGACGAGATACAGCGCGAAGACGAGTCCCGATTCGTAGCCGAGCGTCCGCGAGAGATACAGCGGCAACGGTCCCCAGAACACGCCGAAACCGACGAAGAAGACGATGACAGCGCCAAAGTAGATTGTCAGTGCCGGGGAGAACCGGGCCGCGACCTCCCGGGGGTGTAGCGACCGCGTGAGCCAGTACAGTCGGCCCTGACCGACCGGGAACGTTGCGCTCCGGACCGGCAGTCGGCGCGACCGGGCGATAGCCCGTGCCACCCGGCTGGCCCGCGGACGGTCGATTTCCGTGGGGTCGGGCGGAAGCCACTTCGCTGCGAGAAACGCCGACAGGCCGACGGCAGCCGCACACAGCCACAGCAGCGACTGCTGGGCGGCAATCTCTCCAAGTGGTCCAGAGAGTAACGCCGTCCACACGAGCCCGAGGACTAACCCACCGGCCCAGCCCCAGCCCTGATAGCGGTTCAATACAGCGAACCGCGCCGGCCAGTCCCGCTCGACGGTCCCTGCGGTGACAAGCAGCGTCAGTACCGGCGCGACAGCGCCCGCTGCGAACCATAGCAGGCCGTTACCGGCGATGACAAGCCACGGCTCCTCAGTAAGCGAGACAAGCACCAGCGCAAGGGTCGCAAGCCCCAGTGCGAGGAGGACGAGCGACCGACGCTTCCCCGTTTTGTCTGCGATGCGTCCGAAGATGAGTGCGCCCGGCGCACCCGCGGCGGCGGCCACCCCGGCGAGAACGCCCAGCATGAACGTCTCGCCGCCGATGGCGACGAAATACAGCGGAACAAGCAGTGAGCCCCCGCCCAGCGCAACCGACGCGAGTGCCCAGGCGTACAGCCAGCCGTCCCGGTCCATTACCCACAATCCACCACGGTGCCTGAAAAGCGCTCTGGCGCCTGTGCTCCGGTGACAGTCGTCTGACGTGTGGCTTGCCAATGGCAACGGTTTAAGCCCTGGTCCTGCTACGCCGCGGCGATGGCACTGCCGCACGTCGCGACGTTTACCGACACGTACCTCCCGACCGTCAATGGAGTGACCTACACGGTCGAGACGTGGCGGGACCGCTGGCGCGACCGCGGCGGTCGCATGGACGTGGTCTACCCGAAAAGCGACCACGACTCATCCGAAAACGAGTATCCGGTCCGGAGCCTTCCGTTCCCGTTCTACGAGGGGTTTCGACTCGGGATGCCACAGATACCGAAGGGCGTCCGGGACGCCGAACTGGTCCACGCCCACACGCCGTTCAGCCTCGGGATGGCGGGCCAGCGACTCGCAGGGAAACTCGACATCCCGTTCGTCGCGTCGTATCACACGCCCACGAGCGAGTACGCCGAGTACGTCTCGTTCAACGGCGCTGTCGAGTCAGCGGTCCGCTCCAGCGCCGAGAGCTACGAACGCTGGTTCCTGGGCCGTGCCGACACCGTTATCGCGCCAAGCGAGCGCGCAGCGACCCATCTCCGGGAGTCTATTGGCCTCGATACGACAGTGACCGTCGTTCCGAACGGCGTCGACACGACCGCGTTCGAACCGGTCGACACAGCTGCGTTCCGGGAGCGCTATGACCTCCCCGACGGCCCTATCGTCGGCTACACCGGCCGCCACGGCTACGAGAAATGCTTGGAGGACATCATCACCGCCTGCGAGGGGCTGGACGTGACCGTCGTGTTCGCCGGTGACGGGCCGGCCCGCGAGTCACTCGAAGCGACGGCCGAGCACAGCGACGCCGACGTGCGCTTTCTCGGCTTCTTAGACCGCGTGGAACTCCCCGAACTGTACTCGACGCTCGACGTGTTCGCGTTCCCCAGCCCCGTCGAGACGCAGGGTCTGGTCGCGCTGGAGGCAAACTGCTGTGGGACGCCCGTCGCCGGTGTCGACGCCGGCGCACTCAGCGACACTGTCGAGGACGGCGAAACCGGCTACACCTACGACGAAGGCGATATCGACGGCTTCCGTCGAGCTATCGAGCGCGTCCTCGACGAGCAGGAACATCTTCGAGAGCGCTGTCTCGCCCGGCGCGATATTATTAGCGTCGAGCACGCCATCGACAAACTGGCCGACGTGTACGACAGCGTGCTGTAGCCGTCATCCACGCAGCGTCTGAGTCACGCAACTCAGGCCCGCGAGTGCGACCAGCCGATACCGAACGCGAGCCCGTTGAGCGTTCCAAGCAGCATTCCGAGATAGAAATCCCCCAGTGACACGGCCAGTATCAGGCCGGCCCCGATGCCCAGGGCCAGCCCCTTCAGGACCGTCGGCCAGTGGAGCCAGCTCAATCGCCCGTCGTCGTCGCTCATACACCTTCTCGGGCCGCCGGCGAGTAAACTGTACCCATTCGTCACGGCTGCTCGTGCTGGTCGAGGGTGGACTGTCGCTCCGTCAGGGCATCGATGCGGTCGTCGACGGCTGGATGCGACCCGGGTAGCACACGTTCGGTGACTGTTCGCCAGCGATGAGCGAGGCGTTCGGCCCGTCCCTCTGGCGGAGTTTGCTCGTCGGGCGCAATGGCGTGGGGAACCACACAGAGTTCTCGGACGCCGGTCTCGGCGGTTCGGATGTCTGTGTCCGGACGCTGACTGTCTGTCAGCGTCTCCAGCGCGCTGGCAAGTGCCGCCGGGGAGCCACAGATAGCGACACCGCCTGCGTCTGCAGCGTACTCCCGGATTCTGGACAACAGCCGGTAGCAGGCCGTGCTAGCGAGATACAGCGTCGCCGTGACCGGTATCGCAATGGCAGCAAAGAGCAGCATCACGATTTGAATGTTCCCGCCAGCGAACCACGTCCCGTCCCGGTCCTCACCGCCGAGGAACCAGTGACAAAGCCCCGAGTACTGCACTGTCTTCCCGAGCGTGCGAGTAAACAGCGCGCTGACGGTCGGGAGGAACGCGGCCGCAGTCATGACGAACGCGTCGCCGTTCTTGAGGTGGGCCAGTTCGTGGGCGATGACGGCGTCGAGTTCCGCGTCGTCGAGCTGGTCGACGAGCGCCGTGGTCACGAACAGCGTCTGCTCGCCGGGCCGGCTGGCGACGTAGCTGTTGGGCGCTTCGGCGTCGATAACCGTCACGTCCGGTGTCGCCATGTCTGCCGTCTGTGCTAACCGAACCACTCGCCCTTGGAGACGGTCGGCGGTTTCGCTGCGCCGTACCTCCGCCCGCATCTCATCGATGGACTCGGGATCGGATGCCCTGGATTCCGTTGCAGTTGTCCCAGCACCCCGGAGCGTCATCCGGTAGCCGTAGATGGACTGGACGGCGAGGACGAGCGGCGTCCCGACGAGGATAACGGGCCACAGCGGCACGATATCGAACCCCATCGTCCAGAACAGCGTCCCGGTGTCGTACCCGACCAGCGGCAGGAGGCCAAAAGCGACATGACCCAGCACGTACGCGACGGCGACAGCCACGGCGTCGAACACAACAAGTCCCACTACGAGCGCGAGGAGGCGTGCGCGGAGGGACCACGTAGTGGACAGGAGGGAAGCCATAATTGTCTGTTCGTCATGACGAACAAAAAGTGTACGGAGGGTTCGGCCCCAGCCTCAGGCCATCGGCTCGGATGATTGCTTACTCGCGTGCTTATGCCAGTGCGCTGCCGGCCCGGATAATTTCGCGTTCACCGAACGCCGGCCCGACCAACTGGAGCCCGACCGGCAGTCCATCGTCGGTTTCGCCAGCGGGAACGGAGATAGCCGGAAGGTTTGCAAGGTTCACCGGCGTCGTGTTGGCGTCGGCCAGATACATCGTGAGCGGGTCGTCGAGGCTTTCGCCGCGTTTCATCGGCGGGACGGGCATCGTCGGCGAGGCGAGCACGTCGGCATCGTCAAGCGCCTCGTCGAAGTCCTGTTTGACCCACGCGCGGGCGTCCTGTGCTTTCTTGTAGTACTTGTCGTGATAGCCCGCTGAGAGGGCGTACGTTCCGAGGAGAATCCGGCGCTTGACCTCCTCACCGAAGCCCTGTTCGCGGGCGTTCGCGAAGGACTCGTTCCAGTTGCCGTCGTAGCCGCCCGATTGGCCGTAGCGGACGCCGTCGAACCGCGCGAGGTTTGAGGACGCCTCGGACATGGCGATGACGTAGTACGCTTCGACGGCGTGTTCCACCGACGGGAGGTCGACCTCGTGGTAGCTCGCGCCCTGGGCTTCGAGGTCGTCCATTGCGTCCCAGAACGTCTCGACGACCGCTTCGTCAGCCCCGTCAAGCAGTTCCGTCGGAACGCCGATAGAGAGTCCGTCGACGTCACCGTCGGCGGCCGCTGCGTAGGAGCCGTCGGCCTCGGGCGCTTCCTGCGTCGTCGCGTCGTGTTCGTCGGGCCCGGCGATGACATCCAGCAGTTCCGCAGCGCCCTCAACAGACGGCGCGATGGGACCGATCTGTTCGAGGCTGTTAGCGTAGGCGATGAGGCCGTACCGGGAAACCAGCCCGTAGGTCGGCTTGATGCCGACGACGCCACAGAAAGCGGCCGGGCAGCGGATAGAACCGCCAGTGTCGCTTCCGAGTGCGAGGTCAGCGTCGCCAGCGGCGACGACAGCAGCCGATCCGCCGGAGGAACCGCCCGGCACGCGGCCTTCAGCGGCGGGGTTCTCGACGGCCCCGAACGCTGACGTTTCGGTGGTCGTCCCCATCCCAAACTCGTCCATGTTCGTCTTGCCGGGGATGGTCGCGCCGGCGTCTTTCAGCCGCTCGACGACCGTCGCGTCGTACGGCGGCACGTAGTCTTCAAGCATCGCCGAGCCACAGGTCGTCCGGACGCCCTCGGTGGAGATGTTGTCCTTGACCGCGACGGTCTTGCCCGCCAGCGGGCCGTCATCCGCGCCCTCGATGGTCTCGTCGGTGACGTAGCCGTTGTACTCCGTCATTTACGACACCTTCGGCCCCTTGAACTGCCCTTCTTCGGTGTCGCTGGCGTTCTGGAGCGCCTCCTCTTGCGAGAGACTCTCTCGTGTCTCGTCGGGGCGCATCACGTTCGAAAGTTCGGCCTCCCGTTCCGTCTCGGGGACATCGTCGAGCGCTTCGAACGCGTCGAGAATGTCGGCAAATTGCTCAGTGAACCGTTCGATCTCGTCGTCTGCGAGGTCGACACGGGCGAGGTCGGCGACGTGCTTGACCTCCTCGGGATCGACGGCGGGGTCGCTCATGTCGGGGCGGAGTGCTGGATGCGCGGTAAGCGTTTCGAAACACCGGGCAGACTTATAGACCAATTAACAATTAGTGAAGGGAATACACAAGATTTGCCAACTCTTGTTTTCCGTTCCGAAAATTGGACTTCTGAAACAGACAAAACTTTTAAGTCGCCGTAGATACAACAATTGGTTACAACACGTTTTTCGGGTACGATACCCGGTTGTCCCACCCCCCAACAAATGACCGATACCAGCATCCGCCGATACTCGAACGAGCGCGAGACGGAGACAGAGCAGACGGAGGAAGAGGAGTCGGAGTCACTCGTCTGTCCGGAGTGTAGCGGTGCGTTACTCTCCGACAGCGAGCGCGGTGAAACGGTGTGTGAAGACTGTGGGCTAGTCGTCGAAGAAGACGAGATCGACCCCGGTCCCGAGTGGCGCGCGTTCGATTCGAAAGAGAAAGACGAGAAGTCCCGCGTCGGCGCGCCGACGACGAACATGATGCACGACAAGGGCCTCTCGACGAACATCGGCTGGCAGGACAAGGACGCCTACGGCAACTCCCTGTCCTCGCGCCAGCGCGAGAAGATGCAGCGTCTGCGGACCTGGAACGAGCGGTTCCGCACCCGCGACTCCAAAGAACGCAACCTCAAACAGGCCCTCGGTGAGATTGACCGGATGGCTTCGGCGCTCGGACTGCCAGAGAACGTCCGCGAAACGGCTAGCGTCATCTATCGGCGCGCACTCGACGAGGACCTGCTCCCCGGCCGCTCCATCGAGGGCGTCTCGACGGCGTCGCTGTACGCCGCCGCGCGCCAGGCCGGGACGCCGCGGTCGCTCGATGAGATTGCCGGCGTCTCACGCGTCGAGAAAGACGAAATCGCCCGGACTTACCGCTACGTCGTCCGCGAACTCAGCCTCGAAATCCAGCCGGCCGACCCCGAAAGCTACGTCCCGCGGTTCGCGTCGGACCTCGACCTCTCGGAGGAGGTCGAACGGCGTGCCCGCCAGCTCCTCCAGAACGCCAAGCAAGAGGGCGTCCACTCCGGGAAGTCCCCGGTCGGCCTCGCCGCTGCGGCGGTGTACGCCGCTTCACTGCTCACCAATGAGAAGGTGACCCAGAGTCAGGTCAGCGAAGTCGCCAACATCTCCGAGGTTACCATCCGCAACCGCTACCACGAACTGCTGGAAGCAGAGGACAACATCCACCCCTAATCGGTATCGTAACCTAAACCACCGATTGTGCCGTTCCATCGGTATGGAGACCACTCGGCATTTTGTCGCCACCGTCTACGTTGTCAGTGACGGCTCCGTCGCGCTCCACGAGCACAGTAAGCTCGATATGTGGCTGCCCGCTGGCGGCCACATCGACCGCGACGAACTCCCTCACGAGGCCGCGCTGCGCGAGACCCGCGAGGAATTGGGCCTCGATGTGGACCTCATCGCACCACAACAGGACATCGAGAGCGAGACTGTTCAGTCGATGCCCCAGCCACAGCATTTCCTGCTCGAGGACATCAACGTCAACGCAGAGGGCGATGTCGGCCACCAGCACATCGACTTCATCTTCTATGGCCGGACGGACAGCCGCGACATCACACCGGGGCCGGGCGAACAGCCAGCTGACGACTGGGAATGGTTCTCTGCTGATGAGTTACAGGCCCGAAGTGAGGAACTCCCGGCAGATGTCGTCGAGGTCGGCCAGCGAGCAATCGAATCCGTCCGCGAGGCGTAGCCGCGGCTCACTCCACGAGCGATTCGACGTACTGGGTAACGTGGTCGTCCATCCGGCGCTTGTAGCCGGCCTGTCGCGCCAGCCGGTCGAGTTCTCGGGCGGCAAGCGAGCCGTACTGGGCGGCCTTTTTATCCCGGTCCGCAATCTCGTCCGGGAGCGATTCCCGGGCCGCCGCCCGGAGCGCGACCTTTCGCGTCTCGCCGTCGACGAGCAGGTCGCCGTCCAGTCGGAGCGCGGCACCAATAACGCGGTCGTGTAACAGCGGCGTTACCGGCTCGACGCCGGCGGCCCGCAAGGCGAGCACGTCCCGCTCCAGTTGGTCGGGGAGCGAGGCGATGACCTCCCGCTGAGCCCCGCGGACGGTGTCGGCCTCGACGCGAGGGTCTTCTGGAGCCTTGGCGACTTTCGCGTAGCCGCCGAACAGCTCGTCGGCTCCCTGGCCGAGCGCCAGTCGGTCGAAACCGTCTGCGGCGACCCGCTCGGCGACGAGGTACAGCGGGAGCGCTATCTGTACGTCCATCGCGTTCGTGCGTGCGGTGGCGCGAGCGATCTCGGGGACGGCCCGTTCGATGGCGTCGTGGGTGAGTTCGACCACGCGGACCTCGGTCCCCAGCAGTTCGGCGGCTGACCGCGCCGCCTCGATATCGTGGCTGTCCGGGAACCCGGCGACGTACAGCGGCGCGTCGAGTCGGGCCGCGAGCAGCGCCGAGTCCACGCCGCCAGAAAAGGCGATTGCGAGAGAGTCAGTGTCGACAGCGTCAATGCTCGTCTCGACAGTCTCACCGACCGTCTCGATAGCTGTTTCACGGTCTCCGAACGGGTCCAACGACGGGAGCGACCACCGCTGTTGGGTCCCGCTCTCGTTTCGAATATGGCCGGCAGGGAACGACCGCGGGTCGGCCAGCGCCGTCGGGTCGTGGCTCC
This sequence comes from Haloarcula quadrata, assembly GCF_003634715.1. Taxonomy (NCBI): domain Archaea; kingdom Methanobacteriati; phylum Methanobacteriota; class Halobacteria; order Halobacteriales; family Haloarculaceae; genus Haloarcula; species Haloarcula quadrata. The sequence goes on from NZ_RBWW01000001.1 coordinate 2,248,860, forward strand.
ACTGTCCGGGGTCAAGCCGCGCCTCGTCAGAAACGGCACGCTCCACGAACAGCGGGTACCGTCCGAGAACGTCGCGGACGAGCGTTCCGTCAAGTTCGCCCGCGAAGCCGCCAGCACCCGGGAGCGCGTCGTCGCTTACGAGGGCGTCGGCGACGGTGTCCGCATCGGCCCCCTGCATCACTGTAGGAGCTCCGCGATGCCGTTCTTGACCCGTCGCTTCGCCCCGCCGGCGGCCTGCCGGAAGCTGATTCGCCACGGCGTCCGCTTGCCCTCGACGGTCGTCTTGCCCTCACGGATGGCGTCGAGAATCGCTTCGACTGTCCGCTCGTCCGTGCCGACGTTGGTGACCGCCTGCCCGACCATCTCCGCGATGTGGGCGTCGCTGCCGGCGGTCATCGGCAGCCCCCGCCGTCGCGCGAACCGCTCGGCCTGTCGATTCGACCGTCCGGTCAGCAGCCGCGAGTTGTACACTTCGATGGCGTCGGCAGTCGCGAGTTCGTCTTTCGAGATATGTTCTAACACGCCGTGGCGGGACTCCTGAAACGGATGGGGAACGACTGCGAGCCCGCCCTGCTCGCGGATGCGGTCAAGCGTCTCATCGAACGGGAGGTGTGGCGGAATCGCCTCCTGAATCCCCAGAGCGAGGACGTGTCCGGCGGCACACGTGACCTCCATCCCGGGAATCCCGACGAGACCGTACTCCGGGGCGAGTTCGGCCGCCCGGAGGCTGGCGTCGATTTCGTCGTGGTCAGTCACGGCCAGCGCGTCCAGACCGACGCCGCTGGCTTGCTCTAAGAGAAGCTCGACCGGGTCCCGGCCGTCGTACGACAGCGACGAATGCGCGTGTAGCTCAACCGACTGCACAGGTGGCGATAACGGGGGGCAGGGCAAAAACGCCCCGGTCCGCCCCAGTGCTCACAGAGAACAAACCGGCCGCCGTGTCCATGGCGGCCGAATGCCCGAAGGAACGCCCATCTGTCCCACGAGACTGAGCGTGCGTTTCCCGACGATACGACCGTCAATCGACGGTCGCATGTGATAGTTGCCGGTACGCAGGAATGAGTCGTGCCCCTCAGCTTGGCGGGGATTAAAATGGGGTGGGACGCTGGCGGCTCAGTCGGCCGAACTCCCGCTCGCCAGCGAGTTCTCACCGGTGTCAAACGGCGCCGGCCCGTGGACCTCAGTGTCTTCCAGATAACACTGCGGGTCCGGGGCGAACAGGTCGTCTTCGACGGTGAGCGCCCGGAGTCGGGACGCCCCGCGGCAGACCCCGGCGTAGCGGCAGTCGGCGCATTTCCCCGTGAGATGCTCTTCGCGGTTCCGAAGCGCCGAAAGCAGCGGGTTCGACTCGTCCTCCCAGATAGCGCCGAACGAGCGGTCCCGAACGTTCCCCAGCGAGTACCCCTGCCAGAACTGCGTGAGGTGGACGTTGCCCTGATAGTCCACGTCGGCGACGCGTTCGCCGGTCGGGTCCCCGCCGTTGACCTGCAGGTACTCGTACACCCGCTTTGCCTGCGCGTCGCTCATGTGTTCGCGAGCGTACTCGACGAGGTAGGCTGCGTCGGCGTAGTTCCCAACCAGCAACGTCTCGATTTCTTCGCCGCGGTCGTGGTACTCGCGGGTCATGTCGCAGACCCGCTTCACCGCCTGCCGGCGGGCCTCGGGCGTGAGGTCAGCGTCGACAATCTCAGTTCCGCGGCCGCCGTAATCCAGGTGGTAGAAGCAGAAACGGTCCACGCCAACGTCGGTTAGCAGGTCAACGACGCCCTCTAGGTCCGCGGCGTTGCGCTCGGTGATGGTGTACCGGAGGCCCGTCTTCAGGCCCGCATCGAGGCAGTTCTCGATTCCCTGGACTGCGCCCTCGAACGCGCCGTCAACCCCGCGGAAGTCGTCGTTTCGCTCCGGCAGGCCGTCGACGGAGACGCCGGCGTATTTCAGCCCGGCGTCTTTCAGCGACTGGGCGCGTTCCTCGGTGATGAGTGTCCCGTTGGTCGAAAGCACCGGTCGGACGCCGACCTCGTTCGCGTAGGCGACCAGTTCTTCGAGGTCCTGCCGGACGAGCGGCTCGCCGCCGGAGAACAGCACCACCGGCGCGCCGTAGTCGGCCAGGTCATCGAGCAGCGCCTTCCCTTCCGCGGTCGAAAGCTCGCCATCGGCGATTTCGGTGTCGGCGGCGGCGTAACAGTGGTCACAGTAGAGGTTGCACTGCTTGGTGACGTTCCAGACGACAACGGGTCGGCGCTGCTTTTTGTCCCGTATCTGGCGTTTGGTCGACTCGTTTGCCGCGTCGTATCGGAGCCCGTCCCCCTCAGCGTCGAGGTCACAGAGCAGTTTCGAGACCGAAATCATCGGTTTTCACCCCGGAGCGTCTCCGACTCCATCTCGTCGACGCTCATGGTAGCGTCGTCCCCCGTCTTTCCCGTCCCAAGCGTCGTCTCGTCCGTCTGGTAGCGGCGGGTCTTGTCGGCGGGACACAACCACAGCGTGACGGCGGTCCGTGTGAACAGCGACGCGGCCTGCTCCCGGGCGATGTCGACGGACGGCGCGCTGACACTGCCGACGTGAGTGAGCGGGTCCGCCGTGTCCTCGCGGACGAACACCTCCCACTCGCGACTCGTTGCGCCGCGCGGGGCGTCTACCTCGTGGTCGAACTCTTCCATACTCCCCAGTTAGACTCCCCAAGAAAAACGGGACTGGCGCGTTCTCAGCTACTGGGAACTACCCGAACGGTGGCGTCTCGGAGCGACCGGAAAACGTCGCTATCGCCATCCGAACGATATCAGTGACCAGTGCCAACACAGCGCGATATTAGACTGTTGCAGCCAAGCCGCTTCTCACTCCGAGGTCTGCGCGTCACGGAGCGTCTGGGTATCCACGTCCTGTCGGACACGTATCGTGCTCTCGCCCGCTCGCTCGACGGTCGGGTCGTCGAAGACCGGCCAGTACGACAGGCGGAACGTCTCCCGTTCGGCGGACTCCGCGGCACCTCGATAGACGGCTTCGACGGCAGCGGGTTCCGCGGGCGCGTCGGGGGCAAACGAGAGCGTGACCTGCATCCGCGCGGTATCGTACGACTGGTTGCTGCTGTTGGGAAAGACGGTACTCGCGAGCGCACCGTAGAGGTCGCCCGCAACGCCCTCGAAGCTGCCCGGATTCGGTGACGGGAACAGCACGCCCTGTGCGTCAGCGGCGACGTAGGCGTCATAAAACAGGGGCCGAGTCTCGGGGCTGGCTCCCGTCCACGACGGCTCGTTGCCCGTTCTAGTATCGAGGAGCGCCGAGGTGAGGTCGTCGTCTTGCTCGCCGCTGAACCGGACGTAGACACTCCATTCGTTGCCGCCGATGTACGTGAGCTGGCGCTCGCCCTGCTCGTCGGTCTGGTGATACACCTGGTAGCCGTCGACGGTCGAGTCCTTCGTCATGTCCTGTGCTTCGAACGATTCGAGCAGGGACGCTGTCGGCCCACGGGCGATGACGGCGACTTCGAGCGCCTCGGTCCGGTACGTCATCGCCATCGGAACGCTGTTCTCCGTCCGCGCATCGCTTGCCGCGTCAGCGATGAGTTCGTTCCCGGCTGACGCATCAAGCCGAGCGAACCGCAGGTCGGAGACGCTCACGGTCTGATAGCCGACCTTCTGAGGGGTCGAATACGGGAGCGTCCACAGCGGGGGGAGCCAGCGCCGGAACTGGTACTCCGTCGGCACTCGTTGCACTGTCCGCTCGGGCGTCGGTGTCGCGGTGTCAGGGGGGGTTGCCGTTTCGGTGCCGAACAGGCCGCCGGACGAACAGCCGGCGACTGGAATCGAAAGCGCGGACCCGAGCAACGCGAGCGTTCTCCGGCGCGTCTGGTTTCGATTCACGATTTGGGAGCCTTGTTCGGATGTTTTTCGACCGAACCTATGAGCGTTGTGCAATCCCAGCATCCTCACCGCCGGACGCTGGCGGACGACGGCGTGAGCCAACCACCGCGCGTGTCGACCGACTTGTTTTTCATCGACGGGACGTACTACAGACCGATGCCGGACCGTCCCGATACCGTCGCCGACCGAGGCACACCGACCGTCGCGGGGGTCGTCGGTGCAGGACTGGCAGCCTGCGTTGCTGTCGGGTTCGGGTACGCGTCCCTGACTGGCACAATCGCGACGTTACGCACCGTCCACGTCTGGGTTGGGACCGCGTGGACGGCGCTCGTGCTCATGTATGGATTCATCGTTGCGCCGCTGTTGCGGGAGCGTGATACGACAGCGGCCTACGCGATCGTGGGTCGACTCGTGCCGGCGACGATTGTCCTGTTGCCCACCTTGGCAGTCGTGACGATTGCCGCCGGCGTCACGATGGCGCTGACCTACGAGATCGTGTGGCCGATGACCACGCTGATCCGGACCGTACTCGGTGTCGCAGTCGCTATCGCGGGCATCGCACTGCTCGGCGTGCTGCCGACAGACGTTCTCACGTATCGCGAACTCCAGAGCGCGAACCCCGACCCCGAGCGCGTTGTTTCCCTCGGCGCTCGTACCGCAACACTACTTACCGTCCAGGGGGCACTGCAGGTGATGATGCTGTTCCTGATGCTTCGTGTTGCTGCAATGGCCACATAGCACACCAGCGACACCACGCTGTTGCCGCGTCAGATATTCGAGAGCAAGACGCGGTCTAGCTGGAACAGCAGCGCGACACCACTCAGTAGCAAGAGATACCCGGCGAGACGACGGACCGTTTCCGTCTGTTCGACGCCCGGGAGTGCGTCTCTGACCCGTCCGCCGACGACCTTGCTCCCGTAGGCAACACCGAGCATCGGGAGGCCGAATCCGGCACCGTAACTGAACAGCAGGAGACCACTCTGTGAGACATCGCCAGTCGTTCCCGCATACGCCAACACGGCACCCAGAACCGGGCCGACGCACGGCAACCAGAGGATCCCGATAACGAGTCCGAGCGTGAACCCGGCGGCGAGCGGGTGGGCCGCACTCGAGAGAACGCTGATACCGTCGACCCGTCCCGAGATTTTCGACGCGGTCGCCGCGTACGCTTCGTGGAGGTCGTCATCGGCCATGACCGCGCCGAAGGCGATGATGACGAGGAACGCGGGCGCCCGAAGCGAGTCGGACGTGAGCGTTCCCAGATAACCCGTGAGCAGGCCGACGAGCGTAAACGAGACGATGCTCCCAGCGACAATCGTGAGCGGTTTCAGCCGATGGCCCACGCTCCCCGACAGGAGCGGCGGAAGCACCGGGAGGCAACACGGCGTAAAGACAGTCACGGCACCGGCGGCAAACGACGCGAGAAGCGAAACCGCTGCCATACCCGTACTTGCATTACAAAAGGTAAAAACATCTGCTGTCCGTGTCTCCGGTGATGGCCTTCCTCTCGCTGTCTACAGTCTCAAAGTATTTCGGCCCAAAGGTCGGTGTTGAGGGGATTACTATCGACGTGAGCCGCGGCGAGACGGTGCTTCTGTTCGGTCACAACGGGTCAGGCAAGACCACGTTACTCAGACTTCTGGCGACGCTGACCCGACCGAGCGAGGGGACGATTTCCCTGCAAGGCACCGAGTTCTCCCGCGACCGGCCGACACAGCGCGGGGAACTCGGGTTCGTCGCCCACGAGACGTATCTGTATGAACAGCTGACTGCCCTCGAGAACCTTCGCCTGCACGCCCGGTTACATGGGGTTGACCCGAATCGATGTGAGGCCCAGCTGGACGCTGTCGGGCTCACCGACAGAGGGACCGACCCCGTAAGCGAGTTCTCCCACGGGATGGCAAAGCGGCTCGCACTCGCACGGGCGACGCTACATGACCCCGCGCTGTTGTTGCTTGACGAGCCGTTCACCGGGCTCGACGAGGAGTCACTGCTGCGGGTGACGGATCAGCTACGCGAACTGGAGGAGACGACAGTCGTCTTTGCGACACACGACGTGGACCGCGGGTTCCGCTACGCCGACCGGGTGCTCGTGCTCGACGGCGGACAGCTCGTCCGGGATATCGACACGGCCCAGTGTCCCGGGCCGGACGCGATCAAACAACAGTATGTGAACGCACCTCGACAATTATGATTCGGCAGTATCTTCGCGTCGTCCGAGCTATCGCGGCGAAAGACCTGTTGCTCGAAGCACGCGGTAAGCGCCGGGCCAACGGCGCGGCAGTGCTGGCGCTGCTGATAGTCGTTATCTTCTCGTTTGTGTTCGTCCGCCGCGTGGACGAGCAAGCGGTCATCGCCCGCGGTGGCCTGTGGATCGCACTCGTCTTCGCCACGACGCTCGCCCTCTCCCGTGGCATCGCCGTCGAGGACGACAACGCCGCAATCGAGGGGCTGATGCTCGCACCTGTCGACCGGTCCGCGATTTACCTTGGCAAGGTCTGTAGTTCGGCAGTGTTCGTGACTGCAATCGGGTGGGTAACACTCGTCGCTGTAACGGTGTTTCTCGGCACGCCGTTCGAACCCGCCTTGCTCGTCCAACTGGCGCTCGTGTTCCCACTCGCCGCAATCGGATTCAGCGCCGCCGGCGTGTTGTTGACCGCGCTGACGTTAAACTCACAGGTCAACGAATCACTCCTGCCGGTGTTGCTCGTCCCGCTCGTCGTCCCGGTTATCCTCGCAGGGATCGAACTCACGAGCCTCGCCGGTGGGCCATTCTGGCTGTCGGAGTGGTTCCGAATCCTCCTCGTGTACGACGGGACCGTCATCGTCACCGGGTGGGTGAGCTTCGAGTTCGTCATCGAGGCCTGACCGCGCTTCGACTCAATCGCGATTTCCGGAGCGACGGCCACCGGCGGCACCCGACGCTGGATCGAACAGGAAGACCAGCCCCATGCCGACGAGCATCACTGCGACGCCGAACCAGATCTGGTTGGCAAGCGGGTAGCGACTGATTTCGATCGAGAGCCCGCCCGCGGTTCGAGTCCCCACGACGTACGTGTCGCCGGTGATGCCACGTTCGATGAGCGGGTCGTTCGTCTGCATATCGCGACCGCGATACGACTGTTCAGCGACAGTGCCATCGGCGACCAGCGTGTCGCCCCGGTACAGTTGAACGTCGAACCGATGGTCGACGACCCGCGGCGAGTACACGTCTGTCGGCGGGGCCGACGCCGGTCCGACGTTTTCCCCGTTGGTGTAGACGAGCGCGTCGATGTTCTCGGAACGAGGGTCAGAGAGTGTCCCGCGGGCGACGATCACCGACCCCTCTTCGAACTGCACCGTCCCGCTGTCGGCACCGACCCACACGCGGGACCCGTTGAGCTGTGCGATGGTCGTGTCCTCGAAGCGTTGCACTGCGGTCACCTCTCCTTTTACGAGAATCACCGATGACGAGGGGTCAACGGAGCCGGCTTCGGCCGGCGTCATCGCCGCCTCGGTCATCGTCGGCGTGTTCTCCGGCGAGTAGTTGGTTACCTCGACCGTGTACGGCGACCCCTCGACGTCGCGGACGATTCGCTCGCCGGTATCGTCCAGTTCTGTCGCGCCCACGATACCGACGGACGCTGTCGTCGAGAAGACATAGACGAAGGAGACGGAGACGATGAGCAGCGCCGCGCCGACGTGAATGAGGGCGATGCCGGTCTCGTTTAGCTTCGCCTGCCGTCCGGTCAGTCGGCGGAGGCGGCCCGCGTAGCGGACGATCCACGCGCCTGCGAAGTACACGGCCGGCGGCAGCACGGTGACCACACTGAGGCTCCCGATGGCGCGGTAATACACCGGGTCGAACGGCTCAGTCGACGACAGTTGCCACTCAGGTCGTGCCAGCACGACACCAACGGCGAGGGCGGCGATGAGCACTGTAGCGGCGGTCCCGACTGTCCCTCGCGTACTGAAGCGCTCTTGCTGTGCGTACATCCCTCCGGCAAGGAGCATCCCGACGACGACCGGGAAGCTCCAGAGGTTGTAGTACCGCGCGTCGACGCTGACTTCGACACCTGAAGCGAGGCTGCGAACCACGGGGAACGTGAGGCCCCAGAGCGAGACGAACGCAAGCAGGATGAACCCGAGCACGGCAGCGTGGTATATTGTCGCCCGGTCGAGCAGGCTCGCTTCTTCGGCGTCGCTTTGCTCAGTCCTGAACCAGTGGATGAACGCGGGACCGACCGCCAGCGTGCTCGTCGTTCCGAGGAGGAACAGGACGCCGCTCCCGATGCCCCCGCCGGCGAACGAGTGGACGCTCCGGAAGACACCGCTCCGGACCACGGTCGTCGCGTAGATGACGAGCGGGAGCAACGCCGCCGTGGCAGCCGGCGCGAGTACTGCGTACCGGCCGGAGCGCCGGTACTGGTTGAGCGTATGCAACACGGCGGTCAGTCCGAGCCACGGGATGAGCACTGACGTTTCGACTGGGTCCCACGACCAGAAGCCACCCCAGCCGAGGACTCGATACGCCCAGATGCCGCCAAGCGTGATCGCGGCAGTCAGCAGGAGCCACGACCCCCGGAGCCAGCGCGTCATGCTGCCCAGCCAGTCGTCGAAGATGCTCTCTGTCCCCCGGAGCCTGGTAACGAAGTGGGTCACGCCAACGGTAAAGGGAACCACCATGAGCGCGTACGCCGAGAACGTTATCGGCGGGTGGATTGCCATGAACGGGTCGACCAGTAGCGGGTTCAGCCCGCTGCCGTCCTGTGGAATCCCGTTAGCCGCGACCGACGGGTACTCTGCCGACAGGGGAGTAAACGGGCTGTCGTTGACTAGCATCCAGGCGAACACGGTGACAACGCCCATCCCAAGGGATTGCGAGAGACGTGTGCCGCGTGTGCTGTACCGGCCCAGAAGCAAGGTCGTCGTGACGACAACGGCCGTGAGCATCGCCCACAGCAGTATCGATCCCGCGTTGGACGCGTACACTCCTGTGACTTTGTACAGCGTCGGGAGGTAATTTGCAGTGTTGTCCCAGACATACGCGTTGGTGTAATCCCCACTGAGAAACTGCGAAGTCAGGTATAGCAGTGCGATGACGAACGACCCTGTCGCGACGCCCGCGGCAGCCTGGCTGACGCGAAGGAACGACTCGTCGCCGGTCACGTACTCGTAGCCGAGTAGCGCCGTGGCAAGCACGCTTCCGAACAGGCCGATTGCCAGCAGCCAGGTCCCGACTGCTAGCCCGAATACGACTGTTGTCATGTTGCCTCCTCGGACCCCTTCTCAAGCGTTGCAAGCAGTTCGTCCCGCCCGATGTACCCCTCGACGCTCTCGACAGTGTCGCCGTTTGGCGTCATAATCCGGTGCTGTGGCGGATACGTCGCTTGGTGCTGGCGAACCAGCGCTGTTCCGTTCCCCGGGTCGTCGATGTTTATTGCGAGCAGGACGTAGTCATCCATCGCAGCACGGATAGTCTCGTTCCGGTAGTGGTTCTTGTCATACCGCTCGCAGTACGTACACCACGTCGCCCAGTAGTAGACCAGAACCGGCTTGTCCTGTGACTGGGCCGCATCGAGCGCAGTACCGGGGTCGGTTTCCCACTCTAAACCGCCCTGATACGTGTGTGCGTCGTCTCGGACCACCGGTGCAGCGTTCATCGAATAGTAGCCTACCCCAAGGACTACCAGGAAGAACGCGATGGTGATCGTTTTACGAGCGTTCATTTGGTGACTGTGTCAAAATATGTGATGCCAGAAAGGCTGTCGATTCCTGTTACCGCTTGCGCTGGGCGTACGCCACAGCAAGGAGCGCGATGAGTAACGCCGCGGCCATCATGAACGCGGCGGCACTGGTCGGGGAACTCCCGTCGCTGCTACCGCCGCTGACCCCTGCCTGCTGTGGTTCCGCTGTCTGCTGTGCTGCGGCCGTCTCTGCGGGCGTTCCGACCGAAGCAGCGTCGTCAGTGTCCGGCGCAGATGCGTCGCCCGCATCTTCGGGGAGCATCGGCTCGCCGCCACTCCGGGACGGGATACGCGGCATTTGCTGCTCGGGGTACTGTCCGGTGAGGCTGGTCATGAACGCGGTGACGTTCTCGGCCTGCTGGTCGGAGATATTCTGGCCGACCTGACAGGACGCCATCACCTTCGTCGCGTTCTCTAGCGTCCGGACCTGACCGTTGTGGAAGTACGGCGCTGTGTGCTCGACGTTCCGGAGCGTCGGAACCTTGAACATATGCTCGTCACTGCTGTCACCGGTCACTCCGGCGCGCCCGGAGTCAGCGTACAGGTTGTATCGGTCGATGTACTGGTCACACTGCGGGTTCGAACCCTGGTAGACGCCTAGCTTCTGGTAGTATCCGTTTCCGTTCTCCATCTGCCACTGCGGGCCGTTGAACGCGGGCCCGGAGTGACAGCCCTGACAGCCCAGCTCTTTGAACGTCTCCATCCCGTTGAGCTGCCGTTCGGTCAGGGCGTCCTCGTCGCCTCTGACGTACCGGTCGTACGAGCTGTTCGGCGTGATGAGCGTCCGCTCGTACGCGGCGATCGCGTCGACGGTGTTGTTGAGCGTGACCGGGTCCTCACCGCCGTAGACATCTTCGTACAGCTCAACGTAGCCCTCGTTGTTACGTATCTTCTCCATCGCCGCCTCGGAGGTCGGCATCCCCATCTCGACGCCTGCGGTGATGGGACCTTTTGCCTGCGCTTCAAGCGTGTCGGCGCGGCCGTCCCAGAACTGAGTGCTCATGAACACGGCGTTCCACACCGTCGGCGAGTTGCGCGGCCCGGTCTGGCCGTGGACACCGCGACCGACAGTTCGGCTGCCGTCGCCACCTTCCATCACGTTGTGGCAGGTGTTACAGGAGATAGAGCCGGTGTCAGAGAGGCGCGGATCGAAGAACAGTTTCTTCCCGAGTTCGATCTTTGCCTCTGTGTCATTTGGCTTCCGGACTTCCTCATAGGACGGCAGCGGCTGACTGGTTGGTGGTTCGACGGGTAAATCGGACGTCTCGTTGCTACTCTGATTACTCGTCTGTGCGGTCTGTTGCGCTGTCTCGTCAAGCGTGTCGCTCACTGCTTCACCTGACGGCCCCCCATCCACAGCACCGACGGTGCTTACAATAGGTCCGCCAATCAACAGTAGCGACATGCCAACGACGAAGACGGCGCGAGCCAACGGCTGTCGCGACATATACCGCATATGTTCCCTAGCCCTCTTAAAATGGAGCGGTAAATATTCAGGGAGGGGATACTTAAAGCAGACAAGCGCAGTCTATCGGTTCCCGGTCTGTGGTTGATTGAGAATCCGCACAACAGTTTTTTGTTTGGCCTCAAGAACTGAGCGTATGAACGTATTGTCACGGCTCGAAACCCGCGGGATTCCGTATCTCCGCGCGTTGTTTCAGTCTAGCAGTATCAAGTACTTGACCCTTCTCGCTGGGGTCGCATCGCTGGGGAGCATCTTCGGCATGGCGTCAGATTCGATGTACGGCGTCAGCAATCAGATCAACCTGATTGCGTACTGGCATATCGGTCTGGCGACGGCCGCAGCGGTTGCGCTCACAGTGACATTCCTCGGGTGTGCCCTTTATCTGGCGACCGAGACGCCGTTCTGGGAGTTCCTCGCCCATTCGTCGGGCGAAGTCGGGTTCCTGATGGTCACACTGACGCTGGTGACCGGGAGCGTCTGGGGGAAAGTTATCTGGAACAGCTGGTGGGAGTGGACTGACATCCGTCTGGTCACGTTCCTCGTCATCTGGTTCATCTACGCGGGCTACCTGCTCATCTACTCCGCCGGCGGGGATTCTGCCTCTCTCAAGCGCATTACGTCGGTGTACGGCATCGTCGGGTTCGTGACTGTGCCGCTCTCGTATCTGTCCACGCGGCTCTGGACGCCCACGTTCCACCGACCGACGACCGGGAATCCGGACGCGGACGCGACGATTACAGTCCCGGCGTTACTCCTTTCCATCGCGGCACTCCTGCTCGTCTATCTCTACCTCGTCGGGTCCCGGGTACAGCTACGCGAACTCAAACGTCGGGTCAACTACGCCCGCCGCGACCGGACGCTCGACGACCACGCGATGGGGCCGAGCCAGGGGGGTGATTGAAGATGGAACCCCTCCTTCTGGTCGGCTACAGCGCGGTCTTTCTGGCACTCATCATGTACGTCGGCTATCTCCGTAACCAAGTCACGGCGCTCGAAGAACAGATTTCGGAACTCGTCGATCAGTAACGCAGCTCCCGTCCCGGTTGACCGGGCCGAGCCAGTTTTTACAACTGGACGCTCAAATCGAGCCGACTCCAGCCGGTCGCGCCGTCCGGGAACGGACTTGAGCGCACGCGTGTCTGCTCCGCTCCGGTCCCGTCGATTGCTTTCGCAATGACAGTGTAGCTGGAGCGTTCGGGCTGCCATTCGTACTTCCATTGCCGCCAGGTGTCCGGGTCCGGTAGTTGGTCCGATAGCGTCGCCGTGTCCCACGTTTCGCCACCATCGAGTGAGACAAGCACCGCCCGTATTCCATCTGTTCCGGCATAGGCGTGTCCACCGAGCTGGACCCGCCCGTCGGAAAGACGGTTACTCGTGCTGATTTTGACGACCGTATTGACTGTTCCCATCCCGTTCCAGCCTCGTTCTTCCCAGTAGCCGCTCTCCGACTGGTCGACGACCTCGATCTCGTCGAGCCACTTCACGTTGAGTTTGCCCCACCGGTTAGGAAGCAGCGCGCGGACCGGGAACCCGTGCTGGCGCGGGAGTTGGTTCTCGTTCATCCCGTAGGCCAGCATCGCGTCCGAAAGCATCGACATCGGCATCGAGTAGTAGTAATCGTCGGCCGCGCGGAAGACGACGTGGCTTCCGTTCGCGCCGGCTTCGGAGAGGAGGTCCATGAGCGAACAGCCCGTCCAGAGGGCGGTCCCGATCTGCTCGCCGTCGACCGGGTCGCCCAGACAGCGGAGCGTTTTGAACCGGGTGATCGTTTCTCGCTGTCTGAGGTCTTCGTATGTAAACTCTCGCTCCGTCTCGACGTTGCCGGTGACTGAGAGCGTCCAGCTATCCGCCTCGACAGTCGGCGGACGGGGGTTGATATCGACGGTGAAAAACGAATCCGTCGTGTCGACCAGGCCGGTCATCCCCTCGACATCGAACGACCGGTCGGCGGCCGTGGCGAGGCGCTGTTCAACCGGGTTAGACTCGTCTTCACGTTCTGATGACGATGTCGAGAGGTCCTCTGTCTGGGACCCGCTACCCTGCACGAATCCGACAGCGTGCGCGACGACGTTGTAAGCCCCGAGTCCGGCGAGGGTCTTTACGAACGCACGTCTGTCATCAGGGGTCGCCGGCTGCCCGTTGCTGTTGTCGGTCGAGCGTGCAATCACCAGCCCGGTCCCGATTGTCCCGGCGGCGGCAGGTACGATGGCGGGCAGCGGTGCCCAGACAGTAGCGGCGACGAACACCCAGACGGCAAGCAGCGATAGCACCATGCCACCGATGTTCGGAGCCCCTTCGACAAGCCGCTCACCTGTCCGAAAGCCAGCGTAGCTGACCGCACCAGTGACCCCGGCCAGTGCGATTCCGAACACGAGGAGAGCAAGCGAAAACGACAGGTCGCCGAAGTTCCAGATAATCGAGGCGACTACTGAGCTCGGGAGGATGTCCAGCGCGGTTCGGCTCGCCGCGATGATGACGAACTCCCGAGACGTCCCGTACAGTGCGAACGAGGTCCCCACAACCGAGACCCCGCTGGTGAAGACAGTGATTGCACGGCGGGACCGTCCCTGAAAAACCTCAGACGTCTCACTCATGGATCATAACGTGGTTATTGTACCGGCCGTGCCGCGACTACTTGCTCGCTGTTTGTCCCGTTATCGCTTGACACGTTGCCGTATGCCGTCACGTTCTCGTGGCCCGTGACGTTCGCGTGGGTACCGTTCATCGACTCGTATTTCGTGGCGTCGTACTCCGTTGAGTTGTTATGACCTGCTGGGTGTTCACCTTCGTGTGCGCGAATGGACAGCGACTCAGCCTCGACTACGCTTCCGTTGTAGTACCCCTTCGCAACGACTGTCCGCCCGACGGACATCGTTTCCGGCATCGGGCCGTCATAGACGACAGGAACCGATTCGTTCTCGTCAGTGACATTGAAAGACAGTTGATCGTTTGTCTGTTCGATATCGATGACGATTCCTTCGAGGTTTACTCTGTCTCCGTTGTATTCGTTGGTGTCCGTTATCTTCGTTGGCGTCGTAAACTCGGCAGCACCACCCATCGTGGTGACGGCCATCGCCCCGAACAGTACCGGAATTAACACACCGCCGACGAGTAGTCGTGTCTTCGTTTGCATAGATGATCGTGCGATAGTGTGGCGTCACGGTCAGACCGTTCGGTCACAGCGCAGTTCGTGTACTCGTGTGAGTCCATGATGGCTACAGGAGTTTGTAACTACCGAACGCGTACGCACCCTTGTTCATGCGTAGGCATACGAACGGTTTCAGTAGCCCAGCCCGTTCCCAGCTCCTGAGAACACACGCGGCTATTATCGCCCCGAACATATTCACTTCCTCATGACCAACATGGTCGCGTGACGCGTCGGGCGGAACGCAATTCGATACCTATGACTGAGACAGACGATCTTGACAGACGTCGGTTCATCGCGAGTATCGGCACAGTGGTTGCAGGAGCATCTATCGCTGGGTGTGCCGCACCTGGGACAACCTCAAGTGGGGGCGAGCAGTCACCGAGCGCCGAAACCGAGGCGGATGCCAGTACGGAGACGGCCGCGCCAACGGAGACGGCGACCGCTACGGAAACGGAGGCTGCGGCGTCTGGGAGCGGGGACGTCCCATCGTCAGTGTCATCGTATCTCAGCGACACGAGTAACTTCGACGGCAGTGTGGCCGACGCGACCGATCAAGACTCCGTCACGGTGGATGTCGGCGCATCGGGGAACAACGGGAACTTCGCGTACGCCCCGGCCGCAATCGAGGTTTCGACCGGGACAACGGTGCAATGGGAGTGGACCGGCAAGGGGGCCGCACACAACGTCGTAGCGGAAGACGAGACGTTCAATTCCGGGTCCTCAGCTAGTGGAACAGGCGTCAAGTTCGAGTACACCTTCGAGGAAACCGGCGTGTACAACTACTACTGTACGCCCCACAAGGCACTCGGGATGAAAGGCAGCGTCATCGTCCGGTAACGCCATATCGGCTGTCGGGCTGAACTACAGACCTGTTCGACTTTTTTCGAACGTAGCATCCCACCGACGGAGCGATGGTGCCCGTGTCTTGCGAACATTCGCTCCCAACTCAGGACAGGAGCCACATTCCGATGATTTCCGGCGCGGCCGGAACACAAACGCTCACTCAGCCACACTACACCGGACCAGTGTGACCTAGTTCCACCTGTGGGGCTGGGATGTCTGATAAAAGCCGCTTCGACGCGAATCGACACGCGGGGTCGCCGTCTTACGCTTCGTAGCCGGCGTAGTCCATCAGCTGTTTGAAGATGTCGGTGTCCATCGCCTCCTTGTAGACGACACCAGTGATCATCCCACCGGGGTACGCGGTCCCGTTCATCGCGTGACTGACCTTGTGACAGTGTGCGAGGTAGATGCCGGGATCAGCGTCGGCTTCGAACTCAATCGTGTGCCGACCGGCGGGCGGGATGCTGGTGATATCCTGGTCGTGGCGGGCGGCTTCCGGAATCTTCCCGCCGTCCTTGTGGGTCACTTGGAAGCGGTGGTTGTGGATGTGCATCGGGTGATCCATGTACCCGTTGTTGCACATGTGGATGCGCACCGTATCACCTTGCTCGACGATGATCGGCGAGCCATCTTCCGGGTGGAGCGTCCGGGGTGCCGACTTGCCGTTGACCGTGAACGTGTCAGGGCGGCGGTTGCGAACGTCGTAGTTGGCGTCCATGCCGGCCATCTGCTGGTTCAGCCGGGAGTCCCACTCCTTCAGCGTCATGAAGTACTCCTTGTCGGCCGGCTCGTACCCCTTCGGGTCGACGCGGAAGATACCGTACATCCCCATGTCAATATGGCGATGGGTCTGGTAGTGGCAGTGGTAGAGATGGGTGCCCGTCACGTTCGCGGGGATCGTGTAGGTGTGTTTCTCGCCGGGGTCGATGCGGATGCCCGTGGTCGTCGGGACGCCGTCGTCTTCCCACTGCTTCTGGACGGCGTGGAAGTGGACCGTATGCGGGCGCATACCGTCCGTGTTGTCGAACGTGACCTCCATGTCCTCGCCCTCCGTCGTCCGGAGAATCGGACCGGGGACGCTCGGTTCGCCGTCGTCGGCCTTGAACGCCCACACCTTTGGCAGTTCGACCGGGCCGCCCATCGATTTGCCGGGATGGGCCTCGTGTTTGGCGGGAACGGAGGACAGCGTCACTTCGCCACCCTGCTCGTCAACGTTGACGATCTCCGGGGGAGACGTGGTCGGGAGGTCCCCCTCGGACTGTGCTGGGGTCGTACTGGCGTCGACTGACTCTTCGGTTGGAACCTCACCCGGCGCGGTACAGCCCGCAAGCGCCACCGTGCCACCGAGGCCGGAGGCTTTCACGAAGTCACGACGGGAGATGCCCGATCCGGGTGCGCCGATCTGGTCTTCCATAAGCAACTGGGGCTAAGACACCACAGTATAAACCCCCAAAGCCAGTTCTCAGGCCGGCAGAACCGTTCTCAGTTACTGGGAACCGGGGCACGGTTACAGATAAGTCCCCCATATATTGCGTGCTGTGTGGCGGAAACGTCGGCTGTATCGGGCGGTAAGCGCTCCGAAGTCGGTTACATTAAACGTCTTGGGCGGGCAGTTTCGGGCAAGGATGGTCCGGGACCCCTTCGCTGACGAGGAGACGCCGGAGTTACAGGCGGTCCTCGACGCACTCGACGATGAGGACTGTCGCGCCATTGTCAGCGTACTGGAGGAACCGTTGACGGCGAGCGAGATATCCGACCGGAGCGGCGTACCGCTATCGACGACCTACCGAAAGCTCGAATTACTGACGGAATCCTCGTTGCTGTACGAGGGCGTTGAGGTCCGGTCGGACGGCCAACACGCCAGCCGATACGCGATTGATTTCGAGGAGGTCGTCATCAGTCTCGACGAGGAACTGTCGCTCACCGTCGACATCTCACACCGCGCTCGAACGCCGGACCAACGACTCGAAAACCTCTGGTCTGAGGTGCGAAAGGAGACATAACCATGGTACACATCCCAAGTTCACAGGTCGGCATCGTCGTCTCGAAGACACTGATCCTCATTCTTGGCGGACTGATAACGTACTACTCGTATCAGGCGTACAGCCGGACGAAAAGCCCCCAGCACAAGTGGCTCACATACGGGTTTGGGGTAGTGACCCTCGGTGCGTTTGCCGGCGGCGCTCTGGATATCGTTGTCGGCAGGTTTCTCGGGCAGGAACTGCTTCCCGTGAGCGTATTTACGTCGAGTTCGCTGACGGCCATCGGCCTGGGCATCATCCTGTACTCGCTGTACGTTCGGTAGCGAGTCCGTAGCGCACCCGCGCGGCAGACTTTTGATCTCTTACGTCTCGATTTTTTCGAGCGGGCAACGTCCGTGTCGCGTCGTGACAGTGGTATTCTCACCGACTGGAAACGCTACGGACGGTATATTTAGCAGGACGTGTCAATCAGAGTCATGCTTGGAGCGAACGCAGTGTTGTTAATCGGAATGAAAACAGTCACGCTGTTCTGTGGCGTGATACTGACAACGTTGACTTACCGCGCGTACCGCCGTACTCAGGCACCGGCGATGCGAGCGCTCTGTCTCGGAATCGGGTTCGTCACACTGGGCGCAATACTCGGCGGCAGCCTGCACCAGCTTGTCGGGCTGCCGGTGGCACAGAGCGTCACTGTTGAGGAACTGTTTACCGCTGCTGGGTTCTTTATTCTGACCTACTCGCTGTATACGGACCAGCCGACCACGCCAACTTGAGTCACGAGTCCTTGGCGGACGTGTGTTCACGACCGGTCAGCAGTGTTGGCAGCGATTGTGGGCTATGCGCAACGAGGACAGCGACGAGGTTGCCCGCGAACAGCAGCGTCCCGAAAAACGCGAAAATCCCGGCGACCAGCGCCGTGCCGTCCGGTGTCGCAAACCACTGATTGCTCGCGAGGAGGGCGTACGCAATAGTCACTGCAACACCATCTACCGCCGCGATGCGGTGGTCGTACAGGTCATCGACCATCGGAACGTCCTCGAAGCCGAGGCGGTCGCTGTACCGGTGGACCCAGATGATGAACGGGACGACGTGATACAGCGTCCCGAAGACGACAAAGCCGATGCCGCCGACGAGTAGCGCTGTCGACGGCTGACCGAGCAGCCCGGTGTACGCGAGCGGGTCGTTCCACCACGCGACCACCGTCAGCCCTGCCCAGAGAAACAGCGACAGCGCCGCGACGCTATAGCGGGTCAGCATCGGCGACCACTCGACACGCGCACCGACGAGCTGTCGCGCCAGAAGCACCGCCACCGCGCCGAGACCAGCAGCGACGAGAACTGCGCCGAGCCGGGCCAGAACGGGAGAGCCGACCAGGCGACCACCGGCCAACGCAAGAACGCCCAGCGGATAGACGGCCGTTTCAGCCCGCTGGACCGCCGCGTCGATTCTGCCGGTGTCTGCCTGCGTGAACATCGGAGCGAGCTGTGCCAGTGCGCCCGCGACAGTCGTCAGGACCGCGCCGAACACGGCGAGTGTTCCATGGGCAAGCAAGAGGCCCTGTCGGCCGATTCCCAGCAGCGGGAGGACGCCGACGGCGTGGTCCATTGCCAGCACGAACCCGGCGGCCGTCACGAGGGCGAAAAATACCAGCGCCCAGCCGAAATGAATCGCCGTGACATCGGGCGCTGCAGCGAGTAGCGTCCGACCGATGTTGTAACAGAGAGTCCAGACCCCGACCAGCGCGAACGCTCCGGCGACCGGTAAGATGGCGGGGGTGGCTGTCAGGAACGCAGCCGCCAGCCCCGCGAACCCGACCGCAGCGAGCGGTAACTGCACAGCAGCAAGGCGGCGGGAATGGAGTTCGATTCCGCACCAGACCGGGACAAACTGTGTCAGCGCACCCATAATCGTGAGACAGACCCACCCCGCAAGCAGGAGGTGGACCTGCGCAAGGTGGCCGGCCCGCCCCTCGACGACGCCAACGGAGACACCAGCGACCAGAAACGCCAGTGCGACGACGAAATGACGCAGCGGGACCGTCATTGGCGGTGCGGCGTCTGCGTCCACGTCAGCAGGTATTCCGCTCATTGTTGTCTACTACGACCCTGTCCTTGCTGGCAATGTGGCCGAATATGTTCGGGAAAACAGTCGGCCCGGTCACAGCCAAACGGGAACACATGACGGCGAACCACCAGCCAACAGCGCAAACCGCAGCCCTGATTTCGGAAACGGATGCGCCCGATGACGCGCCGATGGAACGGCTTGATGTGCAGTCGCTCGGGCCACCGAAGCCACTCAAGCAGACACTAGAGCGGCTTGCGGAGTTGAACGATGACACCATCCTCGTCCAGTTCAACGACCGCGCCCCGCAGCATCTCTACCCGAAACTCAAGGACAGAGGCTACGACTTCGAAAGTGTTGAGACCGACGACGCGACAGTGACAATCATCTGGCGCAGATGAGTCGGAACACAGAGCCACCTGTCGACGTCGACGAAGCGATCGCTCGGATCGACAGCCGAGGAGCGAAGATTCAGCGGGAGCAACTCGAACGGACGCTGTCACAGCTACAGACTGATGGCGAACTAACGGCTGACCAGCGGCTCGTCGTTGAGGAACTGAGCGAACGACTCGTCGAGCGACTGCTCGCTGTCCCTCGAGCGAGTCTACGGGACGCGGCGAGGAGTTCGGACGACGAACGGATCGAAACAGCGCTCTCACTGTTCGAGTGATGCTGGGCTACACTCCCGTGAATAATATTGGTCTTCCGGGGGCGCACATAGCTGTACGAAGGTACAGCCGGTAGTGAGCCTATTCCGACGACGCTGCGAGCACTAGCAGTGCCTCGCTGTCCGCCGTTGCAGCGGGAGAGATGTCCTGGTCACCGTCAAACCGAACGACGTCTCCGGGCGAGAGTGACAGCGTCTCGTCGCCAAGCGTCAGGTCCACGGCGCCCGAACGGAGGAGGAACACGATGTCCCGATCGGGATGCGTGTGAGGCGGAATCGACTCGCCTGCATCGAGCGTCAACTGGATGGTTTTTGGCTCCCCGTCGAACAGTCTGGTCCGACCGTCCGAATCGCCGTCGAGTGTCGCTCGCTCCGTTTCTGCGGCGGTCGATTCGCTCATTGCTTTGGGAGGTCGGCGATATACTTCTGTGGGCCGTCCTGCTCGCACTGGTAGTTCGCCGCGTCGAACGCCTCGACTTCGGCTTGCAACTCGTAGAACAGCGGCTTTGGCTCGTGGTCGTTGATAATTCGAAGCGTCTCCCCGGCGGACAGCGCCTCAAAGGAGTCGTGTATCTTGGCGTGTCGTTCCGCCGGCGGCGTTTCCCGCAGGTCGAGTGTGGTTGCTGGCATCACCTGCGTGTTTACTGGGAGCTGTGGAGGGGGTTCCCCCGAACACGTTCGGGAGTAAGGCCTGATGTCTACCGCGTGTTCTACTCAATATGAGCCTTCTCTCCGGCCTCCGTGGCGGCTCAGATGTCGGGTTCGATAGCTACGGGACGTTCGTTCCCGAACGTAACCCGGACCCCGGTCCGTTCCTGTCTGAGACCGCAGTACTGACCGGCGACGACCACGCCACTTTCCACCGCCTCACGATGGATTTGTTCGACGAGCGCGGCGTGTACGACATGACCTTCGGGTACAACCTCGCACGGCTAAACCTCGACCACCGGCACCCAGACGCGGGCTTCCGCTACGGCCGTGAAACGGACGACAGCAGTGTACTCAGAGCGGAGTTCACGCCGACGACCGAGTTCTGCCCCCAGAGCGACACGCTGACTGTCGGCGCGTTCCGCGCCTGGAACGGGCTGTCGGACCGCCACGAGTACGACCGTGTCCGTGTCCGCGTGAGTCCGAACCATCACCAGAGCGCGAGCATCAATGATAAACTCCAGCAACTCGAGACGCGGTACCGGCAAACCGGCGAACTGCAGACGGACGGTGGAGATGAAGCGTCCGACGACAGCGTGCCGTTCTGACAGCGGACAGTCATCGCAGTAGCGCTTTCCGTGTACTCACATCGAGACAATCTCTGGGTAGATGGTCGGCCCGGGACTCACACTGCCGCAATACTGTGGGAGTGAACCGCCTGTCTTGACGGCTGAAGACATGGAAACCATTATACGGTTTGCTGGGCGACATGTCATATACTGAGTCAACTGGGTGGGACATCGGTGGCTTGGTGGGACAGTGGAGGCCTCCTCCACGACAAAAGCAACAAACTATCAGAAAACGATGAGACCGGGTTACTTCCAGCGTGGTGTCGCGGCGGGCCGGAGGCAGAGCTGAGATGAGTAGCGGTATCTTCCGAGATGCGGACGGGACCTACAACAAGCGGCTTCTTGGACTGGTTCTGCTCCTTCTACTCGCCGTCATCGGTGCTGGCGTCGGGACCCTTGGTCTCACCGACAGCAGCGACTCGGCCCCCGACCAGCCCACCACCGAGATGACGCCCAGCCCGACAGAATCGACACCAACAGAGACACCGGACGGAACTGACTCCACACCGACCGAAAGCGGCGGCAGTGGCTCGCCACCGCCGAGTTCGCTCCTCACCGAAACCCCGACATCGGCCCCCAACCAGTCGGCCGGGAACACTACCAGCAACACGACGGCTGAATAGTCTGGCAACGACTGAGACTTCTTGCTTGCGCCTCCGCTCCGAAGCACCACGCCCGTGAGGGCCTTTCAGGAGAACAGGAGCGTGAGATTGAACCCGGTCACGGCGAGCCCCAGCACCGTCAGGAGAGCCGGCGGCCCGTAGTAGAGCAGCGGGTCCTCCTCCAGCACGCCGCCCCAGATGCTCAGGCCGAGACAGCAGTAGATAACGAGGAGTTTGAGTCCGAGGAAGCCGCCGCCGCCAAACGACTGGATCGCCCACCGAATCGCTGGATTCGCCTCGGTGAACGTCGGGACGAAGTAGACGATGGCGATAGTGGTGACCACGTCGCCGACGCCGTAGGTCGCCAGCGCCACCGCCCACACACTGGAGAAGGACCGGCTGGAGAAGGAACTCCCCTCCAGTGTCAGCCAGTCACCATCGCCAGCACCCATACTGCATTCGGGTATGGCTAGCGGCCATATATACTGCGAGGGCCAGTTATCTGATTTGAAAAGGAGAGAGATATGGGCTCTCCAGAGATTTTGAGGTAATTGTACGCGGGATAGCTATTCTAAAGACCAATATTGTCCCTCCTGAAAGTCCATAGCCGATGCCGGTGCCCACTCGTATTCAGCTGTGAGTCTCAGCTATGGGCGGTGTGTCGGGTTGTTGAACAGGCGCTCGCCTCGACAGGTGCGAGTTGTGTGCTGCCGGACGTTCGCGTCCTGCCAGCGCGGGTGCATGGAAAGGGACTTATCTTGTGGGCGGCCACAAGGAGGTAATGAGCCTGTCCGACGCGGACCACGAACTCGTGGTCGAGGAGATCGGTCGGGAGCCGACACGGGCGGAGGCCGCTCTCTTCGAGAACCTCTGGAGCGAACACTGCGCGTATCGCTCCTCTCGCCCCCTGCTGTCGGCGTTCGACTCCGAAGGCGATCAGGTCGTCATCGGCCCCGGCGACGACGCAGCCGTCGTCTCCCTGCCGTCCCACGGCGACGGCGAGGAGATGTACATCACGATGGGTGTCGAGTCCCACAACCACCCGTCCTACGTCGACCCGTTCGACGGGGCAGCGACCGGCGTGGGCGGTATCGTCCGCGACACACTGTCGATGGGGGCCTACCCCATCGCGCTGGCCGACTGTCTGTACTTCGGCGACTTTGACCGGGAGCACTCCCGCTATCTCTTCGAGGGCGTCGTCGAGGGTATCTCCCACTACGGGAACTGCATCGGCGTTCCAACTGTCACCGGGGGCGTCGCCTTCCACGACGACTACGAGGGGAACCCGCTCGTGAACGTGTCCTGTATCGGCCTGCTGGAGCCCGAGCGGACCATCACTGCCGAAGCCCAGGAGCCGGGCAACAAGCTCGTTCTCGTCGGCAACGCGACGGGGCGAGACGGGCTCGGCGGGGCGTCCTTCGCCAGCGAGGACCTCGCGGAGGACGCTGAAACGGAGGACCGACCGGCCGTGCAGGTCGGCGACCCGTACGCGGAGAAGCTACTCGTCGAGTGCAACGAGGCGCTGCTGGACGAGGAACTCGTCGAGTCGGCCCGCGACCTTGGGGCCGCTGGCCTCGGCGGCGCGTCGTCCGAACTGGTCGCCAAGGGCGGTCTCGGTGCACGTATCGAACTCGACCGCGTCCACGAGCGCGAGCCCAACATGAACGCCATGGAGTACCTGCTCGCCGAGAGTCAGGAACGGATGGTGTACGAGGTCGCGCCCGAGGACGTCGACCGCGTGGCCGAACTCGCCGAGCGGTTCGACCTCGGCTGTTCGGTCATCGGCGAACTCACCGAGCCAGGCACGAACTACGTCTGCACGTTCGAGGACGAGACGGTCGTCGACGTGGACGCGGAGTTCCTCGGTGAGGGCGCGCCGATGAACGACCTGCCCAGCGACGCGCCGCCGAGACAGGAACGAGACCTGCCAACGGTCGCGCTGGAGGAAGCCTTCGAGGAGATCGTCAGCAGCCCGAACTGCGCCTCGAAGCGATGGGTGTACCGCCAGTACGACCACGAGGTGCAGGTCCGCACGAGCGTCCTGCCCGGCGACGACGCCGCACTGCTCGCCATCCGTGAGGCCGGGACCGGACTGGCGTTCTCTGCCGGCGCGGACCCCAACTGGACCGACGCCGCGCCGTACGAAGGTGCACGCGCCGTCGCGCTGGAAAACGCCACGAACGTCGCCGCGAAGGGCGCGACACCCCATGCGGCTGTGGACTGTCTGAACGGCGGCAACCCCGAGAAGCCTGACGTGTACGGCGGCTTCAAAGGCATTGTTGACGGCCTGGCGGACATGTGCAGCGACCTTGACGTGCCGGTGGTCGGGGGGAACGTCTCCTTGTACAACGATTCCCAGGACGGACCGATTCCCCCCACACCGACGCTCGCGCTGGTCGGCGTCAAGGAGGGCTACGATGCCCCGCCGCTGTCGCTGTCCGGCGAGGGAACGCTCGTCGTCGTCGGGGACACCGCACTGGAAGGTGAGACCGACCCGCGTCTGGGCGGGTCCGAGTACACCGCGCAGTTCGGCGGGACCGACCGCTTCCCCGCCCTCCCGGCGGACTCGTCTGAGGTCATCGAAACCATCGCCGAGGTCGCCGACGCCGACCACGTGCTGGCAAGCCACGACGTGAGCCACGGCGGCCTCGCGGTAACGCTGGCCGAGATGGTCCACGAGGACGCCGGTGCGTCGGTCGGAATCGGGACCACCGAGCACGGCACCCCGGCTCGACTCCTGTTCAACGAGCGGCCCGGCCGAGTCGTGTTCGAGACGACCGACCCGGCGGCGGTCCGGGAGGCCTTCGACGGCGTCGCCCCAGTGACGGAACTGGGCGAGGCGAACGACTCGAACGGACTCGATATTACGGTCAACGACGAGACGCTGGCGTACAACGCTGCGGACATCGCTGACCTGCGGTCGGTCATCGACGACGAACTATAGTAACAATTGGAACGATTTACACACCGATCGCAGTGCCGTCCTGCGATTGGGTGTGTAATGACTTGCAATGGCTACTATAGCCTGATTACCAGCGGATATCGAACCGCGCACCGCCCATTTCGCTCTCAGAGACTGCGACCGACCAGCCGTGCGCTTCAGCGATGCTCTGAACGATTGACAGGCCGAACCCTGTCCCATCCGAGTTCGTTGAGTAGCCGTGTTCGAACACCAGCTCACGGTCGTCTGGTGGAATGCCAGGGCCGTCGTCCGCGATAGAGAACCCGTTCTGCTCGTGTGCCTCGGGCGCGGAAACGACAACGGTGCATTCCGCGCCGGCGTGCTCGATGGCGTTCCGGTAGAGATTCTCGAATAGCTGCTGGAGGCGCTCTGAGTCCGCCTCGATGACCGCTTCAGTTTCGACCGTGAGCGTTGCGTCCTCAGTTTCGACCTGTTGCCATGCGTCGGCTGCGACGGTTTCGATGGGGACGCTTGCGGTTTCTCCGACGACGCGCCCCTGCCGAGCGAGCGTCAGGGTGTCATCGAGGATCCGTGTCATCCGCTCATGTGCCGCAGCGACCTCCTGTAGCCCCTCCTGAACAGCCGCATCCTCGGTGTCATTGAGCAGGAGGTGGGTGCGGCCGGATGCGACGTTCAACGGGTTCCGAAGGTCGTGGCTGACGATACTGACAAACTCGTCGAGGCGCTCGTTCTGGTGTTTCAGCTGTTGTTCGCGGCGCTTTCGTTCAGTGATATCGGTGTATATCCCGTACCCTTCCAGCTGACTGCTGTCATGCGTGACAATAGTGCTCCGGAACAGGTAGGTCCGGACCTCCCCTGATGCAGTCATCCGTCTGACCTCTTGCTCTGACTGGCCGGTCTGTTCCCACCAGTCTGCCCTGATAACCTCGGCGTCGGCTCCGGGCGGCGCGAGGAGTGCCCGAAGCTCCGTTCCGACTGCATCCGTCCGGTCGTAGCCGAACGAGTCCGCGAACGCTTCGTTGATCGACTTGACGTACGGTTCTCGTTGTTTAAACTCGACGACAACAGCCGGGTTAGGGATATTCCCAAGAAGCGCGTCAAACCGTTCTTGTGCCGCCAGTTGTACGCGGAGCTCACTCGCGACGAGCGCGATATATCCCTCGTTGTTGTGCTGGATTATATCACAGATGTCCTGTGCATCCGTGCCGTCTATCTCCGTTTCGCCACCAATACCGAGGTCAGCCATTGCGTCGTCAACGATAGCCGACGCCTTTTCGATACCAACCGTTTCTGCGAACTTTGAAACGAGCCCTGTTCGATTCATCTGTTACTCCGGCAGTGCAAAGAGCACTGTTGTCGTGTTGTGAAAGCCGCTGAGTTGCCCAGCTTGCATGCACAGCTCCCCGTACGTCTCGAATCCAGCGACTGGGGCCGACAGGGTCGATGTGATCCCATCGACAGCCGATGAAAACGCGTCGTCGAAAAGAATCTGACGGCACGCACAGTCGTAGACGAACGCGCCAGCGATATTCCCGTCACACAGCGAAACAGCGTCTGCAGCAGCCTGCTCAGCGGACGCGATCTGGTCCGCTCTGTTGCCATGCATTATACGGAGGACAGTCCCCTCCGGAATATCAATGGCGAACTGCAGTGCGCCAGTCTCTTCAATCGCAGTCCGGGGCCAGCGTATCTTGTAGGTCTCGCCCTGGTCGATACCGAACAGGTATGCGACCATGAGCTTCCTGAGCTCCGCTGAACCGACTGGGACATCATCGACCGCTATTCCTGTTCTCTCCGCAACGTGGTCTCGAACAGCGTCTTTCCACACTTCAAACGCTGGTTCACCGTTGAGTTCGTGAACCACATTTCCGGAGACATCGGTTACCTCCCACGGCTCTGAGATGGGGGTGTGCCCGTGGTTGACGGTAATGACCGGACGCTTTTTCCCGGAGATGAGCACGAGAACGACTGCGTCCTCAACAACCGACGCATCGCAAAACACTGGCGTCGATTCCATTCGGAGACCGTCAGACGCCGCCCCACCTGCAAATTCGACATAGGGGCCAAGCCGTCGCTGGACCGACAGCGACAACTGTTCACCGACGCCTGCGAGCCCATCGTGGAGGACAAGCGCTGACTGGTATGGTTCCTCGATGTTTTCCGGAAGCGACCGGACGGCGTCTCTGACAGCCCCGCGGGTGTTCTCGCTGAGACCGGTGGCGAGGGCCGTATCGAACCGGAACGAGTCACTGGTAACGAGTGTGACTGCCACGCCGGCGTCCATCGCTCGCTCTTCGGTGAACGTACCGCCGGCCGTACAGCCGACAACGGCTGTCTCATCGTCGACAAGGGCAGTTACGCCCGCCAGAACGGCTTCAGCATCGAACCCAGTGCTGGAAAACACCTGACAAAAGTCCACCCGATCGGCATCCAGTCGGTCACGAGCAGTGCTGGTCGCCTCTCGGCCAGCACGCCGACCAGTGGTCGCCACTGACGTTCCTGTTGCGACCACCGTACTCGCGTCCGACTGGGACGGCATAGTACAACAGTTGTTGGCGTGGAAACCTATATACTCTCCCCAGAAGTATCAGATCTGATATTCATGCTGGCCGCCGTGGTCATGCCAATTCGATCAGGCAAGCGCCAGCGCGATGCCGAAGGTAAGCACCAGTCCGACCAGCAGTACGCCGAGCCCCGTGCCGACTTGAGACATCGTGAACGAGCTCTGTGGGGCCGTCGACCGAAGCGGCGGTTCTCGCGCGGGCAGTTCGACGTGTTCTGGGTCGTAATCCGGCCGGTCCTCCTCGTGGTGGTCGTCTGCCATGGTTGGTGCTTCTGAGGCGCCATACGTGTAGCTGTCGGATTCCCACCGTATATCGGCCAGACACTTGCACCAGTCGAAACGGTCAAACGGCGTTGCGTCGAACCCACAGGTATCGAATGACGCTTACGAAACGGATCATCCCCTGTATCGACGTGGACGTGGACGAGAACGGGGACGCGGCGGTGTACACAGGAGTCAACTTCGAGGATCTGGAGTACACCGGCGACCCGGTGGAGATGGCAAAGGCCTACAACGAGTCCGGCGCCGACGAGTTCGTCTTTCTGGACATCACTGCCTCCGCTGAGGGACGCGAAACGATGCTTGATACTGTCTCGGCCGTGGCCGACGAGGTGTTCATCCCGCTGACCGTCGGCGGCGGTATCCGTACCCGTGCCGACATCAAGGAGACGCTCCGGGCTGGCGCAGATAAGGTGTCGATCAACTCCGGCGCTATCGCCGAACCCGACCTCATCAATGAGGGCGCGGCGGCCTTCGGGAGCCAGTGTATCGTCATCTCCGTCGACGCCCGTCGGCGCTTCGACGAGGAGGGCGAGCACTACACCGAGGTCGACGGCGAGTCCTGCTGGTTCGAATGCACGGTCAAGGGCGGCCGCGAAGGGACCGGACTGGATGTCATCGAATGGGCCACCGAGGCCGAAGAGCGCGGCGCGGGCGAACTGTTCGTCAACTCCATCGACGCCGACGGGACCAAGGATGGCTACGACATCCCGCTGATGAAAGCCGTCTGTGACACCGTTTCGACGCCTGTCATCGCCTCCTCAGGCTGTGGTAGTCCGGAAGACATGGAGGAAGTGTTCGTCGACGCAGGCGCGGACGCCGGCCTCGCCGCCTCTATCTTCCACTTCGGCGAGTACTCTATCGCCGAGACCAAGGAGTATCTCGACAGCAAGGGGATTCCGGTCCGACTGTAACGCCGTCTCCGGCTTGGGGTCGCAATAGTAAACACACGTACCTGTCTCTCTGTATGCCGCAGTTTGCCCGACGCCTCAGATAGCATCGGTTTTCTCCGCGCCCCAAGGTTCCATGTCAGTTCTCACTGTTTGCGGGCATATCTTTTTTAGCTACTGGCAGGACCTGTCCACAGGGTGGATTGTATCTGTCGAGCCAACTGACCGACCGACTGCGGGGGACCGTCCCCAGAAAACCGCGGCACTGTGGCCTGGCATCGGGCAGGTTTTATTCGCCCACCACGGAGAATCAACAATGAAATGGCGGTGTGAATGGTGTGGCAAACCCCACGAGGAGAACGACCCGCCGTGTGATAACTGCGGCCACGGTTCTTTTGAGGAGGCCGTGACGCAGGTCAACGAAGAGGTCGTCGAGGGTGGGCCCAGATGGGTCTGTCTGGACTGCGGTCGCCAGCATCAGAAGAACTCTCCGCCGTGCAAACGCTGTGGCGGGAGTAACTTCGAGCGACGAGTGGGGCCACCGGAAGACGACCCGCTCGATGACATACAGACCGGCTGGCTGGACGTACTCGAGACGAAGTATGTGATCGGCTACGCCGCCGTAGCAGTGTTGCTCGGGCTCATCGGACTCGCCGCTGTGGGCGGCATCACGCTGCCGGGCTTTGCCGCTGAAACTCCCGCTGGTCCACCGCCGATTGCGTCCCCTGCTGGAAGCGGCGACACGGTTAACTCGTTCTCGATTGCCGATGTCGAGGACACATACCTTGACGTGTACAATGTCCGGCGGTCGGGCGTCGGCGGCGGGACCGTTTCGCGGAACGCGACCATCGACGACGCTGCAGCCTACTACAACAAGGGCCGTGTCGATGCGAGGTACGACAATGCGGAGCGGCCCACGCGGGAGGGCGTGTCCCGATTCGACCTCCCCTGTGAACGCCCAGTCGTGGTCAGCTATGAGGTGGCCTACGACCGAACACCACAGTCGCTCGACCAGTTCCAGAATGAGACGGCGCTGGCGACCGCACTCGTCGACAGCTACCTCGAGCGGGGCAACAGAATCCAGCGAGCGGACACCGGACTGGTTGGCCTCGACATCCACGTTGGTCCGGACGAACGCGTGTTCGTCACGTACATACTCTGTTAGAATTACGCGGCGGCTTCGAACGCGTCCGTGAAGTTGTCTGCTTTTTCGATGACGGCGTCGGTTCCGTCTTCGAGGGCCTCCAGCGCGTCGACGCCCTCCTCGGTCTTGATGGTCAGGACCGGGTCCGTCTGGCCACCGGACTGTTCCGGGTTCACGTCGTAGGTCGCCGCCGTGACGCCCTCTGTCTCCAGTAGCGCTCCCTTGATCACGTTCATGAACGTGTGGTCCTCACCGGCGATTTCGATAGAGAGTTCCGTGTCGGATTTGTCGATAACGCGAAGGTCCATACCCACTGTTTGGTCACCTGCGACCCATCAACGCTTCGCTTCCCGTCCGTAGTCGTCAGAGATGCCTCGAAAACGAGTGAAGTTCACACGAGCGCGTACACCATCAGGAAACCAAAGTAGATGAGCACGAGTGCGCCCAGTGCCTGGAGTCGGAACGTCGAAAGCGACTCTTCCTCCTCGTCGTGGGCTACCCGGAAGGCCTCGACCTCCTCGTCGTCGAGTTCGTTGGGATGGGCTAGGCCGCGGTGGAGCGCGAGCCAGGACTCGCGGGCGAACGGCCGGCCGCAGTACGAACAGCTGTAGGCCGTGGCGTCGGCCGGGACATCGTAGGCTGCTTCGTCGTCAGTACTTGTCGCTGCCGTATCGGCCGCTGGTTGGGTTGCTGTGTCAGTCATAGATGTGGGAGTGCCACCTCCGGCTGGGAGACGACCCAGAGGCTCGTCATCGTGTAGAACACCATGACCGCGATGAAGGGATACTGCGACCGAATCGCCTGCAGTCGCGCGGGAAAGAGGTCGTATGCGGCGGCGTGGGCCACCCAGATAGCGACCAAGTGACCGACGATGACCGACGCGAGCGCAACCGCGCCGAACCACGCCGGCAGGTCGATGGTCGGCACTACTGCCGGGTCCGCAAACGGCGACGTGAGCGCGACGGCCAGCGATGGGGCGAGCACGAGGAAGTACCCGAGGTAGTGCGCGAAGTGGTAGCCAACGGCGATAGCGACGAGCGGCGGCGCGAACCGCTGTGCGAGAACCGCTGGGGCCAGATACGTATCCGACATATCGCGGGAAAGCCGGACCGCGAGCCGATACACGCCGAGGAAGCCGGCGAAGCCGAGCCCGAGCGCGACTGGATACAGGAGGTGCGGCGGGACGCCGGCGTCGACGGTCGGCGTCGTCAGGTCGCGCCAGGCCGGCGTCGTGACCAACCCGTCGTAGGTCGTGACCCACAACAGGGCGACCACGAAGGCGACTTCGTCCGGGCCGTCGACCAGCCGCGGCGTCGAGAGGTCCATGCCGGGAAGCCGAAGTCGAAGGCCGTCCTCGTCGCGGCCGATAGGCGCAAAGCGACCGTAGTAGCGGAACACCCGCTCCACCGGGTCAGCGTGGGCGAACCAGTCGTCGGGTCCGAACACGAGTGCGCCTGCAATTGTCAGCACGGTGTATCCGGCGACAACCGACGCAAGCAGTCGCGGCTGGTCGGCGAGCGGGCTGACGACCTCGACCCATACCAGCACGAGCAACCCACCGACGGCAGGCCACGACCCGACGCGGGCAGGGTAACTGCGGTTGAGCGACGGGAGGAGTTTGGCGAGCGTCTTGAACGGGTTGAGCGTCGCCCAGCTGTTGCCCACGAGGTACGTCGTCATCGCGAGCCCGGCCCACCAGCCGACCCAGACGAGCAGTATTGCGAGATTCGTCCGGGCGTTCGTCGGTCCGAAGAAGCCCACGACGAACACCGCGGCGAGTCCGCCGAGCCCAACGAGTTGCCCAGCGAGCCGTAGGATGCCTTCGAAACCACCCGACAGCGGACGGCCCCAGTTGTGGATGCGCTCCACGAACGTCCGGTCGGTGACGAACGACGCCAGCAAGAACGACGCGCCGACAGCCGCACCACCGGTACTCAGGAAGAGCCACGTCGGTATCGTCAGCGACTCGCGGCCGCCGCCGGCGAGACTGCCGCCGTGTGCGCTTGCCGTCCCCGTCGCGGCCAGCCAGCCCAGTCCGCACACCACCAGCGCGACCGTACGACGCCTCCCAGATGTCATCGTCGGCAGTTGGGCCTTCGCCCTCGTGTAGCTTCCGGGATGTGGGCGAGCCACTCCTCGCCTGGGCTGGAGGCGGAACGCACCGCAGGGAATTGGATGGGCTTTTAGTATTCCGTTCGCAAGGGCCCTAGTATGAGTGTCTCCGATGAACACGCGGACGACGGGCACGGGGAGCATCACCTCCCGGCGACGGAGGACTGGCCCCACGGGTTCGGTGAGGCCAGCTGGTGGCCCTTTGTGACGGCAATCGGTGGTTCGGGCATCTACGTCAGCGCGGCCCTGCTCGTGCTCTCGATGGGCGAAAACGCACTTGTCAGCCAGACGGTCGGGGCGGGAGCGATGGCCGGGAGTGTCGGCCTCTTCCTCGTCGGCATCTACGGCTGGCTGTACCACGCCTTCGTCTCGGACTTCTGGGAGCGCGGGACGGACTACCACTCGGACAAGACGCTGAAGTTCGCCATGCTGCTGTTCCTTGGGAGCGAAATCGCCACCTTCGGCGCTGGCTTCGTCTACTACTTCATCGTTCGTGGCGGCGAGGTCTGGACACAGGCGGCCGTTCCTGAGGTGTTCGGCTCACTCGTGATCGTCAATACGCTGCTTCTGATCGCCAGTTCGGTGACGCTGCACTACAGTCACATCGCGCTCCGGAGCGGGAACCGGAGCCGGTTCCTGAAGCTGCTGGGCGCGACGCTGCTACTGGGAATCGTCTTCATCGGCGGCCAGGTGTACGAGTACTACGAATTCATCGTTCACAAGGGCTTCAGCATCGGCGGCGGCATCTACGGGTCCGCATTCTACGGGCTGACGGGCCTCCACGGCCTCCACGTCACGATGGGTGCTGTCCTTCTGGGTATCGTCTTTATTCGCGGGTACTACGGTCAGTACTCGGCTGAACGGCACACCTCCGTCTCGACGGCATCGATGTACTGGCACTTCGTCGACATCGTCTGGATCTTCCTCGTCGTCGTGCTCTATATGGGCGCGAACCTGGTGTAGGTCGCCGACGAGTTTTAGACGGCCGCCACTCGTTTCACACGCATGGACCGGCTAGATGTCAGCGGGAGCTTCGACGTACACGAGTACCGACACGGGCTCAAGCTGCTGAAAGACGACCGCGGGACGATGACGCTGTCGAACCGGAAGGGGTTCGCCTGTCCGGCCTGTGGCAACGAGTTCGAGACGCTCTTTATCAGCGAAAAGCGGACGAACACCTTTGGAGACCCCGGGTCGCCCTTCTGTCTGGTTCGGACTGACGACCAGCTACTGGTCCTGACACATTGAGCCGTGTCGACCCCGGTAACAAGGCTTATGCCAGCCCATCCGATTCGGTGAGGTATGCATCGGATTGTCCCTGCGATTGGTCTTGCTGCTCTCGTCGTTCTCTCCGGGTGTGTGACAGCGACGGTTGACTCAACAGTGGCCGCGGACGGCACTGTTTCGGAGTACGACCTGACCCTCGAAATGTCCCCATCTGTGTACGACGGCCTGCAGAGCCAGGCCCAGCAGGAGGGCTATGACTCGGTCGAAGGCTACCTTCTGGCCGAGAGCGTGTCATAGAATCCATCTCATAGCATCTCACAGCCCGGCTCGTTTCCTCGCTCGTAGTTGGTGATTGCAACGACGAGCCGTAGGCAGAGCGCAACGAACACTTCTGTTCGAGCGTGGACGCGGCCTCGGGCGCGGACGTGCCCGAGGCCGCAGTCCTTGACGGCATCGTTAGTTCGTTCGACTCCTATCCGGTGGTTGTACGTCTCGTCCAAGATGGACTGTTTGAGCAGAACTTCCTCACTGTGTTCGGTGATACGATCTTCGACCCTATACTCGATATCGAGCGGATCGTCGGTATTTCGCGGGTTGTACGGGGCAATTGGCACGACCCCTGCGGCCAGCAGGTGGTCGTGCCAATCGAGGATATCGTATGCGCTGTCTCCAAGCATCCAGATGGGTGTATCGACGGCGAGCGCGTCACACGTGACGCGCATCGCCGTCTCTTGATCCGCTTGTTTGCTCTGTGTGAACTCCGCTGCTATCGGAATCTTTGGACCGGTCGAGACGATCGTACAGCCGAAGCCGTAGTAGTGTTCCTCAGCTGTTGGGTCGTAGTTCCACGAGGCGGCGTCGTTGTACTGGACCGCTTCGATGTGGGTTGAGTCGATGGAGTACGTCGAGTCGAGCAGGCCCCGGCAGGCGGCCTGCTCGACGAGTCTCTTGAAGACATCATCGATGACGTGTTCGAGATCGGTAAGAAACCGGTCAACTGTGTCTCTGGATGGTGGTTTGTCGAGTCCGCAGTAGTACCAGACGAGGCTGTGCTGGAGTTCTCGTGTGACTGGACGTGTGCCGTATACATCCTTGTAGTAGCAGTGTAGAAAGCCGCGAAAGAGGTCTGGTGGCTCATGGACTCGTGTTCGCCCCCGCCCCGAGGGGGCGAACACGTCGTACTCCAGCAGAAACTCGAACTCAAGATGCTCGAACAGCGGTACTGTCTCGGTAGCCGCCGCATTCAAGAAGTCGTTAAC
The DNA here is from genome assembly GCF_003634715.1 of Haloarcula quadrata. Taxonomy (NCBI): domain Archaea; kingdom Methanobacteriati; phylum Methanobacteriota; class Halobacteria; order Halobacteriales; family Haloarculaceae; genus Haloarcula; species Haloarcula quadrata. The sequence goes on from NZ_RBWW01000001.1 coordinate 2,282,888, forward strand.
CGAACCTACGTCCTGCAGGGTCGCGGTTGTGTTGGACACACTTTCCGCACCCTGCTGCTTTGCATGTGGCGCTTTCTATGACACGCTCGGCCGACGTAAATACCAGTCGGATGTCGAACTACACGTACGACCAAGAACTGGAGGGTGAGAACGTCACACTCTCGATGACATTCACGGACTGGAACCCCGGCCCGGAAAGCGACGTGTCGGTCAACGCTAGCGGGGGCAACGTCACGTACGAAGACCGGACGTTCGTCACTGCGAACGAAGATACTGATGTGGCCTTCGGCAACGGTGTCGCGGTCGAGTATCAGCTGACAATGCCCGCTGACATCTCGTCCTCGAACGCTGATATCGTTCAGAACGAGACCGCTGTCTGGGAATACGCGGCTGACGAACCGGTCGACGAACCGATCCGCGCGACCAGCCCCGCGCCGTCGTCGGCCTTCGGCCCCGGAATGGGGATTCCTGTCGCCGTTGTGGCGCTGCTCGGGGCCGCACTGCTGGCCAGTCGAGACTGAGTAGCTGAGAGCGTCCCGCACGCATTGTTTTTCCCCCCAGCGTCGACAGACTCTGGCCGGGTGGCTAATACAGTTCTAAATGTTGCAACGAGCGATACCGCTAATATATCCGATATTTTGTAATGCGGGTTTATTGTCGTTTCGTCCGGATACAGGACGATGCGCGCAGCCAGACTCCACGAGTACACGCACAACATGTCGGACGGGCTCTCGATAGACGACGTAGATGCGCCACAGGTCGCATCCGGAGATGATGTCATCGTCGAAGTCGAGGGGGCCGGCTGGTGCCAGACTGACAACCACATCATCGAGGGAATGTGGGAGCAGTACGTCCCGCAGGACCTCCCGATGACACTGGGCCACGAGAACGCCGGGACAGTCATCGAAACGGGCGACGACGTTGACATCGTCGCTGCGGGCGACCAGGTCATCTGTCACCCGGTCCAGACCTGTGGCACCTGCCGGCCGTGCCGGCAAGGGGAGACGATGTACTGCGAGAACGACGCGTTCAACGGCCTGACGACGGACGGCGGCTTCGCCGACCAGCTCCTGACCAGCGACCGGTCGGTCATCCCGCTGCCAGAGGGTGTCGACCCGGCCGACATCGCCCCGCACGCCGACGCCGGCATCACGGCCTACCACGCGGCGAAGAAGGCCGTCGACGGGCTCAACCCGGGCGACACCGCTGTCGTTATCGGCATCGGCGGCCTTGGCCACATCGGCCTCCAGTGTCTCGACGCGATGTGTGCCGCTGACCTCGTCGCTGTCGACATCAAGCAGTCCGCCCGCGACCTCGCCGACGACCTCGGCGCACACTACACCATCGACCCCGAAAGCGAGGACGTCGCCAGCGAGGTCGAAGCCATCAGCGACGGCGTCGGTGCCGCACAGGTGCTTGACTTCGTCGGGGCCGACGAGACGACGGCGCTCGCGCCAGACATCTGTGCCGCCGGCGGCGACCACCACATCATCGGCTACGGCGGGCACATCCACGAACCTGCTCAGGCGCTCGTCAACGGCGAGTTCGCCTATCAGGGTAACATCGTCGGTCAGTACACCGAACTGCAGGAACTGGTTGCGCTCGTCGACCGCGGCGCGGTCGACCTGCACACGACCCAGTACGACCTCGGCGACGTGAACACCGTCGCACAGATGCTGGAAGACCGGGAGATTGACGGCCGAGCAGTCATCACACCCTGAAGCGTCTGTTCGCTTCTTGAACTGCCTGCGTTGCGGTGCCGTATCGCCAAACAGGGCACCCGCCTTTCGGCTTACCGACCGTCCGCGCGGGTCTGCTCCGTTTCGTCTGCCAGATCATGATAGCGTCTGAGAAACGCGTCTCGGCTTACGGTCCCGGCACCGGCCGCTTCAAGCCGGTCTTCCAGCCCGGTTCGGCCGAAGTGACAGTACTCTCGGTAGCAGGGCTTGCACAGGTACTCAAAGGACTTGTCGTCGCGGTTCCAGCGGTCGCCGTACTTGTCGTATTCGCGGGCATTCGACCGAGCAACCGTGTCACCGCAGGCGATGCAACAGACCTCTTCATCGGTGTCGCGGTGCCAGGCGTTTCTGAAATCCATTATGACCACACTCCCTCTGACTGCCCACACGTATGTCCGTCGTGGCGCTCTCGTGAGCACACCGCAGTACCCGCCGGTAGTCTGTACTGTGTGACCATCGTTTACAACCGGATGTTCTGTCCAGCGCCCTGTTGCCGTATTGCATCACTGACGAGGGTCGTTTTTATATGGCTCGTGCGACATTGCTATGCCAGCGACGCAGGACCGACGGCTGCTGACAGGCTGTCATAGGTATGAAAACTACTTGTCAAGGCGGCACTGGAAAGGGGAAGCCGGTGGAAGATTGTGAACCACGGTCGGAGCAAAGCTCCTCCCTGATTCAAATCCCACAGTAGCTTTCGCTCGTCACGTTAGTTCCTCGCAAAAAGCCGGTGGAGGGATTTGAACCCTCGGCCTAATCCTTACGAAGGATTCGCTCTGCCAGTCTGAGCTACACCGGCGCGTCGCTCGCGTACATCAGTTGTTGGACGCATAACCGCAATAAGGATTGCGAATTGGGGCTACCGAGAGGAACGTTCTCACTCCTCTCGGGACCCGACGACGGTGACCGGGTCGTCCGCCTCAAGCAGGACCTGCTGGGATACGCTCCCGAACACGGCCTTGCCGGTCGGCGACCGCTTTCGCGACCCCATGACGATCTGGTCGGCGTCGAACTCGTCGGCCAGCTCGACGATGCCGTCGGCCGGCGGCTGCTGACCCTCGGCCAGTTGGACATCGACGTTGTGGTCCTTGAGGTAGTCACGCACGAGTCTGACTGTCGAGATCCGCTCGACGTTGCGTATCTCCTCGGGCGCTTCTGCCTCCTCCTTGGTCAATGCGTGTGTGATCACGGCCTCGATCTCGGTCTCAGCAGACGGTAGCTCCGCGACGAAGGCGGCCTGGCCGCGGGCGCGGTCCTCATCGGCGTCGACGGGAACAAGTATTGTGTACATATTTTACCCTCCTAGATACAAGCGTCCGACTTCCTCGTCGTTAAGCAATTCGGTCCCCGTACCGGTGATGATAATAACTGTTCGTTTCAGCGTGTCAGTCGAACGTCGAGGACGATGTTGTGTTCCTTCGGGGCATACGACCGGACAGTGTGGCGCGTTTCGACCGTCACGTCGTAGGCTGGCTCCGCAGCCGCCCGGATCGCTTTCTGGCCGGGTCCGAACAGGTCGTCCTCGTGCTGGATATCGTAATAGTGAACCACACATTCGTCGGCCGCCAGCCGGACAGCGGTCTCCAGAAACTCGTCGGCGCTGTGTGGCAGGTTCATCACGACGCGGTCGGCCCAGTCCTCGTACTCGCCGGCCACCTCACGCACGTCGCCGCAGATACCCGTCATGCGGTCAGCGACACCGTTACGCTCCGCATTCGCCTGCAGATACTCGATCGCCGTCTCGTTGATGTCGGTCCCAACGCAGCTCGCCCCGCGTTTGGCAAACGGAATCGCGAACGGGCCGACACCGGCAAACATATCGAAGGTCTGCTCGCCTTCGCCGACCTGCTTGGTGACGCGATGGCGTTCCGTCGCCAGCCGCGGCGAAAAGTACACTTCGGCGAGGTCGAGGTCGAACGTACAGCCGTACTCCCGGTGGGTGACTTCTGTTCCTTCACCAGCAAGTATGTCCCAGTCCCGGACCCGCTGTTCGCCTTTGATCTTCGATGCGCGGTTCAATACCGCTCGCACGGGCAGGTCCGAACCCATGATTGCATCGGCGATCATTCGGGCTCGCTCGTCATCATCTTCATCGACAATCGCGACATCACCGATGCGCTCGTAGCTCGGGTCGAAGTCGAGGGCGTCCGCCGGCATCGTCTGGCCCTCGCGGACCGGCGGGTCTGCCTCGACAACGGTGAAGTCCGACGGCACCGCTGTGGGGTCGGTAACAGGAACGTACAGCTGCCCGTCGACAACCGTGATGTCATAGCCGTCGTCGACGAGGTTTGCCTCGGCGAGGCGCTGGCGCGTCTCTTCGCCGGCCTCACGGGGAACGCGAACGCAGGGAACGCCCATACTCCCCCTCCCCGACCACGGGCGGTAAGCCTGACGCTTCGCGCCCTTTATCCCCGGCCGCGACCCACTTCAGATATGCTCACATTCGTCGGGCTGGGCCTCTATGATGAGCGCTCGGTCACGGTCGCGGGCCGCGACGCCATCCGGGACGCTGACCGGGTGTTCGCCGAATTTTACACGAGCCGGCTGATCGGTACTGATATCGAAACGCTGGAGGACACACTGGAGACGAGTATCGAACGCAGAGACCGAGCCGGCATCGAGCAGGACCCTGAGCCGATTCTCGAAGCCGCCGAGAGCGAACACGTCGTCTTCTGTACCGCCGGGGATACGATGGTCTCGACGACACACGCTGACCTCCGGCTTCGGGCCGCGGACCGTGGTATCGAAACCCGAATCGTTCACGGGACGACCGCCCAGACTGCTGCCGGCTCGCTGACCGGCCTGCAGAACTACCGCTTCGGGAAGGCTACGACCCTTCCGTTCGAGGACGCACACGGCGGTGACGGCGTTCCGGACAGCGTCGTCGCTACCATCGAGGACAATCGAGACCGGGACCTGCACACGCTGGTCTACCTCGACATCAAAGTCGACGACCCCCACTGGGAGGAAAGCGACGACACGTACATGACCGCCAGTCAGGCTGCCACCATGCTGTCGGAGCCATTCCCGGACACACTTGGGGTTGTCGTGGCCAGGGCCGGCAGTCCAGACCCATTAGTGGCCGCTGACACGCTCGACGAACTCGCTACGCAGACGTTCGGCGACCCGCTACATCTGCTCGTCATTCCCGGTTCGCTCCACCCACTTGAGGCGGATACACTGGAGTCAGTTGCTGGAGCAGCGTTAGAATAGCGAGCGTCGGTTCCGCGACGCAGTTCAGTCGTCACCGGGCGTCGCAGGACCCGACTCCGACTGGTCCTTTTCGAATGTCGTTCCAAGGTCGTACTCGGTTCCGGTCACCAGAAACAGGAGGTCTTCGACGATAACGGTGAGCTCCGGTAGCTCCCGCATCAGTACCCACGTCAGCCCGACGAGGACGATGACTGAGCCGAACTGCGCCAGCATCCGGTCGACGATGTAGTAGGATACCAGCTGTGCGTCGCTAAGGCCGAACAGCGCCATGACCGTTCCCGGGAAGAACTGCGCTTTCTGGAGGCCAAATGCCAGCGCGATCCCGAGGTTCCGAATGAGGTTCAACACGTAGATGATGCCGACGGCCACGACCAGCACGCGGAGTTTCCGCCGCCACGGTGCCTTGACTGCCAGTATTCCGCCGGCGAAGATGGAGATGCTGCCGATACCTGTACAGGCCAGAATGATAGTGTACGTTATCGGCCGCTCGTTCCCGTCGAACCAGAACGTGTTCTCGTAGGGGTACTGCTTCGACGCGATGTCGATGCCGTTGTGCGAGAGTCCGTCCACCACCATCGGGTCGTACCCGATGAGCGTCATCAGGAAGACGACCTGATCGGTGACGACTTCGATGATTGTCTGGCGGAGCGGTCCAATGGTGAGGAAGGGCACGTAGATGACGCCCATGATACCGATGGCACGGGTCAACACCAGCAGCGACTCCCGGCCGTTCCAGAGTAAGTAGCCGGTGTACAGCGACAGGGGCACGGCGATGACGCTTCCCAGTCCCTCGACGACGCTTTTCTGTATCAAAATGAAGTGTGGTGCCAGAACGAGCCAGTACGCTGCGAACAAAACCCAGCCGACCGTCCCGACTGGGCGGGCAAGTTCCTCGTCGTACTGGGCGACGGCTACGCTTCCGAGAAACGCCGCAAGAACGAGCCACATCAGCGGTTCCGAGACCGTGACCGGGCCGAACGACAGTCCAGCGATGTCGACACCCGTCTGCAGGACTGTCTCACTCATTGCCTGTACGTTAGCCAAACCGGCGTATATGTTTTGTCGTTGCGCTACTGTGCGGTGTCGTCGTCAGAACGCGTCAACGACAGCGCCGCCGCTACCGGCGTAGCACGCAAAAGAAAGAACGGTGTTCAGAGACTGGAGCGATTCCAGTTAGTTGTCGCGTCGGACGGCGAGGAGCGCAGCAGCGACGAGCGCGATGAGCGCGATGGCTGCCGTGAAGCCGGGACCGGACGCTTCCGTGGTCTCAGCTTCGTCGGTTCCGGAGTCCATGGTGGTGGTCTCCTCAGTCTGCTCCTCGGTTTCCGGCGGTTCGGTTTCGGTTTCCGTCGGCTCTTCCGTGGCCGTCGGCTCTTCCTCGGAGGTGACGGTCACGTTCGCACTGTCCGTGACAGGGCCGTCGCCCGAGGTGTACGGGTCGTCAGCACCCGGGAAGTCGTACGCTTCGTTGCCGTTGGTGTCGAGGTGCGGCATCGCGACCGCGGTGAAGTCCTCGTCCATCGGCTCGTCGAGCGTGATCGTGATGTCCTCGTGGCTGCCTTCCTCGAGGTACTCGGAGCTCCCGACGACGCTACCCGCGACTTCACCCTCAAGGAGGGAGTCGTCGTGGATGACAATGAAGCCACCGGCGGACAGCTGCACGTTGTCAACGACGACTTCGCTACCGTCAGATTCTTGATCACTGATGCTCACGGTGGCCACTTCGCCTTCAACGAGCGTGCCATCGATGTCGTCACCAACGTTACTGCCGTCGATACGGGCCTGTGCCGTGAAGTTCGTTCCAGGGCTACGGTCACTGAGGTCAGCCGTTGCCGTGAACGTACCGTTCTCTGTGACGGCTGTCTCCGGCTGGAGCAGGAACGGGCTGCTGCTCGACTGGCTGCGGAGGCGAATCGTTACCTCGCTGCTGGGTGCGACGTTCGTCGTCCCAAAGATCTGCTGTCCAGAAGCAGCCTGAAGGCTGATATCATCATCGTTGTTCAGCGTCGCATCAGCGTCGACGAACTGAACGCTGTCGTTGGCGACTTCGCTGTCGTCGTCGTCGTCGACAAGGTCACTGTTCTGATCGTAGACGGTGAAGTTCGCCGCGTACTCGTCTTCGTCCTCAATTGAGAAGGCGCTTTCGAGGGCATTCCCATCGATGGCGACGAAGTGCGTGTCGTTGGCCTCGTCGTAGATTACCTTGTAATCACCGCTACTGAGCGCGTCGATATCAGTACCGCTGGTATCTACGTTTGCACCAGGGTCATCATCCTCAAGTGCATGCTGGAACACAGCACCGGTATCCTCAGCGCCGGAGGCGCTACCGTAGCTACTCGTGTCGAGGTTCCCGCTCCCGTCAGTGAACACACCTTCGAGACCGGACGCCTCGACTTGGATGATGATGTCGTCGTTGACATCGTCGATCGCCGCTTCATCGGTCTGCGTGATGTTTCCAGCCTCGATCAGGTCGTAGACCGGTGCGGTTTCATCATCCTCGAGGTCATCGATATCATCGTTGTACGTGCTGGCTGGGGCGCGCCACACCTGAACGTTCTCGGTGGACCGCTCTTCAAGCGAGAGCGTACCGACATCGTCCTCGTCTTCAACCTCTGCTGTGCTGTTGCCAGCGAGGTTAACGTGCCCTTCAACCGTCAGCATGTCGTAGTCGGTCGCCTCAAGAATGTCATCGCCGGCATTCGAGCCACCGAATCCACCGAACGTCCTCTCGTTGACCTCATCGATGGTGGTTTCGTCGTCGCCGGGGACAAGGACATCACCGGCATTGCCGGAGCCAGCTTGGTAGCTATTGAATTTGACGGAGACTTCACCGTCGTCGTTGTCGTCAGTCACTTCGGCGATGGCGTAGTGAGCGTGTCATAGAATCCATCTCATAGCATCTCACAGCCCGGCTCGTTTCCTCGCTCGTAGTTGGTGATTGCAACGACGAGTCGTAGGCAGAGCGCAACGAACACTTCTGTTCGAGCGTGGACGCGGCCTCGGGCGCGGACGTGCCCGAGGCCGCAGTCCTTGACGGCATCGTTAGTTCGTTCGACTCCTATCCGGTGGTTGTACGTCTCGTCCAAGATGGACTGTTTGAGCAGAACTTCCTCACTGTGTTCGGTGATACGATCTTCGACCCTATACTCGATATCGAGCGGATCGTCGGTATTTCGCGGGTTGTACGGGGCAATTGGCACGACCCCTGCGGCCAGCAGGTGGTCGTGCCAATCGAGGATATCGTATGCGCTGTCTCCAAGCATCCAGATGGGTGTATCGACGGCGAGCGCGTCACACGTGACGCGCATCGCCGTCTCTTGATCCGCTTGTTTGCTCTGTGTGAACTCCGCTGCTATCGGAATCTTTGGACCGGTCGAGACGATCGTACAGCCGAAGCCGTAGTAGTGTCAGTCGATCACATCGACAGCCGCGTAACCCCGTTTGATTACGGTGAACTAAACCGAACTAGCTGTGGAGCATCTTCGAACCGCTGGTGAGCATGATTTTCGGGATGGACCGTCGCTGTCGGCGGCGGACTGCCGCCGACGCGACAGTGTCACCACTGACGACCGCCGTCCGGCCCGATGGACAGCTACCGGAAGAACCGGCCGTCAAGTGGTTGATTCGCTGGAACAGACCTGCGGACACCAAGTGCTGTCCAAGCTGCGCGAAGCGTCATTTCGCAAAACTCCGTGAACGACCACTGCAAGAGGCGGCGCCCCCCACGGCGGGGCGCCGCCACGTACCTCCAGTGGAGATATCGCCAGCTGTTCTGAAGCAGTAGGCTCACTACAAACATTACCAACCGTAGTCCAGCATCCTGAGAACTAGTGAAAGCGAGGCTCTGCTTGGCTAATCGGTAGCTTGATTCGATGCCGAAGCGCTTGCTGTAGTGATCTCGTGCATCTCGTGGCGTGTCGATAAAGGGCGCGTCAGCGGCGTAGCCGTGACGCGCCACCCCGTGTTCGTCGTACCGTCCCTGCTGGTACACGCAGTCGATGAACACAGGGAACTCCACCTCGCCAGCGAGATCGTGTTCGATCTCGCGGCTCCAGCCTTTGCTGAGTTTGTTTTGAATCGTCTCACCCCACTTGACGATCGGCATCACATAGGCGTAATTGTGCGCGTACAGCAGCTTGAGACAGGTGCTGTTGTAGAAACCTCGATCAAGGTAGACGGCCTTGACGCCGAGGTCAAGGCCGTCAAGGAGTTCAAGAAACTCACCGAGGACATCGCTGGTGGTTTCGCCAGCAACGAGCTGGCGAACCGCCAGCGTGTATCGCTTGTTGCGTACGCGCACGTAGAGCGTTGCATAGGCGTGAAACGTCGTTGTTCCACGCTTGGCCTGTGAGGAGTACAGAGCCTCGGTTTCGTCCTCATCACCGTAGTAGGGATCGAGGTGGAGGTCTGCGCAGACCTCCACCGGTCGATCTGGAAGTGTCTCAAGCGTATCTCGTTGAAGCAGCGTGTCTCCAACCGATTCAACCGAATCCAGTTCAAACTGATCGGTGAGATGTCCACGGACGGTATTAGCGTGTGGTGAGTCGTCAGTCGTTTCGCAGACGTGATTGATCGAGGTCCCGCCGGCGCTGGCGCCGGCGAGGACCTCATAGAGCGTCTCTGCCGTGACCTTGACATTCTCGCCGAGATCTAATGAAAGTTCCTCGTCAAGACTATTGACGACAAAATTAAGCAGGTGCTCTTCTTCTATCTCGCTGTCTGCTTGGGTGGCTTCCACACTCTTCCCAAGTAGACGCTTCCTCTAACCCGATGTGATCGACTGAGTGTTCCTCAGCTGTTGGGTCGTAGTTCCACGAGGCGGCGTCGTTGTACTGGACCGCTTCGATGTGGGTTGAGTCGATGGAGTACGTCGAGTCGAGCAGGCCCCGGCAGGCGGCTTGCTCGACGAGTCTCTTGAAGACATCATCGATGACGTGTTCGAGATCGGTAAGAAACCGGTCAACTGTGTCTCTGGATGGTGGTTTGTCGAGTCCGCAGTAGTACCAGACGAGGCTGTGCTGGAGTTCTCGTGTGACTGGACGTGTGCCGTATACATCCTTGTAGTAGCAGTGTAGAAAGCCGCGAAAGAGGTCTGGTGGCTCATGGACTCGTGTTCGCCCCCGCCCCGAGGGGGCGAACACGTCGTACTCCAGCAGAAACTCGAACTCAAGATGCTCGAACAGCGGTACTGTCTCGGTAGCCGCCGCATTCAAGAAGTCGTTAACCGAACCTACGTCCTGCAGGGTCGCGGTTGTGTTGGACACACTTTCCGCACCCTGCTGCTTTGCATGTGGCGCTTTCTATGACACGCTCGTAGTAGTTATCATCATCCTTGTCACCGACCTGCACGGTCGCTTCGTCGGTGTTGTCGAGTTGGATGGTGATGTTTGCCACGTCACCACGCTCTTCAGTGACGACACCATCTGCGAAGGCTGCTTCGTCGTCACCGGTGTCCTCGACCTCGATGGTGTCCGAGTCCGAGGCGCCGGTGTCGGTCACGTTAGTCTCGATTGTGTAGTTGCCTTCGTTAATGTCCGTGAAATCCAGCGTGTAGTCTCCCTCTGAGTCACCGACAATCTGGATCTTCTCGGTGTCCTCGAAGAACTCAGTCGGGTTATTGACGTTTTCTAGTTGGCCGGACTGGCTACTACTAGTAATAACCGTGGCGCTGCTGGGCACGTTGGCATTTGCATTATTGACGAAGATATCGGCGAGTTCGTCACGGTCAAGATCCTCAGAGGAGATGTTGACCGCGTATCCGTTCCGGACATCGGATGAGATCTCGAAGTCAACCTCAGCCGAGTCACCGGAGGTGCCGACACTGTCATCGTCGAAGTCAGCGGTGAGGTCCTGCCGGACAACCTCAAATGTCTCAGAGGCTGCAAGGCCGTTCGAGCCTACAGGATTCTCAGTACCGTCGTTAAGATTGACGACGTCACCAGTTGACGACCGTTGGACGACAAAGTCACCTTCGCTGAGGCGGTCATCGAGTTCGAACTCAATGATACCGTTGCTGCCGGAATTGACCGTGCGGCGAAGCGAGCCCACTTGGTCATTGTCGCCGCTATCGTCCACGGTCCGAACTTCGTAGTCTGCGTTGTTGGTTGTTACGTCAAACGTTACCTCTTGGCCGCTGTAGAACGTCCCAGCGTCCAAGTTAGCCGCGGCAGCACTGCCCACGAAACCGGTGGTCATGGCGAATACCGAGAACACCATGAGCGCGGTCAGGAACAGACTGCGTATTTTCTCGTTTGTATCTGTCATAGTTTGTGTTTGCTATCGGGCGACCCCAGCAGTTTTTCACCTGGTCGGAACGCGGTCACCACGACCACGCATAGACCGAACCGGCGTACTCACTTCTGGCGTCATGGGTAGGGATACAGTCTAAACGACAGGTGTCTGTTGTAAATGTTTTGTGGTAAGAAAATCCAACTATCATGAATGGCCAGGGCACGAAGGCACCGTCAGTGGCGATTAGATGTGGTTTAAGAATCTTGTAGGTGTATAACAAGATCAGCATTCGGGCGTTTGACGGCCCAGATCTACGTATCGGAGATGATATCGCTGGCCTGAGACGATAAGGCTTCACGAATCCTCACTGCTCGCTCAGGAACGCCTCCGCAGACGAATCTCCTTCTGACAGCTACCGCGCGAGAATAGATTAGAACAGACGGGTAGTACCGACCAGTGCCGTCAGTTCGTCACGATTTCGATTTCGCGGCCGTCGGGGTCTTTGGTGAACGCATAGCGGTCGTCACAGCTCTCAGGGTCACGGTAGTCCTCGGCGTGGCGCCCCATCAGCGTCTCCCACGCGCCGTGGAGGTCATCAGTCTGGACCGCGAGATGCCCCCACGCGTCGCCGAGTTCGTAGGACCGGCCGTCGTAGTTGTAGGTGAGTTCGACCGACATCGCCTCGTCGGGGGCGTCCTCGGGTTTGAGGAAGTACAGTGCGAAGTCGTCGAACTCCTCACGGCGGAACAGTTCGTAGTTGAGCTTCCGGACGTACCAGCCGATAGCCTGTTCGGCGTCTTCGACACGGATCATTGTGTGGTCGAGGGACCACTTCGTGCCGTGGTCTCGCTCGACGATCTCGATTTCGTGGCCATCAGGGTCTGTGACGAAGGCATAGGAACCGCCACAGGAGTCTGGGTCGCGGTAATCCTCGACGCCGGCGTCCATCAGGTCGTCGTAGGCGTCGTACACGTCATCACAGCGGACGGCGATATGTCCCCACGCGTCGCCCATCGTATACGAGCGCCCGTCGTGGTTGTACGTGAGTTCGAGCAGTGCACCCTCGTCGTGGACATCCTCCGGACCAAGGAAGACATTAGTAAAGCTATCGGCCTCCCAGCGACCCTTCTCCTCGTAATCGAAATACGTCTGGTACCAGTCCAGTGAGGCGTCCAGATCCTCGACGCGCATCATCGTATGATCGAGTGACCACATACACGGTATGTGGTTCGAGCGAGCGAAAAGGCTACCGCCAGAGGCGGTTCCGTCCGGATTCGATACCACAGGTCACCGCGTCGCCGTGTCCGCTCGGATAGCCGGGAGGTAGTACCACCAGACCACGATAAGCAGGACAAGGGAGCCGACCGGGACAGCCACGTAGTTGAGCCGCCTGTTGAACCCCAGAAACACCGGAAACTGCGTCAGACCCGCACCTGCGAGTGCGAGGGCGGTCACCCGAACATCCTCACGCCAGACGACACCCGCAACGGCGCTGGCTAGAGCAAAGGCATACAGCAGGACGCCCGAACCCCACGATTCGATAAACTGCGGGAGTGCGCTGGTAAAGCGGATGAAGTAGCTGTAGACCGAGAGCAACTCCGGCGGGTTCGTGTTGAACAGGCCAAACGAGAAGACGAGCGTCAGTTCCTTTCCAATTAGCACCACTGTCCAGGGGACGAAGCCGGCAACAACGACGGCGATAAGACGGCGTCTGGGACCGCGGTCCATAGTTGGTAGCAGGGTTCCACACCAATGAACGCATCTACTCCGCTATGCGGTAGCGGTCCTCCACAGGATTGTTCTTCCGTGGGACCCCTTTTTCAGTTGTTCGCGTGCACGCGAGAACCGACGCGCGACAACCTAGCGGTTAGCGACGATTCGCAGGATATCCTCGTCCGCGAGTTCGTGGTCGCGCCCGACCTGCTGTTCGTCGTGCTTGGCGCTCGGGCCGGTTACACGAGCAAAGCGGAAGCGCTCGTCGAAGCTGCCGCCGAGTTTCTCGCAGGCGTCGTCAACGGTGTCGCCTTCACGGAGTATTAGCGGTTCCTCGCGGTCAACACCGCGGCCCGGCTTGTCCATGTAAATCCGGATCAGGCCGAGTTCCTCCCAGATGCGTTCGGTGAGGCTATCCAGTCCTTTCTCTTCCTCGGCGCTGATGAAGATCGCTTCCTCTGGGTCAATGTCTCGCTCTTGGAGTTCGTCTTCGACTTTCGGAAGATAGTCGGGCTCGATAAGGTCGGCTTTGTTGACGGCGACGAGGGACGGCAGGTAGACACGGTTGTCCATCACGCCGTCGATGAGCTGGTCGATACCGAGCTGCTCGCCGATGGTTACGTCGGCGTTGACGTACCCGTGTTCGCGCAGGACAGCTTTGACCGTCTCGTCGTCGAGTTCGACGCCAGTAGCCGTGTTAACCGAAATCCCGTCTTTACCCTTCTTGCGGACGTTGACCCATGGTGGATCCTGATCGAGGCGGATTTTGTTCTTGTACAATTCTTCTCGGAGGCGGTCGTATTGGTCAATCTCGAAGACGGAGATGAGGAAGACGATGAGGTCAGCGGTCCGGACGACGGACAGCACTTCTTTCCCACCACCGCGGCCGCCAGCAGCCCCTTCGATAAGTCCGGGAACATCGAGAATCTGGATGTTCGCACCCTTGTGCTTGAGCATTCCCGGGTAGACATCAAGTGTGGTAAACTCGTAGGCTCCCGTTTCGGACTCGGCGTTTGTGAGTGCGTTCAGCAGCGTCGACTTCCCGACGCTGGGGAACCCGACGAGCGCGACGGTCGCATCGCCGTGTTTCTCAACGCCGTAGCCACCGCCGCCGCCCGAGGAAGCCTGCTGTTCGAGCTTCTCCTTTTTCTCCGCGAGCTTGGACTTCAGCCGACCGATATGGGCCTCTGTAGACTTGTTGTAGGGAGTGCTGGCGATTTCGTCTTCGAGTTCCTGAATCTCCTCTTCGAGCCCCATTAGATGTATGTCGGCCCCTCACACCGAATAAGGCTTTCCTCCCTCGCCGACGCGACCCCAGCGGCATACGTCATGGGGCCGTCCTGCCGTTCAGAATGGTCAAACGACCCTCATGTAATTCGACACACCTATAGGCTGCCCTCCGTCATATGTCGATAATGGGAGCGGCGAGTCGGTTTCGCGACAGCACGCAGATACTGCTGCCAGTCGGTGCGCTCGACGGCATTCGCGAGGAACTGGAACAGCGGTTCACTGTGAGCGTTCATCAGGAAGGCGAACAGATCCGGATAATTGGCTCCCCGGTCGAAATCAAAGACGCGAGCGATTTCCTCGCTCGGAACGGCGTGACGTTCGCCTGAGCTGACAAGTACTCCATTTGTTGTCGCGCTGGCGTTCTGATGATGAGTCAACGGTGAGTGCTCGTGCGTGTGGGAGCCTCACGCAGTTATCCGTGAAACGCAATCCTTTAAACTGCCGCGAGGATTCCACTATGTATGGCTGGAACTATCGAAGTCCTCGTTCCCGGTGGGGAGGCCAACCCTGGCCCGCCACTCGGTCCGGAACTCGGCCCGACACCGGTGGACGTGCAGGCAGTCGTACAGGAGATCAACGACCAGACGGCAGCGTTCGACGGCACCGAAGTCCCCGTCACCGTTGAGTATGACGACGACGGTTCTTTCGAGATCGAAGTCGGTGTCCCGCCGACGGCCGAACTCATCAAGGACGAGGCTGGCTTCGAAACCGGCAGCGGCGAGCCCCAGGAGGACTTCGTCGCTGACCTCTCCGTCGACCAGGTCAAACAGATCGCCGAGCAGAAGCACCCCGACCTGCTCTCCTACGACCTCACGAACGCCGCAAAAGAAGTCGTTGGGACGTGCACCTCTCTCGGTGTCACTATTGAAGGCGAGAACCCACGCGAGTTCAAGGAGCGCATCGACGCAGGCGAGTACGACGACGTGTTTGCGGCCGAAGCCCAAGCGTAAGTCGGACTGGCGTTGCTGTGCGACTGGCGTGTGTTTTTCCTTGCTTTCGACGCTGTTGAGCCACTGCACAGTCGATGGTACCCCCGTTAACGACTGGCCCCTGCGAACCGGAAACACGCCCGTCAGCGGTCCTTGTGCTGGTTCGACGGGTTTAAGTGTCGCATTGGCGTCTACCCGCACGAGACAGGCATCCGCCTGTTTCACTGACCCGTAGAAGCCGATTGGCGTACTACGGAGGTGAACAATGGCAGATCAGGAAATAGAAAACGCAGTCTCGCGCGCACTCGAGGACGCACCTGAGCGGAATTTCCGCGAAACGGTCGACCTCGCTGTGAACCTGCGCGACTTAGATCTTAACGACCCGTCGAACCGCGTCGACGAGTCCGTCGTGCTTCCTGCTGGCACCGGTCAGGAGACCACTATTGTGGTCTTCGCCGAGGGCGAAACCGCCCTTCGTGCCGAGGAAGTCGCAGACGACGTACTCGACGAGGATGAACTCGAGGAACTCGGTGGCGACGACGACGCCGCCAAGGACCTTGCCGATGACACTGACTTCTTCATTGCGGAGAAGGGACTGATGCAGGATATCGGTCGCTACCTCGGGACCGTCCTCGGTCCGCGTGGGAAGATGCCGGAACCGCTCGACCCCGACGACGACGTCGTCGAGGTCATCGAACGCATGAAAAACACCGTGCAGCTCCGCAGCGGGGAACGGCGAACGTTCCACACGCGGGTCGGCGCGGAGGACATGTCCGCCGAGAATATCGCGGACAACATCGACGTTATCCTCCGCCGTCTGCACGCGGACCTCGAGAAGGGCCCGCTCAACATCGACACTGTCTACGTGAAGACGACGATGGGGCCTGCGATGGAGGTTGCCTGATATGAGCGCCGAATCCGAACGCAAGACCGAAACCATTCCCGAGTGGAAGCAGGAAGAGGTCGACGCCATCGTAGAGATGATCGAATCCTACGAGAGCGTCGGCGTCGTCAACATCGCCGGGATTCCCTCCCGGCAACTGCAGGACATGCGACGTGACCTGTACGGGACCGCCGAACTTCGCGTTTCCCGGAACACGCTGCTTGAGCGTGCACTCGACGATGTCGATGACGGACTCGAAGACCTCAACGGCTACATCACCGGGCAGGTTGGACTCATCGGGACCGACGATAACCCGTTCTCGCTGTTTCAGGAACTCGAGGCCTCCAAGACGCCCGCACCCATCGGTGCCGGTGAGGTGGCCCCGAACGATATCGTGATTCCGGAAGGCGACACGGGCGTCGACCCCGGTCCGTTCGTTGGCGAACTCCAGAGCGTGGGTGCCGACGCACGCATTCAGGAAGGCTCCATTCAGGTCCTTTCTGACTCGACGGTGCTTGACACCGGCGAGGAAGTCTCTCAGGAACTTTCGAACGTGCTGAACGAACTCGGTATCGAACCGAAGGAGGTCGGTCTCGACCTTCGCGCCGTCTTCGCCGACGGTGTGCTGTTCGAACCCGAGGAACTGGAACTCGACATCGACGAGTACCGGAGCGACATCCAGGCGGCTGCCGGCCGAGCGTTCAATCTCTCGGTCAACGCCGACTACCCGACCGCGACGACGGCCCCGACGATGCTCCAGTCCGCTCGTGGCAACGCCAAGAGCCTCGCGCTCCAGGCGGCCATCGAGGACCCCGAGGTCGTGCCTGACCTCGTGAGCAAGGCTGACGCACAGGTCCGTGCGCTCGCCTCGCAGATTGACGACGAAGAGGCACTCCCAGAGGAGCTTCAGGGCGTCGAGGCCGACGTGGCGACAGAGGAACCGACTGACGACCAAGACGAGGACACCGCATCCGAGGACGACGCGGACGCCGACGACGCGGCCGAGGAGGCCGACGACGATGACGACGATGACGAGGACGCCGGCGACGCGCTCGGAGCGATGTTCTAACAACACAGACTACAACAATGGAATACGTATACGCTGCACTCATCCTGAACGAATCGGGCGAAGAGATCAACGAAGACAACCTCACCGACGTGCTCGACGCCGCAGGCGTCGACGTCGAGGAGTCCCGTGTCAAGGCCCTCGTCGCCGCCCTCGAGGACGTCGACATCGAAGAGGCCGTCGACCAGGCCGCTGCGGCACCGGTGCCGGCAAGCGGTGGCGCGGCCGCACCCGCAGAGGGTGACGCCGACGAGGCCGACGAGGCCGACGAGGAAGCCGAAGAAGAGGCTGCCGACGACGGCGGCGACGACGATGACGACGAAGACGACGAGGCAAGCGGTGAGGGCCTCGGCGAACTCTTCGGCTAACTCGGTTCAACACAGCTCAGTTTTTCTTTACGTGCGCTCGACCGGTGAGAGGAGTCAATACTGACCCCGCCGATAGCCGTGTTTCTATATACGATTATGCTGAGCCACGTCCAGACATGTAATCTAGACTGTACCGCTGACACAGAAGCCGTTCTCAAAAAAGCGGGTCTGCTGTGGCCTTAACTACCGATTGTAATCGTATCGGAGTCAATCGAGATGGGTGAGTCGTTCGTGGTTGCGCCACTCTCGTCGACTTCCTTCAGGTAGATTTCTCCCGTCGCAGTATCGTCAATTGACCCGCTGGCCGTGTCGTTGTACACTGTGACCTCGTACGTGTAGTATCCGGGGTCGAGGTCGGTGTCGTAGCCAGCCCACGCCGGGTACTTGTCGACATCTCGCAGGTCGCCGCTACCGACTGTGACATTTGTAGAGCCTGTGAACACGGCCGACCCGTCGCTCTTGTTCGTAATAGTGAGGTTCACTTCACGCTCGCTGCCGACCGTACCATTATTAAACACTTCGACGGTCATCCGCTGTGCACCGCCACGGCGTTCGATGAGTGTTGAAGTGTCGTATTTTTCTGCGCCGATATTGATTCCCTGCGTGTCGTTCACCACGACATTTGACCGGCCGACGAAGAACGACTGCTTTGCTGACGTCCCGTTCCGCGTCTGCACGTAGTACGTGTAGTTGCCGCGGTCGGTCGGCATGCTGAGGTTTACTTGCTCTGTCTCCCCGTTTGTGAGCCCCGAGGTTGTCGTAGAGTCAGCCTCTGTGAACGTCGAACTCGCGTCGTCGGTGTTCTTTGTGTAGAGCGCAACTTCGGCAATTCCGTCCTCATCGCCGACATTTGTGATGTTAATCGTAGCGTTGGCAGACCCATCACTGTCGATCGCACCCGAGGCTCTGACCGAATCGACCTGCATGAACTGCTCGTCCAGTTCGCCGACGTAGATATTTCCGCCCCACCGCTTGCGTTCGTCAGACAGGGAGATATTGTACAGATACAACTGTTCCGTCGGCTTGCTACCGGTCCCGAAGACGAAGGTGAACTGTTTTGTCTCGTTTGGCTCAATTTCTTTTGTCTCCGTACCGGCTGCGCTCCCGTCAAAGGTACTTGTGAGCGTCGCGTTACCGGACCTGCCACCCACGTTCTTGACGGTCGCCGTCACGTGTGCATTCGTCTCGTCAACACGAGCAGGAGCGTCAACGTCGATAACCCTGAACGCTGGCTTTGAGAGAGACTCCTCGATAGAGTTCACTCTGAACAGTGCCATTGCGTCGTTGTAGTCCGGGTCATCACTGCTGTATGCGTTTTCAGGGCTTGCATCCCTCTCTGAGAGTTCATAAAGAAAAACCAGTTCACCGTCAGCAAGAGAGAGAGAGTTGCGTTGTCGCTGCCTGTATTGTTGAGTCGCTCTTCGCCGAGCATATCCTCAAGCCTGCGCTGTGCACTGCTTGCCTGCCCGTATCCAGGTGTTTTATCACCACTACGCAAAATGTCTACGTTCTGGTTATTCTCAGGGTTATCAACTGAAATACGAACCTCGTCATGGTCCACGCATCGTTCTGTATCGTACTCATTTCCGTCTATCTCAAACGTCACATCAGTCGATGTGTACTCATCACACCAATAGGACGTGGCGAATAACGAGAAGGTCGTATTCTTTTCGAAGGTTCTTGTGTACTCATATGGATGATCATCACCGGTAACAAGCCGCTCTTCTGCATACGGGCCGTTCACATCACCGTCCTCGAAGTCGTTGCCTACATCGCGCCATAACGGGATTTCGTACTCGGACTGATTCCGGACCTCCAGAGCCATCTCTACACGAGTATGAGAAATAGTATCAACAGTATTGCTTTCCAGTTCAGCCCCTTTGAGCACTATTGATCCGTTTATTCTCCTGTTAGTTGTTACTTCTGACCCATCGCGTTTAATTACTGGATTCAATTGAACATTCAACATCCGCCAAGCGGTCTGGTTCTCGGTCATAAAGTTCAGGCGATAGAGCCCCTCTTCAGATGGAACGGTAAACGTCTGCGTGACCGTCTCATCTTTACCCGGGTCAAGCTGCACCTCAGATGATTTGTCAGCACCCCAGTCTCTGCTAATGTGAAGCATCTGGGTATCCGTCGTTCCACCGGTGTTGCTAACAGTGAAGCTAACCGTCGTCTTGTTCTCCGGTCTGACTGGATTATTGACGCTGACACTGGTGACATCAAACACTGGTGGGGCCGATGCGCCAACAGTGAACGTCCCGTTGACGGCGTCATTCGGTGTCTCTACGAGATAGGTATAATTGCTGTACGAAGGCGCAGTGAGTGAGCCACTGGTGAGGGTTATTGTCTCTTCCTCTGCCCCGTTCCTGGTTCCATTGAGCGTGAAGTCCCTGCTTTTTGAGTCTATTTCAGCCCCCGACTCGTCCTTGATATGTATCGTGACGGAGCCGGTGCTGCGAATGTCCCCGGTGTTTTTGATTGTCGCCCCAATAGTTGCCGTCTCACCACTCTCTACCCCGCCGGGGGGTGAAACTGACGTAACTTCAAAGACACCGGAATCGCCAACAATGAAATAGCTCCCGTCATCCTTGGGCTGTGAGTATGTATCATCCTCTGTCTCGACCTCCAGATCGTATGTGCCATTCTCGTTGGTCGGCATCGACGGGCCGAAGTCGACGGTCCGGCTCTGTCCCGGATCGACTATTAGGTTCCGTGTCGCGTTCACAGAACCGTTCACCAGAAACAGGACCTCTTGATCCGCGGTCATTTCCCCGTTGTTCGTGACCGTGACTGTCGCCGACGGGACCTGATTCAGCCGCGCCGTCGCTGGCATCGAACTGCCTGTGATATCCAACGACGGCGTACCGGGAACAGTCGTATACACGATTCTCTCAAAGGCAGTATCGTGGTCTGATTCGACGGTGAAGTTGTGTGGTTTCGCGACTGCGATGTCGACCGTGCCACTCACAGTGATAGATTCCCCGCCGCCGAGCGTGACCGTCTCTGTCGCCTCGCTCGGCGCCCCCGAACGATTGTGTTTCAATGTGATGGTCTGAGTGTCTTTCAGCCCGCCAGTGTTGGTGACCATCGCTGAGACGGTTGCCTGGCCGGGATTCGAAGGGTCTGACTGCACGGTAATGTTATCGACTGCGAACTTCGAATCGGACACGTCACCGAGCGCAAAGCGTACATGAATCGTTTCACCCGGCTCAGCCGAGGCCGGTGTCACAGTGACGTACTG
The DNA here is from genome assembly GCF_003634715.1 of Haloarcula quadrata. Taxonomy (NCBI): domain Archaea; kingdom Methanobacteriati; phylum Methanobacteriota; class Halobacteria; order Halobacteriales; family Haloarculaceae; genus Haloarcula; species Haloarcula quadrata. The sequence continues at coordinate 2,303,564 of NZ_RBWW01000001.1, forward strand.
GTCATCGTAGGTGCTCCGTGCCCAATCCGCCCACGCGCGGGCATAGCTACTGTTTTTGATCGTCAGTGTCGCGTTGGCGACCTGCGACGGGGGACACTCATAACTGGGTGACGAAAATGAGCCGGTTCGAGCGTCCTCGTAGGACACATCAGTGAACAGGGCCATCTGTAGTGCCGCCTCGTGTGGCCGCTCGGCCGTCGCGTTCGACCGAATTGCAACCGAATTTCCTCCGATCTGCTGTCCGGAGATATTTGCGAATGAGACCGACAGCGCCCCTTGGTCGTAGTTCACTGCTGGGGGCGACGACATCGTCGCGCCCGACTCGGTCATCCGCCACACACCCCCTCCCTGATAGCCGACCTGTTGGCCGTTCTCTTGATATCGAATCGTCTGTAACGAACGGTTCCCGGTCGAACAGGCCGAGCGGCCGTTCAACGTCAGATTGTATGTCGCATCGTCTGTAACAGTGATATCAGATCGAACCCGGTCTGGTATCTCGACTGACTCATTGGTATCTGACCGCTGGAAGCTCTGATCAACCGACAGCAGCACCTCCTCAGCGAGCTCAACATTCGCGTCGTCGTTGATATCTCCGATCGTCTGTTGCCCCACTTGAACGATCAGTATCGCGCCGATGATGACAGCACTTGCCAACAACACCACACCCAGAACGTGTGATACACCCCGGTCTCCAGCCCCCCAGCTGCCCCACTCGAACATATTCAATTACATACCAACTATTGCACATAAGTGTACTGTTTCACACTATCTCGACAAAACAGCGACATAAGTTGGCGACGTTGAGGTATAGGTACTCAGTTATGAAACACTATTACACTCAGTGGCCGTAGCTGATATCCCGCATTCTATTTCGTATGTGAGGCGCTGGTGACCTCATAATAAAAACTGAATCCGGAATTATATAACCAAGCCAGAACTGACACAGTACGGAATGTCCACTCCAGACGGGAAAACCAGAGCTATTAGTTGGATCCACGTATCCATCTACGACGGTAAAATTAGGATGGACTCGCCGGGATTTGAACCCGGGGCCTCTCCCATGCCAAGGGAGTGATCTACCCCTGATCTACGAGCCCTTGCGTGCATTGCTTATTTTCCGATGGGATTGCTTAAACCCATCGAAGCACAGGGACATAGAGAACCGGACCCACGATCTTGTTTAGACCAGCATTGCATCGACCTTGCAGGGTGTGTAGAAATCCGGTAATTGGAGTTCCAGTACGGCCACAATGGTTATAACGCCTGATACCATCCCTACAGTAATCTCAGTTTAGTGAATCAGGCTTATGAACCGTAGGAGAAATGAGACGCAGTCTACCAACCGGCGTGCCAGCCGGTCACTCTGGATCGAAAAGCACCGGCGTGGGCAGACGACACTGGACTTCGCCATCGGCATGAGCCTATTTCTAAGCGTCCTGATATTCATTTTCTTGTTCATTCCGGGGCTATTATCGCCGTTTTCTGCGGGGGTGCAGGAAGAGACGGTCACGACCGACAGAGTGGCCGATGGACTCACAATGGGGATGCTTGGGTCGCCACAACAGCCGTACGTTCTGGAGGAACACTGTACACAGGAGTTCTTCGCTGGGAACGCACCACCGTCAGGATGTGGCTACAACTCCGGTGGGAGTGCAGAGGAACGGGTCGGGCTCAACCCGGCTCGGGAGAACGTGAACGTCACAATCCGGGGGAACGCGACGGCAACAGCAGCCGCCGATGAAACGCTCTGCTGGGATGGAGGAAGCGAGGAACTCGTTGAAGCCGGGGCCGGCTGTGGGACGATACTCACGATCGGTGGGAATCCACCGACAAACAACGACGCGTCGGTCACTGCGTTGCGGGTGGTCTCGCTGAACGGGCAGGATGTCACAGTTCGCGTGGTGATGTGGTAGTATGCGTGCGCAGGCGCACACGCTCGAAGCGATTGTCAGCGGAATGCTGTTACTGGCAAGTCTGGTGTTCGCGCTACAGATGACAGCAGTGACGCCGCTGTCCGCGAGCACGTCAAGTCAACACATCGAGAACCAGCAGCAGGCAATCGGCCACGGGGTCCTCGCCTCCGCGGCGGCAGAGGGCGCACTGAAACCGGCTGTGCTCTACTGGGACAACAGCACGGCGCAGTTCCACAACACAGCCGGTGGTCGGGAGTACTACACGAACGGGCCCCCGGACAACCGGTTCGGGGAGTTGCTAGAGCGTGCGTTCGACCAGCGGGGAATCGCCTACAACGTCTATCTCAGGTTCCAGAACACGCAGGGAAGAACTGTGACGACCCGCTACGTCTACAGCGGTGAACCAAGCGACAACGCAGTGCGTGCCAGCCACACAATTACGCTCATGGACGACGACCACTTGCGAGACGCGGACGGGACTCGCAACAGCACGCGGCTCGGTGGCCCAGCGACCGATTATACGGTTTCGGACACCGGAAAGAACGTCTACAACACGGTCAGCGTGGAGGTGGTCGCGTGGCGCATCTGAACGACGACAAACGCGGACAAATAATCCTTATCGCCGCGTTAGCGCTGGCGGTGACGTTCATCGGTCTTGCGCTGGTCGTCAACTCCGCGATTTACACGCAGAACCTCGCGAGCCGGGGTGAGGTTGCCGGGAGCAACGACGCGCTGGAGATGCGAGCGATGGTGGAGGCAAACATCGGGCAGGGTATTGTCGCGGCTAACAGGTACAACTACTCGACCCAGTCGGCGCTCGAAACTAGTGTACGCGAGAGCGTACGGACCACAAGTACGCAGACGGAGCGGCAGCGGGTCACGAGCGGGACACTGGTAAACGTCACACTCGCCGGCTCGCCGACCTACGGCACGCGAATTGCTCAGACCAACACGTCACTGTTCGAATCCGGCGAGGCGACGCCGAGCGCCAATTGGATGGTCAGAGAGCGGGTCACGCGCCCGGGCGACGGAACGAACGCGACCAGACGGTTCGTCATCAACGCGACGCAACTCCCCAGTTCAGGGAGCGAGTTCGTCGTCACAACGAACGGCACCGGTGGTAACCCGAAATGGATGATGCGCATCTGGGGCGACGTCGGCCCCAGCGGGACGGTCAACGTGGAAGTCGACACACCGAGCGGCACACAGACGTGTGCTGTCCCTATCGAGGAACCGTACGCCCATATCGACGTGACCGGCGGCACGGTGCAGGGCGAGCCGTGTCTCGCGCTTCAGGGCGGGAGCTTCGACGGGCGATTCGCCCATGGCGTCGGCGACGAGTACAACATCACCTACGAGTCGGGCGACCAGATCAAGGGGAACTACTCGATGGTCGTCCGCGATAGTACGCCAGCAAACACGCTCGATACAGCGCCCGCGTCGCCGTTCAGCACGACCGCGGTCTACAACGCGACCGTCCGCTATCGCTACGACACGTCGAACTTACGGTACGAGGCAAAGATACGGGTGGCCCCGGGTGAGCCAGATGCGTCGTAACCGCGCCGTCTCGACGACGCTAAGCTACACGCTGAGTCTGGCCATCGCCTCTATTTTGGTATCCGGACTCCTCATTGCTGGCGGCAATTTCGTCGAAAGCCGGCAGGAGCAGGTCATCAGGGACGAACTCGAAGTCATCGGACAGCAAGTGGCCTCTGACATCGCTCGTGTTGATCGGCTGGTGGTCGCTGCCGACGACGACCCGACTGTGAATCTAGATCACACGTTCCCAGCGCGGGTGAGTGGGACCGGCTACCGAGTCTCGATTGACCCCGCTGCCGATGAACTCACGCTCGAATCGACCGCTCCGGAGGTGTCGGTGACTGTGTCGCTCACAACCCGGACAGCCCTAGGGGACTCCACCGCCGGCGGCGGTGTGATAACTGTGTTCTACGACGAATCAAGCGATCAACTGGAGGTCCGAGATGGCTGACCGCGCGGTAAGTGAGGTGCTGAGCTTTGCTCTAGTGTTCAGTCTCATTGTGGCGTCGATAATACTCGTTTCAGTAAGCGGCCTGGGGGCGTTACAGAACGCTCGGGACGCGGAGCAGATGGAGAACGCTGAGCGGGCATTCGATGTGCTCTCGGACAACATCGCGGACCTCCACAAACAGGGGGCACCGAGTCGTGCGACCGAAGTCAGCCTCGGGGAGGCATCGCTCAGGACGGGCGAAAACACGACGATATCGGTACATGTCCACGACGGAACTGCGCCCAAAGATGTCGGGACCTGGGAGATACGACCGATTATCTACGCCGGCAATCAGGAGCGCGAGCTCGTATACGAGGCTGGGGCAGTGTATCGGACGAACCGGGACGGTGGCGTGCAAAAACGGACGCCGCCGATACTCGTCTCAGATGACCGTGTTCTCATCACGGTGGTCGGCACGACCGCCAGTGACCAGCAGAGCCTGGGCGGGTCGACAGTGCTTGTCCGGACAAACCACCGGAGCAGCAACGTCTCGTTCGCCGATACCGACGGCAACATCGAACACGTCAACATCAGTGTCGACTCGGCCCCACAGCGTGAGGCACTCTGGCAGTCCTACTTCGAGAGCGAAGGGTTCAGTTGCGCGGCCAACGGCTGGTGTAACTTCACGTCGTCCTCCGGCGATATCCAGCGGACGTACGTGGTCTATCACGACATCGCAGTCGAGATTGACCAGTGACCAGCCCTACCCGCTGGTCACGTTGATCCGGTTCTTCGAGACGTGGAGGTACGTCAGCCGGATGATGTTCGTGTTTTTCGGGACGGCTCGCTCGTTTCTGAGCGCTCGGTCATAATGGACCAGCCCGCCGTTGTCTACCGTAACTGACCCGGCGACGAGGCCGCCGTACAGCTCCGCCTTTTTGACCGAGACACTGCTTGCACCGACGCCGCCAGCGGGTGCGTAAATCACGCCCTCAAACTGCGGCGTATCAGTGTCTCCCTCGATGAAGGCGTCAAAGTCCGACCGGCCGTACATCCAGAACTGCTTGGAGTTGTTGGCGTTATCGATGTCGACGTCCCCGGTGCGATAGATGTGGAAGTGGTGGCCGCTGGGGGACATTGCTTCGCCTTTGACGTAGAGACGGACCTTTCCGCCACCGTTGACCTTGATCCGCCCGTTGTTCTCGATGTAGACGTAGTCCCGGACAGCGATAGTCACGTCGTCACCACCTGTGTTAATCGTCAGCGTCTCGCCGCTCAGCGTCAGGTCTTCGAGGTAGTATGTGCCCGCGTCCAGCGTCTGGTCACCAGCGGCAAGCTGGTTCCCCGAAATGCTGCCGGTCGCGCCGTTGGCATTGGTATCGCTTGCGTTGGCGACTCGCCGGTTCACCAAGCCATCGATAGCGCCAGCTCCCTCGACACCCGAAATCTGTCTGACATTGCCGTTAACAGTGCCCTTGATATGCTTCGTGGTCGAGTATTCCACGTCACGGGTGACGACACCGCTTCCTTTGACCTCGACCCGGTCTCCGGACCGAACAGCGCCATCCACCTCGCTGTTCCCTTTCACGTACACGTCACCGGCTGTGGTGATTGTTCCGAACGACCCCCGTGAGGTCGAATAATCGCCGACAGACGAATTGTAGCTATCCGTTCAAGCGGGGTCGGTACCACTGCCGGAGAGCGCAATCTGTCCGCCAGCGGACGTGGCCGCGACGGCGCTCGTCACTTCTCGCGGCCCCGTTGGCACGACAAGCGTCGTGGTCACGCTGTCGTTTTCGTGGTCGTAGTACGCATCGCCATCGGTCCGCTCTTCGAAGTAGCGTCCCCAGGACCGGTAGTAGTCGCTCCTGACGGTGATGTTGACCGTTCCCGTATCCAGCGGATTGATGTTCCCAGCCGCCTGGTCAGGATACACCTGCGTCGTGCTGCCCTTCGAAATACTCGCCCGTGAGCCAAGTGATCGGTCACCGCGGACGGTGATGAGCGGGAGTGTCAGCGTCGCGTCGCGGTAGTAGAACTCCGGCGGTGAAACCATGACACTGCCACCAGCGGAGCGCCGCCATACCCCACCGCCCTGATAGGCTATCTTCTGATTCCCGTTTTCGTAGACGACCGCGCCGAGTCGCTCATACATCAATGTGGTTGTCGTCGAGGGCGAGGCCGAGTGGTTGGTGATGTTGACGGTCATCCGACCCGCGGTGTCGTCGATTCGGTACGTCGATTTGTCCGTCCCGACGAGTGATACCCGCTGGCTGTCGGCGTTCCCAAGCGCCACCAGCGCCGCCTGAGAGTCCAGCTGGGTCATCCCAGTCTCCGCCCGGGAGACATCGAGCCCGGCCTCAGTATCGACCAGCGCCGTCGCTCCCAGGCTGACAACGACACCGGACCCGACGATGACGAGACTGAGGACCAGTAGAAGCCCAAGCGGGGCCGATTGTGCGCGTTGCTGACCCCTGGGAACGTTCATCATCCGACAGTGGTTATCATGGTTGATAAGATTGCTGGCCGGTCGCGGAACAGTCGCTACTAGCGGCGGTCTATGGCAGACGCAGCGAAAACCGACCGACGCCAAGCGCTACTACTTCTGATAGCAATGGCGTGGGCGTGTCAGCTGTCAGTTGGACGTGATATTGACGTCGTTCGTCGAGATGTGGAGGTAGGTGATCGCAACCACGCTTGTGTCTTTGGGAATTGTGCGCTCCTGTTTGAGCGCCCGGTCAAAGTGGACTCTGCCACCTTTTTCGAGTTCGACTTGGCTGGTGACCGCACCGCCGTAGAGTTCGCTCTTCCAGATCTCGAACGTACTCGTACCGGTCTTTCCCCCCGGCGCATAGATGACGCCGGTGACTCTAGACTTATCTGATCCCTTCTTTTCCATCCGGGCTTGGAGGGTGTCTTTGCCGTAGATCCACACCTGTGTTGACCGCTCACTGACGGCACCGGTTGTCCTGATCTCGCTCGCCCGTGTGAAGAAGTGATAGCCGTCAGCACTCCCGCCCGACGCAGGCGATGTGCCGTTTATGTATATTTTCACCTGGTTCGGGCCGGACACCGTGATGTCGTTCCTGGTGTTGAGGCTCACGTAATTCTCGACGCCAATGATTACGTCTCCGCCTGTCGTGTCGAACTCAACATCGTCGCTCAAGTCGATTCTGTCGACGTGATAGCGGCCCGCAGACAGCGTCGTCGTCCCCTCTGTCCCGTCGATAACGCCGTCGTCGGCTATCGTTCCACCGTTATCGTTCGACGACGAGAGTCCGTCGACCTGTGTGTCGACATACGAGTTGATATTGGTAGTGTCGCCAAACGAACTGATCTGTTCGTCGGAGCAGGAACCCGAACACGCTCCGTGTTTGTCGTCGAACGTGTCCGCCCATTCTACCCGGTCGCCGTTGAACGTCATCGAGTTACTACTGAATTCGACGCGACCGCCCGAGGTGATGTTTCCGTTCAGTTCCGCACTCCCGGTGACGGTGATATCGCCTGCCGTCGTGAGATTGCCGCTATCACCGGCCTCGGAGGCGTCGTAGCCGTCCCCGTCCGCCGAAGTATAGCTGTCGGTAAATGCATCGTTCCCGCTCAGTTTGATCGAACCGGCGTCGCTCGTCGCGGCGACGGCGCTCCGCACCGTTCGCGGCCCTGCAGGGACCTTGAGAATAATCGAAACCCGATTCCTATCGGGGTGGTACGTCACGTCACCGTCCGTTCGCTCCTCGAAGTACCCTCCCCATGCGCGGTAGTACTCGCTCTGGACAGTAACGTTGACTTTCCCATCTTCAAGCGGGTTCGTGAAATTCGCGTTGCGCGTGCTGTTCGGAAAGTGCGACGTTGTCTGGTTGTGAGAGATCGACGCACTGTCTCTGATTGCCCCGGACCCACTCACCGTTACGAGCGGCAGCGTTAGCGTCGCATCCCGGTAGTGGAACTCGGGTGGGGACACCATCACCGATGTTCCGTCGCCGTTAGTCCGCCAGACGCCGCCCCCCTGATACGCGAGTCGCGTCTCATCGCTGCCGTGATACGCCACCTCACCCATCGATTCGTTGAATACGGTCGTCCGACTCCCGGACGTTGTATTCTGATAGGAGACGTTCATCCACCCGGCATCCTCGTCGATTTGATAGGTGCTTGAACTGCTCGCGGGAAGGGAAACCTGTTGTACGTCCGTCTGTCCCAGTGCCACGAGCGCGGTTTTGGAGTTGAGTTCCGTCAACGACTTTTCGGTTCGTTCCACATCGAGTTGCGTCTGCGTGGTCGTGATTGCGTCAGCACCCAGTGCGACGACCGCTGTCGTCGATACAATCATCACCGCAAAAACTAGCGCCAGTCCGAGCGGAGCACTTTGCCCACGGTTTCCGAGGCCCCACCCAGCGCTACCCATATTACACAGACGTACTCCGGCAAACAATTTAAAACAGTCGGGCACGTTATCAATTGTAATACTGCGAAGAAGGTTCTCTGTGGTATGGATTCGTGGACGGTGTCGTCGTTTCGAGACTCGGCTGGGAAGCGGAACGGTTTAGTCGCGCCCTCTCAGACAGGAAGATGGGAACAGCACGACCGCAAATCTGACTCGCTGTGGACTTTCACAGCTCGGGATTGCGGCCGTGTTCGGCACTGTACAGTGCCAATACGCCTCGTAACGAGAGCGGTTCGTGCGGTTCCAACCAGATTACAATGGCACGAATGCATACACGCCGTCGCGGTTCGTCCGACTCGGACAAACCGGCGGCAGACGAACCCCCGGAGTGGAGCGACGTTGACGAGGACGCCATCGAAGCGCGCGTCGTCGAACTGGCCGAACAGGGCCACTCGCCCAGCGAGATCGGCCTGAAGCTGCGCGACGAGGGCGTTCAGGGCACGCCGATCCCTGACGTCTCGCTCGCGACCGGCAAGAAAGTCACTGAGATCCTCGAGGAAAACGAAGCCGAACCGGACCTGCCAGAAGACCTTCGGAACCTGCTCGAACGGGCCGTCCGCCTTCGCGACCACATGGACGAGAACCCCGGTGACTACCAGAACAAGCGTGCGCTCCAGAACACGCAGTCGAAGATCCGACGCCTCATCGACTACTACCGCGGTGACGAGGTCGACGAGGACTTCACCTACAGCTACGACAACGCCGTCGAGGCGCTGGGTCTCGAATAGATGTCGGCGACCGGTCGGGAACCGACACCAGCCACGTCGCCCGGTGACCTCGCCGGGTCGCTGCGGGAGGCCGCCTTTGTGCGCCTCGTCAGCGACGCGACCGGCGAGGCGCTGGCCGCGACCGGCCTGCTGGCGCGGGCACTAGGCGACACGCCGTTCCAGGCGAGCGTCGTCCGCCCGTTCGAGGACCCCGACCGGACCACTGAGACCGACATCACCATCGCAATCGGTCGCACGCAGCCGACCGCCGACGTAACGTTGACCGACCGCGCCGCCGCGACTGCCTTCGAGACCGCCCGCGAACTCGGTACGGCCGACCCCGCGCTCGCCCTAGCCGGCACGATTGCCGCCGGGGACGTTGACGGGACCGTCGCCGAAGCCGCCGAGCAGGCGGGGCTCGACCAGCGGCCCGGCGTCGCAGTGCCGGGTACAGACCTCGCGGACGGGCTGGCCCACTCGACGCTGTTCGTCGCGCCCTTCTCGGGCGACGCCGACGCAGCGCGGGCCACACTGGCGGAACTCGACATCTCGCCCGACGGACCTCCGTCGGCCGACGACCACCGACGCCTCGCGTCGCTGGTCGCGCTGACAGTAACCACGGACGCGCCGCCCCGGGCCGCCGACGCGGTCCAGCGCGCACTCCGTCCGACAGCAGGCGGCCCCTTCGAGACTGTCGGTGGCTACGCCGACGTGCTCGACGCCGTCGCCCGCGAACAGCCGGGCACCGCCGTCGCACTCGCACTCGGTCACGAGGCCGTCAGCGAGGACGCGCTGGCCACCTGGCGCAGTCACGCCACACGCGCCCACGACGCAGTGTCCGAAGCGACCACAGGCCGGTACGACGGCCTGTTCGTCGCTCGCGGCGACGCGATGCCGACCGGCACTGTCGCCCGCCTATTCGCAGACTACCGCGCGCCGGAACCGGTGACACTCGTTGTCACCGACGACCGGGCCGCAGCCCGCGCCACGGACGGCCGGGACGTGGCCGAAACGATGCACGCAGCCGCCGAAACAGTCGGCGGCGACGCCGTTGGAACGGGCGACCGGGCACGCGCCCGGTTCGACGTTTCGACGGCCGACTTCATCGAAGCGTTCCGGGAGGCAGTATGAGACGGGCCGAGATTCGGACGACACACGACTCGCCCGAACGCGTCGCACGCGCGGTGCGGCCGGACAACACCGATGAAATGACCACGCGTGTCGAGGGTGATGCCGTGGTCACAACTGTCGAGCGTGATTCGACCGGCGGCCTGCAGGCGACCGTCGACGACTACGTCGTCAACATCCGGGTTGCAGCACAGCTCGCAGACCAACACACACAATCCAACCATGAGTGAACGAAGCGTTTCCAAGCGCACAGAACAGAAACGGTGGTACACCGTGCAGGCTCCCGAGCAGTTCGACCGGGAGGTTCTCGGTAAGACACCGGCAGAGGAACCGGACAAGGTGCTCGGACGCACCATCGAAACAACGCTCGGCGAACTGACCAACGACGCCAGCGAGAACAACACGAAGCTGACCTTCAAGATCAACGAGGTCGCCTCGGACTCAGCGTACACGGAGTTCATCCGCCACGAACTCACACGGGACTATCTCCGCTCGCTCGTCCGCCGGGGCTCCTCGAAGGTTGAGGCCTACATCACCGTGCTGACCACGGACGACTACCGCGTCCAGATTCAGCCGGTCGCCGTGACGACCAAGAAGGCCGACGCCTCTCAGGAGAAGGCCATCCGCCGAACGATGATCGACCTCGTTCGCGAGACGGCCGAAGACCACACCTTCGAACAGCTCATCGACAGTGTCGTCGAAGGGCGCCTCTCCTCGGCTATCTACGGCGAGGCCAAGGACATCTACCCGCTCCGACGCGTCGAGATCAAGAAGACCACGCTCGAAGCGCGGCCCGAAGAAGTCGCCGCCGAAGAAGAGACGGCCGTCGACGTGGACGAAGAAGACGTCGACGTCGAAGCCTAACACGTTCAAGCACCGACGTTCGATTTTTCCGCCGTAGTGAGAGACCCTCTAACAGCGACGCGGCAGACGCGAGTCTCTACTGTGACGTATACTGTCACACGACGGCGATAAGCTAGCAACCGAGAACGCAAAACAGCGTGTGAACGGCTCGCTCAGCGCGGACGAGGATGCTGCGAGAAAAGTGATGACGTGGCTACTCGCCGCTCGCCGTATCGGGGTTTTCGGTTACGACGACAGTCCCGACCATCCCGGCTCGTTCGTGTGGGATGCAGAAGTAGGCATACTCGCCGACTGTCTCGAAAGTGTGGGTGAAATCGTCACCCTCGTACATCGTCCCGCCAGAGGAGTTCCCCCAGTTGTCACGGGCCGCCTGCTCGGTGTCGAAGCCGCCGGAGGCGAAGTAATCGGCCTCGTCGGGGATATCGTCCTCGTAGGCCGTGACCGAATGGCCCTGCTTGCTCGTGTTGAGCCACCGCACGGTTGTCCCCGGTTCGACGGTAATCTGTACCGGGCGAAACGCCTTCGCAGACATCCCCACGTCGTAGTCGGTGTCAGCGCTCCCACCGCCGAGACAACCGGCGAGCCCTGCGACTGCCGCCGGGCCGGCCGCACGGAGAAACTGCCGTCGGTCCATACGCCGACTCGGGACTGCAGAGCCAAAGACCGCTCGGTTCCGGACCGTGGTCAGTCTCTAGATCCCACTCACGACGCAGTCGGTGGCGGTCACTCGAAGGTCAGCCCGTCACGGAGGTCGCGGGCGTCGGCGAGCAGGCCGTCGCGGTCGTCGTCGGTCAGCGTCACGTGCCCCATCTTCCGGAGGCCGTACACTTCGAGCTTGCCGTACCAGTGCAGGTGTGCCCGCGGCGTCCCAAGCACACTGTCCTCGCCCCGTAGCTCCGCCGGCTGGCGCTCTGAGACATCCCCGAGGATGTTGGTCGACACAGTGGGGAACCGCTGGTCGGTCGACCCCAGCGGCTGGCCGGTGACAGCGCGGAGGTGTTGCTCAAACTGCGAGGTGTGACACCCTTCGATAGTCCAGTGGCCGGAGTTGTGCGGGCGCGGCGCGATCTCGTTGAGAAGGATCTCGCCGTCGGTCGTCTCGAACAGTTCGATGCCGAACACGCCGCGACCCTCCATCACGTCGAACACGTCGTGCGCGACATCTCGGGCGCGTTCGCGGACGGCTCGTGACGCTCTGGCCGGCGCGACGGACTCCCGGAGGATTTCCTCACGGTGAATCGTCTCGGTGACCGGGAACGTGTCTCGCTCGTCTGCACCGCGACAGCCCATGACCGCCAGTTCCCGCTCGAAATCGACCATCGCCTCGACCATCGCGGGGCCGGCGATCTCGTCGAAAGCGTCCGCAACGTCCTCTGGGCCCTCAACACGGATGTTCCCGCGGCCATCGTAGCCGCCGGTTCGGGCCTTGAGCATTGCGGGGTAGCCCAGTTCCTCGCAGGCCTCACGGAGGTCATCGGCGGTGTCAACGGCGCGGAACTCGGGGACCGGAACGCCAGCGTCCGACAGCCGGCGCTTCTGGACGAGCTTGTCCTGAATCGTTCGGAGCGTTTCGGGAGCGGGATGTACCGGCGTCCCTGTCTCTTCAGCGACCCGTTCAAGCACGTCCGGGTCGGCCAGTTCGATCTCGAAGGTGAGGTAGTCGGCGCGCTCGGCGAGTTCCCGCAGGGTTGCCGCCTCGTCGAAGTCCCCGACAATCTGGTCGCGGACGACCGGCGCGGCCGGGCAATCCGGCGTCGGGTCGGTCACGAGCAGTTCGAGGCCGAGCGGCGCAGCCGCCTCGCCCAGCATCCGGCCGAGTTGGCCACCGCCGACCACGCCGACGGTCGGCCCTGGTGACGTGAGCGTCATACCGCGCGCTTTCACAGCAGCAGGGTTAACCGTTCGGTTCTCGGCCGTAGGACTCGTGGACCCACACCGTCATGTCGTTCGAGCCGTATTTCGTTCGCATCCGGTGGGTTCTGGGCACGTATCCGGCGGCTTCGAGCTGTTCGGCAGGGACCGTGCTGTCAATCTGCTGGGTGATGACTATCGGTGGCTGGTCCGCCTGCGCCTGCTCGGCGAGCCTGTCGGACCGGTTCTCACAGGAAACGTTCACGTCCTCGGCCGCGTAGTACCACGGCAGCGGCAGTGAATTGTGCCATTGCAAGCAGGTCGGTCTGGTGTTCCACCACGAGTCGTTCCACTGACCGCGGTCTTCTTTGACGTACGCGTCATCGGCGTCGTAGGCGTCGCCGCGCTCTCCGTGATACATGACGACATCGGTGCCGTTTCCGTTGGCCGTCGCGATTCGGTCCATCTCCGCCAGGTCCGTCCGGAGCGACTCCTGTGGCTGGGCGTACTGGACCAGCGGGTTCCCCTCCAGATGCTCGTTGGTGTACACCCGCGTTGCGGTCGTGTTGACGACGAGTGCAGTAACGAGCAGGACGATGGCAGCGGCGATGGCAGCGCCGGTCACGTCGTCGGTCGACAGCGATTCGTTCCCCCACCGGATCACAGCAGCGAGTCCGACGGCGGCCGGAATCGACAGCGGGACCACGACGTGGACGGCGAGCCACGGCGCGCCGATGTCGGTCCCGATGGGGTAGCCCAGAATCGAGACGTAGCCGCCGTAGGCCGCGAACGGGACGAGGTGGCGCGGCTCGACGGTTCCGAGCCGGTCCAGTGCGTACCCGAACGCCGAGAACAGGACCAGCGGGGCGGCGGTGTAGCCCAGCGCTTTCAGCAGCACCTCGTAGTGGCCGTCGACGCTCTCGTAGAACGTTTCGATAGAGTCGACTAGGCCCGTTTCAGTGGTCGTGGCTTTCTCCGAGGCCGGCGAGAACCACTCGCTGTACTGGCCGACGACGCGCTCCCATGTGGTCTGGACGAGTTCCGGGAACAGCGATGGGTTCGTCACGCCGGACCAGAAGTTCACGTCGCCACTCGCGACCGGTGCCGGCGGGTGTTCGATGCCCGCGACACCGGCCCCCCGCGGGGCGTAGAAGAACAACGAGACGAAGCCGAACACCAGCGCGGCAAGGACGATGTGGCTCGCGTACGCTGCGAGGACGGAGGCGGCGCTGTCATGGCGGTTGCGGAACGAGCGAACGATGTTGACAACGAGCCCTACATCCGCCCGGGCCCGGCCCGACAGCCGGCCCCAGATTGCACCGAGGCTCGGGACGGTCCGGAGGAAGCCGACGGCGTCGCGGTAGCCGTTCGGGAGGACGAGCATCTTCGCCAGCAGAAGGCCGGTCGCGCCGAGCCACGTTAGCACGTAGACGATGGCGTTCTCCTTCGAGGCGAACCCGAGCGCCATGAACGCGGCGACGCCGTAGAGATACCGCGCCTTCCGAGTGTCAACGAACCGGACGAGCAGGCCGAAGGCGGTGAACATGAACGCCGCGACCAGCACGTCGCTGCGCATGAACCGCGAGAAGTACAACAGCACCGGATTGAGTGCGAGAAACACAGCCATGAGAACAGTCTCGTCGGACCGGAGGTGCTTGCGAAAGAGCAGCGCTGTCAGCGGGAGCAGGCCGCCGACAATCGCGACCGGGAGCCGCATCGTGAAGTCGGTCGGCGCAGCGACGGTGAACATCCAGCTATCGACGTGTTGAATGAACGGGCCGTGGATGATGTAGCGATACGCGAACGACCCAGAATCGCGGAGATGCAGCGCCCAGTAGGCCACGCGGCCCTCGTCGAAGTGGGCGACGCGGCTCCCGAGCGCCGCGATTCTGAGGACGAGTCCGAGAAGCGTCACGGCGACGACGAGCTTCACGGCGGCGCGGGGGTCGTCCGCGAACCAGGACCGGCTCCGGTCCCGGAAATCGTGGAGGGCAGACAGCAGGGACGACTCAGCCATATCTGGCTCAAGCACATGGGGCATTAGAATCCTTCTGGTTTCTATAACAGGATTTTAAGCTACTCGCCCGTCGCCGATATCGACGTAACGACCTGTGGCCGTGCAAGCACGGAACGGTAGTTCTTTAGTCGCCCCTGCCCGGGTGTCAGGTATGGTGCAGCTCGGGCTGGTTGTCGCCCAGTATGATAAACACGGGGCCGTTATCGAGGAGATGGAGCACGGGGCTTACGAGGCCGCTGCCGACAATGACGCCGAGATTGTCGCGTCGATTGATGTCCCGGGGTCCTACGATACGCCGCTGGCCGCCGACCGGCTCGCGCGCCGGTCGGACATCGACGCCGTGGCCGTCCTCGGCGCAATCATCAGCGGCGACACCGACCACGACCAGATCATCGGCAACGCCGCCGCGCAGGGGCTGACCGACGTCTCCCTCGACCGAGACACCCCCGTCACGCTGGGCATCATCGGCCCGGGCATGAGCCAGGACGAGGCCGAGGTCCGAACCGACAAGGGGGACTCAGCCGTCCGGAGCGCAATCGAACTCGCCACTGAACTCGAACAATGACTATGGACTTTGCATCCCGCGTCGAACGTGTAGAACCGAGCGCGACCCTCGCAATCAGCAACAAGGCCGCAGAGCTGGAAGCCGAGGGGAAAGACGTCGTCGACCTGAGCGTCGGCGAACCCGACTTCGACACGCCAGAGAACATCAAAGACGCCGCCAAGGACGCACTTGACGCCGGCCACACCGGCTACACGTCCTCCAACGGCATCCCCGAACTGAAGGAGGCAATCGCCGACAGTCTCCACGATGACGGTCTCACTCAGTACGGCCCGGACAACCTCATCGTCACGCCGGGCGGTAAGCAGGCGCTGTACGAGATCTTCCAGACCATCATCGATGACGGCGACGAGGTCGCCCTGCTCGACCCGGCCTGGGTGTCCTACGAAGCGATGGCGAAACTCGCCGGCGGGACGCTGACCCGTGTCGACACTGCCACCCACGACTTCCAGCTTGAAGGCGCGCTCGACGACCTCGCTGACGCCGTATCCGACGAGACGGAACTGCTTGTCGTCAACTCGCCGGGCAACCCCCACGGCGCGGTGTACTCCCGCGATGCGCTGGAGGGCGTCCGTGACCTCGCTGTCGAGCACGACATCACGGTCATCTCGGACGAGATCTACAAGGAGATCACCTACGACGGCGTCGAAGCCGTCTCGCTGGGCACGCTTGAAGGCATGGAAGACCGAACAATCACCCTCAACGGCTTCTCGAAGGCCTACTCGATGACCGGCTGGCGGCTGGGTTACTTCGCGGCCCCGGAAGAACTGGTCTCACAGGCCGGCAAGGTCCACTCTCACTCCGTCTCCTGTGCCGTGAACTTCGTCCAGCACGCCGGCGTCGAGGCCATCACGAACACCGACGACGCCGTCGAGGAGATGCGTCAGGCCTTTGCCGAGCGCCGCGAGTTCCTCATGGGCCTGTTCGAAGACCACGGCGTCCACGTCCCCGAGCCACAGGGCGCGTTCTACATGATGCCCGAAATCGCGCCGGATGGTGACGATACCGAATGGTGTGATCAGGCTATCTCCGAGGCACAGGTCGCGACCGTCCCCGGAACCGCGTTCGGGACGCCCGGCTACGCTCGTATCTCTTACGCCAACAGCAAGGAGCGACTGCAAGAAGCCGTCGACCGCCTCGCCGAGGCGGACCTGATCTAAGCGCCTCGCTGCGGCTCACTCTCTTCGACACTCGGTAGCGCAGCCGTCTGGACCGCAACAAAAGAGTGGACAGGCCGCGGAGACGGCTACTTCTGCTACGTTACGACGAACACTGTCACCAGCGTGAGGATGACGAGGGTCTCGGGCAGGACTGTGAGAATGAGGCCTCGACCGAACATATCGGGGTCCTCGGCGATGGCCCCGACCGCCGCCGCACCGATACCACGCTCGGCGAACCCGGATCCCAGCGCCGCTAACCCGACGGCGAGGGCTGCGAGTCCCCCCGCGAGATAGCTGGCCGCCTCGGCGGAGATCGCTGGACCGCCGGTCTGTAACACGACCGCGCTTGCGGTTCCTGACATGGCAGTTTTCCATTCGGCGGCGAGGGCAATCACCGGACCGATGACTTCCACCCCCCGGTATTCATGCTTGTGTTTTACCATGCTCGCTGGCGGATGAATACGAATGTACAGTTTTCTGGTGGGAATCCACTTGATTTCTGAACAGCGATGGCGTTCGAACCAGACGCTGTTTCGAGCAGTTGCCGGCGAACTATTTTGCTCCAACCGCTGGAACAGTCGGTATGCGTACCCGGAGAATGGTGCTCGTCCTCTCGGCCGGAACGCTTTGCCTGGCCGGCTGTGGGTCCCCTGGCGACGGCTCGAACGGCGGTCTCGCCGTCGAGACCGCAGATGCGTCCGTCGCGCCCGGTGAGACATCACGGATCGAAGTGCAGGCCTCGTCAGTTGGCGTCCTGACCTGGCAACTGGCCGAGATTCCCGAGCGCTGGCAGGTGACACACAAGGGATTCAAGCCGGAGCCGACCGCCGTTCGGGAGTCGTATCCACCTGAGCTAGTCTGGGACCCTGTTGTTGATTCGGTTACCGGTACCCTGGCTGTGGCCGTCCCAAACGACGCGTCACCCGGCGAGTACGCGCTGGCGGTTGAGGCCGGCACGGATGCCTTTGACGAACGGGTGGTCTCGGAAGCAACGGTCACCGTCGAGGGGGCAGCGTGATGGCGAACAACCCCGCCGTTCACCGCAGGGAGGCTGTCATAGGTCAGGCTGTTCGACGTGGCGCTCCCAGAAGGCCGGCTGCGTGTACTTCGCGTAGGCACCCTGATAGCCAGCGAGTTCTGCGACCGGCGTGAGGAGCCGTGACAGCGGTTCGAGCCGTTCCTGTCTCGTGAAGACTGTGTTGCCGTCGAGACGGTCCGCGACGAGGGCCTGCTGGAGCGGGTTCTCGGGGTTTCCATCGTCGTCGTGGGCCAGACCGCCGAGTGTCGGGAGTACTTGCCGGAGTCGACCCGGCGAGTAGATGTTCGTGATGACGATGGCTCGCTTGTCGGTGTCGTTCCGGAAGGTGTGCGTGACGCCTGTCTCGACGGTGGCCGTTTCGCCCGCCGTCACCTCGTGGTCCGTGCCATCAAGCATCATCGTCAGCGAGCCCCGTTCGACTTCGAAGCGTTCCGGGCTCTGCTCGTGATAGTGTTCGGGTGGCCCGCCGTAGCCGGGTCCGAAGACGCTGAGCGTCCGGATGGTGTCGCCCGATCCCTCCAGCGGGATGCCCCACACAGGTCGGGTCGGATGTGACGTGACAGGGCCGGTTCGCTCCCGAACTCGGTCGGCGAACTGGCTATCGGGGTCCAGTTCGAACCCGGTTCCCGGAACGGGGTCGCCGTTGGCGTCAAGCGTCCGGCCTGTCGTGACGGTTGACATAGCCACTAGTTGGCCTGCGACCTCGAAAGTGTTGTCTTCTCAGCTCCGTTCGTCGAGAATCCGGTCGATAATCCGGCCAGTCGACAGGACCCGGTCAGCCGCCTCAGTTTCCAGCGGACTGGCCCGACAGATATCACAGTCGATACCCCGGGCGGACAGCGCCGCTTCGAGTTGCTCGTCGTCGTGGTGCTGGTCGTAGCCCAGTGCGATGATGTCCGGTTCGATGCGCTCGATCGGGATGAAGATATCTTCGGAGTGGCCGAGATGTGCTTCGTCAACCGGCTTGAGCGCCCCGACCATCTCCCGGCGTTGCTCGTCCGGGACGACAGGCGGCTCCTTGTGCGTGACGTTGACCGAGCGGGCCACGATGACGTGGAGTTCATCACCCATGTCGGCGGCGTCCTGCAGGTAGTGGACGTGGCCCGGGTGCAGAATGTCGAATGTTCCCTGTGCGACGACGCGGGTCACTGATCGAACTCCTCCTCGCGTAGCTCGGCGTCGATGTCAGCCTGGTCGAAATCGAAAAAAGACTCTTCGGGCGGCTCTACGTCGAGCACCGGCAGTTCGACTTCTGTTCCGTCGCTGTCGAACGCCTTCCAGTCATCGTGGCCATACGGGTAGCCGACGATGATATGGACGTCGCCGCGACCAAACGTCGCGAGGTCGGCGTCGCTGGGTTTGAGGACACCGTTCGGGTGCGAGTGAATTGACCCTGCTGCTCGCATATCATTCGGCACCATGCTCGTCTTGACGGTCGCACTGACCGGGTTCGACTCTGTCCCCGGGATAACGAGAACGTCGGTCAGAACTGTCCCATCTTCGTCGAGCCCGAGCTTGCTGGCGTCATCGCCCCGGAGGAAGCCCATATACTCGTTAGGATGGGCCTCTTCGGAGGCAGCGAGCGCGAACTCGAGTGCGGACTCCGCGATCCCGAGTATCCCGCTCGTTCGAAACAACCCCATACCACGCAGTCAGGTCGGACGCTTTTTACGCGTTGTGTTCGTCCCTCCGCGGATTCCGAAGAGTACAAACGGGGGAGCACCGAAGGATTGACAAATGTCTTCGCCAACTGGCACCGGTGACGGTGCGACGGTCCCCGACGGCGGGACCATCGTCTACGATCTCGCGGACCAATGTACGTCCGATGATCTCGAAGAAGGCGCACTGTACCACGCAACTGTCAACGGCACCGTCGAATACGGCGTATTCGTCGACCTTTCCGACGCTGTTTCCGGGCTCGTCCACGACTCTAATCTCTTGGGCCAGTACGACGTGGGTGACGATCTTATTGTCGAACTCGGCGAGATCCGTCCCGACGGCGACCTGAGCTTCGAGGAAGTACGGGTTGCTGACTACGAGGAACAGCGTGTTGCCCACGGCAACGCGACCACCGTCGCTGACCTCGACGACGCGACCGGTGAGACGGTCATCATCGAGGGACAGGTCGTCCAGATCAAACAGACCGGCGGTCCCACAGTGTTCCAAGTCCGTGACGAAACCGGTATCGTCCCATGTGCTGCCTTCGAGGAGGCCGGTGTCCGGGCGCACCCCGACGTCGAAATCGACGATATCGTCCGCGTCTCCGGGCGCGCAGAGGAGCGCGACGACGGCCTGCAGGTCGAGGCCGAATCGCTGACCGTGCTCGACGGCGAAGAAGCCGCCGCCGTCGAGAGCGACCTCGACGCCGCACTGGCCGAGGCCGCCGAACCAGCCGATGTCGAACCACTGGTCGAATGGCCTGCTTTCGAGAAGCTGTGGGACGACCTCCGGGAAGTCGCGACGGAACTCCGCAGGACAGTGCTTTCGGGCCGTCCGATCCGGATGCGTCACCACGCCGACGGTGACGGGCTCTGTGCGAGCGTCCCGCTGCAGGTCGCACTGGAATCGTTCATTGCCTCCCAGTACGAGGACGCCAGCGCGCCCCAGCACCTCCTCAAACGCCTCCCGAGCAAGGCCCCCTACTACGAGATGGAGGACGTAACGCGGGACCTCAACTTCGCGCTGGAGGACCGCACCCGTCACGGGCAGAAGCTCCCGATGCTGCTGATGCTCGACAACGGCTCCACCGAAGAGGACACGCCGGCCTATCGAAACCTTCGACACTACGACATCCCGGTGGTCGTCGTCGACCACCACCACCCGGACCCCGAGGCCGTCGAGCCGCTCATCGAGCAGCACGTCAACCCCTACCTCCACGACGAGGACTACCGCATCACCACGGGGATGCTGTGTGTCGAGCTCGCCCGGATGATCGACCCCGACCTCACCGAGGACCTCCAGCACGTTCCCGCGGTCGCGGGCCTGTCTGACCGCTCCGAGGCTGAGGCGATGCGGGACTACATCGGCCTCGCAAGCGAGAAGGGCTACGACGAGAACGATCTGCGCGACATCGGCGAAGCCCTCGACTACGCGACCCACTGGCTGCGCTACAACTCCGGCGAAGAGCTGATCACTGACGTGCTGAACGTCGACTGTGACGACCGAGACCGCCACGGCGAAGTCGTCGAATTCCTCTCCGAACGCGCCGAACGCGATGTTGAGGACCAGCTCGATGCCGCCATGAGTCACGTCGACCACGAACGGCTCGACAACGGCGCACACCTCTACACCATCGACGTGGAGAACCACGCCCATCGCTTTACTTACCCTGCGCCGGGCAAAACGACCGGCGAAATCCACGACCGGAAGGTCGCCGAGACCGGTGACCCCGTCATCACCATCGGCTACGGCCCGGACTTCGCCGTCCTGCGCTCGGACGGTGTCCGTCTGGACATCCCGCGGATGGTAACCGAGCTCAGCGAGGAGGTCGACGGTGGCGGCGTCTCCGGTGGTGGCCACCTCGTCGTCGGCTCCATCAAGTTCGTCAAGGGCCGCCGCGAGTCAGTCATCGACGCCCTCGTCGAGAAGATGGCCGAAGCCGAAATCGACGAGGAGCTCGGAAGTTCGACGGCGCTGCCGGAAGAAGTGTAGGCCGTCGCCCCCGTTGCGCAGGCTGACCGCGACACAGTTTTCTACGTTTCAAACGAGACCCGACGAGCGGCGAGCCCGGTGACCACGAGGAGTCCGAGCAGCGCCCCGATGACACCGACCGGCGTGTCGAACCCGCCGGCCCCCCAGTCAGCGTCAAAGACCGCGCCGAAATAGTCGGCCGCGTCGCTGCCGTGCAACACCAGTACGACCTCTCGGTTCGCAGTCGCCGCCTGTTCGTTCCAGTTGAGGCTGCCGACGACGGCCCGTTTGTCGTCGATAACTGCGCCCTTGGCGTGTATCTTTTCGTAGCGACCGTCGGGGGCCGCCACTTTCGCCGTCAGCGGCGCGTCGTTGCGGTCGGCCCACTCTCGAAAGCGCTGTGCTGTCTGCGTGTTCTCCTCGCGGACGTACCAGGCGTCACTCAACAGGAGACGGACCTCAACGCCGCGCGACGCAGCCCGGCGGAGCGCCCGCAAAAGCGGGCTGTTCCAGTCCCCGACCGTCGGCTGGATAACGTCAATCGAGTCGTTCGCGTCGTCTATCGTCGCGACAAGTTCACCCTGGGCGTTATCGGGGGTGACCAAGAGGTCTGTCCGCTGGACGACCACCGATTCAGCCTGGAATTCGGTCGGATACGTCCCGGTCGCTGGCTCGGCTCGCTCGAACTGTCGACCTTGACGGTACTCTTCCCACCGCTCGCTGTCTTGCCAGCCGGTATCGGACTGGAACGTCTGGTTCAACCCATCGACGACCCGCGGCTGTGCCGTGACCACCCCCCAGCCGCGGCTGCTGTTGCCGCCAGTGCCGGCGGGCTTCCAGTTCTCTGTCAGCACGACGGCCTGCCCGTCGGCGACAGCGTACTTCGCGTGGTGGTAGCGGTATCTGGCACGTGGGCCAGTCATCACTCGGACGGAGACACCTGCCTCGGCCAGTCGGTCAAGAGTGCTAGCCTCCGCGGCGGTACGGCTGCCGACCGGTTCGCCCTTGAGCAGGACGCGAACCGTCGCACCGCGGCGCTGGGCGGCGATAAGAGCGTCGGCGACCCTTGCCGAAGAGAGCGTGTACCCGGCCAAGAACACTCGCTTGTCCGCGTTCCGTATCGGTCGAATCGGTGCGGCGGAGGCATCCGGCAGCGCGAACGCGCGGACCTCGCCGCCGGCAGCCCTGATGACCGGGCGGTCTGTCGCACCCAGTGACTGCCAACGGACGACAGACCCGTTAATGACGCCGAGTTCACCCTCGACTGAATCCGTGTATCGGACAGCGTCAACAGTCCGGTTGCCTCGCTGCAGCTGGATTCGCTCGCCGCCGTTTGCCAGCGCAAGATGACCATCGAGGCCGACGACCGGCCAGTCGGTGAGTTTCCGTGTCCGGTTCGGTGCCATTGAGAGGACGACGCGCCCGTGAGCGGTAGTGTTCGGAACACCTGCAGTACCGTCACCGTCAGTGATAGCATACTGCCCGATGTCTGTCCCAGCAGGGACTGTGATGACGATGAATTCCCCCTCGTCACCGCCGGCGACGGGGTCCGGATACACTGCGTGAATCGACGGTTCTTCGGGACCGCTGGCTGCTGTTGCAGTTGGAGTCGCCTGTCCAGTGGCGGTGTATGGACCTATCGCTGCGAGGACGAGCACGCAACAGACGAGTGGGGCGAACGACCGCATCGGGGCGTCTGGCCGCCCGCTCGTATAAAAAGGTATCCTGCTTCAGGCACTGGCTGCCTTTTCGGCCTCGGCTTGGACGATATACGCGCGGTCGTCCGTGTAGCGGGCGGCTTCGTCGAGTGCCGTTTCGGTCCCGATCTGTCGGAGCGCCCACGCGGCGGAGGCACGCACGGAGTCGCTTTCGCCGGATTTGAGGACATCGCTCAGCGGCTCGATGGCGCGAGTGTCGCCGAGCAGCCCCAGTGCGCGCGCCGCGACTGAGCGGACTTCCTCGCTGTCGGCGTCAAGTCGGTTGGCGACCGGCTGGACCGACTCGGCACTGCCGATAGCGCCCAGTGCGCGCAGCGTGACTTTCTGGAGCGCAGGGTCGCCGTCGCCGTCGATGTAGTCGTGCAGCGTCTCAGTCGCACGCTCGTCGCCGATTTTCCCCAGTACCTCGATTGGCCCTTTCTCGCGTTTCTGTGCACGCTGGTGCATCGCGTCGAAGGCCGGTTCGGCGTCGCTCCCGAGGTTGTACAGTAAGTCGACGATGTACCCGTCGAAGAACTCCGACCCGAGTTTGTCGTAGGCGAACAGGACCTGATCGAAGTCCCCTTCCTCGGCGTGGAGCTTGGCGGCGTTCCACTCCGGCGGGAAGTCCTTCCGGTTCTCGTTGGTCAGGATATCATAGAAGCCGCGGGCGTCGAGTTGCTCTTGTACCGTGAGGTCGTCCCAGACTTCGGCTTCGTCCAGCCCTGTCTCCAACGTTTCCGCCGCTTCGAGGAGCCCTTCGATAGTTTCCGTGTCCTCGTCAGGGTCGAGGTTTGCCGCTTCGATAGCGTCGACGACTGTGGTCAGCGCATCCCCGGCAGCGACGAAATCGCCGCCCGTGTCAGCGTCGTGGTCGATGAACTCGGCGCTTTCGTCGAGGAACGTCTCGACGGCCTCCTGAGCCTCGCCCTCTCCGTCGTCGGTCCACTCGCTGTCAGTGACGGTGTCGGCGGCGTCGGAAACGATGGTGACGACGTCTTCGGCGTAGGGGCCGCGCTGTTCGTCAAGGTCGTCCCGGAGGTCCGAAAGCTGGGACTCCAGTTCCTCGCGGGGGTCCTCGGCGTCGTCATCGTCCTCGTCGGGTTCGGGCAGGTCGGCAGCCTCGAGGTCACTCTCGATGTCGTCGAGGGACGACTCGACGTCGTCGAGGTCGGCCTCCGTCTCTGCGGCCTCTAACGCGTCGCCGGCCTCTGTGAGACGCGATTCCAGTTCTTCGGCGGTCACGTCGATCTCATCTGTTGCCTCGGCGTCGTCCGACGCGTCGGCCTCGTCGTCCCCGTTGCTCATGTCCAAGACTGTGTCGGAGCGGGCCAAGAGCGTTTTCCTTTCGAGGCGGGCGGGTCCCGCCGCCGCCGGGCCAACGAGCAAAGAATATGTATCGGGAGTTGCAGTGCCATGGGTAGCGAGCATGACTGACGCGACACCGCCGGATGACAGACAGAACCCGACCACACCGGAGGAACCGGAAACCGCCGGCTTCGTCGAGTATGGCATCGACGACAAACCACCACGAAAGCAAGCGATACTGCTCGGCGTCCAGCACTACCTGACGATGATCGGCGCATCCGTCGCGATTCCGCTCGGACTCGCGGGTGCGATGGGGATGTTCGAGGCTGCGCCGGATCAGGTCGGCCGTCTCATCGGGACGTTCTTCGTCGTCTCAGGTATCGCGACGCTCGCCCAGACAACGCTCGGAAACAGATATCCGATCGTTCAGGGCGGGACGTTCTCCATGCTCGCGCCCGGGCTGGCCATCATCGGCGTGCTGGCCCAG
Organism: Haloarcula quadrata; assembly: GCF_003634715.1. Lineage (NCBI taxonomy): Archaea > Methanobacteriati > Methanobacteriota > Halobacteria > Halobacteriales > Haloarculaceae > Haloarcula > Haloarcula quadrata. The sequence goes on from NZ_RBWW01000001.1 coordinate 2,328,337, forward strand.
CAGGGCGCGGACTGGCAGACCATGCTCGTCGAACTACAGGGGGCTGTCATCGTCGCCGGCATCGTCGAGGTGGTGATCGGCTACAGCGGCCTCATGGGAAAGCTGAAGCGATATGTCGGCCCGATCGTCATCGCGCCGGTCATTGCGCTTATTGGACTAGCGCTGTTTAATGTTCCACAGATTGCGAACCCGAACTTCGGTAGCCCCGGGACCGGGCAGAACTGGTGGCTGCTCGGGCTGACGATGCTCTCGATTATCGCGTGTTCGCAGTACCTCGACCGACGCCACCGCGCGTTCAAGCTCTTTCCCGTACTCTTGGGTATTCTGTTTGCGTGGACCGTCGCGGCTCTCCTCTCAGTCACTGGCGTCTTCGCCGCGGGCTCGGTCAGCTACGTCTCGCTCGGTTCTGTCACGAGCGCCCCGCTGGTCCAGCCGATCTACCCGTTCCAGTGGGGGCTCCCGCAGTTCACGCCGGGCTTCATCGTCGGGATGTTCGCCGGGATGCTCGCCTCTGTTGTCGAGAGTTTCGGCGACTACCACTCCGTTGCCCGCATTGCTGGCCGCGGCGCGCCGAACAGCAGCCGAATCAACGATGGTATCGGCATGGAGGGGGTCGGCAACATGTTTGCCGGCATTATGGGCACCGGCAATGGCTGTACGTCGTACACTGAGAACGTTGGAGCAATCGCTATCACCGGCGTCGCGTCCCGCTACGTCGTGCAGATCGGCGCTGCGGTGATGATTCTGGTCGGGTACTTCGGCCCGGCGGGCCAGTTGTTCGCGACCATCCCGTCGCCGATTATCGGTGGGCTCTACATCGTCATGTTCGGACAGATCGCCGCCGTCGGGCTCTCACAGCTGAAGTACGTCGACCTCGATGCCAACCGAAACGTCTTCATCGTCGGTTTCGCACTTTTTGCCGGCCTCGCGGTGCCCGAGTACATGAGCCAGGTCGGACAGGGAATGGATGTCGGCGGCGCGACAGCCCTCCAGCAGGGTCTAGCGGCTGTCCCGGTGCTGGGGAGCGTCCTCGGGACCGATGTGGTCGCGACCACGTTGTTCGTCATGGGCGGGACCGGGATGGTTGTCGGTGGCATCGTCGCATTTGTCCTCGACAACACCGTGCCGGGGACCCGCGAGGAGCGCGGGCTCGCGGCCTGGGCCGCGCTCACCGAAGACGACAGTGAATACGTCTCAGCGTTAGACCGGATTCGTGGCCGCGGCGGCGACCGCCCGTCTGCGGTGAGCGACGACTAACCGTGGGAGACGACAGCGACGGCACGGCCGCAGACACCGTACCGCCCATCGACACCGAACGGTACACCGGCACGCTCCGAACCGGCGGGACTGTGGTTCTCGGTGCTGACCGCCTCGTCGTCGACCGCGGTGACGAGCCGGTGGTCGTCGATCTCGACGACGTGGTCGAGGTGAGTCTGCAGGACATCGACTGGTTCCTCGCGGTGATGAGCGTCGCGCTGATCGGGTTCGGGTTACTGTCGCTCGACCGGTCCGTCCTCCTCGGCGGGGCCTTCGCTGTCGCTGGTGCTGTCAGTCTCGCGCTCACCTACCGCAAGCGGTACACACTCAGGGTACAGGTCACCGGGCGTACCGACCCGCTCAGGTGCTTCCCCGCGGACCCACAGGCGCTGCTTGCCGAACTGGAGCAGGCGCTAGCCGATTGACCGGAAATCGCCTACACTTACGCCCGTCCCCGTTCCAGTCGGTCGTATGCCCGCAGACAACGTGCAGTCGCTTATCGACCAGTTGCACGAAGAGGCCGAGATGGACCGACCGAACGACCTGACGCCCGATGTCGGCATCATCATGGGCTCCGACTCAGACCTGCCGACGATGGCCGGCGGACAGGGCAAGCGACCGGGAGCCTACGCGGCGCTCGCCGACGAACTCGGCTTCGAGGAACAGACGGACTACACTGACGCGCCCGAGAGCCGCTTCACCTTCGAAACGTTCGTTTGCTCGGCCCATCGGACGCCGGACCTGATGTACGCGTACGCAGAGACGGCCGCCGACCGCGGTATCGACGTGATAATCGCTGGCGCTGGCGGTAAATCCGCTGACCTGCCGAACATGACCGCCAGCATCGCCTACCCGCTGCCAGTCATCGGTGTCCCAGTGCAGGAGAAATCCGTCGACTCGGTTATCGGGATGCCACAGGGCGCGCCGATGACGGCGGTCGACGCCGGCAAGTCGTTCAACGCCGCCCTCTCAGCGGCACAAATCCTTGCACGGCAGCACGACGAACTCCGTGACCGGCTCGTCTCGTACCACGAGGGGCTCCAGGCCGACGTTGGCGAGGCGTCGCGTGACCTCCACGAACTCGGGACGCCCGGATTCAAACGCGAGTATTGGGACGAGTGATACCCGAGGGGCGTCATACCCTGGGGGGTGTGGCCGATGCAGGTCACTTTCCATCCGAGAGCGTGTCGGTTCTTAAACACCCGCAAGGCCGAAAAACCGAACAATGAACCCTTATATGCGAGTACTTCTAACCGAGAGACGATAGGAGATACCGGAATGAGTAATCCATGGATCGCCATCGGCGCGCTCGCGGTCGTGGCGCTAGCCATCCCACTGACGATGATGGCAGTTTCGAGCCTCTTGCGGCCCAGCGTGCCGGAACAAGGCAAACGCACCACCTACGAGTCCGGTGAAGTGCCGACTGGCAGCAGTCGACAGATCAAGTTTAATATCCAGTACTACATGGTCGCGCTGCTGTTCGTCGTCTTCGACATCGAGACCGTCTTCATCTTCCCGTGGACGGTCATCTACAGCGACGCCGCCGCTGAGCTCGGGATGACCACGGCACTGCTACCGATGGTCGTATTCATCACGATTCTCGCCATCGGACTCGGTTGGGCCTGGCGTAACGGCGCAGTTCAGTGGGTGCGCAGTCCGCGCGCCACGAAGGGGGCAGACACATATGAGTAGTGACCAAACACCACCGGCCGTCGAAGACGTATCGACACAGGAGGCCCGCATGGGTGACGGGGCTGACGACCGCTTTAATTCGACGCTACGCGAGGCGTTCGGGTCGACGCCGTTCATCCTGACCAAGTTCGACAAGTTCATGAACTGGGTCCGGGGCTCCTCGATGTTCATGCTGCAGTTCGGGATCGCCTGCTGTAGCATCGAGATGATCCACACCTACGCGATCAAACACGACCTCGACCGCTTCGGTTCAGGGGTGCCACGCGCATCCCCACGCCAGGCGGACGTTATCATCGTTCCGGGGACCATCGTCTCGAAGTTCGCGCCGCGGATGAAGCGCGTCTACGACCAGATGCCTGAGCCGAAGTTTGTCGTCTCGATGGGATCCTGTACCATTTCCGGCGGTCCGTTCCAGGAAGGGTACAACGTCATCAAGGGCGCTGAGGAGGTCATCCCGGTCGACATCCACGTCCCGGGCTGTCCGCCACGCCCCGAGGCACTCATCTACGGCGTTGCCAAGCTCCAAGAGCGCATCGCCGAGGGCGAGTCCTCGCCGGTGACGGTCAAACCCTACGAACTGGAGCAGTTCGGCGACCTCGAACAGGACGAGCTCGTGGACAAACTCGCCAGCGAAATCGACGAGGAAGACCTCGTTATGCGGTACAACTGGAACGACTCTCCCTAACTTGCCATGAGTTTAGAAAAACCATCACGCGATACGGCGCTCGATGTCGGCGTTACGGAGGACGGCCTTGATTACGACGCGCTCGCGGACCTGCTCGGTGGCCACGTCCTCGACCGTGAGGAACACGTCAACGCTGAAGGGTTCGTCATCCGTCCCGATGAGGTTCAGGAAGTCCTTTCGACGCTGAAAGAGGAAGCTGGGTTCGACCACTGCGCCTGTGTCACGGCACAGGAGTACGACGACCGGTACGAATCCATCTACCACCTGCGGAAGTACAACGACCCGACACAGGAGCTGTCGATTGTCGTCCCCTCGCCGAAAGACGACCCGCACAACGAGTCGGCCGCTCGCGTTTACGACACCGCAGACTGGCACGAGCGGGAGGCCTACGACTTGGTCGGTATCGACTACGACGACCACCCGGACCTCCGGCGCATCCTGCTGCCCGAGACCTGGCAGGGCCACCCCCTGAGCCAGGACTACAATCAGGACCAGCCACAGATCGTCTCACTGCGCGAGCACGCGAACCCACTGAAAGACGACAAACGCAGCGAGGACGACCCGGACACGATGTTCGTCAATATCGGTCCGCACCACCCGGCGACCCACGGCGTGCTCCACGTCGAGACGGTGCTTGACGGCGAGCAGATCGCCGACCTCGAACCCGATATCGGCTACCTGCACCGCTGTGAGGAGCAGATGTGCCAGCAGGGCACCTACCGTCACCAGATCATGCCGTACCCGGACCGGTGGGACTACATTTCTGCTGGGATCCTCAACGAATGGGCGTACGCGCGCGCAGCCGAGGACCTCGCAGACATTGACGTTCCCGAGTACGCGCAGGTCATCCGGACGATGTCGGCGGAGATGTGCCGGATCGCCTCGCACGAACTCGCGCTGGCGACGTTTGCGCTGGACGTGTTCGGCGACTTCACCGCTGTCTTCCAGTACGGCATCCGCGACCGCGAAATCGTTCAGAACCTGCTGGAAGACCTGACCGGCCAGCGGCTGATGTTCAACTACCTCCGGCTGGGTGGCGTTGCCTGGGACCTGCCCGAGCCCCGCGAGGAGTACTTCGAGAAGATCCGTGACTTCCTCGATGACCTCCCGCACAAGCTCGAAGAGATCCACGACCTCGTCACCGGTAACGAGATCTTCCAGATGCGGTGTGTCGACACCGGCGTCCTCTCCCCGGAGCAGGTCAAACAGTACGGCGCGACCGGTCCCGTGGCACGCGGCTCGGGCGTCGACTACGATATCCGGCGGGACGACCCATACGGCTACTACGACGAACTCGACTGGAACGTCGTCACCGAGCAGGGCGGCGACAACTTCAGTCGCGTTCTCGTCCGCCTTCGTGAGGTCGAGGAGTCCGCCCGCATCATCGAGCAGTGTGTCGACCTGCTGGAGCAGTGGCCGGAAGACGACCGCGAGATTCAGGCCAACGTCCCGCGGACGCTCCGCCCGGACCCTGACAAGGAGATCTACCGCTCCGTCGAGGGCGCGAAGGGCGAACTCGGCATCTACATCCGCTCGGATGGGACGGACAAGCCGGCCCGGTTCAAGATCCGCAGCCCGTGCTTCTCGAACCTGCAGACGCTGCCGGAGATGTCTCAGGGCGAGTACATCCCTGACATGATCGCCTCGCTCGGGAGCCTCGACATTGTCCTCGGGGAGGTGGACCGGTAATGCAGTCGGCGCCGTTACCGGAAACGCTCGCGAACCTGCTTGGGCTTGATCCCAACAGCACGGCCGTGATGATCCTGTTGAGTCTCGTTGGGGCTGGTCTCATCGGGACGCTCATGATGACGAACACGGCGCTTGCCGGTCCGTGGGCAAAGCGAAAGATTACGGCCGCGTTCACCGACCGTATCGCCGTCGACCGTATCGGCCCGTACGGGCTGTTCATTATCGTGGCTGACGCCGTTCGCCTGCTGTCGAAGGAACTCATCGTTCCCGAAGGCGTCGACCGACCGGCGTGGGACCTCGCGCCGCTGATTATCGCCAGTACCGCGCTGCTTGGTTTTGCTGTGATTCCGATGGGGAACGGCATCCATCTCGCCGACCCCGAAGTCGGACTGGCGTACGTGTTCGCCGTGGCCTCGACCACGTCGATTGGCCTCGTGATGGCCGGCTACGCATCGAACAACAAGTACTCATTCCTTGGCGGGCTGCGCGCCGTCGCGCAGAACCTCGCCTACGAGATCCCGCTCATCCTGACCGGCGCGTCGGTGGTTATCTTCGCCGGCTCGCTCCAGATGAGCGAGATCGTCGCCGCACAGCAGCAGTCGCTGATCGGCCCGCTGCCGTCGTGGTATGCGTTCGTGAACCCCTTCGCGTTCGTGCTGTTCATGATCGCAAACCTCGCGGAGGTCGGCCGGAATCCGTTCGACATCCCGGAGGCACCAACCGAGATTGTCGCTGGCTACCAGACCGAGTACTCCTCGGTGTACTTCGTCCTGATTTACCTCGGGGAGTTCATCCACATCTTCCTCGGTGGGGCGATCATCGCCACGATTTTCCTCGGTGGACCGGCCGGTCCGGTCCTACCGGGCATCGTCTGGTTCCTCATCAAGATCTGGGGCGTCTTCCTGTTCACGCAGTGGGCCCGCTCGGCGGTCCCGCGTGTCCGGATCGACCAGCTCATCGAAATCGGCTGGAAGGGAATGCTGGTGCTCTCGCTGGCGAACCTGCTGCTGACCGCGGTTATCGTCGGGGTGACCGTCCAATGACGGCCACGCGAACCGACCCACGAGCGACCGGAGGAGACCTGTCATGATTGGAATCCTGAAATCAATGGCGACGACGATGAAACACGCCCTCGACGGGGAGACGTTCACGGTGGAATACCCGGACGTCGCCCCTGAGGTGAGTCCCCGCTTCCGCGGCGTCCACAAGTGGAGCCAGGAGCGGTGTATCTGGTGCCGGCAGTGTGAAAACGTCTGCCCGAACAACACCATCCAGATCGTGATGGACGAGCAGCGCAACGGCGAGCAGTACAACCTCCACATCGGCCAGTGTATCTACTGCCGACTGTGCGAGGAAGTCTGCCCAACCGACGCGATCCTGCTGACCCAGAACTTCGAGTTCACCGCGGACACGAAAGACGAGTTCGCCTACGACAAGGAACAGCTCAAGAACGTGCCGTGGTACAAGGATATCGACCCACTGGAGTCCCGCGAACCTGACCGGGGCGCGTGGATCGGCGAGGGCGACGGCGAAGTCGACTACCAGTAATTCTTCGACGGACTCTCAGCGGGTTTCTATCAATACACCCGAAGCGACTGCGCCATTCTGTCTAACACCGGCCTCTTTGGAATGGCCACAGCCGTTGAGAGGCCAGATTTACAGTGTCGAGTCGGAATGGAGTAACGGTATGCGCCACCGTGAATGGGGATTTTCTTACACTTTTTCGCCAGCAAGACCGGAGTGCCCCGAAATCTGGGGGGTTATCCCGGCAAACAGTGGCTCTACTGGCGAGACGAAAGAGGAATCTTCAAAGGGACGCCGCAAAGAGTCTCCAAGTAAGATGGCACTGGCAGAGTCAATTGCGTTCGCGCTGTTCGCTATCGTAACGGTGGGCAGCGCTGCGGGCGTCGTGTTAGTCCGGGACGTCTGGCACTCGGCGCTGTTACTGGGCGTGTCCCTTATCAGCGTCGCAGTGTTTTACGTCATGAACCAGGCGGCGTTCGTCGCAACGATGCAGATCCTGGTGTATGTCGGCGGCGTCCTCATTCTCATCACCTTCGCGGTGATGCTGACCCGCGAGGACGAGTCGGTGATCGAGGTGACACCATGACCACAAAACCCGAACTACAGACGGAGGGGAGTTTCGTCGCTGGACTGGCCGCAATCGCCCTGTTCGTCGTTCTCGGTGCAGTGTTCATGGGCGTCTCGTTTCCCGCACCAGCGGGCTTTGGCGAGGGAGCGGCGATAACCAAGAGCCTCGGCGCGGCGCTGTTCGATATCGCCCCGAGCGCGATTATGGGCGAGGGTGAGACGGCCGTTCCCGGTGAAGGGTTCCTCGTCGCCTTCGAGATCATCGACATCGTGCTGGTGGCCGCGCTCGTCGGGGCCGTCATGCTTGCCCGACGCGAAGTTGCCGGCGAATCGGTAACGCTCGGCGTCGAAACCACGGACGACGACGACATGGCCGTTGCCGCTGACGGTGGCCCGGGAGGTGACGACTCGTGATTCCAGCTGAGACGTATCTCCTCCTGTCGGCGGCCATATTCTGTATCGGCCTGTTCGGCATCCTCACGCGACGGAACGCGCTCATCTTCCTGATGTCCGTCGAGCTGATGTTGAACGCTGCGAACATCAACCTCGTCGCGTTCTCGCTGCAACACGGGAACCTCACCGGCCAGGTGTTCAGCCTGTTCACGATGGCACTCGCCGCTGCAGAGGTCGCCATCGGGATTGGTATCGTCCTGGTCCTGTACCGCAACTTCACAGACGTGGACGTGACGAAGGCGACGACGATGAGGTGGTAACAGATGGCTGCATTCACATACGCTCCGGCGATTGTCCTGCTGCCGTTCGTATCGTTCCTCGTCGCGCTGTTTGCCGGCGACCGCATGCCGAAAGGCGGTGCGCTCGCAGGCATTACCGCGACGGGTGGGTCGCTCCTGCTGTCGATCTGGGTCGCGCTAACGGTGGCCGGCGGTGAGGTCCACAACGAGATACTGTACACGTGGACCGCAAGCGTCGAGTCACTCCGGCTGAACTTCGGCCTGCTACTTGACCCGCTGTCGGCGCTCATGCTGCTTATCGTCTGTCTCATCTCGTTCCTCGTCCACATCTTCTCGCTTGGATACATGAACGACGAGGGCGAGAGTGGCCTCCCGCGCTATTACGCCGGGCTCGGCCTGTTCACGGCGAGCATGCTCGGGTTCGTCGTCGCCAACAACCTCCTGATGGCGTTCATGTTCTTCGAGCTGGTGGGCCTGTGTTCGTACCTGCTCATCGGCTTCTGGTTCCGTGACGACGGCCCGCCGAGCGCCGCGAAGAAGGCGTTCTTGGTCACCCGATTCGGTGACTACTTCTTCCTTATCGGCGTCGTCGGCATCTTCGCCACCTTCGGGACCGGTCTCTTCGCCCCCATTACGCAGGGCGGCGAAGTGGTCGCCGAGAGCTTCCCGATGCTTGCCGAACACGCCATCGTCGACGGCGAGACCGAAGGCATCGCGATGCTGGAGACGGTCGGCATGGGCCCACAGGCCTGGTTCACCGTGCTCGGCCTCCTCGTGCTTGGCGGCGTCGTCGGCAAGTCCGCGCAGTTCCCGCTGCACACGTGGCTGCCCGACGCCATGGAAGGTCCGACGCCGGTCTCGGCCCTGATTCACGCAGCGACGATGGTCGCAGCTGGTGTGTACCTCGTCGCGCGTATGTACGGCTTCTACGCGCTTTCGCCGACGGCACTGGCCGTCATCGCCCTTATCGGCGGCTTCACCGCACTGTTTGCGGCAACGATGGGCCTGGTCAAACAGGAAATCAAGCAAGTGCTCGCGTACTCCACCATCTCCCAGTACGGGTACATGATGCTCGCGCTGGGCTCGGGTGGCTACATCGCCGCCGTCTTCCACCTGACCACCCACGCCGTGTTCAAAGCGCTGCTCTTCCTCGGCGCAGGGTCGGTCATCATCGCCATGCACCACAACGAGAATATGTGGGACATGGGCGGTCTGAAAGACCGGATGCCGGTGACCTACTGGACGTTCCTCGCCGGGTCACTCGCACTGGCCGGCATCGTTCCCTTCGCCGGCTTCTGGTCCAAGGATGAGGTGCTGTACGAGGCACTCATCCACGGATTCGGCACTGAGGGTGGTCTCGGCACGGCCTATCTCGTCGCGTACGCGATGGGGCTGCTGGCCGTGTTCTTCACCGGCTTCTACACCTTCCGGATGGTGTACCTGACCTTCCACGGTGACGCCCGCTCGGACACCGCGCGTGACCCCGAGCCCGTCCGCTGGAACGTCAAGGGCCCGCTGACGGTGCTTGGCATCCTCGCAACGACCATCGGGTTCATCAACATGGCCCCGGTCAAGAAGCTCACCGGCGCGGAGATCGACTTCCTCCACAAATGGCTGACCGGGCCGGAGGAGGGCGGCTGGCCGGCGCTCCTTTCGACAGACCTGCACCACTACGAGGAGCTGCTACACAACGTCCCACACGTCGACCCAGCGTATCCGCTGGGTGGTGAGACCGGGACGCTGCTGGCTTCAGCGGCTCTCTCGCTCGGGCTGGCACTCGCCGGTGTGTTCGTCGCCCGGAGTCTCTATGCTGGTGCCGACCCGGTTGAGCATACCGACAAGCTTGGCAGTCTGAAGACGCTACTCATGCACAACTACTACCAGGACGAATATCAGGTGTGGCTCGCGACGGGTGTCACCTACCCGCTCGCCCGTGTGATGAACAAGTTCGACCAGGGTGTCGTCGACGGCGTCGTCAACGGCATCTCCAGCGTCAGCCTGTTCGGCGGCAGCCGCATCCGACGCATCCAGTCCGGCGTCGTCAGCAACTACGCGACGCTGTTGACGCTTGGACTCGTGCTCTTGCTTGCTGCCTTCGGCATCATGGGAGGGTGGTTCTAGATGTGGGTCGCTGCACTGCTGATCGTGACCCTGCTGGGAACCGGCCTCGTGTTCCTCTCGCCTGACCGGTACGCCGGAAAGCTCGCCGCAGCCGTCAGTGCGGTGCCGGCACTTGGCAGCATCTACATGTACTGGGTGTACCTCACGCAGTACGGCGGCACGGGCAACGCGCTGCTGTCGCCCGCCGATATCGCGTTCGGCCAGCAGATCCCGTGGATCACGCTGGGTGAACTGGAAGTGTCGTACTACGTCGGCCTTGACGGCATCAGTATGCCGCTGCTCGCGCTGACGACAGTACTGACGACGCTTGCCATCGTGTCCGCGTGGACGCCAATCGACGAGCGCCAGTCCCAGTTCTACGGGCTGATGCTGTTCATGGAAGTGAGCCTCATCGGCGTGTTCTCCGCGCTCGATTTCTTCCTCTGGTTCGTCTTCTGGGAGGGCGTCCTCATCCCGATGTACCTGCTCATCGGTGTCTGGGGCGGCCCGCGCCGGAAGTACGCCGCGATCAAGTTCTTCGTCTACACGAACGTGGCGTCGCTGGTCATGTTCGCGGGCCTGTTCGCGCTCGTGTTCAGCACTGACCTCACGTCACTGTCCCTGCCCGCGATGGCCGAGGCGTTCCGCACCGCAAGCGGTCTCCCGACCATCGCCGGCGTGAACCTGATGACCATCTCCTTCATCCTGATGTTCTTCGGGTTCGCGGTGAAGGTGCCCGTCTTCCCGCTGCATACGTGGCTGCCAGACGCTCACGTTGAGGCCCCGACGCCGGTGTCGGTCATGCTGGCCGGCGTCCTCCTGAAGATGGGGACTTACGCACTGCTGCGGTTCAACTTCACGATGCTCGCTGACACGGCACGCCAGCTCGCGGTTCCGCTGGCGATTATCGGCGTTGTCAGCGTCATCTACGGCGCGATGCTCGCGCTGGCACAGCGCGACCTCAAGCGCATCGTCGCCTACTCGTCGATTTCGTCGATGGGCTACGTCATCTTGGGTCTAGTCGCGTTCACGCCTTACGGCATGGGCGGGGCGACCTTCCAGATGATCGCCCACGGCCTCATCTCGGGGCTGATGTTCATGTCTGTCGGCGTTATCTATAACACGACGCACACGCGGATGGTCGGCGACATGTCCGGCCTCGCGGACCGTATGCCCTGGACGGTTGGCATCTTCGTCGCCGCCGCCTTCGGATACATGGGCCTGCCGCTGATGGCTGGCTTCGCCGGGGAGTACTTCATCTTCCAGGGCTCGTTCAACGCGCCGACGCTCGGTGGGGCTGCACCGGTGCTGACCTCACTGGCGATGTTCGGCATCGTCATCGTGGCCGGCTACCTGCTGTGGGCCATGCAGCGCACGCTGTTTGGTGGTTTCAATCTGGAAACAGACTACGAGGTCAGCCCGGCCGCATTCCACGATGTCGCACCGCTGGCCGTGTTGCTCCTGCTGGTCATCGCACTCGGTGTCGCGCCGGACCTCTCCTTTGGTATGATACAGGACTCGATTTCACCGGTTCTCGATATCGGAGGTGGTGCATAGATGGTCGCACTCCCTGACTGGATGGCGCTCGCCCCAGCGCTCTCGCTGGCCCTCGCCTCTCTGGTGTTGTTGCTAGCGGACTCGATTGATCCGGACTCAACGAACACGGGACTGCTGGCCGGTATCTCGGTGCTCGGCTCCCTGCTTTCCTTCGGGTTCGCCGGGTGGTTCATCACCGCCGGGACTGGGATGGCAGACAACACTGGCGTCGCGCTGTTCAACAGCCAGCTCGTCGTCGACCAGATGGCCCTGTTCTTCATGGCCATCGTCGGCAGCGTCACGACCCTGGTCGTGCTCGCGAGCTACGACTACATTACCGAACACAGCTACCAAGCCGAGTTCTTCGCGCTGGTCCTGCTGTCCGCGACTGGGATGAGCCTCCTCAGTGCGGCCAACAGCCTGGCAACGGCCTTCGTCGCACTCGAGCTGGTGTCGCTACCGTCCTACGCGCTCGTCGCCTTCCTCAAGGAGAACAAGGGCAGCGTCGAGGCGGGACTGAAGTACTTCCTCATCGGCGCGGTGTCTTCGGCGGTGCTGGCCTACGGCATCTCGCTGGTGTACGCTGCAACGGGCGTGCTTCGGTTTGACGGCGTCGCAACCGCTATCTCCAGTGGCACGATCCAGACCATCTCCGAGGGGTCGATACAGGCCCAGTCCGGTGACCCTGCCGTCCCGATGGCTATCCTCGGCGTCGGTATCCTGATGATTATCGGCGGCGTCGCGTTCAAGACCGCCTCCGTGCCGTTCCACTTCTGGGCCCCCGAGGCATACGAGGGCGCACCAGCGCCAATCTCGGCGTTCCTCTCCTCGGCGTCGAAGGCCGCCGGCTTCGTGCTGGCGTTCCGCGCATTCGCCGTTGCGTTCCCTATCGGTGACCTGCTCGCCGCTGGCGGGGCGATCAACTGGGTGATGGCGTTCCAGATCCTCGCTATCGCGACGATGTTCATCGGGAACTTCGCCGCCGCGACCCAAGAGACGGTCAAGCGGATGCTGGCCTACTCCAGCGTCGGTCACGCCGGGTACGTCCTCATCGGACTCGCCGCCGTGTCTGGTTCCGGTGAGGGCCTGAGTCTCAGCCTGAGCGCTGGGATGTCTCACCTGCTCGTCTACGGCTTCATGAACACGGGCGCGTTCCTGTTCATTGCGCTGGCCGAGTACTGGGGCGTCGGCCGCCGCTTCGAGGACTACAACGGCCTCGGCAAGGAAGCGCCGGTCGCCTGCGCGGCGATGACGGTGTTCCTGTTCAGCCTCGCCGGCCTGCCGATCGGCGGCGGGTTCTTCTCGAAGTTCTACCTGTTCTCGGCGACGCTCAACGTCGGCGCGTGGTCACTGGCCGCCGCGCTCATCATCAACAGTGCGCTCAGCCTGTTCTACTACTCTCGCGTCGTCAAGGCGATGTGGATCGAGGAACCGACCGGCAGCCGGACCATTGAGTCGTACCCGATGGGGCTGTACACCGCCGTGGTGGGTGCCGCCATCGTGACGGTGCTACTCGTTCCTGGGTTCAACCGCGTCTCCGAAATCGCGTTCCAGGCCGCGCAGTTGCTGTAACGGACCGACTTCCGTTCCGTTTCTCCCGTTCGTTCAGTGCGGCAGCGGCTTACGCTGATTCGTACACGAAGACGCCGCCGCTCTCGCGTTTTTCCACACGGTCAGTGACTTCGAGTACGTCCAAGTGGCCGACAGCCTCGCTCATCCCGGCGAAGTACTCTGTGGCCGGGAGGTCGCCGAACAGCGCGGTCATCACGTCGCTCGGTGTCGTCGCTCCGCCAGAGACGATGTCGGCGACCTCCGCGGTGCGCTGGTCGTGTTCCGCGAGGATGTCGTCGATGCGTTCCGGCGGTGATTCGACGGGCTCGCGGTGGCCGGTGAGAAAGCGGTCGTGACCCTGCTCGCGGAGCCATCGTAGCGAGTCGTTAAATGCCGGTAACACCTTCGGGCGCGTCCCCCTCTCGTCGGGCACCTGCAGGAACGGATTGGGCGTGATGTCACCCAGCACGTTGTCGCCGACAACCGCTTCGCGGCGGCCCTGAAAGTCATATGAGAAGATTATTTCGCCCGCAGAGTGGCCCTGAACGGTGTCGACCGTAAGTTCTGTATCGTCGACGGTGACGGTATCACCGGCCGCGAGCGCGCGGTCGGTGTCGACGCTCTGAGCGTAGGGCAGGAAGGCTTCCGGTAGCTGGGTGACAGTTTCAGCAGTCTCGCGTGAGACACCGCAGCGCTCGAAGAAATCCGCGAAGTAGGACTGCTCAGTGTGCAGTTGCGCCGCAAAATCGCCCATGATTTCTGCTCCCGGTTCGCTGGCGAGGACACGCGCCCCTCGCTTGGCAAACCGGTTCGCCATGCCGAAATGGTCCGGGTGCGGGTGTGTGACAAGTACCTGCTCGATGTCATCCGGCGACAGCTCGCGTGCTTCAAGCGCCTCGACCAGACGCGACCACGCTTCCTCGCTGTCGGGGCCCGGATCGACGATAGTTCGTCGCGCGATGTATGCATTGACTGGCCCGACCTGAAATGGCGTCGGAATCGACACCCGTGTGAACATATCTCCTCGTTGCAGGTGGTGGCGCAAAACAGTTCGTACCCGTACGACACGTTTACCATCGTGGCCGCTCGTCGTCCCTCGGTTACCCGTAGTTCCTCATTGTTTTCCGGGCACAAAAGATATATTCGTCCTTCTCGTAGGGTCAGATATGAACAAACACTTCGAAGACGCACGATACTACCTGAAGCGCGCCGGCAAAACCGCAACCAAGGGCGTCAAAGAGGAACTCGAACCGGTCGAGGAACGGTTCCGAGAACTCACTGGGAAGGAAGTAGAGCCGGAACCCAGCCGACTGGAGGCCGTCAAGGCCGACCTGAAGGAACTGCAGGGAAAAGCAGAGGGGGAAGCCGAGGAAGCGATCGCTGACGCCCGCGAAAAGATCAGCGAGTACCGCGGTACCGAAGAGCAGGAAGCGTAGTCGGAAAGCAATTCTTAAGGGATGCGCTCGAATAGACTTGAGTGCACTGGGTTGGTGATCTAGTTCGGTTATGATACCTCCTTCACACGGAGGAAGTCGGCGGTTCGAATCCGCCCCAACCCATCCGCTCACTGCACGCTTTTGAAGGAGGGCGTACGACCGTTTGGGACCATTCTCGTAATTCGGAGTTGCCACACAGAGTATCCAGAATTAGCCTCGGTGAGCGCACCGCGAATTTGGTACCACCGTCGTAGCGCCACGGGGAGTCTAGATAGCGGTCGGTTGCGCTGCAGCCACGCCGTTTTTACCGCTCGGTAAACAAGGAAGTGTATGACCGAAAGCGAGTCGCGGGCGTCGGCTGTCGGGCCGCTATCCGGAGAGAAAGTCCGGCATGGGACGGGCGTGAATTCGAATCGTGCGTTTCCGACGGACAGCTATCCGTACAATCTGGACCCGTTTGTCCTGTTCGAGCAGTTCTACATCGACCCCGACAACGGGTTTCCGATGCACCCCCATCGCGGGTTCGAGATCGTCTCGTACATGATTGAGGGTGCTATGGAGCACGAAGACTCGCTGGGCGTTGCAAATACCGCATACGAGAACGACGCGATGCGTATCACGACCGGGAGCGGGATACGCCACTCCGAATTCCCCGCCGACGGGCAGGCCTGCACCGGCCTCCAGCTCTGGGTGAACCTGCCGCAGGCGGAGAAGGACGCTGACCCGGACTACGGCGATGCGACGGCCGATACGCTGCCGACGGCGGAGCAGGGCGGCGCGACGGTCACGACAGTTATCGGCGAGGGCTCACCGATCAGCCTCCATACGCCGATGGAGTATCTCGATGCCGCCGTGGCCGACACATGGACGTGGTCGGTCCCGGAAGGGTGGTCCGGATTTCTCTACGGTGTCGCCGGCGACGGAACGGTCGAGGGGCAACCGTTCACTGCGGGTGATGTGCTGCCGGTCACTGACACGCGGTCGGTGACGCTCCAGAGCGATGACTCACTCCGCGTCGTCGCCGTCTCGGGTCGCCCGCACGGCGAGCCGATTCGACAGCGCGGACCGTACGTTCTGTAAGTGGGGGCGTCGCGTGGGTCAGGGCCAGACGTGAGGCTTCGACTATATTTTACCAGATGGTAAAACTCTTCTGTGGGCGGTCCGTGTCCTGTAACATGGCAGATGTAGCAGTTGTCGGCGGCGGCCCCGCCGGCCTGAGTGCGGCACAGTACGCTGCGAAGAACGACCTCGAAACGATCACCTTCGATACGGACGAGTCGTGGATGCACAAGGCGCACCTGTTCAATTACCCCGCCGTGCGCTCAATTAGCGGCGAGGAGTTCCTCACGATTGCCCGTGGGCAGGCCCGGGACCGTGGCGCAACGCTGTACGAGACAGAAGTCACGGCCATCGAACAGACTGACGACGGATTTGTCCTCACAACGGACGACGACGAGTACACCACGGAGTACGTCGTTCTCGCGACTGGTGGTGACCGAAGCCTCGCCGAGGATCTCGGCTGTGCGTTCACCGATGAGGATGTCGTCGACGTGACTGTCGACATGGAAACGTCGGTCGAGAACGTGTACGCGACCGGTGCGATGGGGCGAGCGGAGAAGTGGCAGGCGGTCATCGCAGCCGGTGACGGTGCTGCCGCTGTTCTCGACATTCTCTCGAAAGAGAAAGGCGAGTACTACCACGACTTCGATATGCCGTCAGACGTGCCGGAACTCTAACGATGCAGCCAGAATCGACTCCCACAATGAATTCCGCTACTATCCCGAATCACACTGCTGGAAACGCCCGCGTTGGCTCGGTGGTGAGTTTGTGATGGCACCCGAACTCAACGTCGTGTTGCTCGTCGCCGGCCGTGTCCTCTTCGGCGGCGTGCTCGCCTTTACGGGCCTGAGCCACTTTACGCAGACCGAACAGATGGCCGGCTACGCCGAGTACAAGGGCCTCCCGGCGCCGAGATTCTCCGTCCTCGCGTCCGGTGGGCTCCTCATCCTTGGCGGGCTCGGTGTGACCGTGGGTGTCTTCCCAGTCGTCGCAGCGGTCGCCCTCGCCGTGTTCCTCATCGTCTCGGCGGTTGCGATGCACGACTTCTGGGCCGTGCCGGACGAGGACCGGCAGGACGAACTGAACAGTTTCCTGAAGAACGTGACGCTTGCAGGCGGGGCGCTCGTCGTCGCGGCGTCGGCAACTGGAACATGGGCGCTCAGCGTCGGTATTAGCCCCCTCTGACGCTGCCTTTTCAGCCCAATCTACTGCGGCGGGTACAGCGAGTCGAGAATAAAGTCGTTGACGGCCCGCTTGGCCTCGTCGGGTGCGTCCTCGTGGCCAAGCGCAATCCGCCGGCCGCGGGCCGCGTGAATCACGTCCGTGATGAGCTGCCCCATCAGTTCAGCGTCAACATCGCGAAACGTGCCCTGCTCGACTCCGTCTTCGATGACTGTGGAGATGCTTTTGCGAAGTCGGTCGTAGTGCTCGTTGAACAGCGCCCGGTGCTCGTCGTCGTTTTGCGCGTAGGCATACAGCTCGTGGTACACCTTCATCCGGTCCCAGTGTGAGAAGTCGTCGAATTCCGGACCGAACAGGCACCGGTCGATGCGGACATCGAGTTCTGTACGGGGGTCGGTTTCATCATCGACTTCGACACTGCCCTCGTACTGGTCGATAATGTACTCCAGAAACGAAGATATCAGGTCGTACTTGCCGTCGAAATGATAGTGGATCACCTGCCGAGACATCTCCATCTCCTCGCCGATGTCCCGGACCCGCAAGTCCTTGTAGCCGTGCTTGCTCAGCGCCCGAAAGGTGGCCTCCATAATGACCTCCCGGGTGTCCTGTGGCGTGCTCTGCCCGTCCGATTCGCTCATGTCCTGTTTTATCGTGGTAGGCACATATCGGTTTCTCCATCCACATCGGGACTGGCGAGTCGGCGTCGGCCAGGCTGTGTTCGCTTCCGCTACTGCCGACGCTCAATTCGCTCAGGCGCGTTCGACGAATCGAGCGTCGGCGGAGGTGTGGCCCCGGTTGAACGACAGCACCGTCGCTCGGATCACATCGCCGGCTGACACCGACGACGGCACGTCTTCGGTGAACAGGACGAAGCCCTCGACTTTCCCAACAGCGACGCGGTCGCTGGAGTGGTGGTCACTGAATTCGGTGATGCCGAACTCGTAGGTCTCCCCGAGTTCGACCGGCGGTTCTCGCTCCTGTGCGGCCTCGTGGGCGCGTTTCGACGCACTGCTGGATGAGCGGCGGGTAATCGCAAACGCCAGCGCGAGGCCCACGGCGAGAGCGGCCCCGCCAGCGGCGAGCCAGAGTGGTTCCATGACAGGGGTTGCAGGACGAACGGATTAATACCTTTCAGAGTCCAGCGGGCGTGCTCACAATCCGAGGCGGTCCAAGAGGCCGCCACTGGAGTCCGAGCTCCCGTCTTCGGAGTCCCACTCCGTCGGTAGCTCGGCCGCGAGTGACGTGACCTCGTCGTCGCTGTAGCGGGGGTCCTCTGTCGCGTCGTCGAGCCAGTCCGCCCACTCTTCGGCCGTCATCTGTCCGTGAGAATCGACTTCCCACTGGTCGACGAGTGCCTCCCGGTCGCGGAACGGGATGTCCATGCCGCTGTCGCCCCAGTACAGCGGGGAGAGCGCGAACTCGTGGGTATCGTCATCCAGCCAGACGAGTCGGTAGGGGTAGTCGTTGTAGCAGAACACGTCGTCGGGCGAAACGACATCGCCGTTGGGGAGCTCCAGGGTCTGAGACATTGTATCACAGTAGGGGCTACCCACGCTTCAGCGTTATGTGTCGGTAGAGCTACTGGAGCGCCTGGATGTCCGCCGCTACGCGAGCGGGTCACACAGCGCCCACTCGTCCGTCTCGGGGTCGAGATTCGAGGGTTCTGCGCCCCGGTCAGTCACGATGCCGGCGTGGTAGTAGATCGCCTTCAGTTGGAACACAGTGGGGGAGTGATAGACGCTGCCGTCGGTGAGTTCCGAGCGGCGGAGTTCCCCGTCGCCGGTCAACACCCGCTGGCGGACGGTCTCGTCGCCGCGGAGGAACAGTTCGACGGTGAACTCGGGGTGCAGCGCGTGGAGGTACGCCACGAATTCGACGAGCGACGGGGAGCCGTAGCCGTCCCGGTGGCAGGCGTAGAGCCCGTCGACGAGGAGGTCCGTGGCCGGATAGTCGGAGACGACACGGCGGACGAGCTGGCCCCACTGTGGCGCGATGTCGATGAATCGCTTGCGGGACCGCTGCCAGTCCTCGAACCGGCGGAGTGCGGCGTCTATGTCGCCGACTGTCCGGAGCGCGAACCGGACAACCTCCCGACCCAGCGGCGTCAGCGTGAGCGTGCCCTGACCGGTGTCGATCAGGTTCAGAAACGCCGCCCCGGCGAGAGCACCGTCGACGGCTCTGACCACGTGAGACGCAAGCAGGTCCCGCGTGTCGCCCTCGTGGTGGACGGCCAGCGGCACCGCAATGTAGTTCTTCGGATGGTTGAGTCCGAAATTCTGGTCGGCAACGCCCTGAGCGCTGGCCTGGAACCGGATCGCCGAAGCGGCGTCCATCGACCCGTGGCCGACCACGCGGGGCCGTTCGAGGACCGAGACTGAGCCATCGGAGTCGACGCCCAGCACGCCGACGTTTAGCTCGCGGGCCATCGTCCGCGCGGCGGTGGAGATGCCACTCCGTGGCGCGGTCAGGAAGGCCACGTTGGCCTCGTTGAGTCGGTCGTGGGCCTGCACGACCCCGCGCTCAGCGTCGACGCCACCGTTGCCGGTGTACCCCTTCGCCTCGATGGCGATCAGCGGCGGCCGGTCACCGAGTCGGTCGACGGACAGCAGGTCCGTCGAGAGCGTCTGTACGCCGACGAGGTCGGGATAGCCCGTTCCGACCCGGACGTGGTTGAACGGTGCGAGCGTCGCCTGCACGGCCGCCTCGATAGGGGTGTCGTCCAGCCAGCGTTGCTGTGCGAACTGCGTGTCCGCGACGACGTAGGCGTCCTCGCGGTCCGCAAACAGCCGGTCTTTCGTCCGGGCGAGTACCTGTGGCTCGGAGAGTCCCGACGCCGCTGTGGCCATAGACGGCGTTCACACAGGGCGGACATGAGTGTTCTGTCCCCGGCTTCGAGTGGCAGTAGCGTTTTCCCTCGACCACGTTGAGTTGGATATATGACAACAGTGCGAGCGGACAGCGTGCGGGATTGGTTCTGGACCCGCCATGCGAATCCAAAGAGCGGCTGGTCGCGCGTGCCGACCGGCGCTGTCATCGTGTACGCAGTGTATCAGCGGGACTGGCGGCTCCTGACTGCGGCCCTCCTGTGGACACTGGTCAATCCAGTCCTGTTTGCCCCGCCCGAGACCGAGGACGCCTGGATGACCCGTGCTGTGCTGGCAGAGCGGTGGTGGCTCGCGGAACAGGCCAACGGGACCATGGGCCTCAGGTACCCGAACATCTGTAACACCGGCGGCGCGCTAGCGTCGGTCGTTGCTCTGTACGCTGCCTGGCGTCGTCGGCCGGTCAGCGCCACAGTCGCAACGCTTGCGATGGGCGGATTGAAGCTCTGGTGGCTCCGCGAACTCGTTCAGAAGTACGACGCACGCGAGGCGGAGACCAGCAGTCACCGATAGGGCGGGGCGCTGTCCGTGTGTATGTGCAACGATGGCCGGGCCACGGACGCGACTGCAAAAGGGAATGTCTCTGGTGGTCGTCAGTACTGGTGGAGCGGCTGTTTGCGGATTTTGGCCCGCAGTTCCCCGATAGAGGGGTCGTTGTCGCCGCCGAACTGCTGTGTCACGGAGTGGACCTCCTCGCGAGAAATTTTGACGTTGCCCTGCTCGATGACGTCGGCGGGTCGTTCGCGGAGTTCACGGATCGTCCCGACCGCGAGCAGGAACGGAATGGCCCACGCTGAGAGGGTGTTACCGCGGGTTTCGGGCATGGCTTCGAGCCACGCCTGTGCGTCGTCGAGATAGCCCTCTGCTCGCTCGGTGACCTGCTCGATGACGGGCACCAGCGAATCGACGTTGCCGGTGTCGCTCACGTCGCTGTGATCAAGCCCCTGTTCATGGAGTAGTTCCAGCGGGAGGTAGACGTTGTTCTCCTCTTCCATGTCCGTTGCGGCGTCCTTGGCGACGTTGACGAGCTGGAGCAGCAGGGCAAAGGAGCGGGCGTTTTCCTCCATCTGGGCGATCTGCTCGTCGGTGGCTTCATGGGAAACCAGCCCGGTCACCAGCGTGCCCACAGTGCCTGCGGCGTACCAGCAGTACTCTTCGAGTTCGTCGAGCGTTTTGATTCGAAGCCCACCGGCGTCGGCGTAGCGGTCGACGAACATCGCCATCCCATCAACGAGCTCCCGGACCGGCCCGCGGATGGTCTGCGTGGAGTGGTCGTCAAGCGTGTGAAACACGTCGACGATACGGCCCGCGTTCTCGACGACTTCCCAGTCAGCGTTCGTCGTCGTGGGAATCCACTCTTCGACGGCGTCGTGGAACGATGACACGGTCGTCCCGCTCGATGGTTCGAGCGAGCGACTATACGTCTGCAAGAGTTCGGTCTGTACCGCTGGAGGGAGATGGCCGGCGTCCTCAATCGTGTCAGCCACACGACAAAGAAGATAGCCCAGACAGATGTCCCGGGCCATCGGTTCGTTGAGTTCCGAAATTGTGAGACTAAACGTCCGCGACACACGATGGACAGCATCGTAGCACCACTCGATGTCTTCCGAAGACGACCGGTCTGTGTGGTTCTGAGACATTCCCGACATCCGGGGTAGGGCATACGATGATAAAAATGGGACGGCTACGGCGTCAGTTCCGTCCCGGTCACGGTTCGGTGTTCCGACAGACTCACGAGTGTCCGAGCCTATCTTGGGGTATGAACGGCACAGCGATTGGGAGGACGCAACTGTGAACAACCGGGACACAGTGATATTAGTGCTGACGGTTCTCGCTGCTATCATCCTCCCGGGCCTCGCAAACTGGGGATTCAGCACGCTTGGCTACCCCTGGGTCGGGAGCGCTGTCTGGGCGCTGGGGTACGGCCTCGGCGTCGTCTTCATCTGGTATGAGTGGGTCCGGCCGCTCGATATCACCGGCCCAGAGGGTGTCAGCGGAAGTGAGGACTCAAGCGAGTAACGCACTGATTGCCGGTTCTGAACTACTAACTGTCTGTTTTTTCAGCCAGCCCTCCCCCGAGAACACACGTATTAGAAAATCTTCATACAACACCCGTGGTACCTTCCCGGCAACATTTATAGCCGTGGTCGGCCCAACGTGAGGTATGACAAACGAGGCGCTCGGCGAGGGTTGTTCCGGAACGAAGGGGCGCGCCGGGTGGACACGCGAGCAGGCGAGTCGGATCGAGCGGACTGACGACACCGTCGCCCCCATCGTCTACCCGCCCCAAACCGAACAGATTCCCGAGGTCCATATCTGGGATACCTGGTTCCTCCGTAACCGCGACGGCACGCTGGCGACAGTCGATGGCTACCGAGTCTGTTTCTCGCTGACCGCCCCATCGGACCTGTTGCCCGGTAAGCGCCACGATGTGGCGACCATCCGCTGTTTCTACTCCGACGACGGTCGCAACTGGCACAACGCCGGCCCGGTGTTCGAGGAGCCGCTGGGCCAGCGCCAGTGGGCCGGGTCGGCACTGTATGACGACGACGGCAGCGTTTATTTGTTCTACACTGCGGCCGGCGAGGAAGGGGCCGAAGACCTGACCTACACACAGCGCATCGTCGGCGCGGGCGGCGGCAGCATCGAAACGGCCGACGAGTTCGAGCTTTGCGGTCCGTGGACCCATCACGAACTGCTCCAGCCCGACGGCGACCGCTACGAGCGCGAAGACCAGTCCCGCAGGATGATATACACCTTCCGCGACCCGTGGTTCTTCGAAGACCCCGAAACGGGCGAGACGTGGCTCCTGTTCGAGGCGAACACGCCAGTACCGGAGGGCAGCGACGTCTGTGGTGGCGACGACGCGCTACAGGAATTTAACGGGAGCGTTGGCATCGCTCGCTCGCCGACGGGCGACCCGCTGGCGTGGGAGCTCGAAGACCCACTGCTGGACGCTGTGGGCGTCAATCAGGAACTCGAACGACCCCACGTCGTGTATCGGGACGGCCTCTACTACCTCTTTATCTCCAGCCACCTCCACACGTTTGCGCCGGGTCTTGAGGGGTTCGACGCGCTGTACGGCTTCGTCGCCGAGGACCTCCGCGGCGATTACGTCCCGCTAAACGAGTCGGGCCTCGTCGCTACGAACCCCGAAAACGCGCCGTTCCAGTCCTACTCGTGGATGGCGTTTCTCCACGGCGACGAGGTGCTGGTCCAGAGCTTCTTCAACTACTACGACTTCGACGGCGAGACGCTGGACGAAATCGCCCATCTGTCCGAGTCTGAGCAGATGCGCCGGTTCGGCGGCTCACTCGGCCCGACGCTCCGGCTTGAGGTGGAGGGGAGCCGGACACGCATTATCGGGTCGCTCGGGCACTGGCACATCCCGCTGGACGGCGAGACACTCCCACTGACGGACCGAGAGCTGATTCGGCGCGGGAAACACAACGATACCAGTGCCGGTGGCTACGGCGCGCGAACCGAGGCTGAGCGGAAGTAAAGCGTCTCAAAGCGGTCTTTTCACAGGAATTCGGCCGGGACTGTCTACCAGACAGAGTCCAGTTCCCAGACGTCCAGCGACGCGATAGTCGCGTGCCCGCCCTCGGCCGACAGCGAGATGCCGGTGGCGTCCTGTCGGGTCGGGTACACACGGCTGGTCAGGCAGTGCCGTTCGTTGGCGAACACCTCAACAACGCTCCCGTCGACGAAGACACGCAGCGACAGCGGCGCGTCGTACGGTCGGACTCGCATCGTCTGGGTGTCGCCGGTTGCCTGCGGGTCAGTGCTTGAGGCCGACCGGTCGACGGCGATTTCGCTCTCATACGAGTATCGAATCGGCGTCCGTTCCTCGCCGTCCGGCGATTCGAGGACGGACAGCTCGATGGCCTCGGCGTCTTCCAGTCGAACCGTGGCACGAAGCTCGAATGACCGGCTCTCGACTGACAACTGCTCGGTGTCGCCCGCGTCGAGGCGCACCACGTCGTAGCTGGTGTTGTCGCCGCGTAGCTCGGTGAGTTCGGGGGCCGGCCGCTGGCAGAGGCCGCCGTCGTCGGCCAGCGACAACTCCCGGGGCAGCGACATCGCGCCGGACCAGCCGGCGTCCCACTGCCCGCTCACGTCGCGGGCTTCAGGAAGCCATCCCCATGTCAGGATGCGGCCGTCGTCGGTCCACATCGACTGCGGGGCGTAGAAGTCGCCGTGGTCGAGCTTGTCGCGCCGGTCGACATCGAACTCGCCGTCCTCATAGGTGCCGAGAAAGTACACCACGTCCTCGTAGTTCGAGATGTGGAGGAGCTGTCTGTCGCCGAAATCGAGTAGTTCCGGGCACTCCCAGACAGTCCCGGCGGTGTCGCGGTCGCCAGCAAGGATCGGCCCCTGGTACTCCCAGTTCCGGAGGTCGGCGGACTCGTACAGCAGCGCCGCGCCGCCGCCGCCCTCGATACCGGCTCCGATGAGCTGGTACCAAGTTTCGTTCTCGCGCCAGACGCAGTGGTCCCGGAACTCTCCCTCCCAGTCCTCGGTGCGGAGCACTTCCGGTTTGGCCGGTAGCTCCTCGATGATGGGGTTGTCCGGGTCCTTGTCCCAGGCCGTAAGGTCGTCGTCCGCAGCGGTGGCGATACAGGGGAGCTGGCGCTTGTCGCGGCCGCCCGTGTACAGCACGGTCGGAACGCCAGCGTTGTCGACCGCACAGCCGGACCAGCAGCCATCCCGGTCCGGCCCGTCGGGCGAGGGCGTGAGCGCGACGGGGCGGTCCTCCCAGTGGACGAGGTCGTCGCTGACGGCGTGGCCCCAGTGAATCGTGTTGTGAAACGGTCCGGCGGGGTTGTACTGGTAGAACAGGTGATAGCGACCGTTCCAGTGGATGAGCCCGTTGGGGTCGTTGAGCCAATTTGCCGGCGGCGTCACATGATAGGACGGACGACTCGGGTCGTCGTCGAGACGCTCGCGCAACTGCCCGAACGTGTCAACATTCTTCGGGCGGCCGGTCAGCGGGTGCCGTTCGTCTGCCGCCAGAAACGCCAGTGCGTTCTCGATGAGCGTCTCGCGGTTGCCCTGACACACGTCGTGGGTCGGCTGTGCGAACGCAACGGAGGACCCGATGCCCAGTACCTGCCCGTCGCCGGGCTCCCAGGAGAGTATCGCCATCTGTTTGACTACATCGGTGTCGCCCCGGATTGTGCTCGCGAGCACGTCCCCTGACCGGGGCGCGATAGACTCGTATCTCGCGTAGGGTATCGTGACACCGGCACCGCGGGTGTGAACGCGAAGGGTGTCGTAGTCTGCGTGAATCGGGTGGTCGTCGTACAGCGCCTGCCAGAGGTGGCCGGTCGGCTCCGGAACCTCTTCCCAGCCGGTGGCGTCTGGCGCGACCTCCTCGAACCCCAGCGGTTCGACAGCCGGGAGCGCACTCAGCGTCAGCAGGAGGGTCCCGCCGTCGCGAACGTACGCAGCCAGCGCCGGTGCGTCAGCCAGCGCGCGCTCGTCGAACAGTTCATCCCGATGCCACCAGAGGACGTCGTATTCGGTCGGCTCGACCGAAGAGAGTGCACATCGCTCCGCACCGTCGACCGCCTCCTGACACCAGTCGTACGCCGTCGCCTGCTCGTCCGTACAGGCGTCGACGAAGAGACAGCCGATGCGTGACGAATCTGCCATTGCCTCGTTATCTCCTCCTGAAATATAAAAAGATTCGGCAATTGTTTCTGAACGAATATGCACACTCTTGTGGGCACCATCGTTGATGTGGGCAGCAAAGCGCTCGGCGACACATCGCCGGCCGACGCAGGAGCGCCAGCACGGGCCGCTGTCGAAGTCAGGAACGGTTCGGAAAAGAGAGTCAATAGCCAGAGCAGTGGCTGACAGTGGACTATCGATCAAAAAGCGGACGGGACCGGTCAGTGGACGCGGGCGTTGCGGGCTTCAGCCTTCCAGTCGATAACGGTTTCGTGACAACTGGGACAGACAAACTCGGTGAGTTTTGTTGTCTGGTCGTTGTATGACATCCGCGTGCCACAGTTGGTGCAATCCATTATAATTGTATATATTCTACTGAAGGATATAAATTTTCTCCTGACCATAGTCGGTCTGGGCGGTAGACAGGCTGTAACAGCCGCTTAGTGGCAGTACATCACATGAGGGGTGGTAAACAGCCACAATTAATAACGAGAGTTGACGGTTCTCCGAAGCGGCTAGCGAGAACAGGGATGGGGAAAGACACAGTCGCTGGGCCCGTTCCGCGTCCGTCAGCCGGTTGTCTGACTTGGCTTTAGGTGTCAGGCTCCTGTAGCCGAGTGTATGCCACGTACCCAACTCGGTGGGGGGTCGTCGCAGGAGCGGCAGGGTGGTGGTCTCTCGACCGGCGCGACCAGCCTCGGAATCGACACTGACGTATTCGAACTGCTCTCGGCCGATCGCGGTCACAAGATGGGACAGTCCGAGCCCAGAATCGAGCGGTGGCTGGACTGCTGGCGGAATCCCTAGTTGGTCTCGACGAGACGCGCCGCGATCCGCTGTGCGCCGATGGTCGGCGCGATGTCCGGTTCGTCGGCAGCGATGACATCAATGTCGCGGTTCAGCTCCGCACTGAGTCGTTCTTCGAACTCGTCGACGATGCCGGGGATGCAGGCCATACCGCCGGTGATGGCGATCGGGCGGTCCAGCGCGAGCTGGTACACTTTCATGTAGTCGTTTGCCAGCTCCGGCAGGAACGTGTTCGCCAGTTCGTCGACGGCGTCGTCGAGGTACTCGTTGACCGCGTCCATCACAGAGCGCTCGATAGTGAACTCGTGTGAGCCGCCGCCGGGCTGCTGGATGATATCGGTGAACGGTTCGAAATCGACGAAGTCGGCGTGTTCTTCCTTGTATTCTCGGGCAGTCTGGTTGTCGATGTTGACACGGCCCTGCGTTTCTTCCTCAACGTAGTTGGCGATCATCCGGTCGACTTCGTTCCCGGTCACCGCGCCCGTCGTGAAGGGGGAGAGCTGCTCGCCGCGACGGTACGCGGAGGCTTCGAGGTTCGTCGACCCCATGTTGACAGCGACGAAGATCTCGTCGATAGCTTCAAGATCGTCGCCAAAGGCCGGGATGGAGCCACACAGCGACTCCGGATAGCTCTCGACGAGGTCCAGCCCGATAGAGGAGTTCTCGATGACGTTCTGCAGGTTCTCCAGTCCGGTCGGATTGTCGATAGTCGGGATGGCGTACACGACGCCGCTGTTTGCCGGGATGTCGTGTTCCTCGATGATCGCCTCGAAGAACGTTTTGGTCATCTCGGCCCGGTCAGCGTCCTCGGGGAGCCCCGACCGGAGCATATACTCGACGCGGTCCGGATACTCGCGGGCCGCCTCTTCGCCGTAGAGGATCTTCTCCTCGCCGGTCAGGGCGTCCTCGTACGTCGCCATGCACGTCAGTGTCTTGATAATCTGGTTCTCCGTGCCGTGTTCGCCCGGCAGGGCAATGACGGTCCGGGTGCTCCCGAGCTTGACCCCGACCGGAACAGCGGCAGCGCCGTCTGACGACACACCGGCGTCCGATTCGGACCCGGTGTCGTCGTCCGCATCCTCGTCACTCATATACGGTCGTCCTTGTCGACCGCCCGATATATATCCTCTCCCTAGTATTCAGGACTGATAGCTGTCCCCTCGGGGAGCTGATACTGAATCCCGCTCAATAACAGGAATTCGGTGGAAAGAATTGGTCCTGAAAACGGACGTTACGTCATCGCAGTGAGCTTCGCAATATAGACGAGACTTAGCATATGGTCGTCAACGCTCAGTTCGTTGTCGTCGTTGGTCGCGGACTCGTCGATACCAAGCAGGTAATCCGAGAGGTCGTCCTGTACGTCCTCGGTTAGCCAGTCGATCGAGCGATAGTAATCGAGCGCTTCGTCGGCTCCCTTATACCCGGAGTGCATCAGGAGGAACTCAAGCCACTCGAAGACCACGAACTCTGCGGCGTAGGTCTCGGGCAGTGCTTCGAGATAGGGCTTCTCCTGTGCGTCACCACTGAGGAACGGCAGCAGTTCACGGTACAGCCCGGAGCGGAACGAACTCCCTGCAAGCACCTCTTCATCGGCGTCGTCAAGCCCCATGTCAAGGTCCGTCGGGTCCGGGACGTCCTCGTCGCCCATCCCGTTGCCCCGCTGACGAGCCATCTTCCGTAACTCGTCGAGGTCGTAATCGCGCGGGTTGATGGTCATGATACTGACCCTTCAATCTACACAATCATAAATCTTGCACACCGTCAGACGGCCGTCATGCACACGCTCGCGGGTGTTTCCGTCTTGTCCGCGTTCCGTCCCCCAGTTGCGACGTTGATAATCGGGACCACATTTTTATAGTGGCTCGGAGTCGACCTGTGGATACTTGGATGATGAACCGGCAATCAGGAACCGGTCCAGCCCGCTTCTGTGTGACCAACGCGAAAGGCGGGACCGGAAAGACGACAGTTGCTATCAACGTAGCCGGTGCACTGAACGACCGCGGCCGGGACGTCCTCTTTATCGACCTCGACCCGCAGGGCAACGCCACGGAAGGCGTCGGCCTCGTCGAGGCGTACGACGCCGACCCGCCGACGCTGTTCGACGCACTGACCGGCGACCCATCGGCGCTGGGTGAGCTAATCTGCGAGGGCGAGGAGATGGACGTGATCCCCTCCAGCATCGATATGCTCCAGGCCGAACACGAACTGACCATCGCCGACCTCATCGCCCGGGTCAACACCCAGGGCGGGGATATCGACCAGGCCGCGCTGGCTTCGTTCGCTATCAACATCACGCCGGAGATGATCACAGGGTCACACGCGCTCGACACGCTCGACCGGGCGCTGTCGACACTCGATGCCGACTACGACTACGTTATCATCGACTGCCCCCCGTTCTACGGGAAGCTGACCGACACCGGCATGTACGCCGCACAGAACGTCCTCATTCCCGCACTGACTGAGGCCACCTCCGAGCGAGCCATCGAACTGCTGATGGACCAGATGGCCGCAATGGAGCGCCAGACCGACGCGTCGATCAACACGCTCGGTGTCGTCGCCAACCGGGTCGAAACGACATCCGAAGACGAGACGATGCTCGAATGGTTCAACATGGCGTTCCCGGACAGCCCCGTCTGGGAGGTCCGCAAACGGGTAGCGCTGCAGCGCGCGTTCAGCGCCGGCCAGTCTATCTTCGCGACCGAGGAATCGTGCGACATGGCGGCTGTCTTTGAGGACATCGCCGAAGAACTCGACGAGCAGTTCGGCTTTACCGACACAGAGGTACCAGCATGAGTGACGACGAACGCATGGACAGAGCGGAGCGCATCCGACAGATGCGCGAGGGGAACAAGGCAGAAACTACCGACGACACCGCGGAGTCGGACGAGGCCTCCGCGGACGGGTCCGGCAAACAGCCCGACGATGAGGGCGAAACCGAGGCGACGGCGGGCGAGGCCGCCGACGCGGAACCGGCGACCGCCGCCAGCGATGACGCATCTAACGAAGCGGCTGCGGCCGATGGACAGGTTGCCAATGACGGCGACACCGACACTGACTCCGACAGCGCCGCCACTGACCAGAGCGACACCGACGCGATGGCCGCCGCACAGCGAGCGGCAGAGGCCTCCGCACAGATGACCCCTGAGAACGTCGACGCCGGTGTTGCCGACCAGCCGACGGATGACCTGTCGGCGTCGGCCAGCCCGATGCAGGGGCCGACTGGCGTCGAGTTGCCGGACCAGGAACTCATTGAGGAGGCGATGGCGTCGGACAACACCGCCACAACCGAGGGTGGTGCTCGCGCCGCGGCTATCGACGACGACGCGACCCAGACAGAAGAACTGGTCCGGGTACTCGAATTCGCGCTTGGCGACGAGTACTACTGTCTCGACATCGACTACGTTGAGGAGATTGTCAAACGCGAGTCGGTCACCCGCGTTCCCAACACCGACGACTACGTCGAGGGTGTCGTTGACCTCCGGGGGCAGATTACGACGATCCTCAACCCCAAGGAGATGATGGATATCGAAAGCGACGGGTCGGAGAACCTCATCGTCGTCTTTGATGCAGGTGTGTTCGAGGAACAGGGCGCGATGGGCTGGATCGTCGACGAGGTCCGGCAGGTCGTGCCTGTCGCTGAATCCGAAGTGAACACCGCCCCAGTCGACGGCGATTATATCAACGGTGTCGTCGACCGCGACGGCGAAGACGAATTCGTCATCTGGATCGAACCCGACGACGTGCTCGGGAACGCAACCGCGGACGGCGAGGACTGACGCGCCGGTCGACAGTTGTCGCAGTATTTCTACTCGTTCTCTACCTCGCCGGTAAGATCCAATTCCTCGCTGACGAGGTCGACGGCATTCTGGACAGCACCCACCGTTCCAAGATAGCCCGCGCCGACAGTTGTCTTGAGCGCCAGCGCGGCCCGCCCGGTGAGAACAGAGGGACCGACCTTCGCCACGGCGTCGTCGCCGACCGAGACGAGCCACCCTGGCACGTTGAACTGGTACTGTGTCAGTCGGGGCTGGAACTCGCCGGAGCTACCCTGTAACCGCTCGACGAGTGTTCCGATGTTGTCGGCGGCGACGCGGGCCTCGCGGATGGCCGCCGCTGCGCTTGCTGGCACAGCCTCGCCGTCGCTGTCGACGACCCGAGCGGCGTCGCCGACGGCGAACGTCGACTCGCCGAGTCGGAGGTCCGCCCGGACAACGGGTCGGTCGGCGTCAAGCGCCGGCGACCCCTCGATACCGCCGGTCCAGACGAACTGGTCCATCGTCAGGTCCGAGCCGTCCGTGAGCGTAATGACATCGGCATCGGCCTCGGCCACACCGGTGCCGGTCCTGACTGTCACGCCGGCGTCGACCAGCGCGTCGTGGACGGCCGACTGGAACGACGCCGGGAACGCCGGCGCGACGGCGTCTTCCTGTTCGAGCAGGAGGACCTCGATATCGCTGTCCTCGCGCATCTCGGCCAGTTCGCCGGCCACCTGCACGCCGGACAGGCCAGCACCGCCGACAACCACACGGTCGCCGTCACTGAGTCCGTGGAACCGCTCGCGGATCACGTGGGCGTCGTCAAGGCGCTTCAGTGGCGTCGCGTGCTCGCGCACACCCGGGAGCCCATAGAATGCCGTCCGAGCGCCGAGACACACCGCGCCCACGTCGTAGGACAGCGTCTCCGACCCGTCCAGCGTCGCCACGCCGGCATCCGGGTCAACATCGGTGACCGTTGCCTGTCGAATCTCACAGTCGAGGACGCCATCGAGGTCGACGGTAATTTCCTCGGCCAGTGACGGCCGTCTGACGACCCGGTGGAGTTCGTGCTGGACGAGGTGCTCCGTCTGTTCGTCGACGACGACCAGTGAGACGCTGTCGGGGAGAGTCTGTTCGAGCTTTCTGGCGAGCGTGAGTCCGGCGTATCCAGCTCCAAGGACGGCGACGCGCATACTGCCCGGTTGGAACTAGACGCTGATAGACCTATCTCCGCAGAGAGTCGAATCGGCGACCATCGCTCCATTTATATTCATGTACTCCCCCGATTAGGCTAGCCTAAAATGGACGACGGCGCTGAGTTACTTGTTGGTGAGCTGTTTCAATCGCTAGCTGAAGAAGGGCGCACAGAAACGCGCGAAGCGCTGTTGGACGTGTATCAGAACAGCGCCGTCCGTGAGCGAGAGGCGCTGTCTCGGACGCTGCTGTCTGAGCTACTGGCGCTGCTGGACGCTCGGCTCGACCGCGAGACGGAGGTGGAAATACTGGCGAATTCGGTCGGGTCGCTAACGGAGCGCTTCTCAGCCATGGTCCAGTCAATACCTGCCGCAGTGGTGGTGCTGGACGCTGACAGGTCGATTCAGTTCTGGAACGACGGTGCCGAGCGACTGTTTGGCTGGGACGAGAGTCAGGTAGTCGGCCGCCCGTATGCCGACACGCTGGCCGAATCACCGGAGACGCTCGATAGGCTGCTGGCGTCACTTGTCGACGGTGAATCGCTCACCGGCGTCGAATCCTGTCACCGGCACGCCAATGGGTCATCGCTCGACGTGCGGCTGTGGGGTGCGCCACTCACCGGCGAGAGCACGGACGGTGCATCGCTGTTCGTCCACGACATCTCGGAGCAAAAACAACGCGAGCAGCGACTCACGGTCCTCAACCGCCTGTTTCGGCATAACATCCGCAACGACGTGACCGTCATCCGCGGGCATCTGGAGCTACTCAGCGACGAACGGGAGAGCGAGCATATCGACATTATTGCGGACCGTATCGAGGATATCCGTGGTTTGAGTGAGGCTGCCCACCAGATTGAGAAACTGCAAAACAGCGACGAGACAGAACAGACAACCTTCGACCCGCGTGTATTGCTCTGTGACCGGGCCGGCCGCCTGCAAGCCGAGCACACGACCATCGAACTCCGACAAGACTTGCAGGTCGAGGGCCACGTCGTCGGTCACGAACTCCTGCCGTACGCGCTTGATAACGTCCTCGACAACGCAGTGGAACACAATGATGCCGACACGCCTCAGGTCGACGTGGTAGTCGAACCGGCGGTCGAAGGTGACCGCGTCGTGCTCCGAGTAGCTGACAACGGGCCGGGGCTCCCTGAGACGGAGCAGGCGGTTCTCACAACTGGAACGGAGACACCGCTCACGCACAGCACGGGCACGGGGCTGTGGCTCACGCAGTGGATCGTCCGGGAGTCGGATGGGTCGATCTCGGTGTCGGAGAGCCGGTTCGGAGGAACCGAAGTCGAGATCCGCCTCCGGCGGCCAGTCGACTAGTTCAGAACAGCGCCTTGTCCTCGTCGAGAATCTGTGCGGGGCCGCCAACATCCCAGACGCGGGTGTCGACGCCGCAGTCGGCGACCGTCTCTTCGACGCGGCCGACGTACTCCTCAGTCGTATTGATGTAGACGCTCGCGCCGGTGTCGACGGAGAAGTACACCGGCACGTCCTCGGTGTTCCGGAGTTCTCTGACGGCGTTGAATATCTCGATGGTGCGGGGCTGCCAGTACACCCAGCCGGCGGGGCCGGTCATTGTTGCGGCGGCCAGCGACAGGGAGTCTTTCTCGGCGAGGTCGAAGACAGCGTCGAAGCCGCCGTCGTACAGCGCGTCGCGCATGTCCGAAATCTGGCTGTGAATGTGGGCCATCCGGGATTCGAACATGTGGCTCTCGGCGGCCTCCTTGTGGGCTTCCTCGGTTTCCTTGTAGGATGGGACCATCCCGGCGACAATTCGCAGGTCGTCTTCGAGGTCCGTCTCGATGCGCTCGCTCCGGCAGTCCCTGTCGTTCATGCCGGTCCGGAGGTGAGAGAACGCACCCGTCACTGCGCGGGCGGCCGAGGAGGAGCCGCGGCGTGCGACGGTCGAGATTTCCGGTCGCGTCATGTCGAGACCGGCCGCCTCGACAAGGGCCATCGCCGCGGCGGCAAAGCCGGATGAGGACGAGCCAAAGCCGATGTTCGTCGGGAAGTTGTTCGCCGACTCGAAGCGGACGCCGTGGTTGATGCCGGCGAGGTCGCGGACGTGGTCCACGACGGCGTCGATACGCTCGGCCCCGCGGCCGGTGACCTCCTCGCCGTCGATGACGTACACGTCCTCCTCGCGGTTCGGGTCGAAGGCGGCCGTCGTCTTCGAGTGGCTCGGCGCGGTACAGACGGAGATGCTGTCGTGGTACGGCAGTCGCAGTTCCTCGTCGCGCATCCCGTGGTACTTGACCAGCCCCTGAATCGGATGTGCCTTCGCGGTCGCTTTCATACCTCACCCTTCCGGGCCGGTCACTTTGCTATTGCGAACCGCCGGCGCTGGCGTGGCGTCGAGTCACCGATACCTACCTGCCGGACAAAAGTGGTGTAATCGTCAGTACTCGGGGTTCTCCTCGCGGATGCCTTCACGCTTGTTGACGAGGCGGGCAAGCGTAAACAGGGCGTCAGAGAGCCGGTTCAGGTAGATGATAGCCGTCTCATTGACGCCAGCCTCCTCGGCGGCGAAGGAGACACAGCGGCGCTCTGCGCGGCGACAGACCGCGCGGGCGTGGTGGAGCTTCGCCCCGGGTTCCGACCCGGATGGGAGGATGAACGATTCGAGCGGGTCCAGCTCTGAGTCGGCCTCGTCGATGAGTTCTTCCAGCGTCTCGACGTGGGACTCCTGTATCCGCGGGTCGCCCTCCTCTGGGCTGGGGTTGGCGAAGTCGGCCTGCACGATGTGGAGATGGTTCTGGACGACGCGGAGCTTCTCGTCGATGTCGTCGTGACCGGTCGGTCTGACGACGCCGACCAGCGCGTTCACTTCGTCGACGGTGCCGTACGCCTCGATGCGGCGGCTGTCCTTCGAGACCCGCTCCATGTTCCGGAGGTCTGTCTGGCCCTGATCGCCGCGGCCGGTATAGATAGTCATAGCTAAATCTGACACTGCCAGCGTCTTATAGCCGTGGGCGAATCCTTTGGGAGCGTGGGCGGCCGAGTCCCGTGGCAAGCATAGGCGACCGAGCCTCGTGGCGACTGTGGACCGCCGGCACCGCGTTCAGAGTCGGCGGCGGACCTCCGAGAGCGCAGCCGGTGAAATATCCAGTTCGGCAAACAGTGCCTCGCGTTCGTCGTCCTCGCCGTGGCCGGCGACGAAGCCGTTGAGCCGGGCGGCGACCGTCGAAT
Source organism: Haloarcula quadrata (assembly GCF_003634715.1). NCBI lineage: Archaea > Methanobacteriati > Methanobacteriota > Halobacteria > Halobacteriales > Haloarculaceae > Haloarcula > Haloarcula quadrata. The sequence continues at coordinate 2,362,818 of NZ_RBWW01000001.1, forward strand.
CGACGAACGCGTCGCCGTAGGTGTCTTCGAGTTCGTCGGCGACTACTGGCGTCGAGCGGAGTTCGTACTTCTGATGGTAGTCTTCCGCCAGATAGAACTGGTCGAGTGTTTCGATGGCCGTCTCAACGACCTTCCCTGTCCGCGATTCGAGGTCGTCTCGTGTCCGCTTGGCGGCCTCGCACTGCTGGTCGTCGTGTGCCAACACCACGCCGCGGTACTGGCGCTTCAGGGGCGCGGAGAACGGCGAATGGTTTGCCCAGAACACGTCCAGCAGCGCTTCGTAACTCACCGCGTCGGGGTTGTACTCGACCTGAACGACCTCGGTGTGATCGCCCAGCGAATAGTAGCTCGGGTCCGGTTCCGTTCCGCCAGCGTAGCCGACCCGGGTCCTGACCACACCTGGTGTCGCGCCGAACCGCGCGTCCGGGCCCCAGAAACAGCCCATGCCGAACGTCGCCGTTGCAGTCGCCGACGGCGGCGGTGCCTCCGCATCGGCAGCCAGTGCTGTTGGATGGGTCGGCTCGTACGCACTCGGAGTCATACTGAAAGACAGGGGTTCGAGTGGTTTGCCTGCTTCGCCGTCCCGAGTAGAACCGGGAAATTCAACTGTACCCCCGCGGAAACTACTCGATATGAGCCTCGAACTCGAACACTACTGCCCTGAATGCGAAGAGTACCGCGATTTCTGGAAGGTCGCGAGCACGACGATGCATCTGGGAACCAAAGTCAAGTGGCACTGCCCGGAGTGTGACTACGGGTTCGTTCGTATCAACGGCGAAGTCGACACCGGGCAGGCGGCATAGCTCTCCGGAGCGGTATAGAGACCTCTTAGCAGCCGTTTTACACTCTCCCCGAGAGATATCTACTACCGATGAATCTCGACCCGGATGGTGCAGGGAGCGCGACCACCGAACAGGCGCAGGCCCCGCACGAGCTGTCGATGACCGTGGTTGAGTACACCGGTGAACCGGACCGCTGTACCGTGTCACCACGGGGGCTTTCCGGCATTGCCAAGCTATCGACGTGGATTACCGTGGACAAGCGAGTCGTGGTCGACCTAGATGCGATGCGGTGACCGAGAGTTTTTATCGGGGAACCACAGACATAGAATCGATGAGTATCGAGGTCCTACTGGTAGACGAGGACGTAGACGTTCTAGAAATCGTCGGGACGTTTCTGGGACAGGAAGACGGATTCGAAATAACGACGGAGGCCGACCCAGAGGCGGCACTGGACCTGGCCACTGACGGCGATTTCGACGCAGTCGTCAGTGACTACAAGATGCCCCGGCTCGACGGGATGGAGCTGTGTGCCGCGCTTCGGGAGAACGGCGTTGACATCCCGTTCCTGCTGTTTACGGCCCGTGAGCACGACGATGTCGCAGATGCCGCCACAGAGCACGGCGTCACTGCCGTGGTCCAGAAAGGGACGGGCACGGAGCAGTACAGCGTGCTCGCCGACCGGATCCGCGACACTATCTAGACGTCTATCCGGGGCAGTTTCAGCGTGACGACTGCCCCGCCGTCCGAACCGCTACCGAAGTCCACCGTGCCGCCGTAGGTTTCGGCCACCCAGACGACCAGCCACAGGCCGAGTCCGGTTCCGTGGCGCAGTTGCGTTATTGGTTCGTCGCCCGTCACAACATCGAGTTCGTGCTGTGGAATCCCCGGCCCGTCGTCAGCGACCGTGATAGAGACGGTTTGTCGGTCCACCTGGACGTCGACGCGGACCGAAGGGTCATCGCCGCCGTGTTCGAGGCTGTTTTCGACGAGTTCGCCCAGAATACGATGTAGCCGCCCGTCACCCGCCGTAACCGGCGTCTCCGGGAGGTGTGTTTCAATTTTGCCGGCGTGCTTGTCACGATACGATGACACGATATCCGTGACAGTCGCGGACACGTCGACCGGGCCCGTGCCAAACTGGTCGCGGCGCACGGACCGCTCCATGTCGCGTGCGCGCTCGCTCAGCGACGCCATCTCTTCGGCCTTTCGCTGGAGCCTGTGGAGAATGGAGCGATGATTCTCGTCGTCGATTCGCTCGTCCAGCGCGTCAGCCATGCCAAGGACGACGGTCAGGTCGTTTCTGAGATTGTGCCGCAGGACCCGGTTGAGCAGTTTCAGCCGGCGCTCACGCTCGCGCTGTTCGGTTATGTCCGTGTAGATACCGAACCCGCGGACGCTGTCGCCGTCCCGGCTGTATGGCACGCCCCGGAAGAGGAAGTCACGGAACCCTGTCTCGGTCATCAGTCGGAGTTCAGTCTGGAAAGGGTCGCCGTCTGCCTGTCCATCGTCAAACTGGGGTAGTTCGTCGTTCGTAGTGTCCGGCAGCCGGAGGAGGTCGGATAGGGGACTGTCGACGGCCGTGTCCTGACCGTACCCGAACACGTCGGAAAACGCGGGGTTGACTGATCTGACGACCGACTCATCCGCAACTGTCTCCGTCTCGATGACGGCGTCTGGAAGCGTGTTAAACAGGTACGAGAACCGGTCGCGTTCGTCTTCCAGCTCTGCCCGCGCCTGCTTGAGTTCAGTCAGGTCCCGGACGACGCCGACGGTACCACGAAACTGGTCCGCGTCGATCAGCGACACCTCGATCTCTGCCGGGCGCTGCTCTCCGTGTGCCGTTTCCAGCGCCGTTTCGAGCTGGACCGCCCCGGTTCCGCCCTGCTGACAGAGGTCACCGATGCGACATGTAAACTCATCAATCGCGTCCTGATCGAGAACAATGCGCGGGTGCTGGCCCAGAAGCGTCGCCCGCTCGTAGCCGAGCCATTCGGCGAGCGGTTCGGTGACCAGCTGGAACCGGCCTTCGTCGTCGAGGACGTACATCATATCACGGACATTTTCGACCACTGATTCGTACCGCAACAGGCTCCGCTCGCGCTCGACGCGGTCGAACGCGGCGGCTGCATTGGACGCGAGAATCTTCCCGACGGAGACATCCGATTCGGTGAACTCGTGTCCCTGTTGCGCACCGACACTCACGACACCGTGGTCACCCATCGGGAGGTACATCGTCGCCGACAGAACGTCGGAGTCGTAGTTGTCGACCCGGTCGAACTCGTCGATGACCAGCGGGTCGCCGCGCTCGAACGCTTCTCCGGGAAACCCCTCGTCGGCGTTGTATACCGGCCGGTCCGGGACTTTGTCGCTGGCAGCGGCTGGCCGGAGCGTGTCCGTCTCCTCGTCGTACAGCCGCACGAGCGAGTGGTCGAACCCGAGGTCCGACCGGGTCGCCTCGATGACCGTTTCGGCGACTTCCTGAGGCGTCTGTGCCTGCATGAGCGACCGGGTCGTGTCCAGTAGTCCGGACAACGCCTCGTCACGCCGTTTCTGCTCCGTGATATCCCGAATAACGCCTGCGGTCCCGGCGAATCGCTCGTCGTCGTCGTACAGTAGCGTCATGTGGTCTTGCGCAGGGAACGACCCTCCCGACGCCTGCTGGATCGACAGTTCGAACGTCTCCTCGTCGTCGCGGTCCTCGAATATCATCTCCTGAACGATAGATTCGGCGCGCTCGACGACGCCGTCGTTCTTGATGAAGCCGGTGTACGAGCCAAGCAGCTCTTCCTCGGAGTAGCCCGTCAGGTCGGTCATCGCCTGATTGACGAACTGGAAGTACCCTTCGGAGTCGAGGGCGTACACGCCGTCGTCAACCGCCTCGATGATGTTCTCGTACCGTTCGAGTTCGTCCTCACGGTGGCGGCGTTCGAGTTCGTGGTTGACCCACTCAACGAGCAGTTTCATGAACGCCTCCTCGCTATCGGAGAACGACTCTGACCGGGCCTGTTCGTCCCCGAAACAGAGCGTTCCGTAGGGCTCGCCGGCGACCGTGATGAGGCCACCGGCGTAGCACGCGACGCCGCTTTGCTGGTACACGTCCGCCGCGTGTCCCCCCTCGGTGGTGGCATCGGCAATCGCATAGAGGTCACCGGAGTCGAGCACTCGCTGGCAGTAGGTATCCGCAAGCGGCGTCTCTGTCCCGGATTCGAGAGGGGTGTTCCCGGTGACCGTCTGGATTTCGTGGACTCCGTCCTCGATACGGCTCAGGTAGCCAAACGCCATGTCGAGTCGGTCCAGCCCGATTTCGATGACTCGACCGACGGTCTCTGCCTCGCTGAGTCCGTTTCCGGTAGCAAGCTGTGTCAGCTCCTGTAGCGAGTCGTTGTTGGCACGCAGCGTCCGTTCGCGCTCCTTGCGTGCTGTGATATCCGTGGCGATGGCGACGAGACGCGGAGCCTGTGCGTCGCGTTCCTCGATGACTCCGCGCGTCCGGAGCCACCGCGTCTCCCCGTCGACGTCGGTACGGAACTCGGCGTCGACTCGTTCATCGCTTTCAGACACCCGCTCGAACGCCGCTTCGAGCGACTGGCGGTCGTCGGGGTGGATATACTCGTAGAACGCCGAGGCGGTGCCTTCGAAGGCCGTCGGTGTCGTCCCGAAGAGTTCCGCGGTCGCCTCGTCCCAGACCATCTCGTCAGTTTCTAGATTCCACTCGTAGACGCCGGTGTCCGTTCCGTCCAGCGCCAGGTCGAGTCGCCGGTTCGTCTCTTCGAGGGCCCGTTCGCGCTCTTTTCGGTCGGAGATGTCCCTGAGAACGCCCGTACAGAACCACTGCCCGTTTCGCTCGAAATCGCCGAACGACACCGCGACGGTCAGCTGGTCTCCGGCGGCGGTCACGAGCGGCAGTTCGAGGTAGTCCCAGTCGACGTTCCGGTTGCCAGTCCGAAGGTATCGATCCAATCCCTCGAAGTGAGCGCTTCGCAGATGTTCGGGAATGACTTTCGCGAAGTCGTCGCCGACTAGTTCCTTGCGGTCGTAGCCCGTCAGTTCGACAGCCTCGTCGTTTGCGTATACGACCTCGCTGTCGGCGTCGATGGTGACGACGGCGTCGGAGATACTGCCGGCGATGGCATCAAAAGAGTCTGCAAGTTCCGGCGGGAGCCGCGTCGGCCGGTCATCGGGAGCAGCCAGTGGGTCGCTCTCGTCGTCCCGGCCTGTCGGTTCGCGTCCCTGCGTCACGATGTCGTACACCCGATCTGTCAGCGACACTTCGCTGCGAGGGACGTACTCGGTTACATCAAGCCGTGTCGCGCGAGCGGCGACCGTCCCGTCTGGCTCGGCCGTACAGAGAACGACCGGGAGCGCGTCGTACTGCTCACGTATCGCCGCTAACACATCTAGCCCGGTTTCTGACCCTGACAGGTGCTGTTCACAGACGACGGCATCGTAGCCGTGCTCGGCCAGTTCCGACAGCGCGTCCGTCACAGTGGCGACTGCCGTGACTGAGACCAGTGCGTCAGGTATGGCTGTGTCCGCGTCTTCGCCGGCAGGGCATACGTACAACAAATTCGGCATATCGGACATAGCGTTCCGTTGTAATTGCTATACGACGGGGTGGCATATACGCTCTGGCGAGAGTATCAAATGTCGAAACGAGCGGCTACGTGTCGTCAAGCGCCTGCCAGGAGAGCTGTGGGTTCCGGGCCGCGGTCACCTGATCGATGCGTTTCGCCGCCGGACGCGACGGCGCATCGGCCAGTTCGGCGTCCGAATCACCAGCCACGGCGTTGAACGCGGCCGCGAGCTGGTCCAGCGAGCGCTTGGTTTCTCCTTCCGTGGGCTCGGTCATCAACGCCTCGTCGACGATTTCGGGCCACTTCGTCGTCGGCGGATGGACGCCGTAATCGAGCATCCGCTTGGCCGCGTCAGCAGCGTCCTGCTCGCCCGCGCTGGCGACGAACTCGTGATGGAACGGGCCAAATGGCACCTCGTACTCTATCTGCTCAGCGAGGTAGTTCGCGTTCAGCACGGCCTTCGCGCTGGCGTCTCGGAGGCCTTCGTCGCCCAATCTGGCGATGTACGCAAAGGTCTTGAGCAATACCGGCCAGTTGCCGTAGAAGCCATGCACCTTCCCGATCGAGTTCGCCGGCTCGTAGTGTTCGTAGTTGCCACCACGTTCCCTGACGTGTGGGTTCGGGAGGAACTGGGCCAGTTCCTCGCGGACGCCGACCGGGCCGGCACCGGGGCCACCGCCGCCGTGGGGTGTCGCGAACGTCTTGTGGACGTTGTAGTGCATCACGTCGAAGCCCATGTCGCCGGGGCGAGCGCGCCCAAGCAAGGCGTTGAGGTTCGCGCCGTCGTAGTACAGCAGGCCGCCGGCGTCGTGGACGATGTCGGCGACGTGCTCGATATCGCGCTCGAACAGCCCAAGCGTGTTGGGGTTCGTGAGCATCAGCGCGGCAGTGTCGTCGCCGACGGCCGCCTCCAGCGCCTCGATGTCGACGCGGCCGTCGTCACCGCTCGGTAGCTCCACGACCTCGTAGCCAGCCATCGCCGCCGTCGCGAAGTTCGTGCCGTGCGCCGAGTCCGGGATGACGACCTCCGAGCGCTCGTCGTCGTTGTGTTCGTGGTAGGCCTTCGCGATCTGGATGCCGGTGAACTCACCGGCCGCGCCGGCCGGCGGCTGTAGCGTTACGGCGTCCATGCCGCCGATGCGGCCCAGATAGTCCTGAAGCCGGTGACACAGCGCCAGCGTCCCCTGTACCGTCGAATCGGGTCGGCCAGGGTGGATGGCGGCGTCCGCCCGTGCAGCCACGTCCTCGGTGAAGGAGGGGTTGTACTTCATCGTACACGAGCCGAGCGGGAACGGCCCGCTCTCGACGCCGTAGTTCATGTGCGAGAGGCGCGTATAGTGCCGGGCCAGTTCAGGCTCGGCCGGGTCCGGTAGTGAGAGGCTGTCCCGCGTCAGATCATCTGGCAGCGGCGAATCCTCGATGTCAACTGTCTTGCTCGTCTTCTCCGAGAGCAGCGGCTCGTACAGGTCGTCGCTGTCGTCGGTCCAGCGCGCTTGATCGTATTTCACGCGAGACACCCCCGTGTCGAGCGTGAAGCTCGTGGGACGCGGTTTGTCCCACGGTGTTTCGCCGAGTAGCGCGAGGCGAAGAGACACCCCCGTGTCGAGCGTGAAGCTCGCGGGACGTGGTTTGTCCCACGGTGTTTCGCCGAGTAGCGCGAGGCGAGTGTCATTTCGCCACCTCCCGGAACGCCGCCACGAACTCGTCTGTGGCATCAGTAGTGGTCTCGGTCACACACACCTGCACCAGGTGGTCGTCGACCGCGTGGACCGCGAAGCCATCGGCTGCGAGGTCGGCAACGATGGCGCTTGCGGGCTGGTCCGTGTGTGCGAGGAACTCCCGGAAGTGGTGGCGGCCGTGAATCGGGGCCGTCACCCCGATAATATCGTCGAGGCGGTCGGCCAAGTCACGAGCGCGGGTGACGCAGTCTTCAGCAAGATCGACCAGCCCGTCCGGACCGAGCCACGCGGCGTGCATCGCGGTCCGGAGCGCAACCCACGCCTGATTCGTACAGATGTTCGAAGTGGCCCGTTCCTTGCGGATGTGCTGCTCCCGCGTCTGGAGTGTCAGCGTGTACGCGCGACGGTCGGCTGCGTCTTCGCTGGCCCCGACCAGCCGACCGGGGACCTGCCGCAGATACTCCTCGCGGGTGACGAACATCCCCAGCCCGAAGCCGTAGGCGGTACCAGTCCCCAGCGACGCGGCGTCGCCGACGACCACGTCGGCTCCGACATCGGCTGGGCGCTCCAGCAGGGACAGCGCGATCGGATCCGAGCCGAGACAGAACAGCGCGTCATGGTCGTGGGCAAGGTCACCGATTGCGCCGAGCCGTTCTTCGATAACGCCACGGACTGTCGGCGACTCGGCGTACACCATCGCGGTGTCGTCGCCGATCCCGTCGGCCAGCGCCGGCACGTCGGCGACGCCGTCGGTCATCGGGTAGGACTCGACCGTGAGGTCTGGTCCCTCGGCATAGTTCGACAGGACGGCGCGTTTGCCCTCCCGGAGGTGTTCAGGAACCAGAATCCGGTCGCCCGAGACCGAACGGACGCGCTGGGAGAGCGTCGCCGCCTCGCCCAGCGCCGTCGCGTCGTCGTACATCGAGCAGTTGGCAACGTCCAGTCCTGTGAGTTCCACCAGCATCGACTGGAACTCAAAGAGGGCCTGCAGGAATCCCTGTGCGACCTCGGGCTGGTACTGCGTGTAGGAGGTCAGGAACTCCGAGCGGCCGGCGAGGTCGTCAACGACGCTCGGGACGTAATGGTCATAGTGGCCGCGGCCGAGAAACTCAGTCAGGTCGGCGTTGCGGCTCAGAAGGCCAGCGACTTCCCGGCGCGTCGCCCGCTCGCTCCGGGCGTCGATGCCGAACTCGCCGTCGAAGGCCACGGACTCGGGAACGTCGAACAGCGACTCGAGGTCGTCGGCTCCGACAACATCGAGCATCGCCGCGGTTTCTGCGGCCGTCTGCGGTGCGTACGGACTGCCTGTCGCATGTGAGTTACTGTTACTCATTTGAGAACCACCCAGTAGCGCCGGGGTGACATGATATCGACAGCTAGCGACCGTGTCCACATTAGGTTACTCCTTTCACCCCCTGCAAGGGACCGCTGCTACCGGGGGTTACTCGATTTGATCGCGGTACGCGTCGGGCGAAAGCAGGTCGTCGGTTTCGCTCTTGTCGTCAACCTCGACAATGAGCATCCAGCCGTCGCCGAACGGGTCCTCGTTCAGCAATTCCGGCTCGTCGCGGAGTCGGTCGTTGACTGCTGTGACGGTGCCGGAGACGGGGGCGTACACGTCGGACACAGCCTTGATAGACTCCACCACGCCGAAGTCCTCGCCCGCAGTCAGCTCCGTGCCTTCATCGGGCAGTTCGACGAACACCACGTCGCCGAGTTCGTCCTGTGCGAACGCCGTGATGCCGACCTCGGCGGTGTCACCGGCGACGCGTACCCATTCGTGTGACTCCAGATATCGCAGGTCGTCGGGAACGTCGAAGCTCATCTATCGAGGAATGGCGTGCTCCTGGTACGTGCTTTCTTCGGTTCACCGCGGACGACGACGCGGACGGAGTTGTCCGGTTCAGCGTACGCCGACGGGACGTAGGCGAGGGCAATCGGTGCTCCCAGTGTCGGACTCATCGTTCCGCTGGTGATGTGGCCGATCGGCTCCCCGTCCGGCGTTGTCACGTCGTACCCATGGCGCGGGACGCCGCGGTCGACAAGCTCGATGCCGATGAGCTTCTCTTCGGGACCGTCCGCGGCGACGCCCTCCAGTGCGTCCCGACCGACGAACTCCGTATCGAGCTTAACTGTCCAGCCGATACCGGCCTCGTAGGGCGTTCTGGGCTCGTCAACCGGATGGAACTCCTGGCCGGAGAGCAGAAAGCCCATTTCCAAGCGGAGGGTGTCGCGCGCGCCGAGCCCACAGGGTTGACACTCCAGTGCGTCCCAGACCACCCCGGCGTCGTCGGGCGGACAGAGGATTTCAAAGCCCGGTTCGCCAGTGTAGCCCGTCCGGGCGATTAGCGAGTCCACGCCGGCGACAGCCCCGGCAGCCACCTCGAACCGAGACAGGGCAGTGAGCGAGACATCTGTCTCGGCCGACAGCAGGTCCGGCGCGTCAGGCCCTTGGACGGCAATCATCGCGTACTCCTCTGTCCGGTTCGTCACCGTCGCGTCAAGCCCACGCTCATCTCGCTCAGAGAGCCACCGCTCGGTCATCTCTCCGTCGTGCCCGGCGTTCGGGATAAACAGGAACTCATCGGCCGCGCCTTCCGGCAGTCGGTAGACAACGGTGTCGTCCAGCATAATCCCGTCCTCATCTGTGATGGCCCCGTACTGGGCCTCGCCCGGGTCCAGCACGGTCACGTCGTTGGTGGTCAGCCGCTGTGTCAGCGTCGCCGCGTCCGGCCCGGCCACGGTTATCTGTCCCATGTGCGAAACGTCGAACTTCCCGGCTTCGCTCCGAACTGCCTCGTGTTCTATGCGGATCGACTCGAACTCGACCGGCATCTCCCACCCGCCGAAATCGGTGAACGAAGCGTCTGCTCGCTCGTGAATCGCAGAGAGCGGTGGTGACCGCAGTGTCATACGCGGACCTCTCGTCCCCCGTGGTCTTACCGTTTGGCCCTCCACCGCTTGCTGGCGTCTCATAAATTATATACGACGATATCAAATCGCTTACTGCGGTAGATGGGGCAACAAGACTGGGACCGAAAATACGCCGTCGGCCTTCGTTACTCGCTTTGCGCCAGCGGGAACACGAGCTCGACCCGTGTTTCGCCGTCGTGGTCTTCGTCGATCGTTACAGACCCGCCAAGGCGTCGGACAAGCCACGTAACCGCCCACAATCCGAGCCCACGGCTGTGTGCCACTGGCCCCTCCGTCTCCGAATCCAAGACGTTGCGTTCCATATCGGGGATAGCGGACCCATCGGTATCGACGCTGACTGTCACCTGACCCATCGGCGTCTCTTCGGCCGTAAGCTTGACTGTCGGGTCGGGCAGATCACTGTATTCCAGCGCGTTCTCGACAAGAATCTCCAGTATCAGGTCGATAGCCATCCTGTCGCCTGACACCTCCGCGTCAGTCGGCGCTACCTCAATGGTTGCCCCGGAATGTTGTTCTGTGAGGTCGTCCCGGATATCAACGAGAGTCTGCTCGAGGTGGAGTGTCCCATTCCGGAGGTCGCGCTCGATGGCCCGGTCGAACGTCCGTGCTCGCTCGGCCAGCGAATCAAGTTCTTTCGAGGCGTTTTCGATTCTGTCGATGTGTCCGCTAGCGGCGTCAACAGAGAAATCGGACGAGCCGAGTTCTTCTTTGAGGAGTCTTGAATTACCCCGTATCACGGTCAGCTTGTTTCGGATGTTGTGCCGGAGAATCCGACTCATGACCATGAGCCGCTGCTCTCGCTCCTTGTCCTGCGTGATGTCGCGAACGATGCCTCGCAGTTTCGGCGTCCCGTCGCGAACCGTCTTTTCGGCCCGGAGTCGGAACCAGCGCTCGGTTTCGTCAGCGGTCTGACGGCGCGCCTCTAGTTCCATCGGTTCGCCGGTTTCACGACAGGTCTCGATAGCGTCGCGAACGGCCGCTCTATCGTTGGGATGGTACTGTTTGATAGCCTCTTCAAGCGTCGGATTGTACTCTGGCGTTCCGTAGAGGCGCTTCATGCCGGCAGTTCCCTCTATCAGACCCGTCTCCAGATCGAGCTCCCACCCGCCAACGTCGGCCAGGGTTTCGGTCCCGACGAGCCACTCCAGTTGTTCCTCCCGCTGTTTCAATCTCGTTGCGTCGTCCAGCCCAACGACGACGCGTTCGACAGTCCCATCGTCGCCCAGTATCGGCGCGGCATTGCTTGAAAGCCACCGCTCGCTCCCATCCTCGAGTTCTATCCAGTGCTCGAACCCAAACACCGGTTCACCCGATTCGAGTACCTGCGTAACCGGGTGTTCCGAATCGGGGATTTCCGTCCCGTCTTTGTAGTATATGTTCCACTCCGGCTGGTCGTATCGTCTTCGAGTGATTTTCTCGCGTTCAAGACCGAGTAGCTCCTCGGCACGATCGTTAGCCAGCGAAATTCTTCCAGATCGTTCTACGACGACGATGCCGACCGGACTGACCTCGAAGACCCGCTCAATGAGGGCCTGCTTTTCTCGCCGCCGCTTGCGCTGTGTGATATCCTCCGCCAGCCATAGCACGCGCCCTACGTTGTCACTGCCGACCGGCGTGACGCGAGCCTCAAAGTGTCGATCCCCATGATCAAGCGATAGCTGGTACTCGAAGTGCTGCTGTTCACCTGTTTCCAGAACATCCTCGATAATCGCGTAGAACTGGTCAGCCTGTGCTGTAGAGAAAATATCCCAGAGATCTGTTCCCAGCAGTGTTTCCGGATCTTTGAAAAATAATGCCCCGTTGTGGGCGTTGTGGATAACATCGACAAAGACGCCGTCGGCGTCTAGGACGATAGCCGGGTCTGAAATTATCTCACAAAGCCCGTTTAGCACGTCTTGATCGTGAAGAGATTCTTTACTCATGTGTCACTTTATACACACTTATTGCTGGCCGACTCCGCATGCAAATGTGTCCGTAGTGTGTGGGAGGAATCATCCTAAGTTTTGTGCCGTGTCATTCTATATAGCGGGAGGCGGTTTACGGATCGAAGCGGCACGCATAAGCGGGCCGGGCGGGGAAAGAGGCGCATGAAGCTGCTCCGTCGGATATTCGAGGACAAAGACTCGCCCCAGCGCGTCGGACTGTTCGTCGATGGCCCAAATGTGCTCAGGTCTGAATTCGACGTCGATTTAGACGAGGTCCGAGATATCGCAGCTGAGTACGGCCCGCTGGCAGTCACCCGTCTCTACGTCGACCAGAACGCCTCGCCCGGACTCATTCAGGCCGCTGAAGCCCGCGGGTTCGAGGTTCGAACAACCAGCGGTGACGTTGATGTCCGACTCGCTGTTGACGCGACAGACGCCGCCGTTGCTGGACAGATAGACGTGCTGGCCGTCGCCTCGCGGGATACGGATTTCAAGCCGGCGCTGGAAGTGGCCGCACGGGAAGGGGTCAAGACGGTCGCCATCGCGCCGGGGGAGTACGGCCGCTCCGATGCGTTACGCAACGCGGCTGAAGACGCAGTGACGCTCTAATCTCCGACGCCCAGGACGCCAACTGTTTTTTCGGCCAGTGCTATTGAGCACGTATGGACATCGACGACACGCCGGTACTGGATAACCACCTCCATCTCGACCCGGTCAACGGCCGGAACGTCGCGGCAGCCGAGGAGTTCGCGTCCCAGGGCGGAACACACCTGCTGGTGCTCAACAAGCCGTCCTGGCATCTTGTCGAGAAGGCCACTGACGAGGCGATCTTCCGGGAAGTGTTCGACCTGACTGTCGAGGCCGCCGCCACAGCAACCGAGGTGCTGGACGGGCGCGCCTGGCCCGTCCTCGGCGTCCACCCGGCACTAATTTCGAAGCTCGTCGACGACGGCTACACGCCGCCGGAAGCGCGAGATATCATGCAGACCGGCCTCGACGTGGCGGCGGAGTACGTCGATAACGGCGATGCGCTCGCGATGAAGTCCGGCCGCCCGCACTACGACGTGGACGACGCCGTCTGGGAGGCTTCGAACGAAGTGATGTGCCACGGGTTCGAACGCGCCGCCGATGTGGGCTGTGCGATACAGCTCCACACCGAGGGCGGCGAAGACTTCGAAGCAGTCGCTCGCTGGGCCGAAGACCGTGGCCTTGACCGCACGCAGGTCGTCAAACACTACTCCGGGGGCCGACTCCGCGGCCCGGTCAAATCGGTACTTGCAGATAAGGACGAACTGGAAATCGCGGTCGAGACCGACGACCCGTTCCTGATGGAGACCGATTACATCGACGACCCGGACCGCCCCGGCGCAGTACTTGGCCCGAAGACCGTGCCGCGGCGCGTCCGCTGGCTCCTCGAAAACGGGGACGAAGACGCGGTCAGAACAGCACACGTCGAGACACCGAAGGCGGTGTACGGCATTGACACCGAAGCGACGCTGGAGCGGTGAGTGGCGACAGCGAAGGGCGACTGATGGCGGTTATCCGAACTTGCCGGTGATGTAGTCCTCGACGCGCTGGCTCTCGGGGTTCTCGAAAATCTTGTCAGTATCGTCGAACTCGACGAGTTCGCCGCCAGTGAGGAAGACAGCCGTCTTGTCGGAGATGCGAGCCGCCTGCTGCATATTGTGGGTGACGATGACGACCGTGAACTCCTCTGCCAACTCCTCGATGAGGTCCTCGATCTTCGAGGTGGCGATCGGGTCAAGCGCCGACGCCGGCTCGTCCATCAGAATCACGTCTGGGTCGACGGCAATAGCGCGGGCGATGCAGAGCCGCTGTTGCTGACCACCTGAGAGGTCGAGTGCGCTCTTGTCCAGTTGGTCTTTGACTTCGTCCCACAGTGCGGCGCGCTTGAGTGCCGTCTCGACTTTCTCGTCGATGTTCTCCGTCTGGTCCTGAATCCGGAGGCCGTAGGCGACGTTGTCGTAGATACTCTTGGGGAAGGGGTTCGGGTGCTGGAACACCATTCCAATGCGTCGCCGCAGCGCCACCGGGTCCACGTCAGCGTCGTAGACGTTTTTCCCCTCGAAGTGGAGGTCCCCTTCGACCCGTGCCGCGTCGATGAGGTCGTTCATGCGGTTGATACACCGCAGGAACGTGGACTTGCCACAGCCGGAGGGGCCGATCATGGCGGTCACCTGTTTTTCAGGGATGGCCAGATCGATGCTCTGGAGCGCTTGCGTCTCGCCGTAGAACACGTTCAGGTCACTGGATTCGATGACTGGTTTCCCCGTCTCGGCCGCGGTCGAGTCGGTTCCCTCCACGTCGATCGACTGTTCGATGAGAGGGTCGCCGGACGGGTCGGGTGACGACGCGGCCGTTTCAGTGGTCGGTGTGGGCTCGGTACTGTCGTTGCTCGTCATCTCGTTCTCTGTCATGAATTATCCTGTTCGCTGATACCGGTTCCGGATGACAATCGCTGTCGCGTTCATCACCAGCAACACTGCAAGCAGTGTAATCACGCCGGCCGCCAGCACGCCGTGGCGGAACGCCGGGTCCAGTTCCGACGACCACGAGAAGATCTGGCGGGGCATCATACTCGCCACATCGAAGAAGCTGTTCGGCGCGAGCCGGACCGACGCCGCCGCCCCAATCATCAGCAGTGGGGCCGTCTCGCCGATAGCCCGACCCAGCGCCAGTATCGTTCCGGTCAGAATGCCCGGCAGGGCTTCGGGAAGGACGACCTGTCGGATCGTCTGCCAGCGGGTGGCACCCATTCCATAGGACGCCTGCCGGAACGAGTCGGGGACAGACCGGATCGCCTCCTGCGCGGAGATGATCACGATAGGGAGTATCAACAGGCCGACTGCGAGGCCGGCGACGATGACGGACCCCTGGGGCCACTGGAGAACCCGGATGAAAAGCGCCAGTCCGAGCAGGCCGTATACGACCGACGGGACGCCGGCGAGGTTTCCGATGTTGATCTCGATGAGCGTGACGAACTTCCCCATCAGTCCCTGCGAGGGGGCGTACTCCTCAAGATAGATCGCCGCCCCGACGCCGACCGGGAAGGTAGTGAGCACAATCACGATAATCATCATCACTGAGCCGACCATCGAAGGGTAGATACCGGCATCAGCAGCGGTCCGTGAGGTCGCGCTCGTCAGGAAGCCCCAGTCGAGCCATGGGTTCGGTCCGGCAAACCCGAGCGCACTGGTGGCGACGGCCCCAGCGGCCACACCCAGCACGGCGACGACCGGGAAGGCGAGTCCGCGGACGCCCTCGCCACGGCGAATCACGCCTTCGACGTAGACCCCAAGCGGGAGCGCGGCGAAGGTGACCAGAAGTAGCCACACCTCAGTCCCGATCCCGAGTAGCGGCCCAGCGACGGGGCCCAACACCGCGACCGCCGTCGTCATCCCGACGACGGCCAGACCGTCACGCCGCGACTCGCGTCGCTGTTCGACGAACCAGCCTGCGGCACCAGCGATTGGAAGCACGAGCGTCAGGAGCAACATGACCCAGTCTGTGGGCACGAACGGGAGCATCATGATCGCCTCCCGGAGGCTGATCACGCGGTAGTACAGCCCGAAATCGAGACCGAGCGCCGCGGCAGCGTCGGTAACGAACGAATTGAACCAGATAGGTGGCAGACCGAACACGGTGATGACCGGAGCGAGGAACACGACACCAAGCCGTTCGAGCGCCGCCTTCGGTCGCAGTCGGCCGTGGGCGACAATCAGACCGGCGGCCACGGCCAGCGAAATGAGAAGGGCGAACCACCCAAGCACGGAAATAAGTTCGATGAACAGCACCGCAAATCCGCCGGTAAGCAGAAGTCCAACGACCGGGAGTCCGCTGGTGACATAGGCAACCTCGCCGGCCGGTTCGTCGAGTCGATAGTAGTAGACAGCCAGTGCGGCCAGCGGCACCACCACGGTGGCGGCGTAGGTCGCCAGCCAGCCCGCGTCGGCGGAAAAGGGCCGGAACGCGTCGTTGGCGACGAACAGCAGGAGAATCAGGACAGAGACGAGTCCGAACGCGGTCGCCGCGAGACAGGTCGCCTCGAAGGCACGCCCACGCAGATGGTTGACATCGCTGTTCTCCCCGTGCCAGCCTGTTTCAGGTTTTCGTGTTGCCATCAGTTCAGTCCCCCAGTGTTCATTCGTACTCCTCCCGGTAGCGCGCCGCGATTCGGTTGCTCAACAGGTTCAACAGGAACGTGATGACAAACAGCGTCAGGCCGATAGCGAAGAGACTGGTAAAGCCCAGTTGACTGACGCTGTCGGCGCTGTTGATCTGGACCATCGCTGCCGTCATCGGCTGGTACCCCTGAAAGAGGTTTGCCAGTGGGTCCGAGAGGTTCAGCATCCGTGGCCGACTGCCGGCCGCGACAACGACGATCATCGTCTCGCCGATAGCCCGCGACAGGGCGAGAATGAACGAGGAGAAGATGCCCGAGGCCGCCGCGGGGACGACGACGCCGGTGGTCACCTCGAATTTCGTCGCGCCCATCCCGTAGCCGGCCTGTCGTAGTGAGTCTGGGACGGCGCTCATCGCGTCCTCGCTCAGACTGGAGACCATCGGGATAATCATGATGCCGACCATGATGGAGGCGCTGAGGATATTGAACGTGTTGACCGGGAGCCCGATGGTCTGGAGGAACGGCGTCACGTATACGAGCGCAAAGATACCGTAGACGACCGTCGGGATACCAGCCAAGATTTCCAGCCCCGGTTTCAGAACCGAGCGCATCTGGTCGCTGGCGTACTCGCTGAGGTAGATCGCGGCCGCGACGCCCGTCGGGAGCGCGATGACGGCAGAGATTACCGTCACCAGCAGTGTGCCGCTCAACAGCGGGAGCAACCCATAGACGTTCCGACTGATGAGAAACTCCGTTCCGGTGAAGAAGTCGACCGGGTTCACCAGCGTAAAGAACGTGACCGCGTCGCGTGCGAGCAACACGACGATGCTGACGGTGACGAGAATCGACGCGGCAGCACACAGGAGCAGGACGTATCGATACATCCGCTCGCGTGCTGCGCGTCCGCTCGGTCTGGACGTAATATCCGGCCCGGGCGTCTCGGTGCTCATTGTGTTGTCTCCAATAATGTGCTCATGTGAGTAAGCCGACTCTATACTGTGTTAGCCAGCAACCTCGTCCAGCTTTTCGAGGTTTTCATCGCGCTGTTCGGCGCTCGAAGGCACGTACCCGATCTCCTGAATCATATCGGTTTCGGCCTGTTCGAGGTAGAACCGAATGAACTCGTAGACCGCCTCGTTCTGCAGGGATGACTCGGACGCATAGATGAACAGCGGCCGGGCCAGCGGGTACGAGCCGTCCGTGGCGTTTGCCAGGCTCGGGGCGGTGCATTCGCCGTCCTCCTCGGCCTTGACTTCGACGGCTTTCACCGCTTCGGAGTTTGAGTTGTAGTACGCGAACCCGAAGTATCCGATGCCGCCCTCGTTGTCACGAATTCCCTGGACAATAGTCTCGTCCTCCTCGGTCGGCTGGTACTCAGTCGTGTGTTCGGTGTCCTCACCGACGACGTTCTCGTTGAAGTAGTCAAACGTCCCAGAGGTCGACGCCGGGCCGTAGCGTTCGATCTCCATGTCGGGCCACTCGTCACGCACGTCTGACCAGTTCGTGACATCCGATTCATCGCTCCATATCTGGCGCAGTTCGTCGAAGGTCAGGCAGTCGACCCAGTCGGCATCGTTGTTGACCGCGACAGTCAGAGCGTCGCCCGCGATCTCGAACTCAACTGGCTCGACATTGTTGCCAGAACACTGCTCTATCTCGGCGTCCGTGATAGGACGGGAGGCCCCGTTAATATCGGAGTCCCCGGGACAGAACCAGTTCTCGAAACCGCCGCCGCTCCCCGTGGAGTCGACGGTGACGTTGACGTTTCCATGCTCCGCCATGAACTCCTCGGCCATCGCGTCGGAGATGGGGAACACGGTACTGCTGCCCTTGATAATGACCTGCCCCGAGAGCCCGTCGGAACCGCTACCGTCAGACCCACTGCCATCGGAGCCACTGCCGTCGCCACTGTTCGTATTCTGGACACAGCCAGCCAGCGCCAGTGTCCCGATTGCACCAGAACTTGTTAAAAAACGACGGCGAGAGATACCACCGCTCGGTGAATCTGTCATCATCAGATTGGAGATGAAGAGCGGATAAGTACCCTACTATTAGCCCTATATTCAGGTATAAACACTATATATTACTATATACTATTATGTGGCGCTACCGTCTTACACCGCAAAAACGACGTAAAAGCTGTCTAAAGCCGATTGAGCCCCGATCAAGGCAACAATTCATCGGGATGATGTTGTTAGCAGACCACTTGGCTTAGCGCCCGCATCACGTGTCGTGATTCCATGACAGCGCAAGTCAGAGTTTTGACCGTTGATATATAGTTTCAGTATATTTTATAAATCTGCAGCGCGTATTCAAAGTACTATGGAGACGCGCAAAGTACAGCTGACGGGCGGGTCCACGTATACTGTCTCGTTACCGAAGGAGTGGGCAACAGAGAACGGCGTCGAAAGCGGCAGTGTCGTCGAGTTTTATGCCGAAGACGACCTGCTACTGGTCTCACCACAGCACGGCGACGACCACGTCGAGGGAACGCTGGACGTGACTGGCCTCGAAAACAGGCACGAACTCACGCGGGCGGTGATGACGATGTACGTTAGCGGCTTCGATATCATCCGACTGGAAGCCGCCCGGATAACGGCCGAACAGCGGCGTATCATCCGCGATGCGACACAGGGACTGGTCGGTCTAGAGATGATCGAGGAGACGGCCGACCGGGTCGTCCTGCAGGACCTGCTCGATTCGTCGGAACTGTCCGTGCTTAATGCTATTACACGTATGCGGCTGGTCTCGTTGACGATGCTCTCAGACGCCGTCGAGGCGCTCATCGAGGATGACAATGACCTTGCGGCGGACGTGATACAGCGCGACGACGACGTGGACCGCCTCTGGTACATGGTCTCCCGAGTGTTCCGAACCGTCCTTCGCAATCCGACGGCTGCCAACGAGATCGGCTTCCCACGTGAGACAGTGTTCGATTACCAGTCCAGCGCCCGTCAGCTGGAGCGTATCGCTGACCACGCGACCAAGATTGCCAGCCTCTCTCAGGAGATCGGTGAAATCACCGGCGAGACTGCTGACCTTCTCGATCAACTGGAGACTGAGGCCATTGCTGTCCCCGAAACCGCGATGGATGCGCTGTTAGCTGACGACAACGACGAGGCCGTCGAACTGGCAAACGAGGCTCGCTCTCGTATTCCCGAAGTCGACGAAACCGCCCGCGAGGTCGATGGAAAGGTCAGAGAGCTAGACCCACAGAGCGCACAGTTGCTTGGCCGCGTGGTCGACTCGCTGTCCCGAACCGCCGACTACGGCGGCAATATCGCCGAAAGCGCCCTCCAGAAGGCCGCCCCACGGCCATAGCCGACGCTGTCGCTCCAAATTCGTGAACAGCTGAAAAAGCTGATTGCGTGCCGGATTACTCGACCAGCACGGCGTTGACCTGACCGTGCTGTCCGGGGCGGGAGGTCACGCGGGCCTGTCCCTCGGAGGTCTCGAGGATTGCGCCTTTGGTGATGATGTTTCGCCGAGCGTAGTTCGGGTTCGACGGGTTCTCGACGACGTTTTCGATGGTCGCTTCGATGGTCTCCGCACCGTCGGCGATGCTCGCAACGTCGGTCTTGACCGCACGGACCTTCTGCGTGTTGCCGCGAGAGTCGACGGTCTTCAGTCGCTGCTCGCCGACCTGCGTCTCGACGGTGTCCTTACCGAGCTCGTGTTTCTTCTTCTTGTGGTTCGGTCGTCGTCGGCCGCCTGTCCGCTTGCGAGGGGAGCGTCCCTGGTCTTTCATACGGGAAGGAAGACCCAGCGGCTACTTGAACCGTTCGATGCCGACGCGCCATCGTAATCGTTACCCCCACGCCGGCAGGTTACTCTGATGATGAGTCTGAAGACGGCCGTCGCCGCGCCGTTCCGCCAGCGTGGAACCGACCGGATGGCGGAAAGTGAGTTCGTCGTTGCACTCTCGCTAGACCGGAACTGGTTCTCGCCCGACCAGGCCAAGACACTGGTCGACGTGGCCGTGAGCGAGGGCTTAGTCGAGCGGGACGACGACGACCTCGTTGTCGCCTTCGACGCGACACACACCGCGATTCCGGACGGGTTTACACCGGGCGAGGAGATCCTGCAGTCACGGTCGACGTTCGAGCGGGTACTCGACGCTGTTATCGAGGCTGGCATCGAGAAACAGACCGCCGTCGCCGGAATCAACGCGCTTCAGTCTGATATCGGTGTGACACTGGAGGCCGCAGCCGTGGTGTATGCGCGCAGTGAGGGCGTCGATGTCGAAGCCATCGCCGCGGATGTCCGGGAGGAGCTCTAATGGTCAAAGACAGCATTTCTGACGGTCGACGGATCGGGCAGTTACTTGCCTCGGAACTGACCGGCCTCCAGCGCGGGCCGCTCTCAGGTGTTTCTGTCGTCGATGCCGACAGGGACGTGGAACCGACACCGGCGGGTGCCTTTGCCTACCGCGTGACAGCCGACGGCACCGAGGTTGCGGTCGTCGAGGTAACGCCGGAGACGGCCCGACTGGTCCTAGAGCAGGCACCCGTGACTGCGCCAGAGCGTGATGATATCACTGTCGACGGGACAACCGTTGTTGTTCACAGCGGCGCGGCGGTAAAAACTGCAGTCGACATGCTGGAGCGGTCTCTCTCGGGGTAGCACGGCTTTTTTTGATGTGAGGACACGACTGCACTCCAGCTGAACTACCTAGAATCAGTGACGGCTCGGCTCAGCAATAGCCGCGGACGTCCACGCCACGAAGCCGGTGAGGACGAGCACGGAACCGAGTATGGACGTCGCGGCAGCGATAGCAAGCACAAGTGACGGGAGACCGAGCGGCGTTCCGACAGCGAGGACAATCGGGGTCACGGTGATACAGAGCGAGCCAAGCGCGACGGCCCGGCGCTGTGTCGTCGTCAGTTCGATACCGAGGTGGAACAGCGACCCGGGCTCCGGGTCGGGAGCAGCGAGGCCAAGACACAGCAGCGGGACACCGAGAAACACCAGCGTCGCGGCGACGGCATACGACCAGAACAGCCACTGCCCGGACGCTGGCGCAAGCGACAGAAACGCGCCAACGGCTACGAGCACGACACCACCAACGAGCCCGAACTGCCGTAGCCGTGGGTCGTTCAGGGCTTCGCTCAGGTCTGGGAGGGTCTCGGCCACGTGGCCGACATCCATGAAGCGATCCATACGCGGGCTTTTGCCTACGGTGTAAAATAGACAGGGGGAGAAAATATCAAATCTGATTCCACCGAAGCAGGCCACGATACGAGAAGGAAACGCTTGTATCGCTGCCAGCCGCTGCGGTATCTATGCACTTCTTCGACCGTCTCGCGGACCGCATCGCGACCGCCGACAGCGTGGTGTCGGTCGGCCTCGACCCGGACCCTGCCCGCCTGCCCGACAGCGTGCTGGACGCCGACCTCCCGCGCTGGCAGTTCAACCGGCGAATTATCGACGCGACCCACGAACACGCCGCCTGCTACAAGCCAAACGCCGCCTTCTACGAGGACCCCGACGGCTGGCGCGCCCTCGAAGAAACAATCGCCTACGCACACGGGAAGAACGTGCCCGTCCTGCTGGACGCCAAGCGGGGTGACATCGGCAACACCGCACGGCAGTACGCCCAGATTCTCGACGAGGATGAAGGGCCTGCCGCCGACGCCATCACGGTCAACCCCTTTCTCGGCCGCGACTCATTGGAGCCGTTCCTCCAGCGCGCGGACAGGGGTGTGTTCGTCCTCGGGCGCACGTCGAACCCCGGCGGCGAGGACCTCCAGGACCTCGAACTGGCCTCCGGTGAGAAACTGTACGAGCGCGTGGTCCACCTCGCGGACCTCTGGAACGGCAACGGGAACGTCGGTCTTGTCGTCGGCGCGACCAACCCCGATGAACTCGAAGAGATCCGCGAACTGGTCCCGGACATCCCGTTTCTCGTTCCCGGCGTCGGCGCGCAGGGCGGCGACGCCGAGGCCGCTGTCGAGCACGGCCTCGCCGATGGCGTCGGTCTGGTCAACTCCTCGCGCGGTATCATCTTCGCCGGCGAGGACGCCGCCACGCGGCGCGACGATTCTGGCGACGCGTTCTTCAAAGCTGCCGGACAGTCGGCAAAACAGCTCAAACAGCGACTGAACAAGTTCCGATAGCTTAGAACCGGTACGTGTCCACGCCGTCGGGCATGTTCTCCGGTGACTTCCGGTCGCCCGGCTGGCCGACCTCCCCACCGCACTCGACGCACATCCCGATGTCCTTGTCCCAGTGGCGGTCACAGACGAGTCGCCCGCACCTGTCGCAAGTGTGGTCCACGTCGGGGCGCTCACAGATTTCACACAGTCCGGCTACGCTCATGGTAGTCGGTAGCATAGCTGACCGTTTGAATCTTTGGCGGTGTGACCCGGAGCGGGTCGCCAACCCCACGCCGGGACAGTCTCTCTTGCTGGCCACGAAGTATTTCCTCGTGGCCATTCCTCTCTATAGTATGTTGCCACTCCTCCAGTTCGGATCGCTTCCGTCACTGCCAGCGTTACTCGTCGGCTTGCTGGCTATCGCCGTGGTCCTGCTGGTCGGTCGGCTCGTGATGAAGGTGGCGTGGCGACTCGTCATCATCGCTATCATCGCCGTCGCCGTCCTCTGGATACTCGGAATACTGGGCTTTCAAGTCATCTAGAGCCCGGCGAGGAAGTTCCGGATCACGTCGTGACCGACTGCGGTCAGGACCGACTCCGGATGGAACTGAACGGCTTCGATGGGGTGCTCACGATGGCGGACGCCCATCACCAGTTCCGTGCTGTCTTCGGTCTCTGTTGTCGCGCTGACGACGAACTCCTCAGGAACGTCGTCGGCGATAAGTGAGTGATAGCGTCCGCCCTGGAACCCCTGTTCCAGCCCTGCAAAAACGCCCTTTCCGTCGTGGTCGATGGGGAACGCCTTGCCGTGAATCGGCTCCGGCGCGCGACCGATGGTGCCGCCGTAGGCGTACACCGCCGATTCGAGGCCGAGACAGACACCGAGTGTCGGCACGTCAGGACTGACCTCACGGAGGACATCCAGCGTGACCCCGACATCGCGTTCGTTCTTCGGATGGCCCGGGCCCGGCGAAAGGATAATCGCGTCGGGGTCGAACGCCTCGACATCGTCGAGCGATGCCGTGTTCCGGACGACTTCAGTCTCGGCGTGCTCGGAGACGTACTCGACGAGGTTGTACGTGAACGAGTCGAAGTTGTCGACGAATAGCACCCGGAGGTCGTCCCTGACGGCGTCCGCACCAGCGGGCTGTGCTGTGCTCATCGGGTCACCTCCTCGTGGCCTACAGCGCGCTCTGCCACGTCGACCGGTTCCCCTTCGATTTCCTCAAGCGCCGTCAACACGCCGTCCATCTTCTGCTCAGTCTCGATGTATTCGCTTCCGGGGTCCGAATCCGCGACGATGCCGGCCCCGGCCTGAACGGTGATGCGGTCCCGGTCACCCTCGTCCTCGACCGTCGCCGAGCGGATGACGATGGCGAAATCGGTGTCGCCGTCCCAGTCGAAGTAGCCGACGCCGCCGCCGTAGGGACCCCGCGGCGAGCGTTCGAGTTCGTCGATGATCTCCATCGCGCGGATCTTCGGTGCGCCCGAGAGCGTCCCCGCCGGGAACGTCGCGCGGGCGGCGTCGAAGGCGTCCCTGTCCGCGGCGAGTCGGCCCGTCACCGTGGATTCGATGTGCTGGACGTGGCTGTACTTGAGGACGTTCATGAACTCCGGGACGCGGACGCTACCGGCCTCGGCGACGCGGCGCACGTCGTTGCGCGCGAGGTCGACGAGCATCGTGTGTTCGGCCCGCTCCTTGCCGTCGGCGAGCATCTCACCGGCGAGGCGGCGGTCCTCAACCGGAGAGTTCCCGCGCGGGCACGTCCCCGCGATAGGATTCGAGACGACGTGGTCGCCGGCGACGGAGACGAGCGTCTCCGGACTCGCGCCGACGATGGTCAGGTCATCGTAGCCCAGCAGGTACATATACGGTGAGGGGTTCACCGCCCGGAGGGCCTCGTAGAAGCCCAGCGGGTCAACGTCGCCGTACAGCTCTCGGGTTCGGGAGATAACGCCCTGATAGATGTCGCCCGAGAGGACGTACTCCTTTGCGCGTTCGACGGCGTCCTCGTACTCGTCTCTGGGGCCGGCGACTTCGTCCTCGCGGCGGAAACCGCCGGTCTCAAGCGGTGACAGGTCCGAGAGCACGGCCTCGACCCGTTCAGCTTCGGCGACCAGTTCGTCGTAGCGCTCGCCGGCGTCCTCGCCTTGCCTGACAACAGGCGTGAACACGAGCGAAACAGTGTCCTCGACGTGGTCGAACCGGACGGTCGACGTGGTGAGGACGAACTGCGCGTCCGGGAACCGCGAGTCCGGGCGGTCGAGGCCGACCTCGTCGAGCCAGAGGTCGTAGACGGCGTCGTACGAGAGAAAGCCCACGAGGCCGCCTTCGAGGTGCTGGCGGTCCATCGCCGGGAAGTTCCGCAGTGCCACATCGGGCATCGCCGCCCGGAGGTCATCAACCACGTCGCCGCCGTCGGTCGTCACGAGGTCGGCGTAGCGGTCGTCGAACGCCTCGACCTTGCTCTCGTCACCGGTCACGGTGACGACGGCGCGCGGGTCGTAGCCGACGAAGGAAAAGCGGGCGTGGCGGTCGTCCGTCTCCGGCGCGAACGCGCCGTCGGGGTCGCTGGAGGCGACCTTTTCGGCACTTTCGAGCAGGAACGTGTAGTCGTTGGCGGCCACGTCGCTCGTGCGACCAGTCAGGGCCGCGTACGCGGTCAGTGGCTCCACGTCTACGTCAAGTTCCGCAGCGGTGCGGACGACGACCGGACGGTCGGCCTTGGCGTGTTCGACGAACTCCTCGCGGGAGATATCGAGAGTCATACTGCGCCCTCCGGCGCTTGCTTTGCGTTCCGCACGAACCGTCCAACTGCGTCGTGGTCTTTCGTGCCGCCAGCGGACTCCACGCCGCTCGCCACGTCGACGGCAAACGGCTCGACTGTCTCGACGGCCTCAGTCACGTTCTCGGGGGTCAGCCCGCCGGCCAGCACGATAGGCACGTCAAGCGAGTCAACGAGATCGCGCGTGCGCTCCCAGTCGTGTGTTTCGCCCGTGCCGCCACCGCCGTCGGCGTCGATCGAATCGACGAGCAGGGCGTCGGCATGGGTGGCGTAGTCCTCGATGGCCGGCGCGTCTGCCTCGACCACGGCGACAATGTCCTGAGTGATTCGGTTGTTGAGGGCCCCGAGTTCCGCCGGCGAGAGGCCGTCGTGGACCTGCACCGCGTCGGGCTCGATCCTGTCGATACGTCTGACGGCCTCTTGCACCGTCGTCGGCATCATCACCAGCACGCTCGTCACGAACGGCGGGACGCCATCAGCGATCGTTTCAGCCGTTCCCTCGTCGACCTCCCGCGGCGTATCGACCGGGACACCGTGGATGATACCGACCGCGTCAGCACCAGCTGTAACGACAGCATCGCGGTCCTCGGTGTCCGTCACGCCGCAGATCTTCACGCGCGTCATGCCCCGATCAGGTCGTCGAGTTTGTCGGCTGCCGCGCCCGACTCGATGGCCTGTCGGGCCTGTTCGACCCCCGCTTCGTGCGTGTCGGCGACGCCGGCGACGTAGATGGCTGCGCCGGCGTTGGCGAGGATGATGTCCCGCTTCGCGCCGGTGACGTCACCGGTGACGATGCCGCGAAGGTCGGCCGCGTTCTCTTCCGGCGATCCTCCGGAGATAGCCTCGATGTCGCGGGTTTCCAGACCCATGTCCTCTGGGGTGATGGTGTACTCCGCGATCCGGTCGTCGGTGACCTCTGCGACAACCGTCTCGCCGTGGATGGCGATCTCGTCGAGGCCGTCACCGTGGACGACCAGCGCCCGCTCAACGTCCAGTCGGGCCAGTGCCTCAGCCATCACGGGCACGAGGTCCGGATCGTAGACGCCCAGCACCTGTGCATCCGCGTCGGCAGGGTTCGTCAGCGGGCCGAGAATATTGAACACAGTCCGCATTCCGAGTTCCTGTCGCGGGCCGATGACGGCCTTCATCGCCGGATGGAATACGGGCGCGAGCATGAAGCCGATGCCGTCTCGTTCGATCGTCTCCTCAACGTCCGGCGGTTCGGCCTCGATGTCGACGCCGACCTCTTCGAGCACGTCGGCGCTCCCCGAAGATGAAGAGACAGAGTAGTTGCCGTGTTTGGCGATGGGGACGCCAGCCCCGGCGGCGACAATGGCACTCGTTGTCGAGACGTTGATTGTGTTGTAGTCGTCGCCACCGGTTCCACAGGTGTCGACAAGCCCCTCGCGGTCGGGCCGGATGGTCCGTGCGGCGTCGCGCATCCCCTCGGCAAAGCCGGCGATCTCAGCCTCCGTCTCCCCCTTTGCCCGCAGTGCCGTCAGGAGCGCACCGATTTGTGCCTCAGTTGCATCCTCGAAAACAGTCGTCGCAACAGCTCGAGCTTCCGCCTGTGTCAGGTCGTCACCGTCAGTGACGCGCTCAATATACTCTTTCATTGTATTCACCAATGGACTTTTTCGTGTTGTGATGTACAAATCCGTACATTGACTTAAGCCTATCGGGACCCCTGCTCGCCGACGAGTATGTGTGGGCAATCAACAGACAACGTGGTGATACGGAATTCGAAACCTTCAATTATACCCACCGGAAACAATGTGGTGTACCTCGCAGTGAGGGTTCGTGGTCTAGGTCGGTTATGACACCTCCTTGACATGGAGGAGGCCGGCGGTTCAAATCCGCCCGAACCCATTTCTACTGTCGCTACCTCCCGAGCGGAGCGAGTCGGCAGCGACCTGTGGAGTAAGCAGAGTCGTGTGCAAGGGCGCATATCTCGACGCTCCGACAGGGGCATCCCATAGTTTCTTGCCCCAACCGCGTTAGAGTCATCTATATGAGAGATCAGGTCGAGTCGGCGGACGCGTTCGAACAGTTCGTGCTCCTTGCGGTTGCAGAACTCGAAACGGCCGGTGAAACGCCAGTCCACTCCTATCATGTGACCCAGACGGCGAAAGCACATCTCGCGGATGTCGACCGACAGCCGTTCGGCGGCGTCGAGCGCCAGAAGGTCATCTCGGCGCTGGGCCAACTCGCCGACAAGGGGCTGTTGCGCACCGAACAGACGCAGTCACCGACGGGGAAAGGACGGCCGGGGTACGAACTGGCCGGAGATCCAGAAGAAGTGCTCGAAGTGCTGTCAGCGACAGACGAGTTTGAACCGTACGTCGACGCGGTCTGGTCCTCATAGCGGGCCCCACTCGTTAGACGACGCTCACGCCGCCGCGCTCCTGATCGAGGGCGGGTGGCTGGCCCGCTTCGAGACGTTCGAGACGGTCCATGATCGTATGGACGACGTCGTCTTTCGTACACGGTGCGACATGGACGAGTTCGCTGCCGTCGTACTCAGCCAGCCCCATGACGGGCAGCGCCATGGCGTCGTACGCCGACTCCGCCACTTCTGAATCAACGGTTGTGTCCTGATAGAACGATTCGAGCGAGACGTTGTTGCTCAGTGCCCACTGCTTGAACTCGGCGACACGGTTCAGAATGTACTTGCCTTCTTCCGTCCGTGCGGCGGCCGACTGCGGCGCGATCTGTTTGCCCCAGACGATGACGTTGAACCCGTCGATGTGGTCGTTCTCGTCGAGTGTCTGGAGATGGTCGATGACAGCTTCCTGCCGTTCGTGTGCGCCGTCGGGCAGCATCGACCGGACATACAGCTCGATGTGAGGTGTCGGCGTAGTATCACTCATAGCTATCGGACGACACTCCCGGCTGACACATATAGATACTGTGAGAGATGTCTGCATAGTGCAGATAGTGTCATCAGGGCCTGAAGAGTGTGAAATCAGCCGCTCCAGTGCATACCTCTCCTTCCAGTCGTAACGCTGGCTCGGGAGCGGTTAACAGCTGAAACCAATATCTGATTTCTAACTATTCGCTGTTCGACCCAGACGAAAGACCGTGGAGGTTCTCGTGGATGCCGAGGATGAGCGCGGGAACGACAATCATGAAGATATGCTCCTCAATGGGAATCCCGAGGAGGTCGACACCGGTTCGGAGTTTGATCGCGAAGACACCGACGGTCAGTGTGTACCAGTCCCAGACGTACGCGATTGGATAAAGCACGACGATGGTCTTGGCCGCCATCCGGAGGGCGTTGGCACGCCAGAGCAACGCGAGCGCAACAGTCCCCCAGACTACCTCTGTGACCAGATACGTGTAGGGGCCGAAGACACCGATGTCAGGTAGCATACAGCCACCTTAGATCCAACGGCCTAAAGCTTAGTTCGTCTCTCGATTTCCGGGGACTAAACCAACCTTGATAACCCCACACGTCGAATCTACGAATTGTGAAGAACTATGGATATTGCTGATATCGCCACCAGAGAATTTGTCGAGGTTGACGCCAACAAGCGCTTGGGGAAAGTCCGGTCTATCTTCGAACGCGAGAATCCCAAGGGTATCATCGTCACGGAAGACGGTGACTACACTGGCGTGATCACGCAGAAACAGCTGGTCCAGTCCCATGTCGAGGACAACGCGAAAGCGGGGGCGATGACGCGCTCGGCACCGAAGGTTGAGCGCACCGACGACGTGCGCGAAGTCGCGCGCGTCCTCGTCGAGGGTGGTGTCAAGCTCGCGCCGGTGTTCAAGGCGGGCGAGCTCTGGGGTATCGTCACTGAGGACGATATCCTCGATGCGGTTCTCGACAACCTTGACGCGCTGAGCGTCGAGGACATCTACACGCGAGATGTCATCACGGTGTCCGAAGACACCAACGTCGGGCAAGTCGTCAATCTCCTCCGGAAACACGGCATCTCCCGGCTTCCGGTGCTCGGTGACGACGATGGCCTGACCGGGATGGTCACGCGCCACGACATCGTCGACGTCGTCGTCCGTGACATGAACAAGACGACGCGGGGCGACCGCTCCGGCGAGATCGAGCGCGTGCTCGACATGCCCGTCTACGACGTGATGAGCAGCCCCGTAGAGACGGCGAAGCTCGGCGACTCCGTCGAGGATGCCGTCGCGCGGATGCTCGAAAACGACTTTGCCGGGCTCGTCGTCACGCCGGAAGACGACGACACTCACGTCGCCGGCATCCTCACGAAGACCGACGTGCTCCGCGCACTGACCTACACCGAGGAGGAACACATGGACGTTCAGATCACGAACATCAAACTGCTGGACACCATCTCCCGCGCGGACATCCGCTCTGACATCGAGCAAGTCGCAGACAAGTACGGGGCGATGCAGGTCCAGCACGCCCACGTCCGGTTCCACGAGCACAAGGAGAAGCTCCGTGGCACGCCGCTCATCCAGTGCCAGATCCGCCTGCGAACTAACAAGGGCCAAGCGGCCGGCTCCGGTGAAGGCTACGGCGCTGAAACCGCATTCAACGTCGCGCTCGACAAGCTAGAGCGCAACGTGCTCGAACTGAAAGGCGTCCAGGCCGACGAGGAGTACCGCGGCCAGCTCCTCCGCAAACTCGGCGAACTGTAACCGAGGAATCGCTCTTTTCTACCGTTCGGCGACCTGCACGAGCTGCTTGCCGATGTTCTCACCCTCGAACAGCCCGAGGAACGCGTCGGGCGCGTTCTCGATGCCTTCGGTGACGGTCTCTCGATAGGAGATGTCGCCCGAGGCGACCCACTGACCGAGCTGCTTCGTCGCTTCCTCGAACCGCGGCTCGAAGTCGGAGACGAGGAGACCTTCGACGGTCGCACGGGACTGGATGACCTGTGTCAGCTTGCGCGGCCCCATCGGTATCTCCTCGCTGTTGTACAGCGAGATCTGTCCGCAGACGGCGACGCGCGCGTCGGTGTTGAGCCGCGTGAACACCGCGTCGGTAATCGGTCCGCCGACGTTGTCGAAGTAGGCGTCGACGCCGTCCGGTGCGGCCTCGTCCAGTGCGGCCCGGTAGTCGTCGGTCGTCTTGTAGTTGATGCCCACGTCGAAGCCCAGATCGTCTTCGAGGAACGAGACTTTCTCGTCGGAGCCGGCGAAGCCAACGACGCGTGCGCCCTGTAGCTTGGCGAGCTGGCCCGCAACGGAGCCGACGGCCCCGGCGGCCCCGGTGACGACGAACGTGTCGCCGGCCGCAGGCTGTGCGACTTCCCGGG
This sequence comes from Haloarcula quadrata, assembly GCF_003634715.1. Classification (NCBI taxonomy): domain Archaea; kingdom Methanobacteriati; phylum Methanobacteriota; class Halobacteria; order Halobacteriales; family Haloarculaceae; genus Haloarcula; species Haloarcula quadrata. Next base: position 2,392,980 of record NZ_RBWW01000001.1, read on the forward strand.
TACCGAAGTACGCTGTCAGGCCCGGCATCCCCAGAACGCCGAGTGCCGTCGAAATCGGTGCGAGTTCGGGGTTGACCTCTGTGAGTACCGGTCCGGGTGCTGTGGCGTACTCCGCCCACTCTAGCTCACCAGTGACGACATCGCCTTCGTCGAAGCGTGCGCCGTTGGATTCGACGACCTCACCGACAACGGCACCCTTGAGTGCGTCGCCTACGTCCCACGGCTCTTCGTACGATTCGCTGTCACGCATTCGGTCGCGCATATACGGGTCGACAGAGAGGTACAGCGTCTTGATGAGCACCTCGCCGGGCCCCGGTTCAGGGATTTCTTCCTCGGAAAGCTCGAACGTATCGTGGTCGGGGGTCCCTTCGGGGCGCTTCGCTAGCCTGTAAACGCGGTTAGTGTTCGACATCACCCCCTATACACTTGGGACCCGAAAGGGGGCTTCGAAAGGAGAAACAAACACCGGTTGTATAGTTTATCTAATAATTATACACGGATATTGTGCAACCACCGAAAACGCATCGCTGCTCAGGAGCGGTGACGCAGAAAAACGCGTTCGAATCGCAGCGAGGGACAGGAATCGAGGTCGCCGGAGTTACTGGAAGCCGATCCGGCCGCCGGTTCCGGCCTGGCGCTGCGGGCTGGAACCGCCTCTGAACTCCTCTTCCATCTGCTCGTAGTACTCGCGGATGTCGTCGGTAATCGTCGGGCGCACGCTGTCCATCGCCTGCCGGAAGTGACGCATCTCGACTTCCTCCGCGTCGTCGTCCTCACGGAGTGCCTCGATGGCAGCCTCCCGAGCGATAGATTCGAGGTCCGAGCCGACGAACCCATCGCTGACTTCGGCCAGTTCGCGCAGGCTCACATCGGGCGACAGCGGCGTGTCGTCCGTGTGGATCTTCAGGATCTGCTCACGGCCCTCGATGTCGGGCTCGCCGATCATCACGAGCCGGTCGAACCGGCCCGAACGGATTAGCGCCGGGTCGATCATGTCCGGCCGGTTGGTCGCGCCGATGACCATCACGTCCTCCATCTCTTCGAGCCCGTCGAGTTCGGTCAGGAGCTGATTGACGACGCGCTCGGAGACGTTCGACCCCATCTCGCCGCCCCGACCCGGTGCCAGCGAGTCGAGTTCGTCGAAGAAGATGATGGTCGGGGCGACCTGGCGGGCCTTCCGGAACGTCTGCCGGATGGCCTTCTCGCTCTCGCCGACCCACTTCGAGAGCAGTTGCGGGCCACGGACCGAGATGAAGTTCGCATCGGTCTCGTTGGCGACAGCTTTCGCCATGAGCGTCTTCCCGGTGCCGGGTGGGCCGTACAGCAACACTCCGGACGGCGGCGTCACGCCCATGCGCTCGAACTTCTCCGGGGAGTTCATCGGCCACTCGACGGCCTCCTGAACCTGCTCTTTAGGCCCACTGAGCCCGCCAACGTTGTCCCAGGACATCTTCGGGAGTTCGACCAGCACCTCCCGCATCGCCGATGGACTCACCTCGTTGAGTGCGCCCTTGAAGTCGTCCCGCTTGATGATCATCCGGTCGATGAGGCTCGGCGGGATGTCCTCCTCGTCCAGATCGATCTCGGGAAGGTAGCGCCGGAGCGCCTTCATCGCGGCCTCCTTCGTGAGACTCTCGATGTCGGCTCCGACGAAGCCGTGCGTGTCCGTCGCCAACTTGGCGAGATTTACGTCGTCGGACAGCGGCATGCCGCGGGTGTGGATCTGGAGGATTTCCTCGCGACCGACCTCGTCCGGCACGCCGATCTCGATCTCGCGGTCGAAGCGGCCCGGGCGACGGAGCGCGGGGTCGACGCTGTCGACGCGGTTCGTCGCGGCGATGACGATGACCTGCCCTCGCGATTCGAGGCCGTCCATCATCGTCAGCAGCTGGGCGACGACACGGCGCTCGACCTCGCCGGTTACGTCCTCGCGCTTGGGCGCGATGGAGTCCAGCTCGTCGATGAAGATGATCGAGGGCGATTCCTCGCTTGCGTCCTCGAATATCTCGCGTAACTGCTGTTCGGACTCGCCGTAGTACTTCGAGATGATCTCGGGGCCGGCAATAGAGAAGAAGCTAGCGGAGGTCTCGTTGGCGACAGCCTTCGCAAGCAGCGTCTTCCCGGTGCCGGGCGGGCCGTGGAGCAGAACCCCCTGTGGCGGCTCGATGCCGAGCTTCTTGAAGATCTGGGGGTGTTTCATCGGCAACTCGACCATCTCTCGCACCCGCTGGATCTCGTTTTGCAGCCCGCCGATGTCCTCGTAGGTGATGCCGCCACCGGTCTTCTCGAAGCCGGAGATCGGTTCCTCGCGGAGTTCCACCTCGGTGTCTTCGGTGATGAGACAGACGCCCTCGGGCTCGGTCTCGACGGCAATGAGCGGGATGGCCTGTCCGGGCGAGCGCATGAACGGGTGGTTCGTCGAGGACATCACCGGGACGATGTCGCGCTCGACGACCGGCCGTTTCAATATCTGCCGCTTAACCATGCCAGCGGCGTCGGAGCCGAACTGGACCGACGCTTCCTCGGGCGGCGCGAGGACGAGCTTGTCGGCCTTCTCGGCCTCGGCCTTCCGGATTGTGACGCGCTCACCAATACCCACGTCAGCGTTCTGGCGCGTGAAGCCGTCGATGCGAACAGTGTCAGTGTTCCAGTCCTGCCGGTCGGCCCGCCACACCTTGGCCGCGGTCGTGTCGCTCCCCTCTATCTCGATGATGTCTCCGGGGGAGAGCTTGAGATGCAACAACGTATCGGGGTCGAGTCTGGCGATACCGCGTCCCGAGTCGTTCGGGTACGCCTTCGCCACTTCCAATTGAACTTCGTTCATAGTAGAGCCTGCTTACAATGAACTCGGGTAGCCCCGGAGATATGCTTTATGCTACCGGCGGCCAAGACGCAGGGCGACGGGTTTATATGATACCTAATAGCACACCGCACAGTAGGGGGTAATAGCCACCGGTCTGGGTTGCCGTGACACAGGCTGCCGCCATCGCCGCGTTTCATAAGGCTGGACGCGATAGCGCCGGTATGGTATTTCTCGTTCCCTTCGATGGGTCACCGCTTGCAGATGCGGCACTCAACCGCGCCGTCACCTACGCTGAAGCGCTTGACGAGGACGTCGTCGCTGTCGCGTTTATTCCGACTGGCGCCGACTACGCCGAGCGCCGCCGCCGCGTCGACCCGACCGAGGACTTCGCCGCCGAAACCGCTGTGGACGACCTCCGGCGCAAGATCGAGGAGGCGACCGACGACTCTGAACTCCGCTACGACGACGTAAGCGCTCACTCCACCAGCGAACTGTCGACGACGATCAGACAGACCGCCCGCGACGTTGACGCCAACGTCGTGTTCCTCGGCAGCGACGACACCGAGGACATCGTCGTCCCTATCGGCGAAGTCACAGACGGCGAAGACTACGACGTCCACATCGTCCGCCGGACTTGAGGACGTAGCAAGAGGGCTTTTACTGGCGCGGCCTGACCCTCCGGGTATGCGAACACTCGCTTTCGACGGCCGGATGGGCGCGGCCGGTGATATGCTTCTGGGGGCGCTGCTGGCTGCCGGAGCCGACCGCGACGCCCTGTCGGTCGTTGAGGACACACTGGATATCGAGTACGCTGTCTCCGAGGTGGACCGCCGCGGGATTGCTGCAACGCGTGTCGACGTGCTGCTGACCAACGCTGCTAGCGACGGCGATGGGTCTCAGGACCACGCTCACGACGGTCACTCGCATTCTCACACCCATGACGAGGGGCATGGCCACACTGAGGACGACGCACATGCTCACTCCCACGACGAGCACACCCACGCCGAGGGCCACGGCCCGAGCCGAACGTACGCTGAAGTCGTCGAACTCGTCGAAGGGATGGACCTGCCGGCGGCCGTCAGGGCGGACGCGCTGGCGATCTTCGAGATACTCGGCGAGGCCGAAGCGTCGGTTCATGGGACGGACCTTGACGACACACACTTCCACGAGGTCGGGGCTGACGACGCCATCGCCGACATCGTCGGTACCTGCCTCCTGCTGGATGATCTCGACGTCGAACAGGTCGTGACGACGACGCCGGCGACGGGGGGCGGCACCGTGGAGATGAGCCACGGTACCTACCCGGTTCCGACTCCGGCGGTAGTCGAAATCGCGGAACAAGCCGACTGGTCGCTGCAGGGTGGCCCCATCGACAGGGAACTCCTGACGCCGACCGGCGCGGCAATTCTCGCCCACATCGCCGAGGGAACTGAGTCGCTGCCGCCGCTCGACATCAACGCGTCGGGGTACGGCGCTGGCGGGTGGGATCTTGACGACCGCCCCAACGTCTTGCGGGCGATGGTCGGCGACAGCGCGGGGCGACTCCGCCGCGACGAAATCACGGTGCTTGAGACGAACGTCGACGACGCTCCGCCCGAGGTGCTTGGCGACCTCCAGCGCTCGCTCCCGGACATCGGTGCCCGCGATGTATCGATAGTCCCGACGACGATGAAGAAGTCACGGCCCGGTCACATCATCAAGGTCATCTGCAGACCGGAAGACGCTGAACGGGTCGCGCGCCGTCTCGCAGAAGCGACCGGGACGCTCGGCGTGCGCGAATCCGGGGCCGGCCACCGCTGGGTCGCCGACCGGGAGTACGAGACAGTCGTACTCTCCGTTGACGGCGAGCAGTTCGAGGTCACGGTCAAGATCGCAAGTGACACCGACGGCACAGTGTTCGATGTGAGCGCGGAATACGATGACGCCGCGGCTGTCGCGGACGCGACCGGACTCCCCGTCCGCGAGGTGATGCACCGGGCCGAGCGGATGGTCCGGGAGTAACGCTATCCACTGTCGGGTTCACCCTCCTCGGTCGGACTATCGCTGTTGTGTTTGGCCAGTGCCTCCTCGACGGTGAGTGCACCGGTCGCGACCTGCCGGGCGAGTTCCTCGCTGATCGCCCGGTTCGTATCGCTTGCCTCCCGCGAGCGGTCTTTGATCTTCTGGAGTTCGCCGGCCGTGGGTTCGATGGTCCGGCTCTCGATTTCCTCGCCGTCGAGGCGAGCGATGTTGACCGCGGCCAGCACGTCGCCCATTCCGCGTGCGCCGGAACCGAGATACGGCGTTGTCCCCGTTTCGTCGACCAGCTCCACCGGCACAGACTGGATCTCGTCGATGAGACGCGCACCGACGAGTCGCGCGCCGTCGCCGATGCGAACGACCGGGTCGACCGCGTCTTCGACTTCTTCCCGAACGATTTCGGTGATGTCCGCTGCGGGCACCTGAAACGCCGCGACGACCATATCGCCGTGGAGAATCGCGACGCCCGGCCGTTCGCCGGGGTCGATACCGATGACGGTGCGGCCGTCACCACCCCGAAGCGTCGAGATAACAGCTTCGACGGCTCGACGTGGTGTGTCAGGGTCCGCCTGCACAAGGTCGACACCGTCGGGGATTTCGACCGACTCCCCGGCCGCGATGACCGCGACCTCTGCCTCCCCGGGCCATTCGTCGCCCGGTTCGATGGTTGTGAACGCCACGCCACGGTCGCGTAGCTCGTTGACGACACCGTGGTACACTTCGAAGTCCGCTGTGGCGACGACAATCACGGCCGGATTTCGGTCGCCGATTACTTACAGATGTGGGAGTCCGTTGGTCCGCGTGTCTGTTGCAGATAATCGCTTGACGCGTGCTGATACATCTATGTAGGGATCTCTCTGCTTCCGATTACGTTTGACTGGGTTTTTATAACAGCTGAATGAACTGTTAGTGATGCGTCCGGCGGCCAGCACTGGCGGAGCGAGTACGGCGTCCGACCCGCTGTTCGGTGGTATCAGCGGTGGCTATCTGGGCTTGCTTCTGGCACCGCCGGTGCTACCGGTTCTGGAGCGGGTCGGCGTCACCGAAGCCTGGGCGCTATACCTCGCGCTGGTCGGGACGTTCGCTGTCGTGACCACTGTAACGGGGTGGGTGCTCTCCGGTCGACCAACAGTGGCCGTCACACTCGGCGCGACTCGCGCGCGCTGGTCTCCGGTGGCGATAGCGGCCGTGTACGCCGCCGTCGGCTTTGCGTCGCTGGGGATGAGTGGTGTCAGTGGCGTGCTGGCGTTTTTCTTCGGCCTGCTAGCCTTTTTGTTCGGAATGGCTGTCGCGGTTATGTCACAGACGCGGTACACCGCGGCAGTCACCGCAGGGGCGGAGGAGTTGACTCGCTGGCGGGCGAGCTGGCCCGAGTCCGCACAGCGGCGGCGGCTGTATGTCGGCGGGGCCGTCGCTGGCGTCGCGACTGTCGGCTTCGCCGTCGGTGCGGTGTTCGACCATGCCCTGCTCCAGTACATCGGCCAGATACTGTTCCCGTCCGGGTTCGTCCTCCTCTCGACGGGCGGAACCCGAACCGCTGTTGCGACCGAGAACGGCCTTGAAATCAGATTGCCGGTCGCCAGACGGTTCTATGCCTGGGAAGAACTGGAATCCTACGACCTCGACGCCGAATCGCTCGTTATCACCCGCAAATGGGGGGCAGACCTGCGGTTTGCAACAGCCGAAATCGACGACGTGTCCCTCGCCGAATGGACGCTGGCCGAGCGGCTTTCGGACGACTGACAGCGGTGCCGTCAGGTACCAGTGTTTTTACCCGAACCTGCCCAACCATTGCCCGTGAGTGAGTACGTCTCGACTGGGTGTGACGCGATTGACGACCTTCTGGGTGGTGGGCTGGAGCGCGGTGCGGTCACGCAGGTGTACGGCCCGCCAGCGGCCGGCAAGACAAACTTCGCCCTCTCGGCGGTGATGGAAGTCGCCGCCGCCGGCGACGCGGCGCTGTACATCGACACCGAAGGCCTCTCCGCAGACCGGATGGAGCAGGTCGCAAGGGGCCGCGCACGTGGGACGGCTCAGACTGTGGACGACCTCGCCGGTCGACTCATCATTACGGAGGCACTGGACTACGACGAACAGACCGAGGCTGTCCAGGACGCCGCCGAGTTCGCCGCCGAAGTCGAACTCATCGTACTGGACAGCGCGACCGGGTTCTACCGGCTCCGCCGGGACGACGAGGACGGCGGCGAGACACTACGGGACGTGGCCCGCCAGATTACTCACCTGCTCTCGCTGGCCCGCAAGCACGACATTGCCGTCCTGTACACCAATCAGGTGTTCACCGACCCGGACAGCGACCGCTCGACGGCGCTTGGCGGCCACACCCTGAACCACTGGTCCGGCGCAATCGTCCGTCTGGACCGGTTCCGCGGCGGCAACCGTCGCGCCACGCTGGAGAAACACCGCGCCAAACCGGCCGGCGACACGGCCCAGTTCCGTATCACCGACTCGGGACTCGTGGGCGACGACACGCCCGAAACGCCGCAGTAGGTCGCTCGAATCTCGACACCGGGCTCGGGCGCGCGCCGTCGCGGCGACGGCCGCGTCGTAAGCGCGAGGGACGAGTCGCACAGGCGAGCGAAGCGAGCCGAGCAACGCAGTCGGCTGGGGAGGCGTGTGGTTGTCGCTGCTTCGTGGTGCTATGATTCAGGATGCATACCGCACGAGCGGAGCGAGCGCGGTTTCACTCCGAGCGCGTTCGTAGAACGCGACTCGGAGGTCGTTTTTAGCGTAGATTTTTGCAAAGGGGGTTCCCACAGCGCCGCAAGCGCGAGGAAACCCCCTGCAGTAAAAAGGTACTTCAGTAGATGAGGTCGTCGTCGTTCTCGACCATGTACAGCGTCCGCGCGGCGATATTGACGGCGTGGTCCCCGACCCGCTCGATGTCACGAATCGTCAGCAGGAGCCGGGACACGTCGGCCATCAGTTGCTCGATTTCGGCTTCGCTGGAGTCGGCGTCGATTTCGCGCTCGATGAGGTCACGAACGACCATCTCGGAGGCGGCTTCACACCGTTCGTCCACCTCGTCGTCGATGTCGGCGATGGTATAGCACTGGTCGGCATCCTCGCTGCCGTAAGCGTCCATGGCGTTCTCGACCATCTCTATCGTCACATCGGCAACGTCCTGTATGTCGACCTCGGGATACACATCGCGGTCGGCCTCAAGCGAGTACTCGCCGAGGTTCGTGGCGAGGTCACCGATCCGTTCGAGGTCGGTAATGATCTTGAACGACGCGGTAATAAAGCGGAGATCGGACGCGACTGGCTGTTGCAGCGCCAGCAGGTCGATACAGTCCTGTTCGAGGTCGAGATACAGCTGATTGATCTCGTGGTCGCCCTCAATGACCTCCTGGGCCATCGCTTCGTCTTTCTGTTCGAGCGCATCCAGCCCAAGCCGGAGCCGCTCGAGGACGATCTCTGACATATAGAGGACATCCTCGCGGAGCGAGTTCAGCCCCTCCTGATAGGAATCGCGTGGCATAGTCCGGAATGTGCTAGTGGTATGCATCAGCCTTTCCCTTCTCCCAATATCTCCCGATACCGGCCGGCGTCGCGGTGCGGCGGACGTGCTATGCAGGGACAGGCTCACTCGACGGCAAGAAACGATTATTATGGCGCGGTCTCGGCGTCGTTACGGGGATGAATGGCAAGCGTCGTTGCGTCGCCGAGTGCCGTCCCGCCCTCAATGCGTTCGACACGCAACACCACATCTTGCGGCGTTGCACAGCCACAGCTCACGAACTCGGCCCACTCCTCGCCGACGGCCACCGGGCCGCCGTGGGCGCGTTGGAGGTACTGTTGATAGGTGTCCCCGCGAAGTTCGTCAACGATCCACGCGGTATCGACGCCGGACCACGGGTCCCCATCGGCGACGCTGGGGGCAAACGAGAGCACGATACGGTCCGCAACGGGAGCCATACACTAATTACGGCGGGAGACAGCTTAGTCCCTTGGGAGCCCCACTCAGAACGGTTACAATTTGTCGTTGACCGCTTCCAGACAATCGGCATCAACGAACACTACGACGTGGTCGCCAGGTTCGATAACGGTATCACCACGGGGGATGACCAGTTCGCCGTCGCGGCTGATAGCCCCGATGACTACGCCGGTCGGCAGTTCCTGTACTGATTCCTGAATTGGCCGCCCAGCGAGGACGCTGTCGGCGGCTATCTCGATTTCTAGCACCTCGGCGCGGTCGGATTCGATGATGGCGACCTTTGTCGCGTCGTACTCCCGGGTGAATCGCGTGATCTCTTCGGCGGTCGTCTCACGGGGATTGACAGCCACATCGACGCCGACAGCCTCAAACAGGTCGACGTACTCGCCAGAGTTGACGACGGCGACGGTTCGCTCCGCACCGAGTCGCTTGGCCAGCAGTGTCACCAGGAGGTTCTTTTCGTCGCTGTCGAGCGTCGCAACCACGGCGTCGGCGTCTGAGACGTGTTCCCGGTCGAGGAACTCGCTATCCGTTGCATCACTCTCTAGCACGGTTGTTCCCTGCAGGTCCTCCGCAAGCTCACGCGCCCTGTCGTGGTCTTGCTCGATGAGCCGTGGTTTGATCCCACGATCCTGCAGCAGTCGTGCGGTGTGATAGCCGACATCGCTTCCACCAACAATAACGACGTTCTGCGTCGTCTTTGACTCCGGTGTGATTTCAGACGCAAACAGACGAACGCTTTCACAACTACCGATAACGATGATGTCGTCTCCTTCCCTGATAACGGTCTCTCCGCGTGGGATAATGACTTCGTCACCGCGCAGCACGGCAGCGAAGGTTAGTGACTCGTAGCGGTCGGCCTCCGCGACGGTCTGGTCCGCGATCGGGCTGGATTCACGCACCTCGAACTCACCCATCTGGACCTGTCCGTCGACGAATGTTTCCACGTCGCGCGAGCCTGGAAGCCCGATTACTCGGGCGATATTCTCCGCAGTGAGCAGGTTTGTCGCAACCATGTGGTCCACACCGAAGGCGCCCCCGGATTTTTCCCAGGTCCGGAGGAACTTCGCACTCTTGACGCGGGAAATGGTGAACGGGTCAGCGGCCGTTATCGCCGTCCCACAGGTGACGATATTCGTTTCGTCATCGTCGGTGCTGGCGATGAGTACGTCGGCTTTCTCGATACCGGCCTCCGAGAGCGTGTCGAGTTCCGCACCGTCCCCTTCGACACCGAGTACGTCAGCCTCGTACATCAAGGCCTCAACGCGGTCAGGGTCAATATCTACGACGGCGACTTCGTGGCTTTTCGCGAGGCTTTCAGCGATGTTCGAACCGACCTCGCCCGCACCAACGATTACGATATACACGGCTGCGCCTCCGCCTGATACATATACACCAGCTTCCCACTGACACGTGAAGTGTATTTTCATCCGAGCGGCGAGCCCGGTCTTCCGGGGTAGACAAGCTACCAAACCCGGCACAGATGCTGCTCCGTCGGTGAGGTGTAGCCTTCGAGGCGCTTACGGCTCATCTCTGAGCGGCACGTCTAACCAGGGACAGAGGGCTGACCGACGTTGGAACCGTTCGACCGAATCGAACGACTCTTTCGTCTCTTCGATCGCCTTTCGCATACTGGCGTAGTCGGTCATACGACACTCTCTCTGTCTCCCCACCGTTTGATTATATGCTTCTTTACGCCCGCTATCTCCCTGGTAGACGCGTACTTCTGCCGGCCAGTTCAGGGAACCAGCGTCAAAAACTGTGCCACAATAGCTACACGGGTCTTTCGTCGCGGCCCTGTCTAACACGCAGCGGCCGTCTGACGGACTGCTCAGTACAGTACCAGGTGGCTACTACCCAATCGCTGATCAGTATAGTGTCACTTCTGGCCGAACAGACAGGCTTAGTGACTAATTGCGGACGCAAGTATGAGGACGAGGCAGTGAACGGCGACGAGTCCGAGAAGCAGTACCGTTCTGGCCGCCGGTGGACTCACGACCGCGGCTGCGCCTATCGCCACCGTCAGGACACGCACGACGGTCTCGGGTCGGAAGCTGTCGCTTGACTGCTCCTCGGTTGTGCGGGCCGCTTCGAACTGATCTCTGATAGCGCCGAATCTGGGGCCCTGACGGACCTGCTTTTGATCTTGCTTGTACTCGACCAGTCCGACAGCGTCGAGCTTGGGCAGGTGTGTCTGACAGAGTGAAATGTACACACTGTCGTAGAGCTCGTCACTATCGGTTTCTGCATCGGCGACAATGCTTGCGACCTGCTGGCCCAGTGCACTGACGGATAGCGCTGTCTCGTGTTCGGCAAGACAGTGCAAGCATACGCGGCGGCGCTCGTTACCGAGAATATCGAACATCGTCGCATCATCAAGGCCGGTCTGGTCTGGCGGCTCCGTCGTTTTCCCGGTCGCAAGGACAGCGTCGAGTCCCACTGTCGGTCGCATATATTATCCCCCCTCGGATGGACCGCTGTGTGCACACATCTGTCCAGTGCGTAGCTTACCGCACCGCATCGAGAGCGGCACGTAGCCGGTCAGCAAGCGACTGCGGTGCTGACAGTGACAGCCGATGGCTCGCCGCCAGTGCTACAAACACCACACTCACGACGAGCGCGACTGCGACGCCTGACACTGTGGTCCCGCTGAGTGCGAGTCCACCGACCGCAATCAGTGTCGCACACGCGGTCCCGAGATACCGACCGGACCACCGCTCACCGGCCGATGTGTGAGCAGCTGTCCGAGCGTGCTCAGTGACTGACTCGGTCGACGGCGTCGACTCCGCAGCCGTCGTCGACAGAAGCGTTGGCTCCTCGTCGAGATATTTATCGAAGGAGTTCGCGAGCGCGGTCGCTTCGACGAGTCCCCGGTCCTGGTTGTAGTTGATGACGCCCGCATCGTCCATCTTTGGGAGGTGGGACTGGTACAGCGCGATGTAGACGCGTTGGCGCTCTTTCGAGCGGAGCGAGTCGACCGTCGTGTCGTGTTCCAGCGCCGCGATGTGTTCTGCGATGTCGCTCATATCAGCCGGCTCATCGCCGGGGTGCTCGTGGAGGTACTTGAGGACCAGACGGCGACGGCGACACTGGAGAACGTGGAAGAGGTCGTCGCGGGTGAGTTCGTCGTCCGATGGAGAGTCCGCAGACGGTGACTCGTCTGTCACGGACTCCTCAGCCTCGGTTGCCGTGGGTTCGGAAGTCGTTTCAGCTATCGACATGTGCTCTCCTTATCCAGCACCCGACATATACCGGGTCGACTGTTCCGCCGATTGCGACTGTTTCATCGATTTAGCTGCTCTGTTGAATAGCGGCCTCTGAGCCACACTGAGACTATCTTGGTCTTGAGACCACTAGCGTCAGCTACTAACGAGCAACTCAAACTCCGACTACCCCGACCAACACCGCTATTCAACAGAGCAGATTTAGCGGGCCTGTAATGCTGACTTACCCCGGCAACGATACGATTGAAACGGCCGCTGAAGCCCTTATCAGCCCATATTTCGGTATTTCTGCACAGGTGTTACTGTCTATTACTGTTTCACGCACCATACTGAATTGTTTCACCGTTTCGACGGTAGTTAGTGCATTCTATTTTACATATTTGAGATGTGTTAGGTGCTAAAATCAGGCTGGTTCTGCTGTTTTCCAGGCTTAGAAGGCCTAAAATCGGGAACGAAGCGTACGTTTATATCTGCCGGACGGTGTCGTAGGCCCATTCCGGACCACCGTGGCAGCGGCGGACAGGTGTGTTCGGCGGAGACTCACCCCTCACTGTGGAGTGATGCCACTGGCAACCCAGCTACCCCGGTCTGTGAGCCGGCTTACCCACCGGGCGTTGGCGGCTTAATATCGCCCGCATGGGGCGAGTTTGCCGCTGCAGGCGTTGCCCGCTCCAGACAGATGAGGTTCTCCCTGCCGAGACGTATCTTGACGACTTCGTCCTCGTCGACCATCCGCGAAAGGAGACGGCTAACCTTCGCTTTCGACTAGTCTGTTGCCTCAACGATGTCGGTCTGGTGCAGACGGCCATTCTCGACTTGCAGCATCAGCTTCACGAGTTGTGCGTCAGGGGTGAGTTCCCGGTCGGCGTGCTCGAAGGCTTCAGCTGCGGTGCCCACGTCGATGTCTGGACCGTCAGGTTCGGCCACCCTGTCTGTCGCCTCGATTTCACGATTGACCTCGATTATCTCCCGGTCCAGTTCGAGGCGGCGATAGATGAACAGTCTGGCCGCCGCGGAGAGTCCCGTGACCCAGTCACGCCTGATCGCCGCGACTGTCAGCCCGATCCCGATCAAGAACCCAAGAAGCGAACTCGTCACCCAGGCTGGCGTCAGCACGCTGTTTGGGTTCGTTCCCCAGGCGACTTCCTGGGGGTCGGTCAGGAAGTCACCGTCCGAATCGACCGCGAGCGGGTCCGTTCCAAGGTCCGAAACTTCCTGTCCATCGTTGAGACCGTCGCCGTCCGTATCGACGGTGGTTGGGGACGTGCCAGCCGCCAGTTCCTTTCCGTCGCTGAGACCGTCACTATCTGTGTCACTCTCGGTGGGTTCGGTCCCCATCTCAAGTTCTGTCCCATCTGCTATCCCATCACCGTCAGTGTCTGCGACCGTCGGGTCGGTGCCCAGGGCCAGCTCCCTGCCGTCAGCGACCTCATCAGCGTCGGTGTCGGCCTGTACCGGGTTCGTACCGATCTCCAGCTCCCGACCGTCGACGACGCCGTCGTCGTCCGTGTCTGCGTCGGTCGGATCGGTCTCGCCAGACGCCTCTCGCTGGTCGGACAGCCCATCGCCGTCAGTATCGGCGACGGTCGGATTCGTTCCGAGTGCCAGTTCGCGTTCGTCCGAGAGCCCGTCGCCGTCCGTGTCGCCCTGTCGCGGGTCGGTACCCTCTTGAATCTCAGCCCTGTCACTGACACCATCTTCGTCAGTGTCTGTGGCCGTTGGGTCTGTCCCGTGCTGGTGGACCTCTGACCCGTCCAACAGCCCGTCACCGTCAGTGTCGGTGTCAGTGAGGTTCGTCCCTCGGGCCACCTCGTTGCTGTTGTTGAGCCCGTCATCGTCAATATCACCGGCACGCTGAATCGGCTGCAAAGGCACCGACCGCGTATCCAGCGTGGCGTTAGAACTCGTGTTGCGCAGAGAGATAGAGAGATCATCGAGTCCCGCCCTTCCGGGGGTCGTGAGAGCTGCAGTTCCGTTCGGGCCGACCGACGTACAGGTCGCTGACCCGTTCGCACGCGCACAGACTGTGAGATTTTCTTGCGGCGACGTAACTGTGACCGCGATCCGATACCCGCTGACCCGTTCGCCGTCTATTTGTTCCCAGACGAACGCGGTTCCGTTCGGCCCGTCCGCAGCAGCCTGTGTGGGCTCCACCGACTGTATCGCTGGCGCCGTTTCGTTGCCCGCCACTGTGTATTCAGCATACTGCCCGGCGTCCGCTGCGGTAGCGACACCTACGGAGACAGACGCGACTGTCAAGAGGAGGAGTAAAGCGCAGATCCCGCTCACGATTCGGTGTCTCATACAGTACGGGTGTCACAGCGCGACAATATCCTTTTTGGCACATAGCCTCTTTGTCACTTCTGACCACACCTGATAATTCAGCGATAATTTGTGGCGCGCCCCGACTACTTACTCTTCGGACAGTCCGAGCTCCGACCCAACGACCTGATCCATACCGCGCCGAATCCGTTGTGACATCGCTGATGGTGAAATACCGAGTTTGTCCGCCAGCTCAGCCTGTGAGATGCCACGAGGCACGTCGAAGTACCCCTCTCTGTGTGCCGTCTCAAGTGCGACCTGCTGGTCTGCGGTCAGTCCGCATACGTCGGCATTTGCCTCTCCAGAGGTCCAGTACAGCCGGTCAAGTCTAAATGTGATGTTCCGTTCAGAACACTCGGATCGGAACTGCGACAGCGCCGCTTGTGACCGAAACTGTGCGTGCACTAGCCACTGCCCACCCGTCCCTTCCATGTCGAGCGCCCGGCCACCAGCCTGGACGAGTGAAGGCGTGACCTGAACGGCACTGTCGGCCACCTCGATTCGATAGATGCGGTTCGTCTCCGTCCAGTCTAATACGAGGAACCCACACACCGTGTTATCCCTCCCCAGTTCTGTTTCGAACTGGTCAAGGCTCTCACCCGCGACCTCAATCACCAGAAAATTTGACGTGCCGTCGTTAACCATCTGCTCCGGATGGACTGTTATGTCTGGACTGCTCTCGGTTGCATCCGTCAGAATCAGTTCTGGATGACTCAGGCATAGATCGACGCCGAGGCTCTTCTCCCGTGGTGTTTCATCCGTCTCCGATAGACTTGCCGGCCCGTAGCCAGCGCCATTGACTGGCTGGTCCGCCTCGGTTGCTGACCCCTGGTCGCCGGTGTTGCGCATATGAACACCAGACGAATTGCGCACAAGGGTATTGCCACTATACAGATAGTGTCTGCGAGGTGAGATGCTATACTGATAGCCGGGCGTGGGCCGGGTAGCCGCCTCCGTTTGCTCACCTTGCGGTGTCGGAAGATCGGCAGGTCACCGGCCTTCGGAGGGAGGACTCTCGCCGACGCGGGACAGTCAGACAACGAAACACCCAAACCACTCGGAAGAAATGACTACCGCATGGCAGATAGTCGTTCGTCGGCCCTCCTCGACGAGAATGGGAACCTTTTCGGTCTCGTCAATGTCGTCGATGCGCTGGCCGTCCTACTCGTCGTTGCGGTCGTCGCGGCAGGCGCTGCGCTCGTTCTCCAGCCGGAGCCAGAGTCACCGGAACCGAATACAACCAATGTCACCCTCGATCTCGGGACACAACCATCGTACATCGTCACGGAGATCACTGAAGGCGATACGTACAGTCCCGATGGCGATTCGAAGCTCACCGTCACAGACGTTCACCTGACACCGCAGGACGATCAGACACGCGTCATCCTTCGGGCCTCACTGCAGGGACCACCTGACGGGGATAGTCTCACATATGCGAATGCACCCCCTCGCCTCGGCCGGTCACTGACTATCGCGACAAGTCGATACGAAGTAAGCGGTCAACTACGCGCTGTAGGTGGTGACAACAGTCTCGCCCAAGAGGACACGACCGTAGTTCTCAGGGACACTATGGCCACCGCCGAAGCCCGGGACGTTACCCCCGGTGATGAGATCCGACTCGCTGGCCGCACTGTTGCGACCATCGAAGACGTAGCTGCGTACGCGACCGAGGACGCGACCGAACAGACCGTCTTTGTCGAAGCCGAGCTCGACACACATAGACAGCAATCTGACCGTCGGTTCGGCGGCACACAGGTCCGGCGCGGACAGGCGGTCACGCTCCCGGCCGAGGACTACACGTTCGATGGCCGCATCGAACAGGTGGGTAGCGGTCTCCAGCCAGCGACTACCGATGTGCTCCTTGAGACAACTGTCGACGCCGAGACGGCTGATCGTATCGCTGCCGGCGACGTCGCCACCGTTGCCGGGTACGAGGCAGCCGAGGTGCGAACGGTCACGACGTACGCAACACAGAACCCCGACCGCAAACGCGCGCTTGTTGGTCTCTCGCTGGCCACACTCGAAAGCAACGGTCGCCAACAATTCGGTGGCACCGCCGTCCAGCGCGGGAACAATATCACCGTCTCGACCGAAAGCTACGAACTCTCTGAGACCATCGAACGCGTCGGTACACTCGAACCACGTGGAACGCTCACCAATCGGACGGTAACCCTGCGGATGACAGACATGCGCGCAGACATGGCCGATGCGATCAGACCCGGCATGACCGAAACCAGTGGCGGCGAAACAATTGCTCGCGTCAGCCGCGTCTCCACTGAACCGTCTGTGATTATTACCACGGGCGACAACGGCTCCGTCAACGTTGTCGATCATCCGTACCTGCGTGATGTCACCATCACGACAGAGCTCCGAGTCCGTGAAACGACAGACGGTGTCCAGTTCAAAGGCGAGTCCGTCCAGCAGGGCTCGACAGTTGTAATCAATCTCGGGACCATCACTATCGAAGCGACGGTCGTGAGTATCGGTTTCTGACCCACATCACAAACGATATCTTGAATCGCTCCAACCAGTATATAATCGGATGTCCGAAGAATCCGGGTCGCTGAGCCTCATTGGTGCTGTCGGAAAGAAAATCAGCGCGATTAGCGATGGATCACAGGTCATCAGTGCTGGGCGGGCAATTGGCGCTCGTGTAAGTGCGTTCGTTCGGGAATCGTATTGCTATCGCTGGCTCACCAAGGAGCCCGATCCAGAGGTTATCGTCATCGACCTTCGCGAAACGTACGCTGTCGGTCCGTTCATTGCACTCCTGGATACGCTTATTCCACATGTTGGAGACGCTTGGAACCAGTCTCGCTTGGGATCAGTCGTAGGGCGTGTGTTCGAATGGCTCAGAGAGGAAGTGTTCGACCCACTTGCTGAGACACGTGGCTACAAACTCGCAGTCTCGGTCTTGACGCCACCGGAGCCTCCGGAACGAGAACGCACCGTAGTAGATGATTCGGAGTCTACCGAAGACGAGTCGTCTTCGCTCTTGTGAAGCACGTTGTTGATTTTTAGAGGGCGGCGTCGATAGCATGTTTGAGCGCGTCGTCACCTGGTTTTCTGTAGAGTTCACAACGGAGCTGAAACGCTCTGAGATACGGCGTTAGCTTGTCTTTTGACACTCCTCGGTGGGGTGAGAGCCACCGTCGCGTCAGCGACGCGTGGCTCTCGCAGGTGTTGACGTGAACGTCGCCGTCAACGTATTCTCCGTCGCCGTGGACGACGTATTCACGGGTGAATGCGTCGTCTTTTTCGAGCGGTTCGTACGCTCGAAATCCGTCCGTATAGACGGTCAACGACTCCTCGTCGTGGTCAGCAAGCAGGAGTCGAATGGTCGATTCGTCGGCGGATTTCGCTGGCACGACGTAGCGCTCGTCCGAGCTACGATCGACCAGCGTGAACACCGGTGGTTTGTCGCCGTTGTACGACCCTCGTCCGCGTGTGGATAAGCCACGCGAGCGCGACTCTTGGTCGCGCTCGCGGCCTTTGAGACCGGCAGAGACGTACACTTCGTCGATTTCGACCGGTCCAGACAGTGTGATCGAAGGCGCGTCGAGCGCGCTGGCGAAGCGCTCGACGCGCCGTCTCACCGTTCTGTACGAAAGATCGAGCTCCGCCTCGATCTGCCGAATACTCGTATTGAACCGTAAGAACACGTAGATCGTGAAGTACCACTCTTTCAGCGAAAGCTTCGAATGAGCAAAGATGGTGCCGGTCTTGTCGTTGAACGTCCGGCCGCAATTCTTACACAGATACCGCTGATACTCCCGATAGCTGCCGTTTCTGACCGTCAGGTCAGAACGGCAGCGGGGGCACTCGACGCCATCACGCCAGCGAACCTGCTGCAACAGGTCCGCTGCAGCCGATTCCGACACGAACCGGCTTATTGGGAACATATCGGGTACCGCTGGCGCGGTGCCCTTGCCCTCTTCGACTTTCAGCCACAGTTCTCGCTATCAACAATCTACTTCGCAAGAGCGGTCGTCTTAGTCTTTCCACGGTCACGCTCTTTGCGAGGTTCTATGGTTCATCGATGTTCGGTCACAGGAGTGACGTAGCGTGGTACGACACCAGTCACAGCTGCGTAATCGGGACGATCAGAGCATCCGTGCTTTGGCCCCTTTGATTTCATTTCGATCCGCAAAGCGATTGCCAGCAGCACGGAGTACGTACCGCCCCACAATATCCTGATCGTGTACGCAACGACCTACCCAGTCATTCGGTAAGTAGTCAACAGGGTCGCGATAACCTACGACGTCCAGTGGACACTTCGGATGCTGGACGATGCTCCAAGCCAACCATTACGACCTGGCTGACGGGGAATTCAAATAATACGGGGTGTAATACTCAGTTATGGGTGAAACGACGAAAGTCACGGAGAAGGGGCAAACGACGATTCCACGTGATCTCCGTGAGAAGTACGGTATCGAGCCGGGTGACAGCGTGGAGTGGGTCGAGACAGAAGATGGCGTCATGCTAACGAAGGCAGTTGACGGCGGCGGACGCGGAATGTTGGTGCCCGATGATACTGATGAGGACACGCGCGAAGAAATCGCACAGGAACTGACTCAGCGGATACACGACCGGCGGACGAAGGAGACGCCCGATACGTGACGAAGTATGTCGTCGGTTCGATGGGGTATCTGCGATATCTGGTTGATAGTCTCCCAGAGGAGGCAAGCACGATCTTCGACCGCGCCGAGGCCGGACTGGACGTGCTGTACGCACCGGATGTCGTCGTTGGCGAGACGCTGTACGAGGTGGCGTTTGGCGGCGAAGTCGCAGGTGTGGCGCTTTAGGGAAACGCGAACGACGTGTATCGCCGAACTGCGACGAACGGCCCTATCGACGTGGTCGCTCTCGACGAGCATCGTTTGAGGTGACCAGCAAACCTACTTCACTGTGACGAGTTATATATGCAGATATGTGGACCCCTGAAGAGATGCTTCGTCACAGTAACCTCCTTCAAACAACGCCCGGAACGGACACATACGCTATCCTCCGTTTCCTGTGTGCCCATCGCGAATCAACGGTGACACCAGCAGCAATTGCTGACAGAACCGAATGTCCAGAATCGAAGGTTGTGACCACGCTGAGCCGCCTCGAAGCTATCGGAGCGATCGGACGGGTTACTGACGGAGTTCAGATTCACGAGGACGCTGCCGAAACACTTGCCCGACGGTTGAAGTCACTGGACGCGGTGACCCAACTATTCGACACCGCACCCGACGATTGCTACGCAACGGAAGATTGGGAGTCACGAATCGGGTCCATCGACTGCGTGGACGAAAACAGGAAGTAAACAATCGAGTGTTGCGAGTAGACGGGATGGTTACCCGCTCTTTTTGTTTATCTTCAATAGGTTGAATAGTGTACTCTCTGCCAGTTAGGACACTACTAATCAGATAATCTGCCGATCAATTTGTCATCTGAATTATAAGACATACACCCATTGACGACCGATCGCTGTTCATATTCGATAAGCCGAGTATGCGCGAACTCACGAGAGATCTCCAGTGGAAACTCACAGACACTCCCCCAATCCAGTTCCTGTGTCGGGCAGCTGTGAGCCACGGTGTGTGGCATCCAAATAACTGTGGAGCAACACTGCCAGAAACCGCAAGACGGCGGCGGCTGCAAGGCACCTACCACCGACTGATATAATACTGGCTCTTACCGAACTGAGTGAAACAGTACCCCGAGAATTACAGCATCCCGCCGTAGGCTAGTTGCTATGTACAATCAAACAGCCTTCGGCGGGATGCTACAGGATATTGTTGAGCTCACGTCAATAGTGTTGCGCCCAGAGCCGCTCGATGAGGAAATCGAGCGGCGCTGTAAGCAGGCATGGGAACAAGCTCCTTGCCCGGAGTGTGGTGAAACCGCCATCCAGTCCGGGGACGGCAGTCCCCGGGTCTGGTGCACCAACTGCCGCTATGTCTTCTCCTACACCCGCAACACGCCCTTCGAAGGCCGCACTCTCTCTCCTGGCGAAATCGTCATTGCGTTCGTCCTCTATGCCGACACACTTCTCAGCATCCACCAAATCACCCAGCTCTTCGAAGCGGTCTACGACACGGTTCATTCCACGATTCGAGAGGTAGAAGCCGCCTTCCAGCGCGGCTTCTACCTCGTCTGGGAGCGCATCCAACACGCTATCGACGGCCCAACTCAGATCGACGAAACCGGCCACAAGTGCTCTGGTTACAAGGGACAGACGCCGCCGCGGGATGGGCTTTCCCGCGGCGGCTCTGGGGAAGGGGGGCGATCACGGTGGGAAGGAGCACCTGGCGATACCATGACGCTGATCGGTGCCTGTCGTGATGTACTTCGTGTAATTCGCGCCGAGCCAGGTGCTCAACCGGAAGAACTCAAACCAGCACTTGATGAGGTAGAGATTCTCTCAGGGAAACTGGATGAGGTCTGGCACGACGGGTGGCGCGGGTACGCGCCACTCGTCTACAAGAACGAGCAGACCGTTGTTCACTCCGAAGAATTTGTCACTGATGACGGCGTCCACATCAACCAAGTCGAATGCCTCTGGTCGCTAGTGAATCCATGGCTACAGAAGTTCCGCGGCCTCTCCAAGCCTGGATTGGAGCAGTCCGTCCGAACCTACGGGTTCGTACGGACGTTAAACCTCGCTGGAGCACCACTACACGGCCTTCTTGACTGCTTCGTCGTCAACGTGTTTCGCTGAGTTATGTAAGAGCCCCGAATCTTTCGGATGGCTTCCGGCACGCCACCCCGGAGTGGGTGGCGCTGCCGGAACCACTGCACTAACACGTATCCAATCAGCGTACAGAACAACTCGAACAGCACGCCGTTGAGCGATTGTGAGTGAAAGTTTTCCACGTTCGTATATTGCTTGAGCTCCCGGAAGAAAATCTCAATCACTGTCCGAAGCGTGTAGATGCTGATCACCTCGATAGGGTCGAATTCGCTCGGTGGTAACGTCGTGATGTACTGCATTTCTTCGCCGTCCACGTCCTCAAATACAATCCGCCGGAACTGTTCGCCGGTCTCAGCCAGCTCAATTCGCTGGTCAGACACGCTTCTTGTCCCTGCTCCGTCGGTGATGTCGATGTCTTGGAGCGGCTCCAAGACATCGACTTGGGCGTCGGACCGCAGTAGAGTGACGAAATCCTCACCTCGCTGCTTCATCGCACAGAAACGGTCGTAATCGAGGTAGCCACGGTCAAAGACCTGAATGAGCGAGTCGAGGTCTGCAAAGACCTTGACATCGCTCTGGAGATGTTCGAACTGTGTGGGTTCACGAGTATCACCGCCTGTGACAGTCATGCCAAGCGGGTGGCTGTGGTCACCATCCACGCGCGCGGCAAGATTAAGCTTGAGTCCACCGTCGGTTGGCTGGATTTCGTGAACAACCGTCTCTTCGTCGAGTTCACCAGCTACAGCGACAGATCTGGTGAGTGCGAGGTTTGTTGCATCAAGTGCCACAATAGGGCGGTTGAGCCACTCAAGACGCTTGCGTTGAACGGCGCGTTGGTGATACAGCTGTGGCGTATGGAGTAGTTCGAAGAAGAGACGAACGACCGCGCGGTAGTCGCGGTCGTTCGTCCGCCGAGAGAATGTTGAGCCGGCCATATAGTCCAACTGCTCGTGAGTTGCTGTTTTCTCGGATAGTTCAGCGAGCGAGTCAGATGGTTTGACTCCTTCGAAGATGCCGATCTTGAGGTGGTTATCGAAGTCGTGCTTCTTGGAGTGTTTGCCAATGCCGAACTCCTCAGCAATGGACTCGCTGTCGACTTCGTCGAGCAGCGAGTACAATTTACCAGCGACAGTTTCGCAAGGATTGATATTTTCGCCGTTCGTTACCTCTGCCGACGGCCGCTGACAACCATCAGAATCTACAGACATCAGGCCGTCACTACCGGCCTTCAGCCGGTTTTAAGTACTCGAAACGGGACAGCCGCAGCCTTCTCTGATCCATACTGCTCCAGCTGCCACGCTGTTTTCTCGATACGCTCGGTTGTTCGCGCGATCCGTTCGCGGATTGCCGCGAACTCCTCATTTGGACGGTGCTTGGCGACCGAATTCTTCAGATGGAACACTTCGTCGATCACTTCCGAGACGACCTCGTTCCGTCGATCCAAGGAGAATACCGCCGTCGTCCCAGAGGTTGTAGTCCAGCGTTCGGCCAACGTGGACGAAATCAAGTTGGTGATCGCTGTGTTCGTCGGTAAAGGCCGTAACGATGCCGTCATCAGCGTCACTGACCACTCCGCGTCGTCAGTGACTGCGTCGATGTCATAGAGGTCGGCTGCTGTCTCGTTCCAATCAGCGTTCACCGAGAGATCCAGCAGGGAGCGTGACTCCTCGGCGGTGTCTTCGCCGAGTGTGGCCTGAACGGAGTGGTACGAACGGTCGTCGTCTTGGCTGTGACACTTCGTACCGTCAGGAATTACCGCATCAGCGTCTGTGTCAGCGACAAAGTCGGGGAGGAATTGCTTGAGCTTGCCACCGTACTCTTTAATACGACGGTTAATCGTGGTCGGCGACGGCATCCTCTCGAAGATGCCGTCGCCGTGGTCAGCAGCGTCACAATAGCTGAGCGAGGTGGCGAGATCAACGCTTTTGGCGGCGATGTCCCGCTGATAGCGGTTTTGCCCGTCGAAGCTGAGAACATCTTCGACGGGGCGGAAATAGCTGGGTTCGTCGTGGTCAGCGGCGGTATCTTCGACGTAGTGAAGGTTGAATTCGTGTTCACCGGCGGTTGTGACGGCTGTGCGGGTGTCGGTACCGGCGCGTTGGAATCGCTGATCACCATTGCCGTGAGCGTGTTTCTCGCCACAGAGCGCCTCGACGCGGCTCGCGTCAAGGCTCTCGACGAGTCCTTCGAGAAGAACTGATTCAACGTTCTGGTCAGTGATGAACTCGGCAAGCGTGGCCAGCGGTATCATTTTGTCGTCGTCGATGCTAACCGTCAACCGCACGTCGATTGTGGCGTGCATGGGACACCTCTTGGGTGGACACCAGAGGCGTCCCGTTTCTCACGGGAGCCAGTTGCTACTGAACTCTAGAGGACTTTGTGACACGACCCATACTTTGCGCAGATCACTCCTGGTCGCACGCCCAGCTCATCCTTCACGAACTCGGTGAGTACCTCAGCTACTCGCCACCGCCGCTGTTGGAGCGGTTGATCGAAGATGCACAGAAGATCCACCAGCAACGACCGATCCTGCAAGAGACGCTCGCTACCGCTACGCAACCGAGGTGTGAGTCTTAGCTAAAGACGAATGCTTGCTCAGCTTTGCACGTTAGCGTCATAGGTTGCATTAACGAAAAGGGGTAATACGACCCGACGCGTCGCCGCATTCCGTAGCGAGAATCACGGGCTCTGTCGGTGTGTCAATCTTATTTATGACGAGGTAATTGGTCGTGTTCGCTTCTCCTTCCGTGGCGATGAGCGGATTCACGTCCTCAAGCTGAGAGACGGGTAGTTTGTTTATCCCGATATGGTATATTGTCCTGTGCCACTGTCAGTAGTGTCTATACGATCTGGTAGCATCTTGAAGCGAATTTTCTCACCGGCGTAAGCCACGTTGCGATTGTTACAGAGCGGGCTGACTCACTCCTTGCCATAGGATTCGATATGGTCAGGAAGGTCAGAATCGTGAGCGAACCGCGAGTCGAAGAGATAAGTGTCCGCAGGCACACCTACCGCTTCTTCGAGTTCGGCGACGATCACACGGAAGAGATGTTACTGATGTCGTGGCCTTGGTCGTCTTCGTCCTGCTCTTCGTTGTGGCGGAGTAGGCGAACAGGTGGCCTTGTCGTCGGCGTAGGTGATGTCTTGGCCTCATGCAGATTTTTTCACACGCAGCTGAAAATATATATCCTGAGCGGGAATTAATCTTGACATAAATGTCGACTCAAACAGTTTTTGCACGTTTGTAGATATATTAAATACTTTTTCAGCCACAATATTATGAGGGAAATAAGGGTGTTTTTTAAATATAACTTTTACATCTTCAACTTCGAAAACCGCGTCCGAATAAAAGTTAAAATCGCCTTGTTCTGTAAAATAGTTTGAGAAGGTACCAGTCCCCAGCAAACGTTTATGAGTTGGGTCAGTCCAATTTTGAGAACTTCGATGTGGGCCAGTAACTTCCACTACTGCACCATCGGTTCCAATGCGATGAACTTCCTCTACGAAGTTGATAGGGTTCTCCAAGTGTTCAAACACATTTATAGCGCGTATATGAGTAAAATGGTCACTTGGCAAATCCCACTTTTCTGTATCTAAATCAACAACCTGATCACACTCTGGGGTGTCAACAATATCAACTCCATACCACCCCTCCCGTTCAATCTGACCACAACCGAGTAGTACTTTTGTCTGCTTGACCATGTGAAGTAAAGCGTACAAGTTAATCTATAAGTCTTTTTTTCCATTGCTCTTGGGATACCCTATTTTCGAGGTTCTATCTGGCGGAAGACCGGAATGAATGATGCTAGCTGTCATGGCAAACCACTAGACGTAGCGTGATTTCAAGTTTCAGTAATCGCTTGATGTCATGAGCGACACACTCTACAGACGTACTGCGGTTCTACTCTTAGCTAAAGACGGATGGTTGCCGGGGATGAGGCGTGGGTTCTTCCACCGCTACTACCACGGCATTACATATTGATGACGGCTTGACTACTAGCAGGTTAGTGAATCCATCGCCTGTCAACGGGCAACGGACGGCCTACACATAAACTCCCCACTGAGAAGGGGCTCCCACCGATTACTCGCCACAAGACCGCCCGCGTCTACAGCGTTATCTGGATGGGCGTAAAGAAGCATACCTCAGACGAGTGGAGCAATGGCTCCTTGTGTACATCGTCACCTCCGACATCGAACGGTACTCCTTTGGATTAGGTAGGTTGGGCCGTGGTGAATCGCCAGACATAGCTTGATTCCACGGCTACAGAGTCTCCTTGATGTTGTGAACGACACACATCAGAACGAGTTCACGAAACTCACCGTACCAAGTTCGCGCACGCACGGCGTCGCCGAGCGTGCGCTTGATTGTGGAGAAGACGGTCTCACACATCGCTCGTTGGCGGTATCGAGGCCCATCGATCCGCGCGTTGTGCGCGTGATCGATGGGCCGGAACTCACGGTGTTTGATCAGGGGTCTTACGCCCTCTTCGCGGAGTTTTTCGCGTAAATCCATCCAATCGTAGCCTTTGTCGGCAGCGAGGCTGGCGAGGTCGCCCGCGTTGCGGCGGGCGACCTGCCAGCCGAGTTGCGTGTCGTGGCGTTTCTCAGTCGTACAGTGCACGTCTAGAATGGCTTGGCTTTCTGTGTCGACGAGAGCTGTCGCTTTGAGCGTCTGAACCCGGTAATTCGTCCGGCAGCAGTAGTGTTTGCTAGCGTTTTCGCGGTCGAAAAATGTCGCATCGATAGCGGCGTGACCAGATGGCTCGTGCTCCTGCGCCGACAGGCGCAGTAGCACTCGCCAGAGTGCAGTCTTGATTCTGTCAAACCACTTGACTAGCGTCGAGTGGTCGGGGAGATCGGCCGCGTCGAGGCCGATCTCCCCGAGTATTTGTGGCATCTCACTCAGCAAATCAAGTGCTTCTCGGTAGGATTTTTGCAGGTAAACCCGCAGACAGTGCAGCGACACCACCGCATACTCGGCGAAGCCGCCACCCCCTTCGGGAGCGGCGACTTCGCCTCGCTCACCAACAGCATTTTTAGCTAACTGAACGACTTTGCTCGTGAAGCGGGAAATCTTCGACATTGACCATCGGCGATTTCCCGCTTCATTCCACTAGTTCTAACGGTCGAAACCGACGCAGTCCCGCGATTCACCAGAGCCGTAGGTTGAAAACATACAGCTCAATATTATTTTTTGTGGAAATACGATGATTCAATTACACAGATAACGCTGGTTGGGAAGCACCGAACGTGTTCCTTCACGGGTGTTTAGGAACAATAAAGAAAGATATATTTCTACCGGGAGGAGATTGCACCCATGCCCGATGTTGGCGTTGTTATACCAACGTTTAATTCTGGGGATCAGTTAGATCGATGTCTCCAAAGTCTCACCTGGGCTGATGAGATAATAATTATTGATGGCGGAAGCCAAGATGATACTACAGACATAGCGAGGGAATATACAGAAGATATTTATGAATTTGAGTCTGATAACTTCTCTGAAATTCGAAATAAGGGGATAATGAACGCTGAATCTTCCTGGTTGCTTCATCTTGATGCAGACGAAGTAGTTCCTCGACCATTAGCAGAAGAAATACAGTCCAAAATCATGGGTACTGACCAGTCTGGGTTCTATATTCGCCGACAACATGTGTTTCTCGGTAAAGAGTTAGGAGAAAAGCGTTCACCATTACGAACTCCTTCTCACCTAAAATTGGCAAAACGGGACCAGAGTAAATTTGTCGGGAATGTACATGAAGAGTTGACAGTCGAAGGGGAACTAGGAGAAATGGAAAATGTATGTAAACATTATTCTCACAACTCAGTCGAAGAGTATATTTCCAAAATGAATCGATATTCGTCTTTATTAACGAGAGAGCATACAAGAAAAAGAGGGTATGACGGCAGTTTTCCATTATTAATTGGATGCACTGTCTCTCCGGTCAAGAGATTGGTTTCAATAGGTATTATCAGAGGGTACTTTTTTGATGGCTGGCATGGGCTTGTATATACCTTGCTTGTTTCGATGTCATGCCTCGTGGAGAACATGAAAATCTGGGAGAGCAAAATAAAGGATACTAATTATGAGTCGTAGAGTATTCAACCTTTACTTCGTACTTTTAAATTTACTATTATTGAGTTTAATGTACTCGGTTAACATTGAGTTTGGGCCGCTTTCTATAGTTTTTCCATCAGAGTTTATTGTGATACTGATGGTACCGTTGGTTATATGCCATTTTGTTGCATCTGAGGTGACCAAAGTTCGGCTATTCCACTTCTATACGTTTGTATTGCTGTTCTTTCTGGTAAGCTTTTTAGGAATCGGATTTTCAAATAATCCGGTTGTAGCCACGAAGGCTTTGTTTAGAGAAGTGGCTTATTTTGCTGCCGTTTTTATAGGTTTGATTACTTTTCTCCCCGATCGGAGTTATATATATAGAGCAATCGAGCTTATCATTATTTCTGGTGTAGGGGTCGGTCTACTCGGAATCTTCCAGCAATTGAATAGTGGATTCGTGTTGTATGGCGCTCATGCTTCCCCATTTTTCAACGAACATGGGACGTTTGGGGTGATGATGAGCTATTGTCTAATATATTCTCTAGTCATGTGGCGGTCAACTGCCAAATTGACTTTTCTAAATGGTTCTTTGCTAAAAGTCTCCTCAACCATATTTCTACTAGCGACTTTCTTGTCGTACTCTAAGGCGGCCTGGGTTTCAATTCTCGTATCGGTACTGTTACTGGCCATACTCTGGGGGATGGAATCAGATAGAGACCTGTCGCAGAAGATCCCCGGTTTAGGGGCATTGGTTGTTCTCCCCCCTGTAATACTGTCATTGGCAATCTTAGCGGCTGGGATAAGGCTGGATGAACTGGCATATTACTTTTCTTTAGAATATTCAAGCAATCAGGAGAGAATCAATCGATTTGCGGCTGCTGTAAATATGGCGATGGAAAATCCGTTTACTGGTGTGGGTGTAAGAAATTATGTATTCGTCTATGAAGATTATAAGAGTATTGTATTCAACACTATCCATGCTGATTCGGAGGGGCTTACCTCCCATAATATGTATCTGAAAATCTTGGCGAACAGGGGTTTTGTTGCTTTTGGACTATTCATTCAGCTTCTGCTCGTATATATTCTTGATTCATTGAACATGATTTTTAGCATGGGTAAAAGAGACAGAGATTTAATAATTGCTGGACTCGTAGGGAATATATCGTATATGGTACATTGGTTAGCGAATACGCTTTGGGTGGGGCGAATTGAAGCAGTATTCTGGTTTTCAATTTCTATAACATATCTCGTATATTCCCAAAAATTAGACTGATCTCGAATAGAAATTTTGCAGTCAGATTCATATTCACGCTCTCTATTACAACCATCAGAAAAGGGAACAACTAATTAGACCGCGTCACGACGCAAGAGCAAATGAATGTGCTTGTGATTTCGGGTGAAGCTATCTATCCGCCTGATTCTGGTGGAAAACAAGTTGTTTTTACGTCTGTGAAGGGACTGGCTCAACGAGGTCATGATGTCACAGTCATGTCCGCAGCAGCTGGGCGTGATTCTATTCCAGAATTAGAATCGTATTGTAGGTGGGTTCCTGGAAGAGCCGAGCCTGAAAACTCCTATTTTGGTGCTTTGAAGAATCTACTCTCTCAAAAACCGTATCCCATAAAAAAATACAGCAGTGATGGGAACAAGAAACAACTTAAAAAAATAATAAATTCTGACGATATTGATATCGCACTTATCGAAGGCCTACACACCACACAATATGGGACATTATTGTCGGATAAATATAATATACCAGTAGTATACCGATCTCATAATATTGAAACAGACATTCTACGAGATGTAATGAAATCCACAGATAATCTTGCAAAAAAGATATATCTGTATATTCAAACAAGGAAAATGAAGAAATACGAATCAGAAACTGTACCTGAGTTTAATAAAGCCATAATGATCTCTGAAGAGGATCAAACTCGGATTCATCAGATGTGTCCTGACGTGAATTCTTCAGTTGTCCCACCTGGTATTGACATTGACTATTTCTCACGAACCACAGAAAAGGTAGATGATAACACAATCGTTTTTTTGGGTTCACTTGACTGGCCACCTAATGTAGATGGCTTTCGGTGGTTCTACTCAAATATATATCCAAAAATAAAAGAACAAATACCAAATGTATCCCTTCTCGTGGTGGGAAAAAATCCTCCCGAATCTATTCAGGAAATAAGTAATCAATCTGTAGAGATAACAGGATTTGTTGAAGATATTCGTCCCTATGTCGAAGCTGGTTCGGCTTTCGTCGCTCCAATAAGAATGGGTAGTGGTGTCCGGATTAAAGTTCTCAACGCAATGGCTCTAGGGCTCCCTGTGGTCTCGACCTCGCTAGGAGCACAAGGGATTGAATGCGAAAATGGCACGAATATTCAGATTGCCGATGAACCGGATGGATTTGCCTCTGCTACCGTTGAGATGATAAGAAACCCTGAAAAAGGGAAAGAGATCGGTGAAGGTGGCAGGAAGCTAGTTGAAGAAGTCTATAGCATACCACGGGTTGCAGAAAAATTAGAAAAGGAAATGATAGAGGTGGTTGAAAATGAAAATAGGAATTGATGCTTACTTTGCAACGAGTAGCCTAAGGGGTATGGGTCGTGTGATACTGGGATATTTAGAGGGACTTGCAGATATAGATGAAGAAAATGAGTATTATGTGTACGCCCCAAGCGACGGAGAGATAGACAAGATCCCGAATTCAGGAAATTTTAATATTAGATCGCTTAACACCAGTGTTTACCCACTGTACGAACAGATTTCACTTCCTCTTGCAGCATATCGGGATGATTTAGATATATTACACTGCCCTGCAAACACTACTCCATTACTGTTATTCGGTGATGCAAAACTGGTGCTTACTCTCCATGATGTAATCTTCCATAAGTCGTATTCTGAAATACCGAAATCTGATGAATTACACCAATCTCTAGGGCGTATATACCGGCGTTCAATTACAACTCTGATTCAAAATAAAGTGGACTATTGTATCACGGTATCAAATAACTCAAGATTGGACATTGAGAATGAACTCAACTTACAGGCTCCAATCCAGGTTATTTATCCTGGTATAGATGACATATTTTTCTCCACTCCAAACATTAGAGCCTATAATGAACTGACATCAAGACACTCCTTTGCGCAGCCATATATATTCCATCTTGGAGGATCAGCACCAAGCAAAAATACGCTGTCTGCAATAAAGGCATTTGAACGGTATACAAATGATAATGACGATAACAAAACAAGTCTCCTCATTCGTGGTGTCGAAAAAGATGCTGATAATAGGATAGTTCGATATGTAGAAAATTCTGACGTAAAAGAGCGGATACGGTTTTTGCCTTTTTTAACGGATGAAGAACTGCATAGCATTTATGCAAAGGCAGATGTCTTCATGTCTACGTCACTGTACGAAGGGTATGGTCTACCTCTAATCGAGGCTTTGGCCTCAGGAACGCCTGTTATTGGTCCAAATAGAGGATCAGTCCCCGAGATCGTCGGGGACAACGGAATACTTGTGGATCCAGAAAATGAGAGAGAAATAGCAGATGCTCTCAATGAGGCTTTATCCGTAAATAATGACGTAGATTATAGTATTGCGACATCAAATCACAGCCAAAGTTGGAATACAGTCGCCAAAGAGTTACTGTCGATTTATAACCGTGTAGTTGAAAAATGAATTATTCGTTCTGCATATTGTAAGAAAATGTTACGAATCTAAAGATGCTTACTTGGGTCATTTTTAAACACATCCTACAGGACCTTCCACACTCGGTACTTCCCAAACGAGTCGAGAGAGTGCTGCCTGAACGCCACAAAACAGTCACTTTCTGTATGATTAGACGGCCAGTCTCAGCTGCTACTGCGGTGTAGGTCGAGACAGTTCCAATCCACTGCTTTGGACAGGTGGTACCAACCGGATTTCGACAGCATCTGACGAAAGCTGTCGCTCACCCCCACTGAGCAGGCCGGGGGCTGACCATAGTGATTCAGGTCAGAGGTGGGAACAGGGATGGGAAATGAGGTGTAGAGAGCTTCTTCCTCTTGTTCTGCGAAAATTCAGATTCCCGATTCGCCATTTATGTGTGGGTGCTGAAAATAGGTCTCTTAGATTATCTACGCCGTGAATAGAACCACTGAGTGAGACCGTGACCACGCACTATCGCTCTATCTATCTCGACTGAGGTAGTAATTACTTTCTACGAGATAGTGTCGTTGCACATCTCTTCCAACCACGTACACCTGTTCTTGTCAGCCCATCCGAAGCACTCACCGAGCGAGATTGTACGGACGGTCAAAAGCATCACGGCGCGGGAGATGTGGGAACATCACGAACCGTTCTTGGAAGACTACCTTTGGGGTGGTGGGTTTTGGGAGGAATCGTACTACGTTGGGACGGCAGGCGATGTTTCGACCGACACGATTGAACAGTATATCGAGCGAACGGAACACGCTCAGCGGGGCTTACGGCCTTCACCCTCGGGGTCAAGCCCCGAGGCACTCGGCCTGCTCCGTCTGTAGAGTTCGTGCGGGGGAAGCGACTGGTCGGGGACATAGAACACGCCACTGTGTGAATCGGCCGGTAGTTGGACGAAGTCGTCGTCGCTGGTGACGATGAGACGGCTTTCTTCGACGGCGTACTGGCAAATCATAGTGTCGTCGACGCCTTCACCCAACTCGCTCACGTCGACTACACGTTCCACGTCATGACCTGCTTTGTCGAGTTTGTCAGCCAGCGGAGCCGCGATGTTTTCGTCAAGCAGAAACGACACCTGCATGACTACGATTCCGACAGATCCTCGGGACCGGTGATGATTCTTGGGTCGTCTTCTGCGGCTTCGTGAAGTTCCCGACGGCGTTCTTCGACCGCCCGCATCTCTTCGGGGTGGTCGTGATAGTACGCCAGTGCGTGGTAGACGTCCGCGGCGGTGAGGTCAAAGCGGTCTGCAACCGTCTGCGCGTCGAGACCGCGCTCTTCGACCAGCACGTGGATGTGGCTCACGGTGAT
The DNA here is from genome assembly GCF_003634715.1 of Haloarcula quadrata. Taxonomy (NCBI): domain Archaea; kingdom Methanobacteriati; phylum Methanobacteriota; class Halobacteria; order Halobacteriales; family Haloarculaceae; genus Haloarcula; species Haloarcula quadrata. The sequence goes on from NZ_RBWW01000001.1 coordinate 2,425,057, forward strand.
TCGCCGGCCCCGAATGTGAGGCTCGTCGTGAATCTCTGACTCGTCACCTGAGACGACGGTATTCAACTGCTCTGACATAGTGTAAAGTAACATTGCAGTGGGCTTTAGTCTTTGCCGGCACGGGAAGTTATCGGTGGGTAGCTGACTCCCACAGCGCCTTGATGCGCTCCTCAATGCGGTCAAGGACAAGCTGGCACATATCACGATGGTCGGCCGGCCACTGGGCGTCCTCCGCGTCAATGCGGCTGGCGGCAGGTGGCGGATGGAAGTGCTCCCGCGAGTTGCGTGCGTTCGGATGCCGATCCCACCGGCACAGCCACGTGTTGTCTTCGTGCGCTTCTTGATAGTGGAAAATAGCAGCGGCCCAACCTACGGTGGATTAGTGGCGTTGTTGAGCGGGGCGACACTCCTGGTATCGTAGCCAGCCCGCCACAACTGATGGACGGCACGGGCGACGAGGACGAGTTCCGTCACGCTGATACAAGACTTGCCGACGTCGCCGTCATCGCTCGACGCGTGTGGCGGCGGGTGGTAGTGGGCGTCGCTGTCGGGCTCGGTGTACTCGTGCGGATGGATATCCCACCGAAGATTCCGTCCCACGTCGTCGCTGTAGTGAACGTTGTAATCACTCTGTACCGACCACCGGACAGTGATGGTCGCACTCGTCGCTTCGCCGATACCGTCATCGAGTCGAAGACGCAGTTCGCTTGGACTCAGCGGATCGTCTAGCGATCCACTCGCGAGGGGTTCGAGACGCTCAAACTCGGTTCGAAAGTCGTGGAGCGCGCCGGCGTCGATAGCGCCCCGCAACGAGTGTGTTTCCGAGTCCTCCATCATGTCAGCCCATGACGCCTGCCGGGTCGCCGTGCTCCTCAGAGCCACTGTCTTTCCCGACGGCGTCGGTCGCGTCCGCGAGCGCGAGCGCGGCCCGTGCGAGCTTGAGGTTCCGACGTGCCGTCTGCCACTCTGTCACCGCCGCCGTGTCCAGCCCGGTGTCGGCGATGGCTGCGGCATATGGCGATTCCACCCCGGTCTCGTCCTCGAACTCGCGAACGGTTTCCCGAAGTTCCGTGACGCGTGCTGACAGCGTCTCGACGTCGACCGAATCGAGTATCTGCTGGGCGCGTTCGAGGACGACCGATCGGGGGGCACGTTTGTACCACGTTCCGCGCTTGTCTGCGGGGGAAACTGCCTCGACGAATCCGTCCTCGGTGAGGGCCTCCAGATGCTTCCGTGCGGTCGTCTCAGAGATCAGCGCGCGCTCAGCGATGGTGGCGACCGACTGGGTGTCGTACGTCCGTTTCATTACGGTTCGAACCCGCTCGCCGGGACTCGTGTCCGCCTTCCACTCCTCGATGACGCGCTCGTTCACCTCAGCGGGGTCGTCGGTCATACGTAACATAATGGATACAAGTATATTAATCTAAGGAACATTATTCTTGTCTTGACTGCTGTAGGACACTCTCGCAGCTGTGCGAGATTCCTCACACCACGCTTTCTTCGCCTAGCACAACTCGTCCACATCAGTGGACGCACCAAAGCACTTGTATACCTTGCAAACAATGTAAACAGTATGGGAACGATCTCTGCACGAGTACCCGACGAGTTAGAAGCCGAACTCGACGCGTATCTCGATGAGGAGAACCTCGACCGGAGTACAGCCGTTCGAAAACTCCTCTCGGAGGGGCTCGACGAGTGGCGTCGCGAACAGGCCCTCGACCAGCTTGCAGCCGGGTCCATCACGTTCAGCAGGGCGGCTGAAATGGCAGGACTGTCTGTCTGGGACTTTGCTCAACTCGCCAAGGAGCGCGATATCACCTGGGTCGCAGACGATCATCTCGACGCCGATCTCGAGGCACTGTGAATGTGGGTCTTCGACGCGACACCGCTTATTTATTTCGGGAAAGTTAGCCAGCTCTCACTCGTCGAACAGGTTGCGGAACCATGTGTCCTCCCCGAACGCGTCTATAAAGAAGTCGTTACCACCGGCCTCGAATCGGGTTATCCGGATGCCCGTCGGATCGAACGTAGCGTCGAAGCCAACAGGTTTGAGGTTATCTCGGTTGGGGCAACCCCACTCTACTCGCGGCTCCACGGAAATAGCAATCTTAGTGACGCTGACGCCGCTGTTCTCGCCTGCGCTGACGACCACAATGGTGTTGCCGTAATAGATGAGACGTACGGGCGAGACGTTGCAGCCGCCGAGGGGATCACCACACGGGGCACAGCATTTCTCGTCCTGAAATGCACGAAACAGGGCGCGATTAGCAGCGACGATGCACGCACCATCATCGATGCGATGATCGACGAGGGGTGGTACTGTGCGCCTGCTGTCTACACAAAGATTCTACAGAAACTGGAGACCCTCTCCGACTGATGTTGTGGAGGGCACAGGAGTAACCCCTCATCGGCACTGCGATGCGTCGCCTCTTGAGACAAGGGCCGTCTTAATCACAATGGTGACGATAGCACGATCAGTGACAAACAGGTGAATCGAGACGCGTTCCGATTCCACCGAAACAGGGGCGCTCCAAACAAGCACTTCGGTGCGAACGACCGCAAAAAGTGGCGGAGTCATTTTCGACCCGCTAATAAGTCAAGAACAGACGAAAGGGAAACTCTCACTCCCCCGCAAAACCGGAGGCCGATTCAGTAGGTCGTGATATCGACGTCGGTGACGGGCGCTCGTCCGACCGGCCGCCAGCGATGGCCGGTCCACTCTTCCTCAAGGCGCCACCAGCCGGGGCCATCATCGCGGTCGACGAACCGAATCCGCCGGCGGGCGGCGTTGGCTGGGGCATATTCGATGCTTACTGTTTCCGGGTCGAGATCCGGGTCAACACCGCGGCGTGCTGTCGTCGTGTCTGTGTCCTCACCGCTCTCGTTTGACACACTGTCCGACTCGTCGCCGGCAGCGTCCTCGGAGTCCGCCGCTGTCGACACGTCCTCGGAACTGCGTGACTCGTCGCCAGCATCCGTCGGCTCGGGTTCGTGGCGACGATACTTCACGCTCTTTGGGGTGCCCTCCGCATCACCGAAGCAGTACTCGGCTTGGGCGCTGGTCAGCCGTGGACCCTCGTAGTACTCCTTGTAGTGGGCGTTCCAGGCGTTGCGGTGTTCGATCGGGAGTTGGCGATGCCACTGCCGGTAGGGTGGCTGATACTTTGTGGACATGGACATGACAGCTTTGACACAGTGGGATCACGTTCGCGACGCGATCGTCGGTGTCGTCGCCGTTGATGTGGTGCAAGGAGAGCTTGTTCTGGCGTCGTTCGCCCTCGGTGGTGTTGCGCCACCCTTCAGGCGACCGGCCACAGATGAGACACTCCTCGCCCCATGCATCGCGGACCGCCTGCCGGAGGTCATCATCGCTCATTGTGACGGACTCCCATGGTTAGCTCGCCGTCCAGCACCGTAGCGGTGGATCCCGCTTTCCGGCTGGCCGTCCAGTTGCAGACGTTGGTTGTATCGAGTCAATACGACTGTCCGTATCACACCTGTGACTGCCCGCCACATCGACCGTGAGACGGTCGAACCGGCGGAAGCCACACCTGTTGGGTTGGTTGTTATCATCGCCATAGTTCCGAGAGGGGCCGGTGCGGGTAACTCCCTTCACCGAGTCCCTCTCACCCACATCGAGGGGTACAAACAGATCCGGTGGCAAACCACACAGCAGGTTATATATTAGAATCCCAGCAAAAGAATCCCCCTATCTCGAGTTAGCTCCTGCATAGGCAGGCTGTGGGGACCTGCTATTCTGAGTTCGACTGGCTCACGTGCTATGGATTTCGATGTGCAGCCACACCTTGAATGACAACATCTCGGCTGCCGGCGGGATTCACATATTTTCGGGACAGGAAGACTCAAGAACTCAGCACTGAGTCAGCAAGTTGCTGTCGGCTCAACTGGATCGGTAAGATCAACACACAGAACGGCCGCATCGGGCCACCATTCGGCAACGTACCGCGTCGTGGTCGTGTGATGATACTTGTGTTGCTGGAGGAACCGTCGACAACTCACTTCACCGGTATACCCTGTGTCATCGATCTTGTAGGCGCGGTCTGTAATCTCACCAGATAAGTTCTCAGCAGGAGTGTCGATCGGTCGTACAAAAATGAGATCCAAATCGCGATGCGTCCCGAGGCGGACGTAGTCAGCTGTAGTAAAATGTGGTTGATAAACACCTGAATTCAACCGTAGCTCGTCGTCCTGAGAGATGGTAACCGTTTCAGCGGTCGGTGCTCCGGAGGGGCTTTGCTCAATCATTGGGTTGTGGTCGGTCCCAAATATTGGCTTGAACGTCGTTGCTACGCGTCATTCTCTGGTTTGGCTCCCGATTCAATCTCACTCCGATCGTCAAGCCCATGAATTAGCGGCTCCCGGAGAACATCTTCAGCAGCAATGTTCCACCCCTCAGGAAACGCCGGCTTGGTGTCGAGTCCAGGCAGGTCCGGGGAGACGAGCCCGCGTGGATAGCGGAATGAAACACCGGGATAGCTATACTCAGTCGATCACATCGGGTTAGAGTAAGCGTCTGCTTGGAGAGGATGTGCAGTCAACCCAAGCAGACAGCGAGATAGAGGAAGAGCACCTGCTTAATTTTGTCGTCAACAGTCTCGAAGAGGAGCTCACGGTAGACCTCGACGAGAACGTAGAGGTCACGACAGAGACATTGTGCGAGGTCCTCGCCGGCGCCAGCGCCGGCGGGACCTCAATCAACCACGTCTGCGAAACGACTGACGACTCACCGCACGCCAATACCGTGCGTGGACATCTTACCGATCAGTTTGAGCTTGATTCGGTTGAGGCGGTTGGAGACACACTGTTACAACGAGATGCGCTTGCGACACTGCCAGATCGACCGGTGGAGGTCTGCGCAGACCTCCACCTCGATCCCTACTACGGTGATGAGGACGAAACTGAGGCTCTGTACTCCTCACAGGCCAAGCGTGGAACAACGACGTTTCACGCCTATGCGACGCTCTACGTGCGCGTACGCAACAAGCGGTACACGCTGGCGGTTCGCCAGCTCGTCGCTGGCGAAACCACCAGCGATGTCCTCGCCGAGTTCCTGGAACTCCTTGACGGCCTTGACCTCGGCGTCAAGGCCGTCTACCTTGATCGGGGTTTCTACAACAGCACCTGTCTCAAGCTGCTGTACGCGCACAATTACGCCTATGTGATGCCGATCGTCAAGTGGGGTGAGACGATTCAAAACAAACTCAGCGAAGGCTGGAGCCGCGAGATCGAACACGATCTCGCTGGCGAGGTGGAGTTCCCTGTGTTCATCGACTGCGTGTACCAGCAGGGACGGTACGACGAACACGGGGTGGCGCGTCACGGCTACGCCGCTGACGCGCCCTTTATCGACACGCCACGAGATGCACGAGAGCACTACAGCAAGCGCTTCGGCATCGAATCAAGCTACCGATTAGCCAAGCAGAGCCTCGCTTTCACTAGTTCTCAGGATGCTGGACTGCGGTTGGTAATGTTTGTAGTGAGCCTACTGCTTCAGAACAGTTGGCGATATCTCCACTGGAGGTACGTGGCGGCGCCCCGCCGTGGGGGCCGCCGCCTCTTGCAGTGGTCGTTCACGGAGTTTTGCGAAATGACGCTCCGCGCAGCTTGGACAGCACTTGGTGTCCGCAGGACTGTTCCAGCGAACCAGCCACTTGACGACCGGTTCTTCCGGTAGCTGTCCATCTGTCCGGACAGCGGTCGTCAGTGGTGACACTGTCGCGTCGGCGGCAGTCCGCCGCCGACAGCGACGGTCCATCCCGAAAATCATGCTCACTAGCGGTTCGAAGATGCTCCACAGCTAGTTCGGTTTGGTTCACCGTCATCAAACGGGGTTACGCGGCTGTCGATGTGATCGACTGATACTCCATTCCTAACTCCGTTGAAATTCGCTTCCGTGCGTAGTAATCCTTTCTGTACTCCCCGAAGATGTGGTTTCCAGGGTGATCGTGCGTGCTGAGTTGCTCGATCCAGTCTTTGATAAACGGCCGGCACTCGCGTTCGAGTATCGGATCGTCGTTCTCGTGTTCAACGAGGAACGTTTCGAACGCTTGCTGATGGCTCTGTTCGTTCCGTGTGGACGCTTGTTCGACATCCCAGTGGGCGGTCATGTCCTGTTGAACGAGTTCTTGTGCCTCTGGATCATAGCAGTAAAGCGCCTCAACGAACTGAATATAGCTCAGATCAACGGGCCGATGACACGGGCGTAGTTTCGTGTTCTCGATGCCCGATTCCTCACTGCAAGTCTGTACCGGCTTCCCGTACTTGTTCTCGACAACGTAGTGGTCGCCATCCTCGTAATATCGTGGGACGTTGAACTCGAACGCCTCGAAGGGCTCCGTTGCGTCTCCCCGTGCAAGGATTTCGCCGTCATGGATGAGGAGATACTCGCTGTCACAGGTGAGCCACCATTTGGCTTCAGCGACCCCGTCGGGCAACAGCATTGTCTTCCCGTTGACGACGATTTCCCCTGTGCAGTTATGTACTCGTGTTTTGATTGGGTCTCGCTTCTTCATCGGGACAGCCAGACTGTTGAGTGCCCAGTTTCCAAGAGTATCGAGTGATTCGGTACGGCCGTTTTCATCCGTTTGGGGTACCATCACAGTAATTGTTTTGTAGCCCCAGACCGCCTGGCGGATGAGATTCGTGTAGAAACTCCCGGCCTTAGATCGCGTTCGATACTCAACTTCGACAGCGAAGATTTCGCCGTCGTCACGACGTACCCAGAGGTCCGGACGCGATCCGGTGTCTTGCGTGACGATAACCACATCGTACCCCTCGGCTTCGAAGGCGACAGCGACGTTCTTGATCGCTGTCCAGTGGTATTCTGTACCGTCATTGGCGGTTGTTGGCTCCTGATCGAACGCTGTGTCTTCGACCGGTGCATCAACGCTGATCGTCACTTCATCTGGGAGAACCTCGTCGGGGTCGATCCCGACTTCGTCGATGTCAGGGCCAGTCGCTTGTGGGGCCTTCTGCCATGGGTCAACGCCCGGATCCACGGTGCCAAGTCCGACGTAGTGTTCGAGATCAATCTCACGAGCGAGAAGACTCGTGTACGCACAGCGATTTTCAAGCACATCTGAGGCCCCATACTGTCCCCGCCGCATCTGATCGAATTCTGCTTTGCCAGTAATAAGCGATTGGCCCGTACTGAAATGGGGTAGTTCGCTGTCACGGGCGGGCATCACTACCTCCTGATCAAGCCACGAGACGTTATACCCGTCATCGATAACGGCGAGACTCGATGAGACTCCGAGGTTTGCAAACGAGTCGGCGGGGTCACACTTTCGGCCGAATCGAAGACAGTCGGCGTACTCACTCTCGGTGCTGATCTTGTATTCTGGATTAAACAGGAAGATCCGAACGGTGACTTGGTACTCGTTGCTCTCCGGGAGCTGGCTTGACCGGCGATACAGCGCGTGATAGAGGAACGGTTCACCGGCGAGAGACTCAAAAAGGGCGTTTGCGTCCGCATCGGCGACTTTCTCACGACCTGCTGGCTTCTGATTCTGATTTTCCATCACGAGCCGTGTTCCGAGTGCCGGTGACGAGCCGAAGGCTCCCATCGGCAATACACCAGTACGGATCTTAAGTGATTCCGGGAGTTCGGCCTTCAGTTTCTGATATGTTGTGTGTAGCGGTTCTGGGAGTGAGTCGATGTCGCTCGAGAAATCTGTAGTTTTGCGCTGAACCGACGATTGTCGGGACGGTGTATACGCTCTGAAAGCGAACATCATCCCATCAGCGACTGGCCACCCAAACTCCTCGACTTCGTCAAAGGTGAGTTCGGCGTCATCAAAGAGATCAGAAAGCACCGTCGAACCGCACTCTGGACCGGAATTGAATGTCTCACTCATTGATGCGGGTACTTTGACGAACACGACTTCTGTGCGGTCGTACTCGGGCGCTTCATGCTTTGATGGTTGGATGCTAATACTGTGATGATAGGACGGTGATTGGCCCTCCGAGTCGGACTCTGTCTCCGACTGTGACTCTGTTTGGGTCGTTGCCATTGTGGTGGGTTCAGTGATTCGAGGCTGGTTGGTCGTTGGCTGGCGTTTCAGCGAGAGGCACTGAACTTTATGATGGGGCGTGATCAGTCAGTGCCAGCCGCTGGTCTTGCTGAGTCTCAGGTGGCAGTATTGAGTGGCTACTTGCGCAGCGTTAGTCGCCTGACGGCGACGGTGGGACGGCCCAAGCACGGCCACGGAGCTCTCGCTGACCGTCGACGGCTGTGCGCTGGATCGTGACGCTGTCTTCAGCAGTCAGTGCCTTGTTTAGCGCCGTTTTGTAGGGCTTGAACCCGCTCTCAGCTTGGAGCTGGTGAGTACACACCGCTGTGAACTCGTCGTAGCCAATCGTTGCTGTCGGGGACTCGACTGTCCGCTGGGCCAGCATTCGGCTGACGGTCGCGGTGACCTGCTGGAATCTAGCTCGGTCGTCGCGGGCGTCTTCTTGCGACAGTTCCTTCACCGGCGTTACCCCATCGCCGGACACGTCCGGGAGCGCGTACACAGTACTCTGTGTGAGCGGCGCTGTCGACGGGACGGTGAGGGGGAGTCCGACTGGATGCCAGGTGGTCGGCCGCGGGGTCGTCTGGTGGTCTTTGAGCGGTGTAATGGCTGGATGTGCCTGCTCCCCGGCCTGGCGCTGGATGTCGGTCCAGACGCTGTCTTCGAGTGTAACGGTGTCTTCTTCGAGGTCGTAGGTGGCCAGGATGCCATCTTCGTGTCGTAACTCGCAGACGCGAGCACGATCTGTGTCAGCGCCAGTGCCACGGACCCACCAGGCCGGCGCGGTGGTGTCGGCTGCGGTGACGACTGCCGCGCCGTCGTGTTTGAGGACCTGCGTCCGGTTATAGAACCGGATGCCGTCGCCAGTCCACTCCCTAACGGGAGCTTGCAGCCACTGGTAGATGCGGGTCCCGGTCACTTCGTCAGGGGTGACGATTATGTGGGCCCTGTCGCGTTGTGTGGCGTTATACGCTGCCTGTATCGCCGGCTCAGGTTTGTTCCCCGCGTTGATGACAGTCACATCTGCCGGCTCATCATCAAGATAACAGTGAAACTGGACGGCTGAGTGGCTGTCCGTACGCGCATCCCGTACGTGAGTAATGCGCGGTGTTGCCGCTAAGGCGTCGGCCACGTCGGTCGATATCGCCGAATGTGTATTGTGCTTGCTCATTGTTTCGTGGGGTCGACCCCCTACGAACACCATCGATAGGGGATGTAAAAATCGCTGTTAGAGTCAGTGGTCTGTCGAACAATGATAAAAATACATTTGCTATAGTTTGTAATAAAACTCAATGATTGCGGGATTTTCATTCTGCGGTGGGTTCTTGTACTGTTCTTGTACTGTTCTCGTACTGTTCTTGTACTGTTCTTGGACCAGATCTTCGAGCATTCTTCAGTGGGAAAGGAGGGATTCAGAAGCTAGTCTTTCCCATGGGTTGTGGGTTCAGCGGCCGGTTTCGGTTGTGAAGCTGTGGGTTTCTCGTCGAGTTTTGTCTGTGCTCAAGCGTGTACTGTCCTCAGGATGAACGTCGGTAGGTTTTGCGATAGACTCCTCTTCGTGTTCGCCAAGCAATCCACTGCGAGTTATCTGTGGGTGTCTCGACGCGGCTCTGCAGTGTCGCTGCTTTCATGGCGGCGCCCCCTGGAGAGTACAGAATGTTTGTAGCAGCGTTTGCAGCGAGTGCTTGAGTGTGTTTAGGTCGTGCCTCGCTCCTTGCTGGCTAACTGGTGACGTTTGGGTGCTTTACCCCAGTTCAATCCCTGAGGTGCTTCAGGACGTGTAGTCGCAACCACTACGCATGATCGTGATCGCGGTGTGTGTCCGACGACCTTGCGATAGTCTTCGCACAGTCTCAGCCGATCGTTGGCTGGGCTCGCAACTGACTGGTGTCCTAGCGCTGTCCGTTTCTGTCCTTGATTGCGGATGGTCTCGCGCTGGCTGTTGTCTGCTGGGACTGAACGTGTCGCATAGACGTATCATGGCGTCGGGACACGGACACGTTGCTTTGGGCTTGGCTCTGTCATGGTTGAGTCCGTCCTCGATACTGCTAGCATGAGTGTCTGTGCTGAACTACCTTTGTGAAGCGGCGGAGCACGTGAGTTCTGCTGTGGTGTTGCTGGTGTGTAGGGAATGCTGGATTGTTGGAGAGCGTGTGATCGTGGCTTGCGAGAGTCATGCTGATTGTGCGTTGAGTCTTCGCTGTTTGTGTAGTTAGTCTTCGTTGAGTTTTCGCTGTTTCTGTAGTCAGTCTTCGTTGAGTTTTCGCTGTTTCTGTAGTCAGTCTTCGTTGAGTTTTCGCTGTTTCTGTAGTCAGTTCTCGTTGAGTTTTCGCTGTTTCTGTAGTCAGTTCTCGTTGAGTTTTCGCTGTTTCTGTAGTTAGTCTTCGTTGAGTTTTCGCTGTTTCTGTAGTCAGTTCTCGTTGAGTTTTCGCTGTTTCTGTAGTCAGTTCTCGTTGAGTTTTCGCTGTTTCTGTAGTTAGTCTTCGTTGAGTTTTCGCTGTTTCTGTAGTCAGTCTTCGTTGAGTCTTCGCTGCGTGTGTGGCTGTCCCTTGTGGAGTAGCGTTGGCCGTTCGATGAAACTGTGACCAGGCCCCAATAGAGTAGCAAAGCCATCTCGAGAGTGTGCTTGCACAGTGCTGAAAGTACACCGCGTGGTTGGTGACACGACGATGGGTCTGCTGGTGGCTTCGTGAGACACTCATCTGGCGGTGTGGCGTGTAACCGCCGCTTACCGCGGGCGGGAAGACATGAACCGACCGCTGGCTCGAGCCAGATCGTCAAACCAGACCATATTTTGACCGGTACTGGACGACTCTCTGGCGACTAAAAGCCAGCTGTGTGGCATGGTGGAAGGCACCGACAGAGCTGTGAGGGACCGACCGGCACAATCGCAAGACGGCAGCGACTGCAAGGCACCCACCACCGACTGATATAATACTAATATGCATGTCTCGTTGGTAGGTACACGGGTGACTAACACAAACACCCCAGGGGGGACCCGAGAGCAAGGACAACCGGGCCGATCTCAGCGCCAGCCAGGAGGCCCCGACACGGATACGCTCCCCCCAATTTCAAAACAGCATTCCGCTATAGAGACGGTCCCAGCAGACACCCCAGCGATGACATCACTATCAACGGTCGCAGACACCAGCCGATATCAGCCCCCAACTAGCCGATCGCAATCAAGCGCCAGTCGACCGACGGTCAACACAGCAGTGCAGGTCTGTCCCACCAGAGACAGCGCAGTTGCGACGGCGGCAAACGAACGCAGCCATTCGCACCCGACGACATCCAGGCCGTTCTCAGGGAAGTCGTCACACCACGCAAATGGAGCCACCCACATCCGACCTACCACTCCACTTGACACCACCTCCCCTCCTCCCTGTATGAGTCCCCACTCCGCTGTCGCCCGGAACCCAAAACTGCTGTCGACCTCCCTCGGATAGACACGGGCCAGTCTGGCCAGTAGCTTCGGCGCACGTTCATCGCCGCTGTAGTTACCGTGTGAGACGTTCACAAAAAGGAACCATTCGGCAGCGTCGATGTAGTCGCCAGTCCCAAGGCGAGTGAGCGATGGACCCGACACAGGTGCACGCAATTCCAAATCCATCGTGCCATCCGGAGACGAACGAAGCGTACCCTGTGTCCCACTGGGTCGCGGTGGAAACGGATGCTTCGCGACCAGTCCTGTTCTCGCGGTCGGGGTGGCTCAACCGACTCCGATCGCGAGGGATGGGGGCGGGGCAACTGTCACCGCTCGTGTCTCCAACTCGGATCGAAGGACTGGCAACGCCGATCGAATCTCGGTCGTGAGCGATCTACCATGTGACTCGCTGTCATCTCCTGCGACCATCAGATACACTGCTGTTTGCATCCGGTTCCGTTACTCGTGTTGGCTCAGCTATGCCAATGGCCAAACCCCCGTGACCGAATCGTTGCCTCTCTGGGCCATCGGCAGAAAACTGTTTGATAGTTTATCTTTCAATCGAGAATACTGTTATCAAGAGAAAACTGTTGGGAATTTTTGCCGTGTCGGTTTTTGATGGCTTGGCTCGACCGAGTCGTACTGAGGCCAGGTCTAAGTTAACAACGCTTCAGTGTGGTGACTACTCAGCTATGACCCAGCCCGCTTTGTGCCGACTCGACTGCCCGTCGTAGGGATGCCGCCGTGTGCTGTCTACTGGGATCTTTTCATCCCATTCAACTGCTTCGAGGACTTCCTGTTGGTCTACGCTTTCGCGGGCTGGCGGCCGATACGTGAGTCCCATTTCTTCGAGTTTCCGGGGCAAATATGCAGCCGCGTACTCGACGTCAAACTCGGTTTGAAGAATCGACTCGACTGTCTCTGTCGAGACCGGCTGTTGGCTGGCAATCCGCCCGAGGAACGCTTCCTGCTCTGACTCCGAGAGTTTTGGTGGCCGCCCACCCCCGTAATCAGGGAGCAAGGCGTCGAGACCGCCATCGTTCCACCGGTGTAGCCAGCGATACCCGGTTGATTCCGAGCGGCCCTCCCGAACAATCGCTTCTGTAACCGAATCCCCCCGATACAGATTCTTGATAAATCCCAGTCGCCGGGCGCGTTTACCGCTATCGGCCGCTTTCAGTTGGTGGTCTAACTCCGCTTCGGAGAGCCAGCGTTTTACCGATACTGCATCGCACATTGGCATGATACTATTCTCAATCCTTTTCTAAAATCTGTTGTCTCGGGATGGGGTATTATCTGACTGTTTTACCCGTCGTTGAGTCGTTTTGTTATCGGCCGTTGAGACGGGTTGGTCCCTTGCAACCGCTTCGAATCTGGGTTCGCCGGCGGCCGCTATGTTCTGGGTTCCCCTAGGTGGGTGGGGATTTCCGACCGACTCTTGGGTCCCTCCTGCATCAGTATTCACATGCCATCGGCAGAGTAGTACGGTGGGAGTATTAGTATTATGGCTCTTACATAACTCAGCGAAACACGTTGACGACGAAGCAGTCAAGAAGGCCGTGTAGTGGTGCTCCAGCGAGGTTTAACGTCCGTACGAACCCGTAGGTTCGGACGGACTGCTCCAATCCAGGCTTGGAGAGGCCGCGGAACTTCTGTAGCCATGGATTCACTAGCGACCAGAGGCATTCGACTTGGTTGATGTGGACGCCGTCATCAGTGACAAATTCTTCGGAGTGAACAACGGTCTGCTCGTTCTTGTAGACGAGTGGCGCGTACCCGCGCCACCCGTCGTGCCAGACCTCATCCAGTTTCCCTGAGAGAATCTCTACCTCATCAAGTGCTGGTTTGAGTTCTTCCGGTTGAGCACCTGGCTCGGCGCGAATTACACGAAGTACATCACGACAGGCACCGATCAGCGTCATGGTATCGCCAGGTGCTCCTTCCCACCGTGATCGCCCCCCTTCCCCAGAGCCGCCGCGGGAAAGCCCATCCCGCGGCGGCGTCTGTCCCTTGTAACCAGAGCACTTGTGGCCGGTTTCGTCGATCTGAGTTGGGCCGTCGATAGCGTGTTGGATGCGCTCCCAGACGAGGTAGAAGCCGCGCTGGAAGGCGGCTTCTACCTCTCGAATCGTGGAATGAACCGTGTCGTAGACCGCTTCGAAGAGCTGGGTGATTTGGTGGATGCTGAGAAGTGTGTCGGCATAGAGGACGAACGCAATGACGATTTCGCCAGGAGAGAGAGTGCGGCCTTCGAAGGGCGTGTTGCGGGTGTAGGAGAAGACATAGCGGCAGTTGGTGCACCAGACCCGGGGACTGCCGTCCCCGGACTGGATGGCGGTTTCACCACACTCCGGGCAAGGAGCTTGTTCCCATGCCTGCTTACAGCGCCGCTCGATTTCCTCATCGAGCGGCTCTGGGCGCAACACTATTGACGTGAGCTCAACAATATCCTGTAGCATCCCGCCGAAGGCTGTTTGATTGTACATAGCAACTAGCCTACGGCGGGATGCTGTAATTCTCGGGGTACTGTTTCACTCAGTTCGGTAAGAGCCCAACTCGAAACGGGACAGGCTGCGGGGTATCTTCGGCGGTGGTTGCCGTCGATCGTAACCTTCGCTGAGGCGGCCATCGAGGGGTTCGAGGTGCCGTGGACCTCGAACCCCATCGAACGACTGATGGGCGAAGTCAGCAAACGGTGCAAGAACCAGTGGATGCGCTGGACAAAAGAGGGATTAGAGGCGATACTCCAACTTCGGCTGGTGAAATACGCTGATCCGGAGTACTACCAATCGTTCCTTGATGAACTGCTCCAGCGATCCACCAAAACAGCAATGAGCTATGACCTCTCAATTGAGAGTACCAGAGGCAAACTCTAGACCGCTTTGCGACACGACCAAACAACTGGATTGAGAAGTTTGTCCCGGATGTGCAAACGTTACGCTGACCACTCTCGTGGCGGCCGTCGATTTCACGCACGTCCCCTACCACGTCTGGCCGTGGATCGATAAGGACGAGCAGATCCCGAAGTCGACGTACCCGCCGATGGTAAGCGGGTACGTCGACGACGGTGAATTGAAGCACGGCTACACGTTCGCGACGATCACAATCGTCGGGAACGATGTTCCGATCATTTTGGGGATTGAAGGCGTCAAGGAACACTCAGACTGGGAGCCAGCTGAGACGCCCGCTGACTCGAAAGCAGACGTCGTTACGCGTCTGCTTTCGAGAGCCCAGCAGTACGTCGATCTGGACGAAGTGCTACTGGATCGTGGCTTCTACGCCAGAAACGTCCGTGCAGAGATCAACAGTCGTGGACTGTTGTACACGATGCCAGTGGGGAAATACGAGTCAGATTACAAGGCAATCAAGCGCATCAAGAGCAAACATGGGGTAGACGCCGCTGTCAACCACGACGTCCCCGTCGGAATAGACGGGGACGTCGACCATACCGCAGAATATCTATACGTTCCAGCCACCAGTGACGACGCTGACGGTGAGTATGCCGTGTTCGTGACTAACCGCGATCACGTCAATCCCGACGAGATCGCTCACGTGATGAACAGCTACAGCCGCCGCTGGGATATCGAAAACCAGTACAAGTCGGTGCAGTCATACCTTCCAAAGACCTCCTCAACAGACTACCGAGTGCGGTTGTTCAACTTCACGTTCGCAGCATTGCTGTACAATCTGTGGCGACTCACCGACTTTCTGGTGAAAGTCGGTATGGAACGAGAAATCAGATCGCCGCCAGTCGTGACCGCCAGGACGTTCGTCCGGGCGGTCGGTAACTCTCTCCGGAAAGCCGGATGAGAGAGTGATTCAACACGTGTCACTCGCCTGCGGCAAGCCGCAGGACTCTCGGTCTGAGCACGATATCGGTTGTTCACTCCCACTTGCTCCATGACTTCCCGCTAATCGCCGGCCAATGCACAGTATCGCCGTGAAAACATCTCAAACTCAGTCTGATTCGACCGTTATTCGTTTGTAGACGCTCTACATCCCGAAAACGTGGTGTATGTTCTTTTTGTTTGGTGACTACCGTCGCTTGAGCTCCTCGTTGATGAGCGCGCCGACCTCGACGACACCGTAGCGCTGTTGAACGACGATTTTCAGCACAATTCAAGCTGGAACTGACCTCAGAGACCGAACGATATGCGCTCCTCTTCTGGCCGATGCTTGGCGATAGAGTTGTTCGAGTAAATATTCTCTATACTACTAAAAATAATCAGATGTTTGGTTATTTAGTATGAATACTCCCAACTCGGTTTCTGATCTTAGTATACTGCTCAAACAAAATACTGGAATTGTCTATGAATTCAAAAATCGAATTTGCAATCCCTACACCGATAATGTACACTCCTACCCCCAATACTACAACGACTGAGGTACTAAATAAACCATTGTCATTCATTATCATATTTGCATTAATCAAGGCAAGCAGCATTATGGCTGATATTAGTGATAGGGCAATAGCCTCGTAGATTGGAAGCTGAATTTCAATGCTCTCCGGGACTATATAATATACATAAATCAAAACACACAATAAAGTGGCACATACAGAGATAACACCTCCAAATAGACCATATGGTGGTATCAGGATATAACATAATGTTGGTTGCAATATCACATTTAATATGACACTTCTTGCGCTCAAGTCGGGCCGCCCTATCGATGAAACTAAATTCTTCAGAGCATCTCCAACTCCTTCAAACAGTCTTGAAAGAATAAGGACAGAGAGCAGTATACTAATATTCTCAAAGGTAATGTCGAAAAATGATTCAAATATCATACTCCCCACAGCTATCGATCCGAATATCCCTGGAATAACGAAGAAGGTTCCGATGAATATAACATCCTTTATCAGATTTTCTATTTTACCGTAGGCGTTTGATGCCGACCATGAGCTCATTTTTGGAAATGAAACCTTCACGATGGATGTGTTTACCAAGAGAAATACGCTTGAAACACGCCATGCAATCTCATAAACACTAACCATAGAATTGGACAAAAACAGTCCTATGATTAAAATTGCAGACCTATCAACTATATATTGCTCTAAATAAGAGAACACATCATATTTCGCGAAGCTTGCCAAGTTTTCGAAATGAAATCTTTTCGGGATAGAAAATCCTGACTCTAAAAATATCGCACCAATTAATATCTGAAATATATTTGATGCGATTGATACCGTTACTAGGCTTAAAAATATCGGGTCTGACCAGGTTGCGAGAACAGCTCCGGATAACCATACTATGCTTTTAGCCAAAGACAATATTGGCAGTATCTCAGTACGCACTTCACCCTGTATACTGCTCCTCACGAACTGCGCGAGTTCGTTTGGTATTAGTGATACAACTATGAGAACAGAAACACTCCTGCCGACATACGAATTGATAAGGCCAGATGCCGACAGTATAAGCAGCGATGTAATAAATGAAAGTCCTATAATAGTTAGCAGGCCAGCAGAAAAAAATTCGTCAACGTCTTTCCCTTCGCTCATTCTCTTTATGATTGCACCCTGTATACCAAGATCTGCTAAAATGCTTCCACCAGAAAGAATGGCCTGATACAAAAAAAAGGCTCCAAGAATTTCTAATGAAATATTACTCGAAAGGTATGCTACTGTGCAAAATCTCAGCACATATGATACTCCGTCTCCAAAGGAAACAAATGACATAGTATCGCCGATGTTGAGGTTAAAAATATCTCTCATAAGTGATTATCGACAATGTTTTTTATACTTTCATCAAACCGCTTTTTTCCAAAATTCGATTCGCACTCAGGAAGCTCTGCCAGAAGTTTCTTCTGCAGCCGGGTATCCGATATAACCTCGGAGATATTTTCTACTGCATCGGTTTTCCCTGTATATGTCAGATAATCTATCTCATTGACAATCTCTACCTGCCCCCCAGATTTGTGGACGAAGGGTAACATACCACTGCCGACCATTTCAGCAACTGCCATTCCAAAGTGCTCGTTTTCCCTTGCATGTATTCCATACTTGTTCTTAGCGAGAATCTCGTATAGGGTGCTCTGTGCTACCTCTCCATGAATGTTCAAAGAATCAATCTTTTTGGCCCTATCCAATATTTTTTGTCCATATCTGTTTGACGGTATCCTTCCGATTATATGGCATTTATCTAACATTCCCCTCTCATTCAGATGACTATATATATCTATAATTTCGTCAACTCTTTTATCGCTGCTAACACGCCCAACCGCTACAATACCATTCTCCTGATTTTCCCAGTTTATATTGGACAGACTAGAGGTGTCTACTGGTGGATAAACTACGTCTATATCTCCAGCTTTACAATTGTCTAATATAGATGACGACCACTGTGAGTTCGTGACTATAGTTTCTTCATTTAAATTTGAGTACCCTGACACCATCCTGCAGCCTTTATCATACCAGTTGCTTAGCCTTCCGCTCCTGTGCTCAGGAAACTCTTGACAAAGGTAAATTGGATGGTGAATGTAAGAAATCTTATTTTCGATATCTGGTATCTCATTGTATCCACTTATAATACAGTCGTACTCTGAGGAAATACGTTCTAGAGAACGTGCTGAAATTGCATGGCGTAATTTATACCCCTTTTGTATATCTTTCGAAGCCGCCTTTCCATACCAAGGCAGCAGCCTGAACTCGAGGTTTAAACTTGGTCCAAATAGGTTATTTAGCCTATTTTCATCTGGGATGGAGCCTGTTATTAACTCTACGTCGTACTGATTCGAAAGGGCATCATAAATATTATATGTGACTGACTCAGAGCCCCCTCCTCTATTCAGATCTGGATGGTAGATTCCTATTGAGGTCATCTGTTACATCTCTCTATTGCTCTTCTGAAAACTTTGATACCGGAGTGAACACTCGTTGCATAGCGGCCGTCTTCCTCATCAGGCATCTTTTGGCTCCTATATTCATGATCAGTCATTCTAATCATTTCTGCAGATAGCTCATTTTCTTTTCCAGGTTCAATAATAGCACCTGCATCTAAACCACGCACAAGCTGAGCAGAGCCCGCAGCCGTTGTGGTAATTACCGGAGTGCGATGATATACCGCTTCATTAACGACCAATCCCCAGGGATCATGATGGGTAGGAAATACAAATACATCTGCCGTCTTATAGAGCTCAGATTTAGCCTCTTCGCTTACATATCCTAGCCAATTAACTGACTCCTCCTCTTCTGAAGCAACTTTTACGATATCCTTGCAAGGACCATCACCTGCAATTACCAAGCGAGCATCCTGTAGATCCGCTTTCTTCCAAGCTTTAATCATGGTTTCTACACCCTTTCTGGGAACTAAATAGCCCAGATACAGAAATATCGTATCGCTGCCTTCAATCACATGGCTCTCTTCTAATCCAGCATCAGCTTGTTTGAGACATTCTTCTGGCATTACCTGCCTACCAACGATTATCTTATTTTCATCTACTCCTTTGTTTAGAAGGAATTCTTTATTTTTCTCAGAATAAGCTATTAAAACGTCTGAGTTTGAGTATATTATAGGCCGAACAATGGCAAATAATATGTCCCCTAACTTGGATCTCAGGTATTTAAAGCCAGAGTGAGAATAATTGGAATCGCTGTATCTCGTGTTTATCCACTCAGTCCATAATATTATCTTTCCCGCAAATATTTTCGTATAAATAACAGAGCACAATATCGAAAATAAAGTCTGATGCGTTTCTGTGTGGATATGGATATTTGGTCTATCCTTTATCATCGCCAGTATTGCTGTATATGTTATTGATATCGGGCCTATATCGACCGAATTTAAAAACTCATAATCGAAATCGTTCTCTATATCTGTATTCCACTTCCTACCCGACTCTTCCTCTTTCGCAAAAAACACCTTCAAATCATATTCACTGGCAAGCGCTTCAAATAAGGGGAGCCGGTAGGGAGAAACAACATTGTGGTACAGATGTACTTTGGACTCCTCTTTCATAGTGTTCCGTCAGGGGTAATCGGCTTAATTACCTACCGGTTTCATGCTCCCAGATGGATTCAACTTATAGGCTGTTCTCCACAGGCTATCCCTCACCATTACCATCGACTATTTTTTCGGATTTGACTCATAATAGCGGGTCTTAGATTGTTTTGGCCACAATGTCTAGCAAGTCTTCGCCAATGCTGTCCCATGTATACACTGATCTGACTAATGCTCGTGCGTTTTGCCCAAGCTTTTCGCGATAGATCGGATCTTGCAAGGTCTTACTAACGGCCTCAGCAAATTCCTGTGAAGAGTCTGCCATAATGACGTCGTCACCGTTGGTCGATTCAATACCTTCGCAAGCAAGTGAACTAGCGATAACGGGAAGTCCTAATCCCATTGCTTCTAGTACTTTATTCTGGAGCCCAGCGCCGTGCCGCATTGGTGCAACGAAAACATCTGAGCTCATTAAGTAATCAATGGGATTTTCCACATAGCCAGTGACATTTACATTTTCCTCTCTATCGAGCTTTTGAACTTTTCTGTCTGGCTGAGTTCCAATTATATTAAATTCTACATTGGGGTATTCCCGCTTTATAATAGGGAGTATTTCTGAAACAAAGTATGATACTGCATCAATATTTGGAGAATAGTCCATCTTTCCGAGAAAAGATATTTGCGGATCACCACTGATATTGTAGTCTTGCTTATTATTTTCCAAAATCTCTTTTTTAACACCATTCGGTATCACAGAAATATTGCTTCTTGGTGATTTTTCAGATGTTATAAATATTTTATCTTCTTCTGTTGTTATAATGCTATTGTCAAATTCCTCTAATACGAAGCGTTCATACTTAATCAACCTTCTCCATTCAATAGGATATATCACATTCCATATCCCACTTGCATCTGTCACTGAATTCTTGTAATTTCTAGAAATAGCATCGACGAAGTCGATTATTTTCGGCACACTTCTTGAACGAGTATATTCAGCTGTTCTTACGTGGTTACTATATATGAGATCAAATCTCGATTCATTATTATTGAGCCACTCATTTACTTCCTCAAAGTAAAAATAGTGCGTCTGAAGAGGCTTCGTTGATAATATACCCGCAGCTGCATTAGAATAAAACCTATATCCTGAGTATGAAAACACTTCCAAGTTTTCGACAACGTCATTTAAGGCGGCTCTGTAATCGCCATTGATGGAGTTTCTATCTATTGCTACTAACTCCACCTTGTGCTCCTTGGCTAATTGCTTAGCGGTGTGAAACATCCTCAGCTTCGCACCGCCAGTTAGAGGATAGGGAATCCGCGAACAGAGAATAAGTATTCTTGCCATGTTAGTTGGCGTGCTTCTAAATCAGTTCTCTTCTAACAGACTTAATCTTCACGATTACAACCGCATTGAGGCCTGTATCACTTGCTCAGCCATCCGTCTTTAGCTAAGAGAAGAACCACGTGACAGCGGCGGCTTATCGAGGCTACTTTTCAAGAGGGATGAGGAGGTATCCGCTGTGCACACAGACGCCTCCTCATCGAGAATCATGCGTCGGCTTACTACACTCGCTAGTTGTCCACTCCACCGATAGCGCCGATGGCAAGAATTCGGTTTAACACGGTGAGGAGGTCGAAACGAGACGAATCCTACTCATGACACTGTACCGAGTTAGAGAAATCTCAAATACTTGGCTGTTGTCTGCTGTGGCAGTTGTTTCGACGGCCGTCAAAAGATAGCTGTCGCTGTTCGCCAGCCTCGCTTCGCGAAGCGAGGCGGCTCACCCGAGTCCGTGCTCGTATCCTGGTGGGAGTCCTTCGCCGTTCGTCTGATGCTCCTCCTTCCAGCCGAGTTCATCGTCCGGCACCTCTTCTATTCCATGGAGAAACGCGTCGTTGAACGTGAAATCTGTCGGGAGTACTCGCCCGCCACGCCGTGGTCGGGCGAGTACTGCCCACTGCAATACGATCCACAGCTGCTCCAACAGGAATCCAACGCCCACGTAGAAAAGCCGAATTGTCGTCGATGGTGTTGTTGTCAGGGCACGTGCCTCGCGGAATGTCTCGTAGCTCTTCTCAGGCTCTTACCGAACTGAGTGAAACAGTACCCCGAGAATTACAGCATCCCGCCGTAGGCTAGTTGCTATGTACAATCAAACAGCCTTCGGCGGGATGCTACAGGATATTGTTGAGCTCACGTCAATAGTGTTGCGCCCAGAGCCGCTCGATGAGGAAATCGAGCGGCGCTGTAAGCAGGCATGGGAACAAGCTCCTTGCCCGGAGTGTGGTGAAACCGCCATCCAGTCCGGGGACGGCAGTCCCCGGGTCTGGTGCACCAACTGCCGCTATGTCTTCTCCTACACCCGCAACACGCCCTTCGAAGGCCGCACTCTCTCTCCTGGCGAAATCGTCATTGCGTTCGTCCTCTATGCCGACACACTTCTCAGCATCCACCAAATCACCCAGCTCTTCGAAGCGGTCTACGACACGGTTCATTCCACGATTCGAGAGGTAGAAGCCGCCTTCCAGCGCGGCTTCTACCTCGTCTGGGAGCGCATCCAACACGCTATCGACGGCCCAACTCAGATCGACGAAACCGGCCACAAGTGCTCTGGTTACAAGGGACAGACGCCGCCGCGGGATGGGCTTTCCCGCGGCGGCTCTGGGGAAGGGGGGCGATCACGGTGGGAAGGAGCACCTGGCGATACCATGACGCTGATCGGTGCCTGTCGTGATGTACTTCGTGTAATTCGCGCCGAGCCAGGTGCTCAACCGGAAGAACTCAAACCAGCACTTGATGAGGTAGAGATTCTCTCAGGGAAACTGGATGAGGTCTGGCACGACGGGTGGCGCGGGTACGCGCCACTCGTCTACAAGAACGAGCAGACCGTTGTTCACTCCGAAGAATTTGTCACTGATGACGGCGTCCACATCAACCAAGTCGAATGCCTCTGGTCGCTAGTGAATCCATGGCTACAGAAGTTCCGCGGCCTCTCCAAGCCTGGATTGGAGCAGTCCGTCCGAACCTACGGGTTCGTACGGACGTTAAACCTCGCTGGAGCACCACTACACGGCCTTCTTGACTGCTTCGTCGTCAACGTGTTTCGCTGAGTTATGTAAGAGCCTCAGGATAATTCAATCTCGTATCAACAGACCGTAATTTCAGTATCTGAGCGCCAGGACGCAGGACTTATGCCGGAACTCGGTAATGACACTGGTAATGGATAGTGGCTGGCGGTATCGGGTTGCAAGTGTGGCCGGCGTGGCCGTGCTAACGGCCGTCGCCATCACACTCATCAACAATGCTACCATCCAATCGACAGCGACTACCATCCCGATATTTGATCGGCTACCAACCGACCCCCCGACAGGGTCGGAGTTTACGTTCGAACTTCTGGTCACAATCGCTGTCGTTGTCAGTGTGTTCCTCCCGCTGTACAAGCCCCGCCCACGGCGGATTCTCGATACTGTTGTGTTGGCCCAAAAGCGGGTGCTCGTAGCAGTTCTCGTGCTGGCGACGATCGGGTATTTCGACTATACGTATCGACTGCCGCGCTTGACTGTCGTGCTGGTGACGCCGTTGTTGCTGCTAGCATTGCCTGCGTGGTTCGTGTGGATTCGGAAACGTCCGTCGTCGAACGGCGAGCGGATACTCGTTGTCGGTGATGACCTTCAGGTGATCGAAGAAGTCGCCAGTGCGGTCGATGGGACGCTTTTGGGCTACCTCTGTCCGACAAGTGTCGTTACAACTACCGAACGGACCGAAGCTATTGCCGACGGCGGACTCAGCGCTAATGGGTTGGAACGCCTGGGTGGCCTCTCACGGATCGAAGACGTACTCGTCGAGTACGATATCGATACTGTTGTGTTGGCGTTTGAGCATGCCGACCGGGCGGAATTCTTCGGTGCGCTCGATGCCTGTTATGAGTACGGTGTCGGCGCGAAGGTGCACCGAAACCATACGGACTCCGTATTGACTGCCAGCGATGAGGTCGGAACGCTGGTTGACGTGGAAATCGAACCCTGGGATATACAGGACTATATCCTCAAGCGGGCGTTTGACATCGTGTTTGCGACGGTCGGATTAGTCGTCCTGTCGCCTGTGATTGTGGGGATTGCAGTAGCTATCAAAATGGATGACGGCGGGCCAATTCTGTACACGCAGGAACGAACCGCGGTATTCGGTGAAGCTTTCAATATCTACAAATTCAGGAGTATGGCCCCCGGTGGGGAGTCAGCGACACCGGTGGAAGATGAGAAAAACAACCGTATTACTGCTGTCGGGAAAGTTCTCCGTCGAACGCATCTCGACGAGACTCCACAACTCTGGTCGATTCTCGTTGGCGATATGAGCGTTGTTGGGCCGCGAGCGGTCTGGACAGCGGAAGAGTCCCTATTAGAAGCGGATACACAGTCGTGGCGCCAGCGGTGGTTCGTCAAGCCTGGGCTAACGGGTCTTGCACAGGTGAATAATATCGAGAGTACGAATCCATCCGAAAAACTCCGCCTCGATTTGAAGTACATTCGCAAACAGTCCTTTTCGTTCGACGTGAAGCTAGTTATCCGGCAGATCTGGAAAGTACTCGGCGATATACTTACTGCGGTTCAGACAGCAATCCTTCGATAGAATACGTGTAAATAAATCCATGCCTCTGCGTTATTTTCTGAGTGTTCCGTTTGAGATCAGCGGTTGATACCACGGCCTGTATCTATTCGATAATAGCTAAATTGGTGATGAGGCTCCTCAAACTACCAGACCTACCAGAAAATCGTGAGGAACGCAAGTAGCGGTCTACGTTACTCCACCGTCACGCTTTTCGCCAAGTTACGGGGCTTATCGATGTTTCGCCCCAGCAACGCAGCCGTATGATACGACACCAACTGCAGGTGCGTGTTCGCCAACACGGCAGCTGCTCGCGGATGCGTCTCGGGAATCTCGAGCACGTGGTCGGCGTATCGTTCGACGTCACTCTGCCCGTCCGTAATCGCCACCACCGGGGCGTCCCGCGCTTCGACCTCTTTGACGTTCCCGATGGTCTTGCGGGCGCGCTCGTCGTTTCCGGTCACGATAGCGAACACGGGCGTGTTCTCGGTCACCAGCGCCAGTGGGCCGTGTTTCAGCTCCCCCGCGGCGAAGCCCTCGACGTGCTTGTAGGTGATCTCCTTCATCTTCAGTGCCCCTTCGAGCGCCATGGGCTCCTGGTAGCCGCGGCCGATGAAGAAGTAGGCGCTGGCGTCCTGGTACAGCTCGGCGATCTCCCGGGCGGCAGATTCGTCGAGGACTTCCTGGACGTGGCCTGGGAGGTCACGGAGCGAGCTGATGACCTGTCTGGCGTCGCCGGTCGAGGACGTGCCGAGAGCGTGTCCGCGGTTTCGCCGCTCTGGGTGACGCCGACGACTAAGGCGTCGCCGATAGGCGGCGTCGCGGTCGCGTACTCGCTGGCGAGGAACGCCTGGGCGGGGATGCCCGCTTCGCGGAACAGTTGCGCACCGTGCAGGGCGGCGTGATAGGAGGTCCTACAGGCGACGAACTGGACGCCGGTCGGGGAGAGGTCCCCGAGGTCGCCGATGTCGACCGTCCCGGCGAGTTCGTCGACGCGGCCACGCAGGCACTGCCGGAGCGCGCGCGGTTGCTCGTGGATTTCCTTGAGCATGAAGTGGTCGTAGCCGCTCTTGCCGGTCTCCTTGGGGCCCTACTGGACGGTGTCGACGTCTTTCTCGATGATCCCGTTGTGGACAACCGCGACATCGCCGGTACAGTCCTAATGCAGGTGGGCGTTCTCGTCGGTCGGCGGACCATGCGTGCTACAGCGGGTGTGGCCGATGCCGACCGAGCCAGAGAGGTGTGCTCGGAGAGCGCCTCGCGCAGGTCAGCGATTTTGCCTGAGTGCTTGCACATATCGATATGACTGTTCGCCAGCACGACGCTGGCGGAGTCGTACCCGCGGTACTCCGGTTTCGAAAAGCCGTGGACCGACGTATCGAGCGTCTCGTCGCCGCGGGTAGCGCAGCTGATGATACCGCATTTGACCTCTTCCTCCGCGTGAACGCGGAGGAATCCCACCACGGGATTTCAGGCCGAGTGTAGCGACCTGTTGGTTTCAAGACGCATACGTTCCACGCGTCTCCTGCTGGGTTCCAGCATCGGCGTGGCTGTCTTGTGGCCCGGTCAAAGAGGCCCCATCCGTAGCCGAGTCATCGTCACCGGCCTTCTGCCGGGAACTCCGGTCGCTTCGGCGGTGACTCTCTCCACTACGGTAGCGGTCTGCAATGTTTATCGCCCCGTTCACATCAGCTTGATACTCACCGAGCCAGCAGTCGTCGTTCGAGCATCTGAACGTCGCCTGTCGTGGCCGGGAGCCGTGTTCACCGCAGGCATGGCACGCCTTCGACGTGTTCCGGGGATTCACCGTCTCGACGGGAATCCTCTTCTCTGTGGCTTTGTAGCGAATCTGTGCGTGGAGCTTGGCAAACCCCCATCCGTGCAACCGGCGGTTCATGTACTCGCCGTAGTCCATGTTCTCGCGGATGTACGTCAGGTCTTCCAGCACCAACACTGGGTTCTCGACAGACTCGGCGTACTCCACGACCTCACGGGTTACACGGTGGAACACGTCGTCAATCTGGTCCCACAGCGAGTCGCCGTAGGACTCCGCGATTCGCTCACTGCCGCGCTGCTGAAGCCGTCGCTTGGCGGTGAAGTAGGTTTTGCGGAGCCGACGAACGGCTTTACCGTCGTCGGCCCACAGGCGGGGGCGAACCGGAGAACCAGAGCCGTCGCGGTGACACACCGTGACGAGACTCGCTTCTCCAATGTCCACGCCTATCGGCGTCCTGTCGAGTCCAGCGAGACAGGGCTCGCCAGACTCATCTGGCGGTGTCCGCTCGTCGGCGGACGCCTCAGATTGGTCCTCCACGTCGCGGGTAACGGTGATGTGGAGATACCACGTTCCGTCCCGCTCAAACAGCCGACTTTCACCCATCTCGGCGTCGTCTGCGTCTAACGCTTCGAGCCACTCCCGCTGTTCGGGATTAGTGCGTGCTGGAATCCAGAGGTGGTAATCTTCGTGGTGCGGGATTTTGACGTACCACTCGATGGCGTTCTGTGGCTGGTGGTCAAGTTGCAATCCCTCATTGGTGAACCGCACCGGGTGGTTGTCGTGAAGCTCGTCGGCGTCATAGCTGTTCCCACAGAGTTGTGGGACGTACTGCTTGAGGGCGTTTTTGGCGTAGCCGCTCAGGTCGTACTCAACAACCACGTCGTTGGCCGCTGACTGTGTGTCACAGCCAGCGGCGAAAGCGGCTTGAAGTGCCTGCTGGTACGCGTCCTGTGTCTCAAGAAGCTTCTGTCGCTTGTGGGTGTTCGGGTCCACAAGCTTCAGTTCGAGCGTTTTCGTGAGTTCGGTCACGCTTGGACCTCCTTGTGTCGGTCGATGTAGTTCTCGACAGTTTCGCTGGAGACGTGCCCAGCTGTGCCGGCGTAGTAGCCGCGTGCCCACCGGATTTTCTCGCCGTCGTGGTCGGTGTGGCGGTGATTGTACTTCCGTGAGGAAATGCGCTTGAACCAGTTGGCGAGCAGTGATGGGCTGTGTTTGGGCGGGCTACTGACGAACAAATGAACGTGGTCGGGCTGAACAGTCAGGTTTTGAATGTCCAAGCCCTTCTCGTCGGCAATTTCGTGGAGGATGGATTCCACACGGTCGGCAACCTCTCCGGTCAGTACCGCCTTGCGGTATTGAGCGGAACTGCGTTCCGCGATATCCGCAGAACCGTCGGTTCTGCGAGACTTCGGGAGCCACACTATGTGGTAGTTGAGGTTGTAGGTTGCGTGCCGTGTGGTCTTCACCCGTGCTACACACTATAGTCCTGTCATGGCAAATGTCTTGCGGAAACGGTGGGAAATCCAGCCCTCAATAAAACGGTGGAGTGTCACACTATGCTGTCCGCTCGACCCCCGCCTGTTCGCTCCTCGGTCCGACAGAGCGTCGGAACACTCGTCACTCACGGGAAGGCGGGGGTATGCGCTCGTATCTCTATCAGCGGACCACCTCTTGGCCAGGGAAGATTGAGGCCAAAGCAGCGGCTCGGAGGTCGTTGAGAAATTAAAGAATATGATATTCAGGGACTATCCGAACATCTGTCGCATCATCGGATGCATCTCCATAAGCTGTTCTTCGGCGATCTCCTCGTACAGTTTGTATGTGATGGAGACCGTCAGCAGCAGCCCGGTCCCGGAGACGCCGCCGATGGTACCCAGCATGTTGGCCATCACTGCGAGCAGCCCGACCAAGGCACCACCGATAACAGTCACTTGCGGGATGTACCGCTCAAGGACCTTCTCGATGACGCCGACGTTCTGTCGGAAGCCGGGGATCTGCATCCCGGAGTTGTGGATCTGCTTGGCCGTCGCTTCCGGACCCATGTCAGTGGTTTCGACCCAGAACACAGCGAAGACTGCGCCACCGACCAGCATGACGAACAGGTCGATGCCGACTCGGGTCAGGATCTGCCAGACTGGCTGGGCCGTGCCTTCGAGCCACCACATCCAGTCGCCACGGCTCTGAATTGGGGCAAGGAAGTAGAACAGGCCGCCGGTCGGCTGGCCGTTGGCGTACGTGCCGAGGAACGCCGGCATCGAACCCAGCTGGGCGTTCAGGATCCGGCCCAGGAACTGGATGTTCGCCTGCAGCGCCCGGACGAGGATCATCGGCAGGACGCTCGCATAGATGAGCTTGACCGGGAACCGGCCGCGGGCACCTTTGACGCGGGCGTTCGACAGCGGGATCTCGACGCGGACCGACTCGGCGTAGACGACCACTGCGAAGATGAGGACCGTCGTGAACAGCCCCAGCAGTTCGCCTTGGAGCAACACGGTCTGGAGGCCATCAGCGGCCAACACTGGCCCGGTGCCGCGCTCGCCGGTGATGAACAGGTACCAGGTGTAGATGATGCCCTCGCTGTTCCCGAGGAACGGGGCCGTCAAGAGGCCACCGACAAGCCGTTGGCTCACGCCGGCGACAATGAACAGGCCGATACCGGAGCCAACGCCCCATTTGGAGATGACCTCGTCCATGAACAGGATGAGGACACCGCCGACGAACATCTGGGCGAAGATGAGCCACTGGACACCGGCCGTGCCGATACCCAGTGAGTTCGCGACCGCCGTGTCAGCCGGCAGGAACCCACCAGCGAACACCATCGGGAGCCCGGTGAGACAGATCATCACGAGTACCAGCAGCTTCTGGAGCCCCTGATAGAGGATCTGGTCACGTGGGTCGTCCTGGGTGTTTAGCCCGAGCAGGTCCGCCCCACCGAGGAGCTGTAACACGATGGACGCCGTAACGATCGGACCGATACCCAGCTGCAAGATGCTCCCCTGGCCGGAGGCCAGAATCGAGGAGAAGCGCCCGAACACCTGTTGGCTGGCGTCGATGTCCAGCCCGAACAGCTTCACGTTCGTCAGGAAGAAATACAGCAAGAGCACGCCCCCTGTCCAGGTGAGCTTGCGCTTGAACGGGACGTGTCCTTCCGGCCGCTGGACTGCGGGCATCCGGACAAGCAGTGGTTCGGCGGTGTCTTTCCAGCTCATCGTTCGTTATTCCTCGTCCGCGTCCGCGTCTTCGTCTGTCTCGGCCTCGGCCTGGCGCTCCTCGCCGAGGTCGGTCAGTTCGACGCTCCCGCCTGCGGCTTCGACCTTCTCGCGAGCGCCCTCGGAGAAGTCGTCGGCGATGAGCGTGAGTTCGTGGCGAACCTGGCCGGCACCGAGTACTTTCACGTAATCGGCGTCGTCGGCCTCTTCGACTACATCACGGACATCGACGCGGAAGCCACCGTCTTCGACTTCGGCGACGTCATCTGCGGCCAGCAGCGTGACGTTTTCGTCGATCTCGCGAACGTCGATAGTTGCGGCCTCTTCCTGCACCTTCTGCGGGCGCTTGAAGCCGCTCTTGCCGAGCGGTTCGTGGTTGTGGAACTCGTGCTTGTCACGGCCTGCGGCACCGCGACCACCGCGGTGGCCGGCACCACGTCGGTTCTTGTGCGAGCCGCCGCCGTGTGTGCGCGAGCCGCGCTGTCGTTTCTTTTTACTCGTCATTATCGCATCGCCTCCAGGAGTTCGTCGATACCCTCGGTGTCGTGTTTCCCGAGCTGCCCGCCCTCCTTGACGGGGTGTTTGACGCCGTCGTGGCCACCGCGAGGCGGGTGCAGACGGAGCGTCGGAGAGAGACCCTGCTCGCGTAGCGTCGTCTCCTCGGAGAGGAGCGCGAACGCGAGCCCGGAGATGTCGTCGTAGTCCGTGTGCTCGGCGACCCACTCGTCGTCGACGTCGGCGTCGCCTTCGAGCGGCTCAGCGCGCGTCGCCAGGACTGTCTCCAGCGTCTCCTGGCTCGGCTCACCAAAGGCGACGAAGTCGTTGACCTTCGCCACCATGCCGCGGTAGGCGTCCGTCTCAGGGACGAGCGTGCAGTGGTTCACGTGGTGGATGTTGAGCATCTCCAGCGTGTCCTGAATGTCAGTGTGCATATTGACTTCGCCACGGAGCTGGACGAGTGCGTGCATCACTCGATCACCTCTCGTTTCTCGAAGGTTCGTTCGGGGACGCGCGCCTCGGCCGTGTTCTGCAGGGCGTTGAACGTCGCCTTTGCGAAGTTGACCGTCGTGCGCGTGTTCCCGCTACTGCGTGTCCAGATATCCTCGATACCGGCGAGTTCGAGCACCTTGCGGACGGTCTCTCCGCCCGCGAGGCCCAGCCCTCGCGGGGCCGGCTGCAGCTCAACCTCGACGCTCCCGGCCTTGCCCTCGGTGCGCAGCGCGACCGTGTGCGGACGGCCACAGCCACACTCCCAGGACCCGCAGCCGCGGGAGACGTCGATGATGTTCAGCTTCGCGATGTCGATGGCTTTCTGGATGGCACCGCCGACCTGGTCGTCACGCCCTTCGGCGTAGCCGATGAGGCCGTCGCGGTTGCCAACGGCGACCACGCAGCGGAACTTCACGCGGCGGCCGGAGTCTGTCATCCGCTGGACCATGTTGATGTCCAGCACTTCGTCTTCCAGATCGGGAACGAGCTGGTCGACGACTTCCGATTCTTTCAGCGGGAGCCCGGAGTTCAGCGCCTCCTGCATGGAGTCGATTTCGCCCTCGACAACCTGCTTGCCGAGGCGTGTCCGCGGCTCCCATCCGTTGTTAGCACTCATAGTTCGATGTCACCGTCCAGTAGGGTCTCTCGGAGCTCGTCGAAGTGCTCCGGGAGGTCTGCAGCGTCGAAGTCGCCGCTGTACAGCGGCTCCTCGAGCTGCTCGTCGTACTCGGCGATGTGGGCACCGCGCGTGCGCTGCCAGTCGGCGAGTACGTCGTCGTTGTGCGGAATGTCCAGGCCGGCGTCGATTGCGCCTTCCTGTATTGCGAATACTTTGCTTCCGGGGGTCGGGCTGTTGAGTCCGATGTCAAGCACTGCCTCCTCGACGCCCGCTTCCTGCGCGCGAAGCCCGGCGAGCAGACCGGTGAGGTATGCCGAGGGCATGTTGCCCGTCGGGGCCTCCCAGCCGTACTCGGCGAGATCGCTCGAGTGAGCGGACGCGAGGGTGTCATCGCCGTTGGGGCCAAGCGTCACCAGCTGCGCCCTGACGTGTTTATTGCTCTTTCGAGCAACGAGACGTGGCTTACCGGATTTCAACAGGCGCAACCGCTGATGGTAATCGGTTCTGGCCTCGCGGCGTCGCCGCATCGGTACTTTATATCGTGGTCCTGTCGCCATTATGCGTCACCGTGGTTTGCGTCGATGTAACGTTCGAGATCGGCAACGCTGTCGAACTCGCCACCGCCGGCCTTGTCGTACAGGTCGCGGTACTGCGAACTCGAAAGCGTTCCCTCGTCACGCAGTTCGCGCAGCTTCGTCCGCTGTGCGCGGATGCGTGACTCCCAGTCCTCCTTGGAGTTCTGCCGTGCGCCTGCCTTCCCTTTCCGGGAACCGGCTCCCTTCTGGTGGCCGTACGCACGCTTCTTCTGGCGCTCCCGGGCGCGTCCACGGGAGTTGCCTTTCTTGTCTTTCGCCTGAATGGCGCCCTCATCGACCAGCTCGCGAACGTCCTCGCGGGTAATCGCGTCGGCGATGTCGCCCTGTCGCTCGGGGTTGAACCAGACGCGGTTCTTCCCGACATCGAGAACGTCAGCCGCGAGTCGCTTCTGTGCGGAGAGATCAGTCATCACTCACTCACCTCGACTTCGACGTAGGTGGGGTTGAGCACGCGGATGCCCGCGTCCTCGGCTTCCTCTTCGATTCGCTCGCGCTTGCGAGCACCGACCTTCGAGGCGATCCGGACAGCCTCTGTGTCGCCGTCGACGCCTTCGAGGTCGTCCACGTTGTGCACGCGAACCTCCTCGAAGCCGGACGGGTGCTTGCCGCGAACCGCGGTCGGCGAGCGGAAGCCCGCCTCAACCGTGTCGCCCTTGCCCTTGATACCGCGGCGCTGCTTCGAGAGCTGGCCGCGGGGCTTGCGCCACGAGGTCGAGACGCGCTTTTTCTTGTGGTGGTCCTGGCGGTTGAACTGCGGCTTGCCGACCCGGTGTCGCTGGGTCAGGAGCCGCGCGTCCTCGTCGGAGAGGTCCGGCGTCTTCTCGGTGAGCCCGCGAGCCTGGAGTTCCGTCTCCACGTCCTCGTCGGGCGCTTCCTCGCCGCCTTCCTCTTCAACTTCGGCTTCGGTCTCGGACTCGACTTCGAGTCCACCGACGTCGGCCTTGATTCGGGCCGCCAGCGCGTTCCCGATACCGCTGACATCGGCGAGCGCGGACTGGTCAGCACCGCGAACGTCCTCGACCGACTCGAAGCCGGCCTCGCGGAGTGACTCCGCCTTGGACGGGCCGACGCCGCTGATGTCGGTCAGTTCGGTGTACTCTTCCTCTGCCTCGACGTCTTCCTCGTTGTCCGCCATCAGGCGTCACCTCGGTTCGGTTTGCGGGTGATGTACACCCCGTCCTGAAACACACGCACGTCCTTGTCGTTGATACGCGTGAGCTGCTCGATGTCCGCGGCGGTCTGGCCGACAGCTTCGATGTCGGGGCCGCTGACAGTCAGCTCTTCGCCGTCGATCTCGACGTCCGTGTCGCCGTGGATCGTCGTGCGGCGGGGGGCCTTCTCGCCCAGGAAATTCTCGATGACGACTTCGTCACCCTCGACGTCGACCTGCATCGGGAAGTGAGAGTAAAAGACCTCCATACCGTACTCCCAGCCCTCAGTCACGCCGTGGAACATATTCTCGATGTGGCTCTGGAAGGTACCGATCGTCGACATCGTCTTGGCGTTGTCCTCATCGGATTCGATGACGACCGTGTCGCCGTCGACAGACACGTCGATGTCAGGGTACCAGAGCCGACGCGTGACGCTGCCGTTGTCCCCCTCGACGGTGATGTCAAGGTGGTCCTGCTCGGCGTCCACGTCCTCCGGAATCTCCAGTTCTACTCGTGGCATTGTTAGTATACGTACGCGATGACTTGGCCACCAACGCCCTGCTCACGAGCCTCGTAGTGGCTCATGATGCCGTGGCTGGTCGTAACGACGAGGGTCCCGTAGTCACGGGCGGGGAGGAACCGCTTTTCCCATTTCTCGAACTCGTCTGCGCCCGCAGAGTAGCGGGGCTTGACCGGGCCACACTCGTTGATGGCTCCTTTCAGTTCAACTTCGAACTCACCGGCTTTGCCGTCGTCGACGAAACTGAATCCGTCGATGTACCCGCGGTCGTAGAAGACCTCGAGGACGCTGCCGATCTCGTTCGAAGCTGGCGATACTGTCTGCTCTAGGTGCCCGACGCTTTCGGCGTTGTTAAGCGCCGACAGTGCGTTGGCAAATGGGTCGTTCCCTGTCATTGTTAGCTGTACTTCCTGAAGCCCATGCCTCGCGAAATCTCGCGGAAGCACTGGCGGCACAGCCAGATATCGTACTTGCCGACGAGTCCCTGTTCGCGCCCGCAGCGCTGACAGGACTCGAGCTGGCCAGTTCGCTCACTGGATGCCGTCTCGGAATCGGGCTCGTCTGTGGTTTCACTTTCGCTCATTCGCTCACCTCCACGTCGTAGGTCGACTCGATGAAGGCGACGGCGTCCGCCGGGTTGAGTCGATGCTTCGTCGGAATCGAGCGCGACGCCTTGTCGCGCTTTGCGACGCGGTAGCCGGGGCGGACGAGGTTGACCGTCACGTCCAGCCCGTAGATTCCGATGCTCGGGTCGTACTCCTGGCTCGGGAACTCGGTGTGTTCCTCGACGCCGAAGCTGAAGTTGCCGGTGTCGTCGAACTGACTCGTCGCCAGCTCGGCGAGCGGCAGCGCCGTCTCGAGGAACTCCTCGGCCATCTCGTCGCGGAGGGTGACCTTCGCACCGATGGGGTCGCCCTCACGGATGTCGAACTCGCCGACAGTCCGCTTGGCCTTCGTTCGCACCGG
The DNA here is from genome assembly GCF_003634715.1 of Haloarcula quadrata. Taxonomy (NCBI): domain Archaea; kingdom Methanobacteriati; phylum Methanobacteriota; class Halobacteria; order Halobacteriales; family Haloarculaceae; genus Haloarcula; species Haloarcula quadrata. The sequence goes on from NZ_RBWW01000001.1 coordinate 2,458,882, forward strand.
CGTCTGCCCGGTGATCTCTCCGAGAATGTCCTCTGCGTTGGCGAGGTCGCGGCCACCGTGGCCGATACCCATGTGAACGACGACCTTCTCGATGCGCGGTTCGCGCATCTCGTGGAAGTCGCCGCCGGACTCACTCTCGGAGCTCATTCATCATCACCCGTGAAGTTCTCGTCGATGACGACGACGTACTCTTCGACTGTCTCGAAGCCTTCGCCTTCGTCCTGCGAGACGATCACGTTGTTCTGAGCCGAGCCCGGCGTCACCTGAATTTCCTCGATCTCGCCGACTTCACCCGCGTGGGCGCCGTCGACGGCGGTGACGAGCGCGCCCTCTTGGTACTCGAAGTGAGCGACGATTTCGCCGTCCTCGTTGCCGACGACGATGGAGTCGCCAGCGTCGTAGGTCTGGTCGTCCTCGACGATGAGCGTCTCACCGTCGTGGAGGCCCAGCTGGACGTCGCCACCGGAGACGTGGGTCTTGGTGACGATCTTGCCGAGCTTGGACTGTGCCGCGTCCGGGTCGATTGCGGTCAGCGCCAGCCGACCACCCTCGCCGGGGAACACGCGGTAGTACTCCTCGCGCTCGGTGAAGGCCAGGATGTCGAACATCCCGACAGGGCGTTCCTCGTCGGAGATGGCCTTCCCGTTGATGAGGACGTTGTCCTCGTTGAGAGCGTAGCGGGCTTCTTTGCGGTTGTCGGCGTAGCCGAGCACGTCCCGAAGGACGATGAGCAGGGGAACCCCCGACTCACCGTGTGGGCCGGCACCGGCTTTCACCGTAAACGTCGCGGTTTTGCGCTCTACGGGCCAACTGTTTGGCACCGAGAGTCGCTTCTGGTGGTTACTCATGCGGAATCATCCTCCGATTCGAGACGCGCCTCGCGCTTCTCGTCTTCGAGGTCCAGGTCCGTCACGCGGACGTTCGAGGTGTCCAGCGGTCGCGGGACTTCCTCGCCGTCTGTTTTTTCGAGCGTGACGTCTTCGACGTGGATGACAGCCTTGTCGAGGTCCACCGTCAGGACTTCGCCTTCTTCGCCGGCGAAGTCACCACGGAGCACCTCAACGGTGTCACCAGCGTTGACGCGGACGTTCCGCTGGCCGTACTCCTCGCGGAGGTCGGCGCTGAGCGTCGCCCGGACCTGCTTGTGCCGCTCGTGAAGCGGGGCACGTCGTTGACTCTTGCGTTGTTTGTCTGGTTGCTTGCTCATGGTTCTATACGATCATCGTCGCTGCTGATGCCACACTGCCGAATCGCTGTGCGACTTCCCGTGCGATGGGACCTTTCAGCTCGGTCCCGCGCGGGTCCTCGTTCTCGTCGACGATGACGGCCGCGTTGTCTTCGAACTTGACGCGGGTGCCGTCGGGTCGACGGATCGGCTTTCGCTGGCGGACGACGACGGCTTCGAGCACCTGGCGACGCATTTCGGGCGTCCCCTTGGTGACCGAGACCGTGATCTTGTCGCCCAGCCCAGCTTTGGGGTGGCGGTTCTTCGTTCCCGAGTAGCCGTGGACGGAAATGACCTTGAGTTCGCGCGCTCCCGTGTTGTCCGCACACGTGATGAGCGAGCCCTTCTCCAGGCCTTGCGTGACGTCAGCACCGAGTGCTTCCATCAGGCATCACCGTCCTGTTCATCGGCGACCACGCCAACGACGACGTGGCTTTTCGTTTTCGAGAGCGGTCGACACTCTGCTATCGTGACCGTGTCACCGACCGCGAGGTCGAGACAATCGGGTGCGTGAGCCGGAACGCGGCTCCGCCGCTTCATAAAGCGGTCGTATTTCGGCACCTTCACGTCGTACTCGCGCTCGACGACAACGGTCTTCTCCATGTCAGTGGAGGCTACCTCGCCGTTCAGTGTCTGTCCGCGCACGGAGAGCTCTCCGTGGAACGGGCAGTTCTGATCGGCACAGGTTTCCTCCGGTTCCTGTACGTTCAGTCCTAGCGCCATAGTGAATCTCCTGTGTTCTCTGTGCGACGAGCGGGACGGGCAACGAGTCGGTCGCCGTCGACGAGAACCGTCTCGGTCGACAGGTCGAACGCGAACGTCGCGCTGTCCTTCGGCACGTGCCACACCCGGTCGGCCCCCTCGAGTGTCAGCATCTGTGTCGTCTCCATGGCGACAGTTCCGCTGATACCGATGACGTCCGGATTGGACGCTGCGACGACCTCGCAGTCGAGGCCGACGAGTTCGTGTCGTGGGAGCGTCTCGGGTGTTAGTGGCATTATTCGTTCTCCTGCAGGTCGCCTTCTTCGCCCTGAATCGTCTTGATGCGGGCGATGGCCTTCCGCAGCTCCTTGATGCGACCGGGGTTCTCCGGCGCACCACCCGCGGCCTGGACGGCCCGGGCGTTCAGTAGTTCGGTCTTCAGGTCGTCGAGTTCCGCCTCGCGTTCGGCGGGCGTCATGTCCCGAATTTCCTGGACGTGGAGGACGGTCATTCGTCGTCACCCTCCTCGTCCATTTCATCCATCAGCTCTTCGGCTTCCGCCTCGACGTCCTCGTCGAGTTCCTCGTCGACAGCCTCTTCGAGTTCGTCAACGTCGACATCCTCGACATCGTCGTCAGTCGGGACTTCGACGTCTTCTTCGACGATTTCCTCGTCGACGAACTCCTCGTCAGCCTCGGAGTTGTCGTCGGCCCCGGCGGCCACGTCCTCGTCGAGCTCTTCGGCCGTCTCGCTGTCTTCGGGCTCGCCTTCGAGGAGTTCCTCGACGGACTCGCCGTCGGTATCGGCCACGTAGTCCTCGACGTCGACATCCTCGTAGATCTCGAAGTCGTCGGGGAGCTCCGCGTTCGGCGGGATGATCTTGACTCGGACCCCGATGGTCCCGAGCTTCATCACGGCGACGCCGACGCCGCTGTCGACGATCTCCTCTGCGGGTTCGCCGTTGTGCTTGACGTAGCCGCGGTTGAACTTCTCAACGCGCGAGCGTGCACCAGTGACCTTGCCGGAGAGGACGATCTCTGCGCCGAGTGCGCCCGACTCCATGATGCGGTCGATGGTGGTGTGGCCCGCTTTGCGGAAGTACCAGCCACGCTCGAGTGCGTTGGCCAGTCGGTCCGCGACGATGCGGGCGTTGAGGTCCGGCTCGTCGACTTCCTGCACGTCGACCTGCGGGTCGTCGAGGTTGAATCGGTCCTCGAGTTCCGTCGTGATCTTCCGGATGTTCTTCCCGCCCTTGCCGATGACCATCCCTGGCTTCTCGGCTTTGAGCACGATCTGGGTCCCCATCGGCGTCTTGGCGACATCCATGCCGCCGTAGCCGGCTCGACCGAGTTCCTCTGCGAAGAACTCGTCGATCTGGGTCCGCTGGAGTCCGTCCTCGATGAACTGTTGTTCGTCGGCCATTAGTCTTCGACCTCCGGCTCTTCGAGGATGAGTTCGACGTCGACCTGCGGGCTATTCCACGCCGAGGCACGCCCCATCGCGCGGGGCTTGCGACCCTGCTGCTCGCCGACCTTGTGGGCGGCGACGTGCGTGATCGTCATGGCCTCACCGTCGAAGCCCTGATGGTCGGCGTTGCCGACCGCGTTCTCGAGCAGGTCGAGGAAGGCCTTACTGGCCTTCTCCGGGTAGCGCCCGGCGTCCCAGCCGTCGACCTTGCTTTTGTGGCCGACGCCCGAGTTGTGCTGTTTGAACGGAACGGGCTGGTCGCCCTCGATAACTGCCTCGAGGTAGTCGACAGCCTCGCCGGCCGTTTTGCCCTTGACCTCGCGGGCGATGGCCTTGCTGTGCTTGAAGCTCATCTGCCGCTCCCGGAGCATCGCTTTGGCCGTCGTGTCCGGGTCGGCTTCGACTGAGTAACTGATTCCCATGATTATTTGAGCGGTACGAACTTCGAGGAGCGTGTCGCTCCGATACCGGCCTGACCGTGTTCGACACTACTCCGGGTGAGCTGGAACTCACCGAGGTAGTGGCCGAGCATCTCGGGCTCGACTTTGACACGCTCGAAGTTCTGGCCGTCGTGGACGGCGAAGGTCAGCCCGACCATCTCCGGCAGCACCGGCATGTCGCGCAGGTGCGTCCGGATCGGGTCGTTGGCTGTCTCCTCTTCGCCGGCCTCGCGGGCCTTTTCGAGGAGCTTGTGTTTCTCCTCGGTCAGGCCGCGTACGATACTTCGCCGCTGTCGAGCGGGGAGCAGTTCCGCGACTTCCTCGAGCTCCATCTCCTGCAGCTCGTCGAGCGTGTGGCCGCGGAAGGAGAACTCTCCTTCGTGGCCGATTTGATATTCTGAGCTCATTCGTTGCCACCTCGACCTGTTCGCTTCGAGGCGATGTCCCCGACCTTACGGCCAGGCGGGGCGTTCCGCGAGATGGACTTGGGCTTGCCGGGGTGCTGGCGTCCGCCACCACCGAACGGGTGGTCGACGGCGTTCATCGCCACACCGCGGACGTTGGGCCACTTCGTCCCTCGCGCTTTCATCTTGTGATGCTTGTTGCCAGCCTTCACGAACGGCTTGTCAGTTCGGCCGCCACCGGCGACGACGCCGATGGTAGCACGACACTGCGGGTCAAGCCGCTTCATCTCCCCGGAGGGGAGCTTGACGACCGCGACGTTGCGGTCGTGGGTGAGCAGCTGGGCGTTGACACCCGACGCGCGGGCGAACTTCCCACCGTCACCGGGGCTGGATTCGACGTTGCACACCGGGACCCCCTCTGGGATCTCGGCCAACGGGAGCGTGTTCCCGGGTGCGATCTCGGCGCTGACGCCGACCTGTAGCTCGTCGCCTACCCCGACGCCTTCCGGCGCGAGGATAAGTCGTCGGTCGCCGTCTTCGAACTCGACGGCAGCGACCGGCGCCGAGCGGGCAGGGTCGTGCTCAATGTCGACGACCGTGCCGGCGATGACGTCGCCGTCCTCGACCTTGCGGTGCTCCAGATCAGCCTTGTAACGGTGCGACGGAGCACGGAACGTGGAGGTCCCGCGGCCGCGCCGTTGTCCTTGGATTCGTCGTCCCATCGTTAGAACACCCCAATTCTGGAGGCGACTTCCTGGGCGTCGTCGTCCTCAGAGAGGCGAACGACGGCCTTCTTTTCGCCGTCCATCGTGTTCTGCGTGTTGACCTGTTCGACTGTCACGTCGTACTGCTCCTCGACGGCGTCGGCGACCTCGCCCTTGGAGGCGCGGTCGTCGACGGCGAACTGGAGCTTGTTCTGGAAGTCCATGTCGTTCATGGCCTTCTCCGTGACGTGTGGGTGTTTGATGACATCCCAGCTCATCGCTCGGCCACCTCCGCGAGTGCGGATTCCGTGAAGACGGTGAGTCGACCGGGCGCGCCGCCGGGCGCGAGGTCTTCCGTGTTGACCTCGCTGGCGGTCGCCACGTCGGCCCCCGCGAGGTTGCGGGCGGCCGTCGACGGCTCGTCGCTGGTCACGAAGAGGATCGAGGCGGGACGACGGTACTTCCGTCCACGGGCCGAACCCTGTCCAGCCTTGATCTTCGTCTCGTCGGCGCGGTCGATGTCCGCGTGGACGTCGAGCGCCTCCAGCAGCGAGACGACTTCCTGCGTCTTGACGAGGTCCTCGAAGTCGTCGGAAACGACGACGGGCACTTCGTCACGGTCGAACTCGTGGCCGCGGTCGGCGACGAGGTCGGCGTCGGCTGTCGCAGCCAGCGCCGAGCGAACGGCCAGCTGCCGTTCCTTGTCGTTGAGGTCGAGCGAGCGGTCCTTCTCGGCTTTTGGCGGGTGGGCGCTTCGCCCTTTGACCGCCTGCGGGACGCGGCGGGCACGGCCGTCCTGCTTCGGGACGTGTGCCTGGCCGCGGCCGCTACCGAAGGACTCGGCCGGCGTTCGGAGGCCGGCGTACTCGTCGGACCCGTAGTCCTGCTTTCGGTTGGCCTGTGCGGCACGTACAGCTTTGCCGATGAGGTCGGACCGAACCGGCGTCTCGAAGACGTCCGGCAGGTCGACCTCGCCGTCTGTGTTGCCGTCCAGGTCGTAGATTGTTGCCTGCATAGGTTATCCCTGGTTCGATTCGTTGGAGACGTAGCGCACCTCGGGGTCGAGGCGCGGCTGGTCGTTCGGACGCACCGCGGGCCGGAAGCGCACCAGGCGCTTGTCCGGACCGGGCACGGAGCCCTTCACGAGCGTGTACGGCCCATCGACTTCGCCGTAGTTGACGAAGCCGCCATCGACGGTGGGCTCGTCGCCCTCGCCGATGTCGATGAGGCGCTTGTTGAGCTCGGTGCGCTGGTGGTAGCCGGTCTGCCCCTGCTGGGGGACCGTCGAGCGCACACGGGACGGGTTCCACGGACCGAGGTTGCCGATCCGTCGGCGCCATCCCTGGCGGGCGTGCTTGCCTTTCCGCTTCTGGACGCCCCATCGCTTGACGGGACCCTGCGTCCCTTTGCCTTTCGTGACACCGGCCACGTCGGCGTACTCGCCGGCGCGGAAGATGTCGTTCATGGCGTGTTCGCCACCGTCCTCGACAATGTCAAGGGCGTGGTCGAGGCGGTCCGAAACGGACCCACCGCCGACGCGAGTCTCCATCACGTCGGGCTTTTTCTTCGGGACGCTCGGGACGGCGTCGGGGACGGTGTGCGTAATGAGTCGCAGGTCCCCGAGGTCACCGGCCTCGTGTGCGTCGCGTATCTGTTCCTCAGCAGCGTCCGGGTCGTGGTCCTCCGGAACGTCCAGGGTCCGGTCGAGCTCCGAGTGGAACTCGTCGGTCCAGACTTCCGTCAGCGGACGCTGACCGTACGGCGTGTCTTCGTACGCTCGCAGGGCGACGGCGCGCATCGGCGGCGTCTCGATGACTGTCACCGGGACAGTCTCCTCCATCCCTTCGCGGGGGGAGTTAGGTTCGTCGTTGACAAGCACAACGTGAGTCATGCCTGCTTTGTAGCCGGCGAACCCTTGGACGCCCGGCTGCCCGTCGTCAGACGGCCAGCTGTTGAAGCGAGGCGTCTCGCTTGTCGAGCGCTTGCGCGGGCCGAAGCCCAGCGAGCCTTTGCGTGGTCTGCTTGGTTGTGGCATTCGTTTACTCCGTGAGGGTTAGACAGGTGAGGGAGGCGAACAGAGCTTCTTCCGTTCGCACAACCTCACTGCCCTGGTTCGGAACCGTATTCAGCCAGAGGTCGAACCCTTCTGGTTCGTCGCTCGTCTGGTCTCCCCCGACGGCGTCCGGGGCAACGTCGAGTATCGACGGTAACCCGCGCTCGGGTGCCCCGAAGGCGACGGTCATGCCGCCCTCGGCGTCGCGCCGCTCGGCCAACTGGCCGAGACGGGTCGACGTTACCGGCTCGCCGTATCGCGAGGACGCGATAGTGAGCCCGGCATCGTCGCGCGAGAGTGCCGCATCGAGGTCCGCGGCGACAACGTCGAATCCCGTTGTGGGGGCGTCGACGAGTTTCGCCCGGACCGGCCGTCGCGAAGAGACCCTGACGGTCACGCGCTCTCCCTGTTCCACGTCCATATCCGCTGGGACGGGAAGGGAGATCGGGTGTTGCATGCCGCAATTGACCCGGACGCGCCCATCAGCTCCGACCTCGGTCACGATTCCCTGTCTTAACGACCCCGAACCCTCAGATCCGGAGCCGGTCTGTGAACGCACGCGGAGCGGCGGCAGGACGCCGACGTACTCCAGTTCGTCCCGCTTACCCCACATCTCCTTTCGGAGGTGCGGGGGCGTCGCGGCGTACCGCAGCACGGTTTCGACGAACCCGTCTTCCCATTTGCCCGCCCCGTCAGGGTCGGGGTACACTGTCAGCCGATCAACCCGGTAGACCGCGGCCGCGCGGGCCACGTAACCGAGCTTGCGAGTTGCCTCGCGTCTGTCTTCGGCTTCCCGTGCAAGGGAAGACGGCACGAGTACGCTGGTCGTCATGCCGTGACGCTTCCACGTCGCGCCACTAGACTGTGCCGATATCTCCCTTCCCAGGGCTTAAAAAGCCCCCGTTTCACGCACGCGATGCGTCGCGTTCACATGGTCCGTCATGCCGGTTCGGAACCGATGCACGCATTCACTGTTTTGCCGCTTCCGAAAGGTCATGTCTCGTGACGCCATCACATGATCCGGCGCTCAGACGGGGAGATGATTGCCCTCACTTCCCACGATTTTCCCCGGAAAACGGAAGGCTTTTTACTCTCACCCCCGCCAGATTTGATTGCAACGAGGCGTTGCGCGCTGGCACTGAGCGACCACCGGTCGTGAATGTCAGGGCAAACGAAGCAAGCGCTGGTAGTGTAGTTGGTATCACGTGACCTTGCCATGGTCACAACCTGGGTTCAAATCCCAGCCAGCGCATTTCTCTTCATCCAAACTCTCGAGCGGCGCGTTTTATCGCGCCGCGTACTGGATGCTGTGTAATCGCACTGGATTTGAGCCCTGCCAGTCGCAGCCCGCGAGCGACCACTGGGAGCGAGCGGGAACGTCTGGCTCCGGTTCAAATCCCAGCCAGCGCATTTCTACGACGAACTATTCCACCGAGCACTGCGTCGCGTGTGCTCGGTATCCGTGAGTCGTGCAATCGTACTGGATTTGCATCGGGTTCAAACACCGACGGACTTCGTCCGTCGTGATTCGCAATCGCGTCGCGATTGCTCACTCCCAGCCGGCGCATTTCTCTGATTCCAAATCGGCAAGCGATGCGTCTTATCGCGTCGCCCAGTTATATAATACCGCTGTCATGTACTCATCTGAGTCGTCGGAGCGCCACCCGGAAACCGGGGAGTACCATTATTTGTTGCCCCATCGACAATGAGAGTGTATGACGGACGAGACGGTCCACGAGTCACAGGAAACACGGAGTCGCAGAGGAATCGCATCGTACTTCCGGCGATTGGCAAACAGGCTCAGCCGCGGTGAGCCAGCCCCAGCGGATGAGGAACAGACTGTAACGGTCACGCCGCCGGCCGAATCCGAGTTCGAGGTTGAGGTCGAGCGAGAGGACGGCACTGTCACCCTTGAAATCGATATGGAGTGGAACGAGGATGAGGGAGAGGTGGCGACCGATGTGGCTGCGAGCAAGGCCACGTTCGAGGTGTATGAGGACAGCGCCGAGCAGTACCGCTGGCGGCTCCGCCACGACAACGGGAACATCATCGCCGACAGCGGGGAGGGCTACGCCTCCAAGCAGAAGGCCGAGCAGGGTCTTGAGAGCGTCAAATCCAACGCGCCCGGGGCGTACGTCGTCGACGAGTCCAAGGACGACGACGGTGTTGTCGAAGAGGGGGGCAGCAAGGCGACATTCGAACTGTTCAAAGACAGCGAAGGGAAGGCGCGCTGGCGGCTCCGCCACGACAACGGAGAGATCATCGCCGACTGCGGGCAGGGCTATGCCTCCAAGCAGAAAGCGAAGCAGGGGCTCCAGAGCGTCAAGACGAACGCTCGCGGGGCACCGGTCGAAGAAGGCGAGTAAGCGTTCCGAACAGCGGTAGTTTTGTTCCTCCAGTCAGACACCGATAGCGTTACGCGAGTATCATAGCGGTTAGGTTTCGAGCGCGCGTGAGAAACCAGTATGACCTGCATAGGGTTTCTCTCGGTCGCACCGGTCATCGAAGGCAGCATGTCGTCGTACGTCGCTGACGCCGTCGCGGCGTTGGAGGCGTTCGATGTCGAGTACGAGACGACGCCGATGGGAACGATCATCGAAGCGGAGGACAGCAAAGAACTGTTCGCGGCCACCCACGCCGCTCACGAGGCTGTCGGCGAGCAGGCTGACCGCGTGAGCACGTTCCTGAAAATCGACGACAAGCGGACCGTTGACCAGCAGGCGCGAGACAAGGTCGACGCCGTTGAGGAGCATCTGGGTCGGGCGGCCAGAAGCGACGCGGCCGAAGGCGGAGATTAAAGGGAAGGGTGCCAAAGACGGCGTATGGATAGTCTCAATCGGATGGCCACGGAACTCGTTGACGAGGCCATCGACTTTGCCGACGAACTCACGATAGACGTACACGCGCTGGAGGGCGACGCCGCGGTGCTGGACTTCGGCGTCGAGGTCCCCGGCGCTGTCGAGGCCGGCATGCTACTCGCGGAAATCCAGACGGCCGGGCTGGCGACGGTCCAGTCCACGATGGCCACCGTCGGGGGCGCGCCGCTGAACCACGTCGAACTGTCGACAGACCACCCGGCGCTGGCCCTGCTGTGCTCACAAAAGGGCGGCTGGGAGCTGGCCGTCGATGACTTTCAGGCGCTCGGGAGCGGCCCCGCACGCGCGCTCGTCGCCGAGGAGGAAGCCTTCCAGCGTATCGGCTACCGCGAGGACGCCGACTTCGCCGTGCTGGCCGTAGAGACCGACGAACTGCCGGACGAGGACGTTGCGAGCCAAGTCGCTGAGCGCACAGGCGTCCCCGAGACGGGCGTGTTCCTGCCGTCGTTCGCAACCGCGAGTGTCACTGGGAGCGTCGTCGCCGCGGCCCGGGCCGCCGAGCTGGCTGTCTTCCGACTGGCCGAACTCGGCTTCGACCCGGTGTCGGTCCTGTCGGCCAGCGGCCGCGCGCCGGTCGCGCCGGTCGCCGATGACGAAGCAACTGCGATGGCTCGGACCACAGACGCACTCGCCTACGGCAGCGAGGTCCACCTCACCGTCGACGAGTCCTTCGACCGGTTCGACGAGGTCCCCTCCGTCGCGGCCCGAGAATACGGCGAGCCGCTAGAGGGTGTCTTCGAGGACGTGGACTGGGACTTCGCGGAGCTTCCCGTCGAACTGTTCGGCCCCGCGGCGGTCACCATCGATGTCGTCGGCGGCGACACGCACGTCGTCGGTGAGACAAGCGAGAACGTGTTAGCCGAAAGCTTCGGCCTGTAATCGGGGATGCGCTACAAAGTCGCGCCGCCGGCCCGCTCGCGCCCGTTTCTGGAGACCGCAAGAGAGGCGCTTCCGCTTGTCCCTGACAGCGAGGCGGACTGTTGTCGCGCGATACAGACGGCGACTGACGTGTCCGACCGCGAAACGGCCCAGAAGTACCTCGTGCTCTTGCAGGCGCTGGGACTGGTCGCCGAGAGCGAGCGGGGTTACTACCGGACGAGGACCGACCCCGACCAGTCGGCCCTCGCGACGGCCTTCGAGGACTCGGTCTTTGGTGTCGACGTACTCGTTGCTGCTCTCGATTTGGAGCCGGTAGCGGCTGCCGCTGCGTTCGATGCACTCAGAGACGAGATTCCCCGCTGGGAGCGTGAGCGCCACACCGACTGGGAATCGGTCTGGCAGGAGCGCACGGCGAATCTGCTGGAATGGGCCGTAGTGTTCGGACTCGCTCAAAAAACGGATGACGGCTACAGACAGCCAACCGAAAACAACGAAAATGAGTGAAATGACGGGCCGCTACTCCGCCGGGTCGGTGTCGGTGACGGTCCCGACGCCCTTCGAACTCCCCTCGCGGAAAACGAACTTCTGGCCCTCTTCAACGAGATATGAGCGGAATTTGAATCGGACACGGGTCTTGCCGGCGTCGCCCGGGAGCAACTGCCCGCCTTCCGGATAGAACGCCGCGGCCTCGCTGACTGTTTCGAGGTGGACCACGGGCTCATAGCCGTCGCCGATGCGGGTTGGGTGGTTCAACACCATTACCTCAGCCTCAAACTCCTGTACCGGCGACGGGTCGGCATCGCTCGGTAGCAGGACCATCCCGCGCTCGATATCCGCCTCGCGGACGCCCTTCAGCGCGATGCCGACGATACGGCCGGCCTTTGCTTCGTCAACCCGGTGGTAGTGCATCTCGATGGACCGCACTTCGACCTCCTGAAAACTCCCGTCTTGCATCGGTCCAAGTAACAGTTCGTCGCCAGCCTCGACCTCGCCGGATTTGATGGTGCCGGAGGCGACCGCGCCGACCCCCTGAACGTTGTACGTCCGGTCGACGTACATCCGGAAATCGCCCACCTCGCCGGCAGTCTTTGGTAGCGCCTCGAACATCTCGTCGAGGGCGTCCAGCCCCGCCTTGGTGACGGCGCTGGTGGTGACGACGGGAACGACAGTCTCAGATATTTCGTCGATAGCCGTGTCGACGCCGTGGCGCTCTACCCGGAGCGGCGTCTTGTCGACCTCTCGCAGTGCTTGCTCGACTGAGCGTTCGACTTCGGCGACCCGTTCACCGTCGACGAGGTCGGTTTTGGTGAGCGCGACAATCGTCGGGAGGTCCGTCGCCAGCAGGATGCCGAGATGCTCGCGTGTCGTCTCTGTCACCCCGTCGTCGGCCGCGACGGTCAGGAGGCCGTAGTCGAGTTTCTGGCCGACGAGGCCGCGGATGGTCGTCCGGAGCCACGGCTCGTGGCCGACGGTGTCGACGAAGGAGACGAGCCTGTCGGATTCTTCGACGACCCGCGCGCGGTCATCCTTCCGGTGCGGGTTGTCCATGCGAATTGGCTCGCCGTCCGCGTCGAAGCCGTAGACGCCGTATGAGAGGTCCGCCGAGAGGCCCCGTTCGACCTCGTGTGGCTGCACGTCAAGGAAGCCGCGTGTCCCACCTTCGCCGTCGTCGGCGTCACCGGTGACTAGCGACCCCACGAGCGTGGATTTGCCGTGGTCGACGTGCCCGGCAGTTCCCACGACAATGTGGTCATCGTCTGCAAGGACCGACCCCTCGGAGACTGTCGCGACACCCACGATACCGTCTGTGTCCGTCGATCCGTTCTCTGAAACGCCGTCAACGCCCCACGTTTTGACCTCCTCGATGTGCGCGCCGGCTTCCTCTGCCAGCAGGCTAAGCACGTCCATTGACTCGGAGAACTCTGCCGGCGAGATGCCGGCGAGACCGCCGTCGTCGGTGACGCCGACGACGTACGTCGCCTCCCCATCTCCGGAGAGAACACGGTGGCGGAGTTGCGCCGCGAGGGATTCGAGTCGCCCCTCGGACAGGTGGAGATCTTCGGTGAGCCGTTCTTTGAACTCGACGCTGCCGCCCTCCCGTTCACCGCGGTCAAGCGCGCGCCGGAGGACAGCCCGGTCGGGGCTCATATCCCCTCGTTACCGTGGGGCAGACATAAGCCTTCCCCGGATTTAGGCCTCCAGAGCCCTCCTGAATCCGGTGAATGAGTCTCTCTCTCACAATAACAGCCGGACGGATATTTATACGCGAGGGCGCAGCCAGACCGGCTCATGGACTGAACCACTATACGGGGTTTGCGGTCGTGTGGCGCCGCCCCGTAGATAGCCGACTGCTGTCGATGGCGTCACCTGTCCGCCAATTTGGCTAACCACTGGTCAGCGTGACATCTGGCTGCTCACGAAAGCCACTCGTGCAGTGTGTGGTCTGCATACGCGATACCGAGGGGCAGTACAGACGGGCCGGTCAAAAAGAGAGACACCGTCATGACATACTGCGTAGAGTGGTCGTTGACTTACGCAGCGAAGCCAACCCGGTACGTGGCATCAGCAGACCGGCGACCGCGTACCGTGCTTTTCGAAACCAGTGCCTCAGTCTCGATACGGCGCGACCGCTTCGAGGAAGCCATCGCCATAGCTCGCATCAGTCACCCGATCGGCCCGTTCGAGCGCCGTTTCATCGGCATTGGCGACGGCTACGGCTTCACCGGCCAAGTCGAACATCTGTGCGTCGTTCACCGAGTCGCCGACCGCCAGGAACTCTGCCGGGTCCAGATCCAACTCCGAACACACCGCTTCGAGCCCAGTCCCCTTGTCGACGACAGGGTCTGTGACGTGGTAGGCGAAGCCGGTATCGAGGACGACGAGCCCGCGTGCCGCGGCCAGTTCTTCCAGCGGTTCGAGCGGCTGGTCGAGCGAGACAACGAGTTCCGTCTCGCGCCAACGGTTTGCAAGGTCTATCTGTCCGAAGCCGAGGTCGTGACCTAGGTCGCGATAGGATTCGCCGACCGCCAGCGCCGCCTCATGGTCGCCTTCCAATCTGAGTTCATCGGTGGCTTCGACGAACACGACGCCGCCGTTCTCGGCAACGACTGTCCGCTCGAGGCCGAGAAACTCACAGAGCGCAATCGGGAACGGCATCGCTTTCCCAGTCGCGATGACGACACGTGCGGGCCACTCGCGGAGGACCGGTATGACATGAGGGTCAAGCGCGCGGCTCTCGTCGGTCAGTGTCCCATCGATATCCACGATAAGGGGAGGTGTGTCGCTGTCCATACGTTCGGGTTCGGAGCGTCGGATATGTGGGTTGCGGTCAGTCGTCAGTTAGCGTCTCGTAGGCCGCCTGCACCTGCTTGAATTCCCTCTCGCTCCCGCTGTCGGTGTCGGGATGGACCTCTTTGACTTTCTCGCGGTAGGCTCGTTTGATAGTACTCTGGTCGGCGTCCGGGTCGAGGCCTAACCGCTTGTAGGCCTCCGCCGGACTCGGTCCCGACGACTGGACGCGCTGTCGGCGCTGCCGGCCACCCGCTTGCTGGCGGCGCTGCCGTTGCCGCCCCTGCCCACGGCGTTGGCCGCCCTGGGTCGCTTGCGAACGGCGCGCCCGGCGGCCGTCCCGCGGTGGTTCCCATTCCTCCCGCGGGCCAGCCCCGAACCCCCCACGGCGGGCGTTCCCCGTGTTCTGTGCCGCCTGTCGCTCAACCCGCTCGTAGAGGCTCGCAGCCATCTTCCCGCTGAGGTGGTAGTACATGAAATACGTCGACACCCCGAACATGAGCGCCAGGAAGAGCACCGCAGGATTGATCACGAGACCCACCGCCGTCAGGACGACTGTCAGGCCTCCGAACACCACCGCGATTCCCTTGGTGAGCCCATCGTACTGCACGCACGTTCCTTCGGTCCACAGACCTGTAAGCGTCCCGCCTCTCGCCGTCCATCCAGTCCGTTTTCGAACTAGATAGCGGGCACATTCCCGGATGATACAGGACCGGAACAGAACGGAACCACACGATATCGACACCAACGGACTGACAGACCTGTTTTGCCAAAACCGCACCACGGCAGCGTATCTGACACAGCCTCAGTACCTCCCTACGAACTGTTAGTAAGTGTTTATCACCACGCGCAAACCCCCACCAGTTTCTACTGGATATCTCGCTCACGTCTGGTGATTCACGGGGTCGGGTTTTCACTTTCACCTCGGTCTAGACAGTATTAAGGAGAACCGACGGCATCTATTCCGTTGTACGCGGCTATCGTTTCACGCGTCACCAGCACAGTTCGTCGAGCACCGTAGCCACGACTCCGGAGATTGCTACGGCCGCCGCCGAATCGCAGACAAGAAGGATTAAACGCTATCGATGACTACGTATTCGCCGCCAGAAATGACAGGATCACGGGTAGCTACGACGAGGGGTATCGACCGACAGACGGCCGCTGTCGGGAGGAGGAGCGGGCGATGAGTAACAGCGACCTTTCCGCTGACGAGATTACGCTCCCAATCAAACGTACCGACGGTGACACTATCGAAGAGCGACTCACAGGCAATGCCTACCACAACATCCTCCCGGCTCGCTACCTCCGGAAGGATGCCAACGGGGACCTCATCGAGGGACCCGAAGACCTCTTTGACCGTGTCGCAAAGAACATCGCGCTCGCTGAAGCTGTGTTCGAGGCCAACAAGCAGGACGTCGACGTACACGTCTCGCCGGACCAGCTGAAGCCCGACCACCCGCGCCGCGACGAACTCGCCGACGAGGTGTTCGGCAAAGGAACGTCCGTCGACGACGACGTCGAGACCGAACTCTCTGTCTACAACGTCAACAAGTTTGCCTACGAGACGGTCGTGCCGGAACTGCCCGAAGGTGTCCGCGACCACGTCAAATCGACCGCCGACGCCTTCCAAGAGCAGATGGAGCAGCTCTCCTTCATGCCGAACTCGCCGACGCTGATGAACGCCGGCGACGAACTCCAGCAGCTGTCTGCTTGTTTCGTCGACTCACCGGGTGACGACATCGACGACATCCACCAGACCGCCAAGGAGGCCGCGCAGGTCTTCCAGTCCGGCGGTGGCATGGGCTATGCGTTCTGGAAGCTTCGCCCGTACGGCGACCCCGTCGGCTCGACCGGCGGCATCGCCTCCGGTCCCATCACGTTCATGCGGACCTACGACCAGATGTGCGAGACCATCGCGCAGGGCGGCGCCCGCCGTGGCGCACAGATGGGTGTCATGCGCGTCTCCCACCCGGATGTCATCCAGTTCATCCACGCCAAGAACAAGGACGTCTCACTCGCCGAGACGCTGCGCCTGAACGACCCGGACGACTTCACGCACAACTCCTTCGCCGAGGCGCTGGAGGAAGCACGGGAACTCATCGACGACGACGGACAGGTGCCAAAGCACCTCCGCAACGCCGTCGAGGGTCACCTGTCGAACTTCAACATCTCCGTCGGCGTCACCGACGACTTCATGGAGGCGTTGAAGGCCGGCGAGGAATTCACCTTCACGAACCCGCGAACGGGTGACGCCCACATCGTCACTGAGGAGACGAAAGAGCTGTACGATATGTTCGGCCTCGGCGAGCACGTCGAGGTCGGCGAGGAACTCTCGATCCCGGCCGAGGAACTCTGGGATGATATCGTTGAGGGCGCGCACGAGAACGGCGAACCCGGCGTTATCTACCTCGAACGGGTGAACAAGCAGCACTCCTTCGACGTGGAGGAGCACCCCGACCACGAGATCCTCGCCACGAATCCGTGTGGCGAACAGCCACTCGAAGAGTACGAGGCCTGCAACCTTGGCCACATCAACCTCTCGACGCTGGCCGCCACGGACGCGCCGGACTGGCGCGTCTGGTCGGAGGCCCACGCGGACGAGTACGACTCGATTGACGCGGCTATCGACGCGTTCCTCGAAGAAGCGATCGACTGGGACGAGTTCGACCGACGCATCGAACTCGGGACCCGCTTCCTCGAAAACGTTGTCACGATGTCGGACTTCCCGGTCGAGAAGATCGAGCAGAAGGTCCGGGAGATGCGCAAAATCGGCCTCGGTATCATGGGGCTGGCCCAGCTGTACATCCAGCTCGGCGTCGCCTACGGGACCGAGGAGGCCAACGAGATCGCCCGCCAGACGATGCGCCACATCAACCACGGGTCCAAGGCCGCGAGCCACGAACTCGCCGAGGAACGGGGCGTCTTCACTGAGTGGGAGAACTCCAAGTACGCGAACCCGACAGACTACTCCGACTGGTTCGAGAAGCAGACCGGCGAGGACGCGGCGGACTGGGAAGACGGCTACCCGATCCGCAACCACAACACGACGACCATCGCCCCGACCGGGACGACCTCGATGATTGGCAACACCACCGGCGGGTGTGAGCCCATCTACAACGTCGCCTACTACAAGAACGTCTCCGACGACGTGCAGGGCGACGAGATGCTCGTTGAGTTCGACGACTACTTCCTCCGCGCACTGGAGGACAACGACATCGACGTCGAGGCCGTCAAGCAGGAGGCTCAGGAGCAGATGGCCAACAACGAGTTCGACGGCGTCGACGGGCTGACGACCGTGCCCGACGCCATCGGCGAGCTGTTCGTCACCACCGGCGACCTCTCGGCGAAGCAGCACGCGGGTATTCAGGTGGCCTGTCAGGAGGGCGTCGACTCCGCCATCTCGAAGACAGTCAACGCCCCGAACGACTCCACGACAGAGGACGCCGCCGAAGTGTTCGAGTACATCTACGACCACGGCGGCAAGGGCGTCACCTACTACCGCGACGGCACCCGCAGCAAGCAGGTGCTGACGACGCGCGCCCAGAACACGGAGTTCTCGGACATGGACGCCGACGAGATTGTCGCACAGATCGAGGAGGTCTTCGGCGGCATCGAGGGCTTCCTCGAGGACGAGGCCGTTCAAGCCGCCATCGACGACTCCATCCAGCAGGTGCTGGGTGTCGCAGACGGGGACGCCGAGTACGCTGAGAAGCAGACCCGGCCGGACGTGCTCCACGGCGTGACACAGCGCATCGACACCGGCTACGGGAAGCTCTACGTCAACATCAACGAGGACCCCGAAGCCGACCGGCCGTTCGAGCTGTTCGCCAACATCGGCAACTCCGGCGGCTTCACCGCCTCCTTCACCGAGGCGCTGGCCAAGACCATCTCGACGGCACTTCGCTCGGGCGTCGACCCCGAAGAGATCGCCGACGAACTGCAGGGCATCCGGTCGCCGAAGGTCGCCTGGGACAAGGGCGAGCAGATACAGTCCATCCCGGACGCCATCGGCACGGCCCTGCGTCGCTACCTCGACGGCGACGTCGACAAGGCCTACCCCGACCAGACCACGCTGGAGGAGACTGCCGAGAAGGCCGACGGCGAGACCGCCACCCAGACCCAGACCGACGGCGGCGCGGCCGCCGCCGCATCTGACGCGGGTGGCGACCAGCAGGACATCATCGACGCCGGCGAGAGCCCGGAGTGTCCTGACTGTGGCTCGCTGTCGCTGTACTACTCGGAAGGCTGCAAGACCTGCGAGTCCTGTGGCTGGTCCGAGTGCTGAGTCGGTGACACACGGAGTCGGCTTTCACCGCGATTGACGCCGTTTCTTTTCTAGTAACACCGTGTCATAGAACTATTCGCAAACCCCGTGTCGGTTATTGATAGATGGTCAATACAGATTACATACTGATTAAATCATCAAAAACTATTGGTTAATATTATCCGCTCTTTCTCAATGGGTCCGGCAAGAATGTCCACCCGGTATGGGGCCTATATGAGTTGGATCACAAAGTATTCACTCGATAACACTAACCAAACTGTAATGGACTTCTCACGATCGGTCTTTCTGGCAGTACTTGTCCTATGTCTGGTTGGCGCGGGTTGTGTGTCTCCGAATAGTTCTGAGATCAGCACATCAACCGAGTCTTTACGTGAGGATACAACAACCGATGAGCAAACTCCTCAACTAGTGGCAAATAACAGTGCAAAAAAACGAGCACTATCCGCTGAGGAGGATTATATTTTTAATCAGCTACAAAATGCTTCTTGTGCAAGTGGTGCACCTGGAGGGCAAACTGGAACGAAATATGCTGAAATAATAAATGAGACAAACCGTGGAAAGTATGTTGAGGTAAACGTCCCGTATCACTACTCAACGAAAGAATTAGAAGCGGATTACGAATCAAAGGCCCTCTATCTAATTGATGGTGCGAATATAATGAGAGTTAATGGAGATGAGATTACCCCTTGCTGAATAAACATCAGTTATTCTTATCACTCTATGAAATATTTAGTGTCGGTATCCGGTGCGTCCGCTACCGGAATTCCGTCACGTCGTACACGCCGGTAATCGTCGTTTCCTCGACAGTCGCGGTGATTTCTTTCCCTTCTTCGGCTGCCGAGTCTGCGACAAGCGTCACCGGCTCGATAGGCTGGCGGCGGAGAAATGCCGCAATCCGTTTGAGCCACGACGGCTTCCCGCCCTTGCGGCAGACGATGACGTAGCGTGAGTCCGCGAGCGACGCCATCTTGGGCTCGAAGTCGTAGTCCTCGTGGTCGGCTGGCGGGACGACGTGGATGACCTCGCCCGCAATCGTCTCGTCCATACGCACAGTAGCGACTACAGCGGTATGTGCCGCTCGCTTTGCACTATGAGTACTGTTTGGAGACCCAGCCCGAGGCACCGCTGGGATACGAGTCGGTCTCTGTTTCCGGCTGCACCTCGCCGCGCTGGTCGACCATTCGGACGACGACGGTGTGACCGCTGGACGGTGGGTCGTAAGTGTACTCCCACTGCCGCCAGGCGTCCGCGGCGGGGCCGTCGCCGCTGGCTGCGGGCAGTTGGTCCGAGAGCGTCGCGTCCGCCCACGTCTCGCCGCCGTCGGTGGAGACTTCGACGCGCTTGACACCGCGCAGGCCGGCGTAAGCAGGGCCGCCGATACGTCGGCGGCCGTCCGAAAGCATCGATTCGTGGTGGAGTTTAGCGACCGGATTCACCGGTCCGGTCCCCTGCCAACCGCGTTTCTCCCAGTAGCCGTCGGCCTCCTCGTCCAGCACCTCGATTTCCGAGAGCCACTTGACGTTGACCTCGCCCCAGTGGCCGGGGACCAGCGCTCGGACGGGGTAGCCGTGGCCGCGCGGGAGTATCTTTCCGTTCATCCCGTAGGCGAGCATCCCGCCCCGGAGCGCGTCGATGGGGAACTCCTCGTAGTAGTCGTCTTCGGCCCGGAGCATGACGCACTCACAGCCGCTCTGGACGCCGGCTTCTTCGAGCAGGCTGTCGACGGGAACGCCGGTCCATAGCGCGTTATCCGTCTTGTAGCCGTTGAGGCTCTCCCCCACGCAACGAAGCGTAACAAACCGGTTTTCGGCATCCATCTCTATGATATCCTCATAGTCGAGCGTGACCTCCTCTTCGACAGCGCCGGTGATAGAGAGCGACCAGTCCGCGGCCGAGATCTGCGGGTCGATGGAGTTGATGTCGACCTCGTAGAAGTTCTCGCTGACCAGCGGGTCTATGTCGCCAAAGCCCAGCGATGACTCCGCTGCGACGGCGAGCTTCTCGTCGACATCGTCGAGGTCCGCCCCCGGCGCATTCAGCACGGGCGCATCGTCACCCGTCGCGACGACCGACCGCTGGTTGCCAGCCGCGTAGCCGACCGTCGCCGCGCCGATGGCCGCGCCGACCGTCGAGAGCGCTCGCCGTCGTTTCGAGGATATCGGTGACACCGAGCCACCGAATCCGTCGAGGAGTTGCGCAAGGCCGACGACGGCGGCGGCGGGGACCGCCGGGCCAGCGGCAAGGACGACTTCGCCGGTGAGAACGATGCTGACAGCCCACGTTACGACAGCCGTTCCGACGACCGGGAGGGCACGATTGTTCGCCAGCTGGCCGGTGAGGATGGCTGCCCTGGCCGCCAGTGCGATGAACAGCCCCGCTATGACAATCGCGAGCAGGAGATTGAGCTGTTGGCCGAGACTGCCGAGCGTCGAGATGGCAGTCGAGACGACGATACCGGGCATCGACCGCGCGAGCGTCCGCTCGATTGGCGAGGCGATAAATGCGGGCGCGTAGCCGGTCACCGCGTAGGACCCGGCCAGACCCGCGATAGCTGCGGCGACGCTGACCAGCAGCCGACCGCCGGGCGAGTCGAGGAGGTCGTCAGTCATGGCTGAACCGACGGCCTACCCCGCAAAAGGGATTGTTCCAATTTCGGCTAGAATCCGTTCCGAAACTCCGGAAGACACAAGCGAGCGGGGCTGCTCTACAGAATCATGGACGAGCAGCCCGGCGGTCGGCCGTGTCCGCGCTGTGAGCGGGCAATGTACCACCGACACTGCAAGTACGTCTGTCCGGAGCACGGCGTCGTGTATGACTGCGCTGACACGTTCTACTGACGATACGCTCGCGGGTTTATTAGCTTGGAACAACGAAAGAAGTGGTATGAGTGGTCACGGGGAAGAGATTTCGGTGCTGCACGTCGACGATGACCCCGACCTTGGCGATCTCGTTGCGGTCCACCTGGAACGAACGCACGGCAACCTCTCTGTCTGTACCGAGCGAAGTGCGGCCGCTGGGTTAGAACGATTGTCTGAGCACACGTTCGACTGTGTCGTTAGCGATCACGATATGCCGGGCATGGGCGGGCTCGAATTTCTGAAGGTCGTTCGCGAGGAGTACGAGGAACTCCCGTTTATTCTCTTTACTGGCAAAGGAAACGAGGAAATCGCGAGTGATGCCATCTCCGCTGGTGTCACCGAATACCTCCAGAAAGGGATGGGGACAGACCAGTACGCCGTGCTTGCCAACCGTATCGAGCGGGCTGTCGAGGAACGACGGGCCAAGACCGCGCTCGAAGAGTCCGAGCGGATGCTGTCGACGCTCATTTCGAATCTGCCGGGGATGGTGTATCGCGCCCGGAACGAGCCTGATTGGCCGATGGAGTTCGTTAGCGACGGTGCAGCGGAGCTAGTCGGCTACAGTTCGGAGGCGTTCGAGCGTGGCAACGTCTCCTGGGGTGCGCTGATCAAGGACTCCGAAACGGAGCGTCTCTGGGAAACGGTCCAGACCTGTATTGCCGCCGGCGAACCGTTCGAGGTCTCCTACCAGATCGAGACGGCCGACGGTGAGACCCGCTGGATGTGGGAGCGTGGGCGTGTCGTTGACACTGACGACAATGGCGTCGAAATCCTCGAAGGGTTCATCACCGACGTGACTGCGCGCGAGGAGCGTGAACGGGAGCTCGCGGATCAACGGGCATTTACCGAGAAGCTCATCGACTCTGTCGACGATATGTTCTACGTGGTTGGCACCGACGGGAGTCTGGTCCGGTGGAACGACACTGTCCAGTCGGCGACCGGCTACACCAACGAGAAATTAGCGTCGATGGGAATTGACGACCTCATTGTGGATTCTGACCACGAAAAACTATGGCGGATATTCAACGAGACGTTGGAAACCGGGTACGGAACAATCGAGGCAGGCATTGAGACGGCTGACGGCGAGCGGCTCCAGTACGAATTTCGAGGGACGCTCATCGAAGACGAGCGCGGCGACCTGTTCGGGATTGCCGGCATCGGTCGGGACATCACCGAGCGGAAGCGCCGGGAGCGGGAACTCAGAGAGTACCGAACGCTGGTCGAAAACGTTGGGGACCCGATGTACGTCCTCGACAGAGACGGGACAGTAGAGATGGTGAACGAGGCGATGGCAGCCCATCTGGGATACGACCGCTCGGAAATCGTCGGCTCGGAGCCAGCCCGGTTCATGCCCGACGCGGATGTCGAGAAGGCGACAGAACTCATCCATGACCTACTTGACGACGAGCGAACGTGGGCTGCCTACGAGATGCGCACGATATCGGCTGACGGGACGGTCCGGATCAATGAGGACAGGATCGCACCACTGTTCGACGAGGACGGGAACTTCGACGGGTCAGTCGGTGTGATGCGTGAAACAACAGAGCGAAAACAGCGCAAGCGAGAACTCGAACGCTATGAGACGATTATCGAGGCTGTCGGCGACCCGGTGTACACCCTCGACGAGGAGGGCGTGTTCACCTACGTGAACGAGGCGATCGAGCGACTGACTGGGTTCGAACCGGACGCTCTCATCGGCGAGCACATCTCTACGATTATGGCTGGCGAGGACATCGACCGCGGCAGCGACCTCATCCGGACCATGCTGTCCGACCCGACCCGGCAGAACGTGACCTTCGAAACGGATATCGTCGATCAGAATGGGGATCACACCCCTATCGAGATCCATATCGCGTTGCTTCCAGCCGTAGACGGGGAGTTCAACGGCACAGCGGGCGTCATCCGCGATATCAGCGACCGGAAAGACAGGGAACGACAGCTCGCGGAGTTCGCATCTGTCGTTAGCCATGACCTCCGAAACCCGTTGAACGTGGTCAAAGGGCGAATATCGGTTGCCCGGATGTCGGGCGATGTCTCACATCTTGAGGCGGCTGAGTCCGCGGCCGACCGGATGGACGAACTTATCAACGACCTGTTGACACTTGCCAGACAGGGCGATAGGGTTGGCGAGACGACGATGGTTGACCTCGCTGCCCTTGCAGGGCAGGCCTGGGCCGATGTCGAAACCGGTGAAGCCACGCTCGAAAAACACGGGACAGCGACGGTCGAAGCTGACGCGGCACGGCTCCGTGCGGTGTTCGAGAACCTGTTCCGAAACAGTGTGGAACATGGGTCCGCGAGTGACCAGCCGCGGCCTGACGACGCGGTGGAGCGGGAGTGTCGCGCGGCGACCTCGACCCCGATCACAGTCTCTGTCGGGACAATGGATACCGGATTTTATGTCGCCGACGACGGCGCTGGTATTCCGCCGGAAGAGCGAGATGACGTGTTCGAACGGGGCTACACCACAAGCGATACCGGAACCGGGTTCGGGCTGGCAATCGTCGGGGAGGTCGCACAGGCCCACGGCTGGTCAGTGTCGGTGACAGAGAGCGACGGCGGCGGCGCGCGGTTCGAGTTCACGACGAGTTCGGAGCGTTGACGTGGCGGTAGGCCGGCCCCGCAAGTACCAGCACGGCCAGCGCCGCGGAGAACAGCAGCACGTGCGGGAGTGCGTCGACGGTGAGGCCAGTGAGCGTTAGCGACCGCAGTGACGCGCCGGCGGTGACCTCGACGGCGACCCACGGAATCTCACCGAGGAACGTCCCGACAGCGAACGAACGCGGCGAGACGCGAGCGAACCCGGCTCCATAGGAAACGGGGTCCGCGGGCACCGGTGAGAGTCGCGCCGCGAGGACGCCCCGCGTCTCGCCGGTCACCTCGATGATCCGCCGGCCGGAGTCCCCAAGCCAGCCGAACATCCCGCCTTGCTCACCGGCCCGGAGTGCAAATCGGTAGGGAATGAGGCAGGTGACGAGTGCGCCCATCAGCGCGACCGGAAAGCCGTACTTGACCCCAAGGACGAACCCGACGAACGCAGATAACGGCATCGTCGGCCACGCGAAGAACGGGCGGACCAGATACAGGCCGACGATGACACCCGCGAGGTAGACAGGGTGGTCAGCGAGGTGCAGCAGCTGGGCCACCACCCGCTCGGGTGTAAGCAGCGTCGTCACAATAGCGACGACTGCCACCAGTCCGGCGGTCCCGATCAGCTGTCGCTTCGCGAGGCGGTCCATCTACCCAAGTGGGCGGTAGCAATCGACAAACGCTTTGTGGTATCTTTTACGTTGCTCGGGGTTGAATCGGCGATTGTGTCCGAGACGCGAGACCCGGTCGAGCTCGGTGTCGAACTACTCGCCCATCTGGAACACGGGGAGCTGTCCGTCGCCGACGCCCTCGACCGTATCGAGACGGTGACGACCAACCCACAGGTCCAGCGCGAGATACTCGACACTGCAGTGATGCGGGGGCTCATCGAACGCGAGAACGGCGTTATCCGCCCGCGATCACAGGGGTCGTACGTGAACTTCGACAGCGATGTCGTCGTCCGTGACGGGGAGTTCTCGTGTCAGCGCTGTGGTGCAGCTATCAGTACGGGCCACTTCGTCCAGTTTGACGACGGCGAACTGGGCCCGTTCGGGTCGACGTGCATTCGGAAAGTGTTGGGGAGAGAGTAGCGAGGGGCACGACAGAAGGGGGTGGTCCTCGGTTTGAGAACGGGGAGCGGCGCGACCCGTGACCAGGGTGTGGCCCTCGGTGGACGAGCAGCGACCGAAACGAGCCGCAAGCAGCGAAAGCGCGGTTGCTGTCGCAGCGACGGTCTCAGCGTGTCATTGAGGACAACGGCCAGAGAATAGCGAGCCTCCCGAGACGGGCATCAAGGCGGAACGCGGCGGCTTAGCGACCCTGCCGGAGTTCCTTGATGAGCTGTTTGATCGTTCGCTCCTGTCTCTGGAGCTGTTCGTTCTGAGCCTCGACAGCGGCGGTCAGTTCTGCGACCTGTGCCTCGAGTTCAGCGATATCGGGGTCTGTGGTGGTGTCCGACTCGACCGATCCGGTGTCTATGCCAGCTGTGTCACTGGATCGTGTCTCCGTCGGGGCTTCAGTGGTGGGTCCCTGCTCATTGGTCGATGCGGTCGCAGCCTGTGTACTGGCGCTCGTGGACTCACTCTCGGAATCGTCACCGCCCTCCTCGTCGTTGCTCACAAGCGGGTCGATGCCAGATTCAAGGCCGAGACCGTTGCCGGCTTCGTCAGCACTCTTGTCGGGGTCGGCTCCAACCTTGGCATTGAGGTCGGCAAGTGAATCGACTTCGTGGTACGCGAAGAGGCCCTCTTCCAGCGCTTTCCGGACCATTGGTGCTTCCTCGGACGGCGCTTTGATGCGTTCTGGCCGCTCGTTAAACGAGAGGACGACGGCCGTAGCGACGCTCCCCTCTTCGAACTCTAGACCAGTCACGTCGTCGAAGGAGAACGCCTCGTAGTCGGCGTCCCAGGTGACGTTGCCGATGTGCTTGAGCAGTTGGCGGTCGGTAACCACCAGCGTGAGTTCGCTGAACCGGAACACGCCGACGAGACTCTCGTCGGGGGCGATGCCGCCCGAGACAGTGAGCTTCCCTTCGAGCAACCGTTCGAGGACGGCATCAGCGCGGCTCCCGGGGACAGACAGTTCGAGCTTCTCACTGGTGTAGATGAGCGAGAATTTGGTCTTGCGGCGGCCTTCCGAAACCGTGAGCCGTTCGAAGTCGTGCGGATAGCTGGCGACCTTCTCGTCGCTGAGAAGGCCCTCACCGCGGTAGACGAGCGTCCGGGTCGGTGTGAAACAGGCCGCGTCTTCGTCACCGAGGTTGACACCGCCCCGGATCTCCTCGTCCCCGAGTTCCTGCTGGACGAGGTCTGGTATCTCCATACTGCCTGCATACCTGCGTGGTGGCTTAAATCCGCGGGTCGAGTAGCAACGCCGGTGAGGCGCTCGCGGCGTGGGACTGTACCACAGTCTCGACAGAGATGAGAACCTTCAAGACGGCTAACGGCCAACGGCTGAATGCACCCGCGCCCGGGTGGCTTAGCTGGA
This sequence comes from Haloarcula quadrata, assembly GCF_003634715.1. Classification (NCBI taxonomy): domain Archaea; kingdom Methanobacteriati; phylum Methanobacteriota; class Halobacteria; order Halobacteriales; family Haloarculaceae; genus Haloarcula; species Haloarcula quadrata. The sequence continues at coordinate 2,485,139 of NZ_RBWW01000001.1, forward strand.
CATAGCGCCGCACTCATAGGGTCTTTCGACTCATGCGGCAGTGCACCCGTCATGACCCCGGGGCGCTCGTCACGCCCCAGACCTGGGCCATGCGGAGATCGAGGGTTCGGAGCCCTCCCCGGGCACTACTCTGAAACTTTACATACCCATCGGCAGAACCGGCATAGAGACGCCTCGCTGACCGGTCAACGCGGCGATGAATTATATACCACAATAGATATTTCTCCAGATACTCCAGCGGAAACGGTGGGGTGTCTGTCATGAGCGGGCGCTCGACCTCCGGTGACCCGCTTGATGGCACCGTCCAGTCCATCACCGAGCGTCCGGAACTGGACGATACCGGTGAAAGCGACGACGTCCACCTGACGACGATGCAGTGTCCCGTCGACGGGACGCAGCTATCCAACAGGTATCGCGATGACAACCGTGTCGAGTGCCCGGCTTGCCGTGGCCGCTTCGACGTGGCGGAGGTGATCGTCGATGCCTGAGGCCGCCGACGTTGACGACAAGGCGTTCGACATCTGGTCGAGCAAGCTCTCTCGGTCCAGCCTGACTCTGGCACCCGACGTGTCAGCCCAGACCCTTGCTGGCGAGTTCGGCAGACTCGATGACGAGACCCTCGATGACCTGTGTAGCGACGCCGTCATGGCCGCGCTCGATGATGACGCCACGCGACTGAGTATGGCCCACTTCAAAGAGGCCTACGAGGAGACCGCCCCGGAGGACGATGGTGAGCGCAGTGGGGAGGCCGTCCAAGAGGCTCCATCGGAACCCCAACTCGAGACCACGCAGGAGGCCCAGACCGGCGAAGAGCCAGCGGGGCCAGAGATCCACGACGAGGACAACGCCGACGTCGAGGCCACCGTTACCGAGTCCGAAGACATCGACGCCGGCGACGATGCTGAGCAGGACGGCGAGGAGGGCAAGCCGGTCTCCGAGATGTCTCATACAGATCTGGCCGAGGAGGTCGAGGACCTCCGGGAGACTGTCGACGAACTGGAGTCGATGGTGCGAGACTCGAACGCACTGGTGAAGGCCGTCCGGAAGCAGATGGCGATGCAGAACCAGCTGTTGGTCGGCACGGAAACTGTGCAAGACGCCGGTATCGACCCAGAAGGAGTGGTAAACCACCACCAGCGGCTTTCCGAAGTTGAGGAACAACTGCAGGAACAGGGCGACCAGATCCAGATGGTGAGAGTTGACGGCGGTGGCAGTCCCGACGATCCCGACAGCCGGGCCCAGCGGATCCGACAGACGCTGTACAACAAGGCGAAGCAGCACTCCGAGGGGAAGGCCGAGATGGACCGGGACGACGTCGACTCCCGACTCGGCGGCGGCCTGCACCGTGACACTGTCCTCGGGGCGATGAAGCGGGCCGCGGATGGCTACGAAGCAGAGGACGACGAACGGTCTTACACCTCTATCAACGGCAGCAGTGACCTCCAGCCAGTGGACTCGATCACGTTCTCCGTCGGGGAAGGCCGGGGCAACGCTTCGAAGGTCGTGATGAACCTCTCCGATGTGACGGGTGCAGAGATTCGTCAAAATCTGACGACGAAAGATACCGAGGAGGCCCACTGAAGATGTCCCCTACCACCAACTGGATCCCACCGCCGTTGCTGTAGAGTGCAAGTGCGGTTGCGTTAGCCGTTGTTAGTGTTGTATCGCTACTCGTGAGTAAACTCGCTCAAATCGCGCTCATCTCTCTAGAGCGAGTTTAGTCACAGTGCGACGGGCGATATCGTTCGTCGTCAGATTGTGACGAATAGGAAGCCACCATCCGATGCACATCCATTCCGACGAATCCGACGAGGTAGACGCTGAACGTCGATACAATCGCGTCCTCTCGGCGATCTACCAGCAGACCAGTCCGATGCAGCGGCCGGGCGTCACACTCGAAACGGTCTGCCTCACGCTCGTGGCGCACGGGTCGTTCGAACGCACAGGGGTCAAAGCGTCACTTCAGGCAGCCCTCGACAACGACGACGCGATCGCGTACAAGGACGAAGACGGGCAGCTGCGATTCGCACTGCTCACCGACGATAGCGTCGACCGACTCGTAGCTGAGTATCCTGAGGTCGCCGACCACGACACTATCCGAGAGTACCGGGAGGATCCATGACGCACGTCTGGGGCGTCGCCGACGAGACGATCCTCGAGGCCGTCCACGAAGCCCTCGATAATGACGATTGCCTCGCCTTTGGCGGGGGAGTCCGTCCCAAACACGTCGCGATGCACTGCGAACTCCAGCCCGGTTCGCTGCGGGACCGGCTGCTGACGCTCAGCACTGATGGGCATCTAATCCGGGTCTGGGGTGTCGATGCCGATCAACCGGGCTACCCCGCACGGCGCGGCTATCTGCCAGCAGGGCATCCTGCCGCAACTGCCCCGTATTCGCTTCCGGTCGACCAGTGACCTCAGACCGTGGGGTCGGCATGGTGACGCGCTGCTGGGGGTGTCCTCTGGCAGGGTTGCGTACGCCCCACGGGAGGATATCACTGGCCGTTTCACGACAACAGAGTTGCGTTTATACTGCATAATTACAGATATACTGATAGCGAATCGTACCGGTCTCGGGGTGACACATTGGATGACCTCCGACGCCGACCCAAGTAGTCCTGCGACTCTTCTAATTCATGTCCCAATCAATTGACACAGCGACAGCCACGGCAGCACCACTCCCACGGAACCCAGCCCGGTCTGGGGCACACGCACTGCGCTGGTTTGAAACGATGATCTGGCACGATCACGCCGTCTGCAGCGAGTGCTTCGCTCGCCTCAAGCGGTCGGATATCGCCGAACGCGATCACTGGGGCAACCAAGATACGATGTCGTGGCGGACTGAGTCGGCCGTTCTCGGGGAAGACCACATCGAGCCGCCGGCGTCGGTCGCCAACTGCGCCCCCATGCCCGAGAGCAAGACGACCTGCGCCGAGTGTGGCTCTGTCCGGGGCCTGCGTCAGTCTGATACACTGTCGAAGGATGCGGCCATTGATCGTGTTCCCGCGCTCGCCGCTCGTCTGCAAGAGGCTGGCTATCACGTCCAAACCGATCACATTTACCGGGCAGTCGCGCACCTGAAGAGCCAACGGGGACAGTACGCCGAGAACGACAAGCGGATCTTCGCCGTCGCCGCAGCGCTGGGAGTCCAGCGATGAGTGTTCTGCCATCGACGCCGGACCGCGTCGCTGTCGAGACGCTGCAAGGCGACATTCGTTCTGGGCCCGTCGTTGACGAGCTCGTCGAGGCCGACGTTCACGACATCCAGCGTGTGTTCCGCGTCAACCTCGGTGGGACGATCATCCGTGTCCCAGAGGACGACGCCGGCATCCCCGATGACGCGGTGACTGCCACGCGGCAGTAGACGAGGGGATGCATCGTTCGTCAACCGGCCGGCATCCAGCTCGGGTGTCACAGCCGGCCGCCCTGCCCGGTACTGGTGCGCTCGTCCCACATACCCACTCCACGAGCGCGGGGTTCGACTCCCTAACCGGGCCTACGATGAGTCGCAGTTGCACAGGAGGCGCGTGATGGTCTCACTTTCATTCCTCGTCGAGAACGCCTCAACGGCAGTTCTGGTGATCCTGTATCTTTTTTACGAGATTCACCACGGCCGGCTCGAGCGCGTTGCCGACAAGGTCGATGAGGTCATCATCGCCGTCATCGCTCTTGCCCAAGAGAACGACGACATCGACGAGGACGAGGTTGCGGACCGACTGAATGGCTCGTCGCCGGACGATCTCCGACTTGAGGACGACTCATGAACGACATCCAACTGCTCTTACTCGGCGTGGCACTCGGCGCGATTCCCAGTTCGGAACTCGGCCGTATCGCTGTTGCCACGCTCGCGAAGAGACTCGGGCTGAAACCACGCGAGATTCGGCGATTCAACGCAGCGACTGAAGACGGTGCTGGCGGCGAGACGCCAGAGAGTGATAAGCAATGAGTCGCACCAACATTCCGGTCTCCGACGCTGTCTACGACCGGCTTGCCGACCACAAGGCTGAGGGCGAGACGTGGGACGACGTCCTCGAGCAGGCCGCCGACGCGCTGGACGAGGAACCGGGCAGCGAGCAAACTGCGTGCATCACCCCAGAACAGGTTGCTGAGATTGCTCGCGAAACGGCGGCTGAAGTCGAGAATCGCATGACACGACGGTGAGGGCAACTTGCACGCATGACCTACGTCTACGACTGCGACGGCTGGTGTGACGACGATATCCACGACGAACGACCAGCGTTGACCGGTGAGTTCAACGAGGAGTTCTACAAGAGTACTGCCATCGGCGGCCGACTCTCTGAGCAGGGCTATGATCTCGGCGATCTGGTCACACTCTGTGGGCCCTGCGTCGAGCGCCTGTTGATCGAAGCCGACGTCTGACCATGCCCGACGACAACCCTCGTGACCGACACCGCGACCGCGTCTGGAGCGAGCGGGCTGGCGACCAGTGCCCTCGCTGCGGCGCGTCGTTCGATCAGGCTGGCGGCGCCGACGTCCATCATCGTGATGGTAACGAGCGCAACGGCGAGCCGGAAAACCTCCGGAAGCGGTGTCCGACGTGCCACTTCGCCGGCGAGCACGACCGGCCGGACGACGCGCCCAACTCACAGCAGCCGCCGGGCCCGTCGCGGTCGAGTCCCAGCAGCCCGCGGACATCTCCCCGCTGACTCACTACTGACACCCAACAACTCTTCGAGCCACCAATGACTGATGACGACTACGAGATCTCCGAGGAACCGCCTCGCGATGAGCAGGGCCATCCGATCCATCCTGAGCGAGGCCACCGGATCTGCGGGGCCACGAAGTCGGACAAGACGACACCGACTGACCACGGCCGCGAACGCGACGACGTCGACTACTGTCTCCTCGCTGCGGGCTGGGGCGAGAATCGCGATGTCGGCCCCTGCAGCAAGCACCCCGTCACTGGCGAGCAGTGGGGCGAGTCCAACCCGAACTACGACACTGGCAGCTACTCGGAGTTCCAGCGCCTCCAGCGCGAGTCGCTGACCGAGCGCGAGCAGGAGATGCTCGACGCGCTCGACTTGGATGAGCATGCCGACGATTTCGCGAAGGACGTCGTCAAGGAGGCTTACCTGAAGTACCACCGCACTGGTGACGATCGCTTCCTCCGTGAGGCTCGTCAGTGGGCCAAGGAGTTCGGCGTGATCGCGTCGCCGGCGGACGAGATCGAGGTCCAGGCCGACGTCAACCAGACGACCGAGCACCAGCTGGGCGACGACGAACGCGAGCTCGCACTCGAGACGATTCGCGAACTCCAGGAGCGTGATGCCGGTGAGTAGTCCTGTCGATGCCGGCGCTATCGCCGACGTCGCGACCGGCCAGGCACTCGACGCGAAACGCCAGACGCTCAACCCGTTCGAGGGCCCGGCAACGTGGGTTGACTTCGCGAACGAGCTGACGCGGAACTACATGGCCGGCGAGATGGACGACGACCCGTACCATCTCCTCGACGAGCACCACGGCCACTGGCTCGAGAAGTTCGACGCCGGCGACCGCGTCCTGCTGTGCCATCGCGACGGGCTCAAGACAACCATCACGCTGGCGTACCTCATCGCCTGTCTCGAGTACAAGCCTGGCTTCCGGGCGATCTGGGCGATGAACAACGAGACATCGGTGACGAAGAAGGCCGACACGGAGTTCTGGAAGATGGTCAACCGGAACCCGTGGCTGACCAGCCTGAACGCGCCGCCGAAGAAGGACAACATCCAGACGAAGATCTTCGAGAACGGATCGACGCTGACTGCTGGGTGGCTGTTCGGCGGGATCGAGGGCGACCGCGCGCACCTCCTGGTACTCGACGACATCATCAAGGAGAAGGGTGACGGCTCGACCGACGACGTCCTCGACTGGGTCGAAGCTGTCAGCGTCCCGATGGTGAAGGACAACGGCCGCACGGTCGTGATCGGGACGCGGAAGCAGACCGACGACATCTACCAGAACTTCCGCCTTCGCGATGGCTACGACGTCGATGAGTTCCCGGCGATCCTGGACTACTGGGATCAGCAGTTCAGCGCTGATGACGACTGGCAGGCCCGGCGGCCCGACGACGACCTTTACACCGAGGTCGAGGACCCGTGGAACGAGGGCGAGACGCTTCAGGTGCTCTGGCCAGAGGCGCGGGGGCCCGAGTGGCTGGCCGATAAGCGCTCGAAGATGGCCGACCACCGCTTCTGGCGGGAGTACTCGCTCGTCATCATGGGCTCGTCGGGCGACCTCATCGACGCAAAGGACGTCCGGCTCCCCGCCGAGGACGGTGGCTGCTCGATCACCGACCGCGACCCGCCGCCGAAGTACCGCGCCGGGCCTGGCGAGGTCGTCATCCTGAGCCACGACCCCGCGAACTCTCCGACCGGCGACGACGCCGCGTTCACGGTGTGGCTCCTCCAGCGCGATGGTCGACGTCGCCTCCTGGACTGCCACGCCGAGGCGGGGATGAGCCCGAGCGACGTCAAGACCACGCTCGTCGAGTACGACCGACGCTACGATCCGGCGATCGTGGTCGTTGAGAACAACGGGATGCAGAGCTACGTCGCCGAGGACGCCATCGAGTTCGACGCCCAGCTGGGTGCGAAAGTGACCGGCATCCCGACGACCGGCGCGAAACACTCCTGGGACAACGGTATCCCGCGGCTACGGATCCTCGTCGAGAACGGTCGCATCCTGTTCCACCGAGGCCACCGGCCGACCGAGGACTTCATCACCGCGATGCAGAGCCTCGAGCGCCGGGACGGCAAGCTGCACGGCCACACGCCGGACTACATTGCAGCCTGGTATATGGCGGAAAAGGGCCTCCGGAAGCTCGAGGATATGGGCATCACCGAGATCGACGACATGCCCGATGCCGACGAGGATGAGGAGGACGACGAAAGCACGGATAGCGGCCTCTACGGAGCCTGATCGACATGGTCACACGAAAGGACGACACCGAGGATGACGAGGAATCGCGTGATAAGTACGGCATCGTCGGCGGGAAAGACGCCGTCGACGACATCCGGAGCACTCTCGAAGAGGACGAGGACGACGATGAGTGACGTCGACTACGAGGAGGCGTGGAGCGAGTACGAGACTGCACTCGAGTCGCTGGCCGACGAGATCGAGGCCGACACGCCGTCAGCCGGCAACGGGTCGCTCAACGGCCGGGACTGGTGTGAGGAGAACGATGTCCCCGAGGTGATGTTCGCCCACGCCGTCGAGCAGGAGTTCGAGCGGTTCGACTACGGCGTCTCGCCGATGCACCCCTGGAGGACGACGATGAGTGAGACTGACCCGCCGAAGATCTGGATCGACCACTACGACCTCAACCTCGGCGTCCGCGGCGGGTCGCAGGACACCCTCGAAGAGGTCAAAAAGGTCTTTGACGAGGAACTGGAGAAGGCGGCCGAGCGTGACCCGAAGCTCGATGAAGAAGACCTGACAGAATCGAGGGACTTCCAATGAGTAGCGACACTGACTCCGGTGTCTACTCCGAGATCACGAAGTCGGTCGCGGAGAAGTCAGCCGAGACCCAGCAGCTCCAGGAGGAACACGTCGGCCAGACCCGCGGCGGTGCTCGCCGGCCACCGTTCAACCCGGTGAAGATGGCGGAGCTCCTCGAGCACAACGAGACGCACGCAAAGTGCGTTCACGCGAAGGCTCGATACGTCGCCGGCTTCGGTATCAACATCGTTCCACACCCAGAGGCTGAGGATCCAGACCCGGACGGTGAGCAGTACGAGCGGGTTCACGACTTCTGGTTCGGTGACGACTCCAACTGGCAGGTCGGGCCGATGGAGAGCGAGCGGGCGACCGCGACCGACGTCCTCCAAACGGCCTGGACAGACTACGAGGCGATCGGCTGGCTCGCGATCGAGATCCTCACCCAGACCGACGGCACGCCCATCGGCCTGGCGTACGTTCCCGCCCACACCGTTTGGAAGCGAAAGGAGGATCGTGGGTTCGTCCAGTTGCTCAATGACAAGACGCAGTACTTCGGTGTCGCTGGTGACCGCTACCGAACTGACGAGAACGACAGCCCCGACCCCATCTTCGTCGACGGCAACTCGGGGAACACGGGTTCGTCCGTATCGTCTCCCGCCAACGAGATCATCTGGAAGCGGAACCACTCCCCGCTCTACCCCCACTACGGAGCGCCCGACGTCGTCCCTGCTGTCCGTGCGATCCGCGGTGACGAGGCAGCCAAGGACTACAACATCGACTTTTTCGAGCACGACGGCGTCCCGCGCCTGGCGATCATCGTCAAGGGGGCGGAACTCACCGAGAAGGGCCGCGAGGAGATGCGGACCCTCATCGAGGATAACAACGAGAACAGTCACCGGACGGCGTTCATCGAGACGGAGAAGATCGTTCAAGGCGACGACTACCTGAACCTCGCCGACGGGGCCGACGCAGATGACGTCGAGATCCGGATCGAGCCGTTGACCGTCGGGATGGATGAGGAGGCCTCGTTCCTCGAGTTCCGCGACCGGAACGAGCACGACATCCTCAAGGTTCACGACGTCCCGCCGGTGGTCGCCGGCGTCGTTGAGTCCGGCGCGTTCTCCACCGACTCGGAGGAACAGCGGAAGGAGTTCGCCGAGGAGACGATCAAACCCAAGCAGCACGACTTCGCGGATCTCCTCTACGAACTCGTCCACAAGCAGGGCCTCGACGCGCCCGACTGGACCATCCGGTTCGAGCTGGCGAAGCCCGACACCAAGCTCCAGGATCTCGAGATCGCCAAGCAACGGATCCAGGCGGCGCAGGGCCTCATCACCGTGAACGAACTCCGCGAGGAACTCGGGTTCGAGCCGTTCCCGGACGACCACGTCTACGGTGGCCAGACGCTTGTCGTCGAGGTGACTGGAGGCGCTGGCGCAGGCGGTGGGATGGGCGGCATCAGCCAGCAGATCGAGGACCTCGTCGAGCAGCGAACGGACGAACTTCTCGACGAGTACCAGACCGATATCGACGCCGGGCAGCGGATCGAAACCGGTGCTCAGGCCGACAACTGACCGATGGTTGACGCGACTCATTCGGCATCCGGCTCGGGGCTGGCCGAGCGCCGGCGGCACGTCCGCCACCTCGATAAGCAGGACTTCTCTCCTGAACAGGAGGAGGCGTTCAACCAGTTCCTCGACGACTACGTCGACGCCCTGACGCCCATCGAGGAGGACCTCGACGAGTGGCTGCGGAACGCGAGCGAAGAGGATCTTGAGTCGCTGGAGTCCATCCAAAACGACCTGCGGCAACTCATCGAGGAGGGCGGCTACGTCGACGACTTCGAAGAGGTGTTCCAGGAGGGCGGCGAGCGAGCGACACAAGCCGGCCGCCGGCTCGCCAGTCGGCGGTACAACCTCGGTCTCGATCCGTTTGACGTCGTCCCCGACCGGGCACTGGAGGTCATCGACGACTGGGTAGACGAGGCCGCGGGAAGCACGCTGGAGACGATCGACGAGAACGCCTCAAGGTGGCTCCGGGGGGCTCACGAAGACGGCCTCTCCATCCCAGAGATCCAGGAGCATATCAACGACGAACTGTACGACTCCCGACTCGAGGGATATGTCGCCGAGCGCGCCGCACGGACGGGCACGAACTCGACGTCAAATCTGGGCGTCCACTCCAGCTTTCAGGAATCGGATATGGTCGTCGGTGAGGAGTGGATCGCGATCGGGGACCGACGAACGCGGGATGATCACAACCAGGCCAACGGCCAGATCGTCGCTGTCGCCACACCGTTCATCGTCGGCGGTGAGAAGCTCGACTACCCGGGCGATCCGTCGGGATCCCTGCAGCAGATCGTCAACTGCCGGTGTACGATGGTGCCGGTGTTCGAGGACGACCTCAGCGATGATGAGCTCGAGGCGATCGAGGGTGGCGGGCGGATCCGAAAGGCGTCCGTCGACGAGACAGTCAAGCTCGCTGCCGATGGAACTGTCGAGCCACTCGCTGCTGGATAGAAGATAACCAACCGATGACGCTCCCCGCGCCGAGGTCCAGAGCGGGCCGGAGGACACCTCAGAATCATGCCACGAACCCAAGACGCAACAATCGAGGAGGAACAGGACATATCAGCAGAGGGCGTCATCGCGGAGGCGGACCTCAAGGGCGACGTACTGGTGTCACTCAACATCGAAGGCACGGCTGCGGCGTCGTACGCGCTTGACGTGAGTGCGACGGGTGAGGATGGCGATTGGTTCGAAGGCGAGGAGACGTACGACCAGGCAAACCTCGACGACGCAACCGACATCCGAGACAGCTTCCGGTTCGGCCATCGCTACCTCCGCATCCGCGTTACCGGGACTGCTACGGCCGGTGAGACGGCCGACGTCACGATCTCGGAAGCGCGATAGCCCGGCCAACTACCGATGACCCCATGCCCCCGCCGGGGCCACTGGGCGAGATCCATACCGGCGTTCTCACAGGACACCAATGAGTACACAGGAGAAGCGTCACTTCACCAAGCACGTCGCCATCAAGGCGATCGACGAGGAGGAGCAGACCGCCACCGGGATCGTCTTGACGCCCTACGAGCTGGACCATCAACTCGACTTCGTCTACCCGGACGGAGTCGGGGCGATGTACAACCCTGATCCAGACGATGGCGTCCTCCACGCTCGGTTCCCCGACGATGCGGCGGAGCTCGAGTTCAACGAGGTCCTCGCCGAGGATCAGGAGATCGACGGCGTGCAGTTCGAAGCCGGCGACTGGGTCGTACGGCGCAAGTATCACGATGACGAACTGTGGTCGTTCGTCGGCGAGGTCCTTCACGGGTTCTCCATCGGTGGCGACGTCACCGAGGCCGACGAGTTCGACTCGATCGACGATCTCCCGGACGAGGTCGAGATCCCGGACAGCGTCGACCCGGACTCGGTTCCGGACAAGTACTGGCCGCCGGCGGGGATCCGTAACGGGGCCACGACGGAGATCTCCGACGTCGACATCCCGGCGGTGACGTCGGCGGTCTACGCCACAAAGTCGGCCGGCGGCTCCCTCGAGAAGAACCTCTACGAGAACGCCGATGATCGCGAGGACTTCGTCGAGACGATGTCGAATCGCGGTGCTCCCGAAGACACCGCGGGCGAACTCTGGGACTACCTGGAGCAGCTGGAGAAGACGGCTCCCGACGGCGCCGTCGCGAAGTTCTTCGCTGACGCCGAGAAGGCGGAGGAGATCATCGACCAAGAGAGTCAGCAACCAGACATGGAAGACAGCAACCCACCCGACGACGAGCCCGACGACGCCACGAAGTGGCGGCGGTTCAAGTCGTGGCTGAAAGGGTCGGACTCCGATGTCGCCGATGCCGATGACGGCGTAAGTCCCGCGGACGGGCAGTCCGAGGTCTCGGCGGGGACGTTCTCGAAGGCGATCGACGTCGCCCGGGACGTCTCGAAGGAGGGCCGCACCCTCAACGCCCAGAACCGCGAGGCGTTGATGGCAGCCCACGACGCGATCGAGGCGGCGCTCGAGTCGGAACTCGACTTCGAGGGGAACCGATTTACAGACGACGACAAGACGGACTTCGACATCGCTCAGTTCGGCGGCTCCAGCGAGGGCGGCGACGATGGCGATGGCACTGAGAAGTCTCGACCGACCGAGAAGCTCACCGAAGAGCAGGGCGAGCTCGTCCTCGGCGCACTCCAGCGATTCGTGGACAACCAGGGCGAAGCGCCCTTCTCCGACTTCCGGTCCTGGGTCTGGTCGACAGACATCCTCGACGACGATACGGCGTTCGCGGCCGACGAGGCCGCACACCAGTACCGCGAGTGGGTCCGCGAGCAGCGCGATCAGACTCCGGTCACCGAGGACTTCCTCGACTGGGTCCAGAGCGAGAGCGACACCGACACCGAGATCACCATGAGCAAGGATACCGACAACGACACGGAGAGCGAGGACGAGAAGAGCCTCGCCGAACAGAACGCAGAGGCGATCGACGAACTGACGGACACCGTCAAGGACCTCACCGACGAGATCTCCGACGGCGGAGAAGGCGACTCGGAGAAGTCCGCCGGCGGCGACGGCGGCGAAGAGGAGGGTGAGGCAGACGAGAAGTCCCAGGCTGAGAAGAACGCCGAAGCGATCAACGAACTCGCCCAGTCGGTCAAGAGCCTGGCGGAGGCATCTGGCCACAGCCAGCAGCTGGACTACGACGGCGAGACCGAGAAGGACGCCGACGGCGAGCCCGACGAGGGCGAAGTCAAGAAGGCGTTCCTCGGTCTGTAAGGCGAGTCAACTGCACACCCATTAGCAATCTGAGATTTCCATGGCATCCAGAACCATCGACAACGACCTGAGTAGCATCACTGAGAAGAACGCACTGACCGTCTCGGATCTCGATGCGGGCGGCACGCTTCCCGATCCGCTCTGGGACGAGTTCTGGACGGACCTGACCGAGGAGACGCCGCTCCTCGACGCCGTCCGGACGGAGACCGTCGGTGCGAAGAAGACGCGCATCCCGCGCCTGAACATCGGCGAGCGCCACCGCCGACCGCAGTCCGAAGGGCAGTGGAACCAGAACGAGGTCGACATCTCCACTGGCCACATCGAGATCAACACCGAGAAGGGGACCGTCGCGTGGGACCTCCCGACCGAGGTCGTGCGCGAAAACCCCGAGGGCGAGGCACTCGCGGACACGATCCTCAACCTGATGACCGACGCCTGGTCGGCCGACGTCGAGGACCTCGGCGCGAACGGCGACGAGTCGGTCGCAGACAACTTCGAGAGTCAGAACAACGGCTGGATCACCCTGGCGCAGGGCGAGGCCACGACCATCGATGCTGCTGGCAACATCCTCGACAACGACATGGTCGTCAGCACGATCGCGGGCCTCGACTCCAAGTACCGGTCGCGGATGAACCCGGCGCTCATCGTCTCCCAGGACCAGCTCCTCAGCTACCACTACACGCTGACGGATCGCGACACGCCTCTCGGGGACAACGTCCTGATGGGCGAGGCGGACGTCAACCCGTTCAACTTCCCCATCATCGGCAGTGGCCTCTGGCCCGATGGCTACGCGATGTTCACCGACCCGCAGAACCTCATCTACGCGCTGTACCGCGAGCTCGAGATCGACGTCCTCACCGAGTCCGACAAGGTGAGCGAGCGCGATCTCTACGCCCGGTACTTCATGCGCGGCGACGACGACTTCCAGATCGAGAACACCGACGCGGCCGTTCTCGTCGAGAACATGGGAGACCCGCTCGCGAACATCAACTTCACGGCCTAACGGTGATGGATGATGTCTGAACGCACCATCCGTCATCGAGAAGATGGCCCGCGGAGGTTCACCCGACTCGGCGTCGATATCGACACCGAGCCAGGCGATGAGGTCACCGTCGACGGCGACGTGGCCACGGACCTCGTCGAGGGCCAGGAGTACTTCGAGTACGTCGACGGGTCTGGTACCGCTGGCGACAGCGGGGCCGAGGACTCGAGCGATGACGGCTCGACCGAGTCGGAGTCGACATCCGACGGGGAGCCAGACGCTGACGACGGCGGCAGCAGCGGCAACGACGGGTACGAGTTCGCCGGCGAGGACGCGTGGTTCGACGACCACGACGACTACCAAGCGCGCATCGAGCGCGTGGAGTCTGGCGACGTTGACGACCACCTCGACACGATCGCCAACATCGAAACGAGCGATCAGGTGAAGGACGCGATCGGCGTCCGACGCGCCGAGATCGAGGGGTAAACTCCCATGCCGCTCCAGCCTGACGAGGTCACCTCCGAACTCCCGTTCGATGCCGACGCGTTCGGCATGACCGAGGCGGACTTCAACAGCGAGCTGGAGTCGTACATCGCGACAGCCGCAGAGCGCGTCGAAGACTGGCTCGCCGTCTCGCTCGAACCGAAGACGGCGACGGAAACGCTCTCCCGACCGTCGCATGTCGATGACCACGACCTGCCACTACCCAGACGGCCGGTCCAGCAGGTCGCCTCAGTGTCGATCGACACCGACCGAGTGAGTGGCGGCGACGTCGAGCCGGACGACTACTGGGTCGAGGAGACGCACCTGGAGCTGAAGCCCGACGCGAACCGCGACGCCTGGCCAACGGATCGGCGGTCGGTCACCGTCGAGTGGACGCACGGTCTCGAGGAGATCCCCGAGGGCGTGAAGAAGGCGATCATCCGGCTGGTTCGGGCTCGACTCCGGGCGATCACGGCGGACGGCATCTCGTCCGACACGATCATGGGGGACTCGATCTCCTACGAGCCGGAGGAGAAGGTCGTCCGTCGCGCCCGAGGCGACGCTACTGGCTACGAGGCGCCATCCTACTACGGGGGTGCAGCCTCGGTATGAGCTTCCCGTCCGCACCGGCGAAGGCTCGCCAGCGGCTCCAGATGCACGGCTCCGACATCACCATCCAACACTACAAGATCGAGGATGGTGGCTCCCGCGGCAGTCGACCGGTCGAGTCCGAACAGCAAACCGTCAAGGCGTACGTCCAGGACAAGTCGGCGTCGACGAACCTGCACGAGCTGCTCGGTCGCGAACTCTCGATCGACGTCCGGTTCCGCGTCCTCGAAGCGGCGATGCACGATGACCTCCGCGACGGTGGTCACGATGGCGCGTCACGAGTGACCTACCGCGAGCGGACGTACGTCGTCGAGCACGTCGAGGATGAGGGCGATGGAACGCTGACGCTTCACTGCTCAACCTGGGAATCAGACTAAGATGATCGACAACTACGACGACCGCAACCGCGAGAAGACGCTCGACGCGGTCAGCGACTTCTCCGCCGAGCAGCTCAAGGCGTTCATCGAGTTCGAGAAGGCGCACAAGAACCGGAAGACGGTGGTCGAGCCACTCGAAAGAGAGCTGATGACGGTGACGTCGGCCGGCCGCAACTACGTCGCTGGGCTCTGGTTCGACTCCGTCGACGAAGAGAAGATCGTGCGCGAGTCGCGCCGCATCGAGCAGGCGATCGACGCCGGCGATCTCGAGGTGGTCGGCTGATGGTCGAGGACAAAAACAACCTCCCCGAGGCGAAGGAGGCGCTCGATGAGGGGCTGGCCGACGGGATCGAGAAGCTCCACCGGCTCTGCCTGCGACGGTTGATCAGGAATATGAGCAACGGGAAAGACGCGCTCGGAAACTCCTGGGAGCCGTTGAAGGAGTCGACGATCCAGGCCAAAGGCTCGGATACACCACTGATCGACAGCTCTCGACTCCTCACGAACATCAACGTTGCGTCGGAGATGAACCGGAAGACCAAGACCTCGATCATCGGGACGAATCTGGACTACGCCAAGCATCACGAGTACGGTGCCCCAGAAGCCGGGATCCCCCGGCGACCGATCTTCGGTCCCGTAGCTCGCTTGGCGGGCAAGAAGGCACCCGAGGTACTCGGCGAAGAGATCGGGCTGAAACTCGACGAGGCGGAGGTCTGATCGGCGATGCTGACAACTGCCGAGGAGGATCGGCTTGAGGCCAGCTTCCCGCTCAAGGGACTCACTGTCGATTACGAGGGCGGGTCGTACACGTACGACCTCACACCATTCTGGAGTGGCGGTGACGATGCGGGCGATGATGCGACCGCCGACCCAGACTACCCGGCGCTCGTGTTCGGGTGGGATGCCCAGTCCGAGCCTGCTCCCGAACGCCAGCCCGTCGACAACGTCGCGTCGATCGACAATCCCACCGACGTTCCAGAGTACCGCGAGACAGAGACCGCCGAGGTCTACGACGAGCTGTCGGTGACCGTCGCAGTCGAGGCAGCTCACGACGCCAACGGCGTGCCGCCACAGGTTCGAGGCAGTCAACTTGCCCGGCACCTGTGGCGGTTCACCGAGCATGACCTCGACCTGAACAGCGTCGGTCCAGATGGCGAGCGTCCGATGCGCGTCGACGTCCAGAGCGGGCCGACGCCGAGTCGCGTCAAGCTGACATACCGCCTGGAGTGGGCACTCCGGCTTCACCACTCGGAGACCAAGGAGACCGTCTACGATACGGTTGAGAGCGTCGGCGTCGAGGCTGAACAGACACGAGACTAACACCCAACGAACGAACACACATGACGACAGTTTCACCGGTCGAAATCGACGTTTCGGCAGAGACCGCTGCACTTCCCCAGGAGACCTTCACCGATGTCGCGGTGATCGGGACGGCCGCGAATGCACCGCCCGATGCCGCCTTCGGCGAGGTCAACCGCTACGGAAGCGCAGCCGAGGTAGCAAACGACTACGGCGACGGATCAGATGTCCATGTCGCCTCCCAGGCCGTCGCCGAAAACGGCGCGGACTTCTGGTACGTCCTCGTCCTCGAGCAGACCGAGGTCGTCGACGAGAACGTCGACGATGGCAACACCGTCGCGAACACGCCGATCCACGGCAAGGTCGGCGTCTCCGCAGACGCGCGGGATGTCGTCTACACGGCTGACGATCCCGTCGCAGCGCCGGCGGAGGGTGAGGTCGCGGTCAACACCGCGACCGGCGAGATCTCCACCGGCGACGGAACCGCGGCCACGTTGACGTACTCCCACGTCGACTGGAGCGGGCTGGTAGAGCTCGAGTATCACGGCGTCAACCGCGCCCATCTCGCGGACACGCGAGCCGGCCGTGAAGACATCGGGGACTACGACGAGTTCGTCGCCTGGGCCGCATCTGCCCGCGTCGGCGTCCCGCTCCCGATCGAGGACCCGCGGCAGTACGAGAGCGACGAAGAGGCGATGGCCGTTGCTCACGACGTCGCCGGCTACGTCCCCGGCGGTCATGTCCTCGGGATCACCGCAAAGGCCAGCGGCGACGTCGGAGCCCACCAGCTGGGCAAGATGGCCGTGAACGATCCCTGGCGGGACTTCCACATGGACGGCGAGGGGTACCCCTTCGCGATCGACGGCATCAGGGGCAGCCTCATCGGGAACCCTGGCGTAAACGACACGTTCGTCGGCGGTGACGCCGACGGCAACGGGCCGACCAACGTGGTCGTCTCGATCGAGGGGACGAACACGCTCTGGCGAAGCGTCTCGACGGCTGGCGCTTCGAGCGATTATCAGTTCTTCGACGTGAAGATGACCGAGGACTTCGCGATCTCGGTCATCCAGAACGCGCTGATCAGCCGGCAGCTGAACCGGGATCAGATCCCGTTCACTGAGGATGGCCAGTCCATGATCGAGGACGCCATCATCGGTGGGCTCAACCAGTACGTCGGCGGACCTGACGATCCCTTCGCCGAGGCTGACATCACGGTCCCAGCGCCCGAGGATGTCCCCGAGGACGACCGGGCCAACCGCCAGTGGACCGGCATCCAGCTCGACTACCGACTGACCGGCAGCGCCCAGACGTTCGGCGTCCAGATGACGCTTAGCGTTTGAGCGTTCCAGCCCCATCCTGACAACTAACCAACCACGAGGTACACAAAAATGTCACAATACGACAAGAGCGAAGTCACGATTCTCGTCGACGGCGTGCGGGTCGAGCAGCTGAAGAACTTCGACCCGCCGGAGGAGTCCTACGAACGCGAGTTCAACGCTACGGTCGGCGATGACGACGACGTCCTGCTCGCAGACAGCGACCCCGAACTCGAAGGAGAGATCGAGGTCTCCCCGACGTCGGGCACGATCCCAACACTCAACAGCCTGACCGAGTCCGGGAACGAAACCACGATCACGGTGCGGTTC
Organism: Haloarcula quadrata; assembly: GCF_003634715.1. Taxonomy (NCBI): domain Archaea; kingdom Methanobacteriati; phylum Methanobacteriota; class Halobacteria; order Halobacteriales; family Haloarculaceae; genus Haloarcula; species Haloarcula quadrata. The sequence continues at coordinate 2,502,754 of NZ_RBWW01000001.1, forward strand.
CCGTCGGCCGACGCTCGGGACAGCGAGACGTACGTCCGGGTCGTCTTCACGAACAAGGCGTACGCGAACAGCTTCGACGACGACAACACGTCCCCGCCGAACCGGACGTACACCTTCATCGCCAACGACACCCAGTAACCCATGAGCGATGAAATCGACATCCAAGAGCTTGAGGAACAGGACTGGGACGTCAGCGACGACGACCCCCGCGAAGAGATCGAGTACGAGTTTCTGAACGGAAACACGAAGCGGTTCCTCGTCCAGGACCCTGACACGAACAACCTGCTCGACATCGTCGCGGTCGAGCCGGGGGAGGACGGGGATATCGCGGAGAACCTCTACGAGATCGTCAGCGCCGCGGTGGTCGCCCCCGAGATAACGCTGGAGCGGTGGCAGGAGGTGCGCCCCGCAGACCGGATCGGCCTTGCCGACGAGGTGGCTGAGGTCATCGGTCTAAACAAGCTGCTGGGGTTTACCGACGCTGGGCTCGAAGCCCAGCTGGACGACTCACAGTTAGAATCGCTCGAGAGTGGGGCCTCCTGATCGAAGAGGTCGACGCCTGGCCCTGGGAGAAGAAGCTGTTCTACGGCATCTGTCTCGCAGAATCCAACCCGGATCAGAGCGACGCCCGCGAGTTCGACATCGACGACTTCGCCGACATGGACGGAGTTCCGGACAAGTACCGCCCATAGCAAGATCACTTCCACCATGGTTGGCTCGGTGTTTTAACCTAGGAAACGTGACTGTTGGATAACGCGATGCGATCCGAAGGAGATCACAAGTGTCCGGAATGTGGTGAGGTATTCGGGAACCACCAATCCATGAGTAGTCATCATGCTGCTCTCCACGGCGGACCGCCATTCACGAGTGAATGTAGTGCAAAATACTGCAATGTGGAGTACTCAACCCCTCCTTCCCAGGATCAAAAGAATATCAAATACTGTTCACAAGAGTGTCGAGTATCTGGACCATGGCGAGACGAACAGATGATGGAATTACTCTATATATTGAGAGACATGTCCGCTTCTGAGATCGGAGACTATCTTGGTTGCTCAGGGCAGACGGTTTGGCGATGGCTGAAAAAGCACGGTATCGAGACTCGAGGGGTGAATGAGGCGAAGTACACGCGTCTCAGCTCAAAGGATTGGTTGGTGGAAACTTACGTCGAGAAAAATATGACCTCTGGAGAGATAGCAGAGTGGATTGGATGCCCAAGCAGTCTCGTGTGGGAGTGGTGCCAAAAGCATGGCATCGACTGCGAGGAGAACGGATCTTGGCCACGTGGCGAAGATCACCACCTGTACAAGGATGGTGATAACAACTACGGTAAAGGTTGGGATGTGGAGAAAAAAGAACGAGTCAGAGAAAGAGATGGTCGTGAATGCCAGCACTGTGGCCGTGATGAACAAGAGCACATCAAGCTCTTCGGGACGAAACACGTCGTCCACCACATAGACCCAGCCAGATCCGTCGCCGATCCTGAAGAGCGAAACGCGATGAAAAACTTGGTTACACTCTGCCGAGGCGACTGTCATCAAAGCTGGGAGAAAATGGCCCCACTCCGACCCGACACTACCACATTTACTACCACCTAAGTCTGACTCAGTAGCACTGATATTCGGCGAGGATCACTCAATAGGGCGCTCGAAAATAAGTGATACAGTCGTCCCACCTGAATCGATTCTATCGACCAGCTGCCATCCTTCTTTGGCTTGTTGATTGAGTTGTTTTCCGACACTTTCGGCAGACGGTAGAGACTCGATGTCAACAACGCGGTACTCGTATCGACGATCCTGTGGCATAGCCCACAGTTGACCGCAATACAAAATAAAACATACTGACAAAAACGATGTTAGGAGGAGGTGGACACCGGACGATCGCGACAGTCCTCACCGCTCGCGACGATGCGACAAGTAAACTTAACCGCGTTGAGCGCGCCGGCGACGACGTCGCTGAATCGGCGTCCGAGGCAGAGCAACGTATCGAAGGACTGAGTACTGCGTTCGCTGCAACTGGCACAGCGACCGCAGTACTTGGGGGGTCGGTCGCTCTACTCACGCAGCGGTTCAGTCGGTTAGGAAAAACGTTCCAGACGATTCAGACGACATCCGGCGCGACTGCTGAAGAGATGCAACAGATCCGGGGTGCAGCGAAAGACATCAGCTCAACGCTCCCAGTCACGCTTTCTGAATCCGCTCAGGCGATGAGATCACTTTCGTTCGCTGGGCTCAGCGCATCGGAGTCGATCTCTGCAATTCGAGAGACAAGTGAGCTTGCTGTCGCGGCACAGATGCAGACCTCCCAAGCCGCTGATATCGTGGCTCAGTCGATGAACGCGTTCAACCTCGAGGCTGAGCAGGCTGACGCCATCGTCGGCTCGCTCGGGAGCACATTTAGTAACTCGACGACGCGGGTTCGAGAACTAGCACAGGCACTCACCGAAGTTCAGTCAACGGCCGCCTCTGCCGGTCTTTCCGTCGCCGGTACGGTCGGTGCTTTGGGGACGCTGGCCGACAACGGTATCCAAGCCTCGAAGGCAGGAACGTCTCTGAACGCAGTACTCTCCCGTTTGGCTGGGAACAGCAGTCAGACACAGAAAGCCCTCGAAGAGTTGGGGCTCTCGACGAGCGACTTCACGAACGAGGCCGGCGAGCTTCAAGACATCACAACCATCGTCGGAACGTTGTCCGAACGAATGGAAGATGCGTCTCAGGCTGAACAGATCCGGCTCGCCCAACAAATCGGTGGGCGTGAGGGTGCTCGGGCGCTACTCCCACTCATACGACAGACTGACAAACTGGAACAGAAGGTTCGTGACAACCTTCGTGCGGAAATCCAGGGTGCGATTGGCGATCTCGCGGAGATGGGTGATGAGGAACTCGAGACGACGTCACAAGCCCTTGGAATGGAAGTATCTGGGGAAACGAGTACGCAGGAGCTGGTATCAAATCTCCAGGCCTTGGACAGCCAGGGCGAATCGACTGAAGAGATTGTTTCCCGGCTTCAGGTCGGGTTGGGGCTCACTGGTCAGGCTGCTGAAGAACTCGCGACAGAAATCACTGAGACAAACAAATCTGCCGAGGAGATCGCCGACGCAATCGGCGGTGTGATGACGGCGGCGGAACTTGCCGAGGATCAGACAAAAACGCTCTCTGGTCAGATTGAGCAACTCCGATCGTCGTTTCAGGTACTCGGGTACGAAATGTACCAAGGTACCAAACCAGCAGTATCAGCAGTAGTTGGGGGGTTACAAAGCCTGGCAACGCCACTCAGTCAGAATACCGCAGTTGCGCGGGCACTTGGCGTCGGATTGATTGGGTTGACAGGAGCTGCCGCCGTTGCGACCGGCGCCCTTGGAGCTCTTATCGTCAACCTAAAAATCGCACAATTACAGACAAGTGTATTAACTCAACAGACAGCCACGTATAATGCACTAACCCGGGCATCTACTGCAGCCACGCTGGCGAAGAACAAAGCCCTCTGGCTCGCAACAGCGTCGACGGGGCAACTTGCTGCAGCTACGAGGGCGAAGACAGCTGCAATGTGGACGTCGATCACTGGCTTGTATTCCTCAGCGACGGCCGCTCTTGCTGACGCGAGTGCGAAAGGTGTTGCTACAGCAGCGACAGGAGCTCTCGCAACCGGATTCGTAACGCTACAGGCCGCGATGGGGCCTATCGGCTGGCTTTTGTTGGGTATCGCCGGTGCCGCAGTTGCTTTGGCCGCGATCTGGAAAGGAGATCTATTCGGTGCTGGTGAAGAAGCAGGCAACCTACTGGGGTGGTTCGGAGATAAAGCTGGTACGGCTTGGAATGTTACCAAGCAACTGACAGGAATATTATTCGAGCTCGCACGGATCGGCGCGACGATCGCGGGACTCTCACTCATCGCACCGTTCGCCGCGGTGCTGAAGCTCCCGGACCTCATCTCCAGCGTCGGGCCGAAGGTCAAGAAGGCGGCAATGAGCCTCCCGGGGAAGATCGCGGATGGACTCGCGAGTCTCGGTCCCGCGAAGTACGCACTGCCCGTACTGGGGCCGTTGCTGCTCGCGAAGGACATGATCACAGATCCGAGCAAGTGGCTCGACGCCGGGAAGCAGATCCCGGGGATGATCGCGAACGGCATCAAGAGCGCCGCATCGAAGCCCGTCGACGCGGTCACCAACGTGGCGTCGGGGATCCGCGACCGGCTCCCGTTCTCCCCGGCTGAGAAGGGACCGCTCCAGTCGCTCGGAGAAACCGGGCCGGGACTGATCCAGACGATCGCCGGCGGCGTCGAGTCGGAGGCACCGACGCTCGTCTCATCGATCAGCAACGTGCTGGGGCAGACCCCGCTGGGACAGGCGGCCGGAGCCGCGGGCGGCCTTCTCGGGAAGACACCGCTCGGGCAGGCCGCCGGCGCGGCCGCTGACGCGATCGGTGGCTCCGGTGAAGGCGGTGATTCTGGTGGTCCGGGCGGTGGGTCGGGAGAGGGGATGCCGCGGCTCGAGATCACGATCAACCAAGACATCGACGTCGACGGCGGTGACGCAACCGAGGCAGACGTCGCCACGGCCGCGAGTGATGGCGCATCGGAGGCGATCAGCGGTGACGCGCTCGACGCGTTCTTCCAGCAGCTCGCTCGGGAGGTGAACAACTAACCATGTCAGACGTCGTGACGATCGGCGATATAGTGCTCTCGGGCGTGACGAGTATCGACGACTCGGGAGCTTGGAACGCGCCGGAGAAACGCACAGAACAGGGCTTCCAGTACAGCACCTACGTCCGGCAGGAACCAGTCGAGGTCTCCCTCGAGGCGTGGGTTCCCGTCGACGAGTATCGCTCCCTGCAGTCGCTACGGGAGAGCGGGGAGCCGTTCCCGGCGTCGGTCGGTCAGATCTCTATCTCGAGAGCGAAGCTGGAGTCGCTGAACACAAAGAACGAGGCGAAGCGCGACTCCCACTACCAGGTCTCGATCACGATCAAACAGATCACAGAAGCGGAGATCGAGACAACGGAGATCTCGATCGAGACCGAGTCCGGAGCGATGGGGAGCTCGGCAGCAGACACGGAGCCGTCCCTGGGCCAACCGGAAGACAACGATGGCGGCCAGGTAGAAGACGAATCCGGCGGCATCGTGGATTCGCTGTCTGGCTTTCGTGAGTCTCTCTCGGGGGTGCTCTAATGGAGGAAATCCCGATCCCCGCCCGTCGCGCCCGGGACAAGCGCCCGATCCATCTTGAGTTCATCCCGCAGTCGTTCCCCGGGCAGCGGTTCGCGCTCCGGATGGACTGGAACGCCGTCCAGGAGGAGTGGACGGTCGAGATAGAGCACCTCCGGCGCGAGTTCACCATCACGAAGAGCATCGCGACGCCCTACCGGCCGTACTCCTACCTACCGTATCTGGTGTTCATCTTCGCTGATCCATCGGGTGAGGAGACGGCTGTGACACCGTCGAACCTCGGAGAAGAGATGAAGTTCTGGGTACTCCCCGGGCCGTCCGGCCGCCAACCAGAGGAGGACTGACCGATGACCGTCTGGCAACAGCACCGGAGTGTCGACGCCGGGGAGGTCTCGCTCGACGGCCTCGACCTGGACATTCGCGTCAACAAACCGAAGGACGATCCGCTCGAGTTCGAGGTGACGACGTGGAACCTGACGTCGGATACCTGGGGCCGTATCGAAGATGGCGACCTCTGCCGAATCGAACTCGGCTGGGCGGACGGCAACATCGAAACGGTGTGCCTCGGGAAGATCGACACGAGAAAACGTTCGGCGGGGACGTCGGATATCGAGTACACGCTTGGCGGCGTCGACGAGACCGAGGCCGCGACGAAGGTCAGCCCCGACAGCTCCTGGTCGCAGAAGACGTGGGTCGATAAGCGTCCCGACCAGATCGTCGAGGCGCTCGCAAGCGAGATCGGGCTCTCGGCGCAGACGGAGTCCGCCGGCGACCCGATCAAAGGGTCGTGGTCGGTCACGCCAGACAAAACGGTGACCGGCTGGCTGGATGACCTCGTCCAAATCGCCGCGGAGAACACGGGCGTCGAGTGGGAGTGGTTCGCGGTTCGCGGCCAGATCTTCTTTCTCCCACGCTCGGAGGAGGCCCAGGAGGCTCCCCAGCTGAGTTACGAAGGGATGTTGGTCTCGATCGGCGAGAAGTCGGACACGAACGACGACGTCGAGGGGCAGCTCGAGTTCGAAGCGATGTGCGAGCCTCGCATCTCGAAAGGGGCTGCTGTCTACGTCGAGACGGAAGACTACAGCGGGCCGTACCGCGTGAGCGACTACGAGTTCCGCTCCTCAACGCAGTCCGGCGACCATCTCGTCCGTGGGACGCTGACGCCGGTCGAGGCGGACTATTCTATCGAGAGCTGATCATGAACGCCTGGGATCAATCGACGAGACCGTGTCCGAGTACCGACTGCGACGGGACGGCCGTCGCGAAGACCAACCAGTGGGGGGAGATCACCCACTACGAGTGCCGCGAGTGTGCTCAGGAAATCGATGCGGGAGATGGCCGATGACGGGGAACGTCGATACGTTCAAGCAGGCCGTCCGCTCGGAGATCCGGGGCATCTACACCATCACCTTCGTCCGCATCGAGGAGATCGACGAGGAGACGCGCCGGGCGGTCGTCTCACTGAAGAGCGACTCGGACATCCTCATCGACAACGTCCCCGTCGCGTCGCCGTTTGCACGCGACGGCGCCGGGATGATCACGCCGGTCGAGAGCGGTGACGAGGGCCTGGTGATGCACGCCCAAGAGCCCCTCGCGAAGCAGATCCAGCAGCGCGGCGAACAACCTTCCGAGAGTGACCGGCGGTTCCAGCTCGAGGACGCCGTGCTGCTGCCGTTGCTCTGGCTCGACGAGGACACCATCCCGGAACACGGGGCGAACGAGTTCGTGGTCGATCTCGGCGAGGGTGCGCCAACGATGCGACTGAACGGGGAAACTGGTGGCTTCCAGCTCGTCGACGGGAGCGGTCACGGGATCGTCTCCGACGGCGAGGGGAACTTCACTTGGCACGCTCAGTCGGTCGACGTCAAGGAGGGGCCGATCAACTGATGTCTCCCGACCGCTACATCGACATCGGGTTTGGGTTTTTCCAGGGCGGCTTCGTTATCGCAGTCCTGACCGGCGCGAGCCGCCTCGCCATCAGCCTTCTCGCCCTCGCCACGGTAATCGGCGTCATCGGAATCCGTCGAGGAGGGTCTGGTTCATGACCGTCCCTGCAGTAATCGGCGCTCCGACCGAGGCCAACGGCCACCCGTCGGCGTGTTCCGAGCCGGCGACGGGAAGCGTCGAGTCGACAGATGACGCACCACTCTCGATCGAGGGTGCCGATGTCGCGACGCACGCGGCCGCGGTGATGCACTTCCCGTCGCACGGCCACGCAACGGATCCGATGGGGAACTGCATCGACTACCAAACCCACGACCTGACGCCCGACCAGGACCACCTCCTGACGGTCAACGGAGAGCCGGTGATGTGCGTCGACGACTCGACGACAGATCCTGGGTCTGGCGGGACGGCAACGATCACCGACCACGGTGGGAACGAGATACTGACGGTGACCGAATCGTGATAGACCGATGAAATACAATCGTACACTCGCGCTCGAGGAGGACGGCAGCTACCGCGTCGAGAACGGAGAGCTCGTCTGGATCGACGGCGCGGCAGCTGTCGAACAGGAACTGAAGACGACGCTCGCGACCGTCCGCGGTGAGGATCCGTTCGACGAGGACCACGGTCTCCGTGTGTTCGAGGCGGCTGGCTCGGCACCGCCGATCCTCGAGCGAGAGATCCGGGATGCGCTCCTGGAGGACGATCGCGTCGAGGCGGTTGATGAGATCGTGATCACGGATCCGGACGCAAACCGTCGGGTTGACGTCGCGATTTCGGTGACGCTCGTTGACGGCACGGGACTCGACTTCGAGACGGAGGTCACAGTCTAAACCATGAGCAACAACTACGGTATCCAGGACGACGGCTCGTTCCGTCGCAAGCACATCGACGATATCCGAGGGGACCAGAAGCAGCACTTTAAAAACGAGGTTGGAGAAGACATCGAACTCCGCCAGGCGTCTCCCCAGATGCAGGCGCTCGACATGAACGCCCTCGAGCTGGCGCGGCTGTGGGAGGTCGCCGAGTCGATTTACTACGCCTCCTACTACGAGGACAGTTTCGGGGAGCAACTCGATAAGCAGCTCGCGCTGGCGGGCTTCTCACGGATCCCGGCACGGAGTGCGACCGGCGAGGTCGTGTTTTTGAGAGACTCGCCAGCACCGGAGGACATCACCATCCCCTCGGGGACTATGGTGACGACGCAGCGAACGGAAACGAAACCACGGATCCCGTTCGAGACGACTGAAGGAGTCGTCCTCAGCGCGGGGAACTCCGAAGCCACCGCGCCGATCGAGGCGCTCAAACCCTGGCAGACAGAGCTCGATGAGGAGTGGCTCGGTGCCGAGACGAACGTCGCAGCGCACACGATCGAGCGCTTCGAAGACCTGGTCGCCGACGTCGACGACGTCACGAACCCCAATCCCACGGGCGACGAGTCGCTCGGCTATGTCGAGGGGAGGGATCGCGAGACTGATGCTGAGTTCAAACTGCGGTATCAGAACAGCCTCGCTGATGGCGGGGCAGCGACGCTCCGCGCCGTCCGGTCGGGCGTGTTCAACGCTGACGACGAGATCAAGTCCGTCGGTGTCGACGAGGTCCGCGACCCGGACCAGGGGTACGGCGTCCAGGTGACGGTGCTGGCACCCGACGTTTCCGACGAAGTCGTCGCCCAGGCGATCGTTGACTCACGGGCTGGCGGCCTCGAATCGTTCGGCTCTGAGTCTGGCATCGGGACGCTCGAGGACGGGACAGAGAAGACAGAGTCCTTCAACCGAGCCGATGAGGTGACGATCCTGCTCGTCGCCGATCTGACGACGTCCGATACGTTCCCGTCGGATGGCTCGACTCAGATCACTGACCGGATCATCCGTTACATCGGTGGCACGGCGTCGGATAACATCGGCTACCCCGGCCTCGAAATCGGTGAGGACGTCATCTACGACCAGCTGTTCCGGCGCGTGATGGAAACCCAGGGGACAGTCATGGCCGACCTCTGGATCGGAACCGACGATCCCGACACGGCCCAGACGACCGATGCCGACGATGCCACTGTGTCGGATTCGTCGGCCCGTGGTGTTCGATTCGAGGCCACGGCGGATGCCGATGACGTGCTGGTCGAGGCCCGGCTGTCAGCCAACGTCGCAGATGCAACCCAAGCACGACTGCTCGACAGTAACGGAAACGTTCTGACCAGTACGGACATCTCCGATGTCGCTGCCGGTGAGTGGTTCCGGTTCGACGGCGTCCTCTCGTGGACCTCCGGTGAGGCGTTCGACATCGCTGTCGACGCTGAGGGGGCCAGCTACACGATCGGGCAGGACGCTGACCCGACGTATCCGTACGATGGAGCGGCCGCTGGCGTCGACATCACCCAACGGTACCGGGGGGATCTGGATCCAGATGGGTCCCCTCAGGCCACGCGCCCGAACGTCGACGGTGTCCGGCTCAACCAGGTCGGTGAGAGTAACATTTCAATCACAGACACCCAGGCCGCGATGACCGGGATATCGGAGGTAACGGTCAATGTTGAATGAGCAACCCGCCCGTGAGCGCCTGGAAGCGTCGCTGAAGACGCCGTATCCTGCAGACGGTGAGATCTGGTCCGCCCTCATCACCGCGTTCGCCAACGAGTACGACGAACTCGAACAGGTGTTCGCGGACATCCTGGCGGCGAAGTTCGTGACCTCAGCAACCGGCGAGCAGCTCGACCGGCTGGCGACGATCTTCGACCTCGAGCGCCGGACAGACGAACCCGACTCGGTGTTCAGGATTCGCGCCCAGACGGCGCTGCGGTCACAGCTCTCCAGCGGGACGATCGACGAGATCCGCGAGACGATTGCGGTGCTCTTGGACGCAGAGATCGACGACGTCGTCGTAGACGAACCAACCGATATCGAGCCAGCGCGGGTTGACATCGGCGTCTGGGAAGAGCAGTTGAACGATCGTAACTTGACGACGGATGAGTTCTTCCAGGAGGCTGAACCGCTCACCGCAGCCGGCGTCGACGTCCAGGGCTACGCCCGCGGGACGTTCGAGTACGCGGCTGCTGGTGATGATCCGACGGACGCCGATCGCGGATACGGGACGCTCACTGACGATAGTGTCGGCGGGACGTACGGCTCGCTGCTGAAGTGACACCAGATTACTGAGACATGGATAGACAATCACGCATTTGGGGAGACAGTGGTACAGAACCCGCTGCCGGCGAGGAGACGTACGCCGGCGGTGAGAAACCCATCGCCGAGCACGACAACTGGGCGATGTGGGCAATCACGAAGGATATCGATACGCTCGCGTCGATCGTTGGGACGCTCGAAGGCGTCTCGTCGGTAACGGAGCTCCGATACGAGACGCTCGCCGACCGACCGGCGGCTGGGACGCCCGGGCGCGTCTCGTTCGCATACGACGAGCAGATCGTCGCCGTCGACGACGGGAACCAGTGGATCGACCTGGGCGTCAAGTCCCACGATGATCTCGCCGACATCGCAAGCGACGATCATCACGCGCGGTACACCGACGCCGAGGCCCAGAGCGCTGTCGTAGGATCCGTCGATGCGGCATCTCTCACTGGCTCCTCTGGATCCAGTGGGCAGGTCCTCGAAACCGACGGGGATGCCCTCTCGTGGAGCGACATCAGCACGCGGACCGACGAAGAGATCGAGGACGTCGTCGCCTCGCTCGTACAGGCAGGCGATAAACTCTCGTGGACGTACGATGGCCAGAACGGAACGCTGACCGTCGACACGAGTGCGCTCAACGACGAAGAAGTCGAAGATAAGGTCTCCACACTCGTCAACGCCGGCACCGGTGTAAGCGTCACCTACGACGACCAGAACGGCGCGCTGACGGTCGAAGTGCCGGAAGGCGCGATTAGTAGCACCGAACTGAACTTTGACCCCGCGACCAGCGGCGGTGTCGATGCGGTCGATACGGCACTGTCCGACCACAAGGGAGACGAGACGAATCCCCACAACGTCAACGACGATCAGACCGGGGCTGCAGATGCACGAACCGACCTTCGGTTCGCGCTGTACCCCGAGGAAGTCGATGCGTCGACGCGAGACACCTACTACCAGAACTTCTCGAAGTTCGCGAACTCCGCAGCGATGACCAGCATCGCCGCCTCGTCGGTCGTGATGGACGAGGTCAGCGAGTCCAACACGGCGATGGACGCGGCCAGCGCATCCGATACCGCGATGGACGCGGTGTCGACGTCCCCCACGGCGATGGACGCGGTGTCGACGTCTATCATGGCCCGAACTGCAATACTTCACTCATCGCACGTTCGAGGCAGCGTCTGGACGGAGACAATTGGTGCTGAGAAGCTCTGGGAAGCAGGAGAACCGACACCACCGGCGTCATATCTCGGCGGAGAGGACATCGATGCCGAGATGATCCAGGACCGGAGCGAAAGTGCGTACCAACTCCGCGTCGAGCTCTACAATTCGACCAGTGGTGGTCTGTACACCTACGACCTCGCGATCGACTGGGACGAGGCGTCGACGCTCAGGATCTACACGGCTGCGGATAACATAAGTGCGAGCGGATATATGACGGTTCAAATCGGCGGAAGTGAAGTCTTTAGCACCAACTCTAACCACGGATGGACCGAAAGATCGATCGACGCCTCAGGCTACAGCGGTGAGCAGGATCTGCAAATGGGGTTCTGGCTCGATTCAGCGACTGGAATAACTCGAACAACCGAATTCGCGGAAATTCAGCTGGAGTGACTCATGATCAGTGCAATCTTCAAATCCGACAGCAGCGGTACCGACCGAATGGTTGGCTACGCTCGAGGCGAGTATTCAAGCAGCGACAGCCAGGAGAAGATCGTAGAAACGACCGAAGACGACCTGGCCGAGGTCTTCGACGCGACATCAGTCGACACTCTCGACGGCATCGACGAGTCGATCAGTGCCGCGGTCGATGGCCCCCTCACGTACCATGACTTTCTCGTGCTTGATGACGGGGAGATATCCTTCGACGCCGAGTATGTTCGCGAGAATCAAGAGTGATCTCATCGAGGTCGAGAGTGATCTCCCAGTATTTGGTTCCGGTGTTGCTGTTCCCCGGAGAATTGAATGTCAGTGAGCTATGCGTGCTCCCTGGTGTATCTCCGGTGTCCTCGTACAGCTCGGCGTTCGAGCCCAACCACTCGTGTGGTGGCGACGGGAACCCTGTAGACCACATCTTTTCCGTCGGCATCTGTGACTCCCAGATCTCGTCGACGACGTACGCACTCGCGAGAAGAGTGGTCCGCGCGAGGATGGGTGCCGACACCGTGTCCATCGCGACCTGCGTACTCACGACCTTATCGAGCGCGATATCTTCCGAGGCGATCACCGCATCCATCGCGACGTCGGATGCGCTGACCGTATCCACGATGACCTGGGAGACATCTCTTTTCGAGAGGTAGAGGCGCTGAAACAACAGTTCGAGAAATCCATGTACGAGTACAAAGCTCACTGCGTGAACGTCATCGACGGCGACACGATCGACGTGGTCGTCGATCTCGGGTTCCATATCCAGCGGGAGATCCGGCTCCGACTGCAGGGTGTGGACACCCACGAGACGTACGGCGTCAGTCACGATTCCGAGGAGTATCGCCGCGGGGAGCGCGAAACAGCGTACGTCCAGGACTGGCTCCCCAGCATCGATGGAGAGACGGCCGACGGCGCAGGGGGGGAGTGGCCGATCACCGTCCGCACCGAGAAGAAGGGGAAGTACGGTCGCTACCTCGCAGAGGTCGAGCGCCGACACGACGGCGCCGTGTTGAACGAGGGCCTCCGCGAGACGTTCGACGGCGTCGACACGACGGAGGGGGAGAGCTGAGGATGGCCGACGAAGAGGACACGGCGATCTCGCTCCCGTTGCTGGGGAACCTCACGTACCGAGAGATCCATGCCCTCGAGGATGGCTTCTACTGTGGCGTCATCGGCGCTGAAGTCAGCAAGTACGGGCAGGAGAAGCACTACTGGCGTGTCGCCTGGCTGGTTGGCGACTTCTACGACCAGGTGGTGCGAAGCGACGACTGACGATCGCGGCGATGAGGTCCATTAACCGGGGCGCCGCCAGCTTCCACACTCTTCCCAAGTAGACGCTTCCTCTAACCCGATGTGATCGACTGAGGATTATTAAGATCGTGCCTGAACTACTATGCCCTGCGTTCGCGGTTCTGGTACCGACAGTTCCGTGAAATCGTTCTTCTCTTCGCTCTCAACAACATCTAGAAACTCGCTAGAACGCTCTAATCGCCTTCCCGCCTTGCATTTTCAATAGAGCACACCGTAGATGTATCACCAGCTCTGGCACAATCTCTGTCAGCGGCTCAATTGAATCCGGCGAATTTCGGCGTTTCAGAGTTCAATTGCCTGCTCCACGTTGTAAACGCCGGCTATGAGCGTTATCTCCCGGAACTGGCGGAACCAGTCACGCGCTCGGACGGCGGAGCCGTGCGAGCGCTTGATTGAGGAGTTGACGGACTCGGTCTGTGATCGCTGACCATAGAGCTCGTCGTCTATTCGGGCGTTGTGTGCGTGATCGTAAGGAGCGAAAACACGGTGCTTGATCAGCGGACGAATCCCGGCGTTTCGAAGCTCCTCACGGAAGCTCATGTCATCATAGCCTTTGTCAGCGGCCAAGCTTCGAAGGTCGCCCGCGTTCCGCAGGGCGACCTTCGGGCCGATCTTGGTTTCGTCAGGCCACTTCGTGCTGCAGTGTAAGTCAAGAATTGCTCCCTCAGCTGTATCTACGAGAAACGTCGTCTGGATCGTTTTGACGGAACGATCAATCCGTCGCAAGTAGTGAGACGATGCTTGCTGACGGTCGAAGTAGGTGGCATCAATTGCGGCGTGACCATTCTGGTCCAGCAGCTCCGCCGACCGGCGGAGCAGCTGTCGCCAGACAGTCATCGATGCCCGTTTGAACGCCTTACACAGCGTCGAAGGCGCGGGAAACTCCCTGCGTTGAAGGTTCAATACCGCTCGAACACGTTCCATCTCTTCGGCCCAGTCGATGATTTCCTCGTACTCCGCGCTCATGTGTTCGCGCAGATAGAGCAAGACTGCGTGCTTCCAGCCGGCAAACCCGTTGCCGGCTGGATCCTCAGTTCCATCAGCGCAGCGTCAGTAAGCTTTTGAGCGAGTGAAGCCACTTGCTTCACGAAGCGGAAGAGGGTGTTGTGCATAACATTACTCTCCCGCTTCATACCCGTGATTCTAACGACCTATCCCGGCGCCGTCTGTGGATTCAATTGAGCCCTGTCAACCGAATCAAGTTAGGCTAGAACGGATGCTCTGAACACCGAGTCATCAGGTCGTCACCATCGGCTTCGCACCGGTTTTAAACACTGGAAACGCGACATCATAATACGCTCGTTTAACACTATGATAAAAAAGTCGGCTTTCCTCGGAGTTGTCGTTGTCGTCGCTGTGCTCCTTGCCGGAGCAATTACCGTGAGCGGGGTGTCTAATAATAAGACGTCTGTCGATCAAGCCCCTCCAATCGACGATTCAGCGGGTGCTACAGGAGCGACGACAACCCAAACCACAGTTCCACAACAACACACGGTCGTTGCAACGAATGCGTCAGCAATTAACCGAACACGGTTAGCACAGTACGGCACAGTAGAGACACAGGCGGATGCGCAGATTGATATACGGATGCCGCAGTCAAACGTGAGTGCAGTTGAGAGGCTCCCGTGGGTCAGAGAAGTCAGACCCGCAATGCAGCCTGTGCCCGCGGACGTTCCCGGATCAAGTGACGGTGAGTCTCTCGGCGTTAAGGAACTTCATCAGAACGGAGTCACCGGAGATGGTGTCAAAGTTGGCGTTATTGATAGTGGATTCGATCGTGATAATCCAGCGATTGGTAACAATGTTGTGACAACTCGGTCATTTCGATCCACAGCAGGCGACCCTGCACACGGCACAGCGGTTGCGGAAGTCGTCACTCAAACCGCGCCGGATAGTGACCTCTACTTGGTCAGCGCTGATACAACCACCGACCACCAGCGAGCGATTGAGTACCTTGCTAACCAAGATGTTGATATAATCGTCTACAGCATAAGTTGGCCCTCGGTCGAGGATGATGGAGATCACTACCTGTCTGATGAAATCGTGTCGGCACGACAGCAGGGAACATTATTCGTCACGAGCGCGGGAAACGAAGCTGAGCACCACTGGGAAGGAGATTTCCAAGACACAGATCAAGATGACATCCACGAGTGGACGGCGTCGGGAGATGAAGTAAATTCGCTCCCAAGTCCCGGCGTTACGTTTAGAGGGGGAGCGATTAACGCCGTTCTTCGATGGGAGGAGCGGGGAGATCCGAGTGAATATCGACTCGCATTACTTAATCCTAACACAGCAGAGTACGTCTCCATTGGGCGTAGCCGTGCTCTCAGTACTGAGACAAGCCGTTGGACAACGATAAGTGCGACAGTAGAGCCACAACCGCTGGCGCTCGTTGTTCAGCATACTGGTGGGCCCGCTGATGATGAGATTGAACTCGTGGTCTTCAAGGGACCAAGGCGAATAGAGCGGACAATCCCCAGTTCGAGTGTCATGGCTCCCGGAGATGTGGACGCAGCAGTCACCGTCGGAGCGTATGAACGGGGAAAATATGTCCAAAGTAGCGGGATAGCCTCATATAGTGGCCGTGGTCCGACAGATGACGGTCGACGTGGGGTCGACGTAGCTGGATACACTAATACTGATCTTAACAGCGGGTTCTACGATATCTTCGGAGGGACATCGGCAGCAGCACCGTACGTGGGCGGGGTTGCAGCACTCGTTGAGGAGCAACAGAAAGGAGATCCATCACCAGCAGAGGTGGAATCTACACTCAAATCAACGAGCGACGATATTGGACGCTCCGGTGCCGATACAGTGTCTGGCACAGGTGCAGTGGATGCCATTGATGCTGTCGGGTCTGCTACGACACCGACGCCGACAGTAACGCCCACACCAACACCGACAGCAACAGTTGCTCAGTCCGGCGACCGTGTCTTCCAGGGTCAGGAAAGTATTCAGTTCGGCTCGCAGGACTTCGACACCCTGACCGGGGTTAGTGGTGACGCTGAGGGGCAGGTCCTGAGTACGCCGATCCCGCAGGACCAGACGACTGGGACCTACAGCGCGGACGGTACCTTGAATACGTTCTCGGTCGTTGTCGGCCAGCCGCGAATCTCAGACTACGAAATTCTCAACGAGAGCGGCAAGGATATCGCGGGCAGCAGCGTCGCTGACGTCAACGCCGAGAATCTCGAAGTTGTTGTCGAGTACAACTTCGCGAAGTACGAAGGCATCGACCTGACCATTGAGAACCCTAACGGGCTTGAGAGCCAGGGCTACGTCGTCAACAGCCCCAATCCGGTGCAGGCAAGCGGTAGTGGCACCCAAACGGTGACCTTCGATGTCAACCTCTCCGATGAAGACGCTGGCACCTACGCCATCACAGCAGAGGGTACCGACGACTTCGACTTCGGCAAGGCGAGTGTCAGCGCTCTCGTAACCGTGCGCGAGACGCAGCAGGACCCAGTTGAACGGTTTGACGCGAACGACGATGGCGAGATCGATATCGGTGAACTTGGGACGGCGGCGACAGAGTTCGCCCGTGGTGAGATCGATGTCGGTGCGCTCGGCGCTGTCGCTGCCGCCTTTGCGAGCTGACTGCCTACACTGGGGCGGGTAGCACCGTCGGTGTCGATGGAGGGAGACGCCGTCTCCTCCCTCAATATTCTCAGCCGCAAGGGAGCGGAGAGGTCCAATACCTCTCATTCCTCATCATGTCCGATACCAGTTCCTCGGTCACATCGAACGCCACCGTCGAGACGTTCACCTAATTCAAGGCGGAGGCCCCACCCTCAAGGAGCGCCAGGCTTCCGGCCCCGGCGGAAGCACAAGCGAGTAGGGTGGGGAGGAAGCCGACCCGGTATCGACCAGCCGCCAAACTGTTGCCTGCTAACTCCCGATCATTAAGTAACTACAAGTAGATGTATGAAAGTATCGTGGAGTACCGTCGAACCGCCGTTATCAAGCTCGACACGCCCGAAGGAGCGGATGAACACCTCTGGGAGACTGTCGAGGAATTCAAATACTGTTCCAACACCGCAAGCGAGTGGTGCTGGCACGGTGACGACGGCTACCACGTCACATCGAAAGCCAAGGCCGAAGATGCACTGTACGACCAGCTACGCGAAGACACGGAGTTGACCGCAAATCTCGTCCAGAAAGGGATTCATCGGGCCGTCGAAGCCATCAAAAGCGGCGTCGAACGACTCAAGAACGACCAAGATACGTCCCGTCCGACGTTCTCGGCAGATACCGCTATCTACGACAAGCGAAGTGCCACGTTCCACCGTGACCACGTTTCGCTCTCGACACCGGACGGGCGTATTGAGTGCGATTATATTCTCCCTGAGAATCCCGAGACACCGCCGACGAAGTACGTTGCCAACGAGAACTACGAGTTCCGGCGGGCGACTCTGCATCGACGTGATGGTGACTGGTATCTCCATGCGTCGATGCTCAAAGAAGACGACGACACCGACACCACGACCGGGCACAGAACAGTCCTCGGTGTGAACCAACTTGCGGTCGCTTCGACTGGGCGATTCTGGTCGGCAGACGAGTTCAACCACTGAAAGCGAGAGTACGAAAAACGGCGTGGCGATCTCCAACAGTGCGGAACACGAGCGGCACACGACGTGATAGCAGGCATTGAGCGCAAGGAGGACGGACGCTTCGAGATATTCCTGCACCGGGTCGCCAACGAAATCGTAGCCGAAGCCGTCGAACACGACTGTTCGCACATCGTGTTCGAGGACCTGACCGAAATTCGTGAGAACGTGCCACAGGCGTCGTGGCACCATATCTGGGCGTTCCGTCGCCTCTACGAGTACGTCGCATACAAAGCCAAAGAGCAGGGCATCAAAGCCGTCCAAGTAGACCCACGGAACACCTCAAAGCGGTGTTCGACCTGTGGATTTACTCACGACGACAACCGCCACGGCGAGGACTTCGAGTGTCAAGATTGCGGCTACCAGAACCACGCCGACTACAACGCTTCCAAGAACATCGGCCTACAGTATCTCCGTCGTCGGCAAAACGCAGACGACGGAGGCGCACCCGTAGACGTGCGCCTGAATCGCGGGACGTTGAACGTGAGTGGAGAGTACAACCTTCCCGCCGGCGACGGCGATTGTCTCGGCCTCCTCAGGGAACGAGAGCGTCGTCCAACCCTCGGGCTTGCGGACCCGCAGTTCCATACTGGGACTCTGCCGTGCCGAAAGATGATTCCATCGCTGTTGTACCCATGCTTTGGCCAGACCTCATCACGTTCAGACGCACAGTTCTCCCGCCGCTGGAGCGCAACGAGCGCCGCCTGTTCGGTCGGGACATCATGTTCTCGAAAGCGCTGCAGACCCGGTGCTTCGCCGGCGTCGTCCAGGACGCAGATTCCGACGATGTCCGCAAGCAGTTGCTCGACATCGACACCGTGTTTCCGGTGAACACGGCGACGATGAAGTACCACAAGACATCCGAGAGACGGGCCTACGAGTGCGGCAGCTACGCGCTGCGGCCCGACGGCTTCCTCGGCGAGTACCAGTATCACTTCTGACTGTGGAACCACGTCAACGGCGTCGGGATCAGTGCGCACTACGAGCTCAACCCCTGGCGGCGACCGCGTGATCACTACGCCGGCGTCGGTTGGCAGCCCCAGCCCGGCATCGAGAAGGCTCGGGAGTTGCTCGATATCGATCCCACGGCGGGCGTCGACGGGATTGAGCGATAGGTGGACTTATAAACGTATAATTTCACCTTCCATTGTCGGCGCTTGTCACTGCCCCCGTCATCGCCAGTTTGGGCGCCGACGGCAGACACTGGAGCTGACACGCAAGAAGCACTAATCCCACCTCACCCTGTTCCACTGCGTGTCAGCGCTTTTCTAATCCACTCTGTCACGGTCTATGCGACAGCAACGCAGAGCTTACTATAGACCCACCAGTAGGCCGTGTCATCCATCAGCATTAGTACAGCCTACTGCCGTGGTATATGCACAATCTAGTGTAGTATGCAGGCAGTAGTATCGAGAATTAAAACTCCAGTAACTCAGTCAGACATCGGTGCCTTCCCAGCGTCCAAGCGTCGCGGAGCTATCACTACTGGTATCAATGTAAACGACCCTGACAGTCGCGGCAGAGAGATTGAGCCGTGAGTCTGGTCCACCAGCGTTGCTAAGGACCTTGTTGTCAGAGTCTCTTTTGAAGGTCGTATTGTTGATAGTCGCTGTTGTTCCTGCGTCTATTGTGCCAGTGAACACATCGGTACCAATACTTGCGCTGTCATCATCTTCAGTTGCAGCACCGGTAGAGGTGACATTGAGATTCTCGCCCGCAATGGTGTCCCCCGCATTGTGGGTGATTGCAAGCTCGTCTGACCCCCCGGCATTCTGCTCATAATTGAAATTGAAGCTTGCTTGTGGCGCAGTGTCATTGACGGTATCGCCCACTCCCAATACGAACGTTGCAATGACGGCCGCAAGGATCACGGTAACTGCGACCATGAGTACAACTCCGATAACTGGTGAGACTGCGTCGTTATCAGTGCACAGCAACTGTTTCAAGTCCATTACAATATATAACCTCTCGCGTGATAAAAAAGTCGCTGCTAACAATTGAGAGCTATCTCACAAAAGGGCTCAATTGAATCCACAGACGGCGCCGGGATAGGTCGTTAGAATCACGGGTATGAAGCGGGAGAGTAATGTTATGCACAACACCCTCTTCCGCTTCGTGAAGCAAGTGGCTTCGCTCGCTCAAAAGCTTACTGACGCTGCGCTGATGGAACTGAGTGATCCAGCCGGCAACGGGTTTGCCGGCTGGAAGCACGCAGTCTTGCTCTATCTGCGCGAACACATGAGCGCGGAGTACGAGGAAATCATCGACTGGGCCGAAGAGATGGAACGTGTTCGAGCGGTATTGAATCTTCAACGCGGGGAGTTTCCCGCGCCTTCGACGCTGTGTAAGGCGTTCAAACGGGCATCGATGACTGTCTGGCGACAGCTGCTCCGCCGGTCGGCGGAGCTGCTGGACCAGAATGGTCACGCCGCAATTGATGCCACCTACTTCGACCGTCAGCAAGCATCGTCTCACTACTTGCGACGGATTGATCGTTCCGTCAAAACGATCCAGACGACGTTTCTCGTAGATACAGCTGAGGGAGCAATTCTTGACTTACACTGCAGCACGAAGTGGCCTGACGAAACCAAGATCGGCCCGAAGGTCGCCCTGCGGAACGCGGGCGACCTTCGAAGCTTGGCCGCTGACAAAGGCTATGATGACATGAGCTTCCGTGAGGAGCTTCGAAACGCCGGGATTCGTCCGCTGATCAAGCACCGTGTTTTCGCTCCTTACGATCACGCACACAACGCCCGAATAGACGACGAGCTCTATGGTCAGCGATCACAGACCGAGTCCGTCAACTCCTCAATCAAGCGCTCGCACGGCTCCGCCGTCCGAGCGCGTGACTGGTTCCGCCAGTTCCGGGAGATAACGCTCATAGCCGGCGTTTACAACGTGGAGCAGGCAATTGAACGCTGAAACGCCGAAATTCGCCGGATTCAATTGAGCCCACAAAAGAGTATATCGGCCCATTAGTATTGGAAGTAGTCAATGTTTCAGCGGAGGTAACTATTCGCTGCGGCCCGACTGCTTCTTCCGCGGTCTCCGAGATACCTCAAGAGACAGGCCCGGAACTGAGAAGAAATCTTGATTTGGGACAGAGTGTTATAGAAAGGTTGCCATGGCTTTCGGATACCGGCCGTAAAGACTGCTATTGCTGCTCCTGAATAGCAGCAACAATACCTACTTTCCACACCGGTTTGAGAGACTACTGGAGTGTACAAATCATTCTGTGACTCCCTGTAAGGAACCTAAGCAGGGACACTCTGACAGTCGTGGCAGACGGCCTTTTCAACCGTTCCATCTGCTGACCTCTCGAGGCTTATGAGCGGGTGGACATAGTGCTCTCCACACTCCACACACCGAAACTGAGTCCAATTACTCATGCTTATATTAAGTAAACGGTAGACACATATCCCTTACGCTGCCCTCATAGCTTTACCGATTACTTGGTCATGTCTGAATAACACACCACCCTACGAGTGTTCTCTGGCATCACTTAGCGGAATTACTCCGGAAACGGCGGTGTGGTGCTCGCTGCTGGCCACCAATCATAGTCAGCGAGTCGGTATGTTGATTAGAAGCCAGCGGCTGTGCCACCGGTCCAGATGCCAAGCGTTGCGCTGGCAATCCCCAGCCCCAGCAGCGCGTAGTTCGCGAGTGGGTCGTTCGCTCTGACGATGTCGAGCGAGTACTGTGTGTCGTCAACGGGGCTCCACGGCCGGACACCAGTTGGTGTGAGTGTGTCGGCGGCGATATGCGACGTGATGGTCCCTGTCCCGACAGCAAATCCGGTCACAGCCCCTACCAGTGAGGGCGCGATTGTCACAACTGCACCGGCCGTAGCGAGCAGGAACCCAACGACCAGCGCAAACCAGACCGTGTGGGTCAGGCCACGGTGTGTCACACCCGGTATGCGTTGATCGAGATCTGGGACCATCGCGAAGCCGACCGCTGTAATCCCAGCGACGAAGGCGAGCCTGACAAACCCGATGCTGATGAGGACCGCGCTGACTGGCGTGACGAACAGTAGCGCCGCACCATAGTGGCCGTTCCGGTACATACAGATTCTACCGGAAGAGACGAGTCACAGAGTAATACAATTGTGGCCAGTGCGGAGCGCAGTGGCAAACTGGAGCGGTGTCCGTCAACCCTCCGGGGGTTCAGGGGGTATTGGCGGTCGACGGAAATAGTGAAGTGAAACCAAGCTAAAGATAGGCTGTGTCCTAGAAATCGGGCATGGTTTCAGACGGGTCCTTGTGATGTTGAAGCGTGGGTCTGGCTCGATGGCGACGACATCGACATCATGGTTTCAGACGGATCCGTGTGATGTTGAAGCCGGTCTGTGATGAGCACTTAAAAAAGCTTAACGAGAGTTTCAGACGGACCCTTGTGAGGTTGAAGCAACATCAAGCGCCAGGCGATCAATGAGGCGCTTCGGAGTTTCAGACGGATCCTCTGTTGGATTGAGACTTGCACCACCCTGCGAGTGTTCCCCGAGGTGGTCTGGTCTCAGACAGACGGTTGTGAAGTTGAAGCTGTCACGTCTACCGTTTACTCCGGAAACGGTGGTGTGCCTCTCGCTGCTGACCACCAATCACAGCCAGCGAGTCGGCACATTGGTTAGACGCTCGCGATGCTCCCAGCCCATACACCAAGCACTGCACTGGCGATCCCCAGTCCCAGCAGCGCGTAGTTCGCGAGCGGGTTCTCCGCCCTGACGACGCCGAACGAGTAGTGCGTGTCGTCAACGGGACACCACGGCCGGACACCAGCCGGCGTCAATGCGTCGGCGGCGATGTGCGATTCGATGGTTCCAGCCCCGACGACGAAGCCCGCCACAGCTGACACGACAGGGCCAACAATACCGATTGCCGCCGCGACCGCCGGATGATCACGCCGATCAGCAGTGCGAACCAGATCGTATGCGTCAGGCCACGGTGCGTGATACCCGGCACGCGCTGGTTGAGATCGGGAACTATCGCGAGAGCGACCGCCGTACCGCCGCCGACGAGGGCGAGCTTGGCGAAGACGGCGGCGATCAGGAGTGTGCCGATCGGAGCAACGAACAGCAGCGCCGCGCCATAGTGGCCGTTCCAGTAATTGTGGTTGTTATGGCTACGGTCCGATATTTGTCAACATTATTTTATTTGGTATACCGCCCCAATATCAGGATTGATAATATTGCCCGAGATGTTTTTGCAAATGTCACGCAACGATTACATATGTCCCATAGTGTTCAAGAGGGAATTCAAGTCCTCCATGTCGACGACGAACTGGACTTTCCAGCCCTGACTAACGAGTTTCTTGAACGCGAAGAAGAGCAATTCGAGGTCGTGGCAGCCACTGATGCAAGTGAAGCTCTGGATATAATACACAAAAGTAAGCCAGACTGTATCGTGTCAGATTTTGATATGCCCGGAATGGATGGGACTGAATTTTTGCAGATCGTTCGGGTGAAGTACCCGGAACTCCCATTCATTTTCTTTAGTTCACATGACAGTGAGACGGTTATGGGCGATGCTGTCGCAGTCGGCGCTACAGACTATGTTGAAAAAGAAGCGACTTCTGAACAGTACGAACTTTTAGCCGACCGGGTCCGCAGCGCTGTCCAAAACACACCGTGAGTAGCTGAGGGAAGTATGTGGGTATTATAGAACAGTTGGCATGCGTTTCTGATATCAGGTGAGAGAACTGCTGTTGCTGCTTCTGAATAGCGTAGGACAAGAATCTACGGTAGAGTTTCAGGGTCAGAAACTCACGGTCTTGTTTAATTATCCACTGGTCAGTTTATACAGGTAGCCGCCGGTCGGAGGCGGTCTCAAAAAGTATCCGATGTACCTATCCGCCACTGCACCATGGGTCCCCGACGGCGATGGTAGTCATCAACCGTGTGCCCATGTCCCTGACACGCCCTGTTTGCTCTCCACACCCCCTCCCCCGCCTTCGCATGACAGTTGTTGTAGATACTGCTCTGTTGAATAGCGGGGTTGGTTGAGGTAGTCGGAATTTGAGGAGGCCCGTTAGTGGCTGACGCTAGTGGTTTCAACACCGGGGTCGTCTCAGTGTGGCTCAGAGGCCGCTATTCAACAGAGCACTAGCTTCGAGTTGAGCGTGACTCCATATCGTACTTCACACTCCAGGGTATTCAGCGGGATTCTCATGGAGTCACGCTCTCCTATCGAAGTAGATCCTCACCAGTTGATTTGGAGAGCGTGTCATAGAATCCTCCTCATAGTGTGAGCTTCTCACGACCCGGGTCGTCTCCTCGCTCGAAATTTGTGATTGCGACAACGATGCGGAGACACAGCGCAATGAACACCTCTGTTCGTGCGTGGACGCGGCCTCGGGCGCGAACGTGCCCGAGGCCGCAGTCCTTCACCGCATCGTTGGTGCGTTCGACTCCTGTACGGCGGTTGTACGTCTCATCCAAGACTGATTGCTTGAGCTGAACCTCCTCACTGTGTTCCTTGATACGGTCTTCGACCCTGTATTCGATATCGAGCGGGTCATCAGTGTTTCGTGGGTTGTACGGGGCGACTGGTACAATCCCTACTTCCAGCAGGAAGTCGTGCCACTCAAGAATGTCGTAGGCACTGTCTCCAAGCATCCAGATCGGTGTCCCGACGGCGAGCGCGTCTTTTGTGACGCGCATCGCCGTCTCAGCGTCTGCCTGCTTGCGTTGGGTGAATTCTGCTGCAATCGGGATCTTTGAACCGGTCGAAACGATCGTACAGCCGAACCCGTAGTAGTGCTCTTCGGCCGTTGAATCGTAGTTCCACGACGCATCGTCGTTGTACTGGATCGCTTCAACGTGCGTCGAATCGATAGAGTACGTTGAGTTGAGCAGGCCGCGGGCGGCGGCCTGCTCGACGAGCCTCTGGAAAACATCATCGATGACGTGTTCTAGGTCGGTGAGAAACCGGTCGATTGTGTCTCTGGATGGCGGTTTGTCGAGCCCGCAATAGTACCAGACGAGGCCGTGCTGAAGTTCTCGTGCAACCGGGCGTGTACCGTAGACATCCTCGTAGTAGCAGTGCAGAAAGCCGCGAAAGAGGTCTGGTGGCTGATGCACCCGTGTTCGCCCCCTCGAAGCGGGGGCGAACACGTCGTACTCTAGCAGAAACTCGAACTCAAGATGCTCAAACAGCGGTACTGTCTCGGTAGCCGCGACATTCAAGAAGGCGTCTACCGAATCCAAATCTTGCAGGGTTGCGGTTGTGCTGGACACACTTTCCGCACCCTGCTGCTTCGTATGTGACCCTTTCTATGACACGCTCTTGGAGGCAAACACCCGTTCGGTAGGTGTGCATAGTTCGTCAGGGCAACAGTGAAAGAATATCTAAAAGAGTTTGCTTCACTTTCTTATTGGAGACTTTAACGCCGATAGTAAACATAGCGAATACGACAGTGCCAGCGGCCAAAGATGAGACGACTCTTGTGTCAGCTGGCCCGAAAACATACACGACGACAGCACCTACTGCAGCACTCACCAGGGTGAATACCAACCAGTTGGGCGACCCTCTCATCGGTACTCTCCTAATACATTCGTTTCTCAGATATAAACGTTTGACGACCCGCCTTCGTAGAGATACTCTTACACTATCTGACATATTATTCTTCTTACTGATAATTCATTATAGAACCAAACGCTGTAACCGATTCTATGACACGTTCTCGTGTTTGTAACTCACCAGAAGGGGTGAAACGGCTGTTCGATGCACGTACGAACAAGCCAGTGTTCAAGTAAATTCTTCAAGCGAGTCAAACTGCTTCCAGCAGTCACACTCGAGATCATCGATTGATGTGACTTCGTCAGGCAGATTTGAGGTTGGCATGCCGTCCCCAACCTGCTCGCACTCATCCGTATGAAGCGAAAAGTCATCGCTTGACATGATTGGCATAGATGTTGTTCTAGAACATGAGGATAAAAGTACTGGGGAGGCCTGCTTTGCCCTCTAACTGTGGTGTACTTAGCAATTCAATGAGAGTGTAGCAGCAGTATGTGAACTGTTCAATCCCTCTGCTAAAATAAATCGCTAACCAACACTCAGTCGATCACATCGACAGCCGCGTAACCCCGTTTGATTACGGTGAACTAAACCGAACTAGCTGTGGAGCATCTTCGAACCGCTGGTGAGCATGATTTTCGGGATGGACCGTCGCTGTCGGCGGCGGACTGCCGCCGACGCGACAGTGTCACCACTGACGACCGCCGTCCGGCCCGATGGACAGCTACCGGAAGAACCGGCCGTCAAGTGGTTGATTCGCTGGAACAGACCTGCGGACACCAAGTGCTGTCCAAGCTGCGCGAAGCGTCATTTCGCAAAACTCCGTGAACGACCACTGCAAGAGGCGGCGCCCCCCACGGCGGGGCGCCGCCACGTACCTCCAGTGGAGATATCGCCAGCTGTTCTGAAGCAGTAGGCTCACTACAAACATTACCAACCGTAGTCCAGCATCCTGAGAACTAGTGAAAGCGAGGCTCTGCTTGGCTAATCGGTAGCTTGATTCGATGCCGAAGCGCTTGCTGTAGTGATCTCGTGCATCTCGTGGCGTGTCGATAAAGGGCGCGTCAGCGGCGTAGCCGTGACGCGCCACCCCGTGTTCGTCGTACCGTCCCTGCTGGTACACGCAGTCGATGAACACAGGGAACTCCACCTCGCCAGCGAGATCGTGTTCGATCTCGCGGCTCCAGCCTTTGCTGAGTTTGTTTTGAATGGCTCTGTTGAATCACTAGACGGCGTCGGGATAGGTCGCTAAATCAAAGGAGTTGAAGCGGGATGATTCGGTTGCCTATGACACAAATCTCCCGCTTCACTGGTGAGATTGTGCCGATTGCTCAAGTTGTTACCGGTGATGGAGACGAATCCGCCGCCCCGGAAGGCGGCGGCGGATTCGCCGACTATGCCATCGTTTCCCTGCATTGTCTGCGGATCTATCTTGATACATCCTACCGGATGACGATTGACCTGCTCAAAGAGATGCCACAAATAATCGGGGAGATCGGCCTCAGCGCGGCCGATCTCCCCTCTCCATCTACGTTGTGTAAAGCGTTCGACCGAATCGAAATGAGCGTCTGCCGAGTGTTGCTGCGCCAGTCGGCGCAGCTGCACGACCCATCGAAACACGCTGCTATCGACGCTACATTCTACGAACGCTCAGCAGCGAGCCGTCACTACTGCCAGCGCATAAGCTACCGCGTCCAGAAGCTGAAAGTCACGAAACTCGTCGATACAGAGACCCAAGCAATCCTTGACGTACACTGCTCAACGACTCGGGAAGGAAGCGACGCAGACCTCGCTGAGCAGATCGTCCGCCGGAACGCGGGCGATCTGCGGTCTCTAGCGGCCGATAAAGGCTACGACAAGCAAGCGCTCCGTAAAGCACTGCGTGAACTCGGCATCAGACCGCTCATCAAGCACCGCATCTTCGCTCCCTACGACCACGCTCACAACGCCAGAATCGACAAACAACGCTACAATCAGCGCTCTATGACTGAGACCGTTAATTCGGCCGTGAAGCGCTCGCTCGGCTTCGCCGTGCGAGCGCGTTCCTGGTTTCGTGAGTTCCGAGAAATCGCCCTGATGTGTGTCGTCTATAACATCAAACGTGCCGTCAAACAGTGAATTCCACCGCCTTATGGCGATTCAACACAGCCTTTTGAATCGTCTCACCCCACTTGACGATCGGCATCACATAGGCGTAATTGTGCGCGTACAGCAGCTTGAGACAGGTGCTGTTGTAGAAACCTCGATCAAGGTAGACGGCCTTGACGCTGAGGTCAAGGCCGTCAAGGAGTTCAAGAAACTCACCGAGGACATCGCTGGTGGTTTCGCCAGCAACGAGCTGGCGAACCGCCAGCGTGTATCGCTTGTTGCGTACGCGCACGTAGAGCGTTGCATAGGCGTGAAACGTCGTTGTTCCACGCTTGGCCTGTGAGGAGTACAGAGCCTCGGTTTCGTCCTCATCACCGTAGTAGGGATCGAGGTGGAGGTCTGCGCAGACCTCCACCGGTCGATCTGGAAGTGTCTCAAGCGTATCTCGTTGAAGCAGCGTGTCTCCAACCGATTCAACCGAATCCAGTTCAAACTGATCGCTGAGATGTCCACGGACGGTATTAGCGTGTGGTGAGTCGTCAGTCGTTTCGCAGACGTGATTGATCGAGGTCCCGCCGGCGCTGGCGCCGGCGAGGACCTCATAGAGCGTCTCTGCCGTGACCTTGACATTCTCGCCGAGATCTAATGAAAGTTCCTCGTCAAGACTATTGACGACAAAATTAAGCAGGTGCTCTTCTTCTATCTCGCTGTCTGCTTGGGTGGCTTCCACACTCTTCCCAAGTAGACGCTTCCTCTAACCCGATGTGATCGACTGACACTGGGCCGGAAAATCACGTTGTGTTGGTTAGAAGCCAGCAACCGTGGTTCCGACCCAGACGCCAAACACTGCGCCGGCAATCCCCAGTCCCAGCACCGCGTAGTTTGCGAGTGGGTTCTTCGCTCTGACGACGTCGAGGGAGTTGTGTGTTATCAACCGAACTCAGTGGCCGGACGCCAGCCAGTGTGAGTGCGTCTGTGGCGATGTACGACGTGCTGGTTCCAACCGCGACAACGGACCCTGTCACAACCGACACGACAGGTCTGGCAATGGCAGTTTCTGCTGCAAGCGGATCATGGTTACACCAGTTAGCAACGCTACGCCGTGGACTCGCTCTGGAACATATCAACTGTCGCCATCGATTTTGTAATCCATATATCCGATATGTGAAATACACTATACTAATACCTACATTTACAGTCTGAAAGCTGGCTCGAGTGTCTATATATTAATCGCTGATCCCTGAGAGCTTCAGAGGTCGGTAAGATCTGACACACACTTAGTATCAACAAAAATAATCCCAACAGCAGTTTTATCACTCAAAATTCCTGCGGTCGTATATACGGAGCAAAACCCCATCTAAA
Source organism: Haloarcula quadrata (assembly GCF_003634715.1). NCBI lineage: Archaea > Methanobacteriati > Methanobacteriota > Halobacteria > Halobacteriales > Haloarculaceae > Haloarcula > Haloarcula quadrata. The sequence continues at coordinate 2,531,506 of NZ_RBWW01000001.1, forward strand.
ATTATGTCACTTGAGAACTATCTCCCAGACACAATACGTAAGAGCTACACAAGGAAATTCGCCCTATCGGCGCTCCTCATTCTGGTAGTAATTGGTGCTATTGGAGGATATACACAAGTCGAAGTTTCTAACGGAGTGACAGAACAGCAACAGCAAAGCCTTCTGACAAGCGCGGAAATGGAGGGCGATAGCTTAGAGCAGTGGCTCACTACACAACGACAAAACACGAGGTCTCTGTCAGAGCATCGTGGGTTTGCCAGTAACGAAACTGGGGCACGGGAGACGCTACTCAACAGAAAGGCTGACTTGTCATCGGATGTCGTTGCACTCCACTATATCGAACAAGAAAGCGGTACAATTGTCGCAAGCACAAACTCGGAATTGGAAGGAGGCGGTATTCAGGAAACAAGCATCGTCTGGCCAATGGAGACAGCATATGAGGACCTTACATTCGACAGTCCTGATGAGGTGTCGCGGTCATGGGTATACAGAGATACCAATGGAAAGACATCGATAGCGTTCATCTCCCCAGTGCCAAATTCAGACCGTGCTGTGGTACTAGTCACGCACACGGCTGAACGAGCTGAGGGATTCAGGAGCTCCATTGACGGCACGGAAACCGTAGTTGTTGCTGCTGGGACGACTGATGTCGTGTTCGGTCTGAACGAGTCTGCGCTGCTTTCAGAATACAGTGCACAGGGGTCAGAGCAGATTCTCTCTGCAATTGACCAGCAAGATAAGGGGACGGTAATTACTGCTAATTCCCTTGTTGCGTTTGCTCCTGTCGGCGGAGGTACTGATTGGGTTGCTGTCAAGCGAGCACCGAAGTCTTCAGCACTTGCGCTTCAGCAAACAGTTACAACCGACATCGTCGCGCTGGTGAGCGTGGCGATAGTTGGTTTGCTCCTCCTCGGGTGGTTAGTTAACCGTGGTCCAATCCAGTCGATGCAGGAGCTTACAAACCAAGCAACGGCGGTTGCCGAAGGGAATCTGGATGAGCCGATACGCGATGAGGGTCGTATCGACGAAGTTGGACAAGTTCGAACTGCATTCAGAGATATCAAGACATATCTCGAAGTGGTTGCGGACCAAGCCAATGCACTCTCAGAACAACAGTTCAATGCCGACGTGTTAGAGGAAGACGTACCGGGTCGTCTCGGTGAATCCTTAGACGAAATGCAAGCTGACCTAGAAGGGTTCATTTCAGATATCACTGAGGCGCGAGAAGATGCCCAGCAAGCACAAGCTGAAGCTGAGGATTTGGCAGCATCTCTTGAACGCCGTGCAGAAGAGTTCGGTGAGGTGATGGGTCAGGCTGCAAACGGGGACCTTACTCAGCGGCTTGACGAAAACACCGATAACGACGCAATGGGTGATATTGCGGAGGCGTTCAATCATATGGTTTCGGAGCTTGAACAGACAATTACTAGGATTGAGTCATTTGCCGGTGACGTGAACGGTTCCACAGAGGAGATTTCGGCCAGCGCTGCAGAAATCAAAACCGCGAGCGAGGAGGTTAGCAACGCCGTTCAGGAGATCGCGACCGGTGCGGAAAACCAAAACGAGAACATCCAACAGGTAACAGACGAGATGACGGACATGTCGGCCACCATCGAGGAAATTTCTTCCTCAGCGGATGAGGTTGCAACACAGTCAGAGGCGGCAACTGAAATGGCTGTGGCTGGTCGGGAAAGCGGTCAAAAGGCGTCGGAGAAGATGGCAAACATTGAGCAGCAGACAGCCGCAACGATAGAGCAGGTCGAAGAACTTGCTGAAGAAGTAGACCGAATTAATGAGGTTGTGACACTCATCGATGACATCGCTGAGCAGACAAATATGCTTGCGCTCAACGCGAATATTGAAGCTGCTCGTGCTGGCAACGGTGACGGCGGAACTGACGGAGAAGGGTTTGCTGTCGTCGCTAACGAAGTGAAACAACTTGCCGAGGAAACTCAGGAGGCGACAGACGACATTAGCTCAATCATCGCTGATGTGCAATCAGTCACTAATGAGACGGTTGCCGATATGCAGAAGATCGGAGACCAAATCGAAGACGGTCATACAACAGTCGAAGAGGCTACTGATGCGCTCGGAAATATCGCCAGAAAAGTCGAATCGGCAAATGATGGCGTCCAGTCTATCAGCGATGCGACGGCTGAACAGGCTACCTCAAGCGAAGCAGTCGTCGCAATGGTTGATGAGGTCGGCTCGATAAGCGAGGAAACGACTGCACAGTCAGAAAACGCTGCGGCCTCCGCGGAAGAACAGACTGCATCGGTCACCGAAGTGACCACTAATATTCAAACACTCTCCGAACGAGCCAGTGACCTACGCTCGCTCGTTGGACAGTTTACTACCTCTGGAGAAGTTGATACCAGTGAGACGGGTGAGTAAGGATGTCGCAGTGCTGGCCCCTCTCAGGCAACCGAAGATCGCTCTATGAAGTATCCCTTGGCTCAGATAGCTAACTGACCGCAGACCCGCTCTTCGTAGTGCAGGTGCAGTACTGGGGGGAAATGCGGTCAATGCGTCGGCGGTGATATGCGACGCGATAGTCACAGACCCGACGACGAACCCTGTCACAGCCCATCCCAGAAGGGGTGCGACCGTCACGAGCGTCCCGACCGGAGCGAGCAGGAGACCAACAGCCAGCCCAAACCAGACGTGTGAGTGGGCCTTGGTGCGTGATACCTGGCACGCGCTGGTCGAGATCGGGCACCATCGCGAGGGCGACCGCCGTGGCTCCGGCCATGAGGGCGAGCTCGACGAAGCCGGCGGCAATGAGGAGCGCGCCGGTTGGGGCGACAAAGAGTAGCGCTGCGCCGTAGTGGCCGTTCTGGTACATACAGACCCCATAAGAAGAAACGAGTCACAGAGTAATACGGTTGAGGCCGGTGCGGAGCGCGGTGGCAAACTGGAGTGGTTTCCGTCGACCCCCGGGGGTTCAGGGGATATTGGTGGTCGACGAAAATAGTGAAGTGAAACCGGCCTCAAGACAGGCTGTGTCCCGGAAATCGGGCATTGTTTCAGACGGACCCTTGGGCGGTTGAAGCCTTGCCGAAGCTCGGCAGTGTGCCAGGGTCGATCATCGTTTCAGACGGACCCTTGGGCGGTTGAAGCAAACCCGAGCAGTGGGACTTCGGGTGTGGTGTCCGGTTTCAGACGGACCCTTGGGCGGTTGAAGCGACTGTTCTACCACCTCAAACTCGCCTGTCTCTGCGAGTTTCAGACGGACCCTTGGGCGGTTGAAGCCTCGATAAACTCGGAGAGGGACCGGAAACCCGTCAGGTTTCAGACGGACCCTTGGGCGGTTGAAGCGGGCGGGACCCGAAGCGTGTGCCAGTTATCGCCGCGTTTCAGACGGACCCTTGGGCGGTTGAAGCCGGCGCGTCGTCTGGGACGGCATCAGGGTCTGTCGCGTTTCAGACGGACCCTTGGGCGGTTGAAGCGACCAACTCGCCCGTGAGCCGGTGGCGGAACTGTCCCGTTTCAGACGGACCCTTGGGCGGTTGAAGCACACAGCGGGTGACGCTTACCGATGCCGGTGCGTTGTTTCAGACGGACCCTTGAGCGGTTGAAGCACGTCGAGCGGACCCCCGGCGAGCTGGTCGCCCGCGTTTCAGACGGACCCTTGGGCGGTTGAAGCCGCATAGTGCTGTAATAATGGCCGCCCCGCCTGATGGTTTCAGACGGACCCTTGGGCGGTTGAAGCTCTCGAACGCCCTCGTCGCACCTGGCGATAGAGTGGTTTCAGACGGACCCTTGGGCGGTTGAAGCGTTCGTGGAATTGCGTTCCTGAATTGCCATAATGCATGTTTCAGACGGACCCTTGGGCGGTTGAAGCGACCCGAACGCTGTCGACGGGACGGCTGACGTGGGTTTCAGACGGACCCTTGGGCGGTTGAAGCGGATACAGTTCGTTCGTCGTCGGTGCTTGAGGTTGTGGTTTCAGACGGACCCTTGGGCGGTTGAAGCCTCTATCAACTCCTCTGGCTCAGTCGTTTTGAGTGCGTGTTTCAGACGGACCCTTGGGCGGTTGAAGCGCGCTCGACAGCGTCGGCGGCGCATACGTCATGGGGTTTCAGACGGACCCTTGGGCGGTTGAAGCGAGAGCAGTGGCCGGACTGTCTGGCCCCGTCGGACGGTTTCAGACGGACCCTTGGGCGGTTGAAGCACGCGCCACCCCGAGCGGCTTGTCGTGGGCAACGGCAGTTTCAGACGGACCCTTGGGCGGTTGAAGCACGCAGTGGTCCCGCGGCGGGACAAAGTGGGACAACGGTTTCAGACGGACCCTTGGGCGGTTGAAGCGCCCGGCGGCTACGACGCCGAGGTTCAGTACACCCAGTTTCAGACGGACCCTTGGGCGGTTGAAGCGACCAGATCGGGAGCTTTGAGATCTCTACTGCCAGTTTCAGACGGACCCTTGGGCGGTTGAAGCGATAACCCCGGCGAAGCCGTCTCGAAGGCCCAGGACGTTTCAGACGGACCCTTGGGCGGTTGAAGCCAGTCTACCACGCAGAGCCCGCTGGGGAACTGGACGCGTTTCAGACGGACCCTTGGGCGGTTGAAGCACCTTGGGTTTGCCGCTCTAAACGTCGTTGGGCCGGTTTCAGACGGACCCTTGGGCGGTTGAAGCCCCAGCTTGATCGCCGAGTCGTTGACTGTGGGGGTTGGTTTCAGATGGACCCTTGGGCGGTTGAAGCAGCATTGAATCGGGCGGATTTTGGGCGCTCGCAGTTTCAGATGGACCCTTGGGCGGTTGAAGCTCGACGAACGACAGCGAAGACCGATTTTGTTTGTGTTTCAGATGGACCCTTGGGCGGTTGAAGCCGCGCCGTTGCTCGGTGACGGAGTGCTTGAGCGGTTTCAGACGGACCCCTGGACGGTTGAAGCAACGGGTAAGACATACAAGCTATCACCGAGTCGCCGCGTTTCAGACGGACCCTTGGGCGGTTGAAGCATGTTCGTCGCCTTCTTGGCGGCGCTGGCCGGCCGGTTTCAGATGGACCCTTGTGGGGTTGAAGCATCAACAAGTCGCGGAACAGTCCGTTTTCCGAGCGTTTCAGATGGGCCCTTGGGCGGTTGAAGCTCGCTGTATGCCGCCGTCCCAAGCACGAATGACTGTTTCAGACGGACCCTTGGGCGGTTGAAGCACGTACCGTATCCCGGTCGCTCCGGATGTCCTAGCAGGCCGTGCACAGCCACTCGCCGGCCAGCGTCAGCTTCGATGTGTCGGTCCCGCAGCGGGAGCAGTCGCTCGGCGCTGCGCAGTCGACATACAGCAGTTCGTCGCCGAACTGGTGGACGACGGCGCCGCGGGACGTGACGCCGCACTGCTCGCACTCACTCGGTATTGCTCGCTTCCCTGTTCGGAATCTCATCTGGATTGGTCGCATACATACCGTGACCTAGTGGCTCAACGATATCGTCTTGCTTGAGTCGACCAAGCCGTTCTCGAACGTACTGGGCCGAGTAGCCCGCTTGCTCAGCGATAAGCGGTGCGTTCGCTCGGCCTTCGCGAAGTACTTCGAGGATGGCCCAATCTGCGTCACGCATATCATCTGCGTCCATGATTGGTTCTGCTGTACTCATCTCCGTTGTAAAAGTGGTAGGCTACCGCCGTAAACCTATCGCCAATAACCTACAACCCATAGGTTTATGTTGATGACAGAATAATGTGTATGTATGAAGCGTGGGAGCTCGCCGATGCAGAATTCGGACGGTGCTTCAGACACCGCCCGCGCTTCGACCAACCGAAGCATGAGCCAATCAATTCGCCCCAGCAATCAATCTGCTGGCACGGACCGAGTTTGGCAGTGGATCGACCAGTCAGACGAATCGCAGATCATCCCGGAGACGTGGGCCGACAACGGCGGTCGCGAGGATGCCGACGCTGACGAAGAGCGCTACCACGCTGTCGAGGCACGCGCCGGCCTCCAGCTGGAGTACCGGACCAACGACCGCGGGCAGGCAACCGGCGTCGCCAACCGCGAGCGGCCAGCCATCCAGACGCTGTACGTCACTGCCGACGGCGGTCGCGCTGTTGTCGTCGAGTCTCAGGCCGCCGGCAACGGCGAGACCATTCGGCCGCTGTCGGACTGGCAGGCTGTCATCACTCGGCCAGAGGGCCACGGTGACACTGTCGACGCCGACGCTCGGGATGCGTACCGCGCCGTTGTGCGAGAGCTCTACCCCGAGGAGGTCGAGAACTGATGCCCCAATACCACCCGAAGGCCGACAAGCGCCGACACGAGGCTGTCGACCGCGCCGTCGACCAGTTCGAGTCGGACCTGCTCGCTGACATCGTGCGGGACAAGCTGTACTTCCGCGACGGCGCCATCGTGCGGCTGGCCGATGCGATGGAACGCTGCTACACGCTCAGCGAAGACGACGGGGAGACCATCCTCTCCGAGATGGACGCGGTATGTTTCGATGCCGCCGAGACGATTCGCGAGCAGCTTGATGCTGAGGTGCGGGCCCACGTCCGGACAGCACTGGACGACATCGTCGCCGACCGGGCCGAGATCATCGACCACCACGGCGCCGACGGTCGCGAGGCTGTCGACGAAGCCAAGCGGTTGCGTAACAGCGGCACGCTCTTGGAGGTGCTGGCGTGATGGCCACCGCAGCGACTGCCGACATCGCAGCGCTGGCCCAGCTGGACCAGCGTGACGTGGCCGCGCTGACCGAGCACATGGACATCTACGCTGACGACCCGGCGACCCGCGACGAGCAGGTCGCGGTTTATAACAAAGGCACGCAGTACATCGTCGATCCCGACGCCGGCATCTGTGACTGTCCCGACATGCTGCATCGGCGACCCGACGGCGGGTGCAAGCATCTACGAGCTGTCTGGTTTGCCCGCGGGGACAAGCAGATTCCCGCCGGCGTCGACCAGACAGCGCTGGCGGAACACATCGATGGCGGGGTGTCCCGATGACGGACCCATCGGAAGCGATCGTCGTTCGGCGGACGCCCGCCGGCGGGACCCCGCGCCGGGATCGCTACGAACCCCGCAGCGACGGCCGCTACGATCACGTCGAGGAAGAGTGGACTGGGTGTGCGTGGCGACCCGTCGGCCGGCAGATCGTCGACAGCGTTGTCGTCGTCCAGGAGGTTGACGCATGACCGAGATGCAGTACGGGCAGGGCCGCGTGGACTGGGCTCACGTCGAGCTCACGCCGCTATCGTCGCTACGGCTGGGTGTGTACGTGCCGCTCCCTCGCGACAGACTCGCGTTGTTGGCGTACCGACGGTCGAGTGGCTTGGAGGTCGACCTCAAATGAAGTCCTTCGCTGACCCGTCAACGACGTTCGAGCTCGTCTTTGAGGAGGCCTCGGTCGGGCAGGGCGGGCTGACCGCACGCCGGCCGACCGGCGAAATTCGGTGTACCGAGTGTGGGGCTGTGGCAATGAACATCGATGACTTCCCACACGAGCAGTGGTGCCCACAGCGGTTCGTGCATAGCCGCTGGTACGCTGAGCAACTGCAGGGCTGACCACTTCCTATTCCTGTAGCCTTCGGATGGCCGGCGGTTGGTTACCTAATATTAGCTGTTGTGAATGTAGTGACTCTACTTCTTATTGTGAGCGGTACAGAGAGTATCCGTAACCTGATTAGGGGCAACTTATATGAAATCCGTCAGAGGGCCGGTGAAACATGCAGAGGTCGAAGTCAGCACGAGCAATCCAGACAGAATGCCCTACGCAGAATCCATTCAGAACGGATACAGCACAGCAACCCCGTGTTCGGATCAGAACTGGCGAATCAGTCGGTCAATACCACTCACTTATCGGGCAGTCCAGCAGTATCGAACTCAAATCGAGCACCGCCGTCTCGCCCGTCGGTAATCGCTACCTCCCAGCCGTGGGCCTCTGCGATGCGCTTTACAATCGTGAGACCGAAGCCTGTTCCGCCACTTACAGACGTGTGGCCTGGTTCGAGTACCGCGTCGCGGTCACTCGGTGGAATTCCTGGCCCATCATCTTCGACATAGAGACAGTCCTCACCACAGCGTCCAACCCAGACCGTTACATCCTCGCCCCCATGTTCCACTGCATTGCGGAACAGGTTCTCGAACACGTGTTGGAGCCGGTCGTGGTCCCCACGTAGCGTGAACTCGTCCTCGATTTCGAGCGTCGCTTCACCTGTCTCTACCCCTGCCCAGCATTTCCCGATCAGATCAACGACCGATATCGGATCTGTCCCACCAACAGTTTCGCCCTGTCGAGCAAGCGTCAGCGTATCTTCGATAATACTCTCCATTCGGTCCAGCGACCTCACGAGCGGAGTGAGGTGTTCCTGCAACTCGTCGTCGTCCCGCTGTTGCAGAATCGCCGCCCGTCCCTGAGCGACGTTGAGTGGATTTCGGAGGTCGTGAGAAATCACGCTTGCAAACTCGTTGAGTCGACTATTCTGTCGGTGGAGTTCCTGCTCGCGTTCTTTGCGTTCGGTAATGTCCCGACTGCTTACTAGTATCCCATCGATCACATTATCATCAAGACGGTTTCGAAGCGTTGATTCGATCCAGCACCACGAGCTATCAGCTCGCCGAAACCGTGTCTGCACCCTCTTCGTTTCAGCAGGATTGTCGAGCACATGTTCGACAGCATCCGCAACAGCTCCTTGGGTTTCTTCTGGTTGATACCTGAACCCGTTGGCACCGATCAACTCCTCTGGGTCATGTCCCAGAACATCTTTGACAGCGGAACTAACGTACGTTATCGTTCCCTCTGGATCGATAATCGTAGCGATATCGGTCGAATTTTCAATAATCTGTTGAGAACGGTTTAGTTCCTCTTCGCGTTCTTTGCGTTCGGTGATATCCTGAAACGTTCCGTGGACGGCAACGATTTCGTCATCCTCATACCGTGGTTCACCGCGCGTGCGGACCCAGCGGACCTCGTCGTCTGCGGTGACAATCCGCAGCTCCAGGTCGTACGGTTCGCCTTCAGTAGTGAGTCTGTCGAAGGCTTCTCTGATAGTGTCTCTACCGTCCGGATGATAGAACTCGATCGCCTCTTCAGGTGTCGGGTTCGCATCCAGTGGCAGTCCGTGGATGCGATACAATTCTTCGGACCATCGCATCCGCTCGGACCGCAGGCTAACCTCCCATCCACCAACCTTTGCGACTGCCTGTGTCTCTTGCAGGAACTTGCTGGTCCGTTCAAGTTCCTCTTCACGTTGCTGGCGATTGAGTTCCGTCCCCATCCACTGTGCCATAATCCGGACGAACGACTCCTCAGCGTCTGTGATTGCTTCCTCACGAGACTCAGATCGGGAGAAATTCAAGGTACCATACCGTTTGTCCTCGACGAAGACTGGAACCCCGATGTAGGACTCGATCCCTTGCTTTTCATACGCCGGATGGTCTTTGACACCACCATCAGTTGCGCTGTGAAATGAGACGGGGCCGTCAGCATCATAGACCAACGAACAATACGTATCGGTGAGATCGAACGAATCTCCGGAGGTGATGCCTTTCGAAGGGTCAACGACGTTCCGGACCGTGTACTCAGAACCGTCGATCTCCGAGAGGATTCCAACATCGAGATCAAGATACGTCGTTCCCAGATCGAGCAGGTCAGTTATCTGCTGGTTGACTGTTCGCTCTGTATCGGTTATGATCTGAGCCAACGATTCCAGTGCGGTATTCTGTTCTGTGAGCCGTTCTTTGTTCTCTTTGAGTTGCCGTTCGGCCTGTTTGCGTTCGGTAATGTCAGTCGAGACGCCACAAAGAGCCATAACCTCACCATCTTCGTCGTACACAGGTGATTTACGCGTCAACCGGACAGTGTTCCCGGAAGTTGTTGGGACTGTCTCCTCTATCTCAATCACCTCGCCGTTCTCGAAGACCCGTCGGTCGTCTGTTCTGACTTGCTCAGCCGTATCTGGTGGAAAGAGGTCCTCATCGGTCAATCCGACGATGTCTTGATCTTCTACGTTGAACAGTTCACGGCACGCCTGATTCATCATGAGATACTGGTCGTCGGCATCCTTCAGAAATACCGCTGCGGACATGGTTTCCATGACAGTCTCAAACCGCCGATGGATGCGCTTCAGCTGCCGTTCTTGCTCTTTCTTTTCTGTCATGTCCCGAGCGACGCCGACGATTTGGGTGACTTGGCCGGAGTCGGTGATCGGGGTGAGTTTTGTCTGCCAGTCACTCGTCCCACCAGGTAACTCTAATTTCTCTTCGTACTCGATGGTTTCTCCCTTTTCAACGCACTCTTGATAGTTCCCTGCGACAACAGTGCCCTGTTCGTCGCCAAGAAGTTCCTGTGGGGTCTGTCCGCGTAGTTCATCTTCAGAAAGGCCAGATTGCTCCTGATGTGAGGCGTTATTTCGCCGGTAGGTAAACGTGTAGTCTTCGTCTGATTGTTCAACGTCGATCAAAAAGGCTGCATCACTCATTTCACGGAAGATCGCTTCGTAAACACTTCTTGACTCGCCGGCGGTTGCTCCCCCTCTGTCCATGTTCGAATTATCTTCCATATGGCTCATTTATTACACAGAGGAATTTAAGGAAGTGCTGAATGCGCGCTCGATCTTTCATCACAATCAGTACATTTCTCTGAACTGTTAGAAAATCTAGTCGTCAATAGGCACGCGTACTGAGAAGGTGTTTCACTCTGTCCGATCAAATAAGGAACTCCCCTGACAACTGACAGCAGCCAAGATTCGGACATCACGCACCCATTTATATACCACGCTATCATCAGCCGCTGACATGATTGCGGACCGGTCGGTCTTTGACGACACGTACGCCCCGCAACGCCTCCTCCACCGCGATGCTGCCGTCGACCGGCTTGCCACTGCGCTCGCGCCCACAAAGCGCGGCCAGCAAGGCGACGATCTCCTCATTGAAGGGTCGCCCGGCGTCGGGAAGACTGTCCTGGCGCGACACACACTCAGCCAGCTGTCCGAGCGCCACGATCTCGACTACACCCACGTCGAGTGTATGGGGGCGTCGACGGCGAGCATCATCCGAGAAGTACTGGCAGCGGTCGGGCCCAAACCCGCTACCAACACACCACTCGAAGACCTGTGTCTCTCCTTGCGCGGGCGTGTTGAGGACCCACTCGTCGTTGTCCTCGACGAGGCTTCTGACATCCACGACACCCATCCGTTCTAGTCTAACTTGATTCGGCTGACAGAGATTGTGCCAGAGCTGGTGATACATCTACGGTGAATAACTGGCGCTGAAGATTCGATCTGCTCGTGTGTGACAGCCTGAACTTCTCTCAGGAGGAAGAAGCACTGAATTGCCCATCTGGACCGAGTAGCGCAGCTAACCAGCGACGCGAATCCAGCGTTCTCGCTGGATTACGCGAGCTTGGCGTCAAACGAGTTGTACTGTACCTCCTCAAGCAATAAGGTACGGTGAGCGTTCGGGTTCAATCCGTCGTTCATCAGCGATTTGACGAGACTTGGCGTCTCATAGCCGAGTCGCCGAGCGACTCGGCGGAGTATCCGATCATTCCGGCGGCTCACAGCCTTTGCCCAGCGCTCTCGTGGCAGCAGTGACGACGGCTCAATGTCGTCGTCACTGCAGTTGTCTTCGAGAATCTCGATGAACAGTTCTCGAAGTGTCCGGCTCACAATGAGTGAAATGAGGCTGATCAGAATGAGCGCTTCAACGACCTCTGGTTTGGTTGTATCCATCTTGTCAAGGGCGTATGTAGTCTTGAGTTCACGGAAGAGAAGCTCTACTTCCCATCTAGCTTGGTAGAGCTTTGCGATATCTGAGGCAGCGTAGTCGTCAGCTGGAAGATTCGTGATGTAGAGGTGGTACTGCTGTTGGTCCTCGTTCCAGACACCAACGACGCGAAACGTCTCAACGGCACGGCTGCGCGTGCCGTTGTAGACGCGTCGCTTGAACTCGACCTCGCTCTTGGCATCAATCACGTCACGATGCAGATCGTCCAGAATATCCTGAACTTTTTCTCCCTCCAGAGAAATGGCGTTGCCACGCCATTCCCTGAGTTCGTCGACGATCTTCGGTTGTGCGTTTGGCTTCAACCGCGTCAGGAACCAGCCGCCGTTAGTGTCGATCAAGTCCATCGTCCGGTACTCGAAGTACGCCTGATCGTACAGCAGCAGTGCGTTCTCCAGCCATGGTCCAGTCGACAACTGCGTTGACTCGTGCGTGCGAGCGTCTGTGATAGAAAACTCGGTAGGGAGGCCTGTACTGGTTGATTCGACCACGTGGAGCTTCGCTCCAGCGTGGTCGTCACCAAAGCCAGGGAACTCATCAAACAGCTCCTGGAACAGCGTAATGACTGTCATATCCACGATGAAGACTTCACGGAACTCCTCAAACCGTCCTTGGAGACGGTCGCTCTCGTGATCGAGGTCCTCAAGGGCCTCCTTGAGGACCTCTCGAAGGAATGTACACAGTTCAGGCGTGAACCACTCGTAGAAGGATGAGTACCTGATCGTGCCACCAAAGGTATCGATGTAGGTTTGGCGGAACGCTTCGATTGTTCTGTGCCCGGCTGAGAGAAATCCGAGCGCAAGCGCCCAGAACAGAGCGTCAGCTTCCAACTTCCCGCCGTCGCGCTGCACCAGTCCGGTTGCGCGAGCCAGCTCGCGCAGCCGGCTGTTTGGAAAAGTATTCACCAACCGCTCTTCGATTACCTCATCCGGTGGTAGTTTCATTCACTTTCCACCGGTTTCTCATCCCGGTAACATCTGGTGGTTTTCCTGCTAACTCAGCCTTAGCCTAGAACGGATGCCACGACACCAAGGCGCTCGAACGGCTGGCCGACGTCACTGGCATCTCGCTGGTGATCATCTGCTACGACGCTGCCGAGTGGCTGACCCACGCCCCCGGACGGATCACCCACCGGTTGCACGGACAGACGCTGACGCTGGATCGCTACGGCACCGATGAGCTGGCCGACATCCTCGAACCCCGCGCCGAGAAGGGACTGGACCATGGTGTCGTTGCCCGACGCCAGCTCGAAATGATCGCCGACGAGGTCGCTGGCATCGCCCGCTTCGGGATCTACTCGCTGCTGGCCGCAGCGACGCTGGCACAGGATCGGGATCACCACACTGTTCGCGATGAGGACGTCGCCGGCGCGTATCCACTGGCCCGGGAGTGGATGCGGCAGGCAGCGCTGGACTCGCTGTCGTTCCATCATCACCTGCTCTACGCGCTGGTACGGGACGCCGGGGAAATCGACGGCGAGACGCTGCACGACCGCTACGACGCTGTCGCCGACCGAGCGTACGACGGCCGCTCGCGAACGCCACTGGCGGAGCGGTCACAGCGCCGGAAGCTCCGGAAGCTCGATGAGTACGACCTTGTTGAGCGGCTGGGCTCAACGCGGGATCGTCGGTATACGGTTATCGACCAGAGTGTCCGGTCCGGCTACGATATCGACCTGAGTAGAGTACTCCAATCTGGCCTGCAAGATTGACTACTGTGCGGAGGTTCTCTCAGGCCGCTGGGTGAGTGCTAAATCATGTACCTGCAGGACATCGAAAAGGGTGCTGCGGCTGATGTGTGTCGAGACTTCAGCCAACTGTTGTCGAATTGTGAGCCGACAAGCCGATGGCGGATAGGCCACTGTCGTCGGTATCGGCCGTTTCGAGTATATCCTCACTCATCTGAAAGGCTGAAATAGCTACGGTCAATGAAAAGTTGAGAGAACTCCAGCGTATTACCCAAAAGAAACAGCACCTAAGTCTTATTTACGTGACTAACAGTAATGTACCTAGCACAGCCGTTCGGCCACATAGGAAGATTCCAGAACAATGGCAGACGATATCGATACCAGATCCCCTAATAAATCGTATTCCGATACGGATACCTCCCACCACAGGACTGTAACTGAAGAAGAGTATCGCGATGACCTGCCTTTTGACCCTGAATCAGCGGGTTCTGACGAACTATTTGAAGCGCTGAGCGAAATTGGTAAGTATAGTACTGGATGCAAAGACCAGATCTACGAGTTGGCATATAACCATTTTACGCAGGGTATAGATCCCAGTGATCTAAAAATAAAGAATGGAGTATATCTGAGACAAATTATCGAATATGCTAAATCAAGTAGACCAGAGTGGACTGATTCACTACAAAAGTTCGAAAGTCAGTTTTTTGAAGGAATTGAAGATAGTAACTTCACTTCCGGCAATACGCGCTCAGCTATTGATGATCCAATTAGTCCAAACCAGGCGAGAGAGTATTTAGAAAAACGGAAGCGGCAGTTCACCAGCGCCGCTGAAGCAGCTTTTGGATCTTCTAATGAATCAACAAATAAGGTCCTGATTCGAAAGGCACAGAAGGCATATCTTTGGAATATATGGTGGTCTATTCAAAACTCTGAGATCGAAGACCAACCAAAATTAGTCCAAAAGGTTGTGCATACTAAGCAACTAAGTGCATGTCAATATTGTGGACGAGAGCAAGGTCTTATCGGAAAATACGATATCTGGTTGTGTAGACAGTGCTTTCAAAGCCTTGCATCGAATATGGGTTTTAGAAAATATAGTTAGATCAAGTCTCAAGATCTTTTATTGCTTGGATCCCGATATAAGACTTCGCTAGTTTTTCACCTTCCTCTCCGTCTACACTTTTTTCAATCACTTCAACAAACAGTCCTTCGTCATTAAAATTTGAGTGAGCAAATTCACCAATAATATAGGCCAAATTCTCTACCCTTTGTCCAGGAACTAGTCCATCATCACAGCAGCCTTCTGCAAATGTTTTAATGGGTTCGTCCTTCTGGCTATACTCATCTCTCAATAATTTTAGATCATTCTCATCAAAAATTTCTTTGTGCCATCCATCCTCAGGAGCCTCCATCTTGACTCAACATTAGCGTTCACTCGTTCAAAATAATATGGGATAGCCAGATTGAGGCCCCAGTTATGATTATCATTTGTATTATAAATGCTAGTAATGGTAGGACGCCTATATCAAAGTCAAAGATATCGGAAAAAACCCTGAGAGAGATCGTAGCTACAGTTATAATGACTGATCCTAAGATCACCAAAATTCCGTACTTCAACGGCTTCAACCTGAGAGGAGATATAGAATCTCGATTCATTGATCTGTATTCGCCGAGCAGAAAGATCAGGATCACAAAGTCTAGTGAGAGTGATATGCGGAGGATCATGCTGATCTGATTAAGGACACTATTACTGATCATGACCACAGTCTATGTATAACTCCTCCTGTCATAACAGCACATCACTGAGCTTTGTTTAGACGTGCTATGGTTTTCGGAAGCCAGGTGGTATGCTGATATTGTTTCAGTTGTACCGCCCACGCCACGACCAGACCCACCAAACGAACAGCGGATAATATCGATGGGCATCGCGTCCCGATTATTCGGACATCTAGCACCTTTTTAAGCAATATCCACCCCTCGGTGTGGCGTGTATGCCACAGAAAATGAGTATCCGGGACTACGCCGGCAACGAAGTTGAAGTGCGCCAGCTGGGCCGCAGCGAGGACGGTCACCGACTGAAGGTCACGCACCCCGATGGCCGGCGCTGGATCTGCCAAGTCAGTCTGTCTGGCGAGATGGACGTCGAGAGCACGTACCGCGATGGGGAACTCGCCGATATCGAGACGCCCGACTGGTTGGAAGACGAGCTATCGTTGATAGCACAGCCCGCGTGAGAATGTCAGGACTCGTCGGTGAGTTTGCGCTCAATGGTGTCTTCGAGTTCATTGGAGCTCCGGTCATACTTGTCGATGTGATCCAGAGCAATTCTACCAGACTCGGTGAGCTCGTAGACGCCGCGTCCGATATTATTGACGAGTCCGTAGTCTTCAAGCTGGTTCAACCGCTTGGTGACTGTTTTCTTGTGTCGGCCGATCTCGTCGGCGATGTTGGCCCCGAGATTTCGACCGTCCCGCAGCTCCGTAAGGATCATTTCGTCTGTCGGGAGCTGCAACAGCATCATCTCATCGGTAGCGAGGGCCATACATGATACTGTTGGTAACACCGCTGTATAGAACTACTGGTAGGCTCACTTTAGGGTGCTACTACCAGTAACATTAATAGCGTAAGGATACACTTACAACTCGGAGGCCGTTGGGTCATCGCCCTAAAACGACCCCTCAAATGGTGTTAAGGGCACCTCGGGGTCGTTGGCTTCCGGTGCACGAAAGCCATGAACAAAGACGGACATCGGGCTCTTAAAACTGAGCCCAACGAGAGCGGCATAGCCGACCGTGCAGACGGTCGTGATAATCCAGAACAGAGCAGTACTCAGAAGGCGGACTCGCGTGACACCGCGAGCCACTTGGAGAGGACTCAGATAGGCACCAGCCCCTCCATTAGCACCGCTGGCCCACAGGCCGATAACACTGTCCGTGCCTGCCCTGAGTGCGACACGACGGGCATCTGCAGGCGGGCAAAGAACAAGATGCGCGGCCGGCCCGCACAGGCGAAGTACGCCTGCAGTCACTGTGGGGCTACGTTCGATGAGCCCATTGAGCGCGACCGCTACACGGACAACGGCGATCCCGGCTACCTCGCCGGAGAGCTCGCGAAAGCTGATCCTGACGCTGTCAGCGCCGACCACGTCGGCGAGCCGATGACCGATGGTGGCATGACCGACACGGCCGCTGCGAACATGGTTGGGACCGTCCTCGACAGCGCGTGGGACGGTATGACCCCTGACCAGCGGGCGGATTTGAATGCTGTTGAAGACTACCTCCGCAATGACACCTCCGCTGACTACCAACACACCGACACCCGCATCGAGGCCGCCTCGAAACTCCGCACGCTCGCGGATGATCTCGAACGCGCGGCGCGACACTCGGTGGCCGACGATGTCGACGTGTCCGTGTATGTGACCGTCGAGGAGACGTTCCGTGGCTCGTGGGGTGATGACTGATGTCGGAACCCTCCGTGTGCGCCCGCGAGCGCCAGCACACCCTACCAGAGGAGATGGCTTGCATCGAAGACCCGACCGGTGTGCTGCTCGCGCCGACGGCCGACATCCAGCTCACCACGCTCGCGAACGTCACGGTCGCGACGACTGAGTCCGAGGCGTGGATCAAGAGTAACGTCGTGGTCGAGCGGGAGGCGTGGTGCTGATGGCCGGCGCAATCACCCGTGACGAACGACGCCATCGGATCGAGCAAGACGACGGCGACCTCGACGACACCGTCTACCGAGTCCGGACAAGCGGCCGCGGCGACATCTGCTACCACGACGACCCGGACTGTGCCGACCTCACGGCCGACGACCCAGCGGACATGACCCGGCGGGAGTGTCACCGCCGGCTGTATCCGGCCTGTACGAAGTGTGTCCTCGACCAGCCACACGGCGGTCGTAGCGACCAGCGGCCCTCGCTGCGGCACAAACTCGATGAGGTCGACTACGAGTTCGAGTGGGACCGCAAGCACGGCGAGGAGGTGGCGTAGATGGCAGCCACATCACGCCAGCCTGCGACGCGAAGCCACCCACCGAACGAGGACCTCCCGTGGGATCTGGACCAGCTCCCGCTGCCGGCCGACCAGTCCGCGACCGACGCCGCACTGGCCGCTCTCGATGAGGCCGACAACGGGCAGCGCAAGACGGTCAAGCGTGTCCGGGCGGCACTGTGTGGCGAGATTCCCGCCGACGAACCGCGCCCGATTGACTGGCTGCGGGCCATCCAACACACCGGCGGCGACCTCGTCGTAGTGACCTGGTCAAGCGCTGGGTTCAACGAGATCGAGTACGTTCCTGATGAGGGGCGGTTTTTCGTCGCCGGCTACTCGTCGCTGGACCGACTCCAAGGCGAGGACCCATACTTTCGCGAGGTCGCTACCCGGTCCGCTGCGAAGGATCTTCTCCATGGAGCGCCCCGGGCTGTGACCACTGACGAAGCCACGCTGGTCAAGAGAGGTGCGGACTGATGGCGGTCGCTGACTGTCAGGACTGCTCGTGGTCCGAGACTGCGCAGGATCTCGTGTCGGTGAGCGACGAAGCCGAGCGCCACGAGCGCAAGGAACGGCACGATGTCGAGGTCAAGCGCGTTGCGACGGACGGTGGCATGAGCCGTCGCGACGCCATCGCGACCACTACCCAGCTGGCCGGTGTCGGCGACCAAGACACTACCTGCCCGAACGGGACCGTCGGTTGTCCCGGGAGCGGCGACATTGACGCGCTGTGTTATGACTGCTTTTTCCGAGGTGAGGATTCATGAGTGTCGATACGAACACCACAGACGCAAAACGCGACGACCGACTCGAAACGCTGTACAACGTCCACGAAGAGCTGCAGACCATCGCCGAGAGCGACGTTCCCTACGCCGAATATGCGGAAAACTGGCTTGCGTCACTTCGGGAGGCTGGCTACGATGTCTGAGTCACTCGTCCAGTCCTTCGATACGGATAGAGACGTCGTCGCCGATTTCAGCTTCGACGGTCGCGATGGCTTCGGCAAGGTCGCTGTCGGCGGCGACCATGCTGTCCATCGCATCCTGTCGCTGTCGTTCGGCCCCTTCGGCCGCGGTCTGGGAGAGGACTTGGCCACACCACACGCAGGCGTCTTTCTCCCGGGGCGTCTTCTGCTCGCAACGCGGGCAGACCAGTGGACCGACGGCATCGGGTTCGTCAGCTTCGACATCAAGGCCGTGGGCACGGGCGATCTCCCGCTCGCTGGCGTCGTCGAAGACGGCGATGTACCGGCTCGCGATGTCGGATCCACGCGTCCAGCCGTGGTGTTCTTCGAGGTGGGCCTGCGAGACGCCCTGCGAGGCGAGATAGCTGGCCGAGGACTTTCGGAAGTGCGTCGGCGTGACGGTCTTGTCGACGCCGGCGCGGTCGGCGACGTCTTTCAGTGCGTCACGGACACGGTTGTTCGAGATGCTCTCTGGCGACGAGAGCTTGCACCACAGCGGATCGGTATCGCCGCCGGGATGATCGTCGAGCCATCGGCGGACATAGGGGACCGACGGGACGAGGACGGGCGACCGGCGACCGTTCTTCCCGTTGAGTGTGACCTGCAGGCCGTAGTCGTGATCGACGATATCGCCGGGCGTGAGGTCGTAGAGCTCGCCGGGGCGGGGGCCCAGATCCCATGCGAGGGCGACCAGTGCCCGGTCGCGGGAGTTGAGGCAGGCGTCCAGCATCGGCTGGATATCGTCGGCCCAGTCCAGCATGGTTGCGGGGTTCGGTGCCGGGTCGTAGTTGTCGGGATACCCGCCGGGGACCCACTCGACAGCGTCCGGGTACTCGTCACCGTCGGTGACGATCTTCCCGATAGTGCGGAACGCGACGCGGTAGTCCTTGTTTGTCTCGGGACTGCCGGTCTGTTCGGTGTTGATCCACTGGACGATATCTTCCGCGGCTTCGCGGTCGTCGACGCCATCGGCGAGCCCGCCGACACGCTTCGCGATGATGAGCCCACGCCGCAGCAGGAACTCGTGGCGGTGGTCGGAGAACTCACTGGGGCCCAGCAGGCGGATCTGCCGGTCGAGGTCGAGGAGGAGGTCCCGGTCGGCGTCGCTGATGTCATAGTGACCGTCCTCAAGGCGGTCGACCATGGTGTCGACGGCGCTGGCGGGGTTGTCGGTCATGTAGACAGTGCCACGGGCGACGGGCATGTAAAGCTCGGGTATACTGCCCTCCCCGGGCATTTTCCAGATCACATCGACAAGCAGCCAGTAGCGTCTCTATCTCGGATTCGGGAACAGCACTACACCAGTCCGAGCGGCGGTGTGCCGAGCAAGCAGACTGCGTCGTCAACGAGTTGTTCTCAAACGCCAGTACGTTTGCTCCGACTGCTCGACGCATTACTGTCGCTCCGTGAGAAAAGAATCGCCAGCGATTAGCCAGATGAGAGCCCGTTACCGGGGAACTGCTGAAATACGGACTCGAAATCGTCAATCTCTGCGGCCGTGGCATCGGCCCTTTGGCGGAGTTCTTCGAACCGCTTGTTGACGGTCTGGTATTCATCGCTTGCTTCGAGTTGTGGTGTGTTCTTCTGGGTTTCTAGTGTCGCCTTCTTCGAAGCTACGGCGAAGTACTCCTGAACCTGGTCGTCGTACGTGGTTCGGATAAGCATCTCCGAGACGGTGTCGAGGAGGTCCTCGCGGCTGACCGGCTTGGTCAGATACTCGTCGAAGGGCATCTCGACAATGTCGAAGTCCGGGTCGACGGCCGTCACCATCACTACTGCGGGGTCGATACCCCGTTCTGCGATAGTGTCGAGGACCTCGTCACCACTCATGTCGGGCATCTGTCGGTCCAGAAAGACGACGTCGACGGACGCGTCGGCTAACTGGAGCGCCTCAGTACCGCTGTGTGCGGTCCGAACGTCGTGTGCGGTCAGCAGCCACGTCGAATACAGGTCCGCGATATCTTGCTCATCGTCAACGACGAGCACCGTTGCCTCCTCGGTCTCACCACGCTTTTGCACTTGTTGTCCCTCCTGTCGACTCACGCACTGCTCTCACGGTGACTTTCCTGAACAGCAAAATAAAGCTACCCAGCAGATTATCTATTTTGAGAATGCTATGGTTGTCCTATTGTCGATTCTCGTGAAACTGTGCTGTCACAATGCAGTGACTCATCCCAGAGATGTTAACATAGCGGCGACCGTAGGCTGTGTGTATGGTGACCGTCTCCGGACCGTGGACGAGCGAGGAGATGGAACAGTTTCTCAGCGCCGAAACTGTGCCACTCCGTCTCGGGTGTCGAACTCCAGCAGACAAGCCTTGGATGCTCTCGCTCTGGTATCGGTTCGTTGACGGTGTCTTCGAGTGTGCGACTGGGGCGGATGCGGCAGTTGTCGACTACCTCGACTATGACGCCAGCGTCTCCTTCGAAATCTCGACGAACGAGCCGCCGTACTGCGGCGTCAGAGGCAACGGAACAGCGACGATGACAGCGGACGAGGATAAGACAGTTCTCACCGAGTTGTTGCACCGCTATCTCGGCGGGACCGACTCACCACTGGCCGACCAACTGCTTGCACCCGACCGCCGCGAGGTACGGATTACGATTACGCCCGACCGACTCCACACCTGGGACTACAGCAATCGGATGTAACAGCCTGAACCAATGGAACATACAGACTCAACCATGGACAGCGACCCGACAGATATCAAATCACTCGCGATAAGCGCCACCGACCTCGTTGCAGCCATCGAAGCGGCTGCGGACGGGTCAGAGACGGTGTTGCGCGTCACACCGCCGTTTAGCGGCCGGATGCGGGCGCGTCTCCACGTCGTCCAGCCCGACGACGACGATGGACCGATTCTCATCGAGCCCGGCTCGCTACTGGCTACGGACGCACCGTCGTATCCAACGCCTGACGACACCGCTGACGAGCTCCGGGACGCGGACGACGAGACGTACTCGGTGGAGCGCCATCGGACCTACCACGAGCAACGACTCGCCGAGTGGCGGGAGTCGCTGCCGGAC
Organism: Haloarcula quadrata; assembly: GCF_003634715.1. Classification (NCBI taxonomy): domain Archaea; kingdom Methanobacteriati; phylum Methanobacteriota; class Halobacteria; order Halobacteriales; family Haloarculaceae; genus Haloarcula; species Haloarcula quadrata. The sequence goes on from NZ_RBWW01000001.1 coordinate 2,552,891, forward strand.
CACGTCGTTGATAGCACCACACTAACGGATACAGAACACGACGTAACCGTGTCACTACTCGGACCGTGATCGGTCGTGCACGTCCACCGAGAATGTCATAGATATCAGAAGTTCCACAGGTGTTATACCAGATCTCCGCCGCTAATAAAACGTCTCCGCGCCGCTCAGCCTGTAGTAAAATGAACTATTGGGGGACCACTGTACGTGAAACGAAGCGAAACGGCCGGAAACCTCTAGAGGTTATAAGCTATCTCCAGTAAAAGCCGTGGATAGGTTCCCTCCATATGTCAAGTTCGTCCGCATACGAATTACTCGCCCAGTTTGATGACTCGATACCGGAGTTCGACGAGCCTTTCGTCTCCGCCGTTCGAGGTTTCGCGTTCTGGACAGCGATTGCGCTCCCGTTTCTGTATCTCCCGCTGCTAATTACCGGCCTGAACTCCGGGGCAACGCGGGTCGCGTTCGTCGCACTCGTCGTCTGCAACGCCGTGACACTGTTTATCGGCCACGCACACAGAGGAGATGCCTGAAACGGAACGCTTCAATTTCGGTCACCAGCGTGGATATCGTGCCCTGCTACTCCGTATTACCGCTGTGGCCATACGTTCATTCTCCCAGTAGTCGTTCGCGTGCACACGTCCCGAACAGCAGTCACCGCAGGTGTCGGTCCGGGCCTCGGCGAATCGCTGGCCAGATTCTCCCGCTAACTGCCGCGGACACAGTAACTGCGACGCACAGTCCTCGCTCGATCCGACCGAAATCGCCGGTCATACTGGCACCTCGTCGAACAGGACCGCTCGGCGTGGACACTATAATTTGATCTCTGCCCCACGTCGCGGCATTCTGAGCGCTTCGGCTCCGATGCCGGCTATTCTTCGAGGAGGTCGACCCACTCTCTGAGCGGCCCACGAACACCGTCGGCTGATATCGTCACGTCGCCGTCGAACCGCCACGTCGCCTGTTGGGAGTCCGAACCGAACCGCATCGGAATGGCAATCGACAGATCGTCGGCCGTCACATGGAGTGCCTCGTCGCGATCGACCGTCTCATCGAGTAACCGTTCGGCGGCCAGGCGGAGCTGTTCAGGGTCCGGGTCCGGGAGATCCGTGGATTGACTCATACCTGTTGCTTGGAGCCGGAGCTACCTCCATGTTGTGTCGACCGAGGCGGTTTGCCCCGTCATTTAGGGGTGTGTAGTCCCCAGACTGTGCCGATGGAGCTGGAAACGCCGTACGCCCTCGGAGGGACCTACTACGTCGAGACCGTGTCGGTCGGGAAACGGACGGACGACGAGACGGTGCGCGATTGCGTGGTCTGTGGCGGCCACATGTACGCCGACGACTGGCATCTCGTCGTCGGAGTTCTGGATACAGGCAGCGGACGACAGCGCCACCACCACTGTAGCGACGACTGCCTGACCGAGTGGCTCAAACTCATGACGGCTGCCTGAGCGCCGGTGAGTCCGCGGAGTCTTGACGATGGAGCGCGTCGGGAAAGTATGGACGAGCGCACGGGCGTGTTCAGGGTCTACCGGGTCGTCGATGCGGTCCCGCACATCAATCTGTTCGACACCGATGCAACGCGGCTCTACACCGTGTACCAGTCCGGCTACGGCGAACGACAGCCGGCAGTTGACGACCTCCGAACAGGTGATCTCGTCGAGGCTACGCTCGGCGGCGATCCCGACGACTCGGAGGAAGCCTGGTCGCTGCTTTCGTTCGACCGTCGTGACCGCGTCGCGATGGATTTCGTCGTTGACGCCGAAGTCCCCGAAGTCGCGGCTGACCTCTGGGAGCCGGGGCTGGAACGCCCGGCGAGCGCCGTACTCGAAGAAGACGGCAAGCCGGTCGCGGAGTGTTTCGTGCAGCCGCGCGCGCCGCTGCCCGGCGGCACGTTCGTCCCGAGCGTGCTCACCGGGCTCGTGCCGATGGAATCACTGCTGACCGAACTCCCCGGTATCGGCGACCCGCCGACAGACGCTATTTTCATCGACCCCGATCCGCCCGATGCTGACTCGTACTCCCGGCCGTATGGCGTCGCTGTGTTGTTCACTGCTGGCGCTGATGACCTACTCACGGAGTTCCGGGAGCGATATGACCTCTCTGCCGACGCGGACAACAGACCCGAATACGACCCGTACGGGCTGTGAGGGGTCAGGAGGGCGGTCCACAGGAAGCCGCTACATCGTGATGACGAGCGGTACCGGGACGAAACAGAGCATCCCCAGAACGAAGGTAAGCAGGCCGACAGCCCAGCGGCCCGGTCCCAGCGGCGTCTCGTCAAGCGGCGTCGCCGACCCGAGCCGGCCGAACACCAGCGCCAGAATCCCCCAGAACGCCCACAGCCCGGCCGCTCGGCCCCCCTCGAAGGCGACAAGGTAGCCAGCGAGTCCAAACAGGGCGACGGGGACGGCGAGCTGGACCAGAGACAGTCGGTCGCCAAACAGCGACCGAGCGACGTGTGAACCGTCGAGTTGGCCGACTGGCAGGAGGTTCAGGAAGGTCACGAACGCCCCCACCCAGCCGCCGATGACGACCGGGTTCGGGAGGAGCTGCGGGTTCGCGTACTCAAGCTGTTCACCCATGACTGCGGCGATACCCTGCAACAACAGCGGGTAACCAAGTTCGATGTTCGTGACGATGCCGCGAGTTACCTCCACTGGTGGGAGCGTCACACCGATGGCAGTCACGACGACTGTCGCAACGAGACCCGCCAGCGGGCCGGCGACGCCGATGTCGAACAGCGCCTTCCGGTCGGGGATGTGGTCGTTCATGCTGATGACCGCACCCAGCGTCCCGAGCACGTTCGGAAACGGCAGGAAGTACGGCAGGCTCGCCTCAACCTCGTGGTACCGGCTCATGACGTAGTGGCCGAACTCGTGAATTGCGAGGATACCCAGTGCGGCCGCGGCGAAGGGCCACGCCGCGAGCATGGCTGTCGGGTCTTCGAGCACGGACAGCCCGTACCAGCGGGTCCCGGCGTACAGCGTCGACAACAGCGTCAGGACGGCGAGCCCGACGTTCAACCACGGGATGCCGTCGACGCCGAGCGACCGCTCGTGGGCAATCAGCACCCATTCGCCCATCTCCCGCTTGAGCGCGACGCGGTACCCGCGCTGACGGAACGCCGGCGCGATGCGGTGGATGACCTGTTCGGACTCGGTCAGTGGCTCGCCGTAATACCGGACGCCGTCCTCGGCGGTCCTGTCGATCTCGTACACGTGGAACGTGTCTGCGAGCGCTTCCGGGTCAGGTAACTCCGGCGGCGAGGACTGAGTCGCCATTACCAACGTTTAGGGTTCGACCCGTTTGAACCTGTTTGCTGGCCCCACTGGATACAGTAGAGCCGCCCAACTGGCTCGCTCAGTCTGCGATGGCTTCGTCCGACCCGGTCGCGGCGCTGGGGTCCTGAATCCAGAGGTCCCCAAAGAGGTCGTCCTGCTGGAGGCGGACCTGACCGCGGTGAGCTAAAAAGAGCAATCCGAGGAACGTCTCAACGCGAGACCCACCGGCCGTGTCGACCTCGCGGTACAGCACCTCTTCGCGGCCCTGGTCGTACTGCTCGCGGACGGCGTCGTGCACGTCGGCGATGATGTCATCGATGTTCTCGGCGTGGGCTGTTCCAGTCACATCGGCGGCCGACGGTTCCTCGTCCAGTCGCATGTCGTCGGCCCCGCGGTAGTCCAGTTCCTGCGTCCCGCGGTCGTACCCGCTCGGCGAGTCGCTGGTGTCGTACTCGCGGGACTCCTTCCACCACGATTCCCGTTCGGCGTCGCGGAGATCCCGGACGAGTTCATCGAGCGTCTGTGGCATCCCGCGGGCGCGGCGGCGTTCGAGCCGTCGGTCCATCTCCGACTCCAGCGCAGCGAAGGGGTCCGGGTCCTCGATGGGGGCGTCCTCGTGCATTGCCTGCTCCCACGGCTCGGCCGGCTCCTCTTCCGTCTCGCCCTCGCCGAGCATTGCGTCGCTTTTCATCCGAATCAAGACGCTCGCGTAGAACAGCGCCCGCCCCGACGTGCGCAGGTCCGCGTCGTCGATACGCTGGAGGAACTTGTCGGTGACCCGCACCACGTCGATATCCCACGGGTCGATTTCGCCGTCGTCCGCAAGCTGGACCAGCACTTCGACCGGTTCGACGTCTTCGTCCTCGTCCTCGTCGGTCGTCCGGTCGCTTTCGGGGCTGTCCTGTGCAGTTGTCTCGTCGTCTGGGTCGGGGGAGTCGCCCAGCAGCGCCGCCGCGTCGTCCGAGCCACCTGGCGGCTCGCGGTCCTCGTGCCCGGTGATGTTGAGCGGGATGTCATCGGCATCGTCTCGCGGGTCACTGCGCTCGCGGGTCACATTCGCTCCCCGCTCGCTACCCCGAGACGCTTCCTCCGGGCGCGCCTCGCCCTCCCCGCTCGACTGTGCCGAGGAGTCTCCGTTGCGCTGCTCCGTCGGCTCCTCGCTAGTCATCAGCCGGAACCTCCTCATCACCGTCGCCCTCACCGCTGAGGTCGATCCCGGTCACGGCGCTCACGTTGTCGCCCTGCATCATCACGCCGATAGCGCGCTCGGACCGCTCCAGCATGGCCGAGCGGTGTGAGACGACGACGAACTGGGCGTCGCCGGCGAGTTCGTCCACCAGTTCACCGACGAGGTCGGCGTTAGCCGCGTCGAGGAAAGCGTCGACCTCGTCCAGCGCGTAGAACGGCGCGGGGTTGTGTCGCTGGATGGCGAAAATAAACGCCAGCGCTGTCAGGGACTTCTCGCCGCCCGACATCGCGTTCAGCCGCTGAATCGGCTTGTCGCCGGGCTGGGCCTTCATCGTCAGCCCGCCCTCGAAGGGGTCGTCCTCGTCTTCGAGGTGGAGATGGCCGGTGCCGTTCGAGAGCCGCTCGAAGATGTTCTGGAACTGGTCGTTGATCTCCGTGAACGACTCCATGAACGTCTCCTTCTTGCGGGCCTCATAGGTATCGATGCGGTCGCGGATGCCGTCGGCCTCTTCGACCAGCGTCGCTTTCTTGTCTTCGAGTTCCTGCAGGTCGTCGTTGACCCGGTCGTACTCCTCGATAGCCCGCATGTTGACCGGCTCCAGTTTCTCCATCTCCGTTTCCAGCCGGTCAATCTCCTGCTCGACCGTCTCGTGGTCGGGCACGTCCTCGGGGTCGTAGTCGCCGACCTGCGCTTCGAGTTCATCGATTTCCCACTCCAGACGCTCCTGAGTTTCCTGCTCAGATTCGAGGTCGCGCTCAATTTCGGAGACCGCGGCCTGTTGCTCGTCGCGGGCTTCCTTGGCTTCCTGCAGGTCGGCTTTCAGGTCTTCGCGCTCGGACTTGAGTTCGGCCAGTTCCTCTTCGAGGTCGGCGACGGCCTGTTCCTTCTCGCCTTTCAGCTCCTGCTTCTCCGCGACCGTCGCTTCGAGGTCGTCGATGCGTTCCTCGTGGTCGGCCTTGCGGTTCTGGGCCGCCTCAATGTCGTCGTGGAGGTCCTCGATGGCCTCCTCGGCGTACTGCTTCTCTAACTGGTACTCGTTGAGTTCGGCGTCGAGTTCGCCCTGACGGTCTTCGAGCGCATCGATGTCGTCCTTGATCGACTCGCGCTGGTCGGTCAGGTCCGGTAGTTCCGAATCCTCGACCTCGGCTTCTAGCTCGTCGATATCGCGCTGGAGCGCGTCGATCTCTTCGGTCTTTGCTTCGATGTCGGCCTCCAGTTCGTCCATCTGGTCGGCCACGTCCTCGCGCTCGTCAGCGATTTCTTCGAGGTCCGCTTCCAGTTGCTCGATTCGCTCGCGGGTGTCTTCGAGCGCGGTCTGCTTGCGCTCGATGCTCGTCTCGATATCCCGGACCTGTTCGGTCGCATCGGACTCGCGGTCGCGGGCGTCGTCAAGGCGCTCCTCGACATCACGGAGGTCATCGCGCACGTCGGCGCGCTCGTCTTCGAGTTCGTTGATGCGCGTGGCGACCCGTTCGAGCTTGCCAGCGCCGCCCGAGAAGGAGTAGCGCGTGCCCGAGGAGGAGCCGCCGGTCATTGCGCCGGACTTCTCGACGAGGTCGCCCTCAAGCGTGACCATCCGGTAGTCGCCCATCAGCTCGCGGGCGGTGTCCATACTGTCGACGACGACGGTGTCGCCCAGCACGTACGAGAAGATACCCGCGTACTCGCGGTCGAAATCCACGAGGTTGTACGCGAAGTCGATGACCCCGTCGGCGCTGGGCAGAGACCCCAGCGAGCGGTTCTGCATCTGCGTGATAGGGAGGAACGTCGCCCGGCCGGCGCTACGGGATTTGAGGTACTCGATACAGCGCTGGCCGACGCTATCGTCATCGACGACCACGTGGGCGAGACGCCCGCCGGCCGCCGTCTCACAGGCCGTGGCGTACTCGGGGTCGACGCCGCCGAGTTGGCCGACGGTGCCGTGGACGCCGTCCTGGCCGGCGTTGAGAATCGCCGTCACCGCCCGGCCGTACGAGGAGTCCCCGTCTTCGCCGGCCTTCGCCTCTAGCTGGGCGTACTCCTGCTGTTTCGCGCTGATCTCGTCTTCGAGGTCGTCCAGATCAGACTGGAGCTCCCGCTTCTCGGCCCTGAGGTCGTCGACGACTTCGCCGATAGTCGCCTTGTTCTGTTTCTCTTTCTCCAGTTCCGTCTGCAGGTCCTCGATGTCGGCTTCGAGGTCGGGGATCTCGGCTTCGGCTTCCTCAATAGCCGCTCGCTTCTCGTCCTCGGCGTTCGAGCGCCGGCGGGCCTCATCAAGCAGACGGTCCTGCTCGCGCTGGAGGTCGTTCTTCTCGCTTTTGAGCGTCTCAAGCCGCGAGCGTTTCTCCTCCAGTTCGTCTTTGACCTCTTGGAACTCCTCGCCGACCTCGTCGATTCGTTGCTGGACCTCCGCGAGTTCGGATTCCTTCTCCGCGATGTCGGCCTTGACGTTGGATTTGGCGACTTTCGTCTCGCGGATGTCGCTTTCAAGATCGTCGATGGTCTCCTGCTTGCGGTCGATCTGGACGAACGCCTGCCGGCGCTCGTTCTCGGCGGCCTCGACTGTTTCCTCGGCGGACTCGATCTTGTCCTCCAGCCGGGAGATGTCGCCTTTGATCTCCTCGATCTCGCGCTTGATGGCGAGCTGTTCGTCCTCGCCTTTGCGCTCGATTTCCTGGTTGAGTTCGTGGAGCTCGTCTTCCAGTCGGATGACCGCACCTTGGCGCTCGTCGAGTTCCGTCTGGAGTTCGGTGAGTTCGCTTTCGAGTTCGTCGATGGACTCCTCAACGGCTGTCAGTTCCTCGCGCTTGTCTTCGAGTTCGGCAGCCTTGCGGTACCCCTCGTACTCCTCTTTCTCGTCACGGAGGTCCTGATACTTGAGCGCCGTCTCCCGTTCGTCTTCAAGTTGATCAAGACGCTCCTGTTTCTCCTCGATGCGGAGCTCGGCCTCGTCGATGCGCTCTTGCACGACCTCCAGTTCGTCGAAGGCGTCGGCCTTCTTTGCGTCGAACTGGGCGACGCCGGCGATCTCGTCGATGATCTCCCGGCGGGAGCCGGCAGTCATGTTGATGATCTCGGTCACGTCGCCCTGCATGACGACGTTGTAGCCTTCAGGCGTGACGCCGGCCTGAGCGAGCAGGTCCTGAATGTCCGAAAGGTTGACCGAGCGACCGTTGATGTAGTAGTAGGAGTAGTAGTTGTCCTCGGTCTCCTTGACCCGGCGTTTGATGGCGATCTCGTCCACGTCACCCACATCTTCAGTGCCGGCGGCGTTGACGACCTGTGAACGGGACAGCGTCCGGTCGTCGTTGGCCAGAATTACCTCGACGCTGGCCTGCCGTTCGCCGTCGTACTCGGCATCTTCGTCGGCGTGGCCGGGGTTGTAGATGAGGTCAGTGAGTTTCTCGGCGCGGATACCCGAGGTGCGAGCGAGTCCAAGTGCAAACAGAATCGCGTCGATGATGTTGGACTTGCCCGAGCCGTTCGGGCCGCTGATAGTGGTAAAATCTTCGTAGAACGGGATTCGGGTCTTCCGTCCGAAGCTCTTGAAATTGTCGAGGACGAGCTCTTTAATATGCATGCGGTGATGTAGCCGACAGCCCTACGCGACGATGATGTCGGACTCCGAGTCCTCTTCGGTCTCGGTCTCCGACGCGGCCTCGGCCTCCTCCCTGTTATCAATCTCGTTGGTATCCTCAGTGTTAGGTGTGTCGGCCTCCGTCGAGGTGGCGGCCGATTCCTCCGAGTCGGGCTCGTCAGCGCTGAATCCGTTGTCCTCATCGACGCTGGCTTCGAGTTCCCGGATGCGGACCTTACATTCGACGAGTTCGTCGGTCAGTCCCTCGACCGACGCTTCCAGTTCTCTGACGCGCGTTTCGAGTTCCTCGACTCGGTTGCCGCACATATCCGTAACCCAGCCATTGTGGACACTTATACCTACGTCAGACATTGGCTGTCCGAGTGATACATTATGCAGAGTTGACGGGAGACGCAGGGCACGGACAGTACGCCTGTGTCACGGTGAGTAGCGCTTCCGGAGGTACGCCGAAATTTCGTCGACGTGGTCGGCGCCGAACGACCAGTAGCCGCGCCACTGGCTCGGTCCGGTCCGTTCAGCGAGGAGGACTCCCTTCATATCGGCGGTACAGTCAGTGTTGACGACGAACCAGGACTCCCGGAGCTCGTCACGCGGTTCAGTATGGATAGTAGGGTCCTCGGATAGTTCGGGGACACGGTCCGGAAGGCCGTACAGGTGCAGGTCGGTATCGCTGTCGGCCAGTCGGTCATACACGCGTCGGGTCCCGCGCTCGTCGTCGATCCGGGAGAGGTACTGAAACCCCGCGTGGAGCGTGTTATCGTCGGATTGCCACCCAAGCGACTCGATGTACCGCGAGAGTTCGATGAGCAGCATCTTCCGCTTGCCCGTGACAGTAAAGGGGACCTCGTCGAGGTGCAACAGCGCCGCCGGCGTGTCGACCTCGTCCAGAGACCGCGTTCCCGTGACATACAGGTCGGAGTTGACGAGCAACACGCACGCGCCGACCGCACTGATCGACGAGACGGCCAGCTCCGTGCCGTCGGCGTCCTTGACGACGACGGCGTTTTCGGGGGATTCTGGCGACATCTCGCCAGCCTGAACCTCGACGGCCGGCGAGTCAACCATCCGCCTGAGCATCCGCACTAGCGGCTCGGGTTCATCGTCGTTAAACACCGTGAGCGTCCGCCGAGCTAACGGAACCGTATCGATGAACGCCGATATCGTCACACTGCCACACATTTGATTCTCCGTATTGAAAGTGGCGGGGCCGTTATCGAGAGTGAATACAGGTCTGGCTGGGGAGTTGCTGCGGATGGGGTCGTTAGCCTTTAGCCACGCGCCACCGAATCCCGGACAATGACTGCGCAAGCGTCCGAAGCCCGCGAACTCGCGGCCGTCATCGGGCTGGAGGTCCACGTCCAGCTTGAGACGGAGACGAAGATATTCTGTGGCTGTTCGACCGACGTGGCCGATGCCGAACCCAACACCCACACCTGCCCGGTGTGTCTGGGCCTTCCCGGCGCGCTCCCGGTGGTCAACGAGGGAGCGGTCGAGGCCGCCGTGAAGGTCGGCAAGGCTATCGATGCCGACATCCCGGCGGAGACCACCTTCCACCGGAAGAACTACTACTACCCCGACCTCCCGAAGAACTTCCAGATAACGCAGTACGACTCGCCGATCTGTCAGGACGGGGAACTCGAATTCTCCGTCGAGAGCGAGCGCCGCAGCGTCGACATCCGCCGGGCACACCTCGAAGAGGACCCCGGCTCGATCAAACACGTCCGTGAGGGCTCGGGCCCGCTGGAATCCCGCACCTGCTCCATTGAACGCGCGGATTACACGCTCATCGACTACAACCGCGCCGGAACGCCGCTGATGGAGATCGTCACGGAACCGGACTTCCGTGCGCCGGGCGAGGTCCGGTCGTTCCTCGAAAAACTCGAAGAAGTGCTTGAGTATCTGGGCGTGTTCGACGCGACGCGGGATGGCAGTCTCCGCATCGACGCGAACCTCTCAATGGTCGACGCCAGCGAAGTTGGCGAAGACGGCGACATCGACAAGTCCGTCCTCGAAGACGCCAACCGCACCGAGGTCAAGAACATCTCAAGCCACAAGGGCGCGGAACAGGCGCTCTCCTTCGAAGCGTCGCGCCAGCGAAAACTCATCCAGTCAGGGCGCGCCGTCGAACAGGAGACACGTCACTTCAACGAAACGCACGGCAACACGGTGTCGATGCGCTCGAAAGAGGAGGAGAAGGACTACCGCTACTTCCGGGAGGCCGACCTGCCGCCGCTTCGAGTTAGCCACTGGAAAGACGAGGTGCCGATCCCGGAACTCCCCGACGCCCGCCGCGAGCGGTTCGTCGAGGAGTACGGGCTCAGCGAGGAAGCCGCCTCGAAGCTCACGAGCACGAAACAGGTCGCGGACTTCTTCGAGGACGTGGCCGAGCGCTTCGACGCCAACCTGGCCGCGACGTGGGTCGCCGACAACCTGCTTGGCGAACTGAACTACCGCGACATGGCCATCACCGACATTGACGACCGCTTCGATGAGGTGACCCAGCTCGTGGCACTCGTCGCCGAGGACGAAATTACGGCCAAAAACGCCCATGAGACTGTGCTCCGGGAGATGCTCGATACGGGCGACGACCCCGACACCGTCGTTGACCGCGAGGGACTGGGCAAGACCTCCGGCGACGAGGTCCAACAGGCTGTCGTGGAAGCTATCGACGAGAATCCCGACGCCGTTGAAGACTACCACAGCGGCGAGGGCGGCGCAATCAACTTCCTCGTCGGACAGGTCATGCAAAAAACCGGCGGGAGCGCTGACCCCGGTGACGTGAATGGGTTGCTGCGCGAGGAACTGGAGAGCTAAGATAGCGTCCTACTCGGCCTGGTGGTGCAGTGGCGAGCCTGAATTGCTGCAGTCATCGCTGTGGCCAGTTGTCCGGCAGTTCATCGGCGTGGTTCTCAAGCAACTCGAGCATCGGTTCTATTTCGTCGAATCGCTGGCCTCGTGATACCTCATCGGCCGCTCGGTCCCAGTTGATGTACGCTAAACTGGCCAGACGGGGTAAGTCATCGTGACGGAGTTCAGTTTCAGTACTCTGAGCGCCGACACTTCTTGGCAGAAAGTCGACAATCTGCCGTGGACTATCCTGCTTCAGCATGAACAGAATCATTCGACGACGGCGGGTAAACAATGCCTCAAACACCCGGTCCATCCCTGTGTCCCATATCACGTCCGGGATAGAAGTTTCCATCCAATAACAAGAGACACACTACTGATAATAAATGTCAGGGTACCGCCGTTCCCTTGCCGAGTCGGTCCTGAACTCTATAGGCGTGGTTACCGTATAAGGCTATCCTACTGTCCAGTACGCTGAGCTGCGCGCTACGATTCGCTCGACGTGCTTGACTCGACGCTGTCACGTCGCTCGCCCGGCATAATCGCAGGGTCTTTCCACAGCAGTGTGACGAGTATCGCAGCGGCGAGCGCTTCGAGGGTTTTGATCGCGGACTCGGTCGGCTCGGTGTTGAAATGGTCCAGTATCAGCAGGGCAGTGCTCCCGCCGTGGTGGCCGCCGCTCCCGGACGACGGCGCGGAGAACCCATCCACGAGGAAGGCACCGTGGCCGGTGGCGTGCCAGAACACCCACGCGGCAATGGATGCGACCATGAGGAGCGTCCCGGCGATATAGGCGTTCCGCAGGCCGATGACGCCCCGTGTAATGAGATACGGGCCGGCGAGCAACACCGCGGCGAAGGCGACGAACAGGAACGGGCGAGGGTCCGGCGGGAGCCCCCGGCCGAACAGTCCCTCTATCGCTTGCGCGTAGATGATGCTTCGCGGGAGTCCCCACCAGAGGTGAAACGCCGCCGTCGCAAAGACGAGTGCGGCGGCGGTTCCGCGGAGGAGTTTGGTCGTCCGGCGATCCATACCGGCAGTCGGGGAGGCAGTGGCAAGAGTGCGTCGAAGTGATGAGTGGTGCCACAGCTGCCCACTTGCGTTGGACCGCTGCCGAATTGATAATGGGGCTACCTCCGCGCGAGCGCGAGCGGCCCCGCAAGCGCCCGCACACCCGCGCTGTCGCCTGATTTTCCCGAAAGCGTTTAGAACAACTGACTCCGTACCGACGGGTAATGACAGAGACAGGTGGTGTCCGATGAGGCTGATTATCACCGAGAAGGACAACGCCGCTCGCCGCATCGCGGAGATCCTCTCAGAAGGGGGCGCGTCCGCGAATCGGCGAAACGGCGTCAACGTCTATCGGTGGGGAGACACCCACGTCGTCGGCCTCTCCGGGCACGTCGTCGGCGTCGACTTCCCCGAGGAATACAACGACTGGCGGGACGTCGAACCGGTCGAACTCATCGACGCCGACGTGACGAAGGAGCCGACCCAGGAGAACATCGTCACGACGCTGAAGCAACTCGCCCGCAAGGCCGACGAAGCCACCATCGCGACGGACTACGACCGCGAGGGGGAACTCATCGGCAAGGAGGCCTACGAACTCATCCGCGAGGAGACAGACGCGCCCGTCGACCGTGTCCGCTTCTCCTCGATCACCGAGCGGGAGGTCCGGGACGCCTTCGCCAATCCCGACGAGATTGATTTCGACCTGGCGGCTGCGGGTGAGGCCCGTCAGATTATCGACCTCGTGTGGGGGGCCGCACTCACTCGCTTTCTTTCGCTGTCGGCCCGACAGCTGGGCGACGACTTCATCTCCGTGGGTCGGGTCCAGTCGCCGACGCTGAAGCTCATCGTCGACCGCGAGCGCGAGATACAGGCCTTCGACCCCGAGGACTACTGGGAAATATTCGCCGACCTCCAGAAGAACGGTTCGGGCTTCGAGGCCCAGTACTTCTACGACGACGACGGCAAAGAAGCCGAGCGGGTGTGGGTCGAAGACGACGCTGACGACGCGTACGCAGACCTGACGAGCGTCGACGCGGCGACGGTGACGAGCGTCCGCCGCCGGACCCGAACCGACAGCCCGCCGACGCCGTTCAACACCACCGCCTTCATCTCCGCTGCGAGTTCACTGGGCTACTCCGCCCAGCAGGCGATGTCAATCGCCGAGGAGCTGTACACCACCGGTTACATCACCTACCCCCGAACGGACAACACGGTCTACCCGGACGACCTCGAAGAGGACGCCCTGCTCGATGAGTTCGTCGGAGCCGGACACTTCGGCGAGGACGCCGAGGCGCTGCTGGAGCAAGACGACATCACCGCCACCGAGGGCGACGAGGAGACCACCGACCACCCGCCCATTCACCCGACGGGCGAAATTCCGCCGAAGGCCGACCTCTCGGACGACGAGTGGGAAATCTACGAACTGGTCGTCCGGCGCTTCTTCGCGACGGTCGCCGAGGCCGCCACGTGGGAGCACCTGCGGGTCGTCGCCGAGGCCGGCGGCCGCTCGCTGAAGGCCAACGGCAAGCGCCTTGTCGAACCGGGCTATCACGAGGTGTATCCTTACTCCAGCGCCAGCGAGAACCACGTTCCCGACGTGGAGGAGGGCGAGGAACTGGCCATCTCCGAAGTGCGGATGGAGGCCAAACAGACCCAGCCGCCACGTCGCTACGGCCAGTCGCGGCTCATCCAGACGATGGAGGACAAAGGGCTTGGGACGAAATGCCTCACAGCGGACAGTGACGTACTTGTCAGGTCTGAAAACGGAGATATCGAGCGACAGACAGTCGACTCGCTCTTTAGCGACGGACAGGTCGTCCTCGCTGACGGAGACACAGATATTGCGGTCAGTAAGGAGACACCGACGGTCCTTTCGCTTGACGAAGCGACTGAACGTGTCTCCGAACAGGAATCAACGCTCGTCAGTGAGCGGCCGTTGAGAGACGATGAGAGCGTTCGAACAATCGAAACCAGTCGCGGAGCGGTTACAGTTACCGACGACCACCCGATGTACATCCGGCAGGACGGCGAAGTCACAGTCCGTCCAGCGTCGGATATCGAGGCGGGAACCGACCTCGTCGCGGCTCGTAGACCGCCGGACACGATGGTCGAACCATCCGACGAAACGGTGCTTTCGTGGGAAACGTTCGCTGCGGACTGCGACAAGCACTCGAAGCTCTACGGCGTCGATTGCGGAACAGAACTCGCGGCACAACGAGCGGCGCGTGACGAGAGCCAGACTGCGTTTGCCGAGCGATACGGTTCCTACGGCTCTGCGGTTGGCAAATACGAACGCGGTGAAAAGGATGTCCCCGTCTGGTTGCTTGGCGAGTTGGATATCAGGCCAGACAGAATTCACGGGCTGAATTACGAGACGAGCTTCGAGAATCCATTCCCCTTGGAGTGGTCACCGGAACTGGCGCAGGTCATTGGCTGCCTCTTGGGTGACGGCTCGATACACCGCAACGACGATGAGAACGTCGTTGACGTGCGGTATCACAACACGGATGAGGCATTGATAGAGCGATTCGCTCGGGATATTGAACGACTATTCGATATCGAGCCGACCGTCACCGACCGTCCGGGACGAGAGTCACATCACAAGCGAAAGTATCAGGTCGATGTTCCATCAGCGGTCGGGCGTGTCCTCGTGTGCGTGTTGGAGGCCGTAACTGAGAACGGAACGCCGGTGCTTCCGGACGCAGTTCGGCCAGCGTTCGTTGGTGCACTGTTCGACGATGAGGGTCACATTTCCCGAGAAGGGAGGGCCTTTATTTCAAACACGGACCACACGCTTCTGACAGGCGTTGGAGAAATGCTCGCGGAGATGGGTATTGAAACGAAACTGGCCCCCGACCAGCACAAGCTCCACATTCGGGGGCGGCGGAACCTCGAGCAGTTCCTCGATAGAATACCCATTGCGTCTGACGAGAAGTTCTATCGAGGACTCGACGCGCTCGACGCGTACGACGTAACTACGAGGAAAGCGGAGCTACTGGAAGCGATTCGGCAGGAGCCGAAGACGAGTGCCGCGCTCGCCCAGACTCTCGGCGTCACCCGGGGCAGCGTAAACAAGTATCTCCGCGAACTGCGCGAGAGCGGTCACATCGAAAAACAAATTCAGGGGAGCAATCGAAGTCTAGACGAGAACAGAACTGTTCAGTATGTTGCAGCCGATTTCGAAGGGTCCGTATACGCGACACTCCGCGGCGAACCGTCGTCGGTCACCGTTGAAGATGTCGAGCGCAGCGAGTACGACGGTCCGGTGTACGACCTCACTGTCAGCGAGAACGCGCCAAACTTCGCCGTCAATGGCGGTGCAGTAGTTCACAACTCAACCCGTCACAATTCAATCGAGAAGCTGTACGACCGCGGCTACATCGAGGGCGATCCGCCCCGACCGACGACGCTGGCGATGGCCGTCGTCGAAGCCGCCGAGGAGTTCGCCGACCACGTCGTCAGCGACGAGATGACCGCCCAGCTAGAGGCCAACATGACCGCCATCGCCAACGGCGAGGCCACGCTCGACGACGTGGCCGATGAGTCCCGCGAGATGCTCAAGCGCGTCTTCGAGGAGCTGCGGGACTCCCGCGAGGAGATCGGCGAGCACCTCCAAGAGTCGCTGAAAGCCGACAAGACGCTCGGCCCCTGTCCGAAATGCGGTGAGGACATGCTGGTCCGGCGCTCGCGCCAGGGGTCGTACTTCGTCGGCTGTGACGGCTTCCCCGAGTGCCGTAACACGCTCCCGCTCCCGTCGACGGGCGAGCCGCAGGTGCTCGAAGACCACTGCGAGGAACACGACATGCACCACGTCAAGATGCTCGCCGGCCGGGACACGTTTGTCCACGGCTGTCCCCGCTGTGAGGCCGAGAAGGCCGACGAGAGCGAGGACGAGGTCATCGGGCCATGCCCGGAGTGTGGCTCGGAACACGACGGCGACCTCGCAATCAAACACCTCCGCTCGGGCTCCCGGCTGGTCGGTTGTACGCGCTACCCCGACTGTGACTACTCGCTGCCGCTGCCACGCAACGGCGACATCTCGGTAACCGAGGCGTTCTGCGAGGAACACGACCTGCCGGAGCTGGTCATCGACGCCGACAGTGACGACCCCTGGGAGCTTGGCTGTCCCATCTGTAACTACGAGGAGTATCAGGCCCGCACCGCCATCGAAGATCTGGAAGACCTGAACGGTATCGGCTCGGCGACCGCCGAAAAGCTCGGCGACGCCGGCGTCGACTCGCTGGCGGCGCTGCGGGAGGCCGACCCCGACATCGTCGCGACCGAGGTACAGGGCGTCAGCGCCACACAGGTCCGGGACTGGCAGGACGAACTGGAAGCCTGAGAGGGCCGCCGGTCAGTCAGCGACGAACGTCACGCCGTCACAGACCGGACACTCGACGGCGTCCGCGTTATCGGCTGTGACTGTGTCGACAGCACCGTAGACGACTGCGTGCGTTAGCGGCTCGGGTATCTGGCGCTCGCAGAGCGGGCACTCAACGACGCCGGCTCGCAGTCGGTCTCGTTCGATGCTGTGGCCAGGAGTCATAACTGAAGGTGGGACGTGGAACTCGGGCCGTCGTCGTCATCAATACCGCCCTCGTGGGCGAACGTATAGTCGTCGTCCGTGAGGAACACGTCACCGTGGGTTTCCGAGACTTCGATACCTGAGAGCGTCGTCCCTGCGGCGTCGCCGTTGTCGCAGCCGCCGTCACAGGCGTCGAACAGTGACCCGTGTCGGGGACAGATGAGCTGGTCGTCCCGCATCGGGACGCCCCGCCCGGTGTCGAACCGCTGTGCCTCGTGCGTACATCGGTTCACCCACGCCTCGACGCCGTCCTCGCAGGGAACGAGAACGACTTCTTCGAGGTCGCCGTAGGGGTCTTCGGCGGTGAACAGCCACGACCCGTCCTCGTGGACCGTCTCGACTGTCGTTAATCGCTGCACGACTGGCGCGTTAGGTTGCCGCCAGTATCAGCGTTACCGTGGGAGTAGAGCTATGGGTTCACTCGCCGGTCTCCGCAGCGATGAGACGCACCAGCGCAGTGACGAATACCTCGAACAGTCGCCAGACCAGCACACAGCTGACGACGAGCACGGCAAGGACGATGGCGACCAGCCAGAGGAGAAGGCCGTACTGCAACGCAGTGAGCAGTCCCGCCACCAGTCCGGCGACGAACCCGCCGACGAAGAGGCCGCCGGAAGCCTGAAGACAGCGGCGTTGCCAGCGGTCAAACGCCAGCGCGTCATCAGCCCCCAACAGCGATGGTAAGGCGAGACCGAGCCCGGCACCGCCCAGCGCGAGGATGAAGAAGACGCTGCCGAACAGATACGAGAGTCCGCGGACGAAGCCGTCGTCGGACGCCGACGCTGTCGGCATCGTCGAAAACGAGTACAGCACTGCCACCGTCACGACAGCACCCGTAAGAACGAGCACACCCCGGATGGCAGTGACGACGTACCGGCGTTTGTCCGCGGTCATTGTCTGACGATTGTAACATAGCCATCATAAATCTTCGGAGACGTATATATCCGGAGCCAATACCGGCCGGGCAGGACTGTCAGCGCGACCCACTGTGATGGGTGTATCCGAAGCGGTTATACGGCCACGCGCAAGTCTGGCTGGTATGAGCGACTGGGCGGACTGGGACCACATCGTGAAGATAGACCCCGACAAGACGCTGGTCGATGGAGAGACGTTCGAAGACGTCGCGGCGACGGGGACTGACGCCATCGAAGTCGGCGGGACCACCGGGATGACAGAGGAGAAGATGAAGCGGGTCGTCGACGCCTGCGGGAAACACGACATTCCCGTGTATATCGAGCCGTCCAACCCCGCGTCTGTCGTCCACAGCGACCGTCACGACGGCTATCTCGTGCCGGTCGTGATGAACGCTGGCGACGTAACCTGGATCACCGGCGCGCACAAGGAGTGGATACGTATCGACGACGGGATTGACTGGTCACGAACATTCACCGAGGCCTACATCGTCATGAACCCGGAGGCGTCGGTGGCATCCTACACGCAGGCCAACTGCGACCTCAACGCGGACGACGTGGCCGCCTACGCCGAAGCCGCAGAACACTTGCTGGGACAGGAAATCGTCTACGTGGAGTACTCGGGGATGCTCGGCGACCCCGATATCGTCGCCGCCGCCGCGGACATCCTTGACGACGCGACGCTGTTCTATGGCGGTGGCATCCACGACTACGAATCCGCCCGCACGATGGCACAGCACGCGGATACCATCGTCGTCGGTGACCTCGTCCACGATGAAGGCGTCGATGCGGTGCGAGAGACGGTGAAGGGCGCGAAAGACGCGACGGCGACAGTCCGGTAGCTAGAACGCCAGCCGTTCGAGCAGCCGACCGACGACGCCGCCGGGGTGGCGTTTTGTGTCTACTTCCATCGACGCGTGGTCGCTGTCCTGAATTGCTGACTGCGTGGTCCCGGTGCCGTTTGACGTACGGGCCGAAAGCCCACCGTTGCTTGCGTGGATCAGGAGCGTTCTGTCACTGTCAGCCGCGTCTATCGCCGCTGGAAGGTCGCCTCGGTCGACGAAGCTTCGATCTGTCGGGATGTCACAGAGGTCGAGCAGGTCGTCGTGGTACGCTTCGAGTTGCTGGCGTTCCTCGGCCGACTGGCGCTCGTCGAGCGGGTAGAGGAACTGGAGGTCGGCCCCGGTCGCTGTCGCGACAGCGTTCCCGACGCGGACTTTCAGTGGGTCGTACGGGCCATGGGTCGTGACCAGCGTGATCGTTTCCAGCGCGTCAAGCGGCTGTGCGTCGACGGCGATGGTGTCGCAGTCGGTCTGTTTCCGAATGCGGTCGATACTGTCGCCCAGCAGCGAGTCCTCGAACGACGCGCCACGTTCCACCAGAAGCACATCGACGCCGCGCTCTTCGACAGCGTTGGCGACGGCCCGCTCAGGATGGTGGCTGACGAGTTCGCCGTACTCGACAGGGGTATCGAGGGTAGCCGCCAGCGTATCGGTCCGACACTCGAATTCGAGGTCGTCTGGGGACTGCACGCCGGAGGCATAATCGAGGGGCTGCTGGTCAGGCACTTCGTCGAACTGGACGACAGAGAGGCTGCTGTCAGTGGGCGAAAGCGCGGCCCCGACTTCAAGCAGTGTGGCTTCGCTCTGCCGCGAAGCGCCCTCGGGGAGTGCGACAAGGACGGAGGTCTCTGCTGTCTCATCGAGCGTCTCCTCGGTCCGGTCGAGCGCGCGGTCGCCGATACTCCGGCGGACGGATTCCTTGATCGCGCCCTCTCTGGTGACTCGCGGTCGGACGTAGCCCAGATACCAGACGACACTGGCGATGACAATGCCGACGGCCCCGACAATCGCGATAAGGCCCATCTGCGTTAGCAGGGCGAAACCGGTCAGGGTGCCGAATATCGGCGTCCACGGGTACAGCGGAACCTCAAAGGAGGGGTCGTAGTCGGGGGCGTCGCTCTCACGGAAGCCGATGAGCGCGACGTTGATGAGCGCGAACACAAGGATCTTGAACGCGCTCGCGAGCTTGGCGATTTCCAGAATCGGAACGAAGAGGATGAGGAGCAACATGACGCCGCCGGTCAGCGTGATGGCAGTCACCGGCGTGCCGAAGCGGTCGCTGACCGTACTGAGCAGGTCGGGCGCGAGCCCGTCACGACTCATGGCGAACGGGTAGCGCGACGAGGAGAGGATACCGGCGTTGGCCGTGCTGACCAGCGCCAGAATCGCCGCCAGAACGACGGCCGCGACGCCAGCGGTACCGAGCGTTGCCTCGGCTGCATCAGCGATGGGCGTCGTGCTCCCGGCGAGCTGGTCGAGCGGAATGACGCCGACGACGACGGCGACAACGAGTACGTACAGCAGCGTGGTGAAGGCGAGCGAGCCCAGCATCCCGAGCGGAATGACGCGGTCCGGGTCCTCGACCTCTTCGGCGATAGAGGCGATTTTCGTCACGCCAGCAAAGGAGACAAACACGAGGCCGGTCGCGGCGAAGATGCCTTCGACGCCGTACTCCCACATCCCGCCGTACGTCGCGGTGTTGACTGCCGGCCCGCCGCCGGCGACGAACCAGCCGATCGCCACGAGCATGACTGCGACGATGCCGATCTGGAGTCGTCCGGTCTGTTCCGCGCCGAGGATGTTGACGAGGATGAGGACGGCGGCGAGCGTGATTGCAACCGGGCGGATCGGCAGGTCGAAGAGAAGAACGAGGTACGGCACGCCACCGACGAGTGCGAGCGCGCCCTTAAACGAGAGCGAGAACCATGTGCCGAGGCCGGAGACGGTGCCAAGCAGCGGCCCCATTGACCGCTCGATATAGACGTATGTGCCGCCGGCCTCCGGCATGGCTGTCGCCATTTCGGCCTTGCTGAGTGCGGCAGGAAGCACAAGCACGCCCGCGAGCAGGTAGGCGGCAATGATGCCGGCTCCGGCGTCTTTCACCGCCAGCGCCGGCAAAATGAAGATGCCACTGCCGACCATCGCGCCGATAGATATCGCTACTACTGACAGCAGTCCGAGGTCGCGTTCCAGGTCCTTGGCCATTGTTACGCGGTTTCAGGCGTCTGAAGTGTCGTTGCAACAGCGCGTTCCAGTTCGGTCGCCAAGACCTGCGAGCTACAGACCACTTCGGAAGCGACCGACTCGAACGCTGGTCGATGCTGCGGGTCGTTGAGCACGACGACCACGGTTTCGACATCGAACTGCGTCCGAAGCAGTTGTGTCACAAGGAACGCCCCGTGGTCCGTCTGCATCGATATCAGGGCGACATCGGTCGTCTGGGCCCCAGCGTCCCGGAGAACAGCGCGCTCCCGCCCGTCACCGACTACCACGCGGGTGTCGTCGGGCGTTTGCCCGGCAACGCCGTCGTGGTCGGTGACGAGACAGACATTGGTGCTTCGGTCTAACGTCGTTACTACCTCAGACCCGACGTGCCGGTCGCTGATGACCAGTACCGACGGAGGGTCGATGTCGTCGTCCACTCGCTCGCGGAGTGCGGTAAGAGATATCATTGGGTTCGTAGCGGCCGGAGCGACCCGGCCGACACGCACCCATTGGTTCCGATAGCCGATAAATATCTAGGATGAAATTCCGATTCCGGACTATTATGATTATATAATCAATATTCGGAAGGTTATATTAGCTAGTGTCTGCATCGGCATCGTCGTGCCCGAACTGGTGGAACGGCCGGGTGTACTCGTTCCGAATGAGGTCCTCGTCGACGACTTCCAGTCCGATATCGTTGAGGTCCCTTCCGATGCGGCTCAGGTCGTTTCCATCAGTTCCGACAACCTCGACGTGGACGTTGTCGGCCCCAGTCATGACTTCCCTGATGGCGACGACACCGGACACGTCGAGTGCCCGCTGTGCGACCTCCTCACGCTCGTGGATTGGAGCCGTACAGACAATGAGCGTATGGAGTTGATACCCCGCGGCCTCGTAATCGACATCGACATCGTAGCCGGCGATGACGCCAGCGTCTTCGAGCTTCGTGATGCGGTTCCGAACAGTTCGTGCGGAGACGTCAAGCGATTCGGCTATCTCACTCGCTGACGTGTGTCTCGCATCCTGCTGGAGCGCGTAGATGATGTTCCGGTCCAAGTCGTCGATAGGGTACTCCGCGTCGGCCATGTCGATTGTTTCGGCGGCTACCAGTACAAAGGTTCAGGATATTGGACCGGACGCTGTGGTCTCGTCCGGCTGTTTTCGACACTCATCTGTGCCTCGCCAGCAGCGCGGAGGGAGTCGCTACGCGGGTTCGAGGCAGACGCCGCTGTGTCTCAGGGAAGCACCGACTGTTCGGTGAGTGCCACGGTTACCGATGGGTGGTATGCGACCCAGTCGGCATCCTCGCCTGTGCGGTAGGAGAGGGGAACTTCGTCAAAGTAGCCCTGCAGCGTGTACGTGCCGGCCCCTGAAACCCGCCGCCCGATGAGTTCGTACTGCCGCTCAATCGATTCAGCAGCCGCTAGCGTTCCAGTGAGTGGGGCGCCGTCTTTACTCGCCCCGCTTGGCCGTACCTCGACGGTATCTGCCTCCGTATACTCGTCAGCCAGCAGTAGAATGTCAGCAGACACCGACTCTCCCGCTAGAGCCAGTCCTAACACCCCGAGTGGCCAGACGCCGGTGTTCTTGATGATAACGTCCTGTGTCCCAGTGTTTCGGAGCGCTATGTTCAGCTGCCCGGGACTCTCGATTGTTATTTCTCGGTCGACCGGTGTCACATCGAGTCCCAGCGGGTGCGAATCATCCTCGGTTTCCACGCTGGAGATAGTGTACTCAGGATCGCCCAGGCAGCCGGCGAGTCCGGACAGCGCCGCTGTCGACACGGTCAGATACCGGCGGCGGTTCATGCGTCCACCTCCGTAGCGCGGGCGGAGCCATCGGTCAGTGTCATGAAGATGTCCTCAACTGTCGCGTCTGAGGACAGGTCACAGGTGTCTCGGAGCGCCGGCAGGGTTCCTTCCACAATGAGGTCCCCCTCGTAGAGAATCCCGACGCGGTCACAGACCAGATCGACCTGACCGAGGACGTGGCTGGAGAAGAATACTGTTGCACCACGTTCAGACTCGGCTTCGACGACATCCCGCACCAGCGCGACACCGTGGGGGTCAGGCCCGGTGAACGGCTCATCAAGAATCAACAGATCCGGCTGCCCGACAAGACTCATCGCGAGTGCCAACCGCTGTTCCATCCCCTGTGAGAACTCGCCAGCGGGTCTTTCAATAGCATCCACCAGTCCGACGCGCTCAAGCAGTGCTCGCGGGTCGTCGTCCGCACGCTTCGTATCAATCACCAGTTCGAGATGCCGCCGCGCGGATAGCGACTCGTAGGTCTCGAAACGGTCGGGACAGATACCAACGCGCTGATGACAGGCGACGACATCGTTCCACGGGTCGTGGCCGAGAACGCGCGCTGTCCCCGACGTTGGTTTGATGTAGTCCATCAGCAGATTGATCGTGGTCGACTTGCCAGCGCCGTTCGGGCCGAGGAAACCGTACACCTCGCCCTGTGCAACAGTCATGTTCAGCGCATCAAGCGCAACAGTCTCGCCGTACTGTTTCGAAAGCCCATCGGTCTCGATTGCCGGTGGCGTCACGCGAGGTCACCTCGGTTGAATCGATACCGGGCCAGTGCCAGCGGGACAACTCCCCAGAGAAGCAATACGACGAGGGCTATTGATTCATGGAGATAGGCCGGGACTGGCTGTCCACTGAACGCTGCGTCGACGACGTACTCGTTGACCGAGTGCCCGGGATACAGTACCGTGGCGACTGACGTGTACTGGCCACCGGAGTTCGCCAGCCCGAGTATCCAGTTCGTGACAGTTCGGTACGCTCGACCCGGCGAAAACCGAAGGATAGCGAACAACAGGCCGTCAGCCGGCGGGCTGAGCGGATTCACTGCGTTCCCGGTCACAGCCGAGTAGAGACGGACACCAACGATTTTCCACCCCAGTGTCAGCAGCAGAAAGAACCCGCCAAAGAGCACGGCGGTTACACGGACTGTGCTGGTCGTCACTGCCGATGCCGCTGTTGCGATCGACACGAGCACAGCGATGTACAGCACCGTCACCAGAAACACGCCGATGAAACGTAACGGGGAGAACAGACCAAACTTCACACCACCAATAACCCCAAGAACAACTGCTGAAAGGGCAAATGGCAGCACAGCGCCGACGCTCCGACCGACGACTTTGCCGATGAGGATATCAGTCCGTGTGAGGGGCAATCCAAGCAGGAATTTCAGACTGCCCGATGTGCGCTCCTGAATAATCGACCGATACGTCAGTAACAGCACACAGAGCGGAAGGAGGATCGACCCGGCTACCTGCACGAACCCAACCGTAACGTCCGGGCCAAGCAGATCCCAACTGATGTAGGTGGGACCGTATCCCCAGACGACGAGCAGGGGTGCAAGTATCCAGGTTCCTTTCGATTTGAGCAACGCAACTGCCTCTTTCCGTGCAAGGGGAAACCATCGGGGGAGGGCCATGTGGTCGGGTTTGAAAGTGTAGTATATAAAACACACTGTCAACTGCTGCTATGTTTAAACGAAAACGAGCTATCGCTCCGGTTGGGCCTGAAAGGCACTGGCGTCCCTGCTTAAGACCAACCGTGTTCTGAGAGTGCCCTACCCTCGCCTCGAAAGACTGTTCTTAAGTTGTGGCCACAAGAATGAACAGCCATGGAAAACCGAACTTACACGGCGGACGCAACGCCGGGTGACACGGTCACCGTCGCCGGCTGGGTCCACGAGATCCGAGACCTCGGTGGTATTGCCTTCCTTATCCTTCGAGACACCACCGGAAAGATACAGGTCAAATTCGAGAAAGACGAGATGGACGACGACCTCGTGGAGACGGGGCTGAACGTCCAGCGTGAATCGGTCATTTCGGTGACCGGTGCTGTCGAAGAGGAGCCACGCGCGCCGACCGGTGTCGAGGTCACACCGGAGTCCGTCGACGTGATTTCGGAAGCCGACCCCGAACTGCCGCTCGACCCGTCAGGGAAGGTCGACGCCGAACTGCCGACCCGCCTCGACAACCGCACGCTCGACCTCCGCAAGGACGAGGTGAAGGCCATCTTCGAGATCCGCGCTGAGGTCCTCCGGTCGGTCCGCGAGGCGTTCCGAGAGCTCAACTGCACGGAGATCAACACGCCGAAGATCGTCGCCACGGGGACCGAGGGCGGTACCGAGCTGTTCCCGATCACGTACTTCGGCCAGGAAGCGTTCATGAACCAGAGCCCGCAGCTGTTCAAGCAGCTGATGGTCGGCTCCGGCCTCGAACGCGTCTTCGAAATCGGCCCGATCTTCCGCGCCGAGGAGCACAACACGCCACGGCACCTCAACGAGGCGACCTCCATCGACTTCGAGTCGGCCTTCTACGACCACACCGAGGCGATGGACGCCTGCGAACACGTCGTCAAGTCCGCCTACGAGGGCGTCGCCGAGAACTGTCAGGACGAACTGGAAGCCCTCGGTCTCGAAGAGGAGTTCGAGGCCCCCGAGGGCGACTTCCCACGGCTCACCTACGAAGAGGCGCTCGACAAAATCAACGCCACCGGCGAACTCGATGAGCCGCTGGTGTGGGGCGACGACCTCTCGACGGAGGCCGAGCACGTCCTCGGGCAGGAAGTCGGCGAGCACTACTTCATCACGGACTGGCCCAGCGAGATCAAGCCGTTCTACATCAAGGACCACGACGACGATGAAGCGGTCTCGACCGGCTTCGACATGATGCACCCGTCGATGGAACTGGTCTCAGGCGGCCAGCGTGAGCACCGCTTCGACCACCTCGTCGAAGGATTCGAACAGCAAGGGCTGGACCCGGAAGCCTTCGAGTACTACACCAAGATGTTCAAGTACGGGATGCCGCCACACGCCGGCTGGGGCCTCGGCGGCGAGCGCCTCATCATGACGATGCTCGGGCTGGAGAACATCCGGGAAGCGGTGCTGTTCCCGCGAGACCGGCAGCGTCTGTCGCCGTAGGCGACGACGCGACTGCCGAGCGGGAGCTTGTGAGGCGAGCGGAGCGAGTCTCACAGTGTCGTCGGCTCGCCGTGGCGAGCCGACTGCAGGCGATTCCGTAGGAATCGCCCCGTTCCCGCGAGACCGGCAGCGTCTGAGCCCGTAGGAAGCGAGGTTTTGACCGCAGGGAAGAACCCCGGTAACGCGAGCAGAGCGGGACCGAAGGTCCCGCAGGCAGTCGGGCGGTACCACCGCCCGACGACGGGGAGAAACGACCCGCGAGCGGCGAAGACCTGAGAGCCAGCGGGACGAGCGTAGTGAGTCCCGCAGGACCGACAGCAACTCTCGCCGTAGAAATCGAGGGTCTGACCCCGAGGAAGACCCTCGCCCTGTCTCGCAGTGATTCAACTTTGCCAAGCGTAGGGTGTTAAACGTGGACAGCCGCAGGGCTGCACACCGAGTTAGCACGAGGGCGGGGGCCGACCTGCCCCTGACTATGCGTTTGCCGCCGCCTGCTTCAGAATCTGAGGAGCGACCACAACTTCGAGGACAGCGATACCGAGTGCAACATACCGTATCGTTCCTTCAAGGAGGAGGAACGCGACAGCCGCGACGACCGTGGCGCTGACCAATGGGATACCGTAGCGAATGGCTGGATTTTCGAATGGGGAGGGCATACAGACTAGTCACTTGGGCAGCATAACTTATCTTTTCTGCATCTGCTACTGTACGGTCAGGGATAGAGAACGGCCAGAATACGGCCAAGGATACGCGAGCAGGAGGATACTGCCCACGTCTCGATGCGCTACTCAGTCGTCTGCGGGCGCAGCGCCGCCGGAGCCAATGCCCATCCCGGACCCTGAGACGGTGCCTTCGTTGGCGGCGACCCAGCGCAGGAGTAGGAAGGCGAAGACGTACTTTGCGAGGATGTCCAGCCCGGAGTAGCCCCACGAGGTGACGCCGACGCTCAGGAGGGCAACGCCCTCGGAGCCCAGCGCCCACAGAATCGGGTAGCCGAGCCAGAGCACCACAGTGAGAATCTTGAGCGTCCCGAATATCTCGCTAGTTCCGGCGGCCTCTGCGTCGGCCGGCCACTGGACGAGCAGGACGTACAGCACTGCGACGAAGAACGCACAGCTGATGCCGTAGAACACCCAGCGCAGCAGGTGCGAAGAGGTGATGAGCGCGGCGGCGAGGCCGGTCACACACATTCCGATGTCCATCGTGATTGCGGTGAACAGCGACGCAATGTCAGTGTCAGCCAGCAGGCCCAGCGCCAGGAGAATCATCGGTGTCGAGAACGTCCACGTCAGGTAGCGGCCCCACGGTGATAGGACCTCCTGTCCGGCGAGGGCGTGGCCCGGCGGCATCTGCAGAAACCCGACTGTCAGCCCGGAGGCTAGACCGGCATAGCTGGAAATCGAGACCAGCGGCACCAGCATCGTCGCGACCCAGATGAGTTTCGCACGGGGCGACTCGAGGTCTCGACCCATCGCGACGAACAGGAGGATGACGACGCCCGCCAGCGCGATGTTCACCCAGATCGATGAATTCAGGAGGAAATTCGACTGTATCTCCTGTAACACGTCTGACTGTGTCGCCTGAAGCACTGTCGTTGCAGTGGTACTGGCAGCTGTCATGTACACTAATTACGAAGAGAACACTTAAAGACGCGTACCCAAACGGTATCGGTATCCGCTGTTAGATTCGGGTTTCGGAAGGACAAGACCAGTCCCGGACACGAGGTGGAATTACTGTGTTAAACTGTCCCATACTATGCCTATCCACTCGCGTCAGCGGCGGGCAGGTCACTCCGGGAACAGCTCTTCTTCACGCTCGATGGCTTCGATGCGCGCAATTTCGGCGTCGGTCAGTTCCAGGTCGGCAGCGGCGAGGTTGGCTTCGAGGTGGGACCGTGAGGACGCCTTTGGAATCGTGACGACGTTCTCGTAGCTGGTCACCCAGGCGATGCTGACGGCGGCCGGCGTCGTCTCGTGCTGGGCAGCGATGTTGAGGATGGTCGGCTCCTCGAACACGCGACCGCCGGCCAGTGGTGCGTACGCGACCAGTGGGTAGTCGTGTTTCTGTGCGTCAGTGAACAGTGATTCGCGCCAGAACAGCGGATGGAACTCGACCTGATGTGCAGCAATCTTATCGAGGAACTCGCGCGCGTCAACCAACTGGTCCGGGTCGAAGTTCGAGAGCCCAACGTGCGCTGTCAGTCCCGCCTCGCGCACAGCCTCGACAGCGGGCAGGGTCGTTTCGGGGTCGTAGTCGCCACGTGGACGGTGGACGTACAGCAGGTCGACGGCGTCGAGGCCGAGCCGGTCGAGGCTCGCTTCCGTCGCTGGGCGGACAGCAGTTGCTTCAAGCGCGTCGATCCAGAGCTTCGTCGCGACAGTCAGATCGGCCCGGTCGGTGTCGGCGGCGGCGATGCCCGCGCCCACAGTGCTCTCGTTGTCGTAGATTTGAGCGGTATCGAGGTGGCGGTAGCCACAGTCAATGGCTGTCCGAACAACGGCTTCGTCCTCGATACCCATCGTACCGAGTCCGACCGGTGGAAGGTCCATGCATTCCAGTTGAACGCTGTGGTAAAAAATAGCCCGTCTCCACTAGTCCGTATCCCCCCAGATACGGCCTCTTGTCCCGTTAGAAGTCGGTCCGCTGTGTGACTGCCTGAGCGTGATCAGCCCACTTTTCGACGGTGGGCGACCCCCAGTACTTCACTGCGCCGCTTCGCTCGTCGTAGTCGATGAGTCCAATCCGGTGAAGCACTGGCAAGTGCTCCTCTTCGAGCTGTGTTCGGATAGTCGAGGGCGACGTGTCTGTTGCATCGACCGTGCTCGTGCCCTCCTGCTCCGATATTGCCGATGCTAGCACCGCAACGTTAGCGGTCGTCTGGTCACCGCTCGCGAAGTAGTGACAGACGGCACGGCGCCGCCAGTCAGCCAAGACCTCAAACACATCATCTACATCCACTGTAGACAGCGACCTGTCCGACGGCGTCATCCCACTCCACTGGTCACTTCGTGGCCCAGCATTCCTTTGGTTGCTCATTTGTGCGCACTGAATTAACTACTGCCAGAATCATCAACCACACGCCTAGATTACTAGGTAATGATCAAGAAGCGTATGTGAATTACTTACCAGTATAATTGTACTCACTACTAGCTATCAAAAATAGCGTCAATGAGGTTCCGTTCTGCTCGCCGGAGATGCTGGAGGAGTGTCGATGAAGCGATATCGAGCGTGGCCGCAAGTTGCTCAGCGTTCGTGTCTCGTGGCCAGGCGTAGTACCCGGCCAGAAATGCCGTGCGAAGGACTTCTTGCTGGCGATCAGTCAAGTGGTCACGCGGGTCCGATTCAGCGTCGAGTATGTCGTTTGGCTGTTTACACTCTTGTTTTGCCGTCAGCGCAAAATCAGGTGTACAGACAGCGAGTGCCTCCTGTATCGTGCGAGAATCAGCGCCCAGTGGTGCCTCGACAGTTATCGAAAGCGTCCCACCCTCTGCGACCAGCGTTCGGCGGCGAGCGCCGACATCAAGCAGGAGCGACTGGATGGTTTTCGTCACCTGCAGTTCGAGAATACCACCGTCGTCATCTGTGCGAACAACCCGCGAGTCGAGAATGTCCTCGTGAGAGCGAAGTTGCTCTGAGACTGCATCAGCCGGCCCTCCATCGACAGAAAGGTACAGGAGGTGGGTCGGGTCGATATCGACGGACCCGACAGCCTCGATTCGGCACCCGTATGCGTTCGCTACCGAGATGAGGGGCGTATCAGCGTTTCGCGATTCGAATGTCAGTTCGAGGATCCTGTCGCGGGAGAGCAGCCGCCGGTTCTGAACAGCCATAAACGCGAAGCCGAGCATCTCGCCGAGGACGGCGAAACTCTCTGCGACACGTGCCGTGAATCCATCCTGCTGGTCGGTACACACGCACAGGACTCCGTGGACGATGTCGCCATGAACGATTGGAATCGCCGCAATAGAGCGGGTTCCCCGGTCACTCTCGGTATCTTCCCACGACGTGGATTCGGTCCCGCTTTCGACGGTCGTCGTCTGAATCGTTCCCGTCCGAAGCGCCGTTTCACCCGGACCAGGGTCGGTCTGATCGGCACTGGTAATGCTATCGAGACACTCCTCGTCGTCGCCGGCGACCGCCTGTGGAGTGAGATTGCCGTTGCCTCCAGATCGCTCGCCGATCCAGGCCAGATCCCACAGCTCAGACTCGACAATCCGGTCACACACTGTCTCGGCGAGTTCGTCCTGAGTCGTTGTCGTTCCCAGCGCACGGATGAGATCCTGAACCAGAACGTTAACTCGGTCAAGCGTTACCAGCTCGTCACGCTGTCGTTCGATTGCGTTCTGACGTTTCCGCTCTTGGGTGATATCTTGGTGAATTCCGACAGCCCGGATCGCCTCGCCGTCGTCGTTCCACTCAAATACCTTGCCGAGGTCACGAATCCATCGCCAGTCCCCGTCTTTCGTCCGCATTCTGAATTCACACTGGTACAGCTCGGTTTCGCCAGTCTTCAGCTTCCCGAGCGCCTGTTCCGCTCGGTCGAGGTCGTCTGGATGGACGAGATCGGCCCACGACTCGTAGTGTGGCTCCAGTTCATCCTTGCTGTAGCCGAGCATTCCGGTCCAGTGCTCATCGAAGGTGACGTCGTTCGTTTTCGGGTTCCAGTCCCAGACGCCGAGTTCGGCACCCTTGAGCGCAAAGTTAAATCGCTCCATCATCTCCTGATACTCTCGCTCACGGCGCTTTCGCTCCGTAACGTCTCGGGCGACGCCGATGACTCCGTTGTAGTTGCCGGCTTCGTCGTGAGTCAACGTGTGGTTGAACGAGAGTTCTCGCTCGGTGCCATCCTTTCGTCGAAATGTCAGGTCGACGGTCGTGCTCTCCTGGTCAGGTGCTTCGAGTAACTCTTCGACGGCCGCCTGTCCCTTCGGGAATTCACCGGGTGCGAGGACTTCCAAAATGTGTGTCCCGCACAGTTTGCCCGGCTCGTACCCGAGAGTCGCCGCGAACGAATCGTTACAGAAGTCGATGACACCACGTTCATCGATCGTGTAGAGCCCGTCCTGTGCCCGTTCGACGAGGATATCAAGGAGCGCCGTGCGAGCGTCACGCCGAGCGGTCTCGGTGATGTCTCGTAGCAGAACGAGCGTGAGCCCACCCGTGGCGTCCGGCAGTTCGTACCCGTGCCGGAGGAGATACTGGTCGTGGTCCGTGCCGGAGACCCCGAGGGCAACCGGCTCGGTCGGGGAATCCCGGAGCCGCTGTAGCTGCCGACGGCCGCTGGGCGTGTCGGGCAGTGCCCTATCCATGGCGTCGTAGAAGTCCTCGACCCGGCAGGTCTCGTCGAGGCCGGAGACAAATGCCGACACCGCTTCGCTTGACCACTGTACTGTCCCATCATCCGCCAGCAGAACAGCGATTTCGTTCGCTTCAGCACGCGATTCAATTCCGGACACTGCATCCCGCAGCGCGGACTCGGTCCGGTCGACTGGGGCTGAGACGACGCTAACGATCTTCTCCGCCAGCAGCAGCGGCTGTCCGTCCGCCTGTTTCGTGACGACCGTCTCCGCGTCGTCGAAGACAGGCGCAACGCTGTCCGGCGCAGTGGCGTCGGTGTAGAGGACGACCGGGTAGCGGTCGTTCGACACCAGTGCAGCCGGGATATCACCCAGCCCAGTCGGGTCGAGGACGAGACAGGAGACATCCGTCGATGCGGCGGCTTCGAGCGCGGCATCTGTCGTTGCCACGCTCGTCACCGTTATTTCGGTGTGGTGGTCCGTCAGCCTCTCGTGTATCTGCTTTCGTGCCGTCGCGTCGGAATCGAGATACACGACTTCGATTTCCCGGCTGGCAGCGCCGGTCTGTCTCGCTCCCGCAAACGCGATGTCGTCGAGGTCGTTTCTAATCATCACCCTGGTATGCTGTTCAATCACGTTACTGCGGCGTAATAACTGTTCTGCGGCGACAGTGGTTGCCAGACAACGAACGCACACGTTCAACGACCACAGTGGCGAAACGTTGCGGATGGCACACGGCTTCTCTCGGAGCCTCCTGGCCATCGAATCCGGTGACACACCCGGCGTCAGTCGACAACGAACAGCCGCTCCCGAAGAGTCTCGGCAACATCAGTGAGGTGGGCCTGTCCGAACGCCGCGACCAGAAGCGCCCCGAGCGAATTGAACATCGTATCCCGGACCGTGTCATCAAGGCCGTGTTGCGCCAGCGGCATCGTGACACCCGTTTCGGTGGCAACGATATCGAGCGCGAACTCGAACAGTTCCCAGATCACGCCAAAGGAGAGCACCACGACGAAGATGTACACGAAAAAGACGCGTCTGGGGATGTGAATCGCGTCGTTGTGGAGGTCGATGGTCCGGGCTGTCGTATATCCGAACGCGGCAATGAGTGAGGCTGACATCGCGTGGGTGAGGTGGTCCCACCAACCGATCTGCCCGTAGAGCCCGGCTGAACCGAGCGTATGGAGGAACACCGCGGTCGTGATCCAGAGGGCGAGCCACGGGTCAAGCGCGAGATTGTAGTTTCGCCGCATCACCGCGGGGAGGAACGTGACGAGCAGACCGATACCGCCGTTCGTGATCGGCTTTGGCTGACCGGCGACGATGCCGTAGCCGACCAGTCCAAGCAAGACGAGTTGCATCGCGCGGGTGGTCCGTCGCTGGTTCCGCATCGACGGTCGGGGTAGCCTCATCGCTGCACCATCCGTCGGATACCACGCCAGAGACGGCGGTCCCGCCGTCTGAAGTAGCCATCGAACAGCACACCCGCGGCGAGTCCGGCAAGGGTGACGTACAGCCACTCGGTCATCAGCGCCTCGTTGGTCGTGAGATACGACGTCCCGAGAAACCGGTCGGCATTCCACCGGAAGACCGTCCAGACCGCCACCGCAGCAAGCGTCGTCAGGACGACGAACCCGATGGCGAACCAGTGCGTGAGCGCGAGATCGGTAAACATGTGAAGCTCAACGATGACGAGCAGGGCCAGTGCAGCAAGTGAGAGGTAGCTGGCGAAGGTTCCGACAGTGCCGCCGACGAGCCCGCGGGCTAAGATTGGGAGCAACGCGAGAACGAGCAACTCCCAGGGGAGCATCACGCGCCACTCGCGGAACGCCACCGGCGGGACGAGGACGACAAAGCCGACGACACTGACGAACAGTATCCACCGGTAATCAGCTTCCAAGACGCTTTCGACGAACACGGCCGTGAGAATCGCAACAAGCGCCCACGCGATGACCGCGTTGGTTCGCCCGTCACGAAAGAGCTTCTTGAACGTGTCCTCGAGGCCGATAGTCCCGGGACGACTGTCGGAACGGCCGGACCCATCGCTCATTGCAGTGAACTGTGGTACGACAGCGAATAAACCCAGCGACGTGTTTATACCGGCTACAGCCCCTTCTACAGGTATATGATGCTGCCGACGCATGCGATAGCGGGGCTCGCCATTGCGACACCGCTGCTCGTCCTTGCGCCAGACCACGCCGCTGTAGCGCTCGCTGGCGGCCTCGTCGGTGGCGTTCTTCCCGACCTCGACCTGTACTCGGGCCATCGGCGCACGCTGCATTACCCCAGCGGGTACACACTCGCGGTTGTCCCGGCTGCTGGGTTCGCCGCCATCCTCCAGACACCGCTGCTCATTGCGCTCACCTTCGTTCTGATGGGCGCTGCACTCCACTGCCGGATGGACCGGTACGGCGGCGGCCTCGAACTCCGTCCGTGGGAGGCCACATCCGAACGTGCCGTGTACGACCACGTTCGTGGGCGGTGGCGGCCGCCGAAGCGATGGATACAGTACGACGGTGCGCCCGCCGACGTGGGACTGATGGTACTTGCAGGTGCACCACTATTCGTCGTGCTTGACGGGCCGTTCCGGTGGGTCGTCGCCGCAGCCCTCCTCACTGGCGCGACCTACGGGCTCCTGCGTCGTCGACTGGCAGCCCTGGCCCCGGTCGTGTTCGGGAACGTTCCCGACTCGATTGCAGCCCACGTTCCGGACCGCTACCGGCAGTAACGCTTGGCTGCCGCGACGCTTTCGCTATTTCACTGCTGCTCTCGTCACTTCCGTCCCACCAGAGCGTTCTCAGCAACGCCGCGAAGCGTCAGCCACGTGTTGATACCCGCCCGCAGTGCAACGAGGTCAGACGCCGCAACAGTGAGTTCGACCCGCTGTCCGTCCCGACTGAGCCGCGCCGTCGTCCGGTCGCCCTCGATATCGTTGATTTCGGGACGGATGCTCTGCTCAATGGCGCGAGCCCGGTCGGCGCTGCTGTACTCGGCGGTCAGGCGGGTCTGATGTGGTGCAGTCATACTGTTCGGGATGGGGCGTCCTCGTATCGGTCACAGGGCTGCCCCAGAAAAGCCGTTCGCAACGTGGCGCAGCCGGCCGTCGACTATCAACCGCGTCACCGACAGTCTCAGTTGACGTTGATCTCTTTGACGTCGGGCGACCGCTCCTTCAGCAGGACGCGGTGTCCGCAGTACGGGCAGCGGACGCCGCCGTACTCGTCCAGCGTCACGTCGCGCTTACAGCGTGAACACTTGTAGCTCATAGCTGAGAGATAGGGATGAAGGTCCTTTACTCCTCGTCTTCGGACAGTGCGGCCCGAATGGAGCGTCGAACAGTCTTGCCGCCAGGCGTTTCCGGCTTGTAGCTGCCGCCGGTGAACTTGTAGTCACAGTAGCTGCACTGCCAGATGCCCGTGCCCTGACGGTCAACGCGGTCTTCGCCGCAGTTCGGACAGGCGTGGTCCTCGTTCATCTCCGATTCGATCTCCGCAACGCGGCGTCGGGACACGCGACCGTAGCGAGCGCCGAAACGGCCCGAGCTGCCGGTCTTTCCGCTCTTGCTAGCCATAGTGGTCTGTTGTCCGCCGAGCGGCCACATAAGGCCTTCGAGATTCGGTTCCCGGCGAGCCCGCGGCGACATAACTCAAGGGGGAGGCGGGCAAACCATCGCTCGATGGCAGCGTTCGACGGAGTTCGCAATCGCCTCCAGCGGGTCGCGCCGGCCACGAGCGGGCGGCTTACCGCCTCGGAGTTCTTGCTGTCGGGCGCGGCGGCGGGTCTGTTTGGCTGGGGTGGCACGCAGGCGATTACGTGGTCGAGCCGCGCTAACGGCGCGCTGTTCGCCACGGCGCTGTGGGCTGTCTTAATCAGTGGCTTCGTCGGCCTGACAGTCCTCCACGCACCGGATTCGGTCCGCTTCTCGGACGCGATGTTCGCCTGGGGAACGGTCAATACTACTGCAACAGCGGTGACTATCGGTGGCCTCCTCGGTGTCATACCCGCACAAGCGGCGTTCTGGCACGCGTGGGTCGGCGCAACGGCGATCGGCTACTGCTGGACCGGTGGGGTCCTCGAAGGGGCTGGACAGCCTGTGCGCGGACGTGGTTATGTGGGTGCGGGCGTCGTCGGCCTCTGTCTGCTGGCCGTCGGGGCGGTAGCGTTTCCGCTTGTCTCCCCAGTCGGTTATCTGGCGCTCGCCGCACTCCATGCGCTCCCGATGGCCCTCGACGTTCGAACGTCGTTACCGGCCGTTCATCGGACCGGTGTCGTCGGAGTCGCGGTGGCCGCCGTGCTTGTTGCTGGTGTTGTCATGGCGTGACCACCGGTCCTGGCGCGGGTGCTACTCCTGCAGTTCGGCTTCCTTGAGTGCCTCGTTCAGATCTGCCCGGACGTGTTCGCCGAGTTCGCGGTCGCCGGCCGTCGTGACGACGCGGTTCTCCTGCACGCTGGAGCCGTCGCGGATGAGCACCCGGACGTTACCGTTGGCGTCGGCGCGGGTGGCCTTCGCCCGGACGCCCGTCGGCGAACTCGCGCCGCCAGCGTCGATGGGGCCGGGGATGACCTTCTTGACGTGAGGGTGGCCGGCGACGGTCTGGATGACTCGCTGGCCCGACCGACCGCCGATGAGCGTCGAGTGGCTCCCGCCCAGTTTCTCCGCCGGCGCGGCGTCGACAACTTCGAGTGCGGGCTCGCCCTGACGGTCGATGACCCGCTGGACGGGGTCGTCGCCCTCGACGCGAAAGAACTCGTAGTGCAGTTGGGGGCGAACGGCGGCGATAACGTCGCGGTCGCCGGTGACGTACACTTCCTCGGGCCGTTTTCGTCGTACCTCGTCCGCGACGAGGCCGGCGAAGTTCCGCAGTTCGACGACGACCGTTTCGTCGCTCCCTTCGCCTTCCGGCGTCGTCGTCACCGTCCGCTGGCCGACGACCGACCCGTCCAGAAGCGAGGTCACCGTCGCCCGCTCGCGGTCGAGTTCGAGGACGACGGCGTCCGTATTGGCAGTGTGACAGACCAGGCAGTAGTCACCCGGCCGGTCAAGCGGCGTGGCACACTGCCGACAGTCCATAGCTGTGGCTATGGGTCCGCGCGGATAAGGGAGACGGTTCACATCTTACGCAATCATAAGCTCAGCGCTCGTCTTCGATGGTCGCGCCGGGCGGGTAGATGGCACAGATAGCAGCGTCGTAGCCGGCGTCGGAGAGGCCAGTCCCGAGGGCGAACACCGTCTCGCCGAGCATCGCCATCGCGGCGTCTCCGCCGGCTTCGGCCACGTCGTCGATGACGCCTTTCACCTCCGGCGTCAGGAGGTCAGCCTCGCGGGAGAACTGCCGGGAGGCCTTCATAAACGTCGAGAGCTTCGGCTCTTTGACGACGGTCGAGAGTGCACGTTCGCCGGCGGCCGTTAGCGTTTCCGTGTCGCCGCCGACCACGTCCGCTGTCGACAACTCGCCGAGCGTGACGTACTCGATGCGGCTGCGGACCGGGATGGCGTCAAGGTAGTTGAACTGCGGCCCGCCGGGTTCGAGGCGGAGCGGCACGCCGCCGCGAGCCTGCGCGACGACATCGCCAAGGCCCGAACCGGACTGGACTTCCGCGCCGTGGGCAATAGTCACGAGTTCGTTGTACGAGAGCCCGTGGCCAAAGACGGCGTTGGCCGCCAGCGCAGTACCAAGCGCCAGTCCGCCGGAGACGCCGAAGCCGGACCCGAGCGGGAGTGGCGTTTCGGCAGTGACGGTCGCCGTGGTTCGAAGGGCGTCCAGCACTCGCTCGACGGCCTCCACCTCAATCGGCTCGCCGTTCAGCGTTACCTTGGTCTCAGCCCCGCGGCTGACGGTAACAGAAACGCCGTCAGACAGGGCCAGTCCGCCCCCGCGAGAACCGGTCTCAATCGGGTCATCGCCCCGGTCGACGGTAAAAAAGCCCGTGATGTGGCCGGGAACGAACGCGTGTGCTTCGTCGCTCATTGCCTCCCCGTGGGACCCGGTGGCGTTAAGGATTGGTGGTCGCCCGCTCCGGCCACGCTGGCTGGCGGACGTTCGCTCCACGCAGGGTTTCAGAAAACCGACAGGCGGTTCTCCGACCCGTAGTTTGATGTGTGTTTACGGCGGATGACTGTGCAAACATGCCGACGATAAGCGCGCGGCTCCCGAGCGAAGAGAAAGCCGAACTGGACGACGTCGCCGAGTTGCTCTCCGAGGACCGGTCGACAACGATTCGAAAGGCGCTCCGGGAGGGACTGGAGACGCTCCGACTTCGCGTCGCCGTCGAGCAGTACCAGTCTGGCGACGTGTCGGCGGCCGAAGCCGCACAGCTCGCGGACCTCTCCATCGCCGAGTGGCTCGACGTGGCCCGCGAGCGAAACCTGACGACACAGCTCGAACTCTCTGATCTGGAGCTCGATGCTGACACAGCCGCGGAGCTATGACCCGCATCTATGTCGGGCCGACGGCGCTGTACTCGCTGGGGCAGGTGGGAGGGCTGTCGCTGCTGGACGCGTTCGACGGCGACATCGTCATTCCCGAGCCCGTCATCGACGAAGTCCAGGTCGAACCGACCGCGACGAACCTGACCGAGTACCGCGAGAACGGCATCGACACTGGCGTCGACGAAGACCACATCGACCAGGCCAAGTCCCTGCTGGGCGATGCCGACCTTGGCGCTGCTGTGACGGTACTCGCTGGCGTGTTAGCTCACCGCGACAGCGACGACCGCTCAGCCGTGGCTGTCGTCTCCGAGGACCGCACCGTCCGTCGGATGGCGCAGGGGCTGGGGGCAGAAGTGACGAGCAGTTTCGGTGTCGTGGTCCGGGCCGCCATCGAGGACAAGTATCTCAAGCCGACCCAGGCAAAGCGAATTGTCAGGCGCATCGACCAGCATGGGATGCACCTGACGGGGGAGTTGCGCGAGCGGGCGGTTGGCGAGGTCGCATGACATCCTCCGCGCCGTGAACGGCGCGGTTTCCTCCGTAGGAGTCTCGGCTATGCCGATTCCCCGGAAGCAATATTCCCGTCACGGTGGACGGTACTTGGGTCTGTGCGCTGTTCTTTGGGACTTTCATGAGAGCGTGGTAGCTCCGACCACTCGTGGTCGTCCCACTCGAACCGCACGGGCCGTGCCATCGGCCTAACTGCCTGCTTTATCTGCCGCTTCAGGAACGTCTCTGACGCCGTAAGGTCGGCGTGGCCCTCGAACCCGCACTGACAGGTGAGTGTGTCTTGGTGCCGTGTCGTTCGGCCCGTCGAACCACACTGCGGGCACTCTTGGCTGGTCCACGCCTCCGACCGGACTTCCACCGAGATACCGTATTCTTCGGCGGTACACGCCAGTCGTTCGGTGAACTGCTTGAACGCCCAGAAGTTGTGAGTCTTGGCGTTGGTTTCGACCGACCAGTGCGTTTCGAGTACGTCGGTCAGGCCACCGATATACACGGTATCGACACCTTCGGCGTACAGTCGTTCGAGCAGGTCACGACACAGTGCTTCTTGTGCGTGGTCGCGGCGACGAGTGCGTTTCCGGTACAGCCGCCGGATGCGCTCACTACTGTACCTGCCTTCTTCGAGTTTCGACTGTAACCGGGCGATTTCTCGTGTCGTTTCACGGAATCGCTGGAATAACTCACGGCCCTCGTACAGATATTGCTCGCCAGTTGTCGTGGTACAGGCAACGAGATTGTTCGCACCAATATCCAGAGCGGCCTTCTCGTCGGCCAGTGGAGTGTCCCGTGCATCATCAGAAACAGTCACGGGTTGCGAAGCCCTGAACGTGTTGTCAGTCTCGTCGTACCACAGTTCCAACCGGCTCTGGTCCTCGTAATCAGGCCAGTTCGGGTCGCCAACGATTTCGAGCCGAAGACGACTTTTCGGGCTGTTGTGCCTGTCACGGAGTTCTTTTCCGACGACCATTTCAAGCCGAGAACGGTCACCCCACTCGATGGTGTAGGCGTCCTTTCGGACAACGCCTTTGAGAACACGTCCGTCGTCTTCGTTGCCACGGAAGCCCGGCGGTTCCGGGTGTTCCGTAACCGACGTGTTTGACTCGTCGTGATACGCCTTCTTGCTCTCGAAGAACCCGCGCCACGCTTCGCTGTTTGCTCGCCGGACAGTTTGAGCGGTGGATGCGCCGAGAACGGCTTTGTATTTGCCCTCAAGTCGGCCTGTATCGGCGTCCCACACGTCTTCGCCCTCGAAGCCGTCTTCGTCGTTGTAGCGCATGAGGCGTTCGTAATTTATCTCGTTCCAGAGAGCGGCACACGCGTCCAACAGGTCCCGTAGCACCTGCTTACCATCGTCTGAAATCGGTCGCACGGCGAACGTGTTGGCACGCTTCATCCAAAGTATAATCAGTCTCAATGTCTAATAAGTCTACTGATGAGGCCAAACATCGACATTGACTGGGCAATCCACGGACGTATCAAAGACTACGCAGAGGCAAACGATTTGACTCTCTCGGAAGCCTATACAGAGGTGTTAGGAGCCGGACTCGACACGCTGGAGACTCAATAACAGCAGTAACACGGCAGTTTCTCACCAGAGCTTACGCGATTCACTCCCGCCCTGCTCAGTCCTCGGTTCCGACTGAGCGTCGGAACGCTCGTCTTTCGCAGGAAGGGCGGGATTCTCTCGCTGAATCAAGATAGCGCCGATTGAGAAGGCGCCGGAGTAACCCCATCTGTACTGGGGTAAGGGACTAATAAACACGGTCCGTACTCCATGCCGTGTCAGAACAACCCGCGCCTCAGTTTCTTGTGGCCTCGGCCGCCGTTTGCGTGCTGGGCTGTCTCGTCGGAGCACTGCTCCCGATTGTCGTCGGGTCATCAGCCGCGTTTACCGGCAGCGTGACTTCAAGCGGGCTTCTCGGACTCGTCTTCACCGTGCGAAACCTCCAACTGCTCCGCGTGACCGGCGAGCCGAGTTTACCGCCGGCCGTCCTGACAACAATTTTCGGCGGCTGGTTCATGCTCGCCCCGTTGTTGTACACTGATGTCGGCTTTCTCGCGACCGCAGGAACACAGCTCGCCGGAACAGTCGTCTCGACGTTCGGACTGTACGTCACGGTCGCCGGGCTGGCCGACGGGCCAGCGTAGACAGCCGCGGCAGCTATTCACCGACCGCAGCGGAGAGCTCTGTGGAAACAACGTCGACAGCGCTCTCAACGTCTGGATGTCTCCCTGTTCCGACATCCTTGCAGCCCTGTTTTCTGTCGATTCGGACCGCGCTATCGTCGAAGAGCTCAGGGCGAACAACAAGTTTGGCTGCAGCACAGACGCCGTCGTCGTCCGGAATCCGATACTCGACGATGCCGCCGTTGGCGTCGCTTCGCTGCCACGGTGCCGGCGGGTCCGGTAGCGCAGCGACCAACTCCTCCGGGTCAGCGGCTGTCTCCGGTGACGGGTGGGACATACTGTAGTAAGGGCTGTGAGACGCAAACGTGTTACGCCGACTGTCCCGTCATTCTACTATCGGTGCGTGGAGCTGACCTCCCCGTCAATTTGGACGGTATACGCCGATATCGGACATTCTGGGCCCTGAACGGGCCGGGGTGCCAGCACCCGCGTTCGGAGCTAGATGCATGGGTTTAACACTCCGGCTCCCAACTCTGGAGGTATGCAGGGTAATCTTCCGCCTGAAGCACAGGAGAAGCTCGAGGAACTGCAGGACCTTCAGCAGACAGCACAGCAGGTCGCCGCACAGAAACAGCAGGCCGAGACGGAGCTCCAGGAGTCCCAGACGGCTCTGGACGAGCTCGACGACATCGACGAGGACTCGACCATGTACCGCGAGGTCGGCGAACTCCTCGTGAAGACCGAGTTCGACGAGGCACAGGACGACCTCGAAGAGAAGGTCAACAGCCTCGAAGTCCGCGTTGAGACGCTCGAAAAGCAGGAAGAGCGCGTTCAGGAGCAGTTCGAAGAGCTCCAGAGCGAGCTCCAGCAGATGCTCGGCGGCGCAGGCGGCGCGGGTCCGGCCGGCGGCCCCGGCGCTGGCGGCGCATAAGGCGATGCCGACAGACGATGAGGTCGTCGAGACAGCCTCAGCCGCCGCCGAAGACGTTGTCTTCTCTCGGTACGACGTCGGCGCGGTCGAGGACCTCGACGTGACTGTCACCTTCGAAGACGGCGTACTGGACGTCGACGTGTACGTCAACGCGCCCGACAGTCGTCAGGACGAGGCACAGGTCGCGGACGACGCTGCCCTTGCCGCACGGGCCGCCGTCGACGACCTGTTCGAAGAATAGGCACCCGCAACCAAGCGGGCAGTCACTCGGTGTTCTACCGACACCGCGAACGGTCAGTCGTGGCTATCGGCGGCTGGGTCCCCGGTCCGGTCGCTTGCGAACCCGGTTCGGAACGCGATCCAGCCAAGCACTGAGACGAACAGTATCGGCGGGAGAATCATGAACCCCCACAGCGGGTCCAGTCCCCAGCCAAGTAGCAGGGCCAGATCAAACAGCCCGATAGCGAGAAACGGCGAGACGAACAGGAGAGCCCGCTTCCGGTTCATCTCACCCGACGATTCCGACGCCGACGAGTCCTCGTCACCCGCAAGCAGGTCTGCCGTCGTGCGGTCACGGGTTCCGTCGCCAGCGTGGACGCTGGACTCGGCGGTGTCATCCATACCCATCATTCAGAGTTCAGCAAGCAAAAAAACCGCGCTTGATTACTCGGCAGGTGAAGAGCCGTCAGGTCAGGGGGATTACGCGTCGCTGTCGTCGTCAGTGGCCTGTTCCTCATCCGAATCCGTCTCGTCAGTGGACTGCTCATCGTCTCCAGCCGCGTCCTCAGTCGACTCCGCAGCAGCGTCGTCCGCGCCACCGCTCTCAGACGGCGATTCGGTTTCGTTCTCGGCCGCGTCGCTCTCGTCACCGGGGGTCAGGTCGCTGATCTGTGCGCCCAGATCACCCGTGAGTTCGCCGGCCTGCTTCTGTCCGATGAGCGTGTGAATCTCGCTGACGAAATCAGGGACCTGTTCGGGGAGGTCCGACGGCGGGCCACGCTGGTCGCCTGCCTGGCCGGCGTCAGCAGGTGGGCCGCGACGGTCAGACGCCGAGGCGGCGCCGTCCGACGTGTTCTCGTCAGCGCTCGCTGTTTCGTTCGCTGCCTGTTCAGTGTCGTTCGCTGCTTGCTCAGCAGCGTTGTCTGCCTGTGCGTTGTCCGCGTGGTCATCAGCCTGTGCGCCTGCTGCGCCGGGAAGTGCCGCCGCCGAGCCCGTGATGACGAGCACGGCAAGCAGGCCGCCGGCAATCGTAGTGAGTTTCATTGTGGTCGTTGCCTCCGCTTGGCTCTCTGGTCGGATGGCATATGAAGGGGGCAAGCCGAAAAGGCGAATTAAGTCGAATTTGCCCGATTTGAGTGTTCTATCGTCTGTTTTAATTCGATTTAATCCCGCTTCAAAGCCCACTCACCACGTCATCGCGCCGAGATCGGACCGCTGGGTGAGATGGTTGGCGTGCGCGTCGCGGGGCCGGCCCGGCCGACGAAGACATAGTTGGAGTCGGTCAGATGATAGCGCACGGGACAGGCCCCTGAAACCGCCGCCGGGGTAGCTTTTCATACCAGCGAGCCCAACACTGGTTCATGGAACACGATGCCACGGTCGAAGGGGTCGGCGTCGGTGTCAGCGAGGAAGGGAGCGGCACGCCGGTCGTTCTACTCCGTGCACGTGAGGAGATCGTCCCAATCTTTGTCAGCACGGACCAGGCCCAGTCGATGCAACTGGCTATCGACGGCGAACCCTTTGAGCGCCCGCTCACTCACGACCTGTTGGTCGAGATGGTGACGGAGTTCGGGGGAGCTATCGACCGGGTCCGTATCGACGACCTCGCCGACGGGACCTTCTACGGGAAGATCGACGCGGAACAGTACACCGACGACCGGCGCAAGGACATGGTATTTGACGCTCGCCCCTCGGATGCCATCGCGATTGCCCTCCGGGTAGACTGTCCGGTCGTCGTGACAGACGATGTTATCGACGAGGCCGGGCGATCGCCGGAGCAGTTCGACCAGAGCGGGAGTGGCAGTGAGGATCTCGGGCTGTGAGGACGCGAAACCTTTCTGCATCTGTCCGCCCTGAAAGTACGTGATGGGGTACGAATCGGTCATCTTCGACAACGACGGCGTGTTGCTGACGCTGACGGACATGGATGCACACTACGTCGGCGCGCGCCAGGCATTCGAGGAACTGGGCGTGGTCTCGCCGTCGACAGCCCACGTCGAGGCGATGAGCATCGGTGTGACAGTGCCCGAGCTCACCGACATCTGTACGCAGTACGATATCGACCCCGAGCGGTTCTTCCGGGCTCGTGACGAGGCCCTGACCGCGGTCCAGCGGGCGCTTATCCGGGCCGGAGAGAAACAGCCATACGCCGATGTATCTGTGCTCGACCGGCTAGACTGCCCGCTGGGTGTGGTTTCCTCGAATCAGCGCGACACCGTCGCGTTCGCCTTTGAGCACTTCGATATCGGCCACTACTTCGACACCGTCTGGGCACGCGAGCCGACAGTCGAGAGCCTCCGCCGGAAGAAACCGCGGCCGTACTACATCGAGCGGGCGATGGACGACCTCAACGTCAGTAATGCCCTGTTCGTCGGCGACAACGAATCCGACATCGAGGCAGCACATCGGGCCGGGATCGACTCGGCGTTTATTCGTCGCCCACATCGGGTCGACACGCAACTCGACGTGACACCGGACCACGATGTGTCTGGCCTCGAAGACGTGGTTCACCTCGCCAGTCGACGCAGCGGGAGCGACTGAGACGTATCCGGACCTAACGGACACGCACTCTTCGTGTTCTGGTACGTATACTGAAAGCAACCTTTCCCATGGCAAGTGCCGTGAAACGGTATGGAGAAGCCGGTCGGTGGAACGGATGAGAACGAACAAGCGGCACGCGACACACCGGCACAGCAGTCCCCTCCTGTGCTGTTGGAGACGCTCGCCGCGCGAATGCCCGAGCCAGTGGTCGTTTCTGCCGCTGACGGGGAGATACGGACCGGGAACGACCACCTCTGTGACCTCCTCGACTCGGACCCATCGGACGTGTTTGGAAGCCAGATAGGGACGTTCTTCCCAGGTCTGGATGACGTTGACCTTAGAGCCCACTGTAGTCAGTCACCGGGAACACCGCTAACGTCGTCGTGCTCTGCTGGTGGCACGGAGCGGTGGGTCGAAATCGCCTTCGAGCCCCAGCAGTGGGACGGCGAAGAATTGTATCTGGGAATCGTCCACGATATCACCGAGCGCCACGAGCGGACGGAGATGCTCGAACAGTACGAACGGATCGTCGAGACCATTGAGGACGGCATCTACACACTTGACGAGGCGTTCACGATGCAGACGGTCAACAGTGCCGTCGAGTCGATGACCGGCTATGATAAGGACACGCTGGTCGGGTCGAACGCGACGCTGCTGGCAGATGAATCCGTCATCGAGGAGGCCGCAGAGATGTCGCGACAGTTCATCGAGGGCGAGCGCGATGTGGGCACGCTGACGACGGACCTCAGAACCGCTGACGGGGACACGCTGCCGATCGAAACCAAATTCACGACGTACGACCGCAAGGACGGGAGCTACCGGCAGGTCGGCGTCGTTCGAGATATCTCTGACCGGAAGCGGTTCGAGGAGACGCTCGCGGCGTTGCACGAGTCAACCAGAAAACTGCTACACACGGAAACCAAGACGGCCGTGGCCGAGCAGATACTCGACACGGCCGTCGACGTACTGGAACTCCACGACGTGGCGATCTACCTGTTCGACCGAAGCGACAACACCCTTCGCAGCGTCGGCGACGTCGACGCGGACCGAAGCGCGTCGATCGGCCCGGGCGAGAGTACAGCGTGGGATGTGTTCGTGCAGGACAGCGCTGTCGAAGTTCCCCCCGGTGAGAGCATCGACCTCGGTGCGGGGCCGGTCACGGCAGACGCAACGCGGCTCTGCCTCCCGCTCGAAGACCACGGCGTGTTCTGCACCGAACTGGGCGAGCAACACATAGACGCCAGGACCCGGGAGATGGTGGACCTGCTCGCCGCCAGCGCCGAAGCCGCGCTCGCTCGTGTCGACCGCGAGACGACGCTCCGCGAACGCGAGGCC
Source organism: Haloarcula quadrata (assembly GCF_003634715.1). Lineage (NCBI taxonomy): Archaea > Methanobacteriati > Methanobacteriota > Halobacteria > Halobacteriales > Haloarculaceae > Haloarcula > Haloarcula quadrata. The sequence goes on from NZ_RBWW01000001.1 coordinate 2,597,678, forward strand.
GAGCGCCGCGAACAGAACCGTGAACTGCGACGGCTCAAGCAGGTCAACGCAATCATCCGCCGGATCGACCAGGTGCTCGTCGAAGCGGAGACTACCGAGGAGATTGAGCAGGCTGTGTGTGACCAGTTGGCCGACTCACAGTGGTTCTCCTTCGCCTGGATCGGCCGACAGGACGCGACGGAACTCGTCCCCAGAGCGTGGGCGGGTGACACCGCCAGTTATCTGGACGCTATTTCGCTGTCGCTGGAACGCGAGGGCGGGCCGCCGGCCATCCAGACTGCACAGTCCGAAGCGATGACTATCGTCCCATCAGTGGCGGATAACCTTCGAGGAGACCACTGGCGGACGGAGGCACTTTCCCGAGAATTCCAGTCAGCACTCAGCATTCCGCTCGAATACGACGATTTCGTCTACGGTGTCTTGACTGTGTACGCCCAGCAGGAAGACGGGTTCGACGAGATGCTTCAGGAGGTGTTTGCCGAACTCGGCGAGACCATCGCGAATGCGATACAGGAGGTTGAGTCCCGACAGCGGCGGGCCGGCGACGGGACCGTCGAGCTCGAACTATCGCTGTCGGCCCCACAGTCCTTCTTGACCCACCTCTCAGATCAGGTCGGCGCCCCGGTCATCTGTGAAGGGGCCGTACAGCGCAGCGACGGTGCGACCCGTCTCTTCCTCGCTATCTCGGACTGTGACCCCGCTGTCGTTGAGGAGCAGATAGTCTCGATGGCTCGTGTCGACACTGCGCGGTCGATCTCGACCGACCAGTTGGACGGGTTTTACGAGGTCGTCGTGACTGGTCAGACCGTTGCAGAGACGGTACTGGAGCAGGGCGGGCGGTTGAAATCGATCCGAACGTCAACGGATGGACTCACTGTGACAGTTGTCGTCTCGGGCGAAACCGATGTCCGGCGGTTCGTCGAGCAGCTCGGCGAGCGCTACGCGAACGTCACACTGATCGCGCGCCGTGACGGCGCACAGTCCGACGGTCAACGAGACGAGACGGTCCGGTCGGCACTGGAGGAGCAACTCACCGACAGACAGTTCGAAGTCCTTCAGACGGCGTATCTGAGTGGCTTTTTCGACTGGCCCCGGGAGACGACTGGTCAGGAAATCGCGGCCAGTTTAGACGTGTCACAGCCGACGGTCAATCGGCACCTCCGCGTCAGCGAGCGAAAGTTGCTCGAACTCGTGTTCGGCGATAGCTGATAGCGGCGCTATACTACTAGTGACCAGTCCGGCGGGCGGTATCTGTATAGCCACAATCACCTTTTGAACCACTGATCAAGAGACAAACAGCGACGAATCATGTCCCAGGCAAAACTGGTCTACAGACCGACACCCAATGAACCGCTGAGCGAAACCATCGTCCACGCCGTAGCCGACACGCTGGGTATCGACCCTGTCGACCTCGATGACCGAATCAGTGACTGTATCGACCCTGATGCGCTGGACCGACTGTTCCGTCCCGAGACGGACGGCACCACGAGTCCTGACGGGCTGGTCGTGTTCAGTATGGCTGGCTGTCGTATCGAAGTCGAAGGGAACCGTTCGGTGCTGGTGACACCGTCCCGCGGCGGCTCGGTGGCAACTGAACTCGAGGCATAACTCGCGCGACTGTTCTGCTGGCGCTGTGTGACCTTATTTAGAGAGATATTGCCGCCAGCAAACGTATTATTGTCACCTTATTTTTACATATCACCCACAGATCGCTGCTATATTTCAGTAAGTAGATATTTCTTTTGTGGTAGCAATTGAAAAACTGGTACGTAACTCGGAGTAAAGCTGACCAACTACTTTGTTAATAATATACTACTAGCAGCATACACGTCAGTACCACTATAAGCGCAACTTTGCCTCTCAAATGTATGGACCGTGGACACCAACTGATCGGAACCGACTCGCAGTCGGGCAAGAGCGCCAAGGCAGTGACCGTTCAATCTGAAGAAGTAGAAGCACCCAAACACCAGTTAATTGGACATTATTCTACCGCCTGTGTCGATATTCAGGGTGCAACTATCGGGAGGCAGTCACAATGAGTGTTGAGTCACCGGCGGTTGATGCACAGGACCTTCTTGAAGAGGTTCGGACAACCAGTCTCCCGGACCAGGTTGCAGAACTGGCAGACGAGTACGAACGGATCTGTGGCGAGCGTGATCGGTTCCTCTGGCAGTGGATCTACTCGCTGTTCCCTGAGTTTACGCTCTCCTCTGTCCACCCGGATCACGCCGACCACGTCCGGACACAAAAGACGATACTCACGATGTACGTCACGATTCTGGACGACATCGTCGAGAACGACGGGGACCGAGACACCTTCGAAGAGGCCCGACGCCTCGTTCAGGACCCGTCAGCCGTGGACCCGAGTCGTGCAGCGGTAAGCGAGGAATATTTCTCCTTTATCGAGCGTGTATGGCGGGAGTTTGAGGGGGGCCTGACTGACGCACCGCGTGTTGAGGAGTTCTACGACGTGTTCACCTACGATATGCGACAGACGCTAAACGCGATGGATTACAGCGCCGTCGTCAACGAGAACCCACGGATTGCGAACCTCAGCGGGGCCGAAACCTATGGGGCACATAACATGGTAATGTTCCCCTACGCGGCCGTTGACCTGATGTACTCGCCGGAATTCGATCTCGCGGACTACGGCACGGTCCGGGACCTCATCTGGGACCTGCAGGAGATGGCCCGAATCGGCAACTGGCTCACGACCTGGGAGCGAGAGGTCAAGGAAGGAGACTACACTGCGGGAATCGTCGTGTTGGCCCTTCAAGAAGGGTTCGTTACACCTGAAGAACTCGAAAACCCTGACCGGAAAGCCGAACTCATCGACAAAATCAAAACCGAGCAGCTCGAGGCACGGTTCCGGGACCGGTGGGCCGACATCTATCAGTCCGTGCGTGACCGCGAGTTCGATACGGATAGTGTCGACCTTGACGCGCTGGTGCAGGGCATGGAAACAGTGTTCCAGTACCACGAAGCCAGCCGCGGACACAAGTAACAAAGCGACGTTCCGTGGTCCGCGGACAGGTGCGAACTGATTCTACGTATTTAAAACAGAACTGTCGTACCGTCAGTCGTCGGCGACGAGCGGTTCCTCGTCGTCGGCGACAAGGCGGTCCATCGCATCGACCATTGCGCGCACAGACGCCCGCGTGATGTCTGAGTCGCTGGCGGAGACAACGACGTGGTCATCGCCGCGTGACATCTCGATTTCGACCGTAACGAGCGCGTCCGTCCCGCCGGTGATGGCGTCCACGTGGTAGTCTTCGAGTGTCGCATCGGCGGTGTGGGACAGTGCCACCTCGGCAGCGTTCATCGCGGCATCGACCGGCCCGGAGCCGACTGCTGCCTCTTTTCGTTCCTCGCCATCGACCGAGAGTCGGACGCTCGCCGTCGGCGTATCGGAGCCGGAAACGGCAGTTAGGCCGAGCAGCTCGACCCGGCGGGCGCGCGCATCGTCGGTTACCTCGTCGGCGATGGTCAGCAGGTCGGCGTCGGTGACGCGCTTGCCGCGGTCGCCGATCTCCTTGACGCGACTGACGATCTCCGAGAGCTGGTCATCGGTGACCTCGACATCATGCTCGTCGAGTGCCGCCTCGACACCGGCTCGGCCCGCGTGTTTACCGAGCGCGAGTCGGCGTTCGCGGCCCACCTTCTCCGGCGGGTACGGCTCATACATCGAGTCGTCTTTGAGCGTCCCGTCGGTGTGGATGCCGGACTCGTGCGTGAAGGCGTTCTCCCCGACAACCGCCTTGTTGGGAGCCAGCGGGATGCCGGTCCGGTTGGCGATGAGCTGAGCGAGGTCGTACACCTCGGTGAGGGCCATCGATTCGACGCCGTAGCCATGGTCGAGCGCAATGGCGACCTCTTCAAGGGCGACATTGCCGGCGCGCTCGCCAATGCCGTTTATCGTCCCGTGGACGAGGTCCGCACCCGCTGCGATGGAGACCAGAGCGTTCGTCACTGCGAGCCCCAGATCATCGTGGGTGTGTGTGCTCACCGGACCCAGGTCCGAGAGCCGGGAGACGCATTCGAGCGCGCGGTCCGGCGTCGCGTGGCCGACGGTGTCGGCCCAGCAGATGCGGTCTGCGCCGGCCTCGACGGCGGCTCCGAGTAATTCTTCGAGGTAGTCCAGATCGGCTCGGGAGCCGTCCTCGCCGATGACCTCGACCCAGAGCCCGTGGTCGACGGCGTACTCCACCAGTTCGACGGTGTTGTCGACGTTTTCGCTCTTGGAGGTCCCGACCTTCTGCTCTACGTGCTTGTCACTGGCCGGGACGACGAGGTTGATGCCGTCGACACCACAGTCAAGCGCGAGGTCGATATCGTTCTGGATACCACGACAGAAGCTGGTGACAGTGCTGTCGAGGTCAAGCCCCGCGACGCGGGAAATCGTCTCGCGCTCGCCGGGGCCGGTACAGGCGCTCCCGGCTTCGATGACGTCGATACGCGCCGCATCGAGCGAGCGGGCGATATCAGCCTTGTCGTCCGGCGTCAGCGACACGCCGGGGGCTTGCTCGCCATCACGCAGCGTCGTGTCGAGAAACTGTACCTCACCGACATCTGAGAGCGCACGCATCGCTGGGTGCCCCTCGAACAATGTGTTCTGACTCACAGAAGATGCTCCATCACGCGCCACGAATTTCGCGGCCAGCCGCCTCGCGGCGACTTCCTCTATCCTCCGTCGGGTGTTCCGACATAGTGGTGTCTACTCTAATCCTCACGGTCTAAAAGGTGACGGAACTGACTACCACGCCACACGCCTATCGCGTTCAGGATTCCAGACGGACCGTGTCACCTTCGGAAACGTCCGACGCCGCGCCACCGGGTAGTTCGATGACAGTGTCTGCGGTCGCGTAGCCAATTGAGCGCCAGGGTTGCAGGGTGTCGACAGTCTGGACCTCCTCGTCAACGAGCCAGAGCACATCAAGCGGAAACCGGACGAACAGCATGTGGATGAACTGTCGGCTCGCGTGGTCGAAGGGAAAGACGAGCGCGTAGTCGTCGGGAATTGATGACCGGAACATCAGCCCCCGTCCCTGTTCAAGTATCGACTCGGCGTACTCCACCTCCGTTGCAAGGGGGTGTGCCGCGCCGTCGGGGTCGTGAACGAGCCGCATACCACCGCCGAAGTCGTAGGCAGGCAAAAAGTCTTCTGTCGGAACGGTGGATTTGAGGGGGCACGGACACTCATTACCTCGCATGGAAAAGGCTCCTGGGGGGACATCCGTCGGCGTTGACGACCCGTACGACCACGTAAAGCGGTGTGACTTCGTCACCAGCGAGGGGAAGTGTCGCTGGGCGCGCGAACACGGCCGTCACGACCCCGAATTCGCCAATGCCCGGAGTGCCGATGACTTTCGCTGTCCGGCAGCAATTGCGCCAGATGACGCGGACACGGACACGGAGCCGGAATGGGACTGGGCCGACTGCCCGCATTTCCGCTCCCGAAACCACGACCGGGAGTGTGTTCGTTGCGGACTTGAAGAGCGACGGATGGCCCACTCTGCGGACCGACCGCTGCTGGAGGAACACCATCTCTCGTACCGTGACGGCGGCGACGAGCTATCTCACGAAATAACGGTATTTCTCTGCCGGTGGTGTCACGCGAAGATTCATCAGTCGTGGGCGCGAATCAACGATGACGCAAATCCAGACCCCGAAGCCATCGCACAGCGTGAACAGCGCCGTTCTAAGGAGCAATCCGAACTGGGCTTCGAATCGGCGGCCGACCGCTATGACGACTCGGAGTAATTCTAAATATCTTATTTGATAATTACTGCCGCACAGATAAGTAGTCACGTAGTAACCAGTTACTAAAGTGACCTCTCCAGCGCTCACGAAACAGTCGCTGGGGACGGGATATGTCGTCGCAACGGGCGTCGTGATTTCCGGCGCATTACTCGCCCACGGCATGTCTATCGTCCGGCCGTCCCCGGTAGACGTGGTCATCCTCGGCGTGGGGCTGACACCGGCGCTAGCCCTGGTAGCAGCGAACTACTGGCTACCGGTGAGTGGACTGTCTGGCGACCAGATATGGACTGCCGCGGAGTGGTGCGGGCTGGGTGTCGCGCTGTTTACCGTTATCAAAATCGTCGTATTGCTCGCCCCGGTACCGCAGTCCTCGATGATCCCGTCGATACTTGCAAGCGGGGTCGCAGTCGGCGGGTTCGGCGGGATTTTGTTCGGGTGGCTGCTGGAACTCCGGCGGTCTCGACGCCGCCTCGCCCAGAGCAACGAAGTGTTGTTTCGAGTCCTCAGGCATGACCTGCGGAACGACCTCAATGTCGCACTCGGACACCTCGGTGAATTGCAGCGGGAGACGGCAGAGCGCGGCAGGCCCGAGTCACGCGCACATGTCGAGCAGTTGAACGGAACTATCGATGGCATCATCGCTACCACAGAGAAGGCGAGACAGATAGAGTTCGCGTTCGATGCGGACCGCCGTGCGCAGGAGCCGATTGACCTCGTGCCATGCGTCAGAGAACAGGCAAAAAAGATCACGCAGTCGACTCCGGAGGCAACTGTTGAACTCGACCTCCCTGAACAGTCGCGGGTGTACGCCGACTGGATGCTCGACACCGTGCTCCGGAACGTTATCGAGAACGCAGTCGTCCACTGCGAAGAGACCCCGACACTGTATATCTCAGTCGAAGAGCACGGTCGAACCGTATTCGTCCACATCGGGGATAACTGTCCGTCGATTCCACAGCACGAACGGGATGTCCTCAATAGCGGCGTGGAGACGCAACTGTGCCACTCAAAAGGAGTCGGACTGTGGCTGACGACGTGGATCGTCGAGAGTTACGGCGGGGCAGTGCACCTCACGACCTCGGACGACGGCAACACCGTGACGCTGGAACTGTGTGGCCCGACAGTTCTCGACGAGATCCGCCAAACACTTCGAGAGTGGCCCTGAAGCCAGTCGCAAAGGGAACCGTCGACCGCATCAGGAGATATATACGCCTTCGCAGCCTTCGCGTCAGTAATGACCCGAATCGACGTTATCGACAATCACGGACAGTTCACACATCTGGAGCAGCGCGCGCTCCGTGACATGGGTGTCGATGTCTCGCTCAGGGACAACACGACTCCGCCAGAGGAGATCGACGCCGACGGCATTGTTCTCTCCGGCGGCCCCGACATGGACGATATCGGAAACTGCCCCGAGTATCTCGATCTCGACGTGCCCGTGCTCGGCATCTGTCTGGGGATGCAACTCATCGCTGACGAACTCGGCGGTCGGGTCGGCGGCGGCGAGTACGGCGGCTACGCGGACGTGACGGTGGACATCCTCGATGATGACGACCCGCTGCTCGGCTCGCTGTATCCCGAAACGCGTGTGTGGGCCAGCCACGCTGACGAAGTGAAGGAAGTCCCGCCCGGATTCGAGCGGACCGCGACCTCCGATGTCTGTGGCGTCGAGGCGATGAGCAACACAGACGAAGCGATATACGGCGTCCAGTGGCATCCAGAGGTCGCTCACACCGAAGAGGGCGAGGAAGTGTTCGAGAACTTCCTGTCGGTCTGTGACCAGCAGTCTGTCGCTCGCCAGTAATCGCTGCAGCGTGATGTAACTGGTTTTATATTCACGCGTAGGATGTGATACATAAATGACGGCGACTCAGGGAAATCTCGCTAGTCTTTCGCGGTTTATTTTCAGGGCTCCGACCTGGTATACGAGCCTGGCCTTTGCACTGGTCATCGCGGCGATGACTGGTATCGTTGCGTTCGATTCGCGGTTCATCCTCGACGACGCCTGGCAGGGCGTGTTTCTCATCGGCCTGCCGACCTCAATCGCCAGTGCCGTGACGCCGTGGGTCGACCGGCAGCTGGGCGGACAATTAACCCCGAACCGGGCCACCCTGCTTGCGGTCATCTGTGAGCTCATCACGATTGCGATGCTGACCATCGCCGGCGTTATCGCCGTCTTTACTGTCCGCCTCGGCCAGAACTTCGTCTTCGACGTATTGCTGGTCGCGCTGGCATCGATATTCGCCTTCCGGCTGCTGATACTGATGGCCGTCTCGCGGCACTCGCTGCTGAAAGCGACGATTCCGGCGAGCGTCCAGACAGTCACTGCCGCCGTGTTGCTGGCGATATACAGCGGCGCAACCGCGTTCATCCTCGAAGACCCGATGCTCCGGGAGTACCTCTCCCGCCCGGAAGAGGTCCCCCCGCAGGTACAGGGGTTCATCCCGGAGGATTTCATCATTCTCGCGGTTATCTGTGTCATCTATGCGCTGGCAGTCTGGCTATTCCTCGTCGTTATCGACCAACCGTGGCGCTCCTCGCTGGGTGTTTCCGCACTCGATTTCCTCCGGGGCTTCATCGGCCACATTGCCGAGGGCACGCGCGAACTGGAGGAGTTCTTCGAGGAGATCGGCGAAGAAGCCGTCGTCCCAGTCACCTTGCTGTCGGTCCGCCGGCCGGACGGCGAGGAGAAAGCCCGGTTCGTCCTGCCGATGATTCACCCTGGTCCGATGGGTGAAATCGGTGGTGGCAACCTCCCCAGACGCGTCGCCGAGTCGGCTGACGGCCTTGCTTTCCCGCCACACGCGACCGCCGGCCACGACTTCAACCTCGTCACCGAACGGGAAGTCGACAAGATCCTGTCGACGGCCGAGACTGCGTACCAGAACATCGAATACGACAGCCAAGCGACGGCAGGACACCGGGTCACCGAGGGAGAGGCCACGCTGACGGGACAGGCGTTTGGCTCCGACGCGCTCGTCGTGAACACGTACGCGCCGGGCTGTGCCGACGACGTGGAGTACGCCGTGGGACTCTCAGCGATGTCGGAAGCGCGGGCCGACGGGCTCGACGACGTGCTTCTAGTCGACGCACACAACTGCAACGACGGGCTCGAAGGCGACGACCTCGGCCACGTCGTTCCCGGCAGTCAGCGGTCCTTCGATATGCTTCACGGCGCTGGACAGCTTGGAAGCCTGCTCACGGACGCCGAAACTGGCCAACTCCGCTGTGGCGTCGCCTGGGATGAAACCCCCTGGGAGCCCGAGGAGGGTATCGGCCCGCTCGGAATCCGGGTCTGTGTCTTCGAGGTCAACGACCAGCGGACGGCGTACGTACTCATCGACGGCAACAACATGGAGCCGGGCCTCCGCCAGCGCATCATCGACGCCGCTGAAGGCGTGGATACGATGGAGGTGATGACAAGCGACACCCACATCGTCAACACAGTCGAAGCCGAGAATCAGGTCGGACAGGTTATCTCTGAGAAGGAGATCGTTGCGCTCATCGGGGACCTCGTCGACAGGGCCATCGCCGATCTTGAACCCGTCGAGGCCGGGATGGCGAGCGAACAGGCGACGGTAACGGTGTTCGGAAACGACCGGACCGAGACGCTGGCCTCGACTGCCAACGCGATGGTGTCGATGGGCGGTGCGCTGGCCGCAGCGTTTATTCTCATCGTCATGACGGTCAGCGTGCTGATTTTCCTGCTGACCTGACGGGCGGTCGACCGGATATGCTCCGTCAGAGATACAGCGCTGTCGCTCAGCGAACTGTTCCGTCAGAAAGCGCCGAGGAGGAGATTTGAACTCCTGAGTCCGTGAGGACAGTTGCTCTCGAAGCAACCGCCTTGGCCAGGCTAGGCTACCTCGGCTCATCAATCAGTACCGCCGTTTGCTCTTTAGGGGTTTCGATTTCGGACTCGACACCCCTTTATCGGACCCGTAACATGACAGACTATGGACGCTACCGAGGCAAGCGAGGTGTCGAGTCAGATCCTCGATGAGATCGGGAGTGCCGTCATCGCTGACCGCGGCTTCTTCGAGACGGTGCTGCTGGGGGTCGTCGCGAAGGGCCACGTCCTGCTTGAGGACGTTCCCGGCACAGGGAAGACGCTGACCGCCCGCAGCGTCGCGACCGCGCTGGGACTGTCCTTCTCCCGCATCCAGTTCACGCCGGACCTCCTGCCGGCCGATATCACGGGGACACACATCTTCAACGAGGAGTCCCGGAGCTTCGAATTCACCGAAGGACCGGTGTTCGCCAACGTCCTGTTGGCCGACGAGATCAACCGCGCACCGCCAAAGACCCAGTCCGCGCTGCTCGAAGCGATGGAAGAAGGACAGGTCACCGTCGACGGGGACACGTACGAGCTGCCGGAACCGTTCTTTGTCATCGCCACGCAGAACCCCGTCGATATGGAGGGGACCTTCGAACTCCCCGAAGCACAGGTCGACCGGTTTCTGGCCAAGACATCACTCGGCTATCCTGACGGCGAGGGCGAGGTCGAACTCCTCCGGCGGCGTGCCGGTCGAACGACACAGAGTCCGACCGTGGAACCGGTGCTTGACGCGGAGTCAGTCAAAGAACTCCGGAGCGTTCCGGAGACAGTTACGGTCGACGACGACCTGCTGCAGTACATGGCTGACCTCGTCCGGGCGACCAGAGACGACTACCGCGTAGATGTGGGGGTCTCACCGCGCGGGACCCAGCGATTGTTCGAGGCAACGCGGGCGATGGCGACAATCGCCGGCCGGGAGTACGTTGCACCGGACGACATCAAGCGGGTCGCACAGCCGGTGCTGGCCCATAGGCTCGTGTTAACGCCCGATGCCCGCGTCGAGCAAGTCGACAAGGGAACCGTTATCCAGAGCGTGCTCGACGAGGTCCCCGTCCCGACCGTCTAACCCCACGTCCAGTGGGCATCAAGCGCGTAGCGATACACACCTGTGATGACGATGGCCCCGGCATTCCCGACCAACGGCACGACGCCGCCCCAGGTGACAAAGGCGTAGAGAAGGCCTAACTGAAGTGGGATAGCTGTCCCACGGACGAGGTTCGTCTTCCCTAGCCCGAGTACGTACTCCCGCAGGCTCGAATGCTGCGACCGGTGGAACGTCCAGGCGTTGTTCAGAGCGTACTGTAGCAGGATCGTACATTCGATGGCGATAGCGGCTGCGAAAATGTAATTCAGGCCACCGATATCAGTAAACAGCCATAGGAGCGCCTGCTGGACCGATGCAGCAAACACACCGACGAGGAAAAACCGGACGAGTTGCTGTCGCCGGGCCGGTGTGACGACAGCGGACGCCATACAGCCTTACTGATAACCGAGTGCCTTTAATCGTGCTGTTATCTCGTCGGATGCCTCGGTGTTTCCAGCCCCCGTCCCGTCGCTGTCGAGTGTGGCGAGGTGGTCGGCGACGGCATCCGACAGGCGGTCGAGGACGGTTGCAGGCGGGTCGGCATCCGTCGAGCCCGAACACAGATCGACCTGTTCCTCGGGGTCGTTCGTCCGGTCGTACAGTTCCTGGTGGCCCGATTCTGTGAATTCGATGTACGTGTAGCGCTCGTCGCGTGCGCTGAGGAGGAGTTCCCCATCCGCACGGTTCCGCGGAATCGGCTGACTGGTCACGCTCTCGCCCCGGACCGCTGCGGAGACGATGGGACCGCGGTCCTCGATGGCCCCGCCGTGGACCGCTGGAGCGACAGACGCCCCGTCCCACTCCGCCGCCGGCGTGAGCGACAGCAGGTCGCACACTGTCGGCGCAATTGTGTCGAGGCCGACCGGCGTCTCGACCGACTGGTGCTCGCTGTCCGGCGTCGAGACGATGTATGGAACGTCGATGAGTTCTCGGTAGAGCTTGGGGTAATGAGCGAGATGGCCGTGTTCAAGGAACTCTTCGCCGTGGTCGCCGGCGACGATGATGGTAGTGTCGTCGCGGTGGCCTTCAGTTTCGAGAGTGTCGAGGAGCCGACCGACGCTGGCGTCAACCTGCCGGACCGTCGCCTCGTACAGCGTCCGGAGCGTCTCCAGCGTCCGGTCGTCGACTTCCCAGCCCAGCCCGGTTCGGAGGTGGGACGTGAGCATCCGGAGGACGCCGAAGTGGTTGTCCGACACTTCACGGATGTGCCGTGGTGCCGGGACGTACGGCGTGTGCGTATCCATGTAGTGGACCCACAGGAAGAACGGTCCGTCGGTCGTCTCCAAGAACTCAGTAGCGTGGTCTTCGAGGTCACCCATCCGGGACACGTCGGCGAAGGGGCGTTCGTCGGACCCGCCGCTGAGAACGGTTGCGGCGCGCCGGAACGGCGAGGTTCCCAGCTGGACCCATGCCTGAATCGTCGGATGGGCCGCCAGATACTTGCTGTAGCCGCCGCTGTCGACGAACGGCTCGAACTCGTCGAATCCGCGGTCGTACCCCCAGTGGTCGGTGAGAAAGCCGTTGGCGGCGTTGAACCCTGCCGTCTCGACACCGGCATCGGACACCTGCTCGGCCAGCGTCGGTGTTGACGCCAGACCGATGTCTTCGCTTTCGGTGAACACCGGTCGCGACCCGTGAATGCTAGGGAACGAAAACGGCGTCCAGTTCCCCTGTGCCACGGCGTTTTCGAAGACGACGCCCGAGTCGGCGAGGGAATCCATGACTGGGGAGACGCTGTCAGTACCACCCAGTGCGTCGGCCCGCAGCGAGTCAACCGTGACTAGCACCACGTTCTGGGGTTCTGAAGCCGTCATAACCGACCCACCTTCCCCCTCACTCGCAATGTTACCGACGTATCGCGTCCACAGACCGGGGGTTGCACCCAATGCGTGCCACCGTATTTTCTCATACCCCCTATACCAGACACTGAATACTGAACGTTCCGGATAAATTCAGAGCAGTATAATAGAACCATACGCTAATAAGGTAGAATTAAACCCCTTCTGCGATAATGTGCGCTTCAGAACATATTCGATGACCGACCGGATTCAGTTTCGAGCCTACGACAGCCGGGATGCCGACGCCGTCTGGCGCCTCCACGAGTGGGCGATGCGAGCGACCGGCAACGACCCCAGCGACATCCCCGGAACGTCGGACCTGAAAAACATCGAGACCCGGTATTTCGACACCGGCGGCGCGTTTCTCGTCGGCGTCGTGCCCGCCGTCGACGACGAACTCCCGGAGACGTTCGACGGTGGCCTGGCCGCGATGGGCGGGTTCCTCCCGAATGAAGTCGGGCACGCGGACGAGCGAACCGTCCCCGGCGCGGCCGAACTCCACCGGATGCGGGTGGCTCCGTCCCGGCAACGACGTGGCTACGGTCGGAGCCTCCTCCACAAACTCGAACAGCAAGTGGTCGAGCAGGGATACGAGGTCCTGCTTGCGACGACATCACAGAGCCAGCCCGCCGCGGTCGCGTTCTACCGCGACGAAGGATACCAGGAGGTAGACCAGTCAACACAGGGCGAGTACGAACTCGTCCACTTCGAGAAACGGCTCTGACCCAACAATCGGACGCGGCGTTCAGTCACCGCTGTAGGCGTCGTCGGTGTCCTCGCCGAAGGAGGTGTTGAGCCCGCCCGGGCTCTCCCTGTCTTGCTCACGCATACTCTGTCGCGTGAACTGCGGCTTGGCGCGGACGGCCTTTTTCGAGCGGAACGACCACCACAGCGCCAGTGACAGGCCGACAGTTCCAGCGATACCGACACCAGTGGCCGGCAGCGACGCCTGCGTGTACAGGAACGCTGTCGAAAACAGCGTGCTCGCGAGCAACATCCCGAGGATGAGCCGCTTGGTCATCGTCGCGAGCAAGCCATCGGAGTCCTCAATGTCGGCCTGTACGCGGAAGTCCTCCCGCTCGACTCTGTCGAGGGCGGACTCCAGTTTCGGCGGGATACGGACGGCCGACCGAGCGGCGTCGGACACTTCGGTCGCTCGGTCCTCGACGAAGTTCCGAACGCCCTCGGCGAGATACCCCTCCTCGCGGAGATAGTCTGTCGCGACGCCGATGAAGTCGAAGTCCTCGTCGAGGGTGACACAGACGCCTTCGACGACCGTGGCGACACGCAACACGAGCGCCAGATTCGCCGGCAGGCGAAGCGGGAACTCGTAGATGGTGTCTTCGACTTGCTGGATGATCTGCTGGACGCGGTACTGCTCGATGTCCTCGCCACGGGCGTCGGCGATGGCCAGTTCCATCACGTCGCCCATCACCTGCCGGTCGGCCTCCGGCGAGAGCGTCCCCATCTCGATGAGGGCATCGAGGATGGCGCCGATGTCCTGATCGGCGACGGCGGCGTAGAAGTCGATGATCTTGTCCTGCACGAACGGGTCGACTCGACCGGACATCCCGAAGTCGTAGAAGACGAGCGTCCCGTCGTCTTGCACGGCGAGGTTCCCGGGATGTGGGTCGGCGTGGAACACGCCATCGTCGATAATCATCTGCAGGTACGCCCGCTGGAGCGTCTCGGCCAGCTCCGTCCGGTTGATACCGCCCGCGTCGAGGCTGTCGATGTCGTTGATCTTCGTGCCGGGGACGTACTCCATCGTCAGGACGCGCCGGGTGGAGTGAGACTCCTTGACTTCGGGGATGCAGATGCGGTCGTTGTCCCTGAAGTTCTCCCGAATTTCGGTGAGCATCCGCCCCTCTCGCTGGTAGTCCATCTCCTCGCGGATGGTCTTCGAGAACTCGTCGGCGAGTGTCTCCAGCGAGAACGACCGAGAGTCGTCGATGAAATACATCAACAGCGGGAGCGACCAGCGGACGACCCGCAGGTCGGCCTCGACGAGCGTCTCGATACCGGGCCGGCGGATCTTGACGGCGACCTTTTCACCGTCGACCTCCGCCAGATACACCTGACCGAGCGACGCGCCGCTTATCGCCTCTCTCTCGAATTCATCGAAGCGGTCATCGACAGACCCCAGTTCGTCCTCGATGACAACCCGTGCCTCGTCCCAGTCCGCCGGTGGCACGCGGTCCTGGAGCTTGGAGAACTCCTCGATGTACTCCGGCGGCAGGACGTCCGGTCGCGTCGAGAGGATCTGTCCGAGTTTGATGAACGTCGGGCCGAGCGTTAGCAACGAGTCGAGCAGCTGCTGTGCACGTTTGCGACGCTGTTCAGGCGTGACGCGGCGCGATGAGCCGATCACGAAGAACCGCTTTCGGTCTCGTGCGTACGCGACCAACAGGGGCAGGAAGTGGCGTGCAACGACGAGGAACCGCCAGTACGCGCGAAGATTCACCGGCTTGCCACCTCTGAATCAGTCCCCGTCGATCGGGATTGTGGTGCTCGGTGCGGCTGTCGCCTTCGGCAGTCGGAGTTCGAGGACGCCGTTTTCCACGGTCCCCTCCCCGCCCTGCCCGGTCGTGTCCGGCGGGAGCGGAAGCTCAGCGTCAAGGAACACGGAACGGTCCTCGCGGACGAACGTAAACTCCCCGGGCACGTCCTTGGTCCGTTGCCCGTCGATACGAAGGCGGCCCCCTTCAACGGTCACGTCGATTGTCTCCGCGGTCACGCCCGGCAGGTCGAGCACGAGCAGATATTCGTCCTCGGATTCGAGCACGTCCGCGAACACGGCGTCGGGAAGGTCCCGAAGCGCTTCACGCAGGGCAGACATACGCCCGTCTAGGTGGTACGCTGTGGTAAACCCGACGGTCTCCGCTACTACAGGAGTGTGGAGAAAAGGGCGACGCTGCCGACGATAACAGCGACGAAACCGAACACAGTTTCAGCGATAGCGCCCCGAACAATCCGTCGTGCGGTGCCACGCTCGCTGGTGTCGGAAATGACGAACACCGGCGTCGCGTTGCCGTCCCCGACAATAGCATCGACCAGATTGCTGCCCCACGCTGTTGCGGGGCCGCGCATCGCCTGGCCGTAGACGTACACATCCTCGCCAACGTCCAGCCGACGCTCGGTAAAGCGCTGTTTGTTCCCCATGCTGATTTCTGTCACGAGCAGGTTCACGGACCCATCCTGTGCCTCGACGCCCTCCGTTCGCTCGACGTACGCAGCCAAGCGCTCAGGGAGTTCAGTTCCGGGAGAGACTGTCACCGACTGGGATTCGAACCGTACGTCCGCTCCGTCTGGGTTTACGCGAACGCGCGCGTTGCCGTCGTCCACGATGAAGTCGACGCCGTCCTGCCCCTCGTCTAGCGTCTCCCAGTTTGAGTGTTTGCCTGACGAGCGGTACTCCTCGACTTCGTAGGAGTATACCAGACACTCGCTACCGGTAAAGGGGGCCGTGACGGTCCCGGCACCCTCGTTGGCGACAGCTGTGCCAGTGATTTCGACAGGACCAGTGTGCCCGTCGAGTGAGCGCACCGGAACCGGATCGTTCCGGAGGATGTGGAACACCGTTTTGAGTTCCCGGCCGCCGCGGAGGAGGACGAAACCGCCGATAGTCAGGAACACGATGCCGACCAGTTGCGGGAGGACCATACGTCGATGCCGGACCCGACCGAGAAAAAATATTCCCAGTTACGCCGTTCCACAGCCGGGACGCGGCGGGTGGATCAGAGCAGCGTCCCCGCACGCGGCAGATGGCTGAAAGCAACGTCACCGGATGGCTGAAGACAGCGATACGCGGAGACACTGCCGCCACGCAGGGTACTTTTGCTACAGCGGCCGCTAGTACGGGTATGGCTGGCCCCTCGCCGTCGGACGCTGAGTCGCTCCCGCTGGAAACCGCACGCCGACGAATCGGCAGCGTCGCTGCGCCCATCGACCGAACAGACAGGATTCCGCTCTCCGTCGCCGTCGGACGTGTTCTGGCGACACCTGCGACGGCGAATGACCCTATCGAGGGAGCCGAAATCAGCGTCGGGGACGCCGTTTTCGAGCAAGGCCATCAGATACGACCCGGCGACGTGGGACTGCTGAGAGCCGCTGGAGTTTCCGAACTCCTCGTCCGCCAGCGACCGCAGGTGGGTATTCTACCGACTGGCGATGAACTGGCCCAGCGGGACGCGGGCGAGAGCCAGCAGGTCGAGACGGCGGGGTTCACGCTGGCACAGTACGTCGACCGCTGGGGCGGCAAGGTAACGTACCGGGACCCAGTCGCCGACGACGCGCCGGCACTCCGGATGGCGGTCCAGCGTGACCTCACCCGGGAACTGATCGTCATTACCGGGACGGAACCGGGTGACGCGCTCCGGGACGTGGTGGCGGACCTCGGCGAGATACTCACAGACACCGTGGCTATCGACCCCGGCCGACAGACCGGGCTCGCAATCGTCCAGAACCGGCCGGTAGTGCTCCTGCCGGAGTCGACAGGCGCGGCCCGCGTCGGCGCTGTCCAGCTCGTTCGTCCACTCCTGAAGACGTTCGCCCACGCCCCACTGCCCGCCCATCCAGAGACACGAGCGACGCTGACAGCGCACGTCGACAGTCAAAACGGTGTCAGGACGTTTACTCCGGTCGCTGTGAGCGACGGCACAGCGACGCCGTTGCCCGGCGTTGACCTCGCGACGGCGACCCGGGCCGATGGCTGGGTGTCCGTGCCCGCCGCCGAGGCTGGTATCGATACCGGAACGACCGTCACTGTTGAAAACTGGGACTATCTTCCCTGAGACGACGACAGGTCCAGCAGCGAGGCGACCCGTCTATCGCCGCGCACGCACCGGCCCGTCTCCGTGGGGGACCGACGACCAACGTGAACGCCGTCGAGGCCCGCGTTCCACGCCGCACCGATGTCTGACGGATTGTCTCCAGCCAGCACACCGTGGTGGCCGTTGTACCAGACATCCATCTCCCGCATCGCCAGTTCCACCGGCTTCGGGTCGGGCTTCCAGCCGATGTCATCGTCACAGCAGACGACCGTTTCGAACCAGTCGGTGATGTCCAGATGGTCAAGCACTGGTTCGGTGAGGTACTGCTGGCAGTGCGTGACCAGTCCGACCGGTGTATCGAGGGTCGCGAGGAACTGCTCGGCATCGTCGTAGAGATACGTCGCCTCGGCCCGCGCAATAGGGTCTTCCTCCTCGTGGAACAGCCGCCAGAACTCCTGCTGGTCGACGTTGCGCTCCGCAAGCGTCCGTGACCGTGTCCCACCGAAGCCGTACCAGAGTGCATCCCGCTCCCGGTCCGTGAACTCGACGCCGAGGCGGTCGCCGACGGCACCCATCACTTTCCGGGGGTACGCTGGCTCGATATCGACGAGCGTCCCGTCGAGATCAAACAGCCAGAAGTCGTAGTCGGTGGTCATGGGGATAGATTATTTAGCGATTCTCTGATAAAGTCTTTCGGGCCCTACGACCGGTTTTGCTGTGTATAACCTCTCTGTAGCCACTGACTACACAGTCGCGTCTCGTTTCACCCCACCCGAATCGAGCTACCGAGGTACTTGGTGACGACTTCGCTGACCGACCCGGCATTGAACAGGGATAGGTCGTCCGCGATTTCGCTCTTCAGCGCGTCGAAATACGCCTCGTCGGTCCTGAGTTCACTGAACGACCCCGAAACAACTGGACAGCCGAGTTCGTCTTCGACGAGCCGACGGAAATGCGGTTCGTCAGCGAGTTTGCCCCGCCAGAGCGTGTCCCGGAAGAACAGCTAACCGCGTTCCCCCGGGTCGTCAGCTGCCCGATACAGCGTCGTCTCGAACCGGTCGGGGTCGGTCCATAGCCCATCAGCGGCCGGTTCAAGCTCGATTTCCACACGGAACACGTACCGGGCGGTCGCGCCGTCTGGATCAGTCGGCTGGAGCGACGTGAGTCCGCCTGTCGTATCCACTGTCACACCGTCAGTCGTGGATGCCGTTCAGCCGCTCGGCAAGGTCAATGTCGTTTTCCGTGATGCCGCCGGCGTCGTGGGTCGTGAGTCGGACTTCGACCTCACCCCAGCGGATGGTCATCTCCGGGTGATGCCACGCGTCCTCGGCGAGGCCGGCCGCGGCGCTCAGAAACCCCGACGCGTCCAGATAGCCGTCGAACTCAAAGACACGAACGATTTCGTCGCCTTCGCGGGTCCATTCCTCGGGTAGCCGGTCGCTAATCTCTGCATCAGAGAGCAGGTCTGCCATATCGGATACGTCGGACGGCGTAGGCAAAAAGGTGGGCGTGGTCAGTCGTCGGAGAGTCGGTCAAGCATCGCGTTCGGGATCTCGTCGCGCATACCGTCAGGGATGTCCTCGACCGACATGCCCTTGGTGAACTCGGGCGGGGTAGCCTGGTCGGGGCCGCCGAAGTCCGGGTCGAACAGCTGGAGCGCCGTATGAATCGTCGACCAGTCATCCTCCTCCGCGGCGTCGCGCAGGCTCTTGGTCGGTGCGGCGAGGATCTGCGAGACGATAGCGTCGGCCATTGCTTCAACGACTTCAGCCTGTTCATCATCGAAGTCAGCCGCCGAAAGCGCACTGTTTATTTCTGCTGCCTTGACCTGTTCGGCGCTTTCGTACATCGTCGAGATGACCCTGTCGGCGCGTTTGCGCTTGTACTGCGTGAGCAGGCGGTCGAACTCCTCGTCGACGATACGCTCGACCGCTTCGGCGGCTCGCTGCCGCTTGTTCCGTGTTTCGGCAGTCACCGACTCCAGCGCGTCAAGGTCATACACTGTCACCGACGGGAGGCGGTCCGCACCCGCCGGGACATCACGCGGCTGGGCAATATCGACAATGGATACGTCGCCGGAATCGCTGAAGGTCCCGATATCGAACACCTGATCGCCGCTTCCCGTTGCCGAAATGACGGCACTGGCCTCGGAGACAGCCGCTTCGATACCGTCGAGCGCGAGCGCGCTGGCGTCGATATCGACCGATTCAGCGATGTGTTCCGCGTGTGGGACCGTCCGGTTAGCCACGAGCAGTCGGTCTACCTCCTCGCTAAGCGCCTCCGCAGCGAGTTGGCCCATCTCGCCAGCCCCAACAACGAGCGCTGTCCCGTCAGTCAGCGAACTCTCCTGTTTGAGCAAGCGAACCGCGGCGGAGGCAATCGAGACGACTCCTTCGTTGATTTTCGTCTCCGTGCGGGCGCGCTCGCCGACGTGGATCGCTTTCGTGACGCCGTCTTCAAGCATTGGCCCGATGCCGCCAACGCCGCGGGCGGTCTCGTAGGCGGTCCGAAGCTGGCCGAGGATCTGGTCTTCGCCCAGCACAATCGATTCGAGGCCGGCGGCCACCCGGAGCAAGTGACGGAGGCTCTCCTCGTGACCCATCTCGACGACGACATCGTCGGGCACGGCTCGGGTAAACAGTTCGAGGGCCTCGAGCCCGTCCTCGTGATCAGAGACGACAACGTACCCCTCTGTACGGTTACACGTCTGCAGTGCAATCGCTTCTTCGACCGCGGGGTTCGCGAGCAAGGATTCGACGGCGTGGCGCTCGCTGTCCGCCGCAGCGGTTTCTAATTGGTCGACGCTTGCGCGCTCATGGGAGATACAGACCCCAACAATTGCACCAGTGTCCCCTCTCACGTTTGATCACCAGGTAACTCTCCGATCACGTCTCTAGCTACTTGCTCTCCCTTGGACCTGCCACTATCTAAAGCCTTCCAAACTTCCCGTGACCTGACAACGAACCTAACGGCGTCACGCCGTTTGGCCGGCGGGACCCCCCGGTCGCGCAGGTCCTCACGGAGGTCGCCAACAAGGTCCGCCATCAGGCCAGCGTTTCCGAACTCGTCTTCGAACCGCTCGCGAAGGTGCTTCGACAGCGCTGGCGCGCGTCCGCCGGTCGCAATCGCCAGCGTCACGGGGTCGTCTCGTACCGTGGCAGGCACGACAATGTTGCCGAACGACTGGTCGCCATGGTCGTCGGTGCGGTTGACAAGCGCGCCGTGTTCCGCGGCAGCTGTGCTAAAAGCGCCGTTCAGGTCCGAGTCGTCTGTCGCGGCAACGACCAGCGCCGGGTCGGTCCGCTCGACCCAGTCTGTGGCGTCCTCTGGGGTCGGTGCGGCTCGGACTTTTTCGGCGTCAGCGAACGTCCGGTCGCCGAACTCAGGGCTGAGGACGACGACGCTCGCCTCCGTAGCGAATGTGCGAGCCTTGCGCGCGCCGACTGAACCGCCGCCGACGACGAGCACCGTCTCGCCCTCGAAGTCGTGCATGAGTGGAATCATCGGTTGGAACACCCTGATTCAGCACTACGGTCCTGCATACGCACGGTCACGCCGTTTCTGTGTTCTGTCGCGCTCGTTCGTCCAGCCTGATACCCGTCTTTTTCAGAATGCGCGTCGAGAACAGCGTGTCCCAGTCGTCCTCGGACACGTCCCAGTGTTCAGCCATCCGGTCGCGGACCTGCTGGATGCGCTCCTGACTCTCCGCCTCGCTTCGCCCGTGAGTCATCGCGAAGAAGTTGTACGGCCAGACGCCGTCGTGGCGAGGCCGCTCGTAGCAGTGTGTCACGAAGTCGAACTCGGCGATAGCCGGGCCAACCTCGTCGATGACCTCGTCGGGCACGTCCCAGACAGTCATCCCGTTCTCGCTGTAGCCAAGCGCGTAGTGGTTCGGGATAACGCCGACCCGGCGGACCTTTCCTTCCATGTTGAACCGCTGTATTGTCTCCAGTACCCAATCAACGTCGGCGTCAATTTCAGCAGCCACGTCAGCGTACGGCGTGGCAGTGACCGGGAGCCCGTCCTGAATTTCCAGCACGAGGTCCAGTTCGTCGGCGGTCAGAGACTGGCTGTCGGTCGGGGTCACGTCCGGCCCCAGAGCCGAACAGTCGATGTCCTGGGTCTGTGGCCCCTCGACGGGGAACTTCGCGCCGACGTGGAACTCCTGCTGTTTCGGGAGGTTGTACGTCTCCTCACCGGTTTCGGCCTCGATTTCGGCTAGTACCTCCTTGACTCGACTTTCCTCGGCCACCGAGACCACGAACCACATATTTAGATGGGGATGTTCGCGCTCGTAATTGTGCGCGACCTCCGGGTACGCGTTTATTATCTCGGCGTGCTCGTCGTAGCTGTCCTCGGGGGCGTGAGTTGCGACAAGCGTGGCGGTGCCACCGATCGCTTCAGCATTGATGAGTGCCCCGAACCGCGTGAGCACGCCCGCGTCGTCGAGGTCCTGTACGCGCGCTAGCAGCTCGTCCGCGTCGATGTCGACGCCGTGGTCGGCGAGGGCCGCCGCGGCCGGTTCGAACGGCCGTTCGACGACCGGGAAGCCGCCCTGGAAGGCGTTCAACACCGCCCGGTCTACCGTCCCGAGGTCTTCGCTCATACCGAAAGCTGGGAGTTCTGCGAATAAAAATAGCCCGGGACAGGCGAGCGAACGCGGCCCGCATATCCGGGTTGCCGGAGCGTTTTACCCCTTTGCGCCCCTAGTTCACGTGTGGCAATCTCGACAGCCGAACTGACAGTCCGGCTGCTGGTCTACCTGTTCGTCCTGATAGGGGTGCCGCTGTGGTTTGTCCTCATGTTCCGGCTCATGGATTACGCCGCACATGATACGCTGGTCGAGCAGTTCAGCGGCCAACGCAACGGTCGCGACACCGGCCAGCTCAACGCCTACTTCGAACAGGCTGCAGTCGACGCAAGGAGCTGTCGTATCTGTGGCGCAGCGAACGGCCCCGACTACACGTACTGTCACAATTGCCAAGAGCGGCTGTCGACCGGCGATTGACGGGCTTACTCACCTTCGACGCCGGTGACTGCGTAGCCAGCGTTCTCGACCGCTTCGAGAATCCCGTCGTGGTCGGCGCTCGCCTCGTAGTAGAACACTAGATCGAAGGAACCGTTGCGAAGGAGCTGCTGACACTCCCAGACGAACTCCTCGTCGTCCAGCGTGAGGCCCTGATGCTGGTTCGACGCGAACTCGGGGTCGTCGCTGCCGGAGTAGACGAACGTATCCGTCGGGTCCAGACCGGCGCCCTCGGCAATGAACTCACCGACCTCGATGGTGGCCTGCATCATCTCTATCTCGTCGCTACCGTCGTACTCCGTGTGGACGACAGCGCCGTTGAGCTGAATCTCGCCCGGCTCAAGTAGTTGTTTGGTCCGGCGGTAAAGGTCATCGTCGAGTGTGTCGGCCTCGCTCATACCATGCGGTCGGTGTTGCTGTCCCTAAGGCACTTCGGATTCAGAGTGCTGATAGGTCTACCCGAAGATATTCGGTTCGAGAGGCGGTGCAGCGACAGTGGTGGGAACCCACACGCTGTCGAGTCGCACCGCTCAGTCGGTCCCGAACCCGTTGAAAAGCGAGCCGCCCTCGCTTACAGTCGCTCGAGGTTCTTCGCCCGCGGGCCTTTGTCTGCCTGTTCGATGTCGAATTCGACTTCTTGCCCTTCTTCTAAGTCCGGGCCGCCGACGTCTTCCATGTGGAAGAACACGTCTTCGTCGGCATCGTCGGTTTCGATGAAACCGTAGCCACCCGTATCGTTGAAGAAGTCTACAGTGCCTGTCGCCATGGTTACAGCCGCGTGAGGTTTTTCGCGCGCGGGCCTTTGTCGGCCTGCTCAATCTCGAATTCCACTTCTTGCCCCTCCTCGAGGTCAGGACCGTCGATGTCCTCCATGTGGAAGAAGACGTCCTCGTCGGAGTCTTCGGTATCGATGAAACCGTAACCGCCTGTGTCGTTGAAGAAGTCTACCGTACCGGTCGCCATTGCAATTCGAATGTGACGCCGTGGTATATTAAAACTATGCGCATATATTTCGACAGATTAGGCGGGAAATAACTGTACCCGGTCCCTTCCACAAAGCCCTTATTGAGTGGTTGAAATGTATACAACGATGCTATCGAGGGGGAAGCGACTGGGATATGCAGCCTACGAGCGATTGCTCCAGTGGGAACTGTCTGGAACGCCGGACCACGTCGCAGTCATTATGGACGGGAACCGAAGATACGCTGAAAAGCAGGGCACAAAAAAACAGGAAGGCCACAGAGAAGGAGCCCAAACGACGGAGGCACTGTTGAACTGGTGCGACGAACTCGGCATTCGTGAGGTGACGCTGTACACGTTCTCGACGGAGAACTTCGACCGCGACCCCGAGGAACGCGAACACATCTTCGACCTCGTCGAACAGAAGCTCCGAACATTTGCCGACGCCGACCGGGTCCACGAGGCCGGCGTGTGTATCCGCGCCATCGGCGAGACGGAGATGTTACCCGACCGGGTCCGAGACGCTATCGACTACGCTGAGGGACGAACGGCGCAGTACGACCAGCTCAATCTCAACATCGCGCTGGCCTATGGCGGCCGGGCCGAGTTGCTCGGTGCGGCCCGCGACGTTGCCGCTGCTGTCGAGAACGAGACCCTTGACCCGACGGACGTCTCTGCGGAAACCATCGAAGAGCGGCTTTACGAGGGGCCGACCCGCGACGTTGATCTCATCGTTCGAACCGGCGGTGACGAACGCACCTCGAACTTCCTGCCGTGGCACGCCAACGGCAACGAGGCCGCCACGTTCTTCTGTACGCCCTACTGGCCCGAATTCCGGAAGGTCGACTTCCTGCGAGCGATCCGAACGTACCAGAACCGCGAGGATTCCTGGCGGACGACCCGTGCCGAGCGGTCGCTGGCACTGGTTCGTGCCATCGAGCAATCGGAGCTACCGACGGCCAAGCGGATGCTCGGGCGATTCCGTGACGCGCTCCCGAGTACCGAACGCGAGCAACTCGACGAAGAGTACGACCTCGCGGACTGACCTCCTAGCGGCCAAATCGCCGCTGTCGCTCCTGATAATCCCGCAACGCCCGCAAGTAATCCCGAAGCCGGAAGTTCTGCCAGTTCACGTCAGTGAAATACAGCTCCGAATACACGGACTGCCAGATCATGAAATCGGAGAGCCGCTCGGCCCCGGTCTTGATCACCAGATCCGGGTCGGTCGGAAAGACGAGATGCTCCTCGACCGCGGCCTCGTCGATGTCGCTCGGGTCGAGTGAGCCCGTATCGACGTCTTCTGCTAGTTTCTGGACGGCCGTCGCGAACTCTGACTGGCCGCCGAGTCCGATTGAAATCTGAATCGGGGCGTCGGCCGTCGTCTCGTCGTCCGGTACTCTGACCGCTATCTCCCGTGGCGCGGTGACACTTTCGAGTTCACGCTGCAGCGTCGGGATCGCTTCCTCGTCGAGGACACTCACGTAGACGACGACGGTGTCGGTGCCGTACTGGACGGCCCAGTCGAAAAAACGCTCTAAGGTCCGGTACGCGCCGTCTCCAAGCAGATCCCGCTCCGTAATCACCAGCGCGACCGTCTCGGGCAGGTCGGCGTCGCTGCGCCGAACGCGCGTTGCGAGATATCGGTCATATAGTCCCACGTCCGCCGGTATGCTGACAGCCCCAGTAAATCCCACGGTCCCTTCGACAGTTCGGAAAGGGTAAGTGCCTCTCGGGGATACCGGTGGGACGTGACTGGCACAGTCCGTCGGGCAGGTGCGTTCGCCGCCGTGGGGACCCTCGCGGTCGCCGTTCCGGCCGCAACGGGCTTTCGCTCGCTCGAACTCGCGACTGTCGCCGCTATCGCCCCCTTCGTCCTCGTCGCCGCGCTCGGCGTGACGGTCATCGGGCAGGACTCGCGGCTGTTCGACCTGTTCGCGCGCCCCGGTGACTACGAGGACGGGAAACTGTACGGGCTGGCAGCCTTCTCGCTTGCCGCCGCCGGCCTCGCGCTACTTGCCGTCCGATTCAGTCTGCCGGTGCCGATGTTCGTCGGCGTCGTTGTCATCGTCGCCTACGGAAACCTCGGCCAGCGGCTCGCATACACCGTCCGCTCCGACGAAGTGGTCGCAACCGCGGGCTTCGTCCTCGTCGGCTTCGTCGCCGGCGTCGCGGGGCAGGTGCTCGGAACGCGGATTCAGGCGGCCGTCGGTGAGGGAGCGGCCGCCGTCGACCTCCCGCTCGTGCTGTTTCTTGCCGCCAGCGGTGCGTTCGTCGCCGCACTGCTTCGCTCGGTCCTGTTTGAGCGGGACGACCCGCTGGTGATGCTCACCGTGGGACTGCTGCTGTGGCTGTTTTTCGAACTCGACCCGTCGGTGACGGCACGGCGCGTCGTCATCGCACTCGCCGTGACAGTACTGCTCGGCTATCTCTCGTACGCGCTTGACACCGCATCCCTGCCGGGGATGCTCACTGGCGTTCTCCTCTCTTTTTTGACCATCGTGCTCGGCGGCTTCGGCTGGTTCGCCATGCTCATAACCTTTTTCGGGCTCGGTGGCCTCTCGACGAAGTATCGCTATGACGAGAAACTCGACCGCGGCATCGCCGAGGAGAACGAGGGCGCACGCGGGAGCGGGAACGTGCTCGCGAACTCCATCGTCGCGCTGTTCGCCGTCGTCGCGGCGGCGGCGAGTCCAAGCCATATCGCCGTCGACCCGCTCCTGTTCTTCTATGCCTTCGCCGGAGCCGTCGCCGCCGCGATGACAGATACGTTCTCCAGCGAGTTCGGCGGGCTCTACGACAACCCGCGGCTCATCACGACGCTCAGGCCCGTCGAACCGGGTACTGACGGCGGCGTGACCTGGCAGGGCGTTGCCGCCGGGGCCGCCGGCGCGGGCATCATCGCCGGCATCGCCGCGCTCACGCAGGACATCAGCACAGTCGGCAGCGGCGTCATCCTCCTCTGTGGGCTGGTCGGCATGACCGTCGACAGCCTGCTGGGTGCGACTGTCGAGGGCTCGGTCGTCGGCAATCAGGGCGTCAATATGCTCGCAACCCTGGCGGCCGCGCTGACCGGCGCTGGCGTCGTGCTGACCGCCGGCCTCCTATGATCCGGGAGGCTCGTTCCGAAGACGAGGTTCGACTCCGGGCTATTCAGACGAGCGCGCTCGATGAGCCGTGGCCGGAACTCCTCGGCGTCGGAATCGATGGCCCGCCGCTCGTGCTAGTTCTCGATATCGGCGAACCGCTCGGCTACGCCTTGGTCGTGCCGGATCATCCGGTCGCATACTTAGCGGAGTTCGCCATCGCGCCCGGCAAACAGGGGCAGGGCCTCGGGACGACACTGATGAACGGGCTGCTGGACAGGCTCCGGACTAGTGGGTTCGAAACAGTGAGACTCACCGCACGCGCAGACGACAACCGGGCACGCTCATTCTACGACGGGTTCGGATTCTCGGTCGCCGACGAGCTCCCCGACCACTACGACGACGGCGACGGGGTGCTGTTCGTTCGGGACCTCTAACTCTCGATACGGACCTGCACGGCCGTCGGCTGTTTGACGTACTCTCCGTGGCCGGCAGCGACGACGACATCGACGCCGCGCTGGGCGGCAACGTCGAGGAGCTTCTGCGAGCAGTCGGCATCGATGACGACAGTTTTGGGAACGTCCTCGGTGGATTCAAGCAATGAAACAACGGCATCTGCGTCACCCTCCGCAAGCAGCGTCGCATCCTCGTCGACCAGCCTGGCGGTTCCGCTGTGGGTCTGAATAACGGCTTCGATGTGGTCCGAAAGCGAGGGGATAGTCGGTCCGTCGCCGTTTTCAGTCGTCTCCTCGTCGGTCGTGGCATCCGCCACAGCGGTTGCGTTTGAGTTGTCCACGACGCTCGTCGTCCCATCGGTTGTCTCGACCTTCGCCGACCCTGTCTGTGAGCTGGGCGATGGCTGGTTGTCAGCGGCGTCATCCGATGTCGCGGCCGCCACGGCACCGCCGTCGGCAGTGGTCGACTCCCCTGCCTGAGACATCTCCTCGCGGATGCTGTCGAGGCTCTTGGCGCTTGCGACCGTTTCGTACGGAACTTTGTCCCGTAGTGCCGACATCACCTCGCTGCGTGAGAGGTCCTCGACGGACTTGTCGCTGGGAGTGACGGCGACGTAGTCCACGTCGCCGACCTGCGCGAGTTCCTTCAGGATGAGGTCCCCACCGCGGTCACCGTCGAGGAACGACGTGACCGTTCGACCGGCTGTCAGATCCGCAATAGCGTCGGGGACATCAGTTCCCTCGACTGCGACAGCGTTCTTGATGCCGTATTTGAGCAGTTGCATCACGTCCGAGCGCCCCTCGACGACGACAATCGCGTCGGAGTCAGCCACGCGTGGTCCAGCTGGGAGTCCTTCATAGTCGGTCACATCGGCGACTCGGACCTGCTGTCTGACCGTCTCGACGATGTCCGCGGTCTGGATGGACTTCTCCTCGAAGTCGTTCAGGAGTTCCGTCGCGCGCTCAACGACTTCGCGCCGCTTGGCGCTCCGTACGTCCTCGATCTCGGAAACTTCGATCTCGGCACGACACGGCCCCACCTGTTCGATGGTCTCCAGTGCCGCAGCGAGGATCGCTGTTTCGACCCTGTCGAGGCCGCTCGCGACGGTAATCTCTCCAAAAGACTGTCCGCCCTCGGAGCGTATCTCCACGTCGATGCGGCCGACCTTCTTCGAGTCCTGCAGGTCCCGCAGATCCAGTTCGTCGCCGAGTAATCCTTCCGTCTGGCCGAACACCGCGCCGACGACGTCGCTCCGTTCGACGACTCCCGCCGCCGTGATGTCGGCATGTATCAAATATTTCGCCGTATCTTGCATGATTGTCCTGTTTTCCAGCCCGTCAACCGGTGTTCCGACGGACTGCTGTCACTATACTGATGTTGGGTAGTACGGCAGAATAACCTTGCGCACGCGAGTCGAAATCAAACCTTCCCGCAGGTACGCGGCGCTCCGACACTGCCTCTGTATACCATTCTATTCCCGAAAGGTCGGCCACTCACCTCAGTAGCGGAGTCATGCCGTCGATACCGGCCTGAATGGCGTCAACCGGGTCCTCGGGGTTGTCGTGCTCGAAGACCAGCCACTCAGTCCCCGCCTCACGGGCTGCATCGACCACCCCCTGGAGCGGCACCACGCCGTCACCGAGAGCCGTCGGCTCTCCGTCCGCGGTCATGTCTTTGAGATGGACGACTGGAACGCGCCCGTCGAGTCGCCGAATCAGTGCGACAGGGTCCTGTCCCGCCGCGTGCGCCCACCCGGCGTCGAACTCGAACCCGATCGTCGTCTGGTCGACGAGCGCGTCGAAGGCGGTCCCGTCGCCGAGCGGGACGAACTCGTGGTCGTGGTTGTGGTACAGGAGCGGTCGGTCAAACTCCGCCGCAAGCATTTCGAGTAGCGTCACCGTCGACTCGACTGCGCTCTCACTTGCGAAGTGATCGTCATCGAGATACGGGAGAACGAAATACGGCGCGTCAAGTGTCCGGACCTGATTGCCAACGGTGCGGGTGTCGGACTGCAGGTCTTCCAGTTGAACGTGGACGCCGGCAACGCCGAGTCCCGCTTCGTCGAGCGCGTGCCGGGACGCGCCCGGGTCGCCGATGCCGGCGAACTCCACGCCGTCGTAGCCCGCGGCGCTGATGCGGTCGAGTACGTCCGATAGCGGTTCCCGGAGTTCGCGGAGCGTCCAGAGCTGGATCGCTGTCTCCATACCGTTGTTGCGAACGCTGTCATAAAATAACTGGACGGACTACCGGGACGCATGGGATTCACTGAAACCGAGATCGATCCCGCACGATTCCTCGAAGACGTAGAGATGCGTATCGGCGAAATCGTCGACGTCGAACCGTTCCCCGAAGCCCGCAAAGACGTGTACAAGCTCGACGTGGCGTTTGGCGACGAAACGCGCCAGTCCGCCGCAGGGCTGACAGACGTGTACGATCCGGAGGACTTGCTCGGGTCGCAGGTCGTTGCCGTCGTCAACCTCGGGACGGTCTCAATCGCCGGCTTCGAGAGCGAGTGTCTGGTGACCGGGGTCGACAGCGAGGACGGCGTCGTCCACCTGACGCCCGAACGGGACGTCGAACCCGGGACCCGCGTGTATTGAAGAATATAGTTCTTCAACGGCTGTCGGTGAAGGTTCGTTACCCATTAGTACCGCCAGCGGCTAGCCTGTCGTAATATGAGTACAGTCAGGGCCGCTGGGTGGACAGTCGTCGCGCTCGTGTTGATGGCGCTGGCAGTGCCGTGGTTCCTCTGGGACACCAGCACGGTCGCGGCCGGACTGCCCGTATGGCTGTGGTGGCACGTTGGATGGATGGCGCTTGCGAGCGTCGTCTTTGCTGTCTTTGCGCGCACCGACTGGGGCCTCGGCGTCGAGGAGGTGAACTGACGTGGCCGATACTGCGCTCCAGTTGGGTATCGTCGGCGCGTACATGGTCGTCGCGCTCGCGGTGGGCGCAGTCGCCTACCGGCTCACCGAGCGCACCGCCGAGGACTACTACCTCGCAAGCCGGACGCTCGGCACGGTCGTGCTGTTGTTTACCACCTTCGCGACGCTACTGTCGGCGTTTACCTTCTTCGGCGGCCCGAACCTCGCGTTCAGCGCCGGCCCCGAGTGGATTCTCGTGATGGGACTGATGGACGGTATCATCTTCGCCGTCCTCTGGTACGTGCTGGGATACAAGCAGTGGCTGGTCGGCAAGCGCCACGGCTACGTGACGCTTGGTGAGATGCTTGGCGACCGGTTCGGGTCGACGGCGCTCCGGGTTGTCGTCGCCGCTGTGAGCCTCGTCTGGCTGTTCCCGTACGTGATGCTCCAGCAGAAGGGGGCCGGGCAAGCCATCGTCGGTCTCACGAACGGCGCGGTCCCGTTCTGGGTCGGAGCCGGCGGCATCACGCTGTTCATGATTCTCTACGTCGCGCTCTCGGGAATGCGTGGCGTCGCCTGGACCGACACGCTTCAGGGGCTGTTCATGCTCTCGCTGATCTGGGTGGCTGTCGCCTGGGTCCTCTCCGCTGTCGGCGGTGCGGGCGAAGCGACGGCCTTGTTGGCGTCCGAAGAGCCCGCGTTCGTCGGCCTCGGCGGCGGGCTCTACACGCCGCAGTACATCATCTCGACCGCGGTCAGCATCGCCTTCGGCGTGACGATGTTCCCGCAAATCAATCAGCGCTTCTTCGCCGCCGGGTCGAAGAAGGTGCTCAAGCGTACCTTTGCACTCTGGCCGGTGCTGGTCCTGCTCCTGTTCGTTCCGGCGTTCATGCTGGGGGCGTGGGCGGCCGGACTCGGCGTCACTGTCCCGGAAGGCGGCAACGTCATCCCGGCGCTGCTGGGCGAGTACACGCCGACGTGGTTCACCGCGCTGGTCATCGCCGGCGCGATGGCCGCGATGATGTCCTCAAGCGACTCGATGCTGCTGTCGGGCTCGTCGTACCTCACACGGGACCTCTACCGGCCGCTGACCGGCCGCGGCGACGCCAGCGACGAAGAGACTGACCGCCGCGAGGCACTCGTCGCCCGCGTCGGCGTTGTCGTGTTTGCCACCCTCTCGTTCGTTGCGAGCCTCTACACGCCGGGGACGCTGGTCCAGATTGGTGACACGGCTTTCAGCGGCTTCGCACAGCTTACGGTTCCCGTCGCACTCGCGCTGTACTGGCAGGGAACGACGCGCTCGGGGATGTACGCCGGCGTGGTCGGGAGTCAGGTGTTCTACGGCCTGCACGTCTTCCCCGTGCTTGCGACCGTTGGAGGGCTGTTCGGTCTCGACGTTGCCCTGCCGACGGCGTACTTAGGCTGGACGCCGGGCATCGTGGGCATCTTGGTTGGTCTCGTGTTGACGGTCACTGTCTCGCTGATGACTGCCCCCGCGGCAACCGAGGACCGCACCGCATACGCCGTCTCCGGCGTCGAAAGCGACTGAGACGCGTTCGGTCCGGTACCGACCGTTCACCGTGACAACCACCGGACGGCGGCCACCGTCGGACATGTAAACCTACAAAAGCATCCAGTCCAATACACAGGTATGGACTCCGATAAGAACGTCGGCGGTCGCGACCGCCTGATCCGAGCGGTGCTGGCAGTCGTCCTGACAATTGTCTCCCTGCGCTGGCTTCGCAGCGGGAAGCGCAAGCGCGGCCTGCTCGCTGGAATCGGCGCGCTCGGCCTGGGCTTCAACGCCTCGACGGGCTACTGCGGATTCAACGACACGCTCGACATCGACACGACGAGCGGGAGCGACGACGACGTGTTTGCACCGAGCGGCGCGGACGACGAGCCGGCAGCCGACGAGTCGACGGACGTGAGCGTAGACTTTACGTCCGCTGACGACACCGAAACCGCGAACGGCCACGCCAGCGGCGAGCTGACCTGTGCCGTCTGCGAGGACCCTATCGTTCCCGGGGAGCGCCGTGGGCCGAACGATGAAGGCGCTATCGTCCACGAGACCTGCGAGTAACGCGCCGGGATAAACGCTCAGCAGCCCGAGTCTGGTTCTTTTTATAATCACCGTCCCAGTCTTTCACATATGCAGACCCACATCGTCCCGGTCGGGTTCGACTACGACCGGCTCATCGCGCCGCTGGTGCGCGAGCAACTCGACGTTGACCGCGTCATCCTGCTGGAGGGGGCGGTCGGCAGCGAGGCCAACGTCGAGTACTCGCGCAATCTCGCCGAGAAGCTGGAAAAGGACTATCAGAACCTGCTCGGAGCGGAAACCGAGCGGTTCGTCGTCGCCGACGTGTACGACTACGACGAGGCCTTCGAGCAGGCCTTCGAACTCATCAACGCGGAACTCGACGCGGGCAGCGAGGTGTGGGTCAACGTCTCCGCGATGCCCCGGACTGTCTCCTTTGCCTTTGCGACCGCGGCCCACTCGATTATGGTCGAACGCGAGGGCGACCGGGACCGCATCCACACCTACTACACGGTCCCCGAGAAGTATCTGGAGACGGAACTCGCCGAGGAACTGCGCAAGCAGATCGACATGCTAGAGGACATGCGCACGGGCGAAGAAGTCGACGAGCGAATTGACGACCGACTCGAAACCGCGCGGGACCTGCTATCGGAGTTCGACGAGCGGGGGACAACCATCGGCGCGAAGGAGATCGACGGCTCCCACGTGGTCGAGCTTCCCGTCGCCTCCTTCTCGAACGTCAAGCCCTTCGAGGAGGTCATCCTCTTCACGCTGGGCGAACACGGCGAGTTCGAGTCCGTCTCCGAGCTAGCACAGCAGTTGGCCCGGGACCTCGGTGAGGAGTACACCGACTCCTTCCGTTCGAAGGTCATCTACAACGTCGACCGGCTCGGCCCCGGTGGAAAAGGGTACATCGAGCAGGAGGAACACGGGAAATCCTACCGGACGACGCTCTCCCGCATCGGGCAACTGTGGGTCCGCGCCCACTCCGCCGAGGACCGCGAGCACCGCGAGTCCGACCTGCCGTGAGCTGGTCGCTGGTATGAGCCCGTCGGGACGCTGGCGAAAACCGAAGTCATTAATCCTGCCGTAGGTCGAGTATTGTACAGATGTTGCGTCGACTCTCCCGAACGCTGGTTCTCGCGCCCGTCGGTGTAGGGGTCCCCACGCCCCACATCACCGCTCCAAATCGACGTACGCACCGCTGATAACCACGCCGCAGTCAGATGCTACCCGGGTGTTACACCCACCGCTTGAATATGAGTGATACACAGGACCCACCGCAGGACGAATCGACCGCAGGCGAATCAGCAGACGCCCTCGACGGGGAGTACGACCCCCGCGAGATAGAGCCGGAGTGGCAGGACCAGTGGGTCGCGGACAAGACCTACGCCTACGACGAGGACGCTGACACCCGCTTCACCATTGACACGCCGCCGCCGACGGTGTCGGGGAACCTCCACATGGGCCACCTCTACCAGTTCACGCTGCAGGACTTCGTCGCTCGCTTCCACCGGATGCGCGACGACACCGTCTACTTCCCCTTCGGCTACGACGACAACGGCATCGCCTCGGAGCGACTGACAGAGCGCGAACTCGACATCCGACATCAGGATTACCCGCGCCGGGAGTTCCAGGAGAAGTGCCGCGACGTGTGTACGCAGTTCGAGGACGAGTTCACGCAGGACGTCCAGTCACTGGCGATCTCTATCGACTGGGACAACACCTACAAGACCATCGCGCCGGACGTCCAGCGGGTCTCGCAGCTATCCTTCCTCGACCTCTACGAACAGGGTCGGGAGTACCGTCAGCGCGCGCCGACCATCTGGTGTCCGGACTGTGAAACGGCCATCTCACAGGTCGAGCAGGAGGATAAGGACAAGTCGACGCTGTTCAACGACATTGCCTTCGACCTCGTCGAGACGGGCGAGGGACCGGCCGACGAGGACGCGACGTTTACGATTTCGACGACCCGCCCCGAGCTACTGCCAGCGTGTGTCGCCGTCTTCGTCCATCCCGACGACGACGAGAACCAGCACCTCGTCGGTGGCAGTGCGCGAGTGCCCCTTTTCGAGCAGGAGGTTCCCGTCATCGCCGACGAGCGCGTCGACATGGAAACCGGCAGCGGCATCGTCATGTGCTGTACGTTCGGCGACCAGAACGACATCGAGTGGTACCAGGCCCACGACCTGCCGCTGCGGCTCGCAATCGACGAATCGGCGACGATGACGGACGTGGCCGGCGAGTACGAGGGAATGCACACCACCGAGGCCCGTGAGGCCATCATCGAGGACCTGCGCGAGGAGGGGTCGCTGCTCGAGAGCCGCGACCACGACCACACCGTGCAGGTCCACGAGCGCTGTGAAGAGGAGGTCGAGTATCTCGTCACCGAGCAGTGGTACATCGAGCTGCTCGACAAGAAAGAGGAGTATATCGAGGCCGGCCGCCAGATGGAGTGGTACCCTGAGAAGATGGCCACCCGCTACGAGCACTGGATTGAGGGGCTCGAATGGGACTGGTGCATCTCCCGCCAGCGCGATTCGGGCATCCCGATCCCGGTGTGGTACTGTGACGACTGCGGCGAGCCCGTGATGGCCGAGCGCGAGCAGCTGCCGGTTGACCCGCTGTCGGACGCCCCGCCGGTCGATAGCTGCCCCGAGTGTGGCCACGACTCGCTGACGCCCGAGGAGGACGTCTTCGACACGTGGGCAACCTCGTCGCTGACGCCGCTCGTGAACGCCGGCTGGGACTGGGACGCGGACAGTGAGTCGTTCACCATGGAACTGCCCGAGCTGTACCCCTTCGACCTGCGCCCGCAGGGTCACGACATTATCTCGTTCTGGCTGTTCCACACCGTCGTCAAGTGCTACGAGCACACCGGCGAGGTGCCATTCGAGAACGTGATGATAAACGGGATGGTGCTGGACGAGAACCGCGAGGCGATGTCCAAGTCCAAGGGCAACGTCATCCCGCCCAGCGAGGTGCTTGAAGAGTTCCCGGTCGACGCCACCCGCTACTGGGCCGCCGGCACCTCCATCGGCGACGACTTCCCGTACAAGGAGGGAGACCTCGAAGCTGGTGAACGGCTCCTCCAGAAGCTCTGGAACGCCTCGCGGCTGGTCGACCAGCTCACGCCGGCCGCCCGGCCCGACGAGCCCGAGGAACTGGCCGCGGTCGACGAGTGGCTGCTGGCCGAACTGGACGCGACTGTCGAGTCGGTCACGGCGAAGTTCGAGGACTACGAGTTCTCGAAGGCCCGGAACGAACTCCGGTCCTTTTTCTGGAACACGTTCTGTGACGACTACCTCGAAATCGCCAAGCAGCGACTTTCAGACGGGGAAGCTGTGTCGACCGAGTTCACGCTCCTGCAGGCCCACCGGACCTTCCTGCAACTGTTCGCGCCGTTCCTCCCGCACATCACGGAGGAACTGTGGGAGCGGTGCTACGAGGAAGATAGCCCAATCCACACGACGGACTGGCCGACCTCGGGCGGCTACGATGCCGACCTCGAAGCGGGCGAGACGGCGATGGAGGTCGTCTCCGCGCTCCGGCGGTACAAGACCGAGAACGGACTGCCGCTGAACGCCGACCTCGACCACGTCGAGGTGTTCGGCCACATCGCCGGCTTCGAGGACGCCGTCGCCGAGGCGATGCACGTGGCGCAACTGGACACCTACGACGAGGCCCCGGACATCACGACGGAAATCAGCGGCATCGACCTCGATTACTCGCTCGTCGGTCCCGAGTTCGGCAGCGAAGTCGGCGCGATTGACGCCGCTATCGAGGACGGTGACTACGAGATCGACGGCGACACGCTGCAGGTCGCTGGCGTCGAACTCGACGACGAGATGTTCGCTGTCGAGGAGTCCCGGACCTACTCCGGCGAGGGCGAGATGACCGAAACCGAGAGCGCCGTCGTCGTGGTTCGGTAGGATCGCTGCGTTTTTTCTGTCACAGACTCACTGCGTTCGCACCCATCGCCGGGACCAGTAGCATCAAGACCTGCGGGTCCGGTCATTGAAACCATGCGAACAGAGGAAACGATTCGGGACCGAATCGAGGCGCTGCAGGACGAGTACGACAAGCACGACCCGCCGTCGACCGAGCTAGAAGACGAGGCCGAGGTCGCCATCCTGCGCGCTATCGAGGAACTGGAGTGGGTCCTCGACGAGCGCGAGGCAGAGGACGGATTTACGACCTGAGACGCCACCAGAACCGCAAGCAAAGGACAGCGCCGGTCAGGCTTGCCGTTTTACCTTCTCTACACGCGTCGCCAGTGCGAGAAACGTCGCTATGAGCGTCAACACGACCGCCCAGCCCGCCGCGAGGTCGTGGGCAAGCACCGTGTGGTCGAACCCGCCGGCAGCGACAATCGGCTCGGCCCGGAGCCAGGTGTGGTGGGGACCATCCAGAATCGGGACGAAGTAATCGACCACGTCGTTGAAGCCGTACCAGAACACCGCAACGGCAACGGACATGACCGAAAAGCTCGCATAGCGGTGAATGAGAAATGCCTCGGCGGCCATCGCCAGATGGCTCAGAATCAGAAACCAGTAGAGCCACAGCGGAATCCCGCCGGGGCCGTTGAGAGCGAGCTGGACGTACGGCGTCCACAGGCCGAGCTTGATGCAGCCGAAGAAGCCGAGCATGTGGAGCCACTGCGTGTCCCAGTCGAGCCGCCAGGCCACCAGTGAAAGTCCGATGAACATCGTTGCCACGGGCGAGTCCGGAATCAGCGGGTACGCGGCGAGTGGGGCCGCGCCCAGCTGACCCTCAACGAGCGGCGGCGCTGTGTTCAGCGGCCGGCCGGCGTAGTACCAGAAGCCAAACAGCGTGCCGACCAGATTGACGAGCGCGATCGGCCAGGCAAGTCTGAGCCCGACGTTCTCCAACCACGCCGGTAACGGCGCAACGTACTGCGGAAGCCCTTCGGCGTCGGGGAGCCGCCGGCTGAACACCCGCGCGACAACCGCGTCGATGCGCCCGCCGACACCCTCGTCCGGAGCCATGTCGATGCAGTGGGGAGACGCGATGAAAACGGTAGTGGTCTCAGCCCCGTCCTCTGGAGAATATCGCTGCCGCTGGCCCGATATCGGGTCTCCCTCGGGCGGGTCAAACGGTGTTCTGTCCTGCAAAAGGACACGCGTTAAGTAAATCCAGTCCTAAGTCTGGGTAATGACTGAAGAGACCGACCTCGAGGACCTCCGTCGCGGGACTGACCTCGTCAAGCGCGGCTTCGCGAAGATGCAGAAAGGCGGCGTCATCATGGATGTCGTCAACCGTGAGCAAGCCCGAATCGCCGAGGACGCCGGCGCGGTCGCCGTGATGCACCTGGAGTCGGTCCCGGCCGACATCCGCAAGCGGGGCGGTGTCGCCCGGATGGCTGACCCCAGCAAACTCGAAGAGATCATTGAGGAAGTGTCGATTCCGGTGATGGGCAAGGCCCGTATCGGCCACACTGCCGAGGCCCAGATTCTGGAAGCCGCTGGCGCGGATATGGTCGACGAGTCAGAAGTGCTGACGCAGGCTGACGACCGCTATCACATCGACAAGCGCGAGTTCACCGCGCCGTTCGTCTGCGGGGCGCGGAACCTCGCCGAGGCGCTGCGCCGTATCGATGAGGGCGCAGCGATGATTCGCACGAAGGGCGAGGCGGGCACTGGTGACGTGAACCAAGCCGTCACGCACCAGCGGAACATCCAGCGCTCCATCGGCAAGCTCGAAGGGATGGCCTACGAGGAGCGCGACGAATGGGCCCGCGAACACGGTGCGCCTCGGCGGCTTGTCCACGAGACGGCGGACCGCGGCCGGCTCCCCGTCGTCAACTTCGCGGCCGGCGGCATCGCGACGCCTGCCGACGCCGCACTGATGATGCAACACGGCTGTGACGGCATCTTCGTCGGCTCGGGCATCTTCGGGGCGGAGAACCCGCAGGCGATGGGCGAGTCCGTCGTCGCGGCGGTCAACAACTACGACGACCCCGAACAGCTCAAGGAGATCGCGAAGAACCCCGGCAAGGGGATGAAAGGCCAGGCGAACGCGGACTTGGACGAAGAAGAGCAGCTGCAGGGTCGCGGCGTCTAACGGGAACCGCGACCAGTCAGTTTTCGGCGTCGCTATCACCGCTTTTACAGACGAACGCTCAAAGACGAAGACACAAGTTCCTACGGCGGCGATAGGTGGCTGTGCAGGGGACGGCCACGCCGACGCCAGCGGCCAACGACACCGGTGAAGGCCTTCTGGAACTCTTTACCGTGTTACAGCGGTCGCTGGACCAGTTGGTCGCGACACAGGGGCGACTCGTCGCGACGCTCATCCTTCTCGTCGTCCTCCTTCTCAGCGTCGTCATCGTTCCAGCAGCCCTCTCCCGGCTTCGGTCTGTCACGTCGGACCGAGCCGGCGACTGGCTGCAGGTCATGGCCGACTACACGCCGACGACCATCCGAGGCGTGTTTCTCCGGATCGCCCAGTTCTCGATGGTCGTTCTCGTTGTCGTCTCGTTTCTCATCGTCTGGGGCGTTCTTGACATCGTCCAGACAGTCGGGCCGTACCTCGACGGGAGCGATCAGTCAGTGCTGGCGACGATACAGACGATCGTTCTCGTCATGCTGGCCTTTGTCCTGTCCGACCAGATGCAGCGGTGGATCGGCCGGTTCAGCCAAGCTGTTACCGGCTTCACCGAACACCAGGAGGAGATCCTTCTCCGACTGGGGCAGGTCACTGTGTTCGTCACCATCGGTGCGACGATCTTCGCCGTCTGGGGCATCGACCTCAGTGGCTTGCTCGTCGGGGCCGGGTTCCTCGGTATCGTTGTCGGTCTGGCTGCCAGACAGACGCTCGGCTCGCTCATCGCCGGTTTCGTCCTGATGTTCTCTCGCCCGTTCACTATCGGCGACTGGGTGCTCATTGGCGAGCAGGAGGGCATCGTAACGGACATCACTGTTTTCAATACGCGGCTGGAGAACTTCGATGGCGAGTTCGTCATCATTCCGAACGACCGCGTGAGCGACCGCGCGGTGACGAACCGCAGCCGGAAGGGGCTGTTGCGCCTCACGGTGGACATTGGTGTGGACTATGATACCGACGTTGACCGGGCGATGGACCTCGCCCGCGAAGCGATGACAGACATCGAGCACGTCGTCGATTCACCGACGCCGGACGTCGTTCCGAAGGACTTCGGGGACTCCGCTGTGGTGATGGAACTCCGCTTCTGGATCGACCACCCGACGCCACCGCGGAAGTGGCGCGCCATCTCGGCGGTCGTCCGGGGTGTGAAAGCCACTTTCGACGAAGAAGACATCGCGATCCCGTTCCCACAGCGGACCCTCTCGAACCGCGTGGACGCGGCGGACGAAAAGTCGCTGGAAGGCGGTGTGGAGATGCGTCCGGACGGCGACGGCTGACCTACAGGTCGAGGCCGTCGAGAAGGAGCCCCAGTCCGAGAATCCAGCATCCCAGTGCGGTCCCGAGCGTGCTGACGTAGAACAGCCAGGACAGTCCCTGCTCTGTTGTCAGCAGTCCGCTCATCGCGGCGGCTGCGGCATCAGTCGCGGCCGGGAGCGACCCGGCCATGAGAACCATACCGGCGAATGTGCCAACGGCGACCGGCAGCGTCGCGGCGACAAGCGCCAGACCGACACGCTCGGCCAGCGTGGCGACTGCAGCCGGGTCGAGCGGGCCGACGTAGGTCGGAACTGGCCGTCGCTGTGACATGCCAATACATAACATGAGAGACTGACATAAAAGTCCATTCCTCGACGGGGACCGTGATATGTGCTCGGAGTGCACAGACGATCCAAGAAACCCACAGAAAAGCTGTTTCAAGCGTTAAAATAGTGGCTCGCTGTTTCGTCCTGGCGGTAGGGACTCCACGACAGAGCGACCGCCGGTCGAAACTACTATCCCCAACGGCACGAACGGACTGGTATGAGCACTCCGCCGGGGGAGTATTACACCGAAGAACGCTGGCAGAACTGGCTAGACCGCATCGAGGAAGAAGACGTCGACCCTGAGGATGAGGATTCAGCGCGGCTCCTGTTGAACCTTCAGGACGACGCCGCGATCGCGGTCGCGAAGATTCTCACCGATTACGAGGACGGACCGCTCGACGAAGAGGCGACGCTCGATGAGCTTACCGGCGTCCGAGAGATCGTTCTCGACGACATCGACATCGACGACGAGGAGACCGTGATGCTGATCGACGGCGTCCAGACATCGCTGCTGTGCGTGTTCTATGCGGCCGAGGAGTTCGTCGCAGAAGGCGCTGCGGACGATGCGACCATCACGGACTACATCGAAGCCGCCGCGGACGCGGAAGCCGAAGAGGACCTCGACGCGGCACTGGGCTACTGTGTGCAGGCCGGCACGCAGATCATTGGCGGGTCGGAGCTCCCGATGGAGGTCGCTGAGGACCTCGAATACGGACTCGTCTCCGAGTGGGTCAACGGACTTGACAGTCTCCAGACCGCAATGAGCGACCCGGAAGTCGTCGAAGAAGACGAGAGTTGATAATTCGGCAGTCAGGTTTTTATCGCCGTCTCCGCAACTCATCGCCATGACTTTCATGGGCGATGAGCGTGCGCAGTCAGTACAGGTCGGGGCTGTACTGCTGTTCGGCGTGCTTATCATCGCCTTCTCCTCGTATCAGGCGTTTGCTGTCCCGGAGCAAAATCAGGAGGTGGAGTTCAATCACAATCAGCAGGTCCAGACGCAGTTGCAGGACCTGCGAAACGCCATCGTCTCCGTGCCGGGGCAGCCGAGCCGGCAGGCCGTCTCGGTCCAGTTGGGGACGCGATACCCGAGTCGGCTAGTGGCAACGAATCCCGGGCCACCGTCAGGGTTGCTGTACACAGATGGGACCAGCAACGAGTCCCAAAACCTCACGATTCGCAACGCCGAGGCACGCACCCCCGAAACGGCAGATTACTGGGACGGAACCACACCGCGGCACTACAACACGGGGGCTATCGCCTACAAGCCGGAATACAACGTCTACGGGGAGGCGCCGGAGACTGTCTACGAGCACTCGGTCGTCTACAACCAGTTCCGCGAGGGGAACATCACGCTCTCGGAACAGACGATGGTCGACGGGCGGGACATCACGCTCGTCACACTCAACGGGTCGATGAGCCGCTCGACGAGCGATTCGGTCACGGTCGACGTAGAGCCAAAGTCCCAGTCCTCCCGGACGGTCCGCGTAACAAATACGACGTCGACATCGAACGTCTCGGTATCGTTCCTTTCTCGGCTTCCGGCGTCGGAATGGAGAGCGCTTCTCGACAACGAAATCGACCCGAATCCAGGCGACAAGGGCAATGAACAGTACGTCGCAAGCGTCACCGGAGCCGAGGGACCGGGCTCGCTCTATAACATCACTATCGTTTTCGAACGAGACACCACGTATCGCCTGAAGATGGCGAAAGCGGGCGTCGGATCGGGCGACACCGACGAAAGTGAAGCGTACCTCACGACCGTCGGCAGCGAGGAGATTACTGTCGCGAGGGGTAACAACAAGGAGATCGTGCTGGAGGTCCGGGACGCGTATAACAACCCCGTAAGCGGTATCGAAGTTAACGGCTCGGACGACGCGGGGGCGCTCGCGACAAACACGGAGTCCTCCGACAGCGACGGGCAGGTAACGTTCGAGTACAACACCGATTCAAACACACCGGTCGCCACGAACCAGGTGAACTTCAGCTTACAGAGCCTTGACTCATCCTTCGACGGAGAGACACCGAAGAACGTGAGCGTCAGTGTAGAGGTGACTGCCGGGTCCGGGAATGGCGGGACCAACGGTAATAACGAAGAAATCGGGCTGGCTTACAATTATGATGCCCTGGCACTGGACAACGACGACCCTGATACGATTCCCGGTGGCATTCAGTACAGCTTCACCAACACACACGACCAGCAGGTCGAGATCACAGACATTAGTCTGACGAGTCAGAGCACGAATGTTAACCGCATTTCGGATCAGGTGACACCCAACGACCAGCGGGAACGCACCGAACTATACATTGATGGCGATATCCGTGACGGCTACACTGATATCGACGGTGGCACTGATCTTCCGGTAGACATAGATATCGACATTGATGGGTTTGAGAGAGACGGCAACCCGGAAGTATCTGGACAGTCCGACGGGGAGGTCTATCTCTATGAATTCCGACCGGGCAACAACGACGCAGTCGATATGAGCGGCAAGAGCGTTACACAGACAATTACATACACGTTCCCAAACGGAGAAACCCGGGCATCCGCGTTCACTGTGACTGGTGACTATAGCGAGTCCGACCCGGATATTAGACCTCCCGTGGCCGATTTCGGGTCGGTGAAACACAACGACAACACGGGGAACAACAACGACGACGTTCAGTTCGAGTTCCGCGTTGCAGACAAATCTGGAATCGATAGCGTGGAGTTGACTGCAACGGATGAGAGTGGCACAGAATTGAATTCGGTAACGAGAAACCCATCGAGTGGTTCACTGGTTGATTATAAGCTCAATCTGGGGGCAAAGAATGTTCTCAGCGGTAGCAATAGCCGAGTGAACGTAGAAATCACGCTAGTGGACAATAGCGGGAATACACACATTTGTGAAGGGACTATCAGGAACGCCGACACAGACCTGATAGACGAGAGAGGACTGCGCTGTCGCACCCCCTGATGAACAATTCTGGGTGAACCAACCCTGCTTCAGTTCAGCAGAGATTCACGGTAATGTAGACGACACCATCGGCAGTCGCCGCGCCGACGCCGATGTGGTTCGCGTTCGCCACGTACAGCGTGTCACGAGGGCCGGAGAGGTCGAACCAGTGGTCGGCGACGGCGTTGGCCGTCCGGGTCGCGTTCGCCCCGTTCGGGTCGATACTCGTGACCAGTTCGAGGTCGGTCACCGGGCGGATATACGCATTGCCTTCGTGGCGGAGGCGACACTGCTCGGACAGTCCGGCGGCCGCATACCGGTCTGTCGTGTCTGACCCGTTCGCAATCGGGGAGGCCAACCCCTGTGCAGCCATTCGCTCACTGTGGTTGCCGGCCATGGCTGACAGCGTCTGGCCGGTTTTGCTCTCATCCGAGAGGGAGCCGTCAACGGCGTCGTTAGCAATCGGGTTGCCACGTCGATCGTTGATTGCCGCTATGAGCCGGTTTTCGAGGCGGTCTGTATCGATGGCCGTCTGTGTATCTGCTGATGTGGTCTGTGCCGCATCCGGCGTTGAAGTGGGCTCTTCGGACTGCGTCATGGCGCTTGCAGCCCCGACACGACTCGGCGTCGCCGACGGCGAACTGCTCGTCTGGGGAGTCGCTGCCGGCGGCGCGTCCGTGGACTCCGTCGGCGCTGACTGGGTCGCGTCTGGACCAAGCGTCCCCTCGACCGCTATTCCTGTGAGTCCCGAGACACTGAGTGCCGCCAGAACTACCAAACCAAATGTGATGACCGATCTGTTCATATGATACGTTCCTGTACCGTTCCGAGAAATGATATTTGCAATACAGTTATCTCGGAACCGGCTCGAACGGCGTAGATTCGGCTCTCTCTCCACAAATATGTTTGGACAGTATCGACGCTCCGATTACCAGCGGCGAAAACCCGCCCGTAAACATCTTTACTGTGGGTGAGTGTCCTGAGGTATGGGTGACCTGTCGCGGCGCGGCTTCGGGGCCTCGGTGCTCGCCGCGCTCTCCGCTGGCTGTCTTGGGAGTCGACCTGATCAAGAGTCCGAGACGACGCCCGTCCCGGAGCCGGCAGCGTCACAGCAGACTGTTACAACTGATCGCGTCGGGACTGCTTCGACGCCAGCGGCGAATAGTGCTGCTCCGGCAAACACGTCAACAGCACAGCGCGCCGAGGCGTCGCAGACGAACAACTCTACGGAAACGTCGGCACGTCTCCAGGTCGAAACCGAGACGCCGACGCCGACACCCGAACCGAACCACCGGTCTGTCGATACGTCGTTCCGGCTGGAGGAAAACGAATACCAGGACTACACGGTCGAAGCGACTGACCAGACAACGCTCACCTACGACCTCATCGTTCGGCGTGGCCCGGCCGTGGATGTCATTCTGTTCACCGAAGAAGAATATCGGGCGTTCCAGAGCCGCTACCGGGCCCGGTACGCCGGTGAAGTGTCGCGGTTTCATCA
The DNA here is from genome assembly GCF_003634715.1 of Haloarcula quadrata. Taxonomy (NCBI): domain Archaea; kingdom Methanobacteriati; phylum Methanobacteriota; class Halobacteria; order Halobacteriales; family Haloarculaceae; genus Haloarcula; species Haloarcula quadrata. The sequence goes on from NZ_RBWW01000001.1 coordinate 2,641,543, forward strand.
GACGAACATCCGCGACAACCAGATTACCATCGGGCCGGGAACGTATCGGCTCGTGGTCAACAACACCGACTGGTCGCGTGCTGTTCCGTCACCGGATGAGCCGTACGACGTTCTTGAAGGCGAATGCATCGTCGATTTCGCTTTCAGCACGGAACCAGCAACCAGCGGATAACTGTCTCACAGCAGGTTCGCGTCCTATCGGCGCAATACTAGTCAACCGTCGAAATACCAGTCGACAAGCCCATATACATCCACGCTGACGTTAGACTCATGACTGCAGTCGGTATCGACGCCATGGAGATCTGGACCGGAAAGCTCAAACTCGACCTCGCTGAGACGTTCGCGCCGGCTCAGGGGGACGATCCGGGGAAGTATACGAAGGGGCTCGGCCTGCGTGCATCATCGTTCCCAGATGTGTACGAGGATATTGTCACGATGGGGGCGAACGCGGCCCATCGTCTGATGGAGCGCAAGGGGCTGACGCCCGAGGATATCGGCCGTATCGATGTGGCGACTGAGAGCGCCTTCGACAACTCGAAGCCCGTTTCGACGTACATCGCAGGCTGTCTCGAACAGGTGTACGACGAAAACTTCCACCACGCCAACAAGGGTGAACGGAAGTTCGCCTGTATCTCCGGGACACAGAGCCTCGACGACGCCTACAACTGGATCCGCGCCGGACGGAACCGCGGTCGGGCCGCGCTCGTCATCGCAACTGACACTGCACTGTATGCCCGCGACGACCCCGGCGAGGCCACACAGGGGGCCGGCGCGGTGGCGATGCTCGTCGACGAAGACCCCAATCTGGTCGAACTCTCGACCGAGCAGGGGTACGGGAGCGCCGACGAAACCGACTTCCTCAAACCAAATCAGCAGTTCCCGTCCGTCGACGGAAAGCGCTCGGTGAACGTCTACCTCGCCCGTATGCGCGAGGCGCTGGAGGACTTCGCTGAGGTAGCCGGCGACATCCACCCGGGCGACTACGAGATGATTCCCTTCCATACGCCGTTCCCGGGCATGGTCCGGAAGGCCGCAGCGCTTGGCTACCGACACATCGTTCGCGGCACAGACGTCGGCGACCTGCTCGCCGAGGAAATCGGCCACCAGCCCATGCGTTCGGACTTCGAGACCGACGACGAGTTCCACGCGGCCATCAAGGAGTACACGGACGCACTCACCGAAACCGAGCGCTATCAGGACTGGTACGCCAATACCATCGAGCCGACGCTCGAAATTTCCCGGGAGGTCGGGAACTGGTACACCGGTTCTGTCCACATCGCCCGTGCCTCTGGGCTGAAACACGCCCGCGAGAGCGAACTGGATCTGGACGAGGCGAAATTGTTAGTTGCCTCCTACGGGTCCGGCGCACAGGCGGAAGTCCACGCTGAAACCGTTGTCCCCGGCTGGGAGGAGGAGATCGGCGCGCTCGATATCGACGAGCAGATCCAGAACCGCCACGAGCTCACCTTTGCGGAGTACGAACAGGTCCACAACGTCCACAATCACGATACCGAGGCCGATGTCGAGGAGTTCACCGCGCCCGAAAAGGAATTCGCCTTCGACGGCTGGGGCCGGATGGGTGAGCGGAAATATCGGTACGTGGAGTAAGCGAGGGGCGCAGGAAGCGCGGCCCTCGAATCGGAGCGGCGAGATGGGCCGTGGAGACTAGCGAGGGGCACGACCGTAGGGAGTAACAAAAAGCGCGCTGTCAGGTGTCGTGAATACGCAGAGTCCTATTGATGCCGTGGTGAACAGTATCTGGTAGCCTATTATCGGGTATCGTTGTTGAGGCGGCTAATGATGCTATCGAGAGAAACAGAGAGAGTCCCACCACTGTCGTAGTAATGAAGCGCAAGCATCGTACCGACAAACGAGGAAGCAACAACAAATCCGAAACTGGCGAGCGCCAATACGAGAAGGAAGCCAAATTGCACCATGCACAGAGATGACTCCCCCGATATCAAAGTAGTACCCATTGACAATTTCACGGCCCTACAGAGTAATTGTCACGCTGCGTGGTGAACAAAGAGATCGCATTCACGACAACAGTCGTTTTCCAGAATGCGTGTCGACAGGCGCGAACCAGCACGGCCAGAGCCGACGCGCTCAGGGAAGCTCTCGCAGGCCGCCCAGCAGGTCTTCCAGTTCGATATCAGTGATTGCAAGCGAAAAGTCATCAATGCGAGCGAGGTCCTGTGCGTGCTCCCAGACAGCCTCGTCCTCAAGCCCGTGGAGGATAACCGCATTGGGCGTCGGCGAGACGACCCGGAGCGCGACCAGCGGGGACTCGCCGCGGGTCACGTTCGTGAACACGAGCGCACGGTTCGTCGACTGGCCGTACAGCTGGTAGAACTCGTCCGAGGAGAGGCGCGTGATGGCGGCGATGGAGTTGATAACGGTGTGGCCGGCGACGGTGTCTTGACTGCCCCGGAACAGTTCTTCAGCGTCGATGGCGTCGTAGACGCGCTCGACGCCCACATTCGCGGAGTATTCACGGAGGTCGTGGACCACGTCGCTGTCGAACCCGGCCGAGAGCACGCGGGCGTGCTGGCGGATGTGGTCACCGCCGCGGTTCTCGTCGATATCAAGCAGTGCGACGACGAGTCGCCGGACCACGCCGATACCGGGGTTGTCACGCCGGCCGCTCTCGTAGTCCGAGACCACGGACGGGGATACGTCGAGTTCGTCGGCGAGTTCGGTCTGTGCAACGTCGAAGTCAGTGCGCCACTTCCGCAGGGTCGCCCCTGGGTCGTCGCTCAGTGCCACCTCACCCGCCATTTTTTCCGCGAGGTCATCGCGTGCGCCCCCTGCCATTAGTTCACACGCTGGAGGGTCGCGAATAAAAGGGTATCGGAACCACGGGCGCTTACCGGCGGGCGGTCAGTTCAACCGTAGCAAGGACACCGTTTGTGGGGACGTGAACGACGCGTACCTCGATGGTGTCGCCCGGTCCGACAGTCCCGCCACCGGCGTTCAACTGGAACGTGATGGCCCGGCCCGCTGACCACCGCTGACCGCCATTGGCGATGACACCGCCGACACAGTAGTCGTAGATGAGGTTGTCCGGGTCGTCAATGTTGCTCGCTGCCAGCGCCGTCCCGGAGACTGGCAGGTCGACGATGCGAGCGTCGCTGTCGGGGAGTGCAACAGCGACTTCCAGTTCGTCGGCCGGAACCGGATCACCGCCGGCGTGTCGAATCGACACCGTGTTGACGCCGCATCCACCCGATGGACCAGTCACGAACTCTCCGGTCGAGCGGGCGATGGTGGGTGTCCGTTTGTTCAGGTCGTTGCTCGCAGTGACCACAAATCCGCCGACTGCCGCGGCCAGAAAGACAGTAATCGAGAGCATGAGGACCACGCCGATGACGGGACTGACGCCACGAGGGTCACGAGAGAGGTTTCGTCCGGCCACTGGTGGGACACGCTGCCCGTTGCTTCCGATAAAAACCTCAGCAGTAGACCGGTACTGCTCCGCAATCACTAAACGCCGGTCGCGCCAACCACAATCAAATGGATTGGACGGAGCAGTAATATAGTTAATCATTACGATGTACTTACTTATGGCGTTATTCCACACATAACCTAAATTATTTGACATACTAGCAGAATCGTGGTTGTATGGAAGATTCAACCATGAATCTGATTTGGCTAATAAACGACCTGTTGCTGATTGTGCTGGCTCTCGTATCGCTTGACGTAATCACATCTGCGGCAGTCATGAATAACATCACAATCATTTCTACTGTCGGTCTCGCTGGTGGTGTTTACAGTAGATATTATCACTATAATGATGCTAAGCTCTGACCGCACCCACGCACAACGCATTTAACATATCAATTAAATTATGGTTATATGGGATATTTATCAGATGCCCGTGGACGTACAGAATTTTTCAACTTAGGAAATGTGTCGCTTTTTGAAGCAGTATCCAGTACAGGATATTTCGTAGGAGCAGCGTCTTTCTTGAGCAATTTCGATGTTCAGGTTCCGCTTCCGAGCGAAACTGGTTCAAACATCGTTACGATGGGAGATGTTGTTGCTAACTTCTCGCTTCCCGTACTTGGCACAGCAGTTGTAACAGTAGGACTGCTTATATCGACGCTTCTGATGCTATATCAGATATACGATTCAGCAGTCAGCTACGGTAGAGCAAACGACTTCGACCCGATGGGATGGATAAACAGCATCCCGACTGGGTTGACGGTTCTCGTCGCAGGTACGGTCGTGCTTCACTTAGCCTACTTGTTCGAGATAGGTGCTGTCCTCAATGCCATTGACAGCAACTACTGGTTCGGATTCGGTTCAATAGTCGCTACAACAGCAACGTACTTCGGAATCAGTTCGCAGGACTAATATAATCTAGGTGATATAAATTATGAAAAACAAAATCAGAAATTACGGTATGAAAGCCAGTATCGCCATTATGTTGGTGATGCTGGTTACAGTCGGACCTGTTAGCTATATGATGGCTGACAGTCCGTTTGAACCTGACCACAATGGTCGGTCAGAGGCAATCGCACCTGCTATCGTGTATGGTGGTGCTCTGCTGGCTGGTGGTGTAACTGGTGGAGCAGTCGGATGGCAAGTTAACGACTTCCTCAAGCCTACACAAGACCAGATTCGCAACGAATTGAGTGATGAATATAACACGACGATAGAGGAGGCTGCGAACGACACGCTTCGTCAAGCTGTCCACTCGAATGCCATTGTTTCTGAAGGTACGAATATCGGATTCTTGGATAACGTGGACAACGATGCCACGACAATCGAGGGTCAGATAGAACAGCGAGCAGGGCAGGCTATCCTCCGTGAAGGTAACAACGTTACGAGTGAGACTGAGCTAATCAATATCGCAGAAGGAGCAGCGTCTGAGTTCGGTCAGGTGCGGCAGAGCAACCTAATCGAGACTCACAACTTTATGGCTCTATCTGCTAAAGAGTACCATGGACAGTTAGTTACTGCTCAGTACGAGCAGGACATAGGTGCGATAGATTCCTTTGACGTATCAAGCGCATCAGAGTTCAGTAGTATATCATCCTCCTCAGACTTCATGGAGATTGATGTTACTGATGATATAGTCGCTAACGGGTCAGATATAACAGATATAGATGGCACCAGATCCGCATTAGTTCCCATCGATCCAGTAGATAAGACAGTTATAGTCGATCTCAACGACAACAAGATAACCCTCAACGGTAGCGGCGATCCTGATGCCCTCGTAACAGCAGACGCATCGAGTGGCAAGTCCAATATAATTGTAAAGAATGGTCAGTACATCGGAGAAGGGGCGAGTTTAGTAGGGCACTATGCTGACGGAACTAACGCAAAAGTAAATGTCATAGACATGACTGTTAGTACGTCAGGTGGAGACTACTACGACACTAATGGTGGATCAATAGACGTTTACAACGAATCTACGACGTATGACGCTGGAGACCCTCGCAATAGGGTATCCAGCGCTGAGTTTGTAGATAGCAAACACGATTTATTGGCTAGCCCTGACCCTGTTACATTCAGTGCTACTGAGATAGCTAATCAAAATAGCAGGTTCGACAATGCGTCTGATGTGCCGATGGCAACGTTTACGCAGAACAACCAGACAGTATCTCTACCTGCGATAAACGTTAGTCTCGACCCATCGTACATGGGCGAGAACAACACAGTTAGATTCGCCACACCTTACACGGCTGATACTGGTGAGCCGCTTGTCGGCCCGAATGGAACTGGTCAGACATTGGCCATCAAGACACCTACTTCAGGGGTATCAGATTACGCACAGCCTGTCGATTACGCTCGTGCGTATGACCAACTCACTACGACGGATGATATCATGTCTGAGTCATACAGTGCGGTAAGCAGCTATGCGTCTCAGCAATGGAGCAAGTACATCGCTGATATTGCTTCCAACGAGAGCAAGACCTTAGCAGACAATGAGAACCTGAGTCAAGACCTAGGACAGTTGACAACTCCTGCTCCTGAGGAGCCTGAACAGGTTACGATTCAGTACACAGGTCTGTATGAGGGCACAACGCTGCCTTCGACTGACGTAATCCATGTCGAAGAAGAGGATGGGGACCAGTACGCAGGTGCTCTGTTTAGCACAGATATGTCCGCTCTGATGGAACAGACGAGCAGTCCCGACAAAGTTGAGGAAGGCGACACGTTCGACGTTTCGGTTACGAATCGAACGTTCATCGTATCGCAGGACACGGGTGAGACGAACACCCTTGAGGGCAACGTAGAAGTAACGCTAATCGAAGGTAAGGAGTCCGCAGACGTGCGTGAATATGGACTCGAACGTACTGACCTCGGTGGTCAGGCACAGCGGCTTGCCGACCAAGCTGAGGTTACACGCAAGACGGTTGACGACCCTGGCACGGTTGGTGTTCCAACCGACCCAGATAATGGGCTACCATTCAGTCCGATGATTCTGTTAGTAATCGCTGGTGCGGTAGTCGTGCTGGTCGTCTTGAACGACTAACGTACCTTACTTTTTTGCCGTATCGCCAATATATAGTAAATATGATATATAGGCTAGTTGTTATTTTGTCACTGGTGATGGTATTAGTCGTTCCAGTGTCGCCCGTGGTCGCACAGCAAGCACAAGAGGACGTTCCAAGCGAGCAAGAGATTTTGAGCATCGTCAACAATGGTTTCGAATCTCAGATGGATGATGTTCGAGCTTGGTTAGAGTCAGACCGTTCCAATGATTATCCAGAGCTACGGTCTCAAGCTCAGGGCTTCATCAACGATGTAGAAGAGAGCAATCAGGAAGCACAAGAGGATTTGAGCGGAACGAAGCGAATAAGCGATAATGTTCAAGTAGTAGGCTATCAGTTTGACGAGTTGAACGAGACGGTTGAGATTGCCGTAGAAGCGGATGAGAGAACGACAATAGTATTACAGGACCTAGGCGGCACGGTCGGAGGAAGCGGTTTCTCGTATCGAACTGAGACTGTTGTAGGTGTTGAAAGATTCACTCTCGAAGCTCAAGAGGAGCAGATTGGAAACAGATACTCGCAGGCGATATCCATAGCGGACGCAGACGCACAGCAGGGTAATACGATATTCAGAGATAGTCCAGACAGCGGAGGTCTATTTCGAGAATTGGAATGGTGGATGATTCCGCTCGCAGCTATATCGGGTGCGGGTTCGATTGTAATTATGATTATCCGACACATCCGCAACAAAGAACAGCTTGGCGTAAACGAATTTATACCCCTAGAATAAGTGATATTTATGTCTGAAACAAATAACAATCTCAAAGGTACAGTACAGGAGAACAAGAATACCGACCAGTCCAGTAGTGCGAAGACCCTGTTGTTCTCACTCATCCAGAGCAGAGATATCTATCTCGTCATTGGGCTTGTACTCGGTCTCCACCTACTCGGTATCATAGATGTTCCATTCGTGTCTGAGTTGGAGAATATGCCATACTACGATGCGATAGTAACGGTGATAGTGGCGGTTCTTGTGAGTATTACGACCGTATGGGGTAGGGTTCGAGCGATTATAGACGAGATTTACAGTAAGGAATGGGCACATGTGGCTTATGTTGATGCCACAGGAGAGGATTTCGGCGTCTGGAAAACAGACCCAGAAACGATATCCAAGCTAAATGAACACGTGCGTATAGAAGGTTCAGAATCGCTTAGTCAGTACCGTGAAGGCATAGATGTAGCAGGCAGACGGTATGCCCTTGTCCAAGACCTACGCAAGAATGATGACCCAGAGGACGAAGCTGATTGGGTTCTGACGGAGACGCAAGGGTTCGAGGACATAGCAGACCATGACCAGATTATAGCAGACAAAACCACACTGAAAGACTGGGTTGATACTGTTCTTCCTGAAGCTGAGAAAGGTAGGAAGCTGCGTAAGAATATGCCGATGATTAAGCAGAAAATCAGGATTGAGGAAGCTAAGGAAATAGCAATAGGTCTGTCCCGTGCCTTGTCAGGTTCATCAGTTGAAGGCGTGCTTTCCGATATGATATCTACCTACGAGAACAAAGAGCAGACCCTTGAGGACAAACTAAGCAAACAGAAAGAGCTTGATGAACTTCGAGAGATGGCTGAATCTCAAGAACCTAGAGATTTTGATAATATAGATACCTCAACAGAAGAGGGTGGTAGAAGATGAGCGAAGATATCGAACGAGACGGTATTGTTGAGGGTCATCTGCGTGAGAACTTGAAACGAAGGAGAAGAGACGGAGAACCCGCACCACACCCGTTGGTCGTGGACATAGACGACGAAATCGCACGTGAAGCCGTGAGCACGGTCATACAGGCGTACGATACAGATGATTCACTTCCAGGGTTCGAGACTACTCCATTAGCTTCTGCGATTTCTGGATATAGCACAGCTGAATCTATCCACGACGGTATTCAGAAAGGGAACATCGGCAAGGTGGGATATCACAAAGGTATAGATACCTCAGATGATACATATTTCAATGTTACTGAGTATATTCGTGACCAATGGAAGTCGTTAATAGACGGTCAGGGCGTGATGAAAGTCCTCGTAAATGGCGATGAAGGGTCGGGTAAGACCGATTATAGCCTCGAAGAAGGCTTCGTAATTGCTCCGAGAGTCATTAAGCAGGAGACAGACAAGCGAGTAATCGGAATCAGTAATGTAGATGTTGACGTGAAGACGACCAATCTGGATGCGTTCTACCATGTCTCATCGACAAGCTCACTGGATGAACTGACAGAAGAAAACTATAGAGAAGATACAGAGCTAATCGTTGTTCTTGACGAAGGAGACCAGCTATTCGGTGGATTCGGTAAGTCGCAGGTGGCAGGTCGAGCATTGGGGGACCGTATCAAGCTATTCCGAAAATTCAACGCTCACATACTGATGACCTCGCAGAGGCAGGTAGCTCCAGACATTCGTAACCGTTTCAAGATTCGCCACAAGCCGAACGACGAGCAGCCAAATAAGATGCTGTTCGCTAACAACGTCGATAAGGAAGGAAACCCCGTGGATGTCGAGTTTAAAACTACGAATGTGCCACCAACAAGTGTCGATTATAATACACTAGCCCGTGGACAATGGGAGCACGATGTCGATGATGAGGATGATGAAGGCGATGATGACCGAGGTTCCAAGAAAATCGAACGTGAGAAGAGAAAAATGTCTGAGCGAATCAATAACCTCCACGAAAATACTGATATGTCCTTCCAAGACATTGCCGATGCTATCGGACTGAGCAAGGGTCAAGTCAGCAAAATAGCTAACCGATATGACTGAAAATCGTTTCATTCGCCACCGCTGAGAATCTGACTCTATACGCGCACGTGTTAGAGAGGGGTGGATGAAACGAAACGAACGGCTGAATTATATCATCCAGACGAACGAACCACCGACTTCCTCACGTTTTATCTCATCCTCTTCCTCCAAACTCTTCAAACGGCGATACGCAAGGTCGTAAGAACATCCAACCTCATCCGCAATTCGTGAAGTAGTAGCATTGTTAATAGAACTCACCGCTTCAAGGAATGCTTCACTCTGATATTGTTGAGTGAACTTTCCAGATTCCTCATCACGGTCGTCAGGCACAGAGAATCATTGCGAAGGAGATGGTTTAAACGTACAGGAGCGTGGTCCGTTCAATACGTATTGAAAGGGTAAGTTTAAACCCGAAGCCACAACTGCCAATAACATGGTCAAACCGATTCTGAAGTGGGCTGGTGGGAAACGGCAACTCCTCGATGAACTATACAGTCGGTTCCCAGAGTCTTATTCTCACTACCACGAACCATTCTTCGGCGGGGGTGCGTTGTTCTTTGATATTGAGCCAGATAACGGAACGATCAACGACACGAACACTCGCCTAATCAACTTCTACAAACAAGCCCGAGACCATCCAGACGAACTAATTAATCTCCTACAGTCATTCGACGACCCTGAGTCAGACCCAGATTCTAACCGTCGATTCTCAGATACCAACCGTAAGGGAAAGGAGATTAAGAACTACTACTACCAGCAGCGGGAACTATTCAACAACCGCCCACACGGTGACGAATACGATGAGCTCGAAGAAGCCGCACTCCTCCTATATCTCAATAGAACCTGCTACAACGGTCTTTACCGTGAGAACAGTAGCGGAGGATTCAACGTACCCATAGGACGGTACAGCAATCCTGATTGGGTTCGAGAAGACGAAATCAGAAAAGCCAGTCGAGTCCTCGAAGACACCGATATTCGGAACACAGGGTTCGAGTATATTACTGAAGTAGCGGAGGAGGGCGATTTAGTTTATTTTGACCCACCATACAAACCGATGAGTTCGACTGCCTACTTTACTGATTATAGTGCTGAAGGATTTGGAAAGGAAGACCAAGAGCATCTGCGAGACGTAGCACAAGAACTCAATGAAAACGGTGTGAATGTCATCCTTAGCAATAGTGGCGTGATGTATGAGATTTACGACGAAGCAGGATTCCACGTCGAGGTTGAAGGTGCGACCCGTTCTATCAACAGCGATGGAGATAATCGGGACGAAGTAGATGAGATAATCGCTACGAACATTACACCTGAAGAACGTCAGAGAGCAGGTCAGCAAGGACTCGCAGATTTCTAGGATTGATTATACTTCTTTCGTCTCGAAGAATCGCTCCACATCGTCTGGAAGCTGACTTTCAGCTTGGTGGAGATTATACAGATCGGTGATATCGTTGTAACTCTCTCGAAGAACATTCTCCAGAGATTTTGCCCATCCTTGCCCGTCTGTAATCCACACGAAAGCTATATTATCGTCTCTCATTCGTTGTGCGACGTGATTATACGACCGTCTGATTTCTGAAGGTTTGCTACCACCAACTTTGTAGGCGTTTGCTTCAACCACCAGTCGAAGGTCTCCATCCTCGAAAAGAGCAAAGTCCACAGTTTTCTTCTGCCCTGAATCGTCGTTGTACTCAGTTGTATATTCGTCATCCATTTCAACAGAGTATCCTGCGTCGTTCAGACGGTCTGCGATGCTACCTATCTTTTCTCCGACCAAGTTCTCGAAACACTCTCCTTGCCGATTCTTTCGAGCGTGGGATTCCATGCCTACGAGCATCCCTCGGTAGTGGTCTCGAATGTCGGCTTTGTCCACTACGTACTGGAGACCGATTTCTTGGAGAATATCAGCTAAATCCCGAGCGGCTTCTCTATCACCAGAGTCAATCGCACGTTGAATATCGTAGAACTTCCAGAGACCTTCCAACGCACTGTATTTGTTACCTCTCTCGCCAAGAATCTCAAAATAGAAATCAATCCATTTGCGAGTATCATCCGCAGCCATCAGAGCGTCTGCGAGTCCTTCGACAAACTCATCTTCGGAAACGTCTTCTAAGTCAAGAATCGCCTCAATCTGAACTTCGTAGTTCTCAATCTCGTCCTCGATTCCATTCCAGTCGATGAACTCGTCTGAAGGAATTGATGAAGGAACAATCGTTTCCTGAAAATCATCTATGAACTCATCTGTTGGAGGGCGGTTCTGTCGGATGGGCATAACAATATGATAGCGGAAAAAGCTCAAATGCGTCCTTTAAATACGGATTGAATGGAATTTTATCTACCAGAAATATCTTTAGGGAGACCTTGAGTTGATTTCTTCTGTTATGTATAATCTAGGTGACATACTAGAGAATATAGATACAAGACAGGAAGTGGTGGTCGTTCGTGATTTTGGAGATATAGTAAAAGTAGTTGAAACTGGACCCTTGCCAGCTGACCCTGCCGACCTAACAAAAGAAGGTCGAGTATTGCTTGCTCAAAACGCAGATGTGAACGGCGAAGAAGTCCATGTTTCTTGTCTCGTTCCTACGGATGATTTGTAGTGTCCGACTTTCCTGTATAGTTGGACAAACAGCATAGTTTAGGGTAGGGTTCGACCCGTCATAGCACCGATTAGACCACGATATCACACCAAAATGTAACTAGTCCGACACTTATTTGTCCGATTAGCAATAAAGATGGACACGCATGGAGGTGAATAAATCAGACTATACAAGAGGTAGAATAGAGGTTCCTGAGTTTGAGTTTGAACCTAATGATAAAGTAAGATATAAAGGACGAGTTCAGGTCGTATCCGAGATAGTATATCGTAAATACTACGATAGTTGGTTTTACAAAATCAATCAATTTTACATAACTAAGAGTTCAGCAGAAAAGAGATTCGACCTGATTGAGCCGAGCGAGGCAGGTGATAACGATGAGTAGAGATATTCTGACAAGGAAAGTTGAGAGTTATGAGGTAGCGTATGATGTATTGCCTGAGTTGTTCATTGGAATTGTTTTAGGATTTATGAGTATTCATCTAATCGGTTCATTAGTGATGTTTATCGAATACAAGATAGGTGACATCCGTTCTAGGCTAAGGCTGAGTTAGCAGGAAAACCACCAGATGTTACCGGGATGAGAAACCGGTGGAAAGTGAATGAAACTACCACCGGATGAGGTAATCGAAGAGCGGTTGGTGAATACTTTTCCAAACAGCCGGCTGCGCGAGCTGGCTCGCGCAACCGGACTGGTGCAGCGCGACGGCGGGAAGTTGGAAGCTGACGCTCTGTTCTGGGCGCTTGCGCTCGGATTTCTCTCAGCCGGGCACAGAACAATCGAAGCGTTCCGCCAAACCTACATCGATACCTTTGGTGGCACGATCAGGTACTCATCCTTCTACGAGTGGTTCACGCCTGAACTGTGTACATTCCTTCGAGAGGTCCTCAAGGAGGCCCTTGAGGACCTCGATCACGAGAGCGACCGTCTCCAAGGACGGTTTGAGGAGTTCCGTGAAGTCTTCATCGTGGATATGACAGTCATTACGCTGTTCCAGGAGCTGTTTGATGAGTTCCCTGGCTTTGGTGACGACCACGCTGGAGCGAAGCTCCACGTGGTCGAATCAACCAGTACAGGCCTCCCTACCGAGTTTTCTATCACAGACGCTCGCACGCACGAGTCAACGCAGTTGTCGACTGGACCATGGCTGGAGAACGCACTGCTGCTGTACGATCAGGCGTACTTCGAGTACCGGACGATGGACTTGATCGACACTAACGGCGGCTGGTTCCTGACGCGGTTGAAGCCAAACGCACAACCGAAGATCGTCGACGAACTCAGGGAATGGCGTGGCAACGCCATTTCTCTGGAGGGAGAAAAAGTTCAGGATATTCTGGACGATCTGCATCGTGACGTGATTGATGCCAAGAGCGAGGTCGAGTTCAAGCGACGCGTCTACAACGGCACGCGCAGCCGTGCCGTTGAGACGTTTCGCGTCGTTGGTGTCTGGAACGAGGACCAACAGCAGTACCACCTCTACATCACGAATCTTCCAGCTGACGACTACGCTGCCTCAGATATCGCAAAGCTCTACCAAGCTAGATGGGAAGTAGAGCTTCTCTTCCGTGAACTCAAGACTACATACGCCCTTGACAAGATGGATACAACCAAACCAGAGGTCGTTGAAGCGCTCATTCTGATCAGCCTCATTTCACTCGTTGTGAGCCGGACACTTCGAGAACTGTTCATCGAGATTCTCGAAGACAACTGCAGTGACGACGACATTGAGCCGTCGTCACTGCTGCCACGAGAGCGCTGGGCAAAGGCTGTGAGCCGCCGGAATGATCGGATACTCCGCCGAGTCGCTCGGCGACTCGGCTATGAGACGCCAAGTCTCGTCAAATCGCTGATGAACGACGGATTGAACCCGAACGCTCACCGTACCTTATTGCTTGAGGAGGTACAGTACAACTCGTTTGACGCCAAGCTCGCGTAATCCAGCGAGAACGCTGGATTCGCGTCGCTGGTTAGCTGCGCTACTCGGTCCAGATGGGCAATTCAGTGCTTCTTCCTCCTGAGAGAAGTTCAGGCTGTCACACACGAGCAGATCGAATCTTCAGCGCCAGTTATTCACCGTAGATGTATCACCAGCTCTGGCACAATCTCTGTCAGCCGAATCAAGTTAGACTAGAACGGATGGATAGGTGATAACGATGAGTAGGAACAATCCTCTTGGTCGACAGAAAGAAGTTGAGAGTTTCCTTATGCTGGTCGGAGCAGTTGCGGTATTTGTTGGATTACTGTCAATACTAGGTTGGATGATTCAGGTTTTAATCGGTTTCACCATAGGAGTTTTGTCAGTAGTTACAGTTGATGCTGTTCTAATATCGCTGTTCGCAGGTGTAGCTACGTTCGTTACTGGCGTAGCTACCTATAACAGCTGGCAGGAAGCACGGATGAAAAAAGAGTTAGCTGATACATTTGAGGAGATTGACGATTACGAGGCTAAGATTGAGGCTTGGAAAGAGCACATCCAAGAACAAGAGGAGCATGAAAAGAGAGAAAGAGAACTGGAAACCGAAGGTGGTTCACAATGATAGCAGATAACTACGAGAACGAAGACGGGTACAAGCTCTCACTCACGGACGATGAACGTGCTCTAGTGTTGGAAAATCTAGAGGTCCGTGACAGCGAGTTTGGCTGGATACTTGCGAGCTACTGCGGACTCCGTACTCACTCAATCGCAGGAGTTCGGTTCGAGGACATCATCAAGCGAGAAACTGGCGATTGGGTAGTTCGAGTCTATGAAGAGAACGAGAAGACGAATGAGTACAGAGAGACGCCAATCCCGACCAGACACGCTATCCGAATCAAGACAACGCAGGAAGCAGACGACGAGCTTGAACCAAGTGACCGAGTAGTACAGGAATCAATGCGGACGTTCCGACGACACATTTCCCAAGTCGGAGAAGAATTAGCAGAAGAGGAAGACGAGATGTTTCGGCACTTGTCCCCTCATGATGGACGTGCCACGTTCATCAACAACATGCTCGACAACAACGTCCAAGAGCTACAGGTTATGGAGTGGTCAGGACACGACGACTGGAGGACGTTCAGAGATCATTATCTCACAGGGCTCTTACATAACTCAGCGAAACACGTTGACGACGAAGCAGTCAAGAAGGCCGTGTAGTGGTGCTCCAGCGAGGTTTAACGTCCGTACGAACCCGTAGGTTCGGACGGACTGCTCCAATCCAGGCTTGGAGAGGCCGCGGAACTTCTGTAGCCATGGATTCACTAGCGACCAGAGGCATTCGACTTGGTTGATGTGGACGCCGTCATCAGTGACAAATTCTTCGGAGTGAACAACGGTCTGCTCGTTCTTGTAGACGAGTGGCGCGTACCCGCGCCACCCGTCGTGCCAGACCTCATCCAGTTTCCCTGAGAGAATCTCTACCTCATCAAGTGCTGGTTTGAGTTCTTCCGGTTGAGCACCTGGCTCGGCGCGAATTACACGAAGTACATCACGACAGGCACCGATCAGCGTCATGGTATCGCCAGGTGCTCCTTCCCACCGTGATCGCCCCCCTTCCCCAGAGCCGCCGCGGGAAAGCCCATCCCGCGGCGGCGTCTGTCCCTTGTAACCAGAGCACTTGTGGCCGGTTTCGTCGATCTGAGTTGGGCCGTCGATAGCGTGTTGGATGCGCTCCCAGACGAGGTAGAAGCCGCGCTGGAAGGCGGCTTCTACCTCTCGAATCGTGGAATGAACCGTGTCGTAGACCGCTTCGAAGAGCTGGGTGATTTGGTGGATGCTGAGAAGTGTGTCGGCATAGAGGACGAACGCAATGACGATTTCGCCAGGAGAGAGAGTGCGGCCTTCGAAGGGCGTGTTGCGGGTGTAGGAGAAGACATAGCGGCAGTTGGTGCACCAGACCCGGGGACTGCCGTCCCCGGACTGGATGGCGGTTTCACCACACTCCGGGCAAGGAGCTTGTTCCCATGCCTGCTTACAGCGCCGCTCGATTTCCTCATCGAGCGGCTCTGGGCGCAACACTATTGACGTGAGCTCAACAATATCCTGTAGCATCCCGCCGAAGGCTGTTTGATTGTACATAGCAACTAGCCTACGGCGGGATGCTGTAATTCTCGGGGTACTGTTTCACTCAGTTCGGTAAGAGCCCTCACAGATTTCAGCGAGCAGCATCAGAGTCAAGAACTCGAAAAAGTTGCCGAGTACTAATCCTCAGAAAAATGGTCAGAAAGAACGTCTTCTAAGTACTTTAAACGGGTTTCGATACTTCTAAATCTCTCTTCAGCTGTCTCATTCCATTCGGTCGAATACTTACTCCAATCCTCTAAATCGTCCTGTACGTCATTCAGACCTGCTCGAAGTCTCATTATCTCCTTGTCGTGCTTATCCAATTTCTCTGCGTTTTGAAGGTCTTGAGACACTTCATCAATCTCTTCACGGACATACCTACGCCCACGCTTGTTTATGATGTACTCATTTGCGTCTTCAATGTCTCCAGAAGTATCACCACTCTCTATTTTCAAGAACTTCCTCAACCAGTCATCCAGAGCGTAGAACACCTGACCCTTAGACAAGTCAGTACCATGAGCAACTTCAGATGTGCTTTTAGTTTCACCTCTATTCATATACAGGAACCTCAGAATCTTGTGCTGATTATCACGCTTTGCCTGCGTCATACCTAACAAAAATTTGACTAGTCCTATTAAAATTTTGATAGGATTTAACCAGTTCCGACATGGGTGTGGCGCTAGCCACCCCTCAATACAGTGACACTAGGGCCAACCAGAATCAGAGTTCATCGAAATTGTACTGACCAGTGAGCTTCAGATTGGCATAGCAAACCCAACCAGTTCCTTCTACGCTCTCATCTACCTCCACAACTCGATAATATTCATCTCGACGCTCTGGGTCAAGAATTTCGACTCTCTTGACATCTTCTTCATCCCAGACGAGTTTGTCTCCAACATCGACGCTATCTGCGTCTATCCATTCATCCAGGAATAGAACACGCTCACCACCGACATTCTTGTACTTTCTGCGTAATTCTAATTTTTCTTTATCTTTTTCTGTCTGCGGCATAAGCGGAAATTCGCTCTTACTTCCCATATATTTTATACTGATTCCAAATCCCATTAGACTTATCCCATATATACGGGAAAAGTATTTAAACCAACAGACATAACATTGAATTGCCATGGTTGAGCAAATACAAGAATCGACCGAAGACCAGCCCGCTAAGTATCAGGTTGTATCAGGCAATGACGGTAGAGTTTGGACTGTCATTGTGGAGGATAGAGGTAACGAGTATATTGTAGAATATCCTGACGAAGATAAGAGTCAGATAGTACGCAACACAGGAAGTGGATACGAGTGTACTGGGACGTATTCAGACTATCACGAAACCTGTCCACATCAGGAAGCAGTTAGAGATGTTGTCCACCAGCTACATCATGG
The DNA here is from genome assembly GCF_003634715.1 of Haloarcula quadrata. NCBI lineage: Archaea > Methanobacteriati > Methanobacteriota > Halobacteria > Halobacteriales > Haloarculaceae > Haloarcula > Haloarcula quadrata. The sequence goes on from NZ_RBWW01000001.1 coordinate 2,658,799, forward strand.
ACAGTACAACCATCAGCAGTTACAGGACGCAGCCATAGAACAGAACCGCAGTGGTGGTGATTTGCTATGACTGACGAAATCCGTTCTGCGTCAGAAGTAGAAGGAGTATCAGACCGAGAGCAGGAGTTCTACCAAGGTAAGATAGAGGATATGGAAGAAAAGCAAGGGCGTCTATCACAGCCAGCATATGTCAGATTTGGAGTCGATGCGATGATAGATGGAGTCTGGACGATAGACGACATCTGCGAGCTTACAGGTGTCCCACGTTCAACTGTTGAGGAGACCGTTGAACAAGAACTATATCGAGGAAACATCGAACACGCTGAGGATTTGGCTACTGGCGGTAAGTTCAAGAGTGGTTTCGTTACGGTGGATGAATAGCACTCTTTCTACAATCATTCCTCTCATTTCGTAGCTCAGTCGATTCTGAGAGCTATCTATGTGCTTACGCACACACACATATCGTTACAACTCATTTCGTGACTAGACATAAGAATATTGAAACTACAAAGATAGTAGACGATACCCGATTCGGGACCTTTATCCTAGATGATTTGCCAGGTTTACGTATGGTATCTGAGAAAGAGAGGCTGGAAAGAGAGATTAGAGCGATAAAGGAGGTGTTGGCGATACAAGATAACAAACGGGATACGGGAGATTGGAGCAATTTCAACGAACTTCATCTTGAGCAGTGCGTCCCTGCTGAATATCAATATCTGGAAGAGCTCGACCGAGATTCGTTAGAGCGACGGAAAGAGCGGCTGGAGAACGACCTTCAGGCAATCCATGAGTAACTTGGTCGGAGGTGAGATTTTAGACCCTATCGTAGGCGTAGCTGCGTTCTTGATTTTCAGCTGGATTACTGTACGCTTCGGTGTTCAGATTGCTGCGGGTATTGTCAAGATTGGATTGGCATTCGTAGTGATTCTGGGACCGCTGATGCTATTCGCACCATTGGCATTGTTGAACCCGTGGGTCCTCCTTGGAGGTCTGCTTGTCGCTGGTGGTGGGATTCTGACTCTGATTCGAGACTGATTACCATAGAGATGTAGTAATCTATCAGTCCGAACCGTCGATATGAGACCAGATTCTGAACCTTGATGAGATTCGTTACACACTGGAGAAGGGTGTCTGTGTGAAGTTTGAACCAGAGGGAGGAAATTCTTATTTCCGACCGTGGGGGCTTGTACTGACAGAACTACATACGACGTGAAGTTGTTTTGAAGTTACAGTACGACGTGATACAGTTATCTACTAAGCTAAACAGGTCTAAAGATAACTGTTTAGAACAGTTGTTCTTCTAAGCAGTATATATTTATGAGTAAGATATATGGGATAGTAGTCTAGTTATTGATATGTCGATGTTCAGAACTGTATTACGTAACGAAGATATGGATAGAAAGCAACTCAAGCTAACTAAATCGACGTTTGAATACCTCTCAGACGAAGCTTCAGATTCCGTTCGGTCTGTAACTCGTGGCATGCTCCTCTATGAGATGGCAATGATGTTTTCAGACTCTCTTACTGATGAAATCGAAGAGAAAGAAGAAAGAGTAAATGAACGTCTTGAATCCCACACAGACACCTCTTTCAGATGTGGAGTGGATTCTGTCAAGGTTCGCAATGAGGATGGTAGTTTCCCCAGTCAGAGCATCATAGACCCAAATGACGACCTGACTGACTCGCTAATTAACATATATTTACCAGTTAGCGTTCAGGAGCATTTGGAGGATGAATGGGGACAGCGATACTGGGCAGAGAAAGTTGACGACCTCGTTATTGACTACATTGATTCAGCCTTTGAGTCTCGGTATGACCGCTACCAGTGTAAGGAGGATTTGATAGCATACATTGAGGACGACGAGTATCCAGACCACGAAGTCGCTCGGTCAATAGTCGAAGGGAGTGCGAACAGGTACACGACTTCAGACCTCCACAGCGTACTCGAAGAGGACAAATGGTGGCTAGCTGGTGACCTCAGCTACAATGATATAATCGATAGGGCAGAGGAAGAGTTTGACTCAAATACTCCACTGGAGACTAAGATAGACGTGGCAGCGGAAATACTGGACCGCCATGCCGAACAACGAGAGATGGAGATGCCGAGGAAGCTTGCTGTATCTCTCATTACGAAAGTATTCAACGTATCTGAGTCATATGTCGAGAACGAGTATCTTCCACAGATTGAGCTTCCAGACTATTCTGGCGAAGATGAAGAAGACGGTGAGAGCATAGATTATATGGAACGGTGCTTGAATGCGAAGGAGCAGCTTGTCAAGTTCCTTGAAGATAACAATAGGGAGAGTGATAAAGACAAGATTGAGCGTATGAATGCTGCGAACGTGTGTATGGTTGAGAAAGACGACATCGAAGAACTTGATGGTCTGGAAGAGCAGGAAGCGAGGAACGAGAAGATACAGGAAATAATCGACAAAGGCAGTAAATCAAATACTTTCGTTTTACAGCAGCAGAGCAGTATCCACATGGAACTGATAGAAAACCTTAGCAGTGAACTCGAATAGGCTCTTACCGAACTGAGTGAAACAGTACCCCGAGAATTACAGCATCCCGCCGTAGGCTAGTTGCTATGTACAATCAAACAGCCTTCGGCGGGATGCTACAGGATATTGTTGAGCTCACGTCAATAGTGTTGCGCCCAGAGCCGCTCGATGAGGAAATCGAGCGGCGCTGTAAGCAGGCATGGGAACAAGCTCCTTGCCCGGAGTGTGGTGAAACCGCCATCCAGTCCGGGGACGGCAGTCCCCGGGTCTGGTGCACCAACTGCCGCTATGTCTTCTCCTACACCCGCAACACGCCCTTCGAAGGCCGCACTCTCTCTCCTGGCGAAATCGTCATTGCGTTCGTCCTCTATGCCGACACACTTCTCAGCATCCACCAAATCACCCAGCTCTTCGAAGCGGTCTACGACACGGTTCATTCCACGATTCGAGAGGTAGAAGCCGCCTTCCAGCGCGGCTTCTACCTCGTCTGGGAGCGCATCCAACACGCTATCGACGGCCCAACTCAGATCGACGAAACCGGCCACAAGTGCTCTGGTTACAAGGGACAGACGCCGCCGCGGGATGGGCTTTCCCGCGGCGGCTCTGGGGAAGGGGGGCGATCACGGTGGGAAGGAGCACCTGGCGATACCATGACGCTGATCGGTGCCTGTCGTGATGTACTTCGTGTAATTCGCGCCGAGCCAGGTGCTCAACCGGAAGAACTCAAACCAGCACTTGATGAGGTAGAGATTCTCTCAGGGAAACTGGATGAGGTCTGGCACGACGGGTGGCGCGGGTACGCGCCACTCGTCTACAAGAACGAGCAGACCGTTGTTCACTCCGAAGAATTTGTCACTGATGACGGCGTCCACATCAACCAAGTCGAATGCCTCTGGTCGCTAGTGAATCCATGGCTACAGAAGTTCCGCGGCCTCTCCAAGCCTGGATTGGAGCAGTCCGTCCGAACCTACGGGTTCGTACGGACGTTAAACCTCGCTGGAGCACCACTACACGGCCTTCTTGACTGCTTCGTCGTCAACGTGTTTCGCTGAGTTATGTAAGAGCCCTCGAATAATTCTCCTTGCTTCTCATCTGCGGTGATTATTTAACGTAACAAAATAATTACACTAGTGCTGGTTCATCCAGCAGTGCTACAGTGCTACAATAGAGCGAGCAGCGACCACAGGGCGACACCATGTCGGTTCTTGCTTAACGCTCACTCTTCCCATTCGTTCTCGGTTCTCAACATCGACTAGTGACAACTAGATAACACTAGTCTAAACCGTGGGTCTGTACCGCCTATCAGCTTCTCGAATATCGTCGTCTCTGAATTTGAGATACTTGTCTCGGGTGGTCTCAATATCAGCGTGTCCCATAAGTTCGGATAGGTAGGCGATTGGCATTCCTCTCTGAGTTCGATACACACCGTAGCTCTTCCTAATTGCGTGTGGGTGCGGGAAGTACCGTGTACGCTCGCTTTGGTCTTCATAAACTTCCTTTAGAACTCCCGCACGGTCGGCAACGTCTCTAACAATATCGGATACACTCCCTGGATACATCTGTTCAGCTTCACGTGAACAAATGAGATAATCGCCCTTGGAACCGAGATAGCTATTTCTATCTCCGTTCTCCAGCCATTCTATGAGGATGTTTTCCATTGCCTGACTGTAATAGACAGTACGCTCGTCGTCTTTCTCCATCTTCTTGGTCTTACCCGACTCGAAGGTGATTGACTTGTTACGACGGTCGATGTCGTTGAGCTTGATTTCAACAGCTTCGCCCACTCGAACTCCGCAATCCCAGAACAAACGGCACACGAGCCTTTCTCGTGTCTTTTCGCAGGCATCCATCATTGCTTCAAATTCTTCCTTCGTTACGTACTGACGGTCTAAATGTTCGTCCTGCTTCGTCTTCTCGTAGTTCTCAACATCCACATCATCAACAGGATTCTTCTCGAACCCTTCCCTGTCCTGTAACCAGTTATAGTAGGTTGAGAGGGCGTAGATTTTCTGACGGACTGACCTGTACCCGTAGTCTTGTAGAACCAACTCTTCCCTCCACTCGTCTATATCTGAAGTCTCAGCTTCGGTAATATCTCCATCAAACCATTCAGTGAACTGTCTAACCGCCGTTGCTCTGTTCTTTACAGTGTCTTTCTTCCCATCGACAATCGACGTTTTCCAGTATCCGTGTAGGTGTTTTCTTGTATCTTCAGGTTGCTCTGCTACCCATTCGGGTGTCTCCCCATCTTCCTTGACCCACTCTTGAATTTTACTCGCCGTCATCCTCATCACCTATGATACCAGCGTTCTCCAGAACCTGCTTTGTTGACTGGTAACTTCTCTGGAGTACGAGGTCATCCATTGTGTCCTCGGTTACGATGTCTTCTTGAACTAAGCTGACCTCTCTTTCAAGCTCATTCAGAAGTCCTTCCATACGTTCAAACTGTTCGAGTGCTTCCGCCCGTCCGATACTGTCTTTAGACTCCTGCTCCTCGTTGTCAGTAGAAATGGTTCGCTCAACCGATTTTCTGATGAGGTCTGAGCGGTCGTCAAACTCAGGGTTCTCAGAGTGGAATTTATCCCAAGCTTCCAGTCTATCAGAATCCACCTTAATCTGGACTAACTTCGACTCTGCCATGTTGAATTGTATAGAAACCGCACGACGTAAAGATAACGTAATGGTGATTTGATGGACTGGACGGAGAAGTACCGCCCGACGACGCTGTCGGAGGTGCGGGGCAACGACAAGGCCCGCGACGCACTCAAAAAGTGGGCGGAGACGTGGGACGACCACCGCGAGGCGGTCATCCTCTATGGGTCCCCGGGCATCGGGAAGACCTCGGCCGCCCACGCGCTGGCAAACGACATGGAGTGGCCGACCATCGAACTCAACGCCAGCGACTCCCGGACCAAGGACGTAATCAATCGGGTGGCCGGCGAAGCCGCCAAATCCGGGACGCTGACCGCTGGCGGTGGTGGCCGTCGCCTCGTCATCATGGACGAGGCGGACAACATCCACGGCAACGCCGACCGCGGGGGCGCACGAGCGATAACGGCCCTCGTGAAGGAGGCCAGCCAGCCGATGATTCTCATCGCCAACGAGTACTACGAGATGTCAAACGGCCTGCGGAACAACTGCCAGGACATCGAGTTCCGGGATGTCTCGCCCCGCTCTATCGTCCCCGTCCTGCGTGACCTCTGTCGCCAGGAAGGCGTCGAGTACGAGTCCGACGCGCTACAGGAACTCGCCGAGCAAAACAGCGGCGACCTGCGGGGCGCGGTCAAGGACCTCCAGGCCATCGCCGAGACGACGGAGCGCCTGACCGCCGACGACGTGGTGACCGGCGAGCGGGATACGACAGAGGGCATCTTCGAGTACCTCGACGTGGTGCTCAAGGAGGCCGGCGCGCAGGACGCGCTTGAGGCCAGCTACGACGTGGACGAGACGCCGGACGACCTCATCAACTGGATCGAGGACAATATGCCCAAGGACTACGAGGGGACCGAACTGGTCCGCGCCTACGAGTTCCTCTCGAACGCTGACCAGTGGCTCGGCCGCGTGCGCGAGACGCAGAACTACTCCTTCTGGCGGTACGCTGGCGACAACATGACCGCTGGCGTCGCTGCGGCCCGAGACGGAACGAAGGGTGGCTGGACCCGCTACGGCCCGCCGAGCTACTGGTCGAAACTCGGCCGGTCGAAAGGGACCCGGAACACACGAGACTACGTCGCCCAGCAGATAGCCGCTATCGATGGCGTCTCGATGCGGACCGCCCGCCGGGAGATCATGCCGTTCCTCGCAACGATGACGCACCACTGCCGAAACCGGGAGCTAACGGTGGCAATGGCAGCGACCTACGATATGGAGGCCGAGCACGTCTCTTTTGTCACCGGGTCGGGCAAGGACACGAACAAGGTACAGGACATCGTCGCCGACGCAGAGGCACTCAAGGAGGAAGCCGCCGTCGAACACTCCGGCGGGGTTTTTGAGGGTGCGAGTGCTGACGGTGGTGACGGGGACAGCGATGCAGATGGCGATGCTCCAGATACCGATGCTGGCGAGGAGAGCGGTGACCAGCAGGTGACCCTTGCGGCGGACGACGGCGCTGAATCCGACGCCACCAGTGACGGCACCGCTACCGACGACGAGACGGAAACAGCGAGCGAAGCCGCCGAAGACGACGACCAGCAGTCCGGTCTTTCTGACTTTATGTAGTCATCGGCTGGTCGTGCCGAGACCGGGAATCGCGACCCGGTCTTCGACGTATTCCATCACCAGTGACGCCGAGATAACAAGCGCAAGGTACAACAGGCCGGCGAGGACGAACAGTTCCGTGTACCGGTAGGTCTCGCTAGCGATCGCGTCGGTTCGCTCGAACAGTTCGCGGACGGTGATGAAACTCGCCAGCGACGAGTACTTGATGAGGTACACCAGCTCGTTCGACCAGCCCGGAATCGCGTAGCGCAGGCCCTGCGGCAGGACCACGTGCCGTATCCCATCGACTTTCGAGAGCCCAATTGAACGAGCGGCAGTGAGTTGCCCTTCCGGGACGGAGTTCAGCGCTGACCGAATGTACTCCGACTGGTAGGCGGCGCTATTAAGCGTGAACGCGATGACGGCCACCCAGAACGCCTGTGCGGGAATGAATCCAGCCCCGACCGTGGGCAGTTCACGGATAATCGTCGTCAGCGGCGTCGCGAAGTAGAGGACGAATAACTGGGCGAGCAGCGGCGTCCCGCGGAACAGTTCGGTGTATCCCAGTGCAAGCGAGCGGGTGAGCGTCCCGCCGTACACCCGAGCCACACTGAGTGGGACGGCAATAAAGAACCCGAGCGCGATACCCAGCAGCGTCAGCAGTATGGTCGCCCACACGCCGGTCGCCAGTGGCGGCAGGTACGGAATCGACGCCGCCAGGAACTCGAAGAAGCCGGCGACCCAGCCGACGGGGACCCCGACCGGACCGAGACTCGCCGCGAGACCGCCAAGTGTCGACGCGGCCGCCTCGAACGGTGCCGTCGGGAAAAAACGACGTGTTGCGCTCGATGAGCGCGCCGTCTAGCAGGAAGTCGTTCGTCCAGCGCACGACGAGCCACGTCCAGAAGGCCCCGACAGTCAGCAGCGTCAGCGGCTGGTCGGTCAGCCCGGCGGCACGGGCACGGAGCGTTCGCCCGGCGGTCGTGGACTCCGGCGTCCCCATCGGTCACTCCTCCTCGTGGGCCGTCTCGAGGCGGCTGAGGAATTCCCCGGTCCGGGCCGCCTGAGGGTTCTCGAACAGCTGTTCCGGCGGGCCGTGTTCGACGATACGCCCATCGTCGAGGAAAATGATGTCCGATGCCGCCGACCGCGCGAACCCCATCTCGTGGCTAACCACGAGCATCGTGATGCCCTCGGCGGCGAGGTCGCGCATCACCTCGACGACCTCGCCGACGAGTTCGGGGTCAAGCGCGCTGGTCGGCTCGTCGAACAGGAGGAGTTTCGGGTCCATGGCGAGCGCGCGAGCGATACCGACGCGCTGCTTCTGGCCGCCTGAGAGTTCGGCGGGGTAAGAGTCAGCCTGGTCCAGAAGCCCGACCTGTTCGAGGTGTTCGTACCCCTTCTCCTGTGCCGCCGCTTTGTCCATGCCACGGACTTTCCGCAGGCCGAGCGTGATGTTTCCGAGTGCCGTGAGATGAGCAAAGAGGTTGAAATCCTGGAACACCATCCCGACCTGTTTTCGGAGTTCGTTCACGTCGGTGTCGGCGTCGGTAACACAGTCGCCGTCGAGGTAGATATCGCCGCCGTTGATCTCGGTGAGGCGGTTCACACAGCGCAGCATCGTTGACTTGCCGCTCCCGCTGGGGCCGATAACCACGTCCACGTCCCCGGCGTCCATCTCGAAACTGACGCCGGAGAGCACCTGCTCTTCACCGTATGACTTGTACACGTCGTCGAGTTCCAGCAGCGGGTCGCTCATGCACGCTCACCGCCGGGGATGCTGAAGTGGTCGTCGACGTAGTCAAGCGAACGGTTCGTCACGAACGTGAGAACGAAGTAGATGAGGCTCACAGTCAGGAAAATCTCAAGCGCAGCGGTGCTCTGACCGCCCTGATAGAGGTTCTGGCCGATGGTCAGCAGTTCGCCGAGGCCGATGACGATGGCGATACTCGTGTCTTTCAGGACGATCGTGAACTCGTTCTGGAAGCCGGGCACGCTTCGGCGGAGCGCCTGCGGGACAACGACGCTGCGGATCGCCTGAAGCCGGCCCATACCGACGGCACGAGCGGCTTCCAGTTGTCCCTCGTCGACGCTCTGGAGCGCGCCACGGAATATCTGTGACTGATAGGCGGCGCTCCGGAGGCCGAGCGCGATAGTCGCCGTCACGAAGGCGCTACTCGACACCGAGAGGCCGAAGAACAGCAGGATGATGATGACGAGCAGCGGCGTCCCGCGGAGGACGACGCCGGCCGTCTCGACGGCGCGTTTGAGCGGGCCGCGCCCGTAGACCTCAACGGCTCCCGCCGGAAACCCGAGCAGAAAGCCAAGCAGGATGCTCGTCGCTGTCAGGGCGACCGTGACACCCGTGCCGACGAGTAGCAGGTCGAGGTTCCCGATGACGAACGCCCAGTCACTCTGCAACGGGAGGGGTGGCATCGGTTACTGCTGGCCGAACCACTTGTTCGTCAGGTCCTGGTAGGTGCTGCCATCCCTGACGGTGGACAGGCCGTCGTTGAGTGCCTGCGTGAACTCGTCGTCGCCATCGCGGACGCCAAAGCCGAAGTTCTCGCCCGTCTCGTAGGTGAAGGCGATGGTGACCGGGCGCTGGGCGGCGAATGTCTGTGCGACCGGCTCGTCGATGACGACGGCGTCGATGTTGCCGTTCTGGAGGTCCTCGACAGCCAGCACGTAGTTGCCATAGGAGTTGTAGTTCGACTCATCAAGGTTCCCCGGCGAGATGAGTTCGTCCTGTACCGTCGTCTCGCCAGTTGTCCCCTTCTGTGCGCCGATAGGGCGTCCGGAGAGGTCCGACAGGGACGCCGGCGAGAAGTCGCCGTCCTCGCGGACGACAATCGCCTGATTCGAGCTGTAGTACGGGTCAGTGAAGTCGATGGTCTCGTCGCGCTCGTCGTTGATCGTCATCCCTGCGGCGACTACGTCGATGTTCTCATTCGTCAGCGCCGGAATCAGGGACTTGAACTCGAACTCTTCCCAGCCGGCCAGGGTGTAGTCGGTCTCGTCGATGACCGCTTCGAGCAGGTCGATGTCGAAGCCGACGAGTTCGCCGTCCTGCTTCATCTCGAACGGGGGGAACCCCGGTGCAGTTCCGGCAGTGATTTCGGTACTGCCGTCGCCGCCGTTACCGCCACCGCCGCCGAAACAGCCGGCAAGTGAGACGGTTACTGCGGTTCCACCGACCGTGGAGAGATACTGGCGTCGTGAAAGGCCGTCGTCTGACATAGTCCTCACCACACGACAGACCGGAATATATCTTACGTGTTAACCACGGGGGTGGTACTCGTATTCAATCGTCAGCGCGTGCTGTGTGCTGGGTATCGGCCGATTGCACCGACGGCGACTCCGCCGTATCGGTGTAGGCCCACGCCGTCGCCGCGACCATCGCGCCGAAGATGAGCTGTGCAGCACCGTGGTGGAGCACCTGCGCCGTGGCACCGAAGTTGAAGATGGTGTTTGCGCCGAGGAGAATCTGCATCGGAAGCACGACCGTGGCGACGCCTGTTGCGAGCTTGATCCGCCGGCTGTACTCACCACGCCACGCGGCGACCGTCGAACCGAGAATGCCGAAACCGGTAACCATTGCGACTAAACGGTGGAACCACTCGACGAAACTCGCCCAGTTTGCGGGGAACAGCCCCATCCAGCCGTCACAGAACGGCCAGCGTGCCTCACAGGTCAGCCCGGCACCAATAGCGCCGGTGTACACGCCGAGCAGGATGAGTGCGAACGTCAGCACCGTCGTCGTCGCCACCAGTCGGCGGAAACGGGTGGTCATATCTAGCACTTCGGTTGCACGTACTTATGCTCTCTTTTCCCGCTCTACCCACGAGTACAATTATCTTTGCTGATACTCCCGGAGTCATCTTTATCTACAGGTGTGTTGGAATGGAACATAGCTAGCTTATGTTCGAACAGATCCGCACCTACATCTACGGCCAGGGGTCCCGTTCTTCGGACGCTACGGCCCGGCGGGCGGACGGGGGATTCGTCGCGAGTGACGGACGGACTCGCTTTTTGACCGACGCCATTGACCCAGACTCGCCACATCTCGACGATTGCTTTGAGGACCCAGATAAGGCCGCTATTGGGACCCAGCACGTCGAGCGGCAGTTCGAACTCGGCCCTGACGAAGTTCAGGCGCTGATCGGCGACTACGAAGCCGCCGGGATCAGCCAATGCGAGTTCGTCGCAACACAGAGCTTTGTTACCGAATCACTCGTCGAAGGTGCGTTCGACCAGCTCCGGGACGAACTCGGCCCGGACGCACAGGCCGCTATCGACGCTGTCGAGGCGGAGCTTCACAACGGGCTGCAAACGACGCAGTCTGTCTCTCAGGCTGGCGTCAGCGCATTCACCGATTCTACGGCAGATAGCAACTCCAGCGGTGGATTCGATTATCACGACATACTGCAGCATATTGGAACGCCGCTCTTTGTTCTGGATCCGGACGGCGATATCCTCAGCTGGAACAGTTCGATCGAAAACCTCACGGGCGTCTCCGAGGCCGAAGCAAAGGAGATGGAGATGGCGAGCATGGCGTTCTATCCGGACGGCCGGCGCGGACAGACGCTCGCTGACAAGGTTCTCGACGCCCCTGAGACGACCCACACAGAGTACGATGTGCCGAAAGTCGAGGACGAGGACTTCACACTGTATCGCGACACGAGCGTGATGGCCGACCAGCACGGGAACGAACGCCACATCTCGTTCAGCGCTGCCCCGATTTACGATGACGACGGCGAACTCATCGCGGTTGTCGAAATGGTTCAGGACCGAACTGACGAGGCCAACCGTCATGAGGCCGTGACGAGCCTGGTTGACGAGGTTAAATCGACTATGGCTGCACTCAAGAACGGGCGCCTCGATGCCCGGGCGTCGTTCGACCGGACCGACGTTGGCCAGTACGTTGATGACCAGCTGTACGAGGTCGTCGGTTCGCTCAACGATATGGCCGAACAGGTCGAGCAGTTGGCGGATCAGGTGGACGAGCAGGCACAGCAACTCGCAGTCACTATCGAGCAAGCGAATTCGTCCGCAGAGGATGTCGAGGCCCGGGTCACCGAGCAGACGGACTCCCTCACAGAGGCGGCCGACAACATCCAAGAAATCGGGGCCGGGATGGAGGAGGTCGCCGCGACGTCTAGCGAAGTGGCGTCGGCGGCCCAGCGCGCGAAGGCGGCCGCAGAAGATGGGTCAGACGCCGGTGAAGCAGTTATGGACGTTACCGACGGGCTCGCCGAGACGAGCGAAGACCTCGTGGACACCGTCACTGACCTTGACGACCAGATGGACGAGGTGAGCGAGATCGTTGAGATAATCGCTGACGTGGCGGAGCAGACGAATATGCTCGCGCTGAACGCCAACATCGAGGCGGCCAGAGCCGGCGAAAGCGGGAGCGGGTTCGCTGTCGTGGCCGACGAGGTGAAGACACTCGCTAACGAGACAGGTGAGTACGCCTCCGAGATCTCGACGAGCATCACTACGATTCAGGATCAGGCGACCGAGACGGCCGAAATGGTCGAAACCTCCCACGAACAGGTCGAGCGTGCGGAGACCGAGATCGCAGATGCGCTGGATGCACTGGACGAGATTTCCGACGCCGTCGAGGAAGCGACACGGGGCATCCAGGAGGTCGCCGACGCCAACGACGACCAGGCGAGCGCTATCGAGAACGTGACTTCGATGGTCGAAGACGCACAGAACCATGCCCAAGAGGCTGAAACGGCAACGAAGGAAATTGTCAAGGCCACCGACCGACAGGAAGACGCGGTCACCGAACTGACCGACCGGGTCGGCGAACTCACCAACACGAACTGAGGTCCGCGGCCGGTCCATCGGGCGGGTCCCCGGCGGCGGCTGTTTTCCAATTGATGGGACACGACCGGGGCAAAAACCGCTGCAACAAGCCGACATTCGACAACCGTCGTTGTACCGCTCGTCCGTTGACGGTAAACTTGTCTTTTTTACAGTAGGGTTCGACATCCGGATATGGGACTTGACGAGGATGCACTGGAGTACCACCGGAGCAAGCCGCCGGGGAAGATAGAGATTGCGACAACGAAGCCGACAAACACACAGCGGGACCTTTCGCTGGCGTACTCGCCCGGCGTGGCCGCGCCGTGTGAGGAGATCGACAAAGACCCTGAGAAGGCCTTCGAGTACACCGCGAAAGGGAATCTCGTGGGCGTCGTCTCCGACGGGTCCGCCGTGCTCGGCCTCGGCGACATCGGTCCGGAAGCCGGGAAGCCGGTCATGGAAGGAAAAGGCGTGCTGTTCAAGCGGTTCGCCGACATCGACGTGTTCGACGTGGAACTGGACACGGACAACGCCGAGGCGATGATACAGACAGTGGAGGCGATGGAGCCGACCTTCGGCGGTATCAACCTCGAAGATATCGCCGCTCCGGAGTGTTTCGAGGTCGAGCGCCGACTCAGCGAGAAACTCGATATCCCGGTGTTCCACGATGACCAACACGGGACCGCAATAATCTCCGGTGCGGCGCTCGTCAACGCGGCCGACATCGCCGACAAGGAGCTGGATGAACTGGAGGTTGTCTTTTCCGGGGCCGGGGCCTCAGCTATCGCCTCGGCGAAGTTCTACGTCTCCCTTGGCGTCTCGAAGGACAACATCACGATGTGTGACTCCTCGGGCATTATCACCGAGGAACGAGCCAACCACGAGGAACTCAACCGATTCAAACAGGAGTTCGCCCGAGACATCCCGGAGGGTGGCCTCGCCGACGCGATGGACGGGGCGGACGTGTTCGTCGGCCTTTCAGTCGGCGGCATCGTCGACCAGGAGATGGTGCGGTCGATGGCCAGCGACCCCATCATCTTCGCGATGGCGAACCCGGACCCCGAAATCGCATACGAGGACGCCAAGGCCGCCCGCGACGACACGGTGATTATGGCGACCGGCCGTTCGGACTATCCGAATCAGGTCAACAACGTCCTCGGGTTCCCGTTCATCTTCCGTGGTGCGCTCGACGTGCGGGCGACCGAAATCAACGAAGAGATGAAAGTGGCAGCGGCCCGCGCACTGGCCGACCTCGCAAGGCAGGACGTGCCCGACGAGGTCGTCAAGGCCTACGGCGACCAGCCGCTGCAGTTCGGCCCCAACTACATCATTCCGAAACCGCTAGACCCGCGGGTCCTGTTCGAGGTGACGCCTGCAGTCGCCGAAGCCGCCATCGAGAGCGGCGCGGCACGGACGGAACTCGACACGGCGGCCTACGTCGAAGAACTCGAAGCGCGGCTGGGCAAGTCCCGCGAGATGATGCGTGTCGTGCTCAACAAGGCCAAGAGCGACCCCCAGCGGGTCGTGCTCGCTGAGGGTCACGACGAGAAGATGATCCGCGCGGCCTACCAGCTGGTCGAACAGGGCATCGCCGAGCCAATACTCATCGGCGACGCCGACCGCATCGAGTCCACGCGTCGGAAGTTCGGGCTGGAATTCGACCCCGTCGTCGTCGATCCCGAGACAGCCGACGTGGCCGACTACGCCGACCGGTTGTACGAACTCCGCCAGCGGAAAGGCGTCACACGCCGCGAGGCCGACGAACTCATTCGGGACGGGAACTATCTCGGCAGCGTGATGGTCGAAATGGGCGATGCCGACGCGATGCTGACCGGCCTGACCCATCACTACCCTTCGGCCCTGCGCCCGCCGCTGCAGGTCATTGGGACGGCCGACGACGCCGACTACGCGGCTGGCGTGTACATGCTGACGTTCAAGAACCGTGTCATCTTCTGTGCGGACACCACGGTTAATCAGGACCCCGACACGGATGTGCTGGAGGAGGTTACCCGGCACACCGGGGAACTGGCCCGTCGGTTCAACGTCGAACCGCGAGCGGCGATGCTGTCGTACTCGAACTTCGGCAGCGTCGACAACCTCGGGACGAAGAAGATCCGCCGGGCGGTTTCGCGCCTGCAGGACGACGACCGTGTGGACTTCCCCGTCGACGGCGAGATGCAGGCCGACACCGCTGTCGTCGAGGATATCCTGCAAGATACCTACGAGTTTTCCGAACTCGATGACCCCGCGAACGTCCTCGTGTTCCCCAACCTCGAAGCCGGGAACATCGGCTACAAACTCCTCCAGCGACTGGGCGGCGCTGAGGCCATCGGACCGATGCTCGTCGGCATGGACAAGCCGGTCCACGTCCTCCAGCGTGGCGACGAGGTCAAAGATATCGTGAACCTTGCGGGCGTCGCCGTCGTCGACGCACAGCAAGAGTAACCGATATAGCTGTCTTTTTTACGCGTTTACTGCGGAACGCGGAGAGCGCGCTTCGCACTGAAACCAGTTCGAAAAACCAGCGTTCGGGCCCGTCGCCGGAACGCGATGTCACGTACCGTCTCGCCGTCGACCACGAGTCGGTGGGTGGATAAAGAGCGCATCGATGACCGCCACAGCGCCGACGAGTGCGCCGCCAGCGATTGCCGCCTGAAGCGAGAGGCCCAGAACAACCGCGGCGGCGAGTGTGAAGATGAACACCGCGGGGATGACGGCGAGTACGAGGTCGTGCCGCGTCGGCGACTGATGCGGCAACAGTTGCTCGGCGTACTGTCCGCTGAAACCGTCCGGTCCGTCAGTTCTGGTACTCAACGTAGCTCACCTCCCACTGTATACTATCCTATTTCTAATACATAAAATTTGGTCTGTGTGACGTTGCCCAAACGTACGTGATAATAGTTGCAACTATTTTCATAACTTATGGAGATTATTACCTGTGAAAGACGACTGACGGAGAGCCTTGTAGCCCTCGGCTACAGGTATTTCTATCTGTAGTCAAGTATTCTCTCAGAACCGCAGTCGTATGTGATATTTCAAGCACGATAGCCGTATACTGAGCAAGGCGTTACAACAGCTACGTGCCACTGCTGACAGCGATGTGAAAGAATACGATGTCGCCGGTCGCCGATTGCTGGACGGGTTCCGTCAGTCCGACGCCCCGCCACGCTCTGCGCGTGACGGCGGTGGAACGCGTTCGTTTACGGTCGGCGCGTCAGGGAGAACGCACCGGTCCGGCTCGCCGTTGACGTGTGCGTACTGGTCAGGGGCGTTTGCCAGTGGGTGAGCGGGGTTGCGGTCGCCGGAGATCCGCGCGGCACGGACCTCGCCGAACCCATTGATACGTGCCTGGATTCCGCGCCAGTGCAGTCCCGTTGCCGGCGGGACCGACACGGAGTGTGGCGGGTCGTAAGCGGAGCCATGGGAGGCCAGCACCTCCGCGTTCACGTTCTCGGCGAGCTGGTCGTGGTCGATGAGCAGGCCGACGCGGGCGTTGGGCGGGGCCCGTCTCGCAAGCACGTCGAGCCCCAGATGGAGCGCCCGGTACTCCGCGACGTTGTTGTCGGGGCAGGTGTCTGGGACAGACAGCCTGACGACGCGCTCACCGTCGAGCGTTTCGACGACGACACCCAGCCCCCCTGTCGGGCTGTCCGAATCGCTGTCGGGCGATGTCGTGCCGCCGTGGGGCCTGAACGACCCGTCTGTGGCAACGTAGAAGTCTCGATGGTGACTCCGCGGCGGATGCGCGATGTGCGGCGTCGGTGATTCATCGAACAGGTCTCGAAGTGACGGCCGGCCGTAAGCGGCCATAGTTTCCGTTGGGTAAGCAGGGTATTAAATATATTCCCTCGACAGACTTCTCGTCTCAGTACAGCGGTTTGACGGCTTACTGGACGGGCTACTCTCTACTTCAGACCCGCACCCCGTGTCGAATCTGTTAGCTGGTGAGAAAGAGTTATATCCACGTAGGCCCATGTTACCAACACACATGACTCCGACGAAAATTCGTGAGCGACTCGAAGAGGCAGAAGGCCGGGTCGACAAAGAGCAGTTCGTCAGCGCGTTAGAGTACGTCCGGGACGACGGTCGCACGCGTCGCTAACCGTATTTTTATCCTGGCTAGCGGAGGCGCGTACTGGGCCTAGCGATGGTGAGCGACGAGACTAGCGGATCTGAGCGATACCTGTTGGGCCACTTTGTGGCCCGGTTCAGTCGTCGGTGAGTTGCCAGCCGTCGCCGACCGATTCGACGACGCCGCGCCGCTCCATCTCGGTCGTGACCTCGCCCAGTCGGTTCGGCTGTGCGATCTCTAAATTCGTGCGGCTGACGCCGTGGTACTCCCGCAGTAGCTGACGGATGTCGTCTTCGTTATGGGTCTGCTGGTCGCTCTTTTCCATCACGCCTGCGACGAGTTCGACCATGTCCTCGACGAAGTTCCAGGGGTAGACGACCCAGGTCCACTCCTCAAGGCGCTCGCCGACGAACTCCGGCTCGTGGTCGCTGGTCTGGAGCAACTGGAGCGTCGCTGTCCGGACGCTGCTCGGGTTTCGGTCGCGCACGCACTCGGCGGCCGTTTCGATGGACTGGCCAGTGTCGGCGATGTCGTCGACGACCAGCACGTCTTTCCCCTCGACCGCGCCGTCAGCCAGCGGGTATTTCACCTGTGCCTCCTCGCCTTTCGCCGCGGTCCCGACATAGTGTTCGACTTTCAGGCTCGCCAGGTCGTCCAGCCCGAGGAAGTCACAGAGACAGCGCCCGCCGAACCAGCCGCCCCGTGCCAGCGCGACGACCACATCGGGTTCGAACTCGGCGGCCTTCACGTCGTCAGCCACGTCTCGACAGAGGCCGTAGATGTATTCCCAGTCGGTGATGGTACACGAGAACTCATCCGGTAGCTCGCCCATACGAGATGGCGTGTGTGGCCGGACTTAACCGTTGCATATTCCGCATCAGTTGCCGAGCACGGTTGAACCGCTACGCGTCCGGGTCGCCTTTCCGGAACTCCCGGAGGAGGACCGTCGCGTAGCTCCCCTTTGGCAGGGAGAACGAGAACGTCAGGTCGGCGCTATCGCGCTCAACACCGAGTTCAGTCCGAAGCAGGATGGCCCGCCGCGTCCCGTCGCTGTCGAACGCGCCGGGAAGGTCGAAGTCGCCCTGTTCGAGGCCCACGTCGTCAAGGACTTCACGAGCGATATCGCCCGGTTCGCCACTGCCCAGCTCGGTATCGGTCCCGACCAGCGGCGCGGTGACAAACGCTCTCCCGCGCTCGCAGTGGCGCTCAACGGTCGACAGCCGCTTGGCAGTGACTTCCTGGGTGCGGTCGGCGTCCGGAATCGGGAAGTCCTCGGGCGCGTCGCTGTCACGGAAACAGACTACGTCGCCTTCCACGGGCCGGTCGAAGGGGAGGCCCCGTTCCAGCCGCTCGGAAAGGATGCGGTTGAAGACGTACGACTGGGCGGCGTTGACGAACAGCGACTGGAGGTTCGACGGCAGCGCCTCCAGTGCCTCGCGGAAGTCTGCCGGCTCGCTGGCCCCGTTCTCGACCAGCCGGTGACAGATAGAGCGCTCGTAGCCCAGCGCGCCGGGCAGCCTGTCCAGCGCGCCGGCCCAGTCGTGGGTTTCGTCGACGTATCCCCGCGCCTCCTGCGTTGACTCTGGTTCGCGCTCGTTCGGGTTTCCGACGTAGGCGAGAACCGCGTCTTTCCACTCGCCACGGGCGATGGCTAGCCCGACCTCGTGGGTGACCGGTCGGCGCGACCCGAACCGCTGCTGGCCGAAGTAGTTGGGCACGCCGACCGTCGTGTCGCCGTCAGGCAGCGTGGCGTCGCTGGACCGGCCTTCGCTCGTCACTGAGTCGTCCCCGTTGGCGAACGCCCGGAGGTCCGCTACGACGCTGGCGGCATTGTCGGTGTTTTCCGTGTCTCTGACGACTATCTCGAAGGCGTTGCCCGCCAGGTCGCCGAAGAGAATCGGGCGGCCGGCGCGACCGATGACCTTGATGTCCGTGCCGCCGATTTCCGGCAGGTCCCCGGCTGCGACCCCTTTCACCGAGAATAGCTGGGTCGTGACCGCGCGCTTGTCTTTCGTCCCCGCCCACGACACCCGTTCGCGGGAGATGCCCAGGCGGTCGGAGAGCTTGCTGGCGAAGTCGTTGGTTTCCCAGTTCCGTAGCTCCGCCCGGAAGACGAGATGCGGGTACGCGCCGGTGTCGGCGTCGACCGGTTCGGTGTCGAACGCCTCCAGTTCCCGGACGCGGAAGTCCGCGGGCGACGAGCGGAGGCGGCCGCCCACCCCGTCGGCGTCGCTGACGTAATACTCCATACCGACCGCCCGCTCGATTGGGTGGGCCGCTTGCATTGGTCGACTGTTCGCGGCTCGGCGCTTATGATTGGCGTTTGCGGACTCGGCGTGGGTCCGTCTCTCAGCCGATACCTAGTGTTATCACGGGACATACTCTATCTAGCCACAGGTCGTGGCTATGCGGGCGACCGGAGAGCACCACGATGCCAAAGCTAGCATGTAAGAGCTGCGGACGAGAGATTACGTTCGACAGGGACGGCCAGGAGTCCCGCGCACCGATGCGGTACTGCCCGCGCTGTGGCGAAGAGTTCCCGCCACGCGAGGAGTGGTAGGCCGGCACAGCGGTTCATTCGTACGCCTCGAACTCCCGGCCGAAGATAGCGAAGTAGACGACGCCGACGAGGCCGACGACCGTAGCGACGCCGAAGGCCAGTTCCGGACCGGCCTGTATGACGACATCGCCAACAGACACTGCCCACTCGCTCCCGTAGAGCCAGCCGCCGAGCGCGGCGCTCGGGATGACGAGCGTGTTCCGAAGCAGGTAGTACGTCCCGGTGACGCGGCCGCCAGCGTCCTGTTCTGCCGGGCCGACGATGAGCGCCTTGTGGGCGGGCAGGCCGGCAAAGCGCAGGCCGGAGAACGCGAACAGGAGCACCAGCACCCACTGGTTGCCCGGCGCGAAGATGAGCAAGAGCGGGAACACGGCGTAGACCAGAAAGCCGAGCGCGACGGCGGGCTTGAGGCCGGCCCACTCGGTGAGCTTTGCGACGGGAGCCATCGAGAGGATGGCGACGACCATCTCGACGCCGAGCAGGACGCCGAAGAAGGCGTCGGGCCGCAGTTGCAAACCGAAGCCGGTGAACCCAACAGAGAGGAACTCGGTGACGACGATGACGAAGAAGACGTACACCATGCCGTTGGCGAAGCGGACGAACGTATCGGCGACCAGAAGGGGGCGGAGTGTCGCCGGCATCGTCCGCAGGTCGGCGAGTATCTGGTCGATGCCCTCGAAGGACTTTCCGAGCGTGTCCTCGCTGGCGTCGTAGAGGAAGTGCTGTGCAACGGTGGCGACGAGACCACAGGCCAGGGCGACCAGCAGCACGCGCTGGAAGCCGTCGACGAAGGTCGCGGTCGTCGCGAGCAACGCCGCGGCGGCGAGCGGTCCGAGCAGGAAGCCGATGCGGCGGAACATCTCCGTGCTGGCAAACCCCATCGCCAGCCGCTGTGGCGGGACGCTCTGCTTGACGATAGCGAAGGTCGCGCCCAGCCCGAAGGACTTCCAGGCCTGTGCGAGAAAGAGGCCGACGAACACGAGCGTCCAGGCCGGCAGCGTCGTCGCGCCGAGCGAAATGTCGCCGATGACCGAGGCGAGATACCAGATGCCGAAGCCGACCGTCGCCAGCGTCGCGAAGGCGGTCAGCGCCAGCCGCGAGCCGATGCGGTCCGACACCGCGCCACCGGGATAGGGATACACCGCGCTGATGAGGTTCCCGACGCTCCCGTACAGGCCGATGACGCCGGCGCTGGCTCCCAGAATCCGCATATACTCGGGAATATATCGGCTGGTCATCTGGAACGCGAGGCTGAACGCCAACATCGACAGCGACAGGACGAGTACGTCCCGCTCCAGCGCAAAGAACTGCCGGAAGGAATCGAGCAGGTCTACGTCCTCGTCGACCCCTGTCTCAGTTGCCATTATCGGAGTGCAGTTTCCCCACCAACTTAACGCTCGAAGAAGGGGCAATCGGCCGTACTGTCTCGCCGGAGTCCCTGTTCAGTACGGCAGGACGAACAGCACGACAGCCAGGAATGGCGTGAGCGCGAGCAACATTGCGATGGCGTAGCCGAACATCTCCCGGGCCTTGATGCGGGTGATGGCGAGCAGCGGCAGCGCCCAGAAGGGGTTCAGGAGGTTCGTGTGGGCGTCACCGACGGCGTAGGCCATCGTCGCCTGCCCGGCCGGGACGCCGAGGTTCTGCGCGGCTTCGAGAATCGGCGGCCCGAGAATGATCCACTCACCGCCGCCGGACGGTGCGAAAATGTTGACCGTGGCACCAGTGAGCCAGGCGATGACCGGGAACGTCTGTGGTGTCGAGACCGAGATGAGCGCGTTGGCCATCAGCTGCGCCAGCCCGGAGGTAGCCATCATCCCCTGAATGCCAGCGAAGAACGGAAAGAGCAACACGATGCCCGACGCGGCGGTCGCCGCCTCGCCGAACTTCTCCCGGTAGGTCTGTGGGTCCATGTAGATGAAGATCCCAATCGTCAGGAAGCCGAAATTGACGATGTTCAGTCCGAGCGCGTCGATGCCGGACTGAACGAACTGCGAGGCGACCAGCGCAATACCGGTCAGACCGATAATCCCGCCGAGAACGCGGCTGTGGTTGAGACGCTCGGCCGGGACCTGCTTGGTGGTCGCAGTCGTCTCAACACCGCCGTCACTCGCGGACTCGAACAAATCGTCTTCGGGGATGTAGTGCGTGATGCCCCGCGCCTGGTCACCAGTCGGCGTGATGACGTAGAGGACGACGAGCGCGTAGGCTATCGACAGGCCGGTCAGAATGAGGCCGTAGGGGTGGAAGATGGTCTCCGAGGCGGAGACGACGACGTCGATGACGCCCTGCTGGATGAACTCGTTGCCCTCTGTCGCAAGCAGGAGCGGCGCGGACCCGGACAGCCCCCAGTGCCAAGTGAGGCCGAGACCGAGATAGCCGGCCACACAGAGGACCGGATAGTGGACATCGATACCGTTCTCGTGGGCGGTCTTGCCCATCTCCCGGGCGAAAATCGCGCCGAGGATGAGGCTCAGTCCCCAGTGGACCCAGCCAAGCAGCATCGTCAACAGGCCGACGAGGACAACCGCCTGTTTTCCGGTGCTGGGAATCTCTGTCAGCCGCCGGATGCCGGCGTTGACACGCGGGTGGTACGCGACGACGAAGCCCGTCATCAGGATAAGGACCATCTGCATCGAGAACGTCAGGAAGGCCCAGAAGCCGTCGTACCAGAACCCGACCATCTCCACGGGACCGGCCCCGGTGAGGCCGACGCCGGCCAGAAATACGAGAGCGTGTCATAGAATCCATCTCATAGCATCTCACAGCCCGGCTCGTTTCCTCGCTCGTAGTTGGTGATTGCAACGACGAGCCGTAGGCAGAGCGCAACGAACACTTCTGTTCGAGCGTGGACGCGGCCTCGGGCGCGGACGTGCCCGAGGCCGCAGTCCTTGACGGCATCGTTAGTTCGTTCGACTCCTATCCGGTGGTTGTACGTCTCGTCCAAGATGGACTGTTTGAGCAGAACTTCCTCACTGTGTTCGGTGATACGATCTTCGACCCTATACTCGATATCGAGCGGATCGTCGGTATTTCGCGGGTTGTACGGGGCAATTGGCACGACCCCTGCGGCCAGCAGGTGGTCGTGCCAATCGAGGATATCGTATGCGCTGTCTCCAAGCATCCAGATGGGTGTATCGACGGCGAGCGCGTCACACGTGACGCGCATCGCCGTCTCTTGATCCGCTTGTTTGCTCTGTGTGAACTCCGCTGCTATCGGAATCTTTGGACCGGTCGAGACGATCGTACAGCCGAAGCCGTAGTAGTGTTCCTCAGCTGTTGGGTCGTAGTTCCACGAGGCGGCGTCGTTGTACTGGACCGCTTCGATGTGGGTTGAGTCGATGGAGTACGTCGAGTCGAGCAGGCCCCGGCAGGCGGCCTGCTCGACGAGTCTCTTGAAGACATCATCGATGACGTGTTCGAGATCGGTAAGAAACCGGTCAACTGTGTCTCTGGATGGTGGTTTGTCGAGTCCGCAGTAGTACCAGACGAGGCTGTGCTGGAGTTCTCGTGTGACTGGACGTGTGCCGTATACATCCTTGTAGTAGCAGTGTAGAAAGCCGCGAAAGAGGTCTGGTGGCTCATGGACTCGTGTTCGCCCCCGCCCCGAGGGGGCGAACACGTCGTACTCCAGCAGAAACTCGAACTCAAGATGCTCGAACAGCGGTACTGTCTCGGTAGCCGCCGCATTCAAGAAGTCGTTAACCGAACCTACGTCCTGCAGGGTCGCGGTTGTGTTGGACACACTTTCCGCACCCTGCTGCTTTGCATGTGGCGCTTTCTATGACACGCTCATACGACGTAACTGAGGATGAGCGCGAACAGGAACGGGCTTGGCATCCACCGTTCCACCCACGCAGAGAGTCGATAGCCGATACGTTCGAGGGCAGTTTCGCCTGTGTTATTAGCTGACATGCTGTTGCCACCTCCTCACGAATATATCATAAAAGTTTGCTATTATTTTGTCAGTTCTGTGCCGGTCACCGTTACACAGCCATGGTCCTGTGACGCGGTTCCGATGACTGCACCGACCCTGACGGATGATTTTATTTCGAGCCCGAGGCAAGCCAGCGTATGTCATACAAAGTCGTCGTCTCTGACACCAAAGTGATGGACGGGGAGACACGGGCGGCGGTGTTGGATGCGGTTGATGCGACCGTCGAAACGATAGCGGCGAAAGAGCCGGAGGCCGTCGCACGCGCAGTAGACGGTGCGGACGCATTGATCGTCGACGCCGGCACGCAGGTCACGGCCGAGGTCATCGAGGCCGCCGACTCGCTCAAAGTGGTGGGCCGGGCCGGCATCGGCATGGACAACATCGCCGTTCGGGCGGCGGTTGCGGCCGGCGTAACGGTCGTCAACGTTCCGGACTACTCTGTCGAGGAGGTGTCGACCCACACGTTCGCACTCATACTCGCTTGCCTTCGGAGGATACCCACGTTCGACCGCTCGGTCAAGCGTGGCGAGTGGAAGTGGGCTGTCGGACAGCCGATCCGTCGCCTCGCCGGCAGCACCGTCGGCCTCGTCGCCTTCGGCAAGCTCGCCAGCCGGTTCGCCGCGAAGCTTCGTGGGTTCGATATCGATGTTATCGCCTACGACCCGTACGCGCCCGAGTACCGGATGGGTGACCTCGGCGTCGAATCGGTCACGCTCGAGACGCTGCTGGGCGATTCCGATATCGTCTCGCTGCACGCTCCGCTGACCGACGAGACGCGCGGGATGATCGACGCCGACGCGCTTGACCGAATGCACGACGACGCACTGCTCGTGAACACGGCCAGAGGCGGGCTTGTCGACGAAACGGCGCTGTACGACGCGCTCATCAGCGGCGATCTCGGCGGGGCCGGGCTGGACGTGCGCAAGCCAGAGCCGCCGGGAGACTCACCGCTACACGACCTCGACAGCGTTGTCTGTAGTCCCCACGTCGCGTGGTATTCCGAGGAGTCCCGGGTCGAGCTGACACAGACCGTGGCCGAAGATGTCATCCGGGTACTGCGGGGCGAGCAGCCCGAGAATCCCATCGACCCCGAGACCGGCTGGTTCTGACGGTCTCGGCGGCCGAGAGGCCTTACGTGTCGGCTGCGTCGAGGAGTTCGATCGCGAGGTCAGCAGCTTCGACCGCCGATTCACCGAAAACGTAGGTTATCGGCTCGATGCCGAACGCGCCGCTGTGGTAGATGACGCGAGGGACCTCGCCGCGTTCGCGGAAGGTGGCTTCGAGCCGTTCGTCCCGGTCCTCGTAGCCGGCGTCGAACTCCAGCGGCTCGATACCCTGTTCCTGAGCAGCATCGAGAAATGCCTCGTCGGTCGTCAGGTTGAGCGCCGCTCGGCGCGAGGAATCGACCGCTATCGCAGCCAATATCGTCCCCGCGACGTGTTCCGACGCGCCGAACTCGGGGTTCGACGGGACGTTGACCCGCCCCCGCAGGTCGTGAATCCGGCCGGGGACTGCGGCCACATCGAGCGCGTCTTCGGCGTCCGGCAGTGCCATGCCGACGTTCATCCCCACGTTCGGGATGGCGTCGGCGACAAAGTCGCTGTCGGCTAGGAGTCGCGTGGCTCTCCGGACCGACGACAGGACGGTCCGTTCCGCCTGAACCGCGGTGTCTGTCCCCCGAACACAGAGGTCACAGCCCATCCCCTGTAGCGCCGGCATTTCCTCCTCGTGGACCGCACAGATGGGCCCCCGGTCTTCGAATTCCCGCACCAGAGCGAGCAGTTCGTCCAGCACCGCGTACTCGTCCATCTCACCCGAAGCCAGCCCGTCGGCGATCCGCTCGATGGTCTGTTGCATCCGGGCGTCCGCGCGGAACCGCTCCTCGATGGTGACCGAGCCGCTGCCGTACTTGCTTACTGCGGCCTGTGTCACGCCGAGTTGGTCGGCGATTTCCTGCTGCGTCCATCCCTCCTCGTCGAGTCTCGTGGCAAGCATCGCCCGGGCTGTCGGGAGAAACCGCTCGACCACGATTTCGCTCGGTAACTGCAGTGTCATTGCCGAGAATGTGGGCCGTAGTGCGCTTAGCAGTTTGGACTGTTCGACAGGCATGAGATTGTGATGGCGTCATGCATGGCCGGGGCGTTCGCTCGGTCCCGACCGTCAGACTGGATACAACCAAGTTGTATTAGCAGGATATAATACGTCGGAGTTTGTTGTCTTGGCTACCAATGGCATTCAGCGACCACCTGCTCGACATCGGCGAGGACATCTGGGACGCACAGAAGGACCACCCGTTCGTCCGCGAACTGGCCGACGGGACGCTCGATGAGGCGGCGTTCAAACACTGGGTGAAACAGGACTACCGATACCTGCAAGACTACGCACGGTTGTTCGCGCTCGCTGGGGCGACGGCCGGCGACGAGTCGACGATGACGCACCTGCTCGGGGTCGCCCACCAGGTGCTCGACACCGAGATGGACCTGCATCGGGAGTTCGCATCGGACTACGGCATCTCAGAGCGTGAGCTGGAGTCGACCGAGAAGGCTCCGACGTGTCTGGCGTACACGAACTTCCTCGTTCGGACGGCCTACGAGGGACATGAGGCCGAGATTGCCGCGGCGCTGTACCCCTGTATGCAGGGCTATCTCGACGTGGCCGAACACATGGCCGACCTGGCCGACGGCGAACACCGGTACACGCCCTTTATCGAGATGTACACCAGCGACGACTTCCGCGAGGCGACGGGCTGGTGTCGAGCGTACGTCGACCGCTGTGGCGAGCGCTATTCCGGCCAGCACGACGCCATGGAAGACGCGTTCCGCACGAGCGCGAAACTCGAACACCGGTTCTGGGAGATGGCCTACACGCAGGAGGGGTGGGAGCTATGACGACGGCCGAAACATACTCTGCGTACGCCGAGCGAACCGGCGAACCCCGATTCACCGACTGGCTCCGAGAGCAGAGTCAGCCGGACTGGGACGCCGCTGTCGAACACCGGTTTGTCGAGGAACTCGGGGCCGGCACGCTCGACGAAGACGCGTTCGCCGAGTATCTGGTACAGGACTACGCGTTCGTCGACGAACTCGTCGGCACGTTCGGCTACGCGGTCGGACAGGCACCGGATATGGCCGCCAAACGACGGCTTGTGGAGTTCCTCGATACCGTGACCGACGAAGAAGACGACTACTTCGAGCGCTCCTTTGCCGCACTCGGCGTCGAAGATTCGCGCTGGCAAGACCCCGAGCCGACGGACGCGACGGCGGCGTTCGTCGACCTGCTCGGTCGCGCCGCCCGAGAGGGCGGGTACGCCGAGACGCTGGCCGTCCTCGTCCCGGCGGAGTGGATATACGAATCGTGGGCGACGGCGGCCGCGGCGACCCACGGCGACCCGGACAGCGATGGGCTTCCCAGCGCGGGGATGGGCCTGCCGTTCTACTTCGCCGAGTGGGTCGACCTCCACGCCGTCGACTCCTTCGTCGCGTTCGTCGACTGGCTCCGGGGCGAACTCGACGCCATCGGGCCGTCGCTCTCGCCCCGCCGGGAAGCCCGCGTCGCGTCGCTGTTCGACCGCACGGTCGCGCTCGAACGACAGTTCTTCGAGGCGGCCTACGGAGAAACCACCGAGACGCCCGACCACGAGGTGAGTCCGTAGATGGTTTCCTCGGCTGTGGTCCTCGGCCTGACCGCGGCGACCGTGCTCGTGTTCACCGGCATTGGCCTCTTCGCCGCGCGCGGTCGCATCGACTCGGTGGAGACGTACATCTCGGCCCGCGACTCAGCCGGCAGCGGAACCCTCGCTGCGACGGTCATCGCGTCGATGATGGGCGTCTGGATTCTGCTGAGCCCGGCCGAGGCCGGGGCCGCGTTCGGCGGACTCCCCGCCGTGCTGGGCTACGCCATCGGCAGCGCGATTCCGCTCCTCCTCTTTATCCCGGTCGGCGCTCGCATCCGCGAGGTGATGCCCGCCGGCCACTCGCTGACGGAGTTCGCCTACGCTCGCTTTGGCTCCGGGATGTACCTGCTCGTCCTGCTCGTCTCGGTGTTCTACATGTTCATCTTCCTCGCTGCGGAGATGACTGGCATCGCCGGCGCGCTCGCCCTCGTCGCGGACGTGCCGCTCTGGCAGACCTCGCTGCTCATCGGCGGCTTCGTCCTCGTCTACACGACCTACGGTGGGCTGCTCGCCAGCATCGTCACCGACACCGTCCAGACGCTGGTCATCCTCCCACTGCTAGCCGTCGGCTTCGGCGGCGCACTCCTCTCGCTTGGTGGCACGAGCGAGTTCCACGCGACAGTGGTGTCGGCCGACCCGACGCTGCTCGACCCGACGTTCGGTCCCGGCCTGAAGTTCGGGCTGTACGTCGCCTTCGCGCTTCTGGGCGCGAATATGCTGAATCAGGGCGTCTGGCAGCGGGTGTACGCCGCCGACGGCGAGGGCGCTCTCCGTCGCGGAATGGGCATCGCTGCCCTCGTCGTCGTCCCAATGCTTCTGCTGTCAGGCCTGTTCGGCATCGCCGCCGCGGGGCTAGGACTCACTGAGTCTGGGTCCGCAAGTATTGCCTTCTTCCTCGTACTGGCAGAGGCGTTCCCGACGTGGGTGACTCTGGCCGTCGTCGTCCTCGCCGTCCTGCTGGTGATGAGTTCGGCCGACACGATGTTCAACGCCATCGCCAGCGTCGTCACCGCCGACCTCGCTCGACTGCTCGATGACCCCGACCAGCGGACCCTGTGGCTCGGTGGCCGCGGGCTGACAGTCGCTGTCGCGCTCGCCGCGATGTTCATCGGCGCGCAGGGGTACAGCGTCCTCCAGTTGTTCCTGACTGCCGACCTGCTGGCCGCTGGCGTCTTCGTGCCCTTCCTCGCCGGTCTCTACACTGAGCGCCTCACCGGTCCGGGCGCGGTAGTCTCGGGCATTGCAGGGCTCCTCGTCGGGTTCGCCTACTTCCCGTCGCTGCGTGGGCTCGTCGCCGCCGTGCCAGGCGTCGGGAGTCTGTTGCCGACCCCGTCGTTCCTGCTCGCCTTCGCCGGCGCGACGCTCGTCTCGGCCGCTCTCACCGTCGCGGCGACCGTTCTCGGTGGAGCCGACGCCGACCTCGACAGCCTCGGGCGGGAGGTCCGCGCGCTTGACGACCCGGTGGCTGATGGGGGGTCCGAGCAATGACTCTACCAGCCGTCCTCCCCCTCGCCGCGCTCGGGTCAACCGCGTTCGCGGCGCTGGCCTGGGGGTCGATTCTGCTCGTGCTCACCGTCTTTCTCGCCGTCGGCTGGCTGGTCCTGACCGAGTAACCCGACGGCCTGAGAATGTGAATATAAAATGGTTCGTGGTAACAGGACACATACTTATCATGATGGGTGACGGACATCTTATATGCAGACCTTCGTGCTCGCGACGAACTCCGAGATAGTCAGCCAGACACTGTGTTCGTACCTCGAAGGCGTTCTCGACCTGGAAGACAGTGTGTACGCAGTTAATTCACAGCCGGGTGGAGACAGGACGCCACCGGATGCGGTTGCCGACGGGAAGGCCGCGCTCGAAGTCGTCTCGGACCGTCTGGGCGACCAGGTGTCCGTCGAGACATACCAGATAATCCGGGGGAACAGCCCGGCGGACGATATCTTCGACATCGCCGAAGAGGTCGATGCGGACGAACTCGTCATCGGCGTCCGCAAGCGGAGCCAGACCGACCGGCTCATCTTCGGCAGCGTCGCCCAAGATATCATGCGGCAGTCTGACTATCCGATGCGGGTCGTGCCGCGAGACTGAGCAGCAACTGACCGGGGACAACAAACCGCAAAGAAAGCGAAAACCGAGACAGCCGGGTTATTCGGCCGACTCGTAGTCGTCGAAGGCGTCGATTTCGACGCCCTCGTCAGTGATTTCGGCGAGCACGACGCCGTTACCGGACCCGGTGTCGCGTTCGGCCGCGGCGTTGACCGCGCGGATCGCTAGGTCACGGGCCTCGGAGAGGCTCATCCCGTGGTCGTACTGGCCTTCGATGGTCCCTGTTGCGACCATCGTCCCGGAGCCGGTGACGGTGTAGTCGTCTTCAAGCACGCCGCCAGCGGGGTCGACGCTGTAGACGTGGCTGCCCTCTTCGTCGACGCCGCCCACGATGGGGTTGATCGCGAAGTACGGGCCGCCGCGGGCGAAGTTGCCCGCAAGCGTCGCCAGCGCGTGAATCGAGAGCGGTTCGTCGCGGCGGACCTCGTAGAGGTCAGCCTCGGCGCGCAGCGAGCGGATGAACGACTGTGCCCCACCGACGCTGCCGACCAGCGTCATCGCGGCCGTCGGGTGAATCTGCTCAACCTTCTGGACCTGCTTATTCGAGACGAAGCGGCCACCGAGGGAGGCGCGCCGGTCTGTCGCGATGATGACGCCGTCCTCCGTCGAGAGGCCGACAGTCGTCGTGCCGGTCTTGACGACGTTCTCCTCGTCGCGGCCGCTGTCCTCGTTCGGCAGGTTGCCGACCTCGGGCTCATACGCGTCAGTCAGTCGGTTCTCAGGGTCGTGCATTATTCCTCACCTCCGAGTTCGAACTCTTCAAGTCGCTCGGCGATGTCGTCCTCGGCGAGCTTTTCGAACTGCTTGCTTTCCACGTCGATGGTGGCGATGTCGACGCCGGTCGCGTCGAGGCCGTCCTCGTTGACCGAGGCCAGCGCCCGGAGCGCGAGTTCGATGCCGCCTTCGAGGTCCATCCCCTCGGCGTACTCCTCTTCGAGGAACGACTGGATGTCCTCGCGGGAGCCGCCGATGGCGACTGCCTGCCACTCGTAGGGCGTCCCCGAGGGGTCCGTCTCGAAGAGGCGCGGTTCGCCGTCCTCGATACCGGCGACCAGCAGCGCGACACCGAACGGGCGTGCGCCGCCGGTCTGCGTGTACTGCTGGATGTAGTCCGTGATCTCCTTTGTCAGGGACTCGACGGAGGCGGGCTCGTCGTAGCGCAGGCGGTTGACCTGTGACTGCCGGCGCGCCACGTCGATAAGCTGGCGCGCGTCGGCCACGTGACCCGCGCTAGCGACACCGACATGGGAATCGATCTCGTGGATCTTCTCGATGCTGTCGCGCTCGATGAGCGGCGACCGGGCGTGGCGGTCAGCGGCGATGACCACGCCGTCCTCGGTGCGGACCCCCACGCTGGCGGTTCCGCGCTTGACGGCTTCTCGTGCGTACTCGACCTGATAGAGGCGTCCGTCCGGGGAGAAGATGGTAATCCCGCGGTCGTAGGCCTGTTGTTCGTTTCCTTGCATAATGTATCGTGTTGTTGTTCACCTGAGGTTAGGGTTGCTCTTATATAACCGTATCGCGGGCCGCTGCCCTCAGAACAGCGGCAGGTCGCCGGTGACGCGGTCCACCAGCTCGTCCTCGGCGGGACCGACGGCGAGGGCCGTGACGGTTCCCGGGTCGAGCTGTGTGTGGCCGGCGTCTCGGACGACCGCATGCGGCAGGCCTTCGCGCTCGGCCACGTCCGCGAGTTCGAACAGCTCGGACTCGCTGGTGGCCTTCAGGACGACTTTCTTCTGCCCCGCACCCTTCCAGGCTTTGCGGGGTTTCGGGCCGGCGTCCTCGTAGGCCGACAGCGAGGCGTGGGCAACCTGGGCGGCGAGTTTGCCCTCGCCCATACCGATGTCGGCCCGCGCGACGATAGCCTGCTTCATACAATTACATGGCCACCCGTACTTAAACTCCCGTCGGACTCCCTCCACGGTTGCACATACCACAGAGTACATACGCCGTGGCCGAGCACACCCCGGAGATGCCCTCCACCATCCGAACGTTTCTCCTGCGACCGGGCGCGTTCTTCGAACAGCGACGTGACCGGCTGGGCGGCGTCCGTGGGGGCGGCCTCGCCCTCGGTATCGCCGTCGCCGTGACAGCCGTTCTCGGCGTCGCGCTCCGACTGTTCGCCGCCCAGTTCACCGGCACTGTAGAGCGAGACAACCCCGCACGGCCGCCGGACCAGCTGTGCGAGGACGGCGTCGGCGAGATGACCGTCGCCGGCTGTGACGAACCCGCGACGAGAACGGTCGAAATCGGGTCGCTCGTCTGGGACCAGGCGACCGAGGTCCTCCCGGGGCTGTTCGTCGGCTTTATCATCGTCTGGCTCGGCCTGCTTGTCCTCCTGTATGTCGGCGCAAAGGTAGCCGGTGGCTCCGGCCGGTTCGGGGAGACGGCGGAAGTCGCTGCCTGGGGGCTGCTCCCGTCCGTCGTCGGCGTCGCCGCCGGCGGTGCCGCGCTCGTCTTTTTCGCGGCCAGCACAGATCTCTCCGCGTCCTCTCCGGAACTGCTGCTCGAACAGGTTCGGCGTCTACAGAATGGGCTTTCAGGATTTGTCTTTCTCGCAATACAGGTCGGAACCGCAGCCTGGCAGGCGTACGTCTGGGCTGGCGGCCTCCGGGTCGTCCACGAGATTAGCAGGTATGCGGCGGTCGCCATCGCTGTTATCGCCGCGACGCTCCCTGTGATAGCCGCCTGACGCTGTCGGCTGTCTGTCTGTAAGGAATTGTGCCACCGCGAATATCTTAAAACAGTTACAGCCAGCAGCATGAGAATCGGGGAGTTTAGGCTTCCGGCCGCACACGCCACTCTCATGATACTCTCAGATGCGGATATTCTCCGACGACTGGAGCAGGGTGACCTCGTCGTCGAACCGCTCGACGACCCGGACATCCAGATTCAGCCCGCCAGCGTCGACCTCCGCCTCGGACATGAGTTCCTAGAGTTCCAGCACGCCAACATCCCCTGTATTCATCCGAACTCCGAGGACGAAGTCTCTGACTACGTTGAGGAGACGGTCATCGAGGAAGGCGGGGAGTTCATCCTCCACCCCGGCGACTTCGTGCTGGGGACGACCCACGAGCGCGTCGCCATCCCCGACGACCTCATCGCCCACGTCGAAGGCCGCTCATCGCTGGGCCGCCTGGCGATTGTGGTACACGCGACGGCCGGCCTGTGTGACCCCGGTTACGAGGGCCAGATCACGCTCGAACTGTCGAACCTCGGCACCGCACCCGTTGCACTCACACCCGGAATGCGAATCTCACAGCTTACGTTCACGGAACTCAAGACCGCTGCAGACCGCCCGTACGGGGCCGAGCGCGGCTCAAAGTACCAGGGTCAGTCCGGGCCGCAGGCGAGCAAGATACAGGGAGATAGAGAATTCGGAGGCGACCAATAGATGCGGTTCATCGAGGAGATCGTCGTCGACGACTTTTTGCCGACGTTTCGCTCGCTGCTGGCCGACGCTCTCAGGGAGCGCGGGCTGACACAGTCCGAGGTCGCCGACCTGCTCGGTATCAGCCAGAGCGCGGTGTCGAAGTACGTCCACGGCGACGTGGCGCGCCACGAGGACCTGCTGGCCCATCGCGGGCTGGAAGAACTCGTCGAGCGACTGGCCGACGGGCTGGCAGACGGCGATATGAGCCCCGTTCAGGCGCTGGTCGAAACGGAGGTGTTCATCCGCGAACTCGAACAGGGCGGCGTGCTCGCGCAGTTACACGAGGACGCGGTCCCGGAACTGGGCGACTACGACGACGAGTTCGCCGTCCACGACCCCGACTCGCAGCTGCGGTCGGCCGAGCGGACGCTCGCGTCGGTGCGGCGCGGACTCAGCGTGCTGGAAAACACCAGCGGGTTCGCGATGCTCATTCCGGCGGTCGGGTCGAACCTCGTCCAGTGTCTCCCCGAGGCCGATAGCATCGAGGACGTGGCCGCCGTCCCGGGGCGGATTCTCGACGTGAAAGGACGGGCAACGATTCCGGCGGACCCGGAGTTCGGCGTCAGCGAGCACGTCGCGTCGCTGTTGCTGGCGGCGCGGGCCGCCGGGAGCGACGCCCGCGCAGTGTTGAACGTCCGCTACGACGACGGCGTCGTGACCGCACTTCGAGATGCCGGTCGGACTGTGGTCGAGTTCGACGCCGAGGAGAGCGTCGAGCCGGCCGTTGCGGCCGCCCTGACTGACGACCCGGCAGTCGACGTGCTCTATCACACCGGCGCGATGGGGATCGAGCCAGTGGTGTACCTGCTCGGGGACGACGCCGTCGCAGTCGCTGAAACGGCGCGCGAAATCCTGTGACCGACGCGCAATCATTCTACGGCCGGTGGGCGCGGGTGTACGACTGGGTAGCGAATGCGCCCGGTGTGGCGTCCTGGCGCGACCGAACGGTGGACTCGCTGGCGCTTGCACCCGGCAACACCGCCGTCGAGATGGGCTGTGGCACTGGCGCGAATGTGCCGGCGCTCCGCGAGCGAGTCGGCCCGTCGGGTCAAGTCGTCGGTATCGACGTGACACGGGAGATGCTCGATCGTGCACGCGAACGGCCCGCCAGAAGCGGCGGAGCCGTACACTACGTGCAAGCTGACGCCGCCCGTCCGCCGATTCGAGAGGCCGATGCCGTTCTGGCGACGTTCGTCGCCGGCATCTTCGAGGACCCTGCGGCGGCGGTGGACGCGTGGTGTGACAGCGTCGGCCCTGGCGGCCGCGTCGCCCTGCTGAACTTCCAGCGGAGCCCCAGCGCCCTCGCCGCACCGCTGAACCTCGCGTTCGAGGGGTTCGTCCGCCTCTCCGCGCCGGGAACGCGCCTGTCCAGACGGTCACACGCCAGCGCGTTCGAGCGGCGGGTACGGGCGGCCCGCGAGCGACTTACCGAGCGGACGGTCGCGCGGCGCTACGAGACGATGGCCGGCGGGTTCGTCGGCCTGCTGAGTGGAACTGTGCGGTAACGGGAGTGGTGCGTCGGGCTGCTATGTGCAATACCGTTCGGCGTGCTCAGGACAGAATTCGGGCGCTCGTAGCTGCGCGGCGACCACGCCGGGCTGGCGGTGCGGATTGTGGAGCCTACAGGTGTCCTCGTCGCAGAACGCCTCGCCGGTGTCGAGGTAGTGGTACGCCTGCAGAACGTACCCCTTGATAGCCTCGGTCGTCCGCGGGTCGTCCTCAACGAGAAACTCGCCTTCGACCTCGTTTTCTAGCACTTCCCGGGGCGGTGCGCCGCCGCCGAGCAGGGCGTGTTTCTGCTGTTCCTTGTAGTACTGTTCGGGCTTTGCAGGCGCTTCGTACAGCCCCGGGACCGAGACGATAGCGGGCTGGCCGAGGACGTTCACGCGCTTGTGCCAGCGACCGTCGTGGTCGCCCCAGGTTCCGACGACGCGGTCCAGCAGTGGGACGTGAAGGTGGTCCAGCGACCGCTCGGATTCGGGGATTCGCTCGTGGAGCGCCTGCTGGACCGCCAGCCCGTCGTAGATGACGCCGCCGGCCCGCTCGGGCGACTCCAGCGCTCGTTCCTCGTACCGGACGATACCCAGCATCGTGTTCCCGGTCTCGCGGTCGTACGGCGAGAGTACCCGCGCTTCGGCGAACGACTCCGCCAGTTCCGAGTCGCCGTGCAGCGAGAGAAACCGGTCCCGGACGGAGACGGTAGCCTCAATCCGCGCGTCGAGCCAGTCGGCGATGGCGTCGGTGTCGGCGACCGCTGTCGGAGCGCGGTACAGCGTCACGGACTCCATTGTATTCGTCAGTGGTATCGGCAGGTAATACAATTTGTGTCTCAGGGACTCTTCCCTGTTGAGAGGTCGCCGGAGTAGAGAACCAAAACAGGCGGGTCAATCTGGCGCTCCAGAATCAGGGATGGTATCGGCAAAGCAGTGCGATATCGGCTGCCATCGGCGACAGAGTGTGTTTTCCGAAGGGGTGTGTCAGGACTCGGGCTGGTGGGGAAGCCCAGCCGGTTCCGTCGTGAGTGCGTCGATACAATCGGTGACGGACCACGTCGTGGTGCCGTCTGTACACGGGTACACCCCGACCAAGTCGTCGTCCGCGTAGACGGCGACGGCTATCATCGGGAGTCGCAGCACCTCCGTACTGCCGCCGACGAGTAGCGACGAGGTCCGCGTCTCGAACGGCGGTCGGAGACTCAGCCCGCGCTCCGTTGCCAACTGTTCGTACCGGTCGACAGTCGCCAGCACCTCGCCGTGCTCGCTTCGCTGGGACACGGGAATTTCCTCGGGCCACGTCTGGATATCAAAGTCATCGATAACGCCCGTTGCGGCGAGTTCGGTGAACCGGTCAATGGCTGTTGTTCGGGGGCCACAGACCGGCCGCCGACTCCAGAGGTGGACCGCAATTTCACCGCCAACTGACTCGTCGGACCTGTGGTTGTCGCTCCGCTGCATCTCTTCGGACATTGGTTGGAAATCACTAACATATCCACCATACTCTTGTATAATTGTTTGTATTAGTGCGATATTCTAGCCTGAATGAGCAGCTAAAGCGGTAAAAAGCGGTCGACTAAAACCAGAGGGATGTGGGGAGGAGTTCAGTCGTCAGCGGGGGTTGCGTCGCGACTCGTGACGTCGACCGGCTCGGCGTCGACCTCGAGTTCATCCAGCGCGACCTGCGCGGCGCGCTTGCCGGAGACGAGCATGGCACCGAACGTCGGGCCCATGCGCGGGAGGCCGTAGGTGGTCGCCGTCGCCATGCCGGTGACGACGAGGCCGTCGTGGGCGAGACCGGTGTGTTCGACGACAGCGTCCTCGCTCTCGCCGACCCACATGGAGTCGTGGCCGGGCGAGTCGTGGCCGGGCGCGCCGTAGGTGTCGTCGTCGGTCTGGTCCATGCCGCTGGCTTCGTCTTCGAGGCCCGGCGCATTGAGAACGCCGCGCTCGTCGAGTTTCTTGACCGCCATCGCGTCGTGGCCCGTCGCGTCGATGACGAGGTCGGCCTCGACGGCAATCGGGTCGACGCAGGTGATTTCGCGGGGTAGCGCATGGACCGGCGTCCAGTTCATGACGATGCCGCCGACGCGGTGGTCCTCGCGGATGACGATGTCCGTGAACTCGGTCATGTTCTGCATCTTCGCGCCGGCGTCGCAGGCGGCCTTGATGAGCCCGGAACAGGCCTCCGGCCCGTTAGCGACGTAGAGGCCCTCGCTGTCTTTGGACCGCTTGTGGTCGACTTCGAGTTCGTCCAGCACCTGCTGTGCTGGGTCGCGGACGGTAACCTTGTTCATCAGGAAGCCGCCAAGCCAGAAGCCGCCGCCGAGGTAGTTGTTCTTCTCGACGACCATCACCTGCACACCGCGCTCGGCGAGTTCCTTCGCGGCCATCAGCCCCGATGGGCCACCGCCGACGATGATGACATCGGAGTCCGAGAAATCCATGAACTCCTCGGTCCATTCCTGTCCAATTGCGCGTGTGACCTCTGCTTCGCCGACATCACTGAACTGTTCGAATGAATCGGAATCGCTCATACCACCTAGTAATATCTCTTGGTGGTACATAGTCGTTCTGATGCAGAGACCAGTCGCTGTTCGCACAGTATCACGGAGAAATGACGGCCGTCAGCCCCAGGCGCTCAGTCCATCGGCGGTCAGTACGTCCGTGCCGCCATCGGGTTGGCAGACAGCCCACCGCGAGTGGTCCGCGTCTTCGGGAAACAGGTGCTCAGGGACCAGCGGCATCGGCACAGGTGGGTAGCCGCCGCGCCGCATGGCCGTCGGGCCGGGGAACCGTTCGATTACGTCGCCGCCGGCTGTCACCTCGAACTGCCCGTTATCCGCTCGGCGATAGGCGTGCTGGAAGGCGTGGCGGCCGGCATCGGCGAGCGAGTCGACGTGTTCGAGAACGGCGACCACCTCCGTCCCGACACCGAGTTCGAGTCTGGGTCGGCCCTGGTCGACTCTGACCTCGCGCCACTGGAGGTCACTTGCCGGTGCTCGCGCACAGGCGTATGTACCATCAGAGAGCGGGACGCGGTCGGGGCCGTTGTAGAACTGTCGCCCGTCGGGGCCGTCGGCGGCCAGACAGGCGGGCTCACCCAGAACGGTGGCGACCATCTGGGTCAGTGTCGTTCCCATCGCCTCCGTCGACGGGACCACGAACAGGCAGTCCCGTCCCTCTCGAACCGCGTTGACAAACCGGGGGATGAGTCCATCGGGGCCGACGTTGGCTTCGGTCAGCGGTTCGACAGCGACTGGCCGCGGGTCTGTCGCATCTACGAGGCCGACCGCGTCGTCGTTCGGCGTCGCGAGCGCAGACGGTCCGCCGCTGTCGTCATGTACCGCCACATCGTAGCCGGCCCGCTCGCACAACGAGACGCCGTGATCTCGGACCGAGGGGTAGATCGGCATTCGTCATCTGTACGGGCGCTTCCCGTTTGAACCCTCGGCACCGATACCGGGACGCTGCGTGGGCTATCGGCCCCCGTTCAGGTAGTCGCGGTCGCGGCCAGTGCCGAGAGCGTATCGGCGGTCCGAAGGTCGTCGATAGTGCAGTACCACGCGCCTCGGAGGCCGTGCTGGTCGTTTTCGACAGGAGCTTCGAGCGGCACGAGGTCGTCCAGTTCGAACACCACGACGTTGTCTGTCTCCGAGAACGGGTCAATGAGGGCCGCCCAGTCATCCGCGTCCATCGGCCCCGGACCGCCACGGGTCTGGTCCGTTCGGGCGGTCACCGGGGCGTAGTGCGTGACTGCCGACACCGGCGCAGTCCGGTAGAACGCCATGTAGTCGAACGGTTCTGTCGTTCGGTCATACGACTCCGGCGACGGATAGAAGCCCTGTCGACAGCGTTCAAACGTCTCCGTCTGTGCGGCGACGACACAGACCCGGGCCCCACCGGGTGCGTCGTCGGCCGGTGTGTCGTCGGTAAAGCGGTCGAGGTCCATACCCGGCCCTTAGCCCGGACACGGAAGTACACCCCGCCAGCGGCGGCGGGACACTCATATGGGCGCAGTCCTGTGTCCTCGCTATGGCACAGCTACTCGTCTGCCAGCAGTGTGACACCGGGTTCGAGTACGATGCGACGGCGTTCAGTGCGACGTGTCCGGACTGCGGGCATCGACACCAGCCCCGAACTGGGTGCTGTTAGGGCAGCGTACCAGTCACGACCACCGCAGCTACAGGTACGCTACCAGCGCGTCAGCCAGTTTCTTTTCGGCGCGCCGCAGGTGGTCCTCCGCGGTTCGGCGCTGGACACCAACGCGGTCCGCGATAGCCGCCGTCGTCGTCCCGCGCGGCAGTTCGTAGTACCCTTCCTCGTGCGCTGTCAGGAACACCTCGCGCTGGCGTGGCGAGAGAGACGGTACCACGTCTCCAACAGTCACCAGCGGCGCGTCGGGCGTCACTGACCCAACCTCGCGTTTCGACTCGACAGTGACGTCGAAATCCGACGCTAACGACCGGTACACTGCCGACAGCGCGTCGGAACTGAGCCCCAGCGCCCGAACGAGTTTGTGCCCCTCCGCGTACCGAAGTGGCGGCACGAGCAGACACCCCTCGTCGGCCAAATAGCGCTCGACGGTGTCCGCTATGTGGGCCTTCAGACACGCCTCGGTGACCAGAACCTGCCCGTCATTCGTTTCGAGGCGCTCGGCGACGCCGACAGTCCCGCAGACCTGTTCGACGACCGGCTCGACATCCCCACCGCGGAGGTGGAGGAGGTCGCTGTGGTCGGTACACCACAGTTCGATGCGCGTGCCGGTTCCGTCGGTCGCCGCCTCATAGGCCCCGTCACCGGCCACCCGGAACACCGCCTCGTACATAGCAACCAATTCACATGCATATATAAAAACAGTTCCGCACGGAAAGTCTCCGCTATCACGCCGGGGGGCGAACAGGAGGGTATGGCACAGCAGTCTGCCCCAGACACCGACCACGACGTCGGGACGCCCTCAGAACAGTGGCGCGAATACCAGGGTGCGCCCACCGGCACCGACATCGAATGTGGAGGGTGGCGACAGGAGGCCGCGCTGCGGATGCTGAACAACAACCTCGACCCTGAAGTCGCCGAAAAGCCGGAAGAGTTGGTCGTGTACGGCGGGACCGGGCGTGCGGCCCGGTCGTGGGACGCCTACGATACTATCGTCGACGAACTCCGTGAACTCGGCGACACCGAAACCCTCCTCGTCCAGAGCGGCAAGCCAGTCGGTCGGTTCGAGACCCACGAGAAGGCCCCGCGCGTCCTCATCGCGAACTCGAACCTCGTCGGCAAGTGGGACACCTGGGAGCACTTCCACGAACTCGAAGCGAAAGGGAAGATTATGTACGGCCAGATGACTGCCGGCTCGTGGGCCTACATCGGCACACAGGGCATCATCCAGGGGACCTACGAGACACTGGCCGCGCTCGCCCGGGAACACTACCCCGACAACGACGGCCTCCGCGGGAAGATTGTCGTTACCGGCGGCCTCGGCGGAATGAGCGGTGCGCAACCGCTCGCGGTAACAATGAACCACGGCGTCTGTATCGCGGCCGAAGTCGACGAAGACCGTATCGACCGGCGCATCGAAACGAGGTACTGCCAGGAGAAAACCGACGACCTCGCGACGGCCATCGAACGCGCACAGGCGGCCGCGGCGAACGGTGAGCCCTACAGCGTCGGCGTCCACATGAACGCCGCTGACATGCTCGCTGAGATGTTAGAGACGGGGTTCGTCCCCGATGTAGTGACCGACCAGACGAGCGCTCACGACGAACTCGAAGGGTACTACCCCGCTGGCTACACTGTCGAGGAAGCCGACCGGCTCCGCGAACGCGACCCCGAGACGTACGTCGCGGAGAGTCTCGATACGATGAAGCGCCACGTCGAAGGCATTCTCGAACTGCAGGAGAGGGGTGCTATCGCCTTCGAGTACGGCAACAACATCCGGGGGCAGGTCGAGGACCAGCGCGACCTCGACACAGCATTCGACTTCCCGGGGTTCGTTCCCGCGTACATCCGCCCGCTGTTCTGTGAGGGCAAAGGACCGTTCCGCTGGGCCGCGCTCTCGGGCGACCCCGCGGACATCCACCGGACAGACGACGCGGTCAAGGAGCTGTTCCCGGAGAAAGACGACCTTCATCGCTGGATCGACCTCGCCCAGGAGCAGGTATCCTTCCAGGGGCTTCCCTCGCGAGTGTGCTGGCTTGGGTACGCGACAGAAGACGGGCTGACCGAGCGCGCCCGCCTCGCGCTCCGCATCAACGAACTCGTCGCCGACGGCGAGATTACGGCACCCATCGTCGTCACGCGGGACCACCTAGACGCCGGGAGCGTGGCCTCGCCGAACCGCGAAACCGAGGCGATGAAAGACGGGACCGACGCCGTCGCCGACTGGCCGATTCTGAACGCCCTGCTGAACTGCGCCGCCGGCGCGGACATCGTCAGCGTCCACGACGGCGGCGGCGTCGGCATCGGCAACTCCCTCCACACGAACAACCACGTCGTCCTCGACGGGTCGGACCTCGCGGCTGAGAAGGCACGACGCGTGTTCACGACCGACCCCGGGATGGGCGTCATTCGCCACGCCGACGCCGGTTACGAAATCGCACGGGAGATGGCCGACGAGAACGACCTCGCGGTCCCGATGCGTGACCGCAACCGCAACCAATGACCGACCTGACAGACCCGTCGCCGTGGACCGGGCCGTCCGGCGACCCGAACGACGAGCAGTTCGGTGACGTCGTCGAAACGGCCACACTCGTGGCCGCTGACGAGTACGACGTCGTGCTGGTGGGCGAGCCGTACGACGGAGCCGTCATCGGACGGCCGGGCGCGCGTGCCGGCCCGACGGCCCTCCGGCGCGAACTCGGCGGAACGAAGACGCATCACATCGAACGCGGACCGGTCCGCTCGGTCGCCGACCTCGGCGACATCGAGATTCCGGCCGGCGGCGTCGAACGGGTCCAGAGCGCTGTCCGCTCGATGACGGCCGAGATTCACGCAACAGGCGCAGTGCCGGTGTTTCTCGGTGGCGACAACTCACTGACGTTCCCGAACGCCGCGCCGCTGTTGGCTCACGAAACGGTCGGCGCAGTCAGCTTCGACGCCCACCTCGATTGCCGCGCCGTTCGGGACGAGCCGACGAGCGGGACGCCGTACCGACAGCTCCACGATGCAGGCCTCGACGCACTGGCCGTTGTCGGCGCGCGCCACTTCGAAACCTCGACAGCGTACCACGACTACCTCGCCGAGCAGGGCGGGACGGTCCTGCCGCCGGAGTCGGTGGCCGGCGACCCTGCCGGCGCGGTGGACGATGCGCTTGCCGCGCTCGGCGACGTCGACGCCGTCTATGTCAGTCTGGACCTCGACGTGCTCAGTGCCGCGGCCGCACCGGGCGTGAGCGCACCGACACCGGGCGGCCTCTCGACGCGAGACCTGTTCCGGATGCTGGGCCGCATCGCGTCCGACGACCGTGTCGCCGGGTTTGAGGTGGTTGAGTGCGCGCCGCCGCTTGACGCTGGGAACCGGACCGCGCGTGTCGGGGCCCGCGCCATCGCGCACTTCCTCAGCGGCCTGGGAGGTGACCGATGACAGCCCCCGATGCCGTGGTCTACGGCGCGGCCGAACTCGTCGCGGGCCCGGCGGCAGACGGCCGCGGACTGGAGACCTACGAGGATGGCGCGGTCGCTATCGTGGACGGCACGGTCGCGGCTGTCGGCCCGACGGCGGACGTAACCGCCGAGTACCCGCCGGAGAGCGCTAGCCACGCTATCGATGCCAGCGGTCAGGCCGTCGTTCCGGGCTTTGTCGACCCCCACACCCACGCGCTGTTCGCCGGCGACCGCTCGGACGAGTTCGCCGCCAAACTGCGCGGGAAGTCCTATCAGGGGCTCTGTTGAATCACTAGACGGCGTCGGGATAGGTCGCTAAATCAAAGGAGTTGAAGCGGGATGATTCGGTTGCCTATGACACAAATCTCCCGCTTCACTGGTGAGATTGTGCCGATTGCTCAAGTTGTTACCGGTGATGGAGACGAATCCGCCGCCCCGGAAGGCGGCGGCGGATTCGCCGACTATGCCATCGTTTCCCTGCATTGTCTGCGGATCTATCTTGATACATCCTACCGGATGACGATTGACCTGCTCAAAGAGATGCCACAAATAATCGGGGAGATCGGCCTCAGCGCGGCCGATCTCCCCTCTCCATCTACGTTGTGTAAAGCGTTCGACCGAATCGAAATGAGCGTCTGCCGAGTGTTGCTGCGCCAGTCGGCGCAGCTGCACGACCCATCGAAACACGCTGCTATCGACGCTACATTCTACGAACGCTCAGCAGCGAGCCGTCACTACTGCCAGCGCATAAGCTACCGCGTCCAGAAGCTGAAAGTCACGAAACTCGTCGATACAGAGACCCAAGCAATCCTTGACGTACACTGCTCAACGACTCGGGAAGGAAGCGACGCAGACCTCGCTGAGCAGATCGTCCGCCGGAACGCGGGCGATCTGCGGTCTCTAGCGGCCGATAAAGGCTACGACAAGCAAGCGCTCCGTAAAGCACTGCGTGAACTCGGCATCAGACCGCTCATCAAGCACCGCATCTTCGCTCCCTACGACCACGCTCACAACGCCAGAATCGACAAACAACGCTACAATCAGCGCTCTATGACTGAGACCGTTAATTCGGCCGTGAAGCGCTCGCTCGGCTTCGCCGTGCGAGCGCGTTCCTGGTTTCGTGAGTTCCGAGAAATCGCCCTGATGTGTGTCGTCTATAACATCAAACGTGCCGTCAAACAGTGAATTCCACCGCCTTATGGCGATTCAACACAGCCCTATCAGGACATCCTCGCCGAAGGCGGCGGCATCCTCCGAACGGTCCGGGCGGTCAGGGACGCCGACGAGGAAACGCTGCTGTCGAACCTGCTGGCCCATCTCGACACAATGCTCGCCCACGGGACGACGACAGTCGAGGTGAAGTCCGGCTACGGGCTCGACACGGAGACAGAGCTACAGATGCTCCGGGTTATCGACAGCGCTGACGCGGTCCATCCCGTCGACGTGGTCCCGACATTCATGGGCGCACACGCGGTCCCCGAGGGGTGGGACACAGACGACTACACCGCGGCGGTCGTCGACGAGCAGGTTCCAGCGGTCGAGTCACAGGGCATCGCCGAGTTCTGCGACGTGTTCTGTGAGGAGGGCGTCTTCTCGGTCGCGCAGTCCCGACGGGTCCTCGAAGCAGGCGCAGCCGCCGGGCTGACGCCGAAGGTCCACGCCGAAGAACTGGCCCACATCGGCGGGACGCAGTTGGCGGCGGACGTGGGCGCGGCCAGTGCCGACCACCTCCTGCACGCGACCGGCGAAGACATTGACGCGCTTGTCGACGCTGCCGTAACGCCGGTGTTGCTCCCCGGAACGGCGTTCGGTCTCGACGCAGCGTACGCGGACGCGACGGCGTTCCGCGACCGGGGTGCGCCCGTCGCGGTAGCGACGGATTTCAATCCGAACTGCCACAGCCACAGCATGGGCTTTGCGCTGTCGCTGGCCTGCGTCGAGATGGGACTGACGCCGGCCGAAGCGCTAATCGCTGGAACGAAACACGCCGCGCTTGCGCTGGACAGGACCGACGGACTGGGGACGCTCCGGGAGGGCGCGCCCGGAGACGCCGTAGTCCTTGCCGCGCCGAGTCACGTCCACATTCCCTACCAGTACGGGACCAACGTCGTCGACGCCGTCCTGAAAGACGGCTCGGTCGTCAGCACCCCAACACATGAGTCATACGACCGGGAGGTGCAACCATGACCGCCGAAGTCGTCCTCAACGGCGAATCTCTCACACCCGCCGACGTGGTCGCCGTCGCCCGGAACGGCGCGACCGTCACCGTTGCCGACACCGCCCGCGAGCGAATCCGCGAGTCCCGCGAGCGCGTCGAGAGCGTGCTGGACAGCGGCGAGGCGGTGTACGGCGTCACCACCGGTTTCGGCGACCTCGTCGACGAGCGCATCCCACGCGAGGACCTCGATGCCCTCCAGCGGAACCTCCTGCGGAGCCACGCCGCCGCGGTCGGCCGGGAGTTGACGACCGAGGAAGTCCGGGCGATGATAGTCACACGGGCGAACACGCTGGCGAAGGGGTATTCAGGCATCCGTGAGTCCGTCGTCGATCTGCTGGTGGCGATGCTCGACGCGGGTGTCCACCCGGTCGTCCCGTCGCGGGGCAGCCTCGGTGCGAGCGGTGACCTCGCCCCGCTCGCACATATGTCGCTGGTGCTCATCGGGGAGGGGGAAGCCGAGGTCGAAGGGGACCGACTCCCCGGCGACGAGGCGCTCGACGCAGTCGGCCTCGAACCGGTGACGCTCCGGGCAAAGGAGGGGCTGGCGCTCATCAACGGGACGCAACTGACCGTCGGCGTCGCCGCGCTCCTGCTCGACGACGCTGAGCGACTGGTCACTGCCGCCGACATCGCTGGCGCGCTCACGACGGAGGTGACCCTCTCCTCAACAGTACCGTCCCACGAAGCCATCACCGACGTCCGGCCCCACGCCGGCCAGGCCGCGAGTGCGCGAAACATCCGGCGGCTGACGGCCGACTCCGATGTGGTCGAGTCCCACCGCAACTGCGACCGCGTGCAAGACGCCTATGCGATGCGCTGCCTGCCGCAGGTCCACGGCGCAGTCCGTGACGCTGTCGCCCACCTCCGGGAGGCCGTCGAGGTGGAACTCAACAGCGCGACCGACAATCCGCTGGTGTTCCCCCGCGAGGCCGAGCGTAGTGAGTCCTCGAACCAAGCGAGCGGGAGCGACCGACGAGAGGCGGGCCGCGAGGCAGGCGTTGTGAGCGTCGACGACCGGGCCTCCGGCTCCGATAGCGCGGGCGTGCTGTCCGGCGGGAACTTCCACGGCGCGGTACTCGCTATGCGTCTCGACTATCTGACGAACGCGCTCACCGAACTCGCAGCCATCTCGGAGCGCCGGACCGACCGGATGCTCAACCCCACTCTGCAGGAGCCACACCTCCCACCGTTTCTCACCGAGCGAAGCGGCGTCCGCTCGGGCTACA
Source organism: Haloarcula quadrata (assembly GCF_003634715.1). NCBI lineage: Archaea > Methanobacteriati > Methanobacteriota > Halobacteria > Halobacteriales > Haloarculaceae > Haloarcula > Haloarcula quadrata. The sequence goes on from NZ_RBWW01000001.1 coordinate 2,703,630, forward strand.
TGATTGCCCAGTATACCGCTGCGGCGCTGTTGAACGAATGTCGGTCCTTCGGCCGGCCCTCGATGGACAACACCCCTGTCAGCGGCAATCAGGAGGACCACGTCAGCATGAGCGCGCAGTCGGCCTATCTGGCCCGGAAAACGGCGCGAAACGCCGCCGCGATTCTCGGCGTCGAGCTGTGCTGTGGGGCGCAGGCCGCCGACTTCGTCGACAACGACCTCGAACTGGGCGTCGGGTCGGCCGAGGCCTACGACGCTGTCCGCGCGGTGGTCCCAAAGCTGACGGCTGACCGCCCGGTCCACGAGGACATAGAGGCCGCGGGCGCGCTTGTCGAGTCACCGGCCTTCACCGAGCGGGTTGCTGTGGCCCTCGACGAGGAGCTAGAGTGAGCCGTCCTCAGGGCCCGAGCCCCAGGTCCGCGGTGCCCTCAGCCCCCTGATAGCGGTCGCGGTCGTCCCAGTCGGCAATGCTCGAATGGGTCTCCCGGACGGCGATTTCGAGGTGCTCCTGCGTGATTTCCGAGCCGTCTCGCAAGGCGTGGCGAGCCGCGTCCTCGGCGACGAGTTCGAGGTCGCTGGCGGCGTAGCCAGCCGTCGGCTCGACGATGGCATCCCAGTCGATGTCGCCGGCAACGGGCCGGTCCTGCAGGTGGATCTCTAGTATCTGCCTGCGAGCCTTGGCATCCGGCGGCGGGACCTCCACGCGCTCGTCGAAGCGGCCCGAGCGCCGTAGCGCCGTGTCGATGTCCTCGACGAAGTTCGTCGCCGCAACCACGACGATGTCGTCGGCCGCCGCGCCTTCGAGTTCGGTGAGCAGCTGATTGACCAACTGTTGCTCGCTTGTGTTCATCGAGCCGCGCCGAGAGCCGGCGATACCGTCGATCTCGTCGATGAACAGCACGCAGGGGGCGTTCGCGCGGGCCACCTCGAACACCTCGGCGACGTTGCGGGCCGGCTCGCCCATCCACTTGCTCGTCACGTCCGCGGGGCTGATTTCGACGAAGCTATGCCCGAGTTCACCCGCGAGCGCGCCGGCGAGATGGGTCTTCCCACAGCCGGGCGGGCCATACAGCAACAGCCCGGAGAGCACGTCGATACCGTACTCGGCGTAGGCGTCGGCGTTCTCCAGTGGGTCGAGGACCGTGTCTTCGAGCCGGTCCTTCAGTTCGCCCATCCCGCCCACGTCGGCGAAGTCGCGTCCCGGGTCAGTCTCGACCAGCGAACTGGCCTGCAGGTCGACGCCGTCGGGCTGGACGACGCCATTCTCGGCGACCATCTCGGGGTCCACCCAGTCCGGGATGCTGGTGTCGGTCTCTGTGGCAGCCTGCAGCAGATGGTCCGTCCCGATCGGGGCATCCGCCCGCAACGCCTTTCGGGCGGCGTCCTCGGCGAGAAGTTCGATGTCGCTGGCCGCGAAGCCGGCCGTCTCCTCGACGACGGGGTCAAGGTTGATGTCGTCCGCAGTGGGTCGGCCAGCGAGGTGAATCTCCAGAATCTGCTTGCGAGCTTGGGGGTCCGGTGGCGGGACCTCGACTCGTTCGTCGAACCGGCCCGAGCGGCGGATGGCGTCGTCCACGTCTTCGACGAGGTTCGTCGCCCCGAGCACCACCACGTCCTCGTCTGCGATGCCTTCGAGTTCGGTGAGCAGCTGGTTCACCAGCTGTTGCTCGCTGCTGTTCATGTTGCTGTCACCGTCGCGTGCGCCGGCGATGCCATCGATTTCGTCGATAAAGAGGATACAAGGCGCGTTCGCGCGGGCGATCTGGAACAGTTCTTCGACCTTCTGTGCGGGTTCGCCCATGTACTTGCTCGTCACGTCGGCCGGCGTGACCTCGATGAAGGCGTGGTCGACCTCACCCGCGAGCGCGCCGGCGACATGGGTCTTCCCACAGCCGGGCGGGCCGTGCAACAGGACGCCGTTGACGACGCCGATGCCGTACTCCTCGAAGGCGCTCGGGTCCTGCAACGGCCGGACGACCTTGTGGTTGAGCGTCTCCAGTAGCTCGGACATCCCGCCCACGTCGGCGAAGCTCCGGGATGGGTCCGGGTCGACCAGACCGTCGGCTTCCATGTCGACGCCGTCGGGCTGGACCACCGTCCCGTCGTCCGAGGGCCGCTCGCGGTTTATCGAGGGCGCGCCGTCGGTGCTGTCGGAGCCAGAATCGCCGCCCATCCCGGCCGTGCCGGATTCGTCGGACTGGTCGATCCGCTCCCGGATGTTCCGTTCGAGGCGGTCCGGGTTGACCTCGTAGCCGTACTCGGCCAGCCGGCGGGGTTCGGCGCTCAAAAACTCCGCGAGCCAGCCGTGGCGCTGTAGCTCCTCGGTCGAGGCGTCTGGGTCCCGGAACGTGACGAGCTTGACGTCCGTGCTGTCGGGCGAGTGGTACTCGGCGAGCCAGAAGGGGAGATACAGGCGGTCGACACCGGTCACGCCGTCGAACCCGTCGGGGTCGAAATCTCCGGGCAGGCCGTAGGACTCACGCAGTTTCCGGAGGAATACGTTGGCCGTGCCAGAGGCGGCGTCCTGTTGCTGGTCGCGGTACTCCGCAACGCGCTGGGGCAGTAGCGACCGGGCGTCGTCGTCAGTGACCTGAAACTGCAGCAGGACAGAGCGGCCAAGCACCGGGTCGCTGCGGCCGAAATCGTAGTCGCTGGTCGCTCGGCGGACCACCGCGTCGGTGTCGTCGACGTACTGCGAGACGGCCCGGTCGTTGTCCGCCCAGAGTCCGTCGAGAAACGCTGTCTCAGACTTCGTCGTCGTCCCGAGCAGCTTCCCCTTCCCGGTCTCGTACTCGTAGTCGACCTTGAACACCGGATAGAACACCCGATGGAGGCGTTCCAGTTGCTCGGTGTCGCCGAAGGCCGTCATCGTCCGCTGGTCAAGGGTTTCTCTGACGGTTTCCTCGTCTGGTACCCGGCGGTCGGCGTAGATGTACGGCGGCAGACTCATTCGAGGTCTCCCTCCCGAATCGTCCGCTCGGCGGCGGTCAGGGCGCTGTCGGCGTCGAACGTGTCGATGGCATCCTGCTGGGCGTCCGGGTCGCCACGGAGGTCGCGGGCGTGCTCGGTAATGTTCGGTATCGCGCGAATGATGTTGTCGATGATGGGCACTGTTGCCACCTCAGCCGAGCGGCTTCGAGGGTTGAGGTCGATGACGAGTTCCGTCTTGCCCATCTCGCCGAGCGCCTCGGCGCGGTCACCGTCCTCCAGCGGCACCAGCACCACGTCCGCTGCGCCGATGCCGTCGGCGTCGACCTTCGCGCGCTCGTGGTCAAGGCCGGGAATGCGCCCGTCAGCAGTCAGCCCTTTCACGTCTGTCGCGCCGTGTTCGCGGAGGTACTCGGCGATGGCCTCGATGCGCTCCTCGGTCCGGTTGAACAGGTTCACTTCGAGGTCTGCGCCGGTCACCTCGGCGAGTTCGACGAGTTCGCCGGGGACGAGGGCTGCAGCGTTGCCGTTGACCGAGACAACGGCGTGGTCGGCGGACAGAAGGTGTGCCGCAGCGGCGCGCTCGGCGTCGTCGGCGCTGTCGATAGTACGCTCACCCAGCAGGTAGTCGAAGGCCTCACCGCGGCCCTGGGCGATGAGGCCCTGCCGGGAGGTGATACCGCGGTCGACGCCCGCTTCGATACGGTGGCGGGTCAGAAGCGACTCGTAGCGAGGGTGGCTTTCAGGGAGGTCGACGTCCTCACTCATACGTTCCAGTGATACCTCCCTGTACTAAAGTCGTCCGTCAGGGGCGTGTCCCGGTCAACGTCACGTATCTCATCGGAGCTCGTCGTCGGGCACCACCGACGACTCCGGAAAAGATTATCTGCGGGTCAGCACAACTCCGTGCCATGGATACCCGACAGGCGTTGCTTGTCGACGCGTTCGCCGCAGAGCCGACGACGGGCACACCGACCGGCGTCGTGCCCGAAGCCGACGGACTGACCGACGACCAGATGCAGGCTGTCGCCAGCGAACTGGGGGCCACCGAGACGGCGTTCGTCCTGCCGGCAGAAGACGCCGACCGCCGGCTTCGCTGTTTCTCGCCAACAAAGGAACTGGCACAGGCGGAGACGGCCGCGGTCGCGGCTCATGCGGCGCTCTACGAGCGTGGTGAAATCGACGACAGCGAGTGGACGGTCGCCACCGCTAGGGGCGACGTCGCTGTCGAGACGAAACAGAACGGGATGGTCTGGGTCGAGCAAGGACGGGCCGACATCACCGAAGTAGATATCCCATACAGCGATGTTGCGGACGCACTCGGACTCAACGCGGCCACACTCAAAGACGTGGGTGCTGACCTCCCGCTCGTGACGGCCGGCGTGGGCGAGTCGTGGCTCATGGTCCCGGTCAACTACTTCGAGCATCTGAGCGGGCTGACCATGGACGTAGCTGCCGTCGACTCGCTCTGTGACCGCGTGGACGCGGCCGGCGTATATCCGTTCACGTTCGATACCGTCGGTGCCGACGCGACGCGCCGGTCGACGTTCCACGGCCGCGCCTTCCGGGCCGGGAGCCGGACCGAGGAACCAGTAACCGCGGCGGCGTCGGGGGCCTGCGCGGCGTTCGTTCGTCGCTACGGGGCGCTCGATGACACTATCGAACAGATCATCGCCGAGGGTGGGCACTTCCGCGACCGGCCCGGGACGGTGTCAGTTGATACCGACGGGACCGAGGTGTGGGTCGGCGGGCGCGCCGTCACTGCACTGGACGGTACAGTGACCGTCCCTGCTGTCGACGACGACGACATCATCGAGGCGTGACCGCACAACAGCACCGGCGGCGTGACTGCCTAATTCACTCGAAATCGAGTGAAGAGCGGTTTTTCACTGATGGCAACCGGAACTTCCTTAATTGTCGTTGAAGATGGTACGAATGAGTCCATGCCAACACTGTGGCTCGACGAAATCGGTGCCGACGACCTGGCGCGGGTCGGCGGCAAGGCGGCGTCTCTCGGAGAACTGACCGGAGCGGGCCTGCCCGTTCCGTCGGCGTTCGTCGTTACCGCCGACACGTATCGGTCGTTCATCGAAGCAACTGGAATCGACGAGCCGCTGTTCGAGGCCGTCGATGTCGACAGCGATGACTCGCAGGCGCTGGCCGAGGCGGCCGAACGCGCCCAGGAGTTGATCCTGGAAACGGACACCCCGCCGTCAGTCCGCGAGGACCTGCTGGCCGCCTACGACGAGATGGGCGACGAGGACGTTGCGGTGCGGTCCTCAGCGACCGCCGAGGACCTCCCGGACGCCTCCTTCGCCGGCCAACAGGACACGTACCTGAACGTCTCGCGTACGGACCTCCTGCAGCGGGTCAAGGAGTGCTGGGCGTCACTGTTCACCCAGCGGGCCATCTACTACCGCAACGAGAACGACTTCGCGCATGACGCCGTGGATATCGCTGTCGTCGTCCAGCAGATGGTCGACGCGGAGAAATCCGGCGTCATGTTCACCAGCCATCCCTCGACCGGTGGCCCGACAGCCATCATCGAGGCCGCGTGGGGGCTGGGTGAAGCGGTCGTCTCCGGCGCAGTCTCGCCCGATAACTACATTATCGACCGCGAGACGGAGACCATCGACGAGGTGACCGTCGCCGACAAGAAGGTGATGTGCGTTCGGGGTGAAGACGGAGAGACCATCGAACGCTCCGTCCCCGAGGAGAAGCGCAACGAGCGTGTCCTCTCCGACGAGGAGATTCACCGACTTCTAGAGGTCGGCGAACGCGTCGAGGAGCACTACGACACGCCACAGGACGTGGAGTGGGCGGTCTACGAGGACGAGGTGTATCTGCTCCAGTCCCGCCCGATTACGACTATCGACGACCCCGAAGGAAGCGCCGGTTCGGCCAACGAAGCCGAGAGTCAGCCGCCGGGAGCCAAATCGGGTGTCGCCGACGGCGGGGCGATGGAGAGCCAGTCCGAGGCGGTTCGGCTCTCCGGAATCGGCTCCGCACCGGGCCGGGTCACCGGCGTCGTCCGCATCGTCGACAAACTCGACAATCTCGATAAGGTCGAGGACGGCGACATCATCGTCGCCGAAATGACCACCCCGGATATGGTACCAGCGATGAAACGCGCAAACGGCATCATCACCGACGAGGGTGGGATGACCAGTCACGCCGCCATCGTCTCCCGGGAACTCGGCGTCCCGGCTGTTGTCGGAGCCGAGGACGCGACACAGAAGCTCCGGGACGGCGAGACGATAACGCTGGACGGCGACAAGGGCACAGTCGAGAAAGGGGCCAATGTCCCCGAGACGACTGAGGAAGACAAGGACGCCGGGCCAGTCGAGACACACTCGGCGGTGAAGCCGATGACCGGAACGGAGGTCAAGGTCAACGTCTCCATCCCGGAAGCCGCCGAGCGGGCCGCCGCAACGGGGGCCGACGGCGTCGGCCTGCTGCGCATCGAGCACATGATTCTCTCGACGGACAAGACGCCCTCGCGCTATGTCGAAGACCACGGCGAGCGCGCGTACGTCGACGAAATTGTCGAGGGCGTCCGCTCGGTGGCCGAAGCGTTCTACCCGCGCCCGGTCCGCGTCCGCACACTCGATGCTCCCTCCGACGAGTTCCGCCAGCTGCAGGGTGGCGAAGACGAGCCCAGCGAGCACAATCCGATGCTGGGCTACCGGGGCATCCGACGGTCGCTCGACCGCCCCGGCGAGTTCAAGCTCGAACTCCGCGCGTTCGAGCGCCTGTACGACCTGGGCTATGACAACGTCGAGCTGATGCTCCCGCTTGTCACCGACGCCGAGGACATCCTGCGGGCGAAGGCGCTGATGCAGGAGGTCGGCATCGACCCCGAGAAGCGCGACTGGGGTGTCATGGTCGAGACGCCGGCGAGCGCGCTGTCCATCGAGGGCATCTGCGAAGCCGGCATCGACTTCGTCTCCTTCGGGACGAACGACCTCACCCAGTACACGCTGGCCGTCGACCGCAACAACGGGAACGTCGCCGACCGCTTCGACGAACTCCACCCGGCCGTTCTCGAACTCATGCGCCAGGTCATCGGGACCTGCCGTGAGCACGACGTCGCCACGAGTATCTGCGGGCAGGCCGCCTCGAAGCCACAGATGGTGGACTTCCTCGTCGACGAAGGAGTCACCTCCATCTCGCCGAACATCGACGCCGTCCGTGACGTGCAACACGAGGTCAAGCGCGTCGAACAGCGGCTGCTGCTGGAATCGGTCCGCTGAGACCGCGGCCGATTGACGTAGCCAGCAGACTTTTTTGCGCTGTTCGCCTCGTTGCGGTATGCCACCCGAATCGACACCGGAAGCCAAGAGTATCAGCTCCGGTGTGTCGTACATCCCCTTCGGCATCCCCGGGCTGGACGGACAGGTTCGGGGGATTCCAACCGGGAGCACAGTCCTGCTGGCCGGGGCCTCCGACGCGGGGGGCGACGCCTTCACCTACACCAGCCTCGCCACGCTGATGCTTGCGAAACACCGCCCCGAGATGGTCCCAAACAGCATCGCCCGGCGTAGCGAGGCAATTCCGGATTCGGTGACCTATATCACGCTCTCGCACGACCGCGAGCACGTCTACAGCGAACTCGACGCCGTCCTCGACGGCTACCAGTTCGAGGCACTCACGGAGCATATGACCGTCGCGGATTTCTCCCAGCGATTCATGGAGCTGTTGCCCGTCCCCGAGCCGCTGTTCGATGCTCGACGGAGCGACACCGAAATCGAACAGCCCGACGCGGAGCCACCGGAGCGAGAGGCCCCCGAAGAGACGTTCGAAAAGTTGCTTACCGACATCAGCGACCGGGTGAGCGACGCCGCAGCGACGCTCATCGTCGTCGATTCGTTGACCGATCTCGAACGGGCGACGGAGTTCGGGCTACCCCAGAACCACGAGGTGGCATTCCTCATGGGGCTCCGAGAGGCAGTCGTCAACTGGGGGAACGTGGCCTTCGTCAAACTCAACCGCCCGGCGAGCGACGTGCGGTCGGACGAGCTCATCCACGGCCTGTTGCACGGCAGCGTCTACTTCTACTCCAACGACAAGGGGTTCGAGACGTATCGAACGATGCGGGTCGGCTCCTTCGGCGGCGCGCTCGACACTGAGCGCCAGACCGTCTTCGAGTCGCTGATCGGTCCCACGGGCTTTCGTGCGAAAGCGACGAAGAAGATCGGGCCATCGAACTGGTAATTCGGTCGGTGAGCACGTGAACGGACTGCGTACGGATAGCTAGCCCGTCTTGGCCAGTCTTCTGCCACTGGAGCGAATAAACAGCAGACAACGATACGCACGAGCACAACGGCTAAACCACTCCCCCGCTATACACCCGATAGATGCTTCAGCGGGCAGAGCCACAGGATTTCGAGCGCGTCCTCTCGTCGATGTGTACCGTGCCGCATCCATCGGCACGCGAAGCGGCAGAACGCTTCCTCGCGACGAACCCCGGAGACCCGGGCACGTACGAGACCATCGCCGGTCTGGAACGTGAGGCCGTCGAGTATCTCGGCGACATCACCGGGCTCTCGGACCCCGCGGGCTACGTCGCCTCGGGCGGGACGGAGGCTAATTTACAGGCGATACGCATCGCTCGGAACCGCGCCGACACGGACGACCCGAACGTGGTTGCGCCCGTTCACGCGCATTTCTCCTTTACCAAGGCCGCCGACGTGCTTGGCGTGGAACTCCGGACCGCGCCGGCGGCGGATTACCGCGTCAACATGGCGGCGATGGCGGAACTCGTCGACGAGGACACGGTGTGTGTCGTCGGCGTCGCTGGTTCGACCGAGTACGGCTACGTCGACCCGATTCCGGCCATCGCCGACCTCGCCGAGACGGTCGATGCCCTCTGCCACGTCGACGCCGCGTGGGGCGGCTTCTACCTCCCGTTCACCGACCACGACTGGCACTTCGGCCACGCGGACATCGACACGATGACCATTGACCCCCACAAGGTCGGGCAGGCGGCGGTTCCTGCCGGCGGACTACTCGCTCGTGACCGCACGCTGCTCGATGAGCTCGCTGTCGAAACGCCGTATCTGGAATCGACGGACCAGCTTACGCTGACAGGCACGCGGTCGGGTGCCGGCGTGGCCTCGGCTGTCGCGGCGATGGAGTCGCTGTGGCCGGCGGGCTACAGACAGCAGTACGAAACGTCAATGGCCAACGCCGACTGGCTGGCCGACCAGCTATCTGCGCGGGGCCACGACGTTGTTGGCCCGGAACTCCCCCTCGTTGCGGCTGACCTCTCGATGCCAATGACAGACGAACTCAGGGACCGCGGCTGGCGAGTCTCAAAGACCGGTGCCGGCGAGATGCGCGTCGTGTGTATGCCCCACGTCACGCGGTCGATGCTACGGTCGTTCGTCGCGGATCTCGACTGGTACTGAGTCGCTGCCCTCGGCAGGCGCTGAGTCGCAGATATCGGTTAGTACTGAATCACGGTCTCCGCTCTCGAACATACTGGTATTGAGCGCTCCCGAGAAGACATACGAAGGTTTAGAAGTGCCTGTTTGCTACAGGCAGGCGTGGACTTGGTAGTACCGACCGCATCGTTCATTGCCTTCCTCGGCGACTGTACAACCGCCGGCACACCACTGTCACCACTGGAAGAGGGGGTCTGTACGGCCACCGGTCCCACCGGCCTGGGTATTATCGCGGTGTACTCGTTTTTGATCGCGTTTATTCTCCCGCTCCCGAGCGAAGTCGTACTGGTTCCGGCCGAAACCCTTCGACTCGGGCTATCAACGAACGGAAATCTGGTGGCGATTATCCTCGTCAGTGGTCTCGGGAAGGCGTTCGGCAGTCTCGTTGCCTTCCATATCGGTCAGGAGGCAAAGGAGTACGGCCCACTCGTGCGCTGGATCAAGCGCTCACGGTTCAATCTCATCGAGTGGTCTGAAAGAAAGACGGTACAGCTTGCACGGAAGTACGGCTACGTTGGACTGGCGCTTGCGCTCTGTGTGCCCTTCTTCCCCGACACCATCTCTATTTACGCGTTTACCGTTCTCGAACGCGACTACTATCGGTTCGGCGCAGCGACATTCTTCGGCAGTGCCGGGCGGCTTGTCGTGACACTCGGGCTTGCCGGTGGCACACTGGCATTGCTGTAACCCGGAGCGTGGCCGAGCGCGCCGAAACCAACCCCCTTTTGACCCGTCGGTGGCACACGAACAGGTATGAGCAACGACGAGTTTCCGACGGACCAGCCGGCGGTCGTGACCTGTGGGTTGCCCTACGCGAACGGTGACTTGCACGTCGGCCACCTCCGGACGTACGTCGACGGGGACGCGCTGTCGCGCGCCCTCCGACGAATCGGCCAGCAGACGGCGTTCGTTTCGGGGTCGGACATGCACGGCACGCCAGTCGCGGTCAACGCCGCCGAAGAGGGCGTCGCACCGCGGGAGTTCGCACTCGACTTCCACGAAACCTACGCCGAGACGTTCCCGCAGTTCAACATCGAGTTCGACAACTACGGGCATACCGACGACGAGACCAACGTCGAACTCACCCAGGAGTTCGTCCGCTCGTGGGTCGAAAACGACCACGTCCACGAGAAGGAGATCGAGGTCGCCTGGGACACCGAGGAGGACCAGCCCCTCCCCGACCGCTACGTCGAAGGGACCTGTCCCTACTGCGGGGAACAGGCCCGCGGCGACGAGTGCGACGAAGGGTGCCAGCGCCACCTCGAACCCGGCGAAATCGAGGACCCGGTGTCGACGCTGACCGGGAACCCCGCCGAGTACCGCACCCGCGAACACAAGTTCCTCCGGCTTGCTGACTTCCAGGAGTACCTTCAGGGCTTCCTTGACCGTCTAGAAGGGACCGACAACGCCCAGAATCAGCCCCGCGAGTGGATCGAGGGCGAACTGCAGGACCTCTGTATCACGCGGGACATGGACTGGGGCGTGGACTATCCCGAAGACGTTGACGGCGGCGACGAGCTGGTGCTGTACGTCTGGGTCGACGCGCCAATCGAGTACGTCGCCTCGACGAAACAGTACACCGAGCGCGTCGGTGACGACGAGTACGACTGGGAAGCGGTCTGGAAGATCGACAGTGAGGAGCGCCACGGCACCGAGTGGGACGACGAGTGGGCCGACGACAGCGGCGAGATAATCCACGTCATCGGGCGCGATATCATCCAGCACCACGCGGTGTTCTGGCCCGCGATGCTTCGCGGCGCGGGGTACAACGAGCCCCGGTCGATTCTGGCCACCGGGTTCGTCGGCATCGACGGCAACGCGCTGTCAACCTCGCGTAACCGCGCCGTCTGGGCCGACGAGTACCTCGACGCCGGGTTCCATCCCGACCTGTTCCGGTACTACATCGCCACCGGCGCACAGATCGACACCGACGTGGACTTCTCGTGGGACCGCTTCCAGGAGCGGGTCAACGGCGAACTCGTCGGTAACGTCGGCAACTTCATCTACCGCTCGCTGCTGTTCGCCGAGCGCAACTACGACGGGACGCCCGACGCTGCCGTCAGCGACGACGTGCGCGGGCGAATCGAGGACGCGATTGCGGACTTCGAGGCAGCCGTCCGAGAGTACGACATCCGCGAACTGGCCGAAATCGCTATCGAGCTTTCGAACTACGGCAACGAGTACATCCAGCGCAACGAGCCGTGGAACCTCGTCGACGACGACCCCGACCGCGCCGAACAGGTCATCCGCGACTGCGTTCAGTTGACCAAGGCCGTTGCGGTGCTCATGCAGCCCGTCCTGCCGGGCAAGGCCGAGCGCCTCTGGGGCCAGCTCGGCGAACAGGGCTCCGTCGCTGACGTGACCCTCGACAGCGCGCTCGAAGCGCCGCCGGCCGAGTTCGGCGAGCCCGCGGAGCTATTCGAACAGGTCGAGGACGACCACATCGAGGCGCTGAACGAGGAACTGCAGGAACGGGTCGAGGAGGCCAGCGAGGCTTCGGCAGAAGCCTCGAATGAAGGCGGCGAAGCCGCCGGAGACGAAGTGGACGACGGCGACGTGGACACCGCCGACCTCCAGCCACTCGTCGAGGACCGCATCAGCTTCGAGGACTTCGAGGGCGTCGACATGCGCGTCGGCGAGATCCGCAGCGCCGAGCCGGTCGAGGGCGCGGACAAGCTCCTGCGCCTGGAAGTCGATATCGGCCACGAGGTCCGACAGGTCGTCGCCGGCCTGCGACAGCTCCACGACGCCGAGAAGCTTCCCGGGACGCGCGTTATCCTCCTTGCAAACATGGAGAAAGCCGAGCTGTTCGGCATCGAATCCAACGGGATGGTGCTGGCCGCCGGCGACGAGGCGGACCTGCTGACGACCCACGAGGACGCTCCGCTGGGGACGCGAATCAAGTAACCACAGTCGCCAGCGCTTTTGTAGTCACGGCACGTACCGCGAAACATGGATGACGACGGGGCCGCACAGGACGATGCGGCCGCTACGGGTGATACGTTCACTGAGGAGTACGAACTGGCGACGGACGCCGACGTGATTCAGGTCGAAGACGACCCCGACGGTGACGTGGCTGCCGACGAGGAGGGCGCAGTCGCCGGCTCCTTTGCTCCGGATCTTGAGGTGACACCCGACGCGCCAAAGCCCGAAAATGTGATTTTCGTTGCGCTGGGAGTCTGTATCGCGATTCTCGCGCTCGGGCGGATGTTCCTTGGGGCGGAGATGTACACGCCGTCTACACTCGGCGGCGTGGTCCTGTCCGTTGCGCTCGGCACCGCAGTTCTGTACGGGTTCTTCGTCCGGACGAGCGACGTGTGAGGCTGTACCGATGACGGAAGCGGTGCGCTCTCCACCCCGACACTTAATCCTGCTCCGACACTAAGTCCGTGCATGGTAAACCCGCTGGCGACGGTTGCCCCACTGCAGGCCGAACCACTGTTAGGTATGTCGCTCTCCATCCTGCTGTTTCTGGCCGGCGCGGGCCTCATCGTGGGCGAAGCGCTCGCTCCCGGGACCCACTTTTTCGTGCTCGGCGTGGCCCTGCTGACGGCGGGGCTAGTCGGGCTGTTCATCCCTGCAAGCCTGGGTATCCTCGCGCCACTCATCCTTACTGTCGTCGTGCTTGCAACGACAGCGGTCACGCTCTGGGGATATCGAAAGCTCGATTTCGCTGCGCCGGGCCGCGGCCAGACGCTCAGTTCTGACTCGCTTACGGGCCAGTTCGGAACCGTTACCGAGCGCGTGACCCGGAGCGACGGCGAGGTCAAACTGGAAGACGGCGGGTTCAATCCGTACTATCAGGCTCGCAGTTCCGGCGACCCCATCGAAGAGGGAGCGGAGGTCATCGTCATCGACCCCGGCGGTGGGAACGTTCTGGAAGTCGAAGCGGTTGAGTCGGGTGCTGATGAAATCGACCGCGCGCTCGAACGTGACCGAAACCGGAGCGATGCGGACACTGAACCAGAACGAGAGTCCGAGCGGGCGTAGGTGTGTAATTCGGTAGTTTGTGACAGGGACACCGAAGCCTTTTCTTTGCGCGCTCCGGAGTTCTCATTGTCATGTTCCCCGCGACAGCACCGCTGCAAGGTCTGGGAGGACTCGTCGGTTTCGTTACCGTCATCTTCCTCCTGATCGCCATCGCGCTGGTGTATTCCAGCGTCGTGATCATCCGCCCGTACCAGAAAGGTGCCTACACGGTCCTCGGTACCTATCGCGGCGTCCTCGACCAGGGGATTCATTTCATCTATCCCTTCGTCTCCGACGTGACGCGGTTCGATATGCGTACCCAGACGCTTGACGTGCCGCGGCAGGAGGCTATCACCCGCGACAACTCGCCGGTGACCGCCGACGCCGTCGTCTACATCAAGGTGATGGACCCGAAGAAGGCGTTCCTTGAAGTCGACAACTACGAGCGTGCCGTCTCCAACCTCGCCCAGACGACCCTCCGTGCCGTGCTGGGTGACATGGAACTGGACGACACGCTGAACAAGCGGGGCGAAATCAACGCCCGCATCCGGAAAGAGCTCGACGAACCCACCGACGAGTGGGGTGTCCGCGTCGAGAGCGTCGAGGTCCGCGAGGTCAACCCGTCCAAGGACGTCCAGCAGGCCATGGAGCAACAGACCTCCGCCGAGCGGAAACGCCGTGCCATGATTCTGGAAGCCCAGGGTGAACGGCGCTCCGCCATCGAGACGGCGGAAGGTGACAAGCAATCGAACATCATCCGCGCACAGGGTGAAAAGCAGAGCCAGATTCTGGAAGCCCAGGGTGACGCAATCTCGACCGTCCTGCGTGCGAAATCCGCCGAATCGATGGGTGAACGCGCCGTTATCGACAAAGGAATGGAGACGCTCGCCGAGATCGGGCAGGGCGAGTCGACGAAGTTCATCCTCCCGCAGGAGCTCACCTCGCTGGTGGGCCGCTACGGCAAGCACCTCCAGGGGTCGGACGTCAAGGAGAACGGCCACTCGCTGGAAGCGCTTGACTTCGACGACGAGACCCGCGAAATGCTCGGTCTGGACGACATTGAGAAGATTCTCGGACAGATCGATGAGGAAGCTGAGGTCGATGTCGAGGCGATGGAAGAGGAGGCCCAGAAAATCAAACAGGGGCAGGACAGTGGTCTCGACAACGCTGACGACGTCATCGAAGAGATGGACGCCGAGATAGACGACGACCCGGGCACGACTGACGTGGCCGGCGGTCCGGACGACACGACGCGAACGTCGGAAGTCGACAAGGACAATTAACTGAGGGCTCTTACCGAACTGAGTGAAACAGTACCCCGAGAATTACAGCATCCCGCCGTAGGCTAGTTGCTATGTACAATCAAACAGCCTTCGGCGGGATGCTACAGGATATTGTTGAGCTCACGTCAATAGTGTTGCGCCCAGAGCCGCTCGATGAGGAAATCGAGCGGCGCTGTAAGCAGGCATGGGAACAAGCTCCTTGCCCGGAGTGTGGTGAAACCGCCATCCAGTCCGGGGACGGCAGTCCCCGGGTCTGGTGCACCAACTGCCGCTATGTCTTCTCCTACACCCGCAACACGCCCTTCGAAGGCCGCACTCTCTCTCCTGGCGAAATCGTCATTGCGTTCGTCCTCTATGCCGACACACTTCTCAGCATCCACCAAATCACCCAGCTCTTCGAAGCGGTCTACGACACGGTTCATTCCACGATTCGAGAGGTAGAAGCCGCCTTCCAGCGCGGCTTCTACCTCGTCTGGGAGCGCATCCAACACGCTATCGACGGCCCAACTCAGATCGACGAAACCGGCCACAAGTGCTCTGGTTACAAGGGACAGACGCCGCCGCGGGATGGGCTTTCCCGCGGCGGCTCTGGGGAAGGGGGGCGATCACGGTGGGAAGGAGCACCTGGCGATACCATGACGCTGATCGGTGCCTGTCGTGATGTACTTCGTGTAATTCGCGCCGAGCCAGGTGCTCAACCGGAAGAACTCAAACCAGCACTTGATGAGGTAGAGATTCTCTCAGGGAAACTGGATGAGGTCTGGCACGACGGGTGGCGCGGGTACGCGCCACTCGTCTACAAGAACGAGCAGACCGTTGTTCACTCCGAAGAATTTGTCACTGATGACGGCGTCCACATCAACCAAGTCGAATGCCTCTGGTCGCTAGTGAATCCATGGCTACAGAAGTTCCGCGGCCTCTCCAAGCCTGGATTGGAGCAGTCCGTCCGAACCTACGGGTTCGTACGGACGTTAAACCTCGCTGGAGCACCACTACACGGCCTTCTTGACTGCTTCGTCGTCAACGTGTTTCGCTGAGTTATGTAAGAGCCAACTGAGAATCAGGCGAAGACGTTTTATTACCAACCCACCTTTTCGGTAGCAATGACACGTGAGGGCGACGTGGACGAGGACAAGCGAGCGACGCTCCGTCGCTTTGCCGCCCTCGGTGCAGCGAGCCCGTTTGCCCGCTTCGGCGACAGCGGGAGCGAGAGCGATGCACCCGATGCCATCGCCGGGTACGTCTCGGCACACCCCGGAACGCACTTCTCGAAGCTTCGTGACGACCTCAAACTCGGGACCGGTGAGGCCCAGCACCACCTCCACCGACTGGAAAACGAGGCCGTTGTCACGTCACAGAAAGACGGCGACTACCGACGGTACTTCCCGGCCGACCAGTTCTCCGAGTTCGAACAGGTGGCGCTTGGTTACCTGCGGCGCTCGACGGCCCGCGGGATGCTCGTCACGCTCCTCCGCCGCCCGGACGTGACGGCGTCGGAACTGGCAAGCGAGCTTGATGTTTCACGACCGACAGTGAGCAACTACGCCGCTGACCTGGAGTCAGCCGGGCTCCTGTCAAGAGAAAACGGGTACGCAGTTACTGAGCCAGAGACAGTGCTGACGCTGCTTATTCGGTATGCCGACTCGTTCGGTGACGATGTTGCCGCGCTGGCCGGCGAGGCCGATTCGCTGCTGCGATACGACCCGTGACGCTTGCGCCGGTGATCGCTCGCTATTGGTCCACTTGGGTCTGTGTCGCCGTTACATTTCTTTGTCGACACCGGTGATTTCAAACCTGGCACCACCCGATTCGCTGTCGGTCACACTGACATCCCAGCCGTGGACGGCGGCGATATCGGCCACGATTGCGAGGCCGAAGCCGGTGCCTTCAGATGCGGTCGAGTAGCCCGCTTCGAACACTGTGTTTCGTTCGTCTTCGGGGATGCCGGGACCGTCATCAGCGACGTAGAAGCCGCTTGCGTCGTCGATATCTCCGAGAGTGACCGTTACCCCGCCACCGTTCTCGACAGCCTCGCCGGACTGTCCCGGCTGCCCCATCTGGCCATGCTCCATGCTGTCTTGCTGCACCTGAGAGGGCGAAGATTCTGACCCGTGTGCCACGCAGTTCCGAAACAGGTTCGAAAACAGGCGCTGCAACCGGCCGAGGTCAGCAAGAACGACGCTGTCGGTATCAGTCTCTAGAGCCGCACTCTCCGTCTCCATAGTCTCCCAGCACGCAGTCGCGGCGGTCCGTAGGTTGACGGGCTCGGTAGTCGTTGCCTCGCGTCCCTCTCGTGCCAGCGTCAGGATATCGTCAATGAGCGTCTGCATCCGCTCGTGAGCGGCATCGATACTGTCGAGGTGGTCGTTGGCCACGTCCTGCTGGGCCAGTTCCAGGTGCCCCTGTGCGACTGTCAGTGGTCCCTGCAGGTCGTGGCTGACGACACTGGCGAAGGAGTCCAGCCGCTCGTTCTGAACGCGGAGCCTGCGTTCACGCTCCTTCTGTTCGGTGATGTCCTGAATGAACCCCCGAACGGTCGGCTTCTCCGCGCCCTCGACGCGTTTGCCGCGGGTCCGGACCCACCGGTGGTTTCCTCTGGCGGTGATGAGCCTGACCTCGAGGTCGTACGGATCTCCATCATTGAGGGCCGCGTCGACGGCGTCCGAAACTGTCTCTCTGTCCTCTGGATGGTAGAACGACAGCCCGTCCTCCACTGTCGGGTCAAAGTCGTCGTCGACCTCGTGGATGCGGCGGGTACCCGCTGTCCAGGTCGACATTCCGCTCTCGTCGTACTCCCAAGCGCCGAGGGCGCCGAGTTCCTCCGCCTCGGCGAAGAAATCCCGTAACTGGGCAAGGTTCTGTTCGTGCTCAATGCGCTCCGTAACGTCCTGACAGTGTGAGAAGATGGTGACAACATCGCCCGAATCGTCGGTAACGAGGCGGTTGTGCCACTCGACCACGATGCGCTCGCCGTCTTTCCGGACGTTCTCATTGACGCTGTGGTAGCCGCCACTGGCCTCGCTGAGAGCGGACGTAACCGCATCGACATCGTCGTAGCTCTCCGAGCTCACGAATGTCTCCCACGTTTCCCCGAGCAGTTCCGTTTCGGTGTAGCCGAATATCTCTGTGAGAGTTTCGTTGACGCGGACGATCTCGAAGTCCTGATTATATTCGACGAACCCGAGCGGCGACTGGTCGATAAACAGCGAGAGCCGGTCTTTACTCGCTTCGAGGGCGCGCTGTGACCGGTACTGTTTGACGGCGTTGACGATTCGGTTCGAAAGAAGGGCGTAGTGGCTGGTGTCGGGCGCTTTCTGTAGATAGTCAGTGACACCTGCGGAGATAGCATCACTGGCGACAGCTTCGCTACCACGGCCTGTGTACAGGATAAACGGGAGGTCAGGATAGTCTTCGCGGACAGATTCGAGGAAGTCGATACCGTTCTGGCCGGGCATTTCGTAGTCAGAAACGATACAGTCGACTGCTGCCGTTTCAAGCAGACGCAAGCCCTTTCGGGCACTCGTTGCGATCTCGATATCGAACGCAACCCGCTCTCGCTTGAGGAACGCCGCTGTCGTCTCTGCGTACTGCCGGTCGTCGTCGACGTGAAGCACCCGGATGGCGGAACCAGCCTCGCCCATTGATGCGATTGACTATGGCCTCAACGGTTATCAATATAGACATTCGGTTTTTCCAATATATCCTGAAAAATCAACGTGAAGGGGCTGAAACGAAGAGTGAGCGACGACACCGACTGTTCTCTACGTAGCCCTACATCACGGGCCCGTGGGGACGGTCAGGTGGGAGTCCCGATATATCCGCGTCGGAGTCAGCGCCGGTTCAGGCCTCGACCATCCATGTCGTCGAGGAAGAGTAGCCCCACTTCTCGACGGCCAGATCGTGGTCGCCGTCGGCGATGGCGGTCATGTTCGTGCCCACTTCTTTGGCCGAAAGGCCGAGTTCGTCGCCGATGAGTCGCGATTTGAAATACGTCTGGTCGTCAGCATTGGAACGGAGATACTCCAGAATACGTCGCTGCTTGTCCGAGAGCGGACTGTTGGGGGTTTGTGCGGTGGCGCTCATTGTACAGTTATCAACAGTACCGAGACACCCTTATTGGATTTGGTACAGACGGTTAACGGCTCGCCTTCTGGCGGTTTTCCCTCACTCGAAGCGGGGATACTGCCGCGAGTTGGGCCACGCGGAGCCCGGTTGGTACAGGCGGGAAACACCATCGCTGCTCGTCGTCGCCTCGCAGTTTGAACGACAGCGATCGCTCGCTCCGGCAGTTCTTTAATAATGGGCCGTTTTGTGGCCGAACGGAGGTCTATCACATTGGAAATCTCGGATCAACTGCTGTGTCTGTTCAGTGCCGATATCCGCGACGAGGGGGACCGGTACGTCGTGGAGGTCCCGCGTCGAGAGGTCGAGACCGGCGCAGTCGACTCAGGCAGTACCTATCGCGTTGCGCTCATCTCCGCAGATGAGGAGACAGAGACGGACGAGGAGACGGTGTCAGACACGCCGCCGGACCAGCCACAGCCGCCGGTCGAACCGGGTGAGACGCGCTACGTCGAGATCGAAGACATCGGGAAGCAGGGTGACGGCATCGCTCGGGTCGAGCGCGGCTACGTCATTATTGTCCCAGGAGCCGAAATCGACGAACGAGTCAAGATCGAAGTCACAGAGGTCAAGTCGAACTTCGCGGTCGGCGAAATCATCGACGACGTGTGACGCTACTCATAGGGACTGCCGTCGGGGCGCTTTGCCCCTTCAGAGTCGTGGACGACGACCTGTCCGGCTGATGGGTCGACAGGTCGATAGGTGTCGCGGACGCCGATTGCTTCCGTCAGTTCTCGAACGGCGCGTTCTTTGAGCGCTGCAGCCAACTCCTCGGCGTCGGCTCTGGAGATATCCCGGCCGAGCCCCTCACACTCGTGGGCCCGAACGACTCCTTCCTCGTCGACAGCTTCACCCATCGGCTGGCTCGTCCCACCGAGCGCGACGCTGAAGGGGTAAGTCTGACAGATGAGCGGGCGGTCGCCGTGGACCGTGCAGGCACCCGTACCGTCATCGCCCTCAGCGTAGAATGTGCAGTCGCCGCAGTCGTCGGTCTGGAGCGCCCACTCGAAGGTCTCTCCTTCGGGGCCCTCAGGGCCGTCGGCCAGTCCGTACGGCATCGGCCGAGCGACATCGCGGAAGTCGTACTCCCCGGCCGCCTGTAGCTGCCGAATCTCGTCAGGAAACACCGTCGCAGTGTGGGGTTCGGCATCGGTTTCGGCCGAGTCAGCGTTCTCGTCGGGCGCATCGACGGCCTCGTCAGCACTCTCTCCGCCTTCGCCACACGCCGACTCGGCCTTGCAGCAGGCCCCACAGCGGGTGCATTCGAACCCGATAGTCTCGATTGCGTCGGCCAGTTCCGACTCCTCAAGGGCACGGGCCCGTTCGAGTTCGGTTTCCAGAGAGTCCACAGCCCTGATAGCAGGCGGATGGGCAAAAAGGCGTCACTCCGCCGGATTCGGTGCGGCCCGCTCGCTGTCCCATGAAATAGCGCCCTCGACAGCCAGTTTTTCAAGATGGGTCAGCACTGTCCCACGGGCCAAATCGCGCACGCCGGTGAGGTCCTTCTCGTAGGCGGCCTCAAGGATTTCATCCAGCGTGGCGGCCCCGTCGTGGACAGCGTCCCGAACACGCCGCTCGCGCGCCAGTCGGTGATCGATGAGGCGCGCACAGGTCTCCCGCGGCGTCTCGATACGCGGGCCATGGCCCGGTAACAGCACGTCGGGGTTTCTGGCGTGGAGTCGCCGCAGTGACGCGAGATAGGCCCGAACGTCGCCCTCGGGTGCGCCGACGACGACGGTACCCTCAGCAACGGCGAGGTCACCGGAGACAACGGCTCCATCCGTGGCGAAGGCGACGTGTTCCGGCGCGTGCCCCGGTGTATCGATGACAGTCACTGGGCCGGCACCGGTTGGAATCGTCGTCCCGCCGCTGAACAGTCTATCCGGGGTAATGCCGGTCGCGGCTTCGAACGCGCTCGCCCGACCGCGGCGCGCCCAGACCGTCGCGCCTGTCTCTCTGGCGTAGTGTGCAACAGCACCAGCGTGGTCAGGGTGGTGGTGCGTGAGTGCAATGTGAGCGAGGGAACGGTCGCTGAGAAGCGAATCGAGCGCATCCCCGGCGTCCGGAGGGTCCACAAGAAGAGCGGCCTCATCGCCGCAAACGTATGCTGCCGTGCTGCCGGTCGGTGCCCGTGTCGGGACGGACACGTCGGCCCGGTGCCAGTCCATGCCGATGGGTCAGACCGTGAGGAAATAAACCTGTTTGCGTGCGTCGGTGAAACTGTACCGCGAATCGACCAGACCGGACTCCTCCAGCCGGTTCAGTGCATATCTGACAGTGCGGTCCGGGAGCAGTGAACTCTCGGCTAAGTCGCCCTGTGACAACGGGGCATCGTCTTCCAGTACCTTCGCGACGAGCTTCGCGCTCGGCGGGAGTTCACGCAGGGTGTCGCGGAACTCCTCGTCAGTGAAAGGTGCTGGTGCAGCGTTTTCAGTTAATGCGCTCATAGTGGCTGATATTCAAGACTTACTGGTAAAACTTGGCTATATGCATGACCAAACAATACAGATTCTATGAAGTGTTTAATGTGTCCTTATACATGGCCGTCATCGTGTGGTTCTTGTCTCTATCACAAAGTCACGCCCAGACCTATCAGGGCAGCGAGCGTGACCGGAGTCGGTCTGGTAGGGAAAACAGTCCGACCGACGAAAGGGGATTCCAGTATCGTTTTATCCCCCGCGGGGTGAGCAATAGACCGTGAAAGGGCAGGAGTGGTATCAGGCCGACACCGTGGCCGAAGAGTACGAGGCCAAGCGGTTCTCCCGTGGCGGGCGGCTGATCGACCGACGTGAGAAACAGGCCGTCCTCAATGCAATCGGCCCTGTGGCCGATAAAGACGTGTTAGAGGTAGCTTGCGGGACTGGACGGTTCACTGTGATGCTGGCTGAGCGCGGCGCGAACATCACCGGGCTGGACATCTCAGGACCGATGCTCCAGCAGGGCCGTGAGAAGGCACAGGCGACTGGTGTCGACGACCGCGTCGAGTTCATGCGGGGCGACGCCGCCCGGCTCCCGTTCCCGGACGACCATTTCGACACCGTGTTTGCGATGCGCTTTTTCCATCTGGCGGACACGCCGGCGGCGTTTCTCGCGGAGATGCGCCGCGTCTCGAAGGAACAGGTCTTCTTCGATACGTTCAACCGGTTTTCGACCCGGTCGATATACAACTGGGCGCTCCCGATGGGGTCGCGGCTCTATTCGCGCTGGGAAATCGACCGGCTGTTAGACGGAGCCGGACTAGAACTGACTGACGCGAACCACGACTGGCTGCTTCCGTACGGCTTCTACCGGAAGATTCCGAACGAACTGGCCGCCTCGTTCCGGTCGCTCGATACGGCGCTTGGCGGCACGCCACTTTGCGAAAAGCTGGCCTCAGTGTCGTACTGGAACACTCACGTCTAGCGTGGCGCTGTTCGAACGACCCGTTTCTTGTATCGGAACGTCGCCGTCCGTCTCCCGCGACTTTTAAGCGCCTTCGCCGTCCTACCCAGAGGTATGGATATCTCGGTAGTGGTCCCGACGTTGAACGGCCGGGAAGAGCTGACCGGCTGTCTGGACGCACTCACCGAGCAAGTTCCCGATGCGGAAGTGATTGTCGTCAACGGCCCGTCAGCTGACGGCACGACTGGCATGGTCCGCGACCGGGACGACGTTTCTCTTCTCGTCGAAATCGCCGACCGCTCCGTTACGGTCGCCCGCAACGCCGGAATCGACCGGGCAACAGGGGACGTTATCGCGCTCGTTCATCAGTCACTCTCAGTCGAGTCCGGCTGGGCTGACGCCGTGAAAGACGGGCTCTCTGGGGCTGCCCAGGCTATCACCGGGCCCACACACCAGCAACTGTGGGCCGGGATGACGACCGAAACAGAGGAAACGCGGACAATCGCCGGCCGCGACGTGACGTACTTCAACCCCGGCAACGTCGCGTTCGATGCCGAGGTGGTGGAAGCGCTCGACGGGTTTGACGAGTACCTGAACGTCGGCAGCGCCCGGGACTTCGCACACCGGATGGCCGCCGGTGAGTACGGCGTCGACTGGAGCACGGAAATGTGCGTCAGCCGCGAGTTCGAGGCCGACGGCGGTATCGCAGAGACCGACTGGAACTGGAAGTACCGCTCGCTCGCCTACCGACTGGTGAAGAACTACAACGTCCGGCCGACCGTGGTGCGGCGAATCCTCAGCCACGCGGTCGGTGACGCGAAGGACGCGCTATTTGATGTCGTGCGGGGGGAGACGACGCCGTCGCAGTGGCTCGGCACTGGGCAGGACGTGTTCGGCGGCGTCGGGTCAGGAATCGTCGACGGCGTCCGCGCACGTATAACTGATCGGACACCCTGTCGGAACCCGAACGGTCGCTCTGCGCGCACAAACCGCGCGGTGACTGTGTACGACTGGCGATAACTGGTACTGGTCGCAACCGTTCGACTGGGCAGGAGTACGGTGGTCAGGGGGCCAGCGCCTCAATGACGCGGTTGGGATTGTTCGAAAACACCTTTCGCATCGCGTCTTCGGGAACGTCCAGTGTCAGAATCTCCATCACGGCCACGTTCGGGTGGACGCCAGGGACGCCGCTCCCGAAGAGAACGCGGTCGGGATGTTCTAACACCGCCCGTTCCATCGGCCCGCGGTAGCGGACCGCGCTGGTGTCGAGATACAGATTATCGTGGGTCTCCAGCAGGTCGATAGCCCGTTCCATCAGGTCCTTCCGGAGCGGGTGCGCGCCGAAATGTGAGAGGATAACCGGGAAGTCATACGCCAGCAGCGACTCAGCAACAGCTTCGGGTCGGAACCCTTCGCCACCGTGGACGATGACAGGCAGCGACACCGACTCTAGTTCTGCGAGCACGTCCTCGTCTGGCAGCCCGTCGGTCGGCGGATGGAGTTTGAAGCCGTAGAACCGGTTGTCGTATGCGTACTGCTCGATGTCTTCCGGGGACGTGTGGTCGTCCGTGCGACTACTTGCGAGGTTGCGAAGGGTCGACCCGGGGCCGCTTCCCGGGTCCCGAGCGCCGTTGACTCTGGCGAAGGCGACCATCGGTCGCTCGACGGTCATCCGGGCGACAGCGTTGTTCGCTTTCAGATATGAACCGTCCCGCTCACCGGGAAAGACGACGGAGCGGACGACACCGGCCTGGTGCATTTCCCGCTCCAGTTGCTCTGGGTCACCCATGCCGTCTCGGGGCCGGCGATGCTCGTCGGGCTCCAACCGTGCGTGCACGTCAACGACCCGAAACCCGTGCTCCAGCTCCAACATCTACTATACGGTGTGTATACTCCCATATTAAAAGGTGTGCAGGTCCGGCTCGGATTACGGGGACAGCACGGCGCTGTCGCCCGACAAGCGGTCTACGCCGTTAGAAAGATTTATATAGAACCGCTTGCCTTGTCTTAAGTGAGGTTCAACACATATGTCATCTGGCCAGCGACGCATGGGCGGCCAGCCTCTTTTCATCCTTGATGAGGACGCCCAGCGCACACACGGGAAGGACGCACAGTCATCGAACATCTCCGCCGGAAAGGCCGTAAGCGAGTCTGTACGGACCACGCTCGGTCCCCGCGGCATGGACAAGATGCTCGTCTCCGACGACGGTGATGTGGTCATCACCAACGACGGGGCGACCATCCTCTCCGAGATGGACATCGAACACCCCGCGGCCCAGATGATCGTCGAAGTCGCTCAGACTCAGGAGGACGAAGTGGGCGACGGAACGACGACGGCGTCCGTGCTGGCCGGGGAACTGCTGACGAAAGGCGAGGACCTGCTCGACGACGACGTCCACCCGACAACAATCGTCGAGGGGTACTCTGCCGCGGCTGAACTCGCACAGGACGCTATCAACGAGCTCGTCCTCGACGTCGACCTCGACGACGAGACACTCGTCGAAGTCGCCGAATCCTCGATGACCGGTAAGGGCACCGGTGACGTTGAGGCCGAGAAACTCGCCGAAGTCGTCGTCGACGCTGTCCGCCACGCCAAGAGCGACAACGGCGTCCGACGGGACAACATCGAAGTCCACACCCAGACGGGTGCGGCTTCCTCCGCGACCAAGCTTGTCGAGGGCGTCATCGTCGACGAGACGGCCGTCCACGACAACATGCCGACCTCGGTCGAGGACGCGTCCATCGCGGTCATCGACACCGAACTCGACGTCCGCGAAAGCAACATCGACGCCGAGTACAACGTCTCTAGCGTCGACCAGCTCAACGCCGCGCTCGACGCCGAAGAGGGCGAACTGCAGGGCTACGCCGAGGATGTCCTCGAAAGCGGCGCTGACGTCGCGTTCGTCACCGAGGATGTCGCCGACCGCGTCGCCTCCCAGCTCGCCAAGGAAGGCGTCTTCGTCGCCGACAGCATCGGCTCCTCGACCGCCAAGGACATCGTCGAGGCCACCGGCGCGAAGCGCGTCGGCTCGCTGGAAGCCCTCGACGAGGACTCGCTCGGCCACGCCGACAGCGTCGACGTCGAGAAGCAGGGCGACGACGACGTGACGTTCATCACCGGCGGCGCGACCGCCGAGTCCGTCACGGTCATCGCCCGCGGCTCCACCGAACACGTCGTCGATGAGCTCGAACGCGCGCTCAACGACGCGCTCGACACCGTCATCGCCGCGCTCGATGCCGGCGGTGTGGTCCCCGGCGCAGGCGCGACGGAAATCGCCATCGCCGACCACATCCGCTCCGAAGCGGCGTCCATCGAGGGCCGCAAGCAGCTCGCCGTCGAAGCGTTCGCCGACGCCGTCGACGTGCTGCCCCGAACCCTCGCGGAGAACACGGGCCTCGACGCCATCGACGCGCTCGTCGACCTCCGCGCAGAACACGAGAGCGAGGGCATCGCTGGCATCATCAGCGAAGGCCAGACTGGCGTCGTCGGTGACCCAGTCGAGTACGGTATCCTCGACCCCGCCGCGGTCAAGCGCGAAGCGGTCGACTCCGCCACCGAGGCGGCGACGATGATCGTCCGTATCGACGACGTTATCTCGTCGAGCTAAGCGAGGTCGCAACGCGACCTCGACACGAGCGGCATCGCCGCAAGTGTTCACAATCTGTTTTCTTTTGACTGCGCCAGAGAGCGGCGCGACCGCTGTAGAAACTACCGCTCAGTCGCCGCTGGGTTCGACAGAAAGCGTCAGCGTCGCATCGTGGCCGTCAGCGAGCGCTTCGACGAGGTCCCGGTCCACGTCGCCGGCTGCCGCGTCGGCGTTCACCATCACGGTCCGGTCATCGACGTAGTCGCTCGTCCGCAGGACGTGGCTCCGGTCGTTCTCGAAGGAGAGGTCGGGATGGCCGGTTCCGGTCACAGTAACGGTCTGCTCGCCGGCTTCGATAGTCGCTGTAATCGTCGCGTCGGCATCTTGGCAGGCCGTTACAAACTCGCTGTCGAAGTCGGCAGGAACACGGTCGGCCTCGATAGCGAGGATACAGTCACCTGCAGGGGTTAGAAAGTCGTCGCTCGTCACTTCCAGCGTGCTGGCGTGCTCGCCGGAGACGTTCTCGTGGCCCTGTGCACGGACCACTTCCTCGAGTGTCATACTTTCCGGTCACTGCCGGGCGTACTTCAGCGGGACGACTCCGGCCTGACGACAGTAACCGTCACCGCACCGCAGGCACACTCGTGGGCTTCGCGGCGGCCGGCCTCGGTCTCGAACACCAGCGCCGGCTCTCCGAGCGAGCGCTCGCAGTGCTGGGCCTCACAGGTCGGTGTCGCCGCCTCGTGCAATTCGGTGAACATATCTGGATAGTAGGTGGCTACCTATGTCAAAGCGAGCCATCCCCGGAGTGAAAGTGAAAGTGAAGGCGTGGGGCAAAGGATATGCCCCCACGGAACGGGCCACAAGGTATGTCGCTGGAGTGGCGCGGCGCGGCGGTTGCGCCGGACGACGAGATGCCGTCCCCGGAGGCGTGGGAACCAGTATCGGTTCCCAGCCGGCCCGGACAGTTCGCCGGTGCCGAGGCCGTGGCCTACGAAACGACGTTCTCGGACCCACGGGACGAGAGCGACGCACACACCCTGCTTGTACTGAGTGGAACCTACGCGCACACACGCGTGTGGTGCAACGGTGAGTTGCTCACCAGCCACGACGCCTACTTCGAACCGCTCCGGGTCCGACTCCCCGAGAGCGAAGAGTACCGGATCGTCGTGGAGTGTCGCGCACCCGAGGACCGCTTCGGCGGGTTGCACGCGACTGACCAGCTTCCGTCGGAGCGCTGTGTCCCGGGCATCTGGTGGGACGCGACCCTCGAAACCCGACCGGACCCGTGTGTGAGCGAGCTCTCGGTCCAGCCACAGCTATCCGAAGCAGACGTAACCGACGCGTCGGTGGACGTGTCGGCGACCATCCTGACTGAAGAGCCACTCGACGACCGGATTACGCTCTCGCTTCGGCCGGAGGGCGACGTTCGCGGGGGCGGGATGATGGACCGAGCCCGCGTCTCGACCGACGAGGAGACGGCGACAGTGACCTACACGATGGACGTGCGCGACCCGTCGCTGTGGTGGCCCCACGACCGCGGCGAGCAGTCCCGTTACGTTCTCAGGGCGAAGCTCGGGGACGACGAGCACTCGGTGACGACGGGACTGCGGACGGTTTCGTACGACGGTGGCCTGCGGGTCAACGGCGAAAGCGTGCCGGTACGCGGTGTGACGCTGCGCGATCCGACCGTCGAGGATGTCGCACGGGCCGTTGACGCTAACGCGAATCTCGTCCGGGTTCGAGCACAGGGAACGTCGCCAGAGGTGGCTCGCGCCTGTGACGACCACGGCGTCCTGCTCTGGCAGGACCTTCCCCTGTCGGGCCCCGGTTCGTTCGACACCGAACGAGGAACTGCCCTCGCAGCGCGGCTCACTGCGACCTACGCACAGCATCCCAGTTTCGCAGCGGTCGGTGTTCACGACGAGCCAGTGTCGCCGTATGCTGACGGACTGGGCTCTGGGTTCCTCGACAGGCTTCGATTCCGGTGGCGTGCCTGGCGAGTCGGCTACGACAGCGCGGACGCCGAATCGGTGGCGTCGGCTGTTGACTCCGTCCCAACGTTCCCGGTAGTCGGCCCGCCCGGAATCGACCCCGACGCGACCACGCTGTACCCAGGGTGGCGGTACGGCGACGCAGCCGACCTCCCGTGGCTCTATTCCAGATTCAACGTCAGCGATGCCGTTGCCGGCTTTGGCGCCGGTGCGCTGGGAACGCCGGGCTCAGGCGATAGTCCTGGGTTCGATAGTGCCTGCCACGACCGCCACGTCGACGGCGGAGTCGAAGCATCGCAGGCGTATCAGGCCGGTGTCGTCCGTGAGGTTGCCGAGTCGCTCCGGCGACGCAACGCGCCGCTCATTGTCGTTGACAGCCTTCGAGATGTCGGTGATGCGGGCATGGGCCTGCTCACCGCTGATGGGACCGAAAAGGCGGCGTTCAGTGTTCTTGCCGACAGCTACGAGCCCACACAGGTGATACTCTCGGATGCAGCGCCCGGCGAGCAAGATATTGTTGTCCTCCACGACCGTCCAGAAAAAGCGGACCTCACTGTGGAGTGGGACTGCAACGGGGACCGCGAACAGGCCGAACACACTGTCGGCCCGTTTGCCCGCGTCACCGTCGACACACTCACCCTTTCAGCCGGTGACGATGTGACGCTTGCAGCCACCGACGGCCAGACTGTCGTCAAGAATGAGTACCGTATTAGCGAGTAATACAGGTGCGTGATATACCATGGAAGCTCGGTGCGATAGTGACCGTCACACCCCCTGAATTATGGCGTGTGAGACGTTGACGCGGTATTCAATGCACCGGAATGTTTAAACAATATCCACCTCTATTTGTAGACACCAGAACGCTTCCGCGTTCAGGCAGTATCGCTTTCAGCCCAACATGAGAGGGAACCCTTGTTATTGGTGTCAGCCCCTCAGTAGTGGGTCAACTGTCTGTGCTGAAGCGGTGATGGCATAGAGGATTCAACAATGGCAGACTCGATAGACGAATCAAAGAACGTTACAGTAACAGAAGAGGATCTTGAAAACAAATCGAAAGGCGAGCTTATCAAACTCGCCGGCCAGCTTCGTGACCGACGGAACGAGCTGAACCAGATGGCGTCCGAGCGGGCCTCCGCCCGAGACGACCTGAACGCGAAGACTCGCGAGAAGGTCGACGAAGCGCAGGAACACCGCGAGAAGCGCGACGAACTCAACGAGCAGGTCCAAGAACACAAAGACCAGCGTAACGAGCTCAATGCGGAAGCAAACGAGCTGTTCGACAAGGTCGACAACCTGAAAAACGACCTCGAACTCGATGAGGGGACGTCAGTCGAACAACTCAAAGAGGAAATCGAGGACCTCGAGTTCAAGCAACAGACCGAAGTGCTCTCCTCGGAAGACGAGAAGGAGCTCATCGAGAAGATCGAGACCAAGCGCGAAAAGCTCCAGGAGAAACAGGAGAAGCTCGATCAGGGCGGCGACCTCGAAGAGCTCAAAGAGGAAGCAGAAGAGGTCCGCTCTGAAGCCTCAAAGCACCACCAGAAGGTCACGGAACTGGCCGACGAGGCCCAGAAGCACCACAACGAGATGATCGAGGCCTACCGCGAGGCCGACGAGATCCGTGACGAGGCCGACGAGAAGCACGAGGAGTTCGTGGATGCTCAGGAAGCGGCCGACCAGCACCACGAGGACTTCGTCCGCGTCCAGAAGCGCCTCCGCGAACTCGACAAGAAGGAAGAAGAGCAGGAGCGCTCCCAGCGCGAGGAGAAGCAGGAAGCCGCTCGCGAGGAAGCAGAGGAGATTTATCAGAAGTTCAAGGAAGGCGAGACCCTCGACACCGAGGACCTGATGAAGCTCCAGAAGGCCGGCAAGCTGTAAGTCTGCAGGATTTTCTCTCTGTTTTCACTGAACATAGATGCATCACTCACTCGGCTTGCTCCAGCTCGGTGCGCTCTCGCTTGTCCCGACAGCCCTCGGCGGGGTCCTGTTTGGCCTCGCACTCGCTGCGCCGCCGGGCCCGATGAACGCCGTTATCGCCGAGGAGAGCGCCTTACGGGGCTGGCGGGCCGGCTTCTTTGCCGGCCTCGGCGCGATGACCGCTGACGCCTGTTTCCTCGTGCTCGCCGTACTCGGCGCCGCCACAGTAATCACCGAAACGCCGGGAGTCCGCCGCATAATGGTCGGCGCCGGCGGGCTCCTGATGCTCTGGTTCGCGTACGGAGCAGTCCGGGAGGCCAATACAGCAGTTACAGAGGGAGACTCGTCAGTCACGTCTGGAGACAGCCGCGGCTTCCGCAAGGCCCTCGTTCTGGCGCTGACAAACCCCTATCAGGTCGCCTTCTGGCTCACCGTCGGCGTGGGCCTCCTTGAACCCGGCGTGGTCGACGTGGCGTCGTACGTGCCCGCGGTCGGGACTGACGCGCTAACCGTACAGACCGGGCATCCGGTCCTGCTAGGTGGGTTTTTCGGCGGTATCGGTCTCTGGATTACAGGGTTCCCGGCGGCGATTGTCGCCGCAAGAGCGCGTATCGAACGGCTCGCACCGCTAATCGCGTGGGTCAGTGCCGCTGTTCTCGCCGGGACTGGCGTCCTGTTCCTGCTGCGAGCGCTATGAGTCGCCCATCCCGGTCGCCACGTCGTCGAGGTCGTCCTCGACAGCCATTTCGGCGACCTCCATCGTCAGCCACTCCTGAAACCAGCGGGTCCGCTTGAGCCGCTGGTGGACGAGAGACTCGGCGGTGTCGCTCTGAACACGCTCGCGCGCGTCCTCGCCGCGCTCGATGACACGGTCGACCATCTCGGCCGCGTCCATGTGCGTCCGGGACTCATAGCCCATACGCAACAGCATCAGGGCGGTCCCGTTCGCGCCGACTTTATCCAGAATGTCCGCCTCGATGAGACACTGGACTTCGAGGGGCAGGTCGTCCAGTGACCCCTGGTATGAGTGGACCTCGACGGCAGAGCAGACCTGTTCGATAAACGATTCGGGGTAGTCACCGTGTGCCCGCAGATACTCGCGTGCGATCCGAGCGCCGGCTTCCGCGTGAAGATCCTGCTCGGCTTCCAGTTTTGCGATGTCGTGAAACAACGCTGCCACGCGAGTCACGTCTACGTTTGCCCCCTCCTTGCGGGCGATTTTTGTCGCGATGTCGACGACGTTGAGGATGTGGTTGAAGCGGTACTCTGCGGAGTGCCACGGGTACCAGCGCATACGACCGCCCTCTTCTTCGTTTTCGACGCTCGCCGCGAGGTAGTCGTGGACGAATTCCTTCATTTCCTCAAACGCGTCGGCTGAGACAGGTGACTCCCTAATCTCGACGCCCACAGCACCACCTCCGGAGACGGATTTCGATATTCATCTTACACATATAGACGTACGTTCGACTCTTTAGCGTTACGACAGGGAGAACGGCTGCCACACCCGGCGTTTCTGGATGCAAACAGCGTCACAAAACCGGTCTTCGG
Source organism: Haloarcula quadrata (assembly GCF_003634715.1). Classification (NCBI taxonomy): domain Archaea; kingdom Methanobacteriati; phylum Methanobacteriota; class Halobacteria; order Halobacteriales; family Haloarculaceae; genus Haloarcula; species Haloarcula quadrata. The sequence goes on from NZ_RBWW01000001.1 coordinate 2,734,804, forward strand.
AGCAGTTGTCCGAGCAGCGGACAACCGCCATCGCTGTCCCCGATTCCGTGTCAGGCGAGGTCTCTATCGGGCGACAGCCGAGACTGGTTCTCAGCGGCTGGGAACATTAGTCCGGCTTTTTACATCTAATAGATAAATCGGTACATATGTCTCTCCAGCCACTGCATACGCCCGTCGGCGACGTGTCGATCGTTACCCACGCGATGAACGAACACCCGGTGACTGACGTCCTCGTTGGCGTCGGTATTGCCCTGTGTCTGTTCGGACTGTACTACAAACTGATACTACTCCCGGCGAACAGACAGGAATCGTCACAGCGCACGGGGGGCCAGTCGCCGCCGTAATTACGAAGATACAAACAGAAAGCCCGCCCTTCAGGGCGGAGGAGATGTCAAAGGTAGGCGGCGTCCCAGCGCATCGGCTTGCGAACGTTGCCGCAGTTGTCACATTCGATGCGGCCCATTGAGTCCATCGCGTTCGCCAGCGTTTCACAGTTACTGCAGTAGTAGCCATAACGATCGCTTCCCTCCTCTGTGACGTGGACCACATGGAACGGCGCCATTGACCCGGACTCGTGGTTGTTGTGATCGACATAGACTGTCCGACCGTCGTCAGTTATCCGTTCGCGGCCGAGTTCGTCAGCATCGGTGTAGAGGTTCTCGACGTAGGTCCGTCCAGCGATATCGACTTCACCCGTGCCGGCGCGTTCGAAGCCGCGGTCCTCGTAGAAGCTGTTGCCTTCGACGTTATCGGCCAGCACGCGTCCCTGAAGCGTCTCGGCACCGCGGTCATGGAGTTCTCCGTGGGTCTCGTCAAACAACGCTGACCCGATCCCCTCGCCGCGGTATGCCGGGTCGACGTGTAGCCAGAGAATCGTCCCGATACTATCACCTGACAGGACACTCTCTGAGAGACCGACCACCTGCCCGTCCTGCTCGCCGACGAGAAGCAACCGATTACTCTCTTCACTGAGTATTTCGTTAATACGCGCTTCGTCGTACCACTTCTCGATAGCGCTTGTAATCGCCTTCGGCCCCAGCGAGTACGACGCCTCGAGCGAGCGACGCGCCACGTCACGGATAGCCGGCCGGTCCGACAGCACTGCCTCCCTGATTTCCATATGCCACTAGTTGGCACGGAACATCATAAATCTACAGTTCGGTGTCAGAATTTGGGACACTCGTTGAGCTATTCATGTGCGGACGTACGATTTGTGGCCTCGACTGGGACGTGTCTGCTCGCTACCCACTGCTATCGTTGCTCCCCTATAGAAGTGCAGTCGCTGTTCAGACTCTGTCACAGCATACTTCGGACGGATTCGAACCGCGGTCGCTCCGCGTTGCTCCACTCCCTGCTTCGAATCCGCAGCGATATCTCTCGCTCACGAACTTGTTGGCGCGAAAATAGTCCCGGGCGGATTCGAACCGCCGTCAAGGGCTCCAAAGGCCCTTATGATTGGCCACTACACCACGGGACTTCACTCATTTGTTCGTTCATCCCGTGTACCTCGCAAATCCACAGGATTTGCTCACCACCACGGGACTACGCTCACTCTGTTCGCTTGACCCGTGAGAGTCGCAATTCCGAAGGAATTGCTCACCACCACGGGACTGCACTCACTGTATTCGGAATAATCGACGGAACGCACTTGAACGCTTCGAGAGCGGGCGGTCAGTCGCTGGTGACTTCGGCCTCGACTTCGAGCAGGCCACAGACATCTCCTTCGGAGTCGAAACAATCGGGACACTGTGGTTTGCGATTGATGATAGTGTCGAGGCGATCAGCGACTGTTTCGTCGATAACGCCCTCCAGTTGCTTTGCCTCGGCCCGAAACTCCTCGACCTCGAGCACTTCGATGAGGAACCGCTCGATAATACAGTAGTTCTGGAGTGCCTCGCGAGCCTGTGTGATGCCGTCGTCAGTGAGGTCGACGCCTTTGTACTTCTCGTGGTTCAGCAGTCCTCGGCTTTCGAGCTTCCCGATCATCTCGTTTGCGCTCGCCGGGCTGACATCGAGCATATCGGCCACGTCACCGGTAGATGCCGGACCGTCCTCTTGCTGTTGCGTGAGATAGATCGCTTTCAGATACTGGGCCTGCGTGTTCATTGATAGTCCTCCATCAGGTCGGTTACGTCTTCGACGCCCTCCGCCTCGTCCTCACGGATGTCCGATAGCACGGCAAGCAACCGCTCGCGGTCGATTGTGAATGTCACGTCCGACGCCTCGATCGCTTCGATGAGGTCGTCGTAGAACTTGTACGCCGTCTCCTCGTTACAGAGCTGGTCGTACAGCACGCCATCGAAGTCTTTGTCGGCTTCGTACTGGGCTTCGACCAGCATCTCGATTTCTTCGAACGGGACGGTGTCCGCTTCGAGGTCGTCGATGAGCGACTCCAGTTGCCGGCGGTGCTCAGCAGACTCTGTCTCGGCGTGCTCAAGGAGGTCAAGGACCGCCTGCTCGTGCTCTCCGCTCGTTTCTTCGGCGTGCTTGGCCGACCGTGCCTCGACGACCTCTTCGAGGACGATGCCGATCTGTAGCAGCCGGGCGAGCTGATGGTCAGACGCCACCGGCTGTGTAAGACTCACGGTAACACCCCCACTCGGCGCTGTGCTGCAGTCATACACGTAGTTCGGGGAGGGCCGGACTTAAGCGGTTCCCTGTCGCCGCCCTAGCGGCGGCGTCACGTTCCTGTTGGACCCGTGTGACTGCGTCTGGCTTCGCGGCGACAGCTTCCCCACTGGGACTGAGACTGTTGGCTGTCACTGCGACACGATACACCCCGTGATGGCAAGCGCCTTGCAGGGCGGACAGCCGACAGTATGAAACGACCCGACGGCTCCGACGTATCGTGATTGCTGTGCCTGCGTCCCGAGACGACCGCCCGACGTACTGCGGTCGATACCGTACAGAGGTCACTATCAGTCGCCTTCGGTCCCCGCCGCCGGTACCGCCTGCCAAGACACGTCCCGCCCCGGATAGGCGACCCGCCCGAACGGCCACTCGGTCGCAACCCACTCCCTGCAGGCCGTCTCGATCTCGTCGGCAAGGCCACGCTCGACTGCGGCCGCCGCCGTCCAGTAATATACCGCAGCGTCGTACCCCTCTATCCGTGTCGGCTGGACGTACAGACACCCCAGTTCGGTTGTCTCGGCGGGGTCGAATACACCGTATGTGAACGCGTCACGCCGCTGGTGTTCCTTATAGTGCCAGCACACGTCGATCCGGTTCTGCTCGGGGGTCAGTCCCGTCGGCCACTCGTCGTCGGGTCCGAAGATCCCGTGGAGGCGGTCACCGCTCTCGGTCACGGCCTCGTAATCTATTTCCGCGTCGGTGGGCGTCAGCGGCCGGAGCAGGAATTCGTTGGCTGACAGTCGGTCTGGAACGGGTTCGGACGGCCCGAGCAGGTCCGGCGTCTCGAAGGGCATACCCCCGAAACACACGATACGGACATTGTTGTTGCGATTGGCTGTGGCCGTCGTGTCGGTCTTCGACCTCAGCCTGTGGAAGTGCGGATTCGAGGAACTCAGCGACTTCTTCGGTCTTGTCCGGTTTGACCCTGATGGACGGTGAGACGCTTCACAGCGGCTGTCTGGTGAAAACGAGCCGGTAGCAAGAAGCAGTAGACGGGAAAGGCTGCGGACGGGGGCGGTTACTGCCTGAGCCGCTCGTAGATCAGCTGGTCGAGGTCCTCGCGGAGTTCGTCCACCTCAACCTCCTCCAGCACTGGCACGAAGAAGCCCTCGACGAGCATATTCTTCGCGCTCTCGGGGTCGACACCGCGAGAGGTCATGTAGAACATATCCTCTGCGTCGACCTGCCCGACCGTCGCAGAGTGGGAGGCCTCGGTGTCGTGGTTGTTGATGATGAGCTTCGGCGACGCATCGGCCTCGGAATCGTCGGAGAGCATGAGCGTGTTCTCACGCTGGTACGACGACGTGTCCCAGGCCTCGCGGCCGACGTCCTGAACGCCTTCGTACACCGAGCGGGCGTCGTCGTCGAGGACGCCACGGGTGACGAGGTCGGCGATGGTGTGTTCGGCCTCGTGCCAGACACGCGACGCGATGTCGAAGTGCTGGTCCTCGTGGCCGAAGAAGGCCCCCAGAATCTGTGACTCGGAGGAGTCACCCAGCAGTCGGGTTTCGACGTTGGACTTGGTCAGGCGGGAGCCGATGTTGCCGTCGATCCAGTTGACCGTGGCGTAAGTGTCGGCGTGGCCGCGCTTGACCTGGAAGTTGTAGGTCTCCTCCGAGAGGTTCTGGAGCGCGCCGTACTGGACGTAGGCGTTCTCTTCGGCGACGACCTCGACGATGCCGGAGTAGTACTGGTCAGCGTCGGTCGTCTCGCCCGTCTGCTGGCGCTCCAGAATCGTGACCGAGGAGGACTCCTCGGCGAGGACGAGCGTGTAGTTGAACAGCGACTGGCTGTTCATCGTCGTCCGGATCTTCACGTCCTCGGCGTCGACGCCCTCGGGGACGTAGACGACCGTTCCGGCAGAGAACAGGGCCGTCGACAGCGCAGTGAGGTAGTCCCGCTGCGGGTCAACGGTACTGCCGAAGTGCTCCTTGACGAGGTCCTCGTGGTCCGCAAGCGCTTCGCTCCAAGAGAGGACCTCGACGCCCTCCGCATCGACGCGGTCCTTGTCCTGTGCGTAGTCGAGCGGGTCGACCAGCGACTCGTATTCGAGCGCGTCGAGGTTCGTCCAGGTGCGACCCGGCGTCCGGATGACGTCCGGCATGTCGAGCTCTTCGAGCGCTGCGAGCGCGTCCTTTCGCGTCTCGAGCAGCCACTCGGGCTCGCCGAGGTCGTCTGAAATCTGTTCTACCTGCGCCTCTGTGAGATTGGCGTGTACCTGCGTACTCATGGTTATCCGAGCGACCCCTCCATCTCAAGCTCAATGAGGCGGTTCAGCTCAACGGCGTACTCAATCGGCAGTTCCTCCGTGATCGGCTCGATGAAGCCGGCGACGATCATCTGCTTTGCATCGTCGTCGTCCAGTCCACGGGACTGGAGGTAGAAGACGTCCTCGTCGCCGATCTTGCCGACGGTCGCCTCGTGGGCAACGTCGACCTTGGACTCCTGAATCTCCATGTACGGCATCGTGTCCGACGTCGACTCGTTGTCGAACATCAGAGCGTCACACTCGACAGAAGTCGAGGAGTCCTCGGCTCCGTCAGCGATGTGGACGAGGCCACGGTAGTTCGTGCGGCCGCCGTCCTTGCTGATGGACTTGGATTCGATGGTGGACTTCGTTTCGGGGGCGTTATGATAGACCTTCGCGCCCGTGTCGATGTCCTGCCCCTCGCCGGCGAAGGCGATGGTGATGTGGTTGTCCGTCGCGCCCGGCCCCTTGAGAACGGTCGAGGGGTACAGCATCGTGGCCTTCGAGCCCATCGATCCTGAAACCCACTCCATCGTGCCGTCGGCCTCGCAGATGGCGCGCTTGGTGTTGAGGTTGTACGTGTTCTTCGACCAGTTCTGGACGGTCGAGTACTGGACGTGAGCGTTCTCCTTGACGAACACTTCGACGCCGCCGGAGTGGAGATTGAACTCGGAGTACTTCGGGGCGGAACAGCCCTCGATGTAGTGGACTTCGGAGTTCTCCTCGGCGATGATGAGCGTGTGCTCGAACTGGCCCATGCCGTCGGAGTTCATGCGGAAGTACGCCTGGACTGGCATGTCGACCGTAGTGTCCTCGGGGACGTAAACGAATGACCCGCCAGACCAGATAGCGCCGTGCAGCGCCGCGAACTTGTTGTCGCTCGGCGGCACGGCCTTGGTCATGAAGTACTCCTTGAGGATGTCTTCGTGTTCTTGGACAGCCTTGTCCATGTCACAGAAGATGACACCCTTGTCTTCCCAGCGCTCCTGCATGTTCTGGTAGACAATCTCGGACTCGTACTGCGCGCCAACGCCCGAGAGGGCGTTCTTCTCGGCTTCCGGGATGCCGAGCTTGTCGAAGGTGTCCTGAATCTCCTCGGGGAGGTCGTTCCAGTCGTCGACCCCGCCGCGGGTCTCGATGTCGGGACGGATGTACGGGACGATCTCGTCGACGTCGACCTCGGAGAGGTCGGGTGCGCCCGGCCAGCCGTCCGGCATCGGCATTTCGTGGAATTGCTCGAGTGCGCGAAGGCGGCGTTCGAGCATCCATTCCGGCTCGTCCTTGTCTTCGGAGATGACCCGGATGGTCTCCTCCGTGAGGCCCTTCTCGGCTTCGAAGGCGGACTTCTCCTCTTTCTTGAACTCGAAGCGCTTCTCCGTGTCGGTTTCCTTGAGGTGGTCTTGATCTGAACTCATAGTGTGTGTTATGTTATCGCTGTATACGGAAGGGCGTTACGCGGCCTCGTAGGCTTCCTCTCGGACCCAGTCGTACCCTTCGTCCTCGAGCTTTTCGGCGAGCTCAGCGCCACCGGAGGTGGCGATCTGGCCGTCAAGCATCACGTGGACGTGGTCGGGTTCGACGTAGTCGAGGATGCGCTGGTAGTGCGTGATCTGAAGGATACCCGCGCCCTGCTCGTCACGGAGCGCGTTGATGCCGTTAGAGACATCCTGCAGTCGGTCGATGTCCAGCCCGGAGTCGATCTCGTCGAGCACGGCAACGGAGGGCTCGAGGATCGCGGCCTGGAGGACTTCGTTTTGCTTCTTCTCGCCGCCGGAGAAGCCAGCGTTGAGATACCGGGACGCGAACTTCTCGTCCATGTCCAGTTGCTCCATCTTTTCCTGGAGGATTTCCTGGAACTCGGCGACGCCGATTTCGCCTTCTTCGACGTTGCCCTCCATCGGGGAGGTGTCGTAGCCGGCGGCGTCCTCGTTGGTGTCGCCGCCCTCTGTCTCGGCTTCTTCTTCCTCGTCGTCCTCGAAGAGTTCCTCGCGCTCTTCGAGCTTGGCGTTGAGCGCGGTGCGGAGGAAGTTCACCATCGTGACACCTTCGATCTCGGCCGGGTACTGGAAGCCGAGGAAGATGCCGAGCGCGGCGCGCTCGTTCGGTTCGAGGTCGAGCAGGTTCCAGGTGCGGAGGTCCTCCGGGATCTCCTCGTCACCGAACTCGTCCTCTTCGAGGTGGATGAGTACTTCCCCGTCAGTTACTTCGTAGGCGGGATGGCCGGCAATTATCTTCGCCGTTGTGGACTTACCCGAGCCGTTGGGACCCATCAGCGCGTGGATTTCACCGGACTCGACTTCGAGGTCGACACCGCGAAGAATCGTTTCACCGTCCTCTTCTGCGACTTCTGCGTGGAGATTGTTGATTTCGAGTTTCGCCATAGGTATCTCTTAGGTCAACCGAAAGAAGGTACGTTTCACCCATGAAGCTTTCGCATTGCCGTGAACTCAAATTCAGTATATAGAAATAATATTTCCCACAGCAGTAAGCGCCCGCCTTCTGTTGGTTACATGAAACTCCCGAGTCCTGTTTGTTCCTGCCCGGATTTGACCTCTTCCCAGGAGATGTCCATTGCCTCCAGAATGCGGGCAATCGGCCCTTTCAGCGTCTTATCGAGCATCTTGTCCCAGTCGATCTCGAACTCCTCGGGGATCTGGTCTGCGTACTCGAAACAGATTACGTCAGGGTCCCGCCGGAACTCGCCGTACAGCGGGTCCCGCTGGGGGTCCAGTCCTTCTTCCTCCTCGATACGCTGGAAGAAGTCCGAGTGGACCCGGTCGAGATACAGTCGCTTGGGCTTGGACCCGCTCTGGAAGTTCGTTCCCAGAAGCATGTTGGCGTACTTCGCGCCCCGGACCTGCGCAGTGTCGGTGTCGTAGTTGTCGAGTTTCTTCCCGATGCCACCGGGAATACCTACGTCGTCGTAGTTGACGTTGCCGTCCTGATAGTCCTCGATGACATCGCTGACGTACTGCTTGATGGACTCTGCGTCCTCTCCGCGGACGATGCGGTCGATGACCTCCTTCTGGACCCGCTTCGTGATCGGCGCGATGTCTGACCGCTGGTATTCGAACCCGGTGATATCGATGTCGTCGACGTGCTTGCCCTCTTTCCAGACGATGTTGCCCGCGTAGCGCTTCTTTTTGCCCGCCTGGAAGAACCGGCGGTAGAGCTTCTCGAACTCGATTTCGAAGCGGTGGAACTGGGCGTTAAGCCGCTCCATCGCGAACTCGTCGTAGGAGGCGTTAATCGTCTCCTCCAGTTCGAACCCTTTCTGGATGGTCGTCGCGATGAGTTCGAGCTCGTCGTCGTCCATCTCGGGGTGTTTCTCGCGCATCTGGTCGGTGATTTTGACGTCGCCTTCGACGTCATCTGGACCGACATTGCCAAGTTGTAGCATAACGGAGTCGGTGTCCCCGTAGACGACCTCGTACCCCTCGTTTGCGACGACCTCGTCCGTGTAGTCGATGACCTCCCGACCGGTGGCGGTGACCGCTGCGCCCATTTCCTTGTCGTAGAGACGGAACCGGTCCCACCCCAGAACGCCGTATAACGACTGACCGACGAACTGGAATTTCCCGTTGCGGCCGGCCATGAGCGTGTGGTTGTCCGCAACAGTGACACAGTAGACACCGTCGTCGGCCGTACTCCGTGACCCGCTGCGATGCATCCGGAGCGTGTTCTTGTTGTCTTCCGTGACGTAGATTCGCCAGGAGCCGCTGTCACGGTTGTAGTTCGCAGTCAGTCCGAGATGCGCACAGAGCCGGAGCACGTCGTCGCGGAGTTGGTCACTGGATGTGGTGTACCGCCAAGAGTTCTTCTGTCGGTCTCCGTCACCGGCGATAAGCGTGTCGAGGAAGCGCCGCTTCTGTCGGTGGCTCAGGTCGAAGACGAACTCGGGAATCCGCTTCTCGAAACTGTCCTCGCCGCAGATGTTACAGAGCAGGTCGCCCAGCAGCGCCGACGTGAACTGGTAACTCCGGTCGTCGACGTAGTAGTCGAACCCCAGTCGGTCGAGGAGGTCACCAATTGCTGCGTGGTCGGACTCGCCGCCGTCCGCGATGGCTTGCTGAGCGATTTTGACCGTGGTCGATGCCCCGCGGGTCTTCTCCCCGAACTGTTTCGTCTCGGAGGTGTAGACGTTCCCTTCGGTGATGTACCACGCGAGCAGTTCGAGGAAGTCGTCGCTGTCGAAGGTTCGCGGTATCCACTTCCGGCCCGATTCGGCGTGGATATACGTCCGTTCGGCGACGGATTCGATATACTCGCGGTTGGCCTCGAACTCCTTGGGGCCGAAGACGTACCCTTCCTCGCCGATATCGTTTTTCAACACTGTGTCCGGATAGTGGCCAATCTCGGCGGCGAACGTGTGGCCGTAGACCGACGGCCGGACCCACACCTCGTAGTCGTCGACGTACTCGGTCAGATCCACCGTGTCCAGCGGGTCGCCGTCCGGTCCGTCCCAGTCGTGGGGGAGTTCGTAGTTCGTGGCATCGTCGAGGTCACCAGCTTCGACGAAACTGTACCCGTCTTCAGTGATTCCGTTGGTCTCGTTCTTTCGGACGAGCATCCGGTGGTTCGGCGTCACACGGAAGTCCATCTTGCTCGTCTCTATATCCACGAGGTCGCCGCGGTAGTCCGGATACGACTGTGTCTCGACCACCGGTTTGACCTCCATCTCCTCCGTCTCGGGGTCCAGCGAATACACCTCGTCGCCGATATCAAGGTCGCGAATGTTCTGAACGCCTTCCGGTGTCAGCACGTCGGTATCCGGCGTGAAGCAGTTCATGATAACCTTGACGGCGGCCTGCTGCCTGTCAAAACGCTCGTACTCGGGGTTGTCCGGGTCGAAGCTGTTTCGCTCGGCTTTCTTTTCTTCGCGTTCTGAGAGGAGTTCGTCGACCATCTCCCGGATGACGCCGTCCGGTTCCTTCCGGAAGTGGGTGCCATTAGGTGCGCGGTAGGTGTCGCCGTCGTAGGTCTCCGGGTCGACCTTCGTCTCCGGGCTGGCGTTGGTCGTCACCATACACATCGGGTAGAGCGACTTCAGGTCCAGCACGGTGACGTTCTCACGGACGCCGGTGATAGGGTCGAAAACGGCTCCGCCTTCGTAGTCCTCGCTCTCCTGTTGACCCTTCGACGGCAGTGCGAACTCCCCGTGGAGCTTGTGGAGGACGTACATATCGACGGCGTCGCCGGGCGTCGTCGCGTCCTCCAGTTTGCACCCGACGAAGGTGCGGACCTCGTCCCAGAAGTCGATGATGTCCTGCTCGCGGTCGAGTTCGACACAGAGCTCCACGTCCCGGAGGTTGTACTCCAGCAACTGCTCGGGGTCCTGCTCCCAGAGGTCACCGATGTCGCCAGTGTAGCGTTCCTTGCCAACGCCGAGTTCCTGCTCGCCGACGGCGTCAAGCCGGTAGGATTCGAGTTCAGTGAACTGCGTTCGCTTGTAGGCATAGAGGAGGTCGAAGACGACACGGCCTTTGATATCGGGGCCACCCCAGCCCGAACGCCAGACCTCGTCGACCCGCGAGAGTCGGTCGATCTGGAGATCGAAGTCGTGGTTGTAACTCTGGAGTTCCTCCAGACGGTCAAGGAAGTACGGCGCGTCGAAGTCGTCGAAATTCCAGCCAGTCAGCACGTCTGGGTCGGTGTCGACGATGTAGTCGACGAACGCCTCCAGCATGGCCTCCTCCTCGTCGAAGACGCGCACGTCGGCCTCGAACTCTTCTCGAATCGGGTCGTAGCCGGCCAGCGCCTCGGGGCCGTCGATGCCGTCGGGGGACTCGTACAGCCAGACAACGTACTCGTCGCGGTAGGAGTCGTGGGAAGTGAGACAAATGATCGGTTCCTCGCCGTCCTCGGGGAACCCCTGTCTGTCGTCGACCTCGATGTCGAAGGTGTTGACCCGCGGGTCAGCGTGAGCTTCAACCGGCGTTATTTCCTCGTGATGGACCTTCAGACTCCCGTCGTCGAGTTCGCGGGCGGGGACGCGAACACCACTCGTGATGTCCTTGTCGATGAGCAGGCGGTTGGGAAAGAGGATGTCCGCCTCGTAGTGGTCGAAGTCGTCACGGATCTGTCCCACATCGCGTGGCGTCTGGCCGAATATCTTCGTCAGACGCTCGCCGCGAATCGATTCGTAGGGGTCGCCGTCCGCGTCGGCTTCTTCCCAGCCGGCGATGCTGTCGTACTGGCGGAGTCCGTCCTCGGTGACGCTGTCAGTCGGTGCGTAGAAGTAGGGCTGGAAGTCGAAGACTCGCGCGTGGACCGACTCATTGTCGTCAGTGCGCCCGAAAACGTGGACGACCGGTGACTCATCATCGCCCTGCCCCTCGATGGTGTAGTCGACCTGCGTGACGACGAACTCGACGGTCTCCTCGACCGGCGGGAACTGGCGCTCGTCGAGGTCGACGACGCTCGTGTCACCGTCGTCGCTCCCACCGTTGCCCGCGATGGCCGCCGCTTCGTCGGCGACCGGGCGATCCTCATCCGCATCTTGCTCGAAGTCCCCCAGCGTGCCCTGGGTCCCGTCACTCATTCTTGGCCTTGTTTCGAGATGCCGCATAAAAACACCGGCGGTCGACGGGGTATTGCCACAGGCAGAAAGTATATGCCATCGAGTAACATACCCAAGTTTGACGGCCAATGTCGCACCACGCATCCCCCCACGGCGAGGCGGATAGGTCCGAAGAACTGCGGTCGGAGCCGGCGCTCCCGGACGCCATCCAGACGACCGAGACCTACGAGACCGAGGAGGGGACAGTGTTTTACGATGCAGAGAACCCTCTCGCGTGGCTACAGACTGATACGGCACTCACCTTACAGGAGATTGCATAAGCCCGTTTTCAGGGGTTACGCAACTTGCCGCTTTGTATAGCCCCACGCAGTAGGGTATGCTCTTGCCTGCTGGCGGTTCGAGTGTATAGTAGGTGCCAATACACCTAGTTCTTTCGACCGTTCAAGGCCACAAATCCGATTAGACGCGTCGCACGCGGGATAAGACGCCAATTCCTAAATGAGTGTATCGCTCTACCCTATGGAGAGAGATACGGAACAGCAATATTTGCCGCCTTTCTACAGTCGTTCTCATCTTATGGGGGTGAGTGGTTCAATGTCGGTGTGATTTCAGCACAGCGCGGGAGAGCCAAGGGGGACAACACTGCTGTTACCCCTACCTAAGCTCTTAGGTCGTGGGTACGCACGGTGTGAACCGTGCAACCTACCCGTCGTAATTAGGTTGGGAAGGTAACATCTTTTTTATCGGGGAGCGGGGTGCATGAATGTCCACTCTGCATCAGTTCGCTATCACAGATGTAACGGAATCTTTGATTCCTTACGGCGCATATATAGCAAAATCAACAATATGATTTAAACTTAATTTTTTCTATCAGATAGAAAATAATCCAATATACTGGCCTTTTAAGTCCCTTTTTATACCATGCGCTCAGAAACAGTAGTGAAGCGGTGGGATTCCGTTTCAACTTCAATTAGCTTGCTGCTACCTGTGGAAGTTTGAAGTGTTGTCCATGTGGCGGGGTTAGTCACCCGCCTGCTGCTGTCTGTTTCTCGTCGTGGCTACTATTTTCGGCCACGACCTATCACTATCGCTGATAGATTCGTCTACATAAAATCAGATAACCCGTTTTGATTCTCAAAATCATCTAACCGCTTTTGTTCCTTATCAATAATCTTCGAGTAACTACTCTCTTTCCTCTCTATAGACACATCAAGCTCCTTCGCAGCATGCCGAACAGATTGGCGGCTTATATTAAATAACTGACCTATTTCAGCTAAGCTAAGATGTAATTCGTTATGTAGGCAATCTAATACTCTTGCATCCCACCACGGCTTTTGTTTCTCAGATAGGAGTCTGGAAACTTCTTCATTATCGACGGAAATATCGTAGGGATATTCAGTCATCATAGAACACCCCCATCGCTGATTGAACAGTAAAATCGCAGTCTTCAACGTAGGATTGAACGTCGCTCCTACCTTTCAGCCGTCGCTGAAACAGTTTAGGTAGCGTCTCAGCGTCTTCGAGTAGGTTTAAGGCGGTATTTGTTTCTGCATCGCTTAAACTGCCCTCAAACACATCTGCGACGGCGCTATCTACATCAGAACGTCGCACTTTCTCAGCGATGTGCCTATCATTGGCGACGACGATAGCCCCAATAGCGACCTTCTCCAGACTGTGGCCCGTAGCGTCTACAGCAGAGGCTAAGGTTCTCGCCTCGTTTATTGTAGCTGAAGGTACCTCGAATTTAGCACCGATACGCTCGACTGTTTCCAACTTATCTTGATGCGCTCTACGCCCCGTCGTATCAGATGGATTAGAAATCTGAGACTCAAGCCCATCACCGTCTTCATACGATGGATTGGCCCCTTCATTCAACATCCACAACCTTCGCCACTTTTCTTGTTTCTGCTGTGGAATATCGCCACGGTCGAATCTGCTGCCGTGAGATGCATCGCCGTCGTAGTCCCTTTGACCGCTATACTCACTAATTTCGTAGGCATCTCGCTCTCGCACTACGGTTTTAGGGTTATGTGATGTATCGCCTATCTCTCGGCTAAGATTATCGCTACTATTCCACTGGATATCGCTGCTGCTGTTACCTGTTGCTGCTGTCTGTGTAGTCATATTGATAATTATTGCTGCCGTCTGTTTCAGTTTGCTAACTATTCAGAAATCGGATGTGCTAACTGTTAGCCCATCTGTGCCCGAAGTCTCAGATTCCGATAGACTCGCCCCACCCAATCGAATATCGTCGCGCTCACCGTCGTCACCGTCACCGATGAGAAGTCCGACCATTTCCAGTTCTGTGCGAATATCTGTATTATCCACCGTCCAACGTGGTTTCTCTGCCCCCCGCCCGTGATTCCGTTCGGATTCCAGAAACTCCCGCATCTCGGCAATAGAGTAACCGCAATCTACGTAGAGATATTCGAGTAGACGGGCGTCTCTATAGATAGGGGTACGGAACTGTTCCGTATCCACGACCGTGCCATCAGGTAGCTCTAATTCGCTCTCAGATGGCTGTGCATCGTCTTCAACTGGTTCTATGCGGTCTACATCATGCAATTCAAGCGCCTTACTCACAACCGTTACATCGGCTCTCAGTTCATCAGAGATATCACGGACGCTCCCGATAAGCGGGTGTTCTGCGAGAGTTTCCAGAACCCCGCTGGCGTCTGGTGAGAGAATATCATCACCGCTCGGATATTCGTCGTATTTTTTATCGAGTATCGGTGAACCATTACCGAAGCCAACAGCGGGATAATCTCGTTCAAATGCTGCATCACATTCATCGGGCCTATCTTCAGCCGTACTACCATCTCGCTCTTGTGCTTCTTCGAGTTGTTCGCTATCCAACATTACTCGCCACCCCCGTAGGCCGACCGCGGTACCGCATACCACAGCGTCTCATCGGCCACATCAGTACCGAGAATTTCAGAATCTCCCTCTACCTCTGTATGACCTACATCATTGCTCAGAACGACGTATTCGGACTTTTTGCCACGGCCAACAACACTGATTTTAAAGGTGCCATCTCCTCGCTGACCTCCATCATAATGGCCGCAGTCCTTCCGTCCGATTTCACTTGGTAGCTCTATGGTCGTCCCAGCGGAGGGGGTGAAAACGATGCTAAAAACCTCAGTCATTGTACATTTCCCTCCGCTCATCACGGTAATCAGCAAATTCGTCGGGAATATGGGTGAATTCACCGTCGTTTGGCTCTGGGTAGTGTTCTTTACACCAGTATAGCCCATTTTTATCAGGAAATGGTGGGAGTACAATTCTACATCCGCATTCGCCGCAAGTCTCATCAACCACCATTAAAAGCCAACCTCCGAATCGTCTTCAGATTCTTCAATCAGTTTTAGCGCGCCTTTTCGTGCAACAAATCCAAGAGGCACAGGGACATCGAAGCAAGACTTGGCTTCGCGCAGAAGTTCTTTATCTCGACTGTTCACTCGAATTCTATCAGTTCGCTTATCTGTAGTCATTGTTGAAAATATTTGAAGTGAAACATAGCGTCCCACTTCGCCTCGTTTAATACGTACTGACGGATAAATCTCAAAGGTAGAGACGGTCTACTACCAATATCCGTTTTTAGATATTTGCGTAACGCTGAGTGTTACAATCACTCTCAGAAGCCACAGAATACGCTGTGTGCAATCTTATTCAGTTGCGAGTAGTATCCATTGGAATAGAATACCGACCGCTTGAGAAGCCGTGTAGACGGTTACAGCTACTGCTACCGCTGCGGGAGAGCCAAAGACCGCTCCCCAACTGCTGCTGCAACACACAACAGTGGTGGTGGGAAGTGTGCGCAATATACGTTTATATAGTATCCGCACAGATAAATTAGTAAGAAGGGCGGTGGTGGTGACTACTGTTGCTAAGTGGCTGTGCGGTGACTTAGTGCGGTTCTAAAGGGAGTTTTTGTGGATTCACCAGCGTGCCAGCAGTACTATGCTCGTTCTGTAGATGAGCATGATAATAAGCCACACGCTGATAAATACATATGATTCAACTCGAAATATTGTGCCCACCAATTGCGTGGGACATAGATGGAATCGGTCAGATGGGTAGGCATAGAACTGAAAAGATGAATTTATCCCCTAAAAGGGTGGAAATATAGTGGTAATTTGTATGGATACATTCGAAACAGCCAAAGATACGTCGACGTGTCCAAAATGCGGTAACAAGTATAAACGGTTAGGTACACATTTTAGTTACTCTCCATCGCACCGACCTACTCTCTCTAAGCTACAGCAGGGAATTATAGAATTTTTGATACTGCGTGGAGTCACAATATCTGATAGAACATCTCACCCCTCTATAATGGTATTAAGTGCTGATAGAGAGCTTTTACAGGCATATTCCGACCTACTCGGCTGGCTGAGCAATCCCGTGCGATTATATCAAGATTCTGATACTGTGGCTGATGGATTAAACGACCGTCTCGGTGGCGATGTTACTGCTGAAGATTGCAACGACGTATATGCCCTTTCTACGATTCCACATCCTGAATTTGAGAATTATACGGGGGGTAGCACGTCCGTGGAATCCCTCAGCAACGACTGTTTGAAGGCCACAATCATAACTGCCAGTACTTTTATAGGTGACTTGTTTGGTAGCCTACAAATCGACCTGCGGGGCTGGGACGTAGATAGCGATAGATTCGCTGATATGCTGGCTGAGATAGGGTACGATACAATTTCCTACGACGGTGACGGCTATGCATCTGATAACCACACGCACCGCTACCATTATTCAGACGATGTGTTGGTTTTAGAACACTACGATGCGATGAATCTGCTGGATGAAATAGACCTATCTCTCGAAACTGTAGCCGAACCGATATAATTAGCGTGGATATTATCCACACTCATCTACAAAAGAGTGTGTGTGGTATGTTGGCACGCTGGTGAAACCACAGCAAACCGCCCTTTAGAACACGGTTTTAGTAACCGCCTCAGCCAGCAAGAAACGTGAGTAGTCCGCCCCACCGCGGTGGGATAGGGTGTATGTAGGTATACATTCTACAGCTACCTAAATGCAACGGCTACAGCACCAACACTAATCTGAATCGTAGAGTATTCAATCAGCATGAGTATTACCAACGCTCATCTACAGCAGGAGCGTAGAACTGTTGGCACGCTGATGTAATCTACAAAAACTCCCTTCAGAACACAGCCTTAGCCACCGCACAGCAATTCAACAACATTAGTCACTGCCACCGCACTCCCTCTATGTATGTATCTGTGCAGATACTACTTAAGTAATATAGAAGCACTACCACCCCACCACCACCGCTGAATCGCAATCGTACAGAATCAGTCGATCACATCGACAGCCGCGTAACCCCGTTTGATTACGGTGAACTAAACCGAACTAGCTGTGGAGCATCTTCGAACCGCTGGTGAGCATGATTTTCGGGATGGACCGTCGCTGTCGGCGGCGGACTGCCGCCGACGCGACAGTGTCACCACTGACGACCGCCGTCCGGCCCGATGGACAGCTACCGGAAGAACCGGCCGTCAAGTGGTTGATTCGCTGGAACAGACCTGCGGACACCAAGTGCTGTCCAAGCTGCGCGAAGCGTCATTTCGCAAAACTCCGTGAACGACCACTGCAAGAGGCGGCGCCCCCCACGGCGGGGCGCCGCCACGTACCTCCAGTGGAGATATCGCCAGCTGTTCTGAAGCAGTAGGCTCACTACAAACATTACCAACCGTAGTCCAGCATCCTGAGAACTAGTGAAAGCGAGGCTCTGCTTGGCTAATCGGTAGCTTGATTCGATGCCGAAGCGCTTGCTGTAGTGATCTCGTGCATCTCGTGGCGTGTCGATAAAGGGCGCGTCAGCGGCGTAGCCGTGACGCGCCACCCCGTGTTCGTCGTACCGTCCCTGCTGGTACACGCAGTCGATGAACACAGGGAACTCCACCTCGCCAGCGAGATCGTGTTCGATCTCGCGGCTCCAGCCTTTGCTGAGTTTGTTTTGAATCGTCTCACCCCACTTGACGATCGGCATCACATAGGCGTAATTGTGCGCGTACAGCAGCTTGAGACAGGTGCTGTTGTAGAAACCTCGATCAAGGTAGACGGCCTTGACGCCGAGGTCAAGGCCGTCAAGGAGTTCAAGAAACTCACCGAGGACATCGCTGGTGGTTTCGCCAGCAACGAGCTGGCGAACCGCCAGCGTGTATCGCTTGTTGCGTACGCGCACGTAGAGCGTTGCATAGGCGTGAAACGTCGTTGTTCCACGCTTGGCCTGTGAGGAGTACAGAGCCTCGGTTTCGTCCTCATCACCGTAGTAGGGATCGAGGTGGAGGTCTGCGCAGACCTCCACCGGTCGATCTGGAAGTGTCTCAAGCGTATCTCGTTGAAGCAGCGTGTCTCCAACCGATTCAACCGAATCCAGTTCAAACTGATCGGTGAGATGTCCACGGACGGTATTAGCGTGTGGTGAGTCGTCAGTCGTTTCGCAGACGTGATTGATCGAGGTCCCGCCGGCGCTGGCGCCGGCGAGGACCTCATAGAGCGTCTCTGCCGTGACCTTGACATTCTCGCCGAGATCTAATGAAAGTTCCTCGTCAAGACTATTGACGACAAAATTAAGCAGGTGCTCTTCTTCTATCTCGCTGTCTGCTTGGGTGGCTTCCACACTCTTCCCAAGTAGACGCTTCCTCTAACCCGATGTGATCGACTGAGAATTGGAGTGCGGTAGTTGGGGCGGTTCTCTGGCCTCCCGCAGCGGTAGCGGTTGTACGGCTTATACATTTGCACTCTTTAGGGCGAAGCCATATTCGGCTTCGTCTATCGCTGAGTGCGATAGCACGAAACCTATAGTTCGGATAACTCCGAACAACCCCGTGGAGTACTGTTTGTACCCCATAGACTGTGGGGGTTGGAGTGGTGCAAACGGGTTGCACGGCCCTACAGCAATACCCGAACGTCGCTACTGGTGGTATGTTCGTGGTAGCAGGTTGCTACGTACAATATTCCGTCTCTGTACGTTACATCTGTGATAGGAACGTTCTACAGCAAATATAGGGGTATAGAAACACCCCATTCAGCCACTCACTGAGAATAGCCCGCAAGACGAGTCTTGCATGGCCATGTAGGAGATGTTTTCCTACAGGCCACAATTCAGATTAGACGCGTTGTGTGTGTGCGCACGAAAGTGGGGTGCGGAGTGGGGCGGTAGTTGGGGGAAGAGGCGGTTCTTTGGCTCTCCCCAGCGGTGCTGTTGTGCGGATAACTCCGCACCATTGAGTCCCGACTCTACGACTCGGGACGAAGTGTGGTGCGTCTACACGCCGTCTAAGTATTCACGCCTTTGTTCCGCCTTCTCGTCTTCAGTACGACGGTCGTAGTGTTGTTCCAGCACATCAGTCGAGACGTTCATTCTATCTGAGACGACTTTCTCAGGCACGTCTTTGCGGAGGAAGTGCGTGATAGCACCACGTCGAATAGGATGCCCGCTTACACTTGATGGGCAGTCACTCGCATTAGACATTGATTGGGCAGCCGCACACTCGTTTTTATCACGACCATGGGGGCATCTATTTCCGTATATGCACGGTCGAGTAATTGCCTGAAACCACCGCCGTAGTGTTTTCACTGGTGCCCGACCGTTTTCAGTAGCGAATAATGGCACTCTCTCGTAGTCGTCTTCAATATCCATACGCTTGTGATTGATGTAGTCTTCTAACACCTCGGCTACATCTTCTGAGAGCGCACAGTACCGTTCCGCTTTCTCACCATTCTTTAGCGGGGTATCACTATCGGGCCGATGTCGAATCCGTAGGCGGTTCTGGGCGGGTTCCACGTCGTCTACATCCAAGGCGACTAACGTACCCGTTCGAATCCCTGTATGCCATGTGAGCGCCAATAGGGCGTGTTCTCTTGATGCATAGGCGAACCGTTCCAGATAGTCTAATGCTGCTTCTGCATGGTCGGCTTCAAGCGTCTCTGTTCGAGCCTCCGTATCTCGGTTCGGAATTTCTACCCGCTCAGGTACAGACGGACTCACTGCGTCTATCGTCGTACAGAACTGTAAGAACCGCCGAACCGAGCTAACCCGCTGCGCAAGTGTTGATTGTGCTATATCACCTTTAATGTTCAAGCGGAATCTATGAACGGTGCGGGCAGAGATATTCCGCATATCGTCTATATCTTCTTCAGCCAACCACTCAACAAATTCATTGAGATGGAACTGTTGTAGTTCTTTAGTCGCTGTAGCCCATTCGTCTACCTTGCTTTCGAGATACAGTCGTAGTGCCTCTACGGGGGTGATAGCTTGCAGGTCGGTCGGATTGGTGTTTGCTTTCATCGTTGGTCCGAACCACCAGCAAGCGGTCGCATCTACGATGCAGAGAACCCTCTCGCGTGGCTACAGACTGATACGGCACTCACCTTACAGGAGATCGCCTGACAGGAAGTACTTTTAGCGTCCACACGTCGTAGCTAGTGTGATGGATATTCCCGGCGAGGACGACCCCAACGAGAGCGGCGGCGTCCTCTCCGAAAAGAGCGAGTACGAGCCCGAGGAGTTCGACCCGGAGAGTCTCGGGCCGGACGTGCCATCGCCGTCGGACGGCGCTTACGACGGTGACGCCACGGGACTGTTCGTCAAACTCGTCATCGTCTTCAACGTTGCGCTGCTGGCGCTCTCGCTCGGACCGATGCTGGCCTACTTCGAGGGACAGGTCGACCTCGGGGTCCGGATCTTCCTCGTCGGCGTCATCGCTTTCGGCTACGGAACGTTTCGGTACGTCCAGTTCGAACGGGAGCGCAAATCGGACGACGAGGACGAACCAACCGAAACAACAGATACCCAGCCAGACGGCGCGGAGGCAAGCGACCACAACGGCTAACCGGCCCGGTCGGCTACAAACAGCCATATGCGTACTGTGCGGGACGACGACGGCACGCGATACTTATTGCTGAAGGAGTCCACCGAGTCGAGTCTGGTCCGTGACCCCGAAACCGGCGAACAGCAACACCTCCCAAACGCTGATCTCGAACCCGTTGATGGCGAATCGCCGCTTGCCACGGCCGCTGAGGGCGTTCCTGACGCCGCCCGCCAAGTCATTACAGCAGCTCACGATGAGCGTGCGCTGGGCCTGCTCGTCGAACTCGACGACCGCGGGCCGCTCTCCGTGGCGGAGCTGCTTTCCGCCTACGACCTCTGTGAGAGCGACCTGCACGGCCTGCTGGCCGAGTTTCGTGCCGCCGGCCTGCTCGCCGAGGCGACGGTCCACGGCCAGCGAGGCTACGACACGACCGAAACGGCCAGCGATGGACTGGCACATCTCCGCGACTGAGGCCAGTTCAGCGTCGTGACTGCGGTCAGGCCAGTTCCGCGACCGTCGCTTCGACCCGTTCGACCCGCGAGCGATTGGTCGTGGCGTCTTTCTCGACGCGGACGAGGTCGTCCGCCGCACCGACCAGTTCCTCGTCGTGACTGACCACGAGAATCTGCTCAACGCCGACCTCATCGCGCATGTACTCAACGAGGTCAAGGAGTTGCGTGACGTGGCCTGAATCGAGGAACACTGTCGGTTCGTCGAGGATGAGCGGCGGCATCGGCGCGGCCCCTTCGATGCCTTCGGCGAGTAGTCGGTAGATGGCACACCGCAGGCTGAGGTTGAATAGCGCCCGTTCGCCGCCGGAGAGCTGTTCGGGCTCCAGCGGCTCGCCGTCCTTCTGGTACACCGTCAGCTGATACTGCCCGTCGAGTTCGATGTGGGAGTACGAGTCGTTCTGGTACACCAGGTCGAACGTCTGGTTGAGCATCCGTTCGAGTGTCTCGACGTTGCGCTGGCGCAGCTCTGCCCGGAGCGTCCCGTACATCTCCTGTAGCTCCTCGGTTTCCTCGTATAGCGTTTCGAGTCTCTCCAGTGTCGCTTCGAGGTCTTCGCGCCGGTCTCGCAGCGACTCCAGTTCCTCGATTTCGTTCGTGACGCCACCGATAGCGTTCTGGAGTTCGTCGCGTTTCTCGCGTTTCTCCGTCAGTGCCTCCGCTGCCTGTTCGATGTACTTTTTCGCCCGCTGCTTCTCGCTTCGAGCCGCTTCGATGCGGTCCTCGTCGAACGACTCAGCCAGATCCTGCTTGCGCTCGCGCTTCTCCGCGAGCTGGTCGCGGCGCTGGTCGTTCAGTTCGGCCTGCTGACTGCGCTTCTCTCGCAGGCGTTCGATGTCGTCGTCGCAGTCATCGATCTTCGCAAGCAGGTCTTCGACCCGCTCTAGGTTCTCTATCGATTGTTTGACCTGCTGGCGCTCCTGATTACACTCGGCGACGACCGAGCGACAGTCCTCGGCCTGCTCGCGGGCTTCGGCGGCTTTCTCGCGTTTCGTCTCAGCCTCGGACTCATGTGCTGTTGCTTCTTCGCGGAGCGTCTGGATGCGCTCCTGGTCCGCATCCAGCCCCGCTTCTTTCTCTTCGACGAGCTGGACGATGTTCGAACGGTTGTTCTCAAGCGTCGATAGCTCGTCCGCTGTCTCGACCAGTTCCGTCGCGGTCTCGTGCTCAGACTTCAGGTCCGAGACATCCTCACGAGCGTCCGCGAGCAACTCCTCTAGCTCGGCAATCCGATCACGGTCGTCCTCAATAGAGTCGACGTGCGGTGACTCGGCCACGTCCTGCCCGCACTCGGGGCACTTGCCGGCCTCCAGCAGCGCCTCGGCTTCCGCGAGCGACTCGCGCTCGCTCTCCAGTTTCGTCTCCAGTTCGGTCACCTGCTGTCGGGTGTTATCGAGGTCACTGGCGACGGATTCTTTGTACGACTGCGACCCGTCACGGTCGGTCGGCGCGTTCTCGAACCTGGCTTCGAGATCGGCGATCTGGTCGTCGATGTCGCTGATCTGCTCCCGGCGCTCGGCGATAGTCTCCCGCGCAGCTTCGATGTCTGTTTCCAGTTCGGCGGCTTCTTCACGCTTGTCCTCGGCCCGGGATTCGAGGTCGGCAGCGCTCTCGGCCAGCGCGTCGGCGGTGCTGCTGTGATCCTTCGCATCGACCCGCTGGTCCTCGATGCGGCTCTGCAGTTCGTCATCGCGGGACTGCAGTTCGTCAAGCCGCGCATCGACGGTTTCGGGGTCCGGCTCCGAACTGTCGAGGTCGGTTTCGGCCACTGTTTCCGAGAGGTCCTCTCGCAACGACTCGCGCTGGTCCTGTAGGTCGCTGACCTGCTCTTTGAGCTCGGTTCGTTCCGTCTCCGTCTCGGTGATAGTCGCTTCCAGATCCTCGATGTCGGCTTCGAGGGTCGACAGTTCGTCGCGTTTCTCTTCGTACTCTTCGAGGACGGACTCGGCCTGCGTGAGCGTCTCCTCGGCGGTGGCCTTCTGGTCCTCAATGTGTTCGATCTCGTCTTGCAGCTCTGATTCCTTCGTTTCGAGGCCGTTCAGGCGCTCGTGGAGGTCCTTTTCTTCTTTCTCCTGAATCTGCTCGTCGAGTTGTGAGAGTGCCCCCTGCTTGTCGTCGCGTACCCGACCGACGCCGACGCGGGCGTCGCTGGCCCGCTCGCGGTACGCCTCCAGTTTCCCCAGTTGCAGGAGGTCGTCGAGCATATCCTGACGGTCGCCGGGGGAGGCGTTGATGAGCTTGTTCACCTCGCCCTGACGGACGTAGGCGCAGTTGACGAACGCCTCGCTGTCCATCCGCAAGAGTTCGGTAATGCGTCGGCGCACGTCGCGCGCCCCCTCATAGTTTCCTTCAGGTGTCTCCAGCACACACTTCGCCGTCGTCGGTTGTGCTCCGGTCGCGCGGACCCGGCGCGTGAGATGATAGTCGCCACCGGCGTGGGAGAACCACAGTTCGACGGTACAGTCGTCGGCTCCGATGGTAACCACGTCGCCGAGATTCTCATCCAGTGCCTTCGAGCCGTACAGCGCGAAGAAGCAGGCTTCAAGCAAAGATGATTTCCCGCTCCCGTTGAGTCCGTGGATGACGGTCACGCCGTTGTCAAGTCGCAGGTCGGCATCGTCGTAACACTTGAAATTGGATAGCTTGACGCGCTGGAATTTCATTGTTGACCCTCCATTACAGGAACTCCTCGACGCTCGCCTGGCCGTCGTCATCGGCCCCGTCTACCGGTGCCTTGTCGTCGGCCTCGTTCACTGCCGCTCCGTCGTCGGTGTCGTCCTCAGCCGTGTCTGTGTTCGCTTCCGCATCGGCCGTCCCGCCGCTCGCAGCCGCATCCGTGTCGGCTTCAAGCGCATCCGAATCCTCACTGAGCAGCTCACGAACGTGCCGTTCGACCTCGTCTTTGACGTTCGCGTCAGCGACCTTCGAGGCCCGGATCGTCTCGTCGATGTCGTGGGCGGCCTCGCTCAGTCCGAGGTCGCGGACACGTTCGGTGACGGCGTCGTCCGGGTCGGCGAAGCTGATATCGGTTTCTCGCTCCTCGGCCGTGATTTCCCGGTGGTCAGTGACGCGAGCCACGAGCGCCCCCCGATCGAGCGCGAACGATTCGACGCTGGCCGGGGTGACCGGGTCGCCGTCGCCGCTGATAGAGACGATGACGACGGCATCCTCCAGGTCGTGCTGGCCGACGCGGCTCCGGACACGCTCGACACCTTCCTTGGGCCCGAGGTCTACGTCGACAAAGACGAACTCGCGAGTGTCGAGACCGCGACGGGTGATACGGACCTCGTCGTCGAAGGTGACGATGTTGTAGCCGCGGTCCGCGCGCTCGCTTGCACTCGCGCGCTCGGTCGACCCGCAGTAGGTGACCCAGGCGTCCTCGACCTGCTGTTTACCGGGGTCGTGGTTGTCGCCGAGCAACATCGCGTCGAATTCGACCGACGACTCGGTCAGAATTTCTTCGGCATCCCAGTCGCCGTAGTCGAAGGGCTGGAACAGGCCGTGAGTGACCAGCGCAGCGCTGTCGGCATCGTGGGGGCCGAAGTCGTAGTCGAGGTCGTCGCGTTGCGAGCGCGGGACGAAGTCGAGGCCGTAGAAGGCAGTATCGCCGATGACGGTCGGTTCGTCGTCGAGTCGCGTCGCCAGGCCGAGTGACTCGTACAGGTCGAGCCACTGGGCGTCCCGCTTGGCTTCGTGGTTACCCACGACAGCAAGGAATGGAATACCGGCTTCAGAGAGTTCTTCGAGAACGGTCAGCGTACCCATGATGTCAGTCAGGGCCGGGCGGCGGTCGTGGAACAGGTCACCGGCGTGGACGACGGCGTCAGCGTCGTCCGCGATAGCGTCCCGGACCACCTGCCGGAACGCATCGAGGAAGTCGTCCCGTCGGTCGGGGACGTTGTACTGCTGATACCCGACGTGAGTATCGCCGGTGTGTATCACCCGAGTCATTTGCCCACTCGTAAGCCAGCGCCACCTAAAGGGGTATCGTGAGCGGAGTGAAAGTGGTTGACTGTGCTGTGTTCGATCCGCTGGCTACGACCCATCACTGGGTCCCGCCGCAGCGTCCCGGTACCGCCGGAACGCTCGCAAAGCCGCCCGTCCCTCGTCTGCCAACCCGCTCACCTCGTGTTCGGCCTGCGCGACGGCCGCTTCGAGTTGACCGACGCCGAGCGTCTCGACGAAGGCGACCGCTTCGTCTAGATCGTCGGTTGCCCGAGTCGCTCGCTCAATGACCGTCCGGTAGTCAGCGTTACCGCCCGTCTCGTGGGCTCCTATCCGACCTGTGCTACTATCGTCCTCTCGGTCAGCCGCTCGGATCGACTTGTCCCCGTCGTCGCTGTCACCATTTCCATCAGCGAGCGCCGAGAGTGCCGCTTTCACCTGGTCGCTATCGGCCATAGGACGGCGTGGGCACGGCATCCAACATAAACGTTCGCTGGCTCCGGGTCAGGTACTGGCGCGTTCGAGACCACAACTCAGTCGAACCGAGTAAAAACGCATACAGTTTAGTAATCTGATTGGTTTGATACAGCTACCGACCCAGCGCCGGTGCTAGTTGAGGAAAAGCCACTATCGGATTTCACCACCATGCCACTGCGCAAATTCCGCTCCGACGAGGAAGCGCTCTCGTCAGTCACAGTCGTCGCGTTGCTTATCCTTGCAACCCTGCTCATCTCCGTCGTCCTCGCGCTGTTCATCCTCGGCATGAGCGGGTGAGGCGGAAGAGTACCGTCAGTCAGTGGCCGACGCGTTTCCCGTAGTGCCCTGTCCGAGCGTTCAAATACTAGTACGGGACCAGCGCCGGGCATGACAGATATCGAAACGCTGGCGGAGCGGCTCCGTACGGTCGAACGCGCGGTCACGGACGGAACGACGGAGTTCCCGGAGGTAACGGAACTCGCAGAACTGGAGAACCGCATGGACACCGTCGAGGGGCGTCTCGCCGACATCGACGAGCGGACGGCGGAACTCGAAGCAGCCACGCAGGCCCTCCGCGGGTACGTGGGGAACATCCGTTCGGTCAACGAAGATGTCGAACAGCGCGCTGAC
Source organism: Haloarcula quadrata (assembly GCF_003634715.1). Taxonomy (NCBI): domain Archaea; kingdom Methanobacteriati; phylum Methanobacteriota; class Halobacteria; order Halobacteriales; family Haloarculaceae; genus Haloarcula; species Haloarcula quadrata. Next base: position 2,760,616 of record NZ_RBWW01000001.1, read on the forward strand.
GCGGCGCTGGCGGCGACCGACCGACTGGAGGTCCGACTCGACGAGGAACTGGCATCGCCGTCGGTATCTGACCCGGCGGCGGGGACCGACCAGCGACGGACGGGGAGCACACAGGCCCTTTCGAGTTCGCCGGCCGACGACCACACAGAGACGAGCGCCACAACTGGCCTCACGGCGGAGGCACAGACTGATTTCTCTGCCATCACTGACGGCGGCGACTCGGACGAAAGTGAGGACTTGGACGCGGGCGTTATCGGACGTATCCGTGCGCTGCTGTGATATACCGGCTGGTCCTCGCTGTCGCGGTCATGACAGCACTTATCGGTGCAACAGCGCCGGCACTGTCGACGGCCCGAGCGGACGCAGCCAGCGGTACGATGGAGCGACAACTGGACGAACTAGGAGCCGAATTGACGATGCTGGTCGAGACTGACGACGCGACGCCGAACGGCGACGCCCGACGCGCGGTGGAGTTACGACTCCCCGCACGTACCTACACGAACGCCGGTGTCAGGCGGCTGCAGTTCACAGAGCGGGCCGGTGTCGGCGTCGCGACCTGGACAGTTGAGTCCCGGAAACAGACCGAACAGCTGGTCGGCATCCCGATCCGAACGACAGCGGGGACCGACCGGCTAGAAGAACCCGGCACACATCAGCTGGTGTTCGTGCTGACGCGGTCGGATGGCCAGCGAGTGGTAATGGTCCATCGGTTTAAGTCCGAAGCCGCGGCGAGGAGTGGCCATGCGTGAGTGGCTCTTTGGATCATCGACAGCGCCCGAGTGTCGTTGTGAAACGGCTATCGAGGGCGGGCGGCTGGTGATGACAGCGGGCGAGTGTCCGGGCGGTGGCGACCTCGCCGCGTCGGCTGACTGCCGGGCGACAGTCATCGGTTCGCTCTCTTCGGCTAGTGTCGATACCGTCGTTACGGAGCAAGCCGGACAGGAACGGATGTACAGCGACCGGGCGGCGGCGGTGCTCACCGCGGCTGGCCGGTTTGCAACCAGAGTTGCCTCGCTGGACGACCGCCTCGCAGACCGCGCTCGCCGGGACCCCGTCGCTGCCGCCGCGGAGGCAGTCGGCCGAGCGGGACCGGTCGCTGACCTGGCAGCGGAGACCGGGTTGGCGGTCGCCACAGAAAGCTTCGACACCAGCGAACAGGCACTCACTGCCTACACTGGGCCAACGGTTAGCGACGCCCGTGTCGGTGCAGCGCCGCCGGCCGATGCGACTCTCCGGGACCAGCAAACGCTCCCGACAGAGGCCGTCGTTCGGAGATACAACACGGGCGGTGACCAACTATCGATGTATCATATCGAGCCCCGCGAACAGCGGTTCGACGCGGACACGATGGAGACGCTTGTCAGGGCGTACGAGCGAGTCGCGACCGCTGCCGCCGACGGCGGCTGTCACCCGTACAGTGCAGCGAACGCGGTTGCCGTCGAGCCATCGTCGGCAACCGTTGTCGGGGCAGTACTGGAGAAACACACGGGCGGGCTCGGGATTCTCGAAGATATTTTCGCCGATCAGCGGGTGTCAGACGTGTTCGCGACTGCCCCGGTGAGCGACACCCGGCTCCAAGTGCGCTGTGACGGTGAAACCATGCGAACGAATATCCGCCTGACGCCGTCGGGCGCGAACACACTGGCGTCGACGTTCAGACGGTCGAGCGGCCGGGCATTCTCGCGAGCGAATCCGACGCTCGATGCGACAGCAACGGTGGCTGACCGGCAGATTCGCGTCGCCGGTGTGAGCGAACCGGTCAGTAACGGCCTTGCCTTCGCCTTTCGCGCCCACGACAGCGACGTATGGCGGCTGGCCGACTTCGTCGACAACGGGACGATGCCAGCCGCCGTCGCTGGATTGCTCTCTGTCGTCGCGGAGCGGGGCGGGGCTTGCCTCGTCGCCGGCCCTCGCGGCGCGGGCAAGACGACGACACTCGGGGCGTTGCTCTGGGAGCTTCCCCACGAGGTCCGGACCATCCTGATCGAAGACACGCCCGAACTTCCGGCGGCGTCACTGCAGTCCGACGGACGGGACGTGCAGGCACTTCGGACCGCCAGCGGGGACGGCCCGTCAGTCAATGCGACAGAGGCCCTGCGGACCGCGCTCCGACTCGGCGAAGGCGCGCTCGCCGTTGGGGAGGTCCGCGGTGAGGAGGCCAGCGTTCTCTACGAGGCGATGCGTGTCGGTGGCGGCGACGGGGCCGTCCTCGGAACGATTCACGGCAACGGCCCCGACGCCGTTCAGGAACGACTGGTGTCGGACCTCGGTGTCCCTGTCCAGTCGTTTGCCGTGACGGACCTCGTCGTGACGCTGGCTCCGCCCACGTCGGAACACGGCCGCGGTATCGCTTCTATCGCGGAAATCGTCTCTCACAGTGACGATGTCACTTTTGAGATGCTCTACGAGCGTAACGGGTCGACAGCAACAGCAACTGGTCGTCTGGAGCGGGGTAACAGCCGTCTGGTGGAGTCACTCGCCGCGCCCGGTGAGTCCTACGCAGAGGTCCTCGACGCTATCGAGACGCGAACCGAACAATTCGAGGAGTCGGTGGCTGTCAAGACGCGTGGGAACGAACCACACACAGACGAGGTCCAGCCGTGAGCCACGCCAGCGGTTCAGACGACGCCCATGATGACGCGAACACGGCATCAGCCACACGGCTCACAACCGCGCTCGTTGCGGCCTGCCCGGGCACTGTTGAGGTGCCAGATGACTACCGACGAGCGTATCAGTTGCTCTCGGTTTCGGCTCCGCCTGAGACACTGCTGACGGCGAGCTACGCCGTTGCGGTGTGTGGCTCCCTGCTCGCATTGCTCGTCGCTGTGGCGGTGACCGGACCGCTGGCGACGACTGTCAGTCTCGGGTTCCTCGCCCTGTCCCTGGGTGTCGGAGCGCTGGGACGGTACGGTGTCCCCTTTGCCGCGGAGGCGAAGCGCATCCGAACGCTGGGGGCCGCACCGTCGCTCGTCACGACCTTAGTGCTCGGCGCGACGCTGTGGCCCAGCGCTGAGCGGGCGGCGGCGTTCGCTGGACGGACCGGAGACAGCCTGCTTGCCAGACGGCTGCACTACCACCGACAGCGAGCCGCAGGTACGCCACAGAGTGGTCTGGGAACGTTCGCGGCGTCATGGAGCGACCGGTTCCCGGCGCTGGAACGTTCGGTCGGGCTGGTCGAAAACGCGACAGCGGCTCCAGCCAAGGAGCGGCCCGAAGTGCTCGAACGCGCACGACGATGCATCCTTGATGGGACGCGCGATGAGATGGCGGCCTTTGCGGCCTCACTCCGTGGTCCGGCGACTGGCCTGTACGCGTTTGGTGTTCTCTTGCCGCTGGCGATGGCGTCACTGTTGCCCGCCGCCGCTGCCGCGGGTGTGCCTGTGACCGCCCCCGTGCTGGTCGGGACCTACGGCGTTATTTTGCCCGCCGCGCTGCTGGTCGCTTGCTGCTGGCTCCTGGGACAGCGACCAGTCGCGTTCCCGCCGGCGACAATCCCGCGGAGCCATCCGGACGTGCCGGCATCGGTGCTCCCGTCAATCGCGGGCGGCATCGTCGCCGGAATCGGGGGATGGCTCCTTGCCGGCGCGCTCGTCGCTGCGTGGGCGTCTCCCATCGGGGCACTCGGGGCCGGCGTCGGGAGCGCGCTCGTCAGCTACTACCGACCCGTCGCCGAGGTCCGTGATCGAATTACCGACATCGAAGCGGGCCTCCCGAACGCGCTGTCGGCTGTCGGTCGACGGCTGGACCGCGGCCAGTCGGTCGAAGCCGCGCTCGTCGAGGCTGTCGACGAGACTTCAAAACCGACCAGCGCCGTCATCGAAGCCGCCGTCGCGCGTCAGGAGCGTCTCGGCACCAGCGTCGAGGGGGCGTTTCTGGGTCCCGGCGGCGCGCTCGCTGATGTTCCGAGCCATCGGGCTCGTCGGGTGGCGACGCTGCTGGATACAGCCGCAGCAATCGGGCCACCAGCGGGAGCGTCCGTGACGACGATGGGTGAGCATCTGGACGCACTCCGGACCATCGAGCGTGAGACGCGCCGCGACCTTTCGCAGATTACCGAGACGCTGTCGAACACCGCCGCGTTGTTCGGGCCACTGGTCGGCGGCGCGACCGTCGCGCTGGCTGGGTCGATGGGCGGCGGCGAGCAGTTCGCCATCGTTCCGAGTGCGTTGCTGGGCCCGGTTATCGGCTGGTACGTGCTCGTTTTGGCTGTTTTGTTGACGGCGCTATCGACGGGCCTGCATCGGGGTCTCGACCGCGCGCTCGTTGGCTACCGAACCGGCCTGGCGCTCCTGTCGGCCACGGCCACTTTCTTCGTCGCCGTCGTCGCCACCGGGCTGCTGGTCTGAGTGTTTAAATCGGAGAACGCGGCCAAGCCGTTCCATGTTCGAGACGCACGTCGATACGCTGTACCTCTGGGTCGGGTTGGGAACAGTGAGCGTGGCCGTTCTTGGGGTCGTCGCCAGCCTGCCGACGACCGCACCGCCGGACGCGACGGCGGCGGCCGCAACTATCGATGAAGTCACGACTAGCCCGCCCGGGTCCGTCACACATCGACGACTCATCGCTACGGAGTGGGCGTTCGACGGCCGTGAAGTCCGTCTTCGCAACGACGGCGGGACAGCCACCGCGCGACTGATTCAAACGGCTGTCCCAGCGCGAACCGACCGGCTACAGGCTGTGGTGAACGGGGGGCGGCCACAGGCGGTGTACGATTCGCCCGACGCTTTCCGTCGGGACACCCGCCGGGCTCGGACTAAGCACGACGGGTGGCGACCAGCTCCAGACCGGCTGACCATCAGGCACGTCGCCTGGGGAGGGACCGATGTCACCATCGTCGGATAGCGGGACGACCGAACCTGTCGCCGTGCTCGTTGCCGTTTTCGCCGTCACGCTTGGCGTATCGCTGTATGCCGGCGTGCTGGACGATGCGTTCGGAACGTTGGACGACGACCGCAACATCGCCACGCCGACCGCGGATGCTGTGGAACAACGGCTCTCATCGGCCGGTGTCGTTCGGCCCAAAGGGCTCGACAACGCGCTCGATGCGGTGCCAGCGAACTACCACGGGAACGCGACCATCACGGCGATGACCGGCGAGCGATGGAGTGGTGGCCGGGAGCCACCGACCAGCGCCGACACCGAAACCAGAACAGTGAGCGTACAAGTCGGGCCGGGGACAGTCCGTCGTGGAACGCTCACCGTGCGAGTGTGGCGATGACCCGAGCAATGAGTGCCGTCGCCGACGTGACGGTGTTCCTCCTGCTCATCGGTGCGGCCGCGGGGACCCTTGTGAGCGGTGTCGGGGTCGAGAACCCGGCGACGACCACAAACCCTGCGGCCGAGCAAGCGTCGACGCTGGCGACGAGCACCGCGAGCGTCGAGTATGATTTGCTCGTCCCACCGTCAGAGCACCGCAGGCCACCCGACCACGCCACGCGACGGCAACGGACGAGCCACGGGACCGTCGCGGAACTGCTCGGTGAGGCGGCGATGAGCAGCGTCACCGTGGGGGGCGAGCGAGTATCGAGCGCCGGCACGGACTTTGAGTCACGAGTCGCTGCGGCGACGCGTGACAGACTCCACAGCCGCGGGCATCGAACGTCCGCCCGCGTCACTTGGGCACCGTATCCCGGTGCGCCAGTCAGCGGGGAGTACCGCGTCGGCAACCGGCCGCCGGATACTGTAGACGTTCGAGCGGCGACGGTGACCGTCCCGAGCGGGATGGAGAACGTCTCGGAGCCGGCCCGGGAAGCGGCGAAGACTGGTGGTTACGACGGTGTGGCGACGGTCGTGGCCCGGAGTGTTGTCGACGGCCTGTTCCCGCCGACACAGTCGCGGTACGCCCTCCGCGGCGATTACCCCGCAGACGTGCTGATGGCCACGCGGTACGAGCGCATGGCCGACCTGACAGGGACGAACGTTGCCGTTAAGCGACAGTCGACAGTCGAGATGAACCGCGACCTGACCGCGGCCCTCGCCGCTCGGCTTCGGACCGATATGCGGTCGCGGTACGACTCGCCAGCAGACGCCGCCAGCGCCGTCCGAACGAGTCGTGTCCGCGTGACTGTCAGGACGTGGTCACCGTGAGAGACGACACTCGCGGCCGCGTCCCCTTCGCGTTGCTCGGCGTTCTCCTGCTGGTGAGCAGTCTCACGCTGGCCCCAACGTTCGTCAGCGAACCGGCTCCAAGCGAAACAGCCGTTGAGCGGGCACTTGACGAGGCCACGGCGGAGACACAGGTCGCCGTGCGGGACGGCGTCTCGACGGCTGGCCAGCAGGCAGCGGCGAACCCAGTCATCACGCCGGCCAACACACCCGCTGGTCGGGTCCTGAACGACTCGACAGCGTTTCGGGACGCGCTCAGAATCCGCGCCTATCTCCGGGTCGCGGACCAACTGGAGCGCGTCTCCGGCCGAAGCGGTGACGTGACCGTGACCGCCAGCCTGCCGGCGGTTTCTAACATGCGCGGTCTCCGAGCGGCGAAACGCCGCGTCTCGGTCGAACGTGCTGGGCCGAACAAAACCGCGATGCGGGCGACGGTCGAGGATGTCGTCCTGACGGTTCGGCGCAACGGCGCAGTGGTTTCGACGCGGCGCGTGTCGCCGACCGTCGTCGTTCCGAACCAGGCGGTCATGCTCCACGACCAGGTGTCAACCTACCAGACGCGGTTGAACAACGGTCTGGACAAGCCAGGCCTGAGCCAGCGGATGACAGCGCGGCTGTACCCGATGGCGTGGGCGAGGGGGTACGCGCAATACGGCGGCGCTGGCATCGAAAACGTCGTCGCAAACCGGCACGTCTCGCTGGCGGCGAACGGCGCACTGCTCGGCGTCCAGCGGTCGACCTTCGGCCGGAGTGACCCGGCGGGTCGCCGTGCGCTGAAAGAGGCAACAGCGGTGACCGGAATCAAAGACATAATTCGGGGCAGCAGGGGAACCGCTGTCTCCAGCGATGTGGTCGGCCAAGCCCAGTACAAGCCGATCAGTGAGACACCGCCGCGTTCGAAATCCACAACGGGTCCAAGCTCGACCGATTCGATGACCGTTGGCGTCAACGAGACGGCCGACACCGCGTTCCGGTCCGTCACCAAGCCGTCAGCGCTCAACGAGACGCTCGAAGACGCATACACGGTCGAGGTAGCGCTGGAAACCGACAAACATCGACTGGGCGGGGGGCCGCCGGGGACGCCGTCGTCGCCGGGCACCGACTGGACACTGGTCGCCGACCGGACGACCACCGCTACAAAGACAGTCGGGAACGCCAGCGGTCGCGTTGCAACGCCGGACAGTTGGCATACTTTGGAGACGTTCAGCCGGACTGTCGAGCGCCAGTACACACGGACCGCCGTCTGGCAGAACGGGTCCGTTCGCCAGCGCACAACGACGTCAAGCACCATGCGCTATCGCGTGACCGTCGCCGTCGTCGGCCGCCATCACGGCCGTTCACCGGCACCGAACCGCTCGATTCGGACCGCACACGACGCCAGCCCGAGTCCGCTGAACGGGTCGAACCTTGCCGACGTGGAGCCGAAAGCAATGGACGTGCTCGTCAGTCACGCCGGGGGTCGGGACGGAGTGGCCGAGCGAGTCGTCGACGACAGCCTCAGCCGGACAGAGGCGACAGTGACGGCTGACCAACCGCCAGAGCTGCGGAACTGGGTGTATCGGGACCTGATGAGTCTGCGGGCGTCAGTCCGTAACACGACCGTCACCGTTGAGCGCGGACGTGTCGGGACCTTCGAGACGAATCCTCCGCAGGAACTCCGAGAACGGGTCGGACAGCGTCGTGCTACCCTTGCGGCCGTGCCGGACACCTACGACAGCGCGGCCCAGAAGGCCCGCGTCGCGGCCCGGCTGACCTATCTGAATGCAGTGTTGGCGGAGCTAGATAGGCAGGCCTCGGCTCGGGACAGTAACCGGAAGCGAGTCGACGCACAGCTAACGGACCGCACCGAGGGGTCGCTGCGTGCCCTCCGGAAAGGGTTGGCCGCCCGTGAGACGCGCGTCCCCCGGTCACGCCCAGTGCCAGTCGGCCCGGCCGGTCCCGTCAGGACACGGGTCGATACGCAGACGCCATATCTGACGCTGGCCGAACTGGACGAGCGCCGGTATCGCGCGCTGGACGGAAGCGAGCATCCGCTGGTGGCGCGGAACGCGAACGTGTTCACGGTCCCCTACGGCGACGCCGCCGACGCCATCGTTGGCGGTGCATTCGAGAGTGGTGACAGAGTACGCCTCGCAACGGCGGCGAACACACTCGCAGCCGCAAACGAGACACTCAAAAACGGGTCGAACGCCACGCTCACCGCGGAACGCGACGCACTCCAGCGGGAGGTTGCGGCGGCCAACACGGAGATGACGACGACACTCTGGCTGGCAGTCTCCCAGCACACTGAGGCTGAACAGGACGAGAGCAAGGCGATTGTCACTGAAGCGATGTCGCCGTGGGAAACATCAGCGGCCAGAGCACTGGCGCTGACCAACGGCTCCGCTCAGGAACGGGTCGCCCGCGTCGCCGGTGCCCGACTGAACCTCACGCGGGTCGAACGCGACCGCCTCCGCCTGCAACTGCTTTCGGTCGATACGCCGGCGACCAGACCGACGCTGGAGTCGACGAACGGGACGGCCTCGGCGGTGCGGTCCGTTGCGAAAGACGAACTGAGCAGCGCTCTGGCGAATGCCGGCGAACAGAAGGTCCAGCAGCTCGCGAAGAAGCGGCTCGGAACGGACAGGCTCCCAGCGGGCCTCCCGCTGGCACCGCCAGTTACCCCCTGGTACGCGACGGCGAACATCTGGTGGGTGACTGTGGAGGGCGAGTACGCACGGTTCGCCGTCTCCGCGAGTCATGGTCCGCCGAGCGAGCCAGGCGCACGGACCACCTATGCGCGTGACGGGCACAACGTCACGCTCGACGTGGACGGCGACGGCACAGGCGAGCGATTGGGAACCGCCGACCGCGTCTCGTTCCGAGCCGAGACGGGCGTTGTCGTCGTCGTGCCACCCAAACCGCGCGGGGTCGGTGACAAGGGCGGCAACGGTGTGGAAGAATCGAGTGGGTGGCCGGACGCAGGCTCCTGACCCCGGGCCGCATAACCGAAGTAAAATACCCCGGGGCCATACCGATGCCCATGCTTCGAGGCGAGTTTCCGGACGCTGGCGAGCAGTCCCCCGAGGAGTTACTGACGGCCTACGGCACCGTGCTGGCCGAGACAGTCGAGACAGTCGGCGTTGAGGAAATCGTCGCCGAGACCGGTCTCGACCAAGCGACAGTGACAGCGTTCGCCGACGGCGATATCGCCGACCGGACGCTTGATGAGGCGGTCGCTGTGCTGGCGACCGGGCCGAACCGGCCGGACGCGGACGCACTACAGGCCGAAGCACAGGATATCCTCCTTATGGGGATGACGACGGCTGTCATGGACGTTGAGTCTCTCGCCTCCGGTATCGACGACGAACTGGAGCCAAAGGAAATCCAGCAGAAAATCGAGGGCCGCTACCCGGTGACACTGGCCGAGTATGCCCTCTTGCACAGTCACATCGAGGGGGAAAAGCGGTGACGGAGCGCGTCGCCATTCTGGGTTGTGGCTACGTCGGCCTCGAACTCGGGCGGCAGTTGCAAGACGACTACGAGGTCGTTGGCGTTCGCCGGTCCGATGGCGGCATCGCGGCTATCGAGGACGCCGGCTTCGAGGCGGTCCGGGCCGACGTAACCGATCCCGAGTCGCTGTCGGCGGTGCCGGATGCCGACTGGCTCGTCTTCGCCGCAAGCTCCGGCGGCAGGGGTGCCGAGGCCGCCCGCGAGGTGTACGTCGAGGGCCTCCGGACAGCTATCGACCACTTCTGGTCGCGGGCCGACCCGCCCGAGCGACTGGTGTACACTTCCAGTACCGGTGTCTACGGCGACCACGGCGGCGCGTGGGTCGATGAGGAGACGCCGCTGGACCCACAGACCGAGAAGACCGAAGTGCTGGCCGAAGCGGAGCGGGTCGCCCGCGAGCGTCCCGTGGAATACGGCGGCCACGGCTCGGTCGCTCGCTTCGCCGGCCTGTATGGCCCGGACCGCTACCGACTGGATCGGTATCTGGAAGGGCCGGTGACGGCCGGCTACCTGAACATGGTCCACCGGGCCGACGCAGCCGGTGCCGTGCGCCACCTCCTGACCGAGAACCACCGTGACGAAGTCGTGCTGGTCGTCGACGACAAACCAGTCGAAAAGTGGGCCTTTGCCGACTGGCTGGCCGAGCAGTGTGATGTCTCGTTCCCGCCGAAACAGACGACCGAAGAACGACTCGCCGACGAGAGCCTCTCAGAGACCGCAAAGCGCCGTATTCAGACGAGCAAGCGATGCTCGAACGACCGACTCCACGAACTGGGATATGAATTCGAGTACCCGACATTCCGGGAAGGGTACCGCGACGCCGTCCGAGAATACCGGCAAAATTAGCCCTATCGGGGCGAACTTTATTACTGATAGGCTGGCGAACAGCGTGGTATGACACGCGTTGCCGTCGGCGGACTCCAGGTTGACGCCGCCGCGGCGGTCGCTAGCGAGAACCCCCTGCTGATCGCTGGTGTCGCTGTGGTCCTCCTCGCCCTCCTCGGTGCCGGTATCTGGGTGCGTCGGTATCTCAGCCGAACGCCCGGCGAGCGACTGCGTCGGACGCTGACCGGCTACGACCGGATCGCAGTGTTGATGCACCCGAACCCGGACCCGGACGCGATGGCCTCGGCTCTGGCCGTCAGCCAGCTCGTCGCCGGCACCGATACGTCAGCGTCGCTGCTGTACCCCGGGGAGATACGCCGCCCGGAGAACCGGGCCTTCCAGACGGTGCTGGATCTTGATTTCGGCCACATCGAAACTGTCGAAGACATCGACGGAGAGGCCGTCGTCCTCGTCGACCACAACACGGCACGCGGCTTCCCCGGTGCCGAGGAGGTCGAACCGGTCGCCGTCATCGACCATCACCCCGGCAACGGCAGCGGCGACGAGTTCACCGACATCCGGTCCGACTACGGGGCCTGTGCGACCATCTTCGCAAGCTACTTCAATCAGCTAGAATTTGAGTTCAGCGACACACAGGGGACCGGGAGTATCGATATCGACGCAGCACCGGCAGAAACCGTCCCCTGTGCGCTGGCAACGGGGCTGATGTACGGGATTCAGTCGGACACCCGGTCGCTGACAAACGGGTGTCAGTCTGAGGACTTCGCGGCTGCCGCGTTCCTCTACGATGGGATGGACAGCGACCTCCTCAACCGCATCGCAAACCCCCAGGTCGATGCCGAAGTCCTCGACGTGAAATCCCGGGCCATCGGGAAACGGGAGGTGCGAGCGCCCTACGCGTTCAGCGATGTGGGCGAGGTGTCAAACACGGATGCGATTCCACAGGCGGCGGACGAGCTGGAGACGTTAGAGGGCGTCTCGGCAGTCGTCATCGTCGGCGAGAAGGAGGGAACCATGCGCATCGCCGGGCGCTCCCGGGACGACCGCGTCCACATCGGCCGGGCGATAGAGGCTGTCGTCGACGATATCCCGATGGCCGAAGGCGGCGGTCACGCGCGGATGGGCGGCGGGAAAGTCCCGGTCAAGCACATGGCCGGCCTCGGTCCCAGCGATGGCGTCTCCCGTGACGACTTCCGCGAACGGGTGTTCGATGCGATGAGCGGCGAACTGTAACAGGCGACCTGTGCGCGGTCGCCGACCGGGATGAATCTCTGCCCTTTTGTTACTACCCGACCAACAGCCGGTATGGCTACACGGGAGGCGACCTGGGCGTACCGGGACGACCACGACGAGTTCGCACGCACGTTCTACCGCCGGTTCGGCGACGGCGTCGTCTCCAGCATCGGCATCGGCACGTACCTCGGCGACCCGACCGACGAGCGGGACGCGAGCTACCACGACGCCATCGTCACGGCGCTCGAATCCGGCATCAACGTCGTCGACACAGCAATAAACTACCGCCACCAGCGCTCCGAGCGTGTCGTTGGCGACGCCGTCGCGGACGCCGACGTGGACCGTAAGGCAATCGCTGTTGCGACGAAAGGGGGGTTCATCCCATTTGACGGGGCGCGCCCGACTGACCCCGGCGCGTTCGTCCGGTCGGAGTACCTCGACACCGGCATCGTCGACCGCGACGACCTCGTTGCCGGCCAGCACTGCATTGCGCCCGACTACATTGACGATCAGATCGACCGGTCGCTGACGAATCTCGGACTGGATACCATCGACCTCTACTACGTCCACAATCCGGAGACGCAACTGAAAGTGAACTCCCGTGAAGCGGTGTACGACCAGCTGGAGGCGACCTTCGAACAGTTGGAGGAACGGGCGGCGGCCGGCGATATCAACCAGTACGGCGTCGCGACGTGGGAGGCGTTCCGCGTGCCCGCCGACCACGACAGCCACCTCTCGCTTCCAGAGATCGTTGAGCGCGCCCGCGCCGCGGCAGAGACGGTCGGCAACGCGGCGACGCATCTCCGCGCGATTCAGTTGCCGTTCAACGTTGCGATGGCCGACGCGTTCACGGTCGAGTCTCACGACGGCGCGGAGGGGCCACAGTCGGCGCTCTGGTTCGCGCACGAGGCCGGGTTAGACGTGTTCACCAGCGCCTCCATCATGCAGGGACAGCTAGCCGCGGAACTCCCGGACGACGTAGCGGCGAAGCTCTCGGGTGAAACGAGCGCGCAGCGCGCGATTAACTTCGCACGCAGTGCGCCGGGCGTGACCTGCTCGCTGGTCGGCACGGGGTCGGTCGAACACGCCCGGGAGAACGTCGATGCGGGCCGATACGAGCCACTCGGTGCTGACGCGTTCGACGCCGTCTTTGAGTAGCTAGCTGAGTTCCTTCCACTTGCCGTCGCACTCGGGGCAGACGCGCACTTTCCCGACCTCGTCCGGGTCGTTCTCCGTCGCAAGCGGCTCGTCACAGCTGGTACAGGAGAGCCGTCCGTAGTTGTCCTTCTCGACATCGCCGGCCCGGAGGGCCTTCCTCACTGAGTCCATACCTGCCAGTGTGCTACCCGCGTGTAAAAACCCCGTGGCGGCGTTCCGGAACGTTGTTCAGGTTTTCCGCTCTATCGCCGGTCGTGTCACGTCGCCGCATCTTTGGCTCGCTGCTTGGGATGGTGTTCTGCATCAACCTCGGCAGAGTCGTCTTTGCACCGCTTATCGAGCCGATTCGGGCGACAACGGGAGCATCCGATGCGACACTCGGACTGCTCGCAACGATGGCCTGGGCCGGGAGCGCCCTCCCACGGCTCCCCACCGGCGTCCTGCTGACCCGGATATCGCGGGCGAAGGTCATCTTCGGCTCCGGGGTCGTGTTGACGCTTGGAACGACGTTCACCGCGTTCGCGTTCGACCCGACGTTGTTGCTCGTCGGCGCGTTCACTATGGGGCTTGCAAGCGGCGTCTACCTGACCGCAGCGAACACGCTGGTCAGTGAGCTGTTCCCGGAGCGGCCCGGTCGCGCGCTCGGGCAACACGGCGTCGCCGCCCAGCTCGCCGCCGTCGGCGCGCCGGCGCTGATCTCTTTCGTGCTCGTCGTCGGGACATGGCGAACCGCGCTGCAAGGGATAGCTGTCGCCGCGGGAGTGGTAACCGTCGCGTTCACTATCATCGCGAGACGCGCCCAGCTTCCAGACGCCGGGAGCAAAGACCGCGACCTCCTCGGCGCGGCGCGTGCCCAGTGGCACATCATTGTCACCAGCGTCGCTACCATCGGCGTCGCGGGATTGGTCTGGAACGGGCTGTTCAATTTCTATGTCACATACGCCACGAGCGTCGGCCTGTCCGCGGGGTCGGGTCGGACGCTCCTGTTGCTCGCGTTCGGTGCCGGCGTGCCGGCCTTCTACGTCAGTGGTCGGCTGGCCGACCGGCTCCCGTCGATTCCGTACCTGCTGACGATACTTGCGGCATTTACCGGCTGCGTGCTGGTGTTGCCGTCGCTGACCGGGTTCTGGTCGCTGGCCGCGTTCAGCGTTATCGTCGGCTACGTCATCCACAGCATCTTCCCGGCGGTGGACGCGTACCTGCTCGGCTCGCTCCCGGACCGTCACCGCGCAAGCGCCTACGCCACATACGGCGCGGGGATGATGGTGATGCAGGCCCCCGGGAGTGCGCTTGTCGGACGGCTACTTGACGCCGGCGTCACGTTTCCGACGCTGCTTCGCGGCATGGGCGTCGCGTTGCTCGTCGTCCTCGTCGCGATGGTGTCGCTACACCTCAATGGCCGGCTGCCGAGTGCCGCCCGAGCCTAAAGGCTGAAGCCACTCGGTGCCGCGTCACCTGTATGGACCTGCCACCGGACGAGCTGGCTGGCGTCGTCGACCTCTTCGGTTCGCTCACCAGCGCGGAGCTCGTCGATGCCTGCGGCGAACTCGCATTCAAGCAGGGCATCGACGCCGACCCGGACGCGGTTGCTGCGGCCATCGACGGCGCTATCGACTCGTACCACCTCGTCGCCGTTGACGACCACGCCGCCGATACCGACGAGACGCTGCTGGTCGTCGGTCCGGTCGCGTTCCCGGCCCTGCCCGACGGGGCGGCTGATCTCCCCCACATTATGGACGTGCCGGCCCGCGACCTCGCACGCGACGCCGTCATTGAGGCCGTCAAGACCCGCTTCCGAGAGGATGCGGTGATGGCCGTCAAGAACGGCGACGAGGACCGCGTCGAGACACTGCTTGACGTGAGCTACGACATCGAAGCCTGGGAGAATGTCGAAATGGACGGCCTCCGCGACCGTCTGGACGACGTGTGAGCCCGACGCTCCAAAATCCCACATAATTAAATCAGTTAGTTCACACGAGTGAGCCACCCGAATTAATACAGTCCATCACCTATTACAAGCTATGCAGTTTGACCGGGTCGCGGCCCACGAGCCAGTCGTCGTGGACGACGAGCCACAGGAGGCGGCCGTCATCGCTCCGGTCGTCACGCGACCTGCGGGCGAGGCGATACTGTTCACGAAACGCGCTGACCACCTGTCGGACCACCCCGGACAGATGTCGTTCCCCGGCGGCGGTCGCGAACCTGAAGATGATGATTTGCTTCGGACTGCACTTCGGGAAGCAAACGAGGAGATCGGGCTCGACCCGCTGGCGGTCAATGTCCTCGGCCGACTGGACGATATCCGGACCATCACGCGCTACTCCGTGCGTCCATTCGTCGGGCGGATTCCAGACCGCGACTACCTACCCTCGGACGAGGAAGTTGCGGAAATAGTCACCCTCCCGGTGTCGGAGCTGACTGATCTGGACAACTACGAGTCAGAGCACCGCGACCACCCCCACTACGGCGAGATTCGGCTCCACTTCTTCTACGTCGACGGCTACACTGTCTGGGGTGCGACGGCACGGATGCTCGTCCAGTTGCTCGAACTC
This sequence comes from Haloarcula quadrata, assembly GCF_003634715.1. Lineage (NCBI taxonomy): Archaea > Methanobacteriati > Methanobacteriota > Halobacteria > Halobacteriales > Haloarculaceae > Haloarcula > Haloarcula quadrata. Next base: position 2,776,002 of record NZ_RBWW01000001.1, read on the forward strand.
GCGACCGACTGGCGGGTGCCGCCCGAACCGGACCGGTACATGGAGCCGGACGACGATTTGCCGCCGAGCGTGCGCGACGAAGCTGAGTAACACAGAGCCGGCTGGAGCGGGGCCGAGAGCGACAGAATTTTCCAACCCCGAGGCATTGGTGGCGTACTGGATGACCACGCTTACCGGTGCGACACTGGCGGCCGCCGGCATCGACGCGGTGGCACTCAAGCCGACAGAAGTGGACGTGTCGCAGGCGACAGCCCTCGATGTTGAGACGCTCGCAATCGACTACGAGGGAGCGGCCCACGTCCCAGAGACGGACGTTATCGAGCGACTTGCATCGACTGCCAACGTACGCGTCACCACGCCGGTCCGGGCCAACGGCTTCGACCCGCTGGGCGATGACAGCGGGTTCGACACGCTGCCGGCAGATGCGGGACACGTGCTGGTTGCCGGCCACAGCGCGTATCTCTCAGATGATGAGGCCGCACGGGCCGTCGCACCGCGGTTACGGGCGGCCGTCGACGATACCAGCAATCCGTGGGTCGGTACCGAGGGCATCGAGCGACTCGCGCTGGCAGTCGGAGGCACACAGTACGAACTTCTCTCGCGGACGACCGCCCGCGATGTTCGGACGCTCCGGACGGCGGGCTTCGACGGTTCGATTGCCGTGTACGCCCCGCTGGTGCTCTCGAACAGCGAGGACGCGATGCTGGACGCCGTCGGCGACTACACGGCCCGGCGCGGCCCGGTTCGGAACGCACTGCCCGACGGCGCGCCGACGGACAGCCGAGCGACGGGTCGGGCTAGAGACGTACTCAAACAGGCTATCCGCGATTACGCGCTCGTCGGCTCCGTCGAGACAGTCGCCGAGCGAACCAAGCGACTCCACGACATCGGTGTCGACACGATTGTCGGCTACCCGGCGCGTGGACTCGACCCCTTCCTCTCGTAAATGAACGTCGCCGTCGTTGGCGGTGGGGCCGTTGGCCTGTCGACCGCGCTAGCACTGGTTCGCCGCGGTGCATCGGTCACGGTATTTGAACGTGATACGCTCGGGAGCGGCGCGAGCGGCCGGGCGGCCGGCCTCTGTTACGACGCGTTCGCTGATGACGTGGACGCCGCCGTGGCCGCGGACGCACTCGCTCGCTACCGTGACATGGGCCTGTTCGAGGCCCAGCCCTACGTCTGGGTCGCGCGCACGGAAAGCGACGCCACGGCCGTCCGCGAGCAGATCACGCAGATGCAGGAAAACGGCGTCAGGGTCGAGGCGCTCACACCGGCGGCACTCGGCGACCGCTACCCCGCACTCGAGACCAGCGGCATCGAGGTGGCTGGCCTCGCCCGCGACGCCGGCGTACTCGACCCAGACGAGGTGGTGGCGACGCTCGCCGAAACAGCCCGCGAAGCGGGTGCGACCATCGAGACTGGCACCCCGGTCTCCCTCGATTCGCCGGCGACCGTCGAAACAGCGAACGAGGCTCGGGCGTTCGACGCGGTGGTCGTCGCGGCCGGCCCGCAAACGAAGCCGCTCGTCGCCGATGTCGGCGTCTCGCTCGCGCTGAAAGCCTACCGAGCGCAGGCCCTCGTGACCGAACCGGTCGATGCCACACTGCCGTCGTTCTACGACGCGACACGAGAGTTCTACTGGCGGCCGAAAGCCGACGCACTGCTGGTCGGCAACGGCGCACACGAGGTCGACCCGACGGACTGGAACCCGGACGCGGACGCCGAGTTCGTCACTCGGAGCCTCAACCGGGTCGAGCAGACGGCGGCGCTCACGCCAGCCTGTGACCGAGCCTGGGCCGGCCTGTGTACGGCGACACCCGACGGCGCGCCGCTGGCCGGGCAGGTCGCCGACGGACTCTGGGTAGCCACTGGCTGGCAGGGCCACGGACTCATGCGCGCGCCGGCGATGGGCAACTATCTCGCCGCAGACGTTCTCAATCGCCCGAACCCGCTTTCAGAACACTTGCCTGGTCGCGTCGACCCGACACGGTTCGACGGCTTCGAAGAATTCGCCGCGCTGGACGGCCCGACGCGTGACTGGAACGAGTGAATACGCTGTGAGAAGGAGTATACAGAAGGATCAGGCGTCGTCGTCTTCGCCCTCGTCAGCTGCGTCGGTCACGTCTTCAACATCAGCCGTTTCGCTGTCTGCATCCGCGTCAGTCACCTCAGCAGTCCCGCTATCATCGGTTGCAACGCCGACATCCGTTGCTTCGTCCTCGTCGTGGTCCGTGTCGGCTTTCGGGACGCGGACGTGGAGCGTGCCGTTACTCTTGAGCGTCGCCTGCGCTGTCTCCGGGTCGACAGCGGCATCGCTCGGCAGCGTGACGCTCCCGTCGAGTGCGAGCCCGCGGCCCGGGTAGCGCATTTCGAATCCATCGTAGAAATCGCGGAAGCGGTCGATACGGACCTCCACGCGGTCGTCGACGTACCGGACCTGGATGTCCGACGCCGTCGTGCCGGGCGCGTCGAAGACGACGAGGTAGGCATCGTCTGACTCCAGCAGGTCCGAGGCCAGCGGCTTGTTCTCCTGGACCCGGCCGGCGGCCCGCCCGATGTTCTCGAATATCGCGTCGCTGATAGAGGAGCCGATGTCTCGCATCATAGTTCCACTTCGTCGAGGCAGTCCGTTCCGCCACAGTACGGGCAGGAGAACGCCGCGAGTTCGACATCGTCCGGCATATCGTACGTGTAGTGCATCTCGAACATGTCGAGTTCGCAGCTGTCGTCCGTGCAGACGACCTCCATAGTGGCTGGCATAGTATTTCGTTGGTCCGTCGGGGACAAACCCCTTACGGACGGGGCCGGGGTTACCCCGTCTTGCCAGTCCCAACATTGATGCCGTCACCAGCGTACTCAGGTGTATGAGTGAACGCGTCCTCGGGGCGGATTTCAGCGGCGCAGCAAGCGCTGGCGACGCGCTCTGGGTTACCGAGGCGATACCAACGGACGACGGGCTGACGATTCAACGGTGCTACCGCGGGACCGACGAGTGGGGCCGGGACCGCGAGGCGGCCCACGCCGGCCTCCTCGACCGCATCACCGACAATGATGTGGGCGCTGTCGGGCTGGATTTCCCGTTCAGTCTACCACAGGCGCTACTTGACGCACAATGCGGCGGAACCTGGGACGGCTTCGTCGACTGGCTTGCGAGCGGCAGCGGCCCGACCGACCCGGGGTCGCTTTCGGAGGCCTGTCGGCACACCGCCGAGATGGCGACCGGCAGCCGTGACCTGCGCCGGGAGACGGACTTCCGACGCGGCGCGCTGTGTCCTTACACGAATCGGACGCGCAGTATGACCTTCTACGGCGTCCGGGACGTGCTCGGAAAACTGCGAGACGACGAGGAAACAGCCGTCGTACCGATGGAGGGCTGGGACGCCGAGACGCTCGTCGCCGAGGTGTACCCCGCTGCGACGTTCGGCTGGCTGGGCTGCTACCGCGAGGGGTACAAGAACGTCGACGACCCCCGACAGCGTCGGGAAGCAAACATCGCGGCGGTTGAGGCCTGTAGCGTCACCGTCGGCGACCACCGCGACACCTACCTCGGAAACCACGACGCGCTGGACTCGCTGGCTGCTGTCGTCTCTGCGGGCCGACTGGCCGACGGTGCAAGACCGCCCGCGGCAGGCCCACAGAGCGAAGGCTGTATCTACGTTTGACGACGCAGTGGCGGCAGTGTCTCTGGGTCGAAGCCCGGCATATATCAGCTTCCGGCCCAACTACCGTCTATGCCTGACGACCAGGGCGGCTTCGAAGGCGTCCGTGAGAACGTCGACGGCCACCCGATGGTCAACCTCGTCGGCTACGCTACGCCCTACTGGCTCCGGCTATTCGTCGGCATTCTGGCGGCGTTCTGTACCCGGTTCGCCCGCCTCGTGCCGCCGATAATCGTCGCCGCGGCCATTGACCGCGTCGTCCTCAACAGCGGCGAACCAGGGTTGCTGACCGACGCCGGTCTGTTGCCGCCCGGTCAAATCACTGGCGAAGCCGCCCGAATCGCCTTCCTCCAGCGACTCGTTGTCATCGCGGCCATCGCGTATCTCATCCGGTCGGCAGCGCGTTTCGCATCGAGATACCTCTTGCAATCGAGCGCCCAGAAAATACAGCGGGACCTCCGAAACGAGACGTACGACCACCTCCAGCATCTCTCGCTGTCTTTCTTTGCGAACCACCAGACCGGCGGGATGATGTCGATACTCAACAGCGACATCAACCGGCTGGAGTCGTTTCTGAACACGGAGTTCCGCCAGATGATACGGGTGGTGGCGACCGTCGGCGGTATCGCCGTCATCCTCTACACTTACTCGCCGAAGCTAGCGCTCATCGCGCTCGCACCGGTCCCGATCATCGGCGTCGCCAGCGGCTTCTTCCTTACGTGGATTGAGCCGCGGTATCGCTCGATTCGCCAGACGGTGTCGCGGCTCAACACGCGGCTGGAGAACAACCTCAGCGGCGCGCCGGTCATCAAGGCATTCGACCGGTACGACTTCGAGCGCAAGCGAGTGACCGACCAGAGCCAGGAGTACCACGATGAGAAGGTCGCCGCGCTCCGCATCCGCCGGGCCTTCTTCGCCGGCCTGCGGCTATTGACCGGCATCGTGTTCGTGCTGATTCTGTACGTCGCCGGGATGGACTTCATCACGAATCCACAGGGCGAAACGGCGCTGTCGGCAGGGGCGTTTACCGCTTTCTTCCTCTACATCCGCCGGCTCTACTCCCCGATGCGGCGGGTCGGCAAGTCGGCCAACAAGTACCAGCTCGCCAAATCCAGCGCCGAGCGCGTGTTCGGCCTGCTGGGCCAAGAACCCGAAGTCACCGACCCCGAGGACACCTACAAACCCGATAGCATCGACGGGTCAGTCGAGTTCGACGACGTGACCTTCGGCTACGGCGACGAACCGCCAGTCGTCCGCGACGTGTCGCTGGACGTGCCCGACGGCGCGACCATCGGGCTGGCTGGCGCGACCGGTGCCGGCAAATCAACCTTGCTGAAACTGGTGCCGCGGTTCCACGACGTGGATAGCGGTGCAGTCCGAGTGGATGGCGTCGACGTGCGCGAATACGGCCTCCAGAGCCTCAGGGGCGCAATCGCAATCGTCGAGCAGCAGCCGTACCTGTTCTCGGGGACCGTCGCCGAGAACATCGCCTACGGCGACCGCGAAGTCCTTGACGCTGAGCAGTCGGACGACGAGGCGCGGGGGAGTAGCTGGGAGACCGCACGCGACCGCGTCCGCGACGCGGCGGAAGCCGCACAGGCCCACGAGTTCATCGAGGACCTGCCGGATGGGTACGACACGCAGATCGGCGAGCGCGGCATCAAACTCTCCGGCGGCCAGCGCCAGCGTGTTGCCATCGCCCGGGCCCTGCTGAACGACCCCGAAATCATCATTTTCGATGAGGCGACCAGCGACGTAGACACGGAGACAGAAGACCGCATTCAGGAGAGTATCGAGCAACTGGTCGCGGATCGCACTGCCTTCGTCATCGCCCATCGCCTCTCGACGATTCAGGACGCGGACCGTATCGTTGTGATGGACGACGGCGAAATCGTCGAACGCGGTAGCCACACCGACCTGCTCGCGGCGGACGGCGATTACGCCGACCTCTGGCACGCCCAAGCCGACGACCGAACGGTCAGCGCCGACGACTGAGACTGCTGCTGTCCAAACGTCTCCGGCAGGGAGGTAGTACCAGTGGCACGACCAACTGCGCTGTCTCGAAATAGTTGCTGCCGAGAAATACTTGATTTGCTCATTCGAGTCCCTCAATAGCAGCCAGCATGGCCGCCAGTCAGGTGCACGTTAGCCCCGCTTCCGGTCTGCTGTATCGATGCTTGGTAACGATAGGCTTGAAAGTGACAGTGTCACATATGCGCTACAGAGATATTGTCGCTCGTTTTAATACACACAAGTTATTAGGTCGGCGTAGACGTGACATCACTCACTCTCGAACCGCTGACGTACGAGGACATCCCGTCGGAGCGCCGTCCGGGGGTACTGCAGGCGTTGGTCCCCGTACTCGGTGTCGTTCTGTTCCTCGGCATCGGATCGGGATATCTGAAGCTGGCCCCACACGGGCCGCTGCTCTGGAGCATTGTGCTGACTGGCGCAGTCGGCAAATACTGGTTAGGGTACTCGTGGGACGACCTCTACGAGGGCCTCGCGGACAGTCTGCTGATGGGGCTGCAGGCCATTCTCATCCTGTTCATCATCTACGGACTCATCGCGACGTGGGTGAGCGCGGGAACTATCCCCGGGCTGATGTACTATGGCCTCTCGATACTGACGCCGGACGTGTTCCTGCCGGCGACGGCGCTGCTTGCGATGGTCGTCGCCTTTTCTATTGGGTCGTCGTGGACGACAGCCGGCACTCTTGGCGTGGCCTTCATCGGCATCGGCTCCGGTCTCGGCGTGCCAACACCGATGACTGCCGGTGCCATCCTCTCGGGTGCCTACGCGGGCGACAAGCAGTCACCCCTCTCAGACACGACAAACCTCGCGGCCGCCGTGACGAACACCGACCTCTACGACCACATCCGGGCGATGCGCAACGGGACTGTGCTGGCGTTTGGCCTCTCGGTCCTGCTCTACGCTGTGCTGGGACTGCGTGCCGTCGGTGAAATCCCGACCGGGCGTGTCGCCGAGATACAGGGCGCACTCGCTGGGAGCTACGACCTCTCAGTGCTGGTGCTCCTTCCACTCATTGTCACCTTCGGGCTGGCACTGTACGGCATCCCAGCGCTCCCGACGCTCGTCGCCGGAGTCTTTGCCGGGGCCTTCACGACCATCTTCGTGCAGGGCCGGTCGTTCACTGCCGCCTGGACTGTCTTTCTCGATGGGACGGCCCCTGAGACGGGGACAGCCCTCGTGAACGACCTACTGGCAAGCGGTGGTATCTCAGGGTCGGCCTGGACGATTGCCGTCGTCGTCGCGGCTCTCAGTCTCGGTGGGCTCCTTGAGCGGACCGGCGTCCTCGCCGTGCTCGCACACCATCTCGCGACCGCTGTCCGCGGCCCGCGCAGCTTAGTCGTCGGGACCGGCGTTTCGGCCATCTTCGTCAACGCCTTCTCGGCCCAGCAGTACATGAGCATCGTCGTCCCCGGACTCACGCTCCGGAACCTCTATGACGAGTACGGTCTGTCCAGCGACGACCTCTCACAGGCTATCGAGTCCGCCGGAACCCCGACCGGCGCGCTCTTCCCGTGGCACGCCGGTGCCGTCTACATGTCCGCAGTCTTTGGGGTCGGAACGCTTGCCTATGCCCCGTACTACTTCTTCGCGTTCCTCTCGCCCCTGATCCTGTTTGCGACAACGCTGTTTGGCGGACGGTACGACGGGTCCGAGCAAGCTGATTCAGCTACGTCATCCGCTGTCGCCGACGACTGAGTTGGTCTGCCCCCGGGTGATTCTGTCACTGCATCATCCCCTCCGGAAGTGCTGCTGGCCTACATCCGTTCGACAGTGAGATTGCGGTCCTCACAGAACGTTTCGAGTCGACGCCTGACCTTTCGAACCTCCTCGGATTCACGGCCACCCGCATCGGCTGTCAATCCGTATCCACCGCCGCCAGCGATGATCGTCACCTCGCAAGTTGTCTCATCTATTAGCTCCAGCACGGTCGTCGCCTGTACCTCAGTGAGTTCCATGCGGTAGTGGTTCTCCGTAACCGCCACAACGAACCCGTTGCCGTCATACAGCTCGCGGGAATCTTCGGCGATATCGTGGAACGCGCTGGGCAGCGTGCTGGCCCCTTCGCCACGGACCGTAAATTCGACCCGTTCCATACACATCCATGGCACGGGCTGGGAGAAAGTGATTTTGTACCATGGGTGGCCGTGGTGCTGACTACGCCCTCTTTAGCTCGCACATGACCGTTCCTGTTTCCACGGCCGACCAGACACGGTTTTAGGTATCGAACGTCAAGCGACGGGTATGACTGACCCCGAGACGCTCGACGTGACCATCGTCGACGGCTACGTCGACGAGCCCGCGCACTTCGGGGTGCCGCCGTACATCTCGACGTATCCGCGGTACGCCGCCGGCGCGCTCGTCGATGCCGGCGTCCCCCGCGAGCAGATAACGTATCACACCATCGACGAACTCCGAGAGGACAACGCGGTCTGGCGAGACGTTGAGGACGCCGACCTCATGGTATACGTCGGCGGTATGACCGTTCCTGGCAAGTACGTCGGTGGGACGCCGGCGGAACCCGACGAGGTGCGGGAACTCGCGTGGACAGCCGACGGGACTTCCATCATGGGCGGTCCGGTCCGATTCGGCGTCGGCGAGGCAAACGAGGGAGCGAGCGAGACGGCCCGCGACGACCTCGATTTCGACTTCCTCGCGATGGCGGACGTCGAGGCCGCAGTGTTCGACCTCGTGGACTCCGGCCTGGAGGGGTTCAACGACCGCTACCGCGACATCGAGGAGGAGACACGGTGGGCCCGCGCCGGCGCGTTCGTTGTCGAACAGCATCCGAACCACCCTGACTACCTCATCTGCGAGATGGAGACTTCCCGGGGCTGTCCGTACCGGTGTTCCTTCTGTACGGAGCCGATGTACGGCAACCCGGACTTCCGGCCGCCCGAGAGTGTTGTCGATGAAGTCGATGCCCTCTCGGACCGCGGTGTGAAGCACTTCCGACTGGGCCGGCAGGCCGACATCCTGGCCTACGGCGGTGACGGTGAAGCACCGAATCCCGACGCCCTGCGGCGGCTCTACGGCGGTATCCGCGACGTTGCGCCAGACCTTGAGACGCTGCATCTCGACAATATGAATCCCATCACGGTCGTGAAGTGGCCCGAGAAGGCTCGCGAGGGGATTCGCATCATCGCCGAGCACAACACGCCCGGCGACACCGCCGCGTTCGGCCTGGAGTCGGCCGACCCGAACGTGATGAGCGACAACAACCTCAACGTCACCGCCGACCAGTGTTTCGAGGCGGTCAAAATCGTCAACGAAGTCGCTGGCTGGCGACCCGGAGGAGATAAAGACACTGCTCCCAACTTCGGCGACGATGCCGCCCGCCGGCTTCCCAAACTCCTGCCCGGTATCAATCTCGTCCACGGGCTGAAAGGCGAGACGCGGGAGACCTTCGAGCACAACAAGCGGTTCCTCCAGCGGGTGTACGACGAGGGGCTGATGCTCCGGCGGGTGAACATCCGGCAGGTGATGGCCTTCGAGGGGACCGACATGGCCGACACCGGCGCAGAAATCGCTAAGGACCACAAACAACTGTTCAAGCAGTACAAACAGGAGGTCCGTGAGACCATCGATAACCCGATGCTCCAGCGGGTCGCGCCGCCGGGAACAGTGCTGCCCGATGTCCATCTAGAGTACCATCAGGACGGCAAGACGTTCGGCCGGCAGCTGGGGACCTACCCGCTCCTTGTGGGCATTCCGGGCGAACGCGAACTCGGCAGTGTCGTCGACATCGCGGTCACCGACCACGGCTACCGGTCGGTCACCGGCGTCCCCTACCCGCTGGACCTCAACAGCGCGTCGATGAACGAACTCACCGAGATTCCCGGTATCGGCCGGAGCACCGCCGGCGATGTGGTGGTAAACAGACCCTACGAATCGGTCGGAGATATCGACGTCGCGTCAATCGAGCGGTTCGCAACCACCCAGTCGCAGGAAGGTGCTGACTAACAGCCGGTTTGGTCCCGAAAGCATACCGAACGGAAAGTACTTTTCACTCCGGGGATGACCAAGAGCGTATGACTGCGGTCGAGGTGAGCGTCGTTCTCCCCGCTTACAACGAAGCAGACACCATCGAGCAGACAGTGTCGACAACGCTCGAGACGCTCGCCTCGTTTCTCCCCGACGACACGTATGAGGTCATCGTTGCGGAGGACGGCTGCTCGGACCGCACGCCCGAAATCGCGACGCGACTCGCGAACGAGGACAGCCGGATCCGACACGTCCACAGCGACGACCGCCTCGGACGCGGCGGCGCGTTAGAGTACGCCTTCGACCAGGCCGACGGCGACATACTGGTGTATTTCGATACGGACCTGGCGACGGATATGTCGCATCTCGAAGAGCTCGTCAACGCCGTCCGAATCGACGGCTACGACGTGGCGACGGGGTCACGGTGGATGCCCGAAAACCGAGCCGACCGGCCCGCAAAGCGTGGCATTCCGAGCTTCGGCTATAACACGCTCGTCAGAGCAGTCCTCCGCTCGGATCTTAAGGACCATCAGTGTGGGTTCAAGGCGTTCGACCGGCAGGCACTGGAAACGCTGTTACCCATCGTTCAGGACGAGCACTGGTTCTGGGACACGGAACTGCTCGTCAAGGCTCAGCGCAACGGCTACCGGGTGCAGGAATTCCCTGTCGACTGGACGCCCAAGGGCGATTCGAAGGTCGACATCGTCCGGGACGTGTTTGGCATGGGGAGCCAGATACTCCGGACGTTCTGGGAACTGTCGGTCAGCCCCCGGATTACCCGTGAGGTGTCGCTCGGCGCGGGCACGATGCTCGTCGTTATTGCCCTTCTGTTGATGACACAGTATCTTGACCCCGACCGCGTCCTCGCGGAGATGGCCGGGGCGGCACCGGAAATCGTCGCGCTGAGTGCCGTGTTTTATGCTGTTTCATGGCCGCTCCGTGGCATCCGCTACCGGGACATCCTCGTTTCGATGGGGTATCGTGAGCGGTGGGGCTTCCTGACGGGCGCGATATTCATCAGCCAGACCGGGAACCTCGTGTTCCCAGCGCGAGCTGGTGACGCGGTTCGGGCGTACGTTATCAAGGCCCGTCGCTCGATTCCATACCCCTCCGGGTTCGCGTCGCTGGCCGTCGAGCGCGTGTTCGACCTGCTGACGATAACGCTCCTCGCCGGCGTCGTCATGATCGGGCTAGCCGTGACTGGGTCGGCCGAACAGTTGCTGACGGCGCTGACGGGCGATGCCGTCGGCGGCGACGCGGCCAGCAGCGGGCGAACCGCCGTGGCCGTGGCAGGCGGTGTCGGCCTTGCAGCAATTGGTGCAGTGGTGGCCATCGTCGCCAGTGCGCGGAGCGACCGGAACCTCGTCCGAGCGGGAATCGGCCGGCTAAGCAGCGACTCCTATGCTGACTACGTCGCTGGCATCATCGAGGGGTTCATCGGCGACGTACAGACGGTGGCCGCCGATGGGTCGGCCTTCACCCGTGTCGGTCTGGGAAGCCTTCTCATCTGGACGTTCGACGTCATAACAGCTCTAATAGTCTTCGAAGCGTTCGGCTACGGCCTGACGCCGTCGCTAGTGGCTGTTGGCTTCTTCGCGGTCAGCGTCGGAAACCTCGCGAAAGTTCTGCCACTGACGCCCGGCGGAGTCGGTCTCTACGAGGGTGCGTTCACCGTCATCGTCGCATCGCTAACGCCGGTTGGCGTCGCTGCGGCTATCGGCGTCGCTATCGTCGACCACGCAGTCAAGAACGTCGTTACTATCATCGGTGGCGTCGCGTCGATGGCCTGGCTCAACGTCTCGCTGACGACGGCCGTCGAGGAATCCCAGTCGACGGACGCTATCGAGCCGGAGACGAACGACTGAGTTTCGACTAACGCTCTGTGAATCTCAGGCGCGGGGGTCGCGCACTCTGTAGCAGTCTGGCGTGTTGGCCGCTTTGTCTCCTGTCTGGCCGAAGGGTGTCAGGCCTTACAAATCACCGCTGGATTTTACAATATTATATTTAAGGGACAGTACGAACAACAGTGTAAACAATAATAATTAATATTTTGTAAGATACAGTTCTATCGCTGCTCGCTATGTTACAACGTAGCACATCTTGCGACGAATCGGACCGACGAACGCGACGGAGTTTTCTGAAAGTCTCGACCGGCATTGTAACCGCAGCGGCTGGCATCGGGATGGGCGATTCCGCCCGGGCTGGCGACATAGGTGGTGATGACGGCGACTACACGGCCCCGCCGTCGTTTCCCGAAATATCGACGCGAGACCAGTTCACCGACGACGGTGAACTGAAGGATGAGTATTCCGAGACGGAGTACGAGACGGTCGGTGACTGGGAGTCCAGTCGCGGTGACGACGACCAGGCGATTGTCGTCTTCGTCCACGGCTGGAGTCTCGACGAGGCTGACGCCACGGATGCTGCCTACACCTGCGAGGTCGGGCTTGACGAGAACGAGTACGAGGGGTTCACCGTCGGATTTACCTGGGATGCAGACCAGGGTGAGGGAATCGGCTGGGAGACGGGAGTCGACATCGCCACCCAGAACGGCCCCAAACTCACACAGTGGGTGATTGACCACGTTGACGGCGGTGGCCTGCCAGTCCGACTCATTGGCCACTCGCTGGGCGCGCGGGTCGTCGTCGAAGCCCTGACGTCACTAAAGGGACGTGAGCGCGATGATGCGGTTACATCCGCGACGCTGCTTGGTGGGGCAATCGGCGAAACAGCCGTCGAAACAGACGAAGCCTACGGTGACGCAATCGAGTACGCCGCGGCGTCCTTCGACAATTTCCACAAGGACGACGACCTCGTTCTGAGTCTCGCTTTCAGTGCCGCCAAGTGGGCCGAAGCGGTCGGCGAAGAGGGCATCAAGAATCCATCTGACGCACCCGGGAACTACACTGACCACGAGGTAACAGCAACGGTCGAGGACCACAACTCCTACTACGAACCAGGGGAGGGCTGTATGCCTGCCGTGGTTGAGACGTTCCAGTAACCTGTTTCTGAGCCACGGAGGTGGGGTGGTGAGAGCGGCTGTTACGCACTATTGTAACCTGATTTCCGGTAGGCGACGGGAAGAGTCGCCACTGTCGTTATATGAATGGTCATGAGACTGATGAACAAACATGGGTTTCGTGACGTGTATCGGCGGTCTCCATTACAATACCGGAATGCTTTAATGACTTTCGTTCGAATACAGTGTTACCGACTGCCTCCGGGTTCTGTGATGTCTCTCACCCGGTGAGCACCCGCCTTCGCAACCAATGAGTGAACACACACGGACGCGACAGCAACGTGAGGAACAGACGACAGAGTCGACGGAATCGGAGAGCACAGCGTGCCCGGAGTGTAGTGGCTCGCTCGTTATCGACGACGAACACGGCGAAACGGTCTGTGAGGACTGTGGCCTGGTCGTCGAGTCCGACGAAATCGACCGTGGCCCCGAGTGGCGCGCGTTCGACTCCAGCGAGAAAGACGAGAAGTCCCGCGTCGGTGCGCCGACGACGAACATGATGCACGATAAGGGGCTGTCGACCAACATCGACTGGCGCGACAAGGACGCCTACGGCAACTCCCTGTCGGGCAAGCAGCGCCAGAAGATGCAGCGCCTGCGCAAGTGGAACGAGCGCTTTAGAACGCGAGACTCCAAGGAACGCAACCTCAAGCAGGCCCTCGGTGAGATTGACCGGATGGCCTCTGCGCTCGGCCTCCCCGAAAACGTCCGCGAAACGGCCAGCGTCATCTACCGCCGCGCGCTCGACGAGGACCTGCTGCCCGGCCGCTCCATTGAGGGTGTCTCGACAGCTTCCGTCTACGCCGCCGCGCGGCAGGCCGGCGTCCCGCGCTCGCTCGACGAGATCACGGAGGTCTCCCGGGTCGAAAAGAGCGAAATCGCCCGCACGTACCGCTACGTCGTCCGCGAACTCTCGCTCGAAGTGCGCCCTGCTGACCCCGAGAGCTACGTTCCGCGCTTTGCTTCCTCGCTGGAACTGTCCGACGAGGCCGAACACCGCGCCCGCCAGCTCCTCCAGAACGCCAAGGAACAGGGCGTCCACTCCGGCAAGTCACCGGTCGGCCTCGCTGCCGCCGCAGTGTACGCCGCCGCCCTGCTGACCAACGAAAAAACGACACAGGCCGCCGTGTCTGAGGTCGCCGACATCTCCGAGGTCACTATCCGCAACCGGTATCACGAACTGCTGGAAGCCGAGCAGGACCTGCCTGTCGCGTAAGCTCCACTCTTGTCTGGTATTGCTCTGAGAACCGGGTTTTGACTGCTGTTTCCAAGCGTAGTGTCCGCTCCTGCAGCGGACAGTCTGAACAGCCAGAAAGCCCCGGCCGGCTGAACTCGGGGGACTCGCTGTGGTCCTCGTTCGCTTTGCTCACTGCGGTCCTTGCTTCGTCCGCCGTCGTTCAGCCGCCCGCCCCTTTCAGTCCCACCTCATAACTGATTGGGCATCCGAAAACGGGTGGACTGAAAGGGGTCGACAGCGTGGCGGCATCGCCGCCACGTTATGCGGTGGTCGACAGAGCCGACCACCCACGCCCCGGGAACCCCGGCGACGTAAGCACCACGGGGAGTGCAACGACTGAGGAGCGCAACGAGCCGCGGGACCGGAGCGTGTCGGGGGCTTTCTGGCTGTCTATGGTCGGTAGTTCAAAACCAGACGATAGCCACAGCTACTGACCGATAACCGCAAGACTAGAGTCGTCTCATCCGCTGGGACCGGTATGGAGACGACACACCGGGTTCGAACCGGTGACGCCCGCACGCTTGCGTGCCCCGACGACAGCGTCGAGCTGGTGGTCACATCCCCACCGTACCCGATGATCGAGATGTGGGACGACATCTTCACTGAACTGGACCCCGACATCGGGACGGCGCTGGACAGTGGCGACGGCGACCGGGCGTTCACGCTGATGCACGACGTGCTTGATGCGGTGTGGGCCGAGATAGAGCGTGTGCTGGTTCCCGGCGGCATCGCCTGCATCAACGTCGGGGACGCGACACGGTCGCTGGAGGATGGGTTCCGTTCCTACCCGAACCACGCGGAGATAACCGACCGGCTGACCGACCACGGACTTCGCGCGTTGCCCGATATCCTGTGGCGGAAGCCAACCAACAGCGGCGCGAAGTTCATGGGCTCGGGGATGGTCCCGCCGAACGCCTATCCGACGCTTGAGCACGAACACATCCTCGTGTTCCGCAATGGGGAGCGCCGCCGCCTCGAACCTGGCGCAGACCGCCGCTACGAGAGCGCCTACTTCTGGGAGGAGCGCAACGAGTGGTTCTCCGACCTCTGGGAACTCCCCGGCGAGACGCAGGACCTCGACGACGGGCTTCGGGACCGCTCTGGAGCCTTCCCGCTGACCGTGCCCTACCGACTTATTTCAATGTTCTCGGTGTACGGCGATACGGTGCTGGACCCGTTTCTCGGCACCGGGACGACGACGCTGGCGGCGATGGTTGCTGGCCGGAACTCGATAGGTGTGGACCGCGACCCGGACCTGTTGTCGGCGCTCGAAGAACGGGTCGCCACCGCCCCGGAGCGTTCTCGAACCATCGCTCAGGAGCGTCTCGCTGAGCATCGCTCATGGGTCGAGCAGCGCCGGGCCGACGGCAAGGAACCGGGATACGAGGCCGAGCAGTACGACTTCGCCGTCAACACGAAACAGGAACAACGGATTCAGTTCTACGCAGTCGACGCCGTTACGGCGACCGATGACGGCTTCCGGGCCGTCCACGAGCCGGTCGAGTAAGCGCGGCTTTTTGTGCGGCTCCGCCGAAGCCGACCTATGGACTTCGAGTCGTTCACCCTGCTCGCCGCCACCGACGACCTCGGGGTGGAACCGGCCGCCCGCGCCGATGCCGACGGGCTGGAGCTACGGATGGATTTCGCCGACGAGCCGCTGGCACAACTGGACGCCTACGACGGTGACCTTCCGATACTCGTCACGAATCGGCCAACGTGGGAGGGCGGCGAGGCCGCCGACACCGCGGGTCGTCTTGATGCGCTCGAAACCGCGCTCGAACACGACGCCGTGACGGCTGTCGACCTCGAACTCGCAGCGCTGGAGGGTGCTGGCGACCACGACGCTGGCCGCGTCGCCGACGCTGCCCGCGACCGCGGAGCATCCGTCGTCGTCTCGACGCACAACTTCGAGTCGACGCCCGACCGTGAGGCAATCGTGAGTCGGCTCGAACGGGCCTGTGCACACGGCGACGTTGGGAAGATGGCGAGTACAGCTCACTCGCCGGACGACGTGCTGGCGATGCTCGGGGCAACCCGCGAACTGACCGCCGAAGGCGAACAGGTCGCCACGATGTGCATGGGTGCGGCTGGCCGCCACTCCAGGGCTGTCGCCCCGGTGTACGGCTCCCGCATCGGCTACGCACCGGTCGACCCCGCTGACGCGACCGCACCGGGCCAGTACGACCTCGCGACGCTCCGGACACTGGTCGGACAGCTACAGAGCGACGCCTGAGCCGGTAGCCGCCCGTCAGGAGGCTTTCGTCCGGACAGTGGTCCTTCGGAAGATATACGGGTATGCGAGATAGATTCGCCGAGTATGACTGACACAGGACGCAAGCGGCCGTTGCTGGCCGTGGTGCTTGCGTTCATCTTCCCTGGATTGGGACACTTCTACCTCCGTAAGTGGGTGCGGGGACTGCTGTGGCTCGGATTACTGTTCATGCTGTCGGTGGTGTTCGTCGTCACTGGCGCTATCGACCCCGTCACCCAGCTAAGCCTAGAGGCTATCTCGTCGTCGTATCAGTCCAGACCCACCGAGGTGACAATCGGTTCGGTCGTGATTACGACGCTCAACGTCGTCGACGCCTACTGGCTCGCAGTCAACGAGAACCAGACTCAGGAGGTCGAAGCCGGCATGACGTGTCCGAACTGCGGCAAAGAACTCGACGAAGACATCGACTTCTGTCACTGGTGTACGACGCAACTGGAACCGGTTGAGGCGGACCAGCAGTAACCTGCGGGTTGCGGTCAGCCCCAAACGAAGTCAGCTTACTTTTCGATGATGCTCTCTTCGATCCGTTCGCCGAAGTGCGTCGCCGTGTCCTCGTGGTGAATGAGGATTTCGTCGCCCGGTTCGAGGTCCGTGACGGCGGTTCGGCCGTCCTGAGTGTGAACCTTGATCGTCTCGGCGTTCTGGAGCAGCGTCTCGATTCGGTCGCCGTCTTCGGTTTCAGCCTGAACGCGGAACATCGGGCGCTTCTCGATTTTCGCGCGGCCGACGATGGCCTCGCGGGTGCGTCCGTTCGCATCGACTATCTGGACCTCGTCGCCGGACTGGAGTTCAGAGAGGTACTTCGTCCCACCGTCAGGCGTTCGGACGTAGGCGTGGACCGCGCCAGCGTTGACCCGGAACGGCCGGGAGGCGACGTACGGCGACTCAGCCGTCTCGGCGTGGACGAAAAAGAGGCCGCGAGCCATCGACCCGACGAGCATCCCCTCATCGTGTTCCATCAGGCTGCCCGTGTCGATACAGACGCGGTCGGCGGAGCCGGTCTGCTCGATAGCGGTGACCTCGGCGTACTCTAGGTCGAGTGACTCCCGACCCATCTCGTCGCGGACCTCCACTGTCTTGCGGATTTCGTCGACTTCGTCGGTGTCCAGCAGGACGCCGTCAGCCCCCAGTTCCAGTGTCTCGTAGGCCGTCCGGGCGTCCTCAGCGGTCCGGACGCCGGCGATGAGGTCCGTCTCCTCGCCGACACGGGCGATGAGGTTTTCGAGCGGAATGATCTGCCAGTTCTCGCCGATGACGATCGTGAAGTCGGCTTCGGCAGCGACCGCTTCGGCGAAGGCCTCGTAGTCCTCGTCGAAGATGCGGACGTAGCCGCCGTCAGGGGCGGCCCCGTTCTGCCGCAGCGTCGAGAGGTCCGCAGAACCGGAAAAGTCAGACGGAAGGTCGACTGTCCCGTCGCCCTCACCGTCTTTCCCGACGATGGTTGCATCAGCCTCTGAATCCTCCGCCTCGGCCTCCATCACGTGGACGTCGCCGTTGGTGAACGCGGCGATGTTTATCTCGCCGAGTTCGGAGACGCGATCAACGTCTTCCTCGTCGACCAGTACCCAGTCGACGCCGGCCTCGATACCGGCGGTTATCCGGCGTTTCCGTGTCTCCCAATCGCCGACCTCGCTGTCGGCTTTGAGCCAGACGCTTCGAGTCATACGCCCACGTCCGCAACGGCGGGGCTTGAACGTGGCGGAACCCGGGTGGGGCTGTTGAGTGGCAGACAGGGAAGGGATATCCGTACGGCAGGCGACACCGGTTGGATTTCCTGAACATAGAAGCGCAGTATACAACAGTTATTATTTATTTACACCAGGTTATCGCAATTAAGTGTTGGCCAGTAGAGTTATCAATGAACCTTACTAACAAGGTAGTCAATACTACGGTCCAGCTACGGATGGTTACTAACCATGTCTACACATTCGCCGGGGCGAAAGGGGGGGTCGGAAAGACGACGTCCAGCATCAACCTCGGCACACTGCTGGCGGCAGCCGGATACTCGACCGTCGTCGTGAAAATGGACCTCGCGATGGCAAATATCGTCGACTTTCTCGATGTCGACATCGACACCGACGAGGACGCGACGTTTCACGACGTGCTCGCCGGCAACGCGTCGGTCACGGAGGCAACGTACGAAACCGACGCCGACCTGTCAATCGTGCCGAGCGGGACCACACTTGAAGGGTACGCGGACACCGACCTCGACCGGCTGCCCGGTCTCGTCGAAACACTTCGGTGGCACCACGACATCGTCCTGTTGGATACGCCGGCGGGGCTGAGCGAGGAGACGATTCAGCCGCTCAAGCTCGCCGACCACGTGTTGCTCGTTTCGACCCCGCGGGTAGCGTCGATCCGGAACGTTTCGAACACGAAAGAGCTCGCCGAGCGGGTCGAAGCGCCGGTTCGGGGCCTCATCCTCACGAAATCCGGGACAGGGGCATCGCCGGGTGCCGACGAGATTTCGGAGTTCCTCGACGTCGAACTGCTCGGCCACGTGCCGGAAGACGACGCGGTCTCGCATTCTCAGGATA
Source organism: Haloarcula quadrata (assembly GCF_003634715.1). Taxonomy (NCBI): domain Archaea; kingdom Methanobacteriati; phylum Methanobacteriota; class Halobacteria; order Halobacteriales; family Haloarculaceae; genus Haloarcula; species Haloarcula quadrata. The sequence goes on from NZ_RBWW01000001.1 coordinate 2,794,741, forward strand.
GCGGTGTGCCCGTCGTTCAGACCGCGCCCAGCAGCGGCGCCGCGATAGCCTACGAGCGGATCTCGGAACAGCTCATCGACACAGCGAAAGCATCGACTGATTCCACAGCAGATGCAACCACGGAAGCGGCCCCGGGGGACACGGTGCCAACCTCTCATCGAACGGACGACCAAGCACATGGGCGCACAACTGAGTCCGTCGAAACAACTGACGGTGGGCGGAAGATTCGCCGTCGGGATGGAATCGCCGACGATGGTGGTGACCGGCCGGCGGACGACACAGCGACATCGCCAGCTTCTGTTTCGGGACCGCAGCCAGCGGACTCCAAGGAGAACACCGGAACCGCGCCGGTCATCGACGGCACTGACCTCGTCGACAGCGAGCCGGGACCGGTCGACAGGCCGGATCGAGATGTTGCCCTGTCGGACTCGACCGCTGAGACATCGCAGTGCACAACTGACGGGTCGGGCCACGATGCACCGGAGTTTGCTTTCGACCCGGCCATCGACTCGTCGTCAGACTCCCAAAGCAACGATGACGCCGACGCCGGCGGCAGCGGCGCTGCTGGTCTCGGCGAGAGAATGCGGTCGCTGTTTGGCCTTTAGGCCTCGACAGCCAGTCCGGCTTCGCGGAGCGCTTCCTCGGTGGTGGCGTCGTCGTGGACGACGGCGGAGACGGCGCGCGCAATCTTCTCCGGTTCGTCGTGCTGGAAAATAGAGCGGCCCATGGAAACGCCAGAGGCTCCGGCGTCCATCGTCCCGCGGACCATCCGGACGGTATCCTCGTCAGTCCCTTTCGAGCCGCCGGCGATGACCACCGGCAGCGACGTGGACTCGACAACGTGCTGGAACGTCTCGGCGGAGCCGGTGTAGCCGGTTTTGACGATGTCCGCGCCCAGTTCCTCGGCCAGTCGGACGGCGTGGCCGACGGATTCGTTGTAGTCCTCGTTCTCGGAGTCGATGTCGGGACCGCGGGCGTAAGCCATTGCCAGCACCGGCAGGCCGTACTGGCTGGCTTCGGTCGTCAGCTCGGAGAGTTCCTCGATCTGTTCGGGTTCGTACTGGCTGCCGACGTTGATATGGAACGAGACGGCGTCGGCCCCGGCGCGGATGGCGTCTTCCACCGTCCCCGTGGTCCGCTTGTCCTGCTCGTCCGGGCCGATAGTAGTAGAGCCATTGAGATGCGTGATATAGCCCGCGTCGTTCTTGTTGGGGTGAACCCGCCCGGCGATGCCACGCTGGGTAAGGACGGCGTCCGCGCCACCGCTGGTGACCGCGTCAATCGTTGCTTCGATGTCTTTGAGGCCCTTTACAGCCCCCATTGTGATGCCGTGGTCCATCGGGATGATGACGTATGTGTCGTCTGTCCCGATACGTTCGAGTCGTGCGCGTTTTCCTGCAGTCATGTTATGAGACAGTGTGGCAAGTACGATTATGTGCGTTCCGGTTGCGGTCGTTCTGCCGCTCCCCGGAGCGCCCCCTCTTTGAGTTCGCGAGCCTTCGCTTCGAGCCGGTCGGCCACAGCATCGGTCGAATCGCCGTTCTCGTGGCCCTCGGCGACGATATCGACCAGCGCGGAGCCGACGATAATACCGTCAGCGCCGGCAGAAACGATTCGTTCGGCGTGGGCACCGGTCGTGATGCCGAACCCGACAGCCTTGGGCACGTCCCAATCGGACAGTCGGGCCAGCGAGTCCTCGGTGGCATCATCTACGTCCTCGCGCGCGCCGGTGACGCCCAGACGGGCCTGCACGTACACGTAGCCAGACACCTGTTCGAGCATCCGTTCGAGCCGGTCACCCTTCGTCGTCGGTGCGACGATGAACACCAGGTCGAGGTCGAATTCATCACAGGCCGTCCGGAGCGGGCCGGCTTCCTCTCCGGGGAGGTCCGGGACGACGAGCCCCTCGATGCCGACCGCGGCGGCCTTCTCGACGAAGGGGCGGGGTCCCTGGCTCACGGTTTCACCGCTCGCGTTTTCCGAGTCGCTTCGCGACTCGCTATCACCCTCACCGTACTGATAGATGAGGTTGTAGTAGGTCATACACACCAGCGGCACGTCCACGTCAAGGTCCTCGACGAACTGGAAGAAGCGGTCAGGCGTCATCCCGGCTTCCAGCGAGCGGACGATAGCGTTCTGGATAGTTTTGCCCTCAGCAATCGGCTCGGAAAACGGCAGGCCGAGTTCGATGACATCCGCGCCGCCGCGGGCTAGCGCCTCAACGTATTCTAGCGACGCCTCGTAGTTCGGGTCGCCGGCCGCAAGGTACGGGACGAAAGCAGGCTCGTCGGCGAACGCGCGTTCGAGTCCCATCAGAGGCCACCCCCGCCGACGCGCTCGAAGATAGACATGTCCGGGGCGATATCGAGGTCACGTTTCGCGGTCTCCTCGATGGCGATTTCGAGGTCCTTGTCGCCGCGGCCGGAGACGTTGATGATGACAGAGTCACCGACTTCGTCGTGGTGCTCTTCGAGGTAACCGAAGGCGTGGGCTGTCTCCAAGGCCGGGATGATACCCTCGTCCTGTGAGAGGCGGTGGAACGCCTCCAGCGCGACGTCGTCGTCAACGTTGACCGGTGTGACGCGCTCCTCATCGACAAGGTGGGCGAGTTCCGGGCCGACACCGGCGTAGTCCAGCCCCGACGAAACGGAGTGGGATTCCATGATCTGGCCGTCCGAATCCTGCAGGAGCTTCGTGCGCGCGCCATGGAGCACGCCTTCGTCGCCAGTTGAAAGTGTCGCGGAGTTCGGTGCGACGCCCTTCTCCTCGTCGACCTGCAGCGAGGAGCCGCCGGCCTCGACAGCGAAGAGGTCGACTTCGGGGTCGTCGATAAACTCGGCGAACATCCCCATAGTGTTCGACCCGCCGCCAGCACAGGCCATCACGGAATCGGGCAGGCCACCGGTCGTCTCACGTATCTGTTTGCGGGCTTCTTCGGAAATGACCGCGTGGAAGTCACGCACCATCTTCGGGAACGGGTGCGGACCGACGATGCTCCCGATGACGTAGTGGGTGTTCTCGACGGTGGTCGCCCAGTCCCGCATCGTCTCGGAGATAGCTTCCTTCAGCGTGCCGCGGCCGACCGTGACGGGGTTGACCTCGGAGCCGTTGATGCGCATCCGGAACACGTTGGGGCGCTGGCGCGCGATATCGCTCTCGCCCATGTAGATCTCACAGGGCATATCGAGGTGGGCCGCCGCCATCGCCGTCGCCGTGCCGTGCTGGCCCGCGCCGGTCTCGGCGATAATCCGCTCCTTGCCCATGTACTTCGCCAGCAAGACCTGTCCGAGCGCGTTGTTGAGCTTGTGTGCGCCGCCGTGAAGCAGGTCCTCGCGCTTGAGGTAGACGTCCGTGTCGTACCGGGCCGAGAGCTGGTCCGCGTACTGCAGCGGCGTCGGTCGGCCACCGAAGTCGGCCAGACGTTCCCGGAATTCGTCCATGAAGCCGTCCTCGTTTTCGAGCACGTACCGCTGGTAGGCGTCGGTCAGCTCTTCGATAGCTGGCATCAGCGCCTCGGGCACGTACTGTCCACCGTACTCGCCGAACTTGGGGTCGTATGCGTCGTCAGGACTCATGTGTCTGTAGTTGTTGTCTCAACTGCATCAGTGTTCGCGCGTGTCAGTCGCCGCGTGTTCGCTTCCACATCCGTCGCCGCGTCGTGGTCCATGATAGCCGAGCCGATCAGCAGGGCGTCCGCACCGGCGTCGCGCATCCGCGTAACGTCGTCCGCTGTCTGTATGCCACTTTCAGCAATGAGTGTGACGCCCTCCGGGACATCTGGCGCGACAGCTTCGAACGTTCCGAGGTCAACCGCTAGCTCGCCGAGGTCGCGGTTGTTGACGCCGATGATGTCTGCGCCGGCGTCGAGCGCCTTCTCGACCTCTGCCGCGGTGTGAGTCTCCACGAGGACCTGGAAGCCGCGCTCGCGCGCAGCCGTGAGGAGATCCGCGAGGTCGTCGGTCCCGTCCGCTTCAAGAAACCGGACGATGAGCAGGATCACGTCCGCTTCGACGACATCCAGCTGGTTCTCGTGGAGGATGAAGTCCTTCCGCAGGACGGGCACGTCGACAGCCTCACGAACCCGTTCGAGGGTCGCCGTCGACCCGCCGAAGTGGTCCGGCTCTGTCAGCACCGAGAGCGCTGCCGCACCGCCCTCGACCATCTGTTGTGCGAGGTCGACCGGGTCGTCGGTCCGCTCGCCGTCGGCGGTTGGACTCGTCGGCTTGATTTCGGCGACGACTGGTGTCCGTCCGGCGTCTGCCGCCGCGTCAAAGGCGTCGGGCAGCGAACGGGGCGTCACCGATACCCGGTCACCGCCGCCACCGCGCTCCCGCGCCGCGTCGAGAATCGATTGAACCGCTGGTGCTATCTCCTCACTGTCGTCCATTACTGAACACTAACGTACAGAAGTGTACATAAGAGTTGCCCTATTCTCTCAGAGGGGGCGGGACACGGCGGATACTGCTTGCTGTCAATAAGACCACAGTTCTATGATGTCTCGCGTTACATGTTCACGTATGTCGTTCCAGACAGCCATCCGGCCAGCCGAGTCAGTGGACATTGCGGATATCCGCCGGGTCGCCAGAGCCACGTGGCATACCGTGTACGACGACATTCTCGGGGCAGAGACAGTAGAAGAACACCTCAAAGAGGGGTATACGCCGCCGCTGTTGGAGCAGATGATCGAGCTCGACGAGGTCGGCCTGTTCGTCTCGACAGCCGACGACGACGTAGTGGCGTATATGAGCTGTGGAATGACGGACGCGACCGGCTTCGGTGACCTAGACCTGTACGTCCACCCGGACTACTGGGGAGAGGGTATCGGAACGGAGCTGCTACACCGCGGCGAACAGCACTTGCACGACCTGTCCGTGCGGAAAATCCGCGACGAGGTGCTGGCAGAAAACGAGGTCGGCAACGCGTTCTACCGGGCTCACTTCGAGAAAGTCGGCCAGCGGACCGCAGAGGTCGGCGGACAGGAGCATCCGGTGAACGTGTACGAACGGCGATTGTAAACGCCGGCTCGCATTCGCAGCCCGCAGTACGTGTGTGACTCACACGCTCTCGTAGCTCGTGTAACAGCGTTTAAGCCGCTGAAACCGCTTCGTCGGTGCAATGAGCTACAAGATCGGACTCGTCGGCAAGCCCTCTGTCGGCAAGTCCACGTTTTTCAATGCGGCGACGATGAACGATGTGCCGGAGGGCGCGTACCCGTTCACGACAATCGACCCGTCGATGGGCGAAGCCTACGTCCGCGTCGACTGTGCGGCTCCAGAGTTCGACCACACCTGCACGCCCAACCACGGCTACTGCACGGAGGGTGTCCGGTTCGTCCCGACAAAACTCGTCGACGTGGCCGGCCTCGTCCCCGGCGCACACGAAGGGAAGGGGCTGGGGAACCAGTTCCTCACGGACCTCAACGAGGCCGACGTGCTCGTCCACGTCGTCGACTTCACCGGTGAGAATGATCTGGAGGGTGAACCCACCGAGGACCACGACCCGCGCGAGGACATCGACTTCCTCGAAGACGAACTGGACATGTGGTATCTCGACATCTTAGAGAAGGGTATCGAGCGCTACCGCTCGGGCTATCACGGCGAGGACAAGGCCATCGAGGACGACCTCGCCGAGCAGATGTCGGCGTTCAAAATCAACGCCGACGAGATTAAACAGGTCGTGCTCGCGCTGGACCTGGAACTCGACCCCGACACCTGGGACGACGAAGACAGAGAGGCACTCGCTCGGGAAATCCGCATTCGGACCAAGCCGATGCTCATCGCGGCAAACAAGATGGATACTCCTGAGGCCCAGAAAAACTGGGAGCCAATCACCGAGGACCCGGAGTACGAACACCTCACGTTCGTCCCCGTCTCGGCCCACGCCGAGAAGGCACTGAAAAACGGCAACGAGCAGGGGGTACTCGACTACCGACCGGGCGACGAGGAGTTCACCGTGACAGCAGACCTGCCCGAAGAGAAGGCCGCAGGGCTCGAACAGATCCGGGAGTTCGTCACCGACTTCGGCGGCACGGGCGTCCAGCAGGCCCTCGAAACCGCGCTGTTCGAGGAACTGGGAGCTATCGCGGTGTTCCCCGGGGCTCGCAAGCCCCAGGAAGACGGGACCTTCCTGCAGGACTGTTTCGTCCTCCCAGACGGGTCGACCGCCGAGGACTTCGCGTACTTCCTGCACACCGATATCGGCGAGGGATTCCTCCACGCCCACGACGTGCGCACCGAGCGACAGATCGGTGCTGACACTGAACTTGACCATCGGGACGTGGTCGAGATCACGACGACGAACTGAGCGGATCGCTGTCGGCACTGCTTTCCGACCCAGCGATAGCCGGGCTACAACAGGAGGTGTGCCAGCAACGCAATGATAGCGACTTTCTTGACGAGAATAACACCGATAATCAGTTGCGTCGTCGAGAGCGCCCGGACGCGTTCGATACCCCGCCGGATGAATGCAGGCGATTGGGCCAGTTCATCGACCAGTAACCGCCACTCCGCACGGAACGTCTCGGCCGCCGACCCCTCGCCGTCGGTGTAGGCGGCTTCCGGCCGTGGCAGCCATTGTGACCCCGTGTATTCGAGTTCGACCAGCGACCCCTCTAGATGGCTGGCCTGCTCGAACTGCAGGCCGTTGGCTTCACAGAGCCGTTCGACCTTGGCGATGTCGCGGTCGCTGTTCAGGTCGTAGCGCCGCTGTATCGCGTTGGTCGCCCAGTCGAACTGGAATCGACAGACGAGTTCGCTCTCGCCGACCCACACGTCGACGATTTCGGCCAGTTCGACCGTGCCGGCCGTCTCTTTCCGCTTCCGGTGGAGGTGTTCGTACTCGGCGGGGGACTCCGTTGAGGCCGTCACCTGGGACTCCGTCTCGGGCATACTTCTCGGCAGGAGTGTTCGGCTGACGACACTATACGTTTTCTCCCGCTGGAATGGTTGGCACTCCACGACCGAAGCGAGACGAGGGCCTGCCAACGACACGGTCAGAGGTCGACCGGACAGCCGTTGATTTCGCCGCCACGCATCCCCTCGGCGAGCCAGTAGACGGAAAGGGTCAACACCACGAGCGCAAGCAGCGCGAACTCCAGCCCGTCCAGCGGCAGAAACAGCAGCGAGGTCGAGACGCCGAGCAGTGACAGCAGCCCCAGCAGCACCGCCGACCCGCAGGCCGCACAGCCCGCACCGAGCGTTCCAAGGACAACGCCCGCGACGCCCGCACCGCCCTGCTGGAGGTCGAGGCCGTGCTCGCGGAAGTGGTACGTCACCAGACCGATGTCGACGCCGGTGAGGACGGCGACGACGAGTAGCAGGATTCCCTGTGCAAAGTTGAACGACGTGCCGATGAACGGGTACAGTTCAGCGAGCACGCGCAGGCGGCTAGCAAGCGGGAGCGACCCGCCAACCACGAGGTCAAGCACCAGCGGGACGTTCAGTGAGACGACGAACAGCGTCAGCGAAACGATGGCAGCGATCACGGCGACCGCCGCATAGACCGGCAGCGTGAGCACAAGCCTGACCGTCCGACCCATGAGTCGCCAGTCGCCGCGCGTCGTCGGCAGTCGGAGCCCGGGTGCGATGCTCATCCGTCGCGCTCTCCCAGCGCCTCCGCGATGAGGTCGTAACTGACGCTCCCGTTGACCTTTGTCACGAACTCGCCGTCCTCAAACAACAGAATAATCGGCGTCGTCTCGCCCAGTCCGGCGTCCTCGGCTGCCTGAATATCAGCCTGCACAGCGTCGTTATGTGCCTGTTCTTGCGCGTCGCGTGCGACCGCCTCGCCATCTACCGCTGTCTCCTCGGTGAGAAACATCGCCGTCCGGTCTAGGACGTTGTCCGGGTCGAACGACGACTGCTCGGCGAAGTAGTGCTCAAACAGCGCCCAGTACGCCTCGCTGTCGCGGGCGAACGTCGACTCCAGCGCCTGTGTCGCCGGCTCACCCCAGGGGTAGATGACCGGGTAGGTCCGGACGACGTACGCACCTTTGCCTGCGTCCACGATGTTCTCTCGGATATCCGGCAGTGTTTCCTCGTGGAAGCGGCGGCATGTGGGGCAGGAAGGGTCTTCGAACGCCAGAATGACGTGACCGCCCAGTTCACCGCGGCGGGGCTGGGCGTCGAGGTCGGCGGCTGCCGGGTGGTTGTCGACGGATTCAGCGCTGTCCGCCTCGCTACTGCAGCCTGCGACTGCGCCGACGACACCCACCCCGGAAAGTGTGAGAAAGCGTCGTCTGTTCATATACGACTGGTTGGCCCGCGTGGGTTTAGCGTTTGTTCCACTGTGTGGCCCCGATGAGTAACCGTCTTGTCGCCGGCAGCGGTAGCATCTACCGGCCGATGACGACGACTCACTGGGCCGAGCCGGGGTGACTCCCTGTTGATGACGAGCCCTATGAGTGCCGAGGCCAGCGTTCTATCCATACATTTGCGAGGAGAAGTGAACGAACGCCAGAGAAACCAATCAAGGGATAGAGACTCTATCTGGCATTTAACCTCAGTTGGTATCTCGTGTCTGTTAACTATCAAAAACTCACTGCTAACAAGCGAGCGGCCGACGAGATTCTAACCGCCGTGAATCAAGGAAAGCGAATGGATTTGGTTGCGGGTTCTATTTCGACCTCACCACCGATCGGAATGGGGCACGTCGGATACGTATGTCCGAACTCGCAATTGAAGACAACAGGTGCGTTCGGATTGTACGTTTTGAGGATGTCAGCAATCGTGTCGCGCTGGCGCTCTCGATACTCCTCTCGCCATTCTTGTGGGTTTTCTTCAGCGTGTGAGCGTGCACAGGCGCGTCCGACAAGCACACCGTCGAATCGTTCGAGAAGACCCCGTTCGCCGAGTGCCCGAAGGTTCGCACCGACGACAGCCGGGTCAGGGATCAGTTCGCTCGTCTCCAACGCAAGCACAGTGCCGTTCAATGCCTCGGGATCAGGCAGGTAGCGGTCGGCGAGGAACTGCTCAACGAGGACTGCATAGCAACCGCCCCAGATTCGACCCGAGACAGTCTCTTCACCACCACGCCAGAGTCGGCCATCAGAGTGCTCGATCTCGCGCGTGGTTTTGACTGACTCCGGATCTTCCCAGTTGCCGGACTCATCAGTGAAAACTTCCGCTTCGGTCCACTCGCCGACGGAATCCTCGAAAAGCGCACGCCGCAGGTACTCTTTGGTGTAGTCAAACATCTCGCCATCCATCGCGTATTCAACCAGGGTGGATCCGCCGTAGTACGAAACGATCCCGTGATTCCAGAGGAACAGAGCCAGATTCGTGTTGTCTGAGTATCCGTAGAATCGAGTCGGGTGTTCGCGGAGTACGTCCCCATCGAGAAACGGGAGCATCGTGATCTGGTCGTGGCCCCCGATATTAGCGATCACGGCTGAAATGTCTGGGTCGCGGAAGGCCTTCATAATCTCTTCGGCGCGCGCCTCTGGATTGTCCGCAAGCCACTCCGGGTCGGCGGTCGCGGTTGGATACGCAACCGGATCAAGATCAAAAACCTCGCGCATTCGTTCAAGACCGAGTTCGTAGACGAACCGTGCAGACTCGGGTGCGTTTGATGCCGGTGCGACAACCGCGACCCGATCACCAGGTTCGACATGGGGTGGAGTAAGGAAGTCGGTCACAGCTGGCATCTGTAGAGCTGATTATATATTTTTTATCTAGCCCTGTACCATAGCATCAAGAGAGCTGGAGACTGGCAAGACAAGCACGAGTGCGAAGCTCGGCATCTCTTTGCAACTGTACAAATTGACCATCGAAAAGGTGCCACCCAGATTCACACAGCAGGTCTCACCACAAACGGGTGAATGCAAGATATGCGTCTTGTACCTTGCACAGCACGTCCTAACAGAACCCAGAGACGACGGCTTCACGACCTTCGGTCAGAGCCGGCGGTGTTGTTCACTCGAATCTCATAGCATATACGAGAGGAGTAGCAAGCGGGGGTGAACGGGTTACGGATTGAAAAGCGTCTATAGCCGCCCTAAAGCATTCACTATGGATATGTGGTGAGTCGTGAGTGCCGAGGCCGCTATCTTTGAGAGTAGACCACAGCTCTGACTATATCTGGCTGTGGCCAGAGTCGGCACGAGTTTCGGTCGTGTTCGGCTCAATTGAATCCGGCGAATTTCGGCGTTTCAGCGTTCAATTGCCTGCTCCACGTTGTAAACGCCGGCTATGAGCGTTATCTCCCGGAACTGGCGGAACCAGTCACGCGCTCGGACGGCGGAGCCGTGCGAGCGCTTGATTGAGGAGTTGACGGACTCGGTCTGTGATCGCTGACCATAGAGCTCGTCGTCTATTCGGGCGTTGTGTGCGTGATCGTAAGGAGCGAAAACACGGTGCTTTATCAGCGGACGAATCCCGGCGTTTCGAAGCTCCTCACGGAAGCTCATGTCATCATAGCCTTTGTCAGCGGCCAAGCTTCGAAGGTCGCCCGCGTTCCGCAGGGCGACCTTCGGGCCGATCTTGGTTTCGTCAGGCCACTTCGTGCTGCAGGAGCGTGTCATAGAAAGGGTCACATACGAAGCAGCAGGGTGCGGAAAGTGTGTCCAGCACAACCGCAACCCTGCAAGATTTGGATTCGGTAGACGCCTTCTTGAATGTCGCGGCTACCGAGACAGTACCGCTGTTTGAGCATCTTGAGTTCGAGTTTCTGCTAGAGTACGACGTGTTCGCCCCCGCTTCGAGGGGGCGAACACGGGTGCATCAGCCACCAGACCTCTTTCGCGGCTTTCTGCACTGCTACTACGAGGATGTCTACGGTACACGCCCGGTTGCACGAGAACTTCAGCACGGCCTCGTCTGGTACTATTGCGGGCTCGACAAACCGCCATCCAGAGACACAATCGACCGGTTTCTCACCGACCTAGAACACGTCATCGATGATGTTTTCCAGAGGCTCGTCGAGCAGGCCGCCGCCCGCGGCCTGCTCAACTCAACGTACTCTATCGATTCGACGCACGTTGAAGCGATCCAGTACAACGACGATGCGTCGTGGAACTACGATTCAACGGCCGAAGAGCACTACTACGGGTTCGGCTGTACGATCGTTTCGACCGGTTCAAAGATCCCGATTGCAGCAGAATTCACCCAACGCAAGCAGGCAGACGCTGAGACGGCGATGCGCGTCACAAAAGACGCGCTCGCCGTCGGGACACCGATCTGGATGCTTGGAGACAGTGCCTACGACATTCTTGAGTGGCACGACTTCCTGCTGGAAGTAGGGATTGTACCAGTCGCCCCGTACAACCCACGAAACACTGATGACCCGCTCGATATCGAATACAGGGTCGAAGACCGTATCAAGGAACACAGTGAGGAGGTTCAGCTCAAGCAATCAGTCTTGGATGAGACGTACAACCGCCGTACAGGAGTCGAACGCACCAACGATGCGGTGAAGGACTGCGGCCTCGGGCACGTTCGCGCCCGAGGCCGCGTCCACGCACGAACAGAGGTGTTCATTGCGCTGTGTCTCCGCATCGTTGTCGCAATCACAAATTTCGAGCGAGGAGACGACCCGGGTCGTGAGAAGCTCACACTATGAGGAGGATTCTATGACACGCTCGCTGCAGTGTAAGTCAAGAATTGCTCCCTCAGCTGTATCTACGAGAAACGTCGTCTGGATCGTTTTGACGGAACGATCAATCCGTCGCAAGTAGTGAGACGATGCCTGCTGACGGTCGAAGTAGGTGGCATCAATTGCGGCGTGACCATTCTGGTCCAGCAGCTCCGCCGACCGGCGGAGCAGCTGTCGCCAGACAGTCATCGATGCCCGTTTGAACGCCTTACACAGCGTCGAAGGCGCGGGAAACTCCCCGCGTTGAAGATTCAATACCGCTCGAACACGTTCCATCTCTTCGGCCCAGTCGATGATTTCCTCGTACTCCGCGCTCATGTGTTCGCGCAGATAGAGCAAGACTGCGTGCTTCCAGCCGGCAAACCCGTTGCCGGCTGGATCACTCAGTTCCATCAGCGCAGCGTCAGTAAGCTTTTGAGCGAGCGAAGCCACTTGCTTCACGAAGCGGAAGAGGGTGTTGTGCATAACATTACTCTCCCGCTTCATACCCGTGATTCTAACGACCTATCCCGGCGCCGTCTGTGGATTCAATTGAGCCGTATAGTCACAATCCCATTCTTGGTTCATATTTCTTCCCTAAAATAACATAATACTCGTTATATTTAAGATTTAAATGGCAGAAATCATAACAGACAGATACAGCAACAGTATACCCGATTTCACTCCACAGCGAATGGATTCTCAGTCTGTTGCCACGGCCAACCCGGGACGCGTGTCTGGACCCCAGCCGCGAGCGCAGCATCAAGATCGTCAGCACCCGCAGTGGCTGTGTCATCGCCGTGGGTTCGTACGTCCGCAAGGTGGAAGGTCGCCTCTGCAAGCAGTCGGAGCGGTTGCTCACCGGCGATCATAGCCGCCAACTCGCGGCCGAGGAGTTCGTCGACGACAAACCCAGGGTAATCGTCAGTAACGTCCAGTCCTCGGAGCAAACGGACCAGCGCGGCGACGTTGACCGCCCGGTCGCCGTCGGCAAACACCTCGTCGATAGCAGCCGTGTAGGCGTCGTCTGTGAGCGTGTCAACGTCAACACCGAACTGCGAACCCAGATAGGCTCGCGTTTCGTTTACTAGCGGGACAACGTCGTCGCCCCGCTCCTGCACCCAGTCGTACTCTTCGTGGACAGTTTCAGGCGTCAGTCGCATGCTGGGGTCTCACGTGGAGGCCGCTTACCGCTTGTGGGCGCACAGAGCGGCGACTGCGGGACAGTTCCGACCTCCGTATTGCGAAGGCTTTTATAACACGAGGGGAATACTGAGAAATAGAGGACGGTTTTCCGGACATCTCTCCACGTCCGGAGGCAACTCACCGATAACTGATGACTTTATTAGAGAGCGTACATCCCGCGGCACCAGGTCGGCCCGCACCAGCCGTGGACGGCCCCGCTACCGGGATGACCCGTTTTGAGCTATGAGCACTGTAGACAAGCAACTCGAAGACGTGAAGGCAACGATCGACGAGGAAGTCCCGCGCCGTATCTCCGTCTCGGATGTCACGTACGAGGGACCGGAACTCGTCATATACACGCGTGACCCGAAGGAGTTCGCCGCGAACAGCGACCTCGTTCGCCGGCTCGCATCGAAGCTCCGGAAACGCATCACGGTCCGACCGGACCCGGACGTACTGGCCCCGCCAGCCGAGGCCGAAGAGGCGATCCGGGAGCTCATCCCCGAGGAAGCCGGCGTCATGGACCTGGATTTCCACGCTGACACCGGTGAAGTCGTCGTCCAGGCACAGAAGCCCGGCGTCGTCATCGGTCGACGCGGCTCGACCCTGCGTGAGATCACGCAGGAGGTCGGGTGGACACCCGAGGTCGTTCGGACGCCACCCATCGAGTCCTCGACAGTCGAGAACGTCCGGAACTTCCTCAAACAGGAGCGCGAGGACCGCCGTGACATCCTCGAACGCGTCGGCCGGCAGATCCACCGCGAGCCGATGTCGGACGACGAGTACGTCCGCATTACGACGCTGGGCTGCTGTCGGGAGGTCGGCCGCGCTGCGTTCATCCTCTCGACGCCGGACACGCGAATCCTCATCGACTGCGGTAACAAGCCCGGTGCCAACGGCGAGCAGCCGTATCTGGACATTCCGGAGGCGTTCGGTGCCGGGACCAACGGCATCGACGCCGTCGTCCTGACCCACGCACATCTCGACCACTCAGCGCTGGTCCCGCTCCTGTTCGAGTACGGCTACGACGGCCCCATCTACTGCACTGAGCCGACACGGGACCTGATGGGACTCCTGACACTCGATCACCTCGACACCGCCGCGGACGACGGCCGCACCCCGCCGTACGACTCCGAGATGGTCCGTGAGGCGATCAAACACACCATCCCGCTGGAGTACGGTGACGTGACGGATATCGCGCCCGACATCAAGCTGACACTGCACAACGCCGGCCACATTTTGGGCTCATCAGTGTGTCACTTCCACGTCGGCGACGGGCTGTACAACGTCGCCTTCTCCGGCGATATCCACTACGACGACACGCGTCTGTTCGACGGCGCTGTCAACGACTTCCCCCGGGTCGAAACGCTCGTGCTGGAGTCGACCTACGGCGGCCGCAACGACTACCAGACCGACCAGGAAGACTCGGAGCGAAAGCTCAAGCAGATCATCCAGAACGCCTACGACCGCAACGGGAAGGTCCTCATTCCGACCTTCGCCGTGGGGCGGTCCCAGGAACTCATGCTCGTCCTCGAAGAGGCGATGCGGAACGGCGACATCCCCGAGATGCCGGTCCATCTTGATGGAATGATCTGGGAGGCGACAGCCGTTCACACGACCTACCCCGAGTATCTCCGCGACGGCCTGCAGGATCGCATCTTCGACGAAGACAAGAACCCGTTCTTGGCTGACCGGTTCAATCCTATCGACGGCGATGACGAGGAACGGGAAGAGATCGCCGACGGCGATTCCTGTATCATCCTCTCTACGTCCGGGATGCTCACCGGCGGCCCGGTTATGTCCTGGCTCGACCAGCTCGGCCCGGACCCGGATTCGACGCTCACTTTCGTCGACTATCAGGCGGAGGGCACACTCGGCAAGCGAATCCAGCGCGGCATCGACGAGGTTCCTGTCAGCGGCAGCGGACGCAACGAGAAGGTCCCACTGGAGATGACCGTCGAAACGGTCGACGGCTTCTCCGGGCACGCCGACCGACAAGGGCTAGAGAACTTCGTGAAGACAATGAACCCCCGACCTGAGAAAATCCTCTGCGTGCACGGCGACGAATCCGCGACACAGGACCTCTCCTCGTCGCTGTACCACGACCAGAACATCCGGACCTTCGCGCCGGAGAACCTCGAAACGTTCCGCTTCCGCTGACCCGGTCGCTGCTCTCTGTTCGCGGTCAGTAGTCAGACAAACCTCTATACCGCAAGCGGGTGAAGCAGCACGTATGGACATCATCCAGTATCTCGACGAGCTCGAACCGGTCGGGATGGTACTCATTGGACTCGTGCTGTTCATCATCCCGGAACCTGCGACATCGACGCTTGGAATCGGCCTGATAGTGCTCGGCGGCGCGTGGTGGTTCTACGAGTGGAACCGCTGAAATAACTCGGATGAATCACGACCGCATTCACGCACGGGAACCGTCACACCACCGCGACCGCTGGACGGTCGGCACAATCACCGAGATAGCGGAGCGCGATGGCCACTGTGTCGTCACTGTCGAAGACGAGTCCAGTGAGCCAGCTGAGCTCGTCGTCACCATGGCCATTCGGGACCTGTTCGTCAGTCGGCTAGACATCGGCGACGACGAAAGTCCGGTCGGCGAGCGCGTCTGGTTCCGGAAACGCGGCGGGCAGTAGCGAGCCGCTGGCGCGTCCGGGATGCGACCGACGGTGACTACGACAGGTCGACGGTCCGGTCGGCCCAGTGCCGGAGTCGGTCGAGTGCGTCCCGCTCGGCCCGAGACACCGGGTTATCGACGCCCAGCTCGTCGCTGTCGAAGGCGTTGAGGACGGCTACGTCCGCCTTCTCACAGTATCCGGTGAGCCGGCTGACCGCAACGGAATCGTGCTGGAACGGAATCGTCGCGTCGTTGACGAACACCGCCCGGGGAGTCTCCGGGAGTGCGTCCAGCTGTTGCTCGGCACGGCGAGCGTTGTCCCGGGCGAGCGCGACCGCCTGCTCGGCCGTCTCGCTCTCAGCCCGCGGTGCACTGGCGTCAATGCGACCGAGCCAGACCGCCTCCGGCACAGTGGTGAAGCGGTCAAGGCGACCGCCCAGAATTGTCCCGTCGCGTTCGAGTTCGGGTGCGAAATCGAGGACGACAACACCCTCGGTGCCCTCGCTGTCAAGCCAGGCGTTGAGGGCGGCCGCGGTCGTCCGCGTCTTGCCGGCGTTGGAGGGACCAGTGACGAGCGTCGACCCCGAGAGCGGGAACTGGAGACCGGTCACGCGAGGAGTTCCTCCCGGAGGAACTTCCCGCCGAGGCCAGCCATAGCGAGACCGAGCGCGATAGCGAACGCCAGCACGAACCCTGAAAGTGGGCCGACGCCCCCGCCGAGCTGTTCGACAACGAAGTTCGCGGCCAACCCGCCCGAAACAGCGATGAGCGCCAGCCCGCCGACGTTGGCGAGCAGCGAGTTCGACTCCGGAACCGCAGCAGAGTTCAGGAGATAGAGGACAAGGGCGATGGCGAACGGCGTGCCGACCGTGCCGAGCGCGAGCACGAGGACGAGTTGCCCGAGGACGTTCCCGCCGATGAACGCGCCCGGTGCAGACAGCAGCGCAACGGCAGCGAGCAGGCCGCGGTAACGGTTATCCTCGATAGTGGTACCCCAGCCGAGTTTGTCGGCGAGCAGGAACGGCGGGACGATGGTGTTGCCTCCGAGCGTCGACACGGCAGCACCCCAGAGGCCGAGCAGGAACAGCCAGCGGGCGCTGTCGCCGACTAGCGGTCCGAGGGCCTCAGCAGCGCCGACCGTCGTGAGGTCGCCAGAGGTGAGTACGCTCGCCGTCACCAGAAAGATGGCGAGGCTATAGATGCCAAAGGCCACCAGCATCGACGCCCCCACGTCGACCGTCGCGAGGTCGTAGTCCTCGCGGGTCCAGCCGCGTGCCCGCATCGTGTAGGAATGCATCGTGATGAGCGTGATGTGGACCGCGCCGCCGAGGATGCCGGCCGCGACCAGTGCGCTCCCGGACGGGACCGAGGGGACCAGTCCGGCCACCGCCGCGCCGGCGTCGATGGGCACGACGAACAGACTGGCGACGAACGCGACGACGACCAGCAGGACGAGGATTTTCGCGGCCAGTTCGAGGAAGCGATAGCCCCCGCCCGCCAGCCCTGCTGCGAGGATGAGCGCCCAGACGACGCCCCAGATGCGCGCGTCGATACCGGTTACCGTCGCCGAAACGGTAGCGACGGTCTTCATGATGACGAGCTGTGCCACGCCGGCGGCGAGTACCGCGTCCCCGACCAGTAGCCACGCCCACGTTTCGCCGAGGTGGTCCTCGACGACGGCGACAATGCCACGCTCGGTCAGCAGTCCCAGCCGCATCGCGAGATACTGCGCCAGCGCCCCCGCCCCTGCGGAGAGGACGACGACCCACAGGAGACTGTAGCCGAACGCACCCCCAGCAGTGACGAGGCTGGCTATCGTTGCCGGACCGGCGGCGATTGCGCCCGCAATCCAGGACGGTCCCATCGCTTCGACGTAATCACTGATTGTCCCGCTGCTCACAGCCGAACTATCGACGGTTTCGGTCGAACTCATACCTCCGGCTTGGGTGAGGCCCCCTGAAAACACTGCCGACATATTGTTCGGTGGTATTCGGCAGTAATTCGACTGCTGTACTGCGATTACGGGAAAATGGAAGCGCTGGCCGAATTGACAGACCACACGCTCACCGGGCGGACCGCTACCAGAAAGAGTACAGACTGCGTCGGCTCAGAGTTCGACGGTTCCGAGGTCCGATTCCAGTTCGTCGACGTGGTCGTTGTATGCGTCGACGAAATCCGCGAACTGCGGGGCGTACTCGCGGATGTCGGCTGCCGAAGGGGGTTCGTACTGCGAGAGGAGATAGAGCCCGTTGCTCCCGCCGACCCGGAGGTACGACGCCCCGTCAGTGTCCCATTTGAGTTCCCAGCGCGTACCGCCGATTCGGCTGGTGAAGGTCCCGTAGTCGCCGCCCTCGTAACGCTGGAGTTCCCGCGCGATCTGGTCACAGATTTCGCGGACGCGGCCGAGGACACGGTCGCGTTCGGCCACGACGCCATCGGTTGTTGCGATTTCCGGGAACTCTGTCGACACGTCGTCGAGCACGCCGTCGAGCGACGCGACGTAGTCGTTGAATCCCTCGACGAAGGCGTCGTAGTCGGCGAGCGCGGCCGCTAGCGGCTCCGGCTCTGGCGGCTGTTTGGTCGAGATAACGTACGTGTCCGAGCCGCGCGACGGCGAGAACCGCAGATACTCCAGATCGCCGCCCTCGTACTTGACGGTCCACTCGCCGCGGTCAGTCTCGATGTCTGCCTGCCCGTAGTCGCCGCCCTCCAGCCGGGCGAGCTGGTAGGCGACCTGTCCGGCGTGGTCCCGGACCGCCGCGACCAGTTCGTCACGCTGCTGTGCAACAGCCGTTGCGTCGGCAGGGTCCACCGGTGGCCACTCTGTCACAGTAGACGGAAGCGACGGAACGGCAATAACAGGCTCGGTCGGCTACTCGGACTCCAGCAGGGCGTCGTCGCCGTGGCGCTCGCGGAGGCCCTCGAAGTACTCCCGCTGTTCATCAATGTTCGATGTCGATTCGTCGTACACGTCGGTAAAGAGGTCCGTCGGGTCCGGCGCATGGGACTCAGCGTTGTCAATAATCTCGCCGAGGCGCTCGTCGATGGTGTCGTCCATCACGTCAATTTTTCCGTCGTCCAGCAGATTGCAGTTTCTGAGGAACGCCTCCATGCGGTCCAGCGGGTCGCGTTCGCGCCACTCTTCGACCTCCGCGTCGTCCCGGTACACGTCCGGGTCGTCGGCGGTCGTGTGCGCGCCGAAGCGGTACTGGACAGCCTCGATGAAAATTGGTTCCTGCTCGCCGCCGTTTGCTCCCACAGCCCGCTCTCTGGCGGCCTCGGTGACGGAGTAGGTCGCCAGGGGGTCCATCCCGTCGACCTGCACGCCGTCGAAGCCGTAGGCGTCGGCCTTCTGTGCCAGCGTCTGACTGGCGGTCTGGCGCTCTCGGGGGACAGAGATGGCCCACTGGTTGTTGTTGCAGAAGAACACCGTCGGCGTCTCGAACACGCCGGCGAAGTTCATCGCCTCGTGGAAGTCTCCCTCGCTGGTGGCCCCGTCGCCGAAGTGGACGACGCCAGCCCGCTCATCGCCCCTTTTTTTTGCTGCCCACGACCAGCCGACAGCGTGGGGGAGATGCGCGCCGATAGAGATGTTCAGCGGGAACACGTTCACGTCGCCGAGCGCGGCGTTGCCCGCTTCGTGGCCCATCCAGTAGAGGACGTACTCCCAGGGGAGCCCGCGAGCCACAAGTGCGCCGTGTTCCCGGTACTGATAGAAGATCGTGTCCTCGTCGGCCAGCGCGTACGTCGACCCGACCTGTGACCCCTCCTGACCCGCCAGCGACGAGTAGGTGCCGAGTCGGCCCTGTCGCTGGAGGCTTATCATCCGCTCGTCGAACCGGCGGGCAAAGCGCATATCGCGGTACATCGACACCAGCGCCTCGTCGGACAGGTCCGGAATGAGGTCCGGGTCGACGATCTCACCGTCTGAATCGAGCGCCTGTACCCGGTCGTCGGGCGCCCGATTGAGAACGTCCTGTGTCATTTCGTACCCTACACTCGGAGAGGACCGTCAAAAAGCTGTGTTCGGCTCCGGTCAGTCGAGCCACTCCAGCACGCGCCGACGTCCTGACCCGAGTATTCATGCCGTGTCCGCCCAACGTATCCATGATGCTCGGCAAAGAGGGCCCAGCGGCGGACAGTGAGCGGGTGACGCTCTGGCGAGACCACCACCTATCGCACACCCATGCGGTACTCTGGACCGTCATCCTCGTCGCAACAGTCGGAGATATCCTCCTGACGATGACCGGCCTCACGGTCGGTCTGCAGGAGGGGAACGCCGTCGTCAGCACGATGCTTGCGGAGTTCGGGCTGGCTGGCCTCTGGCTGGTGAAGTTCGGGGCGATGCTGTGGCTGGTCGCCGGATGGCGACTGCTCTCCGAGCGCAACGCGACGGTCTTTCTTGCCCTCTTTGCCGTGGTGACGCTCGCGGTCGTTGCCTA
This sequence comes from Haloarcula quadrata, assembly GCF_003634715.1. Taxonomy (NCBI): domain Archaea; kingdom Methanobacteriati; phylum Methanobacteriota; class Halobacteria; order Halobacteriales; family Haloarculaceae; genus Haloarcula; species Haloarcula quadrata. The sequence continues at coordinate 2,814,565 of NZ_RBWW01000001.1, forward strand.
CAACTCAGTCACCATCCTGCAGTACCGCGGGGTAATAACGGCTGTTGCGGGCATTTGAAGCGCTGAGGCGTCAGGATTCAGGAACAGCGGGATTAAGTACCACTGGGTGTGACCACGGTGTAATGGATAGACGGTCTTTCCTGACAGCGGCCGGCGCGACGGTGTCCGTCTCGTTTGCCGGCTGTGCGGGGCTGGGCGGCAGCGACGAATCGAGCACCGGGGCGTCGAACACGGACGAGTCAACCGCCTCCGGGACGAGTACCGGCGACGCCGGCGATGTAGAGGAAACGCTCGTCGTCGGGACCTACAGCGCGTTCGTCGACTCGCCGTCGACGAGTCCAGGCGCGTGGGTGAAACAGCGCTTCGAGGAGGAGTTCGACGCCCGCCTGATCTGGCAGACACCGAGCAACGAGGTCAATCACTACATCGAGCGCCGGAACGCCGGCGTCGACATTGAGGCCGACATGTACCTCGGACTGAACACCGACCACCTCGTTCGGGTTGACGAAAACCTCGACGACGGGCTGTTCGCCGATGTCGGCGATGTGGCTGGACAGGACGACATCAAATCTGGGCTGCAATTCGACCCCGACGGGCGGGCGATTCCCTACGACACTGGCTACATCAGCCTGGTGTTCGACGGCACAGCGACCACAGCGCCGGAGACCTTCGATGTCCTCCTTGCTGAGGAACACGCTGGCGACCTCATCACGCAGAACCCTGCCAGTTCAGCGACCGGGCGGGCGTTCCTGCTGCACACGGTCAAGCAGTTCGGCCCGGACGGCTATCTGGACTACTGGAGCGACCTGCAGGACAACGACGTTCGGGTGCTTGGCTCCTGGAGCGATGCCTACAGCGCGTGGTCGAGCGGCGAAGCGCCGATGGTCGTCTCCTACTCCACCGACCAGGTGTTCGCGGACCAGAACGACGCCAATCTGGAAGAACACCAGATCCGCTTCCTGAACGACCAGGGCTACGCCAACCCGGAAGGGATGGCGGTCTTCGATGGAGCGGACACGCCCGACCTCGCCCGGGAGTTCATGGGCTTCCTGCTGCGCCCGGAAATCCAGGGTGAAATCGCCGTCCGGAACGTCCAGTTCCCGGCAACAGAATCAGCCGACCTCCCCGAGGACTACGCAGAACTGGCCCAAGAGCCCCCGGAGCCGGTCACGTTCGGCTACGACGAACTCAAGGGCTCCGTCTCGGGCTGGGTTTCCGACTGGGAACGACAGTTCGCCTCGAACTAACGACGAGGACTGTGGCCCGAGATATCGACGGCGGCGCAAATGGTTCCGACAGCGAAAAGACGACAGAGACGGCGAGCAGTCCATCCCACGAGCGAGGCCGGACCGTCCGAAACACTATCGAGCGTCGGGCAATCGTCGGGCTCGCGGTCGCCACTATCGCGCTGTTGCTCGGCATCTTCTACTACCCGGTGGCGACAGTCTTTATCGACAGCGTCCTCGTCGACGGCCGCTTGACGGGACGGGTGTTCGTCTCGATACTGCAGGACCCGTTCTATTTCGGGGAGCCCGCGCGGTTGCTCGCTGGCGAACAAGTGGGAGCCGTCATCGAGAGCGTCCTGTCGCCGGACCGGCGGCTGGGCGTCATCGGCTTCACGGCATATCAGGCGGCCCTCTCAACCGTTGCCAGCGTCGCCCTCGGCCTGCCGGCAGCGTATCTGCTCGCTCGTTATGAGTTCCCCGGTCGGCGAACGCTCCGGTCGCTAACGATTCTCCCCTTCGTTCTCCCGTCGATAATGGTCGGGGTGGGCTTCGTCGCCACGTTCGGCCGGAACGGGACGCTCAACGCCGTGCTCGGCGCGCTCGGTCTGGGACAGGTGAATCTCCTGTTCACGCTGGAGGCGGTCATCGTCGCTCACGCGTTCTACAACGCCCCGCTCGTGGCACGGGTGACCACCGCCGCCTGGGAGTCCGTCGACGCCAGCGCGGTCGAGACGGCGCGGAGTCTCGGCGCGAGCCCCTTCCGAGCGTTCCGCGACGTGGTCGCCCCGCAACTGTATCCATCGGTGCTGATGGGCGCGGCGCTTACTTTTGTGTTCACCTTCAGTACGTTCCCCATCGTCCTCGCCTTGGGCGGCTTCCAGCTTGCGACCGTCGAGGTGTTCGTCTACCGACTCATCCGCGACCTAGAGTACGCCGAGGCGGCCGCCCTCGCGCTGATTGAACTCGGCATCTCGCTGGGCCTGCTGTACGCGTATCTCCGCTACGAGGCCAAGCATACCGTCCGGTCGCGGGGGATTCGACCGCTGCCCCGCCGACCACTCAGGCCGCCGTTACTCTCAGTCCGGGAACTGCTCCCCCGACTGGGGCTTGCTGTCTACGCCGTCGTCGCGCTGGCGGTGTTCGTCGCGCCGATAGCGAGCATGGTGCTCGCCAGCCTCAGCGGCCCAGAGGGGCTGACGCTGGCGAACTATCAGTTCCTCATCGACCGCCAGACGACCGGCGCATCGTTCCAGGTCCAGCCGTGGGATGCGGTCCGGAACTCGCTTTTGTTCGGCGTCGCCTCGCTCGCCGTTGCCCTGCCGATGGGCGTCGTCGTGGCCGTCCTCACGACCCGGGACTACCGCGGTCGGAAGCTCGTCGACGCCGTGGCGATGGCCCCGCTGGCCGTGTCTGGCATCGTCGTCGGCCTCGGCCTGCTCCGGGGCCTCGTCTTCGGCGTCGAAGTCGGCGGGACTCGTCTCGCCGTCGGCGGCGGCCTCGCCATCGTCGCCGCCCATGCCGTCGCCGGCTACCCGTTCGTCGTTCGGACGGTCGCGCCCGGACTCGAGGGAGTCGACCACACGCTGGTCGAATCCGCCCGCGCGCTCGGCGCGCCGCGTGCCAGAGCGCTGCTGGACATTGAACTGCCGCTCGTGTGGCCAGCGGTCATCGCTGGGGCCGCCTTTGCGTTCGCTATCTCTACCGGGGAGTTCTCGGCGACCATTGTCCTTGCCTCCGGGACGAACCAGTTCACGATGCCAATCGCCATCGAGCGGTTCATCGGCCGCCGGCTCGGTCCCGCAACAGCGATGGGCGTCGTTTTGCTCGTGGTCACCAGCGCGAGCTTCCTGCTCATCGACCGGCTGGGAGGTGACGAGGTTGGGTTCTAAGGAGCCCCCCGCAGACGATGCTGCCGTGAATCGGACCGCCCCGCCGGCCGTCGAACTCGACGGCGTCACCAGACGCTACGGCGAGACGACCGCCGTCGAGGACCTGTCGCTTTCCGTTCAGGACGGCGAGTTCTTCACGCTGGTCGGACCCTCCGGCTGCGGGAAGACGACGACGCTCCGGCTCATCGCCGGCTTCGAGGACCCCACGCGGGGCGAAGTCCGGTTCGGCGGCGAGTCCGTCACCGGCGTCCCCCCAGAGGACCGCGACGTAGGCGTTGTCTTCCAGAACTACGCGCTGTTCCCGCACATGACCGTCGGGGAGAACGTCGCCTACGGGCTCTCGTTCACCGACCCGCCAGGCGGCGGCAGTGACGAGGCCCGGGTGCGCGAACTGCTTGAGCTGGTGGACCTCGGCGGCATGGCGGACCGGGACCCCGACACGCTCTCGGGCGGCCAGCAGCAGCGGGTGGCGATGGCCCGCGCACTGGCCCCCGGCCCCGACGTACTCTTGCTCGACGAGCCGATGAGCGCGCTTGACGCGAAACTCCGGGAGCGCCTCCGCGTGCAGGTCCGCGAGATTCAGCAGGAACTGGGAATTACGACGATTTACGTCACCCACGACCAGGAAGAGGCCCTGGCCGTGTCCGACCGCGTGGCGGTCATGCGCGACGGGACGCCAGAGCAAGTCGCGCCGCCGCGGACCATCTACCGGGAGCCGGCGACGGAGTTTGTCGCCACCTTCGTCGGCGACAACAACGTCCTCAGCGGTACGGTGACGGCGGTACAGTCGACCGTCCGCGCCGAGGACGCCGACAACTCTGGCGATGAGAGTGGATATTCCATCGCAGACGTGACAGTCGACGATACCACGCTCTCAGTGGCCCTGAATGGTGACAGTGACCCGACCGCGGCTGTCTCGTCCGGAGACCGGCTCACATTCTGTGTGCGACCGGAACGGCTTGCTGTCGACGCCGGCCGAAATGCGGTGACAGCGACGGTCACGAGTGCGGAGTTTCTCGGCGAAACCACGCGCGTTCATCTCGACTGGGAGGGCCGCGAACTCCTGTTGCGAGTCGAAGACCCGCCGACCGGGACCGTGACAGTCGGCTTTGCCCCGGCGGACGCACACATTGTCGACAGACAGCCGTAAGCTATCAATCCCCACGCCGACACCGGAATGGTGTCTGTTTTAACCCACCTGTGGTTATCGCCGATATCAATATGACACGCGGTGCCGTCGCAAGTGGTCGGAAGAGGCGTATCGGAGCGTGTCGACAGGGCTGGCGGAAATCACCACCCATAGGCTGGAGTCATGCCGGAGTCCAGTCAAATAGGCGCGACGGGGGTCAGTGATGGTCGAGTTCGAACCCCGACTGTTCGACGATATCGACCCGTCTGAACGGCCATCATTGGGGGCTGCACTCGTGCCGATCGCGGGGATGATCGTGTTCCTCAGCGTGGGCCTCATTGCCTTCGATCTGGACCCACAGTTCCCGCTGTTCTGGGGAATTGCCTTCACCGGCCTATTCGCACGGTACCACCTCGGGCTCTCGTGGTCGGAACTGTACGACGGTATTGCCAGTAGCCTGCTCATGGGAATGCGGGTGATTCTCATCATGTTCACCGTCTATGCGCTCATCGCGTCGTGGATTCAGGCGGGCACGATTCCAAGCCTGATGTACTTCGGGCTGGAACTGTTCACGCCAATGGTGTTTCTCCCGGTAGCAGCTATCCTCTCCGCAATAATCTCCTTCGCCGTTGGTTCCTCGTGGACGACGGCCGGGACGCTCGGGGTCGCGCTCATCGGGATCGGTTCGGGACTGGGTATTTCAGAGCCGATGACCGCCGGCGCGATTCTCAGCGGGGCCTACACGGGGGACAAGCAGTCCCCGCTCTCGGATACGACGAATCTGGCCGCAGCAGTGACAGACACGGACCTGTATGAGCACATCAACGCGATGCGGGCCGGCACGCTCGCCGCGTTCACGATTGCCGTCGTCCTGTACGCCGGCCTCGGGCTGCGAGCGGCTGGGGCTATCCCCGCCAACCGCGTTGCGTCAATCCAGGCGGCGATAGAGAGCACGTACGTCGTCTCGCCGCTCGTGTTTTTGCCGGTCATCGTGACCTTTGGGCTTGCACTGCGTGGCATCCCCGCCCTGCCGACGCTCGGGACAGGTGTCTTCGCGGGCGTTGGGACCGCAATGCTCGTGCAGGGAACCGGATTCGGCGCTGCGTGGTCGGCGGCACAGTCCGGGACAGCCCCAGAGACGGGCATGGAACTCGTAAACGGACTCTTAGAGAGCGGCGGCCTGACCGGCGGCGCGTGGATTGTGACGATTGCGATTGCCGCGCTCGCACTGGGCGGCCTGCTTGAACGGGCCGGCGTGCTCGCGGTGCTCTCCCACCATCTCGGGCGACTCTGCCACAGCGTTGCGAGCCTCACGGGCGTCACCGCTGTGTCCGCCGTCTCGATGAACATTCTCGCGGCGGAGCAGTACGTGAGCATCGTGGTGCCGGGGATGACGCTCGGTAATCTGTACAACGAACAGGGGCTCAAGAGTCAGAACCTCTCCCGAGCCATCGAAGCGTCGGGAACGACGACGAGTGCGCTTATTCCGTGGAGCAGCGGCGGACTGTTCATGGCCGGGACGCTCGGCGTCCCGACGCTGGAATACGCGCCGTACTACTTCTTCGGCTTCCTCTCGCCGCTCGTGCTCCTGTTCATGGGGGTGACCGGCTGGCAGATCGTCTATGCGGACCGAGCCGACAGCGAAGAGCCGGCCACGGGGCCCGGTGGTGCCGGATCGGTGACAGCGGGCGAAGACTGATCGGCCCCGAACCGCCTGCGGTAGCGAATCGGTGACCACATCTGGAAGTCGTCTTCTGGCCTTCGAGGCGCGCGTGTGCGTGTGCGTGTGCGCGCGAAGCCCTCATAAGTCCACAGCCCCTACTTTAGTTGATGACACCACAGAAGCCATCCGCTGACGGCGAGCAGGCTGCCGACGGTCGGGCGAGCGACGCGGGTCCGGCAGTCGACTACGAGACGGTGTCGGTCCCAGTGCTGGTCGTCGGCGCTGGCGCTGCCGGGGCGCGGGTCGCAATTGGACTTGCCGAGAACGGTGTCGAGCCGCTGGTCATCGGTAAACGGGACCACGGCGACGCGCACACGACGTGGGCAGCCGGCGGCATTAACGCCTCGCTGGGGTCGCTCGATCCCGAGGACGACTGGACCATCCACGCGGCAGACACGCTGGACGAGGGGCATTTCATCAACGACGCAAAAGCGGTCGAACTGACGGCCAAGCATATGCCCGACCGAATCCGGGAGCTTGACGACTGGGGGATGCCGTTTGACCGTACCGAAGACGGGAAAATCAATCAACGGTACTTCGGCGCGCAGTCGTTCCGTCGGACCTGCTTCGTCGGCGACCGGACAGGCGAGGCGATGCTGGATACGCTCGTCGACAAGGCACAGAGTCTCGGGATTCCCTACCGCGACAACGTGATGATTACCCGCCTGCTCTCGGACGGCGATCAGGTCTACGGCGCGGCCGGCTACGACATGGAGAGCGGCGAGTTCATCCTCTTCGAGTCGGACCACATCGTTCTGGCAGCGGGTGGCTCCTCTGCCCTGTACAACCGCCATTCCTCGCGTGATGAGGAGAACAACGGCGACGGCCCGGCGCTGGCGCTCGAAGCCGGCGCGTCGCTGATGGACATGGAGTTCGTTCAGTTCCACCCGACGGGGATGGTCGGCGACCGCTACGGCGAGGACTGGGACGGCCGACTCGTCACCGAGGCGGTCCGCGGCGAGGGGGGTCGACTACTCAACGCTGATGGCGAGCGGTTCATGGAGGAGTACTCGCCGGACCAGATGGAACTCGACGCGCGGGACGTGGTGGCCCGCGCCATCGCGCAGGAGCTCCGCGAAGGCCGCGGAACGGAGAACGGCGGCGTCTATCTGGATATCTCCCACCGCGAAGACGAGTACATCAAATCGCGGCTCCCGCGGATGTACGAGCGGTTCATGGATCTCGGCGTCGACATCACCGAGAAGCCGATGGAAGTCGCACCGACTGCCCACTACTCGATGGGCGGCGTCGACATCGATTTCGAGAGCGGCGAAACCGGCGTCGGTGGGCTCTATGCCGTCGGCGAGACGGTCGCAGGCGTGCACGGTGCGAACCGACTCGGCGGGAACTCGCTCGCGGAGACGGTCGCCATCGGCGCGCTCGTCGGCGACCACGTCGCAACGCAGGTGACAGGCGACGACCGCAACGGGGCCCTGCCGGACGGGCAGCGTGCTATCGCTGAGCGTGAGTTCCAGTCGCTGCGGGAACTAGAGGCATCGGACGGCGACGAGACGCCCGAACAGCTCCTCGCGGACCTCGGCGACCTGCTGTGGGAGCATGCTGGCATCCTCCGCACTGACGAGTCGGTGTCGGCAGGGCTGGAGAAGCTCCGAAACCTCCGCGAGCGGACGGGGAACATGCATGTTGACGGCGACCGAACCAGCCTGTCGTTCGAACTCGCTGTCGACCTCTCGTTCAGCCTCACGGTGGCCGAAGCGCTGCTACTGGGTGCGCGCAAGCGCGATGAGTCCCGCGGCGCACACTACCGCACCGATGCGCCCGACGTAGACCCCGACTGGCGGCGGAACATCCTCGTGGACCAGGGTGACACAGGACTCGAACTGACGACCCGTGGTGTCGCAGAACCGAGCGACGCAGTCAGCGAGGCGGTTGATGTCGGCTACGAGCTTGACTACCACCACCTCGAGTAGGGGACGCTTCGGGAACGCTCTCGGCCTGTCGGGGCACTACTCAAACGTTGATGGGCTCGTGGTTTTGGCTCCGCTGTTGTGTCCGGGATAGCATCCGCTGTGTTGTCTTTCAAATCGACGCGACTTCGCCGGCTACTCCTCGACAGCCACAACCGCTGCCATAATTTCGTCGACCAGTCGCGGGCTGTACGTCCAGAGGCCCCGGAACGGCCCGTCAGCAGTTTCCTCAGCAACGAGTGCACACTTGTTCTGGTCGTCACCGGCGGCGTCGAACGCCAGCAACCACACCTGTTCGAGGGCGGTGTCTGTGAGTGGGTGGAACGTGATTCCGGGAATCGTCGGCGGCTCCCAGTCCGCCTGTCCGTACACGTGGATGTCGAGGGCCGTGTCGCTGGCAAGCGTCTCGTATCGGGCGCGCTGAGAGCGGAAAATCGACAGCGACTGGAAGCTCACTCGAAGGGTTCCGTTCCCGACGCGGTAGGCCCTGTCCTCGAACTCGCGAGACGTTTCAAGCAACTGTGCCGGCGTGAGCGACGAGAGGAGCGTGTTCGCGAGCGCCGAGTAGAGCAGCTGTCGACCCGGGTCACTGTCAGGCGGTCCGCTGTCGTCGGAACCGATCGCCGGCGTACACAGGAACGCCTGCAGCGCGGTGAGCGGGACTGTCTCTGCGAACGCGCCGTCCCGACGGATGACGACGAACGCATCCTGATGGCCGGTCGGGAGTTTCCGCCAGATGGCGTCGATTCCCTGGCTTGCCAGACGCTCGACCACAGCCGTGGCTGCGGGCGGGCCGTACACAGTCATCGCTACGTCCGAACCCTCAAACCGTCGGAGGAGCGTGCTGACTGTCATCGGCCCATCGTTAGTGTTCGTGGTCTGCCTCAGCGCCGTCCAGATCGGTTATTGTCGCAAGAATCTCGGTCGTCGACGGCGGCAGCGATGCCAGCGTTGCGGTCTGCTGGTCAGCATCGTAGGTAACGATGCCAGCGTCATCGAGAACGGGAAGATGGCGGTGGTGGAGCGCAGTGCGGGTATCGTCCCAGTTGCAGGCGTCGGCGTCCCGTCCACGTGCTTTGACCCAGCCCACGACCACGTCCGTGAGTTCCGTGACTGTGGCCGAATCGTGTTCGGCGAGGTATATGTATATCATCCGCCGAGGCTCGGCTGCCAGCGCCCGTAGCAGCGTATCAAGTCGCTCGGACGGTAATCCCGATGTCTCTGCAGGCTGCTCGTGCTGGTCCATGTCAACCAATTATCCACTCCCAGTATTAATATCATTGGCCAGTAGTTAGTCACAGATGTGACGGAATCCATTTACGTGCCAGCACCGTCTAAAATGTATGAACTACGAGTCCGCTCTACAGCGTGCGTACGACGTGCTACCAGACCAGCCCCGGGAGGCCGGTGAACGGCTCTCGATTCCGGACCCGGAAGGCCAGACAGACGGGGCGTTCACACGCCTGACAAACTTAGAGGCAATCGCTGACGCCGTCTCACGGGACGCACAGCACCTCCACCGGGCCATCCAGCGCGAGTTCGGGACCAACGGTCAGTTCGACGGCGGCGAAGCCCGCTACAACGGCTCGTTCGACACCAGCGATTTCGAGGCCGCTATTGACGCGTACATCGCCGAGTACGTCACCTGTTCCGAGTGTGGCCTGCCCGACACCGTCCTCAAAAACGAGGACGGCGTCGACATGCTGCGCTGTCAGGCCTGTGGTGCGTTCCGCCCGGTCGCCAAGGGTGCGAGTTCGAACACGCAGCAGGACCGACCCACGCTCGAAGAGGGCGAGACCTACGAGGTCAAGATTACCGGCACTGGCCGCGAGGGCGACGGCGTCGCCGAGAAAGGGAAGTACACCATCTTCGTTTCCGGAGCGCGCGAAGGCCAGGTCGTCGAAGCCTACATCGAGAGCATCAGCGGCACGCTGGCGTTCGGTCGAGTCGCCTGAAGCCTGTTTTCCGCGGCGCGGCTACGTTTCTTCCTTATTCCCAGAGGTCCGTCGAGAGATATCGTTCGCCGGTGTCTGGCAGGACGACGACCACCGTTTCCTCGGGGTGTTCGGTGGCGTACTCCGCGGCCGCGTGCAGCGCCGCTCCCGATGAGATGCCGACCATAATCCCTGCCTGGCTGGCAAGGCGCTGGGACGCTGCCACGGATTCAGCCTTACTCGCGGTCCGCACTTCGTCGATGAGGTCACGCCGGAGAATGTCCGGCACGAACCCGGGCCCGATGCCCTGAATGTCGTGGCTGTCCGGGTCAGCCGCCGAGAGCAGTTTGGACTGTTCAGGCTCAACAGCGACTGAAGTGAGGTCCGCGCCGACCCTTTCCTTGATGTACTCCGAGATGCCGGTGATCGTGCCGCCGGTCCCGACACCGGCGACGACCGCGTCCACGTCGCCGTCGGTATCGGCCCAGATCTCTGGACCGGTCGTCTCACGGTGGGCGCGCGGGTTCGCCTCGTTCTCGAACTGTCGAGCGCGGACGGTGCCCGGCGCGTCAGCCAGTTCGTTCGCGCGCTCGATTGCGCCGCTCATCCCGCCGTCGGCCGGTGTGAGTTCGAGGTCCGCGCCAAGCCCCGAGAGCAACTGCCGGCGCTCCTCGCTCATCGATTCAGGCATCGTCAGCACGCAGTCGTAGCCCCGTGCAGCGCAGACAGCGGCCAGCCCGATACCGGTGTTGCCGCTGGTCGCTTCGACGACCGTCCCGTCGTCGGTGAGATCCCCGGACTCGGCGGCCGCCTCGACCATGTACAGCGCGATGCGGTCCTTCACCGAGTAGGGGTTGGCCGCTTCGACCTTCCCGAGCAGATTGCCTGCGAAGCTGTCGAGACAGACCAGCGGCGTGTCGCCGATGAGGTCGGTCACGCTGGCTGGGACAGTGCCGTCGTCGTCTCGCTGTGCGTACGACTGCATACACCGGGAGAAGACGATTGGCCCCCGTAACAGAGCACCCAGAATACTGTGGGTCGAATACATTCACTCGATTCCGAGTCTCCGGAAGCTTATGTTGTCTCCAGCCAATCATTTCAGTAATGCCTGAGATTACCGTCTCTGAGGGCCTGTACCGTCAGCTATCCGCCGCCGAAGATCAGGTCGACGAAGACACGCTCTGGAAGATGCTGCACCAGTTCAAGCGCCAGAACACGCCGAGCGAGTAACGCCGTTGCTATCCCACCGGTTCGATAAGTTCTGGCGAGTCGTTGGCAGGGCTGTTGACCGCTGACGAAACTGGATAGGTCTGCATAGACCCGTCGTACGGGTCAAGTAGTGTGGCCACGTCGTCGGCGCTGCCGCGAAGCCACGTTGACTCCTCTGAGGGGTCCAGAATGACGGCCATCCGGTGATGGAGGTCGGCAACGGCCTCGTTCGGTTCGGTCGTCACAATCGTGAATGACTCGACGATATCGTCTTCTCCGCCCGAATCACCGCCGCTTGCACCGAACTCTCCCAGCCCAGTCTGTCGCTGTGGCGGCTTCCACCGCTCGTATAGTCCCGCCATCGCGAACAGGTCGTCGTCCGGCAGCGCCACGCGGTACGGTTGCTTGCCGCCGCTCGTTTCAACCCATTCGTAGAACCCATCAGCAGGGACCAGACAGCGTCGAGACTCGTACGCCTCGGCGAACGACCGTTTCTCGGCCAAGGTCTCAGCGCGGGCGTTGATATGCCCGTGGTCCGTTCGGCTGTCGGCCCAGGTCGGAATCAGGCCCCACTCCATTCGCTGGATTGTGCCCGGTGACTCGTCGGTGATGACCGGCAGGTCCTGACTTGGAGCGGCGTTGTATCGGGACTCGTAGTCGAAGGAAAACTCGGCGTCGAACCGCGTCTCAATTTCCTCGCGAGGGGAGAACAAACTGTAGCGGCCACACATAACCTGTGGTTGGCGTTCCCGCTGGATAAATCCACTACTCGCGCATCCACTCGCTTGCCTGTGGCTCCGCCGGGTCGGTCCTGACCTCGACGAGTGTCGGCGCGTCAGTCTGGACTGCTTCGTGAACCGCCGTGCGGATTTCGGACGGCGTGTCGGCCTGCGTGGCTTCCATCCCCATCCCGGCAGCGACAGTCCCGAAATCGATCGGCGTCCTGTCCCATCCGTACGCCTGATGATCGAGGTCGTAGCTGCGCCCCGCCTCCTCGCTGATAATCGCGTAATCATCGTTGTTGAGGACGACGACGGTAATTGGGAGATTCTCAGCGACCGCAGTATGAAGCTCGTGGACGCACATCATGAGGCCACCATCACCGGTCAGTGCAACGACCGGCGTGTCCGGATTCGCTAGCTGTGCCCCAATCGCAGACGGTAGTCCGGTGCCCATCGTCGCCCACGACCCGGGGTTGACGTAGCTGCGTGGGCCGTACGCCGCAAACGTGTTCAGCGCCCAGACGCGGAACCCCCCGGCGTCGACAGCGGTGATGGCATCCGAAGGGAGTGCGTCTCGAAGGACTTGCAGCACATGGACGGAGGTCAGCGGCGGTTCCGAATCCACGAGCGGTTCGATTCGACGCGCTGTGGCGTCACGGACAGCCTGTGCGCGTTCGGCCCCGTCCGTCTTCGAGGCGGGAGCGGTGTCAGCCGCCGCGATTCTGTTCTCAATCGCCGTCATCGCGTCCGCGGCATCTGCGAGGATGCCGACAGTCGGGTCATAGCCCGTGCCGAGGTCGTCAGCGTCAATGGTGACCTGAATGAGTGTCTCAGGCAGTTCGACCGACCACCCGCGTGTCCCGTGTGCGTCGAGGTCAGAGCCGACGGCCAGCACAGCGTCGGAATCGGCGAGACAGTCCAGTAGCTCTGGGCTCGCGCTGCCGGCCAACACGCCGGCACTGAGGTCGTGATCCTCGGGGAACACGCCCTTGCCCTTGTACGTCGTTACGACAGGCGCATCGAGTCGCTCGGCGAGGCTTCGAAGCGCCGCCGTCCCACCCGACGCTCGCACACCACCGCCGGCCAGAATAAGGGGCCGCTCGGCCGCAAGCAGATGCTCGGCGGCTGTCGAAACTTCTTGTTCCGGGACAGTATTTGAAATCGGAGCCGACGGTGTGCTTGCACCGGCGAGCGGGACATCCATCTGCAAGTAATTCTTGGGGAGCCCGACTCTAACCGGCCCTTTCGGGGGTGTTTGCGCGATCTGTACTGCCCGGTCGATTGTCGCCGCTGTCGTTTCGGGGTTTTTCAGTAATATGTTCTCTTTGACGACGTTGTCGTAGGTGTCCGGTGGGGTTTCGTGGATCGCATCACCGCCCCGGAGCGCAGGCTCGGTTTCAATGGCGAAATGCACCAGCGGCGTGCAGTCGTTCAGCGCGTTTTTCAGGCCGTTCATCGCGTTCATATCGCCCGGGCCGGGGACGACAACAGTGCTCGCTATCTCCCCGCTCGTTTCTGCATAGCCCCAGGCCTGATGTGAGACCGCCGTTTCGTGTCGTGCCACGACAAAGCGGATGTCGTCCCGGTTGCCGATGGCCTCGTTCAGCGGGAGGGATTGCTTCCCCGGGATTCCGAAGACGGTATCGATGCCGTTCGCGACGAGACGGTCTACCACCGCCAGACTAACGCGCATACTGATTCCTCACTCGTAAGACAATTCACTCTCATGACTTTAGTTCGCCGCCGGCCATGCTAGACCCCAGACCGCGTCGGGTCGCCACAGTCGCAGGGGAGAATATACTACCGAGCCCTGCACGGCCCGCGAATTTAAATCCGAAAGCGCCCAACTACGTGACAGATGACCACGGACCCCTCGTTCAGCATCCCAGCCCACCCACAGCGGCGCTTTCCCCACGGGAGCGGGGTCGAATACGAGGGCGGGACGGAGTTCCGACTCATCCCGGAACAGGAGCAGACGACGCCGGACCTCGCCGAGACAGTCGTCGACATTCTTGCGGCTGGGCCGTATCGCTACGGTGATTTCCACGACCTGCCGATGCCGCTGTGGCTGGTCCGCGACGAGGAAACAACCGACGTGTTCCGCGTCGCGGTCCGCGACGGAACGGTGCGATTGCACGTCCTGCCGACCACAGAGTCCGACGGACTACAGCGGTTCTTTGAGCGCCTGTGTGAGACTGGTGAAGGGGGGTCGTGGGCTGTGCAACGACACGTCGACGGGCAGTAGCCGGGCCACCGGGGTCGCGCAGACCCAAAACCGTCTTACACACCTGCCTCCATGTCTTGGCCATGACCGTCTCTCGCGAAGTCGAGCTAGAAGGCCACATCATCGACTCCGGGATGATGCAGTCCTGTTTCGGCATCATCATGGACCTGGGCGGCTCCTTTTCCGTCCAGAAGTTCGATATCGGCCGCCACAAAGACGAGGAGTCCTACGCCCGAATGCTCGTCGAGGCCGACGACGAGGCCCAGCTACAGTCGATTGTCCACGAACTCCATCAGCACGGTGTCAATCCGTCCGACCCGAAAGACGCCACGCTCGTCCCCGCGCCCGACGACCAGGTCGTCCCACATGGCTTTTATTCGACGACGAACCACCCGACGTTCATCCGTCACGACGGCGAGTGGATCGAAGTCGAGGACGTGGAGATGGATTGCGCCGTGGTTGTCGAGGACGGTGACGCCAGCGAGGCGCAACGCGCCTCGGAACAGTCGAGCGGCGGCGACGAAACGCCGCGAGACGGCCCCCGAGCCTACACGAAAGTTCTCAACGCCATCGAAGAGGGCGACATGGTCGTCACCGACGAAACGGGCATCAAGGTCCAGCCGCCGGAGCGGCCCCGTGACTCCGGCGGCGCGTTCGGCTTCATGCAGGGCGGCGTCTCATCGGAGCGACCCTCTGAGTCGACCATCCGCAAGATCGCAAACGCAATCGAGGAGACGAAAAAGGAAGGCGGCAAGGTGATGGCGGTCTGTGGGCCGGCGCTCATCCACTCCGGCGCGCGGGAAGACCTCGCTCGCCTCGTCCGGGAGGGCTACGTTGATATGCTCTCGGCCGGCAACGGCTTCGCCGTCCACGACATCGAGCGAGATATCTACGGCACCTCGCTCGGGATGGACACCGAGAGCCTTGACCACCCCCGCCACGGCCACAAACACCACATCTACACTATCAGCGAGGTCATCCGCGAGGGCGGCATCGAGGAGGCCGTCGAGTCCGGAACCATCGAGTCTGGCGTCATGTACGAGTGTATCGACAACGACCGACCGTTCGTGCTTGCGGGCTCTATCCGCGACGACGGCCCGCTGCCGGACACGATCACCGACGCCGTCGAGGCCCAGAACGCAATCCGAGAGCAGGCCCACGAAGCCGACATGGTACTGATGCTCTCGACGTTGCTACACTCGGTCGCCGTCGGGAACTGTCTCCCCTCGACAACGCGGGTCGTCTGCGTCGATATCAACCCCGCGACGGTGACGCAACTCCTCGACCGCGGCTCTGCACAGGCAGTCGGGATGGTCACCGATATCGGCACCTTTGTTCCGATTCTGGCGGAACAGTTGCTTAGTGAAGAATAGGACGACCACGAGCGACGCGAGTGGTCGCTTTTCGCCCACGTTTTTACCGAGCGGTGTGCGACCACTGGGAGCACACCCGAGGGTAAAAAAGGTGGATTGCGGACGTTTGTCCCGATTCTGGCCGAACAGTTGCTCGAATAGGACTAGTACGACCACGAGCGGAGTGAGTGGTCGACTTTTTCGCCCACGTTTTTTCGGAGTGGTGCGCGACCACAGGAGGTACACCCGAGCTAAAAAAGTGGATTGCGGACGTTCGTGCCGATTCTTGCCGGGCAGTTGCTCGACGGCAAATAGATATCAGTAATCGATACCGCGGAGGCAAATCAGCCGACAACTCGCTGGCTCCGTCGTTATCACACGTTGGTTTCTCACGAGATGCTTATTACTCCCCGTCCGATACTCCTTCTATGTCCTCTTCCGAGCGGCAGTTCACGCAGCTTTCTAGCGGTATTTCCGGCCTTGATTCGCTTCTCAGAGGCGGACTGGTGGAAGGGCGGCTCTATCTCGTTATCGGGCCGCCCGGAACCGGCAAAACACTGCTTGGCACGCAGTTTCTCGAAGCAGGACTTGAAGCCGGCGACGACGTGCTGTTCATTCATGCGGAGGAATCTGCGTCCGATCTGCGGGCGAACACTGCCGAACTCGGCATCGATATCAGCAACGCGACGTTTCTCGATGTCGGTCCCGACTCGGAGTTCTTCGAGGAGGCTGAGTCGTACGACGTGGTCAAGCCACGAGACGTTGAAGACGGGCACCTGATTTCGGATATCCGCGAGGCTATCGAGCGGGTTGACCCGGACCGCGTTCTCATCGACCCCATCACGCATTTCCAGTATCTCGAACCGACCGAGTACCAGTTTCGCAAGCGCGTCATCTCCTTCGCGCGCTTCCTGCAGGACAGGGAGACGACCGTGCTGGCGACCAAGACACCGAGCAATCAGATGGACACGCAACTCAGGTCGCTCAGCGACGGCATCATCTCGCTCAGCTACGGCGACGAGAAGGCAGGTCGGCGGATTCGACTGCGCAAGCACCGCGGCATCGGCCAGCAGGACGGCTCACATGGGATGGAGATCCGCGACTCCGGCGTCGAAGTGTATCCGGCGCTCGAACCGGAACAGCGGACGCGGTCGTTCGACCCCGCGCAGTTTTCCGCCGGGGTTCCAGAACTGGATTCGCTCCTCGATGGCGGACTCGAACGCGGAACAGTAACCATTCTTAGCGGCCCCTCCGGTGTCGGCAAGTCGACGACAGCGACGGAGTTTCTGGCTTCCGCGGCGGCAGACGGGTCCCCGGCGCTCGCGTACCTGTTCGATGAGTCAATCGACACGTTCAGCCACCGCTGTGAGACGTTCGGGATACCGCTCTCGGAGTTACGTGACGAGGGAACACTTCTCGTTGAGGAGGTCGAATCGCTGGCGCTGTCGCCCGAGGAGTTCGCAAACCGAGTCAAGACCCAGGCCGAGGAGCGTGGGGCCGAGCTCGTAGTTATCGACGGCATCGCGGGCTACAAGAACGCGATCAAGCGCGGCCAAGACGACGTGGAACTGCGTCGGCGGCTCCACGCCCTGACACAGCAGCTCACGCGCGGGAACACGGCTGTAATCCTGATCGACCAGCGCAGAGACGTGACCGGGCTGCACGAGCCGACGAGCGAGAACGTCAGCTACCTCGCTGACAACATCGTCTTCCAGAACTACATCGAGGTTGCGGGCGAACTCCAGCGTGTTGTCGGCGCACTAAAAAAGCGCGTCGGCGGGTTCGAAACCGTGCCTCGCCGGTTCGAGATAACCGCCGACGGCCTACAGGTCGGCGACCCCGTCTCAGGAATGCACGGCGTGTTTGAGGGCGTCCCTGAACAGCATGGCGACGGCAACAATCAGTCGTCCACTCACTAACCACCGATGGCTGACATCCAGTTGCTGCTGGCCGGCGATGGCAACCGGGACGCGCTCGCCTCCGTCGTCGCCGAACACCACACGCCGATCACGGACGGCGAGTTCCGGGAGGCCGACCTCCACATCGTCGACGAGTCGTCGTTTCCGAAATACAGAGCAGCGATAGAACAGTACAAACACCGGGCAGATCCGGTGTTTTGCCCCGTGATTCTGGTCCGTCGTGAGGAGACCCCGGTCAGGATTGACCTCCCCGATATCGACGCTGCGGAACAGCCACTCGTCGTAAACGATATTGTGACAGCGCCGGTGGATACGCAGGCGCTCTTTCGGACTATCGCGAACCTCCTCGCGCGGCGCAGCCACACCGAAGACCTCGCCGAAAACCTCAGGGAGCAAAACAACGAACTCCGGCGGTTCAGAAACGCTGTCGAGCACGCGGGGCATGCGATTCTGATAACGAACACGAACGGTATCATCGAGTACGTTAACCCGGCGTTCGAGGAACTCACCGGATTCAGCGCTGAGGAAGCGATCGGTCGGACGCCGCGGATACTCAAATCCGGTGAGCAGGGCGAACAGTTCTACGAGCGGCTCTGGGACACAATCTGTCGCGGCGAGGTCTGGACGAGCGAGATTGTAAACGAGCGCAAGTCCGGCGAGCGGTTCATCCTCAATCAGACCATCGCCCCGATTCAGGACGCAGACGGGACGATACAGGGGTTCGTCGGGATTCAAAACGAAATCACCGGGCGTCGACTGCGCGAGCAACAGTTGACCGTGTTTCACCGGATTCTCCGCCACAATCTCCGGAACAACGGAACGACGATCAGCGGACGTGCAGATATTCTCTCAGAGCTAGTCGACGACGAGGACGCGCTTGCTCATCTTGAGACGATCAAAGGGAACGTTCAGTCCCTGCTCGATATTAGCGAGAAAGCCCACCACGTGCAGGAACTGCTCGCGGACTCAGTTACCGACGATGTCGAGCGCGAACTCGAAGCCGTCCTCAGTGATATCACAGACGGGCTGGCCGCAGCATATCCCGACGCCGAGTTCGTCGTCGAAAGCGACGTCACGTCGTCGACGATAGATGCAAAGGTTGTCCCGGCGTTGCAGGAACTCATCGAGAACGGTATCAAGCACTCTGACGCGTCGGCACCGCGAGTGACCATTCGGGCGGAGCGCCACGACACGACAGCGACAGTGACGGTGTCGGACAACGGGCCGGGCGTTCCGGACCAGGAGCGCCGGGTCATCGAAGCGGCGGAGGAAAAGCCGCTCGAACACGGGTCCGGGCTAGGGCTGTGGTTCGCGTACTGGCTTATCAGCTACGTCGGTGGCGATATCGACATTCAAACCGATGGTGACGGGACAAGTATCGCCGTGACAATGCCCGTGCGGTGACGACAACCACGCGTTCAGATGGCGACCCACGCCAGCACAATGATGGCCGCGCCGACTACTGTTGACCCGACGGCGTGCGTCCGGAGTTCGTCGAGCAGGTCGTGAGAGTGGTCGTGGAGTTCACAGACCTCATCGATCTCGCTGCCGGCTTCGCAGTTCGGCAGGAAGTCCATTGCAACGTGGAGGAAGATGCCAGCGGCGAACCCGAAGATGACCGCGTTGAGAAACGCTGACTCCGGAACTGGAAGCAGCGCGGATGGGATCGCCGTCAGACCAACGCCAGCCGCGGGGAGCAACAGCGCCGTGGCGGACTTGTCGCTACGTCCGAGCCGCCGGGCGGCGGCGTAGCCGGCCGGCCCTTTGTGCGAGACGATGGCGAGGCCGAGCAGGATACCCAGGTCCGGCATCGAAGCGTAGACCAGGCCGATGACCAGTCCGGCCGAGAGCGCGTGGGCGGCGATAGCGATCGTGGTCATGTCGAAGGACGTCTCGATGTGGGTCAGTCGATGACCGATAGTGTGGGTGCCGTAGCCGGTGACCAGTCCGGCGGCGATGCCGACACCGCCGATTCGTGCTGCGCCGGCCTGACCGCCCAGTCCCATCGCCTGCGGGACGAGGAACATGGCCGCCGACGTGACCATCGCGCCGCTCGCGAGGCCGTAGCCCCAGACCAGTCGGTAGGGGTTCGTCTCGTCGGCCCGTGCACCGAGCCACGCGCCCAGTGCCATTGCTGCGAACGCGACCCAGGAGATAACGAGAACTTTCATAGCCCCACCGGTGACGGCGACGGCTGACAGGACCGCCAGACCGACGACACTTGCGATACCGGCGGCGGACACCCGCCCAGAGTTATTAAATACTGAGTTTGAATTAATAGACATTATCTACATTCACCGGCCTGTTGGTAATAAACCCATCGATGGCGGTTACCGGGTCGCCGACCGATAGTCGCCCCAGTCAAGGACACCGCCGTCCAGCGCTGACGGGTCTGCATCGCGGAGCGCCCAGAGAACCATTTCGGCGACTGACGCTGGGTCGCGCCCGCCGTCACCGGAGAGGTCCGTCGCGACCTGTCCGGGGTCGACTGCGCCGACCGGCGTATCGAGGTCGGCCGCGAATCCGCGAGCAATAGCCTCTGCGGCAGCTTTCGAAACCGCGTAGGAGCCGTAGCCGGGCATTCCCTCGCGGGCGACGACACCCGTCGGGACGACGATTCGGGCATCCGGGCCGAGGTGCGGAACGGCTTCCCGGATCGTCGAGAACACGCCGCGGGCGTTCGTCCGGATATGGTCGTCAAAAGCAGTGTAGGATTCCTCGGTGAGCGGCGTCTCGCCGGCGGTGCCGTGGTAGACGCCGGCGTTGGCGACAACGTACTGTATTGCGCCTCCTTCCCGCATGGCAGTTTCGACCAGCCGTTCAACGTCGTACTCATCACGTACGTCCGTGCGAATCGCGGTCACGGAGCCACCAGCGTCCCGGATATCAGCTTCGACCCGCTCAAGCGCCTCGGCGTCGCGGGCACAGATGACCGTATGTGCGCCTGCACCCGCTACCGCGTGAGCTATCTGCTCGCCGATACCTCTACTCGCACCCGTGACGACAGCGGTCGCGCTGTCCATCGCTGGGACCATAGCGGTGGTACCGCTGCCAGCCACAAGGTCGTTGCTCTCACCGCAGTGGGGTGGGAGCGGTAGTCTCTTGTCGAACGCCCGCTACCGACCGGGCATGGACATCACGATTGCCGAGTCGACGGTCGAGGGGACGGCACAGGCACCGCCATCGAAGAGTTACACCCACCGGGCGGTGCTGGCCGCGGGCTACGCGGACGGCGCAGTGGTCCACGACCCGCTCGTGAGCGCAGACACGAAGGCCACAATGCGAGCCGTCGGAGCCTACGGCGGCAGTGTTTCGCTGGCTGAGGACGAGTCGACGGTCGAAGTGACGGGCTTCGACGGCCGGCCGGAGACGCCGGACGACGTGATCGACTGTGCCAACAGCGGGACGACGATGCGACTGGTCACCGCCACGGCCGCGCTGCAGGACGACCTCGCGGTGCTGACCGGCGACGAGTCCCTCCGGTCGCGCCCGCAGGGGCCGCTACTCGATGCTATCGGACAGCTGAATGGCGACGCCGAGTCGACCCGCCGCAACGGGCAGGCCCCGCTGGTCGTCGGCGGCGGCATCGACGGCGGTGCAGTCGAAATCCCCGGCGACGTGTCCTCACAGTACATCACTGCGCTGTTGATGGCCGGAGCCGTCTCACCGGACGGCATCGACATCGACCTGACGACCGAGCTGAAGTCGTCACCGTACGTCGACATCACGCTGGAGGTGCTGGACGCGTTCGGCGTCGACGCCGAGAAAACCGACGCTGGCTTCACCGTCGACGGCGGCCAGACCTACGTCCCCGACGGCGGCGACTACAACGTCCCCGGGGACTTCTCGTCGATGAGCTACCTGCTCGCGGCCGGTGCGCTCGCCGCCGAGGACGGCCTGCAGGTCACGTCGGCGTTCCCGAGCGCGCAAGGTGACGCCGCCATCGTTGACATCCTCGACCGGATGGGGGCCGACCTCGACTGGGACGAGGAACACGGCGAAATCACCGTTTCACAGTCCGAACTGACTGGTATCGAGGTCGGCGTCGAAGACACGCCGGACCTCCTGCCGACCATTGCGACGCTTGGGGCCGCTGCCGACGGCGTCACCCGGATTACCGACGCTGAGCACGTCCGGTACAAGGAGACTGACCGCGTGAGCGCGATGGCCGAGGAACTCACAAAGATGGGCGCGGAGGTCGAAGAACACCAGGACGAACTGTTCGTTTACGGCGCTGACAGCGACCTCGTCGGCACAACCGTGGAAGGCCGTGCGGACCACCGCATCATCATGTCGCTGGCCGTCGCCGGCCTCGTCGCCGACGGCGAAACGACGGTGACCGGCGCAGAACACGTTGACGTGTCCTTCCCTGACTTCTTCGACGTGCTCGACTCGCTTGGCGCTGCTGTCGAGCAATAGGGTATCGGATCACCAGCAGGTCGGTTTTTGCAATAAAAGAGTATTACGTATCTGATAGATAAGTGCGCTTTTACGCGCTGAAGAACATTTACAACACACGTTGTGAATCAAACGAGCGCTTCCGAACAGTCTACTGCGGACCCTACGACAGTCCTCTACGTCGATGACGACCAGTTGTTGCTTGATTTGCAGGCCGATATTGCCGACGAGCGCGAGGCAGTCGAACTAGTAACGACGAGCGTGTCATAGAAAGCGCCACATGCAAAGCAGCAGGGTGCGGAAAGTGTGTCCAACACAACCGCGACCCTGCAGGACGTAGGTTCGGTTAACGACTTCTTGAATGCGGCGGCTACCGAGACAGTACCGCTGTTCGAGCATCTTGAGTTCGAGTTTCTGCTGGAGTACGACGTGTTCGCCCCCTCGGGGCGGGGGCGAACACGAGTCCATGAGCCACCAGACCTCTTTCGCGGCTTTCTACACTGCTACTACAAGGATGTATACGGCACACGTCCAGTCACACGAGAACTCCAGCACAGCCTCGTCTGGTACTACTGCGGACTCGACAAACCACCATCCAGAGACACAGTTGACCGGTTTCTTACCGATCTCGAACACGTCATCGATGATGTCTTCAAGAGACTCGTCGAGCAGGCCGCCTGCCGGGGCCTGCTCGACTCGACGTACTCCATCGACTCAACCCACATCGAAGCGGTCCAGTACAACGACGCCGCCTCGTGGAACTACGACCCAACAGCTGAGGAACACTACTACGGCTTCGGCTGTACGATCGTCTCGACCGGTCCAAAGATTCCGATAGCAGCGGAGTTCACACAGAGCAAACAAGCGGATCAAGAGACGGCGATGCGCGTCACGTGTGACGCGCTCGCCGTCGATACACCCATCTGGATGCTTGGAGACAGCGCATACGATATCCTCGATTGGCACGACCACCTGCTGGCCGCAGGGGTCGTGCCAATTGCCCCGTACAACCCGCGAAATACCGACGATCCGCTCGATATCGAGTATAGGGTCGAAGATCGTATCACCGAACACAGTGAGGAAGTTCTGCTCAAACAGTCCATCTTGGACGAGACGTACAACCACCGGATAGGAGTCGAACGAACTAACGATGCCGTCAAGGACTGCGGCCTCGGGCACGTCCGCGCCCGAGGCCGCGTCCACGCTCGAACAGAAGTGTTCGTTGCGCTCTGCCTACGGCTCGTCGTTGCAATCACCAACTACGAGCGAGGAAACGAGCCGGGCTGTGAGATGCTATGAGATGGATTCTATGACACGCTCAACGACACCAAACACCGACCGGGCGATGACAGTGCTGGCCGACCGCGAGTTCGACTGCGTGGTGGTCGGACGCCGGCGCACTGCCTCGTCAGAGGGCAACTTCGCCCGTGCGGTCAACACGAAGTATCCGGACGTAACGCTGGTACGGTACACCTGGGAGCCCCGGCCTGACGACACAGATGAGGTGTTCGATGCGGTTTTCGAGAAACAGGTCAAGGGGGCGAAGACGGTGCAGCTTCTCGATCGGGTCAGGTGGCTCGACGACTGACGGGCGCATCTACAAGGTTCAAATGCCCGCAACCCCGACACCACTGTAATGAACGGCAACGAGTTCGGTCGTCTGTTCCGCATGACGACCTATGGCGAGTCTCACGGGGAGGCGATGGGCTGTACCGTCTCCGGCGTTCCGGCGGGCGTCGAACTCTCAGAGGAAGAGATACAGAAAGACCTCGACCGGCGCAAGCCCGGCCAGTCGATGATCACCACCTCCCGGGGCGAACCCGATAAGGTGGCGATCAACTCCGGGATTCAGGACGGCTACACGACGGGGACGCCTATCGGGATGGTCATCCAGAACAAGGACGCCCGCTCGGGCAAGTACGAGCCCTTCATCACGGCTCCACGGCCGTCACACGGTGACTACACCTACTCCGCGAAGTTCGGGACCCGGAACTGGGGCGGCGGCGGTCGCTCCTCTGCCCGCGAGACCGTCAACTGGGTCGCTGCTGGCGGCGTCGCCAAGCAGGTCCTCGAACAGTCCGACTACGATGTCCAGATCAAGGCCCACGTGTGCCAGATCGGCGACGTCGAGGCTGGGCCGGTCACCTTCGAGGATATGCTCGAACACAGCGAGGAAAACGAGGTTCGCTGTGCTGACCCCGAGGCCGCCGAGGAGATGCGCGACGTGGCCGACCAGCACCAGAAGGAGGGCGACTCCATCGGCGGCGCGATTTACTTCGAGTGTCGCGGCGTCCCGTCCGGCCTCGGCGCACCCCGGTTCGATAGCTTCCCGTCCCGGCTCGGCCAGGCGATGTACTCCATTCCGGCGGTCAACGACTTCGAGTACGGCATCGGCCGCGAGGCCCGGACGACCAAGGGCAGTGAGTACACCGAGAACTGGGAGTTCGACGAAGACGGTCACCCCACGCCTGCCGGCAACGACCACGGCGGGATTCAGGGCGGCATCACGACCGGCCAGCCCATCTACGGCGAAGTGTCATGGCACGCGCCGGTGTCGATTCCAAAGACGCAGGAGACTGTCGACTGGGAGACCGGCGAAGGCAAGGAAATTACCGTTACCGGCCGCCACGACCCGGTCCTGCCGCCGCGGGCGGTCCCGGTCGTCGAGGCTATGCTCGCCTGTACGGTCCTTGACTTCATGCTCCTCGGCGGCCGCATCAATCCCGACCGACTCGACGGTCGGCCAGGCGAGTACGACACCGACTACCATCCGTCCAGCCCGCAGAACGACCCAGAGGACGCGGACACCCACGCAAAAACTATCGACGACGACTAACATGGACGCACAACAGGAGTCCAAGTCGAACCCGTTCGGGATGGACGAGGAGTGTCAGAACTGTCCCGCGCTGTGTGAGACGCGCGAGAACGTCGTCCACGGCTACGGTGACGTGGGGGCCGAGTTCATCGTTCTCGGCGATTCGCCCGCAGTCGGCGCTGACGAGTCCGGTCTCCCCTTTACCGGCGAGAACGAGCGCGAACTGCTCGACATCCTCGCCGCGGTCGATATGTGTTCGGACCCGGACGCCGACAGGCCGCAGCTACAGAACACCTTCCTGACGTACGTCACCCGTTGTCGCCATCCCGACAGGGAGGCGACCGACGAGGAAGTCGTCAACTGCGAGCCGTATCTCAACAGCGAGATACGGATGATCAACCCCGAGATCCTACTGCCGGTCGGACAACGGCCGCTCGAAGAATTGGCCTTCGAGTACACGACGATGAGCGAGGACGAACTCGACATTGAGGACCGCCACGCGACGACGATCCGCGGCCGCGGGTTCGAGATCCTCCCAATGATTCCGCCAAGCGAACAGACCGACGAACAGCGGACGGCGTTTCTGGAACACTTCAGCGAGACGCTTGGACAGGACTACCGGCAGACGAAGGGCCGACGCGGCCGGTAGTCAGGTGTCAGACTGGACTTCGGTCGCAGCGGCCTGGAGTAACTCTTTCGGGCTCGACACTGTCCCGTACTCCGTTGCTGCCTGTAGACGGTTCTCGGCGTCGTGGCGGTACTGGCTCGCCTGTGTCGACTCACCCTGTTCGCTGGCGTAGGTCATGCCGCTGAGCCATTCGGCGGCTTGCCAGAGGCAGGTCGCTTTCTTGCGTGCTCGTTCCGACCACTCGGTCAGCACGTCGTCGTTCGCTTCGCGAACAGCCGTCGTGAACTCCTCGACACTGTCCTCGAAATCCGACGCGGCACTGTCGAACCCACCGCGAGCGAGCGCCAGCTCCCCGTCTTCGACGGTCGCCAGCGCATCCGATAGCTGGCGGCGCGCCTCACGGTACCGTGTGTAGCCGAGACGGTACGCCCGCTGTGCCGCTGCCGTCCCGGATAACGTGGCTTCGCGGTCGCAGTCGCGGCACACGACCTTCGGTTGGGGCTCTCCAAGCACCCGATACTCCGACCCACATCCATCACATCTGTAGGTCTGGGATTGCTCCATATAGTTTCTCTTAGTTATCAAGTATTCCTAACATCTTATAATTGTTCCGTGGCTACACCGGAACACAAGCGACTAATCACAGTCGGGCCGAGAAGACAGTATGACTACGGTAACTGTGCTGGCTGACCCGCCAGTCGAAGGGTTCGTGTTACAGGATCTGGCGGGCGGCATCGTAGACGACGCCGAGGCCGCTGAGCTATACGAAGCCATGTTGCTCGATGTCTGTCGTGCGGTGGAGATCAGCGGTGCCGAGTTGTTGGTGAACTATCGACCTTCGGAACAGGTGCCAGACGGTGTCGATCCCGAGACCGCGGTTCGGGAGCCAGTGACAGAGGCGCTTGAATCACCGGGCAACGCCCGATTCGAGGTCCAAGTCGGGTCGACGTTCGCTGGTCGGGTCGGGAACACAGTGACGCACCTCCTTGACCGGGAAGACGTCGCAACCGTCGCCGCCGTCGAACCGACAGCGGCACTGTTGAACCGACAACTCATCGACAGCGCGGCGATGAAACTCCGGTCCAGCGGCGTGGTTCTTGGCCCCGCCGCGGGCGGCCGCGTCTACTACGCCGGGTTCGGCGAGCCGATAGATTTCGAGGACAGCTACGCCACCCCGACGGTCGAAACTATCGGCGAACGTGCTGGAGATGCCGGCCTCGACGTGGACTTTCTCCCGCCGTCAGCCGTCCTCGAAACGCGAGCAGATCTCGAAACCATCGTGCCGCTGCTCCGGGCCCGGAACCGGGCTGGTCGGGTCGTGCCGGTACGGACGACAGCGTTCCTCGATGACCTCGGAATACGTGTCATTGACGATGAGGGTTCGGCGACTGTGGTCAGAGAGACCGACAGGTCTTAGAAGGCCCACCGAATATGCTTGACTGCGGTGGGATGGCAGAGCGGTCTATTGCGCCTGCCTTGAAAGCAGGTATCCTCACGGATTCCTGGGTTCAAATCCCAGTCCCACCGTATTTTGCCACGAACAAACCGTGAGTGGCAAGTACGCCAGCTGGGATTTGAAGCCGACGAGTCGCAGCCCGCGCAACAGCGTGAGCCATCTGTCTTTAGCTAAGAGACGAACCACGTGACAGCAGCGGCTTATCGAGGCTACTTTTCGAGAGGAATGAGGAGGAGTCCGCTGTGCACACTGACACCTCCTCGTCGAGAATCATGCGTCGGCTCACTACACTGTTTCCCTCCGAGTTCCTCGAAGAGCACGCCGAGGAACTCGGCGTGGTCGAGCGAGAGGGCAAGCTTCAGATTCCTGTCCTCGTGTGGGCGCTCGTGTTCGGCTTCGCCGCAGGCGAGAGCCGAACACTCGCTGGGTTTAGACGCTGCTACAACGCTACAGCTGACGAACCGATCTCTTCTGGCGGTTTCTATCACCGGTTGACGCCTACTCTTGCAGAGTATCTCCGCGACCTCGTCGAGGCCGCGCTCGACGAGGTCGCTGTCCCTGATGCTGTTGACGCTGATATCGACCGATTCAGGGACGTGATGATCGCTGATGGAACCGTGTTGCGGTTGCACGAGTTCCTCTCTGATGAGTTTCAAGCCCGCCACGAGGAGCAGGCTGGAGCGAAGCTCCACCTGCTCCACAACGCCACCGACCAGACGATTGAACGGATCGATGTGACTGATGAGAAAACGCACGACAGCGCGCTGTTCAAGACGGGATCGTGGCTGCAAGGACGACTGGTTCTGTTTGATCGGGCGTACTTCAAATACCGCCGCTTTGCGTTGATCGACGAGAACGACGGCTACTTTGTGAGTCGGCTGAAGCAGAACGCAAATCCGGTGATAACGGCGGAATTACGGGAATGGCGCGGCCGCGCCATTCCCTTGGAGGGCAAGCAGATCCACGACGTGGTCAATGATCTCTCGCGGAAGTACATCGACGTAGAGGTGGAAGCAGAATTCAAGCGCGGCCAGTACGAGGGAACTCGGTCGCTGGACACGAAGCGGTTTCGCGTCGTCGGCGTCCGCAACGAGGACGCCGACGACTACCACCTGTACATCACGAATCTGCCGAGAGAGGAGTTTCTCCCGGCGGATCTAGCGACGCTGTATCGGTGTCGATGGGAGGTAGAAACGTTGTTCCGTGAGTTGAAAACGCAGTACGAACTGGACGAATTCGACACGAACAACCCTGATGTCGTGAAAATTCTACTATACGCTGCGTTGCTGTCACTGCTGGTGAGCCGAGAGTTGTTGGATCTGGTCACCGAGCAGGCCGACGATGAGATCGTGTTTCCGCCGGAACGCTGGGCGGCGACCTTCCGGTCGCACGCCCAGCTCATCCTCCACCAACTCGGTGAGTACCTCGGCTACTCGCCACCGCCGTTGCTGGAGCGGCTGATCGAGGATGCTCAGAAGATCCACCAACAACGACCGATCTTACAAGAGACGCTCGCTACCGCTACACAACCGAGGTGTGAGTCTTAGCTAAAGACGAATGCAGCGTGAGCAGGACCGTCTCGGCTCGGTTCAAATCCCAGTCCCACCGTATTGCTCCGAGCGAATACGCGAGGAGCCGTCGGTACACACTGGCGAGTTGAACCCTGCAAGTCCCAGCGCATGAACGCAGCACGTGTGACATCTTGCTCTGAATGACATCGAGACCAGTAGCAACAGACTACGTGGGTGACAGACGCCACCGCGAGGCTGACAGAATTCGCTGCCTTCCGATTCGTAAGGACAGTTTACCGGATCGAGGCAATCGGGCGGTTCTATGTCGGTGGTCTGGATTATATTTGAGTAATGGCACGTGAAGAGAGGTCCCCAGAGCAGCATCTTCCGAGCCTCCTCTCGGTCTGTGTCGTTGCTCTCCTCCTTGCAGCGACAGCGGCAGGCCCTGCTGCTGCTGCTGCACCACGACTGTTCGTGTCTGGCGCATCGAAAGAGGTAAACACGATACTGGCCGGTGAATCGGTAAACGTCACCGCAACGGTCAAGAACACCGGGAGCTCCGAGGGTGCGATGAGCGTTGAGTACGTGGCGAACGGAACGACGAAAGCAACCGAACGGGTAGCCGTCGATTCCGGGTCATCGGCAAAGCGGACACGGGCACTAACGTTTAACACACCTGGGACATATCAGATTACGGTCAAAAGTCCAAAACGGTCGGCTGGTACCGTTCAGGTCAAGAAAGCGACTGCGATGACGATACGACAGGATGCGACCAGCCGACAGACCGAGGTCCGCGGCGGCGCGGTTCCAACGACGAAGCCATACGAAGTCGAGATGCCGAGCGCGATGAACCGGACGTTCACGGTCCAGTCATGGACTGTAAACGCATCCCAGCGGTCGTTCACACAGAACGTAACCGAGTACACAGACCCCGCGGACGCAGACATCGCGGTACCCGATAACGACGATGCATCGGTGTTCGGTGTGGTTACCGTTGGCTCGTCAGCAGGGGTTCAGCCGTCGTCGATGCAGTTCGTGTTGAACCGCTCGAACCTCCAGTCGGCCGGGATCGATGCTTCGGCGGTCCGCGTGTATCACCGTGTGAACGGGTCATGGCAAGCCGCTGAAACGAGCGTTGTTGAGGAGCGGACTGATCAAGTCGTATACGAAGCGGACACGGCGGGCGCATCGGCCTATGCGATTGGGAAGATCGAGCCTGCATTCAGCATCACGCGAACCTCAGTCGTCAGCGAGCAGGCTCCTGAGGGGCAACGGGTCGTCGTTGAAGCGACGGTCGCCAACGACGGCAGTATCGAGGGCCCCTACGACGCACAGATGCGGGTGGACGATGCGGTCGTCAACCAGACCTCGGTGACTGTGCCAGCGGACACCGAACAGACGGTGACGCTGTCGACGGTCGTGACGACGCCGGGGACGTTCCAGATCAAGTTCAACGATGTCAACGCCGGCGAGATTCAGGTAGCCGAGAGCCAGGTCCAGACCGACGGAAACGGCGGCGCTGAACCAGAAACGGAACCGACGGGAACGGAGCCAGCGATCCAGACTGAACCCGCGGTTGACGGTGACGGCGGACTCGGCCCGCTTCCGGCGACAGTCATGGGTATCAGCACGATGCTGGTCATCGGCGGACTCCTCGGTGCGTTGCTGCTGTTCGGTGTCGTTATCGCGCTCCTCCGACGGGGTGGCAGCCGGAACGACAGCGGCTTCGAACTGTAGGCGGGGAGAGAAACCCTTTTTGTGCCAGTGTCCAGAGACTCGCGTATGGATTGGCCACACGATCCGGACGGCGAGGAAGGAAGCGAGGGCCGGCGCAAGTACGGTCACGCTGTGCTGGCGAAGAAAGTCGACGAGGACGAAGACTTCCCGCTGACCGCCGAGGAGTACGTCGAACAGTACGGAGACCACCCGGTTCGGATCGATTACGAGACGGTCGTTAGCGTGGCGGACATCTTCGAATACGTCGATCAAGAGGAGTTCGAGGACTTCCCGGACTTCCACAAATCGCTTGGGCGCGCGCTGCGCGAGGCGGACTGGTGGCCGTACAGACTCGAACAGGCCTGATTGTGTAGTGTGTGGGCACGACACATACTTGTGGGTGGACGGTGTAGCGTCGCGTATGGCGACGACATCTTCGAACGGTGACCGGACCGGACACGGGCTTCCCGAGGAGGTTGTTGCTGACCTGTTGTCGAATGACACTCGTCGGCGCGCGCTCTCGATACTGGCTGACCGCGATGAGCCAGTAGTCGTGTCAGACCTCGCGGCAGCGGTTCTCGCGGTCGAGCGTGACATCGAGCCAGCAGCGGTCCCGGACACTGCGAGGGACGAACTCACCGAGGAGTTGTTCACGGAGCACCTGCCAAAACTGACGGCGACAGACACCGTCACGTACGATTCGATGGTTGGAACCGTCGAGATACAGCGCTACGATGCGGTGCCAACTACCAACCGCTAAACTAGGCCGTGTGTCCGGAACTCGACACCGGTTCGGACCAGCTACCAGTCCGTTCTGCGGGTATATTCCGACAGAGCAATACCTATTGCTTCCAAACTGTCGATGGACAGTGACCAACACCCAAATCGCCCATATACAGATTGATAATTACGGGCCGTGGACTGTGACGCCTGAACCCCGCCGTGAAGTCGATCTTCAGACGCTCCAGTCCCGGTTGTACGCTGACCTCGCACAGTTGGTCGGGAACCGCGACGGCTACATCTTCTTCTCGCGGTTCGACAACATGATCGCCGTAACGAACGGATTGGACGAGGCAGCACACGCACTCATTCAGGAATCCGTCGGTAATCGCTACCCCGTGACGATGAGCCTCTCTGTCGCAACGGGAACGACACCCGTCTCGGCGCTGGGAACGGCGACGGAGCAACTTCAGGAGGCCGGGAGTGCACAGGACAAGGGGCGACGAGAAGTGCTACGTGGCCAGACAATCGACGAGGAGTTCCGGAAACCGACAGACGTGCAACTCGCGCATTTCGATGTCGACGACGCCACCGAGAAGTACACCGACCAACTCAACGAGTTCGACACGTTCATTCAGATCGAGCAGGGCTACGCAGCCCTCATGAAGTACATGCGCGAGGCCCACAACTCGCTGTCGTTTTTCGTCGGCGGCGACAACGTCATCGCAGTCTGTCCGGACCTGGATGAAGCGGACTACCACGACGCAATCAGCCACGTCCGCGAAGAAGTCGACGTGGAGCTGAAAGTCGGCGTCGGACGCGGGCGGACGGCAGCGACGGCCGGGATGGATGCCAAGCACGCACTAGAAACCTGTCGGGCGACTGGCGAGGCCGTCACCATCGAAACCGAGACAAGTGAATAACTTGTGAACCACGCGATATAAACGTAGTGGAGGTATCTTTTAGACCAGTCATGTGGTAATGACACACATGAACGGTGAGGTCACTGTGCGGGAGGTTATGAACAGAGAGTACGTCGGTGCAAGCGAGTCCGACGACCTCCTTGAAACGACGGAGTTGCTGATCCGAGAGGATCAGCATCCGATTCTCGTGTTACGGGGGAACGAACCAGTCGGTGTCGCGACGGACAGAGACGTACTGGCATACATCGTCGACGGCGGTGACCCGGAGACTGCCACCGTCGGCGACGTGATGCGTGAATCCATTCCGACAATTGGCCCCGATGCTGGACTCCCGGCGGCCCGGGACCGAATGGCGACACGGTCCGCCGAGTTCCTCCTAGTAACGGCTGACGGAGAGCCGCTCGGAACGCTGACTGAGCACGATATCCTCTCGACTGCACGATTAGAGAGCGAGTCGACAGACGTCGTCGAACAGCCCTCGCCGGTTGCGACAACTGGGCAGGAAGCCACGACCGACGGGATGCAGTCCGCCGCCGAGGATTCGTTCGACAGTCAGGGCATCTGTTCCGCCTGTAGCACCTTTACGCGGAATCTGGCCTCGTTCAATGGACAGCTCCTCTGTGCGGACTGTCGTGACGTCTGAGCCACTCCAGCGGCCTCTCCCCGCAAAGACGGATACAGCGGTGTAGCCGAACTGTTTTGACCGTACAACACGGAGTAGCACCGTGGAAATCGCCACCGCCTCGATGGATGACGTGGACACCATCGTCGACCTGTGGGTCCGACTGGCGGAGAGCCAGCGTGCCCACGGGTCACATCTGTTCGGGGACCGCAACCGGACCGCGGTCCGGGAGACTGTCGTACAGCGCATCGTCGCCGAGAATGTTCGTATCGCCCGCATAGACCAGCACATCATCGGGTTCGTCATGATGACTCTCGACAGTGGCCGGTACGAACAGGACGAGACGCGGGGCATCATCGAGAACATCTTCGTCGAACCGGTCCACAGGAACCAGGGAATCGGCAGCGAACTGCTCGATACAGCGGAGGAACTACTCCGCCAGGCCGGTGCAGATATCCTTGCGCTGGAAGCGATGGCAGACAATGAGTCCGCCCGACAGTTCTATCGAGCACACGGCTACGCACCACACCGAATCGAACTCGAAAAGCCGACCGAAAACGATACTCTCTAAACGGTCCCCACACAACGCAGGTATGCAACCGTGCCAGGGGAGCTTGGGTGGTCCAAGCACTCGACTTGTAATCGAGAGTTCGTGGGTTCAAATCCCACCCCTGGCTTCGGCGCTTTAATTCGGAACTGAACTGCAAAAAGACAGCCGAAGCCACCGCTTTTCGATTCGTTCCCGAAGTGTAGCCGTGACCCGTGATCGGTATCTGTGGCGCGCCCGGTTCGCTCGACACCATCCTGTTGGAATACGTGGGCACGGCTCGGAGCCAGTGTCGAGGAAGCCGTAACCGTGGATATATTTTGAATTAAATTGTGGCTAACAATACTGGAATGGCATTATTCAGGGTGTATGTGGGGGAGAGTCAATCGATTCAGGGTGGGTAGAGACGACCAAGTGACGATTACGCTGGCGGCTGTTCTCGGGTTTCTCTTAGTTGAGATAGCAACGCGGACAGCTATCTCGATGGCGTATGTCGGTGGCGCGTTCGTCGCAGCGACCGTTCTCGTTGGTCCCACAACACCGCTCGGTGGCGTCGCTGGGCTCATCATCCACGACGGCTTCCATGGGACCATCGGGTACTGGACGGCAGGCACGACGGCATGGGTACTGGCTTTTGCCTGTGGAGTCGTGTGGCTCGCTAGCGGACTCTCTAGCGGTCAGGAAAGGCAGGGCCTGGAATCGATGCATCGGGTGGCTCCGGCCTACGCCGGAATCATGCTGGTCAGTGGGGTCAATGCAACAGCGTTTGGGGCATGGCTGGTAATGGTTCTGGGGGCGCAACGCTTTTACACGGCCGTTAGTGGATTCCTTCCGGGAGTTCTCGCGGCTGTTGGATTCAGCGTGTTTGGACTGGCCGCTATTGGAGCCGTCAAACGTCTCGGTAGCTATGTCGGCCAGACAGACACTCGTGGCCACTCGTTGTTCGAATCTGAGAGCCACAGACGAAACCCTAAGGGGCCGACCACTGGGACGGCTATCGGCGTGTTTTTCATCGGCACTGGGTGGCTGTGTGGCGTCTCGGCGCTCGATGTTTTCGTCCACGATCTGGGACTGTATCCGACAGCAAGCGCATTCCGCGCGTTCGTCACCGGCTTCCTCGGCAGCGGTTCGCCGATAGCTACTGTTGGGACAACCGCCCTGCTCAGTGTGTATAATTACGGTGAACTGGCAGTGGTTCTCTCAGCGCCAGTCGCGCTAATCGCTATGCTTTGGTGGTGTACCTACCACGAGCAGGTCCTCTCATCCACTGTGCATGGTGTTGGGATTATCAGCGGAGGGCTGTCCAATGACTGAAAACCAGTCCGAGTCAGACGATGGCGTTCCGAGCAGACGCCAATTTCTCACAGCCCTCGGTGGCACGGCATTCGCGGCTGCAGGCTACGGATATGGCACCGACTCTCCCGAGTTATTGGCTGCCGATTCTGCGACGGAGTCTAGCTCCCATCCAGCATCGGCAGCCCACATCGACGCGCTGACGGCTATCGCCAGCGCGGTGTACCCGTCAGAGGTCTCCATAGAGCGGTCGTTCATCGAGAGCCGCGTGTTTGGGCGGGTTGAACCGGAACCAGATCATTTTGACAACCTCGTTACTGCTATCGAAGCGGTCGACGATCACGCCAGCGCACGCTTTGGTGGCAGGATTGCCGACCTTTCAGCAGGGCGGCGGCGACAGGTCTTGCAGTCAATGGGCGTGACCACAGTGCATCCCACTGCTGACGGAACAACTGCGGAACGGGTCCGGTTTTATCTCGTAGGCGACCTGTTGTACGTCCTGTTTACGTCTCCTGCGGGTGGCAAACTGCTTGGGGTCGAGAATCCGCCCGGACATCCCGGTGGGAGAGAGGCATACCAGCAAGGGCCGGAGGGAGGTGAACGATGACGGCCGCAGACGACCGAACTCCGACTGAGGCTGACGTCTGTATCGTCGGGGCAGGGCCGGCTGGGGCCTTCACTGCCTACTCGCTGGCACGGCGCGGGCACGATGTCGTGGTACTCGAGGCGGGCGAACGGTTGAGTTCAGAGGACCACCACCGACGCATGGAGATGTGGCTGCGTCCGAACTTCGAACGTGACGCGTTCTGGCGTAATGGCGAACGGGATGGATACACGTCGACTGGCGACATCAATGCACGGCTTAACGAGACCCGTGTGAAGGCGGTCGGTGGCACGTCCTTACACTGGGACGCAAACACACCGCGGCTTCACGAAGAAGACTTCGAGATGAACACGCGGTACGGGGTAGCACAGGATTGGCCGATCAGCTACGACGACCTTCAGCCGTACTACGTGCGCGCCGAACGGGAGATGGGCGTTTCAGGGGCCGATGACAACCCACACGGACCGCCGCGAAAAGAGCCCTATCCACTGACAGCGTTCGAGCCGAGCTACTCGGATTCGCTGTTTGCCGAGGCCTGTGAGGAACTCGGAATCGCGATGGCGTCCCAACCGAAAGCCATCAACTCCGAGGAATACGATGACCGCTCCGAATGCGTCGGATACGGCGTTTGCAACGCCTGTCCGTCGGGGGCGAAGTACAGCGCCGAAGTCCACGTCCGGAAGGCCGAGTCAGCTGGTGCGCGGATCGTTGATCAGGTGCAGGCACTCTCCGTGGAGCACGACCGCACGGGTGACTACGTGGAATCAGTCGTCTACGCGACCCCCAACGGGCGTCAGTACCGGCAAGAGGCAGACCACTTCGTCATCGCGTGTGGCGGAATCGAAACGCCGCGGTTGCTGCTGTTGTCGGATTCGGACGTGTATCCGGATGGATTAGCCAACTCCAGCGGGGCAGTCGGTCGGTACCTCATGGACCACCCTAGCGTCAGGACGACAGGGACACTCGAAGAGCCGACACGACAGAGCAATATCGGCTGGGTTTCCAGTCGGAGCGATCAGTTCTATGCGCACGAGGAGACCGGCCCCGGGAGCTACCACCTCACGTTTAGCAACACCGCGAAGTCTACGTCAGGAGGTGCGCAGTCCAGACTTCCACCGACATCTCCATCGCGGTTCCTCGACATCGTTCGCAACCCGACTCCGGATGCACTGGCTGAACTCGCGACAGACCCGCTCAACGAGATGCAACTGGGTGACGCTCTTGAACTTCCGACGACTTCGGGACCACCGTATCCACTCTCGATACGTGGCGCGGGCGAGATGCTGCCGCGGCCTGACAACCGGGTCACACTGGATTACTCGAAAACAGATAACCACGGCCGACCGGTGCCGTCGATCAATCTTTCTGACGGAGCCCACGCTCAGGAGACGATGGAGCACTGTTTAGAGATCCAAAAGTCGATTCTGACAGAGCTCGGTGCCGAGATTACCGATGTGAAAACTCTGAGCGGGAGAGGAATGAGTACGCACCACATGGGAACAACGCGGATGGGTACTGATCCGGCAGAAAGTGTAGTAAACGAACAGTGTCGGACACATGACCTCGCGAACCTCTGGATCGCGTCGTCGAGCGTATTCACCACCGCTGGAGCGAACAACCCAACACTCACGATTGCTGCGCTCGCGCTGAAGACGGCGGATCACATCGACGAGGAGCTGTGATTGCCACACTGGCAGACGCCCTGTGCGCCGCCAGAGACGGCCATTGCATGCCGCGTCTTTGCCACCGTAGCGTGGTTGGCACTACCGGAGAGGTCTACGCTTTTACCGCTGGAGGGCGTACGGGAGAGCATGAGTGAATCCGAAGAAGAACTCCCGGATAACGACGAAGAGTGGCGCGAAATACTCTCCGACGAAGAGTACCGAATCCTCCGCGAGTCTGGAACAGAGCCGCGGTTCAGCAGCGACCTCATCGACGTAGAGGACGAGGGCGTCTTCACCTGTGCCGGCTGTGGGACGGAACTGTTCGATAGCGACAGGAAATTCGAATCAGAAACCGGCTGGCCGAGCTTCTGGGACGTGTATCAGGAAGGCAACGTCGAAACACGAGCGGACAACAGCCACGGGATGGAGCGAACGGAAGTCGTCTGTGCCGAGTGTGGCGGTCATCTGGGCCACGTGTTCGACGACGGACCAGAGCCGAGCGGGAAGCGGTACTGCATCAACGGCGCGGCGCTTGACTTCGAGTCAGAGTAACGACCACCGGAACCCTTTTTTCCGTCATTGAAGTTGATACGGCTAGACGTGACTGAACATGGGGCCGACGAGGCGGGCGACGACGGGGCCGGACCATCGGTCGACGAGTCGCTGGTCAATGAACCACCGACTGCGACTGCCGAACAGCCACAGCCGGAGAGTCACCTGCTAGCTGAGAGCCTCCGAACGTTTCCGTGGCTCCGCGCGGCCGGCGTCGCAGCCGGGACGCTGGCTGTCGAGTATCTGCTCGTCGCCCTGCTGTTTCTCGTCGGCCCGTCGTCGGTCGACCTGCCAGAACTGTCGGACCGACTAGTCCAGTACGGGTTCGTGCTGTACAACGCCCACCACGTGCCGACGCTGGTGACGGCATCGGACGCAGAGGTGTACGGCTCGGCCGCACGGAACGTCCTGTACGGCGCACAGGGAGCGAGCATCCCGCCGATAGTCTATTTTCTGATTCCGATTGTCTCGCTGCTTGTCGTCGGCGCGCTGTTCGAGCGCTATCGCGGCGATGCCCGGTCGGACAGCCTGCTCGAGGAAGCGGCGCTCGTCGGAACCGGCATCGGCTTCGGCTATGTCGCAACGGGATTCGCCGGGAGCTTCGTGTTCGTCCGGACGGTCATGTTCGATGGCGGCGGTGAGGGACAGGCCGCACCTGCGGTGCTATGGCTCCTCATTCTGCTGTTTTTCCTCCCACTGCTATTTGCGAGTCTCGGCGCGGCCGCTCGCTATCTCTACGCCGACTGGGCTTCGGGCGCGTAAGTCGTCTCGATAAGCTCGAGGATGCGGTCAGACTCGGCCATCGTGACGCCGCGGTCGTCATCGACTAGAACCGGGACCCCCCGCTGACCGGAGACCCGCTTCACCTCGTCGCGTTTCGAGTGTAGCGCCTCGACCCAGACGCTGTCGTACTCGATACCGAGTTCGTCCAGTCGGTCGGCAACCTTCTCACAATACGGACAGCCGTCGAGCTGGTAGAGCGTCAGGCTCATACTGGCGATACGGACGCCGTCCTCAAGGTGGTTGTGCTCGAAAAAACGCGGCGGTCGACCTGGCGTTACTCGTACAGCCAGGACGAGTCGATCTGGTCCCAGTCGACGAGTTCGTCCTCGTCGAAGAACAGCTCGATTTCGCGCTCGTTTGCGCCCTCGTCCTCGTGGTCGGAGCCGTGGATGACGTTCCGACCGAGGTCGAGCCCGTAGTCACCACGGATGGTGCCGGGAGCCGATTCGGCGGGGTCCGTCTCGCCCATCATGGTGCGGACCTGCCGAGTCGCGTCCTGACCTTCCCAGACCATCGCGAACACGGGCCCGGAGGTGATGAAGTCGACAAGCCCGTCGAAGAACGGCTTGTCCTCGTGCTCGCCGTAGTGCTCCTCGGCGAGCTCTTGGTCGATCTGCATGAACTTGCCGCCGACCATCTTCAGGCCGCGGTCCTCGAAGCGGGAAACGATGTCCCCGATGAGACCGCGCTGGACGCCGTCAGGCTTGACCATCACGAACGTGCGCTCGTGCTCGGACATCAGGCCTCAGCCTCCTCAGCTTCCTCGTCCGCCTCGTCCTCAGCATCTGCGTCGGCCTCGTCGGCATCAGCTTCTTCGGCGTCAGCGTCAGCTTCTGCCTCGTCGGCGTCGGCAGCAGCTTCCTCGGCTTCGTCAGCTTCGGCTTCTTCAGCCTCGTCCTCGGCCTCACCGGCTTCACCGCGAGCGGTGTCGGTCCATTCGAGGTTGCGGGCCTCGCGGCCCAGGTCGGCGTTGTTCTCGCACTTCGAGGAACAGAAGTGCGTCGTCGCGCCGTCCTTGTGGACGAACATCGTGCCCGTGCCGGGTTCGATGTCCGTGCCGCAGTAGTCACATTCGCGTGTCCGGGGCATGGTTACTGCCCTCCGATGGTGTCGGCTTCGCGAGCCGTCTCGCGGAGCTGAAGCACGTCACCTTCGCGGACCGGGCCGAGAACGTTGCGCGTGATGATGCGCCCCTGATTCTCGCCTTCGCGGATGCGGCACTTGACCTGCATGGCCTCGCCGTGCATCCCCGTCCGGCCCACGACTTCGATAACCTCGGCGGGCGTGGAACCGCTGCTTTCGGATTCCTCAGCGCTCATCCGAGGTCACCTCACCGAAGCTCCTCGACCTTGTCGGCGATGTCCTCGACATCGGCGTCAGCCTCACCGGCGTCGGTGACGGCTGCAGCGGCCGAGCCGACTTCGAGCCCGGCGGCGTGACCGAGGTCGTCCTGCTGCTCGACGAAGATGAAGGGAACGCCCTTCTCGTCGGCAAGCTCCGGAATGTGCATGACGATTTCCTCGGGCTGGACGTCTTCGGCGACGAAGACGAGCTCAGCGGAGCCGCGCTCGATGGACTTGGTCGTCTCGTTTGTACCCTTCTTTACTGCGCCTGTGTCCCGGGCAACCTCGAGCGCCTCAAGGGCGTCGTCTTCGAGGTCCGCGGGAACGTCGAAATCTACGTATACTGGCATTTGTATGTTCACCTCCTGCGCGCGAGCTCAGGCTCCCCCGCCGTGTCCGGGCCGCGAGGCCCGTCACACCGTGATGGTGTGTATCCTGAAAAGGCTGGGAGCATCATCAAC
The DNA here is from genome assembly GCF_003634715.1 of Haloarcula quadrata. Lineage (NCBI taxonomy): Archaea > Methanobacteriati > Methanobacteriota > Halobacteria > Halobacteriales > Haloarculaceae > Haloarcula > Haloarcula quadrata. The sequence continues at coordinate 2,853,856 of NZ_RBWW01000001.1, forward strand.
TCGGCGCAGGCTGTACCCCATTCTGTGCTACCGGCCCTAAAAGCGCTTTCGAAGCCGAAATCCCGTGCCAGCCCGCCACACGGGTGCTGTCGGGGGGTCTGCCTATTCCGCGGCCGCCGACGCATCGGCCAGCGCGGCCCGCGCGTCCGAGACGAGACGGGCCACCACCTCACCGGCGGGCCGGACGTCCTGTGCGAGACCGGTGCTTTGCCCGGCGTAGTGTGGCAGGGCCTCGACATCGCCGGTCATCCCCGCAAGCGGGGGCATATCAGCAAACCGACCAATCGGCTCGCCGTCGGGCATCTGTGCAATTTGTTCGGGGTCGCTGGCGTCGCCGATTTCATCTAAGTCATGTCCTGCCTGCTGTCGGACCTCGTCGGTTTCGAGGACTCGGTGTGGCTGGTCCGGCCAGCCCCGGTCGAACAGGTCGGTAAACCGCGTCGCCGTCTCTGGCGCGTCAACGATTTGTTGCCGGTATGCCTCGTGCGCGCCTGATTCCTCGGTCGCCACGAACCGAGTGCCGAACCAGCCGCCAGCTGCTCCGAGCGTCAGCGCCGCCGCGAGGCCGCGACCATCCCCGAGACCGCCGGCCGCGACGACCGGGACCGGAACCGCGTCGGCCACCCGCGGGAGCAACGACATCGTCGTCACGTCGCTCTGGACGTGGCCACCAGCCTCCCGACCCTGTGCGACCACTACGTCGGCCCCGGCGTCGACGGCAGCCTTGGCATCGGCGGCGCTCCCGACAGTGACCATCGCCGTGCCACCGGCCTCGTGGACCCGGTCGATGTACGGCCCGGCATCGCCAAATGAGAAGGAGACAACCGGTGCGCCAGCGTCCAGACAGGCGTCGAGACAGGCCGACGGCGAGAGCACACCTGTGGACTCGTCGAGGACGACGTTGACGCCGACCACGCCGTCAGTCGCGTTTGCAGCGTCCGTGTACGCGTCTCGGATCGCGTCGGCCTCACGCCACGACATCGCCAGCATCCCGAGGCCGCCCGCGTCAGCGACTGCTGCGGCCAGGGACGGCGTCGAGACGCTCCCGACTGGTGCCTGCACGACTGGGTGGTCGATACCGATCTCGGAACAGAGCGGGGTCTGGAGGGGAGCCATGCCGACGACTGTGTCCGGTCCGATAAAAAGCGTACCTGGGGAGCGCCGTGACCGTCAGGTCCATACTGGCGCGTCCGCCACCACCGGTATGGACATCGCGCGCTCGCTTCGAGCGGAGGCCCGCCGCGCGAACGAGCGGCGGCTACTCGTTCTGGCGGGCGACCCCGACCGAACCCGGGAGCGAGCGGCAACAGCGCTCGATTTGGCGGACGTTCCCAGCGCGGAGACGACCGTCGTCGGCCCGGAGCCGTTCCTCGACTGTGAGCATCACGAGCAGTCCCGCGCCGAGGAGCTTCTCGGCCGGACTCGGACGGCTGTCGTCCTCGATGCACACGAGGAACTGCGGCCGGACGCGGTCGGGCGGACCGTCGGTGCTGTCGACGGCGGCGGCCTCTACGTCCTCCTCGCGCCGTCGCTGGAGACGTGGCCCGAGGAGCGCGACGGGTTCGACGCCTCGCTCGCAGTCCCGCCGTTCAGCGTCGAAGACGTGAGCGGCCACTTCCGCCGTCGGTTCGTCGAAACGCTGCGAGCACACCGAGGTATCGCTATCGTCGACGTCGACACGGGCACTGTCGAGCAGGACGGCCTGACGGACCCGCCACCGAGCCGCCCGGTTCCAAGCCCGACCCCGCCAACCGACGCGTGGTTTCGCTCTGAGACCTACGCTCAGTGTCTCACCGACGACCAGCGCGACGCGGTCCAGGCGTTCGAGTCCCTGCAGACCGCCGGCGAGGCAGTCGTGGTCGAGGCCGACCGGGGGCGAGGGAAATCCAGCGCCGCCGGGCTGGCAGCCGGAAACCTCGCCGCGGCGGACAGGGACGTACTGGTGACCGGGCCGCAGTACCGGAGCGCCGCCGAGGTGTTCGTGCGGGCGGCACACCTGCTGGAGGCGTTCGGCGTCGACTTCACGCGCGACCGTTCGTCAGACCCCCAGCGGCTCGACGTTGCAGGGGCGGGCTGCGTGCGGTATGCGCCGCCGGACGAGGCTGCACTGCTTCCGGATGGTCCCGACGTGGTCATCGTCGACGAGGCCGCAGCCCTGCCGGTCCGGCGACTCGAACAGTTCCTCGACGCGCCGGCGGTCGCCTTCACGACGACGGTCCACGGCTACGAGGGGGCAGGCCGGGGCTTCTCCGTCCGGTTCCGTGACCGACTTGCCGAAAGCGACCTCGCCGTCACCGACGTGTCGATGACGACGCCGATTCGATACAGCGACGCCGACCCTGTGGAGGTGTGGGCGTTCCGGGCGCTGTTGCTGGACGCGCGCCCGCCGGTCGACCAGCTTATCGAAGACGCGACGCCGGAGACCGTGGAGTACCGACAGCTGTCGGCGGCTGACCTGCTCGCCGACACGCACCTGCTCCGGGAGGTGTTCGGCCTGCTCGTGCTGGCCCATTACCGGACGGAACCCTCGGACCTGGCCCGACTGCTTGACGCACCGAACCTCACCGTCAGGGCGCTGACCCACGAAGGCCACGTCGTTGCAGTGGCGTTGCTGGCACAGGAAGGCGGGCTCTTGGCGTCGACCCGGGCTACGATGTACGAAGGCGGACGCGTTCGCGGGAATATGCTCCCAGACGTGCTATCGACACAACTCCGGGACGAAGCCGCCGGGGTTCCGGTCGGCCAGCGAGTCCTCCGCATCGCAACCAACGCTGCGGTCCGGTCCCGTGGACTCGGCTCCAAACTCCTCTCGGAAATCAGAGCGGAGTTCGCCGACCATGTGGACTGGGTTGGGGTCAGCTACGGTGCAACGCCGGAACTCGTCCGCTTCTGGGCGGATAACGGCTACAACACCGTCCACCTCGCAACCTCACGGAACGCGACCAGCGGCGAGTACTCCGTCGTGATGCTCGACCCCTGTTCCGACGACGGGGCGGCGCTCGCGGCGCGCCACAGGGAGTGGTTTCAGGACCGAATCGCGGCGGTGCTGTCGGACCCACTCGACGACTGTGACCCCGACGTGGTTCGGGCCGTGCTTCGAGCGACCGACGGCGAGCGGCCGGTATCGCTCTCGGAGTGGGAATGGCGGCTGGTCGCCGGCGTCCCCGGCGGCGCGTCGGTTCTCGACACGAACCCGAAGCCGTTCCGTGACCTCACCCGCCGACACCTGTCGCACCCAGCCGACGCGACCGCGCTCTCGCCGCGGGAGGAACGCCTGCTTGTCCGAAAGGTCTTGCAGGCACATCCATGGTCAACTGTCACCGAGGAACTGGCGTTCGTCTCTGAGCGTGAGTGCATGCGCACGCTTGGCGGAATAGTCGAAAGGTTGACGCGTCTGTACGGCGACCCTTGGGTACAGGAGGAACTCGACAGACACCTATGAGCCTGCTTGGCCTCGAAGCGCTGTTGTTTGTACTCGCGTTTGCGCTCCTGATCGGCGGTGTCATCGGCAGCCTCACGCCCCAAGTCCCCGGCGCGCTCGTCTCGCTCGCCGGCGTCTATCTCTACTGGGTCGCCAGCGGCATGACCGACCCCGGGACGCTCTTGCTGGCCCTGTTGACGCTGGTTGGCCTGCTGACGTGGGCCGTCGATATCGCGGGCGGAGCCGTTGCTGCACGCGTTGGCGGGGCGTCAAACTGGACGGCAGCCCTCGCCGGCGTCGTAGCGCTCGTTCTCTTTTTCGTTACCGGCCCGCTCGGCATCCTGCTGGGCGTCGCCGGGACGGTGTTCGTCGTCGAGTTCTATCGGCAGGAGGACGCCAGAGGGAGCGCGAAGGCCGCGCTGGTAACCACCGTCGGAATGCTGGCCTCCGGCGTCGTCCAGGCCTTGCTGACCGCGTCGATACTGGTCACCATGATTGCCGTCGCGCTTCTATGACACAGTGTGCGGAGGACGGCTGCGAAAACGGGGCCGCGGTCGAACTCCACATCCCCTGGGACGCGAACCGAGACGTGTGTCCGGCCCACGCTCGCGTCTGGGCGCAGAAGGACGGCGTCGTCCCAGCGCCGATGGACGGCCACGAGGACGAGTGGCCATAGACTGCTGTCGCAGAAATTGACGCTTTAATTTACACGTAGGTACCGAGCTAAGAGGATGTCAAACGTTCACGAAGAAAATATAATAATAATTGGGTTTGAATACGACAATTGAGGCATGTTATCATGAAACGCGAGATGCTCACCACCGACTTCATCGACCGTGCAGCAGACATCTACGACGACGTGACCGGTATCGTCGCCCATGACGGCACCGAGTACACGTACGCGGAGGTAAACGAGCGGGTCAACCAGTTGGCACACGCGCTGTCGGACCGGGGCGTCTCAAAGGGGAGTCGCGTGGCCCTCCTTGCGCCGAACACACACTACTTCATCGAGACGCTGTACGCGACAAACAAACTCGGCGCGGTGTTCGTCCCGCTGAACTACCGGCTCGACCCCGCGAAAATCGAGTATATTCTGAACGACTGTGAAGCCGCGACGGTCATCGCCGACTACGACTTCGCGGAGAAGGTCCAGCCGGTACGGGACGACATCCCTGCGGAGACGTTCATCGGCTACGAGCCCGACCGTATCGATGGGGACTGGGAGGGGTACGGCGATGTCCTCGACGGACAGCCGACAGCCGAACCGGACCGGCCGGACATGACCGAGGACGACGACGCCAGCATCAACTACACGTCCGGCACAACAGGGGACCCGAAGGGCGTGGTCAGGACCCATCGGACCGAAAGCTGGCACTCGCTGGTGCTCAATCAGCACATGGAGATACGCGACGACGACACGTACCTCTGGACGCTCCCGATGTTCCACTGCAACGGCTGGGGCCACACCTACGCTATCACCGGGACCGGCGGGACGCACGTCTGTCAGCGGACCTTCGACGCCGCGGACACCTTCCGTCGGGTCCGCGAGTACGACGTGTCGTTCATGTGTGGCGCGCCGACGGTGCTGAACAAGCTCATTCAGCACTACCGAGCAAACGACGGCGACGTAGTGACACAGGGGGACCGCGACGTGCGGATCGCGACGGCCGGCAGCGCCCCGGCGACGGCGACCATCGAGCGCGTCGAAGACGAGTTTGGCTGGCGAATCATCCACATCTACGGCCTGACCGAGACGGCCCCGATCATCACGACCAGCAACTCCCCGCGGCGTATCGCCGAACGGGGCCGTGAACTCAAGGTCAAGCAGGGCTCAGAGACGCTGTGTACCGACATCCGAATCGTCGACGAGGACGGGACCGACGTGCCACGCGACGGGGCGACGATCGGCGAGGTCGTGGTGCAGGGCAACCAGGTAATGGACCGCTATCTCAACAAACCCGAGATCACCGAGGAAGCATTCAACGACCGCGCCGAGGGGTACTTCCACACTGGGGACCTCGCGGCGTGGGACGAGGACGGGATGATACAGATCATGGACCGCCGGAAGGACATCATCATCTCTGGCGGCGAAAACATCTCCTCGATCGAACTGGAGGACGAACTGTACGACCACCCCGGTGTCCTGAAAGCCGCGGTCATTCCAACTCCGAGTGAGGACTGGGGCGAGACCCCGATGGCAATTGTCGTCCCGACGGCCGACAGCGACGCGACCGAACAGGATATCCTCGAATTCCTCAGAGAACGCGTCGCGAGCTACAAGGTCCCTGCAGGCATCGACTTCCGGGACTCGCTTCCTGAAACGGCGACTGGGAAAATCCAGAAGTACGAACTCCGCGAAGAGTACTGGCAAGAGCAGGAGCGGATGATCGGCCAGGAGTGAGCGCGGCGGTGGCTGTGAGACGCTGGGACGATATTAACACGATTCTTTATTACGTTTCCAACAGTCGGTCACACCATGCATCTAGGAGTCGTCGTGCCACGCGTTGATGACCACAGCACAATCGAGCTGGCCGTCGAAGCCGAAGGACACGGCTACGATTCGGTCTGGCTGAACGAACTGTGGGGCGCTAGCTCCGTTGTCGAACTCACGGATATCGCGACACGGACCGACGATATCGAGATCGGCAGCGCGATACTCAACGTCTTCTCACGGTCACCGGCCGTGCTGGCGATGACAGCGACGACCCTCGACAGGGTCTCGGACGGACGGGCAGTGCTGGGGCTGGGAACGAGTACAGCCCGGTCCATCGAGAATATGCACAGCATGGAGTTCGAGCGACCGGTCCGTCGCGCCCACGAGACGATCGATATCATCAAACAGCTCATGACGGGCGACGAGCGGGTGACCTACGACGGTGAGGCGGTCTCGGTCAGGGGCGTGCCGCCGCTAGACCGTGACGTGCCGGTGTACCACGCCGCCCTCGGGCCGGCGAACAGGCGAGTCGTCGCCAGACTCGCTGACGGCTGGCTGCCCCACATGATTGCGTTCTCCGAACTGGAGTCGGCGTTCGACTACATCGCAGAGACGGCACGCGACGCTGACCGGGACCCAGACGACATCACCGTTGCACCGTACGTGCCGGCAGTTGTCCACGAGGATTCCGAGCGAGCGACCGAGGAACTCCGGCAACACATCGCCTACTACGTCGGCAGCGGCGAGGGGTACCGCCGGGCTGTTGCGGAGACGTATCCGGACCGAGCGGAGCGCATCGCCGACGCCTGGCAGGCGGGTGACCGCGGCGAGGCGACGGAACTCGTCACTGACGAAATGACGGCTGATCTCGGCATCGCCGGGACGCCGGAACAGGCGCGAGAGAAACGGGATAAAATTGCGGACAGAGCTGTCATCGACCGGCTTCTGCTAACTGTGCCACAGCAGGTCGACGGGGAGCTGGCTCGGAAGACAATTCGGGCGCTGGGGCCGAATTAGAGGTCAATTTCCATCATCACCTCGTCGGCGTACTCGTCGCCGAACTTGTAGTGGTCCTCACGGATGGCGTCAGTGTCCCAGCCGTGGTCTTCGAGGAACTCGATTGCGTCCTCGTTCGTCGATGGGACAGAGTTGTACAGCTTCTCGTAGCCGTTCGACGCCGCCCACTCGGTGCCCCGGGCGAGTAACTGCGAGCCGATGCCATGGCCCCGATACCGTTCGAGCACACCCAGCGTTAGCTCTGCCGTGTGACTGAGCTTCTCAACTTCGGGATGTTTGAGGTGGACCCACCCGACCACGTCGTCGTTGATGCAGGCGACGAAGAAGATGCGTGACTCCAGCTCGTTGTGCCGGAGCAGCACGCCCTCGCTGTCCACCACGTCGGCGACGGTCTCCGCGTCGACGTACTCGCCGCCGCCGATAGCGGCTCGGATGGCCCCGACAAGGCCGGTCAGGTCCTCCTGACGGGCCTGCCGAATGGTGAACTCGATGTCGTCGGCCTCGAACTCCTCCTCGACGGTGTCGTTGTAGGCGACGCGGAGTTCCCCGTCGATCTCCTCCAGTACGCCGTCGCGTTTGAGTATCGCAACGTGATGGCCGAACGGTCGCGGGTCCATCTGTAGCGCCGACCGAGCGCCTCTCGGTCCTACAGACCCGTGTGATTCGACGTACTCGTAGATGTCCCGTCTGTCCTCGTGGTCGAACTGCAGTGGCTCTGTCAGCTCCATGGTATCTGCTACCACGACACAGTACTTAATCCTTTATCAAAAACCATGTACTTTTAACTGAACAGTCGCTACTGCTCCGGAACACCGGTCAGAAGCACTGCCACATCCCGAGCGTTGTGTGTATCGACGAGCAGTTCTGCGGCCGCTCTGACGCTGTAGGTGCCGGCTAACTCCACGCCGTAGCAGGCGGCGTAGCAGTCAAGCCAGTCGTTCATGGTCCGTTCCAGCCGCTCGAACTCCGCCCCGGAGAAGCGGACCCACGACCCGCCGGTCCGGGCCTCACAGTACAGAGCGACCGTGGGGCCGAACCCGTCCCGAAGGAGTTCCATCGCGCGCTCCTCGTCCGGCGGGTCGGGGTCCAGCGACTCGCGGGTCTGCTCGGCTCGGCGGGAGAGCACCCGAAGGCGGTCGTCGTACTGGCCACTCATCACCGAACGGGTCACCCCTGGTTGAACTCCACGCCTTTCCCGCCAGCGGGGTGTTCCCACTCGGTGTCGGCGACGATAGCACAGGTGCCACACTCGACGCAGGGCTGGGTGTCGAGGCTCACGAGGTGTTCCTCGCTGCCGTTGGTCTGGACCATTTCGTCGCGGTAACAGCCCCCGCCGAAGTCTTCGGCGCTGACCGGGCAGGCCGTGACGGCGGTGCCCGAGGCCTCGAAGGACTTGTCGACCAGTTCGATGTGCGGGTCACCCACGTCATAGGTCAGGTCGCCGATACGGTCACCCAGGTCGGGTGGCGAGACGGTGTTCTCGTCGGTCACGGGCTCACCCAGTTCCTCGGCAATGACCGTCGGCAGCGTCACGTAGGGCAGTTTGGTGTCGGGAATCATCGACACCAACCGCGGTGACGAGTAGGCCCGTTCGAGCAGTCCGGCTGCCGCGCGGACCCCGAACCGGCCGACGGCGGACTCGGCGATAGCGTTCGAGAGGTCGTCGACGGGGCCGAGTTCGCCGAGCTGTCCGAACACCTTGTATCCGGTTGGCCGGAGCTTGTCCATCACGCCCTCGTCGTGGAGCTTCTTCTCGTACAGTTTGCCGGCCTGAGACGTGTCCCCGCGTGCCCTCGCGTCGGCGAACGCCTCGGCGGCCAGCGCCCCGGCAGTGACCGCGTGGTTCATCCCCTTGATGATGGGTCCCTGTGCCTGCATCTGGCCGGCGGCGTCGCCGACCAGCACGAGGCGGTCCTTGTGCGGGGAGGGATGGGCCGCCTTCTTCGAGTCCGGAACCAGTTTCGCACTGTACTCGCGCTCGTTGTACTCGTCGCCGAGCCACTGGGCCATGAGCGGATGCGTGAGCAGGCTGTCGAGCAGTTCGTGGGGCTCCGCCCGTTCCTCAGCGATAGAATCGAGGTGGAACACGGTGCCGATAGACAGCGAGGACTCATTGGTGTAGAGGAAGCCGCCACCACGGACGCCGTCGAACAGGTCGCCCGAGAACAGGTGGGCCGCGCCGTCGTCGGAGGCCACGTCGAAGCGGTCGTTGATGACCTCCGGCTCCATGTCGACGACTGCCTTGACGCCCTGAAACCACTCCTCGGGCTCGTCCCAGTCCATCAGCCCAGCGTCGCGGGCGAGTTCGGAGTTGACGCCGTCGGCCGCCACGATGATGTCGGCTTTGATGGGGTCCAACTCCTCTGTCGTCACGCCGACAATTTCGCCTCGTTCGCGCAACAGGCCGGTGACGTGGACCTCGGTCAGCAAGCCGCCGCCGGTTTCGCGGGTGCGTTCGTGGACCTGCTGGGCGAGCCACGAGTCCATCTTCCGACGGAGCACTGCGTCGGCCCACGCCGTATCGTGGTGATGGAGGTCGCCGATATCGAAGGATTTCACCCTGTCACCGGCGATGTTGTGGATGACGTTCTCCGTCACCGGTCGCTCCGTCGCCTCCTCGCGGAAGTCCGGGAACAGGCCGTCGATGGTGTAGGGTGCCGACTCCTCGGCGTAGATGAGCCCGCCAGAGACGTTCTTCGACCCGGCGTCGACGCCGCGTTCGAGGACGAGTGTTTCGACGCCGTTGCGGGCGAGCGTCGCCGCCGCGGCGGCCCCGCCCGGGCCACAGCCGACGACGACCGCCTCGTACTCCTCGTAAGCGTCAGTCATCGCTGGCCTCCATCATCGCACCCAGTTCACCGGCTTCGACCGCCTCGGTCAACTGCGGGAGCACCTCGAACAGGTCGCCCTCGATGAGGTAGTCGGAGAAGTCCCGGATGTCGGCGTCCGGGTCGGTGTTGATAGCGATGATCGTGTCGGACTCGTCACAACCGACCTTGTGCTGGATCGCGCCGGAGATGCCCGCCGCGATGTACACGTCGGGCTCGACTTCCTGTCCGGACTCGCCGATCTGGCGCTCCTCCGTGACGTACTGCTCGACGTGGCCGTCGAAGGAGTACGACGAGGTGATGACTCCGCGGGACAGTCCCAGATCGGCGTCGTCGAAGGCGTCGACGAGGTCCAGCGCCTGCTCGATGCCCCGCGTCGGGTCGTCGCCGATACCGCGGCCCACGGCGACAATCACGTCGTGGCCGGAGAGGTCGACACCGCCAGAGAGGCGGTCGTACTCCTCGACCTCGACTGTGAACCAGTCGTCGTCAAGGTCCATCTCGTAGTCGACGACCTCACCGTCGCGTTCGTAGTCGGGGTCGGGCATCTCGAAGCTCCCCGGAATCACCGACGCCCCCTGTGGGTGGAAATCCCGGTGGGGTTTGTCGATACAGAGAATCGTCGAGTACTCGAACCCGGAGAAGTCCGGGCGCTTCATATGGAGCACGCGCTCGAACTCCTTCTTGTCGCCGGCGGTGCCAACCTTCGCGGGGTTGGATATCATCGCACTCTCGATATACAGCCCCGAACAGTCCGACGCTAATCCTGAGTCGAGTTCCCCCTGAACGAGCGCCGAAAGGTCCCGACCGTTGTTCGTCGCCGGGAAGACGGTGTAGCGCGGTTCGTGGTAGTCCTTCCACTCGGTCTCCTCACGACCATCGGCGGCCAGGTCGCCACCCGCTCTGGCCATGTCACAAAAGATTTCGGTGTAGGGCTGGTGGCGGAAGCGATCAAGGCGGTCGTCCTCGTAATAGACGACGAGATCCGCACCGTAGGCGATGACATCTTCAACGTGGTCGCTCGCGTCGGCCCCGATGAGCACAGCGACGACGCGCTCGTCCTCGTCGTACGCCGCGTTGTAGTCGTTCATCAGTTCCCGAGCCTTCCCGAGCATCTCCTTTGAAACGTCCACGAGGTCGCCGGCCTGCGTCTCACAGTAAACCCACATATCGCGGTACTCCGCGCCGACGGTTCCCTCGACCCACTGCTTGTCGTTGGTTGGGTGGTCGAGTTCGGGGTACTTCTCTTCCGGCGGGACGTACTCGACCTCCGTCACCGCCTCGCCCTCGGCTTCTTCGGTCCCCTCGACGGATTCGATTCGACTCTCTATCTGGGATTTCGCTGTCTTCCGGTCCTGGCCCGCTTTCTCGCGTTCGAGCAGGTCCCGGAGCACGTCGGCATCGTCAACGTCTCGGACCATGTTCGCCACATCGGCGACAGTAAGGTCGGCGAGGTCGACGGCTTCCGGATCTATCTCACCGTCATCGTCGCTTTCGACCTTCTCGATGCGGTCCTTGATAAGCGTCTTGACGGGAACCCGGTCCTCGCCGTCTTCCTCCAGTGCCAGCATCGCCTGTAGTTCGTCGGCGTCGTCAACGTCCTTGATCTTCGGTCCGAGTTCGGCGATCTCGTGTTCCGTGGGATCGATATCAGGCATTGTCAGTCACCTGCCGCGTACGGCGTGAGTTCGTCCAGTACCGGTTCTAATGCCTCGCGTTCGTCGGCCTCGATAACCGTCGCTTCTCGCTCCGAGGGGGCCTTTGGAATCGGGTCAACGCCGGCGACGATGGTCGGCGAGCCGTCGAGGCCAATGTAATCAGGGTCGAGATTGAGATCTTCGTGATCCCAGACCGTGAGGTGTTCCTCGTACTCCGTGGCCCGCTCTTGAGTCTCCTCGCGGAGGTCCTTGTGTTTCAATCGGTGGCTCGCCTTCCGATAGGTCGGTTCGAACTCGGGGTCGGCAACGATGAAACACGGCATCGGCGCTTCGACCGTTTCAATCTCGGAGATGTCGCCGTTGACCAGTCGCTTCGCCCGAACGGTGCCCGCGTCCTCGTCGATATCGAGTGAGAGAACATGGGTGATTATCGGCCAGTCCAGACACCAGCAGGTCTGTGGACCGGTATGGCCGGTCTCGCCGTCGGCCGTTTTGAACCCGGCAAACACCAGATCAGGCTGCTCCTCAAGGTTTTGGAGGCCAGTGGCGACAGTCATCGCAGTCGCCCAGGTGTCCGCGGCCCCCATCTCGCGGTCCGAGAGGAGATACAGGTCGTCTGCGTACACGTCCCGCATTCCTTCCTGCAAGACCTCTTTGTACCCCGGCGGCCCCATGCTCATCAGCGAGACGTGGCCGCCGTTGCGGACTTTCGTCTGGAACGCCGCACGGAGCGCGTGCTTGTCGTTGGGGTTCATCACCGTCGGTGTCTTTCCCCGTTCGAGATGCCCGTCCTCGTCGAACGATACCTGTCCCTCGCGGAAGTCCGGAACGCCCTTTGTCATAACAACTGTATGCATGGTACCATGACCCTCGTGAGTGTATTTCACACAAGAATCTATAATAAATGTATGTTTACAATTCTGAATGACAGGTATGCGACCCTGTCTCAGGGGACGGAGAATCCGGGCAGCGCCCAGTATATTGACGAACCGATAGCTACAGGTCGTTCAGATTCGGGGTGCGAAGTACGACAATCCAGCGAAAACAGGAGCGTTCGTAACTTAGATGCGACCAGCGCGACCCGGGTCCACGTCGATGGCGTCGACCGGACACACATCGACACAGAGCATACAGTCGATGCACTGGTCCTCGTGAGCCGGGTCAGCCTTGATCTCGCTCTCCGGATGATCCGGCGTGTCGACCCACTCGAATACGTCGACAGGACAGTCCTCTAGACACGCACCGTCGGCGATGCAGATGTCGAAGTCGACGGCGACGTGTGTCCCGTGGATGCCCAGTTCCTCGGGCTCGTCGACCGGGCCCCAGACATTGTGTCCGTCGTGCTGTTCGACAACGTCGCGGTTCTCCTCAAACTCCGGGTCTATGGCCATTGGTATCTTATCTCACTTTTGGGAGCTACTTAACTTTTCGACCTGACCGTCAGAATCCGGGGCCGTCGCGGCGATCCGAGCCGTGAACATCCCCCGACCCGAGGTCGCTGATGCGGTCAGTCGGTCCTGACAGGTCGCCGCCGGGCAAGCCGGTATCATCGCCTGCGCCTCTTGGGCCGTCAGTGTCCGGACTGTCGGTTCCGATTCGCCGAATGAACTCAACGGTCCGTTCGTACACGTCGTCGTACTGGGCCCCGTGGAACGGGAACCCGTGGTCCGACGGCACCGTCTCGTGGACCACATCGGTCATGGGGCCGAGCGCGTCGGCAAGCAGTTCGGACTGAGATGGCGGCACAACGTCGTCTTCAGAGCCGTGGAGCAACAACGTCGGCGGGGCGTCGGTATTCACCTGACCGACCGGCGAGGCGAGGTCGTACGCCGCAGGTTCGTCGTCGGGCCCGCCGCCGAGATACGCCCGATGGCCCTCACCCGCTGGGACATCAGTCGCGGTATCGAGCGCGTGGAAGTCATAGACGCCGGCGTAGCCGACGGCGGCCGACAGTGCCGAAGACGCGCCGGGGTACAGTTCGGGTTCGAATCCGGGTTCGTCCGCCGTCAGCGCGGCCAAGACGACGAGGTTCGCGCCGGCTGAGTGACCGACACCCACGACTCGGTTGGTGTCCGCGCCGTAGCTTTCTCCCTCCGTCCGGGCCCACTCGATAGCGGCCTTTACATCTACGAGCGCCGCCGGAAACGTCCATTCCGGTGCGAGCCGATACTGCGGCTCGATGACCAGAAAGCCGTCCGCGGCGAGGTCAAGCGCGTGCCGGGCGAACTCACCCTTGTCGCCAGACGTGAACGCGCCGCCGCGGACGAGCACGGCGACCGGTTTCGGGCCGCTGGCCGCCGCTGCGTCGTACAGGTCGAGCGTCAGCGTCTCGCCGTCCACCTCGTGGAACGGGATGTCGCGCTGCACTGTCACTGACTCCGGGGCGCGTTCTGTCACGGGCATTGGTCGGGCCGTCGTGGACATAAGCCCGACGCTATCAGCTCTCGCCTCGGGGTCGAACGACGCGCCGGCACCGCGGTCTGCTGGGAACTGGCTTGAGCGTCAGGTGCCTCGTTCCGAACGAAGCGAACAGGTCGGTTATCGGGCGGTACACCTGCGGCCCGACGGTCAGCCTTCGACCTTGATCTGCTTGCCGCGGGCCGTCGCGCCTACCTCGACGGGCAGGCGCACCTCGAGGATACCGTTGGTGTAGTTCGCGGCGATACCCTCATCGTCGACCCGCTTCGGGAACCGGAAGCGTCGGTGGTAGGTCCGACGCTCGCCGCGCTGTTCGTCCTCACGTTCGGCGGCGATGTTCAACATGCCGTCGTCCCAGGAGACGTCGATGTCCTCGACATCAAAGCCCGGGAGCTCGACGTTGAGGACGAACTCGTCGTCCTCTTCGTACAGTTCGTAGTCGTCGCTACCGGTTTCGAACAGGCGGGACGGAAGGTCAAGACCGCGCATCCAGGAACTCGGTGTGGTTGTTGGCAGTGCCATTGGCCATCACCTCGTATCCATTTGACACTAGTGTTGCGGTTCGTAAAAAACCTTACGCACCTTGAGGTATGGGAACAAACAACTAGATACCTCACTGCGGTCTTAAGAGCAACCACCGCAAGCAGGACCCAGTTGCACTAGAGCCCCAAATCCGGGTGCTACGGAACCGACTACAGACAGCCGTTCTTCTTTACTGTCAATGCGCCGTTAACCAATAAAATAAAGTGACGATGCGACGATATTCAGTGGAACGATGTACGGCCGCTTCGTGACGGCTTTATGGGTCCTAGCTGGCCTTTCCGCAGTGTTTTCACTGCTCGCGTGGCGTAAGCGTGAGGGACCTGGCAGGACACCGATGGTGGTGTTTCACCTCGCCTTAGCAGTCGGTGCTTCCAGCTACGCTGTCGACATCACCGCGACGGCGCTGTCGACCCAGTTGTTGGCTCGGCAGGTCGCAACCATCGCTCAGGGCGTAGTCGCCATCACCTGGCTGTACGCCGCGTTGCAGTACGCCGACTTCGACAGGTCGGTGACGCGGCGAGCTGTCGGGTTCCTATCGCTTGACCTGTTGGTGCTTGTGGGCGTGTTCGTCTTCCCGGGCGTATCACTGTTCGACCTCCCGTCCAGCGGCTCTGTGGGGTCACTGGTGGTGGCTCCGGGGGCTGGGCTCACAGCAGTGTTCGTCGCCCACATGGCGACAATTCTGATTGCGGCGCTTGCCGGGACAATCGTTCTTATTCAGTTGTTCGTCCGCTCGCGGCACCTGTACCGGACACAGGCCGCGGCCGTCCTCATCGCGGCGCTGGCTCCCTGGACCATTGCGCTGACCCAGCAGTACTTCCTGCAGATTCCCGAGGACGCCACGATTTTCGCCTGGGGAGTCTCTGGGATAGCGATGACGACCGGCCTCTACACGTTCAAGACGCTTGACCCGGTACCGGCCGCGCAGGAAACTATCGTCGAGCAGATGGGGGACGGAACGCTCGTCGTGGACATCGACGGCTGTATCAGCCACGCGAATCCGGCGGCTGAAACCCTCCTCGCTGGCCCCGAAGAGTCGCTCGTGGGCCAGCAAGTAGAGGCCGTTATTCCGACCTGGGACAGTCTCACAGTCGACGACGAACAAGCAGACTGGTCGGAACTCGCGCTCTCCGTGGACGGCCAGCAGCGGTTTGTCGAACTCGAAGTGACACCGTTTGCCGACCGGTTCGATGGACTCGTTGGCCGACTCGTCGTCCTCCGGGACATCACGGAGCGGAAGCGACGCGAGCAACGGCTGACGCAGTACAAGACGATTTTCGAGGGCGTCAGCGAACCCGTCTACGTCCTCGACGAACACGACCAGTTTGTCACGTACAACGACCCGTTCGCCAAGCTGGTCGGTACCGTCGAGGACAGTCTCGTCGGCGAACGCTTCGAGACTGTGCTAGGGCAGATGGGAACCGAGCCAATGGACGGCGGCTCGGAGGAGGTCCTGATCCGGACCGCATCCGGTGAGCAGGTCCCCTGTGAAGTCGACGCGGCGGACATCGAACTGGCCAGCGGTGAGTCCGGCCGTGTCGGCATCGTCCGTGACATCTCACAACGAAAAGAAATCGAGTCCGAACTCGCAATGACGACCGAGCGCCTCGAAACGCTCGTCGAGGCTGCCCCGCTCGCGATTGTTGCACTTGACGCCAGCGCGACTGTCGAAGTCTGGAATCCCGCCGCGACGGAACTATTTGGCTGGCGCGCCGACGAGGTGTTGGGCGGCACGGTTCCCGTTATCCCGGCCGAGAACCGACGACAGACCGCCGAACTTCACGCGCAAGTCCTCGAAGGGGAGCGTCTGTCGGGCCACGAAACAGAGCTTGAACGAAAAGACGGGAGTCGTGTCGACGTGAGCCTTGCCGCCGCCCCGATTCGTGACCTCAGTGGCACCGTAGTTGGCAGCGTCTCTGTTGTCACGGATATCATCGAACGGAAGCGGCGGGAGCAACAGCTGGAACTCCAGAACGAGCGGCTGGACGAGTTCGCCAGCCTCGTCAGCCACGACCTCCGGAACCCCTTGCAAGTTGCCAGTGGCCATCTGGAACTGGCGTCACAAGACGCTGACTCGGGCGTGCGCGAATCGATAACGGCCGCAACGGACGCCCTCGACCGGATGGAGACGCTCATCGACCACACCCTGACGCTGGCCCGCGAGGGGCGTGACATCAGCGACCCCGAACTGATATCGCTCCGGAAGACGTTCTCCCGGGCCTGGGACGCCGCACCCACGAGCGCGGCCGAACACCGGGTTCGGGACCCGCCGGAGCACGTACTGGCCGACCCCGACCGCCTCGCCGAACTGTTCCAGAACCTCGTGCAAAACGCCGTAGAACACGGCAGTGACGGTGCCACTCCCGGAGCTGGGCCAGCGGCCGATGGCGGAGGAGTCGTCACCATCACGCTCGGAGCCACGCCGGACGGCTTCTACGTCGCCGATGACGGCCCGGGGATTCCGCCGGACCAGCGCGACGCCGTCCTCGAATCGGGCTACAGTACCGACGACGACGGCACCGGCTTTGGCCTGGCGATAGTGGAGACGATTGCCGAGGCCCACGGCTGGGAGCTAACGGTTACCGACAGCGAAGCCGGCGGTGCTCGATTCGAGTTCAGTGGTGTCGAGACTGGGAGTCAGGGGGAAGAACCGACAGCTGGGTCGTTGTGACGGCGGCTTCAGGGATGGGTAAAGTACGCGACGGACTCCGTATCCGAGTCGTCCGCAACCTTGTCGAGGCGAGCGAAGCCAATGCGTTCGAACTGCACCACGTCGTCAGTGTCGTAGTTGCGCAGTCCCGGTTCGGCCACGCCTGATACGTCGCCGTCCATCGTCCGGAGGCGGAGCGCTGGGCCGTCAGCCGGTGCCCAGTGAATCACGTCGACGCCCTCCTCACGGACGGCGTCGATATCGTCGCCGGTGTACTCGAAGGCGTCGCGAGTGTGTCGCACGCAGCCGTACCCCTTGAGCCAGATACGATCGCCGTGGTCTGGCAGGTCGTCACCCTCGACGACGACACCGCTGGTCACCGGAATCTCGCGGCGGCCACGCTCCTCGTAGTCCGGGTGCAGCGGCGGTTCGCCGGCGTCCGGCCCGCCGACGATCTGGCGCTCAACGAGGCCACCGTGGTCGTCGCTGTCCCGGACGAAGAACGCCCGGTCCGAGTCGTCGTCGATGAGGTCACGGTTGTTCGAGTAGATCGAGGACATCGCCAGGTCGACGTTCGAGGTGGACGTGCCCAGCTGAATCATCGCATCGACAACGGCCTCGCCGCGGATGCCGCGCCGTTCGAGGCTGGCGACGGTCGGCGCTCGCGGGTCGTCCCAGCCCGCCAGTTCGCCGTCCTCAATGAGTTCGGCGATGCTTGACGTCGAGAGGGGCACGTCGTAAGCGTCGACCTGGACGTGGCCCCAGTGGATGACTTCGGGGTACTCCCAGTCGAAGTAGTCATAGACGAACTGCTGGCGCTTCGCGGAGTCCTGCAGGTCGATACCGCGGATAATGTGGGTGACACCCAGCAGGTGGTCGTCAAGCCCGCTCTGGAAGTCCAGCATCGGCCAGCAGCGGTACTGCTCGGCCGCCTCGCGTGGATGGGGCGTGTCGACCATCCGGAACGCGACGAAGTCCCGCAGCGCGGGGTTCTTGTGAGTAATGTCGGTCCGGACCCGCAGGACCATCTCGCCGCTGTCGTACTCGCCATCGACCATCGCCTCGAACTCCGAGCGCGTGGTCTCGGCGTCCTTATCCCGGTGGGGACAGGCCTCGCCGTTGTTCTTCAGGTCCGAAAACTCACCCTGCGGGCACGAGCAGGTGTAGGCCCCGCCCTTGTCGATGAGCTTGCGAGCGTACTCGTAGTACGTCTCGACGCGGTCGCTGGCGTTGACCACGTCGTCCGGTTCGAAGCCGAGATAGTCGATTGCGTCCAGAATTGCGTCGTAGGCATCCAGATCCGGCCGCTTGGTCTCGGGGTCGGTGTCGTCGAAGCGGCAGATGAACTCCCCGTCGTAGCGCTGTTTGTACGTCCCGACGACAGCGGCCATCCGCGCGTGGCCGATGTGCCACGGCCCGTTGGGGTTTGGCGCGACGCGCATCCGGACGGTGTCGTACTCCTCGGCGTTGGGCAGGTCCGGCAGTGGGTGGTCCTCGCCCTCGTCCTCAGCCTCCAGCTCTTCGAGTTTCTCCGGAGCGAGTTCGGCCAGCCGCTCGCGGCGCTCCTCGGCGTCCATCCCGTTGACCCGCTCGACGACCGGCGCGATAACGCCGGGTATCTCGTCGCCGTACTCGCGGAACTCCGGGTTCTCGCCCATGAGCGGGCCCATTATTGCGCCAACCTGTGCCTCGCTATCGTGTTTGACCGCGTTGAGGAGGGCGTTTGTCTCCGCCGCCTCCGTGATTCGGTCTCGCAGCTCGTCGTCCATTATCGGGACCTGCGACTGGGAGGGTCAAAACGCCGTCGGACCACCTTTTTCATCGTCGGGTGGCTCGCGATGCTCGCCACCACTCCTTGAAAAACGTGGGCGAAAAAGGCCGGAACCTCACTAAGTTCGGTTCCGGTGAACCGCGCTCGCTTCGCTCGCGCGGATGCTCGTCTTTACAGGTCACTTCACATCCACCAGAGACTCCGCAACCCTGTCCAGCGCGCTAATACCAGTCACCTCGCCGGACTGGTCGGGAATCGTCCACACGTCAAGGTCGGGCAGCGACTCCCGAAGCGCGGCAATAGACTCTTGCTGTACCACCTGCTTGCCCTGACAGCGCTGACAGTCGCCGGCGTCCTCGATGACCTTGTTCACGACCAGCGTCGTTACCGGCACGTCGAACTCGCGGAGCTTCGCGACCAGCCGCTCCGTCTCGCGGACGGCCATCGTTTCGGGAATCGTGACGACCCGGAACGCGGTCTGTTTGGGGTCTCGAAGCACTGTGCCGACCCGTTCCATCCGCGTGCGCATCTCGGTGAAGTCGTCCGGGCCGTCGTCGCGCCGGCTCGCCATCGGGCCGAACATCATCGTCCGGGCAGTGTTGACTTTCCGACGAACCTGGTCCCGGAGATCCATCGCCGTGGCAACGCCGCGGTCCATCACCGACGGGAGGTCAAGCAGGCGGAGCGTGTGCCCGGTCGGGGCAGTGTCGAACACCACGCGGTCCCAGCGGTCGCTCTCGATGTACGTCGCCATGCCCTCGATGGCTGCTAGTTCGTCGCTACCGGGCATTACGCCGGATGTGAACAGGTCAGCGATTTCCTCTTCGTCCATCCGAATGCCGGCATCGGAAAATTCCGACGCCAGCGCCTCGAACAGTGACCGGTAACGGTCAATACCCGTCTGTGGATCGACCTCGACACCCCACAGCCCCGACCGGATTTCCGTCGGGTCGCCGCCGACCTCGGTCTCGACGGCATCGGCCAGCGAGTGCGCGGGGTCGGTGGAGACAACGAGTGTCTCGTGGCCCGCCGTCGCCAGCCGATAGCCAGTCGCCGCGGCCACGGTCGTCTTGCCGACGCCGCCCTTGCCGCCGTAGAGAAGGAACCGAGTCACACGGCTACCTAGGAACTGATACGTCTTAGTTGCTGACCAGCACCATTCAGGGTCAACAGCCGCCCTACTGCCAGACGCGGACGACACCGTCACTGCGACCGACAGCAATGCTCAAGCCGCCGTCGCCAGTCGGTGTCGCCGCAACGTTCGAGGCGAGCGACGCGCCGATGTCACGCTGGGCCGCCTGCCGAACGCCGTCCTGCCGCTGGAGCGCGACGAGCGTCCGGCGCTTCTGGGTCGGGACGACCAGCGTCTGTCGGTCATCGCCGAGCAGATCTCCGGCGAGTCCACCGTCGAGGATACGCGAGCCGAATGCGTGCGAGGAGACGCCGTCGTAGCGGGCCGCGATTGAGAGCCGGTCACCGTCGATACGGTAGAACTCCACCGTCCCGCCGATGTGTGGGGTGCGAACGACGGCGATTTCGGGCGCCCCGTCGGGGGAGAACGGCGCGACACAGAGCTGGTGGCGCCAACGAAAGCCCGTCCCGATTGCGGGCCCAGTCGCGACGCGCTCGCCGTCCAGTCCGTAGGCGGCCACCCGAGCGCCCTCATCGGGCCCGGTGACGGTGACGAGTACTTCGGGGTCACCATCGTCGTCAATGTCCGCAAGAATCGGTGCTACACCTTCGACGACCGTTGGTTCAGGCAGTTGAACTCGGCGGCGGACGGTCCCACTTCCGTCTGCAACAAACAGAACGATAGCGCGGGCCTCGACCTCGTCACCGAGCGCTCCGTGGTCGTATCGCTGCGTCGCACCGGCGAGCACAGCAGCGACATCGTCCTGCCAGACGATTCGGGCGTCGGGCAGAGCATCCTCGATGAGCGGGTCGCCATCCACGAGGACGACCCCGGACTTGGTCACCGTCGCGATGGTACCATCGGGAAACTGGACGGCGTGGGTGTTGGGTCCTGTCTCATCGGCAGTGAGGAACCGAACGCCGTTGTCCTGAACAACCACGGCTGGTGGCTGGCCCGCCAGCAGGTCGGGTTCGATGACAACCGATTCAACTCGGTCCTGACTCACCCGAACCGCCTTTGGGGCCCCTGCCTCTGGAACGACAACCCAGAGACTCCCGCCCTCGACTGGCAGTCCGACGAGCCACTTCGGGTGGCCCTCAATGGCGATGTCTATCGGGTCGACGGCGTCGAACCGGCCCGAACCTGAAATGTGACGATTGCCGGAGGGCTGAAGATGCGTGTAGCGAACCGTCTCCGTGGTGCTGGTCACCGTTGCTGTCGGGCGTGGTGTTGTGGTCCGCTGACTCGTCGTTCCACAGCCAGCGAAAAGTCCGGCGACACCGGCGAGAACGGCTCGCCGGGTCTGGTCCATGCTCAGTAGTCGCGCTCAACGAGGTAGTTCGCGATGCCTTCGAGCAGGTAGCGGGCCTCGTTGTCCGGCAGGACTTCAAGGTTCTGCTTGCCGCTCGCAATGAGGTCCTGCCCGGTCTGGCGGGCGTATTCGATTGACCCTACCTCTCGCAGACGCTCGACGGCGTCGTCGATTTCGGCTTCCGAAACGGCCTCGACAGAGTCCGTGTCGACGAGGTCGCCCACGTCGACGCCCTGCTGGCGAGCGTGCAGCGTCACCAGCGTCTGCTTGTTCTCGACGAGGTCGGACCCGCGCTGCTTGCCGAGTTTCTCAGAGGGCGTCGTCAGGTCCAGCAGGTCGTCCTGAATCTGGAACGCACGCCCCACGTCGAGCCCGTAGTTGTACAGGGCATCGACCGTCTGCTCGTCGGCCCCCAGCAGCGTGGCCGGAATTGAGGCAGCCGCGCCGTACAGCACGGCCGTCTTGAGTTCGACCATCTCCAGATACTCCTCGGGCGTGACAACATCGCGTTGCTCGAACTCGATGTCGAGGGACTGGCCCTCGCAAATGCGGGTACACGTCGTTGCGAGTCGCTTGTTCGCGTCGACAGTCCGTTCGTGAGCCGCGCCCGTTTCGAGCAGGAACTCGAACGCTTTCGAGTACAGCGTGTCGCCGGCGAGAATCGCCGTCGAGAGGTCATACTCCTTGTGGACGGCGGGCACCCCACGACGGAGCGCGTCGTCGTCCATGATGTCGTCGTGGATGAGCGTGAACGTCTGGATGACCTCGATGGCGAGGGCGGCCGACATCATATCGGCCTGCCCGCCTTCGAGCGTCGGGAAGTCACGGTAGTCTGCCGTCAGCGGGTCGACATCGAGCAGCGACTCCGCGACCAGCAGCAGGACCGTCGGGCGGAGTCGTTTCCCGCCCGCGTCCAGCAGGTATCGCGACGCCTCGTAGAGGTGGTCCGGCTTCTGCACCGGAAGGTCCTCTGGGAGGGCGTCGTTGACCCGGTCTCGTCGGGCGACAATCGCGTCTTCGACCTGCTGATGGCGTTCGGACATCGATTTACTCGGTGAGCTTGATCATGTTGCCGTTGCGGGTGATGTGGAGGTCCCGTCCGGCTTTGTAGCCCATGTTTTCCGCGAGGTCGACGTACGGTGCGAACCCTTCGAGGCTCTGGTGAGCCGGGATGATGTTCTTCGGCTGGAGCGCGTCGATCATTTCGTAGTGGCCCTCTTCGCGGAGGTGACCCGAGACGTGGATGTCGTCGTAGATGCGCGCGCCCTGCATGCCCAGCAGCTTCTCGGACTGGTAGCGCTGGCCCTCGTTGGTTGGCTCCGGGATGACCCGGGCCGAGAAGATGACCTTGTCGCCGTCGTCTAGCTCGTAGGGCGTCTCGCCGCGGCCCATCCGGGTGAGCATCGCGCGTGGCTCGCCCTGATGGCCAGTGACGATCGGGAGGAAGTTCTCCTTGCCCTCGTTCATGATCCGCTTGAACGTCCGGTCGACAGACTTGCGGTGGCCGTACATTCCGAGGTCTTCCGGGAAGTCGACGAAGTCAAGCCGTTCGGCGGTACCGGAGTACTTCTCCATCGAGCGACCGAGCAGCACCGGCTGGCGGCCGATGTCGTCGGCGAACTCAACGAGGCTCTTGACACGAGCGATGTGTGAGGAGAACGTCGTCGCGACGATACCGCCGTCGTAGTCGGCGACGCTGTCCATCACGTCTTTGAGGTGGCGACGCGCCACGGATTCGGAAGGCGTACGTCCCTTCTTACCCGCGTTCGTACAGTCCTCGATGTAACAGAGGACGCCCTCGCCCTCACGGCCGATTTCGCGGAACCGCTTCATGTCGATAGGGTCGCCGATGACCGGCGAGTGGTCCATCCGCTTGTCCAGCCCGTAGACGACCGCGCCTTCCGGCGTGTGGAGAACAGGGTTGATGGCATCAATGATGGAGTGCGTGACGTTGACGAACTCCAGTTCGTTGCGCTCGCCGATGGACATCGTCTCGCCGGCGTCCATCTTCACGAGGTCGTTCTGGACGCCGAACTTCTCCTCGCTCTTGATCTGCTGTTTGACGAGTTCGATGGTGAAAGGCGTCGCAACAATAGGTGCGTCGTAGCGGTGGGCGAGCTTGGATATCGCGCCGATGTGGTCCAGGTGACCGTGTGTCGGGACGATAGCCTTCACGTCGCCTTCCAGGTCGGACATGACCCGGTCGTCCGGGATGGCACCCATGTCGATGAGGTCCAGCGAGTGCATCCGTTCCGTCTCGACGTTGTCGTGAATCAGTACCTTCGAGAGGTTCAGGCCCATGTCGAAGATGACGACGTCGTCCCCTGCACGGACGGCCGTCATCTGTCGGCCTACAGCCTCGTAACCGCCAATTGTCGCAATTTCGACTTCCATAGTTGTAGCTCCGAGTGGAAAGCCGGCCGCGGGCATCCGGTGGGGCACGGCAACGACGGTATCTGCAATGTAGGCGACTTCGTCCGCGTCGGCGCTCCAGGCCAGTCGGGTACGCCCGTAGCCTGTGCAACCGCAGTGGGAGGGACTTCCGTCCCGCAACTTACATCCGCCGTCTGCCGGCCGCCAAACCGCAGTCCACGGGCGGCCGTGCGCTCGGTTACTTCGGTCTACAACGGCGCTTCTTAAAACGGTGTGGGTTCGTCCCTACTCGTCGTCTAAGGGGTCGGAGAGGGGGTCGTCGCCACCTGAAACATCGAAGCCAGTGACACCGTCATCTGCAAGCGTCGAGTCCTCGTCAGCAGGTGTCTCAGCGTCCTGAGACTCCGACTCGTCCTGCATGCTCTCGTCAACCTCGGGTCCGGGTTGGTCGTCATCAGTGCCGCCAAACAGGTCGTCCGTCGTTCGCGGGCCCCCAGACGTGTCTGCCGCACCAGATTCGTCGAGTAATCGGGTGTCCTGAGTCACGGCGTCGTGCTGGTCCGCCTCGTCAGCATCGAGTGAGCCGACACCACTCGGTTCGGTATCGGCGTCAGGTTCGGTCTCCCAGTCGTCGGCTGGTGCTTGCTCATCTGCTTCCCAGTCGTCAGCCGCCGTGGGTTCCTCGCTCCCCGTGTCAAACTCCGCAGGGTCCGGCGGCGTCCATTCCTGTGGTTCCGTACTCAGCTCTGGTTCTTCAGCGGCGTCCTCAGCGAGCAGGTCGCGGTCCGACTGCTCGCTGGGTTCGGACCGGGGTTCTACCGTTTCCGAGTCGCCGGCGAGATCCGCCGGGGATGGCTCCGCAGTGGTGTCGTCCACGGTTTCAGGTTCCGGTCCGGCAACGTTTTCAGCCGGCTGTTGCTCCGATAGCGGTGCGTCTTGGGCCGCCGCTGTCTCCACTGCGTCTTCGGCTGTCGCCGGGGCCATCGTCTCGTCAGCAGTCGGTGGTTCTGAAGCGTCGTCGGCGTCCAAGCGGCCCGTATCTGTCGCTGGGACATCGTCTGCCACCGGGTCATCAGCTGTCGCCGAGTCAGCATCTCCCAGCGGGTCTTCGTCGGCTGCCGTCACCGGAGCACCGTCAGTCCCGGCCGTCGCAGTGTCGGAGGCAGCAGACGGCGCTGCCGCGTCGGATGGGTCGGAGTGTTGCTGTGCGGGCGCGTGGATTCCCGAGTCGCCGGCCGAGCCAGTGTTCGGCTCGGAGTCAGCGACCGGTTCCGACACGTCGGACTCGCCGGTCGTCGGCTCGGCAGCCGCCGGGTCAGCAGCCGGCTCGGTATCCTGGGAAACAGCGGGCTCAGGCTCGGTCGACTCCGGCATCGGGTCATCGGACTTCGAAGCCGGTTCGGTAGCGGATGCAGCGCTACCATCGGCAGTGTCAGTCGCTGTCTGGTCACTTGCCGGAGGACTCCCAGCTGCCACATCGCTCGCATCAGGCTGTGCCGTCTGGGCCGCGAGCGTGCCCGCCATCGTCGCGTCGGCGATGAGCTTGTGAGTCAGGCCAAGCAAGCCGGAGAGCAACAGGAGGCCACCGAGCGCGCCGACGACGATGCCGAGTACCGCACGATAGCCCGCGTTCCCCGAGAGCGAACTGAACGAGCCGTTCTGTATCAGCACGTACCCTGCAGCGATGAGGCCGCCACCGACGCCGGCGACGACAAGTAATGTCCCGAGAAACCTCGTTCCGTATCGATAGACGTCGGTCAGACCTACTGCAGACATAGTCGCATAATTGATAACAGAGAACAAATATGTTACGACGGCTCAATTGAATCCACAGACGGCGCCGGGATAGGTCGTTAGAATCACGGGTATGAAGCGGGAGAGTAATGTTATGCACAACACCCTCTTCCGCTTCGTGAAGCAAGTGGCTTCGCTCGCTCAAAAGCTTACTGACGCTGCGCTGATGGAACTGAGTGATCCAGCCGGCAACGGGTTTGCCGGCTGGAAGCACGCAGTCTTGCTCTATCTGCGCGAACACATGAGCGCGGAGTACGAGGAAATCATCGACTGGGCCGAAGAGATGGAACGTGTTCGAGCGGTATTGAATCTTCAACGCGGGGAGTTTCCCGCGCCTTCGACGCTGTGTAAGGCGTTCAAACGGGCATCGATGACTGTCTGGCGACAGCTGCTCCGCCGGTCGGCGGAGCTGCTGGACCAGAATGGTCACGCCGCAATTGATGCCACCTACTTCGACCGTCAGCAGGCATCGTCTCACTACTTGCGACGGATTGATCGTTCCGTCAAAACGATCCAGACGACGTTTCTCGTAGATACAGCTGAGGGAGCAATTCTTGACTTACACTGCAGCACGAAGTGGCCTGACGAAACCAAGATCGGCCCGAAGGTCGCCCTGCGGAACGCGGGCGACCTTCGAAGCTTGGCCGCTGACAAAGGCTATGATGACATGAGCTTCCGTGAGGAGCTTCGAAACGCCGGGATTCGTCCGCTGATAAAGCACCGTGTTTTCGCTCCTTACGATCACGCACACAACGCCCGAATAGACGACGAGCTCTATGGTCAGCGATCACAGACCGAGTCCGTCAACTCCTCAATCAAGCGCTCGCACGGCTCCGCCGTCCGAGCGCGTGACTGGTTCCGCCAGTTCCGGGAGATAACGCTCATAGCCGGCGTTTACAACGTGGAGCAGGCAATTGAACGCTGAAACGCCGAAATTCGCCGGATTCAATTGAGCCGTTACGACAGTTGAGGAAGTGATATTTAAGCTACCTGTCCGTCGAGAGCAAGCAGTGATACCGCTCCATCAGTCAGTTTGGGCTTGACTTCGAGGCATCGGTTTACCCCCAGAACGATTTCGGTACTCTCTCGTAGATTGCCCCTGACCTGCCAGTAGGTCAATGCAGGCGACAAAGGCGATTGTGAGGGATGGTCTCTCTGACAGAGACCATCCCGTGTCGTCTGCTTTGGGGAGTGCAGTCGCGTGACTTCCTCAGATGACAGCGTTGAGGTTTCGCGTGAGGAACTTCTTGCGCTCAAAAATCGTGTTGAGAAGCTTGAACAGGAGAATCAACACCTCCGCGAAGAGAACAAGCGGCTCAGAGCCAAACTTCGCTGGCACGAAGGACCGCACACCCCCTCCAGTCAGAAACAATCTGACTCTGAGGAGTCGTCCTCGTCTTCATCCGACGAGGACGACGAAGAACCTCGTACTGACGGCGGGACACCGGGTCGAAAATCCGGCCATAATCCCGAGTGGCGGTCTGCACCCGATCCAGATGAGGAGGTCGAAGTCACGTGTGACTGTTGCCCTGACTGTGGTGAGCAGTTCGATGAGTCGGAGGGCGTCAGCCCGCGACTCGTCGAAGAGATTCCTGATCCGCAGCCTGTGGAAGCTACCCAGTACAACCGCCATTACTACGAGTGCGACTCGTGCGGAACCGAGACGGTGGCATCACACCCCGACTGCCCCGATGAGGGGCAGTTCGGGGTGAACGTCATCGCGCAGGCGGCTCTTTCCCGGTACGATCACCGGCTTCCCTACCGAAAGATCGCTGATCGTTTCAACCAACTCCACGGATTGGACCTTTCGGGCGCGTCCGCGTGGCATGCGACCGAGCGCGCAGCGCGCGCCGGTCGCTCGGAGTACGAGCAGATACGTAGACAGATTCAACAGGCCGACGTGGTCAACGTTGATGAAACGGGAATCAAGCGCGACGGAGACCAAGCGTGGCTCTGGACGTTCCGAACGGACAAGCACACGCTGTACGCCGTCCGGGAAAGTCGTGGCCACGATGTTCCTGCGGAAGTCCTCGGGGAGGACTTCGCAGGAACGATTATCTGTGACGGGTGGACAGCGTACCCAGCTTTCAGCAAGAAACTCCAGCGGTGTTGGGCGCACATTCTCCGGGAGGCCGAGGATGCTGCCGAACAGCAGGAAGAAGGCGAACCGATCTACCGAGCGCTCACACAGTTGTATGCCGCTCTCCAGACTCAGCTGGAGAGCGACTTGACACTGCGCGAGCGGGCAGAATTACAGCGTGTCGCGCGGAGAGAACTCGAATCGTTGATTGAGCGGTCGGTCCCCGACGGACCAGTGGCAACACTACTCGGGAAGATCGAAGGAGGCCTCGACCACTGGCTCACCTTCGTCGGTGAGCCAGCGGTCTCGCCGACGAACAACGCTGCGGAAAACGCGCTACGTGAACCAGTCGTTCTTCGGAAAATCATCGGGACACTCCGGAACGACCGCGGAATGTTCGTCCACGAAACCCTCTTCTCCCTGCTGGCAACGTGGAGCCAGCAGGGACGCAATCCCTATGAGGAACTCAAGCGAGTCGTTCGGGACAACGAGATGATCTCACGAGCTCGCGCTGTACCGGTCGTTGAATCCACAGGGTAAACACATACACTTCGAGTAATCGTGCTCTGAGCAGAATTCACTGACGACAGGACTGGCAGTCCCATCAATCGGCGTCATCACCAGCGATAGTCGTCCCCGGACTCTCACCGGCGAGAAACGCGGAGAGCGCGTCAGGGCCGAACACGAGCGCAGGGGCCGAGAGTGCGAGCAGCGCACGGACCTTGCCGGCCATCCCGCCCGACACGTCCGTCGCGTCGCTCCCACCAAGGGCCGGTGCTACAGCCTCGAATGCCTCGATGCGGTCGATGACGACCCCGTCTTCATCGAGAACGCCGGGAACGGTCGAGCAGACGCCGACGCGGTCCGCGTCGACAGCGGGCGCGAGTTCGACGACCAGTTCGTCGCCGCTCAGAACCGTCGCGCCCGCACCGGCGTGTGCGACGAGGTCGCCGTGGAGGACCGGGACAAACCCCTCGTCGAGCAGCGTCGTGACCTGCGCCGTCGGCAGCGAAAGGTCACTGTCGGCGTCGCGTGTGGCCGCCGAGAACGGGTGGACCGGAACAGCCGGAACGCCTGCCCCGGAGAGCGCATCTACGACGGCGGCGTTGAGGCGGCACATCGCACCGTGGATGGCCTGCACGCCGTCGACATCGTGGGTCCCCTCGGTCGTGCTGACGCCGTAGTCGGCGGCGTGGTGATGGCCGAAGCTCCCGCCGCCGTGCACGATGACGATATCCTCGCCGACCGGCGATTCGGCGATAGCTGACACCGCGGCCGACAACGCAGCCCGGTCGACCGTCTCAGGGTCGTCTTTATCCGTGATGACGCTCCCGCCGAGTTTGAGGACGACCGTCATTCCTGCCGGACTCCGTCGGTGTCCAGCTCGGCCCGGAAGACATCCTCACACCCCGGCGTGTACTTCAGCGCGGTGAGCGCGTCGTCCGTTTCGTCCAGTGCGACGATACAGCCGCCGCCGCCGGCCCCGGTGAGTTTCGCGCCGTGGGCGTCGGCGTCGCGGGCCGCCCACACCATCGAGTCCAGCGACCGCGAGGAGACGCCCAGCGCTGAGAGCAGTCCGTGGTTGAAATCCATCAGCTCCCCGAGCCGTTCGTAGTCGCCCGTTCCCAGTACTGACTCTCCCTCGCGGACGATGTCGCCGATTGCTGCGACGGTGTCGGCGGCGAAATCGTACTTTCCACGGAGGTCCCGGACGCCGGCGACCAACGCCCCAGTATCGCCGGCCCCGCCGTCGTAGCCGATGACGAAGGGGAGGGTGTCGATGCCCTCCAGCCGCCGGCAGTCGTCGCCTTCCACGCGGACCGCCCCGCCCATCGCCGAGCAAAACGTGTCCGCCCGCGAGGCTTGCCCGTCCTGAACTGCGTGTTCAACCTGATAGGCGCGGTCGGCAATATCGCTCGCTGACAGTTCGACGCCGAGTTCTCTGGTCGCCGCGTCTATCGCCGCGACGACGAGCGCGGCCGACGAGCCCAGCCCCGCCCCAAGCGGGATGTCGCCTTCCACAGATATCTCGAAGCCTGCTTCAGGGGCATCGGCCGCGTCACGGGCCTGTGCGACCGCTTCGTTGACGTATCCCATCCCAGCTTCGACGAGCGATTCGGCGACATCCACGTCCGGATGGCTCTCCCCGTCACCGGAGTACTCGACAGTAAAGCCATCCAGTTGCAAGTCGTTCGCGTGAATACGTAATCCCTCGTCGATCTCGGTTGCCGTCACGTGCACCCGCCGCTCAATGGCGCAGGGCACCGCCGGCTCGCCGTAGACGACCGCGTGCTCCCCAAACAGGTACACTTTCCCGGGAGCGCTCGACGTGACCATACCCGCCCGTGTGCACCCAGGGCGTTAGGCGTTTTCGGAGTCGACGGTCAGGATGACCATCGAAGTCCTATTCGGACACGGCGTCAACGTCGGTAAATTCGAACCGCGCGCCGCCGTCGGCCCCGCTGACGACTCGGACCGTCCAGCCGTGGGCGTCGGCGACCTGTTTCACGATGCTCAGGCCGAATCCGGTTCCCTCTACCGCCGTCGAGTAGCCGGCTGAAAACACGTCCCCGCGCTCGGGCTCTGGAATACCGGCACCGTTGTCCTCAACGTAGAAGCCGTCGGCCAGTTCGCCGACCGTCACGGTCACGTCGTCACCGCCGTGTTCGACCGCATTGCGAACGAGATTCTCAAACAGTTGACGGAGGCGACTTTCGTCGGCGCGGATGGGGCGGTCTATGCCAATGTGGAGCGTCGCGGCTTTCGTGTCGACGTTTTGCCAGCACGTCCGGACAAACGGCTCAAGATCGACCACGACGGGCGAAGCGGGTGACGCACCATCGCGTGCGAGCGTAAGCAAGTCATCGATGAGCGTATCCATGCGCTGGTGTGCACTGTCGATAGCGTCGATATGCTCGCTGTCAGATTCCTCACGCAGGAGTTCGAGCTGTCCGCGTGCAACGGTCAACGGGTTCCGCAGGTCGTGACTAACGACGCTGGCGAACTGTTCGAGCGGCTCAATTGAATCCGGCGAATTTCGGCGTTTCAGCGTTCAATTGCCTGCTCCACGTTGTAAACGCCGGCTATGAGCGTTATCTCCCGGAACTGGCGGAACCAGTCACGCGCTCGGACGGCGGAGCCGTGCGAGCGCTTGATTGAGGAGTTGACGGACTCGGTCTGTGATCGCTGACCATAGAGCTCGTCGTCTATTCGGGCGTTGTGTGCGTGATCGTAAGGAGCGAAAACACGGTGCTTTATCAGCGGACGAATCCCGGCGTTTCGAAGCTCCTCACGGAAGCTCATGTCATCATAGCCTTTGTCAGCGGCCAAGCTTCGAAGGTCGCCCGCGTTCCGCAGGGCGACCTTCGGGCCGATCTTGGTTTCGTCAGGCCACTTCGTGCTGCAGTGTAAGTCAAGAATTGCTCCCTCAGCTGTATCTACGAGAAACGTCGTCTGGATCGTTTTGACGGAACGATCAATCCGTCGCAAGTAGTGAGACGATGCCTGCTGACGGTCGAAGTAGGTGGCATCAATTGCGGCGTGACCATTCTGGTCCAGCAGCTCCGCCGACCGGCGGAGCAGCTGTCGCCAGACAGTCATCGATGCCCGTTTGAACGCCTTACACAGCGTCGAAGGCGCGGGAAACTCCCCGCGTTGAAGATTCAATACCGCTCGAACACGTTCCATCTCTTCGGCCCAGTCGATGATTTCCTCGTACTCCGCGCTCATGTGTTCGCGCAGATAGAGCAAGACTGCGTGCTTCCAGCCGGCAAACCCGTTGCCGGCTGGATCACTCAGTTCCATCAGCGCAGCGTCAGTAAGCTTTTGAGCGAGCGAAGCCACTTGCTTCACGAAGCGGAAGAGGGTGTTGTGCATAACATTACTCTCCCGCTTCATACCCGTGATTCTAACGACCTATCCCGGCGCCGTCTGTGGATTCAATTGAGCCGTTCGAGCTGTTCGTTTTGCTGTTCGAGTTCCTGCTCGCGCTCCTTTCGCTCCGTGATGTCTCGACTGATCGCCAGGAAGCGATCCTCTCCTTCGAGATTGAATCGAAGCAAATGCACTTCGACCGACATCGTCGACCCGTCGCGGCGTTCGTACAGGCCTTCGAATTTGCGGCGCTCGTCGACACTGAACCCGGAAAGCTGGGTCTGCACGTCCTCGGCGTCGAACATCAGGTCGAACTCCCAGATCGACCGTCCAAGCACCTCGCTTTCGTCGTACCCCAGTTCCGCGCAGAATCGCTGGTTCACCTTACAAATCGTTCCGTCGGCGTCGAGCACATCGATCATATCAGGCGAGTTCTCGAAGAGGGCTTCGAGCCGCGATGACGTTTCCTCTAATCGTTTCTCGCGGCGCTTCCGCTCGGTGGTATCCTGCTGGAACCCGACGTAGTTGACGACTGTGCCGTCGTCGTCGCGAACTGGCGCGATCCGAACCCGGTTCCAGAACTCGGTCCCGTCTTTTCGGTAGTTCCGGAGTTCGACCGACACCTGCTCCCCTGCGTCGATAGCGTCCCGTAATGCATCGACAGGCTCCGGGTCGGTGTTCTCGCCCTGGAGTATTCGGCAGTTCTTCCCGAGCAGCTCCGGGAGCGAGTAGCCAGTCAGCTCGCGGTAGTGGTCGTTAGCGTAGATCAGCGGGTTGTCCGGCTGGTTGGGGTCAGTGATGGTGACGCCGACCGGGGCCTCGTCTATCGCGCGCTTGTTCCGGAGTAGCTCCCGTTCGCGCTCTTTCTGCTCGGTAACATCACGAGCTACGCCGACGATGCCGTCGATAGTACCATCGACGACCAGCGGCGTTAGTTGGTACGCGACCACCGCGTGTCCGTGGCCGGGGAACTCCGCTTCGATTTCGCCGCTAAGTTTCTCCCGCGTTCCGTCGAGCAGTTCCTGGTAACAGTCTGTCTCACCTTCGGCTCGAATACGCGGAACGAGTCTACTGGTCTGTCCTTCGAGCTCATTGCGCGTCGTGTCGTACCACTCTGCGATGGTCTCGTTGACGATTTCGAACCGGTCTTCGGCATCGTAAATACAGGCAGCCTCCTGCATGGAGTTGACCATCCGCTCGTAGCTCTGGAGCGCTCGGTTCCGCTCGCTGACCGCCTGCTGTGAGCGGGAGTGGTCGACGGCGTCACTGATTCGGTTCGCCAGCCCGGCATGCTGTTTGGCACCCGGCTCTTTCCTGAGGTAGTCCGTCACACCGGCCGAAATTGCCTCGCTGGCGACTGCCTCACTCCTCTGTGCGGTGTAAATAATAAACGGCAGGGCCGGGTACTCGTCGCGGACCGTTTCCAGAAGCTCGATGCCGTTCCCGTTGGACAGGCCGTAGTCGGAAACGAGACAGTCGACAGGCTCGGCAGCCAACCTTGCCATAGCCTCGTCGACGGTGCGAGCCGTTTCGACGGTGAAACGGTTGTTCTCGCGTTCGAGAGCCGTCGACAGCGTCTCGGTGTCGTCCGAATCGGTGCCAACGTAGAGGACCCGGACCCTGGCGTCCCCGACGCCAGCGGTTTCAGGCGTCATTCGGCATCCCGTTCAAGTCCGGTGGTTGCGCCGGGATAGATGTCACTCCACCGACCAAGGATTACCGGAGCGATGTAGCTCTGTGAACGGTCTATAGACAGGGCCGGGCGCGGGACGACTGCAAACAGCGTGTGACGGTTGTCGCCAGAGATGGTCTGCAGCAGTGTCATGATGGGTAGGTAATTAGTCGCGGTCGTGGTCTTCCCGTAGTGACCGAGGCCGAAATCGGTCACCGGTGCGACGTGCAGGGCCGCTGTTCTTGCACGCTTACACGGGACTCTGCAGTAAATAGCTGGTGACCAAATCAACTGGCACGCCGAACCTACTCTGTAGCAACCGGCAACGACGCCGGAGCGATCGTGTCGGCGTGCGTGTTACCGTTCCTGCACGCGCATGGACATTTTCTGTCGGGGGTGGGCGGTCAACGACGGCAACAGCTCCAGTGGCGTCTCTCCCTGGAACTCCAGTCGGTACTGGCTGGCCGTCGTTGCAGTGATGAGTTGCGCCTCAAGCATGGCAAGATGCTTCCCGATACAGTGGCGCGGGCCACCCCCGAACGGGAAGTAGGCGAACCGGGGCCGCTCGCTCGCTCGCTCGGGCTTCCAGCGCTCCGGGTCGAACGTCTCGGGGTCGTCGTAGAACCGCTCGGAGCGGTGAACACCCCACTGTGGGACCATCAGCGTCGTTCCCGCCTCGACCTCGTAGCCTGACAGCGTCACGTCTTCGGTCGGCTCCCGGAAGATGGTGTACACTGGGGGGTAGAGCCGCATCGCTTCCTGAATCACCCATTCGAGGTAGTCCAGTTCGCGGACGTGCTCCATCCCCGGCCGGTCGTCGCCGATGACGTCGTCCAGTTCCTCGTGGACGCGCTGTTCGACCTCGGGGTGTTCCGACAGCAGGAACCAGGTGTAGGTCAGCGTCAACGCCGTCGTGTCGTGGCCCGCAAGCAGCATCGTCATCATCTCATCACGCAGTTGCTCGGGCGACTGGTTCCCATCGTCACGGGCACGCAAGAGTACCGACAGGAAGTCCATCGGACCGTCCTCATCCGTCCCGAGCGAGTCCTCGCGGACCTCGATAATGTCGTCCAGCACCTCGTCCAGCGTCCGCACGGCGCGGTTGAACTCGGCGTCGTCCGGCATCGGCATCCACTGTGGCATAGCAAACCGGATCGGGTCCGGTTCGAACCGCTGGCCCAGCGGCAGCAGTTGCTCCTCGATGGTCTGGACTCGCTGTTCGGAGAGTTCGACGCCCATCATCAGGTCCAGAATTACGTCCAACGTGACCCTAGTCATCGACTGCTCGGCGTCTATGACATCGCCGTGGGACCAGTCGGCGATGCGGTCCTCCGCGTGGCCGGTAATTCGGTCGGCCATCCCCGACAGTCGCGCCATCGAGAACGCAGGGTTTGCGAGCTTTCGCTGCTGCTCCCACGTCTCGCCTTCGCTCAACAGCAGTCCGTCACCCAGCAGATCCCCGAGCGCATCTCCCTGAAAGTCGGGCTTGCGGAACCGGTCTGCGTCCGAGACCAGCACGCGCTCGATTGCCGTCGGGTCACACAGCATGACCGTGTCCATCGGCCCCATATCGAATCGAGCGACGTCGCCGTAGGCCCGTTCCAGTGCCGAGATGAACCGGAACGGGTCCCGAGCGTACGTGCGACTACTGCCGAACAGCGGTTCGCCCTTCGGTCCGGGCGGCGTCTTTGACATCGACTACTGTTGGTGTCGGACACGCTTGAATGGTATGCCAAATGTCGGGCAGCGGGCGGTTCACGTGCATTCAGAGCCAGCGGTTGGCGTCTAGGTCCCAGTCGGTGTGTGCCGATATCCAGACGCCGCCGAGACCACCGAGAGCGCTGAGACCGACAGTGTACAGCAGAAAGAACGTGAACACGAGCGCCAGAAACAAGTCGTACCCCGGTGCGCCGGGCGGAATCCCGAACCCGAGGAGGCCGGCGATGTACAGCGCCGGGATGAAGAGGGCGAGCAAAGGGACCATCGCACAAGCGCCAGCCAGCGTCCCCAACCAGAGCCCGGTTCGGTAGCTACCGCCGTGGTTCGCTGCGGCCACAGCACCGCCGGCCATCGATGAAAAAGGGATGAACGACAGCGCAACCGTGACGAGCGCCCCGATACCGGCGTTGGTCACCGACTCACGCATATGCGTTCTCGGTAGTGGCGTCCCCCGTGATGTAGTTACCGCCGGCGCGGCTAGCCGGTCAATTGCCGATGGTCGTGTCGTGCTTGACGTAGTTACCCAGCCAGCCGCCGAGCGCGCTCAAGCCGAGGAAATACGCAGCCGTCATGACTGTTCCGAGGACGAGCACGAGCAGTCCCACCGCGCCGAACACGCCCAGTGCTTCGGGCACAAATGCCAGAAATGCGGCCAGAAAGACGAACACGACCACGAAGAAGACCAGCGATATCGCCAGCCCGACGACGCCGGACAGCAATCCGACACGGACGCCGTCGTCTCGCTCGCCGCCTTCGAGATAGCCGGCGATGCCACCACCGAGTAGCGGCGCAAGCGGGACGAATCCACTCAGCAGAGCGGTTGCGACGGCACCGATGACGGCGTTGACGAACGTGTCTCCCTCTGCCATTTGCCAGCCCTACTCCGGGGCTTATGGTAGGTCTTGTGTTGGCGATACTGGCATCGCCACTCGCACTTCGACAGCGAGAAAACGAACGGTTCAGCGACGTTAGATGTCGGACTCGAAGTCGTCGAGTCCGTACGTCGGCTCGGCACCGCGGCGGTCGAGCGTCTCGTTGGCCAGCAGCCAGTAGACGACCGACAGCGCCTTGCGCCCCTTGTTGTTCGTCGGGACGACCAGGTCGACGTTCGACGTGGTGTTGTTGGAGTCACACATCGCGATGACCGGAATCCCGACCGTGATGGCCTCCTTGACAGCCTGGGCGTCGCCGATGGGGTCGGTGACGACCACGATGTCAGGCTCGATGTAGCCGTCGTAGTCGGGGTTGGTCAGCGTGCCGGGGATGAACCGGCCGGTGCGGACGCGCGCGCCGATCGCTTCGGCGAACTTCTCGGCCGGGAACCGGCCGTACTGGCGCGACGACGCGGCCAGAATCTGCTCCGGTTCGTAGTTGGACAGGAAGTCTGCGGCGGTTCGGATGCGCTCGTCGGTCATCGAGACGTCCAGCACGTACAGCCCGTCGGTCCGGACGCGGTGGATGAACCGCTCCATGTCCTGGGTCTTCTGCTGGGTCCCGATGTGGACACCGGCGCCGAGGTAGTCCTCGACGGGGATGAGGAGGTCGGCCTCCGACTGCTCGTCGGGCATGACGTCCTCGTCCAGCTGTGGGCCGGCGGCCTCGTCGGCCTCGGCCGCTTCGTCGGCCTCCGTGTCGGCATCGGTTGGTTCGGCCTCTGTCGCCTCTGTGGCGTCGTCGGCGGGCTGTTCGGCTTCCGTTTCGGTCTCCGCGTCGACCGCTTCGTCGTCCTCGTCGGACGGGTCGAAGTCGGAGTCTGACGCGTCGAGACCTTCTTTTTCGTTGCCGCTCATACTGCGTTGTCCTCGATACGGATTAGTTCGTTCAGCTTGGCTGTGCGCTCGCCGCCGACCGCGCCGGTCTTGATGAACGGTGCGTCAGTGGCGACAGCGAGGTGTGCGATCGTCGTGTCTTCCGTCTCGCCGCTGCGGTGGGAGACGACGGACTCGTAGCCGCTTGCCGTCGCCAGTTCGATGGCGTCGACAGCGTCGGTAAGCGTCCCGATCTGGTTCGGCTTGATCAGGATGGAGTTCCCGGCGTCGGCGTTGATACCGGCCTGCAGGCGCTCGACGTTGGTGACGAACAGGTCGTCGCCGCAGACGAGCGTCTGGTCACCGACCTGTGCGGTCAGGTCCGCGAAGGCCTCGTAATCGTTCTCGTCGAGTGGGTCCTCGACGTAGACGAGGTCGTACTCCTCAACCTTCCCGGCGATGTACTCTATCTGCTCTTCAGTGGACTTGACGCCGTCGTCGTAGACGTAGCCGTCCGCCTCGTCGTCGTAGAGTTCCGCGCCAGCAACATCGAGGCCGAAAGAGATAGCGAAGCCGAAGTCGTCGGCGACGGTCTCAACAGCCTCGTCCATAATCTCGAACGCTTCGTCGTCCGAAACGGACGGTGCCCAGGCTCCTTCGTCGCCCTTGCCCGCTGGCAGGTCGCGGTCGGCCAGGATGTCGTGGACCTCCTGATGGACCGCGGCGTTGGCGAAGACAGCCTCTTCGACGCTCGGTGCGCCGACGGGGGCCGCGAGGAACTCCTGGATGTTGGTCGCGTCCGCGGCGTGCTCGCCGCCGCCGATGATATTGCCCAGCGGCGTTGGGTACTCGTTGCCCCGGAACGTACCGCCGAGATGCTGGTACAGCGGTGCGCCCAGCACGTCAGCACCGGCCTTTGCGGCCGCCATCGAGATGGCGACGGCGCTGTTGGCTCCGATGCCGGAGAAGTCGTCGGTGCCGTCGGCGGCGTGCAGCGCCGCGTCGACGTCACGCTGGTTCCCGGCGTGGACCTCACCGATGAGTCGCGGGAGTGCCTCCTCGCGGGCCTTGGCGATGGCCTCGTTGGCGGGGAGTTCGATGGCCTCGTACTCGCCCGTGCTTGCGCCGCTCGGTGCCTTGCCACGACCGAAGCCCCCACTCTCGGTGAGAACGTCGGCCTCGACAGTCGCGTTCCCGCGGGAGTCGAGGACGCGGCGGAGTCGGATGTCAGTGATGAGCGTCATCGTTAATCACTCCTGTTGACCGTAAACGGTAGGACGCCAGCGTCGTACTCCTCGGCGGCGATGAGTATCGGCTGGGTGTGTTCCGTCTCGATGAGCACGGGAGCACCGTGGGCCAACTGCAGCGCTCGTGCGCCGAGTTTGCGGGCCTTCTCGTAGCGGCTTTCCTGTGCGTTCATTGGTAGGGTGAGACGATGTCGACGAGGTCCTTGTGCGAGACGAGCATCCGGCGACAGCAGTGCCGCTCGACGCCGAGTTCATCAAGGACCTTCTCCGGGTCCTCAGGCTCCTCGGCCTCGCGGGTGCGTGCTTTGAACTCTTCCCAGTGCTCGCCGACGACGTTACCGCACGTGAAACACCGAACCGGTACCATCATACCTGAATCACCTTAGCGGTACGATTTCTGGTAGCGGGCCCGCGCACCGGGGCCGCCCCACTTCTTGGGTTCGGACTGGCGAACATCGTTGACCAGCAGCGAGCGGTCGAACTCCATGAACGCATCACGGAGTTCGGCGTCGTTGGTGTGGTCGACAAGTCCGCGAGCGATGGCGGTTCGGGCGGCGTCTGCCTGCCCCATGACGCCGCCACCTTCGACGGACACTTCCACGTCGACCTCGCCGCGGAGGTCGTCCTCGGCAATGCGGAACGGTTCCAGCATCTTGAGCTGCGCCAGCTCGGGGTCGACGAGTTCGACCGGCTGCGAGTCGATACGCACGCGGCCCTCACCCTCGCGAACGGTCGCGCGGGCGACGGCGGTCTTCTTCTTGCCAGACGTGTTCGTTACCATGTCTTGTTCGCTCCAAGCGTTTCGCTGATCTCGCCCAGCGTGACGAACTTGATGTTCGACAATCGGTCAAGCGACGTGCCGTCTAGAACCTCGCCGTCCTCGTCGTACGGGTTGCCGAGGTAGACACGGACGCTCTCGAACGCTTCGCGGCCACGCTGCTTCTTGTGGGGCAGCATGCCGCGGATGGTGCGTTTGAAGATGCCGTCCGGTCGCTTGGGGTAGAAGTACCCGTTGTCGTTACCGATGTCGACACGTTTCTCGTACTTCTCTACGATCTGCTCCTCTCGGCCGGTAATCACGGCGCGTTCGGCGTTGACAACGGCGACCGTCTCGCCATCGAGAGCCTGTTCGGCGACCTGTGATGCGACGCGGCCCATGATACAGTCGCGGGCGTCAACGATGACATCCGCGTCGAATTCTGCGACGCTCATCGAATCACCCGGACGTGGGAGCCTTCTGGGTTGTTTTCAATTGCCTGTTCGAGTGATACAGCCTCTCCAACCTGGTCGATCTTCGTCTCGGCGGTTCCGGAGAAGTCGACAGCGGCGACGGTGACGTCCTTCTGCAGGACACCGGAGCCAAGCACCTTGCCGGGCACAACGACGGTTTCGTCTTCCTGGGCGTATCGTTCGATACGGCCGAGGTTGACTTCCGCGTGTGTGCGCCGTGGCTTTTCTAAGCGCTCGGCGACGTCGCCCCAGACAGCACCGCCCGAACTGCGGGCGGCTGACTTCAGGTCGGCGATGAGACTACTGAGTCTCGGGTTCGTCTTACTCATATGATTCCTCCGTTGTGGGAAAAGTGCAGGGAGCAGGATTTGAACCTGCGGACCCCTACGGGACAGCGCCCTGAACGCTGCGCCGTTGGCCAAACTTGGCTATCCCTGCGCGCGATTGTTCGTTTTGCGTGCCCCGTAAAACCCCTTTCGGTCCTCGCGCTCGGGGAGCGGGCGGTCATCGGTAGTGGTGGGGTATGTCGGGGCATTGTATCGTTACAGCTGGACTGCGTCTTTCAGTTCGGTCGCGCGGTCACGCAGCGTCTCGACCGCGCGCAGGACCAGTTCCTCGGTGGTGAACGACCCGTCCGTCTCGACGTGGAACACGAACGCGTTCGGCACGTCC
Source organism: Haloarcula quadrata (assembly GCF_003634715.1). Classification (NCBI taxonomy): domain Archaea; kingdom Methanobacteriati; phylum Methanobacteriota; class Halobacteria; order Halobacteriales; family Haloarculaceae; genus Haloarcula; species Haloarcula quadrata. Next base: position 2,893,448 of record NZ_RBWW01000001.1, read on the forward strand.
GATACCTCGACGTCCTTGCCGGGGTAGCGGTTCCGAAGGTCGTTGTCGAACTCGTCTGTCGCGACGAGTTCGCCGTTGGTGGCGTCGCCGGCGGCGTGTTCGGCCGCCTGCTCTTCGATGACGCCACGCAGGATGTTCGGGTCGTCGTCCTCGAACTCGCCGAGGTCGCCAACGACCTCCACCTGCTGGAGGTGTCGGTAGCCGACGGCCACGCCACCCTGATGTTTGGCGTGCTCTCGACCAGTATCGAGGACGGCGTCTGCCTCGACTTCGAGACGTTGGCCTTCCTTGAGGTCGATGATCGGGATGTTGTCGTCGGCGGCCTCGACCATCGGGTCCGAGGAGACGAGGTCGCTGGAGTAGGCCGTGCTCGGCCCGTCGACGGACAGCGACAGCGTCACCTCATCGCCGATCTCGAAGTCGTCGAGGTCGGTCGTCAGCGGGACCAGTCCCAGTCGGAGACTGATCTGCTCGTTGAACATCACGCTGGTGTTCTCGATGACGCGGACGGTGTCGATACTGAACGTCGGTACGTCCGCGACCATCGCTCGCCGGATGCCGTTGGCGAAGGCCGGCGTGATGCCGCGCACGAGGATCCGCGCCTCGCGCTCGCCGCGTTCGACGAACTCAACCTCGTAGTCCTGTGTCATTGGTTAGAATCCGGAGTTCTTGGGTGCACGAGTGCCGTCGTGCGGGGTCGGCGTGACGTCCTCGATGCGACCGATCTCCAGACCCGCTCGGGCGAGTGCGCGAATCGTCGCCTGCGCACCCGGACCGGGCGAGGTCTGGAGGTTGCCGCCGGGACCACGGACCCGAACATCGACGCCTTCGACGCCACGGTCGAGGGCCTTTTCGGCAACGACCTCGGCCATCTGCATCGCCGCGTACGGCGACGCTTCGTCGCGGTTCTGCTTGACAACCGTCCCGCCGGAGCTCTTTGCGAGCGTTTCCGCGCCGGTCTGGTCGGTGATGGTGATGATCGTGTTGTTGAACGATGCGTGCACGTGGGCGATGCCCCAGATGTCTTCGGTTTCTTCGCTCATTCTTGGGCCTCCGCGCGCTCAGGATGGAGTTCGTCCGACAGCGAGCTGTGCTCATCGAAGCCGACCGAGCTCTCGACGGCGGTTTCCACCGTCATGCCGGGTCGGGTGACGCGAGCGTCGTCCAGCACGATGTGTCCGTGGACGATGAACTGGCGGGCCTGCTCGGGCGTGTTTGCGTAGCCCTTGCGGTAAACGACCGTCTGCAGGCGGCGTTCCAGCACGTCGGTCACGTCAAGCGACAGCACGTCGTCGAGCTGGTCCTGCTCGTTGAGGATGCCGTAGCGCTTGAGTCGAGCGAGGAACTCCTCGGACTCGGTCTCGTGCTCGCCGGCGCTGCCCAGCAGCTTCCGTGCCTCACGGCGGTAGCCACGAAGCTCGGACTGTGCGCGCCAGAGCTCTTCTTTGTTCTTCAGGCCGTAGCGGCCGATGAGGTTGGCCTCGTCGGCGATGCGTTCGCCCTGGAAGGGATGATTCGGCGTCTCGTAGAACTTCGTGTTTGAACCAAGCGCCATTATTCGTCATCCTCCGCGGCGGCATCTTCAGCCTGCTCTTCCTTGATCGCCTCGACGTTGACGCCGATGGTCCCCTCCGTCCGGCCGGTGGACTTGGTACGCTGTCCACGGACCTTCTGGCCGCGCTTGTGGCGGACACCGCGGTAGGAATCGATCATCTTCATGCGGTTGATGTCCTGCCGGCGGGTAAGCTGGAGGTCGTTGCCGGTCTCGTGGGTGGTCTCACCAGTGAAGTAGTCCTTCTGGTGGTTGGTCATCCACTCGGGCACATCGTCGGCGAAGTTCTCGACGCGCTCGACGACGCGCTCGATGACGTCGTCGTCGAGCTTGCCGAAGACAGCGCGCCGGTCGACGTCCGCCTTCTGGGCGATAATTCGGGCGGCCCGGTGGCCGATACCGTTCAGTTCTGTCAGTGCTCGCTCGACGGATTTCGTCCCGTCGAGGTCTGTCTGTCCGATACGGACGAAATAGCGGATGTCCTCCTCCTCTTCGGCATCCGCGTCCTCGCCCGCGTTGGGGTCTTCTGCACTCATATGTAGGTACTGATGGGTGAGCGTCGTGGCGGGGATTCGAACCCCGGAGGCTGTACGCCACAGAGTTAGCAACCCTGCGCCTTGGGCCAGGCTTGGCTACCACGACACGCGTTCTATGACACTCGCGCCCGCAGCACGCGGACTCGGGGGCGGGTCCCCCTACACGAGTCTATCCGATTCTATTCCGGGGTTGTATTTAAACGCAACGAAGGGGGCCGGCCGCGTGACTGCAAGGCATACCCACTGAGACATGAAGTGGCAAGCCACAGGGTCATTGATTAGGCCAGCACAATACATTCATCACTGGGAACACACATCAACACATGCGTCGGCACATCACCGACGGCGGGAGCAGCGTCGACCCGACCAACCGAACGGCGGTCCGTGACCATCTGGAACGGTTCGCGGGACCTTCTGCTGTTACCGAGGCAGAAGACGGGGCACTCCGGGCTGAATTCAGTGGCCGAACACACGTTGCGGTAGCTCCTGATGGCGCGATAGACACCGGCATGCCACTCCACTCGTTTGCTGGGACGCCAGAGCGACTCGTGTTCGATCATGAGGACGGCGAGCTACGCGCCGAACTGGACGGTGAGAGCGTCTACGTGTTCCGACGACCCTGAGTCCGACACGGCTACTCAATCTTGCTTTCTCCATCTCGTTCGCCTGCGTACGCGAAGATGCTGATTAGTCTGAACGACATAAGGCCGACACATCGCTACGTCGAACGATGCCGGCGCATCGCTGCGTCGTCCGATCGATTGCTGCCGTGTTCGGCAGTGTCACAATCCTTATCGCATCTCCGGGACCTACTCGTGTGCATGAATACAGACGACGTACGCGAGCGCCTGCGAACGGTCGAGGACCCGGACCTTGGAGACGACATTGTCTCGCTCGGGCTTATCAACAGCATTGACGTGACCGACGACGAGGTCAGCATCGACCTGGCGCTCGGTGCGCCGTACTCGCCAACGGAGACGGGTATCGCGAACGAGGTCCGCGAGGCGCTAGGCGACCTTGACCGCGAGATCGACCTCTCGGCGAGCGTCGACCGCGGCGTCCCGGAAGCGGAAGACCCACTGCCGAAAGTCAAGAACGTCATCGCAGTCGCTTCGGGGAAAGGCGGGGTCGGCAAGTCAACCGTTGCGGTGAACCTCGCCGCCGGCCTCTCACGGCTCGGTGCTCGCGTCGGCCTGTTCGATGCTGACGTGTACGGGCCGAACGTTCCGCGGATGCTCGACGCTGACGAGCAGCCACAGGCGACAGAAGACGAAGAGATAATTCCTGTCGAGAAACACGGAATGCGGCTGATGAGCATGGATTTCCTCGTCGGCAAGGACGACCCAGTTATCTTCCGCGGCCCGATGGTCGACAACGTCCTCACGCAACTGTGGGATGATGTGCTCTGGGGCGAACTCGACTACATGGTCGTGGACCTGCCGCCGGGGACCGGCGACACGCAGTTGACGATGCTCCAGCAGGTGCCCGTCTCCGGGGCCGTCATCGTCACCACGCCGGAGGAAGTCGCTCTTGACGATGCCCGAAAGGGGCTCCGGATGTTCGGTCGCCACGAGACGCCGGTGCTGGGCATCGTCGAGAACATGTCGTCGTTCGTCTGTCCGGACTGTGGCGGCACACACGACATCTTCGGCAGCGGCGGCGGCCGCGAGTTCGCCGACGAGACGGAGATGCCGTTCCTCGGCGAGATTCCGCTCGACCCCGAAGTCAGAGAAGGCGGTGCCACTGGTGAACCGCTCGTGCTCGACGAGGACAGCGACGTTGGCGAATCGTTCCGCGACATCGCCGCCCGCACCGCCAACATGCAGGGCATCATCCACCGGAAGCGCCAGAGCGACAGCCAGCGTGCCCAGCCCGAACAGTAGCGGGCTGTGACTGAAGAGAGCGGTGGCTCACGTGTCGCGGGAGACAGAGAGAAAGAACCGAGTTACGCTTCGACCGGGTTGTTCATCTTCCGGGTGACGTAGCCGGCGATGCGGTTCCGGACACCCTTGGATTCGATGTTGGTCAGTTCCTCGACGACGTCTTTGTTGTGTTCGAAGTCTGCACCGAAGGCGTCAGGGTATCGCTCCATGAGGAGCGTCCCGGTCTTCTTGACGTAGGCGGGTTTGATTGCCATGCGCGCTACTTGCTTGGTCGCACTCAAAAAGGGTTCGGAACGGACCACGCACGCGAATGTTTATCAGTAGGGGCGGGACGACCCAAAGCTATGCGCTGATCGCCGCCGTGGCAGGTCCCGCAGGAGTGCGACACAGCCTGTCTCGGGCCGTCGTGTGTCGCCTGCTTGCCCCAGATTCTGTGCTGAGTACCCTACCAGTCGGCGTCGACCAGGTCACACACTCGCTCGAAGGCCGCCCGCTCGCGCTCACCGCCAGCCGTTTCAACCACTGACTCGAAGTACGCGAGACGGTCCAGCAGCGTTTCACGGTCGTAGCTCGGCACATCCAGCCGCGAGGCTGCGACAGTCGCTTCGACGACGGCGGCGTGGCCACGGTTCGTCGTCGGAACGACCCGGCGCTCGACGGTGCTGTCGACGGGGTTGAGCGCCCACTCGACCCACTGCGTGTCCCCCTCATTCCCGGAGTCACGCCGTTCGACATCGACCGTTACCCAAGCGTCCGCGCTGTCGATAACAGGGTCGTCTTCCTCGCGGACCGACAGCGCCGCCTCGGCGAAGTCAACCGGGTCGCGCGTGAACTGGACGTAGCCGCTACCACGCTCCCGAAAGTTCCGCCAGGTCCGGGTCCGGCCCCACGTTGTCGCCGTGGCCGGTCCATCACCATCCGGTGCATGGACACCAAGTGCAGCGACGTTCCAGCGCTCGTTCGGCCCCAGCGTGGTGACGACTGTCTCGGAGACGCCAGCGAGCGTGACAGGCCACTGTGTCTCGGAATCACCGGATTCCGGACCATTGTCTGCCGAAGGGCCACCGGTCATACTTCGAGCCCCCGTTCGAGCGCGACGAACAGCGACCCCGAAACGAGGTCGGCAGTCGTTCCGGGATTGATATCGCGCCTGACGAACTCCTCAGCGAGATCGGTTGCGGTTTCCGCACCGTCGAGAACGGCCTGTGCCCGCTCTTGAACGTCCACAGCGGTTTCGCGGTCCTGTCGCGTGGCGACAAAGGTGTCCGGCTCCGCCGCAAGGAGTTCGAGGAAGACCTCGGACGCGCGGTCAGCGACCGGGCCAGACCCATCCAGTAACCACTCGCTGGCCTTGAACACGCGTTCGAAGCCGGAGACCCACTCCGCAGCTACGCCGTCGATATCGGCGCTGGACTCCATCACGTCGAACAGCGTCGTCTCGCGCGCCCGGAGTTCCGGAACCGCATCGCTTCCACGGCGAACGTCGAGCGGTTCCAGCCCGTCTGGCGGGTCGTCGACAGCCACATCGACGTGCTCGAAGGCGCGGTAGAACGCCGCGGCGTCTTCGACCGTCGTTCCACGAACCACGGCATCGACACCGGAAGGCGACAGTCGGCCATCACTCGCCGCGGCCGCCAGCGGTGTGAGCACCAACAGCGCCCCGAACTGGGTGTTCCCACCGGATTGGCCGGCCATCCCCTCGACGGCGGTCTCGAACGCAGGACCGAGAGGGTCGCCCGCGGCCGCGCGGTCAAGCCCCCTCCGTGCGCCCACAGCGCCGGCCATGAAGTGCTCGAACCGGAGGTCGTCGTACTCCCGTTTGCGGTCGACGTTGCCGGGTTTCGGCGTCCCAGTGACTTCCAGCAGCAACGCCAACTGCGCGTTCTGTGCAACCGACCGCTCGCTCACGGTGACACCTCCGAGGCGAACCACTCTATTGTCGCTTCCCGGACCGTATCGAGTGTTTCCGGCTTGTCGCTTGCACGACCGACGCTGACGGCGTCAGCGCCATACGAGAGATACTCCCGTGTGGTCGCCGTCCCGCGAACGCCGTTGTTCGCCACGACGAACAGGTCGGTGGCGTCGGCCACGTCGGCGATGACTGACTCCGAGTCCATCGCGTCGACGTGGAATACATCACCACCGGCGTCTTCGATGGCCTGTGCAACGGCCGGGAGCGAGACGCCGTCGAGTTCAGCACGCCCCTTCACCGAAACAGTCGCCCCTGTCGACGCTGCTGCTTCCACGAACGCCGCCAGTCGGTCCGGCTCCCGAAGCAGCGACTCCCCGGCACCCGCAGCGCACATCTCGTCCTGCCGACAGTGAGCGTTGATTTCGATGATAGCGTCGTGGCGCTGACAGACGGCGGCGGCACGCTCGACAGGGCCAAGCGTCGCGCTCCGGACGTTGAACGCCGGGCATAGCGGTGCGTCCGCAAGCGCAGCCAACTGGTCGTCAACGAACGCGACCGGGTCGTCGGGCAGGAACTCGGAGCGGTCGCGGTCCGTCATCGCTCGGGCGGCCTCGCGGGTCCGGTCGTCGAGCGCAATACCGCCGAGGAACGCACACCCGACGTGAGACTCGACCGCACGGGCCCACGAGGCGTCAGCCTCACCGCTGAGACTTGCGAGGGCGACGCGCGGTTCGAACATCAGGCCACCTCCGAGAGGGCTGTTTCGACGGCACGGTTCACCCGTTCAGCGTCAGCCGCATCGTTGAGGGTCGTGTCGGTTCGGACAACCGGCACGTCAAGCGGCGTCGAATCCGCCTCGTCCAGCACGAACGAATCAGCGAAGGGGTAGGCCTCAGCCACGCCGGCAGTGCTTGGCTCCAGCCCCACACCGGCCATTAGGTCCGCCGCCGGCCCCGAGAACACCGTGTCCTCAATGAACGGCGAGACGGCGACGACCGTTGTCTCGTGTAGTGCCCGTTGGATGTCGTCGATGGCAAGCATCGGCCCGAGCGAAGTCACAGGATTCGACGGACCGATGACAACAGTATCGTCGAGTGCGGTCAGGACGGCGTCCGTCGCGCTGGCCCGTTCTGCGCCCCTGAACTCAACATCTTCGACCGGTGGCTCCCCGTTCCGACCGACCCACCACTCCTGAAAGTGCATCGGACCGCTCGGCGTGTGGATAATTGAAGCGACGGGGTCATCGCTCATCGGTAACAGCGTTCGTTCCAGCCCGAATGCATCGGCGAGCGTCCGCGTCACGGCTGTCAGTGATCGGCCCTCGTCAAGCAGCGAGGTGCGCGTGACGTGAACTGCGCGGTCCCGGTCGCCGATGTGCATGAACTCCGCGACACCGGAGAAACGCCGCCAACGTGCGATGTCTCGCCCCGCAGTCTGCGCATCGTCGGGAAGGTATCGTGGTCCGCCGTCAAGCCCGGCGGCATCGGCAAGCCGTGTCAGTTCCGTGTGTGTCTCGGCGGTGTCGTCGGCGATACCCCACCACGTCTCCCGGTCAAGGACCTCTCCGTCCAGAAACAGGACAGTATCGAGGTCCGGACACACGAGGTGGCCCCCCAGCTCGATATCGTCACCGGTGTTGGCGACGACAGTCGTCGCCGCCGGCGAAAACACGTCGTCGGCACCTGCGAGGAGCTTCGGCGTTCCCGTCCCGCCGGCAAGAAACGTCACCATGTCTCGACGTAGGGGGAACTGACAGTATAAACGTGGCCACTGAAACTGGTCGGAGCTGGAAAGCAGTCTGGCGGAGACAGTGTTCTATTCAGAGAATCACAGTTGAGAACTGGGTGGGTAGAGTGAAGGGTATCGGTAGGATAGGCAGGGTAACGGGTGCTATGCCCATCGTGAATCCACACCGCTTCGCGCCTGCAGCCTCCAACGAAGAGTACGTCTACGGGTCCTGTGCGCCGGGCTGGCATTCGGCCGCCACGCATCAGGACGCTCTCGACGATTGGATCGCACATATGCAGGCACACGACATCGAGCGGGTCTGCTGTCTGCTTCCCGGACAACAGCTCGACGACGCTGGGGCCAACATCCAGCGCTATCGGGAGGCCTTCGGAGCGTCATCAGTCCGCCACGTACCGGTTCCCGACCACCAACTCATCCCCCAAGACCGCCTCCACGACGATATTCTGCCGTTCCTGGTTGACGCCTGTGAGACAGAAGAGCGGGTCGTCGTTCATTGCCTGGCCGGCATCGGCCGCACCGGACAGGTACTCGCCGCGTGGCTGGTGTATCATTACGACTACGGCCCCGACCGCGCCATCGAAACTGTCCAAGAGATGGGCCGTGACCCGCAAGACGCTATCGAATCGGGGAACGCGACTGAAGCGGAGCTGTCCAGTCTGCTGTCGTCGGTCGCACGCTTGTAAAAGGCCCCGTCGGTGCTCAGTCCGTCCGCGGGAGGAGCCGCGCGCCGACGGCAAAGCCGACGACGGCACAGACTGTGAGAACGGCGAGTGGGGCGAGTGCTTCACCGGTTCCGGTTGTCGCCGCACGGACGCCACGCGAGAAGTACGTCAGCGGCGAGAGCCAAGTCGGGAGCCACGCGGGCAGGAGGGTCTGTGGGACGAACGTCTCCGAGAGAAAGAGCAGCGGGAGTGCGAGGCCGTTGCTCGCCGCGATGACGCCGTCCTGTGAGTCCGCGAGACTGCCTAGCATCGCCCCGACAGCACAGAACAGCGCGACGCCGAGGCCGACAAAGGGGAGCAACAGCCCTGACGGGCGGATTGTCGCGCCGGTGAGCCACACCATCAGACCCAGGATCAGGAGACCGGCGATGCCGATGATGACGACGTTGACGAGCGTCTGCGCCAGTAGCCACTCAGTCCGGGTCAGCGGTGTCGTCGCCAGTTTCTCAAAGCGGTTTCCGTCCCGGTGTCGCGCCACCTCGCTTCCGACACGGGAGAGCGGCGTAAACAAGACGACGACGGCCAGATAGCCCGGTGCGTAGAAGCTCGGGGGCTCCGTGAACAGCCCGCCGCCGCCCGGCTGGGTCTGGACTAGCACGCCGAAGATGACGACAATGATGACCGGGAAGAAGAAGGTGAAGAAGACGGCCGTCCGTCGCCGGAGGAAGGCCAGCGACGCCGCGCGCGTCTCCGCTGTGAGTCGCCCCAGCCGGCTCATTGGGCACCACCCGCGACCGGCTCTGTCTGTTGTGGTTCACCGCGCTGGCCGACAGCCGTCCCGGTGAGTTCGAGGTACACATCCTCCAGGTCCGGCTGTTTCCAGGTCAGGCTGTCGTACTCGATGCCGGCCTGCCCCAGTTGCTCAGTGATGTTGCCGATAGACTCCGGCCGGATGCCGTAGACGACCAGCCGGCCGTTCCGAAGCGCCGTCTCCGTCGGGTAGTCGATGGCTGAGACGGCAGCTTCGTCGAAGGACCCATCCACGATGAGCTGGCTGTCGCCGCCGTGTTCGGCCACGAGCTGGTCCGGGGAGTCGAGTGCGATGAGCGTCCCGTCGGCGAGGAGGCCGACGCGGTCCGCGAGGCGCTGGGCTTCCTCCATATAGTGTGTCGTGACCAGAATCGTTACGCCGCGGTCAGCAAGTCCCTCCAGCAATCGCCAGAGGTCACGCCGACCAGCCGGGTCAATACCGGTCGTCGGTTCGTCCAGCACGAGAAGGTCCGGGTCGTTAATCAGCGCCGTCGCGACGCAGGTCCGCCGTTGCTGCCCACCCGAGAGATTCTCGTACGTTGTGCTGGCAGTGTCGGCCAGCCCAACATCGTCGAGAACAGCCTCAACATCGCGAGTGTCGTCGTACAGACCGGCGTAGTACTCGAGCAGTTCCCGTGCCGTCAGTCGCTCGTGGGGCGCAAACGACTGGGGCAGGAGACCGATTCGGTCGCGAGCGACCGTTCTGGGCGATTGGCCGAACAGGGTTACCTCGCCAGTCGCATCTGTCGTTCCGGTCAACGCCCGCACCAGCGTCGTCTTGCCAGCCCCGTTGGGACCGACCAGCGCGAGCACCTCTCCGGTGGTCGCCGTCAGCGAAACGCCGTCAAGTGCGACCGTATCGCCGTAGCGCCGCCCGACATCTGACGCGACCAGTACCTCGTCCATGCGCCTTCGTCCGGTCGGGTGGCCGAAAGCAGTTCCGTTCTCGCGCGACTATCGGCTACACGTTACGGCCACATCTCAGACAGACGGCCGGAAGCCACGGCTTGTCCGTGACGACTGGTTGGGTGTCTTCGCAGTGGTCACAGAACTCGGTTTTCGTCGCCACTTGCCGAAAGTGTCACACCAGAACAATAAATAGTTTGTTGTGCGGTAGGCCGTCACAAACCGAGGGTAGCTTCGCCACAGTGTTCGGGTAACCGTAGCACTGCGGCCTGCTACCTGACGTGCGACCGGATCTCGCGCACGATAGCGTCTGCGTTGAGCTCGTCGGCGGCCTCGGCCTTGTCGTAGACCGTCTCGTCGTCCACACTAACCCTGAACACGCCGTGGTCACCCATGACCAGTCGGACGCTGTCAAGTTCCCGCTCAAGACCGGATAAAATCGCTTGCTGGACGTGTACTGCTCGCTCACGAAACCCACATGGGACACAGTATTCGATTTCGACGTGACTCATACTCGACTTTACGCCTGTCAGCCTGAAAGCGCTATGGCCGGTCGACCAGTGCTTGGAGCCGACCGACGAGCGTCACGTCGAACCGATGGACGCCGTACAACAGTCCAACCGAGGTGACAAACACCACCGTCGAGAGCCCGTATGACTGGGACAGGGCCGCCTGTGATAGCGTTGCCCCGACACCCACGAACCCGCCCAGTATCGACGCAAGAATCGGGAGGACACAGGAGACACATGAAAAGAGACCGACAATGCCGCCCACCGCGCCGCCACTCGCATCGACAGCAGTCACGAACACCAGATACGAGAGCGCCAGATAGCCGGCGACCTTCCACGGGATGAGCACTACGCTCAGGGTCGCGCCGCTGAACACGACCGTCGGCGAGAACCCGGGCGGGGCCTGCGTGACTAGCCGGAGACCAGTTCCCTGACCGCCCGTGCCGTACACGCCGCCGACGTACCCCAACACAAGCAGATAGCCGAGAGCGATAACCACACTGCCGATCGTCCGACGGCGGCTGGGCAGTTCCGGTCGCACTCGCAGGGCAACGAGACCCGCGATGTTGAGCCAGATGAACGGGAACACCAGCAGAAACGGGTCCGTTGCGGGCTGGGCCGTGTTGACGACGTAGCCCAAAATAAGGATGAACTCTGCGTTCAATACGGCTGCCCAGGTTACCAGCGAGCGCGTGTCTGGTATCGCGTCTCTGAGAGTCGCTGTCGTGGTGCTCATAGTGCCAGTGCGTCGACGACGATGGCAATCAGGACCGCTCCAAGGTATGCGTTCGACGCGTGGAACGCCCGGAACGCCGCCGCTTCGGTCTGTTCGCGGTGGAGCAAGACGACAGCCCAGAGGAACACCGCACCCAGCAACACCGACGTGACGGCGTACAGCCACCCAAGCGGCGTGAGCACGCCCAGAACACCCGAAGCGATGAGTGTCGCTCCGAGGTAGTAGACGATGTGCTTGCGCGTCTCCGTTTCACCACGGACGACCGGCATCATCGGGAAGCCGCCCGCCTCGTAGTCGTCCTTGTACGCGAGCGCGAGATTATAGAAGTGTGCCGGCGTCCAGAGGAAGATGATGACGGCAAGGACGACGCCCGGGAGGCCGACCGACCCGTCGGCGGCGACCCAGCCAATAAGCGCCGGTAGTGCGCCAGCGGCCCCGCCGAGGACAGTGTTCTGGACGGTGTTGGGCTTCAACACGAGCGTGTAGATGACGCTGTAGAACACAATCGCAGTCAGCCCGAGGACCGCTACGAGTGCGTTCACCTGCCAGAACAGCCAGAGTGACGCAAACGAAAGCAGCAGGCCGAAGGCCAGCGCATTCCGGACCGGAATCTGGTGGGTTGCGATGGGACGGTCCGAGGTCCGGTCCATCCGCTTGTCGATATCACGTTCGAGGACGTGGTTGAACGTCCCTGATGCGCCGATAGAGAGGACGCCGCCCCCGAGGGTAAGCAGCACTGTCCGGACAGTGAGCGTCTGCCCGGCGGCGAGTGCCATCCCGGCTGCGGCGACTAGACACAGGAGCCACATGAGCCGGGGTTTCATCAGGCGGAAGTACGCTGACGCGGTCCCGACGAGCCGTTCGCGGAACGTAAGCGCTGGGGTCCGGTCGGGGGTGTCGTCTCCGGCCGGTTCCGGTGCAGGCGTCGGATTCTTTACCGGGGTTTCGTCATCACTCCCCGTCTCAGCTTCGAGGTGCCACGCCAGGGCCAGCACGAATGAGCCGAAGATGCCCATCCCCAGAGCGAGGTGGGCGCCGGGAAGAGCTGTCTCGGCACTCGTCGCAACGATAGCGCCGAGCGCTATCTGGACCGGATACAGCACAGCCCCAATAATGATAGCTGCTTTGACACGGCCGCGACAGCCGGATCGGAGCCCGACGACGGCCATAGCCACCACGAGGAGTCCAACGGCGGCGGCGACGAGTCGATGCCCCCAGGCGACCAGCAGGGCCGTGTTCGTCACGTCGACCGGTCCGTCACACAGCGGCCAGGTAGTACAGGCTGCTGCCGCATCCGTGAGCGTTGTTGTCGCGCCGGCGAGGACTAGCAAGTACACGCCAACAGCGGTCGCGGCGAGCAGCCCGGTGAAGGTCCGGCTCTCTGCCATTGTTGTAACCTTCGATGGAGGCCACTTAGACCCCGCGATTCCGCTGTCTCTATCCGGAACGGTTCTGCTGTCCTATCGCTGCAAATCGGGGGCCTGTGGCGAAGACAGCAGTTATTTATCCCCGAAATCCTAAGCCGCATTCATGACCCGGAAACGCGCCGGCCTGGTCGCTCTGTTCGGTGCTGCGCTGCTCGCGCTCGCCGTCGAGCCGGCCGCCGCCGCACAGATTCAGGACTCGACGACGGATAGCCTCATCTGGGGGCTAAACATGAACCTCCTGTACGTCGCTATCCCGATTACGGTCCTCGTCGAAGGGATTCTGATCTACACCGTCTGGCGGTTCCGTAATCAGGAAGAGGCACTCCCCACGCAGGAGAACCGCCGACTCGAAGTGACTTGGACTATCGCGACGGCGATTATTCTCCTGTTTGTCGGCGTCGCCTCTTACCAGGTAATGGCGAGCCCGTACGTCACCGCCGAGGCCGGTGACCAGGCCGCCCTGCAGGAACAGGACACTGAACTCATTACCGTCGAAGCCCAGCGATACGGCTGGACGTTCTACTACAACGAATCGAGTTGGGACGGGCAGGCAAAAGTAACCACTCGAACGGACCTGAAGATACCGGCCAATCAAGACGTAGCCTTCCGCGTGACATCAAGGGACTGGCTGCACGCATTCCACGTGCCCGGACTCGGACTGAAATCCGATGCGTTCCCCGGCCAGTACAACCGCCTCCGAACCAACGCGGGTAACACCGGCACGTACCAGCTCTACTGTGCCGAGTACTGTGGCTCTGGCCACTCACAGATGCTCGGGACCGTCGAGGTCGTCCCGCAGGACGAGTACGAGGACTGGCTGGCAGAGCAGAAAAGCGGCGGCGACTCCGAAGGCAGCAGCGAGTAGCGCGGACGCTGACACGTTCTTTTTTGCACGCTGGCTGACGATTCAGTTCGTATCGTATTGCAATGAGCCAACTAGTACAGCTTCAGTTCTCGATCTAGAGGCTCGACGATAAGGACCGTTCAGGAAGGTTCTGAGTCGACGCGTACAAGCGAGGTGTTGTGAGTCAGCTACGCTACGACGCTGCCCTCCGAAGCTATCACGGCTCGTCACAGCCAGCAGAGTCTGGAGGATTGTGAATGGTATGTGCGACACCATTGCATTTGCCAGCAATTCACCTATGGAAACGCTGCTACCTAGACGAACCACCGTTATCGACAAAATATTTGCGCCGTCCTGTAGTCTGCGGCTCTCCCAGCCGGCAGGCGGCCGATATCTTCAGGCGGTGCGGTCGCAGTCTGGCGATAGCTGTTGCTAACGCTGGCCCCGACCGGCCACTGAGGGCCGCCCGCCCGGCGGCCCTCAGTTCCCTCCTCTATGAACTCACATCAGGCGGGTCGTATACTTCGCCCCGGTCTAGCATGTGGTAGATCGACACCAGCATTTTCCGAGCGCAGGCGACGATTGCCTTCTGTGAGTTCTTCCGGCTAGCTAACCGCTCATAGAAGCGGCTCAGGTACTCATCGTTACAGGTGTGAACTGCTGTGTTTGCAGCCTGGACGAGCAACCACCGGACACGACCCGATCCACGTTTCGAAATACTCCCTTCGATCCGCGAGTCTCCTGACTCGCGGATTACCGGGTTCAATCCCACGTAGCTGACAACCGATTTATCACCGTCAAACCGACTGATCTTGCCTAACTCGGCGTAAATCGTCAACGCCGTATAGTAACTCACGCCGGGAATGGTCATCAGCAGCTGGGTCTCCTTCAGAGACCCAGCGCGCTCCTCGATCGTTTCTTCGAGTTCCTGTATCTCCTCGGTGAGCGTCTCTATCAGTTCGAGATACGACTCCAGCAACGCGTCCCACGGCGTCGGGAGCGAGAGTTCCCGGAGGAACTCTCGTCCCTCCTTGTTCAACGGCTTCACGTCCTCAGTGATGCCGTGATCGGAGAGAAGTCCGTGAATCTTGTTGGCGTACTTTGTCCGGTTTTCGACTAGGGTCTGTCGCCCGCGCACGAGTGCGCGGGCTTCCCTGATCTCGTCGGTCGGAACATAACTCTCTGGCACCGAGTTCAGCCGCACCATCCGCGCGAGTTCTTTTGCGTCGACGCGATCGGTTTTCTTGTCCGAGTTAGCAATCTGATTCAGCTCCTTCGGGTGAGCGACAGTCACATCCAAATGTTCGGACAGCGTATCGTGGATGTGGTAGTAATTGCTGGTCGCTTCGAGTGCGGCTTCGGCACCAGCGTACCGCTGGGCGAGGTCGTCTAGGTTCGCGTTCTTGACGCGAACCTCTTCGACGATCTCCCCAGCCTCATCCATTACTGCCACCTGTGCGTACCGTTTGTGGACATCAATTCCAAGGTACATTGTCTGTTCACCCGGGACGCCAGTGCGTGAAGCAGAGATTCACCTATTCGGGCTTTCCCGGATGCCGCGCCCCGCGGCATCCGGGCTGTAACGCCCATGACTCGGCTTCTTTCGCACACGGACCAGTCAACACGACGTGCTCTAAGGCACGGAATAGCGGTCGGTCTCTTGCGCCCCATGTCTTAATTCACGCTCTCATGGCGTAGCAGCGTTTCCATCGAGTCAGCACAGTCTCAGAACAGACTGAAAGCCGGTCTGTCACCTATCGGGGCCGATAGTGACGAGCGCTTGTCCAGACAGTCGGCGCGCTAAGCGCTAAATACCACAGAATATAGCAGAGACGACGACGCTCGCAAGCAGTTGGCTGATGGAACGACGGCTGGAGCCGGCCCGCTACCGTTAGCCGCAGATGTTGGCAGTCGCGTACACGTTGCCAGTGTCAGTGATCTCCACGCCGATGCCGACGATATTGGCGTTGCGGAGCGTAAGTCGTTCGCGGTAGTCCGGCCACGCCATCCAGTCATCCACAATTTTTCTGGCGACTTCCTTGTCGGTGGCGTGGAATCGCTCCTCGCCGCCCTCCTCATATGGTTGTCCGGCGACTGTCTTCTCAACCGCTTCGAATCGGTTTCGGTCCGGTTGCTCGATGTACTCGCCTTCTGCAGATTCGAACGTACACCGGTCGTAGAGGCCGGTGTCTTCGTATCGGTCCTTACTGGAGACGCCGTCGATCTTGTGAATTGCCTTCCCTTCGATGGCCATCTGTTCACTGTGACTTCTTGCCATCTCGTTGAGGCCTTCTTCTGTCCGAAGTCCCGATTCGAACGGCGGGACACCTGCGGCCTCGCGTTCCTCGTTAAGGAACTGCCGGACGTAGTCCGAGACGTTCTGTTCGTTGAACTCACGCGCCGGAATCGACTCCTGCTGCGGGGTCGCTGTTCCGTTTGTTTCTGCCGTTGGTGTCGGCGTCGTACTATTGCCCGCTGTCGCCGTCGCCGTTGAACTATCGTCATTACCGCCGCCATCGCCGCTCTGTGAATCGGTTGTCTGTGTCGTTGTCTCCGCTGTCCCGCCTGCGAACTGTGCTCCAACAAGAACTCCCGTCCCCAAGGCCACGAGGAGCACCACAGCGGCGATAGCGAGTAACCCTTTCTTTACCATATACGACGGATAGATTACAGAGGTATGTAAGCTTGATTCTTCATATACTTAATCTGATTTTCATGTTCCCGACTGTCGACGGTGACGATAACCCATATATGCCACGGGCGGCCACTGCCGGTATGGTCGAGAACGTTATCTGGCCGGCGGCCCTCGACGCCAACCGTTCGCGAAGCGACGGGCGTCGTGTGTCACTGGATCTAGCCGTCGAGAACCCGACTGTCGACGAGATCGCCAAAGCCGTCCAGCAGGTCGGTTACGACGCGGTCATCGAACGGGACAAGACGTATCCACGCGAGTACGAAGGCCGCGGGCGAGTCGTCGTCAAGGACGCAGACGATGCGACGAAAAGCGACCTGCTCGGGGCCGTAGCGGCCTACATGCAGGCGCTCCGTGAATGAAACGCATCGGCACTGTCTCGCGGGTCGCACAGGGACTGGCCGTCGTCCGGGCACCTGACGACGAGTACGCGTCAGTGGGAACCACCGTGGTCGACGAGGAGCTCCAGACGGTTGGCTCCGTCGTCGACGTGTTCGGTCCGGTCGAGCGCCCGTACCTCGCAGTCTCGCCGAGCGACACCGTGCATCTCCCAGCGCTGGTCGGTGCGGTCCTCTACGCGCGGTAACAGCCCGCCAACCGCCGAGGCCTGTCCGCACCTGCTTCGTAACGCTCAAACCGGTTCCTGCAGGACGTGTGTGCATGGAGCGACGGTGGCGAATCCTCGGCGGCTGTGGCCTTATCGCTGGTATCTTCCTGTTCGTCCAACTCGGCGCGCTAGCGCTGGTCCAGCCCTTCGAATCGGCTGGCTACCAGGCTGTCGAGGACCCGTCTGACCCCACGAACAGCCTCATGTACATCGGGGCGATTCTGGTTGCCACGGCAGTCATGTTGCTTGCCTTCCGCTACGATGTCGATCAGCTCATTCGCGGGCTCATCGTCTTCTCGGCTGCCTGGCTCTCTCTGTACGTGTTTCAGGTACTTGTGCCGCCGGTGTTCACGTACGCCGGCCTCAACGTCGGCGCCGTCCTGTTAGCGCTGGGTCTGGGGACGGCGCTGCTGGTCTATCCCGAGTGGTACGTCATCGACAGCGCCGGTGCGGTGATGGGGGCTGCCGCTGCCGGCCTGTTCGGTATCAGTTTCGGCGTATTGCCAGCGCTCGTCCTGTTGACTGTGCTCGCGGTATACGATGCGATCAGTGTCTACGGGACCGAACATATGCTCACGCTGGCCTCCGGTGTGATGGATCTCAGGGTCCCTGTCGTCCTCGTGATTCCGATGACGCTGTCGTACTCTTATCTCGACGCGACGACGCCGAACCCAACAGCGGAAGACGAGACGAGCGATGACTCGGCGGCGGCGAACGACGACACTGAGGCGACGACGGGCACTGGCGAAGCGGACGAAAGTGACGACGTTCACGCCGACCCACTGGAGCGCGACGCACTGTTTATCGGCCTCGGTGACGCGATTATTCCGTCGATACTCGTCGCCAGCGCCGCGTTCTTCGCCTCATCGGACGTACTGTCGGTGTTCGGCGTTCCGTTGCCAGCGCTGACCGCGATGGTCGGATCCTACCTCGGCCTGACGATACTGCTCTGGATGGTGCTGAAGGGACGCGCGCACGCAGGACTTCCGCTTTTAAACGGTGGGACCATCGCCGGCTACATCGTCGGTGCACTCGCCACGGGCATCAGTCTGGTCGACGCCCTCGGTCTCGGTCCGTACCTCTAAACTGCGTTCTCGCGACAGCTATCGGCCGGTCAGGGCTTTGCTCGCGGGCGCGAAGTCGATCTTCTCGCCGCGACCGTCTGCCTTCGCCCGTTCGTACAGCATATGGCCCGCAGCGACGGTTTCGATGGCTGTGCCGCCGGAGTCAAAGACTGTAATCTCCTCGGGAGACTGCCGCCCGGAGGCGTTTCCAGCGACGATATCACCCAGTTCCGCGTGGACGTGGTCCTCATCGACGACGCCCGCATCGAGGGCGTTGATGAACGACCCGGCGTCCTGTGTCACCCGCTCGCGCAGGTCCGGAACGTACGTGGCGCGTTCGATTGTCGTCGCGTCTAGCTCGTTCTTCTCGGGATGGTACTGGCCCATCGCGGTCACGTGGGTGCCCGGTTCGAGCAGGTCACCGTCGAACACCGGTTCGCTCGCGCTAGTCGCCGTGATAACGACATCGGCCCCTTCGATTGCTGCGGCCGGGGACGCGACGGCTGCAACTGTCGGGTCCAGCGCGTCGTTCATCTCCGCAGCGAAAGACTCCCGGTTGTCGGCTGTCGGCGAGTACACCTCAATGCGGTCGAAATCACGGACCGTCGCCGTGGCACGGACCTGGCCGCGGGCCTGTGCGCCGCTGCCGATGATTGCGAGGTCGCTGGCGTCACGGCGAGCCAGTGCGTCGACACCGACAGCCCCGGCCGCGCCAGTCTTGTGAGGGTTCATGCTCGCACCGTCGAGGACAGCGAGCGGGTCGCCGCTGTCGGCGTCAAAAATCGGGAGCGTGAAGTGTGCGTCCCGTCCGCTAAAACCGGCTGCGTAGGTGTATCCACCCATCGCACCAGTGTCGGGGAGAATCGCGAGATAGCCCGTCAACATGCCCGCAGGCTCGTCCGAGAACAGCGTTGTTCTGGGAGTCGCCGGGGCCCCCTCGCCACGCTGGCGATACCCCTCCCGGACGGCGTCAACGTACTCGGCGGGTCCAGCGAGGTCAGCGACCTCGTCACTCTGCAAGAACAGCGCTGTCGCATCTGTTGTCATACTCCGTCGTTTGGGCGACCGACTCTTATACTGCCCGGCGGTGGCCAATCTGTTCGACCGGGTACACAGTCACGGAAGGTCTATCGAAGACAGGAGAAGTGACGGGTGGGACAGCGCCTAATCCGCGGTCTGGACCGGCTCCGACTGCGCGCTCTGGGCAGACGTGTCGCTTGGAACCGGGTCAACGGGGGCACGGACAAACATCGCATGGCCGATAAGGCCGACCGTCACGACAGAAGCCATCGGAATCGCTGTCGTCAGTTCGAAGCCGACAACGAACAGAGAGGCAGTGATGCCGGCCATGGCGAGCGGAATGAGTCCGAGAATGATGTCGTAATAACCCGTCATAAGTATGAATTATCCTACGGCAGTGTGGTATATGAATGTTTCCCTAAAATACGGCATAATACACTCAATGGCCCCTACAAATTTACTCAGTACCCGCTGAGTAACAATCTCATAAGTTATGAGTTGGATATGGGGAAAAGCTTAATATGTCTCTATTCCTGTGAGTTGTTCACAATATAAGGACAGGGACGACCCGGTATTCCTGGCCCGCGGCCACGCGCATGGTGTGTAGTATTACTACAAAGCCGGAATACAGTGTTTACCAACCGCTATACGATAGGTGCGTAACGACTATTTGTTTCTCGGGATAGGACCCAGCTATGCGCCCATTTTCAGAATTTGAGAACTAGATTAGGTTATTCATGGTGTGGTCATGCTGCCCATTTTCTCCGATGATAACTGGGTCCATGTGCTTATTAGGTACGCCAAGCATCCGTTCTAGTCTAACTTGATTCGGCTGACAGAGATTGTGCCAGAGCTGGTGATACATCTACGGTGAATAACTGGCGCTGAAGATTCGATCTGCTCGTGTGTGACAGCCTGAACTTCTCTCAGGAGGAAGAAGCACTGAATTGCCCATCTGGACCGAGTAGCGCAGCTAACCAGCGACGCGAATCCAGCGTTCTCGCTGGATTACGCGAGCTTGGCGTCAAACGAGTTGTACTGTACCTCCTCAAGCAATAAGGTACGGTGAGCGTTCGGGTTCAATCCGTCGTTCATCAGCGATTTGACGAGACTTGGCGTCTCATAGCCGAGTCGCCGAGCGACTCGGCGGAGTATCCGATCATTCCGGCGGCTCACAGCCTTTGCCCAGCGCTCTCGTGGCAGCAGTGACGACGGCTCAATGTCGTCGTCACTGCAGTTGTCTTCGAGAATCTCGATGAACAGTTCTCGAAGTGTCCGGCTCACAATGAGTGAAATGAGGCTGATCAGAATGAGCGCTTCAACGACCTCTGGTTTGGTTGTATCCATCTTGTCAAGGGCGTATGTAGTCTTGAGTTCACGGAAGAGAAGCTCTACTTCCCATCTAGCTTGGTAGAGCTTTGCGATATCTGAGGCAGCGTAGTCGTCAGCTGGAAGATTCGTGATGTAGAGGTGGTACTGCTGTTGGTCCTCGTTCCAGACACCAACGACGCGAAACGTCTCAACGGCACGGCTGCGCGTGCCGTTGTAGACGCGTCGCTTGAACTCGACCTCGCTCTTGGCATCAATCACGTCACGATGCAGATCGTCCAGAATATCCTGAACTTTTTCTCCCTCCAGAGAAATGGCGTTGCCACGCCATTCCCTGAGTTCGTCGACGATCTTCGGTTGTGCGTTTGGCTTCAACCGCGTCAGGAACCAGCCGCCGTTAGTGTCGATCAAGTCCATCGTCCGGTACTCGAAGTACGCCTGATCGTACAGCAGCAGTGCGTTCTCCAGCCATGGTCCAGTCGACAACTGCGTTGACTCGTGCGTGCGAGCGTCTGTGATAGAAAACTCGGTAGGGAGGCCTGTACTGGTTGATTCGACCACGTGGAGCTTCGCTCCAGCGTGGTCGTCACCAAAGCCAGGGAACTCATCAAACAGCTCCTGGAACAGCGTAATGACTGTCATATCCACGATGAAGACTTCACGGAACTCCTCAAACCGTCCTTGGAGACGGTCGCTCTCGTGATCGAGGTCCTCAAGGGCCTCCTTGAGGACCTCTCGAAGGAATGTACACAGTTCAGGCGTGAACCACTCGTAGAAGGATGAGTACCTGATCGTGCCACCAAAGGTATCGATGTAGGTTTGGCGGAACGCTTCGATTGTTCTGTGCCCGGCTGAGAGAAATCCGAGCGCAAGCGCCCAGAACAGAGCGTCAGCTTCCAACTTCCCGCCGTCGCGCTGCACCAGTCCGGTTGCGCGAGCCAGCTCGCGCAGCCGGCTGTTTGGAAAAGTATTCACCAACCGCTCTTCGATTACCTCATCCGGTGGTAGTTTCATTCACTTTCCACCGGTTTCTCATCCCGGTAACATCTGGTGGTTTTCCTGCTAACTCAGCCTTAGCCTAGAACGGATGGGTACGCCAAGATACGTTGAACCGGAGAAAAACGGAACGCCGATTCCAAACGAGACAATGAGCACGAACGCAACGGACAACACGACGGACGCCGCGACCGACGACCAAGAACGACGATACGCCGAACTGAACATCGGGGACGAGGAGTTCGTAATCTACGACCGGGAGAACCACCAGGCATGGATTCAGTCGACAGAGTCGCTTGAAGTCGCCAACCTGCGATAGTCCGTCATCGACACCCCATCCCTGCTACAGGCCGCTCTATTTTGCGACTGCAATCACGCCGCGCCAGAGCAACAGCAGCGTGCCCCCGACAAGCACGGAGACGAGTGCGAATGTCAGCGCCGCACTGCCGGGGAACATCGCCGTTGACCGAAGTCCCTGTGCGATCCCAACTGCCAGTACCCATCCCACGATAGTGCGACCGAGAGCCGCTCGAACCGTTGCGGTCGCGGCGGCGGTGTACAGTCCTCCAAGCCCTGCGACGAGGAGCCAGCCGATATAAAATGGCGTCAGCGTCCCGGCAAACCGACTCGGACTGAGTATCGGATTAATACCGTGGGTCAGCTCACCGACACCGACGAACAGGGCAATCGCCAGCAGGTCACCGACGGCGACCAGCGCCGTCCGAGCGGACAGTTCGATACGACCGTTCCCCACCGTCGAGACGCTCATACAGAGAGTTCTGACTCCGGGCACTTCCCTCCCTCGGATTTGACGACAACGGTTGGTGCCCTGAAACAGCGACCAGTACCGATTACAGTCGGCGGCCCGTTCAGCTGAACTATGGAGTTCACGCTGCTCGGCTGGCCCGAGGACGGCCACCGGCTCCGGCTGGACTACGAGCAGTTCGCGTACGCGGGCAAGTTCGTCATGACCTCGACCGGGAAGGCTGTTATCGGGGACGACGGCGTCGTGGCCGCGGCTGCGTTCGACGCCGACCGGACAGACCCGGACACCCTCTGTGTCCGGTATATCACCGTTCGGCAGGACCGACAGGGCGACCGACTCGGTGCCCGACTCCTCCGATTCGTTCGGGAGCGGGCCACGGAACGGGGCTTCGAACGCGTGTCCATCGGCGTCAACAACCCCTTTTCATACCAAGCTGCCTACCGGGCCGGGTTCTGCTTTAGCGGCGCGGAATCGGGGATGGCCGAACTCGACCTCGTCTGGCCGGGCGACCGCAGTACCGAACGGTATCAGGCCGGGCTGGACCTGTTTCGGGAGCGCGACCTCTCACCCGATGAGGAGTCGTTTCTCGTAGCGAAGGCCGACGCCGACCCGCCGACGGTCCTCAACGAGTGGGCCGAGCAGCCGTCCGCACGGACCGACTGAGCCGCTCAACCGCCGCTGACTGTGTGCCATCACGGAGTAGCACGTCGTCTCCGAGAGATTCAAACGGCTGTCGGCCAAAGGCCTGCCAATGGGAAACGCTGATTTGCGGTCGCTCGCGGCCCTGTCGGACGTGTCGTTCGACGACCTCGGCGGGAGCGTCGTCGCCGTGGACGCCCACAACTGGCTCTATCGCTATCTGACGACGACGGTGAAGTTCACCAGCGAGTCGAAGTACACCACCAGCAACGGCGAGGAGGTGGCGAACCTCATTGGAGTCGTTCAGGGCTTACCGAAGTTTTTCGAGCACGACATGACGCCGGTGTTCGTTTTTGATGGCGCAGTCACGGACCTCAAAGACGACGAGGTCGAGAAGCGCCGCGAGCAACGCCAGAAATACGAGTCCGAACTGGAGGCAGCCCGGGAAGCGGGCGACAGCACCCGCGTCGCCAAGCTTGACTCCCGCACGCAGCGGTTGACCGACACTATCGTCGACACGACGCGGGACCTGCTGGAACTCCTCGACGTGCCTATCGTCGACGCCCCGGCAGAAGGTGAGGGGCAGGCGTCGGTGATGGCCCGGCGTGGCGACGTAGACTACGTCGGGACGGAGGACTACGATGCGCTGCTGTTCGGCGCGCCGATGACGCTCCGGCAGATCACGTCGAAGGGCGACCCCGAACTGATGGATTTTGCGGCCACACTCGAGCACCACGACCTTACCTGGGAACAACTGGTCGACGCGGCGATTCTGATGGGGACGGACTTCAACGAGGGCATCTCAGGTATCGGCCCCAAAACAGCCGTCAAAGACCTCCACGAGCACGGCGACCTCTACACGGTGCTTGCGGCCCGCGGCGAACACATCGACCATGCCGACCGCATTCGGGACCTGTTTCTCGACCCCGCGGCCACCGATGACTACGAAATTCCGGACAGCATCGAGCCAGACATCGATGCCGCTCGCACGTTCGTCACCGACCAGTGGGAGGTCGATGCTGACGAGGTCGCTCGCGGGTTCGAACGCATTGACGACTCAGTTGTCCAGACCGGACTCGACCGTTGGGCGTGAAAGCAGAGGCTCACGACCGACCAACAGCGGAATAAGGACGGATACGACCGTTTCAGCTCAGACGACAGATTCGACCGTTTCGATCTCGTCGAGCGTGCGGTTCCGGATGGCCGATCCGCTGCTCGTGTCGAAGAGGTGGATGGCGTTTTCGGGGAACCGGATTTTGACGTGCTGGCCGGCTTTGAGCTGTTTCATCCCGCCAACCGTCGCGATAAACTGGTCGTCCATCGATTCGTCGAACTGCAGGTGCGCCGTGTTCTCGTTCCCGCGTGGCTCGACGACGTGGACCGTCGAATCAAACACGTTCGGACCGACGTCGCTCTGAACGAATTCGATGTCTTCGGGCCTGATGCCGAGCGTGATGTCGCTCGTGCCCTCGACGGCGGCGACCGTCTCGTCGCTGAGTTCATACTCGAACCACTCACCTTTGAGCGTCGACCCCTCCAGCGTCGTCGGGAAGAAGTTCATCGACGGTTCGCCGATGAAGCCAGCGACAAAGAGGTTGTTCGGCTCGTGGTAGCACTCAAGCGGCGTCGCGCATTGCTGGAGGACGCCGTCGTTGAGGATGGCGATGCGGTCGCTCATCGTCATCGCCTCCGTCTGGTCGTGGGTGACGTACACCGTTGTCACGTCCAGGTCTTGCTGGAGCTCCTGAAGTTCGGTCCGCATCTCGGCTTTGAGCTTCGCATCCAGGTTCGCAAGCGGCTCGTCCATCAGGAACACTTCGGGGTCCCGGACGATAGCGCGGCCAAGCGCCACGCGCTGTTGCTGCCCGCCGGAAAGTTCGCCGGGCTTGCGGTCGATGAGCTCGAAGATGCCCATATCCTTGCACGCCTTCTCGACGCGCTCGTTGATCTCGTCGTCGGGCATATCCGTCGATTCCTCCAGCCCGAACGCCATGTTCTCCCGCACGGTCATGTGTGGGTACAGGGCGTAGGACTGGAACACCATGGCCACGTTCCGACGGGCCGGCGGCTGGTCGTTGATTATCTGGCCGTCCAGTCGGATTTCGCCGCGCGTGATGTCTTCGAGCCCGGCAATCATCCGGAGCGTCGTTGATTTCCCACAGCCCGATGGGCCGACGACACAGAGGAACTCCCCGTCCTCGATGTCGACCGAGACCTCGTCAACTGCAATGATTTCGCCGTCGTCGTCTTGGAACGTCTTCGTTACCTCGTCCAGTGTGAGTTGTGCCATTGTGAATACCTCCGTGATTATTCTCCAGCGACGCCTTTCGCGAACTGTTCGCCGAACATGATGTAGACGAGCAGCGTCGGAAGTGCTGCGACGATGGCCCCTGCCATCGTGGTGTTAAACGACTGGACGACCCCACCAGTGAGCGCCGCGAGACGCTGGGTCGCCACCTGCGAAGCCGGTTCGTTGACGAGTACGAGCGCGAACAACAGGTCGTTGTAGACCTGCGTGAACTGGTAGATGAGCGTCACCGCAAACATCGGCAGCGACAGCGGGAGGATGATGTTGCGGTAGATGCTGAACGCGCTCGCGCCGTCGAGGCGAGCGGCCTCGATCATCTCGTCGGAGATGCTCTGGTAATACGACCGGAACAGCAGCGTACAGATCGGAATCCCGTACGCGGCGTGGGTGATCGACAGCTGCAGCAACTGCACGTATCCGTTACGGCTCGGATACTGCCAGTTGCCGCCCGTGATGAACCCAAAGACGGTGTTGACGAAGCCGTTGAGCAGCCCCGGAAGCACCTGAAACCAGAACTGTGCCAGCGGGACCAGCACGGCCTGATAGGGGATGAAGATGCCCGCGATAATAAGGACGACCACGCCGACCTGCCCGCGCCAGCTAATCGTCGTCAGACCGTAGGCGGTCATACTGCCCAGCAGCGCCGACACAATCGTCGCGGGAATCGCCATCAGCAGCGAGTTCACCAGTCCCGGACGGAGCGTGTTCCAGGCGGTGGTGAGCGCGTCGAGCGTGAAGCCGTCAGTGCCCGGCGGCGCGAACGGGAGCGTCCGAGCGAACGCGCTCTCGGTCTTGAACATCGTCATCACGGCCGTCTCTACCGGGAAGAGGTAGAAGGCAATGCCCGCCAGCAGGAGGGCATACAGGCCGATACGGCTGTTCTCTGTACTGCGAAGTTCGTCGATGAAACCGCCGTCTCTGATACTCATAGTTCACCCCGTCGGTATTCGCTGTAGAGGTACGGACCAATGACCAGCAGTGCGAGGGCAAACAGCACGATAGCGACGGCTGACCCGTACGCCCACTGGAGGCTGTCGAACGCGACCCGATACATCATCGTCGCCAGAATATCCATGTTCGCCCCCGGCTGTGAGCCACGGAGCGCGTAGATGAAGTCGAACGCTTTCAGCGCAAACACCATCAGCACCACCGACGCGGACACCGCGGAAGCGCGGAGCTGCGGGATGATTACCCGTGCGTACATCCGAACCGTCGACGCGCCGTCGACCCGCGCAGCCTCGTAGTGTTCGGTCGGGATCGCCCGGAGGCCGGCGAGGAAGACGACCATCGCGTAGCCGCTGAACTGCCAGATGAGCGCGAAGATGACCGCCGCCAGTGCGGTCGTGTTCCAGGAGAGCCACTGAATGACCTCAGCGTTGACTCCGGCCGGCCGGAGTAGTCCCACGATGGCTCCTTCGAGATTGAACACTCGGAAGAACTGATTGAGCACGCCGTTGCGGGCGTTGTACACCCACGCCCACATCGTCGCCGTGACGACGAACGAGAGGCTCATCGGGAGCAGGTAGATGGTCCGGAACGTGTTCTCGAAACGTATCTGCTGGTCGATGAGGATGGCCACGAACAGGCCAAGCGCCAGACAGAGGACGGTAAACACGACAAGTAACACCACCGTGTTCTGTGCTGCCTGCCAGAACGCCCCGTCGCTCAGCATGCGGCTGTACATACTGAGGTCGAAGCTCTCGTACTGGGCCCCGCCGAGTCCGTTGTACTCAGTCAGTGACAACAGGAAGTTCCAGGCGATGGCGCCGTACACAAAAAAACCTGCAAGCAGGACTGGCGGCAGCCAGAACGGGGCGGATTCGATGAGTTCCCATTCGACCGGAAGCGAGTTGCGAAGCGAATCGCCTCGGGTCGTCTTCACCGTCGCCCCGCCGTCTGTTGCCAGTTGGTCGCCGTCCGATTCGTCTCTCGATACCGCCGACCGGAGCCTACCCCCGGTGGCGAGGAGTCTACTGAGTATCTCGCGCATGGTTGGTCAGTGGTTCGCCGACGTGAGTTCGCCGTCCATCGTCCCGACGGATGTGTCGTCAGTCACATAGACTCGCCAGCCAGCACGCACGTAGACCACGCGACCCGCCCACCTGTCGCACCAACACAGGCTGGCGGGCGGCGTGGATACGCCGGATGACGGGTGTGCCATCCCGTCGTCGTGCCGGGCGAGCGATTGCAACGCGGCGGGTACACCGGCTGCGAGCGTTCGCGATGTGTCACGTCCGTCGGTGTCCCATCGGGCCCCAACAGCCGACGACGGCAGCAACACACCGCCGTCACCGGACATTGTGGGGGCATCAGTCATGAACGTCTCTGTGGCGTCGAACTCATGGTAAGTGGAGAGAGATTCTACTTAATATTTCCGAATGATAATACACGTTTATCCAAGTCACGGGTTCTGAGCCCCACGGTCTCCGCTCTCCAACTGGAGAGTTGTGGTGGCCAGTGAACGACTGTCCCGGCAGTTGCAGGGCTGTGCCGAGTGGTGTCCCGACTCGTACCGGTGGGTTTTACGACCGGGCGGACCACCCCCCGGACGTATGACCGACGAGTACCGGACAGAGCAGGATAGCCTCGGTGAGATGCAGGTGCCAGCCGACGCGTACTGGGGCGCACAGACGCAACGCGCCGTCGAGAACTTCCCGATCAGCGACGTAACCTTCGGGCGGCGGTTCATCCGAGCGCTCGGCGTCGTCAAGAAGGCGGCCGCGCAGGCGAACCGCGACCTCGAAACGATTCCGGAAGACAAGGCGGACTGTATCGTCGAAGCCGCCGACGAAGTCATCGCCGGCGAACACGACGACCAGTTCCCCGTCGACGTGTTCCAGACCGGGTCGGGCACGTCGTCGAACATGAACGCCAACGAGGTCATCTCCAACCGCGCCACGGAGCTGTACGGCGGTGACATCGGGACCCGCGAGATCCACCCGAACGACCACGTCAACTTCGGCCAGTCCAGCAACGACGTGATTCCGACGGCAATGCACGTCGCCTCCCTCGAAGCGGTCGAGAAGGACGTGATTCCGGGCCTGAAGACGCTGCGTGATGAACTCGAAGCCAAAGAAGACGAGTTCGACACCGTCGTCAAGACCGGACGAACCCACCTGCAGGACGCGACGCCGGTGACACTGGGGCAGGAATTCTCCGGGTACCGCACGCAGGTCGAGAAGGGTATCTCCCGTGTTCAGGACGTTCACGGTCGCCTCTCCGAGCTCGCGCTCGGTGGAACCGCAGTCGGGACCGGCCTGAACACCCACCCCGAATTCCCCGAAAAAGCCGCGACGTACATCAGCGAGGAGACCGACCTCACTTTCCGCGAGGCGGACAACCACTTCGAGGCGCAGGCCGCCCACGACGCGATGTCGGAAGCCCACGGCGCGCTCCGGACGGTCGCCGGCTCACTGAACAAGATCGCAAACGACCTCAGACTGCTCGCGTCCGGGCCCCGCAACGGTCTCGGCGAGATCGACCAGCCGGAGAACCAGCCCGGCTCCTCGATCATGCCCGGGAAAATCAACCCCGTTGTCGCCGAAGCGGTCAATCAGGTCCACAAGCAGGTCGTCGGTAACGACGCCGCCGTCTCGGCCGGCGCTGCAGAGGGCCAGATCGACCTGAATCTCTACAAGCCCGTGCTGGCTTCGAACTTCCTGCAGTCGGCCAAGCTCATCGCCAACAGCAGCGCGGTGTTCGGCGAGAAGTTCGTCGCCAAACTCGAAGCCGACGCAGACCACTGCGCCGAGCGCGTCGAGCAGAGCATGGCGCTGGCAACAGCACTCAACCCCGCCATCGGCTATGACAAGGCGAGCAAGGTCGCGAAGAAGGCGCTTGCTGATGAAAAGACCATCCGCGAGGTTGTCCTCGAAGAGGGCTATCTCGACGAAGACGAGGTCGACGACGTGCTCGACCCCGAGAAGATGACGAAGCGTGGCATTCTAGGCGAGGAGTAGCGAGGGGCGCGCGAAGCGCGGCCCTCATTAGTGCGAGCGGAGAGCGATAGCGACCCGCGAGTAGCGAGGGAACGACCACAAGGAACTGCCTCGGAAATGCGAGCGGAGCGGGACCTTCGGTCCCGCAAGCAGTCGGGCGGTATCGCCGCCCGACGACGGGGAACAGAGTGACCCGTGAGTAGCGAGCGGCCGAACGGAGTGAGATTTCTCGTACCGGAACGGCGTTGTGAGGGTCCCGGTCCCCGAAACGCGAGGAACGACTGACAGAGCCGCGGAGTGCACGACCCCTGCTGTGTCTCTATTTTCTGGTCGGTTCTGTGCCGACGGGCAGCCGCCATTGCAGGTAAACAGCATCGGGCCACTGCGACCGATGCTTCTAGACCCGCGACTCGTCTGCGAGGACGTAGCGGCTCTCAGGGTAGCGCTCGCCGCCGATTTCGGTTTCGCTCTCGTCGGCGAATTCGAATCCGAATCCCTCGTAGAACTCGGCTCCCGGTTCGTTCGCCGAGAGGACCATTGCGTTGATCCGGTGGATATCGTGCTCGAACAGTTCCTCGCAGGTCTGTTCTAACAGTGACCGGCCGATTCCCTCGCGCCTGTAGTCTGGATGGACGTACAACCGGAGAATGTAGCCTTCCTGGTCAGTCTCGTGCCACGTCGCGTGTGCGAACCCGACGACGTGCTCCTCGCGCTCGGCGACGAGCAGGAGCGTCTGTGATTCGACCAGTTCTGATTCGAGTTGTTCGGGCGCGTACCAGTCGCGAACGCCGTCCTCAGCTGTCTCGCGCGAGAGGATGTCCGGGTAATCCGTCTCCCAGGCCGCCGTCGCCACCTGATTGATGGCCGTTACGTCGTCCGGAATTGACAATCGGATTGTCATATGAACACATATGTCACGACCCGTGAAATGTTTTCCCGCGCCAAGTGGAGCGAAATAGTAGGTCTCACCCCACCGACCGGATCTGGTCGGCGAAGCCCATCACCGGACAAACAGAATTCATAATATTTTTTAATTAGGAATATAGAGGTGTTGTATAGATGCGTTACTCAGAAACGTTGCAGCTGTTCGACCAGGCCTGTGAGTTTCCCGCTGAGCACGCCACTGTCGTCCAGCAACTCGGCGATGTCGAACTGGCCGCTCAGAACGGTGACTCGGTCGAAATGAGTGAGGTATTGGCCCGAACCAGTGAGGCCACGTACCAGTCCGCAGAGGGGCTGTATAACTCTCTGGTCGGGAATCTCGACGACGACTTTATCGGCCGGAAATACTACGACGACCGAGCAGGAAGCACGTCCGGAACTGACGAAGTTCGAACCGAGACAGACCGCCTGTAGCCACTTGGCGTGCGGTGCCGCGTGTCGACCTCACTCAATTCGCCGGTGTTGATTCGTTGAGCCACGCCGGCCGCTCCGCTGTCGTTTCGCCGATATCCTCGTACCAGAAACTGTATTCGACGATACGGTCCTCGGTACGGTACCAGACGCTAAATTGGCGGACGAGGCTATTTGATTCGACCAGCAGTTCGACACGAAACTCTTCTAGCCGTTCCGCGGCTGGAATCTCGCCGCCGGAACCGCGAATCCGGTAGACTCGGCCGCCGTCCCGTGTGATGACGGCCGTGGCACTCTGGTTGACCACGGCGTAGCGATTCAGGTAGAACGCGGTCCGGTAGGCGTACTTATCACGGCTGAACCGGACCTCGCCGCGCTGGCGCTCGACGGTGCCGTTGTCACGGCGCTCGTACCAGTTGGTGCCGTCGGCGTAGGTCGACTGTTCGTACCGCTCGACGGCCCCGTTCGAGTCCGTCCTCATTCTGACCATCTCGTCGCGGTACCGCGTCGGTGATTCGACGGCGACAGTCTCTTCGCGCCGGACGGAACTGCTGTCGTTCCCGATTGTGAACTCGCTGTAGCGTTCATGCAGGGTGTAGGTAGTACCGTTGAGCGCCTGTCGGTGAGCAGCCGCAAGGAGGGCGACGTTTTCGAGGCGCTCCGTGGTAACGCCGGGCGGCGGGTCCAGCGACGTTGCCGTGTCCGACTCGGCTGCTGTTGGGACCGGGGCGGGCGTGACAGTTCGCTGATCAGCAGTGTCAGCGCCGACGAAGGCGTTACAGCCGGCTGTCAGGAGAACAACGACCACCGCGGCTGTCGACAGCCAGCGCATACTGACAGTGAGGGCGAGACAGCCAAAAGGGCGGCGGCGAGCGCGGGAAGGGTGCGTTTTTTGGCCCCCGGTCCCGGACACCTCGACAATGACCGAGTACGACTACGAGGAGCTGGGGCTCGTCGCTGGCCTAGAGATTCACCAGCAACTCGATACTGCGACGAAACTGTTCTGTGACTGTCCGACGACGATCCGCGAACCCGAAGAGAGCGAGCGCTCCTTTACCCGCTATCTGCACCCGACAAAGAGCGAACTCGGGGAGATCGACGAGGCGGCGCTGGAGGAGAGCATGGTTGACCGGGAGTTCGAGTATCTGGCCTACGACACGACCTGTCTCGTCGAGGAGGACGACGAGCCACCGCACCGCGTCGACCGCGAAGCGATGGAGACGACGCTCGAAATCGCCCAGCTACTGGATATGTCCGTCGTCGACCAAGTGAACGTCATGCGGAAAATCGTCGTCGACGGCTCGAACACTACGGGGTTCCAGCGCTCGATGCTGGTCGCAAACGACGGGGCCATCGAGACGAGCGCCGGCCCGGTCGGTGTCGAGGATATGCTGCTTGAGGAGGAGTCCTGCCAGCGCATCGAGGAGACTGAGGACGGCGTCCGCTTTTCGCTCGACCGTCTCGGCATCCCACTGGTCGAAATCGGCACGAAGCCGGACATCAGTTCGCCCGAGCAGGCCCGTGAAGCCGCCGAGCGCATCGGAATGCTCCTCCGTTCGACCGGGAAGGTCAAGCGCGGCCTCGGAACCATCCGTCAGGACGTGAACGTCTCCATCGAGGAGGGCGCACGGATCGAGCTGAAAGGCGTCCAGAGCCTCGATGACATCGACGACCTCGTCCGTAACGAGGTCCGTCGGCAGGTCGAACTGCTGGACATCGCCGAGGAGCTCGCCGAGCGCGGCGCCACCGTCGGCGAACCACAGGACGTGACCGAGGTGTTCGAGGACACGGATTCGGGCGTCATCGAGGGGGCGCTCTCCTCGGGCGGCAAAGTACAGGGCCTCCTGCTGTCTGGCTTCGACGGGCTCGTGGGCCGCGAGATTCAGCCTGACCGCCGGCTCGGAACCGAACTGTCCGACCACGCTAAGCGCCACGGCGCTGGCGGCATCTTCCACACAGACGAACTCCCGGCCTACGGCGTCACCGAGGCGGAAGTCGAGGCGCTACGGGACGCTGTTGGGGCCGGCCCCGAGGACGCTGTCGCTATCGTCGCTGATGACCCGGAGACCGCCGAACTGGCCATCGACGCCGTTGCGGAGCGCGCTGAGACGGCGCTTGCAGGCGTCCCGGAGGAGACCCGCGACGCGAACGAGGACGCTACGTCGCGGTACCTCCGCCCGCTCCCCGGCGCAGCGCGGATGTACCCCGAGACGGACGTGCCACCCGTCGAACCCGACGTAACCGAAGTCGAGACCCCGGAACTGCTCACAGAGAAGGTCGACCGATACGAGAGTGAGTTCGACCTCGGCTCCGGCCTCGCCGAGCAGGTCGCCTACGGCCAGCGATGGCCGCTGTTCGAGGCACTGGTGGAGGGCGAGGACGTCGACCCGACGCTGGCCGCCGGCACGCTGGAGTCGACGCTGACCGAACTCCGCCGCGACGACGTGCCCGTCGAGAACCTCACCGACAAACACCTGCAGGGCGCAATTCTGCTGGTCGACGGCGGAGACGTGCCGCGTGAGGGGATGGAAGACCTCCTGACGGCACTCGCCGAGAACCCGTCACTGACGGCCGAGGAAGCTGTCGAGCAGGAGGGGCTGGGCGGCGTCGACGAGTCGGAAGTCCGTGACGCCGTTGCCGAAGTCGTCGAACGCCACGAGGACCAGGTCGCCGAGGAAGGCATGGGCGCGTTCTCGGCGCTGATGGGCGAGTGCATGGGCGCACTCCGTGGCAAAGCCGACGGCGATACGGTGAGCGACGTGTTGCGCTCAGAGATACAGAAGCGGGCTTAATTGCTTCGTTCAGGCTGTAAGGAAGCGATATCGACGGCGGTCGATGACAGCCCGTTACCGCTCGCCGACAGGTCGTGTTCTATCGTCGACTCGAGTAGCGGAACGAGGGCTGGCGCGTTCGGCCCGATGTCGACCATGTCTTCCGATTGGTTGTACTGGACGACACCGGCATCGACCAGCCGCGGCAGGTGGTTGTGGTAGAGGGCCGTGTAAATCGTGAGCCGCTCGTCACGGTACTGTTCGGCTGGTGTCCCGTGTTCGAATTCGGTCACCGTGTCCGTGAGCACAGCCAGTGAAACCGGTGTCGTGTACTGTGAAAGCCCGTACAGGAGGTACCGCCGGTAGTGCGATGACAGGAGCGACAGCCGGTCGTCCACTGGAAGCGAATCCGGTATCTCGGTTTGTTTCGTATTCATGTTACCTGGTATGGTGCTGAGATCTGGACGGTTCGCGTGTCAGGTTTGGACGGTTCGAACGCTATTGTACCACAGTACGCTCATGCCCAACTTCGTCGGCTATGTCTGCAGTATCCGCGAGGTGGTTGACACGATCGACGACGCGGTAGACCGTGCCATCTCGCGTGCATGGGGCGACGTGCTGGAGGTCATCGTCAACGTACTCAGCGAGGGCAAGCGACGGCAACGTGATGACGTTGACCGACTCGTCGGAAACCATGTTTGTCACCGGGTGCTGCCAGTCGAAGGCGTCAAGCGAGACATCGGAGTCCCGTTCCCACTGTTCGAACATGGAAAGCCGTTCCAGCAGGTGTCGTCCCTCCGCAGTCCGCTGTGCGAGTCGCGGTTCGATCCGGCGTCCCCAGATCAGTATCGACAGGTCCTCGATACAGCCAGCGTCCTCAAGAGCCTGTAACCGGTCAAGCACGTAGTTCTGTTGTTGCGTTGCAGCTTCCGGACACAGGGACCGGACGAACAGTTCGACGCGAACTAGATTAGCAGTGGAATCCATAGTGAGGCAGTGAGTATCCTGTGGGTCGCTACAATGGTAACCATCCTAAACACTCTCTCTAGGTCCCTAGAATAAATCGGGGCGAAACGGAGTCATGTCTGATATATCCGGGCCGGTCGATAATTGGTTAATATGTGAATATTTGGTGGTTGGTATGTCAGGGCTTCGTTCGAATGTGGTCCCTCAAAAGTCCGCTATAGCCCTAATTTGGGATTATATTCGTCACAGGTATGAGCGTTGCTGAAATATTAATATTCAAACCAGACACCGGGCCTTAAGTAGCTCGCCGCCACACTGAACGCATGGTCCCGAGTGTCATGGATGGCCACGATGTTCCCGCTCTGTACGGGCCAGCCATCGATACACTACCCCTCATGTTTGCGATCGTAGATGCGTCCGGGGTGATTCTCTCGACGAACGAGACATGGAGCGAGTTCGGCCGGGCAAACGGAACAGAGGTGACACCGAATACGCTCGGCGTGAACTACCTCGGTGTCGCTGACATGGCTGACGACACGACTGGGCAACAGGCAGCCGAGGGGATCAGGGCCGTCCTCGCCGGCGAGCAATCCTCGTTCGAACTCGAATACCCGTGTCACACCCAGTCAGCGAAGCGGTGGTTCCGGTTGTACGCTGCTCCGTTCACCATTGATGGGGAGACGTTCGCTTCTATCGCACATATCGACATCACGGCCCGGAAGCAACGGGAGTCGGTGCTCGAAGCGGCCTACGACATCTGCACCGACTCAAGCCGGACGTTCACAGAACAGCTCAACGCGCTGTTAGAGCTCGGCTGTGAGACGCTCGGTTCGTCGTTTGGGACGCTCTCTCGGGTCCACGGCGACGAGTACGTGTTCGAGGCAGTCACTGCACCGACGACTGCCGACCTCGAAGCCGGCCGAACGACCAGCATCGAGGACCTCCCGAACTGCAGACACGTCGTCGAACACCGCGAACCGCTCGCGATCAGGGACGTTGAGGCGGACGCGCCGGACCTCGCTGACCCGGAGTGGGGCATTGTGAACTACATCGGCGCGCCCGTCGTCGTCGATGGAGCCGTGTACGGGACGTTCTGCTTCTACGGACTGGAGCCGCGCACAGCGGAGTTCACGCAGTGGGACCTGACGTTCGTCCGGTTGCTCTCCGACTGGGCCGGCTACGAACTCGAACGACAGCGCCACTCGGAACAGCGGGACGCGTTGAACACTGCCTTTTGCAGTACACAGTAAAACTCTGTATAACAAAATCGGTATGGATAGACGAGAGGGTTTTTACAATAGAGGGACCCCCCTCAGTATATATACTGTGTAAGCGTTCGCACCAAATTTGGCTGAGAGCCTGAATTATATCCTTTCTAATATTTCAGCAATAAATCCGTTAGTACTAACAAAGTAACTCTAGATAAGTATGCATGAAACAACTTCTACTTGAATATCCAGAGGAGGAAGCACGAACTTTAATAAGAGCAGCATTTGAGCAGTGTCCCCAAATTAAAAAATACAGAGAGAGGCAGTACGACGTTACAGGCAATACAGGGGCAGGTTTACTCAGTTGGGGAGTGAAAATTATAGTTAATTTTCCAGAATCAGACAAAAATGAAAGTACGCCAATAACAATCGAACCAAAAAAGAACGTCAGCATAAATATAACCGCAAACACAGGTAGAATAGAATATGAATTTATGAATCAGGTAGAAGCCTTGCGTGGCTATAATATTGAGGAGATTCGTGAGCATAAAAAGCAACAGGAGGGTAGGGGGGGGTACAAAAGAAGTATATACAAATTTCAGTGAAAATAAGAGAGATTTGGATTATAATAATGACAACATTGAGGCTGGTATACTAAATTCACCTGTACTAACTGTCTTATTGGCTTTCTTTGGAGGCATCGGTTTACCCCCAGAACGATTTCGGTACTCTCTCGTAGATTGCCCCTGACCTGCCAGTAGGTCAATGCAGGCGACAAAGGCGATTGTGAGGGATGGTCTCTCTGACAGAGACCATCCCGTGTCGTCTGCTTTGGGGAGTGCAGTCGCGTGACTTCCTCAGATGACAGCGTTGAGGTTTCGCGTGAGGAACTTCTTGCGCTCAAAAATCGTGTTGAGAAGCTTGAACAGGAGAATCAACACCTCCGCGAAGAGAACAAGCGGCTCAGAGCCAAACTTCGCTGGCACGAAGGACCGCACACCCCCTCCAGTCAGAAACAATCTGACTCTGAGGAGTCGTCCTCGTCTTCATCCGACGAGGACGACGAAGAACCTCGTACTGACGGCGGGACACCGGGTCGAAAATCCGGCCATAATCCCGAGTGGCGGTCTGCACCCGATCCAGATGAGGAGGTCGAAGTCACGTGTGACTGTTGCCCTGACTGTGGTGAGCAGTTCGATGAGTCGGAGGGCGTCAGCCCGCGACTCGTCGAAGAGATTCCTGATCCGCAGCCTGTGGAAGCTACCCAGTACAACCGCCATTACTACGAGTGCGACTCGTGCGGAACCGAGACGGTGGCATCACACCCCGACTGCCCCGATGAGGGGCAGTTCGGGGTGAACGTCATCGCGCAGGCGGCTCTTTCCCGGTACGATCACCGGCTTCCCTACCGAAAGATCGCTGATCGTTTCAACCAACTCCACGGATTGGACCTTTCGGGCGCGTCCGCGTGGCATGCGACCGAGCGCGCAGCGCGCGCCGGTCGCTCGGAGTACGAGCAGATACGTAGACAGATTCAACAGGCCGACGTGGTCAACGTTGATGAAACGGGAATCAAGCGCGACGGAGACCAAGCGTGGCTCTGGACGTTCCGAACGGACAAGCACACGCTGTACGCCGTCCGGGAAAGTCGTGGCCACGATGTTCCTGCGGAAGTCCTCGGGGAGGACTTCGCAGGAACGATTATCTGTGACGGGTGGACAGCGTACCCAGCTTTCAGCAAGAAACTCCAGCGGTGTTGGGCGCACATTCTCCGGGAGGCCGAGGATGCTGCCGAACAGCAGGAAGAAGGCGAACCGATCTACCGAGCGCTCACACAGTTGTATGCCGCTCTCCAGACTCAGCTGGAGAGCGACTTGACACTGCGCGAGCGGGCAGAATTACAGCGTGTCGCGCGGAGAGAACTCGAATCGTTGATTGAGCGGTCGGTCCCCGACGGACCAGTGGCAACACTACTCGGGAAGATCGAAGGAGGCCTCGACCACTGGCTCACCTTCGTCGGTGAGCCAGCGGTCTCGCCGACGAACAACGCTGCGGAAAACGCGCTACGTGAACCAGTCGTTCTTCGGAAAATCATCGGGACACTCCGGAACGACCGCGGAATGTTCGTCCACGAAACCCTCTTCTCCCTGCTGGCAACGTGGAGCCAGCAGGGACGCAATCCCTATGAGGAACTCAAGCGAGTCGTTCGGGACAACGAGATGATCTCACGAGCTCGCGCTGTACCGGTCGTTGAATCCACAGGGTAAACACATACCTTTGGAGTATTTGTAGGGATAGTATTACTAATAGTCATTCTTGCCCTCCTTACTGGCTGATATATTTCAGTTGTAGAAACTACCATACAGACGAACGGTATAGCAGGACTTCTGAGTGGGTACGGTATGATTCCAATATGGACTTTTAGTTGAGAAGCATAGAGCCGGAAAGTTGCGGTTGCGGTCGAAGCGGTCGGTGGAGTGCGGTTGCTGAGGCTGTATGCTGTATGTTCACCCAAAAGGGGTTCACAACAGCAAAATAAACAGTAGCTGATTATAACCTGTTCTTGTTCCCGCAGGGAACGAACAGGATGATGCTGTTGCTGTTGCTGTTGCTGTTGCTGTTGCTGTTGCTGTTGCTGTTGCTGTTGCTGTTGCTGTTGCTGTTGCTGTTGCTGTTGCTGTTGCTGTTGTTGCACTCCATGATTTGAAACATTAGTATAGGCTAGTAATGTAGATAGTAGTAAAAGAAACAAATAAAGATGATACCGCTCAGCATCCGGCGTGCGTGCGTGACCCCCAGTCGGTAGCCGGTCGAGGCGCGGAATTTTCTCAGTACTCCGAATCTCAGAAAACGCTGGTGTGTAGGCATGGAGCGCGCCGGAAACAGGAGGTCAATGCTTAGCAACAGAAGCTCAATTATATGAAATCAAGTATTTTGAGACATAAAAAATAAGATAGTTGAGGGAAAGTCTAAGAGGTCCACAGCCTAACATGATGATTGGGACTCAAACATGGGGGAAACACTCTCAGCGTCAATTGAGCCAGTTTAAAATCGACGTGAGTTATGAGTCGCCCAAGTGAGAACCAGAGTGAGAGAGACACCGTCTGTGAGAGCAGGGTTCTGAGACGCCGCAGCTAAACAAGATGGTTGGGTCTCAGAAGTTGTTGGGTACGAACAGAGGGGTGGCAAGACGACAGTGAGACAACTTAGAATCGACATGAGGACCAAGGCTCAGTCGATCACATCGACAGCCGCGTAACCCCGTTTGATTACGGTGAACTAAACCGAACTAGCTGTGGAGCATCTTCGAACCGCTGGTGAGCATGATTTTCGGGATGGACCGTCGCTGTCGGCGGCGGACTGCCGCCGACGCGACAGTGTCACCACTGACGACCGCCGTCCGGCCCGATGGACAGCTACCGGAAGAACCGGCCGTCAAGTGGTTGATTCGCTGGAACAGACCTGCGGACACCAAGTGCTGTCCAAGCTGCGCGAAGCGTCATTTCGCAAAACTCCGTGAACGACCACTGCAAGAGGCGGCGCCCCCCACGGCGGGGCGCCGCCACGTACCTCCAGTGGAGATATCGCCAGCTGTTCTGAAGCAGTAGGCTCACTACAAACATTACCAACCGTAGTCCAGCATCCTGAGAACTAGTGAAAGCGAGGCTCTGCTTGGCTAATCGGTAGCTTGATTCGATGCCGAAGCGCTTGCTGTAGTGATCTCGTGCATCTCGTGGCGTGTCGATAAAGGGCGCGTCAGCGGCGTAGCCGTGACGCGCCACCCCGTGTTCGTCGTACCGTCCCTGCTGGTACACGCAGTCGATGAACACAGGGAACTCCACCTCGCCAGCGAGATCGTGTTCGATCTCGCGGCTCCAGCCTTTGCTGAGTTTGTTTTGAATCGTCTCACCCCACTTGACGATCGGCATCACATAGGCGTAATTGTGCGCGTACAGCAGCTTGAGACAGGTGCTGTTGTAGAAACCTCGATCAAGGTAGACGGCCTTGACGCCGAGGTCAAGGCCGTCAAGGAGTTCAAGAAACTCACCGAGGACATCGCTGGTGGTTTCGCCAGCAACGAGCTGGCGAACCGCCAGCGTGTATCGCTTGTTGCGTACGCGCACGTAGAGCGTTGCATAGGCGTGAAACGTCGTTGTTCCACGCTTGGCCTGTGAGGAGTACAGAGCCTCGGTTTCGTCCTCATCACCGTAGTAGGGATCGAGGTGGAGGTCTGCGCAGACCTCCACCGGTCGATCTGGAAGTGTCTCAAGCGTATCTCGTTGAAGCAGCGTGTCTCCAACCGATTCAACCGAATCCAGTTCAAACTGATCGGTGAGATGTCCACGGACGGTATTAGCGTGTGGTGAGTCGTCAGTCGTTTCGCAGACGTGATTGATCGAGGTCCCGCCGGCGCTGGCGCCGGCGAGGACCTCATAGAGCGTCTCTGCCGTGACCTTGACATTCTCGCCGAGATCTAATGAAAGTTCCTCGTCAAGACTATTGACGACAAAATTAAGCAGGTGCTCTTCTTCTATCTCGCTGTCTGCTTGGGTGGCTTCCACACTCTTCCCAAGTAGACGCTTCCTCTAACCCGATGTGATCGACTGAGGCTCTGTTGTGGTGGCGGCGAAAGCCCGGACGAGCGGTGCGAGGAGTCCCGGAACGTCAGGAGATAATCAAATTGAGAGAGAGTCACAATCTGTCCATTTCCCCACATTTTAGAATGGTAAGACAATCGATAATTGCACTTGGGTAGAGTATGGTGTCTTATTAGCGCAGAACACGGTGAGGGGGACTTCTAAGATGCTATAAATCCGTCAATGTTGGATTTCCACAGTCCCGAGTTAGAGCCGTGTAGTACCGGCGCTTTTTGCTTTATCTATGGCATCGTCATTCTGCATATCTAAGTACACCTCAGTAGTTTCGAGCTTTGAGTGACCGAGCAGTTCCTGTATCGTCCGAATGTCCATACCATTATCAAGTCTATCCATAGCGTAGCTGTGCCGAAGCGTATGTGCCGTAATCTCAGCCTGTCGTTGGCCATCCACTTCCCTAGTGGTGTATGCCTGCAAATCAGCGTTTTCAGCGGCTTTTTTGACCATTTTGTTTATTACTGCTGGCCCTATTTGTTCAGAGTGCGTGGTCGGGAACATGTACTCACTATCAGCAGTTGGTAGAGCCTTTCTATGTACGTTCCTCCATCTGTCGATAAACTTCTGGACCCTGTGGGGATAATGTCGCTCAATAGTCTGGTTATTCTTTTTATCATGCATCTCCACAGTATTCTTTTCGTGGTCGTAGTCGTCCAACTTCGTAGTTGCTAGCTCCCCACGTCTTGCCCCGGTGTGGAATAAGAGCCGTATAATTAGTTCATTCCGGGGTTTAGGCGCTGGTACGTTCTTTATCAGCTCTTTGACCTGATTTGGTTTCAAATAGTGGTATTCATCCTCTTTTGACGAGGATTGTTTTTCTTTTTCCACCATTCTATCTTTATATGTTTGCCATTCTGCTATAGGTTCGAGTGATTTTGCTGGATTCTCTAATTCATCAACAGGCAGAGAAACCGGAATATCACTGTCTTGATTGACCTCCTGCATAACTTGATAGAATGTTGAAATCGCGGCCAGTCTCAAATTCACCGTACTGGGTGCATAACCGTCTTTGAGTAAGTCTTGCAGATACCGTTTCAGATTACCAGTCAGACTATCAGTGCCAGTCTCAGCGACATAGAATGTCTTGGCGTCCCGGCTGTATGTATTGCTGTCAAAGTCTAAGTGTCCGGGCTTTTCGAGGTAATCTAACCACTCGGAAACGTCGCATTGATACCGTTCGGCGGTTGGAGGTGACTTGTCGTAATTGCGCTTGAATGTTGTCAGTAGCTTGTCGCGACTAATATCGTCAAGCTGCATTATTCCTCTCTCCAGTAGTATGCCGTACCTGTATCTTCATTGACTGCCTTCCGAATGTATCCCGTTTCGTCTGCCAGCCGGTCACATGCACCAGATACCCTGTCTCTGTTCGCTCCTATCCGGTCGGCAATGTCTCTAGCAGTCACTGCCACACTACTGAGGTCCGGACCATGTGGAGTGAGTAGTTCATTAGATTCAGGCTCGGGAACCGCCGGAAGCAGCTCAAGTAGCACTTGTTCAAGTTCGTATGCGGCTTCTGACTGGGTATCTTTCTGAATCTCGTCTATCTGGGCCTGTACACTAGCTATCTGACCCTGTAGGGATTCAACAGCGTCTAGCATCTCAGGGTCGCTACCAGACTCGCCACTGTCGGTTGTGGTGGTATCGGCCACGGAGTACTCATCCCTGATTTCCTTCTGTACTGCTGTCCGAACTAAATGGCTAAGACTGCCATAATCCTGCGACTCAGACACCCTATTCTCCCATTCTCTTTTGATAGACTTGTCAACACGGACGGCCACGGTAGCAGTATCAGAGTCTGCCATAGCACAAATGACTGAGGCCAGCTATTTAATGTTTTACACAGTTATACAGAATACAGTGAAACACTGCTTTTCCCGACCCCAGTTTCATCATCGACGCGGAAGGGCGATTTCTCGACTGTCTGACCGACCCGGAGACGATGCTGACGGTAGACGATACGGACACGCTTGTCGGCCAGACGCTACACGAGTTCTTCCCTCACGATACCGCTGATTCGCTACTGGCGGCCGTTCGTGCAGCCCTGCGGACCGGGTCGTTTCAGTCCGTGGAGTACAAACTGCAGGCACCCAGTGGCAAGCGGTGGTTCGAGGCACGGGTCGCACCGCTGGAAAGTCGCGCGTACGACCCCGACACTGTCATTTTCGTCGCGCGAGATATCACCGATCATAAGCACCGCCAGACCGAGCTCGAACGACAGCGTGACAAGCTCAAGCAGGCACAGCGGCTCAACGTGCTGGGCAGAGAGATCGCGAAGGCGTTACAGGACACACAGACACGTGAGGGAATCGAATCGGCAGTGTGTGCACATCTCACTGAATCGGACCTGTACCAGGCCGTCTGGACCGGGAGCCGCGGGAGTGCCACGAGCATAACACTGGGTGCCGCCGCTGGGATAGACACGGCAACACCGGAGCATATTTCCCCCGGCGAGCACAGTCTCGCCATCGATGCCATCGACACCGGCGAGGTACAGGTCGTCGAGGATATCACCGACGTGCCGACGCCCTCGGACACCGGGATGGACCGCCCACTACTCGCAGACCGCTGCTCCGTCGCGGCTGTTCCCCTGACAACTGGCGAGACTACATACGGCGTACTGATGGTGTACGCATCGACTGGAGCGACGATTGGCTGCCGTGAGTCGGACATCCTGGCTGATCTGGGGCGACTTATCGCGCTTTCTATCCAGCGCGTCCACAGTCAGCAGTCATTGCTGGCGGCGACGACCGTCGAACTGGAGTTCCTGACGCCGGATTCCGACGATATCTTCGCCGGCCTCTCCGCGATGCTCGACTGTTCATTCACGCTCGAACGGCGCGTTCCGATCAGCTCCGGGAACTGTATCCACTATGTTCGCGCCAAGGGTGTGGACAGTGACCGGGTGTGTCAGGCGCTCACTGAGACGCCGTCAGTCGAGTCCTGTGCCGTCGTGGAAACGGCGGCGGAGAACCGAGCGCCCCTGTTCGAAGTCACGCTTGATGAGATATCCACATCGCCGCTTGACACGCTCGCAGATTACGGCGGGGCCGTTCAGCAGGCCGTCGCAGCGGACGGCGATCTGCGGTTCACAGCGGAGATGGCGCCGGATATCAACGTCCGTGCCGTCGTTGAGGCGATTCAGGAGGGAACGCCCGGGACAGAACTACGGAGCAAGCAGTACGTCGACCAGCCGGTCTCGACGGCCACTGACTTCCAGACGCGGATACGCGACCGGCTAACGCCGAAACAGGCCGCCGCGCTCAAGACTGCCTATGCACGCGGCTACTACGACTGGCCGCGAGGGAGCTCCGCGGAGGAACTGGCTGCGACACTCGACATTTCCGCGCCGACCTTGCACTACCGGTTGCGGAAGGCCCACGACGCCGTCATCGGTTCGCTGTTCGACTCCGACACTGGGTCTGAAAAGCTCGACTGACCCTCAGTCGTCTTCGGCACGCTCGATTCGCTGTCGGGCTTGCCGAAACAGACCGCGAAGCGTCTTCGTCTCCCGGCCGGTCGGTT
The DNA here is from genome assembly GCF_003634715.1 of Haloarcula quadrata. Classification (NCBI taxonomy): domain Archaea; kingdom Methanobacteriati; phylum Methanobacteriota; class Halobacteria; order Halobacteriales; family Haloarculaceae; genus Haloarcula; species Haloarcula quadrata. Next base: position 2,936,805 of record NZ_RBWW01000001.1, read on the forward strand.
GCGCACGCCCGAGCACCCGCCGGAACAGCCGCCGGGCCTTGTGTTGTTTCTCTTCGGGGTGACCGATAGCGCCGAGGAATCGGTCGAACTCCTCGTGTAGGCCCTCGACCGCCGGCGTCTCGGCGAGCGTATGCAGCTCCTCGGGGTGCTGGGTCTCGGCAACAGTTAGCTCACGCAGTTCATAGAGAACGATTGTAGCCGCCTGACCGAGGTTCAACACCGGATACGACGCGCTGGCCGGGATAGAGCAGATGACGTCCAGCCGTGCGAGTTCGTCGTTCGAGAGCCCGACCCGTTCGCGGCCGAAGACGACGCAGATATCGCCCTCGACATCCCGGAGCGAGTCGGTCAGGTCGGCCGGGGTCGTCGCTGGATACCGGACGTGGTTAGCGGGGTCCTCGTTGGTCGTCGCCGTGCAGGCGACGGTGTGGTAGTTCTCGACGATGTCGTCGAACGTCACCGTCTGGGCGTTCGGCAGGATGTCGTCACGGGCCTGGCCAGCAAAGCCATACGCTTCGCCGTCTGGGTCTAGCTCCGGCGGGTCGACGAGCAGCAGTTCCGACAGGCCGAAGTTCTTCATCGACCGGGCGATGGTGCCGACGTTGCCCGGCGTCTCCGCGTCGACGACGGCGACCGATATCATACGTCCAGGTCGCTGAGGTCCATATCGATTGTGTCGAGGTCCTCCTCGTCCATCTGCTCGACTTCCTCTTCGAGTCCCGGAATCGCTTCGTCCCTGTCGGGGGCCTCTGGCAGCGCTGTCGGGTCTTCATCGACGTGTTCAAGGCCGACGTACCCCTCCGGGGCGCGGTTCCCGTCAAGGAACCACTCGTGGAAGGCCGAGGCCAGGTCAGTATCACCGGCGTAGGCCTCGCCGCCTTCCTCACGGAACCAGTAGATGAAGTCCGTCTCGTGGTCCGAACAGACGACTACCTCGCCCATCGGCTCGCCGTAGATAGCATCCGCGACGTTGCACTGTTCGATGTCTTCGTCGCCGTGAATAAGCCAGCAGGCGTCACAGGGGTCGACAACCCGTTCTGCAAGCACCAGTAACCGCTGGCGAGTTTCCGGCTCCATGGTCTTGAGCGGGCGGACCCGCCCGTCCGACCCAAGCACGTCCTCGTTGAAGCGCCAGCCCCGAAGCCCGATATTGACCTTGCTCATACCTCAAAGTGGGTGAGTCCCGGACTAAAAGAGCGCGATATGCGGGGCGAACAGTGTCGGCCCGCCCGCGCTCCACCGTCATCGCGGAGTGAGAACGAGGTGTGCCAGCCGATTACACCCATCGCTTGCTCGAAACATAGACAGCTCTAGGTAAATTTAACATGATTGTTCCATTTAGGATTCACAGACCGCGTCCAAACCAGGCAAAACTGTCGGACTAGCCCAAACATTTATACGTGATTGGCTTTTCTCCGTAAAAGAACACATGGAACGGCCGACGCGCCAGCGGGATTCTGAACAGGAGGAACGCGAGGAGGAGTCCGAGAGCACGGGCCAGCAGACCTGCCCCGAGTGTGAGTCGGAGTCCATATCTAGCGACGGCGGTGGTGAACTCGTCTGCGAGGACTGTGGCCTCGTCATCGAGGACGAGAACATCGACCGCGGGCCGGAGTGGCGGGCGTTCAATCACTCCGAACGCCAGTCCAAGTCACGCGTCGGAGCCCCCACGACCCAGACAATGCACGACAAGGGGCTGACCACACAGATCGACTGGAAGGACAAGGACGCCTACGGTCGGTCGCTCTCCTCGGAGAAGCGGAGTCAGATGCACCGCCTTCGAAAGTGGCAGGAGCGCATCCGAACCAAGGACGCCGGCGAACGGAATCTGCAGTTCGCACTGTCGGAGATCGACCGCATGGCGAGCGCACTCGGTGTCCCCCGGTCGGTCCGGGAAGTCGCCTCGGTCATCTATCGACGGGCGCTCAACGAGGACCTCATCCGCGGTCGCTCCATCGAGGGCGTCGCCACCGCCTGCCTGTATGCGGCCTGTCGACAGGAAGGCATCCCCCGCAGTCTAGAGGAAGTTTCGGATGTCTCCCGGGTCGAACAGAAGGAGATCGGCCGGACGTATCGCTACGTCGCTCAGGAACTCGAACTGAAGATGGAACCGGTCGACCCCAAGCAGTACGTCCCGCGGTTTGCCTCCGAGCTGGAACTTTCTGAGGAAGTCCAGTCGAAGGCCAACGAAATCATCGACACCACCGCCGAGCAAGGGCTGCTCTCGGGGAAATCACCCACTGGCTACGCCGCCGCAGCCATCTACGCCGCTTCGCTGCTGTGTAACGAAAAGAAGACCCAGCGCGAGGTCGCTGACGTGGCTCAGGTGACAGAAGTCACCATCCGGAACCGGTATCAGGAGCAGATCGAAGCGATGGGCATCCACTGACCGGCGCGCTTCTCTTTATTCGATACCCTCGCTGTCCGCCGTTCACTTCGGTCACTGTCAGCTATAGCATAGCGTGGGCGGTCGGTACAGGATTGGTAACAAGTAACGTGTAGAGCTATCTGTCTGGGCAGCGAACTAGCGGTATGTCTGTTTCCCCCTCACAGAAACGGGTCGCACTTCTCGTCATCGGACTGGTGGTCCTCTTTGCACCCGCGCTGTTTGTCCTCGCCACCCTTGAGTTTCTCATCCTGTCCGGCAACCTCGCGCTCAACGAAATTTCGCTCCTCGAATTCGTCGAACTGTATCTTATCGACCTTGTGTTATTCGTCCTGCTCGGGTATGGCGTCTACCGGCTGACGTTCTGGCTGATCCAAGATCAGCTTCCAGACGCACTCGATACCGTAGACGGGACTGAAGCGGCCGGCGCGACTGACGAGACAGAGACCACTGGGACTGCCAGTGAAGAGCAGTCCTGACTGGCCGCTGAGTGTCGTCGTATATGTGTGTAGTGCCTCATACAAAACTGGACTTCACAGCAACGAAGGTCGCTCGCAGCAACGAAGGTCGCTCCCTGCGAACGGCTCCTTTCGTCGCCGTTCGCATTTTCGAGGGGCGCGCTTTGCTTGCCCCTCGCTAGTCCCCTGCAACCGCTGTCGGCTCCTCGGCGGTCTCCCCGGCTGAGCCGAGGTCGATCATCGCCAGCAAGGCAATGACGCCGAAGCCGACTTTCGTGACCACGTCGAGGTAAACGACCACGAGCGTCGCGGTCTCGACATCCATGAGGCCCACTCCTGCCGCACCGAGTAGCCAGACGACCGGATACACAAGCCAGAGGACGACAACGAAGTTCCGGAGTGTGCGGTACAGGCTGACCTCTATGTCGGACAGGGTCGACTTCGCAGCCACTGCGATGTTCCGGTAGAGGAGATAGATGACGCCGCCGAACAGCGCCGCACCGATAGCGAACATCAGGTAGCTAACTGGCGACGCGGTGACTGCACCGGCGAACCCGAAGACGATAGTTAACGCCTGCAGGACGACGAGTTTCACCGTGTCCTCCCGGCTTGCGCCAGCGAGCAGCGCCAGGAACCAGACGTTGAGTGGCGTCGTCAACAGCCAGTCGACGTAACGGACCACGTACACCGCGTGCCCCTCGCTCTGTATCGACCCGAAGCCAAGCGCCATCAGCGCGTAGGCAACGATGGCGATACCCGGAATCGCGATCAGCAGCAGATACCGCTTCCGCGTCTCTTCGGGGACAAGCGTGTAGCCGTACGCCAGCACCGCCGTCCCGAGCAGTTCACCCAGTAATCCCAGCGTGAACCAGGTTGTTATCGTTGCCATTGTTAGTCATCCCCCACAGCGGCCGTGCTGTCGGTGCCCGTCCCGGCGGAGTTTTCGACAGTGAAGCGGTCCAGTAGCGATTCGAGATCGTCAGCACGCTGCCTGAGTTCCGTCGCGGAGTCAGACACTTCTTCGATGGACGCGGACTGGTCCTGTGCCGCGCCGGCCACGGTGTCCGCCTCCGTCGCCGTCTGCTGACTGATCGTCGTCAAGTCGTCGATAGTCCCCATCACGTCCTGCGCGGTCCGGGCCTGTTCCTCGGTCGCCCGGTCGATCTCCTGAATGCCGGTGTCGACCTCTTCGGTGTACTCGACGATGGTCTCCAGTGCATCGACGGTCTCCTCGACCGTCGAGACGCCTTCAGTGATTCGGGTGCTGGTCGATTCCATCGTCTCGACGGTGTCGCCGGCCTGCTCCTGAATGGCCTCGATGCGCCCTTCGATGTCGGCGGCGGCCTCTTTGGTCTCCTCTGCGAGGCCCTTGATCTCGTCTGCGACGACAGCGAACCCTTCACCGTCACCGTCAGCGTGGGCGGCCTCGATAGAGGCGTTCAGCGCCAGCATATTCGTCTGCTCGACGATACTCGTGATGACGCCGACAATCTCACCGATTTCGTCGAGTTCGTCGTCGAGCGCGTTGATCTCTTCGACGGTCTCGCCGGTCTCGGCCTCGATAGCGCTCATCTCCGCAATAGCTTCCTGTGCGGCTTCGCGGCCGTCCTCGCCAACTTTAGCGGCCGACTGGGACGTGTCGGCGACCTGCTGGGCAGAGGAGGCGACTTGCTGTGCGGTCGCCGAAAGGTTCTGCATCTCTGCGGCCGCCGATTCAAGGCCTTCGTTTTGCTCGGTCGTCCCCTCGAAGATCTCGTTGATCGACTTCGACACCTGCTTGCTGGCCCGGTCGACCCGCTCCGCGTTCGAGTTGACACGGTCGCTGGACTGGATGACGTTCGTCGCGAACGCTTTCATATCGGCGATTGTGTCTTCGAGCGCATCGAGCGTCGTGTTGATGTCCTCGCCGACCTCCGCCATTGCGTCGTTCATGCTGTCCGTTTCCACCCGTGCGGTGAGGTCGCCGTTGGCGGCTGCGTCGAGGGCGTCGCTGTACTGCTGTGCCTTGAGTTCGAGGTGGCCGGTCAGCGCCTCCATCTCGTTGCGTTCGGATTCGACATCCTCACGGGCCGCCTGTGCCTGCTCTTTGGCCGCCTCGGCTTCCTGCTTGGCAGTTTCGGCTTCAGATATCTGTGTCCGGAGGTTTGCCCGCATGTTATCGAAGGCAGCGTACAGTGTTCCAAACTCGTCTTCCCGGGACGTATCGAGGTCGACATCCAGCTCACCGTCGGCCATCGCTTCAGCCTTTACCGAAAGCCGCCGCAGCGAAGCAATCGTGTTTCCGCCGATCGTGACCCCGATGAGTCCAAGGTTGACGACGGCAAGCAGGATGAGACCAATGAGGTCAGAGTTGATCTGATCGCTCAGGGCGTATGCGGCCTCCCGGTTGGAGTGGACCATAACGACCCAGTCGTGTGATTCGAGACGGGTCAGCCCCATCAACATACTGTCTGTTTCGTGGAACATTCTCTGTCCGGGTTCGAGCGTGCCCAGCGGGTCCGATTCCATCTGGGAAATCGGTGCTGTCGACCCGATCATCGAGTGGTTGGGGTGTGAGACGAACTCCCCGTCGGTGTTGACAACCGTGGTAAATGACCCTTCGCGGTGGCTCGATATCTGATCGGCCTTCTTCCGGAGGTCGATCATGTACACGAGCGCTCTGTCTTCGTCCCCGGGAACCGGCGAAACGACGGCAACTATCGGGTGGTCAACGACTGAGACGGAGAACGGCTCCGTCACGTGCGTGTCGTCGGGGCCGTCGAACTGTGGCGGGTCCGTAGCGAACGGTGCCCCTTGCTCGGCAGCGTTGACCCCGATGAAGTCCTGATTCGAACTGGCGCGAATCTCGCTTGTCTCGGTGTCAAAGTAGTGTACTGCGACGACACTGGGCGGTAGTTCCTCGTTGGACCGTAACTCCTCCAGTCGTTGCTGTTTCTCCGTGTCCGTTCCGTCGGTGAACACGGGAAGTCGCGACGTCGACCGGACGTTCCGACGCGATGTCGTCAGCCAGTCGTCTAACTGTACTGCCTGTGTCTCTGACAGCGCGGTGATGTCGTCCGCCACGTCTTCCTCAAGAGTGGCGGACGCCTGCACGCTTGTCAGGACTCCAGCAGCGATAATAACAAGTATCGCGAATGAAAGCGCCAACCCGAGCCTGGCAGCGTAACTGCCAGCAATAAAGCTCGGGAGCGGCGAGTCCCTATTTGAATCCATCACGCAATTCTACACAAACCTGCTAATAAAGGGTTGCTACGCAATTCTCACCGATGATAAGCACCACAACCGACTGTAGAAATCCGTCGCCTCGGAACGGCTACCGGTGGAACGTTCTATTGCTCTACTGATATACCTTACAGTCGCAGAGATGGGCACCGGCCCCACCCGTTCGCTGCCGGCGGTTTCGCTGCACGTACCGCGATATGAAAACCATATCAGAAGCCGAGTGGACTGTGGGGAAAGGTTTTGCCGATACCGCCTGACGCATACTGCAATGCGTGCTGTACGATTCCACGAATACGGCGGGACGGACGTGCTCCGCGTCGACGACATCGAACGACCAACGCCAGGTCCAGAGGAGGTCCTGCTCGAAGTCGAGGCAGCGGCGGTCAATCCGGTCGATACGTACTTCCGGACCGGCGACTACGAACCGGGCGAACTGCCCTGGATACCCGGCTCCGACTGTGCCGGGACCGTCGCCGCGACCGGCGAGCGCGTGGCTTCCGTCACCGAAGGCGACCGGGCGTTCGCAACCGGGCTGGGCAACTGGCTCCAGGGAACCTGCGCGGAGTACGTCACTGTTCCCGAATCACATCTGGCACAGCTCCCCGAAGGGGTGTCCGCCGAGGCGGGCGCGGCCGTCGCGCTCGTCGGCGTCACCGCCTGGCAAACGCTCGTCGACGCCTGCTCGCTGGAGCCGGCCGAACGGGCGCTGATTCACGGCGGGAGCGGCGGCGTGGGCCACGTTGCGGTCCAGTTGGCTGCGGCGAACGGAGCGCGGGTGACGACGACGGCGTCACCGGCCTACCACAACCAACTGGCCGACCTCGGTGCGGACGACGTGTTCGACTACAGTCGGGACGACCTCGCTGATGCGGTGGTCGACGCCGGCGCACCGGATGTGGTTCTCGACCACCGGCTCGACGACTACCTCGCGTTCGACGCCGAGGTGGCCGCACAGGGCGCGCGAATCGCCGCCATCGGGAACACCGACCTCGCGGCGACGTTCGAGAACGTCCCGCGCTGCCGGGCCAAGGCCCTCAGCGTCCACCACGTCTCGATGTTCAACACGCCCGAGTTCGGCGCGGTGCTTTCTCGACTGGCGACGCTCATGGCTGACGACGAACTGACGCCGGTCGTCGCCCACCGCTACGACCTCGCGGAAGTCCCGGCCGCTCACGACGACGTGCGCAACGACAGCTTCCTCGGCAAACTCGTCGTCACGCCGTAGTCCGACCGGCGCTACCGTCTATCGTCGGTCCACAGACTCGACCCTCGGGTTTCTTGAGATGGGCTTTTATATCACTACTATCCATTGACAGTTGTATGTCAACCGAGTTTAATTTCGACGGTAAGATAGTACTGATCACGGGCGTTGGCGGGGCGCTGGGCAGTGCAGTCGCAAACGCCTTTCTCAAGGCCGGGGCGACCGTCTGTGGTAGTGACATCGTCGAACCGAACACCGAGGATTTCCTGCTTTCCGACCCCGAACGCGTGGATTTCTACCGGGCGGACTTCAGCGACGAGAACGACGTCGCCGACACCATTGACGCGGTCGTCGACGAGCACGGGCGACTGGACTACTTGCTGAACATCGCCGGAACGTGGCGCGGCGACACACCGATCCACGAGACGGATGCGGCCACGTTCGATTTCCTGTTCGACGTGAACCTGAAGACGATGTTTCTGGCGTCGAAACACGCGATTCCACACCTGCGGGAGGCCGAGGGCGCAATCGTCTCCGTCTCCGCGCGGTCGTCGCTGGAGGGCGGTGCAGGCGACGGCCTCTACCGAGCGTCGAAAGCCGGCGTCCGACTGCTAACGGAGACCATCGCGGCGGAGAACCTCGGGTCCGTGCGAGCCAACGCCGTCATGCCCAGCGTCATCGACACCCCGATGAACCGGGAGATGATGCCCGACGCTGATTTCGAGACGTGGGTCGACCCGAAAGATATCGCCGACGTACTGTTGTTCCTCTGTTCTGACGCCGCAGCCGTGACCAGCGGAGCGGCAGTACCGGTGTACGGCGAGGTCTGACGTTGGTGGCTGTATCTGGCCCGCCTGCCGCCCGGCCTTAGCCCCACGTTTCTCGTCGTCACGTATCCGCACTGTCAGGAACCGGCGGCAAGGGGGTATCAGTGCTGATGTCTCGGCTGTTGTTTGGCTTCGAGAGTTATATGTTTATACTGACATTACGGCGGAGTATTGCGAATCGGAATCACGGTGGTTTTTATACCCCAAAAGAATATGCCGCATCACAATGAGTGACAGAGAAACGTGGGCCTCACGGCTCGGGTTCCTTCTCGCAGCGATTGGTAGCGCAGTCGGTCTCGGAAACATCTGGCAGTTCCCGTTCAAGACCGCGACAAACGGCGGCGCAGTGTTCCTCGTCTTTTACCTCGTCGCCGTGTTGCTCATCGGCTTTCCGGCAATGCTGGCAGAGTTCATCATCGGACGGCGAACGAACCGTAATGCCGTCGACGCGTTTGCAGAACTCGGATTCAAGCAGTGGCGGGTCGTCGGTGGCCTGGGCGTCTTTACGGGCTTCTGGATCCTCTCGTATTACAACGTCGTCGGCGGGTGGGTCATGCGATATATCCTCGGTAGCGCAACGGGCGCATACTTCGGAAACTCCGCGGAGTACTTCGGAGCCATCGCCAGTGGGCCAGAAGCTGTCGTCGGACAGGCACTGTTCCTGCTGATCTGTGTCGGTATCGTCGCAGTGGGTGTCGAGGACGGTATCGAGAAGGCGACGAAGGTGATGGTCCCCAGCATCGTTCTCCTCATGATCGGGATGGCGGCCTGGGTTACCACGCTTGAGGGAGCAGGGGCTGGCTACAGCTACTTCCTCTCACCGGACTTCTCCACGCTGGCGGCGAACGCTGGCGACCTGATTCCGTTCGCAGTTGGACAGGCGTTTTTCACCCTCTCGCTGGGGATGGCAGCCATGATTACCTACTCCTCGTACATCGGTGACGACGAGAGCCTCCCGGTGGACGGTGGCATCATCGTCGTGACGAACACGCTCGTTGGTGTGCTGGCCGGGCTGGTCGTGTTCCCGATTCTCTTCGCCATCAACGTCAGCCCCGACACCAGCGGTCCGTCGGCCATCTTCGTCGCGATGGCGTCGGCGTTCCCACAGCTCCCCGGGGGTCGACTCCTCGGTGTCGTGTTCTTCGGCGTTGTCCTCATCGCCGCGATCTCCTCCGCCATCAGCCTCCTCGAGGTTGCAGTCTCCTACGGCGTCGACAACACGTCATACTCACGAGTGTCTCTGGCGGCGATGCTCGGAGTTGTGCTGTTCGTTCTCGGATTCCCGTCAGCCTGGGACCTGGCGTGGTTCGGCTGGTTCGACACGCTCGCGTACAAGCTGTTCCTCCCGCTGTCAGTGCTGCTCATCCTAGTGTTCGTCGGCTGGGTGCTCTCCTCCAACGCAGTTGCCGAGCTCCGACAGGGGACGGGTGGGCTCCGGGCATTCGGTCCGACCTGGCTCTGGATGGTCCGAACGGTGGTTATCCTCGGCGTGCTCCTGACGCTGGCGCTCGGCCTGCAGACGCTGTTCCTCGCTGAGGACCCCGCGATTATCCCGCCAATATAACCGACGCACAGCCTCGGTTTCCCGCGGACCTTCTTCGCGACGGTTTGTAGTGACCGCCCGGTGTATCCGGTCGTCGCGAGATGTTTTTTCCAGCCGTAGCAGCCTAGCCACGTGCAGAAGGGCGGCATGTCGCTCACGAACTGCGCAGGCGTAGATACACGCCACCGAAGAGACAGACCGTTGCCACCAGCAATAGACCACCGCTCAGCACGTCTCTGAGGACCCCGGAAACACCGGGATGCTCGATAAGTCCGAAGGTGCCCTCAAACGCTATCGACTGAAACACTAGCGCCAGTCCGCCTATCGGTATCAACAGTTGTCGACTGCGTGTATTTTCACCGACAGTCATACCCGTAGGGATACATGACGGTGGAGTGAATACTTTGCTGAATCTCTGTGGCCGGCAGGCTCAGTGTACTCCCTATCCTAAGTGAGGTCGAAACAGGCATATGACACCCTAACGGCCTGTCTCAGTCGGACTCGAACCCGCGCTGTTCGTCCGCAATGCCGAGACTTTCGGACACAGTGTCACCCTCGTCGGTAGTAGCCGGGAGCAGTGCCCGGATGTCGACCGACTCGCTGCCCAGTACTACGAACCCCGTGAAGATAGTCAGGAAGCCCGCCACTGCGGTCGGGGTGATTGCCTCACCGAGCACGGCCCACCCGCCGAGCGTTGATACAACGGGGACCACGTAGAAGATGAGGTTGGCCTGAATTGCACCGGTGACATCGAGCAGGCCGAAGTATGCGATGTAGGCGATTGCGCCGGCGAAGATGCCGACGTACAGCAGGGCTGCTATCGCAGTCGGCGACCACACCGCCGTGGCCGCGGATTCGCCCATACCGATGCTCAGCGCATGGCAGAGCGCGGCGGCGACAGGGAGCGCCCATGCGGTTCGGACCGTACTCGACAGGCCACCGCCGGACCACCGGATGAGCACGCTTCCCAGCGCCGCGCTAGCCGCGCCAGCGAACAGGATTAGCTTGCCGATGCCCCCGCTCAGGAGCATTGCCGGGTCAGGGCTAACGACGAGACCGACACCGAGCAGGCCGATAACCATCCCGAGACCGCCGCGGGCCGAGAGTCGTTCGTCGGAGAGCAAGATAGCGGCGAACACCGGCGTCAGTATCGGGTTGAGGCTGAAGATGATAGCGGCAACCGCGCTGGTAGCGGACTGCTGGCCGACGAATATCAGCGCGTTTGCGAGGCCGAGCGCGAACAGGCCTGTCGAGAGAATCCCAAGCGCGTCGCCTCGGGTCCGTGGGAGCAGTTCGTCCCGGGACCGCGTCACCACAACATACCCAAGGAGCACGACAGCGGCGATGTCGAACCGGAGAGCGACGAACAGAAGCGGCGGGAGATACGACAGTCCGGCCTTCGCGCCGACGAAGGTCCCGCCAAGCAGGACACTGGCAACGGCGGCGAGGGCGAAGGTCCGGCGCGAAATCATACCGCCACCTCGTATTTAGTTTCTGATACAACTGCACAGCCGACAGAGAGAGCACGGAGAGAAACCTGAATCATCGTACTCTACAGTACGGTATCGATACTTATAGGCCCGTTTAGAAAATATTACATAACGCGAAACGGCCGAACACCCGTGGCGGATGTGCACGGTGTGAAATTATTTCATACTACGAAAGCGCTTTAGGACGGACTCCCTAACGTGACGGTATGGAATCGGCGCTCGAAGAGATCGAGTTCCTCGCGCTCTCGTCAAACCGGGTCGAGGTGTTGCGGCTTCTGGCCACGGAGCCACACTCACGCGGGGAACTGGCGGCCGAAACCGGCGCGTCACAGGCAACGCTCGGCCGGATCATCGCTGACTTCGAAGAGCGGTCGTGGATTCGCCGAACAGGGGGCGAGTACGTCGCCACGGCGACGGGCCGCATCGTTGCTAACGGGTTCACCGACCTCCTCGGTAGCCTCGAAACCGAGCGGCGGCTGCGCGACATCGTCCAGTATCTCCCCACCGATGCGATGGCCTTCGACCTGCAACATCTGGCCGACGCCACGATAACCGTTCCAAGTCAGACGCGGCCGAACGCGCCGGTCCAGCGATTGCTCGACCTGCTTCGAGATGCCGAGGAAGTCCGGACGTTCTCCCATGCGTTCAACGACCAGGCGATTCGAGTCGTTCAGGAACGGGTCACCGCCGGCGAACAGCGGTTCTCGGGCGTGTTCTCGCCCGGCGCGATAGACGCACTGGCGGCGGACGACCGACTCCGGAAACGACTCGAATCGCTGCGTGCCGAACCGGACGCGTCAGTCCGGGTGCGAACCGACGGTGTGCCACTTGCGGTGATGATCGCCGACGACGTGGTCCATCTGCTGTTGCGGGACGACAACGGCGTTCTACAGGCGTCGATCGATACGACCGCGCCGGCCGTCCGCGAGTGGGCTATCGAGGCGTTCGACGCGTACTGGGCGTCCGCGGAACCGCTCTCGGACGAGTGGGCGCTGTAGCCACTGTTTCTGATCGTCGGAGCCGCTGTAAGAATCAATAGAACCGCTACCGGACCAGATACGGGTCCTCGCCCGGCATGAACCGACCGAGGTCTGCCTCGCGGCGATAGTCGGTCTTCAGTAGCGCAGTCAGGACGTCGACAAGGGCGTCTTCGTCGTCGTCGCTCCACTCCGCGGGCTCTTTGATCGGGTAGACGAGCCAGCCGCTGCCGGGCACCTCGGTTGCGTGCAGCGCGTCCATGTCGATCGATTCGGTCGGCTCCGAGGTCGTGTTCGCGAACACGTGTCGCGTGGCCCGCTCGCCGACAGGCAGGAGGACGTGGGCAGTGATGGCCCGGAGTTCCGTGTCGAACAGCGGCTCCAGAGCTTCGTAATCCGCGTCTGTCGGTGGGTCACCGCCGCACATATACAGGTACGACAGGTAGGTCTTCTCGACGGTTGGCGGCGTGCCAGCCTCGGCGAGCAGTCCAGCCTCAACGAGCGCCCGCTGGAGGCGTTCGGCCGCAGCGTTGTCGGTAAACGGGATGCCAGACGTTGCGCCACCGTGGACGCCGGGGTGGTCACCGATGACGTGGAAGTGGGCGTTGGCGTCGCCGTACCCCGGCACAAACGGCTCACACGGTGCGTCGAAGCCAAAGGGGTTGTGCTGGCGGGCCGTGACGTTCTTCACGCGCGAAAGCAATGGGCCGTCGCTCAAAACTCCGCCGGTTTCCGTTATCGAATACAAGAAATAATGGTTAAGTTTGATAACGCTTTTCTCGGATGCCCGCAAGGAGTCGGATATGCTCCGGTCCGGGAGAAGTGATATCGCGTGAGCCACGATGACCGTGTCGAGGACCTTCGGGAACGAAAAGCCGAGGCCGAACGAGGCGGTGGCGAGGAACGAATCGAGGCGCAACACGACCGCGGGAAACTCACCGCGCGTGAGCGCATCGATTACTTCCTCGACGACGGCACCTTCGTCGAGATCGACTCGCTCCGTGAACATCGCTCGACGAACTTCGACATGGCCGACAAGAAAGTACCGGGAGACGGCGTCGTCGTCGGCTACGGCAAAGTCGACGGCCGCCGGGTGTACGTCTTCGCCCACGACTTCACCGTCTTCGGCGGGTCGCTGGGCGAGGCGTTCGCCCAGAAGGTCTGTAAGGTGATGGACAAGGCCATCGAGACGGGCGCGCCCATCATCGGCCTGAACGATTCCGCCGGTGCGCGGATTCAGGAAGGGATCGACTCGCTGGCGGGCTACGCCGATATCTTCCACCGCAATCAGCAAGCTAGCGGTGTCGTGCCACAGATTTCGGCCATCATGGGGCCGTGTGCCGGCGGTGCAGTGTACTCCCCGTCCATTACGGACTTCGTCTACATGGTCGAGGAGACCAGCCACATGTTCATCACCGGGCCGGACGTCATCGAGACGGTGACCGGCGAGGAGGTCGGCTTCGACGAACTCGGCGGCGCGAAGACCCACGCCTCCGAGTCCGGGGTGGCCCACTTCACGGCCGCCGACGAGAAAGAGGCGATGGACGACATCCGCTACCTCCTCTCGTATCTCCCCCAGAACAACGTCGAGGACCCGCCACGGGTCGAGCCCTGGGACGACCCCGAGCGCCGGGACGAGGCGCTGAAGATGGCTGTTCCCGACGCACCACAGAAACCCTACGACATGACGGATGTCGTCGGGCGTATCGTCGACGAGGACTCCTTCTTCGAGGTGGCTGAGGACTTCGCGCGCAACATCGTCATCGGGTTCGCCCGCATGGACGGTCACAGCGTCGGTGTCGTCGGCAATCAGCCACGAGTCAACGCCGGGACGCTGGACATCAACGCCTCGCGGAAGGGCGCGCGCTTCGTCCGGTTCTGTGACGCGTTCAACATCCCGATTCTCACGTTCGTCGACGTGCCCGGGTTCATGCCCGGCAAGGACCAGGAACGCAACGCCATCATCAACCACGGCGCGAAGCTCCTGTACGCCTACTCTGAGGCCACCGTGCCGCTGGTGACCGTTATCACCCGGAAGGCCTACGGCGGGGCCTACGACGTGATGGCGTCGAAGCACATCGGCGCGGACATGAACTACGCCTGGCCGACCGCCGAAATCGCCGTGATGGGGCCGAAAGGTGCGGTGAACGTCCTCTACGACGACGAACTGGAGGACGCCGACGACGTGGAGGCCCGCCGGCAACAACTCATCGACGAGTACCGCGACGCCTTCGCAAACCCCTATACGGCGGCCAAGCGCGGCTTCGTCGACGATGTCATCGAACCCCAGGAAACCCGCCCGCGGCTCATCGACGACCTTGACCTCCTCCGGGGGAAACGCAAGGACCAGCCCGACCGCAAGCACGGCAACATCCCACTGTAACGATGGCGGCTGACACTGACTCGGCTGTCGATGCAGATCTGGTCGCAGAAATCGCCGCCCAACTCGACGACGCGTCGACGGCCGAAGCGGCTGCTATCGCCGTCGCTATCGGCGCACACCTCACCGACCGCCAGCGTGCGGCAGCAGCGGCCGCGGCGGCTGCGGCGGCAGACGACGGTGACTCCTGGGACGGCAGACAGTGGTCGTTCTCCGGGCGCGTTGAAGCCACGCAGAAGCGGTCCGTTCGGGTTCGCTCGGACGCGCCGACCGACCCCTGGAGCGCTGCCGGCCGCGCCGAACGGTTCTAATCGCGGACAGTTTTTTGTCAGTTGCTCGGCGACGCCCTGAGTCGGTTTGTGGTCATGTTCCATACTAACATGATTATATATGTAAGTTTGGCCGCTATCTGCGCATAGTTTTATGGGCCGACTCTCAGTATGAGGGCGTATGTTCGATAAGGTGCTCGTCGCTAATCGCGGGGAGATAGCGGTGCGCGTGATGCGCGCATGCGAGGAGTTGGGCATCGGCACAGTGGCCGTCTACTCTGATGCCGACAAGCACGCCGGTCACGTCCGGTATGCGGACGAGGCGTACAACGTCGGTCCGGCCCGTGCCGCAGACTCCTATCTCGACCAGGAAGCGATTATCGACGCGGCCAAGCAGGCCGACGCTGACGCCATTCACCCGGGGTACGGCTTTCTCGCGGAGAACGCCGACTTCGCCGCGCGCGTGCAGGAAACGGACGGCGTCACCTGGGTCGGCCCCGAGAGTGAGTCGATGGAGGCACTGGGCGAGAAGACGAAGGCTCGCAAGATCATGCAGTCGGCTGACGTGCCTATCGTCCCGGGGACGACCGACCCGGTCGAAGACCCCGAGGAAGTCGTCGAGTTCGGCGAGGAGAATGGGTTCCCGGTGGCTATCAAGGCCGAAGGCGGTGGTGGCGGCCGTGGAATGAAAATCGTCCACGACCCCGAAGAAGCCGAAGAGCAGCTCGAAAGCGCAAAACGGGAGGGAGAGGCGTACTTCTCGAACGACTCTGTCTATCTCGAACGCTATCTGGAGAACCCTCGCCACATCGAGGTTCAGATTATCGCCGACCACCACGGCAACGTCCGGCATCTGGGCGAGCGTGACTGCTCGCTCCAGCGCCGCCACCAGAAAGTTATCGAGGAGGGTCCCTCGCCAGCCCTGAACGATGCGCTCCGCGAGAAGATCGGCGACGCTGCCCGACGCGGCGTCCGCGAATCGGACTACTACAACGCCGGGACTGTCGAGTTCCTCGTCGAAGAGGACACCGACCGCGAGCAAGGGGAACTGCTCGGCGAGGAGGCGAACTTCTATTTCCTCGAGGTTAACACCCGCATTCAGGTCGAGCACTGCGTCACCGAGGAGATCACCGACATCGACATCGTCAAGTGGCAACTGCGGGTGGCGATGGACGAGGAGATCACCTTCGACCAAGACGACGTGGAAATCGAGGGCCACGCGATGGAGTTCCGAATTAACGCCGAGAACGCCGCTGACGACTTTGCGCCCGCAACCGGCGGTAGCCTCGACACCTACGACCCGCCGGGCGGTATCGGCGTCCGCCTCGACGACGCGCTCCGGCAGGGCGACGACCTCGTCACGGACTATGACTCGATGATCGCGAAGCTCATCACCTACGGCGGGGACCGTGAGGAGTGTATCGAGCGCGGGAAACGGGCGCTCAAGGACTTCGACATCGAAGGCATCCCGACCGTCGTTCCGTTCCACCGCCTGATGCTCACCGATGAGAAGTTCGTCAACGGGACACACACCACAAAGTACCTCGACGAGCACCTCGACCGGACGCGCATCGAAGAAGCGCAGGAGCAGTGGGGCACGGTCACCGAATCCGACGGCGAAGGCGACGAGGACGAGGAAGTCGTCGAACGCGAATTTACCGTCGAGGTCAACGGCAAGCGCTTTCAGGTCGACCTCGAAGAGCGCGGCGCACCCCCAATCAACGTCGGCAACGTAGACGCCGACGGTGGGAGCCAGCCACAGCGGCCACAGGGTGGCAGTAGCTCTGACGGCGGAGGCGGCAGTGCCACCACCGCCGAGGGTCAGGAGGTTGCCGCTGAGATGCAGGGGACGATTCTGGAGGTCAACGTCGAGGAAGACGACGAAGTCGAGGCCGGCGACGTTCTCTGTGTGCTCGAAGCGATGAAGATGGAAAACGACATTGTCGCCGAACGCGGCGGCACTGTCAACGACGTAGCCGTCAGCGAGGGCGAATCCGTCGACATGGGCGACTTGCTCTTTGTGATCGGGTGAGCGCGGCCTGCCCGCCGCGCACTGCAGACGCCTTTTATTCCGGCCGGTCGAAGCCCCGGATATGAACGACACACGCCACCGGGTGCTCGATGCACTGGCCGACGGTCCTGTTTCGGGGCCGACTCTCGCCGACGAACTGGATATCTCTCGCTCCGCGGTCTGGAAGCACGTTGAAGCGCTCCGTGACGAGGGGTTCGAGATCCGTAGCGACGACGCGGGCTACGCCCTCGATTCGGTACCGGAGTTCGGGGCGAGCGCGGTCGAATACGGCCTCGATGCGCCGTTTTCTGTCGAGTACCACGACAGCATTCCCAGCACGAACGCACGCGCCAGAGACCTTGCGGCAGAAGGGGAGTCAGACACTGTGGTGCTGGCCGACGAACAGACCGGCGGCCGGGGGCGCCTCGACCGTGATTGGCACTCGCCGAGCGGCGGAATCTGGCTCTCGGTACTGTTCCGTCCCGACGTGCCGATGGCCCACGCGCCGGTGTTCACGCTTGCGGCCGCTGTCGCGGTGACACGGGCGGCCCGTGAGGCCGGCGTCGAGGCCGGCATCAAGTGGCCCAACGACGTACTCGTCCGCCACGGCGACGAGGAGCGCAAACTGGTCGGCATCCTCACCGAGATGGAGGGGGAGGCCGACCGCGTCTCCTGGGTCGTCGTGGGCATCGGGGTCAACGCGAACGTTGACCCAGCAGAACTGCCCGATGAAGCAAACCCGACGAGTCTCTCGACCGAACGGGGCGAACCGCTCGACAGGCGACTGTTCACGCAGCGACTGCTAGAAGAATTCGACGCGTTGCGACAGGATACGGGGCGCGTCGTCGAGGCGTGGCGGGAGTACGCGACGACGCTGGGCAAACGGGTCCGGGTCGAGACACCGGGAGGCCCTATCGAGGGCGAAGCCGTGGACGTACAGTTCCCGGGCGCGCTCGTTATCGAGACAGCATCCGGTACAGAGGTCGTTTCAGCGGGAGATTGTGAGCATCTCCGCCCGGTTTCGGAGTGAGCGCAACGACAGGGGACACGTCACTGTGGGACGCCGGCAGGCTGCTCATCCTCCGGGAGGTCTTGCATCGCTGTCTCCACCGGAACGGTGACGACTGGGACGTGGGCTGACCGGACGACCCGTTCGGCGACGCTGCCCAGCAACAGGCGGTCGATGCCGCCGCGACCGTGGGTCCCCATCACGATGAGGTCACAGCCGTGCTGGCTCGCGTACTCGACGATTTCCCGGCTTGGGCTTCCCTCGGCCGTGGCTCGCGTGACAGTCACGTCGTCGGCAACGAGACGTTCCACCATGTCCAGCGCCATCTCACCTTCGCGGTGAAGCGAGTCGGTGACGCCCTCCCACGTCGGCTCGTGCGGGAGCGTGGAGAACCGACCGATGTCGACGACGTACAGCGCGTGAATCTCACTGTCGTGAGCCGTTGCAAGCGCCTCAGCGTGTGTGAGTATATCTCTCGACCCCGCTGATCCGTCAGTCGGGACCAGTATCCTGTTGTACATACTGTACTATTGACTGGCTGAACGGATATAGTTTGGTAAAAGATAACATGCAACAACCAAACAGGGTAGTGTTCAGTTCAACTCTCGGTCTCGTTCGAACTCCGCTGTCCCGGAGTCATCCACGGACGGGCCGTCAAGGGCCTGTTCGAGTCGGCGTTCCAGTTCCGCCTCGGTAATCTCCCCGTTAGCGTAGCGCTCAGAGAGCCGATCGACGGGGTCTGTTTCGTTGGCCTCGCCAGTCGTGTGTGCGGCCTGTGCCCGTGACGCGTCAGTCGCCGACGCCGTTGCCTCGTCCTGACCGAAAACCTCTGACACGACCCAGTACACGGCGTAGCCGATGGCCAGTATGAACCCGATGGTGGCAGCCAGAGAGAGGAGTCCCAGTATGAGACCGATGAGACCGAAGAACAGTCCGAACGCAACTCTCACAGCCGCGATGACGACAAACAACGAGACCAGCCCTAACAGGCCATACAGGAGTATTTTCAGTGGTGTACTCAGGGCGCGGTCGGTGGTGGAGGGCATTGCCCAAAGATACTATTCCCGCAGTGATAAGAATTATTCCGTCATCGGATGGACGACTCGTCGAACGTCGGCCGTCCCTGCCCGACGAACGACTGCCCGAACGGGGTTCTGTGCGCCGCAGAGATTGTCCGAATCCCCGTCGAGCACCAGCAGGCGTGCCGGTTGTCCGGTCTTGATGAGTCCGCCGCCAAGCCCCGCGATTTCGGCTCCGTTGACTGTGGCCATCCGCAACACCTCGCGGGCTGAGAGGTCGTACAGCTTCGCGGTGAACTCCATCTCGCGGAACATCGACGGGCTGTTGAGCATGACGTTGTCCGTCCCGAGCGCGACCGTCGTCCGGTCAGCCAGTGCTTCGACCGGCGGACGGCCAACGCCGGTGACGATGTTCGACCGGGGACAGACCACAACGGGGATTTCGCTGTCGGCGACCCGTTCGAGATGCAGCGACTTGGCGTGAACCATGTGGACGAGGAAGTCCGGGTTGAGGTCAAGGGCGGGATTGATATCGGAGCTATCGACCTCACCCGCGTGGATGCCGAACAGCTTCCCGGTCTGTCGCGTCGCGCGTCGCTCCGCCCCGAACTCACTGTCGTTGGCCCCGCTCGCGCCGAACCCGTCTCCCAGTTCCATCGCGTCGGTCGTCTCGCGCCCGAGAATTACGCTTTCGAGGTCTGAGCCCGCCAGCGCATCCTGTATCGCGCGGACACCCTCGACACCGCCCTCCCGGAACTCGATGACCGCGCCGGTTCCCGACTGTTCCATGAACGACAGCGTCCGCTCCATCGCGGCCACTAATTCGTCTCGGCTCGCATCGTGGAGGAGTCGATGTTTCAGGCCGTCCGGCGGGGCGACCAGTTCCTCCAGCGAGAGCCCCTCGCCGGCCTCCTTGGCGATAGAATCGCCGATGTGGGTGTGGGCGTTGACGAACGCCGGCGCTACGATGTCGTCGCTGTCGACCGCGGTTTCCTCGACAGCGGTTATCTCCCCGTCTTCGACGACGACACGGCCCTCGACGGCCTCGAACGACCGCCCCGTCAGAATCGTCCCTTCCAGAATCACACTCCCTGTTCGCCCGTTCTCTCAATTAAACTCATCGAGGGTCGCATGGATACCTGTCCGTACGTCCCGAACCCGAGCCCCGTCGAGGTCGAGTCCGAGTTCGCGGATGGCCGCCGCGCCGACCCGCTCACTCTCGGCGTCCGGCGCATAGACGCCGAGCCGCCACTGGTCGCGCTGGGCGGCGCGGATGGCGTTGACCAGCGTCGACTGCTCGCCGAGTCGACGGACCCCACCGTTGACGAGGACACGGCTGCTGGACTCGGTCATCGACGGTTCGGGCGGAATGTCGAGCACAACGGCGTCCCTGTCGACGTTCGCTTCGTCGGCGATAGCCTGCTCCATCGCGCCGACCGCGTCGTGGTCGGCCGCCAGCACCTCGTCGGGCACGGCCTGCCACTCCGCCCAGACGGCGCGTTTGTAGAGGTCCCGCTGGCTCAGCCGCCGTGCGTACGCCGCCGTCGCGTCGCACTGTCTGAGCGCCACGAGCAGGTCGTTATCGTCCCACCGGCGAAGCGTCTCGGCCGTTGTATCAGTCGCGGCGAGTAGTTCTTCGGTCCCGCGCCGCAGCATCGACTTGGCGATGCGGGCGACGTGGTGCTGGTAGACAGTGGGGTTCATCAGCGCCCGTGCGAGCAGGAGCGACTCGGCCGTCTGGATGTTCCCCTCATCGAGGACGAGTTCACCGTCGACAAAACACAGCTCCCGGACCAGCCGCTCGTGGTCGATAGTCCCGTATGGAACGCCCGTGTGGTGGGCGTCGCGGACCAGATAGTCCATCCGGTCGACATCCAGTTCGCCGGAGACGAGCTGGCCCAGTTCGCCCTCGCCGGCAACGAGGCCGGCCACGCGGTCCGGATTGAGGCCGTGTTCGGTGAGCACGCGTGCGACAGGGCCGTCACCGAGTAGTTCGTCCACGTCGTCGTGGTACTTGCCCGTTCGGCGGTGGATGAGCGCTTCGACGTTGTGGCTGTACGGTGAATGCCCCACGTCGTGGAGCAACGCCGCGGCTCGGACTCGCTCGGCCTGCTGGCCCTCGATACCCAGGTGGGACAGCACTCGGTCTGCGAGGTGATAGACGCCCAGCGAGTGCTCGAATCGGGTGTGGTTCGCCGAAGGATAGACGAGCGTCACCGTGCCAAGCTGGGAGATGTGCCGGAGCCGCTGGACCGGCGGTGTATCGAGCAATGCCGCCGCGACGCCCTGAATCTCGATGTGGTCGTGGACGCTGTCCTTGATTGTGGTCATTGTCCGGGCCTACGGCGGCGGCGGGCAAAATCGTTCGCCACTGCACGCACCGGGAGGGGTCGCCTACCGGGGGACCCAGCCGTAGATGTGGTTCAGCATGACGTAGGTCACGAGCCCGAGGAAGAGACTCAGTCCCCAAGCAGAGACGGCGATGCGGCCTACGCGAGCGTGAATCGTTTCCCTGAGTTCCGCCGGGGAGTGCGTCAGGCCGAGGACGACCGCGTGGACGACAACGGGCACGGACACCGCAGACAGCAGGATATGGATCGCCAGCATCACGATGTACGCCGTCCAGACGAACCCTTCGGCGACGATCTCCTTCTCGAAGCCGCCGCCGACTTTGAGAATATACAGCGCCAGAAACACCATGATGAGCGTGAACGCGGTCAGCATCGCTGCGCGGTGTTTCTGTACCTGATTGTTCTTGATGAAGTAGACGCCGGCGACGATTGCGACCAGCGCGATACTGTTGACGACGGCGATTGCGTCACCCAGCAGGATGACGGTGTCGTTCGAGAACTCGGGGAGGGGTAATACGCCACCGAACGCGCCGAACACGAGCGCGTAGCCAACGACCGAGACGGCGGCGGTGACGAGCCGCGGACGAGCGCGGGCACGCGACTGGAGTGTGTCTGCGACGGCCATACCAGCAGGTCAGGACCGGAGTGGTAACTGTGTTCTGAAACGGGCGAGCACGACAGCGCAATTGTGAGTCGAAGCGCTGACTACTGGCCTGAAAAGAGCGGAGAATCGGATAGAAGCGTGGCCGAATCAGGCGAACGTCCGGGAGACGTCCTCGTCGTCGGTCTCTTCCTGCTGAATCTTCTCCCAAGCGTTGTGGAAGTCCGCCATCGTGACCTCGGTGCGGTCGTCGCGGATGGCGAACATCCCGGCCTCGGTACAGATGGCCTTCACGTCAGCACCGGAGGCGTCCGTTATCTCCTCGGCCAGCGCCTCGAACTCCACGTCGTCGGAGACGTTCATGCTACGGGTGTGGATCTGGAAGATCTGCTTGCGACCTTCGAGGTCGGGGTTCGGGACCTCGATAAGGCGGTCGAAGCGGCCGGGGCGGAGGATAGCACGGTCGAGCATGTCGAAGCGGTTCGTCGCGGCGATGATACGGATGTCACCGCGGTCATCGAAGCCGTCCATCTCCGAGAGTAGTTGCATCATCGTCCGCTGAACCTCGGCGTCGCCGGAAGTCTTTGACTCCGTTCGCTTGGCCGCGATAGCGTCGATCTCGTCGATGAAGACGACGGCGGGCTCCTCCTGACGGGCCAGTTCGAACAGGTCCCGGACGAGCTTCGCGCCCTCACCGATGAACTTGTGGACCAGTTCGGAGCCGGCCATCTTGATGAACGTCGCGTCGGTCTCGTTGGCGACGGCCTTCGCTAGCATCGTTTTGCCGGTGCCGGGCGGGCCGTGCAGCAGGACGCCGCTCGGCGGGTCGATGCCGACGTCTTCGAACATCTCGGGGCTCTTCAGCGGCATCTCGACGGTTTCCCGGACTTCCTCCATCTGCTCTTCGATACCGCCGATGTCGGCGAATGTGACATCCGGCGACTGGTCGACCTGCATCACGCGAGCGCGAACGTCAGTCTCGTCGTCAAGCTGTTTGACGATAGAGAGGGAGTTGTTGACAGCGACGCGGTCGTCGGGTTCGAGTTCCTCGCGCATCTCGTCGGTGACCTCTGTCAGGGCCTCCTGATTGTTGCCGTGCTGTTTGATAATCACGCCATCGCTGGAGAGTTCCTGAACGGTCGCGACAAACAGCGGTGACTGCTTGAGCTTCTTGTTCTCGTGCGTAAGCCGTTCGAGCTTCTGCTGGTACTTGTTGTTTTCCGCGTTCGCGTCCAGCAGCTTATCGCGCATCTCCTCGTTCTGCGATTCGAGCACCTCTAGCCGCTCCTGCAGCGCCTCGATCTTCTGTTGCTGAGACGCGTCATCGTCGTACGGCATATCGACCTCGTCGACGGTGTCGGTCATTACGACGCCTTTAGTAGGTGTATCGTTATGAGGCTTCGGGTAGTCTCAGAAACTGTATCGCCCGGTGTGTGCCTTGACGGGGCCGTTACTGGCTGCTCTCCGTCTATAGGTCTCAAACCGGCATGTTTCTTGGCCCCCGCTGGAAACATCCGTCCATGCCAACCGACCGCGAAGAAGTCATCATCGTGGGCGGCGGCGTCGCCGGACTGTCGGCGGCGATCTACACCGCTCGCGCCGACCTGTCGACCCGGATCATCTCGACCGGTGAGTCGATACTGAACCGCAATGCCCACCTAGAGAACTACCCCGGATTCCCGGCGGGAATCAACCCCCGGCTCTTGCTCGAACTCATGCGGGCACAGGCGCGTCGCGCCGGTGTCTGGTTCATCGACGGCGAAGCCGAACAGGTGACGGAAACTGCGGAGGGCTTCGAGGTAACCTGTACCGACGGCGAGTCATACGACGCGACCTACCTCATCGCCGCGTCCTGGTCGGACCCGTCGTATCTGGAGGGGCTGGACCTCTCACTCATCGACCGTGGGTCGAAGCAGTTCATCTCGACCGACGAGCAGGGCCGGACCGATATTGAGGGGCTGTACGGGGCCGGCCGGCTGGCCGAGCAGCACCACCAGACCATCGTCGCCGCGGGCCACGGCGCACAGGTCGGGCTCACACTGCTAGAGGACTCCGACATCGACTTCTATCACGACTGGACCGCGCCGGAGGGGTATTTCACCGGCCGCGACCGACCGGTTCCGCCGGGCTGTGAGGAGATCGACGAGGCGGAGCGCAAGAAGCGCGAACAGGAGTCTCTGGAGATTATGCGACGGTACTTTGAGGAGCCGATGCCGGGCGAGCCGACGATGCATCCGAGCGTCGAGCAGGATTCAGACTGACCCTGTTTCGAGCGAGCGTGCGACTGACTGCAGTCGTTCGACCCGCTCCGTCGTCGGTGGATGGGACCGTGTTTCGATAGCCAGGGAATCGCTCGACGCCGCCGTATCGAACCCGTAGGGAAGGAAGCACAGTCCGCGGACGCCCGCGTACGCGGAGCGTTTGTCCGTCCCCGGCCGGTCGTCGACCCCGCTGTCGAGCGTCTCTAACGCCCCGACGAGCGCGGCGGGGTCGCCGGTCAGCTGGGCCGCGCTCCGGTCGGCAGCAAACTCCCGAGCGCGTGAGAGCGACCGCCCGAGGACGACGACGGGAGCAGTGAACACACCCAGCGCGACGCTACCCAGCAGGACTGTCACCGCAAACAGAAACAGAAACCCCAGCGTGAACGAGAGGCTTCCGAAGGGGGCCGCAAGCACCCGGGCACTGAACACGTACGCGAAACCGAGCGCGACCAGCCCGAGCGCGTAGCGACTCCCGCCGGGAAGCAGGTCCGCAAGCGGGTCGTACTCGCCGTTGGTCAGCGACGGAAGGAAGCTGGCCAGTGTCATGACGGTCGCGTCGCGGTTGGCGACGTGCATGAGTTCGTGGGCCAGCACGGCATCAAGTTCGTCGCCGTCGAGCGCCGAGAGGAGCCCCTCGCTGACGACCACCGTCGCGCCGCCAAGCGTCCCAATAGCGAAACTGTTCGGTACGTCGGCGTCCGCGACGGCAATCCGTGGCGGCGTGAGGTCGGCCAGTTGCGCGAGCCGTTGCACCCGTTCGTGGAGGGCAGGGTACTCATCGGGGCCGACGATGCGAGCGTCAACCTCGGCCATCGTCTGGGCGCTGGTGTACCGGAGCTGTGCCCAGACAAACGCCACAAGAGCAGGGGTGAGAATGGCTATCCACCAGGCGATGCGTGCCGATGCACCACCGAACGGGAGGTGAGCCGCGACGGCATTCCGCACCGGCACAAGCCAGGGTGTCAGGAGCACCGCCGCGGTCGCAACCACAGCGATATCGACAGCGACGAGGAGCAAGAGGGTCCACAGCATACGGCGAGTCAGTGTCCGCATAGGGGTAGTTCTGCTATATCCACAGCGAATGAAAGGTTTTCTGTTCGGACAGTCACACAGTGAGGGAAAATATTTACTCTGTCGCTGGAAACGGTCTCGTAGTGTCAACAAAGCTGGTGCGTGCCGCCCTCGCCCTCCTCTGTGCAGTCGCTGTTCTGTTCGGCACGGCGCTGTTTCCCGGCGCAATCGGCGTCGAATTCGAGTCAAGCGGCCCCCTCGACAGCCGAGCGAGCGGGCCGGCCACGCCCGACGGAACAGGGCCCGACGAAATCGACGGTGGGCCGACGCCGGTAGCGACGAGCGATAGGGCAGCGACGACGCCACAGGCGACAAACGATGAGCCGGCGGCGACGCCAACACCCACGGAGACAGCGACAGAAACGCCGGCGGCCGGCGACGGGGAAGACAGTGGGTCACCCATTCTGGTGAAGCTGTTCGGGCTGGCGCTGATCGGCGGGTTCGGTATCGTTGCAGTCGGCGTTATCCGGGCCGCATCGAACGCGGAGGGTGGCGGGTGGACAGACGTTGGACTCCGACTGCACCCTATCATCGGCAACCTGGCCAAGACAGTCGTTTCGACAGTTTCGAACGGGACGATTGGGCGGACTATCGGCCGGATTCCGAAGGTAACGACCACCGCGTTGCTCTCGGGATCGGCGGCGCTCTCACGAGTCGGGGCCGGTATCAGTGCTGTCTCCGGCGGTATCCTGGCCGGATTGTCGACGGGAGTCGGGTCGGTCGGCACGATGTCACTGCGGGGAGTCGCCGGCCTGCCGAGTGCGTTCGGGTCGCTCTCAGTCGCGCCGTTCAGAGCCCTCAGCGGGTTCGGCGGAACCGGTGGCTTCCTTGCCTCCGTTCGGAGTGGCGTCGACAGCCCGTTGCTGTTTGGCTCGTCGGACTCGGAGCAAAGACAGTCGACGGCCACCGAATCAACGAGTGAGACGGATGACGGGCCGGACATCGATTCACTGTCGGTGCAGGAAGCCTGGGCGCTGCTAGCTGACCGCGTGTCAGTGTCGGACCCCGAGACGGCGACGCCCGGGGAGTGCGCCCGCCGGGCTATCGACAGTGGACTTCCGGCCGAGCCCGTGCGCCGGCTAACTGTCCTCTTTCGGGAGGTCGAATACGGCGGGCGGTCGGCGACCGGGGACCGAACAGAATCGGCTCGTGCCGCTCTCAGAGAACTCCTTGGAAGGGGTGACGACTGATGAGTGATGCTGAATCACAACAGGGGGAAACTGCCAGCGCAACCATCGATATCAGTGTTGACCGCCCGGCACCGGGGCGCAGGTTCGTCCAGTACACCCTGCTGGGACTCGCCGCGCTTGCTGGGGCAGTGTTCGTCGTTACTTTCCCCTCAGTGCTTCCGGATGTCGGGAGCGGAACGGCCAGACAACTACAGCTTGTTGCAAGCGTCAGCGCTGCCGTAATCGGCGTTTTCGGCCTGTACACGGTTGTTCGGACACAGGATTCCACTCTGCCGCCAATAAAGGGGAGCCAGCCGCGTGACCCATATGGTGACGACGAGACAGGCGACAGATCGACGGAGTTGCTCGATGAACTGCTAGAACCGGAAGCGACACAGGCAGAATCCGGCGAACTGATCGGCGACGATATCGACGAGTTGCTCGAGAAAATCGACGGACGCGTCGACCCGTACAACGGCCTCGAAGCGAGCTATGCGTCGGAAATCAGGAACAGGCTCCGTGAGGCCGCGCGACAGATGCTGGTCGAAACGGCGGAGATGTCGATGGAGGCGGCGGCCCGGGACGTCCGCACTGGTTCGTGGACGGACAACCGCCGGGCAGCCACCTTCCTCGGCGGCCCGGACGCGCCTGACCCGCCAATCGAGATGCAGCTACGGGACTGGGCCAGCGGCGAGGGGTTCGACCGGAAGGTCGAGGCGGCGACGGCCGAAATACGCCGCCTCCAGCGGGGTGAACACGCGTGAGAACGCGTGAAACAACCCAGCGCAACGTCGGCGTCTCGGCCGCGCTGGTGGCCGGCGGGGCCGGTATCATCACCGGGAACCCGGTGATTTTCATGGTCGCAGCGGTGGCGCTGGTGTACGCGGCCTATCAGGCGGCCATCGGTGACCCGGAGCCGACGCTCACAATCGAGCGCCACGTCGAACCGATTGACCCGCTCCCCGGCTCAGAGGTGACAGTGACGCTGACGCTCACGAACGACGGGGACGCGACGCTGCCTGACATTCGCGTTCTCGACGGCGTCCCGGAGCGGCTGGAGGTCGTCGACGGCTCCCCGCGGTTCGGAACCCATCTCGAAGCCGGGGCGTCAGATTCAGTCACCTACACGGTCGACGCCCGGCGCGGTGACCACGCGTTCACCGACGTGGCGGTCGTCTGCCGGAACCTGACCGGGACCGTCGAGTTCGCCGAGCAGGTCACCGTCGAGACGAGACTCTCGTGTAGTGCCAGTGTGGACACCGTTCCGCTCTCGGGCCAGACGCTTTCCCAGTCCGGGCGTATCCCGACAGACGCCGGCGGGAACGGGCTTGCCTTCTACGCTATCCGCGAGCACCAGTCCTCGGACCCGATGAGCCGCGTCGACTGGAACCGCCTCGCGAAGACGAACGAGCTCGCGACAATCGAGTTCAAGGAGACGCGAGCAGCCACCGTCATCACGCTCGTCGATTCCCGACACTCCGTTGCGGGCGAGGCAAACGCGCCCACGGCTGTCCAGTTCTGTGCCTACGCGGCCCAGCAGGTCGGCTCGGCGCTTCTAGGGATGGACAACCGCGTCGGTGCCGCCGTCTACGACAGTGGCGAGACACTACAGCCATCGGCCAACCGGGCACAGGAACAGCGATTGAAAAGGTTCCTGAAGGGTGTTGTGAGCGGGTCGGCCACCGGGCCCTCTGGGACTCGCGATTCGTGGCTGTTCGATACCAACACCCGAACCCGGCCGGCGGAGTCGTCGACTGAAATGGCAGACCGCTACGGAATCGCCGACGGCGGCGATGCGGTGGCGACACTCGACCGCTCGATTCCGAGCGAGTCACAGGTCGTGTTCTGTACGCCCCTGCTCGACGACCGGGCGGCCGATGCGGCAAAACGACTCGCGGCGTACGGACACGCAGTCACGGTCGTCAGCCCAGACATGACGGGCGGTGACAGTCCGGGACGTACCGTCGAGCGAATCGACCGAACGGCCCGCCTCGACACCCTTCGAGGAACAGTTCGAGTTGTCGACTGGACGCCCACGGAACCGCTCGCGAAAGCCCTCATTCGTGCAACGGAGCGGTGGGCATGACGGCACTCGACAATCGACCGGCGGCGTCGAGCGCGGCGCTGACCGGAACGGTCGCAGTGCTCGTCTCGCTCGTCCTCGGCCTCGCTGTCGTGGACCCGATACCAGTGCTGGCCGGCTTCGGCGGCGGGCTCTGTATCGCTGCCGGGGTCTGGGCGCTCCGCAGCGAGGCCCGCGAGCGCATCGCTGGCGGCAGTATCCTCATCATCATCGGCGCAGGCGTGTTCTGTGGGACCGCGCTACTGGCGACTGACTACTGGTCGCTCGTTGTGGCGCTTGGGTTCCCGCTGGCCGCCACACTCGTCGTCATCGACGCGAGTAGCGGGCTGGTGCCGCCGGCCGATGCGACGGACGAACTCTCGGCAATGCTTGATGAGAGTTTCGTGGTACTGGTGGTTGGCGTCATCGTCACAATTGTCTGTGCCGTCGCCACTGCCGTCAGGCTCCCCTGGGTGTTTGTTCGCGTTGTCACTGGCTTCTCTCTCCACCCGCTCGTGGGCTTCGTGACGCTACAGGCCGGGGTCCTGCTTGCCCTGTTGTTGCTGGACCGGGCCACGGAGACGCTGGAGTCGTGGGTTCCGGCACCCACAGCGACGACCGACCGGGCGCTCGAACGACTGGACTTGCTGGGGACAAACTGGTGGGACATCGACACCCCGCTCAAGGCCGCCGTTGGCCTGCAGTTGCTCGTGGCGTTTGTTCCGACGGCGCAGATGCTGTTTGACCGCTTCCTCGACAGTCTCCCAGTGCTCGGATCGGCCCTTCAGGTCGCCTTCAGTGGCCCGCTCCATCTCCCCCTTGCAGCCGGGATTCTGGCGTTACTGGCTATCCTCATCGTCGAACGGCTCCGGCAGTGGCTACTACAGTGGCTCGGGGACGACCCCGGACAGTCACTGGCACGGCAGACCGGCAGTATCGTGGCCGCTGTGGGACTGCTGCTGGGCGCACTGGCCCTTACTGCCGCCGGCGTGACCCGGCGAGTAGCGCCCACGTTTACCGGAGGCGGCCATTATGGCTCGGCTACCCTATTGCTGCTCGGCGTCTTGATTTCGGTCGCCGTCCTCCGCGGTCTCATCACGCTGCTGGCCGAACTAGTCGGCGCAGAGGTACTGTCGCGACGGGTGGCGGGATTCGCGACCGGAAGCGGGCTGCTGTTCGTCATGACCTTGCTCGGGGCTGAGCGCGGACTCGCACCGATACTCGTCCTCGTCGGAAGCGCGGCGGCGCTACTGGTCTGGGACGCCGGCGCGCACGCCAGCAGTATCGGGCAGCAACTGGGCCGGGACGCCGAAACGACGGACAGCGAGTTCGTTCACGTCACCGGAACTGCGGCCGTCCTCGCCGGGGCTATCCTCCTCGTGCTGTTCGTTCGATACGTGCTCATCCCGGTCGCGGTTCCAACCACGTCGGCCGGGCTCTCATTCAGTTCGGTACTCGCGCTCGGACTGGTCCTGCTGGCGATAGCTGCGTTCGCCCTCGCACTGAACGCACATGAGGAGGGACCACACACCAGCGGTGACAGGAGCGGCAGCCGGGGCAAGCGGACTGCCGACGACAGCGATTAGCGCCGCCGGAGAGACAGGGGCTTTTACCCCCGCACCGCGAACCCGCAGGTATGCTGACCGGAGTCAACGTCGTTCTGGGGGTTTCGGGGTCTATCGCGGCCGTCAAGACGGTGGAAGTCGCACACGAACTCCGACGACAGGGGGCGTCCGTTCGGGCCGTGATGACCGACAGCGCGACGGGCATCATCCATCCGTGGGCGCTTGAGTTCGCGACGGACAACGAGGTCGTTACCGAAATCACAGGCAGTGTCGAGCACGTCGACCTCTGCGGGCGCTCGGGCTGGGGGGACGTGCTCTTGCTCGGACCGGCGACGGCAAACACCGTCGGCAAGGTCGCCGCGGCAATTGACGACACGCCCGTAACGACGTGTGTGACGACCGCACTCGGTGCTGACGTGCCTGTCGTCGTCGCGCCGGCGATGCACGAACCGATGTACGACCACCCCGGTGTATTGGACGCTATTGACCGCGTCGCGTCCTGGGGCGTCGAGTTCGTTGACCCGCGAATCGAGGAGGGGAAAGCCAAGATCGCAACTGAGGAGGCCATCGTCACAGCGACCGCCCGGGCCGCGGGCGACCGGCCGCTGGCCGACGAGCACGTCGTTGTGACCGCGGGCGCGACCACGGAATCAGTCGACCCCGTTCGGACGCTCTCGAACCGATCCTCGGGGCGGACCGGACGGGCGGTCGCGCGGGCCTGTTACGTCCGCGGGGCCGACGTGACGCTGGTCCACGACGGACCGGACGTTCCTTACGCGACTGTCGAGCGGGTCGAGTCCGCCGCGGAGATGACAGCGGCTACCCGGCGGGTCGCCGACTCCGCTGACGCGCTGATCTCGGCAGCCGCTATCTCAGATTACACCGTTGAGCAGGCTCCCGAGAAGATCAAGAGCGGACAGGCAGAACTGACGCTGACGCTCGAACCAACGCCGAAGCTCATCGACACTGTTCGGGCAGACCACCCGGACCTTCCCATAGTCGGATTCAAAGTCGAAACCGAAGGCGACGACGAAACCCTGGTCGAGCGCGCCCGCGAGATACGCGAGCGGGCCGGGCTGGCCTTCGTGGTCGCCAACGACGCGAGCGTGATGGGCGACGACGAGACGCGCGCCCTGCTTGTCGACGCAGACGCGGCTACGGAGTACGTTGGGGAAAAACAGGGTCTGGGTGCCCGTGTCGCCAACGAACTCGGTGACCATCTGTCCAGTCGTGACTGAGCGCGTAACCGATTACGAAATAGTTTTGCGTGTTCCGTTGCTCCGGTCCGATAACGACAGTACTGCCCGACGAACCGCCTATTCGGAGTTTCTAAACAGATACTGTGACTGTACCACCACCCCGTCGCCTGCTCGTGCCAGTAGCTGATTCGGTGACGGTCCGGAACACCGTCGCCTACGCCGTTGAACAGGCCGAATCGGCGGCCAGAGAGGGGCAACAACAGATATCGCTGCACCTCGTCGCCGTCGCAAGCACACGCGCCGTTGACCCCGACGCACAGACGGAGCTCGGCCAAGCCAAGGACCTGCTTGACCGCATCGATGTCTGGCTCGACGAAGACTTGGGTACTTCCCCACCGTCGAACCTCGAGGTTGAACTGGGCGTCATCGGTGCTGACCGCTACCTGTTCAGTCCCGGCGATTACGCCGACGCGATTCTGGCCTACGCCGACGAACACAGCATCGAACGGGTCGTCCTCGATCCGGAGTTCAACCCGGGCGGCACGACGCCGATGCTTCGGCCGCTCGAAGTCGAACTCGTCCGGGGCGATATCGAGGTCGAGACCGCACCCGTCGAGCGACCGGCACGGTCGACCGCACTCGCCCGCGCCGCGACGCTCCCGAAGTATCTCACCATTTTCGGAGCGTCGTATCTGTTTTACCTGCTGTTGAGTTCGTACAAACCGCTGGATTTCCTCACTGGTGCGATAACAGCGACGATCGTCACTGCGTTGCTTGCGCCGATCGCGTTCAGTCGCCAGCCGTCGCTGACCCGGATTCCGAGGCAACTCGCCCGGTTCGCGATTTACGTCCCGTACCTGCTCAAGGAAATCGCCGTCGCCAATCTCGAAATTGCGTACGTCGTCTTGCACCCGTCGC
Organism: Haloarcula quadrata; assembly: GCF_003634715.1. Lineage (NCBI taxonomy): Archaea > Methanobacteriati > Methanobacteriota > Halobacteria > Halobacteriales > Haloarculaceae > Haloarcula > Haloarcula quadrata. The sequence continues at coordinate 2,968,794 of NZ_RBWW01000001.1, forward strand.
TGCCTATTGACCCCAAAATGGTCGAGTTGGAGGCCGCGATCTGGGGTGACGGAGCGGTGACGACGCTGGCAAACAGCATCACGCTGACGCCCGGGACGCTCACCGTCAGTGTCTCCCAGCAGGCGTTCGACATCCACTCGCTCACCGGTAGTTCGCGCGAGGACCTGTTTGACGGCGGCCTCGAACGAGCTGTCCGGTTCGTTTTCTACGGCCGGGAGGCAGCAGCCATTCCCTCGCCGCGCGAGCGCGGACAGGGGGACGACAACACAGTCGAGAGTGACATTGGCGACCCGGAGGTGGCCGACGATGATTGAGTTCGAGGTGGCGCTGCTGGCAATCGCGAGCGCGTTCGTCATGTTCGCCATCGTGTCGCTGTACCGCGTGTTTGCGGGACCGACGGACCACGACAGAGTTATCGCGGTCAACGTGATGGGGACGAACACCGTTATCGCGATCGCGCTCGTCTCCGGCGCGCTCGATAAGCCGCTGTTCCTCGACATCGCGCTCGTGTACGCCCTGCTGAACTTCCTGCTCTCGATAGCATTCTCGAAGTTCAACGTCGAGCACGGGGGTGTGCTATGACGCCAACAGAGTGGGCGATTGTCGCGCTCGCGTTGATCGGCGCGTTCTTCGGCGGCGTCGCCTCGATCGGCATTGTCCGGCTTCCTGACGTTTACACACGCGCTCACGCGGCATCGAAAAGTGATACGCTGGGGGCCGTCCTCGCTATCGGGGCCGCCGCACTCGCGATTCAGACCGACCTCGCGACGATCAAGGCTGTCTTCCTGCTGGTGTTTATGTTTCTGACCAACCCCACCGCCGCCCACGCCATCGCCCGGGCGGCACAGGATCAGGGCATCGAGCCGTGGACTACCGGCGATGAGGAGGACAAATCATGAGCCTCTCACTCATCGAGGCAGTGTTGCTGGTGTTCGTGCTGGGCTGTGCTATCGGCGCGGCCGTACTCCGTGACGTGCTGGCGTCACTGATGGCGTTTGCCGCCTACAGCCTCGGTATCTCCATTATCTGGGTGATGCTTGAGGCCCCCGACGTGGGGCTGACCGAAGCGGCTGTCGGGGCCGGCATCATGACGATACTGTTCATTCTGGCGCTGGCAAACACTGTTCGGCCACAGGAAAACGGCCTGTTCGAGTCGATCAGCGCCCGGACCGTCGTACTGGTCGGCGGGTTCGTCGTCGTTATGATTGCGACCGTTCCAGCGCTGCCCGCCGTCGGGGCGGATGGCGCGGCAAACCCCGTCGTCAGCGGCGAGGTAACACAGTACTACCTCGAAAACGCGTACGCGGACACCGAAGTGAAAAACGGTGTGACGGCGGTGCTCGCGGCCTACCGTGGGTTCGACACGCTGGGTGAGGCTGTCGTGGTCTTCTCAGCCGGGGTCGCAGCGCTGACCGTCCTCAGACAGGAGGTGTTCGCATGAGCGCCGACGAGCGAACCGGGCTGTACGTCGAGAGTACCATCATCATGACGACGGTCCGCGTTGTCGCGCCGTTCGTGCTCACCTTCGCCCTGTTCGTAATGTTCCACGGGGCAAACTCCCCCGGCGGTGGGTTCCAGGGTGGGGTCATCGCGGGGTCGGTCGTAATGATGCTCGCGTTTGCCTACGGGATTGACGCGGCGCGGGAGTGGCTCGACGTCCGTGTCGTCGCCGCGCTCGCATCCGGCGGCGTGCTCACGTTCGCAGCCATCGGGCTGGGAACGATTCTCCTGGGTGGGAACTTCCTCGAATATCACCTGTACGAACAGTTCATCTCGCACGTGGTCGCCTACGCCATCGAGCTCGTCGAACTGGCAATCGGTGGTATCGTCGCTAGCGTTGCTATCGGCCTCTTTTTCCTGCTTGCGGCGGGGTTCGGCCACGCCGTCGACGAACCGGAGGATGAGAGCTAATGTTTGAACTGCTGAACTCACATTACAACTACTTCGCGGTGATGCTCCTGCTCGGTATCGGCCTGTATATGCTCATCGAGTCCCGGAACCTCGTGAAGAAAGTCATCGGGATGAACATCTTCCAGACGGGCATCTTCCTGTTTTTCATCACGCTCGCGTTCCGGACCGGCGGGAACCCGCCGATAATCAAGGAAGGGGGTGGGCCGTACGTCAGCCCGCTGCCACACGTCCTCATCCTGACCGCTATCGTTGTCGGGGTGAGCCTGACCGCCGTGGCGCTGGCGCTTATCATCCGGATCTACACCGAGTACGGTACGCTGGACGAAGACAAGCTCAAACAGCTCTACTATGATTGAACAACTCCCCGTATTGTTGGTTGTCCTGCCGATCGTCGGCGGTGCGATACCGCTGGCCGCGAGTCTCGTGAGCGACCGGGCCGGGTGGCCCGTCGCGACGGTGACACTCCTCGGGCAGGCCGGTCTGGCCGGACTGCTCGCGTGGACCGTCGGCACAAATGGGACTGTGTCCTATGCGGTCGGTGGTTTCGCCGCCCCGTACGGCATCGAACTCGTCGTCGACGGGCTCTCCGGTGCCGTCGCCCTGCTCGTGGCTGTCGTGTCACTCGGCGTGCTCGCGTACGCTCGGCAGGCCGGCCCGCACTCGGGCCCCTTCTACGGACTGTACCTCCTGCTGGTTGCCGGCCTGACGGGCATGACGGTCACTGGCGATGTGTTTAATCTCTACGTGTTCCTCGAAATCACGGGGCTTGCGGCGTACGGCCTCGTAGCGAGTGGCCGGGACGCCAGTGCCGCCGTCGCGGCGCTGAAGTACCTCATCATCGGGACCGTCGGGGCCTCGCTGTACCTGCTCGGCATCGGCTACCTGCTTGCGGCAACGGGCACGCTCAACATGGCTGACCTGGCGACCAAACTCGGAGAGATGGCGGCCTACGACTCGACGCTCGTCCTGACCGCGTTCGGGCTGATGGTCGGCGGGCTGACGGTGAAAGTCGCTCTGTTCCCCTTGCACACCTGGCAGCCCGACGCCTACGCGAACGCCCCGGATACGGTGAGCGCGTTCATTTCAGCGCTTGTCTCGACGGTTTCGGCATACGCGCTCGCCCGCCTGCTGTTTTCCGTGTTCACCGTGGAGTTCCTGGCGGCCGTGCCCGTCGCTCGCTGGGCGCTGGTCGGGCTGGCGTGCGTGAGTATCATCGCGGGAAGTGCGCTCGCCGTCTCGCAGGACAGCGTCCAGCGGATGCTGGCGTACTCCTCGGTGTCGCAGTTCGGCCTCGTCATCGCCGGATTCGCCATCGCAACCCCACTGGCCGTCGTCGGCGCGACCGTTCACCTGCTCGGCCACGCGGTAATGAAGGGCGGGCTGTTCGCTGCGACGGGCATTATCGAGCGCAAGACGGGCGCGACGACGGTGAACGGCTACGCCGGGATGGGGAGCCGCGTCCCGGTTTCGGCGTTTGCCTTCGCCGTGCTCTCGCTGGCGATGGTCGGCGTTCCACCGGCAGTCGGCTTCGTCGGCAAGTGGTACATTGTCCTCGGCGCAGTCAACACCGAGAACTGGGCCGTTGTGACCGTGTTGCTCGCGAGTACGTTGCTGACGCTTGCGTACTTCGCCCGCCTCGTCGAGCGGCTCTACTTCGCCGAGGCGACCATCCACTCGAAGCCTGACGAGGCTCCCGTAACAGATGGGAGCGGACAGGCAGTCTCGTTCGGGATGATCGCCGTCGTCGTCATCGCGGCTGCGCTCGCGGTCGCGCTGACTGCAGCCGTACCAGCGTTCGAACAGGTGCTTCGAGAGACGCTTCCACCCCTGCTAAACCAATGACTGATATCACATCACTTCGACCGCTGTTTGCAATCCTCGTCTCCGCGGTGGCCATCCCCGTGATTCTCTCGCTCAAACGTCGTCCGAACGTGCGGGAGGGGGTGACCATCACGGTGGCAGTCGCGAAGTTCGCTATCGTCGCGAGCATGGTCCCCGGCGTCCTGTCGGGGATGCGGTACGTCTTCTCTTTCGGGCAGCTGGCCACCGGGATCGAACTGGCGTTCCGCGTCGACGCGCTCGGGCTTCTCTTTGGCCTGCTCGCGAGTCTGCTGTGGATCGTGACGAGCTTCTACAGCATCGGCTACATGCGCGGCCTTGACGAGCACGCCCAGACACGCTATTTCGCCTCCTTCGCTGCCAGCCTCGCGTCGGCAATCGGCGTCGCCTTCGCCTCGAACCTGCTGACGCTGTTCGTCTGCTACGAACTGCTGACAGTGTCGACGTACCCGCTCGTCACCCACGACGAGACGGACGAGGCCCGCGCCGCCGGTCGGAAGTACCTTGCGTACACCTTCGGCGGCGGCGTCGCCGTGCTGGGCGGGACGGTGCTGGTGTTCGTCCTCGCTGGAACGACCGCGTTCACGCCGGGCGGGCTCGAAGGTCTCGCGACGGCCGACCCGACGCTGGCACGGGCGGCGTTTGCCCTGCTGGCAGCCGGCTTCGGCGTCAAGGCCGCACTGATGCCGGTGCACTCCTGGCTCCCGGATGCGATGGTCGCGCCGACGCCGGTGTCGGGCCTGCTACACGCCGTCGCGGTCGTCAAAAGCGGCGTGTTTGGCATCGCCAGAGTCGTTCTCGACGTGTACGGGACCGGAACGATGGAGCAACTCGGCGTCGGCCTCCCGCTGGCCGCGATTGCGGCCTTTACCCTCCTGACCGCGAGTATCATCGCGCTCAGACAGGACAACCTCAAGCGGCGGCTGGCGTATTCGACGATTAGCCAGCTCTCCTATATCGTGCTCGGGCTGGGACTGCTCCACGGACAGGCACTGACGGGCGGCCTGCTCCACATCCCTGCACACGCATTCATGAAACTGACACTGTTCTTCTGTGCCGGCGCGATACACGTCGAGACCCACACCGACGACATCAGCGACATGGCCGGCATCGGGAAACGGATGCCGCTGACGATGGCCGCCTTTGCCGTCGCTGCGGCTGGGATGGCCGGAATTCCGCTGGTCGCTGGCTTCGTCAGCAAGTGGTATCTCGTCATCGGTGCGCTCAGCCTCAATGGCGGGCTCGTCTTCGCCGCCGCGTTGCTGGTCTCCGGTGTCCTCAACATCGCGTACTTCTGGCCAATCGTCTATCAGGCGTACTTCGAATCACCGGACGGGCACGACGAGAAGCCACTCATCGGGGGGCCGCTTGGCGGGCAAGACAAGGTTCGAGCCGACGGCGGCAATGACCACGCATCGGATGTTGCCGACGGTCACTCCGACGAGGGCGAGGTGCCGAAGCCAGAACACGTCGACCACCTCGGGAAACACGATGAGGAACACGAACACCATGGCGGCCCGCCCGCAGGGGGCTGGGACGACCGCGGCTGGCGCGGCGGCGAAAGTACGTGGTTCATGCTCGGGCCGATCCTCACCGCGGCCACGCTGTCGCTCCTGCTAGGGACAGTGCCGTACACGGCTGTCTTCCTGCGAATCGTCGACACTATCGTCGGTAATCTGCCGGGGGTGATGGCGTAATGTCGATGCTTACAGCGGTTCCGCCAGTCGTCGTACTACTGGCGCTGGCAATCGCCGTGTCCCGGCTTCCGCGGCGTGCCGGACACGCGGTCGGCGCGCTCGTGCCCGCGCTCGCGGTGCCGTGGGCACTTGCGGTCCCGGAGGGCGCACATCTCCAGACCCAGTTCCTCGGGTTCGACGCCGTGCTACTGAACGTCGACCCGTTCTCGCGGCTGATGGGCATCATTTTCGGGCTCATCGCCGCGGTCGCCGTGCTCTACTCCTATGCCAGCGAGGCCAACACGACACAGACAGGGTACGCCCTCTCGTACGTCGCGACCAGTTTCGGAGCCGTCTTCGCTGGCGACTGGCTGACGCTCATCTTCTTCTGGGAGCTGATGGCCGTCACGAGCACGCTCCTAGTGTGGCACTACGGCGGTAAGGCGGTCCGGGCCGGGTTCCGGTATGCTCTGCTGCACGGGCTGGGCGGCACGCTGTTGATGGCCGCCATCCTCCGGCACTACGTCAATGTGGAGACGTTCCTGTTCGCGTCAGTGCCGGGCGGGCCGGAAACGGCCGGTATTACGACCGGGCTGGCCGCCGCGCTGGCCGCGATCGGTATCGGCGTCAACGTCGGCTTCATCGGCCTGCACGCGTGGCTGCCAGACACCTATCCGCGCCCGCACATCGCCGCCAGCGTATTCCTCTGTGTGTTCACGACCAAGACCGGCGTCTACGGGATGTACCGCGCGTTCCCCAACGGCCACGAGGCCATCGCGTACATGGGCGGCGGAATGGCTATCTTCGGCGCGCTGTTCGCGCTGTTCCAGAACGATATGCGGCGGCTCCTCTCGTATCACATCCAGTCACAAGTCGGGTACATGGTCGCCGGCGTTGGTATCGGAACTTCGCTCGCACAGGCCGGCGCGTTCGCCCACGTGTTCAACCATATCCTCTACAAGGGCCTGTTGTTCATGACCGCCGGTGTCGTCATCTACCGGACCGGTACGGAGAGCCTGAAGAAACTCGGCGGCCTCTGGCGAGAGATGCCCATCACCGCTGGGGCGTTCTCCGTCGCTGCGCTGTCTATCGCCGGCTTCCCCGGGTTCAACGGGTTCGTCAGCAAGGGGATCATTATCTCCGGGAGCCACTACACCTTCGGAAAGGGACCGCTCCCGCTCGGTGAGTTCTATACGCTCGAGTGGATGCTACTGCTGGGCGGCGTTGGCACGTTCATGTCGTTCATCAAGTTCGGCTACTACGCGTTCTTCCACGGCGAGTACGACAGCAGCGTCCCGGACGCGAACCGCCTGCAGAGCGTGGCAATGGTGTCCGTGGCTGCGCTCTGTGTCATCTACGGTGTGTACGACACGGCGCTTTTCACCATCCTTCCGTTCGACGTGACGAGTGAGGCCGTCGTTGACCACGTCTACAAAACGTACACTGTTCCCCACCTCATCGAGGGAGTCGTTCTAGCCGTTCTCGGACTGCTTGGCTTCGCGGTGACAAAGAAGCCCCTCTCGAAACTCGGCCGCGTCCCAGACATCGATTCGCTGTACAACCCCGCCGTCTTCTATGGCTCCCGCGGGCTCGTTGTCGGTGTGACCGAACTGTACGCCGCCGTGGACCGCGCAGTGGTGCAGGCCACGAGCGTCGTCACGCGGGCAGTGACATCCCCGAACGACGTGATTTCGGGGCTCCGCGACGACGACACTCTCGTGCATCCGATGCGAGCCGGCATCGGACTCAGCATCCTCATTCTCGCGGTATTCGTTACAGTGGCACTGCTGGCCCTTTCGTGAAGGTCTAAAAACATATTCTGTGATAATTGCAGACCTGATCGGCTGCATCCGGTTTCAAACACCCCAGAATAGCTGTTAACAGACAGGGTAATTACACGTTCTGATAATACAGGTGCAGACTTATATATCTCCATAGCCACGATTCGATAAGCACGGCATAACAGGGCGACCTGTTGATGCGTGCGGACACAACAATGGAACTCAAACGATTCTTCAACGACGACGATGCTGTGTCGCCGGTCATCGGGGTCATCCTGATGGTCGCAATCACGGTCATCCTTGCAGCCGTTATCGCAACATTCGTCCTCGGTCTGGGCGATCAGGTCAGTAACACGGCTCCACAGGCTAGCTTTAGTACGGAATATGATGGCACCGAGATTGTAACGGTCACTCATGAAGGTGGGGACTCGATTAAAGCGACCAACCTCTACTTCAGAGGGGATGTTGATACCAGTGTAGGCCAAGTTAATGATGCAGATAACCCGGTGTGGCCCTCTGGTCAAGCCACTGGGAGTAACAGTAAAGTAGTTGCTGGTAACTCAGTTAATGTAGGCGTGAGCGGTGACAGCTTCACACTTAACGTAGTCTACCAGTCTGCAAATGGCGACAACTCCGCGACCCTCGCAACTGCATCCGGACCGAGCGCATAACCTCGCGAGCGTGTTGTTTTTTCCGGCAGTCATATCCGCGAATTTATAACCGATGAACACTCTGGATTTAGCTGTATTCCCTGCGAGGGGTGAAAGGTTGGTGCTATGACATGAGTAAGCAGGTAGAACGGTCGGAGTCTGCAGTAGACAATGACCTTTCCAAAGGCGAGATATTCGACGTCCTACAGAACGAGCGGCATCGCTACACGCTCCAGTACCTCCGGGAAAACGATGGGCCGGTACAGCTCGGCGACCTCGCGTCACACGTCGCGGCACAGGAGTACGACTGCCCGAACAGCGAGGTCACAAGCGCGCAACGAAAGCGCGTTTACACCACGTTACAGCAGTCCCATCTCCCGCGAATGGACGAGACGGGTATCATCAACTACGACGATGAAAACGGGACGATCTCCAAGACTGCACACACGGAGGAACTCACCGTCTATCTCGAAATCGTGCCGGGAAGCGAGTTCCCCTGGCGCGAGTACTACCTCTCGCTCGGTGCGGTCAGTCTGGCAATCGTGACGATCCTCTGGGTCGGCGTCTATCCCTTCACGGCAATTCCGCCGCTGGTCTGGGCCACGCTGATCGCGGTTGTACTCAGCGTCTCCGCGGGCTATCACACCTACGCCGGTCGTGAGATGACACTGACCGAGTATGTGGCCCAGGAAGCCGAGTCCGACAACTAAGCTCCTGTTTATTTCACGGACTGTATTGTTTCGTTTGTCTCAGTTACCGCTGAACTATCCACGCACCGCCATATCGAATTTCGGCGGTACAGCCAGCCTTGAAGTCTTTCAAGGCGACGTTGAACGGATAAAACGTGCTGTGTGTATAAGTGGGCCCCTCTCATGTGGTTGAAGCAGCACACCCCGCGAGCCAGTAAGGACATCCTTCGCTGTATAGGGTGGTACTACTCGGGTCACGCTTGCGGTGTGCGTCGAACAAACCATGGATATCAAACAACTCATCCACGACGACGACGCAGTGTCGCCGGTCATCGGGGTCATCCTGATGGTCGCAATCACGGTCATTCTGGCCGCAGTAATTGCCTCCTTCGTGCTTGGTCTCGGTGACCAGGCGCAGCAGGCCACGCCGCAGGCTAGCTTCAGCTTCGAGTATGAGGGTCCACCGAGCACTGGTACTAACGAACTGACGATCACCCACGATGGCGGAGATGCTATCGAGGCTCAAGAAATCTATGTCCGCGGTGAGTTTGGTAGTAATGGAGGTGCCGATTCAGCCGGCACTTGGAATAGCTTCTCTAGTGGTGCAGCAGACGGTTCTGAGATTTCGGCAGGTCAGTCAACATCAATTTCAGTAGATGCTACGTATGATCTCCGAGTCGTCTACGAACCTGTCGAAGGCGACACCTCTGCAACGCTCGCTCAGGACAGCGGCCCAGACGCATAATCCGGCTCACAATCTTTGTTTTTCATTCAGTAAGCGGCAGCATTACCTGAGTCGGCGTGAGTCTCCTGACCGAGAGTTGGTGCAGAATCAAACACGAGAAGTCGTCACGACACTTTTATCCCCAGATATCTAGTGACTGGTAACAATGGAAAGAACGCGGGCTGTTATTACCAGTGTGATAGCCATTATACTCGGTGTCACACTCCTGTCCGGCCCGCTGGTCCCCGGCGTGACACTGGCATCCGAGCCAGAGTCGGTCACACTCGAGTCTGGCAATGTCACGGTTTCCACAGTTGAAATGCCGGACGAAGTAACGATTGAGAAGGGGTCCTACGGCGCGGCGAGCTACTACCTCGATGCGCCGCCGGTTCGCATACAGTTCGCGAATCGGACCGGACGGCCGACACTCGTCTACAAACTCACCATCGAGGAACCGGGGTACACGCGGACGACGAATCACTTCTTGGACGACTCAGCCGGTGACACGTACGACCTGACGCTGGCGTCGGACACGTTCACCGACGGGGAGATAGAACACGAGCAGTACACCGGCACAGTGATCGTGAGCAAGCGCGACGGGGCGGGCCACGGCGTGGTGGCGACGCGCAACATCACGATATCGGTGGTCGAATGACGGCGGCGGAGTTCGTCGGGCGTCTCCGACAGCGGACACCCGCCCTCTCAAACACCCGCGAGACGACGTACGCTGTGCTGTTTGGCGACCGGCTCGGCCTGACCGTGTTCCTCGCGACAGTCGTGCTGTTTGGGCTGGTGTGGCGGACGGCGTTCCTGATAAACGATTCCTACACGCTGGCGAATGGGCTGTACAGCCTCTCAAACGGACAGCTAGCGATGACTGAAGCGGCCTACGGGCCCGGACTAGAGACGCCGGGGGCAAATAATTACGGCGGCAAGTGGTACGCGCGAAACTACGGTGTCATTGTCCTCTCGCTGCCGCTCGTGTTCGTGCTTGACCTGCTCACCACCATCGTCGAGCTCCGCATTGCGCTGGTCGCGCTCTGGTCGCTCGCGCTGTTAGCGCTGGTGGTCCAGTGCAGTTACTACACCGACGGTGACTGGCTCCTCTACGGTGGTACCGTCACTGTCTTGGGACTGTTCGGGCTGAACGTGACGCTGGCGCAGCCGCTCGACGCCGGCCAGACCCATCTATACGCGCTGCAACTGACGCACCTCCTCATCGCAGCGTTCACGCCGGTGGTACTCTATCGGCTCCTCAGCCGGGTTCAAACACGTCGGCTGGGGCTCCTGAGCACCGTGGTGCTCACAGCCGGGACGCCACTGGCCTTCTGGGCGTCGGTGCCGAAGCGCCACGCCGTCACCGGGACAGTGGTCGTCTGCGTCGCGTACTGCCTCTATCGGAGTCGCAAGCCAGCAGACGGGGCAGTTATCACGCAGCGGCAGACCTTCCGGGCACTCGCCTACGCGCTGGTGGGATTGTACGCATGGGTACACGCTCCGGAAGCGCTCCTGCTCTGTGTTGCCCTGGCACTGGTCGATATCCCGACGGCCCCGGACAACAGCCCCCGAACGCTGGCTCGTATCGGTGTCGTCTTCGGACTCTCCCTGCTGCCGTTCTTGATCACGAATATCGCCATCTCCGGTTCCCCGGTGAAGCCCCCGAGGTTGATTTCCCGCGGTGGCTCCCTGGGCGACAGTACTGCGAGCAGTGCAAGCGGTGGCGGCGGTAGCGGCCGTAGCGGCGGTAGCGGCGGCAGTGGTGGCTCTGGTGGGTTGCTTACATCGCTGGCACCCCTGTTTGGTGCCCTCGAAAGCGGGATGCAGCCACTGTCACTGCTGGGCGGCGAACTTGTTTCGGGATTCAAAGCGCTACAGCAACAACCAGATGACGTGTATCACGCGTTTGTCCGGTCAGGAAGCGCGAGCCGGACGCTCGATAAGGCTGGTGAGGAATCCGTCAATCTCTCACTGCTTGAATCCGCGCCGATTCTCGTCGCCATGGTCGGTGCACTCCCAGTCGTCCGACGGCTGCGTCTGCCATCGTTGATGGCTGACCGGACACTCAGCGCCGGCCGTGTCGTGGACGCGTTCGCCATAACAGCGTTCGTCGGCGTCATCCTCCTGTACAACACCCGCTTACCACTGCACGCACAGGTGACTGCCCGGTATCTGTTCCCGCTCTATCCACTCGGCGTGTATCTGCTCGTGCGGCTCCCAGCGGTACGCAAGAGCCTCGCGAACCACTGGTACACATTCCTCTGGACAGTTGCGGGGACAGTGTTGATCGGCGGCCAGGTGACCGTGATGTTTGTCGCGCTGACGGTGAACGGCATCGGCGAGGCGTTCCAGTTGCACGCGCTGCTCGCGGTTGGCATCGCTGTCCCACTCGGTATCTGGGCACTTTGTGGTCGCTCCGAAGGCCGAGCAGGGCAGGTCGGTGCAGTGCTTCTCGGTGCCGCAACAGGTGTGGCGGCTGTGTTCCTACTGCTGACGAGCGTCGAGTACTACGCGCTGGGGGATGCACACCTCCTGCCGATGATGCGAGCGCTCGGTGAGTTGCTGGCGCTCTACTGAGTCGGTGACGGAGAATTTTAGTACGGGCTTGTAGTACCGCCAGCATGGACCGACTCAAGAAGTCCCTACTCGAAGCGCCAATTATCGAGAAGGAAGGCTATCACTACTTCGTTCACCCCATCAGCGACGGGGTCCCGATGCTTCGACCGGAACTTCTGCGCGAAATCGTCATCAAGATCATCCGGAAGGCAGAGCTCGACGACGTCGACAAGATCGTCACACCGGCGGCGATGGGTATCCACATCTCCACAGCCGTTTCGCTGATGACCGATATCCCACTCGTCGTCGTCCGCAAGCGTCAGTACGGGCTTGACGGGGAAGTGTCACTGTCTCAGGTAACCGGCTATTCCGAGAGCGAAATGTACGTCAACGACGTGTACGAGGGCGATCAGGTCCTCGTCCTTGACGACGTGCTCTCGACCGGCGGGACGCTGGCCGGACTTACAGGCGCGCTCGAAGACATCGGCGCGGACATCCGTGACATCGTCTGTGTCATCAAGAAAGCCGACGGGACGAACAAGCTCGACGAAGCGGGGTACGACGCCAAGACGCTGATCAACGTTCAGGTCATCGACGGCGAGGTCACCATCGTCGACGAGCACGGCGACGACTAGGGCGGCTGTTAATACGGTTCCTGTAGCGATTCGGAAGCGGGCCGCCAGTAGTTACCAGTAGCCTTACAAAATTCTGGACCGACACTAGCTGTTGTGTCTCCCCCCATTCGATCCCTTGCAGGGGATTTCGCCGTCCTGTTCAGTTCGCTTGTGTTGCTTGGGCCACTGGCGTTCGCATTGCTCGTCGGCGCGAGCAGAATTGTCGCTGGACTAACGGCGCTCACGATTTCGGACCCGCTCGGAACCGTCGGATTCGGTGTGGCTGTACTGCTGGCGCTCTGGCTGGCGCTGGAAGGGGCGATGGTACAGCGATACGGCTTCGAGGCGATGGACCGCGGCGGCCCATTTCAGCGCGGTGCCCGGTATCTGTCGGTCGCCGTCACGACCCTCGCCGGACTTATCGTTTCCGTCCAGTTGGTAGCGCTGGCGCTCCCATGGGCGTTCAAGACGCAGAACACGCCTACACAGGTCCTTAGCGTGTTGCTCGTTGTTGCGCTGGTCGCCACACTGTACCGGATACTCACGGCGGCCAGAGAAGGGTATCTCCACGGCAGTGAGCAACAGCGGTGAACAGGCTGAACGCAGTCTACAACGCGAGAGAGATTTGAACCACGTTCACGCCGCTCTCTTCGATCGCTTGTGACTTTCTTCAGATCTACTGAATACGCCAGTCACCCACGAATTTGTGAGCGACAGAATATAGCGGGAGATAGAGTTGAACAACGCGAACACCTCATATCACTCGGTGTTCTCTCGTTCAAATCTTCTCAGCTATAATTGCCGCACTCAGCGTTGTTTGGCGGTAAAACGCCGCACTGGAAGAGTGGGTTCGGCAAAATGATAGCGGGAGGTAGATTTGAACTACCGATCTGCGGGTTATGAGCCCGCCGGAATCTCCTGGCTATCCCATCCCGCTACTTCTTCGTAGTCCGGTCCCCTCATTAAGGGTTGTGATTCGAGTGCCGTCCGTGAGTTAGTAACGCGCTATGCTCACCCGTCCGCATGGACCTGCCAGGTGAAGATACTCTCGGCGACGTAGTTGACCAGCATCGCAACGCCAATGGCGAGTGGGCTCGCGGCAATGAACCACAGGTCAGTTCCGGCGACAACGAGTTCAACCGTCAACCACTGCGTGAGCAGCCAGTAGATGGCAAGCTGGACCACGACACCGCCGGACCGGACCAGATGGGATTTCCCGAGCCGCTTGGCGAACGAACGGCGGTCGGCATCACCCTGGCCGGCGAACGTCCAGTGTTCGTTGACCAGAAACATCACGAGAATCGCCGTTTCGACGCCGGCGGCTTTGGCCCACATATCGCTGACACCGAAAACCAGGCCGAGTACGGCGAGAACCGTGTTGTCGCTGATCGCACCGACAACGCCGACGGAGACGAACTGGCCGAACCGGACGCCCGATACGAGCGACTCGAACCGGTCGGGAACGATGCGTCGAACCTGCTGTTCGATGTCCATCATCGGTCCTTCTCGATAAGAGCGGTTGGCTCGTCGAAATGTTCGGCCAAGGCCGTGTGGAGGCGGTCATCGCGCAGTTGCTTCGACCGGTGGCGAGCCGTCAGCAGTGCTTCGAGTAGGTCTATCGACGTTCGTATCGGCGACACCGTCGAGCCGGGCTTGTCTTCCCATTCTATCGGCACCTCTTCGATACGCAGGTCCAGCGCCGCCGCGATGGCGATCAGTTCGACATCCCACGCGAAGCCGGGCTCGTACAAGTGGTCGCGAACGCCCTCCCACGCGGGCACGTCGATGGCTTTCGCACCGCACTGGTAGTCATACAACCGCGCGTCAAGCAACTGGCCGGCAAGCCATGCGAAGCCGTCGCCGAGGAACCGTCGGGCAAACGTCTGGTGGGTGGCGACCGTCGCGTCCGGGTGACGGCGGGAGCCCACAGCGAGGTCCGTTCGGCTGTCGATGACCGGGTCCAGTATCCGTTCGAGTGAGTTGACCGGTGTCGACCCATCGGCGTCGACAAAGGCCAGCACGTCGGTCTCCAGCCGCTCGAACCCAGCGGTGATAGCTGCGCCTTTCCCGCGGCGATAGGGCACGGTGTGAACTTCGATTGGGAGCGAACGGAGCTGTACAGGAACGCCGTCTCGTGGCGCATCAAGCTCGACAACAATGGTCTGCGGGGCAAGGGCATCGTCAATGGCGGCAATATAGGTCCCGAGCTGGTCCATGTCGGGACGGTAGGCTGGAAGGACAACCCCGACGGAACGCGACATTGCCGAGTAGTCGGACAGGCGGAACTAAAAACAGTTCGAAGCTACTGATACCTAATCAGTTGATAAGTCCGGAGGCAACGAAAAAGCGTATAGGCCAGCGAACCGGTCCCTTCACTGATGGAATACGGGCTCCTCGCCACCTGGCTCGCCCTCTACCTCCTGTTACTGTACGCTGGCGGGACCGTCGCCGGACTATTGTTCCCCCGCTTTGCCGACCGCGGACTCGCCTTCGGCGTCCCAGTCGCCGTCTCGATACTGTGGCTGGTCACCTATTTCGTCGGTCGCCTCTCGCTGACGCTTGGCATCTGGCTCGGCGTCGCCGTGCTCGCCGTGAGTACACTGGCTGTCTGGCTGAGCGACAATGGACCGAACGCCCGAACGTACGCGGAGACAGCCGGCGTGTTCACAGTCGCGTTCCTGTTCGTCGTCGGCATCCGGGCGCTTGACCCCGCAATCGTCCCCATTGGCGGCGAGAAGTTCCTCGATTTCGGCCTGTTACAGTCGCTGGTCCGGGCTGACAGCCTCCCGCTAGAGGACATGTGGTTCGCCGGCGAGTCGGTCGCATACTACTACGGTGGGCACCTCATCGCGGCGATTCTCACCAGAATCACGGGAACCGCTGGCCAGTTCGCGTACAATCTCGCGCTCGCTGGATTTTATGCCACGCTGATCACGGCGGCGTACGGACTGGCTGGTGCTGTCGCGGGTGAGCGCGGCCTTCCACGGCGACTGGCCGCCGGCCTCACCGCGTTCTGTGTCGGCATCGCGAGCAATCTCTCGACGCCCGCGAAGTTCCTCGTCTGGCTCCTGCCGGACGGGCTGCGCCAGACAGTCGCCGAACGGGCGGGTTACGAACTGAAAGGGCTCGCGGCGGGGCCGGATTCGTTCAGCTACTGGGACGCAAGCCGTGTCATCGAAGACAGCGCGGCCGATTTCGGCACGTACGAACCCGGTGCTGCGCTGGTCATCGACGAGTTCCCGCTATTTGCCTGGCTCAACGGCGACATGCACGCCCATATGATGAGCACGGGCTTCCTGTTGCTCGCCGCCGCGCTCTGTTTCAGCTACTACCAGACGCCGGCCGCCGAACGCCGGAGACGGCTCGCACTGCTTCTCGGTGCGCTCCCGGCCGTCGCGGGCATCATGGCCGTAACGAACACATGGTCGTTCCCGTCGATGGGCGGACTGGCCCTGTTGACGGTCACCGTTGCGCCGGCCGACCCGACGACGCTCCTCCCGGATGATATCGGACAGCGGCTCCGACTGAACGGACCGGGTCAAGAGGGCGTTCGGATTGGGATGGGGCTGGCCGTCGCTGGCAGCGTCCTTGCGCTGGGACTGCTCTGGTCGCTCCCATTCTGGCTTGGCCCGGCGAGCGGCCGCGAGATTGCGGTTCTGCCCGACCGGACCTCGCTACTTGAACTCCTGGCCGTCCACGGCCTGTTCGTCGCCCCGTTCTGGCTGTACCTGTACGCCCAGACCGGGCGTGCTGTCGGGCAGAGTACGGCCCGCATCGTCGGTCTCGTGACCGTCGGAACGGCGGCGCTCGCCGCGACGCTTGACATCGCAGCGGTCGGCTTGCTCGCCCCGCTACTGCTCGGCGCGTGGCTGTTCGCGCGCTCGCCGACACTTGACCGTACCGTCGACGCGGTTCCGGCGCTCGCTGACGGCGGCGACCGGCCCGTTGGCTTCGAAGCCGTGCTGATTCTCGCTGGCGCGGGTCTGGTCTTCCTCGTCGAATTCGTCTTCGTCAGGGAGAACATCGGCCGGATGAACACCGTGTTCAAGACGTACATGCAGGTGTGGGTGCTCTGGGGGGTCGCCGCCGGCCCCGTGCTGGCGTGGCTGCTCACCCGTTGGCGGCCGACCGGCGACCGCGCGCGAGCGTGGGTACACATCGGCGTCCGCGCGTTCGTCGCCCTGCTGGTCTGTTCGGCGTCGCTGTACGGCGTCTTTGCGCTCTCGAATCACGCCGACGCCGCGGGAGAGCCCACACTAAACGGGCTGGCATACCTCGATGACGACCATCCAGAAGAAGCCGAAGCGATTCGATGGCTCGATGCGACAGCGGAGGGCCGGCCAACCATTGTCACGGCCGCCCCCGCTGACTATGAGTGGGACGCCAACGAGGGCAAGGGCGCGAGCGCGCCGTCGAGCCTGACCGGACTGCCGACCGTCGCGGGCTGGACCCACGAGGCCCAGTACCGCAACGACACGGTGTACGACCGCCGCGTCGACGACGTGGAGACGATTTACACCGGCGACGCGACCGAGCAACGCCGCCTCCTCGAAGCATATGACGTGCGCTACGTCTACGTCGGCCCGGCCGAACGAGCCCGCTACGGTGACGTGACTGTCGACCAGCTACAGGGCGTGACCGTAGCGAAACGAGCCGGCGGCGTCACGATCTACCAGGTCCGACCGAAATACTTCTGAAAAAGGAGCGGGATATTCTGGCGAACGGCGATTTTTCAGGGAACGATGCGGGCCACTCAGGACTCGGCGTTCGGCGGCGCGCGCTCGCGGAGCACGGTGACGGCCTCAGCTTCGATGTCGTCCGTGTCCAGATGCATCGGAATGTATTCCTGGGTCTTGAACGTCTCTTCTTCGTCCTCCGAGCCGATAGTACACCAGAGCTGTGGCCGGTCCGGGCCGTGCCAGTCGCCCTGCCGCGAGACCGAGAACACCTCGTACTCCTCGTCCTCGTACTCGATGCGGCCGCCCTTTCGCAGCCCCGGGTCGCCGTGGATAATGAGCTTCTTCATGCCCGTTCCTTTGCCAACAGCGTACTTAGTGACTTCGAAGGCGATTGCGACACAGCACAGTAACCGACAGCGAGCGTCGAGGGATTACCTGTAACTAGGATGTCCTTATATTCTTACCGGTCGTGTCTAGATGCTTAACAGCCTGATAGCCGAGATTTATATATCCGGAATCGCGACAGTCATGTATGTTGAAACAACAGCAGCGGTCGTGCGAGCGGGCCTCAGTCGTCGTCAGCCCGATGGACGACGACGGACGGATGGAACTCCGGGACGTCGAAGCCGACGAGACCTACGAGGTTGTGGACTACATCGACAGCGAACTGGCGACGAAGCTCCGGTCGCTCTCTGCTGGAGAAGCGGTGAATCTCGAACTGCTCTCGGGTTCGGAATCAGGTGTGTTCGGGGCAGTCCGAATCGAATCTAGTGGACCGTCAGCCCGGTTCCAGTAGCCGGAGCAGTGGCGGAACGCGGACGGGCTGAATATGGCGGTTAGTCGTGTGACAGGGACGGTACTGTGGGGCACACAGCAGGTGCGAACCAAACGGGTTTTAAGCGGCCACGTCAAATCGCTCGGTAAGGCCGATATCTATGCAGATGCCACGACGCTTCAACACGTACTGTCCGCACTGTAACGAGCACCAGGAACACGAGGTCGAGAAAGTCCGTAGCGGCCGTCAGACCGGCATGAAGTGGATCGACCGCCAGCGCGAGCGCAACTCCGGTATCGGGAACGACGGGAAGTTCTCGAAGGTCCCGGGTGGCGACAAGCCCACCAAGAAGACGGACCTCAAGTACCGCTGTGGCGAGTGTGGGAAGGCTCACCTCCGCGAAGGATGGCGCGCCGGCCGACTGGAGTTCCAGGAGTAACGATGGCAGGAAGCTTCATCACCGTCGAATGTCCCGACTGCGAGAACGAACAGTCTCTCTTCGAGAAGGCCGCGAGCGAAGTTTCGTGTGCTGTCTGTGGCCACACTATCGCCCGCCCGACGGGCGGCAAGGCCGACATCGAAGGCGAAGTGACCGCCGTCGTCGAGGCCCGATAGGATGAAATACAGCGGCTGGCCCGAACCGGGCGAACTCGTCGTCGGCAAGATCGACGAGATCGAGGACTTCGGCGTCTTCGTCGACCTCGACGAGTACGAAGGCAAGCGCGGCCTCTGTCACATCTCCGAGGTCGCCAGCGGATGGATCAAGAACGTCCGCGACCACGTCAACGAAGGGCAGACAGTCGTTGCCAAGGTGCTTGACGTCGACGAGAGCGCCCAGCAGATCGACCTCTCGATCAAGGACGTCAACGACCACCAGCGAAAAGAGAAGATTCAGGAGTGGAAAAACGAGCAGAAGGCCGACAACTGGATGGAGCTGGCCTTCGGCGAAGATCTGGACGACGAGACCTACGCCGCCATCGCCAACGAGCTGTTGGCGGAGTTCGGCTCGATGTACGATGGGTTCGAGTCGGCAGCGATCCACGGGAAGGACGCCCTCGAAGACGTCGACCTCTCCGAGGAGGAGATCGACGCCATCGTCCAGACGGCCCGGAACAATGTCTCCGTGCCGTACGTGCAGGTCACCGGCTACGTCGACCTGTCCTGTCCCGAAAGCGACGGCGTCGACATCATCAAGGAAGCGCTGCAGGCCGCGGAGGGCAACGGCGAGGTCCCCGACGAGATCGAACTCGAAGTGACCTACGTCGGGTCGCCCGAGTACCGCATTCAGGTGCAAGCGCCTGACTACAAGACCGCCGAGGACGCACTCGAAGAGAGTGCAGACCGCGCCGCGAAAGTCGTTGAGCAACACGGTGGGTCGGGGCAGTTCCACCGCGAACGCAGCGAAGACGACGAGTAAGTCGGTTGCTGCGCCAGTGATTCACCACCGATGAAATCGGATATCCACGTCTGTGCCGTCTGGGAGTCCGAACACGACCGGCCGGTGTACACGCTGGACGACATCTGTCCGGAGTGCGGGGCCGAAGCGGTCAACAGCGCACCCGCGCCGTTCTCTCCTGAAGACAGCTACGGCGAGTATCGACGTTCTCTTAAGCGCCGCAGCCGGGAATAAGCCGTATGGACGAATTCGACATCGAGCGCGTAGCGGACCCCGACCTCAACGAACCGGTACTGGTCGAGGGCTTACCCGGCGTCGGCCACGTCGGGAAGCTCGCCGCAGAGCATCTGCTGGAGGAGCTCGAAAGCGAGCTCGTCCGCCGCGTCTACTCGACACATTTCCCACCGCAGGTCAGCATCGATGACGGCCAGGCACAACTCGCCTGCGCCGAGTTCCACGCTGTCACCCCCGAAGAGGGACAGGACCTGCTCGTGCTCTCTGGAGACCACCAGGCCCAGAACAATCAGGGCCACTACGGCCTGACCGATACGTTCCTCGACATCGCCGACGAGTTTGGCGTCCAGCGGGTGTTCGCTCTCGGCGGCGTCCCGACCGGCGAACTCATTGAGGAGTACGACGTGCTCGGTGCGACGACGACCGAGGAGTTCAAGGAGACGCTGGAGGAGTCTGGCGTAGCCTTCCGCGAGGACGAGCCCGCGGGCGGCATTGTCGGCGTCTCCGGCCTACTGCTGGGCCTGAGCAAGCGACGGGACGTGCCGGCCAGTTGCCTCATGGGCGAAACGTCGGGCTATCTGGTCGACCCCAAGAGCGCGCAGGCCGTCCTCGAAATCCTGCAGGACGTCATCGGGTTCGAGGTTGACTACAGTTCGCTGGAGGACCGTGCTGACGAGATGGAGGAAGTCGTCCGGAAGATCCAGGAGATGGAGCAGCAAAACTCCCCGTCGCCCGCCGACGAAGACCTCAGATACATCGGTTAAGACGGATTGTTATTCCTCCGTCGCAGTACTCGCTGACTACGGAGTTGTGTCAGCCAGAAGTGACAGACAGCAGTCCGCCCAGAGCAGTCACGTGTTACCGGAGAGCGGGAATTTCTTTACCACTGGGGCCTAACAGAGGGTTGTGCAGACACAACCGGGCGTCCTACCGGAGTGGCTGGTCCTTGGGCTCGTTTTAGGTGTCGTCGGGAGCCTCGTCGTCGCCGGTCTGTTCGTCCTCGCGAACCGTGTGTTTCCGGCCAAGCGGCCGAACCGGCAGGCGACAGACGGCGGGGAGATGCGACGCCGGGCGGAACTCCGAGAGTATCTCACAGCCATCGACGAGCAGTTCGCCGAGAACCACTTCGTCGAGGGGCAACACGTCGCCTTCTATCTCCCCAAGCGGGACGTGGCAATCACGTTTGACGCCCGGGCGTACTACCGTATCGAGCGGTCGCCGACTATCCCCGTACTGGTCGAACACGAGATGCCCGGCGTCTACCTCGGCGCGCGCCTGCCCTTCGAGACGCCCGAAGTCGACCTCGGCCCGGACCCTGAGGAGGAACCACACCCGACGGTGCAGGCGTTCAGCGAACTGGGCCTGACCCAGAGCGCGTCGCTGGACGACGTGAAATCGGCCTACCGCGAGCGCGTCAAGGAGGTCCACCCGGACCACGGTGGCAACGAGGACGAGTTCAAGCGTGTCCGGGAAGCGTACACCACTGCAAAACAGCACGCGTCTGGTGCGTCGAGACAGCGGGCGTCGTAAGCCGAGCAGCAGTTCGCATACTCGTCTACTCGAGAACCGCTCAATGTAGAATATAAACGGAACAAGTACGCCGTGCGTTCCGAAATAAAAATATATTGAGAATAAAATATTTACATGTTGTGAGCATAATCACATAATATGGCTGATTCCGTCCACGTTCTACATGTGGACGACGACCCCGATTTGCGAGGTCTGGTGTCGGAGTTTCTTGAGCGGGAGGGTGACCAGTTCAACATTAGTACTGCGGCCAGCGCCACCGAGGGCCTCCAACACCTCGCTGATGACAGTCACGTAATCGACTGTATCGTTAGTGACTTTGATATGCCTCACACGGACGGCATCGAATTCCTCAGATCCGTTCGAGACGCTTATCCACAACTACCATTCATTTTGTTTACGGGCAAAGGGTCAGAAGAAGTCGCAGCCGACGCTATTTCGGCTGGTGCGACCGATTACCTCCAGAAAGGCGGCGGCACCGAGCAGTACAAAATCCTTGCCAACCGATGTCAAAACGCTGTCGATCAGTATCGGTCTCAGCGCCAAGCGTCTGAACACAAGCGGATCACCGAGGTATTGCGGAATGTAAATCGCGCACTCATCTACGCTGACTCCGTGGCTGATATCGAACAGGATATTTGCGGGACTCTAAGCGACGCTGATCCGTATCTAACAGCCTGCATTGCGGGTGTCGATGCTGATACGATGCGAATTGAGCCACGAACGTGGGCGGGTGCGGACGCTGGCTATTTCGAGATGCTCGATATATGTATCGATGTGGGCTCTACGGGCCGTCACGCTCCAAGTGGCCGGGCCTATCACAAGCGTGAGATAGCCATCTCACAGGACATCTCAGCAGACGACCGGTATGAAGATTGGCGTGAGCAGGCTATCAAGCGGGGCTTTCAGGCGCTTGCGGTCGTCCCACTTGAGTACAATGAAACTCTCCACGGCCTGTTAGCGGTATTTGCCGATCGCCGCTATGCGTTCGATGACCAGGAACAGAACCTGCTCACAGAATTAGGGCAGGATATCGCACATGCGATGCATGCACAGCAAGTACAGACGGATCTGCGCGACCGCGAACAGATACTCGATGAGATCCTCGAACGGACGACAGTGCCGATGTTCCTGAAAAACCGGAAGGGGGAGTATATTTTGGTAAATGAACAGTTCCGGGCTCTGTTTGATCTTGCTGACACTGAGGTTCAGGGACAGACGGATAGCGATCTCTTTGATCCAGAAACAGTGGCTGAAGTACAAGAGAACGATCAGGAGGTGCTCGAAACCGGTGATCCAATCGAAACCGAGGAGCAAATCAATGTTGACGGGGACCAGCGGGTATATTTGAGTTCGAAGACACCGTTCTACGATATTGGAACCGTTGCTGATCCAGACGACCCTGTTGCTATCTTTGGCGTTGCAAGCGATATTACCGACCGTGATTGAGACAAGGCCGGGCTCCCGAAGTAACTACGCACAGCTACCGAATATCCGAATGATAGTTCGGTCACTATGGGCGCTACTGTGAAGTCTCTGCGAAAGACTCTGGCTGAAATCAATATCTCGTGAAGAGCTGTGTGAGAGCCCGTTTCTACGCATATAAGCCGGTCTGTCGCGTGTACGACCCGACTGTGATGGCCGACCCAAAAGACACGTACTCCTACCGTACTTGCTCTGGACCCACTCGGACGCAGTCCCACAAGACGCTCTGCCGGGCCAGTAGAGGAGCTACGGCGTCACGACGAGCTTTCCAACGCTATCGCGGTCCTGCATCGCCGCAAACGCCGCACCGGTCTCCTCTAGGGAGTACGTCTCCTCTATCTCCGGGGTGAGTTCGCCGTCAGCGACGAGGTCGACAAGTCGTTCCAAATCGCCCTGCGTCCCCATCGTACTCCCGATAACACGCTTGTGACCGAGGAACAGGTCGGGAATATTGATCTCGGATGTGCCGCCGGCGGTCCGACCACAGACGGCCATCCGGCCACCGCGACGGAGAACATCCAGACCGACCTGCGTGTACTCACCACCGAGATGATTGAGGACGCCATCAACCGTCCCGATCTCGGTGACCGCTGCCCGAATCTCGTCCGGATCGGTGCTCTCGATGGCGTAGTCCAGACCGAGCGATTCGACGCGGGTTAGCTTCGCCGCTGAAGACGAGGTCCCGACGCTGTGAGCGCCGAGAACGGACGCGAGTTGCACGCCTGCGACGCCGACACCGCCGGTGACGCCCGGGATGAACACCAGATCGCCCGGTCCAGCGTCGACCCGACGGAGCATATGGAAGGCCGTCATGTAGGCCGTCGGAAGCGCGGCCGCGTCGACCGGTTCCACGCCGTCGAGAAGCCTGACGAGGCGGTCGGCCTGCACACGGGCCGCCTCGGCGAGGCCACCGTGGTACAGCGAGAAGTTCTCACAGAGGTTCTCCGGCCCCTCACGACAGTAGCGACACGTCCCGCAGGTCTCGTTCGGACAGAGGACCACGCGGTCCCCGGGTTCGACAGCGGTAACCCCGTCGCCGACGGCATCGACGGTCCCGGCGACATCGAGGCCGCTGACAAACGGTAAATCATCCGTGTCGACCATCGCGGAATCCCCTTCGAGAACCCAGAGGTCGTGGCGGTTGATCGCACACGCTTCGACGGAGACCACTGCCTCGCCGTGTTCGGGCTCTGGGGTTGCTTGGTCGATAACCGAGACGCCGTCCGGGCCGGTGAGTTCGCTGAACGCTGCAACGCGCATTAGCTTCGTGAATGGGTCAGAGCCGTATAAACAACATCGAAATGTGGGATACCTGCCTGCTTGACGGCAATATCGGACCCGCTCCCCCGGGCAGCCGCCCGAATTCTCAGATGCCCTGGCTCATGAGGTGGCTGCGCAGCAGGTCCGCCTCCTTGCTCCCGGCGACAGGGTTCACTAGAACGACGACATCGTCGTCGTCGAAGGCCCCATCGTCAGCCAGTGCCCGCGCACCGGCGATCGCGGTCCCGCCGGTCGCACCGGTTTCCGGCCCCATCTCGCAGCCGTCGACCGCGCCAGCCAGAATGTCCTTATCTGAGACGGCGACGCCGTCGCCGCCCGAGCGGTCGAGCGAGTCGAGCGCCGCAGCGCCGGCGGCAGGGTCGGGGACCTCAAGCGGGCCGACGATGGTGTCGGGGTGCTCGATAGTCGCCGGTTCGCTCGCACCTTCGTTTGCGGCATCGGCGATGGCGGCCGTCGAGTCGGGCTGTGCGGCGTAGATTCGCGGCGTCGAGTCCGTGAGGCCGCTCTCGGCTGCCGCCTGAAAGCCGTGTTCGAGACCGACGAGCGTCTCGCCGTGGCCGGTGGGGTGGACCACCGCGTCGGGGGCCGTCCAGTCGAGGTCGTCGGCCGTCTCGAACGCGACGGATTTGGCACCCTCGATGCGGAACGGGTGGCCGGGCGCGACTGAGACCCAGCCGTCGGACGCGTCGGCAAGTTCCTCGTCAGACACCGAGACGGCGTCGTCATACCGGCCCTCGACGACGCGCATATCGCCGCCGTGGACGTTCACCATCGCCTTGTTGAGGAACGGACAGCGTGAGGGGACGAAGCCCTTCGACTCGATGCCGGCGCGGGCCGCGTAGGCGGCGTTGGCCTGTGCGCCGTTCCCCGTCGACGGTGTCGCGACGCGCTCAGCTCCGCGCTGAGCGGCAGCGGTGACAGCGAGCGAAAGTTTGCGGTCGCCCAGCGACGCCGTCGGATTGCGCCCCTCGTCTTTGACGTACACCGAGTCGACGCCGAGTTCGTCGGCCAGCTCCGGCACCGGAACCAGCGGTGTCGCCCCTTCGTCGAGCGTCACCGTTGCGTCACCCGAGAACGGCCGAAGCGGCTCGTACCGGCCTGGCCCTGTCACATCGGGCAGCGCCTCGGGCGTCAGGTCCGGAACGTCGTAGTCACCGACGAGAACCCCGCCACAGTCGGGACAGCGGTCGGCCGTGCTGTCGG
This sequence comes from Haloarcula quadrata, assembly GCF_003634715.1. Taxonomy (NCBI): domain Archaea; kingdom Methanobacteriati; phylum Methanobacteriota; class Halobacteria; order Halobacteriales; family Haloarculaceae; genus Haloarcula; species Haloarcula quadrata. The sequence continues at coordinate 2,993,811 of NZ_RBWW01000001.1, forward strand.
TTTCCGCGCCACACGCCGTGCAGATGAGGCCGCGAAACGCCGCAGTCGTCTCCATGTCTTTCTCTGTGGACGGGACAACCAAGTGTGGTCCGGTCCCGCTTCAGCACCCTCTTGTCCCGGGCGCTCGAACTGAAGAGTATGACAGATGTCGTCGTCGCCGGCGGGGGACTCGCCGGGCTGGTCGCCGCCCGCCACCTGGCGGAGTCGGGTCGGGACGTGACAGTGTTCGAGCAGCGCTCGGACGTGGGCGGTCGCGTCCGGACAGTTCACGAGGACAGCTACACGTTCGACCGTGGGTTTCAGGTCATGTTCACCGCCTATCCCGCGGCGAAGCGGGAACTCGACGTTGAGGCGCTGGCTCCGCGGACGTTCACGCCGGGGGCCACTATCGCTAGCCCGAACCACCGCTCGGTGCTGTCGGACCCGCTCCGGAATCCCTCCGCCGCACCGCAGACGCTGCTCAATACCGACGTGCGCACGGCCGACAAGCTCCGACTGTTCCGGCTCCAGCGCGAACTGGCCGGCGTCGAACCGGTCGAATTGCTCTCTCGGGGCGGAACGACCATCCGGGAATACCTCGCTGACTACGGATTTTCAAAGCGGTTCGTCGAGCGGTTCGCCGCACCCTTTTACGGCGGCATCACGCTTGACCGCTCACTGGGCACGGATAGCAGCATCTTCGAGTACACCTACAAGATGCTGAGCGAAGGCGAGATATTCGTCCCCGCCAACGGGATGCAGGCGATGCCGCGACAGCTTGCTGACCGCGCTCGCTCGGCGGGCGCGACCATCGAAACCGACGCGCCCGTGACAGAGTTGGAGACCCACGAGGGAGAGGTTACTGCCGAGGTAGGCAGCGAAACAGTGACGGCCGAAAGTGCCGTCGTCGCGACGGACCCGCAGACGGCGGCGGAGCTGACGGATATCGATGCGATTCCGACCGAGCCCGTCGGCTGTGTCACCCAGTACTTCGCACTCCCGACGAACCGCGCTCCGGCCACCGGACAGCGCATCATCCTCAACGCGGCGGACGACCGACCGAACACCGTCGCGCCGCTGTCGGCGGTCGCCAGCGAGTACGCGCCCGCTGGCATGGAGCTATACAGCGCCACATTCCTCGGGACGCCGGAAGAAGACGACGCGGAACTGGCCGCTGAAGTCCGGGCGGCGCTGCAGTCGTGGTATCCGAACGCGAGCTTCGAGGCGCTGGAACTGCTCCGGACCGACCGCGTCCCACTCTCACAGTTCGCTCAGCCGCCGGGGTATCGGGACGCGCTCCCGGACCCGACAGCGCCAGAGGGCAACGCCGTCCTGGCGGGCGACTACACCCGCTGGTCGGCGATACAGGGTGCGCTGGAAAGCGGCAAGGTCGCCGCCGATCTGCTTCGATAAGAGAAACGCCGATACGACTGCAAAAGAGGGCCGGCGGCCTATGCGGCCGGACCGCCGCTATTCGTGTTTCCCTCTTGTTCGTGCCCCTCTCCTTCGAGGACTTCCGAGACGTACTTTATCGTCGCGAAGTACAGCAGCAGTAGCGAAAGCAGCGTAATCGCGATGAGACCCAGCGCGATTTCTGTCTGAACCATGTTCCAGCGTCCACCGTCGTAGCTCAAATATTTACCGTTATAACATTCGACGGAACTCACCCAGCGGCGGGAACGACAGCGTCTCGCGCCCGCTCTCGTCCCAGACTACCGGCTCTAATCGGTCGGCATCAGTAACGAGCGGGGACTGAAAGTCACTGGCCCGCATCTCGTTGACCTCCACGCCGGCGTTCAGCCTGTTGAACGACGGGAGCATCACCACGTCGCTGCTGCGGTATTGACCGCTGCCGACGAGGTAGCAGGGTTGGCGTTGACCCTCGATGCTGATCGTCGGATGGTCGTGTCCAACGACGTAGCGCTCGGCATCAACGTCGGGTGCCTCGTGGCCGTGACAGACGACGGTTTCGCCGACGCGATACGTCGTTTCGGTCGGGCCGTCCCACACGCTGTCGAGCATCGTGTCGTGGTTACCCGGCGTCACAAGCAGGCGAGCCCCGGCCGCCTGACAGGCGCTTTTGAGCCCTGCCACGGTACTTTCGACCGACCGAGGGACGGTCCGGAACGAGTGGAGGAGGTCGCCGGCGATAACGACCTCCGCTGGGTCATGGCGCTCGACGAGCGACTGGAACCGCTGGACCATGTCCGAGCCGGACCCGACCGGGAGTTCGAGGTTCCCGCCGGTGCCCCGGCCAACGTGGAGGTCCGCGACGACGAGCGTCTCCCCGAGCAGGAGCGCCCGGTCGTCGTAGCTGGCTGTCATCGCCGTCCAGTCAGCACCGGGGAAGCTTATATTGTCGGGCATGGCGACGAGACACATCGCAGGTGGCCGGACTGCAGCCGAATATCTCGGCCTGACAGTGTCGGTGGTATTTTTACCTGCGACTCCCGTGATTCCTGTATGGTCGACGTCCTGGAGAACAAGCGGGCCGCAACGCGGTTTCGGGTCCTCGTGGAGATCGCCGAGCGCCAGCCCGCAGTGAGTCAGGGCGAAATCGCCGACGCTGTCGGTGTGACGAGCCAGGCCGTCAGCGAGTACATCCGTGAACTCGTCGACGACGGCCTCGTCGAGAAGGAAGGGCGGTCGCGCTATCGCGTCACGAAAGAGGGCGTCGACTGGGTGTTCCAGTCCGCGACCGACGTCCGCCGGTTCGCCGACCACGTCACCGACGACGTGCTCGGCAGCGTGCAGGAAGACGCCGCCATCGCCACGGCGGATCTGGCGGAAGGCGAGACGGTCACGCTCTCGCTATCGGACGGCCTGTTGCACGCTGACCCCGGCGGCGGCGACGCGACGGGCGTGACGACGACCAGCGCCGCAGAGGGCGAGGTCGTCGGCGTCACCGGCTTCGAGGGTGTCATCGACCTCGACCCCGGTCACGTCAGCGTCATTCAGGTCCCGCCGGTCCGGTCGGGGCCGGTCGAGAACATCGACGACATCGCCGCGGCCTGTGCAGATGTCCCTATTGTTACCGCCGCGGGCGTCGAATCCGTCGTTGCGCTCCGCGATTCCGACATCGAACCGACAACACATTTCGCGGCGGGTGAGGTGGCCGCCGCCGCCGCATCGCGGGGACTCGATGCTGTTGTCGTCGCGACACAGGACACCGTCGGGCGTGTGACCGACGCACTCCGCGATGCGAGCGTCGACTACGACGTGACACAGTGACCCGCGAGTAGCGGGACTTTTCCGGTCGGCTGCCGTCGGGACAGCCATGAGCGACCACGAGATGCACGACGCTGTTGAGGCATTCCTAAACGAAGCCGACGACGCCTACGGTGAGTACGAGCAAGGCTACACCGACGCTGATGCGACACTCAGACGACTTGAGACGGCTATCGAGGAACTGCGGACGTCGACTGAGGAGTAGGACGCCGTTCATCGTCGGGCGAACAATATTGTAGGATTAGGTTCATGTAGCTCGTATGACTGATGTGGTTCTGGTCGACGGCGCACGCACCGCACACGGTGAACTGCTGGGAAGGCTCACAGACCGAAGCGCGATAGCGCTCGGCAGTGCGGCCGTCGAGGGACTGCTCAATCGGACCAGCGTCGACGAGGACAGTGTTGACTGGGTCGGCCTCGGAAACGCGGTGCAGGCCGGCGTCGGTCAGGTCCCGGCCAGACAGGTCGTCGTCGAATCGCCGCTCCCTGACGATGTCGCCGCGACGACGCTGAACGAGGCGTCGGGGTCGGGACTGCGAGCGATCACAACCGCCGCCGACCGCATCGAGGCCGGTCGGGCGTCGGTGTGTCTCGCCGGCGGCATGGAGTCGATGTCGAACGCTCCGTATCTCGTGCCGGATATGCGCGGCGGTCGCCGCCACGGGAACAGCGAACTCGTTGACGCGATGATATGGGACTCGCTGTGGGACAAACAGTACGACGCGCATATGGGGACGCTGACGGAGGAACTCGCCGCCGAGCACGACATCAGCCGCGAAGCCCAGGACGAGTACGCTCGGCGGAGCAATCACCGAGCCGGCGAGGCTATTCAGTCCGGGCAGTTCACCGAGGAACTCGTTCCTGTGGAAACGGCGGACGGGCTCGTAACAGAGGACGAAGGGCCACATCCGGACACGACGGTAGATAAGCTGGCGGCGCTCCCACCGGCTTTTGCGGACGGTGGGACAATCACCGCCGGCAACGCATCGAAGCTTTCTGACGGGGCAGGTGCAGTGGTGCTGGCCGACGCCGAGACGGTCGAGCGCGAGGGGCTGGGGCCGATGGCCCACGTCGAGGACTACGCGGTTGCCTACCGCGATCCGTCGGAGTTCTCAATCGCGGTACGGGACGTAGTGTCGAAGCTCCTAGAGCGCAACGACCTCGCCGTCGCCGACGTGGACCACTTCGAACTCAACGAGGCCTTTGCCGCGCAGATGGTGTACGTCGCCGACGAACTCGACATCCCCGCCGAAAAGCACAATCCCCTCGGCGGCGCGGTGGCGCTCGGCCATCCAATCGGAGCCAGCGGCGGCATCCTCACGACCACGATGCTGTATGCGATGGAGCGAGCAGATCATCACCGCGGTATCGTGGGGATGAGCGTCGGTGGCGGTGGCGCAATTGCGATGTCTGTGGTTCGCTAATGAACCGCCGCCATCGAAGCGAGTGAGCGTCGGCGGTGGCGGCGCAATTGCGATGAGCGTCGTCCGATAGGACCGCCAGCGGCGAGGCGAGTGAGCGTCGGCGGTGGCGGCGCGATTGCGATATCTGTGGTGCGCTAGCGAAATCGGGAAGAATTATCGGGCCGGCCGCCCCCAAACAGAATATGACTGGATTCTCCCGACGGGTAGAGCAGGTATCGATCTCGGGCATCCGCGAAGTGTTCGAGGCAGCGGGCGAGGACGCAATCAACCTCGGCCTCGGCCAGCCGGACTTCCCGACGCCGGAGCACGCGCGCGAAGCGGCTGTCGAGGCAATTCGAGCGGGAGACGTCGATGCCTACACGTCGAACAAGGGGACCGAGGAACTCCGGGAAGCCATCGCCGCCAAGCACGAGCGGGATAACGACCTTGAGGTCGACCCCGGAGACATCATTGCCACGTCGGGCGGGAGCGAGGCGCTGCATATCGCGCTGGAGGCCCACGTCGATGCAGGACAGGAGGTCATCTTTCCGGACCCGGGCTTCGTCTCCTACGACGCGCTGACCCACCTCGCCGGCGGGACGCCGCGACCTGTCCCACTGCGCGAGGACCTCACGATGGCCCCTGAGACGGTCGAGGAGGCCATCACCGACGACACGGCGGCGTTTGTCGTAAACTCGCCCGCAAACCCGACCGGAGCGGTCCAGTCCCCCGAGGATATGCGGGAGTTCGCCCGCATCGCCGATGAGCACGACGTGCTGTGTATCTCTGACGAGGTGTACGAACACCAGGTGTTCGAGGGCGAGCATCGCTCGCCGGCGGAGTTCAGCGAGACGGGCAACGTCGTCATCGTCAACGCCTGCTCGAAGGCGTACTCGATGACGGGCTGGCGGCTCGGCTGGGTCACCGGGGCGACGGACCGCATCGAGCGGATGCTGCGGGTCCACCAGTACGCACAGGCCTGTGCGTCAGCCCCGGCCCAGTACGCCGCCGAGGCGGCGCTGACCGGCCCACAGGAGCCCGTCGCGGAGATGCGCGAGGCTTTCAAAGAGCGGCGGGACGTGCTGCTGGATGGCCTCAATGAGATGGGACTGGATTGTCCGACGCCCAAGGGCGCGTTCTACGCGATGCCGAAGGTCCCCGACGGCTGGGTGGACGAAGTTATCGACCGCGGCGTGGTGGTCGTCCCTGGCGATGCTTTCGGCGAACACGGCGCGGGCTACGCCCGCATCTCCTACGCGACAGACATGGAGACGCTGGAAGAGGCCATCGACATCATGGCCGACGCGACGGCGGCGCTCCGCTGAGCGCTTGGAGGCGAATGGAACCGCGGACAGTCGCCCCGAAATTGGAACAGTCTCGGAAGAGAGTGCGAAGAAACGCTTTATCCGACGCCCGTCTTGACTCCGGTATCCCATCGTGGCATATGAATCCAAGTCCAGCGCGCTGTTCGACGGGGAGAGACAGGACTATACGACGGGCAGACACAGTTCCCGGGAGGACAGTGGGATGGAGAAAGCGCTCTGGTATCTGCTGACGGCGACACGCGGCGGTGCCAACCGGGCGCGTATCATCGACGCTCTCGCGGACCGACCGATGAACGCAAACGAACTCGCCGACGAACTCGACGTAGGCTACAAGACGATCAGACATCACATGGAACAGCTAGAGGACCACGACGTGGTCGAATCCGGCGACGAGGAGTACGCCAAACTCTACTTCCTGACTGACCGGTTCGACAACTACCGCGACACTTTCGAGGAAATCGTGGAGAAGATGGACGAATGAGGGGGCAAATTACCATCCGGACCGCGGCCAGCCAACAGGAGGGGTGGTGCTGATGGCGATGGGACCGCTCATCACCGCTGCGGCCATCCTTGGCGGGCTTAACGTCCTATTGTTGCTCCCGCTGCTGGGCGTCTGGGTCCGTAACTACGCGACGTTCCGGACAGGGCTCGTCGCCGGCCTCATCGCTTTCGCCGTCGCGATGCTCGCCGAGAACGCCATCGCCGTCTACTTCTTCTTCTCGATGCAGAGCTTCTACGCTGGCGACCCACACGTCCAGCAAGCCGTGCTGGTCCTTCGCTCGTTGCAGTTCATCGCAATTGCCGGACTGAGCTACACGACGCTTCGGTAGCGCGGTCCCGGGAGTACCCCCGCGGTAGTGGCGAGTGGTGCAGCCTCGCACCACGAGTACTGTACCGCCATGGAGACGAACACGTTCGGGACAAGCGCCTGACTAACGGGGACAGTTATCGAACGTATGAGCACAGAGCACCAGGAGGCGGTACAGGAACTCGACGTTCGGGACGTTGACGGGGAACCGTTCGAACAGATCATGAGCGCCCTCGATTCTGTCAGCGAAAGCGAGGCGCTCAGGCTGGTGAACAGTTTCGAGCCAGTACCGCTGTACGACGTCCTCACGACAAAGGGATACCGGTACGACGCGGAGCAGGTCGCCGACGAAGAGTGGCACGTCACAATCAGGCCGGAGTGAGGTGGGACCTGAGCACGACTCGTGGTGGTTCATCACCGCCAGCGCGCTGTGGGCCTACTCCGCGACAATGCTGTCGAGCAGCTTCGTCTGGGCGGCGGCAAGGTGTTCCGCGAACGTCGAGACGGAGATGTCCAGTTCCGTCGCCACGTCGCCGGCGTTGGCCCCTTTCGGATATTCGAAGTACCCCATATCGACGGCGGTTTCGAGCACTTCCTGCTGCCGGTCGGTGAGTTTACTTCGGTCGACGAGAATCGAGTCCACCGGGTCCACGTCGCCGTTCCGCCGCATCGACCGGAGCGAAACGCCGTCGTACAGTTCTTTCAGCCGCGTCACGATAGCGCGCACCCGGTCGACATCAGGCGCGTGGAAGGTCAGGCGGAGCTGCCCGCCCTCAGCACGGATATCCGCGACCGGACAGTCATACGTTTCGACCGCCTCGCAGACGCACTCAGTTCGCGACCGGGAAAACTGGTAGCGGGTCCCGTTGCCCGTCACGAACACTTTCTCCATGTCCTCCCGTGCCTCGATTGCCCCGTCGTCAGTACCCGTCGCTGTGAACTCTTCGATGACCTGCCCGTCTGCATCTGGGCTGCTTCGGGCGACATCGGTCACGGCCGTGCCCGCCTCATCCGAGACGCTCGCCACCGGACAGGCCCCCGGGGCGTCGACCGACAGCTCCACTCTAATGCCGGAGTCGCTCATGTAAGATACTGTGACACCACATTACAAAACGGGCGAGGCGCGTTCCCACGGAGTGAAAAATCCCCTCAATCTGCCGGGTGCTGGTCAGGAACCGATCCCTCGAACCCGTCCGGCCGGTAGTCACACAGCGGGTCCGCCGCCAGCGGGTCCCCTGTCGTCGCGTACGCTCGTGACCGGCTGCCGCCACAGACCGTCCGGTATCGACAGGCCCCGCATTTGCCCGTCAACGCGTCGTCGTCCCTGAGCTGCTGGAACAGCGGTGAGTCCCGGTAAATGTCCACGACGCTTTCCTCTCGAACGCTGCCCGCCGATTTCGGAAGGAACCCGGAGGGGAACACCTCGCCGGTGTGGCTCACGAAGGCGAACCCCTTGCCAGCACGAATACCCATCCGGCGTTTGAGCCCGCCGGCTCCCTCGTCCTGCTTCTGCATCGCGACGCGTCGGTAGTGGGGCGCTTCGGTCGTCTTGAGGCCGAACGGTGCCTCGTCGCTGACCTCGTGGAGCCACGACAGCACGCGCTCCGCTCGCTCGGGGGCAATCGGCGTCAGGACCCGCCCGCGACCGACCGGGACGAGGAAGAACACCGACCACAGCACCGCATCGAGGTCCGCGACGAGGTCCCGGATCGCCGGCAGTTGCTCGACCGTCTCAGCACAGACGGTGGTGTTGATCTGCAGCGGGATGTCGAGGTCACGGGCCGCCTTGGCGGCCGCCATCGTCGCCTCAAAGCTCCCGGACTCACCCCGGAACGTGTCGTGAGCGTCGCTGTCGCCGCCGTCGATGGACAGGGCCAGCCGCCGAAGTCCGGCGTCATCGAGTTCGGCCAGCCGCTCGGGCGTGATCGAGTTCGTCCCGCTGGGCGTCAGTGTCATTCGGAGGCCCTGCTCGGTGCCATACTCGACGAGTTCAGGGAGGTCCCCGCGAGCCAGCGGGTCCCCGCCCGAGAGGACGACCAGCTGACCGTCGCCGAACTCGCTGGCTTGATCCAGCAGCGCCTTCCCCTCCGCCGTCGAGAGTTCGTCGGGATGCCGGCGAGGCTGAGCGTCGGCCCGGCAGTGCTTGCACGCCAGTTCGCAGGCCTGCGTTACCTCCCAGATCAGCACCAGCGGCTGCTGGTCGAGGTCGAGTTGCCCGCGCATCTATGCCTCCCGGTAGACGCGGGTAACGTGGCCTCCACAGCCACACTGCTGGACGTACTCCGTTGTGATCGTCTCATCGAACGCTTCGTCCAGCGCGTCAAACAGATAGGTTTCCGGGTGGCCGTGGTCGGCGTGGCTCACCAGATTAACGTGATTCCCAGCCGTCGTCATCTCGACGGCATCGATGGCCTGTTCGACGACCACGTCGGGGTCTTCGGCGTGTGCGGGCGTCTCCAGGTTCGCCGACCAGGAGTTGTCGTGAACCTCGGTTGTAACCGGCGGCACGTCCTCGTGGGAATGGCTCATATATACCGGTTGACGGCGGGCGTCCCTCGGTCCTATCCCGAAGATGTTCGGGTTATTATACACAACGGATTGCAGAGAGGAATTCGTCTGAGCGACTTTATCACACATATTGCTACGACACCTGTTCGACCAGCCAGTCGAACTGCTTGTTCAGTTCCTTCTTGCGCTGTCGTGAGATAACGGTCGAATCGATCATCTCGCCGAGCACCGGGAGGTCGAGTGCGCTATACTCTGTCGTCGCCGTGACTTCGGTCCCAGCGTCGACGGCCTCAACCGTGTACTCTGTTATCATCGACTCGAAGATGCCCTGACGCTGCTCGTACCGCAGCACTGCGTCAGTCTCGACGATTTCCAGATCCAGTTCGATTTCGAAGAGTCCGACGCGATTGATGATGCCGAGGTCGTCCCCGTCCAGTGTCACCTCGTCAAACCCTGCTGCAAGCATAAACGGCTCTACGTCCGTTATCAGCGCAGTGACGGTCTCCGGGTTAGCCGGGACCGTCCGGGTCAGCGAAACGCGCTCCATACCAGACGGCCAGTGGCCGGCGAGATAAGCGTTCGCCATACCCGAAGATGTTCGACGCTGTGGTTTTGTCCGACCTGATTTCGTGTTGACAGCGTGGGACACCGCCCCCCAAGTTTCTTGTCCCCATCGCAGGTAGACGAACATGTTCGGGAGTACGGACGCAGGGGTCGGGCGAATATATTCGGTTACGCCAATGCCACACGCTGAACTCACGCTCACGATTCCGGAGGAAATCTGGATCGGCGATGTCTCGCGAGCGTACGACGACGCGACGTTTCGCATCCTGTCTGCGCTCCCCGGCGAGGACGCCGGTGTCGGGCTAGCGGAGATCACATCGGACGACCTCCCAGCGGTCCTCCGTGATATCGAGAACCGCGAGTCGGTCACAACTCTCGAAATCCTCTCTCACCGTGACGACAGCGCACTGGTTCAGTTCGAGACATCGATGCCGCTCCTGCTCTTCCCAGTGCAGGGCTCGGGTGTCCCGCTGGAAATGCCGTTTACCCTGTCCGACGGCGAGGCCGTCTGGGAGATATCAGCGCCACAGGAGCGACTCTCCGAACTTGGCGAGCAACTGGAGGAATTCGGCATCTCCTTCAGTGTCGACCGCATCCAGCAACACCTCGAAACCGAGCAGGTGCTCACCGAGAGCCAGCTAGAACTGGTTCAGGAGGCCATCGACGCGGGCTACTACGACACGCCGCGGGAGTGCTCGCTGACGGAACTGGCGGACCGCGTCGGTATCGCGAAGTCGACCTGCAGCGAGACACTCCACCGCGCAGAGGAACAGATACTCAAGCAGTTCGTTTCGGACCACCCGGCGCGGTGACTGGAAGTCGAAGGGCGTAATACGCGCCTCTGTGAGAGATACGACATATGAGTTCCGACGCGGTCGACGAGACACACGAAAACGCCCGACAGGAGGTCATCGCGGTAGACGCCGATGACAACGAGGAGGGACTGGTCAATCGGCTCGACGCCCACACTGGCGACGGTGTTCGCCACCGCGCGTTCACCGCTCTGCTGTTCGACGAGAACGACCGAATCCTGCTCGCACAGCGCGCGGCGAACAAGCGCCTCTGGGATACACACTGGGACGGGACCGTCGCCTCCCACCCTGTCGAAGGTCAGACGCAGGTCGAAGCCACCGAGGAACGGCTCGAAGAGGAACTGGGAGTTGACCCCTCGCAGTACCAGAACCTCCGCGTGACCGACCGGTTCGAGTACAAGCGCTACTACGAGAACGCTGGCCTCGAATGGGAAGTGTGTGCGGTCCTGCAGGCCACACTCCACGACACCTCGCTGGAACCGAACCCCGAGGAGGTCGACGGCCTCATGTGGGTCCCCTACGAGCGACTGCGTGAACATCCCGAGTACTACCGTCAGCTCCGGCTCTGTCCCTGGTTCGAGATCGCGATGCGCCGGGACGAAGAACGGTAACGCCGACGCCTCGACGCGACGGTGTACACCGACGCTCGGGGAGTCACTAGCAGTACGGTCGGCAGGCATTGCAGTGATGACATCCCGACCCGTTTCCTTTTCGGCCCCGCCGCCTAACCCCGGGTATGGACGTTCCGCTGTACGACTCCCTCGACAGCCAAGTCGTACTCGTCACCGGCGCCACGCGGGGCATCGGGAAGGCAATCGCCGACGGGCTGGTCGACCTCGACGCGACGGTGTACGCCGGCGCTCGTGATACTGACGACATCGAGGCGACAGACCGTCACGCTATCGAACTCGACGTGACCGACGACGACGGGATGGTCGCCGCAGTCGACCGCATCAAGCGCGAGCAGGGCCGGCTTGACGTGCTGGTCAACAACGCCGGCGTGATGGACTCACGGGAACCGCTCGATGGGATGCCGACCGACGTCATCGACCACACCTTCGACACGAACCTCCGAGGAGCGGTGCTCATGACGAAGTACGCCCTTCCGCTGTTGCTGGCCGAGGCGGGCGGTCGCATCGTCACCATGTCTTCCGGCCTCGGCGCCATCACCGAGAGTCAGTCAGGCGGCACGCCGGCCTACCGCATCTCGAAGACGGGCGTCAACGGGTTGACGAAGTACCTCGACGGCGAGTACGCGGCCGACGGCCTCATCGCCAACTCGGTGTGTCCGGGATACGTTCAGACGGACATGACTGAGGGGAGCGCCCCCGAACGCCCGAAAAGGGTGCTGAGACGCCAGTATGGCTCGCTCGCTTCCAACCCGACGCGCCGAGCGGGCGGTTCTGGCGCGACAAGGCTGAAATCGAGTGGTAGCAGCCGGCATCAATCAGCGTTCTCGCCGTGGACTGCCGCGGGCTCGTCCGTCGCATGGGCTGGCTCAGCCGCCGGCAGTTGCAACTCCACAGTCGTTCCCGGCCCGTCCGTCTCAGGAAACGACATCCGGCCGCCGAGGTTCCGAACGATCCAGTTGACGAGCCAGAGCCCGACGCCGGAGCCGTGTTTGAGCGGCGTTTCGGTTCCCGAGCGGATAACCTCGCGCTCGTGGTCGGTGATACCGGGACCGTTGTCGTGAACGGCCACATGGACACCCGGCGTTCTATCGGCCCGTGTCGCCGTAATCTCGACCGCAACTGGGCCCGCATCGGTTGCCTGATGTTCGACAGCGTTCTCGACCAGTTCCTCCAGCGCGATGAGGACCGACGGACCGCCCCGTATCCAGATATCATTCTCGCAGGTGAGCGTAATCGCCACGTCAGGATGACGGTCCTGCGCATCGCTCACGACCGAGTCCAGCAGCGTCTGAAGCGCTGTCGGGCTGTGCTGTTTGGTCTCTAGAGCCTCGGTGACTCGGCCGATCTTGTTGCTGCGGTCGACGATGTCGTCGACTGTGCTCATAATACGGTTGAGTCGCTCGCGTTCGTCGGCATCGGCCGTATCCCTGAGCAAGTCCGCGTTCCCCTTGACGACGTTCATCTCGTTTCGGATATCGTGACGGAGCAAGCGGTTAAGCACATCTAGCCGCTGTTCGCGCTGTCGGCGGTCTGTGATATCACGAAGGCTGATGAGATGGCCAGAAACAACACCGTACGCGCGGTACAGCGGTATCACGCGCACGTCGTAGTACCGGACGCTGCCGTCGCGTTCGAGGGCCGTCTCGGTCTGCGTTCGCTCACCCGGGCCGGGGACTGTTTCGGCGAGTGTCGGTGACGCCTGCGGTAGCGAACGGCCCAGAAGCGTGTTCTGGTCACCGTCGAACAGCGCCGTGGCGGCCGCATTGACGTCAACGATACGGCGCTCGTCGTCGACAATGATGACGAGGTCGTCCATTTCCGTGAAGATAGCTTCCCGACCCAGTTCCCGGGTCACCGGTGCCACATCAAGTAGTTGCCCGCGGAGGATGGCGACCGAGAGGACGGCCCCCGACGCGACGTACCCAAGGCTTGTCGGATTAAACGTGGTTGGAACCACATCAAGCACAAACAGCGTCTGGACGACTGTCGGGACGGTGATGGCGAGTAGCAGCGCGAGCCCCTGACCCTGAAACACCTGGTTCGACCGGAACAGCATCCGCAACAGGAGGAAACTGCCGGCGAGGATTAACAGCAATATGTAGGACATATGGCCCCAGTACATGAGTTCGAACGCGGGAACGAGCGTCACCGACGATGCTGAGACGAATTGGGTCTGGCGGCCGGACCAGATGAGTTCGTGGGCATGGTTCGACCACACGAGCGTGACAAACACCGCCGGTTCGACGAGCAACAGCGCTGTTCGGCGTTGCGTGAGCCAGTGTGGGTGCCCCGTGTACTCGATAACCGTCACGAGCCACGCGACAGGGATGATTACTGAGAGCGTTAACTGTGCCTGAACGAGCCGCTCCATGGTGGACAGCCCCGGCACAGCGAGTTCGATACCGTACGCAACAGCCCAGAGGCTCGCCGCGACGACGAACACTGCCAGCGGTCCCGCACCCGGCCGGTCCCGGTGGAGCCACACCAGAAAGGCGACGCCCATACCGACGACACCCGACAATAAAACGACAGTAAGCGGCGACAGGACCATTCAGTTACGCACCAATTGTGTTCCAGATATAACTATTCTCGGTCACTCCGTCTGCGAGCGAACCGCGGACCACACGGCGAGGGCACCGAGCACGAACGCCGGAACGAGCGGGAGCGTGAGGTAGGCGTCACGGAGCGTGAGCCCGAGGCTACTGATGACGCCCTGGGCTGCCGGCAAGAGCAAAATTGCGCCAGGGACGAGCAGGAACGCCACGCCGATCATCCCGACAAGAATCCAGCCGCTCGTCCCGAATTCGGGACCGTCGACAGCTTCCGTGCCCGTCTCACTCTCCGCACGCGACGTATCTGTGGCCTGTGGCTCCGTGTCAGGGCGATGGACGTAGCCGGACTCGTCGTCAGCCATCGGTACGCACCCCGTCCCTGCTCGGACGGTGCATCACGATGGGACGGCCTCCAGTAATACCGACGGAACAACGTGGCTGCATATCTCGGAGTCAGGCAAGCGTGTGCAAAACGCTAACGGTCCCGCTACTGCGACAGACCGGGCGCTTCCTGACACGAGATGTCACGCAGGCTCATCTGATGTCCACTGTCGGAAGTATGTGCGTCCCGCTGCCCCTCCGCGACCGATGCGTCTTCGTACAGTCCCTCGAACGCACACTCATGGCAAACGACGTGATATCTCCCACCCATACATTTTTATTCTTCTTTCTATATTTTAAGACTATCGGTTTCAGATATTATATGTATTGCAGTTCCGTAAACGGTCGTCAGGGTATTTATTCACGGCGGCCGATGAAGTCGTATGGTGGATTTCCAGTCCCGTGACACACGCCGAGGGCCGACTGACGGGGAAGACGATGAAACGGATGAGGACGAGACGCGGGGCGACGAGGAATCCGCAGCAGCCGATACTGACGACGAGGCCACCAGTTCGGACCCCGCCGAAGCAGCCGATCCAGCGGCGGGAAACGACGACAAAGCGCCAGAAGAAGCTGACAGCACAGCAACGCCTGTAGCAGATGATACCGCAGAGAACAGCGACGAGCCTACCTCGAAGCCCGAAACCGATAGCTCTGTCACGGACCGTATCGACGAGGCGGCGGATCACAGTGTGGGCAGCCAATCAGCGACCGAAACACAGGACGCTGAAACGGCTGCTGAGGCGACACAGAGACCTGACGAGGAAGCCAGCGCCGAGACACAATCAGCTACGCAGCCGAGAGACACACCACAGGAAGCAGCAGTTCAGACAACGGATGCGACGCCAGCGCAAACAGTGACCCAGACCGACGCGGCGCAGGAGCAGTCAGTGGCCATCGCCGTCGTCACAGTCGGGACGGCGACAGAGGAAGGCGACCCAGCGGGCGAGGCAGTGGAGACAGCACTCGAAGCGACCGGCCAGACAGTCACAGCCCGCGAACGCCTTCGAGGGGACTATGACGGCATTCAGGAGGCCGTCGACAGGTTGGTCGGGCGTGACGACGTGGCGGTCGTCGTCACCGCGGGGGGACTCGGCGTCGCCCCGGCGGAGCAGACGCTCGAAGCTGTCCACCCCCTGTTCGAGAAAGCCCTGCCGGGATTCGAGGAAGTGTACCGGGGCCTCCTCTTCGAACAACAGGGGACCGAGGTCATCGCCATCCGTGCGACGGCCGGGATCGCCGATGGGACGCCAGTGTTCTGCCTGCCCGCGGACCCGGCGGCGGCCCGTGTCGCCATTGACGAGATCATCGCGGCGGAAGCCCCGTCACTCGTCGCTGAACTGTCCTAACCCACAGCCGGCGGATTCATGGTATCAGTCTTGTGTCCGTTTACCCGACTTAACGTGATATTTGCCGGCTCGCTCCGGGCCACCAGTTTTGCCGATGCCAACGGCCCATACTCCCGAATATCGGCTGTTTAAACGGATAAATCGCCGTGAAAGGTCGTTAACTGCGCCGCCCATTGAAGTGGAGACAGTCCACAGAACCGGGTGTCATGTCCGATCGCAACGCGACACGACGCGGCGTGCTCAAGGGTATCGGCGCGACAGCTGCAGCTGCACTGGGTGGGGCGGCCCTCTCCGGGACAGTTGCGGCGGCCGGTCCCTGGGAGTCCGTCGAGTCCCCGACCGGGAACACCCTCCACGATGTCGAGTTCACCGCGGCCGGTGCGTACGCGGTGGCGGGTGGCGGTATCGTCCTCGAACGAACCAGCACAGGCTGGCAGAAGGTCATCGGCGGCGGCCCGACCGGCAACGGCAACAGCCTCTACGGGGCCGACGTGACCGACGACGCCAAGGCCCTCTGGTTCGTCGGTGCCTCGGGCGCTATCGGCGAGTACGACGTGGAGTCGGGCGTGCTTACCAACCACAGCGCTCCGATGGATGTCACCAACAACTTCAACGACGTGTCCGTGACCGGCAGCGCCGGCGAGGCAAACGTCTACGTCGCCGGCGACTCCGGCAAGATGTACTACAGCTTCGAGAACGGCGCGAGTGAGACGTGGGACTACACCACGCCCGGGTCCGGGTCAGCCATCAATGCTGTCGACTTCCACGGGGTCCGCTCGGGCCATATCGTCGACGGCAACAAGAGCGTCTTCGTCACCGATGACGGGTCGACGTGGGACAAGATCGGCCTCGCCGACGCCAACGTCAACTTCTACGGCGTCGACTCCGACGGCCCGGACAACGTGTGGGTCTCCGGCGGTGGCGGTATGGTGTTCCACTGGAACGGCTCTGAATGGACGCCGACCGACACAGGCGATGCCGGCCTGCGAGACATCGAGGTCACCGACGACGACAGCACCGGCTACACAGTCGGTGGCGGTGGCAAGGTGTACGCCCTCGGCGGTGGCGACTGGACCCCGGATGAGACGCCCGCCGGCGAGAACCTGACGGCCGTCGTCCGCGGCGGCACCGACATCGCGGTCGGTTCGGGCGGAACTATCCTGGAGCAGTAGCGACGGTACAGTAGCGCAGGCCGGTTCGAGACCGCGGTGCGCCGGAGCCACTGACTTTTCACCGGTCCCCTCCAACACCGTGCATGGACGATATTCAGATTCAGGGAACGTCGGTCCCCGCACTCGGCCTCGGGACGTGGCAGCTCACCGGCCAGTCCTGCCGTGAAACCGTCGAAACAGCTCTGGGGATGGGCTATCGCCACATCGACACCGCACAGGCGTATGGCAACGAGCGGCAGGTCGGGCTGGGGATGGATGCCGCCGCGGTCGACCGCGAAGACGTGTTTCTGACGACAAAGCTCGACGGGTCCAACCGCGACGAGCGGAGCGTCCGCCGGTCGACGCGGGAGAGCCTGAACAAACTGGGAACGGACTATCTGGACCTCCTGCTCATCCACTGGCCGAACACGCCGTGGATGGCGTCACTATCGGAGACGCTCGGTGCGATGAACGACCTCGTCGAAGAGGGGCTGGTTCGACATATCGGCGTCAGTAACTTCTCGCCGTCGCTGCTAGACAGGGCGCGGGACATCTCCTCGGCCCCTATCTTCACCGATCAGGTACAGTACCACCCCTACTGGGACCAGCGGAAACTGCTGGATTACTGTCGCATCCACGACGTGCTCCTGACCGCGTATAGCCCGTTGGCCCGCGGCGGCGTCCTTGACGACCCCGCGCTCGTCCAGATCGGAAACAAATACGGGAAATCCCCGGCGCAGGTCGCGCTCCGGTGGCTGGTTCAGCAGGACGGCGTGGCAGCGATTCCGAAGGCATCCAGCCGCGAGCATCTGGAAGCGAACCTGGCGGTCTTCGATTTCGAACTCACCGACGCGGAGATGGAACGGATTCGGGACCCGTCGAAGGTCAAGACCGGCGTGCAGTTCGTTCGGTCGCAGTTGCCGTTCTGAGCGGCGTTCCGTTTCGACCCGACAGATATCTCTACATAGGAGATGTTTCGGTGGAGTCGTGGCACGTATGACGTATTTTATACCGGTTATCCCCGCAACCGTGGCGCTTGATGTGGCAAATATTACTAATCACACAACTATCATTAACCATCTGGTCGCAGCTTTCGTGTGGTGTGTTACCACTGAATCCCGGCGCGGGAACACACCGCTGAACTCACAGCGAGGCCACTGTGTCAGTACACGAATCTGAACCGATACGACGAAGCATCGAAGTGGAGTACTGGGTCATCGACGACGCGGGCCGGCTGGTCGAACCGGGGGCGCTCGTCAACGCAACCCCAGGGGCGGAGCGAGAGTTCGTCGAGCCCCTGCTGGAGGTCAAGACGACGCCGTGTGAGACAGCTACAGAACTGCGCGAGGAACTCCTTGACCGACTCGGAGCCGTGCTGCGGCGGGCCGACGACCTCGGGAAACGGCTCGTGCCGCTTTCGACCCCGGTCAACGCTGACGAGATTCAGGAGATTCCGTGCGACCGGACCCGGATTCAAAACTGTGTCGTCGGCGATGATTTCGAGTACGTCCGCCACTGTGCCGGCACGCACATCCACATCGAACAGCAGTCGGGGCGGGAAATCGACCAGTTGAATACGCTGATTGCCATTGACCCCGCGCTAGCGCTCGTCTCGTCCTCGCCGTATTTCCGCGGCCGGCGGCTGGCCGACAGTGCGCGCTCGAAACTGTACCGCTGGATGGCGTACAACTCGGTGCCACACCAGGGCTGGCTGTGGTCGTATCTCAACGACACTGCGGAGTGGGACCGCCGGCTCGAACGGCGCTACGATGAGTTTGTGACCGCGGCTGTCGACGCTGGTGTCGACCGCCGGACTGTCGCAGCGAACTTCGAGCCCGAAAGCGCTATCTGGACGCCAGTCCAGCTTCGGGCCGAGTTCGGCACCGTCGAGTGGCGGTCGCCCGACGCTGCACTCCCGAGTCAGGTCCTGCAACTCGCCGACGCCGTAGCGTCTCTCATGGACCACCTCAGGGGAACCGAGGTGCGTATCGAGGGTGAGACGGGCCGCGTTACCGACGACAAAATCGTGCTCCCGGAGTTCGACGCTGTCCTTGCATACGCGAACGACGCTATCCGGGACGGGGCCACCTGCGATAGCGTTCGGTCGTATCTCGACCGGATGGGATTCGACGTGGACGCGTACGAACCGGTCGCGCCGACGTTCGACAGACCGGAACCGGTCACACCCCGTGATGCCCGCGAGATTCGGCTCGACCACGCCGACCGGCTGCAGGACGATGTGCGACAGGCTGCGCCGGTCGCACTCGATTAGAACCGGAGCCGGCTCACCGAAACGGAGCAGTGACCAAGGGTTTAGGAATCGCCACACCAACCCCGCGCTATGGTGACGGCGCTCGCCGATGATATCTGGTGGTACGATCTCACGGGCGTCAACGCGACGCTCGTCGACGACGACGGCGCACTCACGCTCGTGGACACGGGGCTGCCCTGGCACGGCAACGAACTCATCGCCGGCCTGAGCAATGCCGGCTACGAGCTCCGGAATCTGGACCGCATTCTGCTTACACACTTCGATCTCGACCACGTCGGTGGACTGACCGCCTTCGACGGCATCGACGTGCCCATCTACGTCGGCAAGCGGGACGCGCCGCTGGTCACCGGTGAGCGGTCGCCGCCGCTGGGAAACCACAAGGGTGCGTTCCAGCGGCTCGTCTCACCGTTCGTCGACGCGCCGGACAACGACGTTGTCTCCCTGGCCGACGGCGATACCGTCGGGAGTTTCACCACCTATCACACCCCCGGTCACACGCCGGGGCACGTCTGCTACGTCAGCGAGTCGCTGTCACTGGGACTGCTGGGTGACCTCGTCCGTGAGGACAGCGGCCGCTTCGAACCTTCGCCGTGGCTGTTGAGTTACGATACCGACGCCGTCACCCGGAGTATCAGTGAGTTCGCCGAGCGTGCGCCTGACTTTGACATCGCCGTCCCGGGCCACGGCGTTCCATTCGAAAAAAACGGCTCTGAGCGACTGGCCCGACTTGCGGCGACGTTGTAAGAGAAAGCCGGCGTGGGACTGTGCTACAGTTCCTCGGCGACCGCGTCGGAGCTGAGCAAGTCCGGGTCGACGACGAGGTCCGTCTGTCGGCTGGCGAAGTCGGGCAGGGAGCCCTCTGCGTAGACGACAACCCGGAGGTCGGGGTTGAGGTCCTTGGCAACGGCGATGGAGGTCGCCTGTGACATCTCGGTCAGCAGGTATACGTCCGCCTCGTGGATGCCGGCCTCTTCCAGCCCGGGCCGGTTACCGACATCGGCAACCGTCACGGTGTGTCCTTCAGCTTCGAGCGCGTCCGTGAGTCCGTTAGGGTCTGTACCGACGAGGACGACGTTCATTCGTACTCGATTGTCGCCGGCGGTTTGTGGGTCACGTCGTAGACGACGCGGGCGACGTTCTCGTGGGCCCCGGTGATGCGCGACTGCATACGCTGGAGCGTGTCCCAGTCGAGTTCCTGTGCGCGGGCGGTCATGCCGTCCCGGCTCTCAACGGAGCGGACGGCGACGACCCAGCCGTGGACGCGGTTATCGCCTTTGACACCCGTCGCTTTGCCGATGACGGCAGCGAGCGCCTGCCACGGCTCGTACTCCTCCAGTTCCTCTTCGACGACGTGGTTGGCCTCGCGGGCCACCGCCAGTTTCTCCTCGGTCACTTCCCCGATGATTCGGACGGCAAGCCCGGGACCGGGGAACGGCATCCGTTCAGAGATGATCTCTTCGAGGTCAAGCGCGCGGGCGACCTCGCGGACCTCGTCCTTGTAGAGGTCCCGCATCGGCTCGACAATGCCGTCGAAGTCGATGCGCTCGGGGAGACCGCCGACGTTGTGGTGGGACTTGATGGTTCCCTCACTCTCGATGCGGTCGGGGTAGATGGTCCCCTGCACCAGGTAGTCGGCGTCAACCTCGCGGGCGACCGTCTCGAACTCCCGGATGAACTGCTCGCCGATGATGTGGCGTTTCTCTTCGGGGTCGGTCTCGCCTTCGAGTTCGTCGAGGAAGCGGTCCTGCGCCTCGACGATGCGCAGCGAGTCCATGTAATCGAACGTCTCGCGGATCTCGTCGGTCTCGCCTTTCCGCATCAGCCCGGTGTCGACGTACACGGCGGTGAGCTGGTCGCCGATAGCCTCGTAAGCCAGCGCGGCGGCCGTCGAGGAGTCGACACCGCCGGAGAGCCCGATGACGGCGTGCTTGTCCCCGATCTCCTCGGCGATTTCGGCTTTCGCCTCCTCAATGAACTCGTCAACGTTCACCATCAGTGGCTCACCTCCTCAGTCGTCGCAGTGTGGGGGTCGTCGCCGAGGACCGCTTCGAGCAGTCCAACAAACGGCGGGCTGGCACGCGTCGGTCGGGAGCGGAACTCCGGATGGAACTGCGTCCCGATGAAGTACGGGTGGTCCTCGGGTCCGAGTTCGAGTATCTCCATACGATTCCCGGCGCGGCCGGAGAACTTCAGCCCAGCGGCTTCGAGGTCGTCGATGTACTCGGGGTTAACCTCGTATCGGTGGCGGTGCCGTTCGGTACAGGACTCGCCGCCGTACAGCGTCGCGGCGAGCGTGTTCGCGTTGATTTCAGTTTCATGGGCACCCAGCCGCATCGTCCCGCCCATGTCCTCGATCTCGTACTGCTCGGGGAGGATGTCGATGACGGGATGTGGCGTATCTTCCTCCAGTTCCGCCGAGTGGGCATCGTCAAGGTCCAGTACGTTGCGGGCGTACTCGACAACAGCCATCTGAAAGCCGAGACACAGGCCGAGGAACGGAATGTCATTCTCGCGGGCGTACCGGATCGCCTCGATTTTGCCCTCCGTGCCGCGGGCACCGAAGCCGCCCGGCACGACGATGGCGTCGGCCTCGCGCATCCGGTCTGCGTGGTGGTCATTCATCTTCTCGGAGTTGACCCACCGGACGTTCACGTCGACGTTTTTCTCAAGGCCGGCGTGTTTCAGCGCCTCGTGGACGGACATGTAGGCGTCTTCGAGGTCGTACTTGCCGACGAGCGCGACTTCGACCTCGCCCTCTGTGTTCTGGGTGACGAGGTCGCGCCAGCGGTTCTCCCGCTCGTCTTCGGGCAGTGCCTCCGAGGCGATGTCGAGTTCTTCCATCACGTACTGGTCGAGTCCTTCCTCCTCGACCATCAGCGGGACGTGGTAGATGTCGTCGACATCGGGGTTCGAGAAGACGGCTTCCGTCGGCACGTCACAGAACAACCCGATCTTCTCCTTGGTGTCGATATCGAGTTTGTCCGAGCAGCGGCCGACCAGAATGTCGGGCTGAAGACCGATAGAGCGCAGTTCCTTCACGGAGTGTTGGGTCGGCTTGGTCTTTTGCTCGCCGTTTTTCGAGTATGGGACGAGCGTGACGTGGGTAAAGAGAATATCGTCCTCGTCCTCTTCGTGGGCGAACTGCCGGAGCGCTTCGAGATACGGCATCCCTTCGATGTCCCCGACCGTGCCGCCGACTTCGATGATACAGACGTCGTTGCCTTCGGCGGCCTCGCGGATACGGCGCTTGATGTCGTCGGTGATATGCGGGATAATCTGGACCGTGCGACCGAGGTAGTCGCCGGACCGCTCCTTCTCGATGACGTGCTGGTAAGTCTTCCCCGTGGTGACGTTGTGGTCGAAGGTCATGTCGATGTCGAGGAACCGCTCGTAGTTCCCCAGGTCGAGGTCGACCTCCCCGCCGTCTTTGAGCACGTACACCTCGCCGTGCTGGAAGGGATTCATCGTACCGGCGTCGACGTTCAGATACGGGTCAATCTTGACCGCTGTAACGTCGAACCCGGCGTTTTTGAGTAATCTACCTGTGCTGGCGGCAGTGATGCCCTTCCCCAGGCCAGACATCACGCCACCGGTGACGAAGATGAACTTCCGACCCAGTTCCGGGTCGTAGTCCGTTTCGGGTTCGGTCGGCATACCGACGGTGAACCCCGCGTAGTCTAAACGGTTTCGGAGCGCGCACTGTTCGCCACCCCGTCGCAGTGTCAACGCGGCTACAGTGAGGGCTGCGTGAGGACGCGCCACGCAGCTACGAGCGCGGCAAGTGACAGCGCCGAAAACACCGCATCACTGGGACTGGAGCCGATGGCGATAAACAACAGGTACCCGGCGATGAACCCCCCCAGAAGCGAGACGACGCCGTGCCGCGTCGAGTGAGACACCGACGCTCCGGTTCGCGTTGACATACAACATTATTTATTGTTATATAGTATAAATGTATCTTCGGTATTGGTGGGGAGGTTCGGCGACGGTCAGGACTTGAGGACGCCGGACCGGATGGCGAAGTACGTCCCGATGGCACCAACCGAGGCGAGCACGAGTGCCCGGAGCGGCCCGCCCGCGACGAGTGCCGTCTGCATCAGTACTAACAGCGTCACCAGCGTGGCGAGAAACGACACGGCAGCGAACGAGAGCGGACGGTCCATAGTATGAGGTCGAGCCGACAGCGCCTCTGTCTTTCGATACTGTCCAGCAGGTGTGGGGCTGAGCTATACTTTCACTTGGTACTGAACCGGCGACAGGAATCGACTACGGACTCTGAATACCGGGTTCCCAGCAGCTACAGGTGGTCGCGGAGAAACGGCCCAACCGTCTCGCCGATACGGCCGCTCTGCCCGACGAAATGGTGGTCGGCTGGCAGGCGCTCAACCGTCTGGCCCAGCTCGGTAGCCCGGTCAACGACCGGTTCCCAGTCGACTGTCGCATCGCGCTCCCCGACCACGACCTGTACCGGGCAGTCGATGGCGTCAAGCGCAGCGGCCGCATCGAGATGCGCGGTCACGCCGGCCGGTGGGGCGAGCACTGACACGGCCGCCGGGTCGGCCGCAGTGTCGTGTGCAGCGGCCGTACAGAGCGCCACAGCCGCGCCAAAACTGTAGCCAAACAGGCCAACTGCGTCGTAGCGCTCGTCGGCCCACGCCAGCGCGTTCTCGGCGTCGGCCCGCTCGCCACGGCCCTCGTCCCACGCGCCGTAGTCGAACCGGAGACAGCTGATGTCGGGGGCCAGCGCGTCGCTGACCGCCTTGAGCCGGCTGTCAGACCGGGAGCCGCCGTACTGCGGGTGGGGCGGGCACGCAACGATGACGGTGTCCGATGCTGGCCGGTCAAGCGACGCGGTGACGTCTCGCCCACCCGGTATCCCGACGGTAGTCATACGTGTTCACTCGCCAGCCCTCTGTAAGAAATTTAAGGTTGGAGAGACCAATGCGCATACATGGGAATCCTCTCGCGCGCGTCGTACGTCATCCGCTCCAAGCTCAACGCCGTCCTGAACCGAGCGGAGGACCCGACAGAGACCCTCGACTACAGCTACGAGCAGTTGCGTGACGAACTGCAGGACGTCAAGCAGGGCATTGCGGACCTGACGACCCAGAAGAAGCGACTGGAGATACAGAAGCGCCGTCTCGAAGAAAACGTCGAGAAGCACAACGAACAGGCGCGCCAGGCCGTCGAGCAGGACCGCGAAGACCTCGCCCGCCAGGCGCTGGAAAAGAAAAAGCAGAAAATGAGTCAGATCGAGGACCTGGAAGGCCAGATACAGGACTTACAGAGCCAGCAGGACCAGCTGGTCGAGCAGAAAGACGAACTCCAGAAACAGATCGAGCAGTTCCGGACGAAGAAGGAGACGATGAAGGCTCGCCACGAGGCCGCCAAGGCGTCGGCGCGCGTCAACGAAGCGATGACCGGCGCGGGCGACGAGATGCAGGATATCAATCAGGCTATCGAGCGCGCGGAGGAACGAACCGAGGACATGGAAGCCCGTTCGCAGGCGATGGACGAACTCCGCGAGGACGGCGTCCTCGAAAGTCAGATATCGGACGAGAGTTCACTGGAGCGGGAGCTTGAGGAAGTCCGACAGAAAGGGTCAGTCGACGCCGAACTCGACACGCTAAAAGCCGAGATGGGGAAAGCCGAGGACGGCGACAGCGGGTCGAGCGACGCAGATGTCTCCGAAACCGAACTGGAACAGGAACTCGCCGACGAGAGTACGCAGGTCGACGTCGACGAGAGTACGCAGGTCGACGTCGACGAGAGCGAGGTTGAGTCGGAGCTGGACGAGCTGAAAGAAGACGAGCAGTAACGCCGGCAACGCGGGACTTTTACAGCGGCCAGACGACCGACACCGAGAGCGACGTCACGGCACACAGAAGCAGCTGTAGCGGTCCGCCGACGCGCGCGAAGTCAGTGAAGCGGTAGCCGCCGGGACCGTACACCATCAGGTTCGTCTGGTAGCCGATGGGTGTCAGGAAGGCCGTCGCGACCGCGAACGTCACGGCGACGAGGAACGGGAACCCAGAAGCGCCGATCTCCGTGGCAGTGGCGACGGCAATCGGGATCATCAACACGACGGTCGCGGCCGGGGTGATGGCGCTGGCGAGGACAGCAGTCAGGAGATACACCAGCGCTAGCAGCGCGAGCGGCGGGAGGACGCCGGCGGCGTCGACAAGGAGCCCGCCGACGAACGCGGCTCCGCCGGTGGCCTGCATCGCCTGGCCCAGGGGGAGCAGGCCGGCGAGCAGGAACACGACGTTCCAGCTCACCGCATCGTAGGCCTTCGAGGCGCTCAGTGTGCCGGTGGCGACCGTGGCGACGACGCCACCCAGCGCGGCAATATAGATGGGCAGCAGGTCCAGCGCTGCGAGCGCGATGACGGCGAGCAGGGTCGCAAGCGGGACCGCCGCAGCGGCGTCAAGCGAGGGTGGGCCGCCCTCAAGCGCATCGAACAGCTCCGGTGGGCCCTCGGTCAGGGTCAGGTAGCCCTCGTCCTGGAGGTGCCCCATCTTGTCAAGGGGCGTCTGGAGTAAGAGTAAGTCGCCAGCGGACAGTTCGACCGCCGTGAGATCCTCGTGAATGACCTCGTCGCCGCGGCGGACAGCGAGGACCGTCACGTCGAATCGACTGCGGAGTTGCACGTCGGCAAGCGTTCGCCCGCGGAGCCGCGACTCCCTGTCGATGACGGCCTCCGCGAGGACGCCCGGGTGCCCGCTTTCCGCCAGCAAGTCCGCCGTAACAGACTCACGGGCGAGGTCCCGAAGGTCAAGCGTCTGAGCGAGTTGGTTGACAGCTTGGCGGTTGCCACGGACCGTCAGCACGTCGCCAGGTTCGAGCGGGCGGTCGGTGGCTGTCGCAAAGAACGACTCGCCGTCGCGGTCGATCTGGAGCACGTCGACGTCAAGCGGGCCACTCACGGCGAGGACCTGTTCGACGGTGGCCTCGGTCGGCAGTGACTCCCCCGCGTCGACCACGTCAACGACCGCCTCGACTGCGTCGTCGGAGACGCTGCCTTCGAGCGCTTCTCGAACCGTCAGCCCGACCAGTGGGGACGCCTCGCGAACCCGTAACTGCGCCAGATGGCGGTCCATCTCGAACTCCTCAGTGAAGTCGGCCGCGGGATGGACCCGTTCGGGGACGAGCGCCCGACCCACCGTCAGCAGGTAGCCCACGCCGACAGCGAGGACGACGACACCGACAGGCGTCAGCGTGAACATGGAGAACGGCCGGCCGAGCAACTGCGCCGAGAGGTCGCTCGCGAGCAGGTTTGTCGCGGTGCCGACCAGCGTGAGCGTCCCACCGAGCATCGCGGCGAAAGAGAGCGGCAACAGCAGGTTCGACGGCGAGATACCGTACCGTTCCGAGAGGCCGGTGACCAGCGGGATGAAGACGGCGACAACCGGCGTGTTGTTGACGAAGCCCGCGCTGACGCCCGTCGTGCCGACGATGGCGGTCAGCAGACGCCGTTCGTCGCCGCCCGTCAGCGCCGCGAGCCGTCCGGCCAGCCAGTCGACAACGCCGGCCGATTCGACACCGGCGCTGAGGATGTACATCGCGACGATGGTAACCACCGCCGGGCTGGCGAACCCTTCGATAGCTGTCCGCGCCGGGACGCCGGTGTACGGTTCCAGCACGACCAGCGCGACGAGGACAGCGATGGCCGTCATATCAGGCGAGAGCCACTCGGTGACGAACAGCGTCAGGGCGGCAACGACGAGCGCGAAGACCACGAGCGCGCCCATCGAGAGCGAGGGCATACCAGTTCCCTCGACGGACGGCGATAAAAACATCCGGGGCGCTATCAGGGAATTTCGCAAGCGGACGCGGCTCACTCACCACTGCCCGTCGGTCGCGCCGTCTCGTCACACTGGGTCCGGCTCGTAGCCCGGCCCGACTCGCAGCGTCAGTGTGGTCTCACGCACCGACAGCGACAGCGTCTCGTGTGTGCTGAGTTCGCCGTCGCGACTGAACGTGAGTTCCTTGCCGTGTCCGGCGATAGTAATCTCGTCCGCTCGAACGTGGGTCACGCCGTCGGTATCAAGCGCCAGTAGTCGCTGGCCGATGGCCTCCGCGACGAGGTTCCCTGTTGGCATCTGTTCAACGATAGCCACGTCGAGCAGGCCGTCTTCCATGTTTGCTTGCCCACCTTCGGCGACGAACTTGCGGGCGTTGCCCACCAGCAGGCAGGTGGCCTCGCCGGACCAGGTGAACGGTCCATCCTCCCCGACAGCCGCGATGGTGATATCGAGCCCGTCGAAACGAAGCGCCTCCTGTGCGCCGGTGAGCAGAAACGCCAGCGTGCCGAACCGCTCTTTGAGGTCGCCCGGAGTCGAAACGCTGGCGTCGGCGGGGAGGCCGGCGATACAGGAGACGAGAAACGGCTCCTCGTCGGCGACGCCCACGTCGACCGGTCGCGTCTCTCCGATATCGGCGATTTCGACACCGTGTTGGATGTCTGTGACGCCGATGTTCCCGGCCAGAAGGTTCGCCGTCCCGGCCGGGATGACGCTCAGCGTCACCGAGTCGAGGTGGCCGGCGTCGTTGAGTCCGCGGACAACCTCGTTCACCGTCCCGTCGCCGCCACAGACGGCGACCTCAGAGGCCTCAGCCCGCCCGGCCTCGCGGCCGAGTTCGACCGCGTCGCCCGCCGCCTGAGTTTCGTACACCTCGAACCCGCGTGCCTCCATCAGCCGCGGAACGTAGTCGGCGTGCTCGCCGTCGCCGCTGACGGGGTTGAGGATACACCGACGCGAACCAATCTGCATAATCATAGCGAGTCCGGACCGGCACTTATACCGTGGTGATGTGCCGGCGTCACTCCCAGTCGACGTCGACACTCCGGTTCGTCTCGCGGAGAATGAACGGGCCGATTGCGAGCGTTCGTTTGGTTATCGTGACAATACGGAGGATGTACGATATCAGGACTGTGAACGGAAGCAGGGATGCTGTCGTCGTCACGGCGAGGAACCACAACGCGTCGGGGACGCCGGCTGTGACGCCGACGAAATCCTGCACATCGAGGAACAACAACGAGGTGATTGCGACGGTAAGCGCCGGGATAGCGACGTAGAGCAGTGTCCGGGAGAGGTCGGACAGTTCCCACTGGAAATACAGCGTCTTGAAGTGTTCCCGGGCCGGGCCGAACAGTTCGAGCGTCTCGACGAGTTCCGCAAGCGAGTCGTCGATCTCGTCAGTGAGTTCGTCGGCGTACGCTTCACGGATACGTCGACCGGCATACAGCTTCCAGGAGTAGTTGTAGTTCAGCGCGGCCTTGACGACATCGAACTCGCCGAAGGTCCCGCCCTCAAGCTGGTCGGTAACGCTGTCGGCGTTTGTTCGCACATCCTCCAGATAGTTCGACAGCAACGCCGTCAGGTCGTCATCGAGTGCCGTCTCGTCGACAGCGTTCTGGGTGTTCTTGGCCCGTTCGGAGGTCCCGCGAACCAGCGACCGGAGGAACGCCGAGGGCGCTGCCGGACTGACTGCCGTGTCGACGGCGTCAGCAACGTCGGCGCGGAACTGCATCGCCCCGTCCATCCGCTCGCGCTGATCGCCCACCGCACCGAGCTCCTGAGACAGGACGAGCTGATTCAGTGTCAGGACCAGCGTAACGGCGGTTACAGTCCCCGTAATCAGCGCCTGAAACAGCGTTTCAACCGGGTCGCCACGAGTCAACAGCGTCATGGCCGGTTCGGGATGCAAAAGCCCGACGGCGAGAAGCCCACAGAACAGGACAGCCGAGAGGAGGGTGGTGACGAGCCAGCGGTTCGCATCGAGGAGGAGCCAGAGGAGCCGGGTGTCACCGGCGGCGCGCTTTCGCATGGTGTCGCTCGACTGGCTCCCAGCAGAGGGGGATGGCACACCGTCCCGGACTCCTGCCAGGCAAAAAAGCCCCCGGTCGGGGCAACGTCACCCCTGAATAGGCCAGTCAGTCGTCGTCAGTTGTCGTCAGTGTCGTCCGTCGTCAGTTCCAGCGACCCAGATTTCACTCCCTGCGACGTTGGTGTAAACAGCACCGGGACGGTGACCGACGTGCCCGGACGCACACCTGCGTCTCGACTGCCTCGGTCCGGAATGCCACCGCGTTCGGCTCGTCGTCTTGACGTCAGTCACCAGTAGTGGGTCCGCAGTACCCACCGGACTTGCGGCAGCGTCTGTGCCGGCGGCGATTCCGGCCGGACCCAACGAGCGGTCTGAATCCCCTCCGCGGCGTTCGGAGTGGGTTGATCCAGCAACTGACACCCGAACACACGATAGGCTGAGAGTGTCTGCGAGCAACTGTGGTGAGCGTAGTAGACGGTCGCTACCGGTCCGCGGATCACACTCCGACAACCAAGTTCCTCGGCGAGTTCGCGTTCGAGCGCCTCCCGGTCGTCCTCACCTGCCTGAATCCCGCCACCGGGGAGCGTCCAGAACGGCGTTCCGTCGGCGTGGTGCTCTTTGACCAGCAGGACCAGATCCGACGACCGGATGAGGGCTTTTGCGCCGGAACGGAGGCGGCCACCGGTCACGGGGTCACTGGTCGTTGGGTTGACGGTTGGTTTCGACACGTGGAACTCAACCATCGCGAGACAACCACATTAGTAGTTTCCGTCTAATAGAGCAAACGCGGCGAACAGGGACCGGTTCAGAGCTACCGTCCGGCGAGGAACGTCACAGCGGTTCGCTGCTGCTCAACCTCGGTTTCGAGGTGGTCGCGGAACTCGGCGATGTCGATGTCCTTCTCCTCGCGTTCCTTGCGGTCACGAACCGAGATGGTCCCCGCTTCCTCCTCGTTGTCGCCGATGACACACATGTAGGGAACGCGGTCGTCGTGGGCCTGCTGAATCTTCTTGCCGACAGTCCAGGAACGGTCCTCGATAGTGACCCGGAAGTCATCGAGTTCATCCTGAATCTCCTCGCAGTAGGCGATGTTGTCGTCGCTGACTGGCAGCAGACGGATCTGTTCGGGGGCGAGCCACGGCGGGAACTTCCCGTTGTAGTGCTCGGTCAGCACCATGAAGAACCGTTCGTAGGAGCCATACAGCGCGCGGTGGATCATCACCGGGCGGTGCTCCTCGTTGTCCTCACCGGTGTAGGAGAGGTCGAACCGCTCGGGCATATTGAAGTCCAGCTGAACGGTCGGGCCGTCCCAGTGGCGACCGAGCGCGTCCTCGAAGGCAAAGTCGATCTTCGGGCCGTAGAAGGCACCGTCGCCCTCCTCAACGACGTAGTCGATGTCCTGCTCCTCAAGGACAGATTCAAGCTGGGATTCGGCTTTCTCCCAGATCTCGTCGCCGCCGACGGACTTCTCGGGCCGGGTGGCGAACTGGACGGTGTAGTCGAGATTGAAGGTGTCAAGCGTATCGAGGATGATGTCGACCGTCGCCAGCACTTCCTCCTCAATCTGGTCCGGGCGGACGAACAGGTGGCCGTCGTCGATGGTGAAGGCCCAGGTCCGGGAGAGCCCGGAGAGTTCGCCGCGCTGCTCTTTGCGGTACACCTTCCCGTCCTCGAAGTACCGCACCGGTAGGTCCCGGTAGCTCCAGGAATTCTGCTCGAAGATGGTGGCGTGGCCGGGACAGTTCATCGGCTTCAGGCCGTACTCCTCGTCGTTGACATCGAGCAGGAACATGTCGTCAACGTAGTTCTCGTAGTGGCCCGACTTCTTCCAGAGTTCGGTGCGGAAGACGTGGGGCGTCTCGACCTCGTCGTAGCCGGCGTCACGGTTGAGGCCAGCAACATAGTCCGAGAGTTCGTTGAGGATCTTCTTGCCGTTGGGTTCGTACAGCGGCAGGCCCGGCCCGGTCGTCTCGTCGATGGAGAACAGGTCCATTTCCTGGCCGATCTTGCGGTGGTCGCGCTCCTCGGCCTTGCGGCGCTGTTCGAGGAACTCAGCGAGCGCGTCCTCCGTCGGGAAGGCGGTTCCGTACACACGAGTCAGCGTCTCGTTCTCTTCCTCGCCGCGCCAGAAGGCCGCCGAGATTTCAAGCAGCGCGAAGCCGCCGATTTCGCCGGTCGATTCGACGTGGGGGCCCTGACAGAGGTCCTCGAACTCGCCCTGGGTGTAGAAAGAGACCTCCTCGTCGTCCGCGGCCTCAGTTTCGAGGATGTCCTGTTTGAACTGATTGTCCTCGTAGCGCTCGAAGGCATCGTCGCGGTCGACAAGTTCGCGTTCGATGTCGAGGTCCTCCTCGATGATCTCCTCGGCTTCGGCCTCGATGGCTTCGAGGTCGTCCTCGTCGATGTCGACGCCGGTGATGTCGTAGTAGAACCCGTTGTCGGTCCACGGCCCGATTGTGAGCTTCGCGTCGGAGTAGAGGCGCTGCAGGGCCTGTGCGAAGACGTGGGCAGCGGAGTGACGAAGCACATCGAGATACTCGTCACTGCTCTCGGTGACGATTTCGAGTTCGACGTCCGCTGTCAACGGCGCGTGTTTGTCGACAAGGTCGCCGTCGACAACGCCGGCGACCGTGTCGTCACCCAGCCCTGGCCCGATTTCGTAGGCGACATCCTCGACCGTGCTGCCGCGTTCGACCTCTAGTGGGGTCCCGTCGGGCAGCGTGACCGTGACCGTACTCATATCCGAGGATACGACGGCGGCCGGGGATAAGTGTATTGAGACGCGGGCGACGCTGGTGTTACTCTGGCAACGGCGGGTCCGAATCCTCATCGACAGTGTCGGCCGCCGGCAGGTCAGACTGGGCCGGTGGCCGTGCTGCGCTTGCCCGCTCCAGCGATGAGAGCGCCAGTTCTTCCTCGCCTTCAAGCATGGTAAGCCGGTCCATGACAGTGACAGTCTCCCCGTCGGCCGTATGCGGCGTCACGCACCTGAGTTCCGACCCGGTGTACTCGGCTAATAGTTGGACCGGGAACACGATCGCCCGGTACTGCTCCCCCGACATCTCAGAGTCAACTGACCGGACCTGAAACGCAGGTTCGAGTGAACATTTGTTGCGTTTTGCCCATTCCTGAAAGACGCTCACCCGGTTGAGTGCGAAGAGTCCCAGTTCGGTCCGTGCCTCCGCTGGTGTGGACGGTATCTGCCGACCAATGACCTGAACCCTAAAGTCCGACAAAACATCAGTGTCCGACAACCCCTTAATTCGGTCGATAACCGCAGCCTGTTGCTGCGTGTGCCCGTCGGGCAGCAGTGAACGAACGTACAGTTCTGCCCGTGTATCATCTGGCTGCGTGCTCCCCTGCATCGTATAGAAGTTAATGCGCAGGGACTGGCAAAAGTATTCTTGTTGACAAATAATGGTTAGAACAGTTATACACTGAACGACGGAAACTGAATCGACGGTTACACCGTCGGCTGGACAGTCACGGGCCGTGTCAGCGTGATAGGGAGTACTATGTGGGCACGGTTCGCATGAGAAGCCGGATATGTACGATTCGGTGCTCGTGGCCACAGACGGCAGTTCGGGAACGACAGAGACGCTCGCACACGCCACCTCGATCGCGCGTGACAACGACGCGACTCTCCATGGACTGTACGTCGTGGACAGGCGGCTCTACGTCGCGGCCGACAAGGCCAATCAAGACGAGGTGCGTCAGTCGCTGGAGGAAGAGGGAGATGTCGCGCTTGACGACATCGTGGTCGGCGGCGAGGAAGCCGGCGTCGAAGTCGTCACGACCATGGCAGAAGGGATTCCCCACAAGACAATCACCGACTACGCCGAGGAGGAAGACATTGATGTCATCGTGATGGGGACCCACGGCCGAACCGGACGAGACCGGGTCGCCAATCTCGGGAGTGTCACCGAACGGGTCGTCCAGAGCGCGCCCGTCCCCGTTCTCGTCGTCCACATCGAATAGTCCAGGTGTCGCTGGCGGTTGCGGGACGGACGTGCTCGATAGCAGCTATACTACCGGTAGCACCCCGTTCTGACCGGTATCTTTTCGAGCCGCCGACACGATGGTGGCAGTATGGACAGCCGAGAGTACGCCTTCGAAGGAGCCACGCCAGATATCCACGGATACGCCCACGTCAGCCGCGAGGCGACACTGGTGGGTGATGTCACCATCGGCCCGAACGCGAACGTCTGGCCCGGTGTCGTGTTGCGCGGCGACGTGGCCCCCGTCGAGGTGGGCCGCGAATCGGCGATCGGTGACGGGGCCATCGTCCACGCCTCGACCGTCGGCGAGAAGGTGATGGTCGGCCACGGAGCCGTCCTCAACGACGCCCATGTACGCGACGGGGCGCTCGTTGGGTTCAATTCGACGGTCAGCGACGCCACCATCGGCGAGGGCTCTATCGTCGCGATGGGGACGGTTGTTCCACCAGGCTACGAGGTGCCCGCGGAGTCCTTTGTCCGCGGGAGCCCGGCCACAGTGACGCCGCTGTCCGAGACCACGATCGACCCCAACGAAGTGTTCGAAGCGTTCAGCTCCGGCGATTACGCCAACCTCGCGGCTCGCCACGAGGACCTCTTCGAGTAACGTCACGCCGGACACGACGGGTCACTTATAATGGAAGAACACACACAGTACCGTGCATGGACGATATCGTCGACCTGGTGACCCGGTCGCTCGCTGACGAGACTGCCGCGGCGTTCACTGAGCGGGTCGACGAGCAGGCGATGCAGCTCCGAAGAGCCATCGAATCCGGGGAGTTCGACAACGAGGCGTTCTCCGTCGGCCTGGAGATCGAGCTGTACGCCATCAACGCCGAGCCGGACCCGCCCGAACCGGACGATGCGGAAGACAGCGAGGAAGCCACCGAGGCGGACCTGAACGACGACCTGAGCGGATCGAGCGAGGCTGCCTGGAGCGGGTCGCTCGACGCGCCGGCGGAGCCCGAAAACGGCGGTGGCGCATCACTGGAGCCAAACGGCGGCGGGGCGTCGCTGGAGCCAGACGAGGGCGATCCGCTGGAACCCGCTGGAGATGAGTCACTGGATCAAGACACCGGCGACGCCGCTGACGAGTCCGACGACGCGTTTGGTCCCGGGGAGGGGCCGTCGCTCGACATCGACCCGGACAGCCCGCTGGCCGACGACGAACCTGAGACACCCGAAAACGAGGCCGAGTCGGCCGTTGAGTCGTCGGTCGAGGAAGAAGACGACGAGCCGTACATGGACCCCGAAGACTGGGAAGGGCGACTGACCCGCCTGCCCGACGTGGTGTTCGAGGGCGAGGCCAACAAGGAACTGGGTCTGCACAACGCCGAAGTCAACACCAAACCGAACAGCTTCGACCAGACCGGAATGGAGGTCCAGACGACGGCAGTAGAGATGCAGACGAAACAGGCCCGCCAGCAGGCGAGCAAGCACAACTGCGAACTCGTCCTTGACGCGATGTGGACCATTCCGCCCGAGGAAGGCAGCAAAGAGTATCTCTCGGCGCACGAGATGAACGACGGGGTCGTCCTCGCGGACAACATGCGGCAGGCTCCCAGATACGTGGCACTAGACAACGAAGCGCTGGACCACGCTGGCGGCAGCATCAACTTCGACGTGCCGGGGCACAGCGGGTCGTTCCCGACGATTCTGTTCGAGTCGCTGGCCACCTCGATCCAGCCACACCTTCAGGTTCCGGATGCCGAGGCGTTCCCCGAGTACTACAACGCCGCGATACGGACGCTCGGGCCACTGCTCGCGCTATCGGTGAACTCGCCGTTCCTCCCCGCCGATATGTACGGTGACACCGACGGCGAGTGGCTCTGTGAGACCACCCATCACGAACTCCGTATCGCGGCCTTCGAACAGTCGGTCAACACCAGTGAGAACCCAAAGGTCCGAGTCCCGCAAGACCTCGACGACACGACGGATGTCGTCGGTCGCGTCGTCGACGACGACCTGTTCGCGCCGTTCCTGCGGGAATTCCTGCACGATGACGACCGGACAGAATTCGAAGACGATTTCTGGGAGTTCGACCACAAGCGTGGGACCTACTGGCGCTGGCTCCGCTGTGTCGTCGGCGGAGCCCCCGTCGACGGGGCAAGCACTGAAAAGTCGCTCCGCATCGAGTATCGCCCGCTCCCGACCCAGCCCCACGCCAAGGACATGATCGGGCTACAGGCGCTGACGGTCGGCCTCATCCGCGGCCTTGTCGTCGCCGACCACCCTGTTGCGGAACTGCCCTGGCAGGAGGCCCGGCGGAGTTTCTACAACGCTGCGGACGATGGTCTAGAGGCCGACCTCTCGTGGGTGACGGCGCAGGGCGAGCGAACGGCCGACCACGACGCCATCTACGACGAGGTTTTTGAGTACGCTCGTCTGGGGTTGGCCGAACAGGACATCTCGGAGGCCCGCATCGACGAGTACCTCGGCTCTATCGAGGTCCGCTACGATGCCGGCATGACCCCAAGCGACTGGAAGATCGCTCGCGTCCGTGAGTATCTTGATGACGGCGACGACCTCTCAACAGCCATCCAGTCAATGCAGCGGGACTACATTGCGGCAAGTCGTGAGCACCATTCCTTCGAGGAGTGGCTGTGAGCGGCCGGCACTTGGTAGAGCGGAGTCCGGGAGTCCCCTGCCGGATGGCGGGTATTTATTCGGATGACGCCGTTATATTCGGGTGATGGTATCCACAGGCGACACAGCGCCGGACATCTCGGCGACAATCGCGAACGGTGAGGTAGAGGACTTCGAACTGAGCGACCACCTAGGCGACGGGCCGGTCGTGCTGACTTTCTTCCCGGGCGCGTTCACACCGCCGTGCTCCAACGAGATGGTCGCCCTGCAGGAGCACCTCGGTGACTTCCACGACGCCGGCGCGACGGTCCTCGGCCTCAGCGCCGACTCGGCGTTCTCGCTGAACTCCTTCCGTGATGAGCACGGGCTGGAGTTCGACCTGCTCAGCGACATGGGCCGGTCGGCGATTCAGGACTACGGTCTCGAAATTAACATCGAAGACCTCGGGCTGCTCGGCGTCGCAAACCGCGCCGTGTTCGTCGTCGACGACGACGGCGAAGTCGCCTACAGCTGGGTCGCCGATGACCCGACCAACGAGCCGGACTACGACGAACTGCTGGACGCCGCCGAGTCGGCGTAAGCGGTCGTCGGCCGAACCTGATTTTTTATTGTGTGACTTCGCAGCTACGCATCTCGCATCCGCCGGACCCCGGTGCCGGCCGATACTGCAGTGAGGTCGAACACGTCGCCGTCGAGCGACACGCCGTCGTAGGGGTCTGCCGCCAGCAAGAGCGCACCATCGAGGTCAACGTAGTCGACAAGCGGTGCGAGGTGGACCGCCGCGGCGATACTGGCGTTGGACTCGACCATACACCCGAGCATCAGGTCGAGGCCGTGGGCGTCGGCGGCGTTGAGCAGTCGGGTTGCGGGCCGGAGGCCGCCGCATTTGACGAGTTTGGCGTTGACAATATCACAGGCGTCAGCGACCCGCGGCACGTCCGACGCAGTCACGCAGGACTCGTCGGCGGCGACGGGGATTTCGGTCGCGTCGGTCACGCGGCGGAGGCCGTCGATATCGTGGGCCTCAACCGGCTGTTCCAGCATCGTGACGCCAGCGTCGGCAAGCCAGTCCGCATTGTCTATAGCCTCCTGTGCAGTCCAGGCGGCGTTGGCGTCGACACGTAGTTCGGCATCGGGGGCCGCGTCCCGGACCGCGTCCAGCCGCGCCCGGTCGTCCCCAGTCCCAAGTTTGACCTTCAGATGGCCGAAGCCGCTGTCGGCCGCCTGCCTTGCTTTCTCGGCCATCCGCTCGGGCGAGTCGATGCCGACCGTGTAGGTGGTCGGCGGAACCGCGTCGGGGTCGAGCCCCCACTGGCGGTACAGCGGCAGGTCCAGTTGCCGAGCGGCGAGGTCGTGGACGGCGATAGAGAGTGCCATCCGAGCGGCTGGCTGGTCCGGCGCTTGCTCGGCGAGGTCCCGCTCAATGCGTTGCTGGGCGTGTGGGTCACCGATGCCGTCGACGGTCTCACAGAGCAACGGCAGCGTTTGAGCCACCGACTGGGCGCTCTCGTCGTAGTAGGCCGACGGCGTGACGGCTCCAATGCCGGTGGTTCCCTCGTGGGTGAGTTCGACTGTGGCGGTCTCGCTGGTCTCACTGGTCTCCCGCGAGATGCCGAATGGGTTCGACAGCGGCAGGTCGTGGCGGTCGACGGTCCAGTTCATAGGATGGCGTCCAGTACCTCGTCGGGGATGCCGTGGCGGACCGGGTCAGTCGCCGGTGCATCCAGAGTGGCGCTGTACTCTGCAACAGCATCCGCGGCCGCATCGTCGTCGAGGTGGCGCGTGTTCAACATGCCCGCGACGACGGACGCATCAGAGATTGGGGCGGCCAGACGCTCGTAGATATCGACGTACTCGGGGAGCGGTGGAATATCGAACGACTCGTAGCCGTGGATGGCCTCCCGGCCAGCCTCGTGACACATGACGAGCGCATCCGGGACCGACCCGTGGAGGATACTCGTCGTCACACCCGAGTAGGCCGGATGGGCCAGCGCGCCCTGTCCTTCGACGACGAGGAGGTCTGCCGCCTGCGCTTCTTCGACCAACCGTTCCACCGCGCCGGCAGCGTAGTCGGCAATGACGCGGTCGATGACGATACCCCGGTCGGAGATGGCGATGCCGGTCTGGCCGGTCGGGACGACAGCGGCGTCAAGGCCGCGTTCCCGCGCCGCATCGCGAATCTCGAACGAGGCAGTCATCTTCCCCGTCGAGCAGTCGGTCCCGACGGTCGTGACGACTGTCGCGTCCACGTCGCCGGCGGTCCCCGCTGCCACGGTCAGGTCTTCAGGCGGCTTGCGCAGGTCGTGCAGTTCAGCGCCGTGTTCCGCGGCGAGGCGGGCGAACTCATCGTCGTCAGCCAAGAAGTCGTGCAGTCCAGAATACACGTCACAGCCGCGTTCGAGCGCCGTGCGGACATCCTCACGCCAGGACTCGTCGAACTCACCGCCGATAGGCGAGATGCCGATGACGAGCGCGTCCACCTCGGGTGCGTCGGCCATCGATGCGACGACTGGCGCGTCCTGTACGTCCGGCAGCGAGTCGTGGACGCGCTGGCCGGCCCGCTCGCGGTCGATAAGCGCGCGTACCGTTCGGTCACCGTACCGCAACAGCCCGACGGCCGTTTTGGCTCGGTCGGGGAAGGCGTCGTGTGTTAAGATGGCTACGGCCATGGCCGGACAGAATCACCGCCCCGCGAAAAAGCTACGGAACCGGCACCGAGGGTGCCGGAATGAACAGGGCCCAAACTACGGCACGCGCAACCGAACGGTCCACAGTGACCGGACGGCATCGTCAAGTGCTGCGTCGGGCTCCCCAGTCGCGTCGACTGGTTTCATCGCCGTCGAGAGGTCCTCGAACTCGTGGATAACCGACCCCTCGCCGACGACGTACAGCCGGTCGGGGGACACCTCCTCGATAGCGGCCCGGCAGCGGTCAAGATGGGAGTCGATCTGCTGGTCCCGGAGCCGCTCGAACCGGCTCTGTGAGAAGCCGCCCTTGGAGTGCTGGCTCTTTAGCTCCGAGTCGAACCCGTGGAACGCAGTTTGCTCCCGGCCGTCGTACTCGCCCATGGCGAACAGGTCCGAGCGAACCAGCGCGACGACGTGCTCGCCGGTCGGTTCGAACCACGACCGCTCCAGCTGGACCGTGTCGGCCCACCCGGTGAACGGCGACGGCGGCGCAGGGACGGACAGACACGCCGACAGGAGGCCGGCGTCGTCGGTGACTGCGAGACACGGTGCGGCGCTGGCGACCAGCGACGCGCGGTCACCGAAGGCGTCCCGGACTGGACCCGGCAGGGAGCGCTCCGCATCGACGTAGGCGGTAAAGACCCCCTCTGGTTCTGTCTCGACGGATTCCAGCCGGTCGAGGACCTCACTCAGTCGCGCCCGACTGAGCGTTTCCTCGGCTCGGAACGTCGATTCTCCCTCCTCGTCTTGCAGGCGTTCGACTCGGTCCTGAAGTTCGGCGACGCGGTCCTCCAGCCGATTGACCTCGGCCTCGGCCCGCTGGCGCTCGGTCGCTGCGTCGGCGCGGCGCTCCTTCTCGGCGTCGAGCTGTCGTTCGAGGTGGTGGTTTGCCTCCTCAAGTTCGGCTACTCGCTCCTTCAGCGACGCCCGTCCCAGCAACCGGTCAAGCATCGACTGGATGGCAGACGGGGACGGGCTTAAAAGTGACTTCCCGAACCGTCGCTGCATCGGAACGCTCCCGCTCAGTTCGGCGGTCCGTCGTCATCTCTCAGCGAGGAGATGATGAGCCGCTTGATGCCGCGTCGAAGGAGACCGCTGGCCGCAGGCTGAGAGATGTCTAGGTCGGCGGCAACGTCGCTGAGGGTCGCGTTCCGTGGTTCTTCGAAATACCCCGTCTCGAGTGCGACGAGAAGCGCTTCCCGCTGGCTATCAGTCAACCCCGCATCCGTGTTGCCCAGACTGGCGTATTCGTTCACGCGCAGCAGGTCGATGTCGATGTCGTTCTCTTGAGCATAGTCCCAGAGATGAGCGAGAGCCGTTCGCTCTGGCATCCATATCGTCAGTATCCATGCGCTCCCGTCGTTTTCCATGTCGAGGATAACCCCATTCGCGGATGAGATGACGGGAGAGAGAATCTTCGCCTCGTCAGTGTACTCAAAGCTGTAGATGGCCTCGTTGTCTCTGGTTTCGATGACGCGCTCGAATTCGCCGATAGTGCTGTCGTTCTGTAACCCGGCCTCGAACTGCTGGAAATCAGGCGATTCGATATGGTAAAAGAACCTGCCCGACGTCGGGTCCGTACCCGCCTCTGACACGGACCTGACGTTCGAATCTGGGGCGTGGGTCACGGTCTCTGTAAGCACGATGTCAGGGTGCTCGACCCGGACGACCGCCTTGATATCGGTCATTAGTTGTAGGGTAGTGGTGTGAGTGTGGCAAAACGTGCAATTACAGTGTTCGTTCGAGATGTCTGTGGCAGCTTTGTCTCAAATTCTCGTTACTGAGTGAAGGTGGTCGTGCGGTGGCTTAACTGAGTCGGTTGGTCGTGAGTTCTGAGTACGGAGGCAATGCGGATTTTATTTCCCGTCTGTGCAGGTCGGCTTGAGAGAGGGACTCGCCCGCTGGGCAAGGGGTTCCCGTGCAGTGATGTCGCCGACTCAGACGCGATGATTGAATAGCATGGCCCAGAGCCGCTCGGACCAACTGGCTTCGGACGACGGGGTGACCCCGGCGGGGAGGTAGAATTTGGATTCTGTAGCGCTGTCCCAGTTGTCGGTGTGACTTCGCTGTGACATACAGGGAACTAGAAGCCCCTGAACCGCATTGGTCTGTAGCTTAAGCGTATAACCTACTTATCCCGCGTTTCAAGCATTTCGCCCACTCGGTGGACGGAGAAAAGACAGTAAAACGGAGTTGTGCCCCCTCAGACAGCGGTGTCGGGCAGTGTCGGCGTCCCCTCGGAGATAGAGAGCAGTTGTGCGGCGTGGTCCGCTTTCGCCAGAAACACTTCTTCGAGGCTGGGCGGGTTCCGGACGTTGGCGTCTTCGAGCATCGGTTCGGGAACGACGAGTGTGTCCGCCGGGACCTCTTCGTCCCCGTGGACGGCGAAATGCTGGGAACCGAGTTTCATTACCAGCGGATAGTCTGTGCGCTCAACCCCGTCTCCGGAGGCGTACAACTGTTCGTTCACTCGTTCGTGCTGCTCGCGACACATCGCGGCCGCCGCGTCGTCTCTCCGTTCGACGTAGAGGCGGCCGAGGTAGTATCCCCGCGAAAACTGTTCGAACATCGGTGCAAGTGTATGTGTGACACTCACATACATAAGTGTTCGCCGGCAACCTTTTGCCGTCGTGCAAACAGCGCGGATTCGGGGGGCCGGTGACCCGATGCCGACTCCCGTCCGACAGGGCTTTGCCACGGCCGGCCCCGAGTCGACCTATGAGCGAGCAGCGGGGGCCGTTGCCACGTCGGTACGCGCGGTACTATCTGGAACAGACGCCGAGTCTCGTGTGGCTGCTGGTTGTCAACGCTGTCGCGATGCTCGTTGGCGTCCGGTTCTACGTCGAAACAATGCCCGAAGTGTCGACGTTTCTCTGGCCGCTGTACGCCGATTCGCCGGCCGCGCTGTTCCTGATGACGCTGTCGGTAGCGACCCTCCTGCCATTCCTCGGCAAGTCGCTCGACGAGGTTCCGCTGACGGTGCCGCTCGCGTACCTCCACACGATTGCGCTGGTCTGGCTGGTCAAGATGGGGCTGTGGACTGTCGTGGCGTTAAACATCGGCTTCGACGCCTACTTCCCGGCTCCGTGGGCGTATTTCGGCATCATCATTACCCACCTCGGCTTCGTCGCCGAGGGACTGTTAGTCCCACACTACGCCCGAACGACGAAGGGCGCGCTCGTGACTGCGCTGGTGCTGGCACTCGCTAACGACGTCCTCGATTACGGCTTGGGCTACCATCCGCCGTTGCGATACGACCCAGGGGTGGTGTTGCCGCTCGCGACCGTCGCACTTTCGGTGCTATCGGTGGGAATCGCCTGGCGGCTGCTGCCGATGCAAGTGCCGAGTAAAAAGACAGCTTAAACACTCTTGGACTATTTGAGGGGGTCTCAGGCGTCGATGAACGACGCGAACGAAGGCGTTTCTTTTTGATGAGGGAGGACAGAGGCAGGGATAGGAATGAGCCCACGCCAGGCCACGCTCCTCACCGTGCTGGTCATCGTCGGGACTGTCGCTGTCGGCCTCCCGGCCGTGACAGCACAGGAGACCGCGACGGAGACAGTGGCCACGCAGAACAACTCTGCCAGCGGGATGGGAGCGCAACTCACTGCGTTCTTGCAGTCGAACTCCGCCGCCGCGAACGACACAGTGGAAAACGGGATGTGGCGGTCGGCATACAACCAGTCCAACGGAACCGAACGAGCCGAACTGGTCACGGACCGAACCGGCTCACTTGAGCGCCGACTCGAACGACTGCAGGAGCGCAACGCCACGCTTGAACAGCGATACGAAAACGGAAATATCAGTGAGCAAGCCTACGTGGCGCAGCGAAGCCGGCTCACGACAGAAATCGCGGGCCTGCAGACCGCCATCAACGACACTGACACGGCCGCCGAACAGACCGGTGTGAACAACACCGCACTGGAGCGCCTGAAACAGAACGCCAGCAAGCTCTCCGGTCAGCAGGTCGCATCGATTGCTCGCGGCATCGCCGGACCGCCAGAGACCGCCGGCCCGGATGATCAGGGGCCACCGGACGACGCCGGAGTCAACCGAAGTGAGCAGGGGCCGCCGGACGGCGTTGGAACCAACCAGAGCGAACAGGGACCACCAGCCAACACGTCCGAACGGGGTGCAAACCAGAGCGAACAGGGACCGCCTGCTGACGCACCCGGACAACAACGAAACGAGAGCGACCAGGGGCCACCGGACGACGGGCCTGACGACAGCGGAAACGAAACCGGGGAGTCCACACAGGGAAACGGGGCTGAACAGGGCAACGACAAAGGCAACGGGAATGGGGACGGCAGTGACAGCGGCGACAATACCGCAGGAGACGACAGCGGTTCAGATGAAGCCGACAGTGGTGGGGAGGATGATTCAGCCGGTACATCGGACTCGGACGACAGTTCTGACAGTGGCAGTGCCGATGGCTCTGACGGAAGTTCTGACAGTGGCAGTGCCGATGGCTCTGACGGAAATTCTGGCAGTGACGGTGCTGACGACACCTCTGATAGTAACGGTGCTGATGATTCTGGCGGCGCGTCCGGCGGTAACAACGACAACGCAAATGGCGGCGGAAATGATGGTGGGCAGGGGAAAGACGGCGGACAGAGCGGTAATGGCGGAAGCGGTCAGGGGAGCGGCAACAGCGGCTCACAGGGCGCGTCGTGGATAGACCAGCTATCGTAGGCAGGTGACGCTAGCAAACCGCCCGACGAGAGTCACCCTTTTGAACCGTGACCCGCTACCTACGTGTCGATGGACTCCGCCGAGTTACTCAATCTCCTTGGAAACGCCAACCGCCGGCGGATTCTCAAACTACTCGCACACAAACCCTGCTACGTCACCGAAATCAGCGAATACATCGGCGTTAGCCCGAAAGCCGTCATCGACCACCTCCAGAAGCTCGAAGACGCCGGGCTCATCGACTCCCGGACAGACGACCAGCGCCGGAAGTACTTCTCTATCGCCCGGAACCTCCGTCTGGAGGTCCGTGTCTCTCCCTATGAGTTCGGCACCAAGAGCGCCTATCCGGCAAATCCCGAGTTCGAGATGCCCTCCTGCCGTCACCTCTCGATAGATGTAGGCGAGGAAGCTGGCGGGAATTTTCACGACCTGGCACGCGAACTGGAGCATCTCCAGCAGCTAGAGAACGAACTGTCGCTGGCCCAGCGGTGGGTGCAGGCCCGTCTGACGGACGTGCGGGACCGCATCGACTCCGGCTTCGAGAACGGCGACGGACGACTGTACGCAGAACTGGTCAGCGGGCTCGCAAACGGTATCGACACGGTGCCGGCGCTGGCCAGAGAGATCGAAGCGCCGCCGGAGATCGTCGAGGAAGCACTCACTCGACTCGCGGACGATAACGTGGTCGAGCGGACCGACGACGGCTGGGAAATCGTTTAGACGAGACGACAGCACTTCAGAAAGCGGACCGTCTCAGTCCGCTTTCGACCCGTACGAACTCGGGACCTCGACGGACAACTGTTCTGAGAGCAGGTACGTCACGGACCCGACAGCGGCCAGTCCGATCGGAAGCGCGATGTACGCCGGGACGCCGTAGCCGGCCATCAGGAACAGTCCCGTTGCGACGATGCCGGCCAGCACCGCGTAGGGAATCTGGGTGTT
Source organism: Haloarcula quadrata (assembly GCF_003634715.1). Lineage (NCBI taxonomy): Archaea > Methanobacteriati > Methanobacteriota > Halobacteria > Halobacteriales > Haloarculaceae > Haloarcula > Haloarcula quadrata. Next base: position 3,037,505 of record NZ_RBWW01000001.1, read on the forward strand.
CACGTGGTCGACGTGGTCGCTCGCGGCGAACATACTCGACATCACCGTGGTGTCCGAGATCGGCGAACAGTGGTCACCGAACAGCGCGCCGGTCAGAATCGCCGCGATAGCCGGTGCCAGCGGCGCACCGAGCGCGTGTCCGAGCGGGATTGCGACCGGGAACAGGATACCCATCGTCCCCCAGGACGTGCCGATGCTGAAGCTGATAATCACCGCGCTGACGAAAATGACGGCGGGCAACATCCCAGCCGTGATAATTCCCTCGCTGATGGCGATGACGTATGGACCGACACCGAGTGCCTGGCTCACGGCACCGATAGACCACGCGAGCGAGAGCACCGCGACGGGGAACATCACCATCTTGAACCCCTCGAAGATAGCGTCGCTCACTTCGTCAACTGCGATTCGTGCGTGCCCGACGAGAATGGTCAAAATGACCAGACAGGCCGAGAACGAGGCCCAGACGATGGCATCCGCAGTGGCCGCGTTCGACAGCGCGTCGGTAAGGCCCCGGCCAGCGAATCCACCGCCGGAGTAGTACAGCGAGAACCCGGTTACCCCCACGAGTGCGATGATTGGCGCGGCGAAGTACCACCACCGCGGCTCAACGTGGTCGGGCGTCACGATATCGTCTTCCTGTGTTTCCATCAGCGGGTCGGCGTTGTCGCCGAGGACCTTCCCCTCTTCTCTGGCTCTGCGTTCGGCCTCCGCCATCGGGCCGAAGTCGAGGTCGGCGATGACAACAATGAATACCATTGCAAGTGCAAGCAGGCTGTAGAACCGATAGGGAATCGATTCGAGGAACAGCAGGAACGCGCTTCGGTCCACCCCAATTGTGGTCAGTTGCTCGGCGATGAGGCCGACCTCGAATCCGAGCCACGTCGAGACAACTGATATCGATGCGGTCGGGGCAGTGGTTGAGTCAAGGATGTACGCCAACTTCTCGCGACTGATGTCGAACTTATCGGTGATCGGCCGCATGACCGACCCGGTAATCATTGTCGAGGCGTACGAGTCGACGAAGATCGTCATCCCCAGTAGCGACGTGCCAAGCGCCGCCTGCCGACGGGTTCGAATGCGCTTGACCATCTGTGACGCCAGCGCATTCATCCCGCCGGAGAGGAAGATCATCCCCAGCATTGCCCCGATAAGGAACGTGAACAAGAGCAGTTTGACATTAAACGGCTCAGTCACGTTATCCACGACAAACTGGAGGCTTCGAGCGGCTCCGGCGGCCGGGTTCCAGCCGACGAGAACCGTCGCACCGATCCAGATACCTGCAAACAGCGAGAGCAGTACTTGGCGAGTGAACAACGTCAGTACAATGGCGAGCATCGCCGGAAACAGGCTGATAAGCCCGTACGTTTCTGGTGCCATGCGTTCTATTCCGGGATTTACATACGAGAGTTATAAGCGTTATCAACTCAAGACACTGTGATAGAAACGCCGGAAAGTGAATCAGATGGTCAGATATAGGCCGATATTCTGGAGACATAGGTTTATTTTACCACCATATGACAAGACCAGTACAGTCGATATTACGTGACAGGAAGTCCGTTCACGGCGATACTGCTATCGGGCACTTTTGTAGGCAGGCTACCGCGAAAACACCGACATCGTTTGGCCGGGCAACCGATATGCGGCATCGGACGGGAGGACCATCGAATACAGTGCAGTAAGCCAGAAAGGCGGTCGCGGCACTGACCCGAATCTGCCGTCGAGAGAGCTACAGGTCTTTCGTGAGTCCGCTGCGAAGGTCTCGGCCGAAGTAGTGCCCGACAAGCGCGAGCACGAGACCGACACCGCCGGCGATAGCGAACAGTCTGGTCCCGCTCAATCCTGCGGCGAGCTGGGGGAGGAGAGACAGAACAGCCGTCGCACCGCCACTGACACCACCCGCCAGCCCCAGTTCGGCGTATCGGCGCTCGCTGGCGAGCAGTCCGTAGACGAATCCGCCAAGCAGGATGCCGACCAGTTCAGTGAACGGGACGAGCGGTATCAGCCCGCCGAGCACCATGCCGCCGCCGACCGCGCCGAAGGCGAACAGCAGCGCCCGCAGTGAAAAGTAGCTGCCGCTGTCTGTCGTGGACGTTTCGGTGACAGACGACTCCGCGCCGCGCGATTCCCCGACAGCAACGTCCGTCTCGACCGACTCGGTCGTGCCGACATCGACGCCGGGGTCACTGCCCGATTTCGCGTCCGCGTCGCGGGTCCGCTCCTCGGTTCGTTCGGCCATACAGAGTGTGGGACCGCGAGTAGTATGGTCCTTGTGGGGTCTGCCGGCAGTCAGGGATACGATGGTGTGGCGCTCAGATGCCGAGCCACTCGTCGTTGCGAACCGAGTAGCCGTTCGACCGGCAGAACTCCGCCGCTTCACGGCGAACGTCGCGGGACCCGGGAAGCTTCTCGTTCTCGTGAATGTGCTCAATAATCCAGTCGGCGATGGCCCGAATGCCCTCGTCGTCGTCATCCGCGTCGATAGCCTGTAGCTCCCGGAACGTCCGCTCGTAGCCATCACGCTGTGAGGCCCCGAACGACGCGCTCTGGTGTTCGTCGGCGGCCGCCACGACGCGTTTCATCGCCTCGGCCACCGTCGGTCGCTGGACTCTGGCCCGGACCTCGGCTGGCGAGTCGAAAGACTCGACCTCTGTATCGGGCAGGAGGTCCGCGACAGTGTACGTCTCGTCGGCCGACTCGATCTCGTGGTCGCCGACCGTAGCGACCACTTCAGCCGCAGTCGCCGGGAATTCGAGCGTTTCGAGTTCTGTCTCGAAGTACGCGAGTTCCGTCGGGTCAACCGGCGGCTCAGGTTCGTCCGCGCGCTTGAGTTCCTCGGCGATAGCACGCTCCCGCTGGCGACGCTCCTCATTCTGGGCCTGGGCTTCGCGGCCGTTCTTGTTGTCTGCCATACCTGTTAGAAGAATGTCGAGTGAGATAACATTGTGGTCCGGTACCGCTTGAAAGCCAGCGTAACAAATGGCGATGCCTCGGAGTGCAACCGCGGTGGACACCGAAGTCGCCGCCCAGTCGGCAGGTCCAGCATATGGTCGAGCGCGCTCGCCGAAACGAGTGGGTTCAAGTCCCACCGGCGGAAAGTGCCGCCCATGAACGCAGGCGACCGGGTCCGCGTCGAACGCGCGGCCCAGACATACGAGGGCGTGTTGCTCCCATCGAGTACGCCCGACCACCTCGTCGTCAAACTCGACGGCGGGTACAACGTTGGCATCGACCGCGAAGATGCGTCTATCGACGTGCTGGAGTCGGATGTGTACGATGTCGAGAGCGCACAGGACGAACAGAGCCAGTCGGCAATCGAATTTGACGATGACCTCCCGACGGTCTCTCTTATTTCCACTGGCGGAACCATCGCCTCGACAGTCGATTACCGGACCGGGGCAGTGACAGCCCAGTTCGACGCCGAGGACGTGCTACGGGCGGTCCCAGACCTGGCCGGGATGGCGAACTACCGCGGCCGCGTCGTCGCAAATATCCTCTCGGAGAACATGACCCCGGCAGTCTGGCAGGACCTTGCGCAGGCAGTCCACGAGGAAATCGAGAACGGGGCGGACGGTATCGTCGTCATGCACGGCACCGACACGATGCAGCACTCCGCGTCGGCGCTGTCGTTCATGCTCGACACGCCGGTTCCGATCGTGTTCACGGGCAGCCAGCGGTCGGCGGACCGGCCGTCCTCTGATAACGTGATGAACGCCGTCTCCGCTGTCGAGGCTGCGACGAGCGACTGTGCGGAAGTGCTGGTCTGTATGCACGCCGATGAGTCCGACGACCGCTGTGCGCTCCACCGGGGCACTCGCGTCCGGAAGAACCACACCTCGCGCCGGGACGCCTTCGAGACCGTCGGCGCGAAGCCACTCGGCGAGGTCGACTACGACATCGACGGCGAGAGCACTGTCACGTTCCACCGCGAGTACACCGAACGGGACGCCGTCGACCTAGCACTGCATGACAACATCGAGACGGACGTGGAACTCCTGAAGTTCTCGCCGGGGATGGACCCGTCACTGCTTGAAGCCGCCGCCGAAGGCAGCGAAGGCATTGTCATCGAAGGGACGGGGCTCGGTCACGTCAACACCGACTGGATCGGGACCATCGAGGAACTGGACATCCCGCTTGTCATGACCAGCCAGTGCCTCGAAGGCCGGGTCTGTGACCGCGTCTACGACACCGGTCGGGACCTGCTCGACGCCGGCGTCATCGAGGGCGAGGATATGCTCCCCGGCACAGCGAAGGTCAAGCTCATGTGGGCGCTGGCAAACAGCGACGACGTAGCCGATACGATGCAGGAGCCCCTTGCTGGCGAGATTCAGCAGCGCTCGACGCCCTGGTTGTAGCACTGGAACTGGCGCAGTGGCTCGGTCACGGTGCAAACACTGACCTCGCCATCGGAGCGCCTCTTTTTTATTGTCGCGGGCGAGTCTCCCGGTATGTCGCCGACTGTTCGGACGGCTCGTCACGACGACTACGACGATATTGTGGACCTGACCAGCGATGTCTGGGCCGACCGTGCGATGGCTGATTACATCCCCGACGTGTTCCGTGACTGGGTCGACGATGACGGCCCCAACCGGAAAACCCTCGTCGTCGACGTTGACGGCCACGCCGTCGGCCTCGCGCAGGCCGTCATACTCACCGAGACTGAGGCATGGTTCCAGGGCATGCGTGTCGACTCGGATCACCGGGGGAAGGGGTTCGGGTCGCTGCTGACCGAGCACCTCATCGAATGGGCGGCCGATGCCGGCGCGTCAGTCGGTCGAAGCATGGTGTTTTCCTGGAACGAGGCTGGGCTCGGCCAGTCGCTGGCTGCTGGCTTCGAAGCGGTCACGTCGTTCCGCTGGGCGCACCCCGATCCGGCGGACGAGACGCCCGAAATGACTGTCCGGAACGACCCCACGACAGCGTGGCGCTACTGGCAGGAGAGCGATGGCCGAGGTGTCCTGTCCGGGCTTGCGCTCGACAGTGGGGAGAGCTGGGCGCTCTCGACGCTGACGCGGGAAACACTCGACCGGCTGGCGGCCGACCAGACTGTCCTCACTGTCGGGGATGACGGGCCACAGGGGATGGCCTGTCGGGTCCGAACGACAGACGCTGACGGCGAGCAACTTGCGGAGTACGCAGTCGGAGTGTGGAGCGATGTCGACGCTGCACGGGCCTTGTTCACTGCGATAGCCGCCGACGCAGCGACCCTTGGCGTCGACGGAACGCGGGTACTCATTCCCGAGACACCGCGCCACGTCGCCCAGGCCGCGTACGCCAGCGGGAACATCGATGAGTGCCCGGACTTCGTGCTCGAGATAGACGGCCTCGAAGAGTTATCATAACCGATAACGCGGTCACAACACTCATAGAAATACTCCCCATACCATGGGTAGATGAATTTGTTCGGGAGCCCTCCAGCGTTTCTTGCGTATGTCGCGGCGTACGCTCTCGCGGCGGTCGGTTGTGGTATCGGGCTCTACAGAGCGACTCGCATGGAAGACCCCGATACCCGCCGAGGGATGGTCGGACTCCTCGTCTGTAGCGGTGGCTGGGCGGCGCTGGAGCTCGGCTTCCTGATCACGCCCGGGACGCTGGGGTACGCGTTCTACCTCGGCAGCCTCATCGTCGGGCTTGCGACGGTCGGCGCGTGGCTGTACTTCTGTTCGGCGTACACCGGTCGGGCCTTCCACCGGAACAGGTCGTACCGTGTGGTCGCTGTGAGCACGTATCTCAGTATCGTCATCGTAAAGCTGACCGGCTCTTACATAACTCAGCGAAACACGTTGACGACGAAGCAGTCAAGAAGGCCGTGTAGTGGTGCTCCAGCGAGGTTTAACGTCCGTACGAACCCGTAGGTTCGGACGGACTGCTCCAATCCAGGCTTGGAGAGGCCGCGGAACTTCTGTAGCCATGGATTCACTAGCGACCAGAGGCATTCGACTTGGTTGATGTGGACGCCGTCATCAGTGACAAATTCTTCGGAGTGAACAACGGTCTGCTCGTTCTTGTAGACGAGTGGCGCGTACCCGCGCCACCCGTCGTGCCAGACCTCATCCAGTTTCCCTGAGAGAATCTCTACCTCATCAAGTGCTGGTTTGAGTTCTTCCGGTTGAGCACCTGGCTCGGCGCGAATTACACGAAGTACATCACGACAGGCACCGATCAGCGTCATGGTATCGCCAGGTGCTCCTTCCCACCGTGATCGCCCCCCTTCCCCAGAGCCGCCGCGGGAAAGCCCATCCCGCGGCGGCGTCTGTCCCTTGTAACCAGAGCACTTGTGGCCGGTTTCGTCGATCTGAGTTGGGCCGTCGATAGCGTGTTGGATGCGCTCCCAGACGAGGTAGAAGCCGCGCTGGAAGGCGGCTTCTACCTCTCGAATCGTGGAATGAACCGTGTCGTAGACCGCTTCGAAGAGCTGGGTGATTTGGTGGATGCTGAGAAGTGTGTCGGCATAGAGGACGAACGCAATGACGATTTCGCCAGGAGAGAGAGTGCGGCCTTCGAAGGGCGTGTTGCGGGTGTAGGAGAAGACATAGCGGCAGTTGGTGCACCAGACCCGGGGACTGCCGTCCCCGGACTGGATGGCGGTTTCACCACACTCCGGGCAAGGAGCTTGTTCCCATGCCTGCTTACAGCGCCGCTCGATTTCCTTATCGAGCGGCTCTGGGCGCAACACTATTGACGTGAGCTCAACAATATCCTGTAGCATCCCGCCGAAGGCTGTTTGATTGTACATAGCAACTAGCCTACGGCGGGATGCTGTAATTCTCGGGGTACTGTTTCACTCAGTTCGGTAAGAGCCGCTGACCAATCCGCTGCACGGGCTCTACTTCGCCACGCGGTTCGTCGCCGACCCGTTCCCGCATCTGGCGATCACACACGGTTTGTTCCACTGGGTCGTGACGGGGCTTTCCTATGCGCTCGTCACTGTCGGCTTCTTCATGCTGTTCGAGTTGTTCCTCGAAGCCGACTACGACACCCGCCCGCTTGGTGTTCTCGTCGGTATTACCGCGCTCCCGGTGACGCTCGATATCGTCGGGTACGTCAGCGATTTCCTCCTCGATATCAACCACGAACCGCTTGGCGTGGCACTGTTCGCGTTCGGTGTCCTCTACGTGTACGACGAAGCGTTTCTCGCCGTACAGTTGACCGACGGCGTCGATGATGCCGTGGTGTATCTCGACGATGACGGCCACATCAAGGAGTCAAACGGCAAGGCACAGCGGCTCTTCCCAGCACTATCCGGGAGCCGCGGACAAAATCTTGAGACGGTGTTGCCGGCCGTCACGGAGATACTGCAGACGGACGAGCAGATTCTCGAACGAAACCGAGGTGGCGGAGCGGAGTATTACCTCGTCAGCGACACCTCGTTTTCACTGGGCCAGGTCGATATCGGTCGGATGCTCGTGTTTACCGACGTGACCGAGAGCGAGCGGCGTCGGCGCGAACTTGACCGGCAGAACGAGCAATTGGAAGGGTTCGCCACTGCAATCAGACACGAACTGCTGAACACGCTCCAGATAGTCACCGGCCGCGTCTCCGCCGCCGGCGACGCCCTGAACCGCGGGGACGTCGACTTGGCGAAGGAATCCCTCCAGTCAACGTCTGAGACAGCCGACCGGATGTCCGAAATCGTCGACGGACTCGCGACGCTGGCTCGACATGGGCAGACGATCGACGAAACAATGCCTGTCGACCTCCAGCCAGTCGTCGAAGGAGCCTGGGACCGTGCCGACACTGACGGGCTCACCATGGCGGCCGACGTGGAGGGACAGGTCATCGCCGACCCGACACGCTTGCGGGACCTCTTCGAGAGCGGGTTCACGTTCGCGGCACACAACGACGCGTCGATGGTCACCGTTTCGCGGGAGGCCGACGAGATCGTCATCACCGACGACGGGACCCCGGCGGGCGAGACAGCGTCGGAGGCCTTTTTCGAGTACGGCGGCGCGATACCGGACGCCGCGGCCGGGATGACGCTCCCGAACTTGCGGATGCTTGCACGGACCCACGGCTGGGACGTGACACTCGATACTGAATATCAGGACGGCGTTCGCGTCGTCATCTCGAACGTGACAGTGGCGCGACCGGTGGAAAGCTGACCCGGCCAACGATCCGTCTCAACCGCCGCTGACCGGCGGGAACAGCGCCAGTTCCGTTTCCTCATCGACTGCCGTCGCCAGCCCTTCGCCGGCGGCGAACGGGTCTTCACCGTCGACGAGCACCCGGATGTGGTCGGCCAACTCTTCGTTCTCGTCGAGCACCTCCTCAGCGAGCGCCGGTCGCGTCGCAAGCAGCGCGTCGAGCGCCGTTTCGACCGTGGCGTCCCCCTCAATATCAACGCTGACCGACTGGCCGTCAGCCGCGTCCCGGAGGTGTGCGAACAGTTTCCACTCCATAGCCGTATTCCGAGCGTCCGGCAAAAGAGGGTTCCGGACCACGGTGTGTCCGGTCCGGCCGGTTCGGGCAGGCAGGAGAGGGACAGTCTGTGACGGGGTGTCCGGTAGTACCGATACTCGCCTCAGTTTGGTTTCTCCGAATCGTCACCAGCAGTTGATTCGTCATCTTCGTCGTCTCCGTCCTCGGTCGGTGCTTCAGAGGCTATCGAGTCGCTGTCGTTGGCTTCGTCGGCGGCCGGCTCGCCGTCCGCCTCGGCGATTCGCTCTTCTGGGTCCCACACCTCGACAGTGTCGTCGCCGTCGTCCGCCGGCAGGTCGTCGAACGCCTCGTCCGCAGTCAGATCGTCGCTTGGCTCTTCCATGTCGGTGTTCCGGAGTGCTTCTAGCGGGTCGTCGTCCGGGGACTCGTCGCTGTCGGCAGTGTCCGCCATGGCTTCAGCTTCGGCGTCTGCTGGTGCATCCGCGCCGTCGCTGGTCGCCGCCGACTCATCCTCAACAGCGGTCTCAGTCGGCTCGTCGGCAGCGGCGGTGTCGGCCGTGGATGTGTCGGCATCAGCGTTTGCCGTGTCATTAGCCTCAGTCTCGGTCGCGTCGGCATTCGGAGCGCCGTCGTTAGCCGTGGCAGCAGTCGCATCAGCCGCCGGTTCTTCCGTCCCGTCAGTCTGCTCGTTCCGGGCAACAGCGTCGGACGCGCCTGACTGGCCATCCCCGGCATCAGTATCGCCGTCCAACTCGTCCGTCACAGCCGCCGTCGTGCCCGGTTCGCCTGTCCCCTCCGTTGCCTGTTCCAGCCGCCGCAGCGCGTCTGGGGTGGCGATTGCGTAGATTGTGTCACCGGCCGCGAGGACGCGTTCGCGGGATGGGATTGTCTCCGGCGCTGTGTCGTCGCGGGTGATCGCGACCACCGAGACTGCCAGGCTGCCGACCGGCGCGCCGTCAAGCGTGCTCCCCGGTTCAACAGTGGTGGTTCCCATCGTCTCGTCGGCCGCACGGAGCAGCGAAGCGAACTCTCGGTCGGAGCGGTCCTGCACTGGGAGCGTGACAAGCTTGTACCGCGTTTGCGGGTCAAGTTTCGGCGTGTCGGCGGCGTCGATAGCGACCGTTACCACATCGTCGGCGACGCCCCGGAGTTCGCCGGTGAGCACGCGTTTCGCCGGCGCTTGCTCCCAGACCTGAACCAGATCGCCAGCGCTTGCAGCATGGGCCGGGTCAGCCTGAATGGCGACGGCGTTCGTCGAGGGCGGCAGCGTCGGGCCGATACCGGCCGCCCGCGACCCGACCGCAAGGTAGTCCACGGTGCCGTCGTCGGCCAGTTCAACGTCCACGTGGCCGACGCCGTAGTCGGTCTTGAGCCGGCCAACCAGCCGGTCCCGGAGTTCGTCTTTTGTCAGCCGCCGGGGGAAGAGAAAGCGGCGGTTCGCAAGTGTCTCTTTAGTCTCGTCGGGCATCGGGTCGTAGCCGATGATGTCATCGATATCCTCAGGGAGGCGGACAGACGTGACGCGACCGACAGTCTGGACGATCTCGCTCACGTCGGCGTCGATGTTCCGGCCGCCAGTCGCGGCAAAGAGGTCGACGCCCAGCCGGTCCCCAATGCGCATCCCACCGTAGGCCCCGACGCCGCCGGCAAGGAACGCAGCGAGATTCAACAGGACGACACCGGCCGCCAGCACATCCTCGTCACCGAGGATAACCTCGCTGAGCGCGGTCGTTGCGCCGATAACGAGGACAACTGCAGTCAGCCCGAACAGGAGCGCCAGCCCGGTCTGAATTCGTTCCCGGACGTACCAGCGGTAGAAAACGGCGATAGCACCAGCCGGCGTCGCGGCGAGGACCGCAATGGCGAGGAGCCAGACAACGCCCTCAACCAGCGTTCGTGACACTATCCCCAGTTGCAGGTTCGCACCGATCTGTGCGAGGAGTGGCGTGCCGAGCGGCGTCATGCGACCGCCTCCACGAAGGCATCAAGGTCGGTGCGGCGGCCAATCGCGTACAGTTCGTTGCCGGCTTCGACGGCCGCGTCGCCGCGTGGTGCGACCTGCCAGCCGTCCGGCGTCCGGATAGCGACGATGGCAACGTCGTAGGCCTCCCGAACGTGGGCGTCCCGGAGCGTCGTCCCGTCAAGCGGGCCGTCGGCGCGAACTGTGAGACGGCGAAACCGGCTTCCGGCCCGACGGAGCAGGGAGACGAGTTCGTACTCCCGATGGGTTCCGCGGGGTTCGACCACGACCTTTGGCTGAGCCGACCGCAGGAGTGGTTGCACGTCCGTCCGGGTCACGGCGACCGTGAGCCGGCCCTCGCCGCCGTCAGTCGTCGGTGCCTGTACCGGCGTTGGGGGCGCCTCGGAGTCGGCGATTTCCGGTTCCGTCGGGGTCTCGGCTGGTGTCTCGTCGGCCGACGGCGTCGACCGGGCACTGACGACGGTTCCCCGAACTTGTGCGTCCTCAGTCAGCACTGTCACCTCATCGTTTCGGGCCAGCCCGGTCGGCAACAGCGCGTCCACCGAAACGGCGTGGCGGTTGTCGCCCACACGCTTCGACAGGCCCGAAAACGGCGGCGCGGCGACAACCGTCGCTCGCCCCTGCTCGTCGATGGAGACGGCGGCGTCGCCGAGGTCGAACTCCGATTTCAGCCGCTCCTCCATCCGGCGTTCGAGTTCGCCGATGCGGAGGTCGGCCGGGAACCGCCACTCCTCGCTGCGGATTTCGGCCCGGAGCGGCTCCGCAAGCGCAGGATATCCTTCCATGTCGGCCACGTCGCCGACGATGCGAATACGGACTTCGTCGCGGCCGCCGACAAATTCGACCACATCGGCGGAGAGTTTCTTCTCGCGGAGCCCCTGGAAAGAGAGCCGCTTCGGGAACTCCGCCCCGAGCTGGTCGCCCTTGCTGTGAGCGTACAGCGACACCATCCCGACGAGAACGATTGCAGTAATGATTCGCTCGGCGTTGGGGGCCTGCGTAATCGACTTGTCTGCCAGTGCCATGAGGCCGCCGCTGACGCCGGCAAGTGCGATTGCCAGCACGACAACACCGAACCCCGGCACGGTAATGCCGGTAAAATACTTGAAACTGAACCCAAGCGCCCACGACACGAGCGCCGGTATCACTCCCACCAACAACCCCAGATAGATCCCCATCAACACCTCGACCGGGAGCGAAGCCATGTCCACATCCTGCGTGGCCGGTAGTAAATCGCTTCCGGCCCGCGGACAGTACATTTACACCGACCGCTGTAATCTGGATGGGTATGGACAGGCCGCGGAACTGGTTGGGAGCGCGCACGACAATCCTCTTGCCGGTGCTTGTGGCGGTGCTGTCGTTCGTCACTGGTGTGGTCAACATCAGTGCCGTATCGATCAGCGGACCGCTCGGAGACCTCATTCCGCGAAGCATCCAGCGTACCGCCGGATTTACCGGTGCGCTCACCGGATTCACGCTACTCGTTAGCGTCGTCGGACTCCGACGCCGCCTGCGAATCGCGTGGTACGCGACCATCGTCTTACTGCCCGTGGCGGCGGTTCAGGGGCTGGTACAGAACTCGGCGGTGACGCTTCCGTTCGTCGGCCCCGTGCCGAGTTCGGCGGTGTCGATTCCGCTCGTGGTGCTCTCGCTGATTTCGCTCCCGGCAATGTTGCTGAACCAGCGGCGGTTCGACCGACCAATCGACCTCTCGACAGCGCAACTGGCCGCTGGCGCGGCACTCCTCGGTTCGCTTATGTACGGAACGGCGGGCTCGTACGCGCTCCGGGACGATTTCACTAATCTCTCGACAGCGACCGATGCGTTCTACTACACACTGGTCACGGCCAGTACCGTCGGGTACGGCGACGTGACCCCACAGAGCCAGCAGGCGAAACTATTCGGGATGTCCGTGGTCGTCCTCGGGACGGCCAGTTTCGCCATCGCGCTTGGGTCGCTGCTGGGCCCGGCAATCGAGAAGCGGCTTTCGGAGGCACTCGGAAACATGACTGACGCACAACTGGACTTGCTCGAGAACCACGTACTGGTGCTCGGCCACGGCGACCTGACGGAACCGATTATCGAAGAACTGACCGGCGCAATCGATTTCGTGGTCATCACGCCGGACACGGAAACAGCGACACGGCTCCAGCAACAGGATATCGCCGTCCTGACTGCGGACCCGAGTGACGAGGAACCCATGCAACGGGCCGGTATCGAGGACGCTGTGGCGGTCGTCGCAGCGACGAACGACGACGCACAGGACGCGCTAGCGATACTGACGGCACAGACGCTCAACCCCGAGGTTAACATCGTCGCTGCGGCGACCGACCGCGAGAACATCGAGAAACTCCGACGAGCGGGCGCGGACACGGTCATCAGCCCGGCAGTGCTGGGTGGCCACCTCATCGTCCAGTCGGCGCTGGGCCGGGAGGGGATGGAAAATATCGCCGACCACCTGCTCGATGTGAACGACGAGGACGACGCAGATATCTAGGCCCGGCCGCGGTCGACGATAGCGATGTCTGTTTCCACGTCCTCCAGTCGTTCGAACGTCGGTGGCGAAATGAACCGCGACGCCTTGCTCCGGTCACGGCTTGCTCCGATCATGACGAGGTCGTATTGCGATGCAGTATCGGACAGAAACGTCTGGATGCTTGTCCGCGGAACCCTTGTCTCGAACGCGCCCTCGTACGGTTCGATGAGGTCCGCAAGCATCTCTTCGGCCCGGCGGCGGTCCCCGCGAGAACCGATACAGGTTGCGACGGCGACCCGCCCGCTCCGACCGGCCAGTCGCGTTGCGAAGTCGACCATGTTGTGGGCTACATCGCTGACGGACCGGACGGGGACGATGACCTGTTTCCAGCGGGTCCGGTCGCTCCGGGACCGATGGACGACAATATCGCTCTTGCTTCGAAACAGCCGCTGCAGATACGGCGTCAGCGCTCCGTGTTGGCTCTCGTAGGGCGCGACGATGAGGTCACAGTTGGTTTCGGCCGCGGTTTGCAGCGTCGTCTTGGCCGGCGAGCCATCGTCGCTCGCAACGACGACCTGGCAGGACACGCCCGTTCGCGTCTCGATTCGGTCGGCGTGGGTCTCCAGCCAGTCGACCTCCGCTTCGAGGTCAGTCTTGTCGGGCGACACCCCCGCAGTGGCCGGGTCACCGCCATCGCCGATGAGGCGGGTCCGGGCTGGCGGCGACTCTGAGCCATTTTCTGACCGGATATCGAGCTGTATCGTGTCCCGCGTGAGCGATTGCTTGGTCGTGGCGGCGTCGCTGTCTGCAACCATGTCGAGCAGGACGACTTTTCCGGCTTCGTGGGCGGCCGCGAGCCGTGCGCCCAGCATCGCTGTCTGTCCTGCCGAGTCGCCACGCATCGGGACCAGCACGTGGTCGTCACCGGACATCGACTCGTACAGGTACGTCGCTCGCTGCTCGTAGAACTGCTCGCGCCAGATGATAAAGAGGACCGCCACAAGTACACTGGCGAGGAAGATGCTAGCAACGAACGTCGCCCGCTGGTTCGGTTCGACCAGCAGCGCCAGCAGGGCGGTGGAGTACGACGACGGCTCCTCGATGTCCAGCGGCCATGTGACAACGCCAGTCGCAAAGACGGCCAGGCCGGCACCGAGCGCGTTGACGCCGAACTGGCCGCCCGGCGCTGTGAGGTAACTGTTCGAAACGGCAAGTGCGCCCAGTCCACAGACCGCGCCGATGGTGAGCCCCGCGACGAACCGCTTCGGGTCGGAGTACTTGCTCGTCGGGTCGACGAACAGCGTGTACGACCCCGCTGCGAGCGGCGGAAACAGCAGGAAACTCAGTCGTGGGACGGCGTTTGCCAGCGTCGTCACCAGCACGATAGCAAGCGGGACGAACACCAGCATCGAAAGGTGGACAAGGTTTTCAGTCACCTCGGCCCAGCGTCTGAAGTCCTGTAGTTCGCGGCGCTCGACCCGCCGGAGTCGCCTTGCCGCCGCACGGAGTCGCTTCCGGAACTGGTCGAGCATACAGTTTCCCACGGGAGAGCGTCTGTTAAGCCCTCCGCCGGAGCGCGGCGCGAGCGGCCGCGCATTCCGGTTCGATAGCACCGTCGGCGGCTCTCAAAGAGACAGTCACTCCGACGCCTACAGCGACGCGGCCGCCGTCAGACTGATTTCGATGGCGCGCTCGACGTTGTTCTTGGCTTTCTCTGGGAGTTCCTCGTCCTCGGTTTCGCCCTTCTGTGTCCCCTCGATGAGGTTTCCGTCGACGGTACAGATAGCGCCTGAGCGCAGGCCCTTACGGCGACACAGGGAGAACAGCGCGGCGGCCTCCATCTCGACGGCCAGCAGGCCGGCGGCCTCCCAGTCGTTGATGTATTCATCCGTCTCGGCGTAGAAGGCGTCGTCCGTGGCGATGGGACCGACGTGAACGTCCTCGTCGTTCGCCTCGGCGGCGTCGACCAGCGATGAGAGTACGTCGTAGTCCGGCACGGCCGGGACAGCCTTGGATTCGTAGCGCTGGGACGTTCCCTCGTCCTTGGCCGCGCCGTTGGCGACGACCATGTCGCCGATCTCGATGCCTTCCTGCAGCGCGCCGGTCGTCCCGACGCGGATGAGCGTCTCGACGCCGACCGCCTCGAGTTCCTCGACGGCGATGGCCGTCGACGGCGAACCGATGCCGGTCGAACAGATCGTCAGTTCGCGGCCCTCATAGGTCGCGTTGACGAGTTTGTACTCGCGGTTCTCCGCGACGACCTCGTGGTCGTCACAGAGGCCAGCAATGCGGTCGACGCGTCCGGGGTCGCCCGGCACGAGCGCGATGTCTGTCAGGTCACCCGGTTCGACGAGTAGATGGGGTTGTTTCGCCATACAGGCCAGTCGCACGGAACTATTTAGTAGTCAGTGGATTCCCGTCGGTCGCAACAGTGAGGTAGGACGCCCAACAGAGAGGATGTATGGCAGACAATATCTCGCTGTTCGACAGACGGATGCGAGGGCCGGCGGGTATCGCTATCGCCGCTGGAATCGTCCTCGGACTGCTGACCGGCTATACCGTCGGCGCAGGAACACCGGACGGCCCCTCGTGGACTCTCGTCGTCCCGTTCGCGCTGCTTGCCAGCGTCTTCCTGTATCTCGGGGCCTACAGAAACCTCTCGAAGCGGGTCCGGGACACGTAGCTTACAGCCAGGTGACGAGCACTGGGATGAACAGCGCAAGCGCCGCTCCGAAAATGAACGCCGTGAGTGCCCACTGTTGGATGATCTCGTCAGCGTCGTCTCGGAGACTGCCACCGAATCGAGGCATGGCGATGCGAGCGAAAAAGTAGTAGATGAACGCGGAGATGCCCACAGCACCGATGGTATGTGGAATCAGCGGGACGCCGTTGAGTGAGATCGCCGTCGGAAGCACGAACGAGAGGCCAGCGACAACCGCGCTGTACAGCAGCGCCGCGACGGGGGCGGTGCCGTGATGGACGACGACGACGAGGGGACGACTCACTGCACTCGGGTCAGTGCGGGTGAGTCCGGCCGCGGCAACGTACGCCGGCAGGTACCCCTCGTCCTGTGTCACCATCGGGATGTTCAACAACAGGCCGACGACCGCGCCGGCGACGACACAGACGAACGCCCACTGCGTGAGGGGGTAATCAAGCACGTGTCTCCCCTTGCTCGCGGTGCCAATGAGCATTGTGTCATGCGACCGTGGAGGCACAGCGGGACAGTTCCAAGAACGGGTCCGAGGCCAGAACGGCCCGCTATCAGGAGAGTTGCACCGGGTGTCTCACCGAGCGCCAGCAAGCCTGTTGCAGCATCCGCGGCAGTGTCGTCTCGGAGCGACCATCGTCAGAGTTCAATTCACTCAATATAGTACACCACGATAGTATATATGTCGTCGTGCAGAAACATGTTGCAAGTTACACCATGACACAGCAGCGCTATCAGAACGGGAAGCAGGTGATCAGACGCTGGGACGAAGTTTTCAAGGCTGTTGCCGTTGAGCCGCGGCGACAGCTCATCGTCGCGTTGTTGGATGCCCACCCCGACGAGACAGTCCCCCTCCCCGAAAGTGCGATAAACCCAAACGTTCCACAGGACCTGGAGGTTCTTCGGCAGGAGCTGTACCACTGTCATCTGCCGATGCTGTCCGACCACGAGTTCATTACGTGGGAAAGCGAGCCATTGGTTGCCGGTCGCGGCCCGCGGTTCGATGAGGTGGGCGTCGTGATCGACTCGCTACAGTCCAACGCGACGGGCGTTCCGGACTCGCTCGTGTTCGGGTGTCAACGGCTCGAACGGGAACGGCAGGAGCGCTTCGACGATTCGGTCACAGAGTAGCCGCCCTCAGACCGGACTGAACAGGAACAGGACGATATTGTTCGTGGCCGGGCCGATGCCGACGGCCGTCACGACCGCGAGCAAGAGGCTCGCTTCGACGGGATCTTCTTCAAGATAGTCATCCAGCAGGAAGACAACCCCAATCGCCACAAGCAGCTTGACGAACACGAACAGCCAGCCTTTGCCGAGATACGGGGCCGTCGGGAGCGTGCCGGCGAACTCCATGATTCGGGCCGGGATCGGTGTTCGTTCCGTGATCCCAATAACGTCAGCGCCAACCGCCGTCGAGACGCCGTCAAGCATGTGCGCGAACACGACCGTCGGGGCCGCATAGCGCATCCGAACCACGACCGGTGTCCGCCACAGCGCAACCACAAGCACCGTCACCGCGGTGACGACAGTCGCGACGATGACAGCGATAGTTGGCCAGATAAGCCCCAGCAGGCCGGACTCCAGTGCCATCACGACAGCGATGACGAGAAGTACCGTCAGGAGTCCGATGCCGATATACCCCAGATTCCGCGATATCGTCTCGCTGTGGCCGCGTCGAACGCTGAACAGCGTCAGCGTAACCCAGACGACGCCCAGCGTGACGAACGTCGTAAGATACACCGCCGGCGCGCCAAACAGCGGTGTGACCACCGGCCGGTACGCTTCAATCGGTGGCTGATGGAACGCGTGGAGTGCGCCGCCGAGCGCCATCCACGGCGTCAGGGCGACCACGGTCCGCTGGTTGATCGGTGGTTCGAGGGCGTACAACAGCGCTGTCACCACGAGCGTGCCCGCAAGCAGCGCCACAGTGTACTCAAGCGGCGGGAGCGCTAACCCCGAAGGCAGTACCATGTCCCCCACGCCGACTCCTATGAGGGAAAACCTTCCGAACGAGACTGACGGAGGTACTCACAGCCTGAGCGGCGACCGCTGGACGCCGAGGACAGAGAGATAGTGAACTGGCTACCGTCTGCCGCCCGCCGTCTTTACGTAGACACCACGTGTCACCCCGCGGCATGGACGATATACCAGACCGCATCGAACATACGGTCCTCGGACCGACGACGACACCGGCCGACGTGCGAACTTGCCTCGACGAGGCGCTACAGTACGGAATGCGGGCGTGCATCCCCCCGTGGGCGGTCCCGCTGGCGACTGAATACGCAAACGTCCCGCTCACGGCCGTCATCGACTTCCCACACGGTCAGGGTCAGACCGATAGCGTCTGTCAGGCGGCCAAACTGGCCTGGGACGCTGGGGCCGACGAACTGGATATGGTGTGTAACGTTGGGTTGTTAAAAGCCGGCGAGGACGACGCCGTTCGGGACCACATCACCGAAGTCGTCGCCAGCGTCCCAGTTCCCGTGAAGGTCATCGTCGAAGCGCCGCTGCTTTCTGATGCCGAACTCGAACGGGTCGGGCAACTCGTGGCTGATGCCGACGCCGCATATCTCAAGACTGCGACGGGGTTCAGCGAGGGCGGCGCGACGGTCCACGACGTGGAGATTCTCAGCAAGTACCTCCCGGTGAAAGCCAGCGGCGGCGTCGGGTCGTGGGCTGACGCCAAGGCGATGTTCGAGGCCGGGGCCGAGCGGATCGGCGCGTCGAGTGGCGATACCATCGTTCGAGAGTGGCAGGCCGAAACGGCGGGCGAAACCGTGACCGAGCCGGAATCAGACCGGGACGGCGCGGACACGACCGACGGCTACTGACCGGTCCAATCCGTCGCCCTTTTGCCGCCCTGGCGATAGTGTTTGGATGAATGGCCCGGTATCACATCGAGACGTACGGGTGTACCTCGAACAGAGGTGAGACCCAGCAGATCGAGCAGGCGCTCCGGGAGGGCGGGCACCACCCCGCCGACGGGCCGGAGTCCGCCGACGTGGCGATCCTCAACACCTGTACGGTGCTTGAGAAAACCGAACGCAACATGCTCGCGCGGGCCAAAGAACTCGATAGCGAAACGCCGGCCGACCTCGTCATCACGGGCTGTATGGCGCTCGCGCAGGGTGAGGAGTTCCAGAGCGCCGACATCGACGCCGAGGTGCTCCACTGGGACGATGTCCCACAGTACGTTCTTAACGGAGAATGCCCGACGATCACGCCGGATACCGAGACGGTGCTCAACGGCGTCGTCGGCATCCTCCCCATCGCTCGGGGCTGTATGTCAGACTGCTCCTACTGCATCACCAAGCAGGCGACCGGGCGAATCGAATCGCCCTCTGTCGAGGAGAACGTTGAGAAGGCCCGCGCGCTCGTCCACGCCGGCGCGAAGGAAATCCGTATCACCGGCCAAGATACGGGCGTCTACGGCTGGGATACGAATCAGGGCACGAGCCTTCTACCGGAGCTACTCGACCGCATCTGCTCCGACATCGACGGCGATTTCCGAGTTCGTGTCGGCATGGCGAACCCGAAGGGACTCCACGGCGTCCGTGAGGAACTCGCAGCGGTGTTTGCCGAACACGACGAACTGTACAACTTCATCCACGCGCCGGTCCAGTCCGGCAGCGACGACGTGCTGGCCGATATGCGCCGGCAACACGCCGTTTCGGAGTATCTGGAGGTCGTCGAGACGCTGGACGACCAGCTGGACTACTGGACACTGTCGACGGACTTCATCGTCGGCTTCCCGACCGAGGAGCCGGCCGACCACGAGCAATCGATGGCGCTGCTGCGCGAGACCCGCCCCGAGAAGATCAACGTCACGCGCTTCTCGAAGCGGCCCGGTACCGACGCCGACGACATGAAAGGGCTCGGCGGCCAGATCAAGAAGGACCGCTCGAAGGAGATGAGCGAGGCGAAGATGGAGCTGATGGCCGAGGCCTACGAGGAGATGGTCGGCCACACGTCCTCGGTGTTGCTCGTCGAGGACGGCACCGACGAGTCGCTGGTGGGCTACGACGAGGCCTACCGGCAGGTTGTCATTGCCGACGCACAGGAGCGGGGCCTGGAAATCGGCGACACGGTTGACGTGGAGATCACGAGCCACAACACCGTGTACGCCTTCGGCGAGCCGATCGAGCGGGCCCAGATAGCGGACTGACGGGTCCCCACATTTTCAGTCAGGACTGACCAGCCGCTCAGTCGCCACTGTAGGCTTTGCGAAGGAACGTTACCGCTCCGCCGAACATCGCAAGGTTCCCGAAGAAAGCCAGACGCTCGCCGCTCTGATCGTCCGGGTCAGCGTTCCAGAAGTCGTGCATCGTCGGGGTCACGACGGCAAGGAACGTGGCGACGGCACCGGTCGAAACACGAGGAAGCCGCCAGAATGCCGTCCCGAGCCCGCCGACCAGCATCATCCCCGAGGCCAGCGGGGCCAGCAAGTCTGGCGCGGGGACACCCGCCGACTCAGCGTACTCAATAGCGTCTTCCATGTCCCGGAAGTCCTCAGCGGCCTGAAGGGCCACGCCAAGGCCGAACAACAGTCGTCCAAGTGCAAGCCAGCTACGTGATGAGTCGTCACCCATATGCTATCGCATGGCACGACAGCTATTAAAACGTCACTCCAAGTCAGCGAGTCGTTCCACTTCTTCGTCGTCTTTCCACTCGCCGAGTTCCTTCGGGTCGACGTGAATGAACGCGTCGTCGACCTCCGGAAGCTCCTCGATTGATTTGATGACCGCCGTCTCGATGTCGTGGGCCTCAAACAGCGTCAGGTCACCTTCCACCTCGATGTGGAGGCTCACGTCGATTTCAGGGCCGACGTAGTGGGCGATAACGTCATGTGCGCCGCTGACCTTGGGGTGGTCCAGCGCGCGGCGAAGAATTTCGCGCCGAAGGTCCTCTGGCGGTGCGCCGCCGACGAGATACGTGACGTTTTCCTGTACGACCTCGATGCCGGTGTAGATGATGCCGATGGCGACGACGAGCGCAGCCAGCGGGTCGGCGATGGGGTAACCGGCCATCGCACCACCGACGCCGACCAGCGCCGCTCCCGCGGTGAGGATGTCGTTGCGGTTGTCCTTCGCCGTCGCAATGAGCGCCGGGGAGTTACGGTCCGTGCCCGCGCGGAGACAGTAGCGGTAGAGGGCGTACTTCGCGACGGCCGAGAAGGCGAGCACGAGCACGGCGGCTGGCCCCTGTGTTACCGAGATGTTCCCGGTCAGCAGGGCAGTCCCGGCGTTCCAGAGGACGAACCCGCCAGCGGCGAAGATACCCGCGGCAACGAACAGCGAGACGAACGGCTCGATGCGTTCGTGGCCGTGGGGGTGCTCGAAGTCAGGCGGGCGCGTCGTCAGGTACAGCCCGGCAACGATGACCAGCGAGTAGGCGGTGTCAGCGGCGCTGTTGACCGCCTCGGACTGGACGGCGAAGCTTCCGGTAGTGAGCCAGACGCCGGCTTTCAGCAGCACGAGGAGAAGGTTGACGCCGAGAACGAGCAGGCCGACTCGCCTGAGCGTCGTGCGGCGTGACATTGCCCCTCCGTTGTTGGGCCGCCGTCAAAGCCGCTTCGACACTGGGCTACTCCTGTGGCCGAGGCCGAGACGCGAAGGTTGCCATCGCTGGCGAAAACGGGTCGTATACCGACTGGTGGCAGTTACAGTACACCTTGTCGGCGGCCTCGAATTTCGCGCTTCCAGGCGTCTTTTTGTACCCGGGATTACAGCAGAGGTGCGTACAGCGGTTCACCCATGCGATGAAATCCTCGGCAGTGGCCGCGTCCAGAAAGTCACGTATCTCACCGGCGAGGTCAGCATACTCGTCTTCACCGGCGACCATCTTCGAGACAGCGGGTGTCCGGAGCACCTGAACCTGAATCTCCTTGACGTCCTCGCCCTGTGAACGCCAGGTCGCGACCGCTGGCTTGCCGAGACCGTCGCTACCGATGTTGTTTCCCCACAACTCGTAGTTCTCGAAGTGCTCGACACGGAGTTTCTCTCCATCGGGCAGGTCAGATTGCCAGTCATACGTCGTCTTCGACCTGAGAAACCCGTCGCGCTCGGGGTCCGGTTCGAGTCCCGGGGCGACTTCGAGCCCGCAGTACTGGAACCACTGCTGAGAGTACGTCACGCCGCCCAGTTCACCCCTGGCGAGACGGAAGGTATCACCGCCCGCTGTCACTTCTGATACGGACGGCCACATCCCGCGGAGTGCGCCATCGGATATCTCCAGGGGGACAATCGGCATCGGCCGGTTCGCTGGGCCAGCGATATTCCGGATGCCGACATAGGACACAGTACCGCCACCGATGCCACCTTGGTCGGTCGTTGCGTCGACTGCGAGGCCGCCGACAGTCGTCACCCCTGACAGCGCACTGGCGCCGACCAGTCCTTTGACGAAGCGGCGGCGACCGGACGGGGCTGGGTACTTGTCACGCTGGCCGTGATTTGGAAGGCCTTCTTGCGTCATAGGACCATGCGACAGTTTGGCAGCCACTGAAAAAGGCCCACCCGATGCTTTTCAGCTACCGGAAATCGGCTGTTTCACCGCATCTCTACAGACGAAGACGGCATCTCGGTCGGTACGGCCGGGACGGCCAGGGCTACTCGATTCGGACAGCTCCGTCCTCCGGAGCGGTCGTTCCGTCCTGTGACGCGAACGCAGCGTAGAGCCGGTCGTACGTCTCTTCGACAGCCTCGACGATGACTTTCGTATCACTGATGACCGGCATAAAGTTGGTGTCGCCGTTCCACCGCGGCACGATGTGGGTGTGGAGGTGGTCGTCAATCGAGCCGCCGGCCGCCGAGCCGCCGAGATTCAGCCCTGCGTTGAACGCGTCCGGGGAGAGTGCAGTTTCGAGAGCGTCGAAGGTCCGTTGTTTCAGTCGGCCGTGATCGAGCAGGGTCTCGTCGTCAAGGTCACCGTACTCGCCGGTGTGAGTATGGGGAATAACCATCACGTGTCCGGGGTTGTACGGGTAGTTGTTCAGGAGGACAAAAGCGTGGTCGCTTCGCGCCACGAGGTTGTTCGCTCGGTCGTCGTCCTGTGCCTGAAACGCACAGAACACGCAGTCGACATCAGGGTTCGTCTTTTCGCGTTCGACCCACTCGATGCGCCACGGCGCAAACACCTTGTCCATACCGCCAGTTGTCGACCCACCAGCAAAAACGACATGACCGATACCGCGAATGTAGTATATAAAAGTGTTGGCCGTTCACGCAAGCTGACCGGGTTTTGTGGGCTCAGGAAGGCTTTTAAACATTCTCGGCGCACCTAAGCTCTCCTTCGGCAGAAATCGACTTCTGTCTGGCGATAAACAGTGCTAAACGGACCAGAACTGATGGTGGTTTTTATACTCTCTACCCGGCTTGTATCAGACGGGATGGCAGCGATAAACGACGGCGTTGACATGGCCGAACACTGTTCGACGTGTGACCGTGAGACGCCGCACGCCGTGCGTGTCCAGATACAGACAGAATCCGATAAACGCGAAAACGCGGCGTTTTCCCGAGAGCCGTATCGGGTTAGCGAGTGTCAAATCTGTGGGACAACCACGTCGACACGGATGAACAACGCTTAACCATCCCACACCCCCCACCCCACCCTTTCCGTACGCCACGCGGTCTCTGACTGCGTGGCCACACACCCCCCACCCCACCCTTTCCGTACGCCACGCGGTCTCTGACTGCGTGGCCACACACCCCACCCCACCTTTCACGCGAATCCCAGAGCGATAGCACTGCTGCTCGAAAACAGTAGTCCGGTATCACCCGGCGGGTTCGAAGTCGGTGTCGCGTTACCGCGAGCGCGTCGTTACTTCACAGCCGTCCTCGGTGATGATGACGGTGTGCTCCTTCTGGCTGACGTACGCGCCGTCCTGCTCTTTGAGTACGGGGTAGCCGTGGACGATATCCTGCTGTTTCAGGCGGCGAAGCGCCATCTCCGCTCGCGGCGAGTCGAGCCAGCGGGCGGCGAACGGCAGTGTTCGGTACTCATCGGTGATCTGTTCGAGGACCTGTCGGGCCTGCCGGTTCCGGACTGATCCTTCCCGTTCGAGGGCGAAAATCTCCTCGTCAGCCCCTTCCTGCACTTTGCCGCGGCCGTCGGTGGCGAACGGCTCGATAGCGACCACGTCACCCACGTCGAGCGTCGCACCCTGTGCCACTTCGCGGTTCGGGATGTTCGGCGACGTGTGCTGTTCCCAGTGACCGAGTCCGTGGCCGGTGAGATTCACGACGGGGTTGTAGCCGTACCCTTCGATGACCTCCTCGACGGCTGCGCCGATCTGGCCCACATCAACACCCGGGCCGGCAACGTCCAGCGCGGCGTCCAAGGCCTCTTCGGGGGCTTTGGCGAGTTCGTCCTGCCCGGAGAGGTCGACCGTCACGGCGGTGTCGGCAAGCCACCCATCGACGTGGACGCCGATGTCGAGGTTGACCATCTCTTCGCCGAACGTCGCGTCGTCGTCGCGCTCGGGAGTAGCGTGAGCGGCCTCCTCGTCGATAGAGATGTTCACCGGGAACGCCGGCTTGCCGCCCAGTTCCCGGATCTTGTCCTCGGCCCACTGGGCGACTTCGAGGTGAGAGACGCCCTCCTCAACGCGTTCGGCCGCCTCGTCGCGTACCTGTGCCAGAATTTCGCCCGCTTCGCGGCATTTCTCGTACTGCTCGGAATCGAAGTCCACGTCAGTCATGCACGCCGGTTAGTCGGTGGCGGGCAAAGGGGTTTCCCTCTGCTATTTCGTCGCGGTCTGCATTGCGGCGGTGTTCCGTTCGGCCCCGGTATGGCCGGCATGGTCGAGAACGATGACGCCGGCACGTCCACCGGTCGCGTCCTCGAACTCGGCGATGGCTTCTTCGGCGGCCTGTTTCGGGCCGTACGTGTCCAGTAGTTCGACAGCGCGGCGAGCCACCCCGAACCGGGCGATAGCCTCCCCTTCGCCGGTCGCGCTCGCACCACCGCGGCCGTCCGCGTAGAAGCCGGCCCCGACCTGTGGCACATCGCCGACTCGACCGGCCAGCGCGTACCAGCGCCCGGCGGTCGACGTCGCCGCGGCAAGCCGGTCCCCGTCGGTTGCGACAGCGCCGACGGTGTCAGTGCCGCTGAAATGCTCACGAACCCAGTCGAGGTGGTCAGCGGGGCCACCGTCGGGCGGGTCCGCCCGCTCGTATCGCTGTCGCGTCTCTGCAGTCGTGAGGTCCCGGCCGGTTTCGACACCTGTGCCAGCCGCGAACTCAACGGCCTCGTCGCCGGCAAGGAGGACGTGTGGCGTCTCAGTTGCCACAGTATGGGCTACATCCGCGGCGTGTACAACGCCAGACATTGCACACGCCGCTCCGACCCCGCCGTCGTCGGTCATCAGTCCAGCGTCAGTCCGGACTTCGCCGTCGCTCTGGATTGCCCCACCGACGCCGGCATTGAATGCTGAGTCTGATTCAAGTGGCCGAAGCGCGGCCAGCACCGCGCCCATCGGACGCGCCGCCTCCGTTGCCTGTTCAGCGGCATCGGTAAGCGTTTTCTGTCGGGTGGCCGGTGACTCTGGTGGACTGCCCGCGCCGCCGTGGACGATGACGTGCATGCGGACCCGTTGACACACGAAAGGCATATCACCTCCGACCATTGCGATAGTGACGTGCCGGCGTGCGGTCGTGACCTTTCTTTACGCACTGTGTTACCACGTCTGAGGGAAAGCGGCACGCCTTTAGGGGCGACTGTCAATTGGCGGAATATGGGCTACGATTACGACAAAGTGGAGGTTCCCGACGAGGGACAGCAGATTCAGGTCACGGAGGACGACGAACTCGACGTTCCGGAGAACCCGATTATCCCTATCATCCACGGGGACGGTATCGGGACCGACGTGGGTCCGGCCGCACAGAAAGTGCTCGAAGCCGCCGCGAACGCAACCGGTCGTGACATCTCTTGGATGCGCATCTACGCCGGCCAGTCCGCCCGAGACAAGTACGACGAGAACCTCCCTGATGACACCGTCGAAGCCATCAAAGAGTTCAACGTCGCTATCAAGGGCCCGCTAACGACACCGGTCGGCGCTGGCTTCCGCTCGCTGAACGTCGCACTTCGCAAGACGCTCGACCTCTACGCGAACGTTCGCCCGACCTATCACATCGAGGGCGTCCCGTCACCGGTCAAAGACCCCGAGGAGATGGACATGGTCACCTTCCGGGAGAACACCGAGGACGTCTACGCCGGCATCGAGTGGGAGGCCGGCACCGACGAAGTCGAGGAGGTCAAGGAGTTCGTCGAGGACGAGATGAACTTCGACGAGACCATCCACGACGGCCCGGTCGGCATCGGCGTCAAGCCGATCACCGAGTTCGGGACCAAGCGCCTCGTCCGTGAGGCCATCGACTACGCCCTCGAAGAGGACCGCGACAGCGTCACGCTGGTCCACAAGGGTAATATCATGAAGTTCACTGAGGGAGCCTTCCGTGACTGGGGCTACGAGGTCGCCGAAGAGGAGTACGGCGAGCACGTCATCACCGAGGACGAGCTGTGGGACGAGTACGACGGCGAGGCGCCCGAGGACTCACTGGTCGTTAACGACCGCATCGCCGACAACATGCTCCAGCAGCTCCTGACCCGGACCGACGAGTACGACGTCATCGCGACGATGAACCTCAACGGGGACTACATGTCCGACGCTGCCGGCGCACAGATCGGCGGCCTCGGCATCGCCCCCGGTGCGAACTTCGGTTCGGCCCGCTGTCTCGCAGAGCCGGTCCACGGCTCCGCGCCGAAGTACGCCGGCGAGGACAAGGTCAACCCGACCGCAATGATCCTCTCCGGCCGCCTCATGCTCGAATACATGGGCTGGAAGGACGCCGGCCAGCTCGTTCGTGACGCCGTCGAGGAGACCATCTCCTCTGGCAACGTCACCTACGACCTCGAACGCCAGATCGAAGGCGGTACGAAGCTCGCCACCAGCGAGTTCGCCGAGAAGGTCGTCGAGAATATCGAGAAACTTGCATAAGCAAGTTTCTGGGCTCTGGCGGCAAAGCCGCCAGAACATCGAGAAGCTCGCATAAGCGAGTCGCGCTGACCACCCGAACTCTGCATTTTTAGTGCGCGTTACAGCCCGAAAGTGACGACACAGGCGAGTATCATTTGGAGAAT
The DNA here is from genome assembly GCF_003634715.1 of Haloarcula quadrata. Taxonomy (NCBI): domain Archaea; kingdom Methanobacteriati; phylum Methanobacteriota; class Halobacteria; order Halobacteriales; family Haloarculaceae; genus Haloarcula; species Haloarcula quadrata. Next base: position 3,064,187 of record NZ_RBWW01000001.1, read on the forward strand.
AGCGCTATCTCTTGGGAGTTGCGTTTCTTATGCAGCACAGCCGTCCGAGAAGCGTTACTCGGTCAGCGGCATAACTACGCCAAACACGAGCGGCGAGAGAAGTCCGACGAGAATACCGAGCATTTCCATGTCGACTAGCAGGGTGTCGCCCCAGGCGGGGAGCGTCCCGAGAACGGCGCTTCCGGCGACTTCGCCCGCGATGCCGAGGAGGAACAGCCCTGCCCCAAGCATGAACCCGCGCTTCGCGAGTGTCGCGTAGTCCGCGTTCCAGTTTTGACTCATACAGGTCCGTCCTCGTGGACCTACTAAGCTCTCTCGGATCGAAAGAGCTACAAATGCGTTCGGAATGATATCTGGGCACACATGGTCTCAGAATCGATTCCAGAGCTACTTGAACTCCTGCTCTCGACGCTGCTCGCAGCCGGGCTAACCGTTGGCGGGGCACTCACCGAACAGGCCGCTCTCGCCGACCTGTCCGGCGGCGTCTCCGCGTTCGCTACCTGGGAGGTGTACATGGGCCTGGTCCTCCTGTACGCCGGCTATACCCTCGCATCGCGGCGAGTGTTTCCCGCGCTCGGCAGCGCTTGAGTGTTCGCTGCAGGCAGACTCTTAGTCCTGAAGCGACCGCTGAGTTGTATTTTCGACCCACTCTGGCTGTCTCACTGTCGTCGACCCGATGTGTCGGAGCCGCATCTCTTGGGTGACACGAACCTGTCGGTCGCTCCGTTTAGCATCGAAGGCCAGCCGAAACGCGGAAACGGTGCCATCGTGATTGACGCGAAGTCGGACGGAGACGTTGCGGGGGTCGCTCACGAACAGCGGTGTGTTGAGTCTGTCAGGGTTCCGAAAGCGGGTGCCGACGAGGACGACGCCGCTGTCACTTCGGTCTGCAACGGAGAGAGCGACGGCTTCTCCGACGCCACGTATCGTCCGGCGCTCCGAGAGGTCCGAGACCGGGCCGTCGTCGCGGACAGACCACTTGACCTGGCTGCGGCGGTTCACTCGCTCGTCGTACTGGGCCGCAACGATGGAACCGTTAGTCCAGTAGTCAATGCGGGTGGTGAACGTGTTCAACTCCGTGCCGTTCTGGCGGAACCGACCTGCGTACGTCGTCTTGTTCACCGCGACGTAGCGGGTGTGGTTGGACCGCCGGAGTACTGTCCCGTTGCTGTCAGTGACCCACTGGCGAGTGACTAGCGTGTAATTCGTCGTCGCAAGCGTCCGCTCGTGGGTGCTGGCCAGCGTTGACGGAACCACTGCGTCGTCGCTCACGCCCGGCGGATACCCGACCCCGTCGGTCGGCACCGCTGCCGGCGTGACCGTCTCGGGACTGTCTTGCTGGACGAACCCAGAACAGCCGGCGAGTACGAGCGCGAGCGTCACGATAGCAACCACTGCTCGCGTCATTGGTTACCATACGGCCGGAGGACTCAAACAGTTGTGGTTAGTCCTGCCAGTCCGGATTCGGCCTCGGCGGACTAAACACGTCGATACCACGGACCGGCTCCTCGCCGTCGTTGCGCGCCTCGTGTGGTTCCTCGCTCGGGACCACGTAGGAGTCACCGGGACCAATGACGTACTCCTCGCCGTTAACGTGGAAGGTAAAAGTTCCCTTCACAACGTAGCCGACCTGCTCGTGGCGGTGGCTGTGCTCCGGAACGGCCGCGCCGGGTTCGATATGAAACTGCTGGACGCTCATCTCCTCTCCGACGGCCATCTGTGTCAGGTGCACGCCGTCGACTGCTTCGACTGTCTCACAGGCCGCCTGTGGTACTTCTTCCATGCTCAGCTATGTCATGTCCGCCGCACCTGAGCCTTCGTCCCCCGGCATCGGACGTCGGTGGATTCAGTACCGTCCGGCCCTGACGGGGAGGTATGTATGCGGTCGTCGGGTGTAGTGAGTGCAGCGCGCTGTGGGTCACCGAGGGGCGACCGGAGACGACCCAGTGCCCGCGGTGTGGCACGCGCCGCAAACACGAGAAGCGTCGGAAGTTCGTCGAGACGGACGACGAGGCCCACGCCCGAGAGGTTCGGGCGTCGATGCTTGCGAACCGCCAGGGGGAGGGCGACGCCTTCGCGGAGTTGGACTCCTACGCCGAGATGGAGCGGCAGGTCGACGACGCAGGCGTGGACGATGAGACGTATCTCGAAGATTCGGGGGTGGACACCGACGCCGTGTCGGCAGCTGCCGACCGCGCCGAACAGGGAGCGACGGGCGGGTCGAGCCGTAAGGAGACGGTCACGAACGCGTTGCGGGCACTGGATGAGCCGACCGAAGACGATATCGTGGGCTACGCCGAGGAGCGTGGCGTCCCGGCGTCGTACACCCGGAAGGCGTTGAAAAAGCTGGTTCGTGCCGGCGAGGCATCGGAGAGTCGGGGGCACTACCGGCTGCTATGACCGCAACACTGGATTTCGAGCCCGGACCGGTCGCAGTCGGGACGCTCGTCGGTCTCTCGGGACTGCTGTTCTTGCTCACGCCAGTCGTCGAACCCGTCGCAGTCGGCTCGTTGCGGGTGAGCACGGTTGCGCTCTCGGCGGTCGTTCTCACGCTCGGGTTCGCGCTGGGCACGGTCGTGTTCGCTCGCCGGGGCCGCCGGCTGTTCGCCATCGCACACGGTGTCTTCGCCGTCGCGTGGGCGCTGCTCGTGCTCGGTCCGTTGTTGGGCGAGGAAGCACTCCTGCTCGCCGGCGTCGTCGTGCTCGTTGCGGGTGCCGGCTTTCTGGTGAGTCAGAGCCGGCAGTGATGACAGACCGCCCCGAAGCCGGGACTACCGCCCGAGGTCAGCGTGCGCCGAGGAGAGGTGGCGCGAGGACAGCGCCGCAAGCAAAGAGAGTTCGCCGGCCAGCGCGCCGGCGGCAATAACTTCGGCGAGCGCGTCGGCGTTGCTCCCGGCGGGGTCGCCGCCACCGCTGTACCCCAGCACGTCCAGCGCTTCGGACTGGGTTGGCAGGCCCGTCCCGCCGCCGACGGTCCCGACTTCCAGCGATGCGATGGTGACCGAGGCGTACAGGCCGTCCTTGCGGGCGTCGACCGTCGTGATAGCGTTGCTCCCTTCGACGACCTGTGCCATATCCTGCCCGAGCGCGAGGAAGGCGGCGGCGACGACGTTGGCGGCGTGAGCGTTGAATCCTAACGCACCGGCCTTTGCGGAGCCGACGAGGTTCTTTCGGGTGTTGGCCTCGACGATGGCGTCGGAGGTCGTATCGAGTCGGTCCTCGACCTGCTCATGGGGAATCAACACGTCCGCGGCGACGGTGCGGCCACGCCCCTCGACGGCGTTGATGGCAGCGGGCTTCTTATCCGAACAGAGGTTGCCCGAGAGCGCCACGAGGTCGGCCGGCGTCTCGGTCTCGACGACATCGCAGGCCGCCTCTGTTGCGATGGTCGCCATGTTCATCCCCATCGCATCCTTGGTGTCGTAGGAGAACCGCAGGAAGACGCTGTCGCCGACGACGTAGGGTGTCACATCCTGCAGTTCGCCGTGGCTGGTCGTGGACTCGGCGGCGTCGGCGAGGACATCGACGTGTTCGCGGACCCAGGCCGACACCTCGCCCGCCTCGGCCACGTCCTCGACGCGGAACACCGGCGCGCGGGTCATTCCGGATTTGAGGACGCGGGCGGTCGCGCCGCCGGCGTTGCGGATGGTCGAGACGCCGCGGTTAACCGAGGCCAGCAGCGCGCCCTCGCTGGTCGCCAGCGGGAGGTGGTGGTCACCCTCGGCGGCCCCGCCGTCGACGGGCAGCGGGCCGACAACACCCATCGGGACCTGCGCCGCGCCGACCATGTTCTCGATGTTGCTCTCGGCGTCGGCGGCGTCGAAGGTGTAGTCGCCGACCGCAGAGAGGTCCGTGTCGGTCTCCTCGGCCAGCAGGTGTCTGCGGGCCGCCGCCGCAACGTCGGGCTCGGCGTGGTCTTCCAGTTCGTAGAGCCGCAACTCACCGTCACGAACGCGCTCTGCGAGCGCAACGACGTCGGAGTCGGTCATACTGACCGGTGTGGCTTCGGGACTCCTAACAGTTGCTCTTGGCGGGCCAAGCGTTTTGCAGTCGCCGCGCCCGGAGTCTGTATGGTCGACCGCGTATTCACGAACTGTGAGGTACGGCCGCTATCCGGCGACGACCCGGCGTCCGCGGTTGCAGTGACGGACGGCACGGTTACCGCCGTCGGTGACCCGGACGAACTCTTGACAGCGGGTGCTGAGACCGTCGATTGTCGCGGTGGCGTGCTGTTGCCCGGCTTCGTCGACGCCCACACGCATCTTGACATCGTCGGCCGGCGTGCGGTCGAAGCCGACCTCGCCGGGGCAGACGGCCCGGACAACTGCATCGACCGGCTGCTGGCGGCCGACGACGGCGAGGGCTGGGTTCTGGGCTTTGGCTACGACGAGAGCGACTGGGACGGCGAGCTGCTGCAGGCGGCGACATTGGACCGGGTGAGCACTGACCGCCCGGTCGCAGCCGCGCGCGAAGACATTCACACGGTATCTGTGAACCACGCCGCGCTGGACACGCTGGACCTGCCCGACGACGGCGTCCGCACCGAGGACGGCGCGCCGACCGGTGTGCTCGTCGAGGAAGCCGCTGAGGCCGTCTTCGACGCCATCGCGCCCGACTACACACAGACACGGGAGTATCTGCTGGCTGCACAGGAAGTGGCCCTCTCAAAGGGAATCACCGCCGTTCACGACATGGTGCGGCAGTCTCACGCCCCACAGGTGTACCGCGAATTGGACGCCGAAGACGCACTCTCTCTGCGGGTTCGGCTCAACTACTGGGCAGACCACCTCGACGCCATACGGGAACTCGGCTTAGTGACGAACCACGGGAGCGACCGGGTCCGGACGGGCGCGATCAAGGCGTACATCGACGGGTCGCTCGGGGCTGGAACCGCGCGGCTTCGGACCCCCTACGCCGACAGCGATAGCGCCGGCGAGTGGCGGACAGACCCGGACGCACTCCGGGAACTCGTGTCGGCGGTCGACGACGCGGGCCTCCAGTTCGCCGCTCACGCCATCGGTGACGCGGCCATCGACGCGCTGCTCTCGGCTATCGAGTCCGTCGACGCCGCGGGCGAGCGCCACCGCGTCGAACACGCCGAAGTCCTCACCGGCGACTTGGTGGAGCGACTGGCAGCGTCGCCGCTGGTCGTTTCGGCCCAGCCGAACTTCCACCGCTGGGCAGCGCCGGGCGACCTGTACGACGAGCGCCTCGGCGAACGTCGCGGGCTGACGAACCGGTTCCGCGACCTCGTGGATGCCGGCGCACAACTGGCCTTCGGGAGCGACTGTATGCCACTTTCCCCGCTGTATGGTGTTCAGCAGGCCGTTACCGCGCCGGAGCCGAGCCAGCGACTGACAGTCGGCAAGGCGCTCCGGGCGTACACCAGCGGTGCTGCCTATGCGGGCTTCGACGAGGACCGGATGGGCACAGTCACACCGGGGTCGGTCGCGGATTTCGCTGTGCTATCGGCCTCGCCGTGGGAAGTACCGAACGGGAAGATTTCGGACATAGACGTCACAATGACCGTCAGCGCCGGGGACATCGTATTCGACTCCGGGGACTGAATCAAACAAAGAGCGGTATCGAAGCGCCGCGGTTCTTGTTGTTCGGTAACAAACAACTTGATTCAGCAATACGGGGTATAGAACCGGATAAATCGCCAAAGCCGGATATAAAACCAGAGCAGTCACCAATCCCGGAAACAAAAGTATAGTGGCCACCGATATTGGATACACAATTTTCTCCGCCACCAACTAGCTTCTTTGAAGATAAAATCTTTTCACGAAGTAGTTGCGAAGTGTGAGTACCCACAGGTGGATACAACGTGCCCGAAATGGAAACCGCCGCGTTCGAGACGGATCTTAGCCTCTTCAAGTATGACAACCTCGAGCAGCTCCCGCCGTCGTACCGGGACCTCGATGCGGACGAGCGGACCGAACGCATCGAGAGCGCGCTCGCCGAGCTTGGCGATGATGTGGTCATCCTCGGCCACAACTACCAGCGACAGGAGATTGTCGAACACGCCGACTTCATCGGCGACTCCTACCAGCTCTCGAAAGAAGCCGCCCAGTCCGACGCCGACTACGTGATTTTCGGCGGCGTGACGTTCATGGCCGAATCCGCAGACATCATCACGGACGACGACCAGTCCGTGATTCTCCCGTCGATGGAGGCCTCCTGCCCGATGGCCGGCATGGCCGAGGCGCTGCAGGTCGACGCCGCGTGGGCCGAACTGACCGCGGCGCTCGACGACGACGAAGAGATAATCCCTATCACGTACATGAACAGCTACGCCGACCTGAAGGCCTTCTGCGCCGAGCAGGGCGGCCTGGTCTGTACCTCCTCGAACGCGCACAAGGCCTTCGAGTACGCCTTCGAGAAGGGCGACAAGGTGCTGTTCTTGCCCGACAAACACCTCGGTGAAAACACGGCACACCGGCTCGGCATGGCCGACGAAACCGTCGAGTGGGATCCCTGGGACGCCGAGGGGACCGACGCCGCTGACGCCGTCGAAAACGACGTCATCCTCTGGGAGGGGTACTGCCAGGTCCACGAACGCTTCCGCGAGCACCACATCGAATCGATCCGCGAGGACTACCCCGACGCGAACGTCATCGTCCACCCCGAGTGTCGCCGCGAGGTCGTCGAGGCCGCCGACGTGGCCGGCTCGACATCGACTATCTGTGAGTCCGTCGCCGAGGCCGACCCCGGCGAGACGTGGGCCATCGGCACGGAGATTCACCTCACGCACCACCTCCAGCGGTGGCATCCCGACGTGAATGTCGTCCCGCTGTGTGGCGACGCCTGCATGGACTGCAACGCCATGCGCCAGATCGACCCGAACTACCTCGCGTGGGTGCTTGAGGAACTGGTCGAGGGCCGCGAGCGCAACGTCATCGAAGTCGCGCCCGAGGAGAAGGAACTGGCACAGGTCGCGATGGACCGAATGCTGGAGATCTGACCATGACGGACGACCCGATTACGACGGATGTGCTGGTCATCGGTTCCGGTATCGCCGGACTGGCGGCAGCGCTCGCTGCGGCCCGCGAAGGCGACGACGTGACGCTTGCCACGAAGGCGACCCGCCCGGAAGGCTCCTCCTCCTGGTGGGCACAGGGCGGCATCGCCATCTCCCGAGATACGCCCGAAGAATTCAAAGACGACATCATGGCCGCCTCCGACGGCACCGCCGACCCCGACGCCGTCGATGTGCTGGTCGAGAACGCCAACGAGGCCGTCGAGGACGTGCTGCTTGAGACCTTGGACGTCGAGTTCGACCAGAACGGCTCGGGCCACGACTTCACCCGCGAGGCCGCCCACAGCGAAGACCGCATCCTCCACGTGGACGCCTCGACGGGCAGACACATCCACGTCCCGTTCCTGAACTACATCGACGACCACGACGGCGTGGAGATTCTGGACGACACCGCCGCGCTCGAACTCATCCGTCACGAGGGCCGTGTCCACGGCGCGATGCTCGAATCCGACGGCGAGGTAACTCCATACTTCGCCGGCAGCGTCGTGCTGGCGACCGGGGGCATCGGCGACCTCTACCCGCGGACGACGAACCCCGACAACACGACCGGGGACGGCATCGGAATGGCGGCACTCGCCGGGGCCGAAGTGGAAGATATGGAGTACGTGCAGTTCCACCCGACTGCCTGCACGATAGACGGCGACGTGGCCTTCCTCGTCAGCGAAGCCGTCCGCGGCGAGGGTGGCCTGCTTCGCAACGGCGACGGCGAGCGGTTCATGCCCGACTACCACGCCGACGCCGAACTCGCGCCCCGCGACGTGGTGGCCCGGGCAGTCAAAGCCGAGCGGGAGGCGACGGGCGAAGTGACGCTCGATGTCTCGCCGCTCGACTTCGAGGAGGAGTTCCCGAACCTCGCCGAGCGCTGTACGGAACACGGTGTCGACTGGGAAGACGGCATCCCAGTCGCGCCCGCCGAGCACTTCCTCTGTGGCGGCATCAACGTCGACGACCGCGGCCGGACGACGCTGGACCGGCTCTACGCCGTCGGCGAATGCTCCCGGACCGGCGTCCACGGTGCGAACCGCCTCGCCAGCACGTCCCTGCTCGAAGGGCTGGTCTGGGGCCTGCGGGCTGGCGAGGACGCTGCCGGGGCCGACCCGGAGCCAATCGAAGCGCCGGAACTGCTCGAACGGGACCCGGACCTGCCAGAGCGGTTTGCCCGCGACAAGTTCCAGCGGCTGACCCGCGTGATGGCCGAGAACGTCGGCGTCGAGCGCGACCCCGCGGACCTCCAGCGCGCGATGGCCGTCCTCCGCCGGCTCAAGGGCGAAGTGGATGCCTACGTCCGTACCCGAACCAGCCGCTCGCTGTACGAACTCCGCCACGCGAGCGTCACCGCCCTGTTGATCGCGCGCCACGCCGCCGAAAACGAGGAGAGCGTCGGCACGCACAATCTCGTGGACGCGAGCGAGGAGCCGCCGGAGTCCACGGCCGACTGATGCTTACCGACAGTGACATCGAGCGGTGGCTCCGCGAGGACGTGGGCCACCACGACGTGACCAACGATGTACCCGGGACGACCGAGGGCCGTCTGGTAGCGAAAGCGTCCGGCGTAGTGGCGGGCCTCGACGCCGCCACCGCGGTGTTCGAGTATCTGGACTGCGCGGTGGAGACATCGGTCGACTCCGGGTCCGCCATCGACGCTGGCGACGTAGTGCTTCGCGTCGACGGCCCCGCACAGTCGGTGCTCCGCGGCGAGCGCGTCGCCGTGAACATCACAGGTCACGCTTCAGGCGTGGCGACGAAGACCCGTGCCGCCGTCGACGCGGCGGAATCCTCCACGACAGATTCCACACCCTGTATCGCCGGCACGCGAAAGACGACCCCTGGCCTGCGCGGCATCGAAAAGCGAGCGGTGGCGGCTGGCGGCGGCGACACCCACCGGCTCGACCTCTCACACATGGTGATGGTCAAGGACAACCACATCGCCGAAATGGGCCTCGTTGACGCTATTGAGCACTTCCGCGAGCGAGTCTCCTTCGCAACAAAACTCGACGTCGAAGTCGAAGCCCCGGAGGACGCGCCGCGGGCCGCGGAAGCCGGCGCAGACATCGTCTTGCTGGATAACATGTCCCCCGGCGAGACCGAGCGGGCTGTCGACCTCGTAGCGGCGTCCGATGCCGATGCGCTCACCGAAGCCAGTGGCGGTATCACCGTCGCGGACGTGCCGGCCTACGCCGAGACAGGTGTGGACATCATCTCGATGGGGTCGCTGACCCACTCCGCGCCGACGCTGGATTTCTCCTTCCGAACGGGCTGAGTCCCGGTTACTCCGGCCGACTCGACGAGGATTCAGACCTGAGTTCGGGCGGGAGTTCGAGTTGCTTGATACCGGCCCGGTCATCGATTTGGAACCGGTACAGCGCTGTGGCCTCCGTCTCGGCCGCCCGCTCGAACACGTCAGGCTTCCATGAAGTGTCAATCTGGTCTTCGATTGCCCTACGTTCGTCGTCAGGGACTCGCTCGATGGTCCCCGTCAGCAGGACGCTGCGCCAGTTGAACGTCGTCTCGATATCATAAATGAGGAACCGGGCAACATCTGCCTGGTCGCTCACCGTCACCTTCCGGCTGTCGCTACCGAGAACGTAGACGAAATAGAGCGCAGACTCGCCGTCGTACCAGAAACTGAGCGGGCGCAATAGCGGCGCGGAGTCGGTTGGGACGCCGAGCACGCCGATACTCTTGCGTTCGAGCGTCTTTTCGATATCCCCGCTGTCCATCTGGAGCATCCCGTACTCTTCTAGTTGCTCAAATGTCATGCCAGCACTTGTCGGTAGATAATCATAAAGCCACAGGGCGCTGGCTCGGGGGTCGCTATTCACCACGCGGTGGGACGCTATACAGTCCGTCTCAGTCCAGTTGGCGGGCCAGCATCACCTCGTCGACCAGTTCGCCCCGAATTTCGTAGTGGTCAGTGCGGACAGCCTCGGCCGTCCAGCCGGCCGCCTTCAGAAAGTCGATTGCTCGCTCGTTCGTCGCCGGCAGGCTGTCGTACACCTTCCGACAGCCACGGCTTGCGGCCCATTCGACCCCGCGGTGAAGCAGGTGACTGCCGATACCATGGCGACGGTACGTCTCCATCACGCCGAGCGTGAGTTCGGCCGTCGACGCGAGTTCGTCCACTTCGGACATGGCGACGTGGACCCAGCCGACAACATCGTCGTCCACCGTGGCGACGAACACGACGCGACAGCGGTTGGGACCCCACCGGACGAGCGTGTCCTCGTAGGCCAGTTGCTCCGCGACGCCGGCCGCGATAATATACGGCGCTTCACTGGTCACGTCGCGTATCGTGCCGACGACGCCGGAGAGGTCCGACGGCCGGGACGGGCGTATCTCGTAGCTAACGCCGGCTTCGTAGTGTTCAGCCGTCTCACCGCCATGAAGTGCCACGGTGAGCTTCCCGTCCTCGGTGGCCTCGATGAGGTCGTCCCGTTTGAGAATGGAGACGTGGTGCTGGAACCGCTCGGGGTCGACACTGATAGCTTCGGCCACCTCGGCGGGCGCGACAGGGCCGTTCCGTTCCACAAACCGGTACACGTCGGACCGCTCACCGCCGAGTTCGAGGTCTGTTGGGGACGGCATCTCGCTATGGCCCACTGATGACTGTATCTACTTGAAGCTACCCGGCACCGTCACCTGCAATTGCAGGCCGCCTTGCCAGCAGCGCTGCCGTGGCCGCCGGTGAGACCGGCTGGAACAGGTGTCTGTGTCGCAGAAAACTGGCACGTCCGCGTGACGCTTTTGTATGGTCGTGGCTCATTCTCGACTATGCCAGACGCGGTCCGCCGCTGTCCCGAAGACGGCTTCTTCGAGGGCGACACGTGCCCGGTTTGTGACGGAGCCGGGACCCACATTCTCGACGGCGCACGGCGACGACAGCTCTCGAAGTTCGTCTCGGGCGCGCTCAGACATTTTCCCGAAGACGCAGGCATCGAGGTAGACAAAGCGGGGTGGACGGGCTTCGATGCCCTCCGTGTCGCAGTCGAGCGACAGTACGACTGGGCTGATGCTGCGGCACTGGCCGGCGTCATCGCCACGGACCCGAAAGGGCGATTCGAGCGGACGGGCGTCGGCAATGAAGCAGGAATTACGACCGCTGGCGGCCGTGTTCGCGCGGCATACGGGCACTCCGTCGACGTGACCCTCGACGGGACCGATGACCCCGTTCCGGCGACGCTGTACCACGGGACCGCCCCGCGGAACGTCGATTCGATACGCGAGGCGGGACTGAAGCCGATGAGCCGCCAGACGGTCCACCTTTCCGAATCCGCCGCGGCGGCCCGGGAGGTGGGGCGTCGCCACGCCGCCGACCCCGTCGTGTTCGTCGTCGACGCCACGGCAATGCAGTCCGATGACCGCCGAATCGTCAAGCGCGGAACCGAGACGTACACAACTGGCCGCGTGTCGCCGGTGTACCTTTCGCTGCTCGAAAAATAGCGTGGTTGCGTCGCCCGCTACTCGACCAGCGGCGTGCCGGTCATCGCGTCCGGCCGGTCGATACCCATGAGCGTGAGCATCGTCGGCGCGAGGTCGGCCAGCGTCCCGCCGTCACGGGCAGTCCGACCGCCGGCAGTTCCGTCGGGAGAGAGGTAGATGAACGGGACGGGGTTGGTCGTGTGGGCCGTGTGCGGGTCGTCTTCCGTGCCCATATCGTCGGCGTTCCCGTGGTCGGCACAGATGAGTGCGTGACCGCCAGCAGCCCCAATTGTCTCGACCAGTCGCCCGAGCTGTTCGTCAACGGCTTCGACGGCGGTCACCGCCGCGTCGAAGTCGCCGGTGTGGCCGACCATATCGGGGTTGGCGAAGTTCAGGACCATCGCGCTGGGGTCCTCAGTCTCGATGAACTCGATAGCGGTGTCGGCCAGTTCCGGCGCGCTCATCTCTGGCTGGAGGTCGTAGGTCGCCACGTCAGGGCTATCGACGATTTCGCGGCTCTCGCCGTCGAACGCGACCTCACGGCCGCCGTTGAGGAAGTAGGTGACGTGGGGGTACTTCTCCGTCTCGGCCAGTCGAATCTGTGTCTTCCCGGCTTCGGAAAGCACCTCGCCGAGCACGTCCGCAGGCTGGTTCGGTGGGAAGGCGACCGGCAGGTCGAACGTCTCGTCGTATTGCGTCATCGTCACCAGCCGGGTGTCCGGTGGCTCGGTGTCGGCCCCCCAGTCTTCGGGTCGGATATCGCCGAGCATCCGGGTGAGCTGTCGGGCGCGGTCCGACCGGAAATTGAAGAAGACAACCGCGTCGCCGGCTTCAAGGCCGGCGTGGTCACCGACAGTCGTGGGTTCGATGAACTCGTCAGTGGTGTCGCGGGCGTACGACTCCGTGGCGGCCGTGACGGCCTCATCGGCGTGGTGGTCGCCCTCTCGGTGAACGATGGCGTCGTAGGCCCGGCGGGTCCGTTCCCAGTTCTGGTCGCGGTCCATCGCGTAGTAGCGTCCGCAGACGGTGGCGACGTGGCCGGTCCCGTGTTCCTCGACGTGGGCTTCGAGGTCGGCGAGGTAGTCCTCACCGCCGGTCGGCGAGGTATCCCGGCCATCGGTGAAGGCGTGTGAGACAGCGTCAGTCCCGAGCTCGCCGGCGAGTTCGATGAGTGCGTGCAGGTGGTCCTGATACGAGTGGACGCCACCGTCCGACACGAGGCCCATGAAGTGAACCCGGCCGCCGTGCGCCTCGGCGTGCTCGAAGGCCGATAGAATCGTTTCGTTCTCGAAGAACGGCGGGTCCTGTGCGTCGTCATCGGGCGGGGCTTCGCCCCGCGAGCGGGCGATACTGTCGCTGACGCGAGCAGAGTCCTGCTTGACGACGCGGCCGGCCCCGATGTTGAGGTGGCCGACCTCTGAGTTGCCCATCTGGCCCTCCGGGAGACCGACCCGGCGGCCGTGGGTGGTAAGCGTCGACGCTGCGCCCGCGTCTCGGTAGCGGTCGAAGTTCGGCGTGTCGGCGGCGGCGACGGCATCCCGGACATCGTCGTCCGGATTCAGGCCCCACCCGTCCAAGATGATGAGTCCGGCGTCCATATCCAGTGGGTCACGCGACCGGCCTAATACACTGTCGGTCAGTCCCGAACGTGACGGTCGATAATGCGAAATTCGGCGGTGCTGGTGGGGCTATCCCCCCGCCTCCGCCCCGCTATCGTTGTCGGTATCTGGAACCCTGAAATTAAGAGGGTGGCCCGCCTTCGGTCGGGCATGACTCGAAATATTCTCTCGGAGGATCTGGCCGACGCAATCGTTACGACAGCCCGGACGGCGACGGGCGACTCGCTGCGCTCGGTGACGTATTTCACACGTGCGAACTTCGAGCAGCTCTACCTGCGGGACGACCTCGAACAGGACGCCGACCTCAACGACTTCGTCGGCCACGAATGGCAGGGGTACAAGCAGACAAAAAACGCATACCAAGAGTCCGAACTGGGCGACTATCGCTTCACCGTGCGCGCGTTCTCCAACGGCTACCTCGTGCGGGCGACGACCGAACGCCAGGGCGTGCTCATCACCACGGACGGCCTGACGATGCAGTCCTACGAGGAAATCGCCGAGGCCATCGAACGCCTGCTCCGCGAGGAGTCGGGCAAGGAGTAACCACCGAATCGGCGGGTGACCAAAGGGTTATGCCCGTCCCGGCGAACCCACGGGCATGACGCTGGACCCGGTTCACGTCGACGGAATCGCCAAGCTCGCTGGGCAGGTACGCGAGACCGTCGAGACGAGTGACCAGGAGGCGGCCGCCGAGGAGGTGTGGGACAGCTTTCTCGACCCGCTGTGGCAGGACGGAACGAAGATTCTGGAGCCGCTGGACGAGCAGCGCCGCCGGAAGGTCCCTATCGAGGATATCGCGCTGGCAGACCCGCCGTTTCCGACCCAGCACGGCCTGGATTCGGGGACGATCAATCCGACGACGTTCAAGAACGGGCTGGTGCTGGACGTGGCGCAGGCTGCGATGGGCAGTGTCCCCTCGGACGTGGAACTCCACCGGGGCCGGACCATCATCATGGCCGTCCACTCCAACGACGCGACGCTGGGATTCGACGGCGAGTGGCAAGGCGGGGACCGCGGCTACGCCAAACGGCGCGTCCTCGACGTGCCACAGGTCGACCGCTACGAGCAGCGGGTCGTCCACGCACTGGCGCTGTACCTCGCGGAGAGCCGGCACGCGCTGACCAACGCCGACGTGGTCGAGGACCTGTTCATCCTCGACGGCCCTATCTATCCGACCGGCGTCCTCCGCTGGGCCGACCGCGACACCGAACTGGCCGACCTGCTCGCGGAGGACGACCGCCCCAAAACGGTCGTGAACAACTACGTCGACCTCGTCGAGCGGTTCGTCGAGCGGGACGTCCCGATGGTCGGGTTCATCAAGAACTCCTCGACGAAGGCCCTCACGCGGGCACTCCGGCGCAAGACCAACGCCCCGTGGGTGAACGACACTGCTTTTTTCCGCCGAATCCTGGAACGCCGCGACGACGAGGGCGAGCGCCAGACCGACTGTCTCACTGCGACGAACTGGTTCCGCTCGCGGGGCGGCACTGACGGCATCATGGCCGCCGACGGTGACGCGTTGGGCATCGAGCGGTCGCTCGACCCTGAGGCCTACGAGGTGACGTTTTTCGTCCTCTACGACCCGCGCTCGGACCTCGTGTTCCGCGTCGAGGCCCCGTACGCGTTCACCAAAGACCCGGAGTGCCGGACCAAACTCACACGGCAGATACTCCACGACGTGGCCCGGGAACAGGGGCCGCCACTGGCTATCGGGAAGGCCGACGAACTCGCCAAAATCGACCGGCAAGGGAGTGAGGAACTCACCCGCCGCATCGAGCGGACCTTCGAGACCGACCGCGAACGGGAGTACAACGACATCCGGTGGGGTGCCGTCGAGGAATCGTTCTGAAGGGGCTAGTCGCGACGGGCCAGAACGATAGCGTAGAGGAGGACGAGGAGACCAACGAGTTCTGTGATAGTGCCCGGAAGGGGAAACACAATTCGCGGGAGAACCTGCACGGCGCTAAGGGTAACAAGGTACGAGACGAAGGTGAGGAGGCTGATTCCGATAGCCAGTGCGAGCATGGAGCGGGTCCGCCGTCGTCGGTAGCCAACGAGCGCCAATGCAGCAATGAGCAGTCCGACCCCCGTCTGTGCGAGGTGGAACGCAGTGTTTACGGTGACCCACGTTTCGGCGGAGAGGCCGGCAAAATCCATCAGAGCCCCTCCCAGAGGTCTACCAGCGCGTCGGCGAACTCGTGTGTCTTTGACTCGACGGCAAGGCTGACATCGAAGGTCCCGTCGGTGAGACACACGGTGAGTTCGTCCATCTGTGCCTCGTACACGTCTACATGGTGCCCATCGTCCGCGATTTGCGTTCGAGCGGCGACGAGGCCGCAGTCCTCAAGCGCGTCGAGACGGCGATACACGGTCGAGAGTGACATCTCGCAGTCGTTGCTGAGTTCAGTTGCTGTCATCGGTCTGTGACTCGTGGCTGCAAGGAGCGCGCGAGCGTATTCGTCGTCGAGGAGGGCAAACACCTCAGTCGGGGACGGGTCCTCGGCCACGCGCAGTAGTTCACCCGGCATCGTCGTATAACTCACCGGTCGTTCGCTGACTCAGAAAACGGGCCACTCCGACTACGCCGTCTCGGCCTGCTGTACCGTCACGTCGACCGTCTCGCCGGCGACGCCGAGCCGGGCGAACTGCGTTCGGACATGTTCCTTGGCCGCGTCGATGGCCGCATCGCGCGTCTCGAAGCCGCGGGGCATCGGGGATTCGAAGGCGATTCGTATCTCGCGGTCGCCGATGGACTGGACCTGCCCGCCGCTCTCGACCTCGTAGAAAGCGTCACAGACCCAGACGTAGGGCGTCCCCTCGTCCGGCGCGCCCTTGAACTCGGGCGGCTCCTCACCCGGTTCGTACAGCGTCCCGGTCAGCGCCGTCCCGCCTGCCGTCCCCCGAATAAGCAACATAATCCTATATAGGGGCCCCAACGGCAAAAGATTCTCCCCCGGGTCAGGGCTCGCAGTCGACCACGACAGGCAAGTGGTCGGAGCCGTAGTGGTCGTCGTCGCGGTCGGCGATGACCGCTCTGGTGTCGACGGCCACGTCCTCGCTGACGAACACGTGGTCGATACCCATCTCGGGGAGCAGGTCGTGGAAGTCGGTTCGGCTTGTCGTCGGGCCGTGGGTGACGGTCGCTGTGTCGCGGGTGTCAACGAGCCGGCGGCCGTCCGGGAGTTCGTGCCCCTCGGCGCGCTCGTAGGCCGGTTCACCGACGACACAGTTGAAATCACCCATCACCACTGCGGGCGCATCCCGGGTGGCAGAGTCGAGATGGTCAAGCACCAGTTCGATACCCTCGACACGCGCGTCAGCCCCCTGATGGTCGAGATGCGTGTTCAGACACAGGAGGTCATCGTCGGTGTCGCGGTCACGAAGGCGGGCCCAGGTCGCCACGCGGGGATAGGCAGCGTCCCAGCCGACGCTGCTCGGCTCGGCGGGCTGTTCGGAGAGCCAGAACGTGTTCGTGGCCGCACAGTCGAAGCGCTCGGCCCGGTAGCCGATGGCCGTGTGCTCCCCGCCGGCATCGACGGATTCCCGTGGGTCACCGACCCACTCGTAGCCGTCCAGCAACACCTCTAGCTCCCGGAGCTGGTGTGCCATCGCCTCCTGCACCCCGATAATATCGGGATTGTGATACCGGATGATTCCAGCCACCAGCCGCCGCCTGTGGGGCCACCCGTCTACCCCATCCCCAGCAGTATCGTACCGCACATTGAAAGACATCACCCGCGTCGGCTTCATATGCGTTCGTTGACAGCCATCCGGGTAAGGTTTCACATTCATGCTGCTGGGGAAAGGTGTTAATCCCCGGCTACCCTGAACTGGGGTATGTCCGACCTCGGGGATTTCACTGATTTCGACGGCGACGACGCGGCGGCTGACGACGAGGCCGCACAGTCGGCCGAGACGGCCGATGACGGTGATGGGGCTGTCGATGCGTCGGAGGAAACCGACCCGACAACACAGTCTGCAGACGATGACTTCGAAGATATGGATGTGACACCGGCCGGAACAGACACCGGCCTCGGCGTCCTCTCGGCCGCGAACGGCCTCCGGATCAGCGAGGAAGCGGAGGAAACGGTCCTCCGGGCGTACGTCACCGCGCGGAACCGCTCGCGTCTGCGCATCGGCACGTATCTACTCGTCCCATACCCAGGCGGTGAGCGCCTGTTCTGCCGCATCAAGGCCCTGGAGTACGCCCAAGAGTTCCATGCCGACGACGCGACCGAAATCCACGCCCGGCGAGCGATGCGCGAGCGGGGCATCGACGAGCGGGATTTCAAATTCATCGCCGAGCTTGAGCCGGTTGCAGTGCTGTACAGCGACGGTGGCGAACTCAAACGTCGGATGACCGACCGGGTGCCAAAACCCGAAACCGTCGTCCGGGAGGCCACTGACAAGTCCGAGATCAAGACCGGCCTGAAGATTCCCGAGGACGGCGTCTTTCTGGGCCACCTTGCCGTCGGTGGCGAAAAGGTCCGGACGGCCGCCGAGCCGCCGACCATCGACTACCGGCTGAAAGACGACTACGTCGCCGGTGACCCGCTCGTGTTCCGGCACACCCTCGTTGCTGGCGGGACCGGGTCCGGGAAAACCCACAGTTCGAAAAACGTCCTGCGGCAGTATCTCGGTCGGACCTACGAGATGGGCGACGGCCGCACACCCGAACTCGCCGTCGTCCAGTTCGACCCCCAGGACGAGTACGCCCAGATGCACGACGACAACCCCGAGATGACCGACGAGTTCGAGCGGCGCTGTGAACGGGAAGGCATCGCTTACGGCGGGCACGACGACACTATCGCCTTCGTTCCGAAGGTGGCCGGGGCCGACTACAACGCCAGCCACCACCGCGCCGAGCAGGTGGAGTTCACGATTCCGTTCTCACTCGTCCACGACAATCCCTGGCTCATCGCTGGGTCAAGCCTGAACGACAACCAGTACGGCGCGCTGGTGAACACACTGCTCCCGCGGTTCAAGCGCGAATACGGGGAGGGCGGGACCTACAGCGACTTCCGGACCTTCCTCGGAGACCCCGCGCTCAAGGAGGAACTGGACGAGACGGGAGACGTGCACGAGGCTACGTTCGACGCCGTCAAGCGCCGCGTTCAGGGCTTTGGCGCGGTTTTCGACCAGGACGCCCGACCAATCACCGACCAGATTTCGCAGTTCGTCCGCGACGGCGGGCTGACGGTTATCCCGACGTACCACATCACGGACTCCCGGACCGCATCGACAATCGTACTGGCCGTCTCCAGCCTGCTCATCGACCAGAAGCTCTCGAACGACCCGGACTACGACCGCATCAAGGAGACGCCGTTCGTCCTCGGGATGGACGAGGCCCATAACTTCCTGACCGACGCCGACAGCGTGCAGGGCCGCAAGGTCATCGGGAAGTTCACCGAGGCCGCCAAACAGGGCCGCAAGGAGCGTCTCGGCCTGTACCTCATCACGCAGGACCCACAGGACATCGCCGACCCGGTGTTCAAGCAGATCAATACGACGATGGTACTCAACCTCGGCGACGAAGACGCCATCTCGGCGGTGAACATCCCCAGCAATCTGGAATCGAAGGTTCCCTACATGGAGAAGGGCCAGCGGGTCGTCTACTCGCCCGATAACTCCGAGCCAGTCGAACTCATCGGCCTGTCAACGTGTGTGACTCGCCACGGGCGAGACTGACAAACAGCAGGCCAACTCACCGATTGCAGCGGGCCGAAGATTCAAACCGGCCCCAGCGGAAGTGGACGTATGGCAAAGCGAATCCTTGTTCCGGTCGACAGCTCAGACCAAGCATCGGTGGCCTGTGCGTTCGCAGCCGAGGAGTATCCGGACGCGACACTCGTTCTCCTGCACGTCATCAACCCCGCAGAGGCCGGCTACAGCGCGGAGGCATCGATTCCCTCGTTCTCCGAGGAGTGGTACGAGACACAGAAGGCAACGGCGGAGGACCTCCTCGACGACCTTGAGTCGGAAGTGACCGAGGCCGGTGTCGAGTCCGTCGAACGCGTCATCGAGGTCGGGCGACCAACAAAGGTCATCGTGGAGTACGCGGATGACCACGACATCAACCAGATCGTCATGGGGAGTCACGGCCGCTCGGGAATGTCTCGCATCCTTCTGGGTAGCGTCGCCGAAATCGTCGTCAGACGGGCGTCCATCCCCGTAACTGTCGTCAGATAGCGCTACGGGTGCCGGACGATATGAACGTCGTATTCAGGGTCTTCTGAGACCGGTGAGCCGACGCTACAGACCGGCGTCGACACCCGCCCGGCGTTTTCACTGCCGATGAACACGATTGAGGCCTCCTCTTCGTGAGCGACTTCTCTGATTGTCCGGGTGATATTCGTCGTCGTCGATGCCATCGAGCTCACGTCTTCCGGGACCTCATAGCGGAACGACGCCGCCGGGGCGACTGACTCGGCTTGCTCTCGCATCCGGTCGGCGACCGCCTCAACAGTGAACGCCTCATCCGCGTCGAGCCAGCCGTGTTCCCGCGCGTACGCCGCATCGTCCGGAATAACAGACAGTGCAG
The DNA here is from genome assembly GCF_003634715.1 of Haloarcula quadrata. Taxonomy (NCBI): domain Archaea; kingdom Methanobacteriati; phylum Methanobacteriota; class Halobacteria; order Halobacteriales; family Haloarculaceae; genus Haloarcula; species Haloarcula quadrata. Next base: position 3,083,805 of record NZ_RBWW01000001.1, read on the forward strand.
TGATGTCCTCATCGCGGTAGTCCGCGAACTCCATCGCCCGCGTGAGCGCGGCTTTCGACAGGGCCGAGCCGTCAAAGGGAACGAGTAGTACCATATCCCACTTGTTGCCCGGTTGTGATTTATTGGTTCCGCTAACCGGGGCAATCGCAGAGAGAAAGTGACGGTGGCGACACATCCCGGTCCTGTGGTAAGCCGAGCGAATAACCCGGCAAGCTGTCTGTAACTAACTCTGTTGAGTGTGACCAATAGTCATGGAATCGATAGACGATGCACTCACGTATCCCATGGAGAACGACGACTGGACCGTGACCGTCCTCATCGGCGGGGGCCTCAGCCTCCTCTCGTTCCTCGTCGTCCCTGCAATCCTCGTGTACGGCTATCTCGTTCAGGCAATCCGCAAGCGAGCAGACGGGGCGACACAGCCGCCAGCGTTCGAAGACTGGGGGGAACTGCTTGTCGACGGCGTCAAAGCCTGGCTCATCGGTATCGTGTATATGCTCGTCCCGCTCGTCGTGTTCGGAGTAACTGTCGGCGGCAGCCTGTTCGCGCTGGCGACCGGGACTCGTGCCGGAGCGGGTGCCGGCCTGGCCGGCCTCTTCGGTGGGCTGGCCATCTCGTTCGTCCTGTCGCTGGTGTTCGGCTACGTTGCGACAGCGGCTATTATCCACTTCGCCTGTACCGGCGAGTTCGGTGCCGGGTTCGACTTCGGGACGCTACGGACGTTAGTCATGTCCACGGAGTACGCGACGCCGTGGCTGGTCTCGATTGCCCTGTTCATCGCCGTCAACGTCGTGGTGAACTTGCTCAACGTCGTTCCATTCATCGGCTCGCTTATTGCCGTGCTGCTCAGTCCGTTCGCCACCTTCTACGTGCTCGTCGTCGCGACGGACCTCTGGGCCAGCGGCTACAACGCCGCACTTGATGATCGGGATGAATCGGAGTCGGTCGGGACGGCGACGGTTTAGAAGATGTTAGCCTGCTGGTAAACTGAGATGCCGTCGTTCGTTATCTCGTAGGGTTTCGTCTCCCGGGAGTGGTTCGCGTTCCGTATCTTCTGGATCTCGACGGCGAGTCGCGTCTCGCTGGTGTCTGACCGGACGTACTGAAGGATGAACACGGCGTCCGTCAGGTATTCGATGATACCGTGTCTGGACGCGAAGGGGTTGGTCTCGCTGGCTTCGGAGACGAGCATCGTCGTCACGCCGGCCTGTTTCAGCGACCGGGTGAAATCGAACACTTCAGTGCGTCGTCGCGACTGGTCGTCGTACATCATCTCAAGCAGTGAGACGGAGTCAAGCACCAGCCGGTCGGCGTCGAACTTCTCGATGAGCGCCGGCAGCTCGCCGCGAATGTTGTCCAGACTGTTTGCCATCTCGACCGGGTCGAGGTCGACAATCGCTAGCTGGCCCTGCTCTTCGTACTCCTCAAACCCCCAGCCGCGGTCACCGGCGGTGTCCAGTATCGCGTCGTGGGACTGTTCGAGCGTCAGAAACACTGCGTTTTCGCCGCTCCGAAGGCCGTGGTGGAGGAACTGCAATCCGAACGTCGTCTTCCCGGTTCCGGCTGAACCGATAGTGACGATGAGGTGGCGCTGTGGAATCCCGCCCTGAATCATCTGGTCGAGTCCCTCGATACCGATGTCGACCCGTGGGATATCGGACTCGAACTCCTCCTCGAAGTCGCTCCCGCTGTCACCGCCACCGCTGCCGGCAGACTCGAACGCCGTGGCGAAGTCGTCGTCAAAGAGCCCGCCGCCATCACCATCGCCGGGGGACCCAGCGTCGGCATCAGCAGGCCCACTCTCGCTGCTGAAGGGGTCACCGCCGCTGTCGTCGAACGGGCTGCTGTCCCCGCCAGAAGCGGCGCTGCCGTCATCACCAAACGGGCTGCTATCACTGCCTTCAGTAAAGTCGGCGCTGCCGTCGTCATCGAACGGGCTGCTATCACCACTGCGCTTGCCGTCGTCACTGTCGGCCCCAAACGAGTCAGTGCCGGTAGACGCCGGTTCCTCGGTGTCGCTCTCGGATGGCGTCGCCGAAATGTCGTCTGCCTCAGTCGGTTCGCTGTCGCCGTCCTCGTCGTCCAGCGCACTTTCAAACCAGTCGTCGTCGGACTCGTCATCCTCACTCATACGCACGACCACCAGCCACACGAACGGCCCATAGAAGTGGATACGCGTCGGGACTGATATAATTGCTGTCGTAGAGGGTTTATATACGGCCGGCGGGAACGTCCGACAATGACTGTCGGGATCGTCGCGCAGCGGGACAACGACCGGGCTATGTCGCTTGCGAGTACACTGTGTGACCGACTGCGCGCCACGTCGGCGGCCGTCGTTGTCGACGAAACGACCGCCGGAGCGCTGGGTGACCACGACGCATGGGAGGCAGCCGTGCCCGATTCGGCTCCGGTCGATGAGATGTCCACCTGTGACCTCGTCGTGAGTATCGGCGGCGACGGGACGTTTTTGTACGCGGCCCGCGGTGCGGGGTCAACGCCGATACTGGGGGTCAATCTCGGCGAAGTCGGCTTTCTGAACGCTATTGCACCCGAAGAGGCCGTCGAGACGGTCGTCGCGGAGGTCGAACACATCCAGAAAACCGGGAGCGCCAGAACGCGGGCCAAGCCGCGACTCCAGGCCAGCGGCGACAACTGGGAGCTGTCGCCGGCGCTAAACGAGGTCGTCGTGCAGGGCGAGCGCCGCGGTCACGGCGGCGGGGCGACGGTCGATGTGTACGTCGATGACTCGCTGTACACGTCCGGCCACGCCGACGGCGTACTGGTGGCGACACCCACCGGCTCGACGGCGTACAACCTCAGCGAACGCGGGCCGCTCGTCCACCCCGACGTGGCTGGCCTCATCATCACGGGGATGGCAGACGAGATGGGGACGCCACCGCTGGTCGTCGACGTTGACAGCGAAATCGTCGTCGAACTCACAGACGCCGACAGCGGTGTCGTCGTCAGTGACGGGCGGGTTCGAAAAGACGTGGTCCCACCGGAGCGGATAACGGTCTCGCGTGCGGGCGAGCCGGTCCGGCTTGCCGGTCCGCCGCTTGATTTTTTCACCGCACTTGACAAGCTGGCCTAACGCCGACCGACGGCGTACAGCACCGGGGCGAGGACGAGCAGCACGATACCGAATAGTTTGTACTGGAACGACGATGCGAGGACGCTCGCACTGTTCGGTTCCATCGCCGATGCCGGCGTAATCACGAGCAGTGCGCCCAGCGCAATTGTGTGCAGTCCCAGCATCCGGAGCGATCGTTGCGGGAGAATTGCGACGAGCCCACCGACAAAGCCGAGTAGCAGGACATCACCGATGGTGTAGTTCAGCAGGAAACTATCGATGAGTTGCAGCGGTGACGCGAGCATTCCTATCCAGAATCTCGCCGGGATGGAATCTTTAAAGTTCCGTTACGCCGCCGACCCGCGGGCGGCGTTCGGCCGTTCACTCGCCCGCTGTCCCCAGCGGTGTGAGCAGGAGGTAGCCGGTCGATGGGGCGCCGGCTGTCCGCAGCCGAAACTGCCGCGGTTCGTCGGGTGCCGTCGAGAGGGCGACGACATCAAGGTCAGCCGTGCTGACTGTCTCGGCGTCCACTTCGTCGATACCGGCCACGAGCAGGGCTTCTGAGAGGGCTGTCCCGCTGAGGCGGTCGGACGGGACGTCGAACGTGGCCCCAAACGATTCGTTTGCTGCACGCACGACCGGGCCGTGGCCCTCGTCGGCGAAGTACAACACCGGGTCAGGATGACCGTCGAAGAGGTCGACCGGCTGTGGCTCCGGTGTGTGCTTGGCATCTGCCGACACAGTCATCGTCTCGTCGGTCGTCTCGCCGGGCGAATCAGTCACCAGCAGGTAGGAAACGCCGCCCAGCCCGCCGCCAAGCGCCAGACCGAGGCCGATGGTGACCTGTTCCGAGAGTCCGAGTGAGAACACTGACTGCACCGCCAGCGCGACGGTGGCGAGCACGACCGCTCCTGCTCCTATCCACCCGATCACGGCCGCGAGGCTGCCAAGACGGTGTCGACCGCCTGTGTCCGCCGACGACTTGCTCATCGGTACACACTCAATGGGCCATCGGTTAACGCTTTTCGAGAGGCGGCTGCCGATAAGACATATACAGTTGCCAGCCCTAGACCTGCGTAATACTGTGTCCAGAACAACAGGCGGCCCGCCGCGGGTGCTCGTCGTTGACGACGAACACGACGTCGCCGACACGCAGGCCCTGAAACTGGGTGAGCGTTACGAGACGACGGTTGCGTACAGTGGCCAAGCAGCGCTCGACGCTGCCGGCCCGGAGTTCGACGCTGTGTTGCTCGACCGACGAATGCCTGACGTGCACGGTGACGACGTGCTTTCGCGGTTGCGTGAGCGAGGGTACGACGGCATCATCATCATGCTGACCGCGGTCGACGCTGATCTGAATATTCTGGAGATGCCGTTCGACGACTACCTCCAGAAGCCGGTCGGCCAGTCGACGCTCCTGTCGACGCTCGATCAACATCTCGACAGACCCGACGAGGACGATAGGCTCGACGAGTACTTCCGGATTTCCTCGAAGCTCTCTGTGCTGGAACGCGAAAAGTCCGCGTCACAACTGGAATCGAGCGCCGAGTACACGGAGCTAAAGGAACGTGCCAGGGAACTGGAATGGATGTTGCACGCCGAGAACGATGATTTCGAAGAGCTGAAACAGACGTACCAGTCTATCAGCCGAAGCTAGGTGTTGAGAATCAGCGTCTCTTCGATGTACTCGTCGATGGTATCCCGAACCTCGGCGACAGGATTGTCGTTGCGCGTTGCGCTCTGAAGAATTACACCGTCGAGTATCGTGATCATGAACCGCGAAACCGTGTCGGGGTCGACATCGGCGAAGACTCCCTGTTCGATGCCGTCCTCGATGATCTGTACGAGTTGTCGGGCGAACAGTTCGTCCGTCTCAGTGAATTTCTCGCGGAAGTCCGGGTTCTGGACTGCCTGAGCACGCATCTCGACGTACGAACCGAGTACGGCGTTCTTGGTTGGCGTTTCGACGCAGTCCGGGAAATCGTCGAGAATGAGACTGACAAACGTCTTGATGTCCTGTTCGGGGTCGCCGGTCGACTCGATCTGAAAAATGCGGTTAAATTCCGTGAGGATGAACTCCTGAAACGACAACAGGAGGTCCTCCTTGCCATCGAAGTGGTGATAAAACGTCGATTTGCTGAGGTCGGCCTCGTCCGCGATTCGCTGTATCGAAAGTCCGGCATACCCGTATTCCCGGAGGGCACGGAACGTGGCTCGCATTATCGCCTCGTGCGAGTCCGCTGGCTCCCCGGCGAACGGAATTCCATCACTCATCCCGACCGAATATTCGTTCGGGCAGTAAATATCTTCCCACTGTTACTGAACCACAACGTTGATAGGCGACCGAACGTTCGTTCGATGTACACGGTTCGGGCGGGAGTCTGTACAGACGTATGTGGGCATATATGCCGATCTCCCACGCATGACGTCCGCTCCGGATAGAAATAACGACACGGCATGTCCGAAGTGTCCCTACGCATGAAACCACGAACATTACTGACGCTGGCTGTTGTCGCATTGCTCATGGCATCCGGAACGGCGATCGGCGCCGTGACCGGAAGTCCCGACTTCGACGCAACGTTCGTCGATAATACCGTCACACCCGGTGAGGAGACGACACTCGACGTCGTCCTCGTCAACAGCGGAACGATCGACTCCGGGTCTTCGACCCAGGGTGTCCAGAACAGCGAAGTGACGACCGCCCGCGGAACGATGGTCAAGGTCAACAGCGGCGACGCCCCGATTACGGTGACGACGAACAAACAGGCCGTTGGGTCCGTCCCAGAAGGAAAAACGGAGCCGATTCCCTTCGAAGTGAGCGTCGATGACAGTGCAAGCCCAGGAGACTATACCGTTCCAGTCATCGTCGAATACAAGTACACAAGCTATGCCTCAGAAAGCGACGGTGCACGGGCTGAAACGACCACGAGCGAACGGATCGAACTCGAAATCGAAATCGACGACGACGCGGCTTTTGACGTGGTGAACGTCGACTCCGGTGCACGCGTGGATTCGACCGGCACGGTCGCAGTCACTGTCGAGAACACCGGTGACGAGCCGGCCCGAGAATCCTCGGTAACGCTGAAATCGACGAACTCCGAACTCACAGTCGGTGGCGACGCCAGCAGCTCCCGGTTTATCGACACCTGGGAGGCCGGTGAACAGCGTACCCTCCGGTACCGCGTCGGTGCGAGCGGTGATACGAGAGCCGAACCGTATCAGTTCGACCTCCAGGTCGACTTCGACGACACGGACGGGGTGCGAAAGAGCACGACCGCCTCCTCCCTCGGTATTACGCCCAACCCCGAGCAAACGTTCACCGTCGAAAGTACCGACAGTGACGTCGCTGTCGGCGATTCCGGGACGTACAACGTGACCCTGCGCAACGACGGTCCTGTCACGGTCTCGGGCGCGACAGTGTCGCTTGCCACGCAGAACACCGCAATTACGTTCGGACAGTCCGAGTCCACGTCGCAGTTCGTCGGCTCCTGGGAGCCCGGTGAAACGCGAACGGTGAGCGTCGACGCAAGCGCCAGCGACGACGCCAAGACACAGAGCTACGCCCTGTCGGCGTCGGTAAGCTACGACGACCCCGAAGGCGATGCCGGCGTCGCTGACGACATCTCGCTCGGAATCCGGCCCGAGCCAGAGCAGTCCTTCGAGCTAGGCGACGTTGAATCGACCCTGCAGGCAGGTGACGACGGCACGCTGGAAGCGTCACTCACCAACACTGGCGACCGAACGGTCCGTAACGTTGTCCTGAACTGGGAGAGTTCCCACGACAACATCTCGCCAAAGGAAACCCAGTACGCAGTCGGCGATCTCGAGCCGGGCGAGTCGGCGACCGTCTCGTTCGATGCCGACGTGTCCGATAACGCGAACGCCGGCCCACGACAGTTCGATTTCGTCGCCACCTACCGCAACAGTGAGGACGACAGGCGCGAGAGCGACACGCTCGAAATCCGACAGAGCGTCGACGGGAGCGCCGATGAGTTCATTGTCGAGACGACGAACGCGTCCGTCAACGTCGGCGGGTCCAGCACGCTCGAAGTGACTATCACCAACGATGCCGGGCAGCGACTGACCGATATCGAGGCAAAACTGTTCGCCGAGTCACCGATCTCCGTCTCGGACGACCAGGCGTACGTCGACAGCCTTGACCAGGGTGAGTCAACAACCATCGAGTTCGGCATCAGCGCAAGCGGTGCCGCGATGACGAAGAGCTACCCCGTTTCGGTGGACTTCCAGTACGAGGAACCGGACGGAGATACGCCGGTGTCTGATACCTACCGGCTTCCGGTCTCCGTGACCAACTCCGGCGGTGGCAGTTCACCACTGACGGCGATTATCGGCGTCGCACTCGTGGCCGCCCTGGCCATCGGCGGCTACTTCAGGTTCCGCTAACGCATGGACTATCAGCGCTACATCGATTGGGCAGACGACCGCATCGTCCACGATTCACGGAAGGTGGTGCTCCTCTTCCTGGTCGTGACGGTGGTCTTCAGCGCCGGCCTCGGGGGCGTCTCGACCAATTCCGGGACGTCGCAGTTTCAGTCGATCACATCGGGTTAGAGGAAGCGTCTACTTGGGAAGAGTGTGGAAGCCACCCAAGCAGACAGCGAGATAGAAGAAGAGCACCTGCTTAATTTTGTCGTCAATAGTCTTGACGAGGAACTTTCATTAGATCTCGGCGAGAATGTCAAGGTCACGGCAGAGACGCTCTATGAGGTCCTCGCCGGCGCCAGCGCCGGCGGGACCTCGATCAATCACGTCTGCGAAACGACTGACGACTCACCACACGCTAATACCGTCCGTGGACATCTCACCGATCAGTTTGAACTGGATTCGGTTGAATCGGTTGGAGACACGCTGCTTCAACGAGATACGCTTGAGACACTTCCAGATCGACCGGTGGAGGTCTGCGCAGACCTCCACCTCGATCCCTACTACGGTGATGAGGACGAAACCGAGGCTCTGTACTCCTCACAGGCCAAGCGTGGAACAACGACGTTTCACGCCTATGCAACGCTCTACGTGCGCGTACGCAACAAGCGATACACGCTGGCGGTTCGCCAGCTCGTTGCTGGCGAAACCACCAGCGATGTCCTCGGTGAGTTTCTTGAACTCCTTGACGGCCTTGACCTCGGCGTCAAGGCCGTCTACCTTGATCGAGGTTTCTACAACAGCACCTGTCTCAAGCTGCTGTACGCGCACAATTACGCCTATGTGATGCCGATCGTCAAGTGGGGTGAGACGATTCAAAACAAACTCAGCAAAGGCTGGAGCCGCGAGATCGAACACGATCTCGCTGGCGAGGTGGAGTTCCCTGTGTTCATCGACTGCGTGTACCAGCAGGGACGGTACGACGAACACGGGGTGGCGCGTCACGGCTACGCCGCTGACGCGCCCTTTATCGACACGCCACGAGATGCACGAGATCACTACAGCAAGCGCTTCGGCATCGAATCAAGCTACCGATTAGCCAAGCAGAGCCTCGCTTTCACTAGTTCTCAGGATGCTGGACTACGGTTGGTAATGTTTGTAGTGAGCCTACTGCTTCAGAACAGCTGGCGATATCTCCACTGGAGGTACGTGGCGGCGCCCCGCCGTGGGGGGCGCCGCCTCTTGCAGTGGTCGTTCACGGAGTTTTGCGAAATGACGCTTCGCGCAGCTTGGACAGCACTTGGTGTCCGCAGGTCTGTTCCAGCGAATCAACCACTTAACGGCCGGTTCTTCCGGTAGCTGTCCATCGGGCCGGACGGCGGTCGTCAGTGGTGACACTGTCGCGTCGGCGGCAGTCCGCCGCCGACAGCGACGGTCCATCCCGAAAATCATGCTCACCAGCGGTTCGAAGATGCTCCACAGCTAGTTCGGTTTAGTTCACCGTAATCAAACGGGGTTACGCGGCTGTCGATGTGATCGACTGAGTTTACGACCGGACTGCCGGCCGAGGAGGCACTACAGGAGGTCAACGACAAGTTCTCGCCGACCTTCTCACCGGATACAGGGAGCACACAGCTGATCCAGCAGGAGACGAACGTGCTCTCGAAGCCGGCGCTGCTCCGGATGCTCAGGTCACAGCACCGGCTGGAACAGCGCGGAACGCTCCGTGTCACATCGACCTCAAGCGCCGCCAGCATTGTCGCCAAGCAGCTGGACCCGGAAGCGACGACAACTGAACAACAGGTCTATGCTGTCGAAGCCGCAACGCCGAGTGAAATCGACGCTGCCGTCAGGCGCGCGGCCGAGCAGAATCCCCGGTTCAAATCACTACTGAGCAAGGACTTCAACCGCAAAGCCGCCTCGGCGTCGGCGACCATCGGAGTCGTCACACACGAGGTCCCGGCGGGAATCTCCTCCGGGTCAGGCCAGGGCGGTTCGAGTCCGCTAACGAGCATCCAGAAACAGGCCGGGTTCACTGTCGCCAGCGCTGACCACGGTGGCATTACCCTGTTCGGTAGCGGTATCGTCGCAGACGAGTTCTCGAACGTCGTCGGCGACTCGCTCATCCTGACCGTGCCCGCGGCAGTGCTGTTCATTCTGTTTTTCCTGACGATTGCCTACCGCGACCTCGCGGACATGGCGCTTGGCCTGCTCGCGCTGTTTATGGCCGTCGTCTGGACGTTCGGCTTCATGGGGCTTGCCGGCATCCCCTTCTCGCAGATGCTCATCGCCGTGCCACCGCTGTTACTGGCGGTGGGTATCGACTTCGGGATTCACGCCGTCAACCGATATCGGGAGGAGCGTGAAACCGGGGCGTCCATCCAGAAATCGATGCGGATCACGACCGACCAACTGCTTGTCGCGTTCTTCATCGTGACCGGCACGACAGTCATCGGGTTTGCCGCGAACCTCACCAGCGCACTGCCGCCGATTCAGGACTTCGGCTACGTGGCCTCTGTCGGTATCACCTTCACCTTTCTCATCTTCGGGGTGTTCCTGCCCGCGGCGAAGGTAGAACTGGACCGGCTCCGCCAGCGCTACCCCATTCCGACGTTCAGCGAGACGCCGCTGGGCGCGGAGGATTCGGCACTCAGTGACGTGTTGCGCGGCGGTGTCGTCATCGCGAACCGCGCCCCGATCATCTTCCTCGTGCTCATCCTCGTATCTACGGTCGGTGCCAGCTACTACGCCACCGGCGTCTCGACTTCGTTCAGTCAGGAGGACTTCCTGCCGCCCGAGGAGAACCCGGACTTCGTCGAGGCCCTGCCGGAGCCGTTCGCTCCGAGCGAATACACCGTAACGGAGGTGACGAACTTCCTCGATGAACGGTTCGACACGACCCAGTCCAGTCAGGCGACGGTGTACGTAGAGGGGCCGATGCGGAACGACGCGGCGCTTGAGCAGATGTATCGGGCGGGGAACAACCCGCCGGACTCGTTTGTTCGAGAAGACGGGCGTGCTGATTCGACGTCTATCGTGACCGTCATCCAGGACCGGGCGGACGAGGACCCCGAGTTCCGCCGAATGGTCGAGCGCAACGACCGGAACGACAACGGGATCCCGGACGATAACCTCGAACAGATATACGAGTACCTGCTCGACTCGTCGGCCCGTGGCCAGGCCCTCGAGTACATCACCGAGGACTACCGGAGCGCACGCGTTGTCTATACCGTCGAGGCGGACGCGACCGACGCAGAGGTGACCACCGATACGCGAAACGTTGCCGACGACTTCCGGTATGACGCGACGGCAACCGGCTCGGTTGTCGTGTTCCAGGCCGTCTCGGACCTCATCCTGGAGTCTGCGATCCAGTCGCTGGCGATCGCACTTATCGGCGCGTCGGTGTTCCTCATCCTCATCTACAATATGCTGGAGGGACGGCCGTCGCTCGGCCTCGTGAACATCATTCCTGTCGTCGTCACGGTGGCGTGGCTCGGCGGGACGATGCGGGTGCCCAGCATCCCGTTCAACGCGTTGACAGCGACGATGTTGGCGATAACTATCGGACTGGGGGTCGACTACTCAGTCCACGTCACCCACCGGTTTGCCGACGAGTTCGACGAAAACGACCTCGAAACGGCACTGGACCGGACCGTTCGCGGGACCGGTGGCGCGCTGTTCGGGAGTATGCTCACCACGACGTTCGGCATCGGCGTGCTCGGGCTGGCTGTGTTCCCCGCAATCGGCCAGTTCGGTATCCTGACGGCGTTGTCGATCGGGTACGCGTTCCTCGCGTCCCTGCTGGTGATCCCCTCCGCACTTGTCGTCTGGGACCGAGTGTTCAACGCTGACTGGTCGGTTCGTGGCATACTCGGGTTCGGGCGGTCGCGTCCACCCGCGCCCGTCGACGGCGACGACTGACCAGTCGGTTCGGTGGGCCAGACTACCACACGTCGGTCGTGTCCGGGCGAAACACGCCACTGAAGCCTTTATTTAATGCCGTCGCTCTAGCACTGGTATGACTCACGTCGTTATCATCGGCGCGTATGGCAGTGCCGGGGCCGCAGTCGCCGGCGACCTCGTCGAGGCGGAAGACATCGAACTCACGCTCATCGACAACGGCGAGCCCGGCGGCGGCCTCTGTATTCTTCGTGGCTGTATGCCGTCCAAGGAAGTGCTCTCCGCAGGCGCCCACCGCTTTCAGGCGCGCCACGACGAACGCCTCGTCGGCGACGTGCCCGAGGTTGATCTGGAAGCCGTCGTCGAACGCAAGGACGACCACGTGCTCGACTGGGCGGGCCACCGCCGAGACTCCGTCCACGAGATGGCCGAACGCGACGACGTGACATTCATTCACGACACCGCCACGTTCGTCGACGAGCACACGGTCCGGGCTGGCGGCGAGGAACACGAGGCCGACTACGTCGTCATTGCGACCGGTTCCAGCGTGAACGTCCCGGAGACGCCCGGCATCGACGAGGTCGACTTCATGACGAGCGACCAGGTGCTCGACGCCACCGAATTCCCCGACTCCGGCATCGTGATGGGCTTTGGCTACATCGGGATGGAAATGGTGCCGTATCTGGCGGAGGCCGGCGGGATGGAGCTTACCGTTATCGAGCACGACGACCGGCCAATCGACGAAGGCGACCCGGAGTTCGGCGACGAGGCGCTCGACATCTACGAAAACAACTGGGACGTGACCATTCCGACAAACTGCTACGAGAAGGAACTGGAAGAGACTGAGGACGGCGGCGTTCGCCTCACCGTCGAGTACGACGACGGCAGCGAGGAGACGTTCGAGGCCGACCAGCTGTTCCTCTTTACCGGCCGTCGGCCGACCGTCGAAGGGCTCGGGCTGGAGAACACACCGGTCTCAGTTGACGGCGACTGGGCGAAAGACACGATGCAGACCCGCGACGCCGACCACATCTACGCCGTTGGCGACGTCAACGGGAAGGAGCCGATTCTCCACGTTGCCAAGGAGCAGGGCTTCACCGCGGCCGAGAACATCGTCCGACAGGAAGCCGGCGGCTCGCTCGAAGCGTACCGAAACGTCCACCACCACGTCATCTTCTCCGGGCTGGGTGTGTATCCGTTCGCTCGCGTCGGCCACAACGAGGAGACTGCAAAAGAGGCTGGCTACGATATTGTCACGGCGACCCGACAGGCCAGCGACGACGGCGTGTTCAAATCGAAAGACGTGCCCGAGGGGCTTGCAAAGCTCGTCGTCGACGCCGACGACGGGACAGTGCTCGGCTGGCAAGGCATGCACTACCACGCGGACAGCTTCGCCAAGACGTTCCAGACCATCGTCGAGCTCGGCCTTGACGTGCGTGACCTGCCGAACCGGGCCTATCACCCGACGCTCCCGGAGAACGTCGATGGCCTCATTCGGGACTGCGTCGACCAGTTATAATCAGTCGACCAGTTATAATCAGTCGACCTGGACACCGGTCACGTCGAAGCGAACCCCGCCGTCCTCGCTTTCTGCGACAGTTATCCGGCCGCCGTGTGCGTCGACGATTTCGGAGACGATAGCCAGCCCGAAGCCGGTCCCGTCGTCGCTCGTGGTGTAGCCGCGCTCGAACACCTCGTCACGCTCGTCTTCGGGAATCCCGGGACCGTCGTCCGCGACGTAGAACCCCCGGCCGTCAGCGAGGGTCCCGACGCGGACGGTCACGGGGTCGTTGCTGTGCTCCACACTGTTTCGGAAGAGGTTTTCGAAGAGCTGCTGAAGCCGCGTCTGGTCGCCCGTGATTCGTGCGTCCGTATCGACCCGTTCAAGCGTCGCGTCCGAGCTCTCGACGGTGTCCCAGGCGGCCGTGATGATGTCGTCTAACGACGTTTCGGTCGCGTCAATGACCTTGTGGCCGCCGCGAGCGAGCGCGAGCACGTCGTCGATGAGTTCATCCATCCGTTCGAGTGACCGCCGGAGCGATTCGACGTGCTCCGGGTCTCCGTCGTACTCCTCGTCGACAAGCGTGAGCCGGCCGACCGCGACGTTGAGCGGGTTCCGGAGGTCGTGGCTGACGACGCTGGCAAAGTCCTCCAGACGGTTACGCTGGCGAGTGAGTTCCTGCTCACGGCGTTCACGCTCCTGTTCGTAGCTGATCCAGTTCCCCATCAGCTCGACGAGCGTGACTTCCCACTCCGAAAAGGAATCACGGCGTTCCGTGCCGTAGAAGCAGAACGTCCCGTACACCGACCCGTCGACGATGACGGGCGTTCCAAGGTAACAGGAGATTCCCATCTCCGTGTAGCCGGCCTTGGCGGTCAGCTCAGGGCGGTCTGCGGCGATATCAGCGAGCACCAGCGTTTGCTCCTCAACGACGGCCCGTTCGCAGTTCGTGGCGTCCAGCGGGACTGCATCGCCCGCCTCGATAGCTCCCGTCCGGTCGCGGACGATTTCGAAGACGTACATATCGCCATCGATGTGTGAGAGCGCGGCCGTTTCGGCTTTGAGGGCGTTCTGCCCGATTTCGAGGAGTCGCTCGACCTTCTCCTCGAAATCCAGGTCTTTGCGCGAGATGACCCCGTAAATCTCTCGCAGCGTCCGCTCTCTACTCCTGATCTCTTCTTCGTGCCTGTGCCGCTCAGTGATATCACGGAAGTACACCGAAATTCCGGTTGGCGATGGGTACACGGACACGTCGAACCACGTCTGTAGCGGCTCGAAGTACCCTTCGAAGGATGTTGGCTCCTGCTTGGTCATCGCCCGTCGGTACTGCTTGCTGAACTCCGTTCCTTCTATCGACGGGACCGCCTCCCAGATATTCTGCCCCAGCAAGTCAGCAGTATCCCCGTCCAATGCCATCGCACGGCCGATGACGCGCCGGCCACGTTCGTTGAGGTAGGTAAACTCCCAGTCCTCGTCCACCGCGAAGAATCCGTCTGTCATCCGGTCAAGGATGTCTGCCTCCTCCAGATAGCGGGCGACAGCAGCGGTAATCCGCTGTCGGAGCAGCTCCGTCTGTTCTGAGAGCGGTGTCTTCGTCACGTAGTCCGTGACCCCGGCCGAAATGGCATCGCTGGCCACGCTCTCATCGCCGTCATCAGTAAAGAGGAGGAACGGGAGGTCAAAGGACTGGTCCCGGACGGCCCGTAACAGTTCGATTCCGTCTCGGTCCGGCAGTCGATACTCGCTGACGACACAGTCGTAGGACGCGTTTTCGAGTGATGTGAGTGCGTCGTCCGCCGTCTCACACACCGTCACAGTAAATTCGTCGGGGCTCCCGCTCAGTGTCTCCGTGACTGCCGTGATGTCGTCGCAGTCCGCGTCAACATAGAGAACGCGTACCCGCCCGGCAGTTCCGTCGGCCCCGTGACGGTTCGGCGTGGCCACGGGTGTATCCATACCCGTTTCAGGGTATGTGGGGATAAAATTGTACCGCCGGTAGGCTTTCATTACCAGGGTTTTACCCCGTGTATAGCGACTGAGAGGTCAGTCGGGCCGGCGAGCTGACAGGACCGGAATCTCGTCGATGCGCTCTGTCGAAAGCGCGTCCCAGTCGACGCCCGCTGGCGTCGTATGCGTGGTCGCCGTCTCGACAGTGCGCTCCGGCGTCACAACCCAGTCCATCGGCACGTCGTGGTCGTCGACGGGGACAGTGGTGTCGACGACGCCTTCGGGGCCGCCAACAATCTGAAGTTCGTGGACCGTCGTCACGACCGGTGTCGTCTCGTCGACCAGTCCCAGTTCACGGAGAACAGCGTATTCGAGGTCGCTGTACCCCTCGCCTTTCCCGGTGCGCGCGCCGTCCTCGGTGACTGCGACCGAGCCCGACACCACGAGGTCGACGCTCCCGACCGCCTCGGGGCCCACTTGCCGGGCGTGGTCCGCGACGTTCGACACCGCCGGCGCGGCCTCGATATCGTCGAGTTCGTCGGGGTCGAGTTCGTAGAAGCACCGCTCGTCCCGGAGCCGTGGCACGGCCATGTACACCGTCTTGCCGGCCCGTAGCGCCGCCCGTCGGACCGGGAGCTGTGGCGAGTCCGGGTTCGCCTTGACCGTCTCAGCGTCGTCCCAGACCGCCGTCTCGGTCAGGCTCTGTGCGGCCTCGCTTGCGCCCTCGAAGTTCGGAATTCGGTCGTGGGGCGGGAACGGGAACCGGGCGATACCCCGCTCTTCCAGCGCGTCCCAGACCGTCTCGCGGATGGTTTGTTTGTCCATGGCGCTATCGCCTCCGGCGTGAGAGCGTGCTGACGAGGGCGAGTACTGCGAGAAGCGCCCCGACGGCGGTGAATCCGGGACCGCTGGCGTCGGTCGTGGGCTGGTCAGTGCTCGGCGTGTGGTCCGCGGGCGTGGGCTCGCTCGTCTGGGTCGCGGCCGGCGTCACAGCCGACCGGGGAACGTAGCTGTCGGCGTCGTAGCGGTCCGGGTAGAGCTGTGCAGTGGCGTTGTGTGCGAACGAGACCACGCTCCGCGGGGCTGGCTGATTGATGTTCCGCACCTGTACGGCGACCGTCGAATTGGTCTCGCCCGCGGTCGTGCTGGCGTAGGGTTCTGTCTCCGCGACGGTCGCTGTGTTCTCGGTAACAAAGAGCACGGCCGGGTCGAGCTGAAGGATGACCTCGTCGCTGAGCTGTGGGTACTGTGTGTGGTTACGGGCCGCAACGTTCTCCGCGCCCGCGAGTTCGATGAGCGACGTGACGAAGGTGTTGCCCGCCGCCACGTACCCCCCACCCAGCGGGTACAGCGCGGTCGGTCGGTCCTCGACATCGGCGGTGACCTGCCGGACAGCGTCGACGTTTGCGTCCATCCAGGCGTTCGCTTCGCTCGCACCCTCGCAGTTGCCGGTCAGGCGGCCGATGGTCGTTGTCTTTGTCCGGATATCCTCGATAGTTGTCGCGGCGGGGAGGTGATACACGGTGACCCCGGCCTGCCGGAGCGGGGTTACGTCACCGGCGCTGGCGTTCGGTGCAATCACCAGGTCCGGGTTCGTGCTGACGACGCGCTCAACGTTGACGCCGAAGCTCGCGGAGACGTTCGTCCGACTCTCAGCACCGTCCAGATAGCTTGCATACTGTGTGAGCCCGACAACCTGAGAACGACCGCCGATCTCCCACATCGTCTGGGCGGCCGAGGGGTTGGTCGTCGTCACCCGCGCCGGGCGCTCCTCGATAGTGACCTCGGTCCCGGTCGCGTCGGTCATCGTGACCGGAAACGAGCAGCCCTCCGCCTGTGTGGCTGCTGTTGCTGAGGCTGGAGTGATACCCGCGAACGAGCCGACGAGCAGGACAAAGACACAGACGAGAGACCGTCGTCGCATACCATAGGCGGGTGTCAGGAGCAATAAATACTTATCTACTGCAAGTGGGCTTTCATACATGCGTTTCGCGGGTCGGACTGTCGGGTGGTCGGCGGGGCTCGTCGCCGTCCTCTGTGCCGTGGTGACGACGAGCGCCGGCATCGGCCCGGTGTGGATTCCGCCTGCCGATGTCGGGAAAGTGCTGCTCAACGCTGTCGTCGTTCCGACTGGCATCTCGATCTCCGGCCCTGCCGTCGACGTGACCACGGCTCACGTGTTTTCCTACGCTGTAAGCGACCTCCAGACACAGATAGTGCTGCAGGTCCGACTCCCCCGGATACTGCTCGGTGCGGTCGTCGGCTTCTCGCTTGCCGCCGCAGGGACAATCATGCAGGGTATCTTCCGGAACCCGATGGCAGACCCCTCTATCATCGGCGTCTCCTCCGGTGCGGCGGTCGGCGCGGTCGGGTTTATCGTTGCGCCGGTCGTTATCCCGTTCGGCCTCGGACTCCGCGGCGCAGCCTTCGCGGGAGCGCTGGTCGCGGCCTTCGGCGTCTATCTCATCGCGACGCGAAACGGCCACACACCGGTCGCCACGCTGTTGCTGGCTGGCGTGGCGATACAGACGTTTCTGGGCGCGGTGGTCTCGTTCCTGTTGCTTCACAGCGGTGAGAGCATCCGCCGGGCGCTGTACTGGCTGATGGGCCATCTCAAGGGCGCGTCGTGGCCCGAAGTGACCACCAGCGTCGTACTCGTCGCTGTCCCGTTCGTCGTGTTGCTCGCGTACGCACGCGACCTGAACGTCATGCTGCTCGGCGAGGAGGACGCACAGAGCCTCGGTATCGAGGTCGAACGGACAAAGCGGGTCCTCCTCGCGCTGTCGGCGGTCATCACGGCGGCAGGCGTCGCCGTCGCCGGCATCGTCGGCTTTGTCGGCCTCATCGTCCCCCACGTGATGCGGCTGCTCGTCGGGCCGGACCACCGGATACTGCTCCCGACGGCGGCGCTCGCCGGCGCGTCGTTCCTCGTGGCGACGGACACGCTGGCACGCTCGGGCAGCGCCGAGGTCCCGGTCGGCATCGTCACCGCCGTCCTCGGCGCGCCGTTCTTCCTGTACTTGCTCCGGAAGCGGGAGGTGCACGAGCTATGAGCGAGCAGACCGCGCCCGAAGGTTCGGACCCAGAACGGGACCGCTCCGGGCCGATGCTTGACGTGTCTGACCTCGCGGTCTCCTTCGGCGACCAGTCGGTTGTCTCGGGCGTCGATTTCAGCGTCGACCGCGGGTCGCTCGTCGGCCTCGTCGGTCCCAACGGCGCGGGTAAGACGACCGTCCTGCGAGCGGTGAAGGGGACGCTCAACCCGGACACCGGAACAGTTCGTGTCGACGGCGAGCCGATTTCGAACCGCTCGGCGAAGGCGGTGAGCCGCCTCGTCGCGAGCACGCCACAGGGCACCGCACTGTCGTTCGACTTCAGCGTCAGGCAGACCGTGGAGATGGGCCGGACGCCACATCTCGGCCGGTTCGACCGGATGGACGAGGCCGACCGGCGCGCCGTCGAGCGGGCGATGGAACGCGCGAGCGTCACGCAGTTCGCCGACCGGCCGTTCACCTCGCTCTCGGGCGGCGAGCGCCAGCGGGTCCTCCTCGCTCGGGCGCTTGCACAGGAGACACCGGTGCTCCTGCTCGACGAACCGACGGCGAGCCTCGACATCAACCACGCTGTCCGCACGCTCGAACTGGTCCGGACGCTCGTCGACGACGGGAAGACGGCCGTCGCCGCGATTCACGACCTCAATCTGGCCGCGCGGTACTACGACGAACTGGTGTTGCTCGCCGGCGGCGGGGTCCGCGCCGCGGGCCGTCCTGCTGACGTTCTCACGAGCGACACGCTCCGTGACGCCTTCGACGCGGAGACGCTGGTGACGACCCAGCCCGGCACCGACGCGCCGCTCGTGACACCGCTGCCCGAGCAGGAGTCGGTCGCCCGTCGCGTCCACGTCGTCGGGACCGGCACGCCAGCGGCTGCCGCCGTCTCGAAGCTCGTCGGGGCCGGCTGTCGGGTCAGCATCGGCGTCGTCCCCGCCGGTGACACAGCTGCCGAGCGGGCCGCCGATCTCGACTGCGAGGCGGTCACGGTCCCGGCCTTCGCCGGCATCGACGACGCGGCACGCCAGCGCGCCGCCGACCTCGCCGCTACGGCCGATGCCGTCGTGATAGCGGGCGAAACCGGTGACGGCAACAGCCCGGTTATCGAGGCTGGCGGTGCCTGCTTCGCCGTCGAGACAGACGAGAGCGCCTACACCAGCAACGGTCACGACACCGTGCCGCTGACTGCGCTCCCTGCGGCAGTCGCGTCCCTGCCGCCCGCAACGGAGCGCGACGCGACACCGCCACTCAGCCAGTCGACCACTGACTGAGAGCACCGCCGACTGAGAACAGCAACACCGATACTTCTCGTCCACGTACCCCGCCCGTGGACGACACGATTTCGTGGCTCCGGAACCGTCCGTACTACGAGGGACAGATCGTCGACCAGCGGACGGTACCCGGTCGGGACGCACGGACCGCGGACTGCGAGGTTGCGGACCGGCTCGGCGGCGTCCTTGAAGACCGGGGCATCACGGACCTCTACGCCCATCAGGTGGACGCTATCGAGGCGGTCCGCGGCGGCGAGAACGTCGTCCTCGCGACCGAGACGGCCAGCGGTAAGAGCCTCGCCTACACCGTGCCGGCCTTCGAGCGGGCGCTGGACCGCCGGGCGACGACGTTGTACATCGCGCCACAGGTCGCGCTCATCAACGACCAGACCGAGACGCTGTCGGAACTCGCGCAGGGGCTGGGCTTCGCCTCCGGGGTCTCCGTCGCCCAGTACACCGGTCGGCAGTCCAAATCCGAGAAGGAGGCCATCCGGGAGCGCCAGCCGACCGTGTTGCTGACCACGCCAGATATGCTCCACTACGGCATCCTCCCCCACGCCCACCGGCTGTGGGACTGGTTCTTCCAGCGGCTCGAAACCGTCGTCGTCGACGAGGTCCACGGCTACCGCGGCGTGTTCGGCAGCCACGTCTCGCTGGTGATGCGCCGCCTCCAGCGTATCGCCGAGCGGTTCGACGCCGGCAGAGATAGCAGCGAAAGCAACGGCAGAAGGGGCGACAACGCAACAGCGGGCGGCCCTGAGTGGGTCTGTTGCTCGGCGACCATCGGCAATCCAGTGGAGCACGCGGCAGCGGTCACCGGCCAGCCCGAGCCGTCGTTCGCGCTGGTCGACGAGGACGCGAGCGCCAGCGGGCCGCGGCACTGGCTGCTGTGGAATCCGCCGGAGTACGAGGGCGACGGCTGGGGGAGCGGCCGCCGGAAGTCGAATCACGTCGAGACAAAACAGCTGTTCGTGGACCTCGTCGAGCGGGGCCTCCAGACGGTCGTCTTCGCCGGGTCGCGCCAGACGGCCGAGCGGTACGCCAGCGACAGCGCCGACGAACTCCGGAAGCGTGGCGAGCACGACCTCGCCGATGGCGTCGGCGCGTATCAGGCCGCACTGACCGACGACCGGCGGCGCGAACTGGAGCAGGGCCTGCAGTCGGGGGACCTGCGCGGCGTCTGGTCGACCAGCGCGCTCGAACTGGGCGTCGATGTCGGCGGCCTCGATGCCGTGCTGCTGGACGGCTACCCCGGCACGCGGATGCGGGCCTTCCAGCAGGCCGGACGGGCCGGCCGCGGCACCGACCCCGCCCTGGTGGCGCTGGTCGGCGGGGAGGACCAGCTAGACCAGTACGTCTTGCGCAACCCCGACGCGCTGTTCGAGACAGGGGCCGAGCAGGCCGTGACCAACCCCGAAAACGAGCAACTGCTCCCGGGCCACGTCCACGCAGCCGCCTGCGAAAACTGGCTCTCGCCGGACGACGACCGTCATTTCGGCGAGACGTTCCCCGACGTGGTTTCCGGCCTCGAATCGGCCGGGAAACTCGACCGCCGCCAGACCGACCAAGGGATGCGCTGGCTCGGTAACGGCAGCCCACACCACGAGATGAACCTGCGGACCGTCGACGACGGCGAGGTGAAACTGGTGGCGAAAGGCGACGTGATAGCGAAACTCTCCGTCGAGGACGCATTGCGGGACGCCCACCCCGGCGCGATTTACCATCATCAGGGCCGGCGCTACGAGGTGACGGACCTCGACCTCAACGCGGGTGTGGCAGAACTCGACCGGACGTGGGCCGACTACTTCACCCGCGTCCTGCACGACAAGACCATCACCGTCGAGGCGGACCTGGCGGAGCGGCGACTGCCGACCCGCGAAGACGTGCCGGTCCGCTTCGCGTCCGTGACGATGCGCAAGCAGATCACCGGCTACGAGCGCCGCGACGGCTCCTCAGGGGAGGCCCTCGGACAGCGCTCGCTCGACCTACCAGAGACGACGCTGGAGACGAAGGCGCTGTACCACACCGTGCCGTCGGACCTAGAACGCGAGATACGGCAGGGTGCGTACGGGGCTGAGAGCGGGAGCGAAAGCGGCGACGGCGTTCAGTCCGGCGATGCGGTGACCGACGGCGGCGACGACGGCGACTTCCCAGGGGCCATCCACGCCGCCGAGCATGCCATGATTTCGATGTTCCCCTTTGAATACCTCTGTGACCGCGGCGACATCGGCGGCCTGTCGACGCCGCGCCATCCCCACACCGGCGAACCGACCATCTTCATCTACGACGGCTATCCCGGCGGCATCGGGCTAACGCGAGCGGGCTACCACGATATTGGGCCGCTGATGGACACCACGCTGTCGATGCTGACCGCGTGTGACTGCGCCGACGGCTGTCCGGCCTGCGTGCAGTCGCCCCACTGCGGGAACGCGAACGACCCGCTGGACAAACATGGCGCGATACATTTACTGGACGGGTTGTTGAATCGATAACAAGCCCTCTTATTCCGGCGGTGGTTCAGGCGTCATCCGCCGCTTTCGGCAGCGTGAGTCCGACAACGGCCCCCCGCGGCTCGTTATCTTCGACCCACACGTCGCCGCCGTACGCGTCGACCAGCGTTCGGACGAGGTAGAGGCCGACGCCGGTCCCTTCACTGTCCGGTCGCTTCTCCCCGCGCTCGAACACCGTCCGTTTCTGCTCGTCCGGGATTCCCGGGCCGTTGTCGGCGACAATGACGTTGACTACGTCTCCATCATCAGTTGCGTCGACGACGACTGACGGCGTTGCCGAGTCGTTGTGCTGGATGGCGTTAGTCAGGACGTTCCGGAACACGGAGGACAGGAGTTCGTCAGCTTGGACCTGTACCGACGGGAACTCATCCAGGACGGTAACCTGTGCGTCAGTGTACGTCGCTGTGATGTCTTCGGTCACCGAGGACAGGACTGGGCCGAGGGCGACCGGCTCAGTCTCCCAGTCCGTCTGTCGCATTACCGTCGCAAGGTTTCCAGCCGTCTCAAGCAGTTCTGCGGCCGACTGGCTACTCTCCTGAATCCCGTCGACGTGTTCTAGGGCGTCGCCACTGCACTGGTCCCGGAGCAACTCCGCCCGGCCGGTGATGGTCTGTAGGTGATTCGTGAGGTCGTGACGGACGATCTGGTTCAACAGGTCGAGGTTGTCGCGTTGCCGCTTCAGCTCCCGCTCGCGCTCGATCCGTTCGAGGGTCGAGAGTACGTTCTTCCCGAGGATATCGGCCAACTGCGTCTCACGCTCAGTCGGTTCGGCTCGCTCATCCGTCCCAGCAGTCAAAAGCCCATATTCTGCGAGCGGGACGGTGATACCGCCATGCAGCGGTGCATCAGACGCGGCTTTTTCTTCCGAAACCAGAACTCGCTGTGTCTCGTCGGATTCGTACTGTTTCCACAGCCAGCTCCCATGCTCATGTCGCATTACCTTCCCCGGGTCAGCAGGGGCCTCGACGTGCTCCCGGAGTGGCTCGGAGATGGTTACGGCTTTGAGTTCGCTGTCGGTGGCCTCCCAGAAGACACTGAAGGGAAAATCGAGAATTGCTGTTGCAGTCTCAACTGCGACTGCCGCGACCGCAGACTGGTCTTCGGCGGCCATCAGTCGCCGCATCGCCACATGCAACTCCCCGATCTGGTCAGTTGAGGACGCCTGATAGGGGAGGGAGTCGGAGTTTGACCCCATTTTTAGTTCCTTATTTCGACCTGAATATAAATGTTCTTTTTGTATGTCAAAAGTACACACCCAACGTGGCTGTCAATCACTGCTCGCTCGCGAACTCTATCCACATTCGGGTTTCGTTCACCGCTACGATGGCTAGCTGAAGTCTTCCAGTCGTAACTGGTCGGGGTGGATACCGTCCGGTTCGCTCGCGCCGAGCAGCCGGGGAAGTGCCGTGTTCGCGAACGTCATGCCAACGACGAGCAGTATTGGGGCAAAGAAGAGCCCGTAGAACCCCAGCACGACCGGACCGAGCGTGTACGCGAGCATCAGGAGCCCGACGTGTGTGCTCTCACCGCTGAGAAGTGGCCGGAGCAGCAGGTCCGGAATCGTGTCGACGACGACCACGGCGATGAGGAGGAATCCAAGCACGTACGCAAGCAGCGACGATTGGCCGTCAAGCACCACCGGGAGCGCGGTGATGCCGGTCAGTGGGAGATAGATTATTTTCATCCCAACGACAGGGATCAAGCTCGCGATACCGGTCAGCGCGCCGGCAAGCGTTGGATACGGGACCTCGACAGCCGCCGGCGCTACGACGTTATAGCCGGTGAATGCAGCGATGGCGATGAGCGATATCGCCAGCACGTTCAGGAGATTGCCGAACAGCACCGCTTCCAGCTCCTCGTCGACAGCTTCGAGATACTCGCGGATAATGGCCCCGTCATCGAACCGGAGCAGCCACCCGCGGATGCGTCGTCCGTCTACCAGAAGGTAGTACGTGACGATGGTCGTGATGAACAGATTGAGGAAGAACTGGGAGGCGACCGACGTGAGTACCATGGCGTTCTCGCTGAGGAAGTCAACGAACGGCTTGAGCTGTCCCGACTGGTAGGCGCTGTACAACCCCTCTACGGTGAGGTCTGGCACAGACTCCGCGCCGTCCAGCCAGCTGACGTGTGTTGCGGCCACGTCGACGAGCGCGTACTGGGTGACAAACTGCCGGGCTTCGATGATGAGGAGGACGGCCGCATAGCTGACGAGCAACAGGAGCGGAATCGCCAGCGAAGCCATGACGACGACCGCACGCACCCGCGCCGGAAGGCGGAGCCTGCGCAAGGAGGTGTAGTACCGTCGCGTCGAGTAGTAAAGGAACACGGAGACGGTCAACGCCGCGATAAACTGATATGCGAGGACGCCGACCACCACCGCGACAGCGAGACCAAAGAGGGCGACGACGAAGCGCTTCTCGTCCATATACATACCATCTTATGAACAGGTATAAACGTACGGACGCTGCGAATCTCGCAGACAGCACGGGGTCGATGCTGTACCGACCGGTAGCTATTCGGTTCGCTCGTGCGCCGGCCTGACGCCGTCGTGGACCCCGATGTCGCCGGAGAGTTCGTGCTGGCTCGTGTCACTGAGGTCGATGCCCTCGGCGCGGCAGTCGGCCTGCACCTGCTCGATAAACGCAGCCCTGACCGACGCGAGCCGATTCCGCCGTTCGTTGGGAATCCAGATCCGGCCTGTCAGGATGACCGCTGTCGACGCGAGGTCGCTGACTCTGGCTGTCGGTGCCGGCTTCTCCGAGACGTGATCGAGGTCGCGGGCGGCGTTCGTGATGATGGCCTGTACCGTCTCGATATCGGCGTCATAGCTCACGCCGAACCGGTAGGAGATACCCACCGGGCCTGTTGATGTCTGGTTCGTCACCGCGCTCGTCGCCAGCTCCGTGTTCGGGACGATGATGCGCTCGTTATCTGGCGTTCGAATCCGCGTCACTCGCAGGTCGATATCGACCACCGTGCCCTGCATCCCGTTCCAGGCGATGATGTCACCGACGTTCAGATCCGGGTCAGTCACGATGAACGCGCCAGCGACGAAGTTCCCGAGCACGTCCTGTGCTGCCAGCCCCACCGCCAGTGTGATGCCCGCGGCCAGCAGCGTCGACCCCGCGAGCGCCCCCCTGAAGCCTGCAACGCTCGCTCCGATGACCACCGCAAAGACGACCGACAGCAGGTGGACCGCGCTAGTCAGCGCACTGGCGACCGTTTTATTCGTCGCCGTCCGTGACAGCGCCAACCGGACCGCTGGTACGACGATGAGCCGGCCGACAGCGTAGAGCAGCGCCGCGGCGGCGAGGAACTGCGCCCCGTCAGTCGCGAGTTGTCCGTACGTCGAGACGATGTCGATATCCAGGCCCGCCGGGAACTGCATACCGTCTCTCGTAGCCCAATAGATATGAAATCAGGGTGTCACGTCGGGCTGGTGGCGACCACGGCGCTGCGAGTCTGGTCGTGGCTCCGCCGCTCGTTCTTCGAGGTCGGTTCGCGCACGGCCACGCCATACGCATCACCCGACGCGCTCGTTTAAAATCAACCCCACTCGGTGAATTCCAATTCACCGAGTTGGCTCGCGCGGCACTGCCGCGCGTCACCCAACTCGTTCGTTCAGAATGAGTCTCATTCGGTGGATTTCGATTAATCGCGTCGGTTCGCGCACGGCCACGCCACACGCATCACCCGACGCGCTCGTTTAAAATCAACCTCGTCTTCGTGCCCACAACCTCCTCCAACTCACGCGCTTGCGTGATGAGCCCGTTGACTGCGTCGGTGTCAGCGGCATCAACGACCACGACGATGTCCTCCTCGCCGGAGACCTGCCACACGAAATCAACCTCCTGCCAATCAGCGATGCGGTCCGAAACCTCGGCCGTGTCGACGTTCACATCGACGCTGACCTCGATCATCGCTTTCACGTTGCCGGTCCGCGTCGCGACAGTGAAGCGTTCGATAACGCCGTCCTCGACCAGTCGTTCGACGCGGTTTCGCACAGTCCCTTCCGACGTGCCGACCCGGTCCGCGATTTCCGTATACGGGGTTCGGGCGTCCCGGCGGAGTATCGAGAGTATCTCTCTGTCGAGGTCGTCCATCGAGATATGACAGTATCACCGGTCGTGACTTGAGGATTACGAAATTCGAAACTCGTCTTCGAAAGCAACCCTTATGGCCGACTATAGTATACGCATCTCGTAATGGCTGACGCATACGTGGCAATCGAAGGCGACCGCGTCATCGAGGCGCGCGCTCGCGCTCCGGGGACGGCCCGCGGTGAACTGGTCTTTACAACGGCGTACACCGGTTACGAGGAGAGTCTCACCGACCCCTCCTACGAGGAACAGGTCCTGACGTTCTCCTATCCGCTCATCGGGAACTACGGCGTCCGAGAGGAACGCTTCGAGTCGGACCGCGTCCACCCGCGCGCGGCAGTGGCCCGCGAGATGACCGACGACGTGGCCGAGTGGCTCGAATCCGAGGGTATCCCGGCCGTCGACCACCTCGACACGCGCGACATCGTCACCGAAATCCGCGACGAGGGGGCGATGAAATGCGGGATCGCCGCCGGGCCGGACGTGACCGAGCAGGACGCGCTCGACGAACTCCACGAGTGTAAGCATATGTCTGACCACACCGACATCGGCGCGCAGGTCTCCGTCGACGAGGTGGAGGTCCACAACGAGGGCGGCGACGGTGCGACGGTCGCGCTGGTCGACTGCGGTGCGAAGGGCTCTATCGCCGAGTCGCTCGTCGAACGCGACGCCGAGGTCCACGTGTTCCCGTACGACGCCACCGAGGACGACGTGGCCGCTGTCGACCCGGACCTGCTGTTCATCTCGAACGGCCCCGGCGACCCCGAGAACTTCGAGCAGGCTGGGGAACTCGTCGAGACCTACGTCGGCGACGTGCCGCTCGCGGGCATCTGTCTCGGCCAGCAGGTCGTCGCCAACGCGCTCGGCGGCGAAACTGAGAAGATGGAGTTCGGCCACCGCGGCGTGAACCAGCCGGTCCGTGACCTGCGCTCCAATCAGGTCGTGATGACGACCCAGAACCACGGCTACACCGTCGCCGACCCCGGCGACAAGCTCGACGTGACCCAAATTAACGTCAACGACGACACGCCGGAAGGGCTGGAAAACGACGACCTGAATATCATCACGCGCCAGTACCACCCCGAGGCCAACCCCGGCCCGCATGATTCGCTCGGCTTCTTTGATGATGTGCTAGGGATGGCGGGGGAGTAGGGTGAGCCTGGCCGTAGGGAGCGGCCCTCGCATTGCGAGCGGAGCGGGACCTTCGGTCCCGCAAGCAGTCGGGCGGTATCGCCGCCCGACGACGGGGAACAGAGTGACCCGCGAGCAGTAGCGCGGTTCGAAGCGAGCGGAGCAGATGAGAACCGCGAACCGTGAACAGCAACGAACCGCGGGCGGCGCGGTTTGGACACGCATGAGCCACGTCTTTCAGTCGCTGTCGTCGTCGATTGGTTGCCCGCGGTAGTATTTCGTCTGGTCGCTGTCTTCGCTTTTGGCCGTGTTGTTCTGCGGTGCGACGGGGCGACCGCGGTACATGACTCGGTTGGCGTCGTCGTCGCCGTCGATTGCGTCCGGACTGTCCTGCTGGTGGTTCTCGATGAACTCGGCGGCCGCTTTGAGCGTTGTTTTGTCGGTCTTGCGGTGCACCCAGCAGTGGTACATTTTCCGTGGGGTCCGGAGCGCGAGGCGGTGCGCACGGAACCCGGTCTTGGTGGTAACGTCGGCAACTGCTTCGTGTGGGATCTCGATGATGTCGTCGTCCTCGTCTTTCCCGATGAGACAGAGCGTCCGGCGGCCGGTAACCAGAATGACGGTCCGTCGGTCGCCGACCGGTGAGTCGGTCTTGCGTTTCGTTCCGCGACCGATGCCGCGCTTCCCGTTGGTCAGGAGATACGCCGGGGCTTCCGCGCCGTCGAAGTACGTCAGCGGTGGGTTGTTCAGCGGTGGTGACTCGGAGAAACGACTCTTGTATCCAGCGAGGACACCTACCGTTACCGAGTCACTGGGAGCCATCTCAGCGACTGTCTCCGCCCGCTTAGTGATGTCCTCTATCATCGGATTCCCGGAGCGGCGACAGCGATTGCAACACGGTCCATACTGCTAGTGTCACAGCCCCAGAAATGAGTGTTACGAACGTGCCATTATTGGCACAGAACAGGACAGATAGTCATCAGTAGCTAATCGAGTACTAGCTATGACCACCATATCGGTTCAACGGTTCGGACATGTAATGGTTGAGAAATCGGTGCATGGATAACAGTCGTTACAGCCCGACCGCTCTATGACTCCTGTCTGACGCCCCTGAACTCGAATCGTGCGCCGCCGGCGTCGCTCTCAGTAACGGACACCGACCAGTCGTGTGCCGCCGCTATCTCCTTGACGATAGCGAGCCCAAAGCCGGTTCCACCGTCAGTGGTGGTGTAGCCGCTCTCAAACACTGTGTCGTGCTTTTCCGGCGGGATACCACCACCATCATCGGCGACGTAAAACCCCGGGTCGTCGAGATCGCCGACCTCAACAGTGACGGCCGGGCCGCCGTGCGTCACAGCGTTGTTGATGAGGTTTTCGAGGAGTTGGCGAACGCGGCTCTCGTCGGCGTAGATTGTGCTCTCAGCAGTGACTTCGAGTGTGGCATCAGACGTCTCGACAGCATGCCAGCAGGACAGCGCCGTCGGTTCGAGGTTGAGCGGCTCCGTTTCGGATACCGTGTCCCCCTCACGGGCGAGAGTCAGCAGATCCTCGATGAGTTCCTTCATGCGGTCGATTGCACGGTAACAGCGGTCGAACTGCTCGTCGTTGCCGGTGTCTCTGGCAAGGGTGAGCGAGCCTTCGAGGACGCTGAGCGGGTTCCGGAGGTCGTGGCTAACGATGCTCGCGAACTCTTCGAGCCGGTCGTTCTGTCGCTCCAGTTCCTCGCGGTACTCGATTCGGTCGGAGATATCCCGTGAGATGGCAACGAGCCGGGTGATCTCTCCGTCAGCGGCGATCGGTGTTACCTGTGTCTCCCAGACGCCAGTCGGGTGGAGGTCCCGCTCCTCGAATGTGATAGGTTCACCGGCCGAGACACACTGCTTGTAGTGGTCGGCGATTCGACGACCGATGTCCGGGCCGGCAGCCTCAACTGGGGTCTGACCGGTCAGTGACTCGGTGTCGAACCCGGTCTGTCGCTCGTAGGCCTCGTTCGTCCGAACGTATCGGAACGTCGGATCGTCTGCCGGCTCCTCAATGTCGACGAGCGCGATGGCGTCGTTGGTGTTCTCGAACACCGCCGCATACTCGTCGGTGAGGCGAGCCAACTCCCGCTCGTGCTGTTTCTGGTCGGTAATGTCAGTCGCAACGACACAGAGGGCGTACGGCTCGCCGTCATCGTCGAGTATCGGTGTCTTCCGCGTCAGATGCGTCCGCTCCGTCCCGTCGACCGGAATCACCGTCTCGACTTCGACGGTCTCTTTCTGTTCAAGGGCCCGCTGATCGTCGGCGTGAGTCTGCTCCGCGATGTGGTCCGGAAGAATATCGTAATCGGACAGGCCGACAACAGATTTGTCAGCGTCGATCCCGTAGAGGTCACGAGCCGCACTGTTGATGAAGAGAAAGCGGCTGTCGAGATCTTTCATCAGGATGTACGTCGGCGCTGTGTCGAGAATGACCTGCAGTTTGCGGCTCGTGTCTTCGAGTTCTTGTTTCCGCTTTTTGTGGTCGGTCACGTCCTGATGGATCCCCACCGCACGGACCGGATCGCCGTTCTCGTCGCGTTCGACCAGTTTGCCAATGTCGCGGATCCATCGGTAGTCGCCGGTCGCCGTCTTGAGGCGATGGTCACATTCGTATATCTCCGTCTCGCCGTCGAGGTGGGCGTTCAGTGCCTCGTAGGTCCGCTCGCGGTCCTCGGGGTGAATCAGTTCGTCCCAGGTGTCGACTGTCGGGTCGAGTTCATTGAGCGTGTAGCCGAGCATATTCGCCCAGCGCTCGTCGAAGGTGACTTGGTCCGTCTGAACGTTCCAGTCCCAGACGCCGAGCTCAGCACCCTCAAGGGCGAGTTCGTGGCGTTCCGTGAGCGTTCTGAGTTCCTGCTGCCGGTCGAGTCTGGAAAGGGCCTCCTCGGTGTTCGCAGCGAGGGTTCGCATCAGCGAGGCCGATGCGTCCTCGAACGCGGCGGCATCGGTAGATGCGGCGATCAGCACACCGTGGTCGCCCAGTGGAATCAGGAGTTCGCTACAGACGTCGGTGTCAGGGTTGTAGCGGTTGGGGTGAGTGGAGACATCGTTGAAAACACGCTGTTCGCCGGAGTCGAACACCTCCCAGACCAGACTATCACCCTCGCTAAACGTCGGATGGTCGTCGATAATCGCCTGAGCCTGGTCGGTCACTGCGGTCGGCCTGAGAGCGTCGGCCGACTCATCGGCGAGAAAGACAGCGCTGAGTGGCAATCCGAGCAGATCACGCGCGGTTTCGACGACCAGTTCGGCGGCAGCCTCGCGTGACTCAACGTGCATCAGCTCTCGCGTTGTGTCGTGCAGTGCCTCGATACGCTGCTGTCGCTGCCGGCGCTCCGTGATCTCCTGAAACTGCGAGAAGATCGCGACGGTCTCTCCGTCTTCTCGGATGATTCGGTTGTGCCACTCACAGACGATCTCCTCGCCGTCGCCGGTCTCGATATCAAGCACCGTATAGTAGCCCCCGCTGCCTTCCTGTAGGGCCGTGATTGTCTCTTCGACCGCATCCAGCGCCGAGTCCGGGACGAGCGTCTCGAACCCCTTGCCGGCGAGCGCCGATTCCCCACGCCGCAGGATCTCCTCGCCTTTCTCGTTGACCTGAACCACCTCAAAGCTCTCGTCCCACTCGATGACGCCGAGCGGTGACTTATCGATAAACAGCGAGAGCCGCTCCCGGCTCGCGTCCAGTGCCCGCTGTGACCGGTACTGCTCGACCGCGTTGGCGATGCGGTTGGCGAGAATTGTGTACTGGTCGGTGCCCTGTTGTTTCTGGAGGTAGTCGGTCACACCGGCCGAAATCGCCTCGCTGGCCACTTCCTCGGAGCCTTTCCCCGTAAAGAGAATGAACGGGAGGTTCTCGTCGATAGCTCGGACGGATTCCAGAAACTCGATGCCGTCCTGACCGGGCATCTCGAAATCCGAGACAACACAATCGATTGGTTCCTCGCTGAGCCGGGTGAGTCCCTCATTTGCCGACGTTGCCGAGACCACGTCGAACCGGTCGTCGGCACGGCTGAGAAACGCCGCCGTCATCGACGCGAACTCGGGGTCGTCCTCGACGTGCAACACACGTACGGCATCGCCCATTGCTCATGTGTGCGTGTCCGAAGAATAAGTATTTGTACCTGTCATCTTGAGTGACAGGAGCCAGTGCTACCGCGGTGAGCGGTCTGGCCCCGAAGACAACCGGCCGCGTTACTCAGCGCCCCACTCGCGCTGGGTCTTTGGCCGTTCGTCGATGGCCTGAACCGCGAGTGGCTGGTCGGCAGAGTTGATCGCTTCCAGCGCCGCCTCGGCGCTCTCGTGGGTCGAGAAGTACGTCACTGTCTCCTCGACGCAGGCTTCCAGTACGTCGCGGTCGCGGGAGAGAACGAGGTCAACCTTGCCGCTCTGGATGGCGTCGATGATGGCGTCGGTGTCTTCGTAGTCGTCGAAGTCCTGCACGTCGAAGTGCTCCTCGAAGCCGAGGATTGGCAGGTCGACGATGGCTGTCCCTTCGAGCGGGATTGCCTTGCCGACGGCCATCTGGGCCTTCTGGTAGGCCTTGCCGAAGGAGCCGGCGGTCCCCATGACCTCGCCGGTGGATTTCATCTCCGGGCCAAGACGCGGGTCCGAACCCGGCAGGCGGTCGAAGGGGAGGACGACCTCCTTGACAGAGACCTGCTCGGGAATCTGCTCCTGTACGTCGAGTTCGGACAGCGTCGCGCCAGACATCACCTTGGCGGCAATTTTCGCGATTGGGACGCCGGCCGTCTTGGAAATGAACGGAACGGTACGGGACGAGCGCGGGTTCGCTTCGAGGACGAACACCTCGCCGTCACGAACGGCGAGCTGGACGTTCAGCAGACCGACGGTATCGAGCGCGTCGGCGATATCCTCAACGACCTCGCGGATGCGCGGCATCACGTCCTTGATCTCCTGAGACCGGGGCGGAATCATACAGGCGGAGTCGCCCGAGTGGATGCCCGCCGTCTCGACGTGTTCCATCACGCCGCCGATGAGGACATCGTCCTCGTCGGCCACGGCGTCGACATCCAGTTCGACGGCGTCGGCGAGGAACTCGTCGACCAGAATCGGCTTGTCCGGGCTCACACGGACGGCTTCCTCGATGTACGTTTCGAGGTCCTCGTCGTTGTACACCACGTCCATCGCGCGGCCGCCGAGCACGTAGCTCGGGCGCACAAGGACGGGGTAGCCGATGTCGTGGGCCAGGTCGAGGGCCTCCTCCTTGGAGGTCGCAGAGCCACCTTCGGCCTGTGAAATACCGAGTTCGTCCATCAGCTTGTTGAACCGGTCGCGGTCCTCGGCGAGGTCCATCGCGTCGACGGAGGTCCCCATGATCTCACAGTCGAGGTCGCGGCGTTCGAGCTCCTGTTCGAGCGGGTGGCCGATGTCGACAGAGGTCTGGCCGCCGAACTGGACCATCACGCCGTCCGCGTCGGTCGCTTCGATGACATCGGCGACCTCCTCTGCAGTAACTGGTTCGAAGAACAGTCCGTCGGACGTGTCGTAGTCGGTCGACACCGTCTCGGGGTTGTTGTTGACGACGTGGGCGTCGATGCCAAGGTTCTCCAGCGCGCGGACCGCGTGGACCGAACAGTAGTCGAACTCCACGCCCTGCCCGATACGGATGGGGCCGCCACCGACGACCACGACACTTTCGAGGTCCGGGTCGATCTGGAGTTCGTCGCGGTCGATACCCGACAGCGGGTCCCGCGTCGAGTAGTAATACGGCGTCGTCGCCTCGAACTCGCCGGCACAGGTGTCGACGAGTTTGAAGTCGCGGTCAGTCGTCTCCGTCTCGACGGTGTCGACTGTGACACCGGAGCCATCGGTCGCCGCTTCGACTTCCGGCTCGTCGCCGCCGTCTTCATCCAGATCCGCCGGGAGCCAGGAGACGTGCGTATCGTTGAACTCACCGCCGGCCAGCGCCGTTATTTCCTGGTCAGTAAAGCCGGCCTGTGCGGCGGTCTCGTAGTCGCCATCGCGGGCGGCCTCAGCGGCGTCGGCGACCTCTTTGAACCGCTCGACGTACCACTCTTTGATGTCGGTGATATCGACGACTTCCTCGACGGTGTAGCCGCGGCAGAACGCCTCGAACATCGCGTACGGACGGTCAGGCGTTGGCTTTTCGAGGTACTCCGTTTCGAGTTCCGCGTCGTCGATTTCGTTGAAGTCAGCAGCCGGATTGTACTCCGAGGAGCGAAGCGCCTTCAGCAGGCTCTCGGGGAAGGTCCGGCCGATTGACATCGCCTCACCGGTGGATTTCATCGCTGTCGACAGTTTGAACTCCGTGTCGCGGAACTTGTCGATAGGCCAGCGCGGCACTTTCGTCACGACGTAGTCGATAGCCGGCTCGAAAGCGGCGGTCGTCTCGCCGGTAATTTCGTTGTCGATTTCGTGGAGGCGCTTGCCGAGCGCGACCTTCGCAGTGACACGGGCAATCGGGTAGCCGGTTGCCTTCGAGGCCAGCGCAGAGGAGCGGGAGACACGCGGGTTCACCTCGACCACGCGGTACTCGCCGCCGGGGGTGCCGTCGTCGTGCCAGGCGAACTGGATGTTACAGCCGCCCTGAATGCCGAGGTCGCGGATGACCTTCAGCGCGGAGTCGCGCATCTCCTGATGGCCCTCGTCGGGGATGACCTGCGAGGGGGTGACGACGGTCGACTCTCCGGTGTGGATACCCATCGGGTCGATGTTCTCCATGTTGCAGATAATAATACAGGAGTCGTCGGCGTCGCGCATCACCTCGTATTCGAGTTCGACCCAACCGGAGATAGACTCGGTGATGAGGACCTCGTTGTTGCGCGAGAGGCGCAAGCCCTTGCGGACGCGTTCGATGAGTTCGTCCATCTCGTCAACGACGCCGGAGCCGGAGCCACCGAGTGTGTACGTCGTGCGCGCGATGACGGGGAGCCCGCCGACCTCGTCGACGGCGGATTCGACGCGGTCGATGAGCGAGTCCTCGTCCAAGTCGGTGACCGATTCACCGTCGTCGAGCGTGATGGTCGTCGAGCGCGGCACCGGTTCACCGATGTCCTCCATCCGCTGTTTGAACAGGTCGCGGTCCTCCGTCGCGTAGATGGTGTCCAGTGGCGTCCCCATCACGTCCACGTCGTACTCGTCAAGGACGCCCTCCTCGGCAAGTTCGGCGGTGACGTTCAGTCCAGTCTGGCCGCCCAGACCGGCGATGACGCCGTCGGGTTCTTCTTTCCGGATGATCTCAGAGATAGCTTCGGTGTTGATAGGTTCGAGATACACCTTGTCCGCCATCTCCGGGTCAGTCATAATCGTCGCCGGGTTCGAGTTCACGAGCACGACGCGGGCACCTTCTTCCTGAAGGGCACGACACGCCTGTGCGCCGGAGTAATCGAACTCGGCCGCCTGTCCGATCTTGATCGGGCCACTGCCGATGAGCAGGATTGTACGGTCCTCGTCCGCTGTCATTGTACGAGCGGAGTCTACACATCGTAATAAGCCCGGCGAAACAATGCGAAGCTCGAAGACTAATTTCGAATATCGTAATGCGTCTGCGTCACATAGTCAGCACTCTCACAGACGAGTCTCGGTATAGCAGACAGACGGTAGCGGCGCTGAGAACGGTCAGTTGTCGCGGTCGGGAACGTGATATCGGTAGGGCTGGCCCTGAATAACCTCGACCTCGCCGGACTGAGCACGACGACCAAGGACTGTGGCAACACGGTGGGCGCTCCCGAACGCCTCGTCGTGTTCTTCGAGCAGGTCACAGATTTCGCGTGCCGTCAGTGTGCCGTTGACATCGGCTTCTTCGAGCACTGTCAGGATGCGCCCGAACTCTCCCTCACGCATAGCCATACACAGTTACAGCACCGCTTCCACCATATAACACCGTCAGACAACAGTCAGACGGCTGATTTCGGGAAATCAACCGACGGCGGCGTGTCACTGGCTGTCGGACAGTTCAGGGTCGCTGTCTGTCGCGTTCCCCCAGCGTTTTCGGACCCACGCCGGTCGGGAGACGGTTGTATCGCCAACCGCGGAGTACCGGATTTCGTAGCTTACTGGGGCCTTTCTGGAGCGGTCCCAGTACGAGACGGTGAGCGACTGGACGAGGCCGTCCGGCCGGACAGTCGCCTGCACGCTGTAATTATCGGCCGGTTCAAACGCCGCCGGCGGGTCCGTAGCCATGAGCGTCACGCTGCAGGAGTCACAGTCGTCTCTCGGACGGTCGACGCTGACGTTCGTGGCGAGGTAGGCTTCGATGAGTCGAGCGGGGTCGGGGTCGAGTACCCCGCTGACCGGGGTTAGCCGCCGCGTTGCGGTCCAGGCTCCCTGTGCTCGCTCGTCGTAGACATAGCGTCGGTTCCGGTTGGTGTACACCTGCTTGGTGTAATTCTTGTTGATAATTTCGGTTCGGAACTGGTAGCGATACCTGTCTTCGACGACGAGACTGACGATTTGTGTCCCCCACTCCAGCGACAGCCGCATTCCCAGCACGTACGAGCGATTCCGCGTCGCGCGCCGGTGGGCCGCCGCGAGTCGCCTGGCGTCGACAGCGTCCTCGGTCACGGCGGGGTTGGCCCGGTCGTCCTGTGACTGCTCGGGCACCGGAACTGGGGTCACCGTCTGTCGCTCCGCCCCGCCGAAGGCTCCACAGCCCGCAAAAAGCAAGAGGACAAGCAGGACCGCGATACGACCCGCCATGCGTGGGTATGCGAGCCCGCCCTACTAAGTGCTCAGGTCGCAGTCGGTCTCAGATCGCGGTATCAGATCGGCCGTCGAAGTTTCGCTCGTCGCGGTACTGTTCGACAAATGCGTCAACATCGAACTGGAGCATCTGCTCCTCGAACTCCGCCATCACGTCGTCGTCCTCGGCATGGCTGATAGCGTGTTCCATCAGTTCCACGAGCAGTTCGACGACGATTTCGTGAAGACGGCGGGAATCGAAGTCACTCACCCATGCCAGCGAGAAGCCAACTGACCCGTCCTCGCTGGTGTCGGCGGCGACGACCTTCTCGGGGAACTCCTCCATGACGACACCCATCAGGTGGACGGTGGTGAACTCATCGTAGTCGTCGTTGGTCTCGATAGTCGCGTGTAGCACCTCGGTGAGAAACTCCGGCACGAACCGTGCCAGCGGGTGCGGGTCAAGCACGACGCCGTGAGTCTGCCCGCAGTCACACGCGAACTCCCGCATGCCCAGATGGAGGTCATGCGTGTCGACAAGTTCGCCACAGGCCAGTTCGAGTTCGGACTCGCGCCCGCCGGGCACGCGCGGTTCAGCCATTGCTTGTTGTTGTATGCTCGCGTGGTTAAACACCGCGGTCTCTGATCGCGGCGCAGACCTGCGAGCGGAGGGTTATAGCTGGCGCGATGGTATCAGCAGGGGCAGTCGAAGCGCTATGTCCGTGTTCAGAACCCGTCGTCGTCCTGGTCCGCTCGCACCTGAACGTAGGCGTCCGTAATCACTGCGAGACCGAACGCCTGCACTGGCGCGTTCAGCACCATCGACGCGACCTGCAGAACCGACTGGGACGGCAGGTCAAACGACCCGGGAAGGACCACTGAGATGACGGACGCCGTCGAGGGAATGCCCGGAATGATACCGAGAAGGAACAGGATGAACAGAAGCACGATGATCTGTGCCGGGGCGTCCATGAAGCGTGCGACACAGTGTTTGATTGTCTGGACGTAGCCGCCGTCGTACAGGGCAATCGCCTGCAGCAGGTAGACGAGTGCAAGGCCGACGACCAGAGAGGCGAGAACGCTACCGATCGACGCGACGAGACTTAGTATAGCCTGTCCGTTGAGTTGGAAAAACGTCGAGCTCATCGAGATTGCGAACATCACGATTGCGATGCCGCCACCGAGGACAGCCGCCATCACGGCACGCTCCGACGCGTTGTCGCTCCTGATTTCGCTCTGCTCTGCGAACAGCCGGATACCCCAGAACTTGACGAGCTGTCCGAACACGAGGAACACCAGCAGCAACACCACGGCGACCGGAGCTGCCAGATCAAGGCTGAACGGTCCGACGAAATCCGCCATCGAGAACCCCGGACTGCCCGCCCCAGCAGGGCCACCTGCGCCACTGGGGGTGCCCTGTGGCATCAGCTCGTCGAATAGCACTTCCATTAGCGACGAGCTTGCGACGGTGTTTCCGAGGTTGTACAGGAGAAAAACGCCCATGACCAGCAGGCCGCTTTCGCTAGTTACATCGTCGATACCGCGCCGTAACGCGTCACCTGTATGGAGGGCCATATCTTCAGTCGCTCTCCGGGAAAATATAAAACTAGTCGAATCGTAGATACCCGCCGACGGCGGGACTGTGCCGCTTACGGCCAGTCGTCGCGCTGCTCGTCCTCGTCAGTTGCTGTGTCCGGCGTCTCGGGTTCGCCAAGGTCCCAGTCGGCCGCCTCTGCGGCCTGCGTGACGGGGAGGTACTCCCAGCCCGCCGTCTCGGCGAGATCGGCGTCCTCGTCGTCAGCGCCGACGAAGACGTGTCGGTCAGTGTCGAACTGCTCTTTGACGTTTTCGAGGCTCTCCTCGCGGCCGCGCGGCCCTGAGAAGAAGTCCTGTCTGATCCGATGTTTCCGGGTGAAGTTGGTCACGACGTAGGTGGGCTGTTCGGAGATGACGCCGACGTACTCGGACCACTGGCGCGCGTCGTTGAACACGCTGTCCGGGTAGGCCAGTTGCTTGAGGGCGTCGAGGTCGAACGCGAGTGTCATATCGCCGCTGCCGCCATCCATACGCGACTCTCCGCCTTAGGGCGAAAAAAGAGCGTCGTTCTCCCGCTGGCAGTTATTCGCGGTGCTGGTCCGTCTGTGTGAGCCGGTCGGCCTCCGCTTGGACCGCCGCCATCTCGCTGGCGGCCCGTGGGTCGCCCTGACCGTGCCCCTGATTGACCGACGCATCGAGCCGCGAGCCGGCGAAGCCGCCGCTCTCGTCGCCCGTTTTGTCTGCCTCACCCGACCGGTCGCTGCGGCGGCTGAGCCAAGCAACGACGCGGGAGAGGGCGTCGCGCATACACGCTGCTACGTCCGCAGCGCGTAAAAATATCGGTGTCGGCTGGCCTTATTCGGCCGGTGCGGGCGTCTGCGCCTTGACTTCTTCGAGGTCCACTTCCTTCTCTAGCAGCAGTTCCTTTTTGTCGGCGACCTGCCGCTCTTCGCGGATGAGCTGTTTGAACGCCGACTGCTGTGAGAGGTCGCCGATCAGCACGCCGCCGATAAGCTGGCCGTCCTCGAAAGCGAGCCGCCGCCACTCACTGTCGGAGTACTTCCGTTCGGCCTCGTCGTCGCCACGGGTCGGGTGACCGAAGGAAAGGAACGGGAAGTCAAAGTGCGTGATGGAGTACGAGGAGACCCAGCGGAACTCCTTCTCCTCGGCGTCCGCGACCATGTTGGTCCCGGCGACCGACCCCTGCTCCTTGGCTGAACCCCACGCGCCGTTTTGCGCCTGGGAGTCGAGGATGGTGTCGTAGAACTGGGTGAGGTCACCCGCGGCGTAGATGTCCTCGACGTTGGTCTGCATGTACTCGTCGACGACGACGCCGTCGTCGAGTTCGAGTCCGGTCCCGTTGAGGAACTCGGTGTTGAAATCGAGGCCGATAGCGACGCCGGCCCACTCGCCCTCGTAGTGGTTGCCGTCGGGGTCGACCGCGCCGGTGACCTTGTCGTCGTCGTCGACTTCGAAGTGGTCGACGCCGGACTCGAAGACGGGTTCGACGCCGTTCTCTTCGAGCGCCTCGTGGATGATCTCCGCGCCGTCCTCCGAGAGTGCGTAGCGCCACCAGCGGTTGCCACGCATCAGGTACTTCGCGTCGATTTCCTGAGCGGCACAGACCGCCGCGAGGTCGATGCCGAGCAGTCCCGCCCCGACAATGATACCCTGGTCAGCCTCGTCAGCATGTTCGCGGATGCCACGCGCGTCCTGGAACGTCCAGAAGTGGTGGACGCCGTCGGCGTCGCTGTTCTCGACCGGAACCTGTGCCGGCGTCCCACCCGTGGCCACCAGCAGCTTGTCGTATTCGTAGGTATCTCCCTCGTGGGTCTGGATCTCGTGGGCATCGGGATCGATGTCCGTCACGTGAGTGTTCAGCTGGAGGTCGATGTCGCGTTCGTCATACCACTCCGGCTCGTGGATCGAGATCGGCGCTTCCGGCAGCTTCCCCTTGGCGAACTCCTTGATGAGAATCCGGTTATACAGTGCCTCCCCCTCGTCGGTCAGGACTGTGACCGACGCATCCGGGTCCGCTTCCCGGATTGTTTCGGCTGCGGACGCACCCGCGATGCCGTCACCGATGATTACGTGCGACGTGCTCATGTACGGCCGGTACGAAATCAGGCCTAATGTGGATTGCTATCTGCGTATCGTTTCCGATAGCGAACTGAACACACCGATAGTCGGGGATTTGAAGGCGCTGGGGCCCGTATTCGAAATTGAAATGAAAATCTACCAGAACCCGCGCCACTGGGCAAGCAAGAAGGCGCTGACCACACCCGGCGTCCGGTCGGTGGCCAACTACGGGCTGGTGAAACTCCACACCAAAATCTTCCTCGGGAAGGCCGACGAGGCACACCGGGAGGAGCGGCGCGACCACCTCGATGACTTCTTCGACGGCACGATGGACACCTACGTGGCTGCACTCGAAGCAGAGTACTCGGAAGCTGAGGCTCGGGAAATTACCCACATTCAGGCGAATTTCGACTTCTACAACCACGGCTGGACGGAGATGATGGAGTTCCCGGCCGACGAACTCGAAGCCCACTACGAGCGGTACGCGGACTTCTTCGACGCGCACAGCATCACCATCGACGACCCGCTCGGGACGTTCCGGCCGGCCGGCGGCGTCACCGACGCGCCGTCGACGCCAGAGCGACTGGACGAGCCGGAACACCCCCACGCCGTCGGTGGCTTTGCTGACGACGTCTACGTCGAAACCGAGGACGGCGAGATGGTAGTCGGTGGCGGCCGCGAGGAACCGGACGACGTGAGCCCGACCGACGCGCCGGTCATCGACGAGGACGACGTGGAAAGCGCGGCCGGCGACTGAGCCAGACGGCGGTCGGAGGCCTGTTTTTCGCTGTATCAGCCGTAATCAGAAGGGGCAGCCAACATATGGCCGGAGCGTAGGATATCGACTCGGGCAGCAAAGCCCTCAGCGTTGGGCTTCCGAAAGCGGCGACTCGTCGGTTTTCGTCGCCGCAGACGGGTCGCGTGCGATGCGGTCGGCGCACTCGAAGCCCGCGACGATACCGCCGTTGAGCGAGCGCTCCGGGTACTGTGCACGTGAGGCCATCCCGGCGTAGTAGAGGCCGTCCGCGACGGCGTCGCTCAGGTCGTACGGGATGACCATGTCGAGATACCCGC
Organism: Haloarcula quadrata; assembly: GCF_003634715.1. Classification (NCBI taxonomy): domain Archaea; kingdom Methanobacteriati; phylum Methanobacteriota; class Halobacteria; order Halobacteriales; family Haloarculaceae; genus Haloarcula; species Haloarcula quadrata. The sequence goes on from NZ_RBWW01000001.1 coordinate 3,124,047, forward strand.
GTTCGTAGACCGGCGCAGTCCGTGGATTGCGCCCTGTTCGAATCCAGTTGACGGCGTCGCGGTCGAAATCAGGGAAGAGCGATTCGATGCCCTGCAGCCACGTCTCGGCGACCTCGTCGTCGCTCTGTTGCCAGATGGCTTCGGATTCGTCCTGAATGTAGCGGGCGACGTACAGCAGATGCTCGCCGCCGTACCGCTCCGCGGAGACGAAGTTCGTGTGTTCGATGAGCGCGCCGAAGGGAGCGTCGTCGGCGATGTTCAGCCAGTACGTATCAAGCAAAGGTTCGTCCATGCTGATAACCGAGCATACTGTCCCCTGGAAATCGATGTCGCAGGTGTAGCCGGTCAGGGCTTCCAGCACGTTCGGCATCGTCGCGACGACGACGCTGTCAACGTCGTGAACCGTCGTCTCGGTTCCGTCCGTGGCCGTCAGCGACGAGACGGCCCCGCCGCTCGTGTCGACCTCGGACACGCGTGTGCCCGTCACGATGCTATCGCGGCCGACGGCGTCGACCAGCGCGTCGAGCAGGCGACCGAATCCGCCGTCGAAGTAGCCCAGAATCTCGCCGTTCAGGATGTCCCGCTCGCCGCGGAATTTGACTCGGCCGAGTAGCCACGCGGCGCTCACGTCGTCTTTCCGGTCGCCGAACTTCGCATCGAGCAGCGGCTTGAAAAAGTTCTCGTAGACGCCCCGGGTAGTGTGGTCGACGACGAACTCCTCGATGGGCACGTCCTCGAAGTCTTCCAGCCGCTCGTAGGTGTCGAACGACGGGACGCCGCCGCGAACGTCGATATCGAGGACGAGCATCCCCAGCCGGAACGTGTCGTACAGCGAGAGGTGCGGGTACGAGAGGATTTCCCAGGGCTTGTCCATGGGGTGGACGACGCCGTCGACGTAGTAGGCGTTCTCCCCGATGTGCCACTCGACCGCATCACCGAGGCCCAGTTCCTCGGCGAGGTCGACGATTGTTTCCTCGGATTTCGAGAGGTGGTGATAGAATTTCTCGATGGGGTCTCCGGCCGTCTCGTAGGTCGCTGCCAGGCCGCCGAGGTCCTCACTCGCCTCGAAGACACGTACCTCGTGACCACGTTGCTGGAGCCGGTACGCTGCCGAGAGGCCGGCGATACCGCCACCGACGACGCCAATCATACCCCGACCTATCAGCGGTTGTGGGATTTAGTTTGCGCTTCGGTCGCCGCCGTCTCGGTGTCGCCGGACTGGGGGTCGTCGCCGGCTTTGCTGCACGTCACCGCCCGCTGGAGTTCGAGAACAGCGACCGTCCCCGTCGGGCGGTTGTCTTCGAACCAGAGCGTCCCGCCGTACAGCTCCATCATGACCGAGACGAAGTAGAGGCCGAACCCGTCGGCGGTCTGGTCGGGTGAGAGCCCGCGCTCAAACACTTTCGTCTTTAATTCATCGCTCATACCGGGGCCGTCGTCAGCGATGCGGACTTGCAGCCAGTCGCCGGCCTGCTGGACCGAGACGGTTACCTGTGGGGTGTCGGCGTTGTTGTGGTCGACCGCGTTCCGGAGGATGCTCAGGAGGACCTCTTCGAGCAACTCATTCGCCTGCACGCTGTACTCACCGTCCAGTTCGTAGGAGACCGATACCGAATCGTACTCGACTCGGAGCGACTCAATTGAGCGCCGGAGTGTGGCGTTAAGATCGACGGTGTCCAGCCGCTCGGCTTCGCTTGCTGTCACCGTGTTGTTGATATCCCGGATCGTTTCGCTCATCTCTGTGAGCGTCCCACACCAGTCGCTGATGCTGTCGAGATGGCGCTGTTTCGGTGACGGGACATCATCCCTGATGTGCTCCGCGCGGCCGCGGATGACGACCATCGCGTTGTGCAGCGAGTGTCTGAGGATGCCGTTGAAGAACTCTATCTGTTCGCGGCGTCGCTTGACCGAACTCCGGCTCTGGCGGAGTTCGCGCTCGCGCTCGACCTGATCGAGGGCGACCTGCGTCGTCTGTGCGAGAATCGCGGCGTATCGCCTGTCCTCCGTGGCGAAGGTGCTGCCGTATGCGGTGATCGCCATCACGCCGTGGGAGCCAAGCGGCAGCATAAGCGCGTTGTCGAGCGGGTCGAGTCCGTCCTGCTCCAGCGAGACAGTCTGTATCTCACCGGTTTCGTACGTCTGCCAGAGTTTGCTTTCGGGCCTGTCAGTCGGTGACCCGTATAGCAGTTCTTCCTCAACGTTATTTTCGATCGTCTCGCTGATGACGGCCGGTTCAAGAACGCTATCCTCTTCGAGGAACACGCCCGCCGCGTTCTGGTCGAGCACGGCAGTTGCGAACTCGACGGCCATCTCCGCAACCGCTTCGGCTGTCTCTGCCTCGATGAACTGCTGGGTCGCAGCCTGTAGCGCTTCGAGTCGGTCCTGCCGGCGCTGCTGTCCGGTGACGTCCCTGAGCACGACGAGGCGACCGCGTTCCGTCCCGGACTGGTCGGTGAGACTCGTCGTCTGTGGGTTATAGTAGGTGAACGAATCCCCGAACGAGAACACCTCGCCGCGCTCAATGTGGCCAACGAGACCCGGGGCAAGGTCGTCGAGTGACTCCCCATCAGGCTCTGGATGATCTAGCGCGCTGGCCGCCGCGGCGTTGTAATCGATAACAACACAGTCGTCGTTGAGAGCGATGACCGGGTCGGGGAGATTGTCGACGAGGCCGTCACCCGACACCGTTCTTACCGATAGCGACTCGTCTTCGAACAGGACCCAGCCGACGAGTGCCGCGTTGATCGAGAACGCCACCGGCGTAAAGTCGATGGCCGGATGTGGCGTGTAGCCGAAATCATACAGTACGGCGGCGAGTACCGGGAGGATGGTTCCAATGAGGATTGTCGCTGTCTGCCGCCGATAGAGGTTCTGTGACCGGAACAAGAACTCGATCAGGAGAGCATAGCCGACAAATAACGGGATGTAAGAGATTGCAAGCGTCGTCGTGTAGGCGGCCCCACGTTGCACGGCGAACAGCGTCACGCCGCTCTGGGTGATGGGGACGGCTTCGACGAAGCGACCCTGGCCAAAAAGCAGTAGCAGCACGTCTGCATTCGCCGCAAGCAAAAGGGGAGCGAGACGGGTCGGGCGAAGCCACGAGCGCCGGCCAGTGTAGACGAGCACGAAAACGGCCCAGAGCCCGAGTAGCTGTGCCGAAGTGGTTCGTGCCAGCACGTACACCGTTTCTGCGACGGTGGGGTTGGTAGCGACAACTCGCCAAAGAGAGACGGCACACCAGCACCCACCAGCCAGTGCGAGCCAGCCGTACTGGCGAGCACCGGGGACATCCCGGTGTCGGGTGGCAATAACCGCAACTACGAAACCGACGAGCGCTCCACCCGCGTTCCCGAGGATGGCGACCGTTGCAATGTCGACATCCATAGCAATACCTATCCCAACGTCAGGTTTCCCAGCATTATGCCTTTGGGCCGCGTTCTCAGTACTGGGAAACGGCCACAGTGTCGGTTCGCTACCTTTTTGCCTACACTGCTGAAATTCGCAGGCATGCTGACAGTCCGGGCGCCGGCTACCAGTGCGAACCTCGGGAGCGGCTTCGACGTGTTCGGCGTTGCACTGGAGCGTCCGGCCGACGTTGTCCGTCTGGAGAAAGCTGACCGGGTGACCATCGACGTAACCGGTGCTGGCAGCCAGTACATCCCGGAGGACCCCGACAAGAACACCGTCGGCGCGGTCGCTGACGCACTTGACGCGCCGGCACGCATTCAGATAGATAAGGGTGTCCGTCCCGCATCGGGGCTTGGCTCCTCCGCGGCCAGCGCCGCCGCAGCGGCCGTTGGGCTGAACGAACTGTACGACCGCGGCTACACCCGCGAGGAACTGGTCCCCATCGCCGCCAAGGGCGAGGCCGTCGTTTCGGGCGACGCCCACGACGACAACGTCGCCCCCTCGATCATGGGCGGATTCACCATCGCGACCGACAAGGGCGTCACGCAGGTCGACGCCGACATCCCGCTCGTGGCGTGTCTGCCCGATATCGTGGTTTCGACGCGGGACGCGCGTAACGTCGTCCCGGAGACCGCCCGCGTCGACCAGATGGTAGAGACAGTGGGTAACGCCGCGGCGCTAACGACCGGGATGCACCGCGACGACCCCGAACTCGTCGGCCAGGGGATGCACGACACCGTGGTGACGCCGGCCCGCGCGAAGCTCATCGACGGCTACGAACAGGTTCGTGAAGCCGCGCTGTCGGCTGGTGCCACCGGCGTCACTATCTCCGGGGCCGGCCCGACAGTCATCGCCGCGTGTGCTGAGGAAGACCGCCGAAAGATTGCGAGCACGATGCTCGACGCCTTCGGCGAGCGCGGGGTCGACGCCCGGGTGTACCAGACCCGAATCGGCGGCGGCGCGGAAGTGTTCTAGAATTTGCGGTCCGTCGCCTCTGTCACACAGCCGGACAGCCCCGCCCGTACTCGTTGTCGTATCAGCTCCAAGTGAGTTTGAAAACAGCGGGCCTATCCGCCCTGCACGTACTCGTTTCGAACGTCCCGGAGCACTGCCTCGGCGTGCCCGTCGGGGTCCGAGATGTCCGGGTCGTAGACAGACTTGATTTCGCCATCGGCGAGCACGAACGTTCGGCGGTCCGTCCGGCCGCCGCTGGTGTCGAGGCCGAACGCTTCGGCGACGGTCCCGTCGGGGTCGGCAAGCAGGTCATACAGCAGGCCTTCCTCCTCGGCGAACTCATCGTGGGTCGCCACATCGTCCATCGAAACGCCGTAGACGGTGATGCCGCCCTCGCGGAACTGCGGGAGCTGTTCTTGGAAATCCCGAGCCTCGATGGTACAGCCGCCAGTGAAATCTTCGGGATAGAAGTACAGCACGGTCGGCGCATCGAAGTCGGGCGAGACAGTCTCACCGAACTGATTCTGTGCGCTGATGTCGGGGGCCGGCGCGCCGGGTTCAAGCATTATTCTGTGTTGGCCCGGGACGCCTACACGCCTTTGGGTGGCGGCAGCGTGACCCGCCAGCGTGATTTGGACAACCATTTAACCGACCCCTTGGAAACCCTGACTATGTCGAATCCACGAATCCTGATTGTCGGGCCGCCGGGAGCCGGCAAAGGAACCCAGAGCGCCAACCTCGCCGAAGCGTACGGCGTCGAACACATCACGACCGGTGACGCCCTTCGGGCGAACAAGGACATGGATATCAGCGACATGGACACCGAGTACGACACGCCCCGTGAGTACATGGAAGCGGGCGATCTCGTGCCGGACGCGGTAGTTAACGCTATCGTCGACGAAGCCCTCTCACAGGCTGACGGGTTCGTGCTCGACGGCTATCCGCGTAACCTCGAACAGGCCGAAGAACTGGAAGGGATGACCGCCCTCGACGTGATCCTCTCGCTCGATGTCTCGCGGGAGGAACTGGTCGACCGACTCACGGGCCGGCGGGTTTGTGACGACTGCGGCACGAACTACCACGTCGAGTTCAATCAGCCCGAGGAAGACGGTGTCTGTGACGAATGCGGCGGCGACCTCATCCAGCGCGACGACGACAACGAGGAGTCCGTCCGCAACCGACTGGACGTGTTCGACGACAACACCGCACCGGTCATCGACCACTACGGGGACCACGACGGCTTCGTCGCCATCGACGGCGAGCAGACACCCGACGAGGTCTGGAGCGAGATTCAGGACGCCGTCGACGCACACACGGCCTGAAACGCGACGGAACCGCCGTTCGAGTCCGATACCGTCGAGACAGTCAGAGTAAAACGTTGATATGCCGTCGCAACTCAAGCACACACAATGGCACGTACCGCGCCGAAGGTAGAACGACTCGCCGAAGACGGCGAGGCAATGACTGATGCGCTCTCGACGGTGCTCGCTGCGGCCGAAGAGAACGGGACCGTCACCTGGGGCGACGTGAGCGACGACCTCACGAGCGGCGAGTGGGGCCGGCTCATCGAGTCCGGCCTGCTCATCGACGCCGATGGCGAGGGGTTCGTTATCGACGACCCTGATGGCGTCCGTGAGGCGCTCGAAGAGTCCGACGCGGCCCCGAGCGATGATGACGGGGGCAGCGGCTGGTCGAAATGGGACAAACTCGCCGGCCTCGGCACGCTCGGCCTGTTTGCCGGCTACTCCCTGACTTCAGTCCGGGACGTTATCGCAGGCGGCGTCATCGACATCGTCCTCGGGCCGCTCAACGACATGCTGCCGTTTTATGTCGTTATCCTGGTGCTTGCAATTATCACCGGGACCACCTCGACGATTCTGCAGGACAACCTCATGGACATGTCGGGGATGGGCGACCACCAGGAGAAGATGGAGGACCTGAAAGAGCGCCGCAAAGCCGCAAAGGAACGCGACGATCAAGAAGCGCTTGACCGCCTCGAAGAGGAGCAGATGGAGCTGATGACCGACCAGATGGGGATGTTCAAACAGCAGTTCCGACCGATGGTGTGGATCATGCTGGTCAACATCCCGCTGTTCCTCTGGCTCTACTGGATTGTCTTCGGAGCCGGCGTCGACGCGAGCCCGGTGATTACGCTCCCCATCTTCGGCGAGGTCGAAGCGTGGAGCAACAGCGTCGCCGGCCCGGTCCAGGCGTGGATTGTCTGGTACTTCCTGTGCTCGCTGTCGTTCACCCAGATCATCCGGAAGGCGCTCAACGTCGAGACGACGCCGACTGGGTAGGCGCGAAGAGACAGCCCTTTCTATCGGGGCCCCCCGAACATCTCTATGTTGATTACCGTCTCCGGCCCGGCCGGCAGCGGCAAGAGCACACTTGCCAAGAGTCTGGCCGACGCCCTGAACTACGAGCACGTCAGTGGCGGCGATATTTTCCGCTCGCTGGCCGAAGAGCGCGGGATGACACCGCTCGAGCTGAACAAAGCCGCCGAGGAAGACGACCAGATCGACCGTGATCTGGACCGCCGATTGCGTGATATTGCTGCCGAGCGCGATGACCTCGTGCTGGAGTCCCGACTCGCTGGCTGGATGGCGGGCGAGTACGCCGACATGAAACTGTGGCTGACTGCGCCGCTGGACGTACGCGCCGACCGCATCGCGACACGGGAGAACAAGCCCTTCGAACAGGCAAAGACCGAAACCCGAGAGCGTGGCGACAGCGAGGCCCAGCGCTACAGCGACTACTACGACATCGACTTCGACGACCTCTCTATCTACGACCTGTCGGTCAACACCGCTCGCTGGGACCCACAGGGAGTCCTGAGCGTGACCCTCCACGCTGTCGAATCATACAGCCCCGATGGCGACGAGGGGAAGGCACCGGTCGAGAACGTCCGGTACGAGTTCTGAGCCGATGACACTCCGTGCCCCGCCCGACGAACGGGACCTCGATTCGCTTCGCTCGTTCGGCGTCGTCAACCTCGATAAGCCACCGGGCCCGTCAGCCCATCAGGTCGCGGCTTGGATTCGCGACGCCACTGGCCAGGACCGGGTCGCCCACGGCGGAACGCTCGACCCAAAGGTGACCGGCTGTCTGCCCGTGTTGCTCGGCGACGCCGCTCGGATGGCGCAAGTGTTCGACAACGCCGTCAAGGAGTACGTGACGGTGCTCGAACTCCACGACCAAGCGCCGGCCGATATTGCGGATATCGTCGCCGAGTTCGAGACAGACATCTATCAGAAACCTCCTCGAAAGAGCGCAGTGAAGCGCCAGTTGCGTTCCCGCCGGATTCACTCACTGGGTATCCTCGAACAGGGGGACCGGAGACTGCTGTTGCGGGTTCGGTGTGCGTCGGGGACCTACATCCGGAAGCTGTGTCACGATATCGGGCTGGCGGCGGGGACCGGCGCACACATGGGCGACCTCCGCCGGGCGGCGACCGGCACCTTTGACGACGGATCGCTGTCGACGATGCACGACCTCGTGGACGCGCTGGCCTTTGCTGCAGACGGGGACGAAGCGCAACTGCGCGAGATTATCCAGCCCGCAGAGCGTGCGCTGTCCCACCTGCCACGGGTCACAATTGCGCCCAGCGCCGCCCGCGAAGTCGCCGAAGGCGCGCCGGTGTATGCGCCGGGCGTCATCGAGACCGGCCCGGCAGAAGTGGGCGACGCGACGCCTGAGATAGATTCACAGGTCGTCTCTGTCACGCCCGACGGGGCTGCGGTCTGCCTGGGGACGCTCGTCAGCGACCCAGACGCCGACAGCGGCCTCGTTGTCGAACTTGACCGTATGTTAGTGTAAACAGTTGTATTTCACACGACATTGGCAGCACGCGAAACATATGCCACAGTGAACCATAACAAAACTTACCACTGTCAATCGCATATTAGTAGTATGGACGAGTGGGTCGACCCCGATGAGGCCGACCCGGCACAGTGGCGTCGAACAGGCCCACACGATGAGCTTCGTCGGGGCACGGAGACGATTTCAGTTGTCGAGCGCGCACGCCGGACATCGTTACCGTATCAGCACGAAATCGAGATCCATCACACCGATAACGTCGCAGACCAGTTCCAATCAAGCGAATACGAGCACGCCCGAATTACCTATAACAGCTCTATAGACACGAAAAGCCGTATTAAGCTTCTCACTCGTGGAGTGCTGTGGGGCGGCGGGGAAAGGCATCAGCGGTTCCAAGTGCAGTATCGTCGACCACCACCGCCAACTGAAACGGTTCCGTTCGGAACGTACACGGCTTGGAGTCGATATCAGTACGGGTCAATTGAGCAGACAGATGATGGAGTGACATTCGCTGCAGCCGATGAAGAGCCCGGCGAGTCACTCCGTGACCTCGATTGGAAAAGTATGTTCGACCCGGTTCAGGAACGGATTGCCGAATTAGAACTGGTCCGAAACCCGTCTTTCGCGAAGTACCGCTTGAAGAAGGCTGATGAGTGGGAGACCTATCAAACTCGGTTCCAGTACGACCCGGACGTATTTGCCATGGGTCCCTGATTAGGCGGTAGATAATACCTGGAGGTGTGCCGGTACACAGTGTCATGCAGTATCTACCGCAGCCACAGTCGAAACCGTTTATACGCTAACTGTACTGTTGTTGTACAGCAGAATGTGCATTAGTTCGCAGTGACACTATACCGGCGATCCCACTCCAACCCGGCAGTGGGTTCCTCGAACTGGCGCTGCTGTTTCTCGTCCTCGCCATTATCGCCGGACTAGCCAGACTGAGCGGTGTGGCGGGGCTCAGTATGCGAATCGCAAAGATCCTCGTCGTCGTCTTCCTCGTTCTGATGGTCGTTAGCTTCCTCCTGTGAGACAGGCTCTGATTATCAGTATCACCGCCAGGCCGTTTCTGAATCCTTTTATCCACGTGACGACTTCTATCGGGTATGACCGAGCAGGACGCAGCCGACGACACGGCCGCGACGGAGGAGTCGACCGCGAGCGAGGCGCAAGCGGACGGTGACGCGGATCTCGAGGACGTGCCCGAGGGCGTCAACGCGGACGAGGTTGACATAGGCGAGTTCGACACCGACGAGGACCTGGTCGACCGGGTCGCCGAATCGGACCCCGAAGACATCGCTCGGGAACTCTCCGCGCTACGGACGCGCGTAGACAGTCTCGAATCGGAGGTCGAACAACAAGACGGTGACATCGAGGAGCTAAAGGAGAAGCTCAAGCGCAAGCAAGCGGAGTTCCAGAACTACAAGAAGCGGATGGACAAGCGCCGCGAACAGGAACAGAAGCGTGCCACCGAGGACCTCGTGACGCGCCTGCTCGACGTTCGAGACAATCTTGAGCGTGCGCTCGGACAGGACGAGGACACCGATATCAGAGGTGGAGTCGAGTCCACGCTTCGCCAGCTAGACGATGTCCTCGATGCCGAGAACGTCGAAGTCATCGACCCCGACCCCGGCGGAGACGTCGACCCGACACAGCATCAGGTGCTCGCCCGCGTCGACAGCGACCAGCCGGACGGGGCAATCGCCGATGTCCACCGGCCGGGCTACGAGATGGCCGACAAAGTGCTGCGCGAGGCGCAGGTGACCGTCAGCGAGAGCGAGGAGTAGCGGGCACTCCGGTGGTATAGCGGTCGTATTGCGGTACATTAAATAATCACCGGTCAGGGAAGTCCACCGAGTATAAAACCGCCCGGAGGAGGCCCCTTTGTCCGTTTTTCCAATCAGTACATCTAGCAACTTTTAACCGGCCCAATCCGCTATGAGCGGGTAAGATGGCGAGCAACAAGATTCTGGGTATCGACCTTGGGACCACGAACAGCGCGTTCGCGGTCATGGAAGGTGGCGACCCTGAAATCATTGTCAACGGTGAAGGCGAGCGGACGACACCCTCTGTCGTTGCGTTCGACGACGGTGAGCGGCTTGTCGGGAAACCGGCGAAGAACCAGGCGGTAAAGAACCCCGACGAGACCATCCAGTCGATCAAGCGCCATATGGGCGAAGACGACTACTCGGTCGAACTGGACGGGGAGGAGTACACACCCGAGCAGGTCTCGGCGATGATCCTCCAGAAGATCAAACACGACGCTGAGGAGTACCTCGGCGACGAGATCGAGAAGGCCGTTATTACGGTCCCGGCGTACTTCAACGACCGACAGCGCCAGGCAACCAAGGATGCCGGCGAGATCGCCGGCTTCGAGGTTGAACGAATCGTCAACGAGCCGACGGCGGCCGCGATGGCCTACGGGCTCGATGATGAATCCGACCAGACCGTCCTCGTGTACGACCTCGGGGGCGGCACCTTCGATGTCTCCATCCTCGACCTCGGTGGGGGCGTCTACGAAGTTGTCGCGACCAACGGGGACAACGACCTCGGTGGCGACGACTGGGACCACGCCATCATCGACTATCTCGCTGACGAGTTCGAGGCCGAACACGGCATCGACCTCCGCGACGACCGGCAGGCGCTCCAGCGCCTGACAGAGGCTGCCGAGGAGGCCAAGATCGAGCTCTCCTCGCGCAAGGAGACCCGAATCAACCTCCCGTTCATCGCGACCACCGACGACGGTCCGCTGGACCTTGAGCAAAAGATCACGCGCGCGAAGTTCGAGTCCCTCACAGAGGATCTCATCGAGCGCACCGTCGGCCCGACGGAGCAGGCGCTTGCCGACGCGGACTACACCAAAAGCGACATCGACGAAGTCATTCTCGTCGGTGGCTCGACGCGGATGCCGCAGGTGCAGGACCAGGTCGAAGAGATGACCGGGCAGGAGCCCAAAAAGAACGTCAACCCCGACGAAGCCGTCGCGCTGGGCGCAGCCATTCAGGCTGGCGTCCTTTCGGGCGATGTAGACGACATCGTCCTGCTCGATGTGACGCCGCTGTCGCTGGGTGTCGAGGTCAAGGGCGGCCTGTTCGAGCGACTCATCGACAAGAACACCACCATCCCGACCGAGGAATCAAAGATCTTCACAACCGCTCAGGACAACCAGACACAGGTCCAGATCCGTGTCTTCCAGGGCGAGCGTGAAATCGCCGAGGAGAACGAACTGCTCGGCGCGTTCGCGCTTTCGGGCATCCCACCGGCCCCCGCAGGCACGCCTCAGATCGAGGTGTCGTTCAACATCGACGAGAACGGCATCGTCAACGTCGAAGCCGAGGACAAGGGCTCGGGCAACAAGGAGGACATCACCATCGAAGGCGGTGCCGGCCTTTCCGACGACCAGATCGAGGAGATGCAACAGGAGGCCGAACAGCACGCCGAAGAGGACGAGCAGCGCCGCGAGCGCATCGAAGCGCGCAACGAGGCCGAGGCGTCCGTCCGCCGCGCCGAGACACTCCTCGACGAAAACGAGGAGGAGATCGACGAGGACCTCCAGTCCGATATCGAGGCGAAAATCGAGGACGTCGAGGAAGTCCTCGAAGACGAGGACGCCACGAAAGAGGACTACGAGGCGGTCACCGAGACCCTGAGCGAAGAACTGCAGGAGATCGGCAAGCAGATGTATCAGGATCAGGCCCAGCAGGCCGCAGGCGGTGCCGCGGGCGCTGGTCCGGGTGGCGCTGCCGGCCCCGGCGGCGCTGCCGGACCGGGCGGCGCAGCAGGCGGCGCGGCCGAGCAGGGCGAGGAGTACGTCGACGCCGACTTCGAGGACGTTGACGAAGACGACGAAGAGTAAGTCGGTTTCATTCCCCCGGTAGACGTCGGCTGAAGACGCGGACGACGGCGACGACGGGTAATCGGCGTCGTCCGCTCAGCGGTGTAACCCAATCGCCGAGCTCGCAGAATAGACAGACTATCTTTCTCGGAAGGGATCGGCATTTGCCACGCATGCGGTGAATCGGTAACAGCGGCCGTTCCGAGCCTCTATTGTGTGATCCGGACACAGAAGCCCCGGATTCGTTTCGTTCACCCTGATATTCAGAACAATAATACATAATGAAAATTTCACACATATATTCGATAGCCGAGCGTACGGCCGCGCAGTGAGCAATCAAAAACAGATTTAGCCACAGTGTTTGAGCGCGCAACTCGACGCGGTGGGACACGAGGACCGCCCTCAGGTACTATTCGCGTTATGTGATGCGGAGCGGTGGCGGCCAACTGTCTCCGAGTTTGACGGCGGTCGGACGCCAGTGAGAGAGCCGGCAATCCCGGCGGAACTCTATCATCGGCAGCTCCCGAAGTTGGCAGAGATGGGGCTCATCGAGTGGGACCGGGAAACGCACTGGGTAACACGGGGCCCGGAGTACGACCGGGTCCGGCCGCTCCTTGCGTTTCTCTCCGATCATTACGACGAGTGAGAGAAGCGGGCGGTGACGGCCCGCGCACATGGCTTGTTAGCCTTGCTCTAGTGGGGTCATCTCCACGACGCCCTGCGAGAGGAGACGGCGTGCGATGACGATGAGCCCGTTTCTGAGCCCGGTCGCGAAGATGGCCTGTTCGTCGCCAGTCTGTGGGTTGATTGAGCTGACGAGCATAGTCGACCGGTCGACGAGCAGAAGTCGTCCAACCGCAGCGTCCTCCTCAGGTATCATTTCACTGTGGAGCCAGTCCAGTTCGGACAGGAACGCAGTGGCGCGTGGGATTTCCTGTTCCACGCGGTCCCGTATCGAGGCGGACCCAGTCCCGACAATGAGGTCTGCATTCGGGTCGAGCGAATTGAGTTGCTTGATTAGCGGCTCGGTGAGGACCGCTTCGGAGCCGATGACGAGGACCACTTCGTCGGTCGCGTCCGCGCTGATCGCCGCAGCGCGGTTCTCAATAGCGTCGGACCCGGAGAGCGACCAGACCTCCTGTAGCTCAGCCTCGTCATTGTCGGCTTCGATGCGTCCCATCTCACTCAGTGCGGACTGGAGGCGCTCGATACGCTCTTCGTACTGATCGCGGAGCGTTTCGGTGGCCTCGGAGAGCGGGACGGCCCGGAACTGCTGGGGACTCGAATGCTGGACTTCGACAAGCCCCTTCGCTTCGAGAATCCGAACGGCATCGTAAACACGCGTCCTCGGAACTTCAGTTACCTCGCTCAATCCTTTCGCCGTGCCGCTGGACATCCGAGAGAGCCCCACAAAACACTCCGCCTCGTACTCTTTCAAGCCCAACTCCTGTAGTAAACTTACCGCTTCTTCGTGTGTTGCATCAGATGTCATGTGTCCCAACCTTCATCTCGGTGGAAGCCGAGGATGTGTAGGAAGATGACGCCCACAGGTAAAAGACGTTGTTACTGCTACATTGCCGGCTCTCATCGGAGTTAGCGCTGCTTGATGGGGCCACAGAGCGTATTGTGGCAGTCCGGGCTCCGGTTGTCGCACGTGCTGGTCCACGTGTCGGTCGCGTCGGCGTCCTGCTCTTGTTTACTCAGTTAATCACACAACTGTTATACCTCGGTCCGGAGTAGAGGTACTTGGCACGCGGCATCCTATGTGTCCCAACCACATCTGCTGCGTGCCTCTTTCAGAAAAACTGCCCAGACAGGCATCAGGGAGTGCGTTTAGAGTGATACTCAGCCAGACGCAGTCGTATCAGGCACGCTACAGCAGCTATTTCACTGGCAGTATTTCGTCTGTAGTGTCATTTCTTGGCGGAAACGGCCGACACAGGAATACAAGTTTAGCGGACAGCTACTGTATCAGCTTGCAATCATAAAGGACTGTTCACATCCAGCAGTGAAAGCTTTTATCGGCGTTTACTCGATAATTAGGTAGACACTTCACATATCATAATTACAACTTATTGATTGACAGTAGAATTAAGTTGTTTGGTCAACATATTGCTAGTAATGAGTGGGTCCGACAGGCGGCCCGACGGGACATCCGACAATCCGGACACGCTCCACGCGGAGTTCGACTGGAACACAGTCTCACCGTCAGTAGCGGTCGTACAAACGGTTGCAATCGCAGCTGGGCAAGAGGCGATAGAGCTATCACCCCTCATCGAAACGCTCGACCCGGACGCGCTTGACCAGCTATTTGTCCATTCGTCAGGGCCGGACAGCGGCGTATCACTCTCGTTTCAGCTGGGTGATTACGGAGTGACTGTGACCGGAACCGGAGACGTGTATGTCCACACCGGACCCGTCGGTCCGTGACGACACACGGAACAGGAGCACCGCCGCAAACGGCCGAGGACGCTTCCCGGAAATGCCATAACGGGCCACCTGAGGAGGGGGAACAGTCAACCAGTTTTGTTACCGAGCGTTACTGTATCGAGCGTCGTTGTCCGCTCGTCCGGTGCACCGAGTGGCCGGCCAGTCCAGCGGACCGCAACGGTGTCGCCGCTATCGAGGTAGAAGCCGACCGAGGCATCGCCGTCGAGATAATTTCCGTCACCATTCGAGTCCACGCGCGGGTCGTCAACAACGACGCTGTCGCCGGGCACGACGGGCAGCCGTTCTGCCTCGGCCCACGTTAGTGTGGTAGAGCGGTTCCGGTCAGCGTCAGTGACGATGAGCGCCAGCGCGTGCGTACTGGTGTCCGTGAGCCGGTCCCCGCCGGCGTGGGTGAGCGTGACCGTTCCCGCCTCAGCGTCGAACTGGCCGTCGACGGTGACCGACGGCGACGCCGTCCGCAGGTCTGCACCGGGGCCGACGACGAGTGCAACAAGCCCGACGACGGCCAGCGCCGCGAGCCCCCAGACTGCGACTCGCTCGACCGTGACGAGACCCCGATGCCCACGAGACGACTCAGGACTCATTGCTCGAATCCTCCCCCGGCACGAAAATAAGCGCCCCGGTACGGGTCGAACACGACTAGTCGGCAACCCGTTCTTTTGAAGTAGCTCAATCGTCTAAGCCTTGTACAACGAATGAGTCAGGATTTCTACGAGATACTGGGTGTCTCTCGAGACGCCTCCGAAGACGAGATTCAGGAGGCCTATCGGGAGAAAGCCCGGGAATACCACCCGGACGTGAGCGACGACCCCGACGCCGAAGAGAAGTTCAAGCAGGCCAAGAAAGCCAAAGAGGTCCTCACCGACGAGGAGAAGCGCCAGATGTACGACCAGATGGGCCACGAGCGCTTCGAACAGGCCGAGAAGCGCGGCGGCGCTGGTGGTGGCGGCGGCCGCGGTGGGATGGGTGGAGACCCGTTCGGTGGCGGCGCTGGCGGCTTCGATATGCAGGATATCTTCGACCAGTTCTTCGGGGGCGGCGGCCGGGGCGGACGCGGTGGCAGCCGACGGCGGCAGGGGCAGGACCTCCAGACGCGACTGGAAATCGACCTCGAAGAGGCCTACAACGGCGCGACGAAGCAACTGAACGTCACCCGGCCGGAAGCCTGCGACGACTGTGACGGGGCCGGGCATCCGCCGGGAGCCGACTCGGAGACCTGTCCGGAGTGTAACGGCAAAGGCCAGACGACGCAGGTCCAGCAGACACCGATGGGGCGGGTGCAGCAGCGGACGACCTGCCGCCGGTGTGACGGCGAGGGGACGCTGTACGACGAAACGTGTTCGACCTGCCGGGGCAACGGCGTTGTCCAGAACGATGCGAGCCTCGAAGTCGAGATTCCGTCCGGCATCGCCGACGGGCAGACACTCCGGATGGAGCGCGAGGGCGCGCCCGGGGAAAACGGCGGCCCGAACGGCGACCTGCTCATCGAGGTACAGGTCCGCGACCACCCGGACTTCGAGCGCGACGGCGACAGCTTGCAACACCAGCAGGCCATCTCGTTCCCGCAAGCAGTGTTCGGTGACACCATCACCGTCCCGACGCTGGACGGCGAGGTGGAAGTCGACGTGCCAAGCGGCACCCAGAGCGGCGAAGTGTTCCGACTGGAGGGCAAGGGGATGCCGCGGCTCCGCCGCCGCGGCCACGGCGACCTCTACGTGCAGGTACAGGTCGTCACACCCGACAGCCTCAACGCCGAACAAAAGGAGGCCCTCGAACAGTTCGCGGAGGCCGGCGGCGAAGAGGTCGATGTCGATGAAGGCTTCTTCGAGAAACTGAAGAACTCGCTGTAGTCAGTCCCCGTTTGCCGGCGTCCCGCTTGTGCCTGATTGTCCCTCGTATTTCGCCAGCGCCGACGAGAGCGCGGCATCGGCGTCGACATCGAGTTGTTCACATAGCGCGAGTAGTGCAAATAGAGCGTCGCCGAGTTCGTCTTCTCGTATCGATAGTGCCGTCAAATCGGTGCCGTAGCCGGTCGTTTCGTTGACCTGTGCCGCGATGTCGCCGAGTTCAGCCACCACGTCAAGCAACCGGTACGCGGGCGGCGTGTCGATGTCGCTGTCCCTGAGCACGTCGGCAACCTGTTGCTGTCGTTTCATTTCTAGAGCGTGGGGATAGCCACCCACATCGGCTTTGTGGCCGCGCTGTTTTTCATCGGTGAGGCCGAACGACGACATATGCAGGTACTCGGTGACCTTGTCGCGCAGGCCCGCGACCGCGACGGCGTCCTCTTTCGTTCACCGGAGCGGGCGGCGCCGTACAGTTACTCCGATTTCGCCACGAACGCCTGGAAAGGCGGGAATCTGCTGCGACATTACGGGGTCCGGCACGGGACGCGGGTCGCCGTCGTCGTCGGTCCGAAAAAGCCGACCGACGAGGACCGACCGGGCTACCTTCGGGACGCCCCGGACGCACTGCTTGCCTTTCTCGCAGCGGCGCTCGACGGCGCAGTCGTTGATATGGACCCGCCGAATGCAGTCGACGCGACGGCGCTCGTCGCGCCAGCGGCGTGGCTCGACCGCTACACGCAGGGACCGGGGACCAAGGGGCTGGCCTACGGTGGCCCGGTCGATGACCCCACCATCGCCCAGTTCGAGCGAGAACTGTGGAGCGAGAACCCACTTCAGCCGCCGGGCGAGGTCGCACCTGACGACGCTGTTCTGGCGGCCGACAGAACATACACGCACGGTGAACTCATGGCCGAAAGCAGCCGTGTCGTTGCCGACTACGATATCGACGCGGAGACGACCGTCGCGCTTCGGGCACCGATGACGACTGCGGGCGCGGTTGTCGTCGGACTGCTTGCACCGATGCGGACCGGTGCGACGGTTGTGTTCGGCGGCAACGAGACTGCGGATATCGCTGTTGCCGATGGAGACGCGCCCGAGGAAACCGTTGTTCGGCCGGACGACGCGACGCCGTCGTAGCGACCGGGCAGACGTTCGTCAGCAGTGTACTTCACGGGTACGCAGTACTCGTCGTGTTGGTGCGGGTGAAGAACCGAACCGCTGGCCAGTCAGTTGATCGACGCTGTTGCTTTCTTAAAGAATTTATTTGTCCGGCTACAATCGGAAGTATGGATTTTGACTTTGTGCCCGCAGTGGCCCCGCTCGTCGTAATCGTCGCTATCGCAACGGTCGGGCTCACGTCTGTGATGACTCTCTCGACGGTCTTGATGATGGTTCTGCCCTCGATGATTGTGTTCTCGGTCGTCGCGTTCTTCCTCGGAATGAAGCACGGCGAGTTCCGCGCCAGTCCGTAGCGGTCTTTTTCGGTTCACACAGCCCGCAGGGCAAGTCACCGCAACCCCGAGTTGCGCCGATTCAGAGTGACGGATGTGACCGGTACGCGCCGTCGATGTGACAACCAGAAGGCAGATACGCACAGAAGGAAGTCGCTTGTAGTGTGAATATCCGTCCGCTTCTTACCGTCATTCTCATCATTGTTGCCGGCATCGTCGTTTCAGCGTTCTTGTTTCCCGCTCTCTCACACCTCAGTGGTCCGCCCGACGTAACGACATCTGACACGCCAACGATTACTCCATCCGTTCCAGCCCCGTATCGGGGAACGAAAGCGGAACCCACGACCGTCATCCGAGTTGATGGAGCTGGAGATAGGTTGCCAATTCAGATCTGGAATGATAGCCCGGCGAGCCGAACTGTCTCTGTCGAATTACTGCATAATGAGAGTTCCTCCTCAGTCGTAACCCAGACAGAAACACTTCCACCGAACGGGACACTTTGGTTAGAAATTCGGTCTCCGGGCTACCTTCTCAAGATAACCGACGAATCAACACAGACGACTGGTACGTACCCAGTAACGACTGATCATTTCGACTGTAATTCCCGGTTTGCAGAAGTCCGTATTGACGACACCGGAAACATCGATTCTCAGACAGTTTCTACAACTATGGGCTGCTGATGCTGGTCACTGTACTACCCAGTACGTCCTCTGTCTCCATCACGCGCGGTTCGGACAAGTTCCGGCCATACACCACTATTTCAGAAACATCTTGCCGGCTTCCATCCCATCAAGAACAGGAGCCAGGGTCGTCTACACGGTGGCTTTGCGGTCACTCGGTTGGGCGGACGAAGTCCGCAAGCGTCACCAGCAGGCCGAGCACCCACCCCAGCGGGATGGAGATCCCGAGCCAGATGATGACGTAAGCGATGCCTTCCCGATCGAAGTTCTCGATGAAGAACTCCGCGACACCGACAGTGGCCAGCACTTCGTAGAGGAACCACCGGGACAGCGAGTCGCTCGCGGGGATGACGACCGAGGCGACAGTCGTTGAGTACAGCGCTGCGACGACCGGCGGGAGGAAGATGGCCGTCATAGCAAACGGGTATGCCAGCGCGACCGTCGTCCCGCGACCGCCGACCCGCCGGAACGTAACAGCGAGCGCGGCCGACAGCGTCGCAACCCCGCCGGCGACAGCGACAGCGGTGAACCCGCCCGACACGAGGTCGATACTCCCCGGCTCGAACCGGGCAAGGGCCGCTAAGCCACCCCAGGCGAGGACAGAGAGTAGAACGACACCGAGAACGCCCAGGCGGGTCGCCGTGCCGTCAATGCGGCGGGTCTGGTAGCGCAGGACGACGCCACACAGTACCAGCGGATACACCAGCGCGATGACTGGGACACCGAGCGCAGACCAGAGACGGTAGAGGGCCATCCCGAACGAGGAGTCCGGTGTCCACGTCCCGAGAACGGTGTCGTTAGCGTTTCGCTGGCGTGGATACACGAGCTCCATCCACGTTTCGTGTAACCGATTGAGGTCGATACGGATCCCGCCAACGACCCCCTGGCTTCCGGTAGACATACCGGTGGTTTCGGTCTACCGGCGTTAAATGTTTCACGGCACCCGCGGCTGTTGTGATGCCACTGTGAAAAGTACGGCCCCGATTCGAAACCGACATATTCAGGACGGGGAGTCCCAAACGGTCAGGTATGACAGACGGTAGAGCGGACGTGTCCCGTCGCGGCTTCCTGCGGACAGCGGCAGGGGCCACGGCTGCGTCGGCCGCAGCAGGCACCGCGACCGCACAGGAAGGCACCGAAGGTGGCGGCGGCGGGCCGCCGGATTTTGGTGGGTTCCTCGACCAGGTTGGCAACTACGATGGCTCAGTCGCCGATGCGACCGGACAGGACACGGCGACGGTAGAAGTCGGCGTGCAGGCAAACGGCGGGGCGTTCGGCTTCGGCCCACCCGCGATCCACGTTGACAACGGTGCAACGGTCCAGTTCGAGTGGACGGGCAACGGCGGCGGCCACAACGTCGTCTCGGACGGTGAGGGTCCGCTTGACTCCGGGAGCGCCGTCTCTAGCGCCGGCGTCAACTACGAGCACACTTTCGAGGAGGACGGCATCTACCCCTACGTCTGCGTGCCACACGAAGGGCTCGGCATGAAGGGAGCCATCGTCGTCGGGACGGACTACCCGACGAAGTCTTCCGGCGGCGGCGGCGGTGGTAGTGGGAGTTCCGGCCCGCCCGAAGTGCCAAACAGCGCGAAGACGCTCGGGGTTGCAACCTCGTTCGTGATGGTCGCAACGCTCGGACTCGCGTACTTTTTCATCCGGTACGGCGGCGACTACGAGACGCCCGAGTAGCGGTCCCTCGCTGCGTTATACTGAATCCGGACCGGCATGAATCTCCAGATCGACATCCCGTTCCTGCCCTTCAAGATCCTCGACGACACGTTCGACGATTTTGGTCGCCTCCTTGCGGATGAGTGGCTTGACTTTCTCGATTACCCAGTCCATCGAAACGAGTCGGGGAAGGTCGATAGCGCTGTCTGAAGCCGACCCCGGGTCGAACGCAACGTGAAATCGCACCCGTGAGGCCGTCTGCTCGTCCGCCAGAACGTCGTCCGGATCAGGCTCGACCGCCCAGTACCCTTCGGCGTCGATGTCTTTGACGATCCGCCAGTCGATACGCGTCGGCGGCGAAACGTCAGTCACCTCCGACCGAGCGGTGTAGGAGAGCTTCCACCACGAGAATACGAGGTCGTAGTTCGTCCCCGGTGAGCCGTCGCCGTCCTGTACCACGCGGTCGAGATATTCGGAATATCGTGCGTAGCCCGGAAAATCCAGCAGAAACTCGTACACCTCTTCGGGTGGGGCATACACGACTGTGCTGACCTCGACTTCGTCCACGTCTGTGACACCGGATGTACCGAAGGTAAACTTTCGGGCATAGACTCCGTCCGCGGCCGCGTTTTTTGCCGAAACATTTCCACAGAGCATAATAGCGAACAGAAAATATTATCACTCTGTATTGGATACAATGGAAGTACCATGAGCGCATCCGATATCCAATCCGCTGATGCCGACAGCGAGGACGAGGACAGTGGATGGGACGCCGTCCGCGATCTCCCGCCGAGCGCAAAACTCGTCGCGAAAGTCTTGGAGTACAACGAGACCCTGACCCAGAGCCAGCTCGCCGAGGAGACCCTGTTGCCACCGCGGACAGTCCGGTACGCCCTTTCTCGCCTCGAAGATGTCGGCGTCATCGACTCCCGGTTTTCGTTTTCCGACGCGCGTAAGCGGATCTACACGCTCCGGGTCGAGTAACCACCCGACGCGCTTCAGGTTAAGGAACCACGTCCGCCATTCCACGCCAAGGGCCGCTTCACCTTCTTTGTCGCCCGTTCACAGTGTGAGGACAACGTTGATTAGTCACCCTCACGAGACATTTGATATGAAAGTCGTCCTGATTGGTGTCGGGCAGGCTGGCGGGAAAGTAACCCAGTCGCTTGCCCAGTTCGATTACGACATGGGGTTCGACGCTGTCCGGGGGGCCCTCGCCGTTAATACGGCGCGAGCCGACCTCCAGAATCTCGATATCGACACGGCCCTCATCGGACAGGACCGCGTGAAAGGTCACGGCGTTGGCGGTGACAACGAGCTCGGGGCGCAGGTTATGCAGGAGAACGCCACCGAAGTGCTCGACGAACTCGACGGTCGGATCACGACCGAAGCCGAGGCCATCGTCGTCGTTGCTGGACTCGGCGGTGGCACCGGCTCCGGTGGCGCACCGATGCTCGCCCGCGAACTCAAGCGCATCTACGAGAAGCCGGTGTACGTCCTCGGCATTCTTCCCGGCCGGGACGAGGGCGGCCTCTACCAGGCCAACGCCGGTCGCTCGCTCAAGACCGCTGCCCGCGAGGCAGACTCCCTCCTCCTCGTCGACAATGACGCCTGGCGGGGCAGCGGCGACAGCGTCGCCGCCGGCTTTGAACGCGTCAATGACGCCATCTCACAGCGCGTCGGCCTGCTGTTCGCCTCCGGCGAGGCAGTTGAGGGGGTCGGCGAGAGCGTCGTCGACTCCTCGGAGATCATCAACACACTCAGGGGCGGCGGCATCGCCTCTATCGGCTACGCCAGCGCCGAGGCCAGCGAGGATGCCGGCGAGAACGTCAACACTATCACCAGCGTTACCCGGAAAGCCCTCCTTACGAGCATGAGTCTACCCAACGCGGTCAAGGCTGACTCGGCCCTCCTCGTCGTCGCGGGTGACCCCGAACGCCTCTCGCGGAAAGGCGTCGAGCGAGCGCGCCGCTGGGTGGAAGACCAGACCGGGAGTATGGAGGTCCGGGGCGGGGACTTCCCGCTCGGCTCCGATAAAATCGCGTCACTCATCGTCCTTTCGGGCGTCGAACGGTCCGAGCGGGTCAACGAGTTCATGGAGCGCGCCACAGAAGCGGCGAACTCACAGGGTGGAACGACCGACCCGGACGAGTTCACGAACGACCAGCTGGACGGACTGTTCTAACGGTTTAGATAGCAGAATTTCTCGGTCGCAACAGGAGCCTCAGGCGAGGCTACTGCCGTCGAACTTTGCGCGGTCGAAGTCGTGGTCGAGCAGGTCGAGAATGGTCGGCGCGATGTCGTAGAGGTCGGCGTCGTCGATGCGAACATCCGGGTCGTCGACCATGAGCGTCGCGTTGTCGAAGCTGTGCATGCCGTTTCGCGGCCCGACGCCGAACACGTCCACGGAGCCCTTGAATCCGGCCTTCAGGTCGAAGCCGTGGTTCGGGACGACAGTGAGGTCCGGTGCGATGTCGTCGTGGTCGCCGCGGTAGGCGTCTTCTTTGGTGACGACACGGTCTGCGACGGGCTTGCCGTCCGGGCCCTCGAGCGCTTCGAGTTTTTCTTTGAGGTCCGCGCGGACAGACTCGTACTCGTCTTCGGGGACGCCACCGTTCGGTTCGCGGCCCTCAAGATTGATGTAGAAGCGGCCGGGGATGAGCGAGTAGGCCTTGGTGTCCTCGCTGATATCGCCGAGTTCGGAGTGGTCATCAGTTGCGTAGTCGAGCCACCCTTCCTCCTGAAGCCACTCGTTGAAGTGGACCTCGTAGTCGAGCGAGGTGAAGCCGTGGTCCGAGGCGACAACCATCGTCACGTCGTCGGGGAGCCGGTCGCGCAGGTCGCCGAGATAC
Organism: Haloarcula quadrata; assembly: GCF_003634715.1. Taxonomy (NCBI): domain Archaea; kingdom Methanobacteriati; phylum Methanobacteriota; class Halobacteria; order Halobacteriales; family Haloarculaceae; genus Haloarcula; species Haloarcula quadrata. The sequence continues at coordinate 3,147,012 of NZ_RBWW01000001.1, forward strand.
GCGTCGACTTGCTTGTAGAACTCAAAGAAGGCGTCCTGGTTCTCGCCGTCGCGCTCATAGTCCTTGAAGAGGAAGTGGTTGACCCGGTCCGTGGTCATGAACACGCCGAAAAACAGGTCCCAGTCGTCCTGTTCGACGTAGTGTTTGAACGTCTCGTAGCGCTTTTCGAGCGTCTTGTGAGCGTCTTCGACGAAGTCGCTTTTGTCGTCGTCGTGGCCGAGTTTGGCGTTGACATCGATACGGTAGTCGCTGTCCTGAAGGTTGTCACGGAGTTCGTCCGGGTAAGCGGCCTTGTCCACGCCCGGTGAGAGGAAGCCCGAGACCATCCGCTGGACGTTCCGCTGGGGTGGGAACGTGACCGGCACGTTCAGGACCGTGGCATTGCGGCCATCGTCTGTGACGCGGTCCCAGAGGCGCGTCGCCTGCACGTCGCGTCCCATTGGGACGTAGGTGTCGTACGAACCGACTTCGCGGTCCTGGAACCCGTAGACACCCGTTTGGCCGGGGTTAACACCGGTCGTCAGCGCTGGCCAGCAGGCGCTAGACTCGGGAGGGACGATGCTGTCAATGGGGCCGGCGCTTCCGTCCGACGCCATCTCGGTGAGGTTCGGGAACACGTCGGGGTGTTCGTCGATAAGACTGAACGGTACGCCGTCAATGCCGAAGAAGGCAACACGCGGTGCGTCGTCGCCCTTCAATCGGTCGAATAATCCCATACGGTCTGTTAGTCAGGTCAGGAACAAGAAACTTCTTTTCGGCGCCGCGTCACCGAAAGCGGCAAAATAATCGACACAGCCCAACGGTCAGGACGACTGGTCCGCGTTCTCCGGAACCACCGTCAGATGTGCGATTCCGGGTGTCGACCGTCGCTCGACTCGCGGAACAACAGTCGTGTGGTCCAGCGCTGCGTCGGTGTCATCAGTAGCCATACACGTACCGATAGCGGTTACACGGACAAAAAATTACCCATGCTCATACATAATCGGAGGTACCTGCCGGTATTACTTCTGGAAATACACCGCCAACGGAACAAAAACCGCAAAAGGTGGTCCCGGACGCGTCAGTTGAACTCTTCGTCGTAGAGGTCCTGCGCGTGGACGATAGCGTCCTTTGCGGCTTCTTTGTCTTCCCAGCCTAGCGTCTCGACTTCTTTGCCCGCTTCGAGGTTCTTGTACGTGGAGAAGAACTCGTCAATCTCGTCGAGGGTCTGCTGTGGGATGTCGTCGAGGTCCTCGATGTGGTCATAGCGCGGGTCCTCAGTCGGGACTGCGATGACCTTGTCGTCCTGCTCGCCATCGTCGTCCATCTTCATCAGGGCGACGGGGCGGGCCTCAATGACACAGCCGGGGAACGTCTGGTCTTCGACGAGGACGAGCACGTCGAACGGGTCCTCGTCGTCGTAGTACGACTGCGGGATGAAACCATAGTCGGACGGGTAGTGAACGTTCGAGTGAAGGACACGGTCGAGGACGACACCGGGAATGTCCTTCTCGTACTCGTACTTGTTACGCTCGCCTTTCAGGCACTCAACAACGGCGTAGATTTCTTCGGGGGGGTTCGGTCCGGTTTCGAGGTCTTCCCAGAGGTTCGTCATCACCGGCGACTGCGCGACGCCGTCAAAAAGTCCTTTCGTAATAGCCGCAGCTATTCGGTATTATGCCCTATATAACCCAATAATATCTAACTATAGATATATTCTTAGATTACACTTACCACCTGTAAACGACAATCTGAAAGCAAATTAATCGGAAACTCAATTCAACTGAGGGCGCATAATATAATTTTTCTGATAATACTGTAGCTGCTAGTTGTATGGTGGTTAATGCCCCACAGCAGGCGTTGTGCGCCAGAGTTAACAAGTGTTAAATAGCTTGCTGACATTTACTCAACTATGTCAGAGGCACAAACAGTTACTGACAGTCCGGGCATCGCAAAAGAGCTTACCGCTTTTCAGCAGAATATCCTAGTAATACTCGCTGAAGAGCCGCGGTATGGTCTCGCTATCAAGCGCGAACTAGAAGAATACTACAACGACGAAGTCAACCACGGTCGCCTGTACCCGAACCTCGACGACCTCGTCGAGATGGGTCTCGTCGAGAAGAGCGAACTCGACAAGCGAACGAACCAGTACTCCCTGACAGAGTCGGGCAAGGATGCAGTCCTTGACCAGCTCGGATGGGTGTTCGGAAAGTTCATCTCCGATGACGGCCGAGCCGACGAACTCCGTGATCTGATCGCGGCGCAGCAGTAGATTCGCACCTGGGCACCTGCGAACTACTGTTAACCACTTCTTAACAACAGACAAATACTGCTCACCGACAGGTGTACCAGACGATTATGCGTCAGGAGCGCGACCACCGGCTTCTTCGACAGTGAGACGGATCGACTGGTCGAGAACCGACCGCTGTTCCGCAGTTGGCCACGCATTTCGTCGGACATAGTCGTCTCGAAACTCCTGAATTTCGTCCGGCGTCGCCTCCGAGATCGGTTTCGCGTAGTGATTACCCATGAAATCAGCGAGCAACTCCGCGTTGGCGCCGTGTGTCTCACCGTGTGCTTCGGTAACGGCTTCAACGACAGCGCGGTTTGCAGCGTCGATCTCTGCCCACTCGTCCGGGTCGCCGGGGCCTGAAAGCCGTATCTCGACGCCTCGGTCGATGTCGTCGACCCGCTCCGGACGGATGACGCCATCATCGACCCATTCGACGGGATGGCAGACGAGTACGTCACCCGTCTCGTCGTTTCTGATACGGGCAGTGTAGTCGTACTCTGCGAGGATTTCGTCGCGTTCAGTCCTGTAGGCGTCGGCCTCGGCATCATCAACTACTTCGCGAGCGAGCCTAGTCAGCCGTTCGGCCTGTTCGGTCACATCTGTCGGCAGGTCAGTCATCGTCGAGTGCGTCGTTAGCTAGTTCGTCTGCACGGTCGTTTATTTCCCGCGGAACGTGCTCGATCTGCCAGTCGTCAAAGTCTGTCAGTAGCTCGCGGACACGGACACGGTGCTCGCGCAGTTCGGGGTCGTTCGTATCCCACTCGCCACGGACCTGTTTGACGATAAGCTCTGAGTCACCCCGGATATGGACATCGTCGAATCCGTAATCGCGTGCGACTTCAACCGCGCGGATGAGCGCCTTGTACTCCGCCTGGTTGTTTGTCGCCGTTCCTATCGTTTCTCCACCCTCCGTGACAATCCCGCTGTCGTTGACCAGCACGTAGCCGACCGAGGCTGGTCCCGGGTTACCCCGTGATGCGCCATCAAAATATGCATGGACGCGCCCGCCGTCAGTGCCGCGCAGCAGGGCCTCAAGTCGTGCGGTCCCCTCACCCTGCACGACGACTTTCCCGTCGTAGGCGACCGCTGTCGCGCCGCCGTATTCGACGCGCCAGCGCTCGTGGTCAGTGTTTCCCTGTTGGATGTCGAGTCCCGCGTCCGCCAGTCTCTCGCGGGCCGTCATCTCGTCGCATTCGATAACCGGCATCGTCTGAGGGTGGCTGACCCGTCGGTATAGACGTTGTGGTCGGCCCGTCAGTTCCCGGCGTTTCTGCTGATTCGCTCAGCACCAGTCTGTCGACTCTCCTCACTGCCGAGCACCCGACCCAGAACACCAACCAGCCCGCCGACAGTGACGACGGCACCAGCGGCGAACATTACTGACAGAATGGGGTCGACAGGCTCAATGAGGACGGGTGAGAGAAACAGGACAATACCGGACAGGACAGCTATCGCCGCTGCGAGAGGGCTTGCCTGTTTCCCCGATGAGACCCGATAGGTGGAATGTGCGAGCGTGAGGGCCGCAAGTTCTCCGACGAGAAGGTTGACCAGCGCCTGCTCATACGCGACTGGAATGACCGCCGAGACGAATACGACAGCCATGCTGACCAGCGTCGCGCCGAGCAGGAACCACTTCGTTGTATTTGTCATGATTTATATCACCTGTTGTTACTCAATCCGGCCCTGTAAGAGTTGCTCTCTCACGGACCGCCGGAAAGGTTCTTATCGGGGAGGGCCGAAGGCGTGACAGATGCAACTCGACGAGTTCATCGAGGGGTTCGAGGAGGACGAAGCCGCACAGCGGCGCCGCCTTGCGGCGGAGAAATCCTACGCCATCACGGACCACCTCGAAGACGTCGAGCAGCAGTTCGAGGCAGCAGTGCAGGGCGATTCGCTGTTCGGATCGACGGCCCCCGAGATATTTGTCGGTCGGTCAGGATACCCCAACGTCTCAACGGGCCTGCTCTCTCCAGTCGATACCGACGCCGCCGCTGCCGGGTTCGCAACCAGCGGCGACTGGTATCAGGAGGGGCTTGGCATCGAGGACGTACTCCAGCGCCGGACCGGCATGGTGAACTCCACCCAGACCACGTCAGTCGATTCGGTCAGCGCCGGTGGTGGGCGCGGTACCAGCGGGGTCCACGATGTCTGGAACGGTTTCGTCGGCGTCCAGCGGGAAGTCGCCATCGCGGATCATCCCGTCGACGTGGAGGTCGGTCTCGACGGCACTCCCGAGATGGATGTGAACTTCGACGATGTTGGGACGCCAACGGGGCCACGGGCACACGCGACGGGTGCGGACCTGGCGGAGAACCCCCACGTCCCCCGGCCCGTCGAAAAGACGCTGTCGGACGACGACTGGCGCGCGGAGGGTGCGATGGCGTACCTGTACCGCCGCGGGTTCGACGTGTACGATATCAACACCATCCTCTCGGCAGGCGCGCTCGGGCAGGCCAGCGAGCGGTCGCTGGTGCCGACACGGTGGTCGATCACCGCCGTCGACGACACGGTCGGGCAGTACGTCCGCGGCACGCTACGCAACGCCGACACCATCGATAAGCCGGAGTTGTGGTACAACGAGTACATGGGAAACCGCTACTGGGTGGTGCTTGCGCCCGGCCGCTGGGAGTTCGAACTCGTCGAGATGAAAGCCCCCCAGAGCGTCTGGAACCCCCGTCCCGAGACAGGCTACTACATGTCTAGCGCTCACGAGGGCTACGAGGGACGGACCGCCTATGTCGAGGAGACTGCGGGAGCGTACTACGCGGCACGCCTCGGTGTCCTCGAACACCTGCAGGAGCGCGACAAACAGGCGAAGTGTCTGGTACTGCGGGAAATCACCGACGACTACTGGGCACCAGTCGGCGTCTGGCAGGTGCGTGAGGGCGTCCGGAATGCGTTTGACGGCGAACCCGGGACCGCACAGTCCTTCCGGGAGACACTGACAGCTATTGCCGACCAACTCCCCGTCAGTCTCGGACAGTTACGGCGCAAGTCCGAACTCGTCGCCGGGTTGCAGTCGCAGTTGAGCGACTTCTGACGATATTTTGCGTTACAGGTGACCAGCCATGTCGGGTGACTGCTATCAGCGTTGCCCGCTGTCACTGTCACTGACATCGTCCCAGGCCGAAGTGCCGAATCCGTCATCGTCGGTATCGCTACTCCAGCTCGAGTCATCGGCGTAGCTGTCTCCCGTCGGCTCATCCACGCCTGTCGTGGCTGGTCCGGACCTGTGTGTCCCGCCAGTCCCAGTCGTGGGTGCAAGCGGCGGTTCACCGTACTCCTCCTCGTATGCGTCCGCGAAGCCACGCCCCCAGACGTACATGATCGCGGACTGACCGACGAACGCGAGGAACGGAACTGCAAGGTAGCCAATGATGGTGAATCCCAGAACGGTCGCTCCAACGGAGATGAGGATGTTGACCCCAAACGCCATCACCACAGCCATCAGCATCGTTCGGCTCGTGCCGACAGACCAGAGAACATCACGGTCAAAGCCCGCAGCGATACTGTCCGCCCGGACGAAGTTCCCCGTCGCAACGGGCAGTATCACTGCCATTGCGAGAACGCCGATAAGGTAGAGCAAGGCGGCGACGAGAAAGCCCACGAGCAGCAATCCTTCAGAGCCGCCGAGTCCACCGCCGATCACCAGCAGGCCCGGGACAGCAAGCGCGAGCGTGAGCAACAAACCGTACCCCATAACGACAACGGTATGTCGAATTCCGTCAACGGTTATGTCGGTCAGATCCAGTTCGTCCCAGGCCGGCGGCGTGTCAGTCTCGCCCCTGAGGACCCGGCGCATCACTTTGAGCATGTATCCCTGAAACGTGAACAGCGGAACGATCAAAAAGCCGAAAAACAGTACAACCCCACCGAGGGCAACGCGTTTGACCCAGTCGTCGCCCTGTGTCTGGTAGCGAAGTGCGTCCTCTATCATGTTCAGTCAGTCTTGAGATAGGTTCAAATAAGTTGTGTAATGATTGAAAGCTGCGACCCAGACATCGCAGCTCTTGGACCAATTCAGCACGGACAACGGCGTGGCTCAGGGTCGGTCGGTCCCGTGTGGCGAGACCTCAACAAACGCCGGGGTATCGACACCTCCAGCGCAAACTGGGCATCCAACAACCAACAGGCGCTCGCGGACGCCACCGTCGACCGTTGCACACGCATCACACTTCGGGCACGTGAAGCGGTACTCCGGCATATACTCAGGCACGGACTTGGATAGCCGAAGGAACTGTCCCCTCAGTGTGAAGGGTCTATACGCACGTGAGAGCGTCCCGCTCGCCAGCCGCGACTGCCGTACGGTAGACGGTCTCAGTTATATAGCCCACAATAGTGGTCTTAGGAAGGATTATTCCACTCGCTCGGTACGGTTACACGATGACTGATGCACCGCTGAAGTTCGGATTCGTCTGCGTCCAGAACGCGGGCCGAAGCCAGATGTCCGCAGCGTTTGCCGAGCGGGAGCGCACCCGTCGCGGACTCGAAGATGCGGTCGAAATCCTGACCGGAGGCACAGACCCCGCGGACGAAGTGCACCCGGAGGTCGTCGAAGCGATGGGTGAACTCGATATGGACCTCTCTGACCGGGTTCCGCAGGCAGTTTCGAACGACGAACTCAACGAGTGTACCGTCGTTGCGACAATGGGATGTTCGACGCTTGAACTCGACGCCGATGTCGCAGTGCGCGACTGGGCGCTAGAGGACCCGCACGGGCAGCCAATCGAACAGGTCCGGGAAATCCGAGATGCGATCGAAAAGCGTGTCGCCGACCTGTTCGACGAATTCACCGACAGCAGTATCAGTTGAAACGAGTGACACATTGAGCGCACTGCTCTCGTGCGATCAGGTGTACATTGAATTTCAGTGGCTACTATAACCGATACCTGCTGCAGACGCTGAAGTTAGAGCGGTCCGATGCGCCGGCCGAGTCGCCTTAGTCCTTGACTGCTGACTATCACTCGACGTACGTGAGATACTCGACCTGTTCGTACGCCAGAAGCCACGTCCCGTAGCTATCTGTGACCTCGATCCCTTCGTGTTCCCGAATGCGGTCAGTGACTGACCGGAAGGCCTCGTCATCCTGAAAGTAGCCGCCGTCAATCGCTTCTTCAACGACTTCTCGTTCGGCTTCGGAAAGGCCCGTAAGGGTGAACAGGTACTGGTCTCGGATCTGGTCAGCAAACGAGTCGACACCCGACGCAACTTCCGTCGCTTCGTACCGGTATTTCGTCTCTGTTGTCGTTCGTGTGCTGACCGTCACCCGGTAGCGGTCGCCGTCGTGGACGATAATATCGTACTGGCGCTCCGGAACGAACACCGACCCGTCACCCACTTCCGCGGCGGTTCCGTATCCGATACCCACATCGTATCCGTCCCCGCTGGGCGGGTTGTCGTCTGAAATAATTGGGTCAAGGCGCTGGCGGTCCACCGCCGGTAGCTCCTCATAGGCGATTTCACCGATTTCAGCCGTCGAATCAGCCGGGTCGAAATCGATTCGCACCTCGTACACTGTCACTTCGTTGCTCTCAAGTGGCGTCTCCGAAACTTCGTAGAAGGTCTCATCGATCCGGACGGTATCTATCTGGTCGAACAGTTCGTTTCGGCCCCGGCGCGTCGCGGAGCCGTTTTCGATGGCCGCTGAGACAACCGTGTATTCCGCCGATTCGGAGTCAGGCGATATCGAAACTTCGTCGGCAATATCGGCCGCTGTCGCGTCGTCCATGTCCAGCACGACGGAGGGATGGCCACAACCAGCGACAGCAGCCGAGAGGAGGACTGTGCCGCCCGCGAGGAACTGGCGTCGTCGCATACAGCTACTGACAGACAACTGGAAGGAAAGCCTTCCGGGTGTGTTTTTGCCGGTCGGAATCGCGAAGGCAGGCTCACCCGTGATAACAGCCTGAGCCGTAGTAAACGCCAGACGACGGCAGGGTCCGCAAGGTTCCCTTGCGAGTTGATAAATACTTCCTTCAACGGTACTTTTCAATTCCGGCGAAATCAGCGAACTACAGCGCTGTAGCTCCGGTTTCGGTAAAGCCAAGAACGGGAAGAACTCGGCATGGGCCAACGCGGATTTGAACCGCGAACCTCCCGGTTATCAGCCGAGCGCTCAACCTGATTGAGCTATTGGCCCAACGCATTCTTTTGTACCCGAGGGGTATTGAAAAGGGTAACGTTTCGCGGCTGGTTAGGGATGTGAAACCGCGTCAGGGCTTCAGTTTTCGTCGCTATCGTCGAAGTCGACGTCAGTGGCTTCGGTGGGGTCGAAGGAGGTGCCGGAGCCGGAACCGGACCCCGAACTGGGGCCGCCATCTGGACCGGTCGCACCGGGGCCGGCCGTGCCGTTCTCGTCGTTAGGGAACCCGCCGACGTACACCTGGCCGCTGGCGAAACCGCTGGTCTTGGCATCGATGTAGGGCCGGACGACCCAGCGGCGCGTGGCAGCGCGGACGGGGTACCGGGTGAACGGCACCGCGAGCAGGAGGCCAACGAAGTCCGTCACTAGGCCGGGGGTGAGGAAGAACGCGCCAGCGGCGATGAGGAGGCCGCCGTCGATGAGCTCGTCGGTCGGGAGTTCGCCGACGGCGAGCCGCTGTTGTATCTTCCGAAGCGTCGCACGGCCTTCGGCGCGGACCAGCAGCATGCCAACCAGCGCCGTCAGAACGACGAGGGCGACCGTCACGAGCGAGCCGAGGAACGGTATCGCGACCGTCACCAGTAACACGATGTCGAACAGCGGGATGAGCAGCAATAGCCCGATGACCCGGAGCATACGACTGCTTGCAGGCCCGCCCCCAAACGCCTTTCGAGAGCAGGACCGAGCTGTCGACCGCCGGCGTAGCGGGTCAGCGTTCCCGCAGTCGGACTTCGACGGGGTCTGTGGGACTCAGTGTAATCTGCATCGCCAGCGACAGCGGCGGTTCGGTGACTGCTTCGACGGCGTACTGTTGGGCGATGGTTGCCAAGGCGAGTTTGGCCTCCATCCGGGCAAAGCGCATCCCGATACAGTGGCGCGGACCGCCGCCGAAGGGATAGTAGGCGTAGTCCGGGAGCGACGCTTCGAGGTCGTCGTCCCACCGTTCGGGGCGGAAGGCGTCGGGTGCGTCGTACCACCGGTCGTCCCGGTGGACGAGCCACTGCGGGAGAGTGAGCTGGGCGTCCGTCGAGAGCTCGTACCCTCCGAGCGTCACCGGCTCTGTCGGCTGGCGAAACACCGTGAGCGCGGGCGGGTACAGCCGCAGGACTTCATTCAGCACGGCATCGAGGTACGGCAGTTCGAACAGGTCCTCGGGCGACGGCTGGCGCTCCCCCAGCGTTGCGTCGAGTTCGTCGTGCAGGCGCTGCTGGCGCTTCGGATTATTTGCCAGCAAGAACCAGGCGTAGGTGAGCGTCAGCGCCGTCGTGTCGTGACCGGCGACCAGAAACGTCAGGAGCTGGTGACCCAGTCGCTCGCGGTCCATCGTCTCGTCGTCGAGCGAAAGCAGCAGGGAGAGTACGTCGTCGCGTGCCTCGCGGGCGTGCTCGTCTTCACGCTGACGGGCGGCGATAACGTCGTCGAGCGTGGACTGGAACTCGGCCAGCGAATTAGTGACGGCGCGGTTCGTCGCCGTCGGGACCCACAGCGGGAGGTACGCCGACAGCGACCGCGGGTCCAGTCGTGTACGTAGCGCGTCGAGTAGCGGTTCCAGCGCGTCAGCAGTCGTCTCGATATCCACGTCTAGCAGTGTCTTGCCGAGAATGTTCAGCGTCAGCGACTGCATATGTGGGAGGACATCGATGCGCTGGCCGTCGCTCCAGCCCGCTGCTGCTCGGTCGGCAAACTCTGTCATCGTGTCGCCGTAGGCGGCGATGCGTTCCCGGTAGAACGCCGGCTGGAGCGCCGTCCGCTGCTGTTGCCACTCCTCGCCTTCCAGCAGGAACAGCCCCTCGCCGATAAACTGGCCGAGGGTATCCTGAAGCAGTTGTCCCTTCTCGTATACATCGGCGTCGGTCACAAGCACCTGCTCGACGAGGTCGGGATGGCAGACGAAACAGCCCGTCGTCCCGGCGACGCTGTACCCCACCATGTCGGCCTCGTGGGCCCCGGCGCGGTCATAGAACCCCAGCGGGTCACGCAACATCGCGGCGGTGTTGTCGACGAACGGGACGCGGCCGAGACGGGGTGGCCGGTCGCCCGGTGTGACCGGTTCCGGCGTTTCGCGAATCGTCTGCTGGGTATCCATCGCCCACGCTTGGACCGCGCCGCCAATCGGTCTTTCGCCGAGAGTGAGAGGGCCTTTGTACGCCCACCGCCCACACCCGGTATGGACGAATACGCACGCGACACGAAGGTCGAGTGGCGCGAGTGGGGCACAGCCCCGTTCGAGGACGCCGCAGAGTCGGGGAAGCCGGTACTGCTGGCGCTGACGGTTCCGTGGAGCGCCGAGTGCCGGGCGATGGACCGAGGCACGTATAGCGAGCCCCGCATCGCGGCCAACATCAACGACGGGTTCGTCCCGGTCCGCGTTGACGCCGACCGGAACCCACGCGTCCGGGAGCGGTACACGATGGGTGGATTCCCGTCGACGGTGTTCCTGACTCCTGAGGGCGAGGTCATCACCGGCGCGACGTTCCTCGGGCCGGACGGGTTCCGCGGTATTCTGGACTCCGTCCGGGAGTCGTGGGACGCCCAGGGCGCGGCGGCGGGCTCGATTCCCCGGCAGCTACAGGACGAATCGCCGCCGGCTGGCGAACTCCGGCCGCGCATCGAGGAACACATGGTCGAACAGTTGCTTGGCGCGTTCGACGACGAGTTCGGCGGCTGGGGAACCGACGTGAAGTTCCCGCTGCCGCGGACCGTAGAGTTCGCCCTTGTCCGAGCGCGGGACCAGGCCACCCGGACACTCGAAGCGATTCGGACACACCTGCTCGACACCTACGACGGTGGCTTCTTCCGGTACTCGACAGAGCGCAGCTGGGGGAACCCCCGGCGTGAGAAGCTACTGGACGAGAACGCTGCCCTAGTCCGGGCCTTCGCTCACGGCTACCGGTACACTGGGACTGAGGCGTACCGGGACGCCGCCCAGCGGACCGTCGACTACCTCACGACGACACTGTGGGCCGGCGACGCGTTCGCCGCGAGCCAAGCCGGCTCGGACGAGTACTACCGGCTGGAGCCGACAGAGCGCGAAGGGACCGTGTCGCCGAACGTCGACGAGACAGTGTTCGCAGACCGCAACGGCCTCGCTATCGATGCCCTGCTGTGGGTCGCAGCCTACACCGGCGACGAGCGCGCACAGCAGTACGCCAGTCGCGCGCGAGACGCCGTCTGTGAATCGCTTGTCGATGGCGGCGAGGTCGCCCACTACGACGGCGCGGACAGCGATACCGGTCTGCTGCTTGACCAGGCCCAGCTCCTCCAGGGCCTGACGACGAGCTGGCAGGTCCTCGGTGAACCGGGGCCGGCCAAGGCTATCGCCGACTGGACCATCGAAAACCGCCAGCAAGATGACGGCGCGTTCCGGGACGGTCCCGACAGCGGCGCAGGGCTGTGTACCCGCTCGCTCCATCCGCTCGACGCGACAGTGGAACTGGCTGACGCCCTTGTCGACCTCGCGGCACTCACCGGCGAGGACCGATACCGCAACGCGGCGCTTTCAGCCGTCGAGTCCTTCGCCGGCGCAGCAGAACGGATGGGCGTCGAGGTGGCCGGCTACGCCGGCGTCGCGGCCCGCCTTCAGCAACCCCAGACCCTCACCGTCGGGGCCGAAGCGGGAACGGACCTCCACCGCGCGGCACTTCGGCTGGCCGACCACGAGACCACCGTCGTCCCGGAGCCGGACGGCGACGGCACGGCGCGACTCCTCGACGGGGACGCAATTGTCGCCGAGGGGACGACCCCGGCCGAACTCGAAGCCTCACTCACTGGCGACCGCTGACACGAACAACGACAGCAAACGTGGACAAACGGTAAACCCCCGACAAGTTTTTGCACACGTACCCTGATGTATGGGTATGTCCAGTCTCAGAGATCTCGGACTTTCCGAATATGAAGCCAGAGCATACCGGTCACTGCTGGAAACGGGACCGACAACGGCCAAGGAACTATCACGGGCCAGTGACGTTCCGATGGGCCGCATCTACGACGTGCTCAACAGCCTCGAAACGTACAATCTCGTCCGCAGCCAGACCGCCAGCAGACCGAAAAAATACGTCGCCGTCGAGCCCGACACGGCCCTCGACCGCCTGCTCGAAGACAAGAAGCGCGAACTCCAGGAAAAGGTCGGCCAGTACGAGGAAATCGTTGACGACCTCTCGTCACAGCTGGAGTCGGCAGACCCCGTCGAGGAGCCGTTCTGGACGGCCGCCGTCGGCCCCGATAACTCGCTTGACCTGTTGCTTGAGCGGCTAGCCGCCGCCGACGACGAGATTATCATGGTCGGCTCGGCACCCGCTCGACAGGTCGATATCCTCTCCGGCACCGAGCGGATCGTTGACGAACTCGAAGCGGCGTTAGAGCGCGGTGTGGAAGTGTCCCTGCTCGTCCGACCGGATCTGTTCGAAAGCCTTCCTGAGGAGGCCAACCGTGAGTACTACGAGCGCCTCTTCCACTACGACAACTACAGCGCCCGCGCCAGCCCGAACATCAGGACCACGTTCGAGCTACTCGACGGCGTCGAAGTCTGTATCGAGGTCCCACACCCGCTGGGCCGCGAGGAAACCTTCGGCGTCATCGACATGAAAGACTCCGATTTCACTGCCGATATCAGCCAGGCGTTCGAAGAACACTGGGCCGAAGCGAAACCGGTCGGCCCGCCATAGTTGGACCGCCGGAACAGGTGAGAGGAAATCGAGTCGCAAACGGCGTCCGTACTGTTGTGAACTGCTCCGCTCAAAAATTTCTGCGGTTTCGCGGATCGCTGTGCTCCCCGCTCAACGTTCCGAGGACTTCGCTGCGCTCAGTCCTCGCTGACTTCCTGCCGCAGGTCGTCCAACTGTGCCACGCGCTCTGCGTGGGCGTTGTGCTGGTGGATAGACTCGTCGTTGGACTGTTTCATCGTCACGACGGCGTCGTCCGGCAGGTCCGGGAACGTGTTGACGACGCCCTCGGCAAGCGCGCGAACGCAGTCCTCGACGAACTTGGCGTCCTTGTGGGCCTCGTAGGTCATGTGGTCCTCGTCGGGCCGTTTCGCGAGGTTGTAGATGCGGGCGCTCATCGAATCGCGGGCGACTTCGATGAGTTCGTTCAGGTCGACCTCGGGCGCGCCGTCGCTCTGGACGGTGAGCGTGGCGTGGCCCCGCTGTGAGTGGCCGGCCTGTGGATTGGTTTCAAGGAACTCCTCGATGACATCGTCTTCGACGTTTAGCTGCTTGAGCGTCTCGCGGGCGCGGGAAGCTGACATCCCCTGTGAGCACGGGCAGACGGTCATCCCGGTGACGCGAGCACCGATTTCCTCGCTCGTCCCGTCTTCAGTCGCTGTCGCCGAGGCGATGATGTCGGCGGTCGACTGTGTCGCCATTTCGGACGCCGGCGTGGACTCGTGGGTGACGTACTCCGCTTCCATCCGAACCTCCGCCTTCGTCGTGTAATCGTGCTTCTCAAGCAGGAGTTCGGCGGCGTCGCCACAGACATCCTCAACCCGATAGGCTTCCTCGGAGACAGCGGTTTCCAGCGTCTCGTCGATAACCTCCATATTGCGGGACATATCGGCACCCTTTCGCCAGGACGGCAGGTCTACGAACACTTCGAACTCCGCCATGAGTACGATGGGGTCGCGGTCACGACGCCCCAGTTTGACGAGTTTCTCGACGCCCGTCACACCGACGCGATTGAGACCGACCGTTACGTCCGGACTCGACGCCTGCACGTCCGGGAGTTGTTGACTCATTGCCCTCCCTATGGAAGAGAATCGGTTAGTGCTTTCGAAAGGGTGGGCGGGTCGCCGTGAGTCCCGAAACAACCGCTCCGACCCGACTCAAAACTGTGTGTTGTCCGGTATTGACTCGTCCGTCTCGAAATTCCGAAACAGCAATTCGAAGTCCGTGGCGTCGAACGAATCCGTGAGTTCGTCAAGCTCCGCGCGGACTTCCTCAAGTTCGGCCCGCAGCGCAGTGAACTCCTCGCTCTCATCGAGGACAGCCTGTGGTTTCGATGATTCCAGTGCAGCGTATTTCGCCGTGAGCGAGTAGCATTCCCGCAGGCGTTCCTCGTAATCGGCGTACAGAAGCAACTGTTCGATTGTCTGGAAGAGGTCCGCCTTCGACACTGGTTTGAGGACGTAATCATCGAAGGGCATCTCGATGATATCAAAATCGGGGTCTACTGCGGTCACCATCGCCACGCGCGTATCGTAGCGCCTCTCACGGATCGCCGACAGCACCTCGTCGCCGGAGAGGTCCGGCATCCGCCGGTCTAACAGGACAACATCGACTGCGGAGTCCAGCTTCGAGAGGGCGGCCTCACCACTGTATGCCGTCTCGACTGTGTAGCGTTCCCCTAACTGGTCCGCGTACACGTCTGCCACCGCTGGCTCGTCGTCGACAACGAGGATTGTCACTTGCCGACCCTTTGTCATTAGCTAGCATATTTACAGCAGAATTGCAAAAGGGTTCCGGCCACCGTTCCCGGGACACCCTGACTGAGAACGGTTACTGGCCGACGATGTCGTCGTATCGTGCCCCAGTCTGTTTCAGCGTCTCCGTCGAGTACAGCCGGCCGTGGTCGTACGGGAGGTGGTCAGTCGCGAGTTCGTCTATCTTCTCGTCCACGATGTCCGCTTCGCGTCCGTGGATCATTGTAAAGAGGTTGTACTGCCAGTCCTGCTCCGGGCGGCGTGGCCGGTGATAGCAGAGCGTGACATAGGGGAGTTCGCCGACTGCCTGCCCACGCTCGTCGAGGGCGTCGTCCGGCACGTCCCAGACGACCATGCAGTTGTTGTCGAACCCGGTGACGATGTGATTCACGACACAGCCGATGCGCTTGATACAGCCGGTTCGCTGGAGTCGCTTGATAGCCGAGAGTACTTCGGACACGTCGGCATCGACAGCGTCCGCCACGTCTCGGTATGGCGTTGCGACAAGCGGGAAACCAGTCTGAATTTCGAGCAACAATCGTCGGTCCAGTTCCGAGAGGTCCGCGGCGGCATCTTCGCTTATTCGAGTCGCAGTGGCGTCGGTCGTCTCCAGACTCTCCCGGGCGAACCGGTCACCGTTGACAACCGGGAACTCCAGATCGATGTAGTAGTCAGTCAACATCGGCAAGACGAGTACCGAACAGCCGGTTCGCTCCTCAATCTCGGCCAGAATCTCGTCACGTCGCTGTCGGGAGCCTGCAGTGACAACAAACCACATATTCCACTTGTGGTCGCGAGCGTAGTTGTGGTTCACCTGCCGGTACCCGTTGATTATCTCGGCAACCTCGTCGAACCGGTCCTCGGGGGCGCTGACAGCAGCCAGCGTCGAAGAGCCGATGACCGGCGGATTAAGAACCGGACCGAACCGACGGAAAATGCCGTCGTCACGGAGCGTTTTGACCCGGTCGAGTGCTGTTCCCGCCGAGACCCCCAGCGCATCACCAACGGCCTCGAAGGGGCGTTCCTGAATCGGGAAGTCACTCTGGAACTCATCGATGAGCGCAGCGTCTACCTCGTCGATCTGCTCGCGCCACTCGCCCGACTGGAGACTCATTGTATTCGATTAGGAGTGTAGTCGTGTATCCCTTTCGGGAAGGCGGTCAGTTCCCATAAACTGAGAACAAAACGCAGGGGCTTTTGAACTCTGGCCCGAACACGTTTCCATGGCGCAAGCGACCCGGGAGTACGGCGAATGGCCGCTCAAACGACTCATGACGGAAGTCGTCGGCTCCGGTCACAAATCGGCTGACGATATGTCCCGCACACAGGCCCGGGAGGCGTTCCAGCGCATCCTCGGCGACGAACCCGACCACACGACGCTTGGCGCGTTCTGGCTCGCCAACCGCTGGAAGCGCAACACCCCCGAGGAACTGGGTGCGTATGTCGACGTGATGTCCGAGGAATCGGTCGAGACAGCTACGCCAGAAGCTGACCCTGTCGACTGCGGGGCCAACTACGACGGCAAAGGCCGGTCCGCGATTCTCGGCGTCGGCGCAGGTGTCGTCGCCGCCGCCGCCGGGACGCCCGTTGTCGTCCACTCCGGCGACCGCGTCCCGACGCAGAAGCAGGACGCCTACAAGCACGTGTTAGACGAACTGGGCGTCCGAACCGAAATCGAGCCGAGCGAAAGTGCCGATATGGTCGACGAGGTCGGCTTCGGCTACTACTACCAGCCCGAGTTCAACCCCGGCATCGACGCCCTGTTCGAGCGCCGCGACAACATGGGCGTCCGGACGTTCGTCAACACTGTCGAGACGCTTGCGAACCCCGCCAACGCCAGTGTGCATCTCGGCAGCTTCTACCATCTGGCCTTCGCGAAGAAGATGGTCCGAACACTCGCCCAGTCCGAGACCAGCAGCGTCGAGCGCGCCCTGTTCTTCCAGGGAATGGAAGGCTACGACGACGTTCGCCCCGGCGAGACAATCGTGGCCGAATGGCCCGTCACCGGCGAGGAGTCCGACGACGAGGACATCGCAGACTTCGAAATCCGCACCGGCGAGTACGGGATGGACATTGAGAGCGAGGACCTGCAGGTCGACGACGTGGCCGAAGAGTCGGCGGCGATAACCGAGGCTGTGCTGGCCGGCGAGCGCGAAGACGGCTTTGCCGATGCTGTCGCGCTCAACGCCGCCCTCCGCATCTATGCCCGTGAGGACGCCGACAGTATTCAGGACGGCCTCGAACAGGCCCGTGAAGCGATTGCCGACGGCAGCGCAGCGGCGACACTCGACGAGCTTCGGACCTTCTAAGCCGGCAACGGCCCACAGAGCGGAACCCACTTCTACCGAGCGGGCGAAATGATTCTGATGGGACAACACGCCAGCGCTCGTGACAGCACTGCGTGGACGGTACCCGCAGCAGAAACCCCCGGAATCCACGAGCTGGTCGACACGAACGGTATCAGGCTTCATACCGTGACCGCCGGGCCGCCGGACGGCGACCTCGTCGTCCTGTTGCACGGCTTTCCGGAGTTCTGGTACGCCTGGAAACACCAGCTCCCGGCGCTCGCGGACGCCGGCTACCGCGTGGTTGCACCCGACCTCCGGGGCTACAACCACTCCGACAAGCCCGAGGGCGTCGGAGCCTATCACATCGACGAACTGGTCGCCGATGTCGCGGGCCTCGTGTCGGCGTTCGACCGCGAACAGGCCCACATTGTTGGGCACGACTGGGGCGGTGTCATCGCCTGGCAGACCGCTATCGACCGTCCCGATGTTGTCGACCAGCTTGCGGTTCTGAATGCACCACACCCCTCGACATACGAACGAGCGCTCCGCCACTCGGTCGACCAGTTACTGCGCTCCTGGTACGTGCTGTTCTTCCAGCTTCCCGCGCTTCCGGAGGCCAGCCTCGGCTGGAACGATTTCACCATGCTGGAGCGCATTCTGACTGACGGACCGACCCGCCCTGACGCCTTCACCGAGACCGACGTGCGGCGGTACAAGCGGGCGCTCGGGCAGCCGGGCGCGCGCACGGCCGCGGTCAACTACTACCGGGCGCTTGGCCGGCGGAACGCAAAGCTGACGCTCACGGCGGGCGGGGTCGGCAACAGTCCAGTGACAGCGTCAACGCTCCTTATTTGGGGTGTTCAGGACGATGCGCTCTCGCTCGACCTGACCCAGGACCTCGAAGAATGGGTCCCGGGCTGTCGAGTCGAGCGGCTCCCGGCGGCGAGCCACTGGGTCCAGTTCGACGCCCCCGAGCAGGTCTCGGAGCTACTGCTGTCACACCTGCCGTAGCCCAGCGCAACGAACAGCCGACACTCCCGGTCGCGTGGCGACGCGTCAGACTCCCGCGTCCCGCCACGCGACAGCTACTCAGACCATGGCGGCGATGGCCTCGTTGCAGTACGTGAATCCTCGGTCAGTGGGCAGGCTTTTCTGCCGGGCTTCCCTCCGATTGAGTATGAGTGACCTGACTGCAACCCTCCACACGACAGAGGGCGAGATCGAAGTCGAACTGTACGATGAGCGCGTGCCGACTACCGTCGAGAACTTCGTCGGTCTGGCCGAAGGGGCCGACGACTACGACGGGACCGAAGTCGGCCCGGGGACCGGCGCGTGGGAAGACCCTGAATCCAGCGAGAAGCGCATCGACCCGCTGTACACTGATATCGACATCCACCGGATCATCGAGAACTTCATGATCCAGATGGGCGACCCGACCGGCACTGGTCGCGGCGGCCCCGGCTACTCCTTCGACGACGAGTTCCACGACGAACTCAGCCACGACGGCCCGGGCGTCCTCAGCATGGCCAACAGCGGCCCGAACACCAACGGCTCGCAGTTCTTCATCACCCTCGACGCCCAGCCCCACCTCGACGGCAAGCACGCCGTCTTCGGGAAGGTCATCGACGGAATGGACGTTGTCGAGTCTATCGGCAGCGTCGACACCGACCGCAACGACGCGCCGACCGAGGAGATGCTGCTGGAATCGGTCGACGTTCACCGGTAACCAGACAACGTTTTCGTTGTTCCGACCGAGCAACCGATAGTGGCACACGTCGAACGACTCACCGTCTACCCCGTCAAGGCACTGGACGGCATGGACTGCGACTCAGTATCGATGCGTCCGGGCGGGACGCTGGCGCACGACCGCGAGTTCGCCCTGTTCGACGCCGACGGCGACGTGGTCAACGGGAAGCGAACCCGCCGCGTCCACGACATCGACACCGGCTACGACACCGAAACGGGGACGCTGTCGGTCACCACCGACGGCGATAGCGCGTCGTTCAGACTCCGGGATGCAAGTGATCGCACCCGAGCCGCCGACTGGCTCAGCAAATTTTTCGATGTGGACCTGACCGTCGAGCGCGACGAGACACTTGGGTACGTCGACCGGCGGGAAATGGGGCCGTCGGTCATCAGTACCGCGACACTGGAAACGGTGGCATCGTGGTTCGACGACGTGACTGTCGACGGGCTGCGCCGACGACTCCGGGCGAACGTCGAGGTCGGCGGCGTCCCGGCGTTCTGGGAAGACCGCTTCGTCGGCGCGGACGCTCCAGCGTTCCGGGCCGGTAGTGTCCGCTTCGAAGGGGTGACACCCTGCGGTCGCTGTGTGGTCCCGCAGCGAGACCCCGACACCGGGAAGGAAACCCCGGGGTTCCGAGAACAGTTCATCGAACGCCGACAGGAGACGTTTCCGGAGTGGGCCGACCGGGACGCCTTCGACCATTTCTACACCCTGATGCTCATCGCCCGCGTTCCTGAGGCCGACCGCGACGCGGCGCTCGCCGTCGGGGACCCCGTCGAGGTCGTCTCGACGACTGAGACGTAGCGGCGAACAACGGCGAGACCGACAATCGAAAGACGGTCCATCCCGAACGGGGCGTAATGGCAGACGCGGACGACCACGTCGACCCGAGCGAGTTCGGCGAACAGGACGGCCCCCCGGTCGAGGAGAAGCCCTACAAAATAATCTTCGAGGCGAACAAGTGCTTCGGCGCGGGCAAATGCGCCGAGAAGTCGCGCAATTGGACGCTTGACCTGGACACTGGCATCGCCAAGCCCGAGGCGTACTTCATCGACGAGTCAGACCTCGATCACAATATCGCGGCCGCGGAGGCCTGTCCAGCCAAGAAGGACCGGGGCATCATCCACGTCATCGACCGGCGAACGAACGAAGAAATCGCCCCGGACCCAAACGGCGACGGGTCACTCTCCGTCGACTGGTAGCGCAGTTTCTGACAGCGGCCGCTGTTACTCCCACCTATCAATCCACGTAAAAACCAGTGCGCGCGGTCAATACCGCCGATAATTCCGTTGTGTGGGGTGGAATATTTGCATTCAGGTAACATTCACTACAGGATATATCATGTAAGATTACTATAGATAATAAACTGAATTTCTTCATGCGAGCAGTTTAATATTTCAAGCTACTGTATGACATAACTTCTATTTGTAGGGGGCAATTTGGGTATCAATATGCCACGTTCAAGTAGCATGGAACGGCGATCGTTTCTGAAAGCAACGGGCAGTGCTGCGGCGGCCGCAGCGCTGGCGGGATGTTCCAGTGATAGTGACGAGACTGAGGGAGCAGAGGAGGGAACCGGCGGCGGCATGGACTCGACAGACGACAGTGGGGGCGATGTCGGGACCGACCTGAAGGAAGAGGGGGACCTCTGGCGGGTCAACACGGGGACGATGACGACGATGGACCCGATCGAGGCGACCGACACCCAGTCGGGAATCGTCATCCAGCAGATGTTCGACCCACTGATGAACTATCCCGACAGTCAGCCCGCTGTAGAGGGGCTTATGGCTGCGGACTATGAGGTATCTGAGGACTTCACAACCTACACGTTCCAGTTGAAGGATGCAACCTTCCACAACGGGGACACCGTAACCGCCAGCGACTTTGTCTACGCGTTCGAGCGACTGACTGCATCTAGCAACTCCAGTCGTGCCTACTTCGTTCTGGACTCGCTGGGCGTGACACACGAGACGACGACCGAGACGGTCGACGGCGAGGAACAGGAAGTGTACCAGTCCGGGACGCTCGGCGTCGAAGCTATCGACGAAACAACGCTCGAAATCCAGCTGGAATCACCGTTTGCATCCACGCTGGAAATGCTCGCGTACTCCTCTTTCTCACCGGTTCCTGAGGGCATGGTCGGCGATATCGAAGGGTATGAGGGCGAGATGACACAGGCCGAGTTCTCCAGTTCGAACCCGGTCGGGAACGGTCCCTTCGAGTTCGACACGTGGGACTCCGGCACTGAGGCCAGGGTCAGCGCGTACGACGACTATTACGGCGAGAGCGCGAGCGTCGACGGCGTCCACTTTGCGGTCATCGAGAACGATTCGGCCAATTACAACTACGCGATGAACCGCAATGCCGACATCTTCGAGCTCCCCACGGCGCAGTACGACCCCGGGAAGGTGTCCGTCGAGGAGGAAGACGACCAGGGTCGTCAGATCGGGTCCTACGGCGAGTTGCGCAACGGCGCCACGGCCAATTACTCCGCTGTATCGAATATCGGGGTGTTCTATCTCGGGTTCAATATGGCCAGCGTACCCAAGCCGGTCCGTCAGGCGGTCGCGTATGCGATGAATCAGCACACCGTTGTCGAACAGGTGTTCAAACAGCGCGGCGAGCCCGCCTACAACTTCACGCCGAAGTCCATCTTCCCCGGCGGCGCCCAGAACTACAACGACCGCGCCGAAAACGAGTACCCGTACGGCTACGACGACAGCCAACTCGGAGAGGCCCGCTCGGTGATGGAAGAAGCTGGCTACGGCGAAAACGAGCGGTTCGCCATGGAGCTGACAATCTACGAGTCCGGTGTCTGGAGCGAAACCGCAAGCATCCTTCGAGACCAGCTACAGAGTGTCTACATCGACCTCGAAGTCAATCAGGCGCCGTTTAACACGCTGCTTGAACGTGGCCGCAACGGCGAGCTAGAGATGTACTCGCTTGGCTGGGTCGCCGGCTGGCCCGCCCCGGACAACTTCCTCCAGCTGCTGAACCCGCCACAGACTGACACGAGCCTCGATTTCCCGATTTCGTACGTCAACTGGCAGCCGGAGAACGGCGACGCTGCCCAGCAGGCTGAGGAGGCATATCAGGCGATCGCCGAAAACCCGGCACCGACGGAAGAGGACCAGACCGCCCGGAACGACGCGTACCTCGAGATGGAGAACGCGAACTGGGAAGACGTCGCCATGCTGCCGGTGTATCACGAGCTGACTGAGCTGTTCTGGTACGACCACGTCGACTTTGCTCCGCCTGCCGGGATGGGACCGAGCCGACAGAAGATGAACACTGTGTCGCTCGGAGACAGAGAGTAATCGCGTCCCTGCTGGCGTGACCGTCCCCGTCACGATTGGTGACGGGAACAACTTCGCAGCCCTCAGAGATTATGAACTCACAAGTACCCGTACAACGGAGACAAGCTAAGCCATGAGCCGCGCTACGTATATGCTCAAGCGCTTGGTACTGTCAATCCCTGTTATTATATTCGGGACGACAGTAACGTTCGCAATTATCCGGCTGGGGCCGCTCAGTCCTGCAGCGGCGATCCTCGGTCCGCAAGGTGATGCACGTGCGATTCGACAGATCGAACAACGATTGGGACTGAACGAACCGCTCTGGGAACAGTACTTCGAGTTTATGGGTGACCTGTTCCTGTTCGATCTGGGCCAGTCGTGGGTGGTCAACTCCGGGACGCCGGCCATCGACCTCATCATTAGCTACGCACCGCGGACGATCTGGCTCGGATTCTGGGCGGTCCTGATCGCCCTTGGAATCGGCATTCCGCTTGGCTTCTACGCCGGCCTGAATCCGAATACGTTCTCGGATTACTTCGCCTCCTTCGGTGGGATTGTCTGGCGAGCGATGCCGAACTTCTGGCTCGCGGTAATTCTGGTGACGGTGCTTTCACAGACGGAACAGCTGTTCGGGTTCAGCTGGACCAGCTTCATCGTGGAGACGAACGTCGTGACCTCGCCGAACCTCGCCGTGCTCAAGAATCCCACGAGATTGATGACTG
Organism: Haloarcula quadrata; assembly: GCF_003634715.1. NCBI lineage: Archaea > Methanobacteriati > Methanobacteriota > Halobacteria > Halobacteriales > Haloarculaceae > Haloarcula > Haloarcula quadrata. Next base: position 3,169,894 of record NZ_RBWW01000001.1, read on the forward strand.
ACCCGGGACAGGCATGGACCAACCTCGCGAAAGCGACAAAGCAGATACTGCCGCCCGCACTGGTGCTCGGGTCCGCGTCGATGGGGACAGAGATGCGTATCGGCCGAACTGCCGTGCTCGAAACGATCAACTCGAAGTACGTCGAAACGGCCAAGGCCAAAGGCGTCTCACCGCGAGTACTGGTGTGGAAGCACATCTTCCGAAACGCCCTGATTCCGCTCGTGCCGGTGATCACTGCGGAAGCGTTCATCCTGATTGGCGGGTCAGTGCTCGTCGAAACTGTCTTCTCGATTAACGGTATCGGTCTCCTGTTCTTCCGGGCGGCAGAGCAGGGTGACCTCCCGCTTGTTGGAACACTGATGTATCTGTTTATCCTCCTTATCGTCGGGCTGAATATTGTACAGGACTTCGCGTACACAATTATCGACCCACGCGTGGGGTACGACGCATGATGGAGACAGAACTCACCGAAGACATCGATCAGCCGTTACGGGACCGACTCAAGGCCCACCCCGGGCCGGCACTGCTGTGGGGGGCCGGGCTCTGTCTCCTGTTGTTGCTTGAGGGACCGACGTACCTCGATGGGCTGCTCGGCGCGATTGGCTTCGGACTCGGGCTACTTCCGGGCGCGCCCGGTGCCGAGGCGTTCGCCAGTGCGTCGGCGTTCTTCAGCGAACTGCCGCACCTGCTGAGCCGCGAACTGATACCCAACCGAGGATACTACGACGGGAGCGCCTGGCAAGGCACGTTCCTTGGCCTTGAGCCGAAGTACGCATGGCTCATTCGCTTCCTGCTGGTGTACGTATACGTTGCAGTCTTGCTGGGCTGGCTGTGGTACGGGTATGTGACGTTCCGCCGGCACTACCGCGCCGCTGACTGGACGCCGACTGACGACGTCATCGACCGACTCCGAAGCCACTACTGGGGCCTGTTCGGACTTGCGGTCGTCGTCTTCTTCATCACGATGGCCGCGTTCGCGCCCGTTGTCGGCCCAACGACGGCCGAAGAGAATATCGAGGGACCGTACTCCCACGATATGCAGTACTACGACGCGGACACGGAGACGGTCGAAACGATCACTATCGGTGAGGCGAACCTCGGTTCCGCCTCCCGCGGGAGCGGTGACAGCAACGTCGGAATCTGGAGTTACGACGACTTCGGGCGGTTCCATCCCGTCGGAACGCTCGTCAGCGGCAAGGACCTGTTCACCTTCCTCGCCTTTGGTGCACGGGTGTCGCTGTTCATCGGCCTCGGATCGATGGCGATTGCAGGCTTTATTGCGACGACGCTGGCATTAGTTACCGCCTACTACAAGGGGGTGACTGACCTCATCGTGGTACTGACCAGTGACTCCGTGCAGGCAATGCCAGCATTGTTGCTGGTGATTCTTGCGACAGTGGTGTTCAAGAATCACTGGATAGCAGAGCTGTACAACGGGGCGATGCTGTTCATCCTCCTGTTCGCGTTAATACGCTGGCCGGGGCTATGGCGAGCGGTGCGTGGTCCTGCGTTACAGGTCGGGGAACAGGAGTGGGTCGACGCGGCAAGGAGTTACGGCCAGCGACCCACTGTGATCATGCGGAAACATATGGCACCGTATATCCTCGGCTATCTCTTGGTTTATGCCTCGCTAACACTGGGCGGGGTCATTATTTCCGTCTCTGCCCTCTCGTTCCTCGGACTCGGGATTACCGCCCCGACTCCTGAGTGGGGGCGGGCGATCAACATTGGACAGTCGTACATCGCCAGTCAGTCCTGGCACATCTCGCTCATTCCGGGTATCCTGATTACGCTGGTCGTTACCGGGTTCAACGCACTGAGTGATGGGATTCGTGACGCTATCGACCCACAGAGCGAGGGTGCTGAAGGCGGTGCAACTGGCGCGGCCGCCGGGGGTGGTGGCGGATGAGCCACACCGAAGACGGCGAGCCACTGCTGGCCGTAGACAACCTCCGGACAGTGTTCCACAGCGACCGAGAGGAGATCCGCGCTGTCGACGGGGTGTCCTTCGAAATTGCTCGCAGCGAGACACTCGGTATTGTCGGCGAATCCGGCTCCGGCAAGAGTGTCACCGCGCGCTCGATAATGGGACTGGTCGAAAGTCCGGGCGAAATCCGCGAGGAGTCGTCCATACGATTAGACGGGAGAGAGTTGACGGCGCTTTCAGAGAAGGAGTACCGGTCAGTTCGTGGCGGGGACATCGCGATGGTGTTTCAGGACCCGCTGAGCTCACTCAACCCGGTGTACACTGTCGGGAACCAGATCATCGAGGCGCTAGAGCTCCACCGCGATATGGAAGGTGCCGAAGCCAAGTCGGAAGCCATCGAACTGCTGCGTGCAGTCGGCATCCCCGACGCGGCGCGGCGTGTCGATGAGTTCCCACACGAGTTCTCCGGCGGGATGCGCCAGCGAGCCGTCATCGCGATGGCACTGGCCTGTGACCCAGACCTGCTCATCTGTGACGAGCCGACGACGGCGCTCGATGTCACTATTCAGGCCCAGATTCTTGACCTGTTGCAGGAGATTCAGACGGAGCGTGACATCGGCATCATGTTCATTACGCACGACATGGGCGTCATCGCGGAAGTTGCTGACCGCGTCGCCGTGATGTACGCCGGCGAAGTCGTTGAGCAAGCACCCGTCAAGGAACTGTTCGCAAACCCACACCATCCATACACGCAGGGACTTCTGCAGAGTATTCCCGGCCGGAACCCCAGTACGGATCGGCTGCCCACTATCGAAGGGGACGTGCCGACGCCGCACGAATCGGCGTCGTTCTGCCGATTCGTCAGCCGGTGCCCGAAGGGCTTCGATGAGTGTGAGCGGGTCCATCCCGCCCACGTCGAGGTCGGCGAATCAGCAGACCACACCGCTGCCTGTCTCCTGTACCCCGAAGATATGCCTACCGACGACACTGTGACACAGCACGAAGCGAACGCAGACCAGACAGGTGCCGAGGCAGACGAAGCGCTGTCGGCAGACGACTGGCCGGCTGCGAAGCGAAACGCCGGAGAGGATACCAGTCCGGTCGGGTCCGACGACAGCGATGCCCGGGCTGATGGTGGCCATGGCCACAGTGCCGGGGACACCGGCGGACACAGTGGGGGAGGTGACCCAGATGAGTGAATCAGTCGTCGATACCGTGTCGCACCAAGCCGACGAGACGTTGCTCGATGTACAGGACCTGAAGACGTACTACGAAGGCGGTGGACTGCTCGGGGGAGACCCGGTGAAAGCCGTCGACGGCGTGAACTTCGAAATCTCACGCGGCGAGACGTTCGGGCTAGTCGGTGAATCCGGCTGTGGCAAGACAACTCTGGGTCGGACGCTCATCCAGTTGGAGACGGCTACGTCTGGGACGGTCTCCTTCGATGGAACCGATATAACCGAGCTCAGCGGCGGCGACCTCAAGCAGTGGCGCCGCAACGCCCAGATGGTGTTTCAGGACCCCGAGTCGAGCCTCAACGACCGGATGACTGTCGGCGAGATTATCCGCGAACCGCTGGACGTTCACGAACAGGGCACGGCCCGCGAGCGTCGGGAGAAAGTGCGGACACTGCTCGACCAGGTCGGGCTCATGCCGGAGCACTACTACCGATATCCCCACCAGTTCTCCGGCGGGCAGCGACAGCGCATCGGCATTGCTCGCGCACTCGCACTCGAACCGGAGTTCGTCGTCCTCGATGAACCCGTTTCGGCACTCGACGTGTCCGTTCAGGCCCAGATACTCAATCTGCTGGAGGAGCTTCAAGAGGAGTTCGGTCTCACGTACCTCTTCATCGCGCACGACCTGAGCGTGGTCCGGCACATCTGTGACCGCGTCGGGGTGATGTATCTCGGGAACCTCATGGAAGTCGGGCCGACGGAGCAGTTGTTCCAGAGCCCAGAAAACCCCTACACGCGCGCATTGCTGTCGGCGATTCCAGAACCGGATCCGACGGTTCAGGTGGATCGGATCACCCTACCGGGCTCACCACCGAGTCCACGGGATCCGCCGCAGGGGTGTCCCTTCGCAACGCGGTGTCCCGTTCGGATTCGGCCAGAGGACATAGACGCTAGCGATGCGGTGTGGGACCGGATTCGAGAGTTCCGTGATGTCATTCGCGAGCGGTCGCGCGCGGAACAGTCGATCGGTGAGCGGCTCAAGGAACGACTCGGGTTCGACACCGCGCTGGCCGACAGCGAGGAAATCGTCGAAGAGGAGTTCAGCGACGTGACCCTTCCGCCGGTCGTACAGGAGCACGTCGAGCAGGCGGCGTCGTATCTCAGTGATGGCGACCCCGACGCCGCTCGTGCCTACCTCAGAGAAGTGTTCGGCAGTCAGTGTGACACCGAAACGCCGCAGTACTACGATGTCGACGATGGACGGATGAGCTTCTGTCACCGACACGCACAAGAGCACGTCTCCCCTGGCGACGAACTCCGCCAACGTGGCTACGACACGCACGATGGATAACCTGGCGGGAAAGATACTCGATCTGCTGTGGTACGCCCTCGGCGTAACGCTCACAGCGACGCTTATCGGTGGCGTGCTCTCGCCGCTCCGTGGCGGTGGCTGGGTGACAGTGAAGTTCGCACTGTTTTTTATCGGCTTCGCGCTGTTTGGCTACGCCTCGGTCACACTGTGGCGTGCGCCATCTCTCGATTCCGATGAGTCCGGTGAATCAGACGTGTCGTTTGGCGTGTCAGCGCGGGAGCGGACGCCGTTCGAGTCGGTGCTGGCTCGTGCCGTGCCACCCCTCGATACGCTCGCCCCACCCGAAGACCGATTCTCGCCGCCAGTGAAACTCTTTGTTGCGAGCCTGTTCGTCCTCGGGCTCTCTCTGAGCATGGAAGTCGTCTTCGGCGTCCGGTGACACCACCATTTACCTCCCACGGGCGTAACGACTGGATATGGTTAAGACAGGTGGCGAGGGGACGGACGACCTCGAACGGCTTGCCGCCGGTTCGGACGAGCGCAAGGCATCGTGGAAACAGACGCTAGAAGAGACACAGGCACTGGCAGACCAGCGGCGGTCTAACGGCCGCGAGGCCGTCGTCGTCCCGGCCGGGGATGCGGGCCTGCAGACAGTCGACGACGGTGACGGGCTCGAACTCGTGTTCGTCATTCCGGGCAACAAGGCCGAAGACGTGACGCGGCTAGTCGAATCGAACCCCCTCGAAGCGTATGACGTGTATCGGCGGACGGTCGGAGAACAGGTATTTCTGGCCGTCGAGTACTTCGACCCAGACGCCGCCTCGTTGTTCATCGCTGGCGCATACAAGCTACAGGATGCCGGGAACGCGGTTACCGCTGCGAACGACGGCGCGACGTTCCAGACGATGCTCAGAAAACTGGACGGGACCCCGGTCGCAACGTTCAACCACGCGGACCGGACGAAGTTCCTCCCAACAGACAGGCTCCCTGTCGACGAGTAGGTATCGGCATCGGAGAGAGTGACAGCCACGTCGATGTGTCACGGTCCGTATTCAGTGCCGCCGACGTGACGGCGGTGGGACACGATAGGCCATCTCGCAGCCCGAGACCGAAAGGACCATTCACTAGCCCCCGCAGAGTTCAATCTGCGCGAGGGTAGCCGAGCTTGGCCAAAGGCGGTGGGCTTAAGACCCGCTCCCGTAGGGGTCCGTGGGTTCGAATCCCATCCCTCGCATTCTGCGACGAGTGGACATGAGGAGCGATATTTGCCACAGTAGTCCACAAGAGACAATCCTGACCGCTCGTCTGTGACACACTCGACAGTCCGACTTGGCCCAGATGTGGCACAGCCTGTGTGGGTTAGGGCTTCGGGTGCGGCAGTGACAGACGATCTGAACGGAGAGTGTCCGGACACGACGCGTTTTTGCACCTCTGTGGCCTATACCGGCGTAATGACTGATGTGCCAGATGACGTTGCCGAAGCGTTCGACCGACACGATGCGCTTGTCCCGGCTGGAGATAGCTACGCGGTCGAAACGACGAACTTCGACGGCCGCGTGACCGCGTCTGAGGGCGAAGAGTGGCGGACAAACTACGAGGTGACGGTCAGAGCGCCGTCGCTACAGGCCGCGACAAGCGATGAGGTTGGTGACGCCGTCGTCGATGGCTGGCTTGAGACGCTGGAGCGACGGCTTGAGGACGCGCCGAAAGCGACCCGAACCGCTGTCGAGCTGGACGATTACACCGTCGTTGAGGCCGGCGAGCAGGTCGTGGTCACGTTCGAGTACACAATGGGTGGCGAACGGCAGGCCGCGGACGTCGCCAAAACCTTCGTCGAGTACGTCGAGGGGACGTACGTCGAGGGCGTCATTCCCGGTTACGACTATGTCGGCGTCGTGGCTGACCTGCTCAATTCGGCGAGTACCGGCGGGAGCGAGGGGTCTCGCGGCGGGACACCGCTGTAGCTGTACGTGTCGAGCATGGAAACAGGGTAACAGCCAGCCTCAGTCCATCGCGATATAGGTCTGTGTCGTTTCGACACCCTGGATTTCCTGGATGTGTGTCGCTGCGACATCCTTGACTTCGGCGGGCGTCTCCACGTTCACTTTTGCGATAAAGTCGACGTCACCAGCGACGATGTGGGCCTCGACAACGCCGTCGACGGCTTCGATGTCATCCTTCAGACGGTCCGCGTCACCAGTGTGGGCTTTGACCATCACGTAGGCAATGACCATGTTCAGGCACCTCCAAGCGCAGTCGCACGTTCTGATTCACCGACAACGATACTACGAACGTCAGAGAGCGTCCCGAAGTCGGCCAGTATCACGACCCGGTCGCCGGCCTCCAGCGTTTCGTCCGGGTCGGGAATGGCGAGCGGGTCCTCGCCTTTCCCGTGCGCCATTAGCCGGGAATCCGATGGCAGCTCCAGCTCCGACAGCGAGTACCCTTCCATCGGCGATTGTCTCTGAATGGTAAACTCCACGAGCTGGAGGTTCTGTGCGATGTCGGCGACCGCGCGGATGTTGCCGCCAAGCAGGGCGTTCTTTGCGGCGATAGCACCCAGCCGTTCGGGGTAGATGACCTCGTCAACGTCGGAGGCGTAGCGTCGGTAGATCTCCTCGCGGTAGTCCTCGTCGATACGCATAACGGTTCGACAGCCGTGTTCCTTGGCGATCATACAGGCAACGAAATTGTCGTTCAGGTCGCCGGTGAGCGCGCCGAGCGCGTCGGCAGCTTCGAGGTCGGCGTTGCCGAGCGTCTCCTCGATAGCGCCGTCGCCCGCGATTACCTCGAAACCAGCCGTTCGCGCGCGTTCGACGGCGTTCTCATCGCGCTCGATGAGGACAACTTCGTGGCCACTCTCTTGCAGGACGCGAGCCGTCCGCAATCCGACACGACCTGCACCCACGATAACGAATCGCATACACCCTCCTATGGGGCGGGGGTGAATAAAAGTACCCACCCGGTGGAACCACCGGACGCCTTGACCACGATATCAAACAACAAGGCTATTGTTGTCGACTGACGGAAGCTTTTTCGTGCTATGACACGACACACCACAATATGGTTAGCGCGTTTATTATGATCAAGGCATCGGTTTACCCCCAGAACGATTTCGGTACTCTCTCGTAGATTGCCCCTGACCTGCCAGTAGGTCAATGCAGGCGACAAAGGCGATTGTGAGGGATGGTCTCTCTGACAGAGACCATCCCGTGTCGTCTGCTTTGGGGAGTGCAGTCGCGTGACTTCCTCAGATGACAGCGTTGAGGTTTCGCGTGAGGAACTTCTTGCGCTCAAAAATCGTGTTGAGAAGCTTGAACAGGAGAATCAACACCTCCGCGAAGAGAACAAGCGGCTCAGAGCCAAACTTCGCTGGCACGAAGGACCGCACACCCCCTCCAGTCAGAAACAATCTGACTCTGAGGAGTCGTCCTCGTCTTCATCCGACGAGGACGACGAAGAACCTCGTACTGACGGCGGGACACCGGGTCGAAAATCCGGCCATAATCCCGAGTGGCGGTCTGCACCCGATCCAGATGAGGTGGTCGAAGTCACGTGTGACTGTTGCCCTGACTGTGGTGAGCAGTTCGATGAGTCGGAGGGCGTCAGCCCGCGACTCGTCGAAGAGATTCCTGATCCGCAGCCTGTGGAAGCTACCCAGTACAACCGCCATTACTACGAGTGCGACTCGTGCGGAACCGAGACGGTGGCATCACACCCCGACTGCCCCGATGAGGGGCAGTTCGGGGTGAACGTCATCGCGCAGGCGGCTCTTTCCCGGTACGATCACCGGCTTCCCTACCGAAAGATCGCTGATCGTTTCAACCAACTCCACGGATTGGACCTTTCGGGCGCGTCCGCGTGGCATGCGACCGAGCGCGCAGCGCGCGCCGGTCGCTCGGAGTACGAGCAGATACGTAGACAGATTCAACAGGCCGACGTGGTCAACGTTGATGAAACGGGAATCAAGCGCGACGGAGACCAAGCGTGGCTCTGGACGTTCCGAACGGACAAGCACACGCTGTACGCCGTCCGGGAAAGTCGTGGCCACGATGTTCCTGCGGAAGTCCTCGGGGAGGACTTCGCAGGAACGATTATCTGTGACGGGTGGACAGCGTACCCAGCTTTCAGCAAGAAACTCCAGCGGTGTTGGGCGCACATTCTCCGGGAGGCCGAGGATGCTGCCGAACAGCAGGAAGAAGGCGAACCGATCTACCGAGCGCTCACACAGTTGTATGCCGCTCTCCAGACTCAGCTGGAGAGCGACTTGACACTGCGCGAGCGGGCAGAATTACAGCGTGTCGCGCGGAGAGAACTCGAATCGTTGATTGAGCGGTCGGTCCCCGACGGACCAGTGGCAACACTACTCGGGAAGATCGAAGGAGGCCTCGACCACTGGCTCACCTTCGTCGGTGAGCCAGCGGTCTCGCCGACGAACAACGCTGCGGAAAACGCGCTACGTGAACCAGTCGTTCTTCGGAAAATCATCGGGACACTCCGGAACGACCGCGGAATGTTCGTCCACGAAACCCTCTTCTCCCTGCTGGCAACGTGGAGCCAGCAGGGACGCAATCCCTATGAGGAACTCAAGCGAGTCGTTCGGGACAACGAGATGATCTCACGAGCTCGCGCTGTACCGGTCGTTGAATCCACAGGGTAAACACATACTGATCAAGACCGCTGCTGGCAAATCCGAAGAACTCCTTGCGGCAGTTCGTGACGCCGAGGGCATCACCGAGGCACATATCGTCGCCGGGCAGTACGATATCATCGGCGAAGCGACGGGTACGGAAGTGTATGATATCATGCAGTCGGTCTCGGGTCATGTCCGGGATCTCGACGGCGTCGCCGACACGCGCACGTACATCTGTTTGGAGTGAGCGCCCCGCGTTGTTCCGACACGGCAAAGGGACTTGCCACCCTACGGGGAACATGGTCAGTGTCGCCGGTATTATCGGCCTGCTCGTCATCGTGCTGGTCAACAGTGCTGTGACGGCGCTCATGACGCGCTTTTTCCGCGTCCGCTTGAACACGCGGTGGGGGAGCCTCGTTTACTCGCTGCTCCTCTGTCCGGTAGTTATGGTCGTCATTCTCATCGTATTGAGCGGAGTGTTCAAACTCGGTGCAAATCTCGGGAGCCAGACGGCTGTCCTCCTCGTGACTGTCGTTATTCCACTCGCTACCGGGATTACGTTCGATTACTTCTGGATGCCAGCCCCCGACGAGGTCGAACTGCCGGCGTCGATGGATTAATCGAGAATCGCTGCCCGGACCCGTTCGTACACCGTGTCTGGGTCGGCGGTTGCGTCGACGCGAACGAACCGCTCCGGGTCGGCTTCGATAAGTCGCTCGTAGTTGTCACGAACCGTTGTGAGATACTCGGCGGTCTCAAACTTGTTCGTCGCGCCGCTTCGCCGTGCAGCGGTTTCGGGATCGAGGTCGAGATACACGGTCCGGTCCGGCGGGCGGGTCCAGGGGGCGTGGACTTCTCGGATGTACGATAGCGGGTCGTCGAACGTCCCACTACCTGCGAGTGTCGCACCCTGATAGGCGTACCGCGAGTCACTGTAGCGGTCGGAGACGACGAGCCGACCCTCGTTGAGTGCCGGTCGGACCGTCTCCGAGAGATGTGCGGCGTGGTCTGCCGTATAGAGGAACAGTTCGGCCAGCGAGTCCGCGTCGTCGTTGTCGATGGAGCGCTGGACGGCGTCTCCGTACCAGGTATCCGTCGGTTCGCGCGTGAACACAGTTTCGCTGGGGACAGCGTCGTCGCTCCGGAGCCGTTCCCACACGGTCGTCTTGCCGCTCCCGTCCAGTCCTTCGAGCGTGACGAGCATACCTCACAATCTGTGTGGGGGGACGTAAGCGCCCCGACCTGGTCGGTGCATCCGTAGACTGACACAAGTGACCGGACTGCGGGCCGGTCGGGCAAAGAAATACGCCCACCTTTACGGTTCTACCGACCGTATCGGAATCCATGGATGTACTTGTCGTTGGCGGGACCGGATTTATTGGACAGCACCTGTGCCGTGCGCTTGACGAACAGGGACACGCTGTCACTGCGCTGTCCCGGTCTCCGGAGGACACGACACTCCCAGACGGTGTCGAAACCGTCGCCGGGGATGTCACAGACTACGGTAGCATCGAGAGCGCGTTCGAGGGTCAGGACGCGGTGTATTATCTGGTCGCACTGTCGCCCCTGTTCAAGCCGGATGGCGGCGATAGGATGCACGAACGTATCCATCTCGGCGGGACCGAAAACAGCGTACAGGCCGCAGAAGAGCACGGCGTCAACCGATTCGTCCAGCTGAGCGCACTGGGTGCAGACCCTAATGGCGACACGCATTACATCCGGTCGAAAGGACAGGCCGAGCAAGTCGTTACGGGGTCCTCGCTGGACTGGACCATCTTCCGACCGTCAGTCGTCTTCGGCAAGGGCGGGGAGTTCGTCTCCTTCACGAAGCGCCTCAAAGGGATGTTCGCGCCGGGCGTCCCGCTGTATCCGCTTCCCGGCGGCGGTAGTCAGACAAAGTTCCAGCCCATCTGGGTCGGTGACCTCGTGCCGATGCTCGTCGACAGCATCGAATCCGAGGAACACGTCGGCGAGACCTACGAGATCGGTGGGCCGGAAGTACTGACACTCAGAGACGTGACCAATCAGGTGTACGATGCAGAGGGGTCGTCGGTAAGCATCGTTCCCCTTCCGATGCCGCTCGCGAAGGTCGGCCTCTCTGTCTTGGGAAGCGTTGGCTTCCCGATGGGCGCTGACCAGTACCGTTCGCTCAAATTCGATAACAGTCCGGCAACAAACGATATCGACGCGTTCGGCGTCAGTAGTGGCTCTTTAACGACACTCAGCGGATACCTCCGCGGATAATCACTGGCAGTAGCCTCCACCTATAGGGGTTTATGTCAGAAGAGATTTGTTTTCAAGCGTAGCTTTCAGGACTGAGAGCCGGGCAAAACACTTATACTCGCCATCGCTCTTTGACCCTTTAAGCGGAGAACCATATAATGAAACTGGCGATGATCGGCTTCGGGCAGGCCGGTGGCAAAATTGTGGACAAATTTCTCGAGTACGACAAGGAAACCGGCTCGGGAATCGTCCGCTCGGCTGTTGCGGTTAATACAGCAAAAGCAGACCTGCTTGGGCTAGAACACATTCCGGAAGAGAATCGAGTGCTCATTGGCCAGGCCCGCGTCAAGGGCCACGGCGTGGGCGCGGACAACGAACTCGGCGCGGAAATCGCCGAAGAGGATATCGACGAGGTGCAGGGTGCGATTGACAACATCCCTGTCCACGAAGTCGACGCCTTCCTCATCGTCGCCGGTCTCGGCGGCGGGACCGGATCGGGCGGGTCGCCGGTCGTCGCAAAACACCTCAAGCGCATCTACACCGAACCGGTGTACGGCCTGGGCGTCCTGCCGGGCAGTGACGAGGGTGGCATCTATACCCTCAACGCCGCCCGCTCGTTCCAGACGTTCGTGCGCGAGGTGGACAACCTGATGGTGTTCGACAACGACGCCTGGCGACAGACTGGCGAGTCCGTCGAAGGCGGCTACGACCACATCAACGAGGAGATCGTCCGGCGCTTCGGCGTGCTGTTTGGGGCTGGTGAGATCGAGGCTGGCGATAACGTCGCCGAAAGCGTCGTCGACTCCTCCGAGATCATCAACACGCTCGACGGCGGCGGCGTGTCCACCGTCGGCTACGCCTCCGAGGACGTCGAGGTATCCTCTGGCGGCGGCGGCCTGCTCTCGCGGTTCAAGGGCGACGACTCGTCAGACGATAGCATGGATACGGCTAACACGACGAACCGTATCACGTCGCTCGTTCGGAAAGCCGCGCTCGGCCGGCTGACACTCCCCTGTGAGATCGAAGGTGCAGAGCGTGCCCTGCTCGTGATGGCAGGGCCGCCAGAGCACCTGAACCGGAAGGGGATAGAACGCGGCCGAAAGTGGCTCGAGGAGCAGACCGGTTCGATGGAGGTCCGCGGTGGCGACTATCCGACTAACGCCCCGAAAGTGGCCGCATCCATCCTGCTGGCTGGCGTTCACAACGTTCCACGGATCAAGGAACTCCAGCAGGTCGCCATCGAGGCACAGGACAACATCGACGATATCCGTAACCAAAGCGAAGATAACTTAGAGGACTTGGTCGAAGACGACGAAGATGAACTTGATCCGCTATTCTAATAAGACCGCCGTACTCCTCTGTGTCGTCGCGCTGCTCGCGACCGCCGGCACAGCGAGTGCATTCTCTGTCTCTGCCGACGGGGTGCCAACCGAGAGTGCCGTCGGCGAAGAGGTGTCGGTGACGTACACGATAGACGACCCGTTCACCGACGCACCGAACGAGTGGACGCTTGCCGGTTCGACCGAACTTCAGAACGTTAGCTGGACGGTCACTGTGTTGCGTGCGGGGAATCAGGTGAATCAAGAAACCTACGGCGACCAGTCCTTCGAACAGGATCTGGAGATCGATAATAACGGTGACCAAGTTCGCGTCGAACTTGTCGGCACGACGCCGGCCATCTCGAACTACACGTACGAGCCGGCGCAGAACTATCAGGTTGCCGCGCTCAGTCGAGTCAGCGGCAACAACGAAGAGGAGTTCCGCAGCGACACCGCCCACCACTACACCGAAGAGAGTCAGGCGGCCAGGCAGGCGATCGACGACGCACAGGCTGCAATCGACGCGGCCGGTGGGAACGAAGGCGCTGAGGAACTGGTCAGCAGCGCTATCTCCTCATACGAGAACGGGAACTTCCAGAACGCTCAGGACCTCGCCGGGCAGGCCGAGAGCCAAGCACAGCAGGCCCAGCAGAGCGCTCAGACCCAGCAAACGCTGCTGCTGGTCGGTGGCGGACTCATCGTCCTCCTGTTGCTGGTCGGTGGCGGCTACTACGCGTACGCCCAGATGAGTGAGGACGAATACTCCAAGCTGTAATGCGTCTCGTCGTCCCCGTCTCGGGGTCTGACCCCAAAACGCGGCTTTCAACTGTTCTGTCTCCCGACGAGCGCCGTGATTTTACCGAAGCGATGCTTGCAGACGTCGTCGACGCAGTGACATCAGCGGGCCACGAACCCGAAGTCATCTCGACAGCGCCCCTCGACTGTGCCGTTCCGGTCACCGTCGACGACCGCGGGCTTGACCCGCTCGTCAACGACCTGCTCGCGTCGACGGTGACTGACGACGAAGGGGCACTCGCCGTCGTGATGGCCGACCTCCCGCTTGTGACCCGGGAAAGCATCGAACGACTGCTTGCTCCCGAGGCCGATGTGGTGCTGGCTCCGGGTCTAGGCGGTGGGACGAACGCCTTCATTTGTCGGCATCCGGAGTTCAGGGTCGACTACCACGGCGCGTCTATCCGCGACCATCGGGAGACCGCCCGAGACGTGGGAGCCAGCGTTACCGAAGTTGACTCACGGCGGCTTGCGACTGACATCGACGAACCGGGCGACCTCGCTGAGGTACTGCTACACAGCGACGGCGCGGCCGCCGACTGGCTCAAACAGTCAGGATTCGAGCTGACAGCCACCGGTGGACGGGTCGACGTGGAGCGATTTCGGTAGTTTGACCGAGGTCTCAGCCGCCCTAGTATCAGTACTGATACTTCCGAGTTTACATTTAGGTAGTTGCAAACTACTATCCATATGTGACTATTTCTAGTGTCAAGCAGAGCTATGGGGCCAAGCTCGGTGTCGGATACATCGCAACGGCTACCCTGCTTATCACTGTCGGGGTGGTAACACAAGATGTTGCATCGACAGTCGTCGCCGGCATCGCCGGTTTACTGACGCTTGGCTCGATCAACGCAGCCGAAACGGTTGCCAGCATCACCGAGTTATCAGCACAGACACAACGGGTGGCAAACGGGGACCTCGATATCGAAATCGACTCGACGCGTACCGACGAGTTCGGGGACCTTGCTGACTCTATCGAGCAGATGCGCGTCTCGTTGCGCGATCGACTGTCAGAGATGGAGGCCGCGAGGGCAGACCTCGAACAGGCACAGACTGACGCAAACGAGGCACAGGCAGAGGCAGAGGCTGCTGAGGAGGAAGCCAAGGAACTCGCCACAGCCTACCAGGACATTGCAACAGAGTACGGGACAGTCATGGTAGCCGCCGCAGACGGCGATCTCACGCAGCGTGTCGATGTGGCCACTGAGTATGACGCTATGGAGACCGTCGGCCAGTCGTTCAATAGGATGATGGATGAGTTACAGGAGACGATCGAGACGGTCACCGCCGTTTCGAAGCGTATCACAACTGAAACTGACGAGATAACCGAAACGAGTCGGCGAGTCCAGCAGGAGGTCGACGCGGCTGTCGAAACGGTCGCCGATATCCAGACGCAAGCAACCGACCAGCAGACAAAACTCGAATCAGCTGCAGTCGATATTCAGGACGTGAGCGCGTCAGCAGAGGAAATTGCCGCAACAATTGACGACCTTGCCGACCGGAGCAGTGAGGTCGAGGAAGCCAGCAGTGACGCTCGGACAGCCTCGGAAACAGCCCTCACGGAGATGGACCAGATACAGGCTGATGCAGCTGACGCTGTCACACAGGTCGAAACCCTCCAGCAGCGAATGGCCGAGATAACGGACATCGCGGATATCATCTCAGAGATCGCGGAGCAGACAAATATGCTGGCACTGAACGCGTCGATAGAGGCCGGTCGCGCCGGTGGACAGGGCAGCGGTGCGGACGGGAACGGGTTCAGCGTCGTTGCAGACGAAGTCAAGTCACTTGCTGAAGAGACGCAGTCGCGGGCTGACGAGATAGCAACGGTCATCGCGGAGGTATCTGAGCAGACAGAGGAGGTGACTGACTCGATACAGGCGACGGAGACGCGAGTCGAAACTGGTACTGAGACCGTCGAATCGGCCCTGTCGGAAATTGCGACAATCGCGGAGGCCGTCGACGACATCTCAGCCTCCATCGAAGAGATGCGAGAAACTACCTCGGAGCAGGCAGACACCGTTCAAGCGACGGCCGACTCGATAGCGGATGTCACCGAAGCAAGCGCGGAGACAGCGACGACTGCGGAAGAAATGTCGACACAGATCCGTCGGCAGCGGGACGTCGTCAAGTCGATTTCCGACTCACTCGATTCCTTCCGCGAAACCGCGGTTGACGACCTCGAATCTCGAGTTCGACTGTTTACCATTAACACAGATACCACAGCGGCAAGCCAGACGCGCGCCGTAGGGTCGCCGTCAGTTGGAGGTGACGACTGATGGACGCCGTTTCAGTCGTGTACGGGATAACCGCCGCTGGCTTTGCGGTCGGTGTCGCCATCGTCGGGTTCCTCTATGCGTCGCTTGAGGGGTCCGACGAACGGCCAATTCTGGCGGCACTAGCGCTTATACCCGGGGTTGCAGGTATCTCGTACGTTGCGATGGTGTTCGGTATTGGTACCGTAACCATCGGCGAGACGACGCTTGTCGGGTTCCGATATCTCGACTGGGTGGTGACGACGCCGCTGCTGGTCGGGTTTATCGGGTATACTGCCGGCGCGTCGCGACGCGCGATTTTCGGGGTCATGGCGGCAGACGCCCTGATGATACTTGCAGGCGTCGGGGCGGTCGTCGCCGCCGGGACACTGAAATGGGCACTGTTCGGCGTCTCGGCAGTGTTCCACATCTCGCTATTTGCCTATCTGTACCTCATCTTCCCGCGCTCGGTTCCGGACGACCCACAGCGTATCGGCCTGTTTAGCCTCCTCAAGAACCACGTCGGGCTGCTGTGGATCGCGTATCCGCTCGTCTGGCTTGCTGGCCCCGAGGGACTTGGATTCGCGACCTACGTCGGTGTCAGCATCACCTATGCGTTTCTCGACCTGCTGGCGAAGGTCCCTTACGTGTACTTTTTCTACGCCCGACGGCAGGTGTTCGCCGCGAAACTGCTTCGGGATTCGGGTGACACCACAGTGACGCCGGCGGACTAAGCAGTAGCGGTCACCGAGGTGTCGTCGATCACGCGGCACTTCGGAGCTGATAACGGTTCACAAGTAACCGGCGTGTCGCGGCACACTGATTCTGTTGTCATGTGGCCAGTTTCGACCGTCCACAACTACTGGCACAGGCCATCACACACGACTGAAGGTTTTTGTCCGTGGGGTGCCCACCCCGGGACGTGATACCCGGCACGGACGCGTATGACATCGCTATCGAGATTTCGGACGCCGACATCGAGCGACTGCTGTCGGTGATGCCCGAAGATGTCGAGGCCGCGTCGGCGCTGTCTTACTGCCGGAACGTGTTCTTACCCCTGACGACCGCCTGCCGCTACACCTGCACCTATTGCACGTACTACGACCCGCCGGGGCAGGCAGAGCTGATGGACCGCGAAGAGATCCGGGAGACCTGCCGCCGCGGGGCCGACGCCGGCTGTACCGAGGCGCTGTTTACCTTCGGCGACGACCCGGACGACCGCTACACCGCGGTCCACGACCAGCTCGCCGAGTGGGGCCACGACTCCATCCACGAGTACCTCCGGGAAGCCTGCGAAATCGCGCTGGAGGAGGGGTTGCTCCCGCACGCCAACCCCGGCGACCAGACACGCGAGCAGATGGCCCACGTCGCCGACCTGAACGCCTCGATGGGCGTGATGCTTGAGACGACCACAGAGGTTCAGGCACACGGTGGCCCGCGGGCGAAAAACCCCGGTCAGCGACTCAACACCCTCCGGGTGGCCGGCGAACTCGGCGTTCCGTTCACAACGGGCATTCTCGTCGGCATCGGCGAGGACTGGCACCACCGCGCAGAGAGCTTGCTCGCTATCCGAGAGATGCACGAACGCTACGGCCATATTCAGGAGGTCATCATCCAGCCCGTCGTCGAGAACGAGCGCTGGCAGGGCGGCTCCCCCGACTTGGCGACAATGCGCCGGGTGACAGCAATGGCCCGCGCGGCCCTTCCCGAAGAAGTGTCCGTACAGGTCCCCCCGAACCTCGCGCCCGCCCGGGACCTGACTGACTGTGGTATCGACGACCTGGGCGGCGTTTCTCCGGTCACAGTCGACCACATCAACCCCGAGTACGAGTGGCCCGCGCTGCAGGAACTGACCGCCGTCGCCGAGGCCGCCGAGGTGCCACTGAGCGAGCGGTTGCCGGTCTACGACCACTTCGTCGACGACGGCTGGCTCTCTGCCCCCATCGAGGCGGCTATCGAGGCCGATAATGACGCCGGCGACCGGTTCCGGTCGATACTGGACCGGGGTGTGAATCCAGTGACGCTGTGACTCCGGCGGCCAGTCTGCAGGTGAACGGTCGCCACGGCCAAACAGACACTGGACAACAATCACCTAGCAGTCTAGGCGGTATCTACACATACGCTGGCGTACCAATATATATCATGCCTGGGCGTGCCTCTGACAGCAGTTCCAGGCGGAATACTCTACCACACCGGCCACGGCCAGTGCCCAGCCGTGGTCCACTAATTCAGTCGAGTAATGGCGTTCCGTCAGCCCGTGGTCCGAGTTGCGGGCCGAGCACGTCGGCGTCGGGGTCGATAACGCGGCGCTGCTCGTAGTCCGTCGAGCGCTCGACGGGCGTCCGGCCGATGGCAGTGATCATGTCGGCGTACTCCTGAAACGACCGGAACTCGCCGTAGTCGCCGCCGGCGCGCTTGGTGATCTCTTCTGAGAGAATCGTCCCCATGAAGTCGTCCGCGCCGCAGGTGAGCATCTTCAACCCCTGCGTGTCACCGTATTTGACCCACGAGGCTTGGATGTGGTCGACGTTGTCGAGGAAGAGCCGTGAGACGGCGATCATCAGTTCGTCCTCGTCGACCGTCGCGCCGCCGTCGACCATGCCACGTTCGTACAGCGGCGTCTCCTCGTGGACAAAGGATAGCGGGACGAACTCTGTGATTGCGCCGGTTCGGTCCTGCAGGTCACGGATGCGCTGCAGGTGCAGCGCACGGTGGTACTCGTTCTCGACGTGGCCGTACATCATCGTCGAGGTCATATCGAGGCCAACCGACGCAGCCGCCGCCATCGCTTCGAGCCACTCGTCAGTGCGGATCTTTCCTGGGCAAATAACGTCACGGACCTCGTCAACGAGGATTTCGGCAGCCGTGCCGGGGACGCTGTCGAGCCCGGCGTCTTGCAATCGGCTGAACACCTCCTCGTAGGACCAGTCAGTGCCCCGGCGGGCGTGATAGGCTTCCTCCGGCGTCATCGAGTGGAGATGGATGTCGCCGACGTTCATCGCGTCGAGCTGTTCGCAGTATGTGGCCGGGTCCGTCTCGTACTCGTCGGGCGAGCGGTAGTTCAGGTCTCCGCGGTCGCTCGTCTCCAGTATCTCCCGGTGTTCGTCGTCCAGCGCGAGCGCGGGGTGGAGTCCAGACACCGAGCAGACCTCGTAGATGCCCCGGTCAAGAGTGTCCTGTACGATTTGACGGGATTCGCTCGGCGTCTTCGTGAAGCCGCCGTGGTCCTCCTGATAATCGCTCCGGAACTGCTCGGAGCGGTCCTTGAAATTACAGAACAGGCAGCCCGTGTTGCAGGCCGTTGTGACGTTGTTGTTGAGGTTCGCGACGAAGGTGACCTCGTCACCGACGACCTCGGCCCGACGGCGGTCGGCCGCTTCGAGCACCTGCTCTTTCCGGTCGTGGTCGATACCGTCCCGGTCAGTGCCCGTGGTAAAGAGTTCGACGGCGTCGTCAACTGTCAGTCGCGTCCCGTTTCTCGCCTTGGCGAGGGCGTTCTCGAACGACTGGTCAGTCGTCGGACGGTGCTCGAACTCGGTGGAGCCGTCCGGAGTACCGACGGTCTCTGGGACGTCCGGCATTGCTGGACAGGAGGGAAAGAACGGTCAAAAGCGTATGGGTACGCACACGGATCACAAGGTCGACAGGGCCCCGTGTTCCGGGAGACAAGCGGCTGCAATTCCGGGAACACTCCATCAGGTCGGCAATACGCCACCGACCCAGCCCGCAGTCTCGACGATAACCCAGGCAACGAAAGCCGCGTACGCGCCGAGCAACGCATACGATTCGAGTTCGCTCAACACAAGGTCGGTTCGGAGGACGGTGAACAGAAGAATCGTTGCCCCGGTCAGGACGCCGAACATCGGCACGGCCATCGCGAAGTCGACGGTCCACGTGCCGGCAATGAGAACGCCAAGCGGGATAGCGACAAGCAAGTCGAACGTATTCGAGCCGAGAACGTTTGCGAGCGACGTGACCCCGCGGTCGTCGCGGGCTGCTCTAACACTGACGAGCGTGTCGGGGAGACTCGTCGCCGCCGCGAGAATCGTCACACCGAGCAGAAACTCCTGAACGCCGGCGGCCCGACCGATGACTCTGACGGCGTGGACGAGGTTCTCCACGGCCACGAGGATGACAGCCAGGCCCAGCAGAAGAAAGAGCCACTCCCGCCCGACCGAGATGTCGGCAGTCCAGTCCTCTTCGGGGTCGTGGTCGGCCGTATCCTGATACTGGATGAAAACGTACAGTCCGTAGAGCGCGAGCGGAATCGCCGCCAGCGGCCGCGTGATAACGCCAGTGAGTGTGGCCTCACCGGGATAGTAGATGACCGCAAGCGCCATCGTAATAAGCAGGACTGAGACGGCGAGCATGTAGAACTGCGCCTCCTTGTAGACGAGTGTCCGGCTTGATTCGAGTTCGTCGTCCGTGGCAATACCCGCAGCTGCGGGAATAATGAGAATGTTGAAGATTGCCGACCCGACGATTGCGCCGACGCCAAGCGGCATTGACCCGCCAAGCGCCGCGACGACGACCGTCGCGACCTCCGGGAAACTTGACCCGACGGCAACGATGATCGCGCCCTGAACGACGTCTGGGAGGCCGTAGTACGTCGCGAGCCGCTCGCTCGATGATTCGAGCCAGTCGCTCCCTTTCCATATCGCGACCGTCGCGGCGACGATGATCGCAGCCTCGACCAACAGACTGGAAGCCATCAGACAGTCAGTCGACGGCCCGACAGAAAACCTTGCCTTCCGAGCGCGAGTGATACTGTCTGTGAAGAATTTCGCTACCGCGAATATCTTACAATAGTTACAGCCGACAGTATGAGAAACGTCTTTGTCCCCGGCCCGAAAGGCGGGCACAATGACGAGCGTCAAGGAATTTCGCGTGGACGAACCGGCGACGGCCGAGGGGCTTGGCCGCGGCGCGTTCGTGTTCACGGACGACTACTCCGTATTCGACTGGGGGAAGATGCCGGACCAGATCCCCGACAAGGGCGCGTCGCTGTGTACGATGGGCGCGTACAACTTCCAGCTACTGGAGGAGAACCACGTCCCGACCCACTACGAGGGCGTGAGGCTCCCCGACAGCGACGAGGTACTCGACCTCGGCGAGGCGCTGTCGGCCGACGCCGCCCCCGAGGAGATGGTCATCGAACTCACGCAGGTCCCGGACCTCCCCTTCGAGGACGGGAGCTACGACTACGACGCCTACCACGCGGGGGCCGACGAGAACTACCTCATTCCCCTGGAGATCGTCTTTCGGAACCGGGTCGGCGTCGGATCGTCACTGCGGTCCCGGACCGAGCCTGCCGACCACGGCCTTGACTACGACACCTGGCCCGAGGAAGTCGTCGACCTCGACGAGCCGATCGTCGAGTTCTCGACGAAATACGAGGAACAGGACCGATACCTCGACCGTGAGGCGGCCGACCGGATCGCCGGTGCGGCCAGCATCGACCGCCTCGAAGAGCTGGCTCGGGCAGTCAACCACATCGTTACGGAACAGGCCGCCGAGGCCAACCTGATCCACGAGGACGGGAAAATCGAGTGTCTGTACTACGACGGAGAGATCCGCGTGGCCGACGTGGTCGGCACGTTCGATGAGAACCGCTTCTCCTACGGGGGCCAGCAGGTCTCGAAGGAGGTCATCCGCCAGTACCACAAGCGAACCCAGCCCGAGTGGGTCGAGGCCGTGGGCGAGGCGAAAAACGAGGCCGATGTAGAGGGCGTCGCCGATTGGAAGGCACTCTGTGATGAGTCACCGGAACCGCTCGATGACGACGTAATCAAAGTCGCGCGCGACCTCTACTGCGCCGGCACAAACGCCTACGTCGGCGGCGACGTGTTCGACGCGCCGTCACTCGACGATGCTGTCGATGCCGCAAGCGAACTCTGACGCCGGTGTGACACGGCGGCGCTGCCGCCTCGCCGACAATCGCCGGTGCTGATATACCACAGCAGCCCCTCAACTGTGGCACATGGAGGAGGTCGTCAGCGAACTCATCGATATTATCGTCGCTACCGACGACCAGACGGTGTCGCTGATACTCCAACTCCGGAACCCACTTCTCACGAAGGTCCTGACCTCGGTGACCGGGCTAGGTTCGGCGGCGGCGGCAGTCGTGTTTCTCGGTTTCTTCGGTCTGGCCGGCTGGGAAGACGAGCTCCTGATGGCTGCCGTGGCGCTGGTGCTGACTGGCGTCGTTGTCGGGGTGCTTATGCAAACAGTGCAGCGGCCGTTTCCGCCTGCCCCGGTGTGTATGACCGGGGACACCGGCACCGTCGCCACGTCGTTTCCCTCCGGTCACGCGGCCGCCGTCGTCGTCTTTGCAATGACAGCGCGCCAGTCGCCGCGGCTTCCGTTCGGCGTCGTCGCCGGCCTCGCGGCGACGGTGTCGTTCTCGCGGGTCTATCTCGGCACGCACTACCTCTCAGACACCGTGGCTGGCGTGGCTATCGGGGTACTCGCGTTCGCCGCCGCGAAGCGACTCGTCGACCGGTCCGACTTCCTGTCGCGAGCTCGACCGGTTCTGGACTGAACCACGGCATATGTCTGTGCGGCCCGGAGTCCAGTTTTTGTGTCGGCAGGCCTGCTTTGCAACACATAGAGGGAGCCGACCGCTTCATGTTCTGGATGCTCTCCGAGACTGTCGCCACCGCGGGGTGGCGAATCGATTGCCGCAGTTACAGCCAGAAGGATGGCCCGTCAGCAACAAGCAAGGCTGACATGCGAGCACGCACCGTCGCTCGAAGCGTTCGCGGCGTCACGTCCAGAAACAGCCCCGTTGCGCCACCGTTTCCGGAGTGAGACGCCGAGCGGCGGTGTCTCAGTCGTCGGCTTCGAGTTCGTCGTCCCCGGCAACGAACTCGCCAAGGCCGTCGATCGGACGGTCGGGGTTCAGCTGGTCGAGTTTCTCCGGTGCACCAAGCTGGGCCGAGGTTTCCTCGGGGTCCCGCAGTTTCGTCCGGCCACGATGGACGTTCACCTCGTCGTCGAGGTGGAGCTTGATGGCCTCAATGAGTGCCTCGGCTTCGAGCGGCTGGCCGATCTGCTGGAGTTCCTCCTCAGTGGCGTCGTCGGGGACGTTGAACGCGCGCTGGGTGATGATCGGTCCCTGATCCAGATCCGTCGTCACGTAGTGGGCGGTGACGCCAGCGATGCGGACGCCCTCCTCGATAGCCTGCATATATGCCGACGCACCGGGGAAGGCGGGGAGCAGGCTCGGGTGGACGTTGATGATCCGGCTCTCGTACCGGAAGACGACATCGGGCGAGAGGATGCGCATATACCGGGCCAGCGCAATGAGGTCAGCGTCGTACTGTGCGAGCAGATCGAGCAGTTGGTCCTCGTCCGGCGTCCCCTTCTCGTCGCCGATGTCGTGGAACGGAACGTCGTATTTGGCCGCCAGCGGTTCGAGGTCGTCGTGGTTCCCGATGACCACCTCGATGTCGGCCCCGAGGTCGCCGTTGGCCCACGCCTCGAACAGCGCCTCCAGACAGTGAGACTCCTTCGTGACGAGGACGGCGATGGTCTGGGTCTCGCGGTCGGCGGGGAACCGGACCTGCACGTCGACGCCGAGTGCGTCGCCCAGTTCGGTGAGGTCTTCGCGGAGTTTCTCCTCCGTCGTCACCATCCCGGACGTGTCGACGCGCATGGTCATCCGGAAGACCCCTTCTCGGACAGCCTGATCGAGGTCTTCGATGTTGATGCTGCGCTCGAACAGGAGCGAGGTCACTTCGGCGATGAGGCCCGTGTCGTCCTCGCCGACGACCGTAATCTCAGTCAAATCGCGAGTCACGATACCCACCTCCGGACAGCGTCGTCATTCATTTGACGCAGAGTCGGCAGTCCCACGGCAAAAGCCTTCGTTTTCCACCGAGCGTGGCCGCCAACCATTTGTGTGTTAGTCCGTGAACGTCTGGTCGTGATGAGTGATTCGCCGACCGTTCTCTGTGTCCAGCCGGACGCCGACGAGCGCGCCGAGACGGCCGACGCGCTTGCCGACGCCGGACTCGCTGTCGAGGGAGTTGGGTCCCTCGATACGTTGACCGCAGCACTTGACCGGTCGGTCGACTGCGTTGTGACGGCCTTCGACCTTCCAGACGGGGACGGGTTCGACGTGGTAGACGCGGTCCGTGCAGTGAATCCGGCCTGTGTTGTGACTCTCTATACGGAACACGCGCCGTCGGACCTCCCCCGCGGCGGGCCCGAGCAGGTCGTCGAATACGTGCCGCGGACGGTTCCGGAGTCCCGGGAGCGGCTTGCAGATGTGGCTGCCATGGCTGCCGCCGAGGTAACGCAGGCGGCCTACCCGGTTCCGGAGACCGAGACGGAGCGGCTGGCCGCCGTCCAGCAGTACGATGTCGACCAGTTGGCGGCAATCGACGCGTTCGACCAGCTGACGGCGCTTATGACCAGTCACTTCGACATCGACGTGGCCTTTGTCGGCCTCATGGACGAACACGAGGAGCGGTTCGTGGCGTGTGAAGGAGCCAACTGGCGGACCCTCGCCCGCGAGGACACCATCTGCACCCATACAATTCTCTCGGACGAGACGATGGTCGTCGAAGACACCCACGAAGACCCACGCTTTGCCGAGGTCGACGCGCTGAAACAGCTCAATATCAGGTCCTACGCCGGCGTCCGAATTACAGACAGGGAGGGGAACGCAATTGGTGCCGTCTGTTGCACCGACGGCGAACCGCGGCGTTACACGCAGACCGAGCGAGACGACCTCCAGCGGTTCGCTGACGAGGTTGAGGACCAACTGCTGCTGCGACGCCGGCTACAGGGGGACCGCTAATGGCACAGCAACAGGACGACCGATACACGTTCGACGACCTACCGCTGAATCCGGTCGAGTCAGGAACGAGCCTGCTCGTGACCGGGCCCGGTCTGAGCGGCGCGCGGGAGATGGGACTGCGACTGCTCTGTAGTCCCGATACCAACGGCGGGACCGTCCTCGTCGCGACAGACAGCGACGCCACAACGATGCTCAAGGACTTCGAGCGCCACGGCGGTGCGCTCGACCGCGAGCGAGTTCGTGTTATCGATTGCGCACAGGAAAGCGGCGACCTGTCGGAGGACAACGTGTCCACGGTCAACACGCCGGCGGACCTGACCGGTATCGGTATCGAGTACTCCGGTCAGTACGAGTCGACGTACGCCAGCGGCTACACGCGAGTCCGCACCGGCATCATCACGCTGACGCCGTTGCTCGTCTACAGCGACGACGTGCGGGCGGTGTACCGGTTCCTCAACACCATCACCGGCCGGATCGGAACTGCGGATGGGCTGGGTATCTGTGTGCTCGACCCGAACGCCCACGAGGAGCAGGTCGTCGAAAGCGTGGCACGGTTTTTCGACGGGCGGGTGGATATTCGTGCTGATCAAGGCGACCTTGATCTCCGAGTGGCCGGCCTGCAAAACCAGCCAACCAACTGGACGCCGGTCGGAACGTGACCTGCCGGGAGAACACAAGCGTTTTCTCCGCTGCCCGCTCGCTTGCCAGTAATGACTGCCTTTACCGCGACCGTCACCGTCCGCCTCAAACGGGGCGTCCTCGACCCCGAGGCAGAGACGACACAGCGCTCGCTGGAACGCCTCGGCTTCGACCTGAACGGCCTCCGCTCGGCGGATGTGTTCGAGCTAGATCTCGACGCCGACAGCGCCGACGACGCGGCCGAGCGCGCCGAGGAGATGGCCGAGCGGCTCCTGGCGAACCCCACGATCCACGACTACGACGTCGAGGTGACCGAGACAGAATGACCAGCACCTCGAAACTGACGGCAAAGGTCTGTTTCCACACGGGGTGGCTCGCGTGACCATTGCCGTCATCCAGTTCGGCGGCTCGAACTGCGACCGCGACGCCGTCCAGGCTCTGGAATCGCTGGGCTTCGACGCCGAACTCGTCTGGCACGAGGACGGGCTTCCCGAGGATGTCGAGGGCGTCGTCCTCCCCGGCGGCTTCTCCTACGGCGATTACCTCCGTGCCGGCGCGATGGCCGCCCGCTCGCCAATCATGGCCGACGTCCGCGAAGTCGCAAGCGAGGGAACGCCGGTGCTTGGCATCTGCAACGGCGCGCAGATCGGCTGCGAGTCGTCGCTGACCCCCGGCGCGTTCACGACCAACGAGAGCGCCCGCTTCCAGTGTGAGCACGTCCACCTGCGCATCGAGAACGCCGACACGCCATGGACCAGCCAGTACGAGGACGGCGAGGTCGTCGAACTCCCGATCGCTCACGGTGAGGGCCGCTATGAGATCACCGACGAGCGTCTGGATGAACTCGAAGCCGAGGACCGGATTCTGTTCAAATACTGTGACGAGGACGGGACTGTCACACCCGAAGCGAACCCGAACGGCTCGAAGCACAGCGTGGCCGGCGTCACCGGCGAAGCCGAACACGTCGCCGTCATGATGCCCCACCCGGAGCGGGCGACACTGTCGGACCTCGGTCGGACTGACGGCCGCGGCGTTCTCACGGGCTTCGCTGAGTAACGGTCACAGACGAAACTGTCACTGCGGCGGTTTCATACGCGACTGGGGCATATCCGAACAGCCGCGCCGCTATCTGGTTGTGTCTCAAAGGGGAAGGGACCAGCGGAGCGTGTGACATAGTCCGGCGGCCCCTATATTGGCCTTGGCGGTCAAGCCGTATAAATACATGCGTACCGGAGTGGAAGTGAAATCGAGGAGGACAAAGCGTTTGGCTGCGGCTGATGGCGATAGAGTGCATCAGCCACTCGCATGTGCTCTCGGCAACGAATCATCGCTAACAGGGCAGCCTTCCCCCGCTCGCGTTGTGTCGAGCGCTAGTGCCTCTCAGGAAAACGAGCCGCGAGGGTGTCCGCTACCGCTGTCGCCCGTACAGACCTAACAGAATAGATACATCGGTTTATCCATCATAAATTATATTTGCTGTTGGGTCAACGCTGTATCTATGCCGATACAACGACGAGAGTTCATTGCAGCAATAGGGACAGGCGCGTTAGCAACTACCGCCGGGTGTGCGCAGTCCGGGGAAGGCAGCGGCCAGACCGAAGCGGAAACGGAAGCGGAATCCGGGGGCGGCGGTCAGCCAGGGGTGGCCGGCGAAACCCTGACGCTTACGACAACAACGAGTACGTACGACACGGGCCTGCTCGATGAGATCCACCCCGACTTTGAGGATATGTACGGCGTGTCGGTCGATGCAGTCGCACAGGGGACCGGTGCGGCTCTTGAATCGGCCCGCAACGGTGACTCGGACATCGTGATGGTCCACGCCCGCGGCCTCGAAGACGATTTCATGCGCAACGGATACGGGATCAACCGCCGGGACCTGATGTTCAACGACTTCGTCGTCGTCGGCCCCGAAGACGACCCGGCAGGGATTCAGGGCATGGGTTCGGCCACGGAGGCACTGACAACTATCGCCGAGTCGGAGTCCCAGTTCGTCTCACGCGGGGACAACTCCGGTACCCACACCAAGGAACTCAACCTCTGGGAAGCGGCGGGAACTGAACCGGGCGGAAACTGGTATCAGGAGACTGGGACCGGCATGGGTGAGGCGCTGAACATCGCCAACCAGCAGGGCGCGTACACGCTCTCGGATCGCGGGACGTACATCTCCCAGCGCTCAGAGATCGACCTCGTCATTCTGGTGCAGGGGCCGATCGAGGACGGACCAGAGATCCTCGCGAACCCATACGGGATTATGGCGGTCAATCCCGGCGTCCACGACAACGCGAACTACGATCTGGCAATGGCATACATCGGCTGGATCACCAGCCCCGGAACCCAGGACGCAATTTCGAACTATCAGGTCAACGGCGAACAGTTGTTCTTCCCGGAAGCCGTGTCCGAGGACCCCAACTTCCAGCAGTACGTGCCAGAAGGATGGAGTAGCGACGCAGGCGAGTAAGCGTGTTCCTCGATTCAGTCGGATACCTACCGATGACCGTCGTCGCCCTTCCGTTCCGGGAAGGGTACGTGTCGAGTATCATTTACGTCTCACTATACGTGAGTGTCATAGCCGTGACACTGAGCACGCTGTTCAGCCTCCCGATCGCCGTGGTGATGGGGTTTTCTGACTTTCCCGGCAAGCAGTTCGTGAAGTCAGTCATCAACACTGGGATGGGGTTTCCAAGCGTGGTCGTCGGTCTTCTCGTCCTGTTTACCGTCTCGAACCAGGGACCGCTGGGAGATCTAGAGCTGATATTCACCAAGGAGGCGATGATCATGTCTCAGTTCATCCTGGCAACGCCGCCGATTACGGCGATCAGCCTCGCGGCTATCAGTGGCGTCGACGACAACGTCCGCGACGCCGCGCACGTTCTCGGCGGAACACGCCTCGACGTGGCGCTAGTCGTACTCAAGGAGGCCAGATACGGTATCGCAACGGCAGTGCTTGCGGGCTTTGGCCGTGCCATCAGCGAAGTCGGGTCCGTGCTCATCGTCGGCGGGAATATCACGAGCGCACGGGGCATCTCGAAAACGCGGACGCTGACAACCGCGATTCAACTCGAAGCCCGACAGGGACAGTACGAGACGGCGATGATTCTCGGGGCCGTGCTGGTCACGCTTGTGTTGACGGTCAACGCTATCGTCATCCGACTGGGGGACCAGGGGGTGCAGCGATAATGCTCGATGTCACGGCGGTATCACACGCATACGGAGACGACTACGTGTTCCGGGACCTCTCGATCGGGATCGAACCCGGCGAGGTCGTTGCCGTCATCGGTCCATCCGGCGTCGGGAAGACGACGCTGCTCCGACTGCTCGCGTTCTCACTGGAACCGGACGAGGGAACCATCGGCTTCGACGACACGGACGTGTGGGCCGTCGACGAAGCGACACGGCTCTCGCTGCGTCGGCGGATCGGCATGGTGTTTCAGGAAGCGAGTCTGTTCGACGCGCCGGTCGCTCGCAACGTCGAATACGGGCTTCGAATCCGCAGGTCGTGGACAGCCAGACTGCAGCGCGAACTACAGTCCATAGTTCGCTCGAACGGCACCGCGGCGGCCGTTCACGAGGCCCTCGGCGTTGTCGGGCTGACCGAGAAAATGGACCAGCACGCGGATTCGCTCTCGGGCGGCGAGGCCCAGCGGGTGTCGTTCGCCCGCGCGCTGGCCTACGACCCGGACCTACTGTTACTCGACGAACCGACATCGGATCTGGACCCACGGAACACCGCCGTTATCGAGGATGCGATAGCCGAGGCCCGGAACCGGGGTATCGGTGTCGTGGTGGCGACACACGACATGCATCAGGCGGAGCGGGTGGCAGACCGGGTCGCAGTGCTACTCGACGAGCAAATAACTGAAATAGCCCCGACAGAAGTGATTTTCCAGAACCCATCGGACCACCGCACCCAGAAGTTCATCTCCGGAGAACTGGTCTACTGACCGCTTCATACGCCACTCCGATCACCGGTGGAAGATAGGGCTGGTCGGCGGCAATACCTTTATCGGGGAACGACATTGTCGAGATATGGATGCGACTGCGGACGTCGAAGTGCAACTGGAGCAGGGCGACGTGGCGCTGACCGCCCGCGACCGGACGCTCCTGCAGGCGGTCGCGGCCCACGGGTCGCTGAACGCCGCCGCCGACGCGCTGGGTCGGTCGTACGCCCACGCCCAGCGCCGCATCGTGGAACTCGAAGATGCTTTCGGCCCGCTGGTCGACCGCAGTCGAGGTGGCAGCGGTGGCGGCGGCAGTGAACTCACGGACGCTGCTGAGCAACTACTGGCCCGGTTTCAGCGGCTACAGGCCGATTTCGACGGGGTAGCGACGGCGGAAGAGACAGTCCTGCGAGGGACTGTCGTGGACCGTGACGGGGAACTTGCGACCGTCGAGACCCCGCCGGGGACGGTCCGGGCCATCGTCGACACTGAAGCGTGTCCCGGTGACGCGGTGGAGGTCGGCATCCGCGCCGACACGGTGACGCTGAACGCACCGTCCGAGGCCCCAGAGTCGACGGGGACAAGCGCACGCAACCAGTTCGCGGGCACCGTCGAGCGTATCGACGAGGGAACCTCTATCGCGCTTGTTGCGCTGGCTGTCGACCCGACGACGACGCTGTCAGCGCTCGTGACCGACACAAGCCTCGACAAACTTGATATCACTACGGGCGCGGAACTCGTCGCCTCGTTCAAAGCGACCGCGACCGCCAGCGTCATTCCCGCTCTCGACCGGTCGCTGTCGGATGAGTCATCGTAAGCAAGTGAACGGCGGCGTAAGAGGAGCCTTAGAGACCCCAGCCGGGCGGCAGCAGGTCGGACTGGCAGGCACTGCAGGCGACCATTCCGTCGCCGTCGATGCACTGTCGCTGTTCACCGCACAGGTCACACTCCGTGACCGTCCCGCGTTTATTGAAACTTCGGCTGTTCTGGTCACCGTTCGGGGTCATATCGAACAGTATTATGCGCGAAAGACGGATAAGCGTTGGTCGACAGGCCATCACACGGTTTCTGTCGGCTCGAAGGCCTATCGAGCGAGCGGGAGCGAGTAGCTGCGCTCGCGTTCGATGACAGCGTCCCACGTCGCCTCGCACTCGCAGCTCACCTGCTCGAACACCGACGGGTCCTGCCGGAGGTCGAAGTCCTTGATAGCGCGCTGGACCTTGTCGTCACACTCGCCGCAGTTGTGCGGGCCGCGGTCGCTGCCGTGGCCGACCGGGTCCGAGACGACGATGACGTCCTCATCGGCGGTCGACTCCAGCACGTCGGCGACCGACCAGAGCCACGGCGGTCGGTAGCCGCCGTCGTGGTACAGCTCCTCGACCATCGTGTATCGCTGGACGTTACAGGGGTTCATCGAGACGGTGTGACAGCCGTCGACGGCCGCACAGCGTCGCACCGACCGCTTCATATCCTTGACGGCCTCGGCTTCGGAGAGGAACGGCGGCTTCATCAGGAGGTACGCCTTGACGCCGGCACCGGCGGCCTGCGCCGCCTCGGAGGCCGCCTCGAAGTCGGCAAAGTCGAAGTACTTGTTCACGCAATCGTGGCGGACGCGGTCGGTCGCCGTCTCCAGACCCACCGCCACGTCCGTCTCCAGACCTACGTCGACGAAGTCGCCGACGGTCTCCTCGTCGATGAAGTCCGGCAGTGACTCGACGACGATGCGCTCACGGTCGGCGAAGGTTTCGGCGATAGCCTGACGCGTTTCCGCCGGGACTTCGCGCTCGTCGAGGAAGCTCCCGGAGGTGTAAATCTTGATGAGGCCGCTCTGCTCGTCGCTGTTCTCGCTTTCGTGGTCCAGACAGTGTTGAATCTGTGCCATGAGGTCTTCATGGGCGACACTCCCTCCTTCAACGCTCTCGGCGACGTAGCCACACATCGTACAGCCGCCGGCACGTGCCCACCGACAGCCGCCGGTGTTCAGGATGATAGTCAGGCTCTGGTAGACGCCGTCCGGGGTGTTGTCCTCGTCGAGCCACACGCGGGTCGGCTCGCGAGGGTCATAGGTCGAGTCGTTGCGCGACCGGATGTCACGCATCACGGAGTTGTGGGCGTCCATGCCCTTGCCCTCCTCGTAGACTTCAGGACTGGGCTTGCTCATTGGGGCGAGGTAGCCGATGAGCGCGTAAAGCAGCTTCGTTACTGCCGGGATTGTGGGTCGGTTCGGTCTGAAAGGGCGTCAGAACGGTAGGCCGCGAGCCACGCCAGTCCGGCCAGAACAGCCCCAACAGCGTTGGCCACGAAGTCAGCGCCACTTACACCGCGTGACGGGACGAGCGCCTGCAGGAGTTCGACCCCGGCCCCGTAGCAAAGGGAGACAATCACGAGTGCTGCAACCGTCGTCACATCGCGGGCCTGCCGGCCCCACGCGAGCAGCACCGCCAACGTGCCGTAACTCGCCGCGTGCACCCACTTATCCAGCGCGAAACCGAGAAGTGCGGGGACCTGCTCGCCCGCCCCTTCTGGAACCGGAAGCAGTGATGTGACCAGTACCAACAGGGAAAACCCGATTGCAGGGAGGTAGCGGCGGAACCCCGACACGTCCATACTGGCGGTTTTCCCGGTGCGCAAATAAGTCGGACGGTCAGGGAAGCCGGTAGCCGATTCGGAACGAATCCCAGCGGACCCTGTTACTGCTCGTCGACGTGTCGCATCTGGACGGCAATACCGCGCGTCGAGGACCGCATCTCCGGGCCGCTCATCTGGGCGCGACCGACGCCGAAGGCCGCATCACCCTTAATCACCACGTCATCGCCGACGCGGATGTCGTCGCTGGCGTCCGTGATCCCCGGCGCAAGCACCGAGCCGTGAGGGACGAACGGCTCGATTTCGACGGTTTTCGTCGGTACGTCGCTCTCGACCCAGCGGCGCGCGCCGGCGGTGGTCAGCGAGAGCACGCCGTACTGCTGGGCGAGCGCCGCCAGTTGCTCCCCGTCAGCGTCGTCGGCGCGCAGTTGCGGATACCGCCCCTGCGTCGACAGGTCGTCGAACAGTTCGTCACCCGCGCCTTCGCCGAACTGGTAGTCAGCAACGGCGCGGATAGTGTTGTGTTCGCGCTCGCGTTTCGGATAGCGGTCCCAGCCCTCCAGTTCGGCGGCGAGGTTCCCCAGCGAATCCGCCGTCGTTGGGTGGTCGGTGACCGTGTAGGTGAACTCCCGGTCCAGCGAATCGGCCACGCGCTCGCAGATGTCGCGGTAGCCTTCGCCGGGAACGTGGGCAATAATCTCCGGGTAGTCAGTGCCTTCTAAATAGCGTTCGAGCACGCGGCTGACGAACTCGATTTCAGTGGCGGTCCAGTCGCCCGTGACCACGGAGTCGTAGTGCTGTGCGGGGTAAGTGAGTTCGAGTTCTTGCGGAACAACACCGATGGGCGAGGTCATCGAGACGACGTGGGCGCGCCACTTGATAGCGTCGTGGTACTGTTTGTGGCTCTGTGAGTCGCTGTAGGGTTTCCGTGCCGAGCACGGGACCAGCACGAGCGGGCGGTCGTCAAAGCGGGGGACGTAGCGGTCGGTGACGCGCTCGGCGAAGCGCTGGATTTCGACCCGCCGGAGCGAGTCGTCACTGGCCGCCGAGAGGTCGGCCCGCCGGATGAGCGGCGTTCGCTCCTCCAGATAGCCGTACCCCTGGTCCAGCCGTCGGAACGTCGCGGTGAGCCAGTTGTCCTGTCTGGCCTGACCCTCGACGTAGTCACGGAGGCGACCGTCACGAATCCGGCGGCGGACGCGTCGGAGTTCCGCGGCGAGCGCGTTGACGTTGTGTTCAGCGCAGTCCTCGCGGTCGAACTCCGCGCGTGGCTGCTGGCAGGCCGGACACGCACACGGGAGTTCGTCGAGGTCTTCAAGGAAGTACGCCTCGTCGGTCGTGAGATACCGCCCCTCAGTCCCACGGATGACGGCGCGGTCGGGGTCCACGAGGTCGACACCGGCATAGACGAGCGTTGCGACGTTTCGCGGCGTTGCAACGCCGGGCAGATAGAGCGCGGTGTCCGCGGGAATTGCCTCACGGACGGTCGTAACGGCATCGACGAACGCCGACGCGTGCCCGACATAGCCGGGCGCACCAGCGAGAACGTAGGCGTCGCTGCCGTGGTTGGTCGCGGTATCAGGGGAAACAACGGCCGCACTTGGGAACTCGACATCCGGATAGTCGACGGCGAAAGCCTCGGCGACTTCGTCCGGCGTGCCGGCGGGGAGTCCGCGGTGGGGCAAGACAGTGAGCAACGAGTCGTCGCCGTCGGGAGCGTCTCGCTCGGTAGACCAGCGGCTTCCGGCGTCAGCAAGGACGTGTCGGCAGTCGCCCGGCGTCTCAGTGTCCACGTCGTCGACCAGCGCTGGCGTCGTCACGGAGTCGGCGAGGCGCAACTCACCCACTCGCGCGGCGCTGTCGCGCTCGTGGACCTCGAAGTAGTCGGTCATGCAATGGCGTCAGCCGCGCGCGACCAACTATCTTGCCTTTGGGCCAGCACGACCCCGCGAGCAAAAAGCCGTTCAAATCCAGCAAACGGCATCCTGATCGGGAGTTATGTGACCATGATTATCGCAAACAAGCCGCTATTCGCTGATTAGCTAGGTCCTAACTAAATCCATCGGGGATGACAGACGACTCGTGCAGCGACAGACACGACGAGACGTGTTGCTCGCTCTCTCGGGGACAGCCGTAGCGCTAGGGGGCTGTTCGACCGGCCTCTCCTCGGGGGACTCGGGTGCGAGGGCCGTGTCAGATGAGACGGAGCCGACACCAACGGAACAGGTATCGGGGTCACCAACAGAACAGGTATCGGAGCCACCAACTAAAAACAGGGCCGCAATGTTCGTCCATCTCGATACGCTGGCCGCGATACAGTCTCGTGTTGAGAACGGCGACAGCCCGTGGACGGGGGCCCACGAGGCCTTCATGAGTGATGTCCGCGACGCGATGGCAGCGGACCCCGAGAGTGTCACGGACAACGGCGACGGCCACGAGTTCAAAACGAAAGGACCTGAAGACCCCGCGGAACGCAAGGACTACGTTGCCGCGATCAGGACGGGGGACCGGCTCCGGGACCTCGGCCTCGCCTACCAGTACACCGGTGCGGATCAATACGCCGAGAAGGCCGTCGAACTGCTGGACCACTGGTTCCTGCGGTCGGAGACCTATATGGCTCCTGTAAAAACGAACAGCATCGAGCAGTTCATCACGCTCCCGAAAATGTGGTGGGGCGCGGAACTCGTTCGGGGCCACGAGGCGTGGAGCGACGATAGTGTCGGCGCGGAGGCCGACCTGCAGGAGTGGGTCCGGACGTTCCTCGACGACGTGGGCCACAACATTCCGACCGCGATGGGGCAACAGAACATCTTCAACTGGCAGGAGATGACCCACGCCGCCGGCTCAGTGTATCTCCGAGATTGGGACCGCTTCCGTGATGCCATCCAACGGAACCGCGAAGACGGCTTCACCCAACTCCGCGAGGACGGCCTGCTGGAAAACGAAATCATTCGTGCGTCGAGTCTGGCGTACTCGCTGTATGCGGCGAAGGCACTGATCACCGCCGCGGAACTCAGCCGACTCTACGCCGAGAGACTCGACGGCCCCACACTGTACGAGTACAAGAAATTCGACGGTGACAGGGGTGCTATCGAGCGGATTCTCGACGCCCACGCGCCATACGTGGCCGACCCAGAGGCCTGGGAGGCGATGGGTGAAGGGGACCCCGACCGGTTTGTCAACAGTGACGGCTTCCCCGCCAGAAAGCAGGAAGCCGCGTCCTCGCTGTACGAGGTGGCCTACTCGTACTACAAGAAAGATACGTATCTGAAAGCGCTCAAGCAGAGCGGACAGCCAGTGAAGAACGTCCCGACGTACGTCTCAGCCCAGCAGGCGGCAATTGACAACCCTGACCGGCCACATCGGGACGAACGCATCCTCGGCTGGACAACGTTCACGCACGGCGAGCGGTTCCGGCTTGACCTGTAACAGCGTTGTTTCCGGAGACGCAGTCACACCGCCACGTTTTGGATGCCAGCGGCTCTAAGTCCGGTATGAATGTTGTCGTGACCGGCGGCCGGGGGAGTTCCGGGCGCTGGATCGTCGACCGTCTCGCCGGACCGCACGACGTAACAGTGCTTGACCGCCGTCTCCCCGATGACGAGGGTCAGCCGGCTGTTGAGTATCAGGCGCTCGATCTGACAGACGCCGGGGGCGTCTTCGACACGCTCACCGCCATCGACCCGGATGCAGTGGTCCACTGGGCGGCGATTCCGGTAGCTGGGAACCATCCCGGTGTAGACCTGTTCCAGAACAATACGCTGGCGGCACACAACGTCCTCTCGGCGGCTGGCCGTGTCGGCGCTGACGTGGTGCAGGGCTCATCTGATGGTGCGTACGGCTTCTTTTTCGCCGAGGAGACCCCCGTGCCAGATGAACTCCCGATTACGGAAAAGCACGCACGCAGGCCCGAGGACGACTACGGGCTCTCAAAGGTCGTTACCGAGGAAATCGGGAAGACGATTGCCCGCCGGGACGGCATCTCTGTGGCGTCAATCCGCCCGTCGTGGATACAGATTCCCGGGGAGTACCCCTGTCGGTCAGAGGACTACGTTGACGACCTCGCGGCTGGCGCGGGCAACTACTGGTCGTACGTTGACGTACGAGACGTAGCCGACCTCGTCGAGGCCGCGCTCACCGCAGATGTTGCGGGGCATGAGACGTTCAACTGCGTCGGCCCCGACAACGCGCTGGGCCGACCGCTGGTCGAACTTATGCGCGACCACTACGGTCGTGTGCCGGACGACTGTACAGTCGAAGGGGACGCCGCGGCGTACTCGACAGCCAAGGCCACGGAACGGCTGGGTTGGGAGCCGACCCGTTCGTGGCGTGAGGCTGCCGATGTGGACGTGGATGTGCCGACAGTCTGACCGGCGGCGAGAAGATTAAAACGGATCAGTCGCGGGCGTGCAGGTCTCGCAGGCGAACGCCCTCAGGCACGCGGTCAAGTGCCGTTGCTGGCCAGTCGTCGTGGACCAGGGTAAAGGACACGTCGGGGTGGAGTTCGACCAGTCGTCGGACTCCTGTAGCCGCGGCCTCGTAGGCAGCCCGGTCGGTCCGGTCCGGCGTTTCCGCGGTCAGCGGATAGGTGTCAGCGAGTTCGCGCGGGTACGGACCGAACGGGGGCAGGACGCCCCAGCTCTCGTCATACTGTGCACTGGAACTGCCTTCCGTCAGCAGCACTTCCTCGCCCTCGACCGGGAGGCGCTCCAGTCGGTCCTGATGGCGTCGGACCTCGGGCCGGCGGGCGCTTTCAGTCGAGGTGTAGAAGAACGCGTCCTTCGAGACGGGGTCGGTGCGTTCGAGTTGCTCTGAGTGGTCGAGCAAGGCGCGGTAGCCGTCGAGCATCTCCGGATGACCACGGGCGCGGCTGTCGACCAGTTCCATGAGGTTGCCCGAGCGAATCGCCTGCTTGACCGTCCGGATTTCGCCGTAGGTGACGTGGAGGTTGTGCCGCGCGAGCAGTTCCTCGCGTGCGTCGGCGTCCATCGCATCG
Source organism: Haloarcula quadrata (assembly GCF_003634715.1). Taxonomy (NCBI): domain Archaea; kingdom Methanobacteriati; phylum Methanobacteriota; class Halobacteria; order Halobacteriales; family Haloarculaceae; genus Haloarcula; species Haloarcula quadrata. The sequence continues at coordinate 3,206,501 of NZ_RBWW01000001.1, forward strand.
AGTTCCGCCGGCGTGTGGTCGGTACAGACCGGGCAGTGACACGGGAAGTAGCTCAGTTCGTCGAGCAGTTCCGTCCCCTGCACCGTGAGATAGCGGTCGTCGCGGGCATACAGCGCGTACGCCGCCGAATCGAACAGGTCACAGCCAAGCGCCGCCGCCATCGCGAACATCATCGGATGGCCCGCACCGAACAGGTGGACCGGGCCGACCTCCCCCAGCCCGCGCTTGCAGGCCGCGACCACATCCGCGAGGTCAGCGTAGCGGTACTCGTTCATCAGCGGGACGACGGCTCCTAGCGGGAACACATCAAGTCCGGTCGAGACGGCATCTGCAGCGGCGCGCTCCCGCAGGTCCGGATACGTCGCGCCCTGAACCGGCGCACTGACGAGCATCTCGCCGGTGTCGACGGTAGCAGCGTGTTCGAGCCGTTCCTGTGTCGTTTTGAGTTCCTCGGTCGCCCGCTCGCGGTCCACGTCCGGCGGCGTCGGGATGTCCACCGGCGTGCCGATATCGGAGCCGATCTCGTGTTGGAACTCCAAAATCTCCTCAGTGGTCACGTCGATGTCGCCGTACTCGGCGAGCTGGAAGGACCCGGAGTCGGTCATGATAGCCCCGTCGAACCCAAGCAGGTCGTGGAGGCCTTGCTCTAACACAGGCTCACGGAGGTCATCGGAGCCGTGCAGGATGTAGCTGTTCGTGATGAGTATCTCCGCCCCGAACTCCGACGCCAACGTTGCCGGTGCAACCGTCTGGACGTGGGGATTGACCACCGGCAGAATAGTCGGCGTCTCAACGGTGACGCCGGCCCGTGGCACCGTTAGCTCGCCCAGCCGGCCCGCGGCGTCGTACTGGCGGACCTCGAAATTCGTCATTACACGTCGTCGTCGGTGGGCGCGCCTAAGGGTTGTGTTCCCCCGTGGCTGGCCGTTCGTCACTGGCGGAAGCCGAGAACGACGGTGGGGCCGAACGGCGCGCCGGCCGGCACAGCGCCGCTATTCGTCGGGCTGTTCCGCTCCGCCGGGCACCAGTTTCCGCTCGGGCCGGTGGACGGTCCCGGAGTCCTCGTCAGCGACGTACGTCTGTGAGGTTCGGAACATAGCAACCACCTCGTCGCGGGACCCGTAGGCGTCCTCGACAAGCCGTTCGAGCAGTTCCGCCCGCGAAATCGGCTGACCGGTCCGACGGCGGACAGCCGCGCGCAGTTTATCGAGCCGGCGTTCCGTCTGTTCGTCGAGTGCAATCGGGGCCATGTGTTTGCTGGTACCACTCCACATGATTTCAAGCTGTCGTCAGTTCAGCGCTCGAACAGGGCATAGTACATGATACCTACGGCAGACCGACTGTCACGGAGCGTGCCGTCGCGCACCGACTGGATCAGCGAATCGAAGTCGGCAGTGTCGACCCGAATCGATTCGTTGTGGTCGAGGTTCTGGTCGGCCGCCGCCTCACAGCCGCGTGCGACGTAGTAATGGAACACATAATCAGTGTTGCCGTTAGCCGGTTCGCCCGTGTAGAGATGGTCGAACGTATCTGCCTCGTAGCCCGTTTCCTCGCGGAGTTCGCGAGCGGCGGCGACGGTTGGGTCGTCGTCCTCGTCTTCCATCGTTCCGGCAGGCAGACCGTAGTTGATTCGACGGATTGGTTGTCGCCACTCCTCGATAACGACCACGTCGCCGTCGGCGGTAAACGGGAGCACGATGACGCTCTCACCGTGCTGCACGTAATCGAACGCACCCTCCGTGCCGTCAGGGAAGCGGACATCCTCACGGACGACATCAAACCCCGGACAGGCGTATGCGGTCTCTGCATCAAGCGTCTCCCAGGCGAGTTCCTCGTCCATACTGGGAGTGTGGTCCCCACCGGCAAAGTCAACACGGGTCCACGCAAATGCAGGCACCGGACGGATGCGAGATGGCGCACTCTGTAGAGGTGGAATGAGAGTATCGACAATCGTCATCCTGCTCGGTATTGTACTGTTCGTCCTCCCGGTCCCCGGAACGTTCATCGCTGGGGGACTGGTCCTCGTCGCCGGCGGGTTGGCCCGGTGGGGCGGGCTCTGAGGATAGCACGAGCACTCACAGCTTGTCAGCGGCCTGTGCCTGCTCAGTCCGTCGATCTGCCTGTTCGAGGCGTCGTCGGGCCGCGTTCGACAGCGGGTCCGAGAGAGCGTCGCTTGCATCCTCGATTCTGGTCGCGACGCGCCGGAGCCGGTCAGCGACGGCCTGAAGTTGCTTGTCAGCGTTTCCGCGGTCACCGGCCTCGGCGCGTTCCGTTGCTCGCTCGGCGGCTTCAACGACAGCGGCGAGCGCTCGTTCGAGGCCCTGGATAGCGTTCCCGGAGCCGCCGCTACTCCCGGAAGTACCGTCATCATCGTCAGAATCGCCGTCATCGTCCATTTCGTCGAGCACCGATTGGCGCGTCTCCTCGGCGATGTCGGCGAGGAACGACGCCAGCGAGGCCTTGCCAGTTCGGGGCTCATCGATTGTTGCGGCAGTGTCGGCCTCGGGGTCCGGGTTCACCCGGAATGCACCTATCTCGTCGTCGCGGTCCCGGACCTCCGTCGTATACGCGCCGCCGCCGTGGACGTACACAGCGTCGGGTTCGGCGAGCGGGGCGTCGTACAGTCGACCAGCGAAGTCGTCCTCGACGGCGAGGTCGGTGAGGTCACTATCGGCTCCAGCGGGATCGACTTCGAGACGAGTGGCGTTTTCCCGAGCGACGAGCGGGACCTCGCCGTCGACACCGGCTCTAGTCGGCCCGTCGGCCTCGCTCGTTTCAGGGACCGACACCGTCTCACTGTGTGGCGCGACGCCGGCCCCGTTGACGGTGAACCGGTGTTCGCCCGCTGGCACGTCCTGAACGACAGCCAGACCTGAAAAAGTCGGGACGGCCTCGGGGTCGCTCTCCAGCAGGGCGACAGACTCGACGGTGGTGTCCTCGGTCGTGAGCCCTTCGTTGTCGGGGGCGTCGTCGTTCGAGACAGCTTCCGAAAGGCTGGCAACGATGGTCCGTATCTCCGCCGGCGCGCCGATGGCGTCGTAGCGCTCGGCCAGCGCCGCCCGGTGGTTCGGTTCGGAGATATCCGCGGCGGGGTTCTCGTAGCGGGGCTGGTTCCAGGGCGCACCAGTCGTCGTGATGTGGCCTGAGACGGCGTCCTCGGCGAACTCAGGCACGGCGAACTCGAAGCTCAACTGCGGGCCGGTGAAATCAGCGATATGTTCCAGTTCGCTGCTCGGCACGAGGTCGTACTCGATGTCTGGGTCACCGTCGCCCCGGTCGGTGTGCTGGAAGACGAGCCCCGTCTCCCGCGTCGGCAGGTCCGACGGCGGTTCGGTGAGGCTATCGAACGAACGGACGGTGAGCGGCTCCGAGATGAGCTCCTCACGGCTGACCGACGGGAGCCGCTCGTGTTCGTACAGCGGTGCGCCCTCGTACTCCGGGACGAGATAGGGAAGTCGCGAGCCCTCGTCGCGCGGGAGCCCATAGGCGACAGGAATCTCCGCGAGGTCCTCGATGGTTTCGACCGCGCTGTTCGTGATATCCGCGAACCGGTCTCCCTCCGGCAGCCGAGTGAACCGGTCGCGAACGTCGTTGACCGACAGCGCGCTGGAGTGTGAGCCCAGTTCCGAGAGGATGCGCGGCACCATCTCTGGGTCCGGGTCGAGGAACTCGTTGTTGGGCACCTTCCGGGAGTGGGAGCTGGCGACGTACAGTTGCGGGTCGCCCTCCCCGTGTCGACGAACACGTGCAGGACCTCCCAGTCGTGCCAGTGAAAGTTCGTTGTGAACTGGTCAAAGGCCGAGTAGAACCAGAACTGGACGACGGCAAGCGGCGAGTTCTCGTACTCGACCACGTTGTAGAACGCCGTCGGGTCTGGCGGCTCTCCGTCGGCCATCCGCTCGTGATACCCGTTGAACGCGTCGAACCCGTCGACGACGGTGTCCCCGTCCTGCTCGCTTGTGTACGGCCGCGGGTCCGTCGGGAACCACGGCTCCGCCCGGTCGAAGTACAGCGTCGGTGCAAACCGTCGGGCGAGTTCTGCGGCGCGTTCGCCCTCAACTGTCGAGGCCGCGTCGTCGCTTTCGCTTTCGAACGCCGAACAGCCGGCGACGGACGCAAGGCCGGTCCCGGCAACCGTCTGCAGAACCGCACGACGGGACAGTCCATCCCGGTCAGTCATCGGTCCCTCATCGCTTCGGTGCGTCGTCGGACAGCGCGACCCGTCGCTGTCTCCGAACCCAATAATTCCATACACCATTTCAGCGAACCGCGGAGGAAAACCCTTCTGGCAGTCTCCAAACGTGCCCCGTCAGTACCGTTCGAACCCCGCCGTGTCCAGATAATTGTGCGCGACCGTGATCGAATGGTCTGCGTGGAGGGCCTTCGGCCCAAGCGAGACGCGCTCGTCCGCACGGTCGGCCAGCAGCGCCGCTTCCTCGTCTCGGAAGTCGTGATGATCCGAGAGGACGAACACTGGGTCCGACGGGGGTGCAACGCCGACGATGGGGTCGCCGTCCTCGTGCAACTGGACGACGGTTCCGCGGCGCGCCACGTCGTCGAGCGTCCCTTCGAATCCCCGTCGCGTGAGCGACACGCCCGGCGAGGTTTCGACCGGGATGTGGCCGATAGCTTCTTCGCGCTCTTCTAGTGCCTTCCGTATCAGTGCCGCTGTGGACCGTTCATCCGGGTTCAGCCGGCGGAGGTCGCTCCCCTCGAACGTAACGGTGTACTCGTCGCCCAGAATCAGGTGGACCCGCACGTCTTCCCGGATGGCATGGCTCAAAAAGAACGCGCTGGTGACACACCGACAGAGCACGTCGAGCCGGCCGGCAGCGCCGGCCAGATCGTCGAGCGAGAACTCCGGCGTCGTCGGGGCGTCGTGACCGATGATGACGAACTGACGCATACCGGTTCGAGGCTGGTCGGCGACTTACGTGCATCGACAGCCGAACGACACGCGGCCAGATCCGGACAACGAACCACCCGGACGCAGGACTCACAGTTCGGCAACCGAGGTGAACAGCCGGTTGGCCCAGTCGGCCTCCGCTCGCGGCGTCGGCCCCTCACCGCCGTGTTCGATTGCCCGTGCTTCGCGACGGACGACCGGCGTATGTGTGTCGTGGGTCGAGTACGACGACGAGAGCCGCGTCTTGACTGTCTCACGGACTGCGCTGGCGGTCGTACGGGCCGCGTTTCGCAGGTCGGTGAGCGCCCCGGCAAGCATCGGCAGGTCGTACGGCGAGTTGGGGCCGTAGCCGTGGCGGTGGTACCGGAGCGATTGTGTCCCGATGTCGACGGTGAGGTGTCCGCACTCCGCGGTAAAAACGACGCGACGGCGGTCAGGCACGTTCGAGTGGTGCTGTATTGTACAGGTGACATCCTCGGCCGTCACGAACGAGACGGCGATGCCATCGAACGCAACCCCGTCTGCGGCCGTGTTACACTGTTGGATGGCGACCGAGGCGTCGTCCGCGGGATAGCCCGCCGCGCGCAACCCGACGTATATTGGATGAACGATGCCCTCACCGAACTCGCCGCCGGGGAGGTCGAGCACCCAGTCCCCGCGGCCCGGAACCGCCGGGTCGATGTCCTCCGCCCAGTGAACGGCGACGCTGTGGAGTCGCCCGAGGTCGCCACGCTTGATACGCTGAAGTGCGGTCTGTAGCGGCCGGTAGTACACCTGGTTATGGACGACTGTCGCCCGAACGCCAGCCCGGTCTGCAGCAGCGGTAAGCCGTTCGAACTCCGCTCTGGTGGCGACGAAGGGTTTCTCGACTAGCACGTGGACCGACGCGTCGATACAGGCCATCGCGAGGTCGAAGTGGGTCTGCAGCGGCGTACAGACGTGGACCCAGTCGACCGCTTCGGACGCCACCAGCCGCTGCAGGTCGGTGTACCCAGACACGTCCCATGCGGCAGCGACGCGCTCGGCTCGCTGTGAATCGATATCGGCGACCGCAGTCAGGACTGCACCGGGAGTCGTCTCAATTGCGGCCTTATGCCAGTGTGCGACATCGCCCAGGCCGACGATTGCGGTCCGCAGCATAGTTCGTGTTTGTGAGCCGACAGGCATACGCTCTGGCATGTGCCAACGCGGGACAGATGTGGCCCTGAGCGACCAACGTGTCGCAGACTGAACCGTCGCGTGGTTGAGTGTGGGAAACGCGGTGTCGGCAGTGTTGGGAACGGTCTAACCGCCGTCAGTTCGCGGTCACGACCCCAAGCTCTCCCCCGCCGTGCCTACTTCCGATTGCGGGTCAAAGCGATGGTATGCCTGTGTCAGAGTTCGACGAATTCGACCACGAAACGCACATGCAACGCGCCTTCGAGCTGGCCCGGACCGCTGTCAACCGCGGCGACCGGCCCTTCGGGTCGGTACTCGTTCGTGACAACGAGGTTGTGATGGAGGCATCGAACCGCGTCCTCACTGAATCGGACGTGCGCCGCCATCCGGAACTCCAGCTGGCGCACCGAGCAATGCAGGAGTTTGACCCGGACGAGCGGGCAGAGACAGTGATGTACACGAGCACCGAGCCGTGCCCGATGTGTGCCGGCGGGCTCCGGTACGCTGGCCTCGGCCGAGTCGTGTACAGCGTCGGCAGCGACGAGATGGGTGAGTTCAGCGGCCACGAGGAGTCCGTCCGCTCCGGTGAAATCCTCGCCGGCATCACCGACGTCGCCGGGCCGATATGTCACGAGGAGGGACTGGCGATTCACGAAGACTTTGACTGGTAAGGCCACGTCAGCACCGGTTGCGGGAGTCAAATGACTTATTATGTGTGTTTGCTAACTAGTGCTATGAATTCACTTGACACACCGGTCGAGCAGGTGATGACCAAGCCAGTGAAGACCGTCGACCGGGAGCTTGCCGTCCGCGACGTTTCGAAGCTCCTTGCGTCCGAAGCGGTCGGGTCTGTCATCGTCGAAACCGAGTATGGACGAGGCATACTCACGAAAACGGACATTATCGCCGGCCTCCGCGATGGGATGGACCCAGATACGACGCCAGTTGGTGATCTGATGACGACGCCGGTCAAGACGATTGACCCCGGTGCCCCGCTAGAGGAAGCCATCGATACGATGGTCGAGCACAGCATCAAGCGACTCGTAGTCGACGGACAGGCCGACGGCGTCGGTATTCTCACGACGACAGACGTGATGCAGGAACTGTCGCCCGACCTAGACCGTGTCGTTGAGATGTTCGCGGAAGGGTGACAGCCCGAATCCGAAAAGTCGGGGCTATAGAGACGCAGTCAGGCGGCTCCATCTCAAATTGAGTTCCAAGAACGCTACAAACCCCGTCTGAGCGTCCAGAAAGGGTTTACCGGGAGCGACGAATCGCTGCCCATGCGCAGACGTGCCCTCCTCGCGTCAGTCCCAGGTGCGCTGGCCGGGCTCGCCGGCTGTTCGTTCGGGACCCTCGGCTCAGACGAGACTGCCGACGTAACGCCCGCTCCGCGCCCGACGCAGTCAGTAACCGATGCGAACGACAGCGGGACAAAGAGGTCGGCGGACACCGGTAGCCCGCTGCGACCAGACAATCCGACGACCGTCATCGGACTGGAAACCGGGCCGCGAACCTACGCCCTCAGTTCGCCAGGACTCCACACGGACGACAGGGGGCGAGTCGGACTCTGGTTCGACCAGACGGCGACCGACGCCCATCCGGTCACGCTTCGCGGCTGGCTCCAGAACGGCAACGAGTTCGAGAACACGTTCAGAATCGAGTTGCTTCCGGGTGTCGGGCAGACGCACAGCAGACAGCCACGCGGTTCCGACCACGAATCCCGACTCCATCTCGCACCCACGGACAACAACGAACTCGCCGACCGAGTCCCCTCGCTCGGGCGAACGGACGAGGGGTACTGGCGCGTCGACGAACTCGGTCCGTGGATGCCAGAGACGTACCGGCTGGCTCCCGATGAGTGGGTCCGACTGGAGTATGCGCTCGTCGGCGAGCCGGGACAATCCGGGCGGCCGACCGGGACCTACGAGTTTCGCGGCCAGAGTGAGACGCTCTCGGTCACCGTCTGGGATACGCGGAGTCCCGGCCCGGAAACCGACTCCCGGTTCGCCGGCCGCTCGCTCCCACCACTCTCCGGCGACGGCAGCGTCCAGTGGTTCCACGACGCAGAGAAGACGACCCCAGCCTTTGTTCGGCCCAGTGCCGAGCGCGCGGAGCTTGATACGCAAGTCGGCTTCGAGACGGTCAACAACAGCCACGGGCGACTGCAGTGTGGCCACTGGGACCTCTACAAACTCGTCGGCGGCGAGTGGTTCCACATCGCGCCAGGAGTCCACACCGCCGACTGTCGTATCCTGAAACCGGGCGGCCGGGACCAGTGGGGCCTCCGGGCGTTCAACGGGCAGGCAGTCGGGTGCAGCACCGACGACTGCACCTGCGATGGCCTCACGCAGGGCTACCTCGGCGGCGGCGAATACGCTATCGTTGCCGGCTACGGGCACGCGACGACCGAAAGTGGTGCCCTGGTCAAACTGGTTGGCGACAGCGCTGCGGTGACGCCGATCGACGGGGTGTCGACAGCCCGAGACAGCGATACCGTCACGGTGACGACTGGTCGCCACGGCGACGGCGAACGGCCAGCCGACGCGACGTTCTCGCTGACTCGCACCGACAGCGCGAGCGAGCGGGTTCTCGCCGAACAGGTGATGGCAAGCGCTCGGTTCGCCAGCCGCCCCGGTGGTCTCCGCAATGCCTTGCCGTTCCTGACCGATGATGTCGACCGCGTCGTCGTCGAGACCGACGAGCGAGTCGTGAACAACGGCATTGGCCACAATGTAGACACACGTCGGTTCCGGTTCCGCGGCCAGGCCTATCAGGTATCTCGCGGCCAGACCGACTGTTGAGCGGAATAGCAGAGGACGGTACTGTCGTTATCTAGTAATTGCGTTGGAAAAATGGGCCGGCGCGACGCGGAACTAACCGATTTCGTAGGATGCTCATACTCGGTGCGCTGTCGAATCGTCGCTGATGGGTCAGTTGGTGTCATTGGGTGAACTCCAGTTCGTTGATGAGTGGTCGGCGGCGGTCCTCCATCCGGTTGCGAAGCCGTCGCCGCCGCTGTTCGGGGTCTGCCTTGTCGTAGTGGTCTTCGATAGTACTCACCGAGGAATTGACGCGCTCCGCTACGTCTTCCGGCGGCCATCCTCGGTTTAGGTGCCACGTAATCGAACCCGTCCGAATCTGATGCGGGGACCGGCTCGACGGGCACTTGCTGGCGTGGGCGTACTCGTTCCAGTCGCACTTCTCGATGTCCTTCTCGTGAGGGCACATCCCGTAGCTGCACGGGAGCGTGGCGAGGTAGCTCCACACTCGAATGGTGTTGGTCGTCGGCCGTCCACTCGCGCTCGCCAGCAGCGGCTGACGGCCATGCTCGTCCCGCACATCGTACCGACGGCCGTTGATGTACGCCTCCAGCGCGTCGGCCGTCTCTCTCGGAAGCGCCACCGGACGCTCACCGCGGCGCTTGTTCTTCAGCGGGGTGTCCGTCTCCGGTCGGTGGCGGAACTCGACGTAGGGGCTACTTCCCAGCTCCGTGTCCCGCAGGTCCAAGGCCCGCAGGCCGCCCTGTCGAGCGCCAGTGTTCCACGCGAGTTCAAGGAACGCGTGTTGCCGAGTTCCGTAGTCTCTGTCGCTCTCACGGTAATAAGACAGCAGTGCGGCCGCTTTGTCGGCAGCAAGTTTCGTATCGTTTGACCGGTCCTCTGGGTCAAGGTCAGGAATGCGGATTTTCTCTGATAGATCTTGATCGACCGCTTCGAGGTCTTCGAGGAACTCGAAGAGCATCTTCAGCGTCCACATCTCTCCTTCGAGCGTGGCCGGCGCGATCTCCGCGCTCCGCATTTCGTAGTACTCGTCGAGATCGTAGCCACGCAGTTCCCCGACTGTCTCTATACCGACAGAGTCGCACCACTCGACGAAGAGCTTCAGCCGGTACTCCCAGCCGTGAACGCTCTTCTCCGTCGAGTCTGACCGACGGCGTCGAAGGTAGCGCTGGCAAGCCTCGCGGGGAGATAGCTCTGTGGGGTCGCCCCGCCGTCTACCGCCGCGCGTCATGCCTCTAACTCACTCAGTTCGCTCTGGTCGTCGGGGAGCTGACGACGAACCTGCGGCTGGATGTTACGGAAATCGTCGGCCCACTCCTGCATCTCGCTGCGGACCGCTTCGACCTTCTCGCGCAGTTCCTCGACGCTGTCAGCCGAGACCTTCGCCTTCATCTTGTCGCGGTTGTTGCTGTCACCGCCGCGAGTAAGCTCGACTGTGAGGCTGTAGGCGTCAGTCATCCGCAACCACCACCTTGCCGCCGGAGTCGTCAGCGCTGGCTTCCTCTCGCTGCTCGTCGTGGGCCACGCGCTTCGCCTTCGCGTACTCGCCGTCCGTGCCAGCGTCGTAGTACTCCGTCCGCACTTCTCGAATTGCCTCGATCTTGTGCGGCGGGAGTTTGACGCGGCGGTCACGCCACTCGGTGAGACGTACCCAGCCGCTTTCGAGCGTCTGGTAGTCCGCGACGTAGACGACGCCCTGACCCTGAATCTGGACCATCGCCGGCGTGTACTCCGGATGCAGCGGCAGGTCCTCAGGGTCGATCTTCTCGTCGTTCATGGGCCGTCCTCCGCGTCGTCGTCAGTCTCTTGACCGTCCGACTCGTCTCCAGACGTGGGGGCCTGTGAGCTACTGGACATAGTTTAGGCGGCCCCCTCGACGTTCTCGTTCACTTCACCGTTCTCGTCCCGGCATACCACAGGTTCATCCACACCGTCGAAAGGCGTGCTGTGGTGGTCGCGGACAATCTCACGAACGTACTCAGAATAGCTTACACCGTGTTCATCGGCCTGTTCAGCAATCTTGTCGTCCATCCACCGTGGTAGTGAGATGGACACAGAGAGGCTTTTGCGCACCATTGCGTTAGTTATCAAATAACGCTGCGTTCATATAGATTACGGAAGTTGGCATTAGAGCGTAAATATCTAATAAGAGCGATTCACTGCTATAATCACGCCCGGTGTTGATAATTAACCAAGATGCGATATTCCGGTGGCTGGATGGTCTTGGCAGACGACAGAATCTTAGAGTTCATCAGAAACGAAGGCTCTGGAAGCCCGAAAGTGATGGCAGACAGCGGATATGTCCGCTACTCACGGGGATACATCTCCAAGCGCTGTAGAAAACTGGTTGAACACGGTCTATTGAACGATTTGGGAAATGGTGTCTATACTATCTCTGAACGCGGTGAGAAGTACTTAGACGGTGAAATAGACACGTCTGAAGATAGGCCAGATGAAATCGAGTCGCACGGGGACAGTGGCCCCTCCGCTGGTGAGAACCACGAACAGGTGTAACTGATGATCGGAAAGAAGTCGGCTTCCTGGATGAATCAGATAGACGAGCGTATCATGGAGTGGATTCGTGAGAATGGGTTTGCATCACCAAGCATCCTCTCACGAGAACGTGGATTCGATGTCTCTTCCGGCTATATTCGCGACAGGTGCAGGTGGCTCCAGTACGCTGGACTGCTTGCACCCGTCAGTGGTGATCTATACGACCTGACGAGCGAGGGAATCCTGTATCTGAAAGGCGAACTCGATGCAAGCCATTACCCACGACCAACCCCGAGTAAGGTCTTCGAGGACCGGTATGCAACACCACCAGACTGGGTGGAGGCAGGCGTGAAGTTCACAATTCGTCTATAGTAGTATGAACCAATGTTCCACTAGGCGAGCAGCCGCACATTGCTGACCTTTCATCGATACAAACAGAGAACTTCAAATTCAGGAATACAAGCTTTCTCTATCGTAAAAACCTGCCGTATGATATGTTAGACGACCAGTCCTGTGAAAGATTACGGCATCGAATCTGGAACGTACGTAATGGTGATCGTACTAACTCAGTCATCTAACGGATTCCCCGCTTCTTTCCGGAGCAGAGAACGAATATAAGCATCCATTGTAAGGTCATCCGGTTTCGAGTCTTCCAGCGAGTCGTATGTCTCTGGCATCATCGAGATTGTCACTTGGAGCGTTGTCGTCATTCAGTCATCACCACGTCCACGTCGGTAAGTTCTAGAAGAGGGTCCTTGTCGAAATCATTCTTGTTGTGGGTGATGAAGGTGCCACCCTCGGTGTGTGCGGTAGCCAGATTCAGGAGGTCCGCGGAGTCGAGAGTCACGCCTTGGGACTGTAGTTTCTCATCGAGATAGGCGGCTTCGAGCGCGGTGTCCGACGTGAACGGGAGTATCCGGTCAAGACTTGACCGGAGATGCTGTTGCTCTTGAAGCATATCGCTCCTGCTGTCGTGGCGCTGAAACGACTCCCATGCGACGTGAGAGGGGATCGTCCATTCGTCGGTGCGGTACTGCTTCAGATGCTCAACCACCGCTTCCTCAGAATTTCGGAGTTTGACCAAAATATCTCGGTCGAGGACGATCATTTACCGGCGGTCCTCCAACGATTCATTCAGACGTTTGCGGGCTTCATCCATTTCCTCGATATCTTTCTCGTCGACAGAGGGCAGTGACTCAGCTATTGCTTCTACGTCTTTCTCGCTTCGACTGAGGCGGTCCAGCAGGTCGTTGAAGCTTTCGTCGTCCCGCTTCAGGTCACGTAGTCGTTCTTTCACTTCGTCGGTGACGCGGATAGTACTCATATGTATACGTTGTGTACAAGAGGTTGGTATCTCTTTCGGTGACTGAGAGAATTAGTCCGCTGTATGGTGAGAGGCCGGCAACATCGTACCTGGATGTACCACTTCCGCGCTCTCGTCGCCGCCCTCGAGGAAGTCGACCTTCCCGCGCTCTCGTCGAATTGCCTCCGGGCTGAACTCTCCGAGGTAGTGCTTCCTGAACGTATCCCAGTCCTCCCAGCCCCCGAAGGACATCACGACCGAGGGGATCACGCCCTGTTCCAGTAAGTACGTGCCCCACGTCCGCCGGAGATCGTGAACGTCGAGATACTGCCAACCCCTGTCGCCGGTTTCCTCTTCCAGTGCGTCAGCTGCACGCCGGACCCAGCGGTACACAGTTGACCCAGCCACGTCCAGCAGCGGCTCGTCGTCGTCCTGCTGGTACGCCAGCGTCTCCGCGATGGTGACGACTTCCTGTGGGACCGGCGGCTCTCGGTACTTGTCCCGCTTCGCGTAGCTCTCCCAGACTCGGATGTGGTCGCCGGTCGGTCCGTCGACGAGGTCTTGCGGACACACCTCGATGATTTCCGAGCGCCGGAGTCCGACCCGACCGGCGAGCAGGAACGCGAGTCGCTGGTGTGGCGTCTCAGCCTGCTCGATGAATCGCGTCAGTTCGTCGTCCGACAGCCACACTCGCTTCCCGTCGTCGTTGTCGTAGTCCTTCAGCCTCATGCACTCGTTCCCCAGTTCTATTGCAAAACATCTAGTTTTTTCGGTCAACTCGGGGGTCAGCAGGGGTCAAATAGAGCGCAGTTGCACCAGAATGCCGGGTTCTCGGGCATGGTCCATCTCGAGCAGTGAACTGAAGATTGATGTTGTCCTACGAAAAGTTTTCATGTGATACAGAATTTTTAAATAGTGATGGATCAGCCAAAGTGGTCTAAGCTTTTGAATATTTTCTTACAAAATAATGGGTGGATGTATAACGAATACTTAGAAGATGTATCGTATGAGCGTCTTCCTGACGATCATAATATAATAAACTACCAAATCCATTCAAATGAAGATGCGGCTGCCCTGAATATGCTTCTTCGCTCTGGTCTTGTTGAATCTGTGGATGCAGGAGATGTAGGAGCTAGACCAGCTACCAGTTTAGAGGGCGTTGTGTGGTATAAATTGACTGAAAAGGGCTTCAACGTAGCCCACGAACGACAGATAGCCATTGAGAATCAAGAGACGAACGAGAGTGTTGCACTTTTCACGCTTGTTTTAGGGTTCACTGCAATAGTTCAGGCCATTGCAGCCGCTCTCCAGCTAGATAATATTACCAACCAAGCTGCTCTACTGACAGTAATTCTACTTATTACTTTATTGTTGCTACTATATCAGAGTAGCCCTCTGAAGGCTGTACAGAATGCATACAAAGCATTTCGGAGATAGTGCAGTTCTGAATCAAAATACCGAATTCTCCGGCACGAAGATGTTCGACCTTCCCCACAGAAGCGGATATAGGCATACAACGGCACAGACTGTGATACTGTAGCGCTCAGTTAGGTAGATTGCATAGTGCTCTAGTGATTTATTCTTCCTTTTATTATTCCGGTGGATCTGAAAAAAGGAATTGTAGAATTGGGAATGCCATTAATACTAAAACTGCGCTATCTCGTCCCCAAATCAAATAAACTGCACCTGCGAGTAATGGGAAAATTAGCCCTGAAATGTATTTTAGCCAACGAATATTAATTGCATTAGATAGTTCGGCTATAAGAATTCGCAAGTCAGAGTTACGATCTGGTCTGTCCGTTTCTTCTTTTGGTATCTTTATATCTACATTTTCGTTTGATGAGATATTATTTATCACTGCTGAAAGGTTCTCAGTAAATGATTCATTCAGAATCTCTTGTTGTTTTTGAAGATCTGAATCCTCCAGTAGGTCAATGTACTCATAAAACCGGTATCGGTACGCAGGATGTAGAAGAGGAGTGGATTTCTTCATATTATAGTCTTCGAATTTTTTTAAATAGCGGACTACTTCCTCATACTCGCCATCTTGATACGACCTAATTGAGCAAGAAAGGTAGTGTAACAAGACAGCCCTAACGGTGATGTCGTACTGATTCTTGCTCTTCGACAGCAACCTATATGCGGCAAAAACCAGTATAGCAGGGACTATTATTCCAATTAGTGCAACGGAATCCCGTAATTCTCCATTTTGGGTGCCAATCCCGAACTCAGTTAAAATAATATTGGTTACTGCGACAAGAGCGAGCAAAGTGAAGCCGGCGGGAACAGGTGTACCTACTGCTAAGTTTAGTGTAGTGAATTTATTTACTTTGTTTTTATTTTTGCTGTTTTCACTTGCAAATTTTTCCAAGTCACTCATCATAGTTTATATTCTTCTTGCCACTATGATGTTATCTGGTACGTAAAAGAGTGTATATTGGAATAATTTTAGCAGTCTAACTATGTTCGACTCTCACCTAAGAACCGGACGGAATGAGAAGGGATATTAGCATATATTGATTCCGTCTATTGGAATCCAGTCTTAAGCTTTTCTGAGCGAGGATGAGTTTGAACCAAAGAACTATACCTACAGATAATGATACATACACATATGACACATATTGATGATGTGAGATCTGTTATTGATGACTCTCAGCCCGAACAGTGGAAATATTTCGAAAAAGTTTCTCCACAGGTTTCCGTCACATCCGATCCAGAAACCATTTGCTACGTATATGAAGAGGATGTCAATATTCGTCTAGAAAGAGGAAATGTGGCCGTTAGGCATCCGTTCTAGGCTAAGGCTGAGTTAGCAGGAAAACCACCAGATGTTACCGGGATGAGAAACCGGTGGAAAGTGAATGAAACTACCACCGGATGAGGTAATCGAAGAGCGGTTGGTGAATACTTTTCCAAACAGCCGGCTGCGCGAGCTGGCTCGCGCAACCGGACTGGTGCAGCGCGACGGCGGGAAGTTGGAAGCTGACGCTCTGTTCTGGGCGCTTGCGCTCGGATTTCTCTCAGCCGGGCACAGAACAATCGAAGCGTTCCGCCAAACCTACATCGATACCTTTGGTGGCACGATCAGGTACTCATCCTTCTACGAGTGGTTCACGCCTGAACTGTGTACATTCCTTCGAGAGGTCCTCAAGGAGGCCCTTGAGGACCTCGATCACGAGAGCGACCGTCTCCAAGGACGGTTTGAGGAGTTCCGTGAAGTCTTCATCGTGGATATGACAGTCATTACGCTGTTCCAGGAGCTGTTTGATGAGTTCCCTGGCTTTGGTGACGACCACGCTGGAGCGAAGCTCCACGTGGTCGAATCAACCAGTACAGGCCTCCCTACCGAGTTTTCTATCACAGACGCTCGCACGCACGAGTCAACGCAGTTGTCGACTGGACCATGGCTGGAGAACGCACTGCTGCTGTACGATCAGGCGTACTTCGAGTACCGGACGATGGACTTGATCGACACTAACGGCGGCTGGTTCCTGACGCGGTTGAAGCCAAACGCACAACCGAAGATCGTCGACGAACTCAGGGAATGGCGTGGCAACGCCATTTCTCTGGAGGGAGAAAAAGTTCAGGATATTCTGGACGATCTGCATCGTGACGTGATTGATGCCAAGAGCGAGGTCGAGTTCAAGCGACGCGTCTACAACGGCACGCGCAGCCGTGCCGTTGAGACGTTTCGCGTCGTTGGTGTCTGGAACGAGGACCAACAGCAGTACCACCTCTACATCACGAATCTTCCAGCTGACGACTACGCTGCCTCAGATATCGCAAAGCTCTACCAAGCTAGATGGGAAGTAGAGCTTCTCTTCCGTGAACTCAAGACTACATACGCCCTTGACAAGATGGATACAACCAAACCAGAGGTCGTTGAAGCGCTCATTCTGATCAGCCTCATTTCACTCGTTGTGAGCCGGACACTTCGAGAACTGTTCATCGAGATTCTCGAAGACAACTGCAGTGACGACGACATTGAGCCGTCGTCACTGCTGCCACGAGAGCGCTGGGCAAAGGCTGTGAGCCGCCGGAATGATCGGATACTCCGCCGAGTCGCTCGGCGACTCGGCTATGAGACGCCAAGTCTCGTCAAATCGCTGATGAACGACGGATTGAACCCGAACGCTCACCGTACCTTATTGCTTGAGGAGGTACAGTACAACTCGTTTGACGCCAAGCTCGCGTAATCCAGCGAGAACGCTGGATTCGCGTCGCTGGTTAGCTGCGCTACTCGGTCCAGATGGGCAATTCAGTGCTTCTTCCTCCTGAGAGAAGTTCAGGCTGTCACACACGAGCAGATCGAATCTTCAGCGCCAGTTATTCACCGTAGATGTATCACCAGCTCTGGCACAATCTCTGTCAGCCGAATCAAGTTAGACTAGAACGGATGGGCCGTTAGGGACTTTGACGAGCCATGGGTACCGGGAGCAGGTGGACAGACGGACAGTTATGAGTGGTGGCTAACGTATCAGAACACGCCTATCGAGATGTTTGTTGTAGTGAGTGTGGACGGCGGACGTGCTAATATACCCGTACCAGAGGGTGGCCAACGGGAGGGAGTTACACCTGTGCTTACCGAGCGAGAAGCAAAATTAGGCCGCATAATGGATGAGCACTCATTGAACGGGTTTGATGATTACGCTAACAGAGCAGACATAGATATTCAATAACATCAGCCTGCGTCGGTGTGTTTTGAAACAGGGTGCGAAGCTCAGTTAATTTTCATACGTAGATTATAGGTTTACAGACGCCGCTCGTTATGTCTTCACCCGAGAACCGGACACTCAGAAAACCTCGTCCCACGGGATTTTGTGCTGCTTCCCCATCGAATGACCCGAGCGGTTCCATCCGCCCCGATCTTGGACGAGGTTGTTCACCGTCGACGGCTTCATGCGCGTGGTTCGGAGTACGCCGTCCGTCTCATCGAGGAACACAAACGCGTACCACGCCGTCGCTTGTGCGTCCGATGCGATGAGAGAGCGCGTCTGTCCTTCCCAGACGCGAAAGCGACCATCGCCGGGGTACCTGTTGCCGACTGTCGTTGATGTCGATTTGACCTGGTATTTTGTCGCCCTGCTGGGGTGTCTGAGGTCCCACCAGTCCGGGTCAAGCGATAGGCCCTCCAAGCCGTACACCTCGGCCACGATCTCCTCGGCAACGTCGCCAAACGACTTCGACCGCTGTAGCCGCTCCTGTCGAGTTCGAGGGAGCGACCGGATATCGAGAACTTCCGTCACTCATCACCACCGCCAGCCGCCGCCTCGAAGCGTACTATCTCTGCTGGCCGTAGCCCTAACCGCTTCGCCAGCCAAGCGATTCCCAGCCGGGAGAGCGCCGCACCGTCGGTGACCGCCAGCGTGACACAGAACCAGATGAGAGCGCCCAGCTGTACCCACGTCAGGTCAGGCATCGCTCTCACCTCCGTCCGTTGCCTTCGGTGGGTAGATACCTTCGTCAACGAGCGCCCGGCGGTGTGACCGGACATCCTCGACGAGCCCGGCGTCGTCGATCCCTTCCTCACCTCGGAGAACACGGACGGCTTTCTCTGCGGTTTCGTGGGCCGCTTGCGCCTCGTTGCGCGTCTCCTCGACGTAGCCGACCACGCGGCGGCCGACCCAGCCCGTGATACCGACCACGAGCATCGATGAGACGCTGACTGCCCACGCCGCTACGGTGTACGGTTCAACCATCAGCATCCCTCCAGATTGCCACGCCGCCAACGACAATGGCGATGAGTAGCAGCGTTCCGGGCACACCAAGTGTACCGGTCAACGCACCGAATACCTGCCCCAGTAGCCGTGCTACCGTCATCGAAGCACCACCACCGCAACGACTGCGAGGGCCGCAAGCGTTGTCTGTGGGGCAGTCAGCGGCCCGACCGCCGGCAGCGTCGGGAACCCGTCAGGTAGCAGGGCAGGCGGAGACTCTGGCCCGGTGTTCTCAGGCGGCGGGTCACTGCTTCCGTCAGGTGGATCGCCGTCACTGATGGGTGGGTACGTGGGTTCGTCGTTCGGCTCATCACCGGAGTCGGGTACACGCTTCTCGTAGACGTGCATCGTTCCGTACGTCGTCGTCTGCTTGTCCCACGACGGGCCGCCAAGCAGCTGCACACCGAGTTCGTAGTCGCCCGGAATCAGGTCGAAGTTCTCCTGTAGCCTCTCCCACGGAACCCGATTCGAGATTGTTGCCGTCTGCCCGGCTTCAATCGTCTCAGTCTGACTCTGGACATGGGTTTCATCGAATGTCCAGATGACCGCTGCCTCTCGTTCCTTGAACGAGGTGTTCGTCACTTCGGCCTGTAGCTGTGGCTCGTATTCCTGCCGTCGGTCGACACGCGGATCGTCGGGACTGTACACAGCGAACGAGGTTGTTCCGACTGATTCCAGTACGAGCCCGCCGTCTGGAATACCGCCAGCGAACGTCACCATTCAGATCACCACCAGCAGCACGACGGCTAGAGCGAACCCCAGCATCACCTGCTGGGTCGTTCCGCCAAGCGCATCTGCGATATCGCTAATCATCTCTGTCAGTCGGTCACCTGTCGTCGGCAGGGCCGGGTCCTGTGCATCAGAGTGAACGGTTACCTCCGCCGCCCGCTCTTCTGCAACCGTGTCATTCGGTACTTTCAGCACCTCCGCGGTGACGCTGTGTTCTCCACTACCCAGCGTTACTCGCTTGGTCACCGTCTTCGGGGCGCTATTGCCGTCGAGGCACTTCGTTTCTCGATGGACTTCTTGCCCGTCGACGTAGATGATGACCGGCGTCCGCCATCCAGTGTTGAACTGGAGTATCCCGCTCTGACACGTCCCATCCTGCGGGGCAATAATCGAACTCTCGTTTCCGACTGTGACGGTCACGGTGAACGACTCATCTGGGCGGGCCTCGCTCGGTACGTCTATACTGTCGATATACGGCTCTGATTGGTCGATATTCAGGTTCACCATTATCCTAACATCCCTCCGAAGTCTGCCCCGGTCCCAGCGTACAGGCCCTTGATTTTCTTTTTCTTGAACGTCAGTGTCGCAGAGTCGGTGAGCGGCCCAATTTCGGCATCCTTGGCCTGATACCAGACGTAATCCACTCCGGGCCTGTCGCTCGAACCGAGTAGTTGGAACGTACTATACTGGATCGAGAGCAGATAGAGCCGTGCTCTTCCCTCACCATCCACTCTCGCCGCTGTCGGGAACTGTCCACCCGACATTATCCAGATAGCGTCTGAAAGTGGGCGTCCCTGCGGATCCTCGATTTTAACGGAGACTGGACGAAACGCGTTGGGAATCGGAACCCCCTCAACACCGATACTCACACCTCCTGCAAGTGTTCTCACATCTCCCGCACGTTCAGCCTCTATTTGTTGACCCGTTCCTACTGTGCCCTCCCGCAGATCTCCGTAGCGGACTGAGTCCGCTGAGGCGCTTCGTCCCACCACACCGCTACGGGAGTTGTCTCTGTTCCCGCTGGCCGCCGTTGAATGTCCGCGTGCCTCGGTGAACGTCGACATATCGAGCTACCCCATCTTAATAGCCATATCCGGCGTCGACCCGTTCCCCTTCACAATTTTGTAAGCGTCGTTCCCCTGATCGTCTTGAATCGTGTCGAGGTGGGCAGACTGGCCGCCTGATTCGTCCTTGAGATACAGGTCGTGTGAACCAAGGACGGCAGAGTTACCGTTGCCGTTTTCGAACTGGCTCGACCGAACCCAGTTCGGGAGATACATCGGGTAATTGCTGAAATTTGCGTCGGGATTCGTCATACCCCTCGCCTTGTCGTCTATACGGCTGTCCAGCGATTCCGGCATCTGTGTCCAGTAGTTCTCATCGCTACTGGCCGTCCCCTGCTGGATGTACCCCATTTCTGCTTCGCGGTTCGCACCATTGGCGTAGTCCCATAGATCGGTAATTTCAGCGAACCCAATAACTCCGTCTTCGTTAATCGTCCCTTCAGTGGTCCGGCAGTAGGAGACGAAACCATCGGCGTCATCGTGGTATGTGACGTGGCTCACCTGTGTCCCTAAGCTTCGCTCGTCCACTGGGTCCCACTCGTCACCGTCGAGCGCGGGCATACCCTGATACTCATCGTTCCATGACTCGTTGGCGAGGTCGTAGTCTGGCCCCATCCACACCTCGAACTTGACGTTGCCAGATCTCTTCATCTCGATGTAATCTCCGTACGGGTTCTCCCATACCCAGAACACGCCCGGCGTGCTGGAGATGGGGGATTCTCCGTTGGTGTTATCCTTGGCAATACTCCATCCGTCAAGGGCAGCCACCGTATCGCGCAGATACGCGAGGTAACTACCCCAAGTCGTTCCGCTTGGTCCGTCAAAGGTCATGTCTATTTGAGTGCCAGCACGTTCAGGGAAGTACTGGCGTCTCCCTCGGTCATCTTCCGATACCACAGCTTTGAGGCACCCAGTCCGCCCGGCGGGGAAAGAGAGAATGGCGCGTCCGATGGGGTCAGGGGAATAAATCGGTCAGCCTTTTTTGCTGACTTGAACGCGACAACTATCGGGGAGTCAAATCCGTAGACGACGACGGTATCCGCGGCGAAGTCCCACGAAACCGTCTCTTCGTCGGTATCGTCAACCGGAACGCCGGGTTCGCTGTAGTACACCGCTTCCGAGTCGCCCGAAACGTTCTGGTCGATGTCGTCGCCCCGCATCTCCATCAGCAGGGCCGCCAGCAGCGCGTTCGTTTCGTCTTCGAAAGCCTCGTACAGCACGTTCCTCGGTGCACCGGGGAAGTACTGTTCAAGCAGATCGTCTATCGGCGTATCTGTCCCGATGAGTCCGTACCCGCTCATATCGACTGCCCCCGAATCAGTGCCAGCACGGTCGCAGCCTGCACCAGCGAAGTCAACAGCGACGAGAACGGCGCTATTAGGTCGGCCACTATCCGGGCCTTCTCCGCAAGCCCTGCAAGCACGTTCCCGCCGCTGTCACACGGGCAGCCAATATCGGTACTGCTGCTATCTGGGTCGTCAGTGTCGTGTAGAATCACCATGTGTTGGAACGGTGGCCCGTTAGGCCACCATGGTCTGGGTCACCTTTCGCCGGAGTTCAGCAGCCTCTTCATCCGGTCGAAGGGGCCGCTGATTCACCGGGATACTCACCTCGACGTTCTCCGCGTCGGCTGCCTCGACGGCCGTAGCGAACTCTGTGTCGAAGAACAGCAGGTCCATGTTGAACTTCGGCGGGAGCACACCGCGCATCCCGCTGTTGCGTCCGTCCCATGTGATCTGGCGGTCCGTCTCCGGCGAATCCGGGTTCGAGAACGCCCATGTGATACTGTCTTCGCTCTGAAGTTCCTGCGAGACGTTGCCCTTCCCACTGTTGCGCTTCTGTATCTTCGTCAGCCCGTGGCGCATCACCGCGTAGAAGGCGACTGAGACATCGCCGTTTCCGGTCGTCTCTTTCAGCCCTGCCGACGCAACGAAATCGCCGTCAGTCCCGAACGTGCCAGTGTACTGCGTGTCTGTGCTGTCAGTAATGAGCGTATCCGGGTCACCGTCACCGTCGCTGTCGAAGTAGCCGACGAGTGAAGCGTCGGTCGTGTACTCGCCGGCAGTCACGTCATCCATGTAGTCGACGATCGGGGCTTCGGGAGTGAGGTCGACTGTGGTAGTGTCACCCCCTGCTGCCGTCGCTGTCTGTTTGCCGACGAGTGCTACCACCAGCGGCATCCCGACTGGAACCTTCCAGACCTGCGTGCTCGGGACCTTCGTCGTCGCGACGATTCCCTCTGAACCGGGCTGGTAGCTCTTGAAATCGAACATCTCGGAACCGAGGTAGACCGTCTTCCCCGGCCGTGTGTTGGCTCCGCTCATGGTCTACCGGTTGTCCACCTGCATGGGGTAGTTGAAGAACAGCGTTGCCGGGTCGACCACGTCGGGGCCGTTCACCAGAAGCGCCAGCTCGTCAGCGTCTTCCAGCGTCAGCCGCCCATTCGGAACTCGGTCACGGAGGAACCGAACCCGGCGGCGCTGTGCGTTCTCGCCGGACTGCTGGTCCTTCAGCGACAGTGTGTTGAATGGAGAGACGGCGAACTCGCTGATGACTGTCCACGAATCCAGCGGGTCGTTTGGTTCCCGATAGCCGAAGCCGATCTTCGTCGAGCGCGAGACGTTGCCGCCGTCCTTGGCTTCAACGTCGAGAATCGCCGGCGATCCCTGTGCGATAGAGATAGCGATTCCCTCCGGCACGTCCCAGGTCGTGATCGGTGTCGGCGTACCCGCGACGTTCTCCGAGACTGTCGCGTACTGGAGTTCCGTGCTGAGTGTTTCGTCGGTCATCAGTTGGCCCTCCGTGCAGCGTCGAAGCTCTGGACACCGAGCATAGCGAAGCCGATTCCGATACCGATAGCGAGCATTCCGAGCGAGCCCCGAAGCGGGCCGACCCATGCTGCCGCAATGAGCCCGAGCCCGATGAGCGAGAAGGCCCCACCGGTGACCATCGATGCAGAGCCAAGGTCTCCCTCAAACACTGCATTCGATACGTCCACTAGTCGATCCTCGATGTTGATACCTCCTGCCGACATCAGAACGGGAAGCCCTGCCGCCGCGCTGGCACCGATAGCAGCGTTCCGTTCAGAGACTTGTAGTGCCATGATTCAGATGATGAAGTAGCCCGCGATGATTGCAGCCCCGAACCCGCCCACAGCAGCCATCCCGATGGGCGTTTTCAGGAACTCGACGATACCATTGGACCCGGAGCTACTGGGTGACCCACCCGACTCCGAGTTTCCGCTTGTGCTGGTCGAAACCATGCGACCAGTAGTTGCCGCGAGGGATGATTCAGTATTTGTTTGTTGACAACACCGATAGCGAATGGCCGCGAGAAGTCTGTACGCGCTATTTTACGCTATCGTAAGTGCGCCGGAATCTCAACCGGCCCTCGGATAGTCGATGATGCTCCAGCCACATCTTTGTACGTGAGGAACTGGTACGCGTTCGGGTCCATTTCGGTCACCCGGTGCTTGTCGGGGATACTCACCTTGCTGAACTTGCTGTCTTCGTGGTCTCCGTAGGCGAAAATCAGGTAGTTGTCCGTCTGTGTCCAGATCTGATCGTGGACTTCTTTCGCCTTGTGAGCGGCGAGTACTAATCCACAGTTAGCGTGGGTGACGTGCCACTTCACGAGGTGCTGAAGGACTTCGGGAATATGATGTGCGGACATCCAGTTGTGTGCCTCATCGAGATAGAGGTAACACCGCTTGAGCTGGCCGAACGCTCGAAGGTACTCGTCGAGGACATCCTCAGTGAACGGGTTCTCTCGAATCACCTGCTGAGTGTTGCCGCGCATCCAGTGGTCGAGCACGTCACCGGGATTATCGGGAAACACCGCACCCGGTGGCCCATGCTCGGCGTTCGGATCGATACAGATGTAGCGCTCTGTCTGGGTCAGCAGGTGCTCGAATAGCACTGACTTCCCCGAGTTCTTCTGGCCGAGGATGACCGAGATTTCGCTCAGGTCAATATCCATCGCTTGCTACTGCCCCTCGCTGCCGCTGTACTCGCCGGGTTCCGGTACGTCGACGTCAAGCTCATCGTACAGCCCGCGCCGGGTGAGTACGTCGTCAAGCGTAGCGATAGCGTAGGCTGTCGCCTCCGGCCTCGCAAGCGCGTACTGCGAGAAGAGATGGATGAATGTCTCAGGCCCGAACTGGTCCTCCGCGCGTTGTGGGTCGAGGCCGAACATCGGGGCGAACCCCTGTAGCTTCGCCTCGATCTGGTCGACTGTTTCCTCATTGTCGACAAGAGCGGACCATCCCAGTCCGCGAAGATCTTCCTCCACCTCGTAGAGTGTCCGGGCCGTTGCACCACTGTCGTCGGCAACTTGTTTGAGTCGCTGCGTTCGTTCTTCGGGCGATTCGTCTGCCTGACTCGCTACTAACGCGAGCTGCTGAATGATTTCCTGCATGATTACCAAGTACTGCTGTCTTCAAAATCGAATTCGCTTTCTGCGCTGTTCTCGCTCTGTTCTGCTCTGTGTTCGGCACGAGTGTCGCGGCGATCTCGACGGCCGTCCTGACCGCGTACCGCTGTCACGTCGTCGTTGAATTCAGGAGCGTCTTCGCTCTGTTTCCGGTCAGTCTCAACCGGGTCAGTATCTCGATGGCGACGATAGCGCATCGCTCGGCCCCCAGCGGTTCCCAGCATCGATAGAGCGAACATCGCTGTCGGGCCGACATCGACATCGTGCTCGTCGCACATGGCGATGAACAGCTCTGCGTTGGCCGCTTTCTCCTGTTCAGAGAGTTCCCAGCCCTCCCAGTCAGTCATCGTCGCGGTCATCGAGAAGGGCATTCCAATGAGGTGCTTCACGACCGTCTCATCAACTACCATGCCGCTGGCCTGCTGGGTTCCCGCTGGTGAGTGGTCACCGCCGGAGTCGGGTTGTTCCTCGGCACTATCGCCGCTCTCTCCTGACTCTTCCCCGAAGGCATCAGCAAACGTCTCACGGACTTCCTCGCGGCGCTGTCGTTCTCCCTCGCTATCTGCTTCCGCTACGATTTCGTCTGTTGAACGGTCGCTATTGCCGCGTATCCGGTCCAACAAGCCACCGCTATCCTCGCTGTTCTCGCTACTGTCGTTCTGCTCCTGCTGTTCTGGTTTCTCAGCGTGTTCGCTATTCTCGCTCTGGTTCGCTGGTGACGCCGACTCACTCGGTTCGAGGTCGTCTGGTGACAGCCCGTCTAAGTCGACACCGCTGGGTGGTTCTACTGCTGTTCCTTCGTCGTCTGGCGCTCCTTCAGGGGATAGCTTCTCTTTCCCCTCGTGACCGACGGAGATAGCGTCTGTCTGTGTCTCTGTGCTGGCGCTCGTACTCTCTGAGTTTGTCACTGTCTGGGTTCCTCCCTCCGGTTCGCTATCGTTGCCACTGTCGACGTTCTCGCTCTCACTGAGTGCGAGTGTATCTGTGAGAAAATTCTCTAATTCTGCCTCCTCTACACCGACAATTCGCCCGTACCCGTGTTCCCCGGCGAGGCGCTGTTTCTCGCTGTACGGTAGCGCCTCTAATTCCGCTACTGTAGAAGGGTCCGCGGGTTGGGAGCTGTCTGTTTCCTCGCTGGCGGCCATGCGGCCGGCGATAGTGGCACTACTACCAAGGGTTCTCGCTTGTTGTCAACAGCAGAGAATAGAGAAACAGGTTACTTTGACTGGCGTTCAATCTGAGACAACTTGTCACGAACCGCATCTCGGATCAAATCGGATCGGCTGTGATATCCGGCCGCTACGTAGCTCTCGTCTATGTTTTCGACCATTGACTCGGGCATCGATACACCGGTTGTATTTCGAGTCATAGTCTTTGATGGGGCGATATACAAAATAAAACCTGTTGCTTAGTTAATAATTAACTAAGCAAGACGGAAATCACGCATCGGCAGTTTGGTTCTGAGTTCCACCCTTACGTGAGAACGGTCGGACGTGGACAGCGGTGTAGTCGCTTGGTGGTATCCCGTTCTGAAGATGGACATACCCGCGCTTCTCAAGCCGGGCAAGAAGGCGCTGTGCGTCTTGTTGGTCGATACTATCGACAGCCTGAGCAAGTGCACGCTTCGCGCTTTCTCCTCGGACAATGCCGTTATCAGTGCGCTTCTCGCAGAGCGTCCGGTAGGCAATGGCAAGTTCTCGATTGTCCGGGTCAGCATATGGTTCAAGCCCGCCATCAGTCTCCGGCTCCGAAACGCGCTGACGAACGTATTCCTCTAGATCGGCGCTCATGTTGTCGACCTGTTCCTTGTACTGTTCTTTCAGCGTGGTCGACAGACGGAAGGTGATTTTGTCACTCCCATCTTCTTCGTGAAGTTGGCTTCCACCAGTCATGTCTGACTAGCCACCTCTCCGTAAGACGGGGCCGAATCCCCATACGGCGGCGTGACGGACGCCGATGTTGGTACGTGTAGGACAGCCCCCCATGGGGTCGCCAGAAGGTCACGCGCTAGGGCGGGCGTGCGCGCCTGTGTCATCGGCGGCCCTCCATCTCGTCACGGGCAGAGCGGAGTAGGTTCCCGATGGTTCCGGGCGAGCGACCGGAGAGTCGGGCGTACTCCCGAACCCCGAGGCTTCCGAGGTCACAGGTCAGGTAAGCGTCGAGTTCGGCAGGAGTGAGTTGGTTGAAAGCGGTCGGTTCGTCGTCGAGGCGGAGCCATGCTGGTGGTGATGGGTACTCGCGGCCGGTGTCGAGATGTGCGACGACGATCTGCCCGCGGACCCACTGCCACCACAGCGAAGCGACGTGGGCACACCAGCCGCCGTGGTACTGGTAGCCGGCGCAGTCGCAGTCTGCGACGAGTGTGCGGCCCTGTAGCGCCCACAGCACGCGGTGAGTGCTGTCGCCGTCGCTCAGGTAGACGACACGCTCGGCGTCGTTGATAGCGCCGCCTCGGTCGTTCTCGGACTGTGCGCGCTTCCACGCCGTCGACAGCGTCCAGTCGTCGGGCATCGACAACGTCGACGGGCCACCAACAGACTGAGGCAGGTCGTCGCTCGCTTGCCAGCTCCGGCTGGCACGGCTCATGGACGACACACCCCCTTGTCTAGCGCCGGACACGGCTGTCGTGGTGATTCGATGTAGCCGCCGCAGTAGTCGCAGATGGACAGCTCGTGAGCCCGCTGAATACTCACAGCGACCACCCCGTAGAGCGGCCGCTAACTGTTAGGAAACCCGGGAAAAAGGGTTTGTATGGTATGGGCCGGCGCGAATTCGAATCGCGGTTACGGCCACCCGAAGGCCGAAGGATACCAGGCTACCCCACCGGCCCGTGCGATAGCGATTGGATAGAGGACAGGGTCAGTTTTAACGGTTGCGAAACAGCGAGATTGGGAGCAGTTTCACTGGTGAACCGAAGGCCGAAGACACGGACCTTCACGACGAACGTATCCCGGCAGCGACGTTCGCCACCTGTCTCGAAAACACACCACAACCCTGTGTTGACATCGACTCCTGACACACGATACCGATCGTCAACCGAGTTGAGCCCGAGAGCGAGGCAGAGATAGCAGTCGATGACAAGCATGACGCGTGTCGCGTCGTCACGGAGCCACCGGCGGACGCGAACCAGTGCGTCTTCAAGCACTTCGACCGGTTCGATATCGGCCAGTAGAGGGAGGCTGTCGCTTCCGTGAGCGGGGTCAGGTGTCACACGAGCGGTCGGGCTGGACGAGACAGGGAGGCAACTAACCAGAAGACTGATTACGCGTCATGGTTACTCATAATCTGAGTAACTATGACCATCCTCATCACTGGCGGCGACGGCTACGTCGGGTGGCCAGCCGCGCTGCGAATCGCAGACCGAACGGACGAGCGAGTGCTGCTTGTCGACAACTTCGCCCGACGAGGGTGGGTTGAAGATGTCGGCGCGACGAGCGCGACACCGGTTGCCAGTATCGACGAGCGTCTCGACGCGGCCCGCGAGGTCCACGGCCTGACGAACCTCTCCTTCGTTGAGGGCGACCTCGCCGAGAAGTCCGTCGTCGATGAACTGCTGGCGGTCCACGAACCAGAAGTCGTGGTCCACACCGCCGCGCAGCCCTCCGCGCCGTACTCCCAGATCAACGGCGAGCGGGCGAACTACACCCAGCACAACAACCTCCAGGCGACGCGGAACCTCCTGTGGGGCCTCGAGGAACACGACCTCACTGACACCCACTTCGTCGAGACGACGACGACGGGCGTCTACGGCGCGCCGGAGTTCCCGATTCCGGAAGGCGGTGCGACGATGGAGAATCAGGGCGAGCGCGACGACGTACCGTTCCCCAACATGGGCGGGAGCTGGTATCACGCGACGAAGGGCTTCGACGCACAGAACATGCGGCTGGCTCACACGCAGTTCGACATCCCGATCTCGGACGTGCGAACGGCCATCGTCTACGGGACCGAAACCGAGGAAACCCGCGCTGACGACCGGCTCAAGACACGTTTCGACTTCGACTACTACTTCGGGACGGTTACCCACCGCTTCTGCGCGCAGGCCGTCGCAGGCTATCCCGTCACCGTTTACGGCAAGGGGGAGCAGCGCAAGCCGTTCATCTCGCTGGAGGACGCCGTCGAAGGGCTAGCCGAAGTGGCCCTGACCGACCCCTACGAGCGCCCCGAAGGGCTGACGGTGTACAATCAGGTCACACGCGCCATCAGCATTGTCGAGATCGCCGAGACGATTGCAGATGTGGGCAGCGAGTACGACCTCGATGTTGCTGTCGAACACTTCGAGAACCCCCGCGACGAGGACGAGACCCACAAGATGGAGATCGAAAACGACCGGTACGCCGACCTCATCGGTGGCCAGTCACAGTCCTTCGAGGACGGCGTCGACGATATCTTCGGGACGCTGACCCGCTACGCCGACACCATCGAGGCCCACGAGGACCGCTTCCTCCCGGGCGTCCTGAGCGAGGACTGACAATGGACGTGCTGGTCACCGGGGCCTGTGGCTACATCGGCAGCGCGCTGATACCGCTGCTCCGTGCGGACGACCGCGTGGACGACGTCGTCGTCTTCGACGACCTCTCCTCAGGATCGCCGCGGGCGCTGCTGGGGACGCTCGGCGACAGCCTCGAATTTCGCCGGGGCGACATCCGCGAGTACGGCGACGTGGAGAGCGCCATGCGCGGCGTCGACCGCGTCATCCATCTCGCTGCCATCACCGGCGCGTCGAGCACACATGAACGCCGTGACGAAACCTTCGCCATCAACTACGACGGCACCGAGAACGTCCTGACTGCGGCCGGCAAGCTCGGTGTCGACCACGTCGTCTTCGCCTCCTCGTGTAACGTTTACGGCCGCGCGACCAGCACCGACATCGACGAGACAGTCGACCCGGACCCGATCAACCCCTACGCGGAGACGAAACTGCAGTCCGAGACGCTACTGCAGGAGTACTGCGAGGAGTTCGATATGACTGGCACCGCCCTGCGAATGGCTACCAACTTCGGCCACTCGCCGGGCATCCGGTTCAACCTCGTCGTGAACTACTTCGTGTTCCGCGCGCTCACCGACCGCCCGCTCACCGTCTACGGCGACGGCTCGAACTGGCGGCCGTTCATCCATGTCCGGGACGCTGCCCGTGCCTACGCGGAGGCGGCGTGCGATCCCGATTCCTGGGACGAACCAGTGTACAACGTCGGGTCGATGGACGCGAACTACCAGATCTCGGAGATCGCCGACATCGTCGCTGACGAGGTCGCCCCGGTCGACGTGACCTACCTCGAAGACGAGCATCCCGGTCCGTCGTATCATGTCAACTTTGACCGACTGAGCGAGACCGGCTTCGAACCATCGTGGACGCTCCGCGAGGGCGTCCGCGACCTCGCGGAGAAATTCACCACCAATGTCTGAGACAGAACCTACAAGCGAACAGCCACACATCGCCATCACCGGCGGTGCAGGCTACATCGGGAGCCGCGTCATCTACGAACTACAGCAGGCCCACCCCGACTGGGAGATCACCGCTATCGACAACTTCTATCTCGGTACCGTGCAGTCCGTCGGCGATGTCGATATCGAACACGTCGACATCCGGAACCGGGACCGTCTGGAAGCGGCGCTAGACGGGGCCGACGTCGTGATGCACCTCGCGGCGGTGTCCGGCGTCGACGACTGCGAGGAGAAACCAGACCTAGCGTACGAAGTGAACGTACAGGGAACGGACAACGTCGCCTGGTTCTGCCGCAAGACAGGCGCAGCGCTGATTTTCCCGTTCTCGATGGCCGTCATCGGCGACCCACAGGAATTCCCCATTACAGTCGACCACCCACGGGACCCGCTGAACTGGTACGGCCGAACGAAACTGCTCAACGAGCGCGATGTCGAGACGTACGCCGACGGCGCGTTCCCTGCCCACCAGTTCATGATATCGAACCTCTATGGGAGCCACGAGATAGACGGCCAGACCGTCTCGAAGGGGACCGTTATCAACTTCTTCGTGAACCGCGCGCTCGCTGGCGAGACGCTGACCGTCTACGAGCCCGGAACGCAGTCCCGGAACTTCATTCACGTCAAGGACGTGGCCCGGGCCTACGTCGATAGCTGCGAACGGCTACTGGAGCAACTGGACCGCGGCGAGACCGGCGTCGAAAAATACGAGATCGCAAGCGACGAGGACCCGGGCGTCCATACCGTCGCCAACCTCGTCAGGGATATCGCCGCCGATATCGCCGACATCGATGCCGACGTGGAACTGGTCGAGAACCCACGGGGCGACGACGAGACGCTCGTTGACTCATTCCCGGTCGATACCGGGCGGACAAGCGACGCGCTTGGCTGGACTCCGGAACACGACGTCGAGTCAGCGATTCGGACCGCACTGGAGTCGGCGAACACGTAGACGACGAGTCTCGATGGATTTATTCGCCAGACCGGAAAGAGAAGATACATGAGCGATACGCCCGGGGCGGGAGCGGTACTCGATGACCGGCCCGAGTTACGAGATGCGACGGAAGTGGTTCTGGCCGTCGACGACGAGCAGGACGGCTGGACGTTCGACGACATTCCCATCGATTCGGGCCAGTTCGGCGAACTCGTCTCCGCTGGCATCGTCGAGAAGGACGGTGACGAGTACCGCGTCGCCGATCCCGACGCTGTGCGGGCCGCGCTTAACGGCGACTCCGAGGTCAGTAATGACAGCGGGCAGGGGCTAGCGCTCGGTGACGCGCTACGTTTTGATTTCGATACACGAGCAACTGGCCTGCTCGTCGCTGCCCTAGCGGTCGTGTTCGTCGCCCGAACGTACGTCATCGGGTCGATATATCGTGGCGGCGACATCGTCCTCTCGGGCAACGACCCCTACTACTACAGGTATCACGTCGAACAGGTCGCGGCAAACGCCGGCAGCGCGGCCAATTTCGGGGCACTCTCCGTGCTCCCAGGTGGATTAGCCAATGGGGAGCCACTCACGGTCGCGACGCTCTGGTGGGTCGCCAGCCTCTTCGGCGGGAGCAACCCAGTTATTGGCCACGTTCTCGCCTGGTATCCGGTCGTGTCAGCACTCGTTACGAGCGTCCTGCTCTATCTGCTCGCAGTTCGGGTGTCAGGCGACCGGCGTGTCGGTCTCGCATCGGTCCTCTTTCTAGCGTTTATTCCCGGTCACGCCTTCCGGACGAGCCTCGGGTTCGCGGACCACCACGCCTTCGACTATCCCTGGCTGGGACTCACTGCCCTTGCACTCGTGGTCGCGCTAACGACGGCCACGAATCGAACATCGCTTCGTCAACCACAGCCGTGGATCGCCGCGGTCGGCATCGGTGTCGGGATTGCCGGCCAAGTGCTTGCGTGGGAGGCCGGACCGTTGCTTGTTCTGCCGGCCAGTCTGGTCGTATTAGGCCAGACACTTCTTGACGTGTCTAACGACCGGTCGGCACTGGTCAGAAACGCACCAGTTCTTGCCGGCGTTAGCCTCGGTGCGCTACTCGCTGGCGGTGTCCATACTATCACCGGCTGGCAGACTGCACTCGTGGCTAGCGCGCCGACACTGCTGGCTGTGGGCACCGTCATCGTCATCACTACGGCAGAAGTAGCCAGGCGCGTCGGGGGCACTGTCAGGCAACTGACTGCGGTCGATTTCGGGCTTGGCGTCATCAGCCTGCTTGTCTTCCGCTTTGGCTTCACAGCACAGTGGGGCACGTTCGACAGGCGGCTCGATACGCTGTTTCGGTCCGACGCGATCGCCGAGACGTACGGGCTGTTCAGCGCAGACGCCTTTGGCTTCCTGTTCCTGCTGGGCCTGACGCTGTTCGTGGCGCTTCCAGCGATGGTGTGGGGAATCAACCTCGCTCGGAACGACCGAAGCGGCTGGCTCGTCGCCAGTAGCTACGCCTGGGTGTTGCTCGTCCTCGCCGTGATTCAAGTCCGTTTCGTCGGCGAACTGGCCCCGTTTTTGGCACTGTTCGCCGGCCTTGCGTTCGTCTGGGTCGCCTCGTGGGTCGACCTCGCCCGTCCGGTGCTGGCAACTGGCGACAAGGATCTGCGAGACGTGCTCGTTCCGGATAGCCGTGCGGTTGTATCGCTGTTCGTGCTGTTCCTGTTGTTCGGAGCCCTCGGGATGGTGCAAGTTCCAGTCAAAACGAGTCAGGTGCTCATTGAGGACGGGACATACGACACGGCGACTGCAATTGAGGCAGACGCCGCCGAGCGCGGACTCGAGTACCCAGAAAACCGCGTCCTCAGCCGCTGGGGACAGAACCGCGTGTACAACTACTTCGTCAACGGCGAGTCACGAAGCTACAGCTACGCTCGCCAGACGTACGGACCGTTCATTGCAGCGACGGACCCTGATGAGGCCCATAATCGGATTTCCAACCGAGTCGGATATGTCGTGACGACAGAGGCAGACATTGAGGGACCGACCACGATGTACACTCGGTTACACCAGCGCTTCGGAAGCCGGGGCGATGATGTGGGTGGATTGGCCCACTACCAGCCAATATTCACGAGCGAAGACGGGAGCCACAAGGCGTTCGCGGTCGTCCCCGGTGGGACGGTAAAGGGCTCCGTGGCCCCGAATGCAACCGTTTCGGTCGAAACGACGGTCGCTGTCTCGGACAGAGAGATAGCTTACGAACGCCAGACGACAGCCGACCGGAACGGTGCGTTCACTGTTACCGTCGCAAACCCTGGGACGTACACGGTGACGACCGATAGCGGAAGTGAAACGACCGTCGAAGTCACAGAACAGACGGTGTACGGTGGCGGCAACGTCACTGTCGAGTGAGTTTCTGAGACAGGCACGCCGTAGTTCTGAAGCAAAACGACCATTCTACCCACCGAAAGAACAGAGGATGTGCGCGTCTGGGTCCGTGTCGTCATCATGCTTGTGCTGTGTCTGACACTCGGGGGACTGTGCATCCACGCGGAACTGACAGAGGACGAACGGTCACCGTATCCGGATGCTGCGGACCTTTCGGCCGGATACGAGTCATACGTCGGACAACAGCTCATGGTGTTTGGGACGGTGACAGAGACCAACGAAGGCGAGATGCGAATCAGGGCCGAAAGCGATGGGACGGCAATCACACTCAGGGTCACTGAGACGAGAACAGCCGTCGAACCCGGTGGCGTCGTCCAGGTGTACGGGACGCTCGAACCAGCGCAGACGATAGCGGCCGAGCGCGTCGAAGTTGTCAACAGCAGTCGGTGGGCCGAGTTCTACAAGTACGGTGCCTCGGCTATCGGCGCACTGGGATTCCTGCTGCTGTTCGTCCGGTATTGGCGCATCGACCGAGAGGCGTGGACGCTGGAGGCCCGCGATGGCTGACCTGCTAACACACCTGCTCGCCCCATATATCCTTCTCACGGTAGCGAGCTGGCGCGTCGACTGGCTCGATCAGCGCTGGGTCGTCGTTGGGATGGGCGGTGCGGCGATTCCCGATCTGGTAAAGGTCGGAATCGTGCTAAACGAGAGGGTAGTCGAAGCGTTTCTCGGCGTTCCGTTCACCCGTATGTGTTTACCCTGTGGATTCAACGACCGGTACAGCGCGAGCTCGTGAGATCATCTCGTTGTCCCGAACGACTCGCTTGAGTTCCTCATAGGGATTGCGTCCCTGCTGGCTCCACGTTGCCAGCAGGGAGAAGAGGGTTTCGTGGACGAACATTCCGCGGTCGTTCCGGAGTGTCCCGATGATTTTCCGAAGAACGACTGGTTCACGTAGCGCGTTTTCCGCAGCGTTGTTCGTCGGCGAGACCGCTGGCTCACCGACGAAGGTGAGCCAGTGGTCGAGGCCTCCTTCGATCTTCCCGAGTAGTGTTGCCACTGGTCCGTCGGGGACCGACCGCTCAATCAACGATTCGAGTTCTCTCCGCGCGACACGCTGTAATTCTGCCCGCTCGCGCAGTGTCAAGTCGCTCTCCAGCTGAGTCTGGAGAGCGGCATACAACTGTGTGAGCGCTCGGTAGATCGGTTCGCCTTCTTCCTGCTGTTCGGCAGCATCCTCGGCCTCCCGGAGAATGTGCGCCCAACACCGCTGGAGTTTCTTGCTGAAAGCTGGGTACGCTGTCCACCCGTCACAGATAATCGTTCCTGCGAAGTCCTCCCCGAGGACTTCCGCAGGAACATCGTGGCCACGACTTTCCCGGACGGCGTACAGCGTGTGCTTGTCCGTTCGGAACGTCCAGAGCCACGCTTGGTCTCCGTCGCGCTTGATTCCCGTTTCATCAACGTTGACCACGTCGGCCTGTTGAATCTGTCTACGTATCTGCTCGTACTCCGAGCGACCGGCGCGCGCTGCGCGCTCGGTCGCATGCCACGCGGACGCGCCCGAAAGGTCCAATCCGTGGAGTTGGTTGAAACGATCAGCGATCTTTCGGTAGGGAAGCCGGTGATCGTACCGGGAAAGAGCCGCCTGCGCGATGACGTTCACCCCGAACTGCCCCTCATCGGGGCAGTCGGGGTGTGATGCCACCGTCTCGGTTCCGCACGAGTCGCACTCGTAGTAATGGCGGTTGTACTGGGTAGCTTCCACAGGCTGCGGATCAGGAATCTCTTCGACGAGTCGCGGGCTGATGCCCTCCGACTCATCGAACTGCTCACCACAGTCAGGGCAACAGTCACACGTGACTTCGACCTCCTCATCTGGATCGGGTGCAGACCGCCACTCGGGATTATGGCCGGATTTTCGACCCGGTGTCCCGCCGTCAGTACGAGGTTCTTCGTCGTCCTCGTCGGATGAAGACGAGGACGACTCCTCAGAGTCAGATTGTTTCTGACTGGAGGGGGTGTGCGGTCCTTCGTGCCAGCGAAGTTTGGCTCTGAGCCGCTTGTTCTCTTCGCGGAGGTGTTGATTCTCCTGTTCAAGCTTCTCAACACGATTTTTGAGCGCAAGAAGTTCCTCACGCGAAACCTCAACGCTGTCATCTGAGGAAGTCACGCGACTGCACTCCCCAAAGCAGACGACACGGGATGGTCTCTGTCAGAGAGACCATCCCTCACAATCGCCTTTGTCGCCTGCATTGACCTACTGGCAGGTCAGGGGCAATCTACGAGAGAGTACCGAAATCGTTCTGGGGGTAAACCGATGCCGTTCACCTATATGCCTGTCTCTACACTCGGCGGAGTCCTGTTGCTCACTGGAGTCATCACCGTCGCATTCGAGCGACGACGCTGGAGACGAGTATTCGGCCTCGTGACGTTCGGCGGCCTCACGTCGTTGCTACTCGATGGGATGCGAGTGTACGCCGACGGACGAGCGAGCGCGTGGCTGTACCCGTTCACGAACTGGCGGCCGCCGACGCCGAGCCTGTACGTGTCTTCGGACCCGACCGTGCTCGTGGTGGCGGTACTCGCTGCCGGCACAGTCGCAGTCCTTGACAGACAAATGCGAGTGCGTCGCTAACCGCACTACCAGGTCAATCCTTCGTAAGTGATGCCGTCGCGCCGCTCGATGCTCCGTCGGCCGTCAACGACGACAGGGGCAGCCATCTCATCGAATTCAGCGTCGAGCGCTCCGAACTCGTCCCAGCCAGTGACAACAACAGCGCCGGACGCACCCTCAAGAGCGATCGCAGCTGAGTCGGCGTACTCGATGTCGGGGTAGCGCTCGCGCATATTCTCGGTGGCAACAGGGTCGTAGGCGACGATGTCTGCGCCACGCTCCTGCAGTCCCTCGATGACCGGAACAGCTCGCGTGTTTCGGATGTCATCCGTCCCGGGTTTGAATGCCAGCCCGAGAACAGCGATTCGTTTGCCGGATACGTCGATGTGGTCATCGAGGAGGGAGAGGAGCCGCTCTGGCTGCGCGTCGTTCAGTTCCACGGCCGCGGAAAGGACAGCGGGGTCGTAGCCCTGCTCCTGCGCCGCGGCGATGATGGCGTCCGTGTCTTTCGGGAAGCAACTGCCACCCCAGCCGACGCCGCTTCGGAGGAACTGCTCGCCGATCCGGTCGTCGAGTCCGATAGCATCGGCGACCTCGTAGGCGTCAACGCCGAACTCCTTGCAAATGTTCCCGATGTCGTTGATGAGGCTGACTTTCGTCGCGAGGAACGTGTTGTTGGCGTACTTTATCATCTCGGCCTCGGCGATACCGGTTTCGACGACCGGCACGTCGCCGTCAGCAGCCTTGCGTAGCGGCGCGTAGAGGTCATTGAGAAGGGCCGTTGCGCGGTCGTCGTCCGTCCCGAAGACGAGTTTGTCAGGATTCAGGAAGTCCGCGACGGCCGTCCCCTCGCGCTGGAACTCAGGATTGGACGCGACGAGGAAGTCCGCCCCACGTTCGAGACCGGCGTCAGCGATACGTGGTGCGAGCCGATCCTCGGTCGTGTTCGGGACGACAGTCGACTTCGTGACGACGAGATGCGGGTCCGCTGCCGCGTTCTCAGTGCCGGCCAGCGCCTCACCGATAGATGCCGCACCGGCTTCCATGAACTGGAGGTCGATGCTTCCATCGTCGTTCGATGGTGTCGGAAGCGCCAACATCGTCAGTTCAGTGTCGAGTATTTCTTCGTAGTCGGTACTTGCCCGGAGTCGCCCACCACCGTGTTCGGCGACAAGTTCGTCAAGCCCAGGTTCGTGTATCGGCGACTCGCCATTATTGATTGCGTCAACGATGTCTTCATCGATGTCTATCGTTACGACTTCGTGCCCGAGATCCGCAAGACACGCGGCGACCGTTGTCCCGACGTATCCGCTCCCGACAATGCTGACGTTCATCGGGCGGCAGTAGTCAAGGAGCGGATATTATAATTCGGATCTTATAATTCGACAAGAGTTTTATCGGACGGCCAACGAATTGAGAGATATGAAAGCTGTCGTACTTGCCGCTGGTGAGGGGACCCGTCTCCGCCCGCTGACCGAAGACAAGCCAAAGGGGATGGTAGAGGTCGCGGGGAAACCGATTCTGACCCACTGCTTCGAGCAGTTGATCGAGCTAGGCGCCGACGAACTGCTGGTAGTTGTCGGCTACAAGAAGCAGGCCATCATTAATCACTACGAGGACGAGTTCGATGGTGTTCCGATTACCTACACCCACCAACGCGAGCAGAACGGCCTTGCCCACGCACTCCTGACCGTCGAGGAACACGTTGACGACGACTTCATGCTGATGCTCGGCGACAACATCTTCGAAGCGAACCTCCAGGACGTCGTCAACCGTCAGGCGGAGGAACGTGCCGACGCCGCCTTCCTCGTTGAGGAAGTCCCGTGGGAAGAAGCCGGGCGGTACGGTGTCTGTGACACCAACAAGTACGGTGAGATCACCGAAGTCGTCGAAAAGCCAGAAGAGCCGCCGTCAAACCTTGTGATGACTGGGTTCTACACGTTCACGCCAGCTATCTTCCACGCCTGCCATCTGGTGCAGCCCTCCAATCGCGGCGAGTACGAGATCAGTGATGCGATTGACCTCCTGTTACACTCCGGGCGAACGATCGACGCGATCCGCATGGACGGCTGGCGGAACGATATCGGCTATCCCGAAGACCGCGATCAGGCTGAGGAACGGCTACAGGGCGAAATTAACCCAGAGATAGCCGCCGAAAACATCGCTGCAAGCGAGTGAGAGCTCAGTTCGGGTAGCCTGGTCAGTAACCGGTGAGACCATACAGTCACGTCGGTCGCGTGGTTGTGTAAGTTCCCAATCAGAAGACTGGACCACCACCGTGAGACGATATCTACCGTACAGCGTCAAATGGAACAGGCACAGAGAGGGTTGGATCAACGCTGCGATAGTCGACACGACTACGCTGGTGCGTACACCGTGGGTCCGTCGGCTCACGAACAGGTCTCGTGCAGCAGTGTCTTTCAGTGGCACTATGACAATGCAGGGCAGTTGGACCGCGTGTCTACGGACAGTAGCTTCAGTATTTGAGTTCCGGGACGCAGGACTTATTCCGGAACTCGGCAATCACACTGATAATGGATAGTGGCTGGCGGTACCGGGTTGCAAGTGTGGCCGGCGTTGTCGTGCTTACAGCGGTCGCCGTCGCACTTGTTAATAACGCGACCATCCAGTCGATAGCGACAACTATCCCGATACTCAGTCGGCTGCCGACTGACCCCCCAACGGGGCCAGAATTCACGATCGAGCTCTTGGTCACAATCGCGGTCGTCGTCAGTGTGTTCCTCCCGTTGTACAAACCTCGCCCACGGAGAATTCTTGATGCGATAGCACTGGCCCAGAAGCGGGTACTCGTGCCGGCTCTCGTCCTGGCAACGATCGGCTACTTCGATTATTCGTACAAGCTGCCGCGTTTGACTGTCGTGTTAGTGACCCCCTTATTACTGGTCGCACTGCCCGCGTGGTTTGTGTGGATTCGGAAGCGACCGTCCTCAAACGGCGAGCGAACCATCGTCGTTGGCGATAACCTCCAAGTGATAGAGGAAGTAGCAAGCGAGGTCAACGGGACGCTCCTGGGGTATCTCTGTCCGACGAGTGTCATTACGACAATCGAACAGACCGAAGCCATCGCTGACGGCGGAACTAACCCCAGTGGGTTGGAACGGTTGGGTGGCCTCTCGCGGATTGAGGACGTGCTCGTCGAGTATGACATCGATACGGTCGTGCTAGCGTTTGAGCATGCCGACCGGGCGGAGTTCTTCGGCGCTCTCGACGCCTGTTACGAGTACGGTGTCAACGCGAAAGTTCATCGCGACCATGCAGATTCTGTGCTGACCGCCAGCGGTGGAGTCGGAACCCTGGTTGACGTAGAGATCGAGCCCTGGGACATACAGGACTACATTCTCAAGCGCGCGTTCGATATCGCGTTTGCATCGGCTGGGCTGATCGCGCTATCGCCGGTGATCGTTGGGATTGTAGTCGCGATAAAGCTAGAGGACGGCGGCTCGATACTGTACCGACAAGACCGAACAGCGGTGTTCGGCGAAACCTTCTCGATCTACAAGTTTCGGTCGATGATCGAGAACGCAGAAGGCGAAACCGGTGTGAAGATTAGCGACGAAGATGCGGGTGGAGTCGATCCACGCGTAACCTCGGTCGGGCGAGTGCTGCGACAGACGCATCTGGATGAAATTCCACAGCTTTGGTCGATACTGCGAGGAGATATGAGCGTCGTCGGTCCACGGCCAGAACGACCGGTGCTGGACTCGGATATCCAGACTGGTGTCGTTGACTGGCAGAAACGATGGTTCGTCAAACCGGGCCTAACTGGTCCTGCCCAGGTTAATCATGTGACTGGAAAGGAGCCGGGCGAAAAGCTGCGATACGACCTAGAATACGTGCGTGACCAGTCGTTTAGCTACGATATGAAACTCGTTTCGAGACAGATCTGGAGCGTTATTATTGATATTATAATGGCGCACAAGAACCATTGAGAACACTTAATCATCGACCGCAATACATCGGTCGTAATGAGCCCGTGTATCTCGGTAAGCGCTTCCGTATGGGAGTTGCACTGAATCTGAAAACCGTAATCATCACCCTGGTACACTGTTATCACCGAGTTTTGATTAACGGTGAGAGGCGGTCACAGCGGCAAGGTAACAGGGCAGCGAGAATCTGCGCCACACAGTAACGTCGGAGTCAGCGCTCATCGTTATCGACCTACGCGAAACGTACACTGTCGGTTCATTACTCGCTGTTCTCGACGCTTTCACTCCCCAGCTTACGCGGTTCTGGAAAAATTCTGGCCTCGGCACAGTGACACGGGCTATCGAAAAGACCCTCTCAGGCTCAAAAGCAGTCAAGCTGGCAGCAAAACTCCTCGAACCGCCAAAACCGTCAGAGAACCACGAGCAGCGCGAGTAGCCAGCTACGCGCCGCTCACTCTACCGTCACACTTTTTGCCAGGTTGCGTGGTTTATCGATGTTTCGGCCCAGCAATGCAGCTGTGTGATACGACACCAGCTGCAGGTGCGTATTCGCAAGCACTGCAGCGGCCCGCGGATGCGTCTTCGGAATTTGTAGTACGTGGTCGGCATACCGTTCAACGTCGCTCTGTCCGTCAGTAATTGCGACCACCGGGGCGTCGCGCGCTTCGACCTCTTTGACGTTTCCGATAGTCTTGCGGGCGCGCTCGTCGTCGCCAGTTACAATAGCGAATACGGGCGTGTTATCTGTCACCAGAGCAAGTGGGCCGTGTTTTAGCTCACCGGCAGCGAAGCCCTCGGCGTGCTTGTAGGTGATCTCCTTCATTTTCAGTGCGCCTTCGAGTGCCACGGGCTCTTGGTAGCCACGGCCGATGAAGAAGTAGGCGTTGGCGTCCTGATACAACTCAGCGACTTCCCGGGCAGCAGACTCATCAAGAACCTCCTGAACGTGGCCGGGGAGGTCGCGGAGCGCGCTGATTACCTGCCGGGCATCACCGGTCGTCGACGTCCCAAGGGCGAGCAGGTTCAGCGCGGCTAGCTGGGAGGCGAAGGTCTTGGTAGCGGCGACGCCGATTTCCGGCCCAGCGCGGATGTACAGCGCGTGATCGCATTCGCGGGCCGCGGTTGAGCCAACGACGTTGGTCACGGCCAGCGTGCGTGCGCCGCGGCGGCGGGCGGCCCGAAGTGCGGAAAGCGTGTCTGCGGTTTCGCCGCTCTGCGTGACGCCAACGACGAGCGCGTCGCCGATGGGTGGCGTACCTGTGGCGTATTCACTGGCGAGGAACGCCTGGGCGGGGACGCCCGCTTCACGGAACAGTTGTGCGCCGTGCAGAGCTGCATGGTAGGAGGTCCCGCAGGCGACGAACTGGACGCCGGTCGGGGAAAGGTCGCCGAGGTCGCCGATGTCGACCGTTCCGGCAAGTTCGTCGACCCGGCCCCGCAGACACTGCCGGAGCGCGCGCGGTTGCTCGTGGATCTCTTTGAGCATGAAGTGGTCGTAGCCGCTTTTGCCGGTCTCCTCGGGGTCCCACTGGACGGTGTCGATGTCCTTCTCGACGACATTGCCGTCGGTGTCAGTGACGGTCCATCCGGCACCGTTGAGGCGGGCGAACTCGCCGTCAGCGAGGTAGACGACCTTGTCGGTGAAATCCCGGAAGGCGGGCACGTCACTGGCCAGATACGTCGCGTCGTCGTCGATCCCTAACACGAGCGGCGAGTCGTTTCGCGCAGCAAATACCGAGTCACAGCCGGCAACGACAACGGCGACGGCATAGCTTCCCTCAAGTCGGTCGACCGCCTCTCTGACAGCCTCTTCGGGGTCAGCTCCCGCCTCTAGCGCGTCTTCGATGAGATGGGGGACGACCTCAGTATCGGTGTCGGACGTGAAAGTGTGGCCAGCGCTGACGAGTTCGTCCCGCAGGGACTGGTAGTTCTCGATGATGCCGTTGTGGACGACTGCGACATCACCGGTGCAGTCCTGATGCGGGTGAGCGTTCTCGTCGGTCGGCGGACCGTGCGTACTCCAGCGGGTGTGGCCGATACCGACCGACCCCGAGAGCGTCCGGTCCGACAGTGCCTCGCGCAAGTCGGTAATTTTCCCGGAGTGTTTGCACAGGTCGAGATGGTTGTTCGCAAGCGCGACGCCAGCGGAGTCATACCCACGGTACTCCAGCTTCGAGAGGCCGTGAACGAGCGTGTCGAGCGTTTCGTCGCCGCGGCCGACACAGCCGATGATCCCACACATCAGCGGACCACCTCCGCGCCTTCGCGGACAGTTCCATTGACTGTCACGCCAGTGGCAAGCCGAGCATTAGGACCCACGAGCGACCCGGAGACGAAGCTCACGTCACCGAGTGCGACGGCACGGTCGGCGATGACGGCACCGAGCCGCTGGTCCTCGAACACTTCTGTGCCGACCTGAACATCGGCCGGGCCACCAGGAACGACAGTGTTGACGCCCAGATCCACGTCCTGCCCGGTGACAGTGTCGATAAGAGTCGAACTCGGGTCGACACGCGTGTCCGCGTCGAGGACAGTGTGCTGGATGACGCTGTTGGCCCCGATAGTGGTGTTACGGCCAAGCGCGACGTTCGGACCGATGACAGCGTCGGGTCCGATCTCACAGTCCGGGCCAATGACAACCGGCGACTGGAGGGTCGCCTCGTCATGGACGCGTGCGGAGTTATCGACCCAGACCTGCTCGTCTCGGGCCGATTCGACGACCCGGCCCCGCGCCAGCACCTCTCGGGCGACGGTCAGCAGGTCCCACGGGTACGTCGCGTCGACCCACATCCCGTCGACCTCGACTGCCTGAACGCGGTCAGATTCAAGGAGGAGTTCGATAGTGTCAGTCAGTGCCAGTTCGCCGGCGTGACGGGTCGTTTCGTCGATAGCCTCGAAGATGTCGCCGTCGAAAGCGTACACCCCGCCG
This sequence comes from Haloarcula quadrata, assembly GCF_003634715.1. Classification (NCBI taxonomy): domain Archaea; kingdom Methanobacteriati; phylum Methanobacteriota; class Halobacteria; order Halobacteriales; family Haloarculaceae; genus Haloarcula; species Haloarcula quadrata. Next base: position 3,249,330 of record NZ_RBWW01000001.1, read on the forward strand.
TTGATGAGCCTGAACTCGTCGTGTTGTGGCTTTTCGACGATATCAACAATATCGCGGTCCTGTACCTCGACAGCACCGTACCGGCTGGTGTCTTGCCGTTCAAGGACGGCGATGCTTGTGTTCCCGGTCTCCGCATAGGAGGTGTCTACCTCCTCGATAGTGGCTGCGTCGACGAGACGGTCACCGTTCATCACCAGAGCCGGGCCGTCAACGACGCTCCGTGCCTGAAGGAGTGCGTGTCCGCTGCCGAGCTGTTTCGTCTGGCTCACGTAGGAAATAGGAACGCCGCGATATGTCGGCCCGAAGTGGTCCTGAACGCGGTCGCGCTTGTAGCCGACGACGACGACCAGTTTTTCGATGCCTGCCTCGACCAGCGCGTCGAAGACGTGTTCGAGAATCGGACGGTTTGCGGCCGGCAACATAGGTTTTGGCCGGTTTCGCGTCAACGGCCGGAGACGAGTCCCTTCACCCGCAGCAAGGACTACAGCCGTATCGATGTGCATACCTGTTGCAGACGGAGGAGGGGCTTCAATATGGCGGCCTTACCGAGATTGGGTGGTGTTTACTCGACACGTATGTCCAGTTTATCACGGCAAAACCAGAGGTTTCAAATATCCAAAACAATTTGTCCTCGTGGCGCTTGCTGGTTCTGGACGACAGACTACTGCTCGCCCATCCGCTCGCCAGCGACCCGACGGCCCTTGGTCGTTAGGTTCACTTCGGTCCGTTCCCGGAGCACGCTTATCACGTCGAGTTCGATCAGTCGGTCGAAAATCTCCTCGGTTTTTTCGACATCGATGCCGACGAAGTTGGGGATGTCGAACGGCGACACACCGGAGTGTAGCGCCATGATGACCCGCTTCTCCGTCGAGCTCAGGTCCAGATCGGCCTGGTTCTGTTCGGCGCTCTCTTCGAGCATTGTCCGGAGGACAGTTGCATGAAACTCCTCGCCTGCGAGATGGGTTTCGACGCTGATATCTTCCTCGCTGTGCTCGACCTGAATGACCGTCCGCTCCTCGCCGCTGACCTGCTTCTCTTCGACAGCAAGGTCGCCGATGTCGGCGCGGTCAATGACGACAGCCTGGCCGTCGGCCATCGCAAGTTTCAGCGCCTCGTCAGTCACTTTGAGTCGGCCTTTCGTCCACTCGGCAGACTGGACGACGCCGCCCTTCAGTGCCGGGTGTTGAACCAGCACGATTGCGCCGTCGAGACTCGCCCGGTAAAAATCGGTCTCGAACGTTCCGTGGTCCGATGCCGACACGAGGATAACGTCTTCGCCGACGTAGAGTGCGACGTAGTCGGAGACCCCGGCACTCTGCTGGTTCACGTCGAACCGGTCAGCGATACGGTCGATATCGGTCAGTGAAATCTGTCGCTTGTCGTCGCCCAGCAGGGCGACCCGCTCGGTGGTGAGGACGATGCGACAGTTTCGCCACTCGGCGTCGGTCAGCCGCTGGCCCTGTGAGACCGCCTGGAGGAACTGCCCCTTCGTATCGGCGATCTTCTTTTCGGTGTCGCTCATACCCCGTACCGACCTCTCGTGCAGTTGTTGTCCGCAGGAATCAATATAAGTTCCGTCGCCAGTGTCGAAAGTGAGAACGGCCGACCGCAGTAGTCGGTCTCACAGCGGAATCGTACACAATTAGATAGGATATTTTTTGGGTGCGGCGATGTACTGTCAACTGATGACACGGGGTGACGAACCGGATCGGGGCCAGTCCCAGACGGGGCGAGAGACAGTCGAACCACCGGACTGGTTCGTCAAACAGGCGAACGTGACGGACTTGGCTGTCTACGACCGCTTCGAACGGGAGTGGCCCGATTGCTGGCGCGAGGCCGCCGAGTTGCTTGACTGGGAGAAGCCGTTTGAGACGGTACTCCGTGGAACGGACGGACCACCGTTCGAATGGTTCCCCGACGGCCGATTAAACGCCGCATACAACTGTCTTGACCGGCACCTCCCCGAGCGCAAGAACCAACTAGCACTGGTCTGGGAGGGACACCTCGGCGAGTCCCGCACCTACACCTACCTCGAACTGTACCGGGAGGTCAACGCCTTTGCAGCAGCGTTGCGCGACCGCGGCGTCGGCCCGGACGACGTGGTGACGCTGTACCTCCCGATGGTGCCCGAGCTCCCGGTCGCGATGCTGGCCTGTGCCCGTCTTGGCGTGCCACACAACGTCGTCTTCGCCGGGTTCTCTGCGGACGCGCTCGCGACGCGAATGGAGCGAGCCGAGTCAGAGTATCTCATTACCTGTGACGGCTACTACCGCCGCGGTAGCGCCGTCGCACAAAAGAACAAGGCTGATAACGCGCGAATCACTGTCGACCACGACGTGTCGGTCGTCGTGCTTGACCGACTGGGCCGTGATGTGCATTTAGGCGACGACTACGTCGACTATCACGACCTGCTGGCGGCCCACGAAGGAGCCGAAGTCGAGCCCGTTTCGCAGGCAGCGGACGACCCGCTTTTTCGCATCTACACCTCGGGCACGACCGGGCAGCCGAAGGCCGTCACCCACACGACCGGGGGGTATCTCGCACACGTCGCTTGGACCGCCCGGTCAGTTCTCGACATCAAGCCCGAAGACACCTACTGGTGTTCGGCCGACATCGGCTGGATTACCGGCCACTCCTACATCGTCTACGGCCCGCTCGCGCTTGGAACGACGACAGTACTGTACAACGGCACAGCGGACCACCCCGAGAAAGACCGCCTGTGGGAGCTCATCGAGAAGTACGCCGTTGACGTGTTCTATACTGCGCCGACGGCAGTCCGGGCGTTCATGAAGTGGGGCGAACAGTACCCCGAGCAACACGACCTCTCCAGCCTGCGCCTGCTGGGCACGGTTGGCGAGCCGATAGACGCTCACGCCTGGGAGTGGTATCGCGAACACATCGGCGGCGGCGAGTGCCCAGTCGTGGACACCTGGTGGCAGACCGAAACCGGTGCGATACTCGTATCGACGCTGCCCGGTGTCGACGAAATGAAACCCGGGGCCGCTGGAACCCCACTGCCGGGAATCGAGGCATCCGTCGTTACCCGCTCGGGCGCAACAGCCGAGCCGAACACGGCCGGGGAACTCGTTGTGACGCGCCCCTGGCCGGGGATGCCCCGCGCGTTACTTGACGGGACGGGCTGGGGCAGCGCCCCGGACAGCGCCGAGGAATGGCGGTACTACCCCGAAGACAGCGTCTCGGTCGACGCTGACGGTTACATCACGTTCCTCGGTCGGATCGACGACGCGATCAACGTCGCCGGCCGGCGGTTTAGCACCAAGGAACTGGAGTCGACGGTCGCCGGCGTCACCGGCGTCGCCGAAGCCGCCGTCGTCGGTGCCGACGACGAGACGACCGGAACGGCGGTGTACGTGTTTGCTTCTCCGGAGGACGGCTACGCCGAGCGTGAACTCCAGACAGCCATCGAGGACGCTATCGTCAACGCCATCGGTGGTATCGCCCGCCCGAAAGAGGTCGTGTTCACGCCCGACCTCCCGAAAACGCGCTCGGGCAAGGTTATGCGCCGCCTGCTGACGTCAGTGGCGAACGACGAGGATCTAGGCGATACCAGCGCGCTGCGAAACCCCGAAATTCTCGGCGAAATCCAGTCGACTACGAGACGGAAGTAAGCTGGTTCGGATTTATCTATACTTCCGAAATATTTCTCTGGCAGTGGCGTCTTTAGCGGCTGTATTATTGTCAGTATCTCATCCGTAACCACGTTCTAGTCGCAACGCTTATTTCGGTATTATCTGAATTTCCGAAATATATGGACGGCACAGCGGACCGCATCGGCGAACGAGGGTACGAACAGCTCCGGCGCGCGGCCGGGACACACCGGTCCGACCTCGTGCTCCGGCTCGGTGCGGAGGCCGGACTCCGTCCGGCGGAGATGACGGCCGTGCGGCTGACCGACATCACCGAGTTCGAGGGACACCGGCTGCTTGCCGTTCGGGAGGACGGCGAAGTAGTCCGCGAGACGTACCTCCCGGATTCAGTTGAGCACGATATGCGGAAGTACGCGAACACGGCCGGGACGGACGACGACGAGCCGCTGTTTTCCGTCTCCCCGCGTCGGCTCCAGATGCTCGTCAGCGAGGTAGCCGACCGAGCCGCCGATACGGCACCACACCTGCACGGAGTTTCCACACGCGACCTCCGGTGGCGGTTCGCGGCGAGCCTGCTGGACGACGGCGTCCCGCCGGACGTCGTCTGTGCACTCGGCGGCTGGGACCGACTCGACCGACTCGACCCTCTGCTTGACGAACCGGACCGCGAAACCATCATCACAGCCGTCGACGGGTCGGGCAGGCGGGCGGCGGCAAGCGGGTCCCAGCGACCCGTCAACTGGATTACGGCGGTCAGCGAGGCGCTTGCGGCCGCCGCGACTGGGGAAGCAATTGCAACAACAGTCTGTGACCACCTGACAGAGACAGCCGGCTTCGAATTCGCCTGGCTGGCCGAGCGGACTGGCGACGGACTGACACCGCGCGCGACGACAGAAATCTCGGAGGCGGCTGTCGAGCAGCAGATCGACGCCCATATCGAGTCAGCCTCCACGCCACTTGACGTGGGCGAGGTTCGTGTCGTCGACGATAGTGTTGGGTCGGTCGCTCTGGTCCCGCTCGTCAGAGAAAACGCCGTGTCCGGTGTCGTTGGGGTCGGGACAGGTGAGGGCCTCACTGACGCGGAACACGCCGTGTTATCCGCGCTTGGCGTGCAGATCGGCCACGCACAGGTCGCCGCCGAACGCAAACGCCTCCTGCTTGCCGACACAGTGACCGAGCTGGAGTTCCACTGTGCGGACGAGCGAACGTTTACCGCAGGAGTATCCGAGGCGTTACACTGTACGGTCGAACTGTCCGGCGTCGTCCCTGTTGCGGGCCAGTCGCTGCTGTACTATCTGATGGTTGAAGATGCTTCGGCCGACGCAATACTCTCGTATGCGGACGACGACGACGGGGTGACAGACGCCAGACTCCTCGAAGAGCACAGCGACGGCGTGCTACTGGAGGTCGTCGTTACAGACACGCCAGCGCTTCAGTTGGTCGAGAGCGGCGGCCGCATCCGCGCTGTGACGGCTACCGATGGCGTGGCGACTATCGCAGTCGAACTCCCCAGTGAGGCCGAGATCAGACCGACGGTCAACGCCATCACCAATGCCTACAGAGAGACATCGCTAGCGGCGAAGCGAGAGACAGAGCGGCCGGCCGAGACGGACACCGGGTTCCGCGACCGACTGACTGACACGCTCTCAGACCGACAAGAGACGGTCCTGCAGGCGGCCTACCACAGCGGCTACTTCGAGTGGCCTCGCGGCTCAACCGCAGAGGAGCTAGCAGACTCGCTGGATGTCTCGTCGCCGACGTTGCACAATCACCTCAGGAAAGCACAGCAGAAGGTCCTGACCGCGTTTTTCGACGACCGGCCGGCGGAGCCGCGGCAGCCGGCCGACAACTGAAACCCTGTTTCATGTTATCGTAGTTAGACCCCCCGTTTATATGGCCGCTGTGAAATATCGATGATAGACCATGTCAGATGAAGATGTCCAACTCGAAGCACGGCTCGAAGAGCAGGAGGTTTTCGAGCCGCCGGAGTCGTTCGTCGAGCAGGCGAACGTCACGGATGAGGGTATCTACGACGAGTTCGAGGAGAACTGGCCGGAGTGCTGGGAGGGGGCCGCTGACCTTCTCGACTGGGAGGAGGAGTACGATCAGGTACTCGACGACTCGAACCCGCCGTTCTACGAGTGGTTCACAGACGGGACGCTAAACGCCTCAGCGAACTGTCTGGACCGCCACCTCGACGAGCGCGGCGACGAAGCCGCTATCGAGTGGGTCGGTGAGCCAGTCGAGGAAGACAATATCACCTACACGTACGAGGAACTCCATCAGAAGGTCAACGAGTTCGCGGCCGGCCTGCGTGAGATGGGTGTCGGCGAAGACGATGTCGTGACGATGTATATGCCGATGATTCCGCAGCTTCCCATCGCCATGCTGGCCTGTGCCCGCATCGGCGCGCCCCACTCCGTTGTGTTCGCCGGCTTTTCCGCGGACGCGCTCGCGACCCGAATGAACTCCGCCGACTCGGAGTATCTGGTTACCTGCGACGGCTACTACCGCCGCGGCGACCCGCTCAACCACCTCGACAAAGCCAACGAAGGGCTGAGCGGCGTTGACCACGAGGTGGAACGCGCCATCGTCGCCGAACGGCTGATGGACGGCGACGGCTTCGACCACGACTACGCGGACAATCAGGTCGCCTTCGAGGACGTCATCGACGACAACGAAGGCGAGACTGTCGAACCAGTCGACCGCGACGCCGAGGACATGCTGTTCCTCATGTACACCTCCGGGACCACCGGGAAACCAAAAGGCGTCAAACACTCTACCGGCGGCTACCTCGCCTGGGCGGCCTGGACATCGCAGGCGGTGCTCGACATCAAACCCGAGGACACGTACTTCTGCTCTGCCGATATCGGTTGGATTACCGGCCACTCCTACATCGTCTACGGCCCGCTCGCGCTCGGGACGACGACGATGATGTACGAGGGGACGCCGGACTACCCCGACAAGGACCGCCTCTGGGACATCGTCGAGGAGTACGAAGCCGACCAACTGTACACCGCGCCGACAGCTATCCGGGCGTTCATGAAGTGGGGCAAGCAGTACCCCGAGCAACACGACCTCTCTAGCCTGCGCCTGCTTGGCACGGTCGGTGAGCCAATCAACCCCCGTGCCTGGAAATGGTACTACAAACATATCGGCAACGAGGAGTGTCCCGTCGTCGACACCTGGTGGCAGACCGAAACCGGCGGCATGATGATAACGACGTTACCCGGCGTCAAGGACATGAAACCGGGGTCGGCCGGGCCGCCGCTACCGGGCAACGACGTACGCATCGTCGACACAGAGGGTGAGGAAGTCGAACCCGGCCGCGCCGGCTACCTGACCGTCGACAAGCCGTGGCCCGGGATGCTCCGGACGCTGTACAAGAACGACGAACGGTTCATCAGCGAATACTGGGCCGAGTACTCGGACACCGATAGCGACGACTCTGATGACTGGGTGTACTTCCCCGAGGACGGCGCAAAAATCGACGACGACGGCTACATCACCGTGCTGGGACGGGTCGACGACGTGATCAACGTCTCCGGCCACCGTCTCGGGACGATGGAAATCGAGAGTGCTATCGTCGGCGTGGAAGGCGTTGCCGAAGCCGCTGTCGTCGGTGGCGACCACGATATCAAGGGCGAGGCGGTGTACGCCTACGTCATCACCGAGGACGGCTACGACGAGGACGAGGAACTCCGCAGTGCGATTATCGACGGCGTCGAGGATGCTATCGGCCCGATCGCGCGGCCGGAAGCGGTCATCTTCACGCCCGAACTGCCGAAGACCCGCTCCGGGAAGATCATGCGCCGCCTGCTGGAAGACATTGCCAACGGCGAGGAACTGGGCGATACGAGTACGCTGCGAAACCCTGACGTTGTCAGTGATATCGAGACCAAGGTCCAGGGTGACTGAGCCCTAACAGCGAACAGCACCACGAATTTTCAAGCTTTCATACCCATGTCAAGAGACACGCCTGCGGACCGAGAAGAGTCAACTATCCAACCAGACGGCGGCACAGCAGCCGCCCACGACGACATCGATTACCTCGACAGGGAGGTGAACCTGTTACGGCCGAGTACGCCGTTTATGCGCGACCACCTGAAGATCATCTGGAGCAGTTTCGTGCTCTGGGCGCTGGTCGTGTTCGGCCCGGTGACGCTGACCGCACTTGCGCCGGAGATGATGACCGTGCAGACGCCCCTGTTTGGCTTCCCGCTGCAATACTTCCTCGTCTCGTTCGGTGCGCCGACGGGCGCGCTCATTCTGGCGGTCGTATACACGCGCTACCGGGACCGGCTTGACCAGAAGTACGGCATCGATTCCGTCGAGAGCACGGCTCCTGAGACGGGCGAGGCAGCGGCCACTGACGGGGGTGTCGAGCAGTGACGGTCCCGCTACAGGCAGAAGCGCTCGACATCTCGTTCAAGCTCGTCCCGGCGATTATCGTCTTCCTGATGATGGCGTCGTTCCTCGTCATCGGCTACGTGTTCAAGGTGGCCGACACAGAGGGGATGTGGGTCGCGGGCCGCGGCATCGGCAATATCGAGAACGGGATGGCCATCGGCGCGAACTGGATGTCCGCCGCCTCGTATCTGGGACTCGCCGGGCTGGTCGCGCTCTCTGGCTTCTACGGGCTGGCGTTCATCGTCGGCTGGACGACCGGCTACTTCGTCCTGCTCATCTTCCTGGCAGCACAGATGCGCCGGTTCGGGAAGTACACCGCGCCGGACTTCGTTGGCGACCGGTTCAACTCCCCTACTGCCCGCGCGCTGGCCGCATTCACCACGCTGCTCATCGCGTACGTCTACTCCGTCGGTCAGGCCCGCGGCATGGGACTGGTCGGACAGTACGTCTTCGGGCTCGATATCATCCCGATGATCGTCGTGATGATGACCATCACCGTCGGCTACCTCGCGCTCTCGGGGATGCTGGGCGCGACGAAGAACATGGCCGTCCAGTACACCATCCTCATTGTCGCGTTCCTCGCAGGCGTGTACGTCGTCGGCTTCTCGCAGGGGTACTCGACGGTGCTCCCGCAGATCGAGTACGGCGCACTGATCGCTGACCTCGGCCGCGAGTTCTCTGCGCCGTTCGTGAACCAGCCGTTTTACCTCTGGGTCGCGACGGCGTTCTCACTCATCGTCGGGACCTGTGGCCTCCCGCACGTCCTTGTCCGATTCTACACGGTCAGAAGCGAGCGCGTCGCTCGCTGGTCCTGCGTGTGGGGGCTGTTTTTCATCCTCCTGCTCTACTGGGCGTCGCCCGCAATGGCGGCCTTCGGCGTCGACCTCTTCCAGACGACGACGGGCGCGAGCGCCTACGCCGCAGAAGGCGGCATGTCCGGCGCTGAAGGTGACGTGATCGTCGTGCTCGCCGCACAGTTCGCCAACCTCCCGACGTGGTTCGTCGGCCTCGTGGCGGCCGGTGCGATGGCCGCGGCTATCGCGACGACGGCTGGCCTGTTCATCACAGCCTCCTCCGCGGTCGCACACGACATCTACACCGAGCTGATTAATCCCGACGCGACCCAGCGACAGCAGGTGCTCATCGGTCGCGGGACGATCATTGGCATGGGCGCGCTGGTAACGGTGACCGCGTTCAACCCACCGGCGCTCATCGGCGAGCTGGTCGCCTACGCGTTCTCGCTGGCCGGCGTCGTCCTGTTCCCGATGTTCTTCCTCGGCCTCTGGTGGGAGGACACGAACCGTCAGGGCGCACTGGCCGGGATGGTGCTCGGCCTGCTTATCTGGATCACCTCGATTATCAACAGCGTCCTCCCGAGCTACATCGGCGCGCTCGGCGCAGCCGCTGGAGAAGGCGGCGCACTCGTCCCGATATACGCCCAGTACGTCCCACCGATCGGCGCTGCGCTGATCGGGACGCCGCTCGTGTTCATCGTCACTATCGCCGTCTCGCTGGCGACGCCCGAGCCACCGCTGGAGACGAAAAAGATGGTTCGACAGTGTCACAGCCCCGAACCGATGGGGCAACAGGAGACCGCCGCAGACGTCGTCGGCGACAGCACCAGTGGCAGTACCCCCGCGGACGATTAAACCCATGTACGACAATATCCTCGTTCCGACCGACGGCAGCGAAACCGCCGAAAACGCGGTCGATCAGGCGGTCGACATCGCCTCGAAATACGGCGCAACGGTCCACGCACTGTACGTCGTCGACGTCGACGCGACCAGCTACTCGCTGGGGACAGAACAGGTCGACCGCATCCGCCAAGGAAACCTGGCGGAGATGACCGATATAAAAGAAGACGCCGATGAGGCCACCGGCTACGTCCGCGACCGTGCCGCCGAACACGGCGTCGAGGTCGAAGAGCACATCACCGCCGGCGAACCGGCCCGCGCTATCCGAAAGTTCGTCGAGGACAACGACATCGACCTCGTCGTGATGGGGTCCCACGGCCGCTCGGGCCTCAAGCGCGTCATCCTTGGCAGCGTCACGGAGAAGGTGCTGCGCCGGACGCGGCTACCAGTACTCGTCGTCGACGTTCACGGCGAGACGGATATCGAGGCGTGACTAATGGGACAGCACCGACTCCGACCGTCATGGACGACACGAGGCCGCCGATGAGCGTCGTCGACACCCTCCGAAACCACGTGCGAGACCACAAACGAGGCATGTTCGTCGACCTCGTGTTCGCTATCGCCTGGGTGACTGCTGTGAGCGTCATCTTCGACCTACTGTCGGCTCCCCAGTGGGCTTACTACCTGACGCTCGCCGCCGGCGTCGTCGCGTACTACGGCTTCTTCTGGTCGCTCGAGCTGGCGATGGAACAGCAGTAGGCCGGACTCCGTTTTCCGCGGCGGCGGCTCCATAGCTGGTTCACGGCGCCCCTGTTAAACATACTCATTCGGTGGCCGAACCACCGCTTTACCCGTGCTATCCAAGCACCCCTCCATTCTCAAGCCAGGCGAATTTCTGCCCTGCCGGTAGTAATAATACCATGTAGGTGCATTGACTTTTTCGATGGCAGCAGACGCCGTGGAGTCAGCAATGATATACGAAAGTTCAACGGGAGAGTACTACAGTGGTCTCGACATCTGGATGCGCTTCGAGTCGGGGTTCTGGGAACCACACGATTGGAGTCAAGGGACGGGTGAGGAATGGGTCCAGACCGAGGCGGGTGAAGTTCTCACCCTGACGCCGGTCCCGGAGTCGGACCTCCCGGACGGGGTGTCGGTGACGGAAGCTGAGGACGTCGAGTACCTGCGTGAGTGAAAACGGCGAGACGGAAGCAGGGCACGAGTCCGGCTGTACTGACTGGGCTACATCGGAACCCGACCACCGCTAGAGGCAAGCCACGGGTCGCAGTGGCGGTACCGCTCCACTGCCCCGGATCAGAATCGGTCCTCGCCCGACTTTTGTTGGCTCGGCGTCAGGGAAAATCGTTCTGTGGCGCGTAGCGCCACACTACTGCTCACGGGTCGCGCTGCTCCCCGTTCGCTATTCGAGGGCCGCTCACTACGTTCGCGCCCCTCGCTACTCACGGCTTCGCCGTTCGTTCAGAGGCGCGTAGCGCCTCTCTATTTCTCACTCATCGCCTCACTCGCCATATTCCGCCCCTGCGCGTTCAACGCGACCTCGGTCCGAACCCGGACCTCATCAACCGCACCAACATCGAGCAGTTTCTGATAGATTTCCTCGACCTCGTCGGGCGTTGTTCCGACGAAATCGGACATCTCGAACGGTGAAACACCGGAGTAGAGCGCCATCAACACCTGACTCTCCATCTCCGAGAGTTCGTAATCGTCCTCACGGTCCTCGATAACGCGGGTAAAGAGCGTCTTCAGCGCCCGCGTGTGGTGGTCCATCCCCGAGATGTGGGTTTCGACGCTACGGTCCTGATTGTCAGTGTGTTCGACCTCGATGACCTCCCGCTCCTGACCCATCACGGTACTGGTCCCCGTTTCGATAGTTCCGACGTCCTCAATTTCGAATGACATGCTCTTGCCGCCGGGGAACTGGAGGCGGATGATGTCGTCATCCAGTTGAAACCGTGCCTTGCTCCACTCGGCGTCCTCCTGAACGACGCCGCCGACGACCGCTTGCTGTCGTGCGAGGATAACCTCACCCTGTAGCGTCGCGCGGACGTACTCCGTCTGGAAGTCGTCCAAGTTCGGGGTGTCGACGAGGAGGACGTTGTTGCCCACCTCCAGCGCGGTTGCGCCGCCGGTCCCACCGTCGGGAATCAGATCGTCAGGGTTCGACGGGAGGGTAATACTGGAGTGTGGGATCGGCTGTTTCGAGCCGTTTGTCGCCAGAATGAGTCGCTTGTTGGTGACGATGAGTCGACAGGAGCGCCACTTCGGGTCGGTCACCGTGTCGCCGTCGCGGACGACGTACTGGAAGTCCCCCGACGTGTCGACTAGCTTGCGTTCGTCACCACTCATAGCCGCTGATATTAGAGATTTGACGCCGAAGGGTAAATAAGTTCCATCGTCGCCGACACGGGACTGGTCGGGACCACCGGTCTGTGTCGACAGAGAGACCGTTTACATCCGGCAAATCGGGCGAAATTCGGCTGAACTCGGGCCGACTATCTCCCGGCTCCTTTACCCTGGGACGGCTCTCGACCAGTGTATGCGCGACCAACAGCAGTCAGGAACGACATCTCGACGTGACTATCTGAAAGCCGCCGGCGGCCTCGCAGCAGCGAGTACAGTCGGCCTCGCTGGCTGTTCCGGGAGCGGCAGCGAAACAGGAACACTCGCGACGCAAGTGACTGACCAGCCAGGCGATATCGGTGATTTCGAATCGTGTGTCATCACCATGGCCGGTATCTGGGTAAGGCCAGTCTCGGAGGAAGACACAGCGACTGAGGAATCGACGACAGCGGACACGAGCGATGCCCGCGAGTACCACCAGTTCGACGAAGCCCAGAAGGCCGACCTAGTACAGCTTCAGGACGGCAACACCGCCCTCGTTGACGAGACTGAACTCGAGGTTGACACCTACGAGTACCTCCAGCTCGATGTGACGAGCGTCGACGGGACGCTCGCAGAGGGCGGCGACGCGACGGTTGACACGCCCGGTGACGCGCCGCTACAGTTCACGCAGGAGTACGAAATCCGTGCGGACACCCGCACCGTGTTCACAGCCGACTTCACGCCGGTCAAACGCGGCCAAACCGGTGAGTACATCCTTCAGCCGGTCGCCAGCGGTACTGAAATCGAGTACGAGGAGTAAGCACTCGGAGTTCACCGGTCCTTACAGCGCGACAAGCAGGCCGCCGACGACGCCCAGGCCGCCAAACACCGTACAGACCGCCCAGAACGGGACCTGCCGGACCAGCCGGACCAGCGCGTCGACGGTGAGATAGCCGACGACGGCGCTCACGATGAGCGCGACGACGGCTGGAAGCGGCTCGATTGCGGGAATGCCGTCGTCAACGAGAACCAGGACGTTGGCAGCGAGCGCGGCCGGAATCGACAGTAGAAATGAGAGTCGAAGTGACGACTCACCCTCGTGGCCCCTGAGCAACAGCGCACTCACCGTCGTCCCAGACCGGGAGACTCCGGGGAGGATGGCCAGCCCCTGCAACACCCCGACCAGGACAGCGTCGAACCCGTCCGGAATCTCACGCTCGCCCAGCGACAGCGCCGCAGCGAACCGCTGGAGGAGACCAGTGATGACGAGTAGGCCGCCGACTAGCGCCAGAAAGAGCCCGCCCTCTAGCTCCGAAACAGCCGCGTCGAGGACCATATACGCGGGGAGGCCGGTGACAGCGGTTGCCGCCGTCGCGATGACAATAAACGAGAGGTCCGCCGTCTCGTCGGCGAACGGGCGACGCGAGAGTTGCCGTATCGAATGGAGGATGGTTCGGACCTCGGTGCGATAGTAGGCCGTGGCCGCAACCGCCGTCCCGGCGTGGAGAAAGAGTGCGAGGCGGGTTGAAGCGGCGGGTGAGACGCCTGTGACCACCGTCGACGCGAGGGCGACACCGCCCTCGCTGGAGACTGGAATCCACTCCAGCACCCCCTGCAGCAGACCCAGCAGAATAGCGACGAGAATCGGGTTCATATCCACGGAGCGGACGCCACGGGACAAAGGCCGTTCGGTTCGGCCCGTCGACGTGGCAGTATATATAGCGCCGGTGTCCAAACGGGGGTATGCAACTGGGAAGTGGGGTAGTAGACCTGCTGTCGGGGCTGCCGGCCTGGCAGGGGTTTCTGGTACTCGTCGGCAGCGGGGTCGCGCTCGCGCTGGTCATCCGTGTCCTCGGTGACCGGCTGATCAGACGGGTCACCCCACACATTGAGGGCGACGTCGACGACATCGTGTTCCGTGGGATTCACACCGCTGCGTACATCTCGATCGGCCTCGGCGGCGCGTACGCCGGCGCGCAGATTTACGATATCCGGCCGGCCATCGCCGTCTCGCTTGAGGCCGGGACGCTCTCGCTGGTCGTCATCGTCTGGATGGTGACGCTGCTTCGCATTGGCCGGCAGGCGTCCGCCATCGCGACAGATTCAGCGTACATCGACCGCCAGATGGTCCCCATCCTCCAGAACGTCTGGAGCGCGCTCATCTCGGGCGGCGGGGTTTTGCTGTTGCTGGTCCTCTGGGACCGACGTGACGCCGCTGCTGGCCTCAGCGGGGATTATGGGCATCATTGTCGGCCTAGCGGCCCGGGACACGCTGGCGAACTTTTTCGGGTCGCTATCGTTGTATCTCGACGGGACGTACGCGGTCGGCGACTTCGTCGTCCTCGAAAGCGGCGAACGCGGCCGCGTCGAGGACATCTCTGTCCGCTCGACGGTCATCCGCACCCGCGACGACATTCTCGTCACAGTTCCGAATTCGAAGCTCAATAGCGCTGCTATCGTCAACGAGTCGACGCCGCGACGCAAGCGTCGGATTCGGGTCCCTGTCGGCGTCGCCTACGGGATGGACATCGACAAAGTCGAGAATGTCCTTCTGGAACTAGCCGAAGCCGAGGACCTCGTGCAGGACCGCCCGAACCCGCGGGTCCGGTTCCGAGAGTTCGGCGACTCAGCGCTGAACTTCGAACTGCTGTGCTGGGTCAGCAACCCGGCCCTGACAGCTCGTGCAACCCACGAACTCAACAGCGCGATTTACAAACGGTTCCGGGCCGATAACATCGAGATCCCGTTCCCCCAGCGGTCCATCTCCATCTCAACCGAAGAGATTCCGGGCGAGCTATTCGACCAAGCGCAGTCGAAGAGCAAACCCACAGATGACGGCGGCGTGACCGGTGAGTAAGCGAAAGCAAGGTCACAGGGCCCTCCCCGGCCCAGACGACCGAGAGGTCGAAACGCAATTACGGGGGCGACGCGTCGGCTCAGGCAATGAGTATACTTGAGGACGCCCGTGCGGCGCTTGCCACCGGGCCGCTGTGTGATTCCTGTCTCGGCCGGCTTTTCGCCGACCGGAGCTTCGGGCTGGCCAACGCCGAACGGGGCCACGCCCTTCGGGTGACGCTTGCGCTTGCAGACGACGACCCATTTGAGGAGAGCGAGGACTGCTGGGTCTGTGAAGGAGAGTGTGACCGCTTTGACTGGTGGGCCGAGCAGGCCGCAAGCGCCGTCCGCGGCTACGAATTCGACACCTACCAAGTCGGGACGAAAGTGCCGCCGCTACTCGAAGAAAACGACGAACTGCTCCGGGAGGACGTGGGGCTGGACCCCGACGCCGGAGAGGCGCTGAAGACCGAACTCAACCGCGAAGTCGGCAAGCGAATCGGCGACCTGACCGGCGCGGAGGTGGAGTTTGGCCGTCCAGCAGTCCAGCTCACGCTCGACCTCGCAACGGACGAGGTAGAAACGCACGTCAACTCGGCGTTCATCTACGGCCGCTACCGCAAGCTCGAACGCGACATCCCCCAGACGAAGTGGCCCTGCAACGACTGCAACGGGACCGGGCTGTGGCAGGGCGAGCCCTGTGACGGCTGTGACGGCAGCGGCTACCGCTACGACGAGAGCGTCGAGCAACTGTCCACGCCTGTCGTCCGTGAAGCGATGGACGGCGAGGAGGCCGTGTTCCACGGTGCCGGCCGCGAGGACGTCGACGCGCGAATGCTCGACTCGGGCCGTCCGTTCGTCATCGAAGTGATGGAACCGCGCAAACGCGACGTGGACGCCGACGAACTTGAAGCCGACATCAACGATTTCGCCGACGGGAAGGTCGAAGTGACGGACCTCCACCTGGCGACCCACGAAATGGTCGAGCGCGTCAAGGAACTGGACGCCTCCAAGACCTACCGGATGGACGTGGAGTTTGGCGACGCGGTCGACGCCGACGCCCTGCAGGACGCACTAACGGAGCTGGACGGAGCGACCATCCAGCAGGAGACCCCCCAGCGAGTCACCCACCGACGGGCCGACATCACACGGACGCGAGCAGTGTACGACGCCGAGGGCGAACTGACCGACGACCGCCACGCCGAGCTCCGCATCCACGGGGAAGGCGGCCTGTACGTGAAAGAACTCGTCTCCAGCGATGAAGGCCGCACGGAGCCGAGCCTAGCCGGCCTGCTCGACACCGACGCCGTGGTGACGGCGCTCGACGTAATCGACGTGCAGGGCGAGGACGAACCGTTCGCGACAGACGAGTTCCTCAAACAGTAGCGCACTGGGCCGCTTCCAACCGGAAGCTGTTTTTCCACCGCCGTCCAGAGGACAGCCATGCGATTTGGCGTCGACGAGGCCGGGAAAGGACCGGTCCTGGGATCGATGTTCGCCGCCGCCGTCCGGGCCGACCCTGCGGCCCTGCCCGGCGGGGTCGGCGACTCGAAGGACATCAGGCCGGAGCGACGCGAGCGACTGGCCAAGGAAATCCGCGAATCGGCAGACGCCGTTGGTATTGCTGAAATATCTGTCGAGCGCATCGATGCCGACGAGACGGACATGAACACACTGACTGTCGAAGGGCAGGCAGAGGCCCTATCCGCGGTGGCCCGAGACGGCCTGTCAGGGACGGTCGACGCCGGCGACACCGACGCGGCGCGGTTCGGTCGTCGGGTCGCGGACGCAGTCGACGCCGACGTGGCTGTAACCGCGGAACATGGAGCCGACGAGACGGACTCGCTAGTCGGTGCGGCCTCAATTATTGCGAAGGTGGCCCGCGACACCCATGTCGCAGAGCTGGCAGCGGAGTACGGCGACGTGGGGTCAGGCTATCCCAGTGACCCGACAACGCGGACCTTCCTGGCGGACTACGTTGACCGACACGGCGAATTGCCGGCGTGTGCCCGCCGGTCGTGGTCGACGTGTGACGACGTGCTGGCAGCGGCATCACAGTCAACGCTCAGTGACTTTTGAGCGTCGTGAACTCGGGAGAAAGCGACCGACGGTGTCAGTCTTCGTCCAGCACGAGACTCCGGAGGATATCACCGTAGGCCGGGCGCGTCACGAGCACGCCGACCAGCACGCCGACGATGGTGATGATGGCGAACCCGGAGAGGTCGCCAAGCGAGAGGACCATCAGCGGACTCATCGCGACGATGGTCGTCGCCGCGGCCGCGCCGATGACCCAGAACGCCTTGCGGAAGCGGCTCTGGAACACGCGGCCCGTTTCAACTTTCCCCTGCTGGAGGATCTCGTCGGCGATAATGATGAGGTCGTCCACCCCCGTCCCGATGACTGCGATAAACCCGGCCAGATGCGAGAGGTTCAGCGGATACTGGACGAAGGCAACGAATCCGAGGAGGATGAACACCTCCGACAGCGCCGTGACGATCATCGGCAGGGCGACCTCTGGACGCCCGTACCGGAGATACACCACCAGGCTCACCGCGATGACGGCGAGAATGCCCGTCAGGAGGGAGCGCTGCTGGAACTCCTGAGCGAGCGCAGACGAAAGCGTCTGACTTTCGGCGCTGTCGAAGTCAAGCGGGGCCGGTAGCCGACCGGCCTTGAGTGCGAGTTCCAGCTCGGTCGCTTCAGACATATTGCTGGTCTGCATGATGAACTGCGGATTGTTGGCGAACTCACCGTTCCGATAGGACTGTCCCAGCCCCGGGTCGACACCACCGATGAACACCGGCTCGCCGTTCAGTGTCGTCACCAGGCAGTCTGCCTGTGAGTTCTGGAGGTTCTCGTGGTCGTAGTCCGAGTCGCGGCAGGTCGACCCGCTCCCGAAGCCGGCCTCGACCATGTCGTTCGCGTAGCGCTCGGCCACGCTTTGTTTGACAGTCACCGGGACGTGCGTTCCCTGCGTTTCGCTTCGCTGTGCTGCCCCGATACCCGCGAAGTCGCCCTGTGAGAGGACTTGCTCACGGACGTAGGAGCCGTTCTCAGTATTGTCGTGGACAGCGTACACGCGGACGACACCACGCTCTTCGAGCAAGCCGATGAGCTCCTCGCGCCCCCTGTCCGGGGCTGTGACGCTGATGAAGCTCCGACCACCCGGCGAGCTGACTTGCTGCACCGAACCCCCTGTCAGCGCCGATTCGCGCAGTTTGTCGTTGATAACCGACACCATGTTCTCTCGGGTGTCCCGGGTCACGCCAGGACGGACCTCGCTCGGTTCGTACCCTTCGGCTTCGAGTGCGGCTTCGACCTCTCCGGTGGAGACGTTGTTCGAGAACACCTCGACGGTCTCAGTCTGGTTCGAAACGCGCACGTCAATCGGGTCGAGACCCAACCGGTCCGCCGTCGCTTGTGCCAAGTCGGCCTCGTCTGCGGGTGCAACATCGACACCTTCAGCGGTAGTGCCAACGATCGGGGCCTGAATACGCGTCCCGCCGCTGAGCTGAATCCCGTACTGGAGGTTCGTCGACTGGTTCGCGGCCCCAGCTCCTTCAGTATCCGAGGTCCCTGGCGGAACGCCGGGGATGAACAGCGCGACGGCGCTGAGTAGCAACAGCGTGACCAGCGCAACGACGCGCCAGTTTTCCTTGAGTGTGCTCATCGTTTGACCCCCTCATACTTGTACCAGCGAAGCAACGTGACGTTAAGCATATAGGTGTTCATCAGGTCAGCAGCCAAGCCCACGACGAGAACGAACCCGATAGAAGCCATCAGTTCGATACCGAATATCGTCGCCGAAATCGCCATCACCGCCATCGCCGCCATCGACGTCAGCGTCATCGTCACACCGGTCCGCATCGCGCGGTACGTCGACTCGTAGAACCCACCGGAGCGCCGGAGGACGTGATTGTTCAACAGAATGTCTGAGTCCACACTGTAACCGATGAGCATCAGCAACGCGGCGACGGTTCCCAGTGAGAGCTTGATTCCGAGCAGGTTCATTACCGCGAGCGGGATGACAAGGTCCGAAAACGCCGACAGAACGACTGCGATGCTCGGTACGACCGACCGGAACATCGCAAAGACAAGCAAACTCATCCCGAGGAAGGCGACACCGATGCCGACGACCGCTAGCCGCTGGTTCTCCTGCCCGAATATCGGCGACGTGGTCCCGCTACCGAGGAACTCCATCTGATCGCTCGAACGCGCGGTTTCCTCGATTGGCTCCAGATTCGACGAATCAAACGTGATGATATACCGGTTCTCACCCTCGACCTGTTGGACGGAAACCACGGGTTCGTCGAACGTATTGTCCCTGAGCTCCGCCTGTGAGAGAGACGACTCGACGGTGAGTTCCGAACCGCCCGTGAAGTCGATGCTCGGAGAGACCGGCGCGCCGGTGACCAGATACCAGCCACCGAGCACCGCAAGCGCCAGACCGAGCACCACCAGCGGAACCGCCACCAGTTGACGGTTCGAATACTGGGTGTAATCGACTTCCGGGACCTCGAACTCGAACATGACGGAACGGTGTGAGACGGGCCGGGATAAGCCTTCCCAATCACTGCCGCTGACATCCGCTGTGCCGTACATCTATGCCAGTCTATCACGTATATCCGGTATGTCCGAGCGCGCAAGCAGGGTCGAACTCTCGTATCCAGCGGACCTCAGCGGGTGGGGTCGCGACAAAATAGACGGGTCGCCGTTCCGCGCGTACCTCCGGAAGACACACAACACCGCCACACCGGGCGACGTGTGGACAGAGTTTGTCGGCGTTGGCTGCTGTGGCGACACGCTGGACTTCCCGCTCCAGGTCGAATCCGTCGAGGGCGGGTCCGCGGTGACCGAAGACACCGAGTTCGTGTACACCGAGCGCGAGGCGTGTGGCATCGCCGGTGGCTGGCAGGTCCAGAGCGCCGCGGGCCCGACCGAATAAGAAGTCGAGGCGAGTGAGAGAACGCGTCAGTCCGGCAAGTAACGCACGCTGACAACGCCCGCTGCGGTCCGAACCTCGACACGGTCGACGCCGAGCCTGGCCGCCCGCGAGAGGGTTGCCTCGTCCTCGACAACATCCGTTGCGGCCTCGGCCGTCTCGTCTTCCGGAACCGTGAGGACGTGTACCTCGCCCTCACCAGCGCGTTCGACCGTCGTTAGCTCGCCGGGGGCCTGCTCGGCCGCGATTTCGGTCGTCTGGGCCGTCGGCGCGAGGTCGACCGTCTCGACGGGAATTGTGCGCCGCTCGGCGACCTCGGTGACGGTGTAGGTGACCTCCATTGGCGGCTCCGGTTCGACTGTTCCCTCCACTACTTCGCCGGCCTCAACGCCGGGATTGTCAGACAGTGTCAGCACCTGTGAGTCTGCGACGTTCCGAAGCGTCGCCGACCCGTCGTCGGCGTTCGTGACAAGAAATGTCCCTTCAATCGCTGTCATGGACACACGTTCGTGGCGGGCGTTCTTGCCCGTTTCGACCCGGGAACGGGCTGGAGTGGTATGCCGTAAGAGTGGACAGCCGTGGACTGGCGGTGCTACTTCAGCAGCCGGTGAGTCAGATATATCCCCAGCGTCGCGAGCATCGGCGGGACGACGCCGGCAATCGGCGGCAACGAGTAGAAGAAGCCGACGACAGCGCTCTGTGTCGGCTCTCGAAGCTCCGCCGGAGCGGAGGTCAACAGCGCGAGGTATATCGACCCGATGAACAGAAACGCCGAAAGGGCGAGGGCGCGGTCGTAGGCGACCGAGGATGCGGTCCGTCGATGGCGGCGCGCGACGGAGAGCACTGGAGCCAGCAGCGGCGCGACGAGCAACAGCCCGACGAACAGGAAGAAGCTCCGGGAGAAGGTGAACGTCCCGCCGCGGACGCTGCCGGTTTCGGCGAGTTGCGTTATCAGCCCGAACGAGAACACGAGCGTAATCGCCACGGACAGCAACAACGCGACCGGAACGTAGGCTTTGAACAGCAACGAGTCAGTGGCCCGGAACGCGTACGGGAATGCGCCGGGGAGCCCGTTGTACGGTTCGGGCTTGTCGTCGGCATCGGCTGTGACGGACTGCTCTGCCGTCGCGTCTGTCATACCTGATCCTTAGGCAAGCGCGTGGTTAAGCGCGGTGTTGTCTGGCCAGCGGTGACAACGGAGCCACGTCTGCTGCCATGCCGTCCGGGAGTTGTTTGTACCCGCCCGTCGACACCCCGAGTATGCACGTCGATATCGGAGCCGCGCTTGCCAGTGCCGCCGACCCGGGCGTCGAGCGGGCGACACTTGACGACCTGGACGAGCGGGTGGCCGCGGCCCACGAGCGAATCGAGCAGGGTCGAAACAAGGGCGAGTTCGGCTACGCCTCGCTGAACCTCCCCGAAGCAACCGATGCCGAGACCATCCACGACGCCGTCGCGCCGGTGGCCGACGCCGAATCGGTCATCACCGTCGGCATCGGTGGCTCCGCGCTGGGAGCGAAAACCATCACAGAGGCGCTGGCTGAGGACCCGGGCAGTCACGTCGTGCTGGACAACGTCGACCCGGAGCACGTCCGGCGGACGCTCGATGGCCTCTCACTCGCCGACACGGCCATCAACGTCGTCTCGCGTTCGGGGACGACGGCGGAGACGCTGGCAAACTTCCTCGTCGTCCGCGAGGCCTACGAGGACCGCGGCGTCGACTGGACCGAGCGAATCGTCGTCACGACGGGCGAGTCCGGCCCGCTCCGGGCGCTCGCCGATCAGCACGACCTGCCGACGCTGCCGGTCCCCGAGGGCGTTCCGGGCCGCTTCAGCGCGCTGTCGGCGGTCGGGCTCGTCCCGCCAGCCATCCTCGGTATCGACATCGAGGGGCTGCTTGCCGGCGGTCAGCAGGCGGCTGACGACCTCGCGCCGTCGCTGTATGACTCGCCGGCCTACGCCTACGGCGCGATGGCCTACGCGCTGGAAGAAGCGGGCGCGACGGTCAACGCCGTCATGCCCTACGCCGAGCGCCTGGAGTCCTTCGGCGAGTGGTTCGCACAGCTCTGGGCCGAGAGCCTGGGTAAGGACGGGCGAGGTCAGACGCCGGCGCGAGCGCTGGGCGCGACCGACCAGCACTCCCAGCTCCAGCTGTACCGCGCCGGCCACCGCGACAAGGTCGTCACGTTCGTCCGACCGCGCGAGCGTGCCGACGTGTCGATTCCCGACCCGGACCACGAAGACCTGTCGTATCTCGCCGGAACTGACCTCGGCGGCCTCATTGACGCCGAGTACGAGGCGACGGTGGCGAGCCTGCCGGCGGCTGACCAGCCGGCACTGGAAGTCGAAATCGACCGTCTCGACGCCGAAAGCGTCGGCGAATTGCTGTACGCGATGGAGGCGGCTTGTGTCCTCGTCGGCGAACTCGCGGACGTGGAGACGTTCACCCAGCCGGCCGTCGAGTGGGGCAAAAACGCCACGCGGGCGCTCATCCGCGGCGAAGCGACGGACGAGACGGCGGTCATCGACGAGCGCGAGCGACTGCGTATCGGCGAAACGGAGTCCCTTTAGGCCGGCGCAACGGACTGCCGATAATGGACGATACCGCCGCGAACTGGGGTGTTCTCGCCGCTGGCCTCGGTCTCGTCGTACTCGTCGCCACAGAAACCGGCATCGCTGGCTGGATGACACCGGCGACAACTGTCGGCCCGGTCACCGCCCGACAGGTCGCCGCCGCCGGCTTCGTCGTCGCCGCGCTCGCCTTCTCGCTTGTTCGTCACGGCGCACTCGACCGCAGACAGGCGGGTCTGGGCGCAGCAGGCGCGAGCATCGTCACAACCCTCGCCACGCTCGTCGCCTTCTTCGGGCCGGAGTTCCGTGCTGGCGTTGCGGCGACCGTCGGCATCGCCGTGTATCTCACAGTGCTGGCCGGGGGTCTGACGGTTGCGCTGGGCTGGGCGCTGGCGACCGGCATCCCGAACGACCGGCTGTACACGGTCGCCAGAGCGCTCTCGGTCGCAACGGGAATCGGGCTGGCCGGCTTCCTCGTGGGCACGGTGTTTGCCCAGTTCGTCGTTCTCGGGGTCGCGGCCGCAGGGCTTGTCAGCGCCACAGCGCTGGAAGGCGGGACTGTCACCGGCCCCGCGTATGTCACGCTCACTATCGGCATCGGCGTCGGATTCATCGGTTTCGGGGCGGCCGTCGCCAGCCGGCTAGACCGTACTTGGACCGACCTAGACCTGCAGCGCCCCGGTCTCCGTGACATCGGCTACAGCGTCGGCGGCGTCGTCGTCCTCATGGTCGCGCTGTTTGGCTTCAGTTACCTCATTCAGGCGCTCGGGCTCGAAGCGGCCCGGAGCAGCGTCGAGGAACTGGCCCGCGAGGACCCGTCATTCCTGCTCGTGATGGTCCCACTCGCGTTTCTGACTATCGCGCCGAGCGAGGAGTTTATTTACCGGAACCTCATCCAGAAGTACCTCTACGACGATTTCGGTGAATTTCAGGCGATTATACTCACCAGCGCCGTTTTCGGTGTCGTCCACTTCGGACAGTACGCCGCCGGGACGCCGACACAGACCGTCCTCTCGCTACTGCTAGTGTTCGTCCTCTCGACGCTGCTGGGCCTGAGCTATCTCAAGACCGAGAACCTGCTCGTGCCCATCTTTATTCACGGGGCGTTCAACGCAATCCAGTTTCTCACATTGTACATCGAGATTACAGGAAATCCGGCGATCTGAGGTGTCTGACCGCTGTCTGACGGGTGTTTATGCGACCTACTGTTGTATGCGGTGACATGGCTCGGCGGTTCACTATCGTCTGTGATGACGACCAAGCGCGGAGTGTCGAAACGCTTGCGCGGCGCTACGGCATCACAGAGGCGGAAGTGCTGTCGCAGCTAGTCGAGCTCGGGCTCAACGCCCGAGACGAACAGACCGTCTAAGCCGGGTTTTTCCGCGAGAGCGAACTTCCACAGATGGGACAGCGGTCGCGGTTCTCGTCGAACTCGCGGCCACAGCCAGCACACTGGAACAGCCACTCCCGCTGTTCGGAGATCCCCTCACGGGCGATAACTTCGACCGCCACATCGAGTTTCTCCGCGACGTTTTGCATCGCGTAATCGTCCGTGACGAGGCGGCTGTCGAGTTCGAACGCGGCCGCAATCAGCCGGATATCGGTTTCCGAGAGCTCCGCCAGATCACCGGTCTCGCTGGCAGCGCGCTCGATGCGCTCAACAGTGTTGTCCTCGGGAATGTGAAGGTGCATCCCAGAGCCTTCGAGCGCGTCAAAGCGATAGGCGGCCTCGTCCTCCAGTTCTTCTCTGACGAGTGGAATCGTTGCTATCTGCTCGTCGGTGTGATACTCGTTGATAAATGCCGAGGAGTCAAGAACGTACATCTAGCGTTTAACGATCATGTGGTCTTTCACTGCCTTGACCCGCTCAACCGGGACAAGCAGGCGGCCCTGGTCGCTGTACTCGAAGTTTGTGTTACGGAGCGACTCCGCGGGGTCGATAACGAGGTTGTGCAGCGCGCCCGAGGAGAAGTCCATCGTGATGTTGTAGAGACTGCCGATCTCCGCGCCATCAGTCCCCATCACGTCTTTCCCCGACAGGTTTTCTGCGAGTATTGCAGCCATACCTCCTTGTTCCGAACGAGGTTACATAAACGCCACGGGGATATCCGACGAGAGAACGATGGTCGCCGACAGCGACAGTCACGGATAGAAACGCTGGGTAAGCAAGTGTTGAGAGTCCCAGTGGAGTCGTTCTGTGACCGGGATCGCACAGTCACAGTAGGCAGCAGCCCTAAGCGGCAGGCATCCTACGAGTACGCATGGACCGGAACAGGCGTCAGTTTCTCGGCGCGCTCACGGCCGTCGTTACCGGGACTATCGCGGGCTGCAGTGGTGGCGACAGCGGTGAATCATCCCCAACAGCGACGGCCACCGCTACGCAAGTATCAACCCGTACTGCGACAGCAACGCCGACTGATTCGGTGACGACGTCGACGGAGACCGCAACCCCAACCGAAACACCAACACCGACTGAGACTGCCACTTCGACCGAAACGCCGGCCTCCACTGGAACGTCGGTGGACGCCGAACAGGAGGTCGCCGTCGCGCCGGGAAGCTTCAGTTTCGCCCCGGAAACGTTCGAGGTCCCCGCTGGAAGCACCGTGCTGTGGGTCTGGGAGGCCGGCGGCCACAACGTCAAATCGACCGCGACGCCGGAAGGCAGCGACTGGACGGGGACGCCCGGAGACGACGGAAAGACGTACAGTTCCGGCTACGAGTACGCCTACACGTTTGAGGTCCCCGGAGAGTACGAGTACCACTGCGTCCCTCACCAGAGCATCGGCATGACAGGGTCATTCACTGTAACCGAGTGACGCCCGCTTAGCCCCACGTTCGGTTGCGTGCGTTTGATGACGACGAACTTAACTGCCACCGACGACTCGGTTCTGACAACTTCTGGAGCCATCTATGTCTGACACGGACCCCACAACAGCCACCGACGACACCCTGCGGACGCCCATCGTCGCCGTTCTGGGCCACGTCGACCACGGGAAGACGAGCCTGCTCGACAAGATCCGCGGTTCGGCCGTCACCGCCGGCGAATCGGGCGCGATTACACAGCACATCGGCGCGACAGCCGTCCCGCTTGACGTGATTTCCGAGATTGCTGGTGACCTAGTCGACCCGACGGACTTCGACCTGCCCGGCCTGCTGTTCATTGACACGCCGGGCCACCACTCCTTCTCGACGCTCCGTTCCCGCGGTGGCGCGCTCGCCGACATCGCCATCCTCGTCGTCGATGTCAACGACGGCTTCCAGCCCCAGACGCTGGAGGCCATTGACATCCTCAAGCGAACCCAGACGCCGTTTATCGTCGCCGCAAACAAGATTGACACTGTCCCCGGCTGGAACCCTAACGAGGGGCAACCGGTCCAGCAGACGATGGACGCACAGTCCGACCGCGTGCAGTCCGACCTCAACGAGAAGCTGTACGAGATTATCGGCGAACTCTCGGACAACGGCTTCTCCGCGGATATGTACTGGCGCGTCCAGAACTTCCAGGCCAACATCGGCGTCGTGCCGGTCTCGGCCGAAACGAGCGAGGGCATCCCTGACCTGCTGACGGTGATGATGGGGCTGTCCCAGCGCTACATGAAAGAGGAGATGGAAATCGACACCAGCGGTCCCGGTGTTGGGACTGTCCTCGAAGTGAAAGACACCCAGGGGTTCGGGACGACGCTCGACGCCATCATCTACGACGGGACCATCCGCAACGACGATACCATCGTCGTCGGCGGGCTGCAAGGGCCGATCATCACTGACGTGCGTGCGCTGCTTCGGCCACGCCCGCTCGAAGAGATCCGGACCGAACAGGAGTTCGAGCAGGTCGACCAGGTCGCCGCCGCCGACGGTGTCAAAATCGCCGCGCCGGAACTCGGCGATGCGATGGCCGGCGCGCCGATCCGCGTCATCCGCGACCGCGACCGAAGCGAGGTCATCGCCGAGGTGGAGGAGGAACTCGCCGAAATCGAAGTGACGACACAGGAAGAAGGGGTCGTCATCAAGGCCGACACGCTCGGGTCGCTGGAGGCCCTCTCCAGTACGCTCGAAGAGGAAGAAATCCCGGTGATGCGGGCCGAGGTCGGCGCGGTCGCACCGCGGGACGTGCGAGTCGCCGAAACGGCCGGCGAGTCGACCAATCAGGCGATTCTGGCGTTCAGCGTCGACGTGCTCGACGACGCGCGGGACCTCGCCGAACAGGAGGACGTGAAACTGTTCGAGGACGACGTCATCTACCAGCTCGTCGAGTCCTACGACGACCACGTCACCGCCATCGAGGAGGCCCAGCAGGAGCAGATTCTGGAGAACATCACCCGCCCGGCGAAGTTCCGCATTCTGCAGGATCACACCTTCCGCCAGTCCGACCCGGCCGTCGTCGGCGTCGAAATCCTCTCCGGTGAACTCCGTCGGAACGTCAACGTCGTCAGGTGGGAGAACGGCGAGGCGAACCGCGTCGGGACTCTCAAAACGATTCAGGACGAGGGCGAAGACGTCGACTCGGCCCGCGCCGGTGAGCGCATGGCTGTCTCCATTCAGGGGCCGACCGTCGGCCGCCAAGTCGAGGAAGGCGACGACCTCTGGGTCGAAATCCCCGAAAAGCACGCAAAGATTCTCGAACAGGAACTCAAGGAAGACATCTCCGTCGACGAGCGCGAGGCGCTGTCGATGTATCTGGAGAAACACCGGAACCGCGACCCCTTCTGGGGGAAATAGGCGGTACTCGGTGCGCTGTTTGCGCGAGTAATAATATTTAATTAGGAGGCGTGTCTCCATACAGACACGAATGCCTGGGTCCCTGTCGATGCCTGACCTCGTGCTTGCCAGCATCGCCCTCTCGATGCTACTGGCGTCGCTCGGTGCCGTGGTTACTTCGCTTAGCTTCGTCACGGCGCTGAGTGCCGGCAGCCTCCCAGCGACCGGCTCCATCGGCTACGCGCTGTTTTATGACCCGCCGGTCACCAGCGGCGGTCACGACTGATAGCAACGACTACGCGTCACCACGACTGTGCTGCAGAAAACTGAGAGCAGCGACTGTTACTGCGCTGTCGGCGACGTGTCGTCGCCCATCACTTGCTTGACCTGCAGAGCGGCGGAGGCGGCGATGCCCTGCGCGAGGTCGTCGCGCTCGGCATCGGAGATGCTCGCGCTTTCCGGGTCTTCCGGCGTGTAGTCAGCGCTGACGACCGACCCGACCGGAGGCTGGACTGCAATTGTGGCCCGTGGGCCCGTCGTGCTGTTACTGATTTCCGAGCCGACGACGAACTCGCCGGGCAGGAGTTCGCGGGTCCGGGCGGCGACGCTCGAGAGGTCCCGGCGGAGGTTCTCGCGCTGTTCCGCGGTCAGCGTCATTTCTTCCGTCTCCCCACCAAACGACGTATTACCGTACATGAATGTTCTCTGTCTCTATGGGGGGGAGCACTAAAAACCCAGTGTCGAGCACAGTTCTGACCGGCACCGTCGGCACACGCACTACACGATGGGGTGGCTCTCGCCGTAGGTGGCGAGAACGACGGCACTGGCGTACTCGGCGTCGTCGGACGCCGATTCAACGTAGACGTTCTCCTCGACGAACTCCCAGTCCCGAAGGTCCCGACCAGCGGCCAGCCCCTCACGGATTTCCATCCGGACCGCATCCTCGCTGGTGCCGTCGACCTCGTAGAAGATACCCGGCCCGTCCTCGCTACGGGCCCAGCCGATGCCCGCCGCGCCGCGTTCACCCGGTGCGACGGTCGCCGAGGACTGGACGACCTCTAGCGCTTCGCCGGGCGGCCCCAGATCCGGCGCTGTCTCAGTCACCTCGATAGTCGGTTCGGCAGGAATGACCGACGAGAGCGAGATGAGGTTGTAGTTGTGGACGCCCGCCTCGGCGAGTGCCGCGTCGTACGCGGCCAGCGCGGTCGGGCCGGTCGCAGTCCCCCATACGACCCGAATGGTACTCATAGGCGAGAGTCGACGGTCCGTGGTGTAAGGGGTTTCGCTTCGTTATGCCGGAACGAGTCCGTAGCACATCCCCGGGCGGTCGGGGTCGCCGTCGACAGCGCGTTCTGTGTAGTAGATGCCATCAGCGGTCACCAGCGGCGCACTCGTCACGTGGCCGCGGTTCTCAACGGTCCAGGCCACCGCACCCGAGTCCCACTCCAGTGCGTACAGCCGCCCGTTGTAGGACCCGACGAGTACGTGGTCCCGGGTGGCGACGACGCTCCCGATAATCCATCCGCCGGTGTCGTAGCGCCACAGTTCTTCGCCGCTGGCGAGATTGATTGCATACACGCGGTCGTCGTGGCTGCCGACGTAGACGGTGCCGTCGTTGACCGCTGGCGCACACATCACGTCGGCGTCGGCTTCGAAGGTCCACCGTTCCGAACCGTCGGTCACGTCGACGGCAGTGACTGTCTCAGCCCACGACGGCACGATGGCGGTCCCATCAGCAACGGCGATGGGGGCTTTCACGTCGCCGCCAGTGTCGTAGCGCCAGACCTGTTCGAGACCCGGAAACGACCACGCGTAGCAGTAGCCGTCGTTCGAGCCAAACAGCAGGCGGCCGTGCTCGCGGTCCAGTGCCACCGTCGAGTGGGGGTGGTCGGTCGGTCGGCTGTCGCGCCACTGCACGTCACCGGTCGCGGCGTTGACAGCGACAACGCTCCCGCTCGGAGCCGCGTGCTCGACAGCGACGTACAGCGACCCGTTGTAGTACGTCGGACTCGCGCCGATGGCATCGCCCAGGTCCGTCCGCCAGCGCCGCCGGCCGGTTTCGAGGTCCAGTGCCGACAGCGCGCCGTCGTAGGCCCCGATGTAGACGGTATCGTTGGCGATGGCCGGCGTGCCGTGGCTCCCTCGCGTCGCCTGTGTAATTGTTGTTGCCCACTGGACCTCGCCGTCCGGCGCGATGGCCCGCACGCGGCCGGTGTCGTCGGCCAGAATCAGGTCGCCAGTCGGTGCCAGCGCAGGGCTCCCTTTCGCCGCGGTGTGGTCCCCGCGGTTCGCCGGCAGTTCCCAGGCCCGCTCGATGGCGTCCGGAACGGACATATCCTGATGCCCCTGGTTCAACAGCCCCTGCCGGAACTGCGTGGCGGCGTGTTCATCGAGCGCCGTCGATGCAAGCGGATTGAACTGTGACTGACACCCCGCGACCGACCCGACTGTTGTCGCTGCGAGCGTCCCCAGAAATGCCCGCCGTGTCCGTCCGCGCTCTGTCACGGGCACCGATACCGGGCGGGGTGGCTTAAATCGCGCGGCGTTATGTGGGTCACAGGCGACCTGTGGAGTCTCGATGCAGGACCGAATGACGGCAGTCCGATCGAGACGGTTACCAGGTCTGCACGATTCGGTGAATGGTTCGTTCAAATCATGCCCCAATTCAGGTTTGTGAGCGAAATCAATCACGCAAAACAGTAGTTCCAAATTAATAAATAATATTACTATAAGATAGTTGTACCTTCAAATTCTATTTTAGACGCTGAAGAGCCAACAGAAAAGCTCATGCTATAAACTATGATATTTATCTTCATATTTAATAACCCCTATAATTTATAATCCATGGCTGTTTCGTGAGCGATTGTATGCAAGAGACTTCAAACCGCACTCGTCGAACGTTCATCAAAAGTGCCGGTGTCATCGGGGCAGCGGCGCTTGCTGGCTGCAGTGGCGGCTCCGATTCGAGCACCGAAGACGGCTCCGGTGGCGATAGTTCCGACGGTGAGAGTTCAGACGGTGCCACAACCGGCACTGGGTCGGAGACGATGGCAGACGAAATCGTGTTCTACAACGCCGGGTCGCTGGAGTTCGACCCCGGAACCGAAGCCAACATTGAACGCTTCGAGGAGGAGACCGGTATCTCCGTGGAAGTCAACGAGGTTCCGTGGAGCAACCTCAAGACCAGTCTGACGACGATTTGGCGGAACCAGGACAGCACCGTCGACGCGTTCAACGGCCCGACCTGGTGGCTGGCTGACTTCGTCAGTTCCGACTGGCTCGAGCCGATCGGCCTCGGAAGCGACCACATGAGCAAGTTCCCCGACTCGCTGAACGACCTCGTCCAATTCGACGGCCAGACCTACATGGCTCCCGAATTCGGGAAGTGGGGGAGCTACCTCTACGACCAGCAGTACCTGAACGACCAGGGCTTCGACGCGCCGCCGGACACGTGGGATGAGGTCCTGAGTCAGGGCGAACAACTATCACAGGGCGACAAATCCGGGTTCGCGTTCACCTGGGCCGGCAAGTCCGTATTCAGTTTCAAGCAGTTCCTCTACCAAGCCGGCGGCCAGCTATTCAACGACAGCTACGAGCCGGTGTTTGTCGAGGAAGGCAAAGAGGTACTGGAGTTCTTCAATGGGCTCCGTGAGCGCGGCATCATGCCTGACGGGATGTCCAGTCTCGGCGAGGGTGGCGTCGGTGACAACTTCATCGCCGGCCAGTACGCGACCGTCGAATCCTGGACGCCGCTTGGAGCCCGCGCAATTGACGAATGGGACGAGAACCGCATCGGCAGCGCCAAGCCACCGAAGGGGCCGGAAAGCCGTGCAACGTTCCAAGACACGAACGGCATCAGCGTCTCTGCGTTCTCCGAGCGGAAGGACGCAGCCAAGGAGTTCGCCCGCTTCATGACGACACGCGAGTCGTCCAAGAACAACATGCTCGTCGAAGGGAACCCGGCTGTCGTTCCGGAGGTGTACGAAGATGACGAGGTCCAAAGCGAGTACCCGTCCTGGCTGCTCGAAGACATGCGGTTCAACCTCGAGAACGCAAAAAGCGAGACGTACATGGCACAGCCACAGGTCGATGACTATCTGAACGAGCAGCTCACGCCGGCGCTGCTCGGTAACAAAGACCCCGAAAAAGCACTCAACGACGCCTACAGCAACATTGAGCGCCTCTACCAGGACATCGGTCTGCTCTGATTGACGCGATTCAGGTTTTATATATCATGTCCATTGAAAAGAGCCCACTGCGTCGCAAACTCGACAAGCTGTTCGTCCCTTTGACGGTTGGGCCGACACTGCTGTGGATCGCCGCAATAATCGTCTATCCGACCGCGAAGCTGTTTCTCAGCAGCTTCCAGTTCCGTAACCCGGTAACGAACGAGATGGAGTTCGTCGGCCTGCGGAACTTCCGGCGGTTGATCTTCGCACGCGAAGGGGGCGAGGCCGTCCTCGGCGTGTTCAGTCCCAGTTTCGTTTCGATTACGACGAACACAGTCATTTACGTCGGTTTCAGCGTCTCCATCTCGTTCCTGCTTGGCCTTGGCATCGCGCTGTTGCTCGATAAGGATCTGAAAGGGCGGGGTTGGTTCCGAACAGCGGTCATCGTTCCGTGGATTCTTCCCTACGTAATGAGCGGGCTGATGTGGCGCTGGATGTTCCAGTCAGACTTCGGCGCGATAAACGGGGCGCTTCAGCGGCTCGGCGTCATCTCGGGGAACATCCCGTTCCTTTCGGATGGCGCACTCGCCATGATGGCGCTTATCATCGCCGACGTCTGGGTGTTCACCCCCTTCATCATCATCATCCTGCTCGCAGGCCTGCAGAACGTCCCCGAGCAGCTGTACGACGCCGCCGAAGTCGATGGCGCGAGTCGGTGGTCCCGGTTCTGGAACGTCACGTATCCGTTCCTGAAACCATCGATACTGGTCGCGCTGACTATCCGTATCATCTTCGACATCCGGGCGCTGGATCTGGTCTGGGTGATGACACAGGGCGGCCCTGGGAAGGCGACTGAGGTATGGGCCTCCTGGCTGTACCGGACCGCACAGGTATTCAACGAACCCGGGACCGGCGCTGCACTTGGGGTCGTCCTACTGGCCGTGACCTTCGCCATCGTGGCCAGTCTGTACAAGATATTCGGCGAATCACCCTACGAAGCATGAGCACGAAGAAATCACCACTCAACCGACTACGTCGGTCGCTGGGACTGGAGACACAGAACGAGTGGCCGTCCGTTGCCCGCGAGCGACTGCTGGCTTACGGACTGCTCGCCGTATACGTCCTGATCATCTGGTTCCCGATCTACTACATCTTCATTACGAGCATCAAGCCATCAAGCGAAGTGCTGTCGCTGCCGATCACCTTCCTCCCACAGAGCCCGACGGCACAGAACTACGTGGATATCTTCACGAACCGACCGTTCGACAACTATACAATCAACAGCATGATCGTCGCGACGACGACGACGCTCATCTGTATCACTCTGGGAACGGTCACCGGCTACAGTTTCTCCCGATATGACTTCCTGGGGAACAAGTCGCTGCTGCTGTCGATCGTCGGCGCGCGGATGATTCCACCCATCGCGCTGATCGTCCCGTTTTTCCAGATCATGTCGAACCCGCCGCTCATCGGCGGACTCACCGGGAGCCTGTACGACACGCGGCTCGCGCTCATCCTCACGTACACGTTCTTCAACCTCCCGTTTGCCGTCTGGATAATGAAGAACTACTTCGACGGTATTCCCGAATCATTGGACGAGCAGGCCCGAATCGACGGTTGTTCCCGTTGGGAAGCGTTTGTCAAAATAATCCTGCCGATGGCGAAGCCGGGCATCGCGGCCACTGCTATCCTCGCGTTCATTTTCTCGTGGAACGAGTTTGTCTTCGCGCTCGTTCTCACATCCTCGGAACAGGCCCAGACGCTTCCGATCGCGGTCTCACTGTTCGTAGCTGACGACTTCGTGGACTGGGCGCATCTGGCAGCCGGCGGGATGATTGCCGCGTTACCCGGCATCCTGTTCGGCCTGTTCTTCCAGCAGTACATCGTGAGCGGACTCACACAAGGAGCAGTCAAGGAGTAACTAACTATGGCACACGTAGAACTCACCGACCTCGTAAAGGAATTCGACGACGTTACGGCAGTTGATGGCATCTCGCTGGACATCCCCGACGAAAGTTTCACTGTCCTCGTCGGCCCGTCAGGGTGTGGGAAGACCACGACTCTGCGCCTCATCGCGGGGCTCGAACGGGCGACCGACGGTGAAATCAGAATCGGCGAGAATGTCGTCAACGACGCTCGCGCATACGAGCGGGACATCGCGATGGTGTTCCAGAACTACGCGCTGTATCCGCACAAGACGGTGCGGGACAACATGCGGTTCGGGCTGGAGCAACACGACACGGACGAAGAGATCATCACCGAACGAGTCCGAGAAACAGCGGAGCTGCTACAGATCGAAGAGTTACTGGAACGGCGGCCGTCGGAGCTATCCGGCGGTCAGCAACAGCGGGTCGCGCTGGGCCGCGCAATCGTCCGTGACCCGGCAGTGTTCCTGATGGACGAGCCACTGTCGAACTTAGACGCGAAGCTCCGCGTCCAGATGCGCGCCGAACTGAACAAACTTCACGAGGAACTCTCGACAACGACTGTCTACGTCACCCACGATCAGGTGGAGGCGATGACCCTGGCCGACCAGATCGCAGTCATGGACAACGGGCAGATACAGCAGGTCGGCGAACCGACGCACGTGTACTCGAACCCGCGGAACATGTTCGTCGCCGGATTCCTCGGCTCACCGAGCATGAACTTCCTCGAAGGCACGCTCGAAGAGTCGTCTGCCGGCAAGTTCGAACTGGACCTCGGCGGCGCTATCCACAACGTTCCCGACGAGTTCACCGATGCGCTCAGCTCGTATCTCGGAGACCGCGTGACGCTGGGCATCCGCCCGGAGAACATCGCGCTTAATCAGGACGGCGTCCCGGCGAACGTCCACCCGGCAACAGTGGAGGTCGTCGAACCGCAGGGCGAGAAGACCGTACTCGAACTCGAACTCGAAACCGGCCAGAGCATCAAGGCCGCGGTTGACCCCGACACGACGGTCGAGATGGGGGATGCGGTGAACCTCCGGTTCGACAGGGACTCGCTCCAGTATTTCGATCCCGCCACGGGCGAATCGCTCACGTACGACGCGAAGATCGAACAGCAGGCGACGATCTGACGATGGCTATGGAACTCGCCGATAGGATGGCACCCGCCGATATGCTCGTGTTCGGGACTGCGTTCGGGCTGGCAGGCCTCGCAGTCTTCAATTACGCGACCGGTGTCTACGGCGGCGCAATCGTCAGCAGTGTCGGGACAGTCGTCACGACGCTGTTTGGTGTTTTCACCGATTAGTACCGGGAGAGAGTTTTTCATGAACGTCTACATACTGAATGATATACCCCTAAACGCCATCGAGCAATCTCGCAAATCACTAGACTGTGTCGCCGGCCCTGAGAGCAGGGCCGATTCTATTGAAAGAGATGATACGAACTAACACATACATCAGTCGGAGGCCACCCTCACCTGCAGAGTCCGGGCCCGCTGTACTAGAACATGATTCCTGATGAACGACGGAAAGAAATCGTTCGACAAGTAAACAGATCGGATCGGGTCACCGTCGAAGAACTCACCGAAGAGTTCGGTGTCTCCGAGGCGACGATCAGACGAGACCTCTCGTCACTCGCAGAAGACGGGCTTATCGAACGGTTTCACGGCGGTGCCCTTCCGGCGTCGGAGAAAGACGGGTCCAGTACGGCCGATAGTATCGACAACCCAAGTGGCAAGCGGGCTATCGCTAAGCGCGCCGTCGATGAACTGAGCGACGGCGACGCCGTCTTCTTCGACACGGGGCCGACAGCGCGCGAAATAGCGAAAACCATCCCGGAGCAGTTGTCGCTGCTTGCCGCGACGAACTCACCGGAGAGCGCGTTCGAACTCCGCGAGACTTGTGGCGAGGTCAAGGTCGTCGGCGACTCACTGCGCCAGACCTCGGACGCGCTCGTCGGTCCCAGCGCCGAGTCATACCTTCGGAAAACGAACTTCGACATCGTGTTTCTCGAAACCGATGCGGTCCAGATCGATGGCGGTCTCTCCGTCTCGAACGAAGACGAAGCGCGCATCAAGACACTGCTCTGTGAAGGCGGCCGACACGTCATTCTGGTGGCCGACGGGAGCAAACTGGACAGTCAGAGCTTCCGCGAGTTCGCGACTGTCGAGGATATTGACATGTTCATAACGGACGTGTCGCTGAGCGACGAGATGCGGGCAGTGTTCGAGCAGGCGAACGTCGCGGTGATCGACAATTTGCTGGCCGTTCCGTGATCCTGTCCCTGTCTAAAATCTGCTTTCCTCCAGCGTCAGGCGAACGCGACCGGAACGCTGCTGGCGTCGTCGTCGGCTTCGATTTTCTCTAAGGCGTCGTGGAGGTCGGCCTGCTGGACCGTTGTTCGGCCATCGCGGATGGCGAACATCCCAGCCTCGGTCGCCAGTGAGGCCAGTTCCGCGCCGGAGAGGCCGTCAGTTTCGGTGGCAAACGCGCCCAGGTCCACGTCGTCGTCGAGGTTCATCTCCTGCGTGTGGATTTCGAGGATGCGCTCGCGGCCTTCGACGTCGGGGTTCGGAACTTCGATGAGGCGGTCGAAGCGGCCAGGGCGGAGGATAGCCCGGTCGAGCATATCGAAGCGGTTCGTCGCGGCGATGATACGGATTTCCCCGCGCTCGTCGAAGCCGTCCATCTCCGAGAGCAGTTGCATCATCGTCCGCTGGACCTCGGCGTCGCCGGAGGTCTTCGACTCCGTTCGCTTGGCTGCGATGGCGTCGATCTCGTCGATGAAGATGATAGCCGGTTCGCGCTCGGCGGCAAGCTCGAACAGGTCTCGGACCAGTCGCGCGCCCTCACCAATGAACTTCCGGACCAGTTCGGAGCCGGCCATCTTGATGAACGTCGCGTCGGTCTCGTTGGCGACGGCCTTCGCCAGCATCGTTTTCCCGGTGCCGGGCGGGCCGTGTAGCAGGACACCGCTTGGCGGTTCGATACCGACCTCACGGAACTGTTCGGCGTTGACGAGCGGTTCCTCGACGGCCTCTCGGACCTCACGGATCTGTTCTTCGAGGCCGCCGATGTCCGAGTAGGAAACGTCCGGCGAGCCATCGACCTGCATCGCCTGTGCGCGGGCGTCGGTTTCGGGATCGAGGATCTGTTTGACGCCGAAAGAGTCGTTGATGGCGACGCGGTCACCGGCCTCAAGGCCGTCACGGATGGACGGCGAGACTTCCGTCAGCACTTCCTGATTGTTGCCGTGCTGTTTGACGACGACGCCTTCGTCGGTCAGCTCCTCGGCTGTCGCGATGTACAGCGACGAGGTTTTGAGCGTCTCGTTTTCCCGTTCGAGCTGGTCGACCTCGTCCGTGAGGTCGTGTTGCCGGTCACGGGCAGCGTCGAGCTGCTCAGTCAGCTGTTCGTTGACCTGTACTATCTCTTTGAAATGTTCCCGGAGTGCCTCCAGACGCTCGTCAGGCGTCATATCGGGATCAAGTTCCAACCGTGGTCGTTCCGGAAGCGAGGGACTGCGCGACATTTGGATGGTCGATACTATACGGTTGAGACACAAAGTGCCTTCGGGTCACAGGGGGTGAAACAGTTATCCGTGTCGAGACGGGGCTGTACCGTTCAGTTAGACCGGCGGCTCGACTAGCCGGGCAGGCACCGAATAGCTACTGACCGCCCTACAGCAGCTCGGCGAACTCATCGAGATAGTCGCTGTACGTCGAGAGCGCGGACTCGACCGGGTCCGGACTGGCCATGTCGACGCCGGCGTCGCGCAGCAGTTCCAGCGGGTACTGCCGCGACCCGCTCCGGAGGAAGTCGATATACCGCTGGGCAGCGGGCTCGCCGTCATCGAGGATGCCGTCGACAAGCGCGACGGCCGCCGAGATGCCGGTCGCGTACTGGTAGACGTAGAACGCCCGGTAGAAGTGCGGGATGCGCATCCACTCGCGGGCGATGCGGTCGTCGAGCACCGCCGGCTCGTAGTAGTCGCCTTTCAGCTCCCGGTAAAGGTCGTCAAGCCGGTCGGGCGTCAGCGGCTCACCGGCCTCAGACATCTCGTGGGTGCGGTGCTCGAACTCGGCGAACATCGTCTGGCGGTACAGCGTCGACCGGAACCGTTCGAGGTACTCGTTGAGGATGTGCCGGCGGAGGCGTTCGTCCTCGACGGTGTCAAGCAGGTGGTGGGTCAACAGCGTCTCGTTGACAGTGCTCGCGACCTCGGCGACGAATATCTCGTAGCCGGAGTAGACGAAGGGCTGCTCCTCGCTGGTGTACTCCGAGTGCATCGAGTGGCCGAGTTCATGCGCCAGCGTGTACATCGACTCCACGTCGTCCTGATAGTTCATCAGGATGAACGGCTGGGAGTCGTAGGTACCGCCGGAGTACGCGCCGGACTGCTTGTGCTCGGTCTCGTAGACGTCGACCCACCGCGAGTCTAGCCCGTCGGCGAGCCGAGACTGGTAGTCATCGCCCAGTGGTGCGACAGCTTCGGTGACGTACTCACAGGCCTGTTCGTACTCGATTTCCGGCGATTCCTCCTGAACGAGTGGGGTGTAAAGGTCCCACATTCGGAGTTCGTCGGCCCCGATTGACTGGCGTTTGAGGTCGGCGTGGCGGTGGAGCGTATCGAGGTTGTCGTGGACGGTGTCGACGAGCGTGTCGTACACCTCAACAGGGACGTTCGGGCCGTCCAGTGCTGCCTCGCGGGCGGTGTCATAGTCGCGGGCGTTGGCCATCTTCACATCCGTCTTGACGGCGTTCTTGTAGGCCGTGCCGACGGCGTTGCGGACGGTCTCCCACTCGTCGTAGAACGCCTCGTAGACGCGCTGGCGGAAGTCGCGGTCAGGGTGTTTCTGGAGCGTCGTGAAGTTGTTGAGCGTGATCGGCTGCTGGTCGCCATCGGGGTCCTCGACGGTCGGGAACGTCATATCGGCGTTGGCCAGCATATTGTACACCTCGCCGGGCGCGCCGGTGACCTCGCCGAGTTCGGCAAGCAGGTTCTCGACCTCGGCCGAGCGGGTGTGGTCTTTCATCCGGAGCACGTCGTCGAAGTAGTGCTCGTAGGGCTCCAGCGCCGGTTCCTTGTCGACCATCGCCTCGATGTCGTCGTAGTCCAGATCCTGCAGTTCGGGGTCGAGGAACGAGGCCGCCGAACTGGCCTCCGACGAGAGTGACTGTGAGCGGGCGGTCAGTGCCTGATACGTGTCGTCGGTCGTGTCCTCGTCCCGTCGCATCCGGGCGTAGGCGGCGACGTTCGAGACGGTACGCATCAGGTCCTCGTATGTCTCCAGTGTCTCTAGCAGAGTCGCAGCGTCCTCGGTGGCCCGTCCCTCGTAGGCGGACAGGTCCTCGATCAGTTCCTCCGCCTCCTCGTAGGCGGCTTCCCAGTCTTCGTCGGTGGCGTAGAGGGAGTCGAGGTCCCACTTGTACGCCTCATCGATGTCGCTCCGTGCGGGTACCGAACTCATAGCCCGCTCTTGGGACGGGGCCGAAGTAAGCCTTCGTTTCGGGAGCTACAGCCCGTCGGTGATGTGGTCAGCGACCCGTGCAGTTGTTCTGGCGGTCGCTCGCCGGTGTGCAAAAACCGTTCGGGCGTCAACCGCGGCGTCTTCGTCCCGGGTGAAGCGCACGTTCGGGTAGCGGACGTCGGTCAGCACCAGCGGTTCGGGCGGGGCCGGTGGAACCCCGTCGGGGCCGCTAACGGGTTCCGGCGAGAGGATGCGGTCGACCTTCGAGAGCGGGGCCGAGCCGTCCGCGACGGCCGCCGCGAGCGAGACGAGTCGGCGAACCAGCTGGCGGCAGAACCCGCCAGCCGTAAGCTGGACGACGAGGAACTGACCGTCCCGGGTCCAGTCGATGGCGACGGTCCGCTCAGTACCGGTCTCGTCCGTGGTAAGATTGTGGAAGTCGTGTGTCCCGGCGAGCGCGTCGACAGCGTCGGCCCACCGCCCGTCGTCGACCGGTTCGTGTTCGGGTCGGTCCGCATCCGCCGGCGCGTACAGGTAGTAGGTGTAGGTACGCTCGGCGGCGTCGTGGGTTGCGTGGAAGTCCTCGGGAACATCGGCGCTGGCCCACACGCGAACGTCGTTTGGGAGTTCGCCGTTGAACGCCGCCGGTGAGAGCCACGCTGGCGCGTCGAAGGCGACGGTCTGTGTCCGCGCAGAGACGCCGGCATCAGTCCGGCCGGCGGCCGCGTACCGGTCAGGCAGCCCCTCGCCACGCTCACAGACACCGAGGCGGACGAGCGCTGAACGCAGTCGGCCCTCGACGGTGTCGACGTCGGGCTGGCGCTGGAACCCGTGATACGGTTGGCCGTCGTAGGCCACGCGATAGGCGCGCATACCGATTTGTCGACTGCGAACCACTTGTCTCACCCGAATCTCAGTCGCTGGGAAGGATAGACGAACTTAGGCGTCCTGAGGACAAAGACGGGAGTATGTCCAACGCCGCCGCGGCGGATCACGACTTCCCTCGCCCGCCCGAAACGTTCACCGACCACGACGGGCGGACGGTGACAATCGAGGCCTATGACGGCGACATCGACCCACTGGTGGAGATGTATGCTGACTTCGGGACCGACTCCCGGTCACAGGGCGTCCCACCCCGGACCGAAGCAGACATCCGCGACTGGCTGCCAAACCTCGTCGAAGACGGCCTGAACGTCGTTGTCTGGCACGAGGATCAAGCCGTCGGCCACGCCGTCCTCGTCCCGTATCAGGACACGTCGGAGCTGGCAATTTTCGTCCACCCGGACTACCAGCACGCCGGCATCGGTTCACAGCTCATCCGCGTCCTGCTTGGCTACGGGCAGGAGAATGGACTCGACCGCGTCTGGCTTTCGGTCTCGAACACGAACCACGTCGCCCGGGCACTGTACGAATCAGTCGGCTTCGAGACCATCGCCAAAGAGCGCGTCGAAATGGAGATGCAGCGGGCGCTCTGAGCGGACGGCTCCACACAGCGATAAATAGCGGCTACACAAAAACTGTGTATGGACCTCGCCTCACACCCGGAGACACTGATTTGTGCGGAGTGTGGCTCGACAATCGAGGACGCGGGCTACTTGCCGGCGACAGAGCGGGACGAAACGTACCACCCGCTGGTCGACGCGGCGGTCTGTGACGCCTGTGGCTTCAACGACCTCGGAATGACCGGCTGTGCGCCCGAACTCGACGACGTGGTCGATCTGGGCCCGGACGATGCGCTTCTGCACGTTCGCCTGACCGACAGTGATCTCGAGGTCGTTAGCTCGAAGGAGTGAGGCCGCAAGTGCCTCGGCTGCACACGCACCCGCGGTACGGCCAGAGGGCGATGACTCGCCAGTTCACTCGGTTTCGAGGCTGACTTCCCTGTCGGCCTCACCGGTCGTGTTCTCTGCCTCGCTGGTCGCTGAGAGCGATTCGGTCTCCAGCAGGCGGTCCAGCCGCCGCTCGAACTCGCTGTCTGTCAGTTCACCGCGGGCGTAGCGCTCTCGGAGGTGATCGACCGGGTCCACCGTCGGTTCCGTTGCGTTGGGTGCATCGGTTTCATCCTGGGCTGTCTCGTCTTCCGGGGACTCGATCATCGGTAGTTTCGAACCCAGAAGGGCGACGAGCGGGGCCAGAATGAACCAGCCGAGGATGATCGACACCGGTGCAATCGACCCGCCAAGGCCGGCCGCACCTGCGAGCATAGCAAGGCCCGTCGACAGTATCGCGATGGTCGCGACGAGCTTCCACCTCGGGAGAGCGATGGAGGGGAGTGTCATGTCGAGCACTCAACACGCTGGTCGCAAAAAGCTGCTGTCGTGGGCCGGCCGCTCAGCCGTGTTACTCCGCGAAGTCCTCGAACGTCGGCCGGTCGTAGTCGCCGGGAAACGCCGAGAGCGGGACGCTGACCTGCTCACCGTCGTCCATCTCCTTGAGCGTCACTTCGTCGTTTTCCAGGTCCTGCTCGCCGACGATGACGACCGTCTCGGCGTTGATGCCGTCTGCGTACCCCATCTGCGCGCCAAAGGAGCGGTCGGCAACGTCGCTCTCGACGACGTGACCCCGCTCGCGCAGGTCACGAGCGATGCGGGCCGCAGTCGGGCGCGTGTCGCCGACTTGCAGGACGTAGTAGTCCGTCGACAGCTCCTCGGCGGGCCAGACGCCGGCACGCTGACAGAGGAGTTGGAGCGTGGCGTGGCCGGGCGCAAAGCCGACGGCCGGCGTCGGCTGGCCGCCGAAACCCTCGATGAGGTCGTCGTAGCGGCCGCCGCCGAACACCGAGCGGGACACCTCGCCCGTCGAGTCGAAGCACTCGAAGACGACGCCGGTGTAGTAGTCCAGCCCGCGCGCGGTCGTCAGCGAGACGGTGAGGTGGTCGCGAACGCCGAAGTCCTCAGCCGCGTCGAGCACCGCCTGCAAATTGTCGGTCGCCGTACGGACATCCTCGGACCCGGTGAGGTCCCCGAGCGTTTCGATTTCCTCGGCGTCGATCTGTAGCATCTCGTCGAACGTGTCGGCCTGTCCATAGCTGAGTCCCGCTTCGGCGAGCGCGTCAAGGTACTCGTCGTGGTCGACCTTCGCCCGCTTGTCGACCGCGCGAATGGCCTCGGGCACGTCCACGTCCGCCTCGAACGACTCGAGTACGCCCGAGAGGATATCTCGGTGCGAGACGCGGATTTCGAAGTCCTCGCCCGTCAGCCCAAGGTCAGTGAGCATATCCACGGCAACGGCCAGAATCTCGGCGTCGGCCGTCGGCTCCGCCGACCCGAAGATGTCGACGTTGGTCTGGTAGAACTCCCGGAACCGCCCTTGCTGGGGCTCCTCGTAGCGCCAGAACGGCCGCGTCGATACCCACTTGATCGGCTTCGAGAGTTCCTGTTGCTTGGCGACAAACATCCGCGCAACGGTCGGCGTTAGCTCCGGCGTGAGTGCGACCTTCCGCCCGCCCTTGTCCTCGAAGCTGTACAGTTCCTCGACGATCTCCTCGCCGCTCTTGTCGACGTACATCTCGGTCGGCTCCAGCGCTGGGGTGCCGATCTCTCGGAAGCCATAGCGCTGTGCGACGTCTTCAAGCGTATCCATGGCCCACCGCCGGGCCTGCATCTCCTCGGGGTAGAAATCGCGAAAGCCCTTGACGGAGTCGTACATACCGGCGTCTACAGCAAGGGCGCGCTTGAACCTGTTCGTTCACGCTGACCAGACCCACGAACCATGGGCCGGTACCGCCCGGTAGAGAGTGGCTAAACTGTCTGTCACGACTGTCTCTGCCAATGAACTGTGAGGACGGGCGGGCATGGCTAGCAGACGCTGGCGGTAAGCGAGCTAGAGGCTGACTATGCGGTGAATGGCCCGTATTAGAGAACGGACAACAAAGAGACGCTCCACCGAGTGTGGCTGTATGGGATGGGCAGTGAATCGGTGGGGACATCGCGGGGTGAGACAGTGACACAACGATTTGAGACGGGGGTTCGAGCGCTAGACCGGAAGCTCAACGGCGGCATTCCGACTGGAAGCCTCGTCACACTGCTTGCCGAACCGGCGAGCCAGGCGGAGCTGTTCCTCTCCGAGTTCGTCGCCCGGCAGGAAACGGTGTATCTCTCCGGCGAGCAGGCACCCACGACGGTCACGTCGGCGCTGCGGTCACAGCGAGGGTCCTACGACGATCTCGCAGTCAGCCAACTGGACCGGGAGGCCCCGGTCAGCGATGCGCTCGCCCACGTAGAGGGACTCACCGAAGGGTCGCTCCTCGTCGTCGACCCGGTCGAACCGCTCGAACGCGCAAACAAAGGAGAGTTTCGGGCCTTCCTTGAAACGCTGCAGGCCAGACTCACACAGACAGACAGCGCCGCGGTCCTGTACGCGCTCAAACACGACAGGACGCCGTCGCAACGACACCGAACGGAGTACACGAGCGACGTCGTGCTCGACCTCGAAACGAAGCGACGCGACGACGCCATCGAAAACAGGCTCTTTATCCCGAAGTTCCGCGGGGGCCGCGCGCTCACTGAACCGATATGCCTCGACCTCACTGACCGCATCAGCGTGGACACCACCCGGGATATTGCTTAGTTTGACGGGCACACCGCAGACTCGAACCGCCAGCGGCTATCGCAGGCCCTGGACGCGGGACTGCGTGTGCTCGGGGAACACGTCAGCCACGGCACCCTCGCCGTAGCGCTTCCGCAGGAGTTCGCGGAGTTCGACCTCGTAGTCGGCCTTCGGAATCTCGGCGCTAGGGCCGCTCTCGACGACGAGGCGGTCGGCGGCCATCGCGTCGATAGCACCGCGACCGATGCCCGCAAGCGGCGCGAGGTAGTCCACGTCGAAACGGTCCTCGATGCTCTGGGCGAGCGGGCGGTCCACCGTCGGCACCCGGTCGTCGCGGCGGGTGCCGTCAGCCACGGCGTCGAGTGTATCGAGACCGTCGGCATCGGCGACCCAGTCGGCGCGGGCGACG
Organism: Haloarcula quadrata; assembly: GCF_003634715.1. Classification (NCBI taxonomy): domain Archaea; kingdom Methanobacteriati; phylum Methanobacteriota; class Halobacteria; order Halobacteriales; family Haloarculaceae; genus Haloarcula; species Haloarcula quadrata. Next base: position 3,292,892 of record NZ_RBWW01000001.1, read on the forward strand.
GTTTCGACGGCGTGCTCGTGGACCCGCTGGATGCCGTTTCGCGGGTAGCCGTCATCGAACATCTGCTTGACGGCGTCGTGGGCCACGTCCGGGTCCAGATCGACCGTCACGTGATCGAAGCCGACGGCTGTTGCGCTCTCCTGTGCAGGGTCGGTGTCACGGACGCCGAAAGAGCCGCTGACGAGCGTCACGTCATAAAAGGGGTCAAGCAAAAGCGCCGCCAGCGTCGAGTCTTTTCCGCCGCTGTACAACAGAGCACAGTGCATCTACCGGCGCTTGATATCGAAGCTCTTGGAGTCGGGCGTCAGCTCCGAGAGGAGTTCTTTCATCTGGTCCTCGTCGATCTGGCCCTGCACGCGACCGCTACGTGCCAGCGCGACGACTTGCTGTTCGATCTGTTCGCCAACCTGCGGTTTCGACATCTTGACCGTGTTGAGCCGCTTACGTGCGCCGTCAGTAAGGTTCTGTTTGAGGACGGCCTGTTTCTGGGCCTCAGCCTGTTGTTGCGCGGCCTCCTGGCCCTCGCCCTCGCCGCCCTGCTGTTCCTTGAGCTGCTCCATCTTCTTTTTTCGGAGCTCTTCAAGTTCTTCCTCGCTGGGGTCGCCACTCATAGTTGTATCAACGTACTGGAGTCGGTCGGAAAACGATTTCGGAGCAGAGGCTACGGAACGAGAAAAACAGCGAGAAAGGCGTCAGTTACGCGTAGCGTTCGAGTTCCGGACGGTCGAGTTCCGTCAGGAGGTCGCCTGCGGTGTCATCAAGGAGGCTGCGACCGTCACCCGTGACACGGCGGCCGTCGTTTTCGCTGGTCTCGACGTAGCCGGCGTCTTCGAGCTGCTGGAGCGCCGTCCGGATGATGTTGCCCGAGCCCTTGGTCTTCTGGTGGGGGCGGACGCGGTAGCGGGTCGTCCCCTGCTTCGATGTACCGTACTCGGAGCGGAGGGCGTTAACGCCGACAGGACCGTCGACGGCGACCTTTCGGAGGAGGCTGGCGGCCCGTCGCGTCCAGAAGTCCTCCTGCTCAGGTGGGAGTTCGCGGTCGACACCGGTCTTGGTGAACTCGGCCCAGTCCGGCGCTTCGATGTCGTCTTCGTCTGCGAGCGTCTCCGTGAGTGCCTCGATGAGTTCCTCGGGGGGAACGTCGTAGAGTGTAGCCATTGCAGATTTCTTTCCGTCGCCGTCATTTAAACGCGTCGTTCGCAGTCGGCGGGCGTGAACCGTTCACTCGCCCACAGGGCAGCAACGCTCCCACTCCCATCAGGAGTCGCGAGGGTCACTCCCCTGGCGACGCGGCCCGGTCGACACCGAGTGCAGCGGCGACACCGCCGCCGATAACAGTCGGCAGCAGGTAGCTCCCAACGCGGTGGATCAGCACCGCAGAGGTGGCGAGGGCGGCCGAAACCGGGGCTGTCGAGACCAGCAGCGTCACGAGCACCGTCTCAATAGCCCCGGACCCGCCGGGAAGCGGTACGACGCTGGCGATGCTCCCGACAGGGACGACAAGCAGGACGACCTCGACCGGGACTGGTGCCCCAACGGCGTACAGCGACGTCCACAGCGACGCCGACAGGCAGACCCAGCCAAACGCTGAGAGCCCAAAGGTCTGGAGGACCGTCCGCCGGTCGGTCGCGATGCGCTCGATGGCGGAAAAGAACCCCTCGATTCGTGCCTCGATGTTTTCTGCGGACGGCGGTGACCATCGGGGCACGACGTTCGACAGCGCGGTCAGAGCCGGTGAGACACCGCGAATGACCAGCGCCTGAACCCGGTCTCGGTGTCGCCAGCCAAGGACAGCAGCAGTGGGGATGCCGACCGCGAGCACCGCGACAGCACCGGCGGCAAACGCCAGGTTCCGGGTCAACTGGACCGCACCGGCTGCGACGAAGGTGAAGCCGACGATGGCGTACCCGACTGACGGCAGGAAATGGACCGTGTCGACGGTGGCGATGGCCGCCAGCCCGGTCTCGTACTCGGTGTCGGCGGCCGTCGAAATGAGCAACGCACTCACTGGCTCGCCACCGGCTTGCCCGAAGGGCGTGACGTTGTTCGAGAACACGGCGGCGACGAACACGAGGACGGCGGTGTGTGGCGCCACTGGCGCGCCAAGCGCCTGAAGAACCGTCCACAGCGCTAGCCCCCACGAGACGAGCCACAGTATGGCGATGCCTGCGACGGCGAGAAGCGCCTCTGGGTCCGCCGTCGCAAGCGCATCCAGCGTCTCGCCGATGCCGACAAGCCACACCAGCCCCGAGAGGACGGCGAGCGCTGCCGCGAACCCGACGACCGTCGCCACCCGGTTCCCATCCATGTGGATGGGATTGGCAGTCTCCGATTTCAACCCACCGACCCTGTCTCGCCGGCGGATATCCACGGGGGTTTTGCCCCGGGAACCCGACGACGGGGTATGGACGAGCGGGCCGCACTCGCTGACCTCGCCGACCGACTTCCCGACGCAGGCGACGACTGCGCCGTCGTGGACGGGCAAGTCATCACGACCGATATGCTCCACGAGCGGACGGACTTCCCGGCGGGGACGAGCCGCTACACGGCGGGCTGGCGGGCCGTCGCCGCCTCGCTGTCGGACGTTGCGGCGATGGGGGCCGAGGCAACGGCGGCGGTGGCCGCGTACGGCGCGCCGTCGTTCGACGCGGACGAACTCGCGGCGTTCGTCGACGGCGCACAGGACGTGTGTCACGCGGTCGGCGCGGAGTACGTCGGCGGCGACCTGGATAGCCACGACGAGTTCACCGTCGCGTCGACGGCCATCGGCTCCGCAGCTGAGCCGGTTCGTCGCTCGGGCGCTTCGCCCGGCGACGCGGTCTGTGTCACCGGAACGCTCGGCCGGTCAGCCGCCGCCCTCAAACTGTTCGACCGTGGCGACACCGACCGGGCGAACGAGCTATTCCAGTTCGAGCCTCGCGTCCGTGCGGGCGTCGCGCTCCGACCGCACGCGACAGCGATGATGGATTCGAGCGACGGGCTGGCCCGCTCGCTGCACCAGCTGGCCGAGGCCAGCGGCTGTGGCTTCGCTATCGAAGCGCCACTGCCGATAGACCCGCAGGTCGACACGTTCGCAGAGACGGAGCAGGAGCGCAGAGATCTGGGTGTGTTCTTCGGTGAGGACTTCGAGCTGGTGTGTACGCTGCCTGAATCCGACGTGCTCGAAGCCAGAGAGGCCACGCCGTGCCCGCTCCACCGGATCGGAACGGTCACCGAGGACGGCGTGACGCTCAATGGCGAGCCGCTTCCGGACCAAGGGTACTCACACTGAGAACAGCCACAGCGACACCGCCTGACAGTTAGACCGCGCTGATCTCGAACGGAACCGGCGTGAAACAGGCGATTCCCAGCAGGAATGTAAACAGGCCAAGCAGCGCTCGCCGTCGGTCCAGCGCCGTATCCACGGTCGGGCGGGCCGGACCGGCGTACGCGAGCCCGGTGGCGAACAGACCCCAGAACACCCACAGGCCCCAGACGCCGAAGCCGACCGGCGGGGGGTCGCGGGTAAAGTACAGGTAGCCGGCGAGTGCGAACAACGCGCCAGGCACCGCGGCGGCGATGGTTTCCTGACGACGTCCGACGATGGACCGCACGATGTGACCGCCGTCAAGTTGCCCCACCGGAAGCAGATTCAGGAACGTGAAGAACATCCCGGCCCAGCCGGCGAACACGATGGGGTGGACTGACTCGCCGGGGCCGACCTCGGTTCCGAGCCCCAGCGCGTTGACTAGGGCTTCCAGCGCTTGGAACAGAAGCGGATAGTTGAACGTGATGATGACGCCGGTGTCGCTGTTTGCCACGCGTTCCGGGACGGTAATCGGGTCTATCGAGAGGCCGATGACCGTGACGATTGTTGTCGCAACGAGGCCGGCAAGCGGGCCGGCCACGCCGATATCGAACAGCGCCGTCCGGTCGGGGATGCGCCCACGGATGTTGATGACCGCTCCCATCGTGCCGAGATACGACGGGAATGGGATGAAATACGGGAGCGTCACGTCGACGCCGTGATAGCGGGCCGCGGCGTAGTGACCCAGTTCGTGGATCCCGAGCACACCGAGCATCGCGACCATGAACGGCCAAGCTTCGAACACGCGAAGTGGGTTCTCAGCGACCGGGATATAGTACCAGGCGCTCGCCCCGACATAGAGGGTCGACGCGATAGTCGCGAGCAACAGCCCGATGTTGAGCCACGGAACGCCGCCGGTGTCCGTACCGACAGGCTCCGCCACCAGTGCGTACTGGCCCGGGCGCGTGTTCACCGCGCCACCGGGAGCAATCGAGTCATTGGCGCCCGGGTCGTCGACAACGGTAGTCCCACCGTTGCTCGTCACAGTAGTCCCAGTAGCCGATTCGGGACCAAGTTCTTCGAGCCGAACGTCGTAGCCCCGCTGTCGGAACACCGGCCTGAGTTGCTCAGCGACGGCATCCGGTGGCACTAGTGGGTTGCCGAGATACTGGACAGTTCCGTCCGTCCGCCGCACTGACGAGACGGAGAACACGCCGGCCAATCGGTCAGGCGACGGCGGGTCCGCGGCGGAGCCACTCATCAACTGCTCGTAAACGATGCGGGCACAAATACTCCGCGAACGATCGCACAGCTAGCAGGTACTCCGTGCAAAAACTGTACGCGGGGACCAGTCGCCTACGCCGGCTCAATACGCCAGGTGGTCGCGCTCGTGTACGACCACTTTTCGACATTAATCTCGGACGCGCTGTCCTTGAGCTTGACCATTAGGGCACCGATCTCTTTGGGGGAGAGACCGACTTCATCAGCGATGAACTTGCTCTTGAAATACATCTCGCCGTCACTGGCCTTCTCTGCGAGGAACGACTTCAGTCGCTCTTCTTTGGAGGCCTCTTCCTCGCCGGAGGGCGTTGCGGTAGCGCTCATCTTTGTCACCTCACTTTCTCGTAACCCCGCCGAGAGTATATAAAGGAAGGAACCTTCAGGTCACTTCGGTCACTTTCAGGACAAATCGAGCTAAAACGCATTTTTTATAACCGTTTCAGATTTCTTTAGACGTTTTACAAAGCTTTCTTAGTCAATGGATTGGCACTAGTTCCGTGGTGCTTTGAACGGTCTGTAAAAGAGAGATATCACCCTCTGGGAAGGCCGATAAACGGCATATTTCACCGGTAGAGTGTCAGAACCGTCAGACGTGCGTCAGCACGTCGGGCACACGTCATACAGATATTTCCACCGGTACGCGACCGACAGCAGTCACTGTGGGCACCAGAAAGGGCGGACTAGAGAGACAGCAGTCAGTGGCCTTGACAACCCTTAAGAGTGCATCGCGGTTACGGCGGGCTAATGAAAGTCGTCGTCTCCATTGGCGGAAGCGTACTGGCCCCGGACCTCGACGCGGACCGGGTCGCCGACTACGCCGACGCCATCCAGTCGCTCGATGCACAGGGGCACACGCTCGGGACCGTTGTCGGCGGTGGCCCGACAGCACGTGATTACATCGGCAGCGCTCGGGATCTGGGCGCGAACGAGATCGAACTCGACCAGCTCGGCATCGCCGTCACGCGGCTGAACGGCCGACTGCTGATCGCCGCTCTAGACGACCGTGCCGCGCCGACACCCGCTGAAAGCTACGACGAGGGCCGGGAAGCCATCCGTCGCGGGGATATCCCCGTTCTCGGTGGCATCGTCGCCGCACAGACCACCGACGCCGTGGCGGCCGCCTTCGCGGAGTACGTCGGCGCTGACCTGCTCGTGTACGCAACATCGGTTCCGGGCGTCTACAACGCCGACCCGAACGAGGACGACGACGCGACGCGGTTCGACGAACTCGGCGCGGACGAACTCGTCGACGTGATCGCCGACATCGAGATGGACGCCGGCAGCAGCGCACCGGTCGACCTGCTAGCCGCGAAAATCATCCAGCGGTCCGGCATCCGGACGATGGTGCTCGACGGCACTGATCCCGAACGTGTCGTGTGCGCAGTCGAAGACGGCGAGTTCGACGGGTCCGAAATCCTTCCGGAGGCATAGATGGCGGAAGACCCCTACGAGGTCGGCCGCGGCGGTTCCCGGGCGTTCTGGGCCGACTCCGTCGCCGACGCCATCGAGGCACGAGACCCCGACGAGCCAATCGTCATCAAGGGCGGCGTCTCCCCGTCTGGCGTCCCCCACATCGGTCACTTCAACGAGATAATGCGGGGCTACTACGTCGCCGAGGCGCTACGGGACCGCGACCACGAGGTTCGACAGGTGTTCACTGCCGACGACAAAGACCGGCTCCGGGCGGTCCCCCGCCAGCTCGCCGACCTCGACTGGAACGTCGTCGGCCTCGGGGAAGTCGACGCCGGCGCACTCGGGCGGAACCTCGGGAAGCCGTACACGGATATTCCGGACCCATTCGGCTGCTGTGATTCCTACGGCGCCCACTTCACGGCGCTCCTGCAGAAAAGCGCCGAGCTGGTCGGCGTCGACGTGGAGTTCGTCTCGAACACCGAGCTGTACGCCGACGGCGAGTTCGAAGCAGTCACGCGCCGGGTGCTCGAACGCGCCGACCGGGCCCGTGACGTGCTCGCGGAGTATCAGAACAAGGTCGACGACGACTACGTCCCGTTCCTGCCCCAGTGTGCCGAGTGTGGGAAGATTACTGAGGGCGTCACCGCGGTCGACCTCGACGCCGGCAAAGTCGAATACATCTGTGAAGACGTCGAGGCCGGCGACCAGACCATTGATGGCTGTGGCCACGAAGGCACGGCGACGCTCCGGGACGGAAAGCTTCCGTGGCGGTTCGAGTGGCCCGCTCAGTGGGAGATTCTGGGCGTCGACTTCGAGCCCTTCGGCAAGGACCACGCCGAGGGCTCCTGGCCATCAGGTGAGGATGTCGCTGAGAACGTGCTGGACATCCAGCCGCCGGTCCCGATGGTGTACGAGTGGTTCACCCTCGACGGCGAACCGCTCTCCTCTTCCTCCGGCAACGTCATCACCGTCGACGAAGTGCTGGACATCCTTGAACCGGAGGTGTTCAAATACTTCTTTGTGAAGGACCCGCGGAAACAGCGGGACTTCTCCGTCGAGAATATCGACCAGCTCGTCGACGAGTTCGACCGGTTCGAACGGCGATATTTCGAAGAAATCGAGGCCAGCGAGGACGACGCCGAACTTGCAGAGCGAGCCTATCCGATGGTCGTGGACGACCCACGCGAACAGCGGATACGGATTCCCTACACATTTGCGGCCGTGCTCGGGATGACCGACGACCCGGCGCTCCGAGAGCAGATTGCCCGGAAAGAAGGCCATATCCCGGACGATGCGCCGGAGTGGGCCGTCGAGCAGGCGCTTGCCCGCGTCGAGCGAGCCCAAGAGTGGGCCAGCCTGACGAACAACGAATTCAACTACGAACTCAAGCGTGCCGAGATACCCGAGGTCTCATTCGACGACGCAACGGCGGCCGCACTGGATGAACTGGCCGATTTCATCGCCGAAGGCCACGACGGCGAGGCAATCCAGTCGGAAATCTACGAGACGGCAAAGCGAAACGACATCGACATCAGCGAGTTCTTCTCGGCCGGCTACCGGCTGCTGTTCGACGACACCGAAGGCCCACAGCTCGGGACGTTCATCGCGAAACTTGACCGGGAGTTCGTCGTGAAGCGTTTCCGTCGCAACGAGTAATCCGGGTAGGAGGGGCCTACCCGTCCGTAACACCCTGTTAAAGGGTGTATTCAGGGTGACTGTTCCTGCGTGTCGACCCGCTCGAACATCGGTCCGAGCTGCTCGTCGTAGCAGTCCTGACAGACGTACGCGTCGATGACGCCCGTCTCGCTGTGCGTGTGAATCATCGCGTGGACGGTAGCGTCAAAAGGGACCGTCTCGCCACAGATACCGCAGGTTTCTGGCATTGTCCGGCACCTCATTGTACTACGTTTCCACACTACATAGAACGGGTGGTTCGTCCACCCCTCAGTTCGAACGGGGCGTCACCAGCACAGGGACATCGACGGTTCGGAGCAGTTGCGACGTAACACTACCGAGCAACTGGCGTTTCAGGTTCGAACGGCCGTGTGACGCCATCACGACGAAGTCAATGTCATTGTCGGAGACGTACTCTTGGATGCCGGCGGCAACGCCGTCAAGCGAGGTCGTCTGTTCCACGGCAGTTTCAACCGAGATGTCCGGGGCCGCCGTCCGAAGTTCGTCGGCGGTTGTTGCGACGGCGTCGCGTCCATTCGCCTCCAGTCGTTCGATGAACGTCTCGTTCAACCCGCCAGCGTTGAACGATCCGCCAGCGGCCTGGATATCAACGACATTGAGCACGTGTACTAGCGCGTCGTATCTGTCTGCTACCGCCGCGGCGTGTCGTGTCGCCGTGTCAGCGTTCTCGCTCCCATCGGTTGTGACGAGTAGCCGCGAGTAATCGAATTCGTCCCTGTCAGCCTGCTTCTCCGCCGAAACGACGAACACGGGCACGGCAGTTCGGTGCAAGACCTGCTCGGTGACGCCGCCGAGTAGTCGCTTCCCGAGACCGGTCATCCTCTGTCGGCCAAGGACAATGATTCCTGCGTCGGTTTCACGGGCGTATTCGTCTATCCGCGCACTTGGTTTCCCTTCTAGCAGTTCCGTCGTGACGGACTGACCAATGTCGGCGGCGAGTGACTCGATCTCCGCGAGGACTGACTCGCCGTGTTCCCGGAGACGGGCGCTCTCGCGGTCTGTTCGCGTGAGTGCGAGCGCGCGCTGCTCGACGACATAGACCGCTTCAGCCGTTGCGTCGAAGTCCTTTGCCAGTGCGAGGCCACGTCGTGCGGCTGCCGTGGCTTCGTCGCTCCCATCGACGGGAACCAGAATATGGTCGTACATTGCGTTGTCGTTTGCGGCGGGGTCACTTCACCGTTGGCTGCTGTGGGCCAGCAGTGTGACCCAAACCAAACCCTCTTGCTTGGCTACGCCTATTTTCAGATAAATGGTGAGTACGCTGACGTGGGTCCTCGCGGGCCTTGTCGCCTACACCCTCCTCGCGATGGCGCTCCGGACTCGCGGCGTTGTCCCCGAGTATATTCGTTTTAGCGGCCCGATTACGACGATTCACACACAGAAGGGCAAAGCTGTGCTCGACTGGCTCGCACGGCCAAAGCGGTTCTGGCGGGCCTGGGGGAACCTCGGCGTCGGGTTCGGCCTCGTCGTGATGGTCGGCTCGTTCCTCCTCGTTGCGCTCGGAGCCTATCAGGCGCTCGTCAACCCACAGCCCTCCGCACTGAACGAACCGCGGAACGCACTGGCAATTCCCGGCGTCAATGACTTCCTCCCGCTGTCGGTCGCCCCCGAAATCGTGCTCGGATTGTTGCTCGGCCTCGTCGTCCACGAGGGCGGCCACGGACTCTTCTGTCGCGTCGAAGACATCGATATCGAGTCGATGGGGCTTGCCCTGCTGGCGATTATCCCGATCGGGGCGTTCGTCGAACCCGACGAAGATGAACTCCTCCGCACCGACCGTGGCTCCCAGACCCGGATGTACACGGCCGGCGTGACGAACAACTTCGCACTCGCTATCATCACGCTCCTGTTGCTGTTTGGACCGGTCGCCGGCGCTGTCGCCGTCGTTGACGGCGTGCCGGTCGGGAGCCCCATCAACGGAACCCCCGCCGCCGATGCGGGTATCGAGTCGGGTGATGTCATCACGGCGGTCAACGGCCAGTCGGTGGAGAACCAGCAGGCACTCGAATCAGTGCTCGCCGAAAGCGACGCACAGACTGTCGAAGTGGCGCGCAAGGATGCCGACACCGTCACCGTCGAACGGTCCGTCGTCGTCTCTGCGGCCCTTCAGAGCGCGTCACTTGGAACTGGGGAGACGATTGTCTCTGTCAACGGGACCGCAGTAGCAACCCGCAGTGAATTCGAACAGGCGGCCCAAGACCACCCCGTAGCGACGCTCGAAACCGAGTCTGGGGAGACAGTCACGACCCCGCTCGGCGCGTACGTGCTGGTCGCTGAAGACGGCCCGCTCGCCGGAGAGGGGGCACCGAGCGGCGAGAGCATGATTATCACCGCGGTCAACGGGGAACGAACACACAGCGGGGCGGCACTGATACAGACGCTTGAAGGCGGTGAACCCGGTGACGAGGTGACCGTCACCGGCTACGCCGACGGCTCCCGCGAGACCTACGAAGTGACGATGGCCGAAAGCGAGCAGGTCGACAACGGCATCATCGGCGTTAGCATCCAGCAGGGTATCAGTGGCATTCAGGTCAGTGACTTCGGTATCGACGCTTACCCCGCGGCCGCGTTCCTCGAATTCATCGGCGGCTCGCCGGACGCACCAACGTCGGTCTCCGAGTTCTCGTTCGCACAGCGGATTTTCAGCACGCTCTTGCTCCCGTTCATCGGCGTCGCCGGCGGCTTCGGCTATAACTTCGCCGGCTTCACCGGCATTGCGACGAACTTCTACACTGTCCAGGGCCCGCTCGGGGCGCTCGGAACGACGCCGGTGTTCCTGCTTGCGAACGTCCTCTTCTGGACCGGCTGGATCAACCTCGTCATCGGCCAGTTCAACCTCATTCCGACGTTCCCACTCGACGGCGGCCACATTCTTCGGGCGTCAACCGAATCGTTCGTTTCGCGGCTGCCCGTCTCGGACGGGCGACGGGTGACGACGGCCGTCTCGATCGCGATTACGGTATCGATGATCAGCGGCCTCCTGTTGATGGTGTTTGGTCCGCGGCTCCTGACCTGAGACGGACTGCTGTCCCAGTTTCTCCCGACACTCGCCTGAATAGCGGCGGTTGTTGTGGCTGTGGAGTCGGCCGGACCGTCTGTGGCGGTCGGGGTTTCGTTACCCATTTACTCTCCGCCGCGAAATCCGGGCGTATGTTCCTGCAGCTCCGTGCGGAGGTCGAGGACGCCCTCGCCGACGCACTCACAACCCTCGACCTGCCGGCCGAGGACCTCGGTATCGAGGAGCCACCGGAGGATGTCGACGCCGTGCTAGCGTCGAGCGTCGCCTTCCGGCTGGCCGGCGAGGTCGGTACCGCGCCGCCGAACGTCGCCAGCGACATCGCCGACGCGATTGCCGCCGACGACCTCACCTACGTTAGCGACGTGACGACACAGGGGCCGTACGTCAATTTCCTCCCGAGCGAAGCATACTTCGCCGAGACCCTGCAGTCAGTCACAGAGAGCGGGTTTGGCCGGCTTCCCGACCGCGACACCAGCGTTGTCGTCGAGCACACGTCCGCGAACCCGACTGGCCCAGTCCACGTCGGGCGGGCACGCAACCCTATCATCGGCGATGCCGTTGCTCGCGTGCTTGATTACGCCGGCTACGACGTCGACCGCCACTACTACGTCAACGACGCGGGCCGACAGATTGCGGTGTTCACCTGGGCGTACGAGACCTTTGACGAGGATGACCTGCCCGAACCTGAGCGGGAGTCCCCGGAGTACGAGATGGTCCGGTACTACCGCAAGGGCAACACCGTCCTCGAAGATGGCGACCCCGACGAAGTCGAGGCGGCGGAGGCCGAGGTCCAGTCGATTTTGCAGGGCCTCGAAGACGGCGACGAAGAGACGTACGAACGCGTCGCCGAGGTCGTCGACACTGTGCTGGGCGGAATGCAGAACACGCTCGGTCGCCTCCCGGCGGAGTTTGACGAGTTCGTCAAGGAGACGAAGTTCATGCGCAACGGCGACACGGACGACCTGGTCGACCGCCTGAAGGGGCTCGACTGCGCCGTCTACGAGGAGGATGCCTGGCAGCTGGACCTGCCCGATTTCGAGAAGAATCTCGTGTTCCTGCGCTCCGATGGGACCTCGCTGTACACGACTCGGGACCTGGCTCACCACGAGTGGAAGTTCGACACCTACGACCGTGCCGTCACAGTGCTGGGCGAGGACCACAAGCTACAGGCCGACCAGCTCGCAGCAGCCCTCGAGCTGCTCGACAACGACACCGACCAGCTCCGGCAGGTGTTTTACTCCTGGGTGAACCTCCCGGAAGGCGGGATGAGCACGCGTGAGGGGACCGGCATCGACCTCGACGACCTGCTGGATGAAGCGATCGACCGCGCACGGGAGGAGGTCGAGTCCCGGCTGGACGACCGAACCCGGGGAGACCTTGACGAAGACGACATCGACCGCATCGCCCGTCAGGTCGGTATTGGCGCGGTACGCTATGACATCGTTTCGAAACAGCCGACCAAAGGCATCACCTTCGAGTGGGACCGCGCGCTGGACTTCGAGGCCCAGTCCGCGCCATACGTTCAGTACGTCCACGCGCGTTGCTGTGGCATCCTGGGCGACGTGGAAACCGACATCCCTGACGAACCCGACCTTGACCCGCTGTCGGAACCGGAGGAGCGCGACCTGCTCCGCGAACTGGCCCGGTTCCCCGCCGTCATCGAGGCGGCCGCGGATGACCTGACGCCCCACACCGTCGCCACCTACACCCGCGACCTCGCCGAGACGTTCAACGCCTTCTACCGGGAGTGCCCGGTCCTCGATGCCGACCCAGAGACCCGCGCTGCGCGGCTGGCGCTCGTCGACGGGACCCGAACGACGATTGCGAACGCGCTGGACGCACTGGGCGTCGAAGCACCGACCTCGATGTAGGCGCGGCAGTTTCGGGTATCTGGTGTGACAAGCGACGAGTAGAGAGCCGGTCCGGCTGGCCGGGCTACGTTTTGCGGAACGCGCCGACTTCTGCTGCGATTAGTTCAGGTGCCTCGGCGGGGCCGCTGTGACTGACTCCATCGAACTCGACGAATCGACTCTGTGGCAGTGCGTCGTGAACGTCCCGTGCACTCTGTCGAAGGAAGTCCGGCCCGTCGGTGCCGGACAGAACGAGAGTGGGTACGTCAACGTCGAGGCAGTCTGGGAGCCGGTACTGTTCGACGGACCGATTCATCCGGACGACCTCCTCGGCGAGGGCCACACAGTCGGGCCACACAGGCCACTCCGCAAGCCAGGCGTCGAGGTCCTCGATACCGTCTGGGTGAAGGACCTGTTCGATGTAGCGTTTCACCGCTTCCTCTCGCTTTCCATCCTGTACGAGCGATGCCATTCGGTCAGCGAGGTCAGCGTCGGCCCGGTACTCGGCGGGAAGTACCGCCGGTTCGTACGCGATAACTGCCTCGACCGACGTACCCGCCGCGGCCTCGATAGCGGTGAGTGCGCCGTACGAGTGGCCGAACAGGATTGGGTCGCCATCGACAGCGTCGACAAGCGCCTGAACATACCTGACCTCGCGGTCCAGCACCTCGTCAGCGCTCGTCTCTGCGGGGGAGTCGAGACAGGTGCCGAACCCCGGTCGCTGGGGGACGACAGCGCCGTATCCCTCAGAGACCGATATGACCGGTCGCCAGTACTCTCGGGGAGCCATCCCGCCGTGCAGGAGGAGCAGGGGCTGGCCGTCACCGTAGCGCTCGAACTCGACTTCGATCGCGTCTGCAGACTGTGTCGGCTGCATACAACTGTACGGTCGAGCGCAGTCGGGCTAAGCCGTTCTCTCAGTGGTTGGGCCGTTTAAAAGGGGAGGATGTCAGCAGGGGCAGACGCGCTGTTCCGACAGGGGCTTCAGCCTCGCAAAGAGCAACAGTGTATGGGGCTCATTGCGGAGTTTCAGATACACTGTGATGCGTTGCCGCTTGTGTCGGTTGCAGCGACAGTCCCCGAAGCGTCGATTGTCCTTTCCCTCCAGTACAACCACGGCCGGCGGCCGCTGTTTATTGTAACCGTTACGGGCGGCGCCGAGCAGGCTGTCGAGCGGGCACTCACTAACGCCGACGACATTCAGGAGTGGACGCAAATCGGGACGGCCGGCGACACCCGCCGGTATCAGGCAGTGCCGGCGCTGAGCTTCGAGGAGCAGCTTGGCGGCCAGATCGACGACCTCGACGGGCTCGAAGCCCTCGCCACGGCAGACGCCATAATCGAACAGATAACTGTGACTGCGGACGGCTGGGAGCAAATGGGCTGGTTCGCCAACCGGGCGGCGTTCACCGATTTTTCCTCGTTCTGGCAACGGAACGCGGAGTTCAGACTGGAGCGGCTGACTCGGGATGCGGAGCCGAAGTCACCCGGGAACGGGCTCACTGACCGACAACTGGAGGCGCTACGGACGGCGTACGGGATGGGGCATTTCGAAATCCCGCGACGTGCATCACTGGACGCCGTGGCGACGGAACTGGACATTTCTGCGTCGTCACTCTCAGAGCGACTGCGCCGGGCACAGACCCAGCTCATTCAGGAAACGGTCGCGACGCTGTGGCCGCCACTTCCAGAATGATCTAGAGGCAGTGAAATGCGGTCGGGGCGGCGGACTGCGACCGGAACAGCAGGCGGGTGCAAAAATATCAGTTAAACAGGCCAAACACGCCGCCAGAGTCCTCGTCGTCGGCATCGGAGTGGTCCTCGGTGTCTTCAATGAACCACTCGTCGTCAAGTATTGTCTCGATATCCCGTTCGGGGCTTTCGCCGTGGAAGAACACGCCTTCCAGCGCCTCGGACAGTCGCTGATAGGCATCGGCAGCCGTGCTCTCAGGGGCGTTGAGTACGAGCGGCTCCTCGGTCGTCGCCTGCGGGTCATCCGGGATGACCGCAAGCAGCGGGAACTCCATCTGCTCGGCGATGGACGCGACATCAGTGTGGCGGGTCGCGCGGTTGATAATTGAGCCGAGAACGGTCCCGTCAATGCGGTCCGCTAGCTGGGCTGTTTTGACCGTATCGCCCACCGCAACGTCATCGGGGGTCGTGACGAGGACGATGCCGTCAGCCAGTCCCAGCGGCACGGCGACTTCGTGGCTCAGTCCAGCCCCGGTGTCAATCAGCACCACGTCGTAGGCATTTCGGAGCGTCTTGATGACTTTCCTGAGCTTTGCGGGGTCAGCGTCCGCAAACGCCTCAAGGGACTGTTCGCCCGGAATCACCGTGAGCCCACCCGGGGCATCAGTCAGAGCCTCACTCACCGCAGCCTCGCCAGCCAGAACCTCGTGGAGGCTCTTTTCGGGCTCCACGGAGAGCATCGAGCCGAGATTCGCCATCCCCAGATCTGCGTCGACGACGGCCACGTCGTAGTCCATCTCCTGCAAGACGGCCCCGAGATTTACCGCGGTCGTCGTCTTCCCGACGCCGCCCTTGCCGCCTGCAATCGTACACACATACCCCGCCATAGTCTGATTGCTTGGGTACAATGCAGGCAGTCATATAAATTCGATTGTCATCCATCGCGTCACAAACGGTTCGCTGCATACCGGAGACAGTGATTTAACGTCTATACACTGTCAGCTTTGCACGCTACTGTTACCCATAGTAATTATTATTTGTGATGTACCCCGGGCAAAGACACGCAGGGCGATAGCTTCACCATCGACGTGTCAGTGTCCGGCGATGGCGTTCAGAACGTCGAAGCGACGCTCTCCACTCCGGATGGCCTGTCCTGCTCGCCGTCTGGCTCACAGACCATCGGACTCAGCGACGGCAGCGGGTCAGCCACGTTCGACTGCACTGCCGACGCCACCGGTGACTACAACGGCGAGGTGTCGGTGTCCGTCACCGCCGATGAGTCCGGCGGCACAAACACCTACTCAGACACCAGACAGACCGGCCTCGACGTGCTCAGCCCCGCCAGTCTCTCGCTGACGACCTCGGTCAGCTCGACCGACCTCGATGACGGCGAGACGACCACCGTCGACGCTGTCGTCCACAACAGCGGCGACACGTCGACGAGCTACACCGTCTCAGTCGCTGATTCCGACGGCTACTCGTACTCGCTAGCGTCCGGGACAGCGAGTGGAGATATCGCCGGCGGAACGACCACGGCTGTCACCTAC
Source organism: Haloarcula quadrata (assembly GCF_003634715.1). NCBI lineage: Archaea > Methanobacteriati > Methanobacteriota > Halobacteria > Halobacteriales > Haloarculaceae > Haloarcula > Haloarcula quadrata. The sequence goes on from NZ_RBWW01000001.1 coordinate 3,308,675, forward strand.
GACATCACTGCTGACAGCGGCGGCGACTACGACCTCACCGTCGCCACAGACGGCGGCAACGGCCAGTCGCTCTCGGAGACGGACACGCTCTCAGTGTCGGGCTCGAGCAGCAACGGCGGAGACAGCGGCAGTGGCGAAACCACTACTGAGGCGACGACAACCACCGAACAGAATACGCCCGAAAGCGAAACACCGACAGCGACCGCCAACCCCACTGCCACCGCCGAACCAGAACAGCCGACGACTGCCACCGCCGAGTCGACCGTAACCGACGGGACGGCAGCGACGGCAACCATGGCTGACAGCGTCGGCGGCACTGATGGCGAATCAAGAGACGAACCCACGGCCGGGTCCGGTCCCGGCTTTACCGTGCTCGTCGCAGTTATCGCACTGCTCTCGGCTGCCGCGCTGGCTCGTCAGCAGAGCTGAGTCAGTCGCCGTTCCGGCACGAGGACCGCTCGAATCGCACGGCTGTCAACAGGTTCTTACGCCACCTTGGCCAATATAGAGTAATGAGCGAGCAGCAGGAACAGGAACAATCTGACAAGCAGAAATACGAGTTCCGGAAGGTCATAGAGGAACTCAAAGGGTACCAGGGTTCGGGCACCCAACTCGTCTCTATCTACATCCCCGAAGACAAGCTGATCAGCGACGTCGTCGCCCACGTCACCCAGGAACACTCCGAAGCTTCGAACATCAAATCGAAGGACACTCGGACAGCGGTGCAAGACGCGCTCACTTCGATCAAGGACCGACTCCGGTACTACGACGTGCGGCCACCCGACAACGGACTGGTCGTGTTCTCTGGCGCGTTCGATACCGGCGGCGGCCGGACCGACATGGTGACGAAGGTCCTCGAATCCCCACCAGACCCCATCGAATCGTTCCGCTACCACTGTGACTCGGAGTTCCTCACCGAGCCGCTGGAGCACATGCTGGCCGACAAAGGGCTGTTCGGGCTCATCGTGCTCGACCGGCGCGAGGCAAACGTCGGCTGGCTGAAGGGCAAACGCGTCGAGCCTGTCAAGTCCGCCTCCTCACTGGTCCCGGGCAAGCAGCGGAAAGGTGGTCAGTCCGCCCAGCGTTTCGCCCGCCTCCGGTTGGAAGCCATCGACAATTTCTATCAGGAGGTCGCCGGCATGGCGAACGACCTGTTCGTCGCCGACCGCCACGAAATAGACGGGATCCTCGTCGGCGGCCCCTCACCGACAAAAGACGAGTTCCTCGACGGCGATTATCTCCACCACGAGCTACAGGACATGGTGCTCGGGAAGTTCGACGTGGCCTACACCGACGAGTCAGGGCTGTACGACCTCGTGGACGCGGCCGACGATGTGCTGGCCGAACACGAGATGCTCCGGGACAAGGAGCTCATGGAGGACTTCTTCAAGCAGCTCCACAACGGGGACAAGGCCACCTACGGGTTCGACCAGACGCGCCAGAACCTCAACATGGGCGCAGTCGAACAGCTGCTTATCTCCGAGGACCTCCGGAAGGACGTGGTCGCCTACACCTGCGAGAACGGCCACGATGAGTACGACCTCATCAACAGCAGCGCCGGGACTGACGACCACGAGTGCTCCCGCTGTGGGGCCACGGTCGACGCCGACGACGGCGAGCGTGAAGACGCCATCGACCACCTGATGGAACTGGCCGACCAGCGCGGCACTGAGACGGTATTTATCTCCACTGACTTCGAGAAAGGCGAACAGCTGCTGACCGCCTTCGGTGGCGTCGCCGGCCTGCTGCGCTACTCGACGGGCGTCTAACGCGCCAGTCGTTCTCTTCTCTCTGTATGTCTTTGACCGATGGCACCACCACCACCGGCTCCACCGAAACGCGCGACGTTAGAGCCGTCTCTCAGGGCGTGGGTGAAACGGTCGACCTGTCCGCTCACAGCAACTGTTCGAGTTGCCGACGGCGGCGACCGAGGTCGACGTGGGCCGCCTCGCCGTAGCTGGCGTCGAGGCGGTCCAGTACCAGCAGCGGATCGACGCCCTCGCGTTCGACTCGCTCCAGTAACGCGGTGATCTCCTCACGGTGCATCGCGAGCGAATCAAGCAGTCCGACCAGCAACACCAGCGGGACCGCTGCGCCGTCGGCATCGGGAATTGCACCGTCCAGATCCGAGAGGTCGGGCACAGCAGCGGGCGGCTCCGTTTCCGGGTGAAGCGCCAGACAGGACCGGCAGACGCCAGCGCCCGGTTCGTTTCCGGGGAGAAGCTGCTGGAGGTCGTCTGGAACTGGGAACGAAACGAGGTCGCCACCGCAGTCGGGACAGGACATACTCAACAGGAACGGGAAAGCGCAAAAACGATACCGGTCAGGACGGGCTCCCTGTTCAGTCGTCAGCAGTGACCGCTTCGGGCTCTTCTTCCGCTTCCTCTTCGGCCGCTAACGCGTCTTCCTCTTCTTCCTTCTTGGCTTTGATCTTCTTCATGCGGAAGATCTCTTCGCGCTCCTGCTCTTCGAGTTTCTGCTCGATGTACTCCTGATTGTCGTAGAGGTCTGGCAGGAGTTTGAATTCGAGGGCATTGACACGGCGCTTCGTGGTCTCGATCTCCTCGAGCATCTTCTTCATCGCCGTCTCGACTTCGGCGGCAAGGATGATGTTTTCGAGCAGTTCCTCGTAGGCCTCGGCGGCCTCGTCGATGCGGGCCGAGGTCCCCATGACGCCGTAGCCACGCTCGTCCAGCGATTTTCGGACTTTGCTGGACTCGATCTGCGGGACAACGACACCCATGATGTTCTTGGACTGGGTCGTCAGTTCGGGGTGTTCTTTCAGTGCTGCGGCGGCCCCACGGACGGCCACGTCGCCCTCCATCGCCCGGGCCATGTTGATCGCGCGCTGGGCCCGCTCGTAGGAGCCGTCGAGGTCTTCACGGACGTCCTGTGCCTGGTCCAGAATGTCCATGAACTCCATGATGAGGCCGTCACGCTTCTTCTCCAGCGTGTCGTGCCCACGCTCGGACAGCTCGATGCGGTCCTCGATCTGCATCAGATTCTTGCGCGTGGGTTTGACGTCCTTAGCCATTACGGGTCTTTTTTCGACGTAGGCAGTTAACGGTTTCCAGTTATTTCGGTTCGAGCGCTGCCGCTTCCGGACTGACACGCAAAAAAGCGAAGTCGACGAACGGTCGCGGTTAGTCGTCTGCAGGCGTTGCGCCAGTTCCGGTCGTCTCGGCCGCGCCGTCGAGCACGCCGTGGCTCCGGAGCAGGATGATACCGAAGCCGACCTTCGCGACGAGGTCGATGACCATGAAGCCGGCCGTCTCGATTCCGATACCGACAAGGCCAAGCCCCTCACTGCCGACGAGCCACCAGACTGGGTAGACCAGCCAGACGACAGTGACGAGGTTGCGCAACGTCTTGAACGTGCTTCGCGTGTCACTGGGCAGGTTTGCAACCCGGCCGGACAGCGAACTGAACAGGAAGTACAGCAGGACCAGCAGGAAGGCAGTGCTGATACCCCACCAGACCAGCCGTTCTGCACCGGCAGACAGCACGCCACTGCCTGCACTCAGCGTTGCGACCACACCAGTACCGATCATCAGCACGTCGAGGCTGACGAGCGAGTAAATGGTGTTGCGGTCTGCACCTGCAAGCAGTCCGAGGTCATACAGCAGCAACGGCGTTGTGAACAGCCAGTCGGTGTATCGCGCCCAGTAGATGGGGTGTTGTTCGCCGCCGAACTCGATGAACGTCAGGCCGAAGCCAAGCGCCATCGCGAGGTAATTCACGAACGCGATTGCCGTGATCAGTATTGTCGCGATGTAGAACTTCTGACGCCGGCCGTCAGTTTCGCCCCAACCGCGCGCGATGAAGTATAGCATGCCGAGGAACATGCCCGCTGTACCTAACCACAGCCAAATTCCTTCGCTCCCTGGTGCTGGCATAGTGCATTCTAGTGTAGGAGGTCAACGCTAAACAGTCGCGTACCCAAAATATATGGTATAGATTGAGGGATGCCGGAGAAAGTAAGCCGTCGCGTCAGGCCTCGACGGTTTCGGCGGTCTCGTCCTCGCGGTAGTGCTCCTCGATGAGGTCCTCGTCGATGCGGTTCAGCGCATCTTTCGGAAGCATCGAGAGCAGGTCCCAGCCGAGTTCGAGCGTTTCGTCGATACTGCGGGCCGTGTCGGTCCCCTGATCGACGAACTCCTCCTCGAAGCGGTCGGCGAAGTCCAGATACTTGTTGTCCAGTTCCGACAGCGCCTCGCGACCGACGATGTTCACGAGGTCGCGGAGGTCCTCACCCTCTGCGTAGGCGGCGAAGATCTGGTCTTTCACGTCAGCGTGGTCGGCGCGGGTCAGCCCCTCGCCGATGCCGTCGTCCATCAGCCGCGACAGGCTCGGCAGGACATTGATCGGCGGCTGGATGCCCTGGCTGTTGAGGTCGCGGTCGATGTAGATCTGGCCCTCAGTAATGTACCCGGTCAGGTCCGGAATCGGGTGCGTGTCGTCGTCGCCCGGCATCGTCAGGATCGGGAGCTGGGTCACAGAGCCCTCGCGGCCCTCGATCCGACCAGCACGCTCGTAGAGCTGTGCCAGGTCGGTGTACATGTAGCCGGGGTAGCCACGCCGGCCCGGGACCTCCTCACGCGCGGCACCGATCTCACGCAGTGCCTCACAGTAGTTGGTCATGTCCGTCAGGATGACCAGCACGTGATAGTCCTTCTCGAAGGCGAGGTACTCGGCGGTGGTCAGCGCCAGCCGCGGCGTAATCGTCCGCTCGACGGCCGGGTCATCCGCGAGGTTCATGAAGACGACGGAGCGTTCCAGCGCGCCGGTGCGCTCGAAGTCGTCCATGAACTCGTTCGCCTCTTCGGCCGTGATACCCATTGCACCGAAGATGACAGCGAACTCCGAACCCTCGTCGTCTTCGCCGTCTTCCTCTTCCGGCACCGTCGCCTGTCGCGCGATCTGGAGCGCCAGGTCGTTGTGTGGCAGGCCGGAGGCGGAGAAGATCGGCAGCTTCTGCCCGCGGACGAGCGTATTCATGCCGTCGATGGCCGAGACGCCTGTCTGGATGAACTCCTCAGGGTACTCCCGAGAGAACGGGTTGATTGCCTCACCGACGATGTCACGGCGTTCGTCGGGGACGATCTCCGGGCCGCCGTCGATCGGCTGGCCGGTCCCGTCCATGACCCGCCCGAGGAGGTCCTCGGTAACGGGCATCTTCATCGTCTCGCCAAGGAAGCGAACCGAGGCATCGCGGTCGATACCTTCGGTCCCCTCGAACACCTGAATGGCGACGTAGTCGCTTGCGGATTCGAGCACCTGGCCACGGCGGGTCTCGCCGTCGCTGAGCTCGATTTCGACGATGTCGTCGTAGCCGACCGGTTCGTCGGTCTCGACGAACACCAGCGGTCCGCTGATCTCTGTGATTGTCTGATACTCTTTCATTGTTAGTACAGCTCCCGCAGTTGAGACTTGATGTCGTCTTCGAGGTCGTCGATGTACTCGTTGTAGTCTTCCTGCACGCCGATACGGTTGAGCCGCGGCGCGGCGTCAATGTCGGTGATCTCCTCGACGGGGACACCGGCATCCAGCGCCTCGAAGGCCGCATCGTTGTACGTCTTGGCGGCGTCCATGATGCGGTAGGTCTTCTCGGGCTCACAGAACGTGTCCACGTCGTGGAAGGCGTTCTGCTGGAGCCACGCCTCGCGCAGGTAGCGGGCGATCTCGAGCGTCAGCTGCTGGTCCTCCGGCAGCGCGTCCTTCCCGACGAGCTGGACAATCTCCTGCAGTTCCGCTTCCTCGTCCAGCGTGTCGATAGCCCACTGGCGCGTCTCCGGCCAGTCGGCTCGGACGTTGTCCTCGAACCACGGGTCGAGCTGGTCGCGATACAGCGAGTACGACTCGTTCCAGTTGATAGAGGGGAAGTGCCGGCGTTCGGCCAGGTCCGCGTCGAGCGCCCAGAACGTCTTGACGATACGCAGCGTGTTCTGGGTGACCGGCTCGGAGAAGTCCCCGCCCGGCGGTGAGACGGCCCCGATAACTGAGACGGAGCCCTCGGTGCCGTTGATATTCTCGAAGTACCCGGCACGTTCGTAGAACTCGCTCAGGCGAGCGGAGAGGTACGCGGGGTACCCCTCCTCACCCGGCATCTCCTCAAGTCGGGACGAAATCTCACGCATGGCCTCGGCCCACCGTGAGGTGGAGTCAGCCATCAGCGCCACGTCGTACCCCATGTCGCGGAAGTACTCCGCGATGGTAATCCCCGTGTACACGCAGGATTCGCGTGCCGCGACGGGCATATTCGACGTGTTGGCGATGAGGCAGGTCCGGTCCATCAGCGCGTTGCCGGTGGTCGGGTCCTCGAGTTCCGGGAAGTCCTCAATGACCTCAGTCATCTCGTTGCCACGCTCGCCACAGCCGACGTAGACGACGATGTCCGCGTCGGCCCACTTGGCGAGCTGGTGCTGGGTGACCGTCTTCCCGGACCCGAACGGACCGGGAATGGCGGCCGTTCCGCCCTTCGCAATCGGGAACAGCCCGTCGAGCACGCGCTGGCCGGAGATGAGCGGTTCCGTCGGGGTCTCCTTCTCGACGGTTGGTCGCTGCTGGCGCACCGGCCACTCCTGGTGCATCTGGATTTCTTCGCCGTTGTCCAGTTCGACAACGGTCTCTTCGACGTTGAAGTTGCCCGATTCGATGGCGACGACTTCGCCACCCTCGGAGTCGGGCGGGACCATCACCTTGTGGTCGATACTCGGCGTTTCGGGGACGGTGCCGACGATGTCGCCGGCCTCGACCTCGTCGCCTTCCTCGACTTCAGGGGTGAACTCCCAGGTCTTCTCCAGGTCGATGCCCGGCGCGTCGACACCACGGTCGAGGAACGCCGACCCCATCTTCTCTTCGAGCACGTCGAGCGGGCGCTGGACACCATCGTAAATGGCGTCGAGCATACCCGGCCCGAGGTCCACGGAGAGGGGCGAGCCCGTCCCTTCGACGGGTTCGCCGGGGGAGACACCGGAGGTCTCCTCGTACACCTGAATCGTGGTGATATTTCCTTCAATCTCGATGACCTCGCCCATCAGCCCTTCCGAGCCGACGTAAACGACGTCGTTCATCCGGGCGTCGAGGTCCCGAGCCGTTACGACCGGTCCCGAGACGCTTTCGATAATGCCGTCCTCACGGACGTCTGTGTCTGTTGCTTGACTCATGGTTAGTCCTCGTCCATCAGGTCGATACCGATGGCTCGCTTGATCTGTTCACGCAGTCCGCCGCTCCCAGTGCCGCCGCCGAGCGTGACCATCACCGGCTCGACACTCGTCTCCGCATCCTGCCTGACACCGCGTGAGAGATGCGACAGGTCGTCGTCGTGCATCACGACGATACCGACGTCGTCGTCGTTGAGCATCTCCTCGACGGCGTCGTCGAGCTGCTCGTCTTTCTCGTCGGAAGGCACGTCCGCGAACTTGCGGACGCCAGCTAGCCGAAAGCCCGTCGTGAACTCCGGGCTTCCGATGACAGCGATCTCCTGACTCATAGTATCACCAGCTCCTGTTCGATTTCGTCGGGGCCGAGGCCGGCCTCGCGACCGCGGGCGATGGCCCGGATGTTGTCGACCTCGCGTTCCTTGGCGAGGACGTAGGACAGCACCGGACAGACCGACAGCGGGTAGCGATTCGAGAGCCGGTCGGCGTATTCGAGCAGCGCCGCGTCCAGCGCCCGCTCGAAGTC